>NZ_CP043430.1:0-2400000 GCF_008271365.1 Microbacterium sp. 1S1
CGGCGGGTCCTACTCTCCCACAGGGTCCCCCTGCAGTACCATCGGCGCTGTGAGGCTTAGCTTCCGGGTTCGGAATGTGACCGGGCGTTTCCCTCACGCTATGGCCGCCGAAACACTATTGATGTTTCAATCAAACCTAAAGCAATGATGAATCATTGTTGAAGGTAGTTCTCGACCGTACATCGAGAACCACTCAGTGGACGCAAGCACCAACAAACGGTGTGTTATCAAGTCATCGGCTTATTAGTACCAGTCAGCTGCACACGTTACCGTGCTTCCACATCTGGCCTATCAACCCAGTAGTCTGGCTGGGAGCCTCTCACCCGAAGGTATGGAAGTCTCATCTTGAGGCCGGCTTCCCGCTTAGATGCTTTCAGCGGTTATCCATCCCGAACGTAGCTAATCAGCGGTGCTCCTGGCGGAACAACTGACACACCAGAGGTTCGTCCAACCCGGTCCTCTCGTACTAGGGTCAGATCCTCTCAAACTTCCTACGCGCGCAGCGGATAGGGGACCGAACTGTCTCACGACGTTCTAAACCCAGCTCGCGTACCGCTTTTAATGGGCGAACAGCCCAACCCTTGGGACCTACTCCAGCCCCAGGATGCGACGAGCCGACATCGAGGTGCCAAACCATGCCGTCGATATGGACTCTTGGGCAAGATCAGCCTGTTATCCCCGAGGTACCTTTTATCCGTTGAGCGACAGCGCTTCCACAAGCCACTGCCGGATCACTAGTCCCGACTTTCGTCCCTGCTCGACCTGTCAGTCTCACAGTCAAGCTCCCTTGTGCACTTACACTCGCCACCTGATTGCCAACCAGGTTGAGGGAACCTTTGGGCGCCTCCGTTACTTTTTGGGAGGCAACCGCCCCAGTTAAACTACCCACCAGGCACTGTCCCCTGAACCGGATTACGGTTCGAAGTTAGATATCCAGAGTGACCAGAGTGGTATTTCAACAATGACTCCACGGTAACTGGCGTCACCGCTTCAAAGTCTCCCACCTATCCTACACAAGCCACACCGAACACCAATACCAAGCTGTAGTAAAGGTCACGGGGTCTTTCCGTCCTGCTGCGCGTAACGAGCATCTTTACTCGTAATGCAATTTCGCCGAGTTCGCGGTTGAGACAGTTGGGAAGTCGTTACGCCATTCGTGCAGGTCGGAACTTACCCGACAAGGAATTTCGCTACCTTAGGATGGTTATAGTTACCACCGCCGTTTACTGGGGCTTAAATTCTCAGCTTCGCCTTGCGGCTAACCGGTCCTCTTAACCTTCCAGCACCGGGCAGGCGTCAGTCCGTATACATCGTCTTGCGACTTGGCACGGACCTGTGTTTTTAGTAAACAGTCGCTACCCACTAGTCTCTGCGGCCTCCAAACGCTTTCGGAGCAAGTCCTAATACGTCGAAGGCCCCCCTTCTCCCGAAGTTACGGGGGCATTTTGCCGAGTTCCTTAACCACGATTCTCTCGATCTCCTTGGTATTCTCTACCTGACCACCTGAGTCGGTTTGGGGTACGGGCAGCTAGAACCTCGCGTCGATGCTTTTCTCGGCAGCATAGGATCATCCACTTTTTATCCGCATCGTGTCTCAGCCTGTATGAGTCGCGGATTTGCCTACGACTCGGCCTACGCACTTGCACCAGGACAACCATCGCCTGGCTTGGACTACCTTCCTGCGTCACACCTGTTAATACGCTAACCGCACCAGCATGGGGTCACGTGCTCCCCTCCACGGTGTCACCCGAAGGCAACGATGTGAAGGCTCGGACGTTTAGCACCACTGGATTAGCTTGGGCGGTTCTTCGCCGGTACGGGAATATCAACCCGTTGTCCATCGACTACGCCTGTCGGCCTCGCCTTAGGTCCCGACTTACCCAGGGAAGATTAGCTTGACCCTGGAACCCTTGGTCTTTCGGAGGACGTGTTTCTCACACGTCATTCGCTACTCATGCCTGCATTCTCACTCGTGTAGCCTCCACGGCTGGTTTCCACCGCCGCTTCGCTGGCCACACGACGCTCTCCTACCCATCAACACGGCTGGACCACGAAGGCCTACCAATAATGTCAATGCCACAACTTCGGTGGCGTGCTTGAGCCCCGTTACATTGTCGGCGCGGAATCACTTGACCAGTGAGCTATTACGCACTCTTTCAAGGGTGGCTGCTTCTAAGCCAACCTCCTGGTTGTCAGAGCAACTCCACATCCTTTCCCACTTAGCACGCGCTTTGGGACCTTAGTTGGTGGTCTGGGTTGTTTCCCTCTCGACTATGAAGCTTATCCCCCACAGTCTCACTGCTGCGCTCTCACTTACCGGCATTCGGAGTTTGGCTGACGTCAGTAACCTTGTAGGGCCCATCGGCCATCCAGTAGCTCTACCTCCGGCAAGAAACACGCAACGCTGCACCTAAATGCATTTCGGAGAGAACCAGCTATCACGAAGTTTGATTGGCCTTTCACCCCTATCCACAGCTCATCCCCTCAGTTTTCAACCTAAGTGGGTTCGGTCCTCCACGACGTCTTACCGTCGCTTCAACCTGGCCATGGATAGATCACTTCGCTTCGGGTCTAGGACATGCGACTGAATCGCCCTATTCAGACTCGCTTTCGCTACGGCTACCCCACACGGGTTAACCTCGCCACATATCGCTAACTCGCAGGCTCATTCTTCAAAAGGCACGCTGTCACACCTACCAGGGGTGCTCCAACGGTTTGTAAGCAAACGGTTTCAGGTACTATTTCACTCCCCTCCCGGGGTACTTTTCACCTTTCCCTCACGGTACTTGTCCGCTATCGGTCATCTGGGAGTATTTAGGCTTATCAGGTGGTCCTGACAGATTCACACGGGATTTCACGGGCCCCGTGCTACTTGGGATACTCTCCACGCCAGAACACGCATTTCGACTACGGGGTTGGCACCCTCTATGACCGGCCTTTCAAGACCGTTCGTCTATACGCTTCTGTAACGTCGCCAGCTCGGCAGAACTGACTGGTGAGTCCCACAACCCCGAATATGCAACTCCTGCCGGATATCACACACACTCGGTTTAGCCTGATCCGGTTTCGCTCGCCACTACTAACGGAATCGCGGTTGCTTTCTCTTCCTGTGGGTACTGAGATGTTTCACTTCCCCACGTTCCCTCTACCCGCCCTATATATTCAGGCGGGAGTCACTAGGTCGGCACGCCGCCCAGCGGGGTTTTCCCCATTCGGACACCCTCGGATCAAAACTTGCTTATCAGTTCCCCGAGGGCTTATCGCAGATTGCTACGTCCTTCTTCGGCTCCAGATGCCAAGGCATCCACCGTTTGCTCTTAAAGACTTGAAATCACATGAGTTTGAATCAAAAACCCGACCAGTCCGAAGACTGAATCAGAAATTGACTAATGATCTTTAAGATCATCTTGCGCAACCAATCCGAAGATCAGTTGCAAGATGCTCGCGTCCACTGTGTAGTTCTCAAAGTACGGGCGGAACCCCCATCCACCTGCCCCCAACAGGGACAAACAGAAAGAGGTCCAGAGGTTCAGACCAGATCCCGAAAGATCCGCATCCGGTCCCTCAGGACCCAACAGCGTGCCGGCACCGAAACCCATCCCCCCAACGTTCCTGCAGCAAGCTGCGTACTAATCAGAGAAACAATCTCGATTCCATGTCAAATGTTCCACCCATGAGCTCCCAGCGAAGAACGTGCGCCTTCGATCTGGGTTCTGGACGCCGAAGCGTCAGATGCTCCTTAGAAAGGAGGTGATCCAGCCGCACCTTCCGGTACGGCTACCTTGTTACGACTTAGTCCTAATTACCGATCCCACCTTCGACGGCTCCCTCCACAAGGGTTAGGCCACCGGCTTCAGGTGTTACCGACTTTCATGACTTGACGGGCGGTGTGTACAAGACCCGGGAACGTATTCACCGCAGCGTTGCTGATCTGCGATTACTAGCGACTCCGACTTCATGAGGTCGAGTTGCAGACCTCAATCCGAACTGGGACCGGCTTTTTGGGATTCGCTCCACCTCACGGTATTGCAGCCCTTTGTACCGGCCATTGTAGCATGCGTGAAGCCCAAGACATAAGGGGCATGATGATTTGACGTCATCCCCACCTTCCTCCGAGTTGACCCCGGCAGTATCCCATGAGTTCCCACCATTACGTGCTGGCAACATAGAACGAGGGTTGCGCTCGTTGCGGGACTTAACCCAACATCTCACGACACGAGCTGACGACAACCATGCACCACCTGTTTACGAGTGTCCAAAGAGTTGACCATTTCTGGCCCGTTCTCGTATATGTCAAGCCTTGGTAAGGTTCTTCGCGTTGCATCGAATTAATCCGCATGCTCCGCCGCTTGTGCGGGTCCCCGTCAATTCCTTTGAGTTTTAGCCTTGCGGCCGTACTCCCCAGGCGGGGAACTTAATGCGTTAGCTGCGTCACGGAATCCGTGGAATGGACCCCACAACTAGTTCCCAACGTTTACGGGGTGGACTACCAGGGTATCTAAGCCTGTTTGCTCCCCACCCTTTCGCTCCTCAGCGTCAGTTACGGCCCAGAGATCTGCCTTCGCCATCGGTGTTCCTCCTGATATCTGCGCATTCCACCGCTACACCAGGAATTCCAATCTCCCCTACCGCACTCTAGTCTGCCCGTACCCACTGCAGGCCCGAGGTTGAGCCTCGGGATTTCACAGCAGACGCGACAAACCGCCTACGAGCTCTTTACGCCCAATAATTCCGGATAACGCTTGCGCCCTACGTATTACCGCGGCTGCTGGCACGTAGTTAGCCGGCGCTTTTTCTGCAGGTACCGTCACTTTCGCTTCTTCCCTGCTAAAAGAGGTTTACAACCCGAAGGCCGTCATCCCTCACGCGGCGTTGCTGCATCAGGCTTGCGCCCATTGTGCAATATTCCCCACTGCTGCCTCCCGTAGGAGTCTGGGCCGTGTCTCAGTCCCAGTGTGGCCGGTCACCCTCTCAGGCCGGCTACCCGTCGACGCCTTGGTGAGCCATTACCTCACCAACAAGCTGATAGGCCGCGAGCCCATCCCCAACCGAAAAATCTTTCCAAACGCAGACCATGCGGTCACGTCACATATCCAGTATTAGACGCCGTTTCCAGCGCTTATCCCAGAGTCAGGGGCAGGTTGCTCACGTGTTACTCACCCGTTCGCCACTGATCCCACAGAGCAAGCTCCGTGTTCACCGTTCGACTTGCATGTGTTAAGCACGCCGCCAGCGTTCATCCTGAGCCAGGATCAAACTCTCCGTAAAAAGAAATTGCATACGAACCGGGGAAAAACCGGAACGCAGCGAGTTTGATGCTGACCAAAGAGATAAATCATTGCTGACTATCCGTTGCCAACCCCACAAGGAGGTTGGTCTTTGATCCAAAGGAATCTCATCCAGCCGAAGCTGAATCGAGGTTACTTGGCATTTGACAAGTGCACGCTGTTGAGTTCTCAAGGATCGGATGCTCCCACGACCCAGCCATCACAACCAGGCCCGCAGGGCAACTTCTCTATCTTACCGATCTCGCTTCCTTTGTCAAATCGCCGTTCGGCGACCTGCTCGAGGGAACGAGTCAGCACCTTCGTCCGGATCGCTCTGCTGAGCTTCTCTGGATTCGGGAGGTGTTCGATGCTTGACGGGAGCCGGTCCGAGGACCTCCGCTCAACCGTTTGGGGCGAACAGGTAATAACTTACGTGGGTTCCGGGCATCGGGCAAATCACCGGCGACTCCCGGGCGTGTCGCGCCCTGTCCCCGATCTGTGCCCGCTGGCGAGGAGCGCAACGGCGCCGGATACGACGAAAGCCCCGGGTACATGACCCGGGGCTTTCGTGTTCTGTGGACCTAAGGGGATTCGAACCCCTGACCTCCTCGATGCGAACGAGGCGCGCTACCAACTGCGCCATAGGCCCGTGAACGACATCTACGTTATCACGCCGCGGGACGTGCTCTCACCGCGGGGCTCACCCGGCGGCGCGTCGCGCGAGAAGCTCCCGCACATGCGCCTCGATCTCGGCGTCGTCGACGAATCCCATCCGTGCATAGGGGGATTCCGCGGATGCCGCAGGAAGGCTGACCGGCGCTGCCGGCGCCATCTCTTCGGCGCGCGCGCGAAGGGCGGCGACACGGGCGGCCTTGCGGCGCTCCTCCTGCGCGTCGATCTCGGCACGGGCGGCCTGGGCGCGAGAGCCGGCCACCGACACCATGGGCTCGGGAAGCGGGCGAGGGGTCCACGTCGCGGGGCCCTGATCGTGAAGCGCAGGCGCGACGCGCTCCCCCACTGGCTCAGCGACCGCTGCGCTCGGACGGCGTGCGGCGCGGACGGCGACCGACGCCATGCGCTGGAGGATCATCGTCGCGACCAGCGCCGCGGTGCCACCACTCCAGAGGAGCACCGCGCCACCCGTGGCGAGGAGCTGCCAGATGCCGAGCCCCACGGCCACGAGACCCAGCAGCAGCATGGCGGTGGCCGCCATGCGCACGCGGCGGCGGGCACGGGCCTGGCGGACGACGGGGTCAGCGCGCGTGGCGGCGAGTTCCTGGCGCAGCGCCTCGAGCTCGGCGGCCTCGCGCTGGGCCTGCAGCCTCTTCGCGAGCTTCTGCTGCGCGACCACGGTTCGGGCGTTGAGCTCCATGTGCACCTCGCCGGGCGTCTCGCTCGTCTCGGCGAGGACGCGCAAGGCCTGGTTGAGGCGGACCGCATTGCGCTCGGCCGCGTTGTATTGGAAGCGTCCGCGCCACGAGGGCAGCAGATACAGCATCCAGAGGAGCACGGCGACGAGCACGATCACTCCCCCGCTCAGCACCGGCCCGTCCATAGGTCAACGGTAACGGGGCCGGAGCGGGCGCGCCGTGCAGTCGGGGCGCGTGTCGCGGCGAGTCTCCCGGCGGGTGGGGTTCAGAGGGCGAGGCGGTCGGCGGGAGGGATGGCCGCCGCATTCGGCGGAACCTGTCCGTGGACCCAACGGGCGAGGACGCCCTGCGGGACCTCCTCCTGCGTCAGCGCGAAGGCGTAGTGATCGCGCCAGTCCCCGTCGATGTGGATGTACCTGCGACGCAGCCCCTCGTAGCGGAAGCCCAGCTTCTGCACCACCCGCAGGCTCGCGGCGTTCTCGGGACGGATGCAGATCTCCATCCGGTGCAGCCCGTACTCCGTGAAGCAGGCGTCAGTGGCGAGGGCGACCGCGGTCGGGGTGATCCCCCGACCCGCGAACCGCTCGCTCACCCAGTAGCCGATCGTCGCGGAGCAGAGCGAACCGCGCGCTACACCCCACACGTTGAGTTGCCCCGCGATCTCACCGTCGTACTCCATGACGAACGGGTACCCGCCGCCGTCGCGGTACTGCTGGAGCAGCCGACGGATACCGACACGCATGTCGAAGGAGACGGCCCCGTGCGGGACCGTCGCCTCCCACGGCTGCAACCAGGAACGGTTCGCGAGCAGCTCCTGCTGGAGGGGCCGCGCGTCCTTCGTCCGGATGAGGCGCAGTTCGACCGGCCCGTGCTGCATTCCCGCCAACAGCTCCACGCCGTCCCTCCGCTGCCCGCGAGACGCCTAGAGGCGCTCCGCGAAGTCCTTGAGCCAGGGGCGCAGCTCGTCGCCCAGGTCGTCTCGGTCCGCCGCGAGCTGCACGATCGCCTTGATGTAGTCCACCCGGTCGCCGGTGTCGTAGCGGCGTCCACGGAAGATGACGCCGACCACGCCGGGTCCGCCGTCGGCGGTCGCGAGCTCCTGCAGCGCATCCGTGAGCTGGATCTCTCCGCCCTTCCCGGGTTCCGTGCGCTCGAGGATGTCGAACACGGAGGCCGGGAGCACGTAGCGACCGATGATCGCGAGGTTGGACGGGGCGTCCTCCTTCGCGGGCTTCTCGACGAGGTCCGTGACGCGCACGGCCGCGGATCCCTCGATCTCCTCCACCGCCGCGGCACCGTACATGTGGATGTTGTCCGGGTCGACCTCCATGAGGGCGATGACGGCCGCGCCGGTGCGCTCGTGCTCCGCGATCATCTCGGTGAGCAGCGGGTCGCGCTCGTCGATCAGGTCGTCCCCGAGCAGCACCGCGAAAGAACTGTCGCCGACGTGCGTCCTGGCACGGAGGACCGCGTGGCCGAGCCCCTTGGGCTCGCCCTGGCGGACGAAGTGGATGTCGGCGAGGTCGCTCGACTTCATCACGCGCTCCAGGCGGCCCGTGTCGCCCTTCTCCATGAGCTTCACCTCGAGCTCCGGCACCGAGTCGAAGTGGTTGGAGATGGCGTTCTTGTTGCGTCCGATGATCACGAGGATGTCCTCGATGCCGGCGTCCGCCGCCTCCTCGACGACGTACTGGATCGCCGGCTTGTCGACGACGGGGAGCATCTCCTTCGGCATCGCCTTCGTCGCGGGCAGGAATCGTGTCCCCAACCCTGCAGCGGGAATGACAGCCTTGATCTTCTCGTGAGCCATTCCCACAGCCTACCCGTGGGTGCCGCCCTAGACTCGGACCATGGCTACCGACGTCGAGCACGCCAAGCGAGCCCTCCGCGCGGAGCTGCGCGAGCGGCGTCAGCTTCTGTCCGATACGCAGCGCGAATCCGCTGCCGCCGCGATCGGAGAACGGCTCGACGCCCTGGTGGACGAGCTCGGTGCCCGCTCGGTCTCCTGCTTTCTCTCCACCACCACGGAGCCCGGCACGCGCGAGTTCGTGACGAGGGCCGTCCGGCGCGGGATCAGGGTGCTCCTCCCGGTCACCCGCTCGGACGGGCTGCTGGACTGGGCCGTCGCCGACGACACCGACGAGGTCTCCGAGGGACTGCACGGTCTGCCCGAGCCGACCGGCGAGGTGCTCGGGCCCATCGCAGTGAACGACGTGGACCTGATGATCGTGCCCGCCGCCGCCGTCGACCGCTCGGGCATGCGGATGGGCTGGGGCCGCGGCTACTTCGACAAGACCATCGGCTCCATGGAGAAATGCCCTCCGGTGTACGCGGTGATCTATGATTCCGAGGTACTCGACGAACTGCCGCGTGAGGTGCACGATCAGCCGGTCGACGGCATCGTGACCCCGTCGCAGACTCTGCACCTGTCGCCACGGCGACGCTGACCCGCAAGGACCGCCATGCCCACCTACGCCTATGCCTGCACCGCGTGCGGGCACCAGTTCGATGCCGTCCAGAGCTTCTCCGACGATGCGCTCACGGTCTGCCCCGAATGCGGCGGCGCGCTGCGCAAGCAGTACGGCTCCATCGGCGTGACGTTCAACGGCTCCGGCTTCTATCGCACGGACTCGCGCGCCAAATCCGGAGGTTCGAAAGAGGCTTCGGCATCATCGAAGTCGGATTCGACGACGAGCGCCAAACCGGCCGCTGCGTCGACTCCCGCCTCGAACTGAGGCGCCGTCGACTTGGGGGTTTCCATGCTCAAAGGTTTCAAGGACTTCCTGCTCCGCGGGAACGTCATCGATCTGGCCGTCGCGGTCGTCATCGGCACCGCCTTCACGGCCGTCGTGACGGCGGTGGTGAACAGCGTCATCAACCCGCTGATCGCGCTCTTCCTCAAAGCCGACGCCGCCGGCAAGTTCGGCATCCCCGTCACGAACATCTATGGCGAGACGGTCGTCTTCCCGATCGGCGACCTCATCTCGGCGATCATCAGCTTCCTCGCGGTCGCCGCGGTGGTCTACTTCGTGTTCGTGCTGCCGATGAACACCTTCAAGGCGCACGTCGAAGCGCGCAAGGGAACGCCGGCCGAGGAGCCGCAGGAGGAGCCGGCGGCCGCGACCGAGGCCGAGCTGCTCGTCGAGATCCGCGATCTGCTCAAGGCCCAGCAGGGGCCGCGCGGCGCCTGACCGCACCGAACTCACGACCCACGGCTCTCCTCGGAGGGCCGTGGGTCTTTCTCGTCGCGGACGCGGGCGCGTCAGTAATGCGGGGGCACGTCACGGAGGAGCTGATCGTCGTTGGGACCCTTCCGGCCGCCCGGGACGGATCGGCGCGGCGGCTCGGCCGCTGGGGCCTCGGGCGCCGGGTCGCTGCCGGGAACCGCGGTCAGTCGTGCGCGCCGCGAACCCGGCACCCGGACGACGCGCTGACGCGCCTCGTCCCGGTCCTCAGTCATTCCGGTGGTCGCCGAGGTCGAGAGGCTGCGTGTCGTTCTCCGCGCGCGGGGCCGTCTCTGAGATCCCGAGGACCGTCGCGATCCGCGACGCGACGGTGCGCGGGTCGCTGTAGAGGTCGAACGCGTGGACGCGGACGTAGTGCCAGCCGAGGCGGCGGAGGACGTGCGGACGCAGGCGCAGGGTCTCGCGCAACGACTCCCCGCGGGATTCCGGGTCGGGCTCGATCACCACGGCCTTGCCGTTGTGCTGTGCCACGAGGGGCAGGAGCCCCCGGTAGTCGACGTCGACGGAGGCACCAAGACGACGCAGCTCCCTGGCCAGCGCCAGGGTGAGCGGATCGGCCAGGTCCTCCAGTCGCGCGTCGCGGGCCCGCGCCGCGAGACCGCCGAGGATCGACATGAGCGTCGCCGCACCGTGCTCGAGACGACCGTCGTCGAACGCCGAGGGCCGGATCGACGACACGATCACCATCGAGCGCCGCGCGCGGGTCATGCTCACGGTCAGCAGTCGCTCGCCGTCGGGGGTCGACAGGTCACCGAAGTCGCTGAGCACCCGTCCGTGCTTCGTGAGCCCGAAGCCGAGGGAGAAGATCACCCGGTCACGGCTCTCCGCCACCGACTCCTCGAGCGTGAGCACGGCGAAGGGTTCCGCGGTGTCGCGGGAGACGAAGTCCGCCACATCGGAGCGCCCGGCGAAGGCGGCGGTCACCGCCGCGCGCACGCGCTCCGCGTGCCGCGCGCTCGCGGTCACGACCATGAGCGACTCGGCCGGACGATGTACCGCGTGCTCCACCACCAGGGTCACGACGCGAGCGACCTCGGCGTCGGGGCTCTCGACCGCCCCGGAGACCGGGTCCGGCGTTCCCGTCCCGCCCTCGACGTAGTCGACGGTCAGGCTGCCGCGCCCGAGGTAGGAGCCGGCCCAGGGCAAAGAGACGATCTCGCCGCCGTAGAACGCGTCGTTGATGAGTTCCGCGAGGTCCTCGCCCCCCGCCCGGTAGCTCCGGGTGAGGGTCATGACCGGGAGGAGCTCCGACAGCCGCTCGAAGACGGACACGTCGTCGAACGGGACCTCGGCCTCCCACTCCTCACCCGGGTCGACGGCGATGCGGAAGGGGGTGGGGCGCTGAGTCACCGGATCGCCGAAGGCGACGACTTGGCGAGCTCGCCGGATGGCCGGGGCCGCCTCGGCGAGGTTGATCGCAGCCGCGTCGACGAGCAGCACGGTGTCGAACTCCACCGCGTCCGGGATCTCGGGTACGCGATACGGCGACGAGATCCAGACCGGAGCCAGCACGTCCACGAGGGCGGGAGCGGCGCTCACGATCTCGGCGGCCGTCGTTGACGTCTGGGTGAGCGCACGGCGCAGGTGCTGCGACTGCTCAGGCTCGTCGACGATGGCGATGCGCCACTGGTTCGCGAGCTGCCACGCCAGCAGCGGTCCCGCCATCGCCGCGTGCGCCTCGTCCACGAGCCGGAAGTCACGCTCCAAGCGGTCGACCACGGCGGTGTTCGCGCCCAGCAACGCCCTGTTGTCCTGGAGCGCGCGCTCGAGGAGGGACTGCCACCAGGCGAACTCGAGCTCCTCCCCCACGCGCGCCTCGGACACGTGACGGACGGAGAGCTCGGTGAGCAGGGGCTCCAGGCCCAGCAGTGCGAGCTTGTCGCGCAGCTGCGCACGTTCGACGAGGTTCTCGAAGACGTCCGACTTCGCGGCGAGGCCGGCCAGCATCCGCACGAGTCGCGCAACGGGCAGCGACGACAGGGGCTCTCGGCGACCGAGTGCCGCATCCAGCTCCGCGAGCTCCGCTTCGACCCGCTGCCAGGCGGCGGAAACGTCGGCGAGGCCGAGGGGGATCTCCGGCGCGACGCCGGCGTCCACGTAGCGCTGCCACTGGGTGCGCTGCGTCTGGATGCGCAGCAGCGCCTCGTGCATCTCGGTCACGTGCACCCCGGGGCGCACGTACTCCTTCGCCAGCCGGCGGAGCCGTCGGCGGTTGGCCCCGGACATCCCGGGCGCATCGCGCCGCGAGCCGTGGGCCTGGATGAGCTCCCCGAGGGGGCGCTCGAAGACGGTAGGGCTGAAGCGGTCGAGGGTGTCCCGGATCCCCTGCAGCAGCCGGAGATACTCGCCGAGCTCGTCGATGGTGGAGAACGGCCGCATGTGCGTCTGCGCGATGAGTTCGTAACCGCGCTCCAGCAGGGCGGGCACGCTGTCGGCGTGGAGGCGTCCGGCGAGCTCGTGCGCAGCCCGCGCGGCTTCCGTGCTCCCGAAGCTGACTCCGTACCAGGGCGAGTCGTTCGGCCCGACGCGGAACTCGCCGAGCCGCGCAGCCTGCGCCAGCGTCGCCGCCGCCTCCGTCCGGTCCTTCGCCAGACGCCGCAGCGCGTCGACACTCAGCCGCGCCGTGGTCGACGGGGGGACCGGAAGCGAGGCGAGTCGGGTGAGCTCTCTGGTGGCGTCGAGGACGGAGGCGTCCAGGCCCGGGACCGGCACCGTCAGCGCGTCCCGGTAGTCGCGCAGCACCGTGCGCAGTCGGACGAGCGCGTCGTCGACCTCGCCGACCTTCGGAGCCGTCGCCTTCTCGTTCCGGCCGATCGCGCGGACGAGGTCGCGCCGCAGGCTCGTCGGGGACACGGCGAGACTGTCGAGGCCGATGCCGGCGAGGCGGTGGCGCACACCGTCCAACGTGGACCGGCGCGCGGAGACGACGAGCACCTTCTTGCCTGCGCGGACCAGCTCACCCAGGGCGTTGATGACGGTCTGCGTCCCTCCGGTCCCCGGGAGCGTCGCAACGGTGAGCGAATGCCCGGCGGCGACGCGGGCGAGAACCGCCTCCTGCTCCGCGTCGGCGTCGAGGAGCAGGTTGTCCGACGCGGGCGCGCGGTCGTCGGGACCCACATGGTGCGGGATCGCGCGGGCCGCCGTGACCTGCTCCCGATCGCCGACATGACCACCGAGCGCGTTCAGCATCACGTGGTCGAGTCCGCTCCCGTCGCGGGACATCGCGCCGGCGACGTCCGCGAACGTGGAGACGACGAGCCGGGGCTCGACGGAGAACGTGTCGATGGAGCGGGTGAGGGCACGCAGGCTGTCGATCACCGGCTGCGGCTTGAAGATGCCCCCGTCGTACGCGAGGGCAGCGAGCGCCGCTGCGTCGAGGGACAGCCCGAAATGCTCGCGAGTGATCCGGACGAGCTCGGGGTTGACTTCGAAAGTGCCCTGCAGCTTCAGCTCGAAATCGGTGTGATGGCGCCGGATCGCCAATGGCCGGAGCAGGACGGGCGCGGCGAACCCCGCTCCACCGATGCGCCAGCGGGCGACGCCGACGGCGAGGTGCACGGCTTCGATGCCGCGGACCGTGCGCAGTTCGGTGTTCTTGGCGGTGATCCGCTCGGCGGCCAGCCGTGCCGTGCGTAGTCCCACCTCGTCCCGGAAGAGGTTGGACAGGAGCGTCGACTTGCCGGTGATGAACTGAGGAAGGCTGCCGGGGTGCGCCTTGGAGATGTCGATGCCCGACTCCGGACCGTCACGGAAGCTGCTCAGCGGCGAGGGACCGCCGAGATCGGCCGCCTCCGCGCGCAGCCGTGTCCGCTCGGCCTCGGCCGCATGCGCGATGCCGACACCGGTGGATGCGTCGTGCAGGTCGCCGAGGGACACAGCGCTGTCCACCGCCGTGTCGTCCGCAGACCTGCTTTCCCGTCGCCACACACTCACACCCTAGGCGCGACACGGCCGGAGACCGGTATCCCCGGCGGGTTTCCGGTGAAAAACCGCACGTCGCACACGTCAGACTGCTCCTCCCCTTCTCGCCACCCATGCTCGTTGTCCACCGGACACGCGCAGAGCACCCCCGACGACGCCTTCCCTCTCGGTAAGGGCGGTCAGGATGGGGGCATGACCTTCCGCTACGACTTCGCTCCGACCCCGTTCGGTGACGCCCTCGCCGTGTTCTCCGACGACGGCATCGTGCGCTTCGACCTGTCCGAATCCGCCGATCCGCAGGTGCCGTGGCTGCTCGAAGGGGTGTCGCGGCAGCTCGGTGCCGTCCCGGACCCCGAGCCCGGCGCCGCCGACGACCTCGTTCGGCTCCTGGCCGCGTACTTCGAGGGTGAAGCCGTGCGCTTTGACGAGCACATCGCCCTCGACTGGCGCCTCGTCGACGGCTTCCACCGCGCGGCGCTGCGCACGGTGTGCGACATCCCGTGGGGCCAGACGATGAGCTACGGCGAGGTCGCCGCCATCGCCGGCCACCCCGGCGCGGCTCGCGCTGTCGGAACCGCGTGCCGGCTCACGCCTTTCTCGATCATCGTCCCCGTGCACCGCGTGGTGCGCTCCGACGGCTCCCCCGGCCACTACGGCGGCCACCCCGAACGGAAGCGGTTCCTGCTCGACCTCGAATCCGTCTGAGTCGCGAGTGTGCCACGCCTGGGGTGGGGGTCCGGCGAGTAGGCCGCCGGACCCGCACCCGAGGGAGGAGGCATCAGTGGTCGACGGCCTTCTCCGCGCCGAAGCCAGTGAGCGAACGCACCTCCATCTCGGCCGCGAGCTGCGGCGACTCCCTCCGCGTACTCGTGATGGTGCCGAGCCAGCCGAGGGCGAACCCGAGCGGGATCGAGACGATGCCAGGGTTGTTCAACGGCCAGACGGCGATGTCGATCCCCGGGATCATCGACGTCGGCGTACCGGAGAACACCGGCGACAGGACGATGAGGATGATCGCGGATCCGAGTCCGCCGTACATGCTCCACACCGCGCCGCGTGTCGTGAACCGGCGCCAGAACAGCGAGTAGAGGATCGTCGGGAGGTTGGCGGACGCCGCCACCGCGAACGCGAGGGCCACGAGGAAGGCGATGTTCTGCCCCTGCGCTCCGATGCCGCCGAGGATCGCCAGGATGCCGATCACGATCACGGTCCGCCGCGCCACCTTCACCTCGCCGTTGGGATCCGGGTCGACCGGCTTCCCTGCCGCGTCCTTCCGCCCCTTCTGGATGACGTTCGCATAGATGTCGTGGGCGAACGAGGCGGCGGCGGTGATGGTGAGTCCGGCGACGACCGCGAGGATCGTCGCGAAGGCGACGGCGGAGATGAACCCGAGGAGCACCGGCCCGCCGAGTTTCAGCGCCAACAGGGGCGCGGCGGAGTTCACGCCACCGGGCGCCGCAGCGATCACGTCCGCGCCGACGAGGGCCCCCGCGCCGTACCCGAGCACGAGCGTCAGCAGGTAGAAACCGCCGATCAGCCAGATCGCCCACACCACCGAACGGCGCGCCTCCTTGGCGGTGGGCACCGTGTAGAAGCGCATGAGCACGTGGGGCAGGCCCGCGGTGCCCAGAACCAGCGCCATCCCCAGCGAGAGGAAGTCCCACGGGTTGGCGCCGTACTGCAGACCGGGCGCGAGCACCGCCTCCCCCTTGTCGGAGTTCGCCACGGCAGCCTCCAGCAGGGTGTTCAGACTGAAGCCGTTGATCGCGAGGACCCAGATGGTCATGGCCAGCGCCCCGCCGATGAGGAGCACCGCCTTCACGATCTGCACCCATGTCGTGCCCTTCATGCCGCCGATCAGCACGTACACGATCATGAGGATGCCGACGACGGCGATCACGACCGATTGCCCGACGCGCCCATCGATTCCGAGGAGCAAGGACACGAGGCCACCCGCGCCGGCCATCTGCGCCAGGAGGTAGAAGAAGCACACCGCCAGCGTGGTGATGGCGGCCGCCATCCGCACGGGGCGCTGCTTCAGCCGGAAGGACAGCACGTCGGCCATCGTGAACTTGCCGGTGTTCCGCATGAGCTCCGCCACCAGGAGCAGTGCCACCAGCCAGGCGACGAGGAACCCGATCGAGTAGAGGAAACCGTCGTACCCGTTGATGGCGATCGCCCCGCAGATGCCGAGGAAGGAGGCCGCCGAGAGGTAGTCGCCGGCGATCGCGAACCCGTTCTGCGGCCCGGTGAAGGAACGACCGGCCGCGTAGTAGTCGGCGGCCGTCTTGTTGTTCCTGCTGGCGCGGATGACGATGAACAGCGTCACGGCGACGAACGCCAGGAAGATCGAGATGTTGAACACCGGGTTGATGTCGAGTGCGACATCTTCGGTGACCGTGCGGATGATGGTCATGCGTCGCCCTGCGCTTTCTCGAGTTCATCGCGGATCTCCGACGCCAAGGGGTCGAGTTTCCGATTCGCGAAGGCGACGTATGCCATGGTGATCGCGAATGTCGTCACGAATTGGCCGAGCCCGAACAGCAGCCCGACGGTGATATCCCCCCACACGCGCTGCGCCATGAAGTCACGGGCGAATGCCGCCAGCAGGACGTAGACGAAATACCAGACGAGGAAGAATGCGGCGAGGGGGAAGATGAATGATCGCTGCGTTCGTTTCAAACGCAGGAATCGAGGGGATCGCTCGACGGCGATGTAATCGATCGCGTCGCTGTGAGGGGTCGGAACCTGTTCGCTCATGGGGCCTCCTTGCCACATGTCCGCTGCACGCGCGGCCGTCGCCGCCCGAGTGGTAGGGTCGACGCTACGAAACGGGGAACGGCGCCGTCACCCCCGAAAGTAGGTATTCGTGAGCTCTCCGATCACCGTCGAATCCGAGGCGGAGCTCGTCGCCAACGCGGTGCGCGAGCTCGCGCGTCGCACGCGCTTCCCGGTCGCGTTCGGCGGGCTGATCGAGGAGGGCGTCGTGAGCGTCACGAGCATCGTCGGGGCTCGCACCCGTGCGCTCGACGGTCTTCGCGTACGACCGGAGCGGGGCCTGGGCGGTCGGGCCATGATGGAGTTGCGTCCCCGGATGACCAGCGACTACGGCTCCTCCCGTCAGATCACCCACGACTACGACGTCTTCGTCCTCGGGGAGGGCCTGCGGACGCTTCTCGCTCTGCCGATCGTGGTCCAGGGGCGCCCGCGTGGCGTCCTCTATGCGGGCGCCTGGGCGGAGGAGAGGATCGGCGGTGTCACGACCGCTCCGGCGATGCAGGTCGCCCAGTCCGTGGCCGATGAGCTGCGCATCAGGGACGAGGTGCAGCGCCGCCTCCGCACGGCTCCGCCGCCGGCGCCGACGGTCGCGCCGGCGCAGCGCGAGGAACTGCGGGAGAGCTTCGCCGAACTCCGCAGCATCGCCGCCACCGTCGACGACGTCGCTATCCGGGCGCGCCTCGCGCAGGTGGAGCGGCGCCTGCTGACCTTGGCGGGAGACGACCTCCCCGCGGCCACCGGCCCGGTCCCGGTCGTCCACCTCTCGCCGCGCGAGACCGACGTCCTCGCGTGCGCCGCCCTGGGATCCACGAACGCGGAGATCGCCTCGCACCTCGGTCTACGCGAAGGCACTGTCAAGGCCTATCTCGGGACGGCGATGTCGAAACTGGATGCCTCAACGCGGCATGCGGCCGTGACGAAAGCGCGGCGCGCGGGGCTTCTTCCCTGAGTTCCGGTTCTGCGGGCGGGGCGCTATTCGAAAACCCGCCGATCCTCATTGTTGTACGAATTGCATTGCGCGCGATAAAGTCGCCGTCATGGCGAGACGAATTGTGCACCAGCTGGTCGACGACATCGATGGCACCGTCCTGGAGGTCGGCGAGGGCGAGACCGTTCATTTCTCCCTCAACGGCACGTCCTACGAGATCGACCTGAATTCCGCACACGCCGAGGAATTGCGGCAGGCCCTCGAGCCGTACATCACGGCCGGCCGTCGGGCCGGCACGTCCACCTCCGCCGGAGGCCGGTCGTCGTCATCGTCATCCCGCAAGCGGCCGTCCCGCAACCCGGAGGTCGCGGCGATCCGCGCCTGGGCGAAGGAGAACGGCTACACGCTCTCCGAGCGGGGACGGGTCCCCGCCCCCATCCTCGACGCCTATCGCGCGGCACATTGATCCGGCCCCGCCCCTCCTCACGGTCGGGCGGGGTCTTTTTCTGCTCCCGGAGCCGCCCACGGCTCGTCACGCAGGGTGATCTCTTCCGTCATGTCGCGGAGGAAACGGATCACCACTTCGCGCTCCGCCGCCGAGAGTCGAGCGGCCGCATAGAAGCGCTTGGCCTGCTGACGCCCGACGGTCTCCATGGCGGCATGCCTGGTCTCCGGCGTGATGGTGATCGCGAGCGCCCGGCGATCCGTCGGATGCGGCGAGCGCCGGATGTGGCCACCCTTCTCCAGCCGGTCGAGGAGCTTCGTCGTCGCGGCGGTCGAGACCCCGAGATGATGGGCGATCCCGCTGGGAGTCGCCACCAACGAGCGGTTGGCGCACACGATCAGGTAGTGCAGCGCCCGCATGTCGGTCTCGTTCAGCTGCATGTATCGCCGGGAGGCCTGCGAGAGGCGCTGCTCAGCATCTCGAAGCCCCCCGAGCGCCTCCATGACGCGGGCGATCTGGCGCAGGTCCTCCGGCGCGACGCCGGAGCGATCGATCAGGGTGCTGCGCGGATCACTGGCCTCGACGTCGTAGATCGCGCCATGGGTCAGGGCGTCCGGCCCCGCGGTCGCCGGCGCAGGGGCGACCGGGGTGGTGCGGGGCTCTGTGGGCATGCGATCATGTTACACACCATGAGCTTCATGCTAAGTTGATATTTCGCCAGGTTAGCTAAAAGACGAGAGGACGCCATGGAGCACGTCACCCTCCTCGCCGAAGACGGGACGGCCGTCGGCGTCCTGCCCAAGAGCGAAGTCCACACGACCGACACACCTCTCCATCTGGCGTTCTCCTGCTATGTGCAGGACCGCGAGGGGCGGCTGCTCGTCACGCGACGCGCCCTCGGCAAGCGCACGTGGCCGGGCGTGTGGACCAACAGCTTCTGCGGCCACCCGCAACCGGGTGAGGACATGATCCAGGCGGTGACCCGTCGGGGGTTCGATGAATTGGGCCTGCGGATCACCGATATCCGGCTCGCCCTCCCCGACTACCGCTATCGCGCCGTCGATGCGAGCGGCATCGTGGAGAACGAGATCTGCCCGGTGCACGTCGCCGTGGTCGACGAACAACCCACGGCGAACCCCGACGAGGTGGCCGAGTGGGCGTGGGCCGACGTCGACGGTCTGCTCGAGGCGGTCGCGCGCGCCCCCTTCGCCTTCAGCCCCTGGCTCGCCGAACAGCTTCCGCTCCTTCGCCGACACGGAGAGGTCTGACCCATGGCCGTCACAGCGACAGAAGAGGACCTCGGCACCGGAGTCGAGGCGGTGCTGCGACGACGTTTCGCCGAGCGCACGGTCGCCGCCGAGCACTACGGTCCGGAGTTCGCCGCACTCTGGCACACCGCCGCGGAGCACGCGCTGGGCGGGAAGCTCCTCCGCCCCCGCATGCTGATGGACCTCCTTCCCGTACTCTCGTCGAATCCACTCACGGAGGCGGACACCGCCCGCGCGATCGACGTGGCAGCCCACGTGGAGCTGCTTCACTTCGCCTTCCTCCTTCACGACGACGTCATCGACGGCGACCTGACCCGCCGCGGCCGCCCGAATCTCATCGGTTCGCTGGTGGCGCGCCGACCCGAAGAGGCTGACGAGGCCGCCCTTCATTGGGCG
The DNA here is from genome assembly GCF_008271365.1 of Microbacterium sp. 1S1. NCBI lineage: Bacteria > Bacillati > Actinomycetota > Actinomycetes > Micrococcales > Microbacteriaceae > Microbacterium > Microbacterium sp. 1S1. The sequence continues at coordinate 19,619 of NZ_CP043430.1, forward strand.
CGGTCCAGCGCGATCCTTCTCGGTGACCTCCTCCTGTCCACCGCGGTGCTCGGGTTCGCGCGTGCCGACGTCGCCGCTGCGCAGCGAGAGCGACTGCTGTCACTGCTGGAGACGACCGTTTTCGAGACGGTGGCGGGCGAGCACTCCGATGTCGCGCTCAGCGACGGGATCCTCACGGCGGACCTCCGCACGATCCTCGCCACGAGCGCCTCCAAGACCGCCACGTACTCCTTCGTCCTCCCCCTGCGCGCAGCGGCGATCCTCGCGGATGCCACCCCCACTGCTGAGGACCATCTGACCGAGATCGGCAGCCACCTGGGCCTCGCCTACCAGCTTCAGGACGACCTGCTGTCCGTGTTCGGCGACCCGGACGCCCATGGTAAGGACCCCTTCTCCGACCTCCGTGAGGGCAAGGAGACCGCGATCATCGCCTACGCGCGGATGACCAGTCACTGGCCCAGCATCGAGCTCCGATTCGGCGAGACCGACCTCAGCATGGGCGACGCGGCCGAGATGCGGGACCGCCTGCGCGAGTGCGGCGCGGAGGGCTTCGTCCGCGGGCTCGTGGAGGAGCAGCTCGCCGCCGTGTCCGCCGTCCTCGCCGAGGCCGAGGAGGCCGGCACGCTCTCCGCGGACGCAGGACGCATCATCCTCGCGCTCGCCGACCGGATCGAGGGCCGCAGCCGATGACCGCGACCCCCGCCGAGCACCGCGGAGACGCGGCGCTGCGCCGCTTCAGCCGGACAGCAGAGATCGCCACCTCCGACGTGATCCGCACCTACTCGACGTCGTTCGGCCTGGCGACGCGACTCCTCGGGCGCCGCCATCGCCAGCATGTGCGCAACATCTACGCCATGGTGCGGATCGCCGACGAGATCGTCGACGGAGTCGCCGCCGAGGCGGGTCTCGACGCCGGCGCCCAGGCCGCCGCCCTCGACTCCTACATCGCGGAGACCCATCGGTCGATGCGCACCGGATACAGCAGCGACCTCATCCTGCACGCGTTCGCCCGGACGGCACGGGAGTGCCGGATCGGCGAGGACCTGACCCAGCCCTTCTTCGACTCGATGCGGGCTGACATCGCCGGCGAGTCCGGCTTCACCGCCTACGACGCGGACGCGCATGCTGCCTACGTGTACGGGTCGGCAGAGGTGGTCGGCCTCATGTGCCTGCAGGTCTTCCTCCGGGGCGCCACCCGAACGCCCGCGGAACTCGAGACCCTGCGCCGCGGCGCGCGGCGGCTGGGCGCCGCGTTCCAGAACGTGAACTTCCTGCGCGACCTCGCCGACGACACCGATCGGCTGCAGCGCGGGTACCTGGGCGGCTCCGCCCGCCTCACGGACGCCGACCGCGACGCCTGGGTCGACACCGTCCACCGCCAGCTCGCAGACGCCGCCGCGGCGATCCCGCTGCTCCCGAAGGACGCCAGAGCCGCCGTGCGCAGTGCGCTCGCCCTCTTCGCCGCGCTGACCCGGAAAGTCGCGCGGACTCCCGCCGCCGAGCTGTACCGGCGCCGCGTCCGCGTGCCGGATCCTCTCAAGGCACTGCTCGCGGCCCGAGCCGTCGTGGTCACCGCACTGGAGCGGGACCGATGAGCCGCGTCGTGATCATCGGTGCGGGCGTCGCCGGCTTGGCCACGGCGGGGCTGCTCGCCCGCGACGGGCATGACGTGGTGGTCCTGGAGAAGAACGACCGTGTGGGAGGACGGGCAGGGACCATCGAGCGCGACGGCTTCCGGTTCGACTCCGGCCCCTCGTGGTACCTCATGCCCGAGGTCTTCGACCACTACTTCCGGATGATGGGGACGACCACCGAGGAGCAGCTCGACCTGACCTTGCTCGACCCCGGATATCGGGTGTTCCGGTCCCCGGAGTCCGGCGACGCCCCGGTCACGGTGCCCGCCGGCCGTGAGGCGGTGGGGCGGCTGTTCGAATCGATGGAGCCGGGCTCCGCCGCTGCACTCGGCGCCTACCTCGCCTCCGCCCACGATGCCGGGGCGATGGCGCGGCGGTACTTCCTCTACAACCCGTTCACCCGGACCCGGACCCTGGCCGCCCCCGAGGTCGTGCGCGCCCTGCCGCGGTTGTTCTCGCTGCTCGGTACGCGCCTCCAGGCCTTCGCCGCCCGACGCTTCCGGCACCCGGTGCTGCGGCAGATCCTCGGCTACCCCGCGGTCTTCCTCGGAACCGACCCACGGACGGCCCCGGCGATGTACCACCTGATGAGCGCTCTCGACCTCGACCAGGGCGTGCTCTACCCCCAGGGCGGCTTCTGGCGCGTGGTCGAGCGACTGGAAGCGCTGAGCACGGCGGCCGGCGCACGGATCGTCACCGGTGCGGACGTCACCGGAATCCGCACCCAGGACGCCGACGGCGCGACGAGCGCGACGGGCGTCGGCTGGACGGACCGCGACGGCCATCAGCACGTGGAGGAGGCCGACATCGTCGTCTCCGCGGCGGATCTCCACCACACCGAGACGGCGCTGCTGCCACCGACTCTGCAGTCCTACCCGGAGTCCTGGTGGGCGCGGCGCACGAGCGGACCAGGTGGCGTCCTCGTGATGCTGGGGGTGCGCGGGACCCTGCCCGAGCTCCCGCATCACTCGCTGTTCTTCACCGACGACTGGGATGCGAACTTCGACGCGATCTTCGGCCGCACCCCCGCCGTTCCGACGCCCGCATCCACCTATGTCTGCCGGCCCAGTGCGACGGACGGGGACGTCGCCCCGGAGGGGCACGAGAACCTGTTCGTGCTGGTGCCCGTGCCGGCCGACGTCGCGCTCGGTCACGGCGGAAGCGACGGCGACGGCTCCCCGGAGGTCGAGCGAGCCGCGGACGCCGCGATCGACATGATCGCGACCTGGGCCGCGATTCCCGACCTCCGAGAGCGCATCGTCGTGCGGGAGACCATCGGCCCCGCCGACTTCCGCGACGACTACCACTCGTGGCGCGGCGGCATGCTGGGACCGGCACACATCCTCTCGCAGAGCGCGATGTTCCGCGCGCAGAACGCCTCGCGCCGCGTGCAGGGGCTGTACTACGCCGGGGCGACCACAGCACCGGGAGTCGGCGTCCCGATGTGCCTCATCAGCGCCGAGATCGTGCTCAAGCGCATCCGTGGCGACCACTCCCCCGGTCCGTTGCCGGAGCCGGCGACCCGACCGGCGAGCGCGGAGAAGGCGTGATGGGCGCGATCTACCTGACCGCCCTCCTCGTCTCCCTCGGCTGCATGCTGCTGCTGGACTGGCGGTTCCGGCTCTTCTTCTGGCGCGACGCCGTGGCCGCGGCCGTCGTCACCGTGGTCGGCCTCCTCTTCTTCCTGGCCTGGGACGTCGCCGGGATCGCGGCGGGGATCTTCTTCCGCGGTGAGGCGGCGATCGCCACGGGCATCGTCCTGGCGCCCGAACTTCCCCTCGAAGAACCGATCTTCCTGGTCTTCCTGGTCGTCTGCACGATGGTGATCTACGGCGGCGCCGTCCGCCTCCTGGAGCGACGGCGTGGGACTGCGGACGCGGAAGGAGCACTGCCGTGACCTACCTCCAGCTCTCGGCCGTCTTCCTCGCCGCCGCCGCTCTGATCGCGGTCGCCGTCGCCGTCACGGTGCGGCGTACTCCGCACCTCGGCGCCTTGACGCTGACGGCCCTCGCCCTCCTCGTGCTGACGGCCGTGTTCGACACCGTCATGATCGCCACCGGGCTCTTCCACTACGCCCCCGGCCCGCTCGCCGGCGTACACATCGGACTCGCCCCGATCGAGGACTTCGCCTATCCGCTGGCCGGGGTGCTGCTGCTGCCCGCGCTGTGGACCGCGCTGCGCGCGCGTCGATCCCGCACGAACCTGCCGCGGCAGGAGGAACGCCCATGACCGGCCAGACATCCCGCCGTGCTGGCGGCCTCGGCCGCGACATCGCTCAGATCGTCCTCTCCTCCCGGCCGATCAGCTGGATCAACACGGCCTTCCCGTTTGCCGCCGCGTACCTGCTGAGCACCAGGGAGGTCGACGCGACGTTCGTGATCGGGACCCTGTACTTCCTCGTGCCCTACAACCTCGCCATGTACGGCATCAACGACGTCTTCGACTACGCCTCGGATCTCGCCAACCCGCGCAAGGGCGGAATCGAGGGGGCGCTGCTGTCCCCGCGCATCCATCGCGCGACCCTGTGGGCGGCGGCGGCGACGAACGTTCCGTTCCTCGTCTACCTCTTCGCCGTGGGCACACCGGCGTCGTGGCTGTGGCTCGCCGTCAGCGTCTTCGCCGTCCTCGCCTACTCGGCACCGGTGCTGCGCTTCAAGGAGCGTCCTTTCCTGGACTCCGTGACCTCGAGCACGCACTTCGTGAGCCCCGCCCTCGTCGGCCTCACTCTGGCGGGTGCGCCGATCACCACGACCGGCGTCCTAGTCCTCGGCGCTTTCTTCCTGTGGGGCATGGCCGCCCACGCGTTCGGCGCGGTCCAAGACATCGGGCCCGATCGCGAGGGCGGGATCTCGTCCATCGCGACGGTGATCGGCGCGCGGGCGACCGTGCGCCTCTCTCTCGTGCTGTGGGTGATCGCCGGATGCGCGATGCTGCTGACCCCGTGGCCCGGCCCGCTCGCCGCCGTGCTGGCTCTGCCCTACATCGTCAACGCCGCGCCGTGGTGGAACGTCACGGATGAGACGTCGGCCACCACCAACCGCGCCTGGCGCCGGTTCATCGCGCTGAACTACATCGCCGGTTTCCTCGCCACGATGATCCTCATCCTCGCCTGGGTCTCCTGACCCGTCGAGCCCACCGTCCGACCGCCCTCCCGAAAGGACCTCGATGTCCCGCCCCGACACCGCATCGACGCCGCCGACCCGCGAGCGCACCCGTCGCCGTTCCTGGTTGCGTGTGTTCCTTCCCGTCGCCCTCATCCTGGTGTGGTTGGCGGGCGCCTCCTTCGGCGGTCCGCTCTTCGGCAAGGTCGACGAGGTGTCGTCGAACGACCAGACCACGTACCTGCCGGAGTCCGCGGACGCGACCACCGTGCAGCAGCTCCTCGGCGAGTTCACGGACAGCGACGCCATCCCGGCGATCGCGGTCTTCACCTCGGACGAGGAGCTGACGCCGTCCGAGCTCGAAGCCATCTCGGAGGCCGTCGCCGACGCACCCGACGTCGAGGGCGTCGCCGACGACGTCTCCCCGGCGCTCCCGTCCGAGGACGGCCGCGCCGTGCAGGCCTTCATCCCCATCGACGGAGACGCCGAGCTCAGCGACGCGACGACCGCCCTCGGCGACGAGCTGCGCGCCGCCGTACCCGACGGCATCACGGTCTACATCACCGGACCCGCGGGCTTCACCGCCGACCTCGCTGCCGGATTCGCGGGCATCGACGGCCTGCTCCTCGGCGTCGCCCTGCTCGCCGTGCTCGTGATCCTCGTGCTTGTGTATCGGTCGTTCCTGCTGCCGCTCGTGGTGCTCTCCACGAGCCTGTTCGCGCTGTGCGTCGCGCTCCTCGTGGTGTGGTGGCTGGCGAAGTGGGAGATCCTCCTGCTCAGCGGGCAGACCCAGGGCATCCTCTTCATCCTCGTGATCGGCGCCGCCACCGACTACGCGCTGCTCTTCGTCGCGCGCTTCCGGGAGGAGCTGCGGGTCGCGCAGGACAAGGGCGTCGCGCTCCTGGCCGCGTGGAAGGGGTCCGTCGAGCCGATCGTCGCCTCCGGCGGCACGGTGATCGCCGGCCTCCTGTGCCTCCTGCTCAGCGACCTGAAGTCGAACAGCACCCTGGGACCCGTCGCCGCGATCGGCATCGTGTTCGCCATGCTCTCCGCCCTCACGCTGCTGCCCGCGCTGCTGCTCCTGTTCGGACGGGCGGCCTTCTGGCCCCGGCGGCCCCGCTTCGAGCCGGACGTGGTCGCGGAGGAGCACGGCATGCGCACCACCGGTCTCTGGGCACGTCTCTCGGGTCTCATCAAGAAGCGCCCCCGTGTCATCTGGATCGTCACCACCCTGGTCCTCCTCGCCGGAGCAGCGGGCGTGACGCAGCTCGATGCGCAGGGGGTACCGCAGTCGGACCTCGTGCTGGGAGCCTCGGAGGCGCGCGACGGCCAGGTCGCGCTCGGCGAGCACTTCCCCGGCGGCTCGGGGAGCCCCGTCTCCGTGGTGGTGGACGAGGACCGGCTGCAGGACGCCGCCGACGTGCTCCTCGCGAACGACGGGGTCGACGGGGTGACCGTCACCGCGGCCGACGCTCCGAGCGGCTCCGCGCCGGTCACCGAAGACGGCATCGCCGCCGTGGGTCCGCCCGGTACTCCGGCGCCGGAGCCGACGACGGTCGACGGCCAGGTGCTCCTGCAGGGGACTCTGACGGACGCCGCCGACTCCGCTGCTGCGGCATCCACCGTGCGCGAGCTGCGCGGGGAACTCGACGACATCGGAGCCGTGGTGGGCGGGGTGACGGCCACTTCGATCGACACGAACGACGCGTCCATCCACGACCGCAACCTCATCATCCCGGTGATCCTCGTCGTGATCATGGTGATCCTGATGCTGCTGCTGCGTTCGATCCTCGCACCGGTGCTGCTGATCCTCACCACGGTGCTGTCGTTCGGCACGGCCATGGGCGTCTCGGCGCTCGTGTTCAACGGCGTCTTCGACTTCCCCGGCGCCGACCCTGCCGTCCCGCTCTACGGCTTCGTGTTCCTCGTCGCCCTCGGCATCGACTACAACATCTTCCTCATGACGCGCGTGCGCGAGGAGTCGAAGCAGCACGGCACCAGGGAGGGCATCCTCCGAGGGCTCTCCATCACGGGCGGCGTCATCACCTCCGCCGGGCTGGTGCTCGCGGCGACGTTCGCCGCGCTGTCCGTGATCCCGATCCTGTTCCTCGTGCAGCTCGCGTTCATCGTGGCGTTCGGTGTGCTGCTGGACACCTTCGTGGTGCGCTCGCTGCTCGTCCCCGCGCTGACGTACGACATCGGTAAGGCCATCTGGTGGCCGTCGAAGCTCTGGCGGAACGGCAAGAGCTGAGGCTTGCGGAAGCGGGGTGCCCTCGACAGGATTCGAACCTGCGACCTGCCCTTTAGGAGAGGGCTGCTCTATCCTGCTGAGCTACGAGGGCGCGCTGCCAGTCTACGGGACCACGGCCGCGCACCCTCGCGCCGGCACGGGTCAGGCGGCGAGAGCGAGGTAGGGCTCCCAGCGCGGGTCGCTGCGCTCCACGCCGCGCACCGTCCACGCCGTCCCGTGCGGCGGTCGCGGCGTGAACCGCAGCTGCCACCGCATCTCCTGCGGGGTCCGGTTGCTCTTGAGATTGTTGCAGCGCAGACAGCAGGCGACGAGGTTCTCCCAGGAGTCCGCACCTCCCCGAGAACGTGGAAGGACGTGGTCGATGGTCGCCGCGGTCTTGCCGCAGTAGCCGCAGCGATGCCCGTCCCGCCGCAGCACCCCGCGACGGGTCACCGGCACGCGCCGACTCGTGGGCACGCGCACGTAGCGGGAGAGGATGATCACCGCCGGGCGATCGTACGCGCCGTGGGTGCCCCAGACGGGGTCATCCTCGACGCGTTCGATGACCGTCGCCTTGTCGTTCATGACCAGGACGAGGGCCCGCTTGAAGGACACGATCGCCAGGGGCTCGTATCCGGCGTTCAGGACCAGTGTGCGCATTCGTCATCCTCTCGATCCGCCGGGACGGCTTCCCGGCACTCTCGACTCACACGACGTCGTGCAGGAGGAAGAGCGTTCGAAGGGACGAAAAAAGGCGCCGTCTACAGACGGCGCCTTTCGCGCGCGGCAGCGCGGCCTCCCTGCGGGCAATGCCGAAGGACGTGACGACCGAGAGCGTCCATGGTTCGGATGCTCGGTGTTCGCTCCATCAGCCTCTCCCGCCTGTATGACGACGGGTTCAGGCTAACCCATCCCGCGGGGACCGAGGCGGAACGGGAGATGAATGCTCGAGAACGTGTCCGGTCTCAGCCCGCGTTGACGGAGAGCCAGGACATCGGCTCGACGAGACCGCCGTTGATCCAGACCTCGAAGTGGAGGTGGTTCGCGGTCGAGCGCCCGGTGCTGCCCACGTAGCCGATCAGCTGGCCCGCGGCGACGGTCTGCCCGGCCTGCACCTGACGCGACCCGTAGAGCATGTGACCGTAGGTGGTCTGCACGCGCTGCCCGCCCACGACACTGTCCAGCATCACGGCGACGCCGTAGCCACCGATGCTCTCGGCGGATGCCCGGACGACGCCGGCGGCGGCGGCGTAGATCGGAGTGCCGGCCGGTGCGAGCATGTCGGCGCCGTTGTGACCGCCGCCGATGGTGCGGCTGACGTTCCACGAACCGAGCGGCAGCGGATAGCGGACCTGGCCGGAGCCGGGGGCCACGAGGGCGTAACCGGCGGTGTTGAAGTTGCCGGAGGACGGTGCGGAGGCGGACGCGGCGGCCGCGGCGGCGCGGGCCGCAGCAGCGGCTGCCTCTTCAGCCTTCTTCTTCTCGATCTCCTCGGGCGTCGTCGCGGTGAAGGTCCCGCGGACGAGCGGAGCGGCCGTGGCTTCGGAGGCGACGACGAGCGACTGCGCATCGACCGCGGCGAGCTGCTGGACCGTCTGCGCGGTCGCGTCGGTCGGCTTGGACGCCGCGTACGCGGGCAGGGCGACTGCGGCGACGAGGGCGCCGACGGCGCCGAAGATCGCCACCGACCGGAGAGGGGCTGCGATCTTCCGAGCGTTCACTCGTGCACCGGTGCGACGGGCGGGTACTCGATCTTCAGATGTCTTCGCGGTCGGTTCGATGTCTGCGGCCAAAACGTGGTCCTCCTGAGCCTTCGCACCTCGGGCGGCGCTGGCCCGTCGACATTCTCCCCAGGGCAGGGGTGCACTGCTCGGGTTCGAGTGCGTCCCTTTCGGGAAGACGACGAGCCGGAAGGCGGATCTTCGCGGTTCGCCCCCAGCGGGCTTCTTCGCTGAGGACCTGACCGAGGTTACCGGAAGATAACGATCGTGTCACCCTGAGAAACTGACAATCCCCGGTGAGGCCGTTCAGGCAGGCTCGCCGACGAGGAAGATGTGGGACGCCAGCTCCACGGGGAGCTCGAGGCCCTCGTCCTTTCCGTCCATCTGGATGAGCACGTAGCCCTCGTTGAAACGGAAGTCGCCGCGGGCGCCGGGGACGACGCCCGCGTCACGCAACTGCTCCAGGAGTTCGGGGTCGACCTGCGCCGGCTCCGCGAGGCGGCGGACCGTCCCCTCGACGGGCTCACCGGCGGCGTTCAGGCGCTGGACGAGCCCGACGACCCCCTCGTCGAAGGTGCGCGCAGGAAGGTCGCCGAGCTGGTCGAGGCCGGGGATGGGGTTGCCGTACGGCGACTCCGTAGGGTGCCCGAGCAATTCGACGAGACGGCGCTCCACCTGCTCGCTCATGACGTGCTCCCAGCGGCAGGCCTCTTCGTGCACGAATGCCCAGTCGAGTCCGATCACGTCGGACAGCAGCCGCTCGGCGAGGCGGTGCTTGCGCATCACGTCGACCGCCTTGCGACGGCCGGCGTCGGTGAGCTCGAGCGTGCGGTCCTCGGACACCACGACCAGACCGTCCCGCTCCATGCGTCCGACGGTCTGCGAGACGGTGGGCCCCGAGTGGCCGAGGCGCTCCGAGATCCGCGCCCGCAGCGGCACGATGTTCTCCTCCTCGAGTTCGAGGATGGTGCGGAGATACATCTCCGTGGTGTCGATCAGATCGGTCATGTGGGCCCTCCGAAGTTCTTAGGCAAGCCTACATTCCTCCGCGGACATCGGATCGGCGCCCCGACGAAGGAGGTCCGGCGCTCCCCTAGAATCAACCCATGGCGATCGAGATTCCCCGTGACCTCCTGCCCGCTGACGGCCGCTTCGGCTGCGGTCCTTCGAAGGTGCGCGGTGCGCAGCTCGAGTCGCTCGTCACGACGGGAGCCTCCATCCTCGGGACCTCGCACCGCCAGGCACCGGTGAAGAACCTCGTCGGGAGCGTCCGTGAGCAGCTCGCGGCGCTCTTCCGCCTGCCCGAGGGATACGAGATCATCCTGGGCAACGGCGGGTCGACCGCGTTCTGGGATGCGGCCGCCTTCGGCCTCATCGAGCACCGCAGCCAGAACCTCGTCTTCGGCGAGTTCGGCGGCAAGTTCGCCAAGGCCGCGGGAGCCCCCTGGCTCGAGGCTCCGGACGTGCGCTCCGCCGAGCCCGGCTCGCGGGTCGCGCCGGAGATCGTCGAGGGCGTCGATGTCTACGCCTGGCCGCACAACGAGACCTCCACAGGGGTCGCGGCGCCGATCGAGCGGGTCCGCGCGGAGGGCGCTCTCACGGTGATCGACGCGACGAGCGCCGCGGGCGGAATCGACTTCGACGTGACGCAGGCCGACGTCTACTACTTCGCCCCGCAGAAGAACCTCGGGTCGGACGGGGGCCTCTGGTTCGCCGCCGTCTCCCCTGCCGCGATCGACCGCATCGAGCGGATCGCGGCCTCCGGCCGATACATCCCGGAGTTCCTGAGCCTGAAGCACGCGGTGGACAACTCGCGGCTCAACCAGACCCTCAACACCCCGGCTCTGACGACGCTGCTCCTCCTGGACAGTCAGCTCCAGTGGATCATCGACAACGGCGGACTCGCGTGGGCGGCCGCGCGGACGGCCGAGTCGTCTTCGGTGCTGTACGACTGGGCAGAGGCCTCCGCGGTGGCGACGCCCTTCGTCGGCGATCCCGCCCACCGCTCCCCCGTGGTCGCCACGATCGACTTCGACGAGAGCGTCGACGCGGCGGCGATCGCCAAGGCGCTGCGCGCCAACGGGATCGTGGACACCGAGCCCTACCGCAAGCTCGGCCGCAACCAGCTCCGCGTGGCGACGTTCGTCTCGATCGAGCCGGACGACGTCCGTCAGCTCACCCGCGCCATCGACTTCGTGCAGGGGAATCTGGGCGGCTGACCGCCCGGATCACTCCTCCTCGTCGCCGGCGTCCGCATCGCGGGCGTCGGCGTCGTCGTCCTCAGCGTCGTCGTCCTCATCGGCGTCGACCTCAGCGTCGTCGTCCTCATCGGCGTCGACCTGGGCGGAGTCGTCCAGTTCGTCGATGTCGACGCCGTCGAGGTCACCTGCGTGGAGGATGTCGGACGTGTCGTCGTCCAGGTCGTCCTCGTCGAGGGAGTCCTCGTCCGTGAGCTCGTCGTCGTCGCTCTCCGCGGGCTCGCCGTCGTCCGCCGCGGCGGCCGCTTCGGCCAGCTCGGCCTGGTGCGCGCGGTATTCGGCGAGTCGCTCCGCCCACGGGACCCACTCCGGGGCGAGCAACGCGCCCTCGCCCGGCAGCAGTTCGACCTCCAGGACCGTGGGCTCCGCGTCCTCGACTCGGGCGACCGTCACGGTCCAGTACCAGCCCGGATAGCCGGGAAGGCGATTCACGAACCGGAGGGAGACGGACCCGTCGTCCTCCGGAAGGAAGCCGGCGGCCGGCCCGATGGTCGACGCAGGAGTGATCTCGCGCAGGGCGGCCAGCGCGAGATCGTGCGCCTCGACGAGACGGGCGTCGGCCTCAGGCTTCGAGGTCATCGGCGACCTTGCGAAGAACGGCGGCGATCTTGCGGCCGTGGCTGGAGGAGGGATAACGGCCGCGACGCAGATCGCCGCCGATGCCGTCGAGGAGCTTCACGAGGTCTTCGACGATGATGGCCATGTCGTCGGCCGGCTTGCGCTTCGCCTTCGCCAGGCTCGGCGGGGCTTCCAGCACCCGCACGGACAGCGCCTGCAGTCCGCGCTTGCCGTCGGCGACACCGAACTCCACGCGCGCGCCCGCCTTCACAGCGGTACCGGCCGGCATCGCGGAGGCGTGCAGGAAGACATCCTGGCCGTCATCGCTGGCGATGAAGCCGAAACCCTTGTCTTCGTCGTAGAACCTGACCTTGCCGGTGGGCATGGGAGAACCTCGCTGGGATCGAATGCAGAACGGAGCGCGCTCATGCGCGTGCCTCCAGCCTACCGCTCGCGGGCGGGTCGGAACCGCTGCCGCGCGTGCGAGTAGGCTGGGGCGGATGAGCACGAAGAGCCCCGGACCGGAGGTCCCCATCCGCCGGATCGACCGCATCCTGGCGTTCACCGCGCTCGGCATCGCCGCCGCCGCGGTGATCTGCTTCTTCATCATCATCATCGGCACGGCGCTCGGTATGGACCGGGCCGCGTTCGGCGAAGGACTGTGGCCGGTGATCGCGGCGATCCCCTACTGGGGCCTTCCGCTCGCGTTCGTGATGATCATCGTGCTGCTGGTGATGAGCTTCGTGCGGAAGGGGCGCGCCGAGTCGCGTCGCTGAGGCCGCACCCATGAGCACGCACGCACGACCGCTGGCCGATCACCTGGCCGCGGCGAGCGATGCCGAGCTGGCCGCGCTGTTCGCCGCCCGCGGTGTGCGCCCGGACGCCGGATGGCAGGACTTCTTCGACGCGGCCGAGTCGTTGCTCGATGTTGCCTCGGTGGCCCGCGCCCTTCCCTCGCTCACGGCATCCGAGGCGGCCGCGTTGGTCGATGCCGTCGCGGGGCACGACGCCGGCGCCGAGCGGGAAGCCCTCACGGCGCTCGGCCTGCTGCGCCACGACGGTGCACCGCACCCGCCCGTCGCGGAGGCCGCCGCGGGGAGGAGCCGCCCCACACCGCTCGACGAGGCGCCCGCGCCGACCGCGACGGAGACGGTGGCCGCCCACGCCGCGGAGCGCGCCTTCACCACCGTGGGTGTGCTCGCCGACATCCTGCTCCTCGCCAGGGAGCAGCCCTTCGCGCTGCTGATGGGCGGCGCGGTGAGCGCCGGGCAGAAGCGGCAGCTCGCTGAGGCCGGTGTGGACGTCGACGACGTGGACGCGCTCGTCGCGCTCGCGCTCCGCGCCGATCTGGCCACCCCCGTCGACCGGCTCCTGCGAACGACCCCTGTCGCCGAGGGATGGCTCCGCTCCTCCGCGGCCGAGCGCTGGGCGCACCTGGCGACGGCGTTCCGTGACACCCTCCCCCGTGGCGTGCGCTCGTCCGCGGGAGGCTGGGTGCCCCCGGCGGCGTGGCCACGCGCCCACCCGTGGGATCCGTCCTGGCCGGAGGAGGCAGCACGGCAGGTCGAGGCCGCCCGCCTCCTCGGACTCGTCGCCGAGGACGGCTCGGAGCCTCCCTGGGCGCACGCGCTCGGGCGCGGCGGCACCGCGGAGCCCTCCGCCCTGTCCGCCCTCCTGCCCGCGGAGGTCGACCGGATCTTCCTCCAGAACGACCTGACCGCGATCGCGCCCGGCCCGCTGCTGCCGTCGCTCGACGTGCGCCTGCGCACCATGGCTCGTCGCGAGTCCGCCGCGCAGGCCTCGTCGTATCGGTTCACCGCGGAGTCGGTGGCCCACGCTTTCGCGGCCGGAGAGGATGAGGGGTCGATCCTGGAGTTCCTCGGCGGCATCTCGCTCACGGGCATCCCGCAGCCGCTCGGCTACCTCGTCGCGCAGACCGCCCAGCGTCATGGCCTCGTGCGCGTCTCGGTGGACGAGGAGACCGGGCGCACACGGGTGGAGAGCTCGGACCCGCATCTCCTCGAGGCCATGGCCGTCGACCAGTCGCTGCGCCCGCTCGGGCTCACCGCGCACGTCGGTTCATTGACGACGAAGGTCGGACAGGACACCGTCTACTGGGCCCTCACCGACGCTCGTTACCCCGCGACGCTGGTCGACCGCGACGGCGCCGTCACCATACGGACACGCCATCCGGCGGCCTCCCCGGATCCCGTTGCGGCTCCCGATTACGGGCCGCTGATCGCCCGGCTCCGCGCGCACCAGGGCCCCGACGCCGATGCCGCGTGGCTCGGCCGCGAGCTGGAGGCGGCCGTCCGGGCGAAAGCGGTGCTCCGGGTGACGGTCGGCATGCCAGACGGGTCCACCAGGGATCTCCTGCTCGAGGCCACCGGTCTCGGCGGCGGACGGCTGCGCGGGAGGGACAGGGCGGCCGACGTCGAGCGCACCCTGCCCGTGTCGAGCATCAGGGCCGCGACCGTCGTCCCGACCTAGGCCCCGTGGCATCGAGGGCCGGTAGACTGGTCTGCTATGTCTGATGGCCCCCTGATCGTCCAGAGCGACCGCACCGTGCTGCTCGAGGTCGCCCACGCCGACGCCGAGAGCGCCCGGCACGAGCTCGCGATCTTCGCAGAGCTGGAGCGCGCCCCCGAGCACATCCACACCTACCGGATCACGCGGCTCGGGCTGTGGAACGCCCGTGCCGCCGGGCACACCGCCGAGGACATGCTCGAGACACTCGACCGCTGGTCCCGTTTCCCGGTCCCGCCCTCGGTCGCCGTCGACCTGCGCGAGACGGTCAATCGCTATGGGCGCCTCGTCATCGAGCGCGACGAGGAGGGCGTGCTCATCCTGCGCTCCTCCGACCCCGCGGTGCTGGCGCAGGTCGCGAACAACAAGCGCATCCAGCCGCTGCTCATCGGGCACCCGACGCCGGAGACCTTCGTCGTGGATGCGTGGGCTCGCGGTCAGATCAAACAGGAGCTGCTGAAGATCGGATGGCCGGCCGAGGACCTGGCCGGCTACACCCCGGGTACTCCGCACGAGATCGAGCTGGCGGAGGACGGTTGGGCCATCCGCCCGTACCAGCAGGATGCCGTCGACGCCTTCGCCAAGGACGGGTCCGGCGTGGTGGTGCTCCCCTGCGGTGCGGGCAAGACGATCGTCGGTGCGGGGGCCATGGCCGCCACCAAGACCACGACACTGATCCTCGTGACGAACACGGTCTCCGCGCGACAGTGGCGGGACGAGCTCCTCAAGCGCACGAGCCTGACCCCCGAGGAGATCGGCGAGTACTCCGGGCAGGCCAAGGAGGTCAAGCCCGTCACGATCGCGACCTATCAGATCCTCACGGCGAAGCGGAAGGGCGAGTACGCCCACCTCGCCCTCCTGGATGCCCTCGACTGGGGGCTCATCGTGTACGACGAGGTCCACCTGCTCCCGGCGCCGGTGTTCAAGCTCACGGCCGATCTGCAGGCGCGGCGCCGGATCGGACTGACCGCGACCCTGGTCCGCGAGGACGGGCGTGAGGGCGACGTGTTCAGCCTCATCGGCCCGAAGCGCTTCGACGCGCCCTGGAAGCAGATCGAGGCACAGGGCTTCATCTCGCCGGCGGCCTGCTTCGAGGTGCGGGTCGACCTGCCCCCGGCCGACCGGCTGGAGTACGCCGCCGCGACGGACGACGAACGCTACCGCCTGGCGGCCTCGGCGCCCGCGAAGATCGAAGCGGTGCGCGAACTGATCGCCGCCCACCAGGGTGAGCAGATCCTCGTGATCGGTCAGTACCTCGACCAGCTCGACGCGCTCTCCCAAGCGCTCGACGCCCCGCAGATCACCGGGTCCACCCCGGTCGAGGAGCGGGAGGAGCTGTACCGGGCCTTCCGCGAGGGCGACATCTCCCTGCTCGTGGTGTCGAAGGTCGCGAACTTCTCCATCGACCTCCCCGAGGCGTCGGTCGCCATCCAGGTATCCGGCTCGTTCGGCTCCCGGCAGGAGGAGGCCCAGCGGCTCGGGCGGCTGCTCCGTCCCAAGCAGTCCGGCCACACCGCGAGCTTCTACACGCTCGTGGCCCGCGACACGATCGACCAGGACTACGCGCAGAACCGGCAGCGGTTCCTCGCGGAGCAGGGGTACAGCTACACGATCATGGACGCCGAGGCGATCGCCGCCTGACGCACGAGGCGGCGCTCAGCCGCGCAGCACCCGCGGAAGTCGATGCGTCCCCGGCGCGCGCTCCGTGAGCGGCGCGGTCCGGGCGATCCCGCGGCGACGCGCCCAGCGGTCCGCGACGACGGCGAAGACGATCATCGCGAGGGCGGAGCCGAGCAGGTCGACCGGCGTTCCGGAGGTCGCGTTCGCGTCGACCAAGGCGACGGAGCCCAGCAGGAAGATGAGCAGATTGTTCACGATGTGCAGCGCGATCGCCGCCTCCAGGCCGCCCGTGCGCCACGTGAGCCAGGCGGCGACGACGGCGAAGAGCCCGACGCTCGCCGCGCCCCACACGTCGTAGCCGTGCCCCAGGACGAACAACGGGACGGGAAGCAGGATCGCGAAGGCCGGATGGCGCAGCCAGCTCCCGACGAGCTGCATCAGATACCCCCGGAAGACGTACTCCTCAGCGGCCGCCTGGAACGGGATGAGCACGAGCAGGAGCACCACCATGAGGAGGAGCCCGGGGTGGGAGAAGTCCGGCCGCACCGGGTCCCCCGTCGCCGCCGACCAGCCCAGCACCACGGCGAAGTACACGACGAACACCCCGAACGCCAGTCCGAGGGACCGCCAGAGCCACCCCATGCGCAGCCGGCCCGTGACCGACGACAGGAAGCCGACGCCCCGTCCCTGTACCACCCGCGAGGCCAGCAGCAGGGCGGGGATCATGAGGATGAGCGGCAGCACCAGCGCCACGAGGAGCCACGGTCGATCCAACTGGAAATACGCGGTGGTCCGGAACAGCATCTGCAGCTCGGCACCCCACCCCGGGACGAGGGCCGCCACCATCGCGAGCGGCGCGATGACGAGCACGAGGATCGCGAGGTAGAAGGCGATGCCGAGAAGACCGGTGAGAAGCGGCTTCCACCACCGAGGGCGGGGGCGGAGCGACGCGAGGCGGTGGTACTCGAGCCCGGCGTCCGGGGCCGGGGACGGCGGGGCGGACGGGGGGACGGGGGCGGCGACGGCGTCCTCGATCGAGCTCATACCTCGATCCTCCCCTGCGCGGCTCTGCGGCGCATCCACCCGTCGACGGACTGCCGACTCGGCGCCGTTCCGCAGGATAATCAGCCCGCGCATGGCCGGAGTCACCATAATGGGGTCATGACTGCTGCGCGCATCCTGGTCGTCGACGACGAACCCAACATCCGCGACCTGCTCTCCACGGGTCTCAGCTTCGCCGGGTTCCAGGTGAAGACGGTGGCCAACGGCGCCGCCACGATCTCGGCCGTCCTCGAGGAGGAGCCGGACCTCATCATCCTCGACGTCATGCTCCCCGACATGAACGGGTTCAGCGTGACCAAGCGCCTCCGCGGCGCCGGGTTCACCGCGCCCATCCTCTTCCTCACGGCGAAGGACGGCACCGAGGACAAGATCGAGGGGCTGAACGCCGGCGGCGACGACTACGTCACGAAGCCCTTCAGCCTGGACGAGATCGTCGCGAGAGCCCAGGCCATCCTCCGCCGCACGATGCAGGCCGACGAGGAGTCGATCATCCGCGCCGGAGAGCTCTCGATGGACCAGGACACGCACGACGTCCACGTCGGCAAGGAGCCCATCGACCTGAGCCCCACCGAGTTCAAGCTGCTCCGTTACCTCATGCTCAACCCGAACCGGGTGCTGTCGAAGGCGCAGATCCTCGATCACGTCTGGGAATACGACTTCAACGGCGATGCCGGCATCGTCGAGAGCTACATCTCGTACCTGCGCCGCAAGATCGACCCGCACACCGAGGAGTCGCTGATCCAGACGAAGCGCGGCTTCGGGTACATGCTCAAGGTGGGCAAGACGGTCTGAGACCGCCCCACCACCGCCGTTCGTCGACGGCACCGCCGCCGCAGCAGGGAGGACCGCATGGCGCACAAGCCGGATGCGGTCACCGCGTGGTGGCGGCGCATCAGCCTGCGCGCCAAGGTCACCGGGGTCACCGTGGCGGTGCTCGCGCTCGGCCTCCTCGTCGCCGGCATCGGCACCGTACCGCTCCTGCGGAACGCGCTCGTCGAGAACATCAACGCGCAGCTCCCTGCGCTCGTGACCAGCGACCTCGTCAACCGCTACTTCGACACGACGACGATCGACGGCGTCACGACCTACACCCCGCGCGACGAGAAGCCCCGTGACTTCTCCTTCGCCGTCTACGACGCCGAGGGCTCCCTCCGCGCGACCGCTCCCAGCGCGTCCGGCCGGGCACCGGTCTTCCCCGCGGAGTACTCGCTGTCGGACGCGCAGGCCAACGAGGATCAGGTGCTCGCGCTCGAGGACGCGAACGGCGGCGTGTACCACGCGGCCGCCGCGGTGGTGCAGCAGGAGGGCGACCCGCTCAGCATCCAGATGGTCGCGCTCCCCCTCGCTGAGGCGGACCGCATCATCAGCCAGTACTTCGGGATCTACATCACCATCGCGCTGATCACGATCTTCGTCGCCGCTCTGCTCACCCGAGGTCTCGTGACACTGACCTTCCGCCGGCTCGGACAGGTGGAGCAGACCGCCATGTCGATCGCCGCCGGCGACTTCCGCCAGAGGCTCACCGACCTCGAGCCGACGACGGAGGTCGGCCGGCTGAACGCGGCCATCAACACGATGCTGGACCGCGTCGATCGATCGTTGGCTCAGCGCGACCGTACGGTGCAGCACATGCGGCGGTTCATCGGCGATGCCAGCCATGAGCTGCGGACGCCCCTCGTCAGTGTTCGCGGGTACGCGGAGCTCTACCGCATGGGCGCGATCAAGGGCGAGGAGGACACCGCGCGGGCGATGGAGCGCATCGAGAAGGAGGCGATCCGGATGGGCGTCCTCGTCGAGGACCTGCTCGCCCTGGCCCGGCTCGACGAGGAGCGGGAGCCGCAGATCGTCCCCCTCGACCTACGCCCCATCGCCCGCGACGCCGCCCTGGACGTGCGTGCCGCCGCACCGGGACGCACGATCTCCGTCATCGACAGAACGCTGGAGAGCGTGCCGACCGCCCCCATCCGGACGACCGTCGTGCCGATCGAGCCCGAGCCCGCCCCGAAGGCCCGCCCGCGGGCCACTCTGTCGCGGCTGCGCCGCCGCGCCCGCCAGCCGGAGCAGCCCCCGGCGATCGACTTCAGCGAGGTGCCCGACATCCCCGTCCGCACGCCGCCGATCGTGCTCGGCGAGGAGAACAAGGTCCGCCAGGTCGTCACGAACCTCCTCGGCAACGCGCGACGCTTCTCCCCCGAGGACAGCCCCATCGAGATCGTCGTGGACTCGGATCGCGTCGCGGGCACCGCGAGCATCTCCATCGTCGACCACGGCGAAGGGGTCCCCCCGCAGATCCGCGAGCAGATCTTCGAGCGATTCTGGCGTGCCGACACCTCGCGTGCTCGCGAGACCGGAGGCTCTGGCCTCGGACTGGCGATCGTCGCCTCCATCCTGAAGGCGCTGAACGGCGACATCGCGGTGTCGGAGAGTCCCGGTGGCGGAGCGACCTTCACCGTGACGTTGCCCCTCGCGCCGGCTCGGTCGACGCCGGAGCACCTGCTGGAGGACACGCAGCCGCTGTACCCTCTCGACCTGCCGTAGGCAGCGCTCCTGCACCGAAGCTGCGACCGCGACCTTCTCCCCTGCATGCGGGACATCGTGCCGGCATCTCTCCGGCCGCACCCGCGCGGGACGTAGCCTCGAAGCTCCTCGGAAGGAGTTCCCATGACCGTCTTCACCGTCGACACCGACGCCGTCCACGCGGCAGAGGCCGCCACCCGTGCCACGATCGAGCGGCTGCGCACGGAGTCCGCCACTCTCATGTCGCAGCTCAGGCAGCTGCAGACCGTGTGGGTCGGTACCGCCTCCACCGCGTTCCAGGGGTGCGCTGAGCAGTGGCAGGGTGCCCAGCAGCACGTCGAGCTCGTCCTCGACGGGATCGGTACCTCGCTCGGGGCAGTAGCCACCCAGTACGCCGAAGCGGACCAATACTCGGCGAGCCTGTTCCGCTGACGGCACGCAGAAAGCCCCCGGCCGGAGCCGGGGGGCTTTCTGTGCGGAGACCGGAGTCCCTGATCCTGTCGAAGGATCAGAAGTCCATGCCACCCGTGGGGTCACCAGCGGGAGCAGCGGCCTTCTCCGGCTTGTCCGCGACGACGGCCTCCGTCGTCAGGAACAGGCCGGCGATCGACGCGGCGTTCTGCAGCGCGGAGCGCGTGACCTTGGCCGGGTCGATGATGCCCTGTGCGAACATGTCGCCGTACTCGCCGCTCGCGGCGTTCAGGCCCTGGCCCGCGGGGAGCTCGGAGACCTTGTTCGCCACGACACCCGGCTCGAGACCGGCGTTCAGAGCGATCTGCTTCAGCGGAGCCTCGATCGCGACGCGGACGATGTTCGCACCGGTCGCCTCGTCGCCCTCGAGCGACAGGGCGTCGAGCGCCTTCGTGCCGGACTGGATGAGCGCGACGCCACCACCGGGGACGATGCCCTCCTCGACGGCCGCCTTCGCGTTGCGGACGGCGTCCTCGATGCGGTGCTTGCGCTCCTTGAGCTCGACCTCGGTCGCGGCGCCCGCCTTGATGACGGCGACGCCACCGGCGAGCTTCGCCAGGCGCTCCTGCAGCTTCTCGCGGTCGTAGTCGCTGTCGGTGTTCTCGATCTCACGACGGATCTGCGTGACGCGACCCTCGATCTGGTCGGCCTCACCCGCACCCTCGACGATCGTGGTCTCGTCCTTGGTGACGATGACCTTGCGCGCACGACCGAGGAGGTCGAGCGTGGCGTTCTCGAGCTTGAGGCCCACCTCTTCGGTGATGACCTGGCCGCCCGTGAGGATCGCGATGTCCTGCAGCTGCGCCTTGCGGCGGTCGCCGAAGCCGGGGGCCTTGACGGCGACCGACTTGAAGATGCCCTTGAGCTTGTTCAGCACGAGCGTCGCGAGGGCCTCGCCCTCCACGTCCTCGGCGATGATGACGAGCTCCTTGCCGTCCTGGATCACCTTGTCGACGATGGGCAGCAGGTCCTTGATGTTCGAGACCTTCTGGTTCGCGATGAGGATGTACGGGTCCTCGAAGACGGCTTCCTGGCGCTCCGGGTCCGTGACGAAGTACGGGTTGAGGTAGCCCTTGTCGAAGCGCATGCCCTCGGTGAGCTCGAGCTCGGTGCCGAACGTCTGCGACTCCTCGACGGTGACGACGCCTTCCTTGCCGACCTTGTCGATCGCCTCGGCGATGAGCTCGCCGATCGCGGGGTCAGCGGCGGAGATGGACGCGGTCGCGGCGATCTGCTCCTTGGAGTCGATCTCCTTCGCGGTGCTCAGCAGCTCCTCGGTGATCGCGGCGACGGCCTTCTCGATGCCGCGCTTGAGCGAGATGGGGTCGGCGCCGGCAGCGACGTTGCGCAGACCTTCGCGGACCAGGGCCTGGGCGAGCACCGTGGCGGTCGTCGTGCCGTCACCGGCGACGTCGTCGGTCTTCTTGGCGACCTCCTTGACGAGCTCCGCACCGATCTTCTCGTACGGGTCGTCCAGCTCGATCTCCTTGGCGATGGAGACACCGTCGTTCGTGATCGTGGGGGCGCCCCACTTCTTCTCGAGCACGACGTTGCGACCACGCGGGCCGAGGGTCACCTTGACCGCGTCGGCGAGGATGTTGAGGCCACGCTCGAGGCCGCGGCGGGCCTCCTCATCGAAGGCGATGATCTTTGCCATGAGTTTTGTCGTCCCTCCTGGACGTAGACGGTGGGTTTAGCACTCAGAGTGAGAGAGTGCTAACGCCATTCTGGCACTCGACACCATCGAGTGCAAGCCGCGCGATCCGTCGGGGAGAGAGGCGTCAGGGCGCCGGAGTCTCGGGTGCCGACGCGGAGCGGTCGAGGCCGATGACGACGGTGAGCTGCTTCTGCCCATCGTCCGTCTGCCCCTCGTAGTAGTCGCTCTGCTGCACCTGGGCACCGCCGATGACGCCCGCCAGCCCCATCGCCGCCTCCTCGTCCTCGGCGCTGACGTAGTAGACGGTCGTCGTCTCGAAGTCATTGCTGGCGCTGTCGCTGGCGAGCACGGCTTCGGCCGGCCACCCGGCATTGACGAGGGTGTCCCGCATCTGCTCGTCCAGTCCGCTGTCCGGGGTCGCGTTGAGGATCAGCACGGAGTAGGCGGTATCGACCACGCCCGTCTCCTCCGGCGTCGGGGCCGCCGACGGGGCGGCCTCAGGGAAGAGCTCGATGCGACCCATCACGGCCAGAGAGCCGAAGATGCCGGCCACGATGAGCACGAGCGCGGCGACGAAAGACCACAGCAGCACGATCCAGCCGTTCATGCCCGGGGCTTCCGCGCGGTGTGCTCCTACGCGTCCGGTGGAACGGGGGACCTCGTCGAAACGGTCACGGGGGGGCTTGGACACCCCTCGATGCTAGCGGCACGTCCCTGGCAATCCGTTCCGCATGCCCCGCTTCCCGTCGCGCGGAGTCCGCTCACCCGGTGAAGCCGGGGATCCGCGCGGCGCGCCTGGCACCACGCGCGTCGCGGAGCCGTCGCAGGCGCCGGACGAGCATGGGATCGAACTCGAGGGCCGCCTCGGAGTCGATCAGCCGCCCGAGGAGCTGGTAGTACCGCGCCGCGCTCATGCCCAGCCGCGCCCGGATGACCTCCTCCTTCATGCCGCCGTGGCGCGGCCAGGCGGCCTCCAGGGCGAGGATCGCGCGATCGCGTTCCGTCAGGTGGTCTGCGGGCATGCCCTCAGGTTAGGTCGCCGATGCCCGATCGCCCGCGCGCCACTCCCAGCGAGCGCCGAGCGGATCGGCTGCAGTGAGGACTCGTCCGTCGAGCGCGACGACGAAACCGGGCCACGTCTCCGCCTCGACCGGGGGCTTCCACACGTCGAGCAGGGCAGGTGGGTCGATCGTGACCCATCGCGCCGGAAGCGCCGTGATCCGGGCGACCAGCTCCTCCCGGTCCGCCCGCGGGATGTGCACGAGCACGCCCGGCGTCGTGATCACCAGCGCCGCGTCCGGCGGGGCGGATCGTGCGAGGCGCTCCAGATGAGCGGCGGCATCGCCGGCGACGAGCAGCGGAGGATCGGCCGCGGCGATGTCGAGGGCGGCCGTGATGCGCTGCTCCCTCCCCTGCTCGCCCGGCCAGACGAGCGCGCGAAGCCAGCGCCGGTCCTCGTCGTCCGCGGCGTCCAGCGGAGCCAGGTCGATCCCCGCGCGCCAGACGACCTCGGGCATCCGCAACGGCGGCAGGTCGCCGGAGACGACGCACTCGAGCACCACCGGCGACGGACCGGCGACGGGATCGAGGGCGCGGCGGAGGGTGCCGTCCTCGTCGGTGAAGCGGTACGAGTAGCGGTCCGGATAGAGGCAGAGCCCCGCGGAGGCGCCCACTTCCAGCAGGGCGAGCGGCCCGTCGATCTCCGAGAGCGCGGGCAGCAGGGCCGCTGTCCGGAGGGGCTCGTTCGTCTGGAGCGCGCGTCTCGTGCACTCGTCGACGAACCGGTCTCCCGCCGCGAGGACGAACCGGCGCCACTCCCCGTAGGGCCCGTTTCCGGCACCGAGCAGGCGGGAGACCGCGAAGACGAGGGGAGGCTGCCTCCGGGTGGCGGGGATCCGCCGGAGTAGGTCACGGAGTTCCTCGTCCTCGGCGATGCCCGCAGCCCACTCGGCGTACAGGGCGCTGCGCCCCGGCGCTTCCTCCACCGCGAATCGGGCGTAGCGCTCCTGTACGGCGTCCGTCATGCGTCCATTCTGTCGCGGGGCGCCACCACGGCCCCACACGAGGGAGAATGGAGGGGACTCAGGAGGACACGATGCCCTACAGCGTGAACAAGACCGAAGACGAGTGGCGCGAAGAGCTCGGGGAAGAGCAGTACGCCGTGCTGCGCCAGGCTGCCACCGAGCGCGCCTGGACCGGCGAGCTGCTCGACGAGGAGCGTGCCGGCCTCTACACCTGCGGTGCATGCGGGGCCGAGCTGTTCAAGAGCGGCACCAAGTTCGATTCCGGATGCGGCTGGCCGAGCTTCTACGAGTCTGTGCGTCCCGACGCCGTCGAACTGCTCGAGGACGACAGTCTCGGCATGGTCCGTACCGAGGTCCGCTGCGCCACCTGCGGCTCGCATCTCGGCCACGTCTTCCCCGACGGCTTCGGCACCCCCACCGGAGACCGCTACTGCATGAACTCGATCGCGCTGAACTTCACGCCCGACGAGTCGTGAGCGCCCTCGACGCCGTCCGCGCACGGCAGTCCTGGTCGAAGGTCGGAGACACCGCGCCGGGGCGCGAGGAGCTGGTGACGCTCGTGGGAGCGGCCGGTCGTGTCGCCGACCACTCCTCCCTGCGCCCGTGGCGGCTGATCGAGCTCCGGGGCGCCGACCGTGAGGCGCTCGGCGCCGCGATCGCGGAGGCGCAGGGCGATGCCGAGCCGTCGACGAAGCCGCTGCGCGCCCCGCTCCTCATCGCCGTGGTCGCCAGCTATCGCGCCAGCGAGAAGGTCCCGCGCTGGGAGCAGGAGGCCGTGGCCTCCGGGGTCGCCCACATGCTGAGCCTGCTGCTCGACGAAGCCGGGTGGGGGGTCATCTGGCGGACCGGACACTACACCCGGTCGGAACCGGTCGCGCGCATGCACGGGCTGGGGCCGCACGAGGAGCTGCTCGGCTGGCTGTACGTCGGCGCGAAGCCCGAGGGCAAGAGCCCGGGCCGCCGCAAGACCGTCGACGCCCGCGCCCTGCTGACCCGCCCGCCGAAGCTCACCGCGGAGGCGCGGGCGGCCGCGGAGGCGGCGGCGCAGGAAGCCGAGAAGAGGAAGGCCGTGAAGGCCGAGAAGAAGGCTCGCAAGAAGGCCGAGAAGAAGGCTCGCAAGAAGGCGAAGAAGAAGAAGGACTCCTAAAGGCGGCGGCGGCGCCAGGGCACCGCGACGAGGACCGAGCCGACCGCGACGACCACCATCGCCATCACCTGCCACAGCGCCGGCCCCGCCTGTGCCGGCCAGAGCAGGTCGATCACGACCGACGTGACGAGCTGCCCGAGCACCGAGCCGAGGCCCATCAGCAGCACGCCGGTGTGCGCGACGATGAACGCGCCGAGCAGGATGTAGCCCGCCCCGAGGAAGCCGCCGAGGTACAGCCACGGTTCCGCGGGCAGCGCCGCCGGCCAGCCGCGAACGGCGATACTCGTGCCTGCGGCGAGCGCGAGCACCAGCGTTCCCGCGATGAAGCTCATCAGGGTCGCGGCGATCGGCGACTGCACGCGCTGCGCGAGCCGGCCGTTCGTCGCAGCCTGCCATGCGATGCCCACACCGGCGGCGAAGGGCAGCAGCAGCATCCACAGCGGCGCGTTCGTCAGCACGTCGCCGGAGAGCGAGATGCCGACGGCGGCGAGGGCGAGCAGCCCGCCCAGCACGCGGCCGGGAGTCACGGCCACGACTCCGGCGGGTCCGAACCCGATGCGGTCGAGGACGAGACCGTGCAGCGTCTGCCCCGCCACCACACCGACCGTGAACAGCGAGACGCCGAGGATCCCGGCGGTCAGCCCCTGGGTGGAGACGGTGAGCGCACCGCAGGCGCCACCGAGGAGCATCCAGAACGGGATGCTCCTGTCTCGGACCCCGCGGCCGAGACGCGCCGCCCCCCGGCGTGCAGAGGGCAGGAAGGAGATGACGGCGGCGAGCGCGACGAGTCCGACGGCGAAGGACAGGAATCCGGCGACGATGCCGTTGTCGACCCGCACGCCGAGGACGCCGTTGATGCGCGCCTGGATCGCGGTCATCACCCCGATCGCGACGGCTCCACCGAGCGCCAGCGGGGCGGGGAGTCGGCGGGCGGGGGTCACCTGTCGACACTATCGGAGCGGCACCCCGCGGCCGTCCTCCACAGCGCCGTCCTTCCCGAGGACGATCACGACGCCCGTGGGAATCGTCCTCCGGGAGGACGCGCCGAGGCTCCGCGATCCGTAGCGTGGAGCCCATGATCACCGCAGAAGGCCTCACCAAGAGATTCGGGGACAAGACCGCCGTGGACGGCGTGTCCTTCACCGTGCAGCCCGGCAGCGTCACCGGCTTCCTCGGGCCGAACGGCGCAGGGAAGTCGACGACCATGCGCATGATCGTCGGGCTGGACCGCCCGACGGCGGGGAAGGCGACCGTGGCCGGGCGGGAGTACCACAAGCTTCGCGCGCCCCTCACCGAGGTGGGCGTGCTCCTCGACGCGAAGGCCGTGCACACCGGGCGGACGGCGCGCGACCACCTGCGCGCCATGGCCGCCACACACGGCATCCCGAACTCCCGGGTCGACGAGGTCATCGAGCTCGCCGGGATCGGCTCGGTCGCCCGCAAGCGCGCCGGGAAGTTCTCCCTCGGGATGGGGCAGCGTCTGGGGATCGCGTCCGCTCTGCTCGGCGACCCGCACACCCTCATCCTCGACGAACCGGTCAACGGCCTCGACCCGGAGGGTGTCCGCTGGGTGCGGCAGTTCGTTCGGCATGCCGCATCCGAAGGTCGGACGGTGCTGCTGTCCAGCCATCTCATGAGCGAGATGGCGCAGACGGCCGACCACGTCATCGTGATGGGACGCGGCAAGGTGCTCGCCGACGCCCCGCTGGCGGACCTCGTCCGCTCCTGGACGACGAACCGCGTGCGGGTGCGCACGCCCCGCCCGACCGACCTCGTGGCGGCAGTGGGCGGGCCCGACGTGGAGATCATCAGCGCCGCCCCCGATCTGCTCGATATCGCCGGACTCCCGGCCGCACGCATCGGGGACCTCGCCGCGGAGCGCGGGATCCCGTTGCACGAACTCACCCCGACCACCGGGTCCCTCGAAGAGGCGTACCTCGCCCTCACCGGCGATGCCGTCGAGTACCGCACGAAGGAGCTCTCATGACCGCCACCCCCGCCGTGACGACCTCCGCCGTCGCACATCCCGCCACCAACTCCGGTCACCGCCTCACCTTCGCCCGTGCGGTGCGTGGCGAGGCCATCAAGCTCACGACGCTCCGCTCGACCTGGTGGTCGATCGCGATCGTGGCCGTGCTGACGGTCGGCATCGCCGTCCTCATCGCCCAGGCGATCGATGCCCCCGGCTTCGAGCCGATCCAGGCCGTGGTCATGCCCATCCAGTTCACGATGCTGCTTGCCGGCATCATCGGTGCCATCTCCGTGACGGGCGAGTACTCCACCGGGATGATCCGTTCTACGCTGACGGCCGACCCGATCCGCGGCTCCGTCCTGCTGGCGAAGTCGCTCGTCCTCGCGGCCTTCCTGTTCCTTTCCTCGCTGGTGATCTTCGGTGCCGCCGCCGCGGCCGTCTCCGTGGTGGTCGCCGGTCGCGACCAGGGCATCGACTGGGCCGACCCCGCGACGTCGGTGCTGCCCATCGTCGTGGCGTCCTTGGCGATGGCGGTCTTCGCTCTCATCGGCGTGGCGTTCGGCTTCATCCTGCGGTCGGGAGCCGGGGCGATCGCGGCGACGGTCGGCCTGTTGTTCGTCCTCCCCATCGTCGCGAGCTTCTTCTCGATGGCCGGAGAGGCCTGGGCCTGGGTGATCGACGCCTCCGCCTACCTGCCGGTCTCCGCCGCGCAGAACGCGATCCTCCCCAGCGACTCCGCGACTCTGGAGGCTCCCGTCGCCTTCCTCACCCTGGGCTGCTGGGCGATCGGCGGGCTGCTGGCCGCCTGGGCCGTCCTGCGCACTCGCGACGCATAGGCGGTCCGGTGCCGGCGAAGCGACGCGGACCGGACACGGTCCGGGAGGACGAGGGGCTACGGCTCCCTCGTCCTCCCGGCGTGTTCCGGCGCTTCTGGGCGCGCCATCCGGTTCTCGCCGACGTCCTGCTCACGCTGCTCTGCATCCTCCTGACGATCACTCCTGCCGCGCGGATCGATGAGACCGACCTCGGCCCCGTCCCTCTCGCGCCGGCCGCGCTGGTGCCGGTGTGGGTGATCGCGGCCTGTGCCACCCTGCTCTGGCGCCGGCGGAAGCCCTGGCTCCCCGCGATCGCGGCGATTCTGCTCGAGGTCTTCCTGCTGTTCTCCGCGCTGCCGGGGAGCAGCCCGCTGCTGCTGTTCGCCGGTTACTCCCTCGCCGTCCACCGCTCCACCCGCGCCGCGTGGACTGCTTTCGGCATCGGGGTCGCAAGCACCGCCACCGGAGCCGGACTCCTGCTCTGGGCGGGCGTCTTCACACTGCAAGAGGCGGCCAACGCCCTGCTCGGCACGGTCGTGCTCGGCCTCATCGGCACTCTGATCGGCGCGAACGTCGGGAGCAGGAAACGCTATCTGGACGCACTGATCGATCGCTCACGCCAGCTTCTCGTGGAGCGCGACCAGCAGGCGCAACTGGCCGCTGCCGCGGAACGGGCCCGCATCGCCAGGGAGATGCACGACATCGTGTCACACTCCCTCACGGTGGTCGTCGCGCTGTCCGAGGGAGCCGCGGCCACGCCGGACCGCGAGCAGGCCCGCGCTGCCGCCGCCTCGGCCGCGGACACCGCCCGCAGCGCGCTCGCCCAGATGCGCGCGATGCTCGGCGTCCTCCGGGACGACGACGCCCCGCTCCTTCTCGCACCGGTGTCTCCCGCCTCGCCGCAGGAGACCGTCGCGGCGGCACAGCGGACGGGATACCCGGTCACCCTCACCACGACGGGTGAGGCGGAGGTCTCGTCCGACGTCGCCCATGCGCTCGGCCGGATCGTGCAGGAGGGGCTGACGAACGCGATGCGGCACGCCCCGGCCGCGACGACGGCGTCCGTGCGGCTGACGTATGCGCCCGCTACCGTGGTCGTGGAGATCGTCAACGACGGAGTCGTGGGCTCTCCCGGGCAGGACGGCTTCGGTCTCCGGGGGCTCCTCGAGCGCGCCGCCCACGTCCGCGGCACACTGGAGTCACGGCCGGACGGTGCGGGCCGCTGGCTCCTGCGCGCCGTCCTGCCGACATCATCCGAGGCCCCGGCCGTGTCGCCGGGCGGAGAGGGGAACGCATGACATCGCCCATCCGTGTGCTCCTGGTCGACGACCAGGAGCTGATCCGACTCGGCTTCCGGATGGTCCTCGAGGCGGAGCCGGACATCGTCGTCATCGGGGAAGCCGCGGACGGGAAGGCGGCCATCGCCCAGAGCGCCGCACTCGCCCCCGACCTCGTGCTCATGGACATCCGCATGCCGGAACTCGACGGCATCGGCGCGACGAAGGCCATCGTCGACGCGCACCCCGAGACCCGGGTGCTCGTCCTGACGACGTTCGACCTGGACGAGTACGCCTTCGGCGCGATCCGTGCCGGCGCCAGCGGCTTCCTCCTCAAGGACGCCCAGCGGCACGAGATGCTCTCCGCGGTACGCGCCGTCCACCGCGGGGACGCGGCCCTGGCGCCGCGGGTCACCCGCATGCTGCTGGAGCACGTCGGCCCGCAGCTCACGGATCCCGGGACGGCCGCCGCGGCTGTGGACGACGCCGGATACCGTTCCCTGACCGACCGCGAGCGCGAGGTGTTCCTCGCGATAGGGCGGGGCCTCAGCAACACCGAGATCGCTGCCACGCTCTATGTCGGCGAGTCCACGGTCAAGACGCACGTCGGCCGCATCCTGGCCAAGCTCGGGGCGCGGGATCGGATCCACGCCGTGATCCTCGCGCACCGGCTCGGCCTGGTCGGCCGGTGAGGTCCGGTCAGCGCTGCGGCGGCGTCCAGGCGGAGACGCGGTTCAGGCGCTCGACCTCCTCGGATGACAGCTCCAGCCGCGCGCCCGCGAGCAGGTCCGGGACCTGGTCGACGGTCCGGGCGCTGGCGATGGGCGCGACCACGGTCGGCTGCGCGCGCAGCCAGGCCAGGGCCGTTGCGGCGACCGAAGCGCCATGTGCACGGCCGATCTCGTCCAGCGCGTCGATGATCCGCAGGCCCGCCTCGGTGGCGTACTTCGACGCACCGGCCGCCCGGGGAGAGCTCTCCCCCGCGGGCTCCGTGGAGCGGTACTTGCCGGTCAGGAATCCGCTTGCGAGCGCGTAGTACGGCACGAGACTCAGTCCGAACTCCTCGGCGACGGGGATGACGGTGTCCTCGACCTCGTTGCGGTGCACCAGGTTGTAGTGCGGCTGGATGGCGACGGGACGTGCGACGCCGAGGCGGTCGGCGATGTCGATCCACTCGCGGATCCGGTCGGCCGTGTAGTTCGACACCGCCACGTGCCGGACGAGTCCGTCCGTGACGAGCGCACCGAACGCCGCGACCGTCTCCTCGAGCGGCACGGACTCGTCGTCGAAGTGCGCGTAGTAGAGATCGATCTCGTCCACTCCGAGGCGAGCGAGCGACGCCTCCGCCGCACGGCGGACGTTGTCGGCCGAGAGACCACGGAACGCCGGGTGCTGGCTCACCTTGGTCGCGACGACAACGCCCTGGGGCTTCCGCGCCGCGAGCCACGCTCCGATGATCGTCTCGCTCTCGCCGCCCTCGTTGCCCGGCACCCATGAGCTGTAGGAGTCCGCCGTGTCGATGAAGTCGCCACCCCCATCGAGGAAGGCGTCGAGGACGGCGAAGGAGGCGTCACGGTCGGCGGTCCAGCCGAACACGTTGCCGCCGAGGGCGAGGGGGAAGACGTCGAGGTCACTGGTGCCGATGCGGGTCATGTTCGTGACAACCGCCAGGGGCGGTCCGGACATTCCCGCGGGGGTGAAGAGATGCGCAGGTGGCCGGGGCGGGGTGCCGACCACCTGCACCTCAGTAACATAACACTCTCCAAAGTGATACGCGACCACCGATCGCGCGCCCGCCGCGCGGCCCCCGTCGGATCCGACAAGGGCCGCGCCGCGCGTGACGCGCTACGAGATCAGCGGGTACGCACCCCAGCCGGATCCGATCTGAGCACCATTGCCGAAGGTGCCTGCGCCGTTGCCGGGGTAGAGCCAGAGCGTCTGGTCGCTTGCTCGGCGGGCGATGATGTCGGGGTTGCCGTCGCCGTTGTGGTCGCCGTTACTCAGGATGGTGGTGAATCCACTCCACCCCTGGCCGATCTTCTGTCCGGCGGACAGACCCGTCGCCGTGCCGTAATACGCCCACAGCTCCCCGGCGGTGTTGCGCGCGATCAGGTCCCCCCGGCCGTTCTTGTCGAAGTCGCCCGCGATCAGCTTGTCGAAGGCAGACCAGTTCACGCCGATCTGGGTCGGCGCTCCGAAGCTCCCCTGCCCGTCGCCGGGGTAGAGGTACAGGTTCGAGTTCGAGCCTCGGGCGACGATGTCACGTCGGCCATCGCCGTTGAAGTCGACGCCACCGGTGACCAGGGAGTAGGTGTTCCACCCGGGGCCGAGATAGGTCGGCGTGAACGTGCTCGTGTGATTGCCCTTGTAGAAGTACAGGCCTCCGTCCGTACGGGTCTGCATGAAGTCCCCGGCACCGTCACCGTTGAAGTCTCCGGTGACCAGAGCCGCGGTCGTCGCCCATCCCGGACCACCGACGTGCGTGAGCATCGTGCCTCCGGCACCATCTCCGAAGTAGATGACGAGGTAGCCGTCGTTCCGAACGGCCAGCATGTCGGCCTTCACGTCTCCGTTGATGTCGAACTTGACGCTGGAGGGCCCGGCCGGTCCGCCGAGACCGGGAAAGTCCATCGGGATCGGCGTGCCGCGGGTGACCGTGGACTGGCAGGTGAACCCCAGGTTGGCGATGGACTTGTCGCCGTTCCGACGCATCTCGAAGTGCAGGTGCGGCCCCGTCGAGTTTCCGGTACTGCCGACGACGCCGATCTGCTGTCCGGTGGAGACCGTCTGCCCTTCGGCGACCAGCCCCGCTGTAGCCATGTGCGCGTACAGGGTGGTGTACCCGCCCGAGTGCTCGATCACCATGTAGTTCCCGTAACCGGCGCTGAACGCTCGGGTGATCACCTTGCCTGCATAAGCGGCGACCACGGGCGTGTTCGCGTTGTACGAGATGTCGATACCGGCGTGGGTGCGCGGATTCCCGCAGCCGTCGTCGACGCGCGAGAGGATCGTGCCGGAAGCCGGGTGCACCATCGCCCCGTAGTCCGCCTGGGCCGGCGCACCATCTGCGGCGAGGGGGACGAGCGCGCCCGCCACCACGGCAAGTGCGGCAAGGATCCCGAATCGGGCGCGTCGTCGCGCCAGAGTTCTCTTCATCAATAGTCCTTCGTTCGGTGAGAGAAACCCGCGGCCGTGGGTGTTTCAGCGTCAAGCTATCAACGTCTCCGCGCGGACTTCTGTCCCCTCTTCGGCCTACAGACGCGCTCGTCGCGTCACCGCTAGGCTCCGCCCCGACAAACAGAAAACCCTCACTCGCTGGTGGCGGAGTGAGGGTTTTCCTACGGAGGGCTCGGCGAGCG
Organism: Microbacterium sp. 1S1; assembly: GCF_008271365.1. Classification (NCBI taxonomy): domain Bacteria; kingdom Bacillati; phylum Actinomycetota; class Actinomycetes; order Micrococcales; family Microbacteriaceae; genus Microbacterium; species Microbacterium sp. 1S1. Next base: position 51,568 of record NZ_CP043430.1, read on the forward strand.
GGGCTCCGACAGAGAGCCGACTACGGGACTCGAACCCGTAACCCCCGTATTACAAGTACGGTGCGCTACCAATTGCGCCAAGTCGGCGGATGCCATCACAGCTTAGCGATGACAGGGAGGTGCGACGGACTACTCCGCCGGCGCCGACGTGGCGGTCGGGCTCGGCGTCGGGGTCGCCGACTCGTAGTACGCCTCGCTGGCCGCGGACATGACGAAGGTCGACAGCTCCTGCGGGTCGTCCAGCGCTCCGACGTAGGCCTCGCCGTTCACGACGATCATCGGAGCGGCGGTGAGAACGAGGTCATCGGAGCCGGGAAGCGGCCCCTCGAGCGCCCGCGCGGTCGCTTCCTTCGCCCAGCTGACGTAGTCGCCGTCCTGGATGCAGGAGCGCACGGTCTTCACGTTGTCGACGCCGACGGCGCCCGCGAGGTTGGCGAGCTCCTCATCCGACATCCCGTCGCTGCCCACCTCGGGCTGGTCATCGAGCAGGTCGTGGTTGAACGCGTAGAACTGGTCCGGCGAGTGCGTGGCGACGCAGGCGGCCGCGGCGGCAGAGCGCAGGGAGTACTTCGTCCCGTTGGAGCTGGCGGTCAGCAGCGCGACCGGGTGATAGCTGACGGTGGCGGCACCGTCCTCGATCCACTGCGAGAGCAGGCGCGCGTTGGCACGCTCGAACTTGCCCGCATCGGGCGACAGGTAGTCGACGTACACGTGCACCTCGACGGTGCCGGCGGCGGTGGGTTCCGGCGAGGGGGTCTCGGTAGCGCCCGCCTCGGAGGGCTCGGGATCGGGCGTGCCCGAGGCGGAGCCGGCGATCGCGGCGGAGGCGATGTCCGTCACGACGACGCCGTCCGCCTCCATGCCGCTCGGGCTGAGCTGCGGTTTGGACGTCTGGGACGTCACGGCGAGCGTCACGGCGGTCCCGATCGCGCCGACCGCGATGATCGCGACCACCCCGATGATGATCCGTCGCATGAGACGCGCCCGCGACTGCTGGGCGTGCACCTTCTGTGCCTTCTCCCGCACGACCTCGCGGGAATTGCGAGGTGCGGGGACGTTCGGCGTTTCGTCGCTCGACATCGTTCCTCTTGAGTCTCAGGGGGTCCGGGTTGGCCCCGATCGCCGTCGGGCGGCGATCGCCGCTGCGCACGGCCGGATTCGATGCTAACGAGTGAGGCTGAGAAATACCCAGGTGCTGGCGATCGTGCCATACTGATCCCGACCCGATGGCGGGTCACGGCGGGTCGCTCCGCCGCTTCATTCACTACGGATCGTCCGGCACGTACCTGCCGGTGAAGGAGAAACACGATGGCATCTGTGACTTTCGACGAGGCCACCCGCCTGTACCCCGGTGGCACCCGTCCGGCTGTCGACAAGCTCAACCTCGAGGTGGGAGACGGCGAGTTCCTCGTCCTGGTCGGTCCCTCCGGTTGTGGTAAGTCCACCTCCCTTCGCATGCTCGCCGGCCTCGAAGAGGTCAACTCCGGCCGCATCCTCATCGGCGACCGCGACGTCACCGACGTGCCGCCGAAGGACCGCGACATCGCGATGGTGTTCCAGAACTACGCCCTGTACCCGCACATGACCGTCGCCGAGAACATGGGCTTCGCGCTCAAGATCGCCGGCGTCGGCAAGGAGGAGCGCGCCGCCCGCGTCCTCGAGGCCGCGAAGCTCCTCGACCTCGAGCAGTACCTGACCCGCAAGCCGAAGGCCCTCTCCGGTGGTCAGCGTCAGCGTGTCGCCATGGGTCGCGCGATCGTCCGCCAGCCCCAGGTCTTCCTCATGGACGAGCCGCTGTCGAACCTCGACGCGAAGCTCCGCGTGCAGACCCGTACGCAGATCGCGTCGCTGCAGCGTCGCCTCGGTGTCACCACCGTCTACGTCACGCACGACCAGACCGAGGCGCTCACCATGGGCGACCGCATCGCCGTGCTGAAGGACGGCCTGCTCCAGCAGGTCGGCACTCCGCGCGACCTGTACGAGAAGCCGAACAACGTGTTCGTCGCCGGCTTCATCGGCTCCCCCGCGATGAACCTGTTCAGCGCTGACCTCGCCGAAGGCGGCGTCCAGTTCGGCACCGAGGTCGTGCCGCTCGACCGCGACACCGTCGGCCGCGCGACGGGCTCGCAGGTCACGGTCGGCGTCCGCCCCGAGGACATCACCGTCGGCCCCGCCGACGGTCGCGGCCTCTCGGTCGTCGTCGACCTCGTCGAGGAGCTCGGCGCCGACGGCTACCTGTACGGCCACACGGAGATCAACGGCAAGCGCACCGACCTCGTCGCCCGCGTCGACGGCCGCAACCACCCGAACGCCGGCGAGACCGTCACCCTCGCCGCGAACCCGGGCCACGTGCACGCGTTCGACCTCGAGTCCGGCGACCGTCTGAACGACAAGCCGGTCGTCTCCGCCTGATCGGAGAGCACCATCCGCGGCGCGGGCTGACTTCGGTCGCCCGCGCCGCGTCTTTTCCCCGGAACCCCTCAGGAGCATCCATGCAGGAATCCCTCCGGATCACCGCCAAGACGGTCGACCCCGGGCTGCTCGCGCTGCCCTGGTCGACGCCTCTGGAGAAGTGGCCGTCCGAGCACATCGTCTCGCTTCCCAAGGGTCTGTCGCGACACCTCGTCCGCTTCGCCGACCTCTCCGGCCGGGTGGTGGCGGTGAAGGAGACGACGGCGGAGATGGCGCGACGGGAGTACGAGATGCTGGGCAATCTGTCCCGACTCGACGTGCCGTGCGTGGAACGCGTCGCCGTGATCGCCGGCCGCACGGACTCCTCCGGTGCCCCGCTGCCCGCCGCGTTGGTGACCTCGCACCTGCGCTTCTCCATGCCGTACCGCGCGCTGTTCACGCGGGTCCTCCGCCCGGACACGGCCACCCGCCTCGTGGACGCGCTCGCACTCCTGCTCGTGCGGCTGCACAACGTCGGCTTCTACTGGGGTGACGTCTCGCTCTCCAACACCCTGTTCAGACGGGACGCGGGTGCGTTCGCGGCCTACCTGGTGGACGCGGAGACGGGGGAGCTGCACGAGGAGGGGCTGACCGACGGACAGCGCGCCTACGACCTCGACCTCGCCCGGACGAACGTCGCCGGCGAGATCATGGACCTCGCCGCGGGCGGACGGCTGGAGCACGGGGTCGACGCCGTCGCGATCGCGGACGGCATCGTGTCCTCCTACCGCTCGCTGTGGGCGGAGCTGACCGCCCAGGAGTCCTTCTCGGCGGCAGAGACCTGGCGCATCACGGAGCGCGTCGAACGGCTCAACGCCCTCGGCTTCGACATCGACGAGATGTCGATGTCGACGACCGCAGACGGTACGGTCGTCGAGATCCAGCCGAAGGTCGTCGACGCCGGCCACCATCAGCGGCGCCTCATCCGGCTGACCGGCCTCGACGTCGAGGAGAACCAGGCGCGGCGGCTCCTCAACGATCTCGACGAGTTCCGCGCCCGCTCGACGAAGCAGTGGGCGGACGAGGAGATGTACGCGCACGAGTGGCTCACGCGGGTCTTCGAGCCGGTCGTCAGGGCGATCCCCTACGACCTGCGCGCCAAGCTGGAACCGGCCGAGGTGTTCCACCAGGTGCTTGAGCACCGCTGGTATCTGTCCCAGGCGCAGGGCCGCTCGGTCGCACTGGCCGAGGTGCTGACGAGCTACATCAACGACGTGCTCCGCCACCGCCGCGACGAAGCCACCATCATGGGGCCCCCGACCGAGACGATGAGCCTCCCGGTCGTGACGGGCACGCTGTCACTCGCCGACGACGAGGACGACGACGTGGACTGGCGCGACCTCGTCTGAGGCCCGTGCCCGACGGACGGGTGGGATGCGAGACCGCGCGTCAGTACCCGACGGTGAACCGCTCGCGGTGATGGTTGCCCTGCTCGATCTCGTCCACGATCGCCACGGCGAAGTCCGCCCCCGAGATGAAGGAGTTGCCGTCCTCGTCGCGGACGAGCACGTCACCGCCGTCCCGGTAGTGTCCGGTGCGCTCCCCTTCGGCCCACGGGCCGAAGACCTCGGCCGGGTGCACGAAGAACCAGTCCAGCCCCTCCCCGGTGCGCTCGAGGAGCGCGAGCGAGTCGATGCCCACCTGCGCCTCGTGCTTGTACTCCTCCGGGAAATCCTGGTCGAACAGCCGGGGGCCGCCCGGCGCGACGAGACTCCCGCCGGCGCCGCCGACCACGCCGAGCCGGGTCTCCGTGCCGTCGAGCAGCGCGACGACGTTCGTCAGGGCGTCGAGGACACGGTCCTCCATGTCTCCGCGCGGCGAGAGGGCGGAGACGACCGCGTCCGCGCCGGCGAACGCCTCGGACAGTGACGCCGGGTCGAGCGCCGACCCCTGGACGTACGCGGCCCCGGCGACCGGGTCCGCGGGGGTCGATCGGGAGATGGCGACGACCGCATGGTCGCGGCTCACCGCCTCTGCCACGATGTGACGTCCGGCGTAGCCGGTTCCTCCCAGGACGATGATGCGGGCCATGCGGGGTTCCTCTCGATCAGTTCGCGGCGCGGACCGTGGCGACCTGGTACAGCGCGACGGAGGCCGCGATGCCGGCGTTCAGCGACTCGGTCGCGCCGGAGATGGGGATGGAGACGATCTGGTCGCAGGTCTCGGTCACGAGGCGGGACAGCCCCTTGCCCTCGGAGCCCACGACGATGACCACCGGGCGATCCGCCAGCTCCAGGGCGGGCAGCGAGACGTCGCCGTCACCGTCGAGCCCGAGCACGAACACGCCCTGCTTCTTGAACTCCTTGAGCTGGGTGGTGAGGTTGGTGGCGAGCGCGACCGGGATCCGGGCAGCCGCTCCTGCGCTCGTCTTCCACGCCGCGGAGTTCACTCCGGCGGAGCGGCGCTGCGGAAGAATGATGCCGTGACCGCCGAATGCCGCGGTGGAACGGATGATCGCTCCGAGGTTGCGCGGGTCGGTGATGCCGTCGAGGGCCACGAACAGCGGCGTCTCGCCGCGGTCGATGACCTCCTCCAGCAGATCCTGCGGGTGCGCGTACTCGTAGGGCGGGACCTTGAGCGCCACCCCCTGATGCACGCCGTCAAAGCCGGCCATCCGGTCGAGCTCCTGGCGGGTGACCTCGAGCACGGGAATGTCGCGGTGCGTCGCGATCGACAGCATCTCCTTAACGCGGTCGTCCATCTCGACGCGCTGAGCGATGTACATCGCCGTCGCCGGGATCTTCGCCCGCAGCGCCTCGAGCACCGAGTTACGCCCGGTGACCGTCTCCGTGTCGTTCGTGTTGTCCTTCGACCGGGCCGTGCGGTTCGGGTTGCCGCCGGAAGCGGGACGGCCGCCCGGCTTGCCCTTGCCCCCGGCCGCCGCGTAGCGCTCGGCCGCGGCCTTGCGCTTGCCGGCGGGGTGCCAGGCGCGGTCCTCCGCCTTCGGCGTGGGGCCACGCCCCTCGAGCGCCTTGCGCCCGAGGCCGCCGGTGCCCTTCGTGGGGCCCTTCTTGTTTCCCTTGCTCGCGCCGGGGCGCCCTGGCTTAGCCATCGATACTCCAATGAGTTCCGGCCGGAGTGTCCTCCAGCGTGATTCCTGCGGCGGCGATCGCGTCGCGGATGCGATCCGCCGCCGCCCAGTCCTTCTCCGCGCGCGCGGTCGCGCGCTGCGCGATCATCTCCTGCACCAGCGCATCCAGCGCCGCCGCCTGCGCGCCCCCGGCAGTTCCGGAATCCGCGCCCGGGTCGAGACCGAGGATCCGCGTCATCCCCAGCACGGCCTTCGCGGCCTCGATCGCCGCGACCGTATCGCCGGCGTCGAGAGCCGAGTTCCCGGCCCGCACGCTGTCATGCACGACGGCCAGAGCCTGCGGCACGCCCAGATCGTCGTCCAGCGCATCGGCGAAAGCCGCAGGCAGGTCCTGCACGTCGGCGTCATCGACGCCGTCGCCGGCAGCTCGGAGTGCACGCTCCAGGAAGGAGCGGATGCGGCCGAGCGCGGCCTCCGCCTCCGCCCAGGACGACTCCGACAGGTCGAGGCTCGACCGGTAGTGGGCAGCGGCGAGGGCATAACGCACGACGAGCGGGTCCCGTTCAGCGAGCACGTCCCGCGCAAGCGTGAAGTTGCCGAGGGACTTCGACATCTTCTGGCCGTCGACGGTGACGAGGCCGTTGTGGACCCAGTACCGGGCGAAGGCGTCACCCGCGGCCGTCGACTGCGCGAGCTCGTTCTCGTGATGCGGGAAGCGAAGATCCAGTCCCCCGCCGTGGATGTCGAACTCCGCCCCGAGATACCGCTTCGCCATGGCCGAGCACTCGATGTGCCAGCCGGGACGACCGCGACCCCACGGCGAGGCCCAGACGGCGTCCGCGGGTTCCTCGGGCTTCGCGCCCTTCCAGAGCGCGAAGTCCTGCGGGGTGCGCTTCCCGCGCGGATCGGCGTCCTGAGCGGCTTCCATCGCGTCCACCGACTGATGCGTGAGGTCGCCGTAGGACGGCCAGGAACGCACGTCGAAGTACACGTCCCCCGAATCGTCGTCGGCGGGGTAGGCGTGCCCGCGCTCGATGAGCAGGCCGATGAGCTCCTGCATCTGTGGGACTGACGCGGTGGCTCGGGGCTCGTAGGTCGGCGGGAGGATGCCGATGCCGGCGTAGGCCGCGGCGAACTCCTGCTCCATGCGGTACGCGAGTGCCCACCATGGCTCGGTCGGCGTGGCGTTGGCGAGCACCTTGTCGTCGATGTCGGTGACGTTGCGCACGAAGGTCACCCGCCCGTACCGATAGGTCAGCCACCGGCGGAGGAGGTCGAAGCTGAGAGCCGCCCGGACGTGACCGATATGGGGACCGGACTGCACCGTGGGTCCGCACACGTACATCGTGATGTTCTCGGGATCGAGAGGCACGAAGTCGCGCAGGAGCTGTGCGCGGGTGTCGTAGAGGCGGAGAGTCACCGCTCAAGCCTACTCGGCGGGCGCTGAGAGACTCCGCTCCGGTCGCGGGATGACGATGGCGACGGCCGTGACGGCGATGCCTTCGCTTCGTCCGGGGAACCCGAGCCCGTCGGTCGTGGTGGCCGTGACCGACACCGCGGCTCCCCCGAGGGCCGCCGACAGCACGGCCTCGGCCTCCGCGCGGCGCCCGCTGAACCGCGGGCGATTGCCCTGGAACTGCACCGACACGTTGCCGATCGCGAATCCGGCCTCGGCGAGGAGCTCGCCGGTCCGAGAGAGGAAGACGTCCGCGTGGGCCCCCGCGTACTCGGGGTGGGCCATGCCGAAGTGCTGGCCGATGTCGCCGAGTCCCGCCGCTCCGAGCAACGCGTCCACGATGGCGTGCGCGACCGCGTCGCCGTCGGAATGCCCGGAGAGCGCCGGCTCTCCCGGCCACTCCAGACCCGCAAGCCAGAGCGGCCCGTCGCCGCCGAAAGCGTGCACGTCCGTGCCGATCCCCACGCGGGGCGCAGCGATGACGGCCGCCGGAAGCCGGTCGGCCGCAGCCGGAGCCGCGGACGACGCGGCGATCACCAGGCGGGCGCGCTCGAGGTCGGCGGCCGTCGTGATCTTGAAGGATCGTTCGGATCCCGGCACGAGTCGGACGAGGTGTCCTGCCGCGGCGAAGACGGCCGCGTCATCGGTGTACTCCGTGCCCTGGGCGCGGGCCTTCTCGTAGGCCGCTTCCAAGAGCGCACGGGGAAAGCCCTGGGGAGTCTGCGCCGCCGCGAGCTCCGCACGGTCGACCGCGCCGGTGACGAGACCGTCCGCGACCCGCTTGAGCGTGTCGACCACGGGAAGGCTCGGCACCGCGCCCGCGTCGTCGACGACTGCGGCGGCGACGGCGTCGATCACCTCGGGCGGGGTGAGGGCTCGAGCGGCATCGTGCACGAGAACCGTCGCCACATCGCCCCAGAGGGCGGCAAGCCCCGCCGCGACGGACTCCTGCCTCGTCGCTCCGCCCGTGACCACCCGGCCGAGATCGGCGCGGTCGCCGGCGGCCGCGTGCAGTTCCGTCAGCGCATCGCCCTCGTAACCCTCAGGAGCGACGACCACCACCTGCATGGGCTCCGCCGCGAACACGCCGTCGAGCGCGTGCCGGAGGATGGTGTGGCCGTCGATGCCGACGAAGGCCTTGGGTGCCCCGGCATCGAGACGGGTACCGGAACCGGCGGCGACGACGATGACGGCGGTGTGCGGGACGGGAAGGATGCTCACAGGTTCACGTTACCTGCGGGAACGACGAAAGGCGGGTGCCGCAGCACCCGCCTTCCGTGAGGATCGTCTCAGGACGCGAGGACCTCGTCGAGCAGCGCGCCCGCCTTGTCCTCGTCGATCTTCTCGGCCAGAGCCAGCTCGGAGATGAGGATCTGCCTCGCCTTGGCCAGCATCCGCTTCTCGCCGGCCGACAGGCCGCGGTCCTGGTCACGGCGCCACAGGTCGCGCACGACCTCGCTCACCTTGATGACATCGCCGGACGCGAGCTTCTCCAGGTTCGCCTTGTACCGGCGCGACCAGTTGGTGGGCTCCTCGGTGAAGGGGGCGCGCAAGACCTCGAACACGTGGTCGAGGCCCTCCTTGCCGATCACGTCGCGAACGCCGACGAGGTCGACGTTCTCGGCGGGGACCTCGATGATGAGATCGCCCTGCGTGACGTTGAGCTTCAGGTACTTCTTCGTCTCGCCCTTGATGATGCGCTCCTTGACCTCGATGATGGTCGCAGCGCCATGGTGCGGATAGACGACGGTCTCGCCAACCTCAAAAAGCATAAAAACATGTCCTTTCGGCAACCTCAAGGATACCACAGGGGATATGCGCTAAGGTTCGCGCTTCCCGTTCCCAGCGTCCTCGCGACTTACCCATAGAATGGGGAGGGATATCCCGTCGGACCTCAGGAGGACCCGTGAAATCGCGCCTTGTCGCGTCTGCCGCCATCAGCGCCCTCGTTCTGCTCGGCGCGACCGGGTGCACGTTCATCACGCCGCAGTCGACGAAGATCGAGTACGCGGCCTCCGACGGCGTCAACATCTCGGACGAAGACGGCCCCGTCGCCGTGCGCAACGCCCTCATCATCGCGAACGAGGACGGCACGGTCGGCAACTTCGTCGGCGCGATCGTCAACCCGACGCAGGACCGCGGAACGCTGACCATCTCGCTCGAGGGCAGCGATCCGTTCATGATCACGGTGCCCGCCGGCGGCTCGATCAGCCTCGGTGCCGACGAGGAGCCGCTGCGCATCGTCGACCTCGACGCGATGCCAGGCGCGACCGTCGCGATGCACTTCCAGTCCGGCGACTCCGCCGGCGTGACGACCGAGGTGCCGGTTCTGGACGGCACGCTGCCGTACTACGCGGACCTCGCTCCGGAGGACTGAGCCCCCTGACATCGCGAGAGGCCGGCACCCTCGGGTGCCGGCCTCTCGCGTGTGCGGTCAGCCCTCGAAGCGATATCCCAGGCCACGGACCGTCACGAGCATCACGGGCTCGCTCGGGTTCTCCTCGATCCGGGAACGGATGCGCTTGATGTGCACGTCGAGCGTCTTCGTGTCGCCGAAGTAGTCACTCCCCCACACGCGATCGATGAGCTGACCGCGCGTGAGCACACGGCCCGAATTGCGCATGAGCACCTCGAGAAGCTCGAACTCTTTCAGCGGCATGTTGATCTGCGTGCCTGCGACGGACACCGTGTGCCGATCGATGTCGAGAGAGACCCGACCGCCCTCCAGGATCCGCTCGTCGAGCTCGCCCTCTGCCTGCACCACCCGCCGGAGCACTGCCCGCATCCGGGCGAGCAGCTCCCGCGAGGAGTATGGCTTGGTGATGTAGTCGTCCGCACCGAGCTCGAGCCCCACGACGATGTCGACCTCGGAATCCTTGGCGGTCAGCATGATGATGGGCACCGCCGAGGTGGAACGGATCTGACGGCACACCTCCGTCCCCGGCATGCCCGGCAGCATGAGGTCGAGCAGCACGATATCGGCACCGCGCTCTCGGAATGCCGTCAGGGCGCCGGGGCCGTCCTCGGCGATCTCCACCTCGTAGCCCTCCCGGCGCAGCAGGTACGCGAGGGGGTCGGCGAGGTCGGGCTCGTCTTCGACCAGAAGGATGCGGGTCATGCGGTCTCTCCGTTTCGGACGCGCGATGCCCCGGTCACCGAGGCGGTCTTGCGCGTGCGCTTCTTCTTGCTCTTCTTGCCCTGTCCGGCATTCGCGGGGGCGTCGATACGGGGCAGGCGGATGGTGAAGGTGGAGCCCCGCCCCGGGCGGGACCACAGCCGGACCTCTCCCCCGTGCCGCTGGGTCGCGTGTTTGACGATCGAGAGCCCGAGGCCGGTGCCGCCGGTGCGCCGCGAGCGAGCCTCGTCGGCGCGGTAGAACCGCTCGAAGATCCGCTCGCGGTCGGCCTCGGCGATCCCGATGCCCTGGTCGGACACGGCGATCTCCACGACGTCGTCGTCGGCCTTCACGCCCACGCCGACGCGGGAGCCGCGGGGCGAATAGACGATGGCGTTCGCGATGAGGTTCCCGACGGCCTCGATGAGGATCTGCGCATCCCCGCGAACCCACACGCCGCGATCGCCACCGCGGGCCAGCTCGACACCGGCGGAGTCCGCCTGTACGACATGCGCCTCGATCGAGGAGGCGATGACCTCGTCGATCGCGACCGGGGCGACCTCCGTCAGCCCGTCCTCCGCCTGCAGGCGGGACAGGCTCATGATGCGTCCGGTGAGCTGGCCGAGGCGGCCGGCCTCCGCAGAGATCCGGGAAGCGAACACTCGCACCTGCGCAGGGTCGTCGGCGGCGGATTCGATCGCCTCGGCGAGCAGACTGACGGCACCGACGGGAGTCTTCAACTCGTGGCTCGTGTTGGCCACGAAGTCGCGGCGCATCTGGTCCAGACGCTCCTGCTCCGTCACGTCGCGGATGATGAGGAGCACGAGCCGTGCGCCGATCGCACTCGCCCTGGCCGAGACGAGGCGGGGATCGAGGCTGAGACCGCCCCGGGTGATGCGCATCGACTCGGTCGCCGTATCCCCGGTCGACCGGACGCCACGGACGAGCTGCCGCAACTCCGGGTTCTCGAGTGTCGACCCCACCTCGATGCCGAACCGCGCGGCGGCCTTGGAGGTGGCGAGTACGAGACCGGAGACGTCCACGACGCACGCGGCATCGTCCATGCTCCGCAGCACGTCGGTGATCCCGGGTGGGATGGCCATCGACGTCTCCTCCTCTGCCCGCGCCCGCGCCCGGTAGGCCCAGACGACGAGGAGCGAGAGGCCCACCCCGATCGCCAACCCGATGGCGAGGGAGGACAGCGCGAGCTGCGGCAGGGTCATGACTCCAGCGTAGAGCGCGTTCACCGTCGATCCGGCGGGTTTCCGCGCCATCGCGGGGAGCGGAGACGTACTATTCACTCGCTGGGCACCGTTCGTTAACCTTCGGAGCACACAATCGCTTCAGGCCTGCGCGCGCGCAGTCCTTCCCCATGCGGACGCCCCGCCGCCCCGTGCTGGACCATCAGCCGGGATCCGAACGAAAGGTTGCGCCCACCATGCGCGAAGTCTTCCATCAGTCCCTCGAGGACCTGCAGGCTCGGCTCGTCGAGATCGCCGACCTCGTCACCGTCTCCATCGACAAGGCGACCCGCGCGTTCGCGACGAGCGACGTCGCGCTGGCCGAGGAGGTCATCGCCGACGACGCCAAGATCGACGAGCTGGCCGTCGCCCTCGACGAGCAGGCCATCGAGATCCTCGCCCGGCAGCAGCCGGTCGCTCGCGACCTCCGTATCGTCGTCACCGCGCTCCGCGTCAGCGCGTCTCTGGAGCGGATGGGCGACATGTCCGAGCACATCGCCCAGCTCGCCCGGCTGCGCTTCCCGGAGCGCGCGATCCCGCGGGGCCTCAAGGGCACCTTCGTGAGGATGGGCGAGCTGGACGTCGAGATCTCCCGCACGCTCACCGAGCTTCTCCGCACGCAGGATCTGAAGTTCGCGGACGCCATCCGCAATGCGGACGACGATGTGGACGAGCTGCACGCGAGCGTCTTCGAGAAGGTCCTCAGCGACAACTGGAAGGGCGAGGCCGTGGCCACGGTCGATGCGACCCTCGCCAGCCGGTACCACGAGCGGTTCGCGGACCACGCGGTCGCCGTCGCCAAGAAGGTCGTCTACCTCTCGACGGGCGACTGGCACGTCGAGGAGGAGGACATCGCGCTGGCGGTGGAGCAGCAGGAGCAGCTCGGCCACGCCTGAACCGAAACCCCGTCTTATCGCCGAGACCCCCTGCCGCAGTCGCCTGCGGCAGGGGGTCTCGGCGTGAAACCGGGGTCTCGGTTACTTCTTGCCCTGGGCGGCGACGGCCGCGGCACCGGCGGCGGCGGCCTCCGGGTCGAGGTATCGACCGGCACCGGTCGGCACGTTGTGCTCGTCGAGCTCATACACGAGCGGGATGCCGGTCGGGATGTTGAGGCCGGCGATGTCGTCGTCGCTGATCCCCTCGAGGTGCTTCACGAGGCCGCGCAGCGAGTTGCCGTGCGCCGTCACGAGCACGGTCTTACCTGCTTCCAGGTCGGGGACGATCTCGGACTCCCAGTACGGCAGGAGGCGGTCGATGACGAGCTTGAGGGACTCCGTGCGCGGCACCTCGCCGTCGATGCCCTCGTAGCGGGCGTCGCCCACCTGGCTGAACTCGCTCGCGTCGTCCAGCGGGGGCGGCGGAACGTCGAACGAGCGGCGCCACAGCTGGAACTGCTCGGGGCCGAACTCCTCGAGCGTCTGCGCCTTGTCCTTGCCCTGCAGAGCGCCGTAGTGGCGCTCGTTGAGACGCCACGACCGCTTCACCGGGATCCACAGCCGGTCGGCGGCGTCCAGCGCGATGTCCGCCGTCTGGATCGCGCGGCTCAGCAGCGAGGTGTGCAGGACGTCGGGAAGGATGCCGGACTCGGCGAGGAGCTCGCCGCCGCGACGGGCCTCGCCCTTGCCCTGCTCGGTCAGGCGGACGTCCACCCAGCCGGTGAAGAGGTTCAGTTCGTTCCACTCGCTCTGGCCGTGGCGGAGCAGGATCAGGGTGCGCTTCGCAGTCATGTCGCCAGTTTATCCGGGGCGCCGAGCGGGCACAGCGACGGAGGAGGGAGGATGGACGTATGGCGTCATCTCCTCTCGGCCGGCCGACCCGCGGCACGACCGGGACGAATCGGTTGCGCCGGAACGACCGATGGATCGCCGCGTCCCCCGCTTTCCGTCGTGCCGCCGACCCGCTCGTCGTCGATCTCGGCTTCGGTGCCAGCGGCGTCACCGCCTTCGAGCTCGCCGCCCGGCTCCGACGGGTTCGTCCCGACGCCGAGGTCCGTGGCCTCGAGCTCGATCCGGAGCGGGTCGCGCGGGCCGAGCAGCAGCGCAGCGAGGTCCGAGCCGGCCGGACCCCGTTCCCCCCGGACCTCCGGGTCTCCTTCGGCCGCGGCGGCTTCGAGGTGCCGCTGCCGGGCGGGAGGCGCCCCGCCGTGATCCGGGCCATGAACGTCCTCCGTCAATACGACGAGACCGAGGTCGCCGCCGCGTGGCGCACCATGGCAGGCCGCCTCGCACCGGACGGGCTGCTCGTGGAGGGCACCTGCGACGAGATCGGACGTGTCGCGAGCTGGGTCGACGTCGACCCCGGCGGCGCGCCCCGACGCTTCACGATCTCGCTCCGGCTCCGGGGGCTCGAGCAGCCGAGTATCGTGGCGGAGCGCTTGCCCAAGGCTCTCATCCACCGGAACGTCCCCGGCGAGCGCGTCCACGCGCTGCTCGTCGATCTCGACCGCGAATGGGAGCGTGCCGCACCGCTGTCCGCCTTCGGCGCCACGCAGCGCTTCCTCGCGGCGGTCGCCGCACTGCGAGACCGCGACTGGCCCGTGCAGGGCGGGCGGAGCCGCTGGCGGCTCGGCGAAGTCACGCTGCCCTGGGATGCCGTGTCTCCGGCGTGAGGCTTCCGATTCCTCCTGCTGTATACCGGTGCACACCCGGCCGCCGTCCCGCTAGCCGCTAGCGTCGTACGCGGCGGGCCGTACCCACGCGTGCGCCGAGCCGATCGCCATGCGTCCCGAGGGCAGGAGAGACCATGGCGACCGAGCGAGAACACACGGCGGCCGGACCGGCGGAGGCCCGGGAGAACGAACGGGAACGGCTCGGCGACATCCTGACGTCGGCGCAGGACTTCGCGCACGAGCAGTCCGGCTACCGGACGGCGCTGAAGGCGCGGCATCTCCAGATGATCGCCCTCGGTGGCGCGATCGGTACGGGGCTCTTCATGGGGGCCGGCGGACGGCTGAATGCGGCGGGGCCGCTGCTGGCCGTCTCGTACCTCGTGTGCGGCGTGTTCGCGTTCTTCATCCTCCGTGCCCTCGGCGAGCTGGTGATCCACCGGCCGTCCTCCGGGTCGTTCATCTCGTATGCGCGGGAGTTCTCCGGCGAGAAGCTGGCTTTCGCCGCCGGCTGGCTCTATCTGCTGAACTGGGGCATGGTCGCGATCGTCGACTCCACCGCCGTCGCGCTGTACGTCCACTACTGGTCGGCGTTCCGCGTTGTTCCGCAGTGGCTCCTCGCGCTGATCGCCCTGGTGGTCGTCGTCGGTCTCAACCTCGTCTCCGTCCGGTTGTTCGGGGAGATGGAGTTCTGGTTCTCCCTCGTGAAGGTCGCCGCGCTCGCCCTCTTCCTTGTGGTCGGCGTGGTGTTCCTCGCGGCCGGCTGGGAGACCGATCGGGGCCCCACCGGGATCGCGATGCTCGCCGCGCACGGAGGCTTCGCACCAGAAGGCGTCCTCCCCGCTGTGATCGTCATGCAGGGGGTCGTCTTCGCCTATGCCTCGATCGAGCTGGTGGGCACCGCTGCGGGCGAGACGGAACACCCGGAGAAGGTGATGCCCCGGGCCGTCAACGCGGTGATCCTGCGCATCGCCGTGTTCTACGTGGGGTCGGTGCTGCTCCTCGCCCTCCTCCTCCCCTCCACGGTGTACCGCGCGGGGGAGAGCCCGTTCGTGACATTCTTCTCGCACGTGGGCGGACCCGACGTGGCGGCGGTGGCGGGCAGTGCCATGAACTTCATCGTGATCACCGCCGCGGTCTCCGGCCTCAACGCCGGCCTGTACTCCACCGGCCGGGTGTTCCGGGCGCCGCTCCGCGTGCGACCGGACGCATGAGCCGGCGCGGGGTACCCGTCGTCGGCATCCTCGTCACGGCCGTGTTCGCCCTCGCGGGGGTGCTCCTCAATGCCGTGGTGCCCGAAGAGGCGTTCGAGATCGTGCTGAACCTGAGCGCCATCGGGATCATCGCCGCGTGGGCGACCATCATCATCTGCCAGCTCCGCCTCTACCGGCTGTCGAGACGCGGTCTGCTCGAGCGCCCGGCGTTCCGGCTGTTCGGCGCCCCGTACACGTCGTACCTCACGTTGGCGTTCCTGGCGTCGGTCATCGTGCTCATGGCCTTCGACTACCCCACCGGCACCTGGACGGTCGCGAGCCTCGGCATCCTGATCCCCGCTCTCATCGGCGGCTGGTTCCTGGCCCGCAGACGCATCGCGGAGCTCGCCGCGCAGCGAGCGACGTCCGGATCGGACGACGAGGTCTGACGGTCCCCGGCCTGCTCAGGCTCCGGTATCGCGCGGATCAGGCGCCGTGGGGCGGCGAGACAGCCGTGTCAGTCGCGGGATGTCCGCGGTGGCGCCGGCGTCGGCCGGGACGATGATCTGCTGGGACGCGGCGATGTCGATCCCCTCGGCCCGGACGACGAGGTCGCCGACGGGAGCCCGGCGGGAGAGCAGGGCGAGCGCGATGGGACCGTCCTCGTGATGGCGCGCGGAGGAGGTGACACGTCCGACCTCGTCCTCGCCCGCGAACACCGGGGATCCGGGTTCCGGCAGGACGGCGTCGCTCCCGTCGAGCTGGAGCAGGGCGAGCCTCCGCGGCGGGTGCCCGAGGTTGTGCACCTTGGCAACGGTCTCCTGCCCGCGGTAGCAGCCCTTGTTCAGATGAACGGCGCTGCGCAGCCAGTCCGACTCGTGCGGCAGCGACCGCTCGTCCACCTCGGCCGCCCACCGCGGTCGCCAGGCGGCGATGCGCAGCGCCTCGGCGGCGAGGAGTCCGGCGGCGGCGTCCCGATCGAGCTCCGCGGCGAGCGCACGCGCCGCGGTCTCGGACACGATGCCGATCCGCCAGGCGAGGTCCGCCCCGGGGTGGGCGGCCACGTCGGCGTACTGATGGCCACCGGCGGCGACCTGCTGCCAGGGGTCGACCCAGATCCGCACACCGTCCAGGCCGCGCACGCGCTCGGCCGCGGGACCGCCGTCGACGAACCCGAGGAGCACGAGGTCGGGACGCAGCTCCACGGTGGCCTGGGTACGGAACTTCATCCTCGTCAGCCAGGTCGCGAGAGCCTCCGCGTCGCCGGCGTCCGCCAGGAGCCAGGTCGAGGTGCCGTCGTCGAGGACACCCGCCGCGTGCTCCACTCGCCCCTGCGGATCGAGGACGAGGAGCTCGGTGCTCTCCCCGCGCGCAGGCCGCCCACGGCCTGCGATGTGATGGAGTCGAGCCAGGAGAGGCGTTCGGGGCCGGAGACCTCGATGACCGTCCGGTCGTCCAGGGGGACGATCGCTGTTCCGGCCGCGAGGTGGCGCTGCTCCCGGAACGGATCGCCGAAGTGAGCGATCCCCTGCTCCCCCGCGGTCGCGCCGGGCACGCGGTCGAAGATGCTGCTGCTCACGGTGTCCTCTCGTTCAGACGCGGGCGAGACGCGCCGAGGCGTGCGCCCGCAGCGGCGTGCCGAGCGCGGCGACGTCCCACGCCCACAGCAGGTGCCCGTCGACGAGGCCGTACATCCGCGAGGCCGAGCCGTAGTCCTTGGCGCCCGCGCCCCGCACGATCGCGTCGGACGAGAGGTCGACGCGCGGGCCGTTGATCTCGCCGAGGTAGTACTCGAGCATGCCGTCCGAGCGGGCCAGGGACACCTCGAGCGGGAAGGCCCCGTTCGGCGACCGCAACGCCTCCACGTCGTCGACCGTCCGGGCGACCGGAGCCACGGTGGGCGGGAGCAGCGCCGGTCCGGCGTCCGTGGCAGCGGCTGGACGCGCCAGGCGCCAGAACCCGGATTCCGCTGTCAGCGGGACCGCGGGCGTGTGCTCGCCGCCCGCGAAGGTGGCGGTGGCCGCGTAGTTGAGGAACGGCCCGCCGTCGTGGCTGAAGCTCACGCGATGCGTGAACTCGCCCTGCAGACGCTCCTCGCCGACCGGGTAGTCGATGACACCGGTCCCCTCCCACACGCCGATCAACCACGCCAGCGGGGCGAGGTCGGCGGGAAGGTCGGTGGGGAGCTCGATCACGATGTCGTCAGCGCTGGCCGCGGAAGAGGTTGCGCAGCACGACGGCCGAGACGAAAACGATCGCGAGGCTCGCCAGGCCCAGCAGGCCGATGAAGAAGATTTCGAGCGCCATGATGTCCATGCCTCCACCTTACCCCCGGCGATACGGCTCAGGAGGGGATGAGAGCGGCCAGGCCGAACCCGATGGAGATGAGGCCCATCAGCAGCAGCGATCCGGTCACGCTGCTCGCGATACGGAAGATGAAGCCCTGGGTGCGCCCGTACCAGAGCTGCACGGCGAAGGACAGCAGGACGACGGCGCCGAAGCCCACGAGCATCCATTGGATGCGCCACTCCTCGGGTGTGAGGATC
Organism: Microbacterium sp. 1S1; assembly: GCF_008271365.1. Taxonomy (NCBI): domain Bacteria; kingdom Bacillati; phylum Actinomycetota; class Actinomycetes; order Micrococcales; family Microbacteriaceae; genus Microbacterium; species Microbacterium sp. 1S1. The sequence continues at coordinate 69,206 of NZ_CP043430.1, forward strand.
CCGATGACGACGCTGCCGACGAACGCGGTCGCCCAGACCGCGATCACGCCGGTGAAGGCGTTGCGGGGTGCGAGTGCCGGTTCTGACATGTCTCCATTCTTGCGCATCGGTGGCCGCTATCATGGCGGCACGGCGTCGATCCCCCCGCCGGTGAGGAGTGCGCGTGGCCCTGGTGCTGGTTCTGACCAATGCTCCGCTCTCGGAGCAGGTGCTGCCCGCCCTCGAGCTGCTGAGCCACCGTGCACGGCAGATCCCCGCGGAACCGGCTCAGCTCGTCAACGCCCCCGAGTACGACATCGTGATCGTCGACGGTCGGCACGACCTCGTCGGGGCGAAGTCCCTCTGCCGTCTGCTGCGGGCGACCGGACAGGATGCGCCTCTCCTGCTCGTGGTCACCGAGGGCGGCATGAGCGCGCTGTCGGGCGAATGGGGCATCGACGACGTCCTGCTGGCCACTGCCGGCCCCGCCGAGATCGACGCCCGCGTGCGTCTGGCGCTCGCGCGACGGGACGAGGTCGCGGAGCCGGCGCGCGTGCAGGCCTCCGGCGTCACGATCGACGAGCAGTCGTACTCCGCCAAGCTGCACGGGCGTCCTCTCGACCTCACGTACAAGGAGTTCCAGCTCCTGCACTTCCTCGCCACGCACCCGTCCCGGGTGTTCACGCGCGAGCAGCTGCTCAGCGAGGTGTGGGGCTACGACTACTTCGGCGGCACCCGCACCGTGGACGTGCACGTGCGGCGGTTGCGGGCCAAGCTCGGCGATCAGGAGCAGATCATCGGCACGGTGCGCAACGTCGGGTACCGCTTCAACGTCTACGAGGACGACAGCCTGGTCGGCTCCCGCTGACCGCCGTTCACACGCGCGACACCTGCCGGTGCTTAGATGTACCCCATGATCGATCCCGCACTCGCCGACGCCGGACTCGGTGACGCCGAAGACGACGACTTCGACGACGCCGTCGAGGCGCCGGACTCCCAGCTCCCCGACCACCGGTACCTGGATCGCGAGCTGAGCTGGCTCGCGTTCAACCAGCGGGTACTGGAGCTCGCGGAGGATCCGTCCCTGCCGGAGCTGGAGCGGGCGAACTTCCTGGCGATCTTCGCCAGCAACCTGGACGAGTTCTTCATGGTGCGCGTCGCGGGGCTCAAGCGGCGCATCATGACCGGCCTCGCCGTGCCGACCAACATCGGCCGGTCCCCCGTGGACGCCCTCGCCGACATCTCGCGCGAGGCTCACGCGCTGCAGTTGCGCCATGCGGACGCGTGGACCAACCTCGTCCGCCCGGCCCTCGCCGACTCGGGCATCGAGATCACGGAGTGGCCCGACCTCACGGACGACGAGCGCTCCGCCCTGTCCGATTACTTCCAGGCGCAGGTCTTCCCTGTGCTGATGCCCCTGGCGGTCGACCCGGCACACCCATTCCCGTACATCTCCGGGCTCTCCCTGAACCTCGCCATCCGCATCCGCAACGCGCGGACCGGACGGCAGGAGTTCGCGCGCCTGAAGGTGCCGCCCATGCTGCCGCGTTTCGTCGAGGTGCCCTCGACGGGCGAGATCAAGCGCTTCCTGCGCCTCGAGGAGCTGATCGCGAACCACCTCGGCGACCTCTTCCCCGGCATGGAGGTGCTCGACCACCACGCGTTCCGCCTCACCAGGAACGAGGACGTGGAGATCGAGGAGGACGAGAGCGAGAACCTCATCCAGGCGCTCGAGGCCGAGCTGCTGCGGCGCCGGTTCGGTCCGCCCATCCGACTCGAGATCACCGACGACATGGACGAGGTCACGATGGACCTCCTCGTGCGCGAACTCGACATCACCGACCAGGAGGTCTACCGCCTCCCGGGGCCGCTCGACCTTCGCGGACTGTTCGATCTGTCTCGCATCGACCGCCCCGACCTGCGGTATCCGCCGCATCTGCCGACCACCGCCGTGGCGTTCCAGCCGACGGGCTCCAACAGCCGTGCGGACATCTTCAAGGCGATCCGCAAGTCCGACGTCCTGGTGCACCACCCGTACGAGTCGTTCACGACCAGCGTGCAGGCGTTCCTCGAGCAGGCGGCGCGCGATCCGCACGTGCTCGCGATCAAGCAGACGCTCTACCGCACCTCGGGCGACAGCCCCGTCGTGCAGGCGCTCATCGACGCCGCCGAGGCCGGCAAGCAGGTGCTCGCGCTCGTCGAGGTGAAGGCGCGGTTCGACGAGGCGAACAACATCGTCTGGGCACGCAAGCTGGAGAAGGCGGGCGTGCACGTGGTGTACGGCCTCGTCGGGCTCAAGACGCACTGCAAGCTCGCGCTCGTGATCCGCGAGGAGGACGGCATGCTCCGTCATTACTCCCACGTCGGCACCGGCAACTACAACCCGAAGACCAGCCGCATCTACGAGGACTTCGGGCTGTTCACCGCGGACGCCCAGGTGGGCAAGGACCTCACCCGGCTGTTCAACGAGCTCAGCGGCTACGCGATCGAGAAGAAGTTCAAGCGGCTGCTCGTCGCTCCGCTGCACCTCCGCAAGGGTCTCGTCCGGTTGATCGACGCCGAGCGCCGGATCGCCGAGGCGGGCAAGCCCGCACACATCCGGATCAAGGTCAACTCGATGGTCGACGAGGAGATCATCGACGCCCTGTACCGCGCCAGCGCTGCGGGCGTGAAGGTGGACGTGTGGGTGCGCGGCATCTGCAGCCTGCGGACCGATCTCGACGGGATCAGCGACAACATCACGGTCCGCAGCATCCTCGGCCGCTACCTCGAGCACTCCCGCATCTTCACGTTCGAGAACGACGGAGATCCGCAGGTGTACATCGGCAGCGCCGACATGATGCACCGCAACCTCGACCGTCGCGTCGAGGCCCTCGTCCGGGTCACCGACACCGCGCACCTCAAGGAGCTCACCGCCTTCTTCGACCTGGCGATGGACGACCGGACCTCGTCGTGGCATCTGGGCCGCGACGGCGTGTGGGAGCGCCACGCCGTGGATGCCGACGGCAAGCCGCTCGTGGACCTGCAGGATAAGACCATGGGCATGATCCAGCGACGCCGCCGGGCGCGGGCGGTTCGATGACGGCGCGGCAGGTCCAGCTTCCGGAGCCCGCCACCGACGCGAAGTGGGCGAGCAAGGCCGTGTACGCGGCCGGGGCGGTCGTGTGGCGACTCGTCGACGGCAAGCTTCGCATCCTGCTGATCCATCGCACCAAGTACCGGGACGTCACCCTGCCGAAAGGCAAAGTCGACCCCGGGGAGATGCTCGCCGAGACGGCGGTGCGCGAGGTGCACGAGGAGACCGGCATCCGCGTCGCCCTCGGGGTTCCCGTCGGGATCAGCCGCTACCACCTCGCCTCCCGGAAGCAGAAGGTCGTCCACTACTGGGCTGCGGAGGCCACCGACGCGGCGATCCGCGCCTCGACGTTCGTGCCCAACCGGGAGATCGCCGCACTGGAGTGGGTCAGCGTCAAGAAGGCTCGTGCCGCGCTGAGCTATCCCGTGGACCACGAGATCCTCGATGCGTTCGCTGCCCTCGTGGAGGACGGTGTGCTGCGGACCTTCCCGGTGATCGCTCTCCGCCATGCGAAGGCGCTGCCCCGATCGGAATGGGACAAGGCCGACGCCGCGCGTCCGCTCACCGACCGCGGCAAGCGCCAGGCCAAGGCCATCGTCGGTCCTCTCCGAGCCTTCGGCGTACGGAAGATCGTCACGAGCGACGCCGTGCGCTGCGTCCAGACCGTCGCCCCGCTGGCCAAGGCGCTGGACCGTAAGCCGGTCCTGACCGAGAAGATCAGCCAGGACGCCTGGGAGGACGGCGTCGCCGATCTGCGTTCCGTCGTCGGCCGCCGCATCCGCGCCGGGAAGCCCGCGGTGCTGTGCAGCCACGGCCCCGTGCTCCCCGGACTGCTCTCGGAGATCGCCCTCGCGACGGGCACCCTCCGCGGCTCGTACGTCAGCAGCGCCGCCGATCTGGAGACCGGTGCGTTCTCCATCGTCCATGTCTCCGCGACGAACCCGGGCTCAGGGATCATCTCGATCGAGACCCACGCGCCGAAGGTCTGACGCGTCGACCGGCTCAGCGCGCTTCGAAGGGCTCAGCGACCCAGGCGGCGACTGGGATCGTCCCCAGAGAGTCGCCGGTCGTTCACCTGCCGTTCACCTGCTCGGGAGAGTCTCGTTAACCGTCGCCCCTAGCGTCACTGTGTGCCCTGCACCGGGCCCCACCCCTCCAAGATCGAAGGATCCACAGTGAAGATCTCCCGAATCGCACGAATCGGCGCCATCGGCGCCGTCGCCGCTCTCGCCCTCGCCGGCTGTGCCGCGAACGAAGGCGGAGCCGGCGGCTCCAGCGAAGAGCCCTCGGAGTCCACGCTCTCCGGCACGATCGACGCGACCGGCGCGTCCTCGCAGACCGCGGCCCAGGAGGCCTGGGTCGCCGCCTTCCAGACCGCCAACCCGGACGTGACCGTCAACTACGAGCCCACGGGTTCCGGCACCGGACGTGAGAACTTCCTCGAGGGCGGCAGCAACTTCATCGGCTCCGACCGCGCGTTCAACGACGAGGAGATCGCTGCCGGCGGCTTCGGCGCCTGCGCCTCCGACGACATCGTCGAGGTCCCCCTCTACATCTCCCCCGTCGCCGTCGCGTTCAACCTCGAGGGCATCGACACCCTGAACCTCGACGCCGCCACGATCGCGGGTATCTTCGCCGGCACCATCACCAACTGGAACGACGAGGCCATTGCGGCCCTCAACGACGGTGTCGAGCTCCCGGACCTCGCCATCTCGCCCGTGCACCGCTCCGACCCCTCGGGTACGCAGGAGACCTTCGCCAAGTACCTCAGCGCGACGGCTCCCGATGTCTGGACCTACGAGGTCTCGGACGAGTGGCCGATCCAGGGCGGCGAGGCCGCTCAGGGCACCTCGGGCGTGAAGCAGGCTCTCACGGCCGGCAACGGCGCCATCGGCTTCCTCGACGCGTCGCAGGCCGAGGGCCTCGGCCAGGTCGCGGTCGGCGTGGGCGAGGAGTTCGTCTCCTACTCGGCCGAGGCTGCCGCGAAGCTCGTCGAGGGCTCGCCGCTCGCCGAGGGCCGCGGCGAGGGTGACCTCGTCTTCGATGTCGACCCGGCCGCCGCCGCGGACGGCGCCTACCCGATCGCCCTGGTCAGCTACCTCATCGGCTGCGAGCAGTACGAGGACAGCAACGTCGCGGAGCTCGTGAAGGAGTACTTCACGTACATGGCGAGCGCCGAGGGCCAGGACGCCGCCGCCGAGAACGCCGGCAGCGCCCCGATCTCGGACGGCCTGCGCGAGCAGGTCCAGGCCGCGATCGACCTGATCCAGGTCGGCTGATCCTGCCGATCCACTGACGACGGTGCCCCCGCGTCCCCGAGCGGGCGCGGGGGCTCCGCCAGGTCAGCACCCGATCCATCTCCACCCGGCCCGAAACAGGGAGATCATGAGCACGACCGCGCAGGAGCCGACAACGGCACCGGCACCGACACCGGCGCCGCCCACACCGATCAAGGCCAAGCAGCGTCTCGGCGACCGGGTCTTCTCCGGCACCGCACTGGCGGCCGGCATCATCATCCTGGTCGTGCTGGCGCTCGTCGCCGCCTTCCTCATCATCCAGAGCCTGCCGGCGTTCCAGCTCGACACCACCGACAACCACATCCTGCGTGGCCAGTCGTTCTGGGAGTACGTGTGGCCGCTCGTCTTCGGCACCCTCTGGGCGTCGTTCATGGCCCTGCTGATCGCCGCGCCCATCGCCATCGGCATCGCGCTCTTCATCTCGCACTACGCCCACCGCCGGCTCGCGGCGTTCCTCGGCTACATCATCGACCTGCTCGCGGCGGTGCCGTCCGTGGTCTTCGGCCTCTGGGGCGGCCTCGTGCTCGCCCCCCTGCTGCAGCCGATCTACGTGTGGCTCAACGAGAACGCCTCGTGGGTGCCCTTCTTCGGCGGTCAGGTCTCCGCGACCGGGAAGACCATCCTCACCGCCGCCCTCGTGCTCGCCGTGATGTGCATCCCGATCATGACCGCCATCTGCCGCGAGGTCTTCCTGCAGACTCCGAAGCTGCACGAGGAGGCCGCCCTCGCCCTGGGTTCGACCCGGTGGGAGATGGTGCGCATGGCCGTGCTCCCCTTCGCCCGCGGCGGCATGGTGTCGGCCGCGATGCTCGCCCTCGGCCGCGCGCTGGGCGAGACCATGGCCGTGACGATGGTGCTCTCCCCGTCCGCGGTCGTCAGCTTCCTCGTGCTCACCGCCACGAACCCCACGCCCATCCCCGCGAACATCGCCCTCGCCTTCCCCGAGGCGCACGGCACCGGCGTGAACACGCTGATCGCGACCGGCCTCATCCTCTTCGTCGTGACCTTCGCGGTCAACGCGCTGGCGCGCTGGATCGTCGCCCGCCGCGCCGAGTTCTCGGGAGCGAACTGACATGTCCGTCCTCACCACCGCGCCTCCCGCCGCGAGCGCCACCGCCCTCACCTCCGGCCGTCTGCCCAAGTGGGCACCGTGGGCCCTCCTCGGCGTCTCGTTCGTCGTCGCTGCCGCCGTGTTCGGCGTCGCCGCGGCCGGCTCCGACACACCGCTCGCCGACTTCAACATCGCGGGCACCGTCATCGTCGGCATCCTGCTCTACATGGTGATCATCACGGTCATCTCCTCGATCGCCGAGAGCCGCCGCAAGGCCGTCGACCGTCTGATGACGGCCCTCGTCGCCACCGCCTTCCTCATCGCCCTGCTCCCGCTGGTCTCGCTGCTGTGGACCGTGGTGGCGAACGGCATCGAGCGTTTCGACGCCGAGTTCTTCTCCTACTCCATGCGCAACGTCGTCGGCGACGGCGGCGGTATCGTGCACGCCATCTGGGGCACGGTCCTCATCACCTTGACGGCCACGATCATCTCGGTGCCGGTCGGGCTGATGACCTCCATCTACCTCGTCGAGTACGGCCGCGGCAAGATCGCCAAGGCCATCACGTTCTTCGTCGACGTCATGACGGGCATCCCCTCGATCGTCGCCGGTCTGTTCATCTACGCCGTGTTCGCGCTCCTGATCCGTCCCGGCATCTCGATGGGCTTCATGGGCGCGCTCGCCCTCGCCGTGCTGATGACGCCGGTCGTCGTCCGCGGCAGCGAAGAGCTGCTCCGGATCGTCCCGAACGAGCTGCGCGAGGCCTCCTACGCCCTCGGCGTGCCGAAGTGGCTGACGATCCTCAAGGTCGTGCTCCCCACCTCCATCGCCGGCATCATGACCTCGGTCATGCTCGCCATCTCCCGGGTGATCGGCGAGACTGCCCCGCTGCTGCTCACCGCCGGATTCACGCAGAGCCTCAACACGAACATCTTCGACGGTCAGATGATGACCCTCCCGGTGTTCGCCTACAACCAGTACATGAACCAGGGCACGAACCCCGATGCCGCGGTCGCACGCGCCTGGGCCGCTGCCCTCACCCTCATCCTCATCGTCATGGTGCTGAACCTGCTCGCCCGCCTGATCGCGAAGCTGTTCGCCCCGAAGGTCAACGGCCGCTGAGCCCCCGACCACTCAGAATAGGAATCCACGTGTCCAAGAGCATCGAAGTCAACGACCTCAACGTCTACTACGGCAACTTCCTCGCGGTCGAGGGCGTCTCCCTCGACATCCAGCCGCGCAGCGTGACCGCCTTCATCGGTCCCTCCGGCTGCGGCAAGTCCACCTTCCTCCGCACCCTCAACCGCATGCACGAGGTCATCCCCGGCGCCCGCGTCGAGGGCGAGGTGCTGCTCGACGGCAAGGACCTCTACGGTGCCGGCGTCGACCCGGTGCTCGTGCGCCGTCAGGTGGGGATGGTCTTCCAGCGTCCCAACCCGTTCCCCACGATGTCGATCAAGGAGAACGTGCTCGCGGGCGTGAAGCTCAACAACAAGCGGATGGCGAAGAGCGAGCAGGACGACCTGGTCGAGAAGTCGCTCACCGGCGCGAACCTGTGGAACGAGGTCAAGGACCGCCTGGACCGTCCGGGCTCCGGGCTCTCGGGCGGCCAGCAGCAGCGCCTCTGCATCGCCCGCGCCATCGCGGTCTCGCCGGAGGTGCTCCTGATGGACGAGCCGTGCTCGGCCCTCGACCCCATCTCGACCTACGCGATCGAGGAGCTGATCGGCGAGCTCAAGAACGAGTTCACGATCGTGATCGTCACGCACAACATGCAGCAGGCCAGCCGCGTCTCCGACAAGACCGCGTTCTTCAACATCGCGGGCACCGGCAAGCCCGGCAAGCTCATCGAGTACGACGACACCACGAGCATCTTCACGACCCCGTCCGTACAGGCCACCGAGGACTACGTCTCCGGCCGCTTCGGCTGAGCCCTGCCCCCTCGACTTTCGGGCCCGGCCGCGTCGCGTCCGGGCCCGCTCCTCTTGCCCCCGTGCATAACTCCGGAGATCGGGGGGGCACGCCGGCGTCCGGACCCGCTCACGGCGTGTCGCGCGGCATCTCCGGAGTTGTGCACAGGGAGCCGGAGCACCTCAGTCGCGCGGGGAGAGGAGGTAGCCGTTCAGCTCGTCCGTGAGGGCGGTGTCGACGGGAAGAGGGGTGCCGTCGATCGCGGTGATGGCGGTGGCGAGGCGCACGCTCGACACGAGCCACGCGGCGTCGGCCCGCGTGAGGTCGCCGGCCGGGATGCGGTCGTAGCCGACCTCGAAGCCCCGCGCGAGGAGGTGGTCGTACACGCTGAGCTGGGTGGTTCCGTGGAGGATGCCGCCGTTCGGGGCCGGAGTCGTGAACCGGTCCCCGAAGCGCAGGATGAGGGAGGCCGTCGGAGCCTCCAGCACGAAGCCGTCGCTGGACACGAAGATGGCATCGTCGGCTCCGCGGCGCTTGGCCTCGCGCAGCGCCGCCATGTTCACGGCATAGGACAGCGTCTTGGCCCCGAGCAGCAGCCAGGGAGCACGCTCCGCGGCGCCGAGGTCGTAGCCGCGGTCGAGGGTGACGACCTTGACGCCGTTCCTCCGGACGGCCGCGAAGTCCGCGGCCGGGGCGGCCGTGACCCAGGCGGTCGGCGTCGGGCCGTGCTCGACGCCGCGGCTGAGGATGAGCTTGATGACCCATTCCCCCTGGTCGAGCTGCGCCGCGGCCTGCTGGATCGCCTGGCGCCACTGCTCCTGGTTCGGCACAGGGAGGTCACAGAGCCGCGCCGAGTGCGCGAGTCGCTCGAGGTGTGGAACGACCTCCTGCGCATGCCCGCCGACGACCCCGATGGACTCGAACACGCCGTCGCCCCGTTGCGTGCTCAGCTCCCCGACGCTGAGGGCGGGGGCGGCGGCATCCACCTGGGTGAAGGTGTCGGCGTAGTCGGCGCGCTGCTCGTCGGCGGCGGCGGGGTCGATCATGAGGGCGAAGCGACGGGTCATGCCACGAGCCTAGAACGCGGGGAATACCTGCCGCCTCCTCGCGTTACACTGGAGTGGCCGGGCCGCATAACCCCGGGCTCCAATTTTCGCCGCTGCGAGCGGCCTTCCGCCGAGAGGCGTTCTTGCGGCCCGGTCTTTCTCTGTCCGGACTCGGCCGGGTTCAGGCCAGGGCGCCGGTGCGCCAGAGGGCCGCCGACGCCGCGAGATCCTGGGCGTAGCTGCTCAACCGCAACGCCCGCGTGGTGAGCTCGCTGGCACGGGCCGGTTCCGTCGGCTCGTAGTCGTCCGCCGTGTGCGTCGCGCCCGAGGCCTGCACGCGGCAGAACGCCGCCGCCCGCTCCAGTGCCACGGCGAAGTCACCGCGGAAGGCCCCGCGGAGGATGGTGTCGATGAGCGTGACGAGTTCCTCGGGGCTCGCCGGCACCGGTGCGCCGGCGACGACGGCATCGGCCGACGGCAGCTCGACCCGCCCCCGGTCGTAGAGGAGCGCCGCGGTACGGGGATCGCCGTGGATGGCGAGCTGGAGGACGTACAGCCGCCACAGCGAGCCGGGGAGGGTGCGCGACGGCGCCTTCGACCACAGCTCCGCGATCTCGTCGATGCCGTGCTCGCTCGTGAACGCGATGAGCCGCTCGACACTCGCCCCGCTCTCGTCCTCGCGGACGCGGGTCAGCAGCGCAGAGGCCGTCGCGTGCGCGACCCGCGTCTCCTCGGCGGGATCATGCCCGCCGACGATGTTGTCGAAGGCACTCGTCGGACGACGCACGGGGCGGTGATGCTGCTCGGGCATCCCTCCAGGGTACGCCCCGCTTCGGGCGCTCAGGCCGTGGGGATGACGATGACGGGATCCGTCGTGGGCAGCCCGGACGGCGATCCGCCCTCCTGCTCGACCGTCACCGCGATGGCGTCGCCGGCATGCATCTCCCCTTCGAGAAGCGCCGTGGCCTCTCCGCCGTCGACGTCGAACACGCCGGCCGGGATCGGATCCTCGCCACGCACGAACCACAGCTCGTAGGTCTTCCCGTCCGCCGCCTCGGGCAGGCCGTCCGTGACGAGCACCGCCTTGCCGACGGAACCCGACCAATGCGCCGTCGCGGTCGCGCCGTCGTCGAGCTCCACCGTGGCCTTCTGCGCGTCGCCGGCGGATTCGATCTCTTGCAGCGCCACGACACTCGCCGGCCGATTCAATCGGTCATTCAGGGCCACGGCCCCGATGCCCACGCCGACGAGGAGCGCCAAGCACGCGGCGAGCGCGAAGGCGAGTCGAGTCCAGCGGCGAGCCGGGCGCACCGCCGGCTCATCGGCAGCGGGAGCACCCATCGCGGCGGCCTGGTCCGGCGCGGGGTCCGGTGCGGGGCCGTCCTGCTGCGGGGTCTGGGCGATCTGCGCGAGCAGCGCGGCGCGGACACCGGCGGGCGGAGTCACCGGGGCCACGCCGTCGGCGAGGAGAGCCGCCGTCTCATCGTCGGCGTCGCGCTGGGCCGCCCACTCCGGATGCTCGGTGAGGGCACGCCGGTAGCGGCGCTCGTCGTCCGCCGACAGCGCGTGGAGCGCGGCACCTGCCGCGAGCTCTGCGAAGTCCTTCTCGTTCATGCCGTCACCCCCATCGCCGTGCGGAGACGGGTCAGCCCGTCTCTCATCCGTGTCTTGATCGTCCCCAGCGGTGCCCCCACGAGCGCCGCGATCTCGTTCTGACTGTAACCGCCGTAGTAGGCGAGGACGAGCGCCTCCCGCTGCGCTTCGGGAAGCCCCGTCAGCGCGGCGACGACCCGCTCTCCCTCGATCTCCAACTCGACCCGTTCCGCCACGCTGTCATGCGCGACGCCGAGGTCCTTGTATCCCGCGCGCACGTCCCGGTCCGCACTCGACTGCGACGCTCGCACCCGATCCACGGCCCGGCGATGCGCGATCGTCATCACCCAGGTTCGCCCCTGTCCCTTGTTCGGAGCGAACCGGGAAGCGGATTGCCAGATCTCGAGGAAGACCTCCTGGAGCACTTCCTCGCTCTGCGCGCGGTTCACGAGCACGCGGAGGATCAAGCCGAAGACACGGGAGGAGAGGGAGTCGTACAGCGCGGCGAAGGCAGCCTGATCACCGGAGGCGACGCGGACGAGGAGGTCGGCGACAGCATCCTGCGGCGCCGTCCCGTCCTCGGGGACGTCCATCCCATCGATGACCATCTCCATAAGCATGCCGTATCTCCTCCCTCTTCCCGTGCAGACGTCACCCGAATGTGAACGAATACACCTCGACGCCGGACGGGACGTCGAGCGTGAACGTGCCCTTCTCGATGTCGCTCTCCTCCCTGAGGCCGTAGGAGCGCGGAGTCCCGTCGACCGTGATGGTCTGTTCCTTCCCGTCGGCGTCCGTCACCACCACCTCGCCCGATCCGGCGACGACCATGCGTACCTCGGCGGCTCGGTACTCCAGCCGGATGCGTCCCTCGTCCGCCGTCGGCGTCACGTACTGGGTCTCCACGGTCCAGTCGCCGTCCAGCGCGAAGCTGTCGTCGGGCTGGTCCTCCGGGAACGTGAAAGTCCCGTCGCCTCGCCGGTACTCGTCGCCGCCGCCGTAGTTGACGTCCTTCGAGGAGCCGAGGAACGTCTCCCGTGTCGTGGCGCCCACCTCGGGTGTCTCATCCTTCACGTCCGTGGCGGCGGGGAGTTCGACGTCGGGGTCGGCGTCCTCCAGCAGCTCCCTGATCATCGCCTCCGTCGCGGCGTAGTTGCCCTCACCGAAGGAGATGTGGCGCACGGTGCCCTCCGCGTCGATGAGGTAGTGCGCGGGCCAGTACCGGTTGCGGTAGTTCGTCCAGGTGGAGAGCGTGTTGTCGAGGGCGACCGGATACTCGATGCCGAAGTCACGCGCCCCGGCCGCCACGTTCCCCGGATCCTTCTCGAAGGCGTACTCGGGCGAGTGGATGCCGATCACCCGCAGGCCCGCATCGCGATAGGCCTCGTCCCAGGCCACGACGTGCGGGATGGAGCGCTGGCAGTTGATGCAGGAGTATGCCCAGAAGTCGATGAGGACCACCTGTCCGCGCAGGTCTTTCAGGTCGACCGCCTCCCCGTCCGGCGTGTTGAGCCACTGCTGGATGCCCTTGATCGACGGCGCGGTGCCGCAGGACTCGAGTTCGGTCGCGCCGTTCGTGCATTGGTCGAGGTCCTTGTTCTCCTCGTTCACCAGACCACCGAGGTCGAGCGCGTCCTGCACCTGCTCCGAGTCGGCGATCTGCTCCTGCAGGGGCGCCGTGTAGTCCGGCAGCAGCCGCTGCAGCGCCTGGGGGACGTTGAACACCAGACCGACGGCGAGCGCGATCATCGCCACGCCGGCGGCGATCCGCAGCGCGCGCTCCTTCGTCCGGAAGGCCCGGATGCGCTCGACGACGCTGCGACCGGCGAGAGCGAAGATCAACAGGGGCACGGCGACGCCGATCGCGAAGGAGACGGTGAGCAGCACGGTCCCCACACCGATCTGGCCCGTGGAACCGGCGACGATGATGGCTGCGAGCACCGGGCCCGCGCAGGGGACGAACACCGCTCCGAGGGCGAGGCCGACACCGAACCCGTTGCCGCGGTTCTTCACCTCGCGCTGGCCGAAGCGCTGGAACGGCCGCTCCAGGATGTGCTGGAACCGCGGCACGATGAGTCCCACGCCGATGATGACCAGGACCGCGATGCCGACCCAGCGGATGATGTCCTGCGGCAGGTTCAGCAGGCCGAGGATGAGCGACCCGGCGAGCGTCACGAGCGTGAAGCTCAGCACGAGCCCCGCGATGACGAAGTAAGGACGGCTGCGTTTCGCGGGCACCGCCTCCCCCTCGTAGGACGCCGACTGGGCGCCGCCGGTCAGGAAGATCACCGGCAGCACGGGCAGGATGCACGGCGAGATACCGGTGATGAGCCCGCCGAGCAGGCCGATGATGATCAGGTCCATGAGGTCCTCGTCTCTGTCGGGTGCTGTTCGCGCCGACCCCCTGCAACGGATTGGATTCGACCCGATTCCGAGGAATCTCGAATTTTCTCCCATCCGATTCCGCAGGGCTTCCGAACACCTCTCGACGCCACGGAGAGGCCGTGGCCGGAGTTTCGAAGGAGCTCGACATGTTCAGCACCAAGAAGAAGGTCACCGCAGCAGTCACCCTGGGTCTGGCGAGCGCATTCCTGCTCTCGGCATGTTCCATGGGCAGCGGAACGAGCACGGAGGAGTCGTCGGAGCCGACGACCCCGGAGACGTCGGAGTCGACGCCGATGGAGATGGACCCCGCCGCGAACCTCGTCGGCCCCGGCTGCGAGGCGTACGCCGAAGAGGTCCCGGACGGCGCCGGTTCCATCCAGGGCATGTCCCAGGACCCGGTGGCGGTCGCCGCCTCGAACAACCCCATGCTGAAGACCCTCGTGTCGGCGGTGAGCGGCGAGCTCAACCCGGACGTGAACCTCGTCGACACTCTGAACGGCGATGAGTTCACCGTCTTCGCCCCGGTCGACGACGCCTTCGCGAAGATCGACGCCGCGACGATCGAGACCCTGAAGACCGACAGCGACCTGCTGACGTCGATCCTCACCTACCACGTCGTCCCCGGCCAGATCGAGCCGTCCGACATCGAGGGCATGCACACGACCGTGCAGGGCGCCGACGTCGAGGTGACCGGCAGCGGCGACGAGTGGATGGTCAACGACGCCAACGTCATCTGCGGTGGCGTGCAGACCGCGAACGCGACCGTGTACCTCATCGACTCGGTCCTGATGCCCCCGGCTGAGTAAGCCAGGGACGGTGCCGGCGACCCGACCGGCACACGGCCTCCCCCGGTTGTCAGGAGGGACACGGGGCAGGTGAAGGGGCCGTCGGCGAGCTGTGGCGCCGACGGCCCCTCGTCGTGCGCCCTAGACTGGGAGCACGGGCCTCTAGCTCAGTTGGCAGAGCATCGGACTTTTAATCCGCGGGTCGTGGGTTCGAGCCCCACGGGGCCCACCGCATCCTCAGTCGTGACCACCCGTGTTCCCGGCGATCAGGTCGTCACGGATTCCGGCGACGCCACCGGGCAGCGTCTCACCGTGCATGACGAAGTCCGGGGCGTCCGGGCTCCCCCCGATGCCGCAGACGGCGACGTTGTCCTGGCCGTCGATCGTCTCCGGCACGGCCACGAACCACACTCCGGACTGCTCCAGCCACTCGGTGGTCGCCATGTCGGCGAAGAACGTCGCGTTCGGTGAGATCGTGCGGATCTTGTCCGTGCAGAGGGAGACGAGCTCCCCCTTCGTGAAGGCGCCGGCGGACGGTGGGGCCGACGTCTCGGTGGGCGTCGGGGTGATCGTGGGGGCGGGCGAGGTCGACGGCGTCGCGGAGCTGCTGGAGGTCGCCGTCGGCGTCGGTTCCGGAGACGGGGTGCAGCCGGCGAGGACGATGAGCACCGGAACGAGGAGGAGGGCGGGACGGAGGCGCATGCCTGGATCGTATCGAGGACGTGCCGGGGTTTCGCGCAGCGCGGCCGTGCCCTGTATCACCGCCGCAGCCGAGTGGCCACCCCCTGGCGGGACTCGGAACGCGGCGAGAAGGTCGAGGAGTGCCCGGAACAGGGCGATCCCCCACCGAAAGGACGGACCATGACTCTCACCGGAAACCGTGTGGCATTCCTGGCGACGGACGGCTTCGAGGATAGCGAACTCACGAGCCCGTGGGAGGCGGTGACGACCGAAGGCGCCAGCGCCACGCTCATCGCCCCGGACGGTGCGGCCATCACCGGCAAGAACGGTCACGAGCAGGCCGTCGACCTGAAGTCCGCCGACGCCTCCGCCGATCAGTTCGATGCGCTCGTGCTGCCCGGCGGTGTGGTGAACGCCGATCACCTCCGCATGGACCAGGCCTCCATCGACCTTGCCCGCGCCTTCTTCGAGCAGCACAAGCCCGTCGGTGTGATCTGCCACGGTGCCTGGATCCTCATCGAGGCCGGAGTCGTGGACGGCCGGACGATCACGAGCTACCCGAGCCTGAAGACCGACCTCCGCAATGCTGGCGCGAGCTGGGTGGACGAGGAGGTCGTCGTCGACGAAGGCCTCGTCTCGAGCCGCACGCCCGACGACCTGCCGGCGTTCAACGCCAAGCTCGTCGAGGAGATCGGCGAAGGCAAGCACGCCGGCCAGACCGCGTGACGCTCAGCTGACGCGCGCCCGATGGCGCCGCACGGCCGCCCGGTTCGCGCACCTCACGGAGCAGAACCGCTGGCGGCCGTTGCGCGTCACGTCCGCGACGACGTTCGTGCACGGGGCGGCCTCGCAACGGCCGAGCCTGCTCATACCCCGGGTCACGAGGTGCAGTGCCGTGCCGAGGTTGATGATCGCGCGGAGGACGAACGGCAGCGACCGCACGTCGTCCCGGTAGTGGAGGTGCCATCCCTCGTCGTCGTGATTGGTGAGGCGAGGATAGGCGCCCGCGGCGGCGAGCTGGGCGTTGAGAAGTGTCGCGCGCGCGTCCGGGTCCGCCTCGTCGACGATGGCGAGCCAGTCGTCGATCACCGCGCGCACCTCCGCGTGATCGTCGGGCGCGGGAGGGAAGGTCTGCGTCATACCGAGAGCGAGCGTGCGCTCCTCGATGCCCGCCCGGTCCTCCGGCCAATCGTTCGCGAGAGAAGCGGCGAGGAGGACCGCGTACTCGCCGTAAGGGTTGAGATGCATAAGACCATTACATCACCCTGGGTCCATGACCTCACCCGACACCCTCCCGATCCCCCGCCTCTCGTCCCCCGCCGAGACCCACGAGCACGCCTGGCTGGTCGAGTCGCACCATCCCACGAGCGAGGGCATGGTGCTGTACGTCCGCTGCACGGGGTGTGCGAGCAGACGCGTCGACCTCGCCGGCCACCCGCAGACCCCGCCGACGGCGCTGAGCCGCGCGGTCAGTCCGTCAGCGTGAGGAGCTTCCGGACCGTGCGCAGATTCCGTGCCGTCCCGGCGACTCCGAGCGCCCTGTCCAGCACCGCCTTCGTGAGCTTCGTGGTGTGCACTCCGCCGGCGGCGTAGTCGATCCAGAGATCCTCGCCGATGAGGGCGACACGCTCCCCCGGGACCAGCCGCTCGCCGAGGACGTCGAGGGCACCGGTCGCCGGCGGACCCTCGAGGAACATCGCGTGCACGAGCTTCAGGTCCCCCTCCGGGAAGGGCTGCGCTGCTTCCGAAGCCGCGAGCTGGGCATGGGTGCGATGGATCACGGGGGTGTCCACGCCGAACTCCGCCGCGATGAGCGCCCGCACCGTCCCACAGGCGGCCGCCGGGTCGGACGGGGTCGCGCAGAGGATGTTGCCGCTGGCGATGTAGGTGGAGACGTCCTCCAGGTCGGTCGCGGCGGTGAGCACCTCACGCAGCCGCGCCATGGGCACGCTGTTGCGTCCACTGACGTTCACGGCGCGGAGAAGGAGGACGCTGCGACTCATGCCTCCGCGCTCTCGAGGAGTTCGGCTCCCGCGTGTGCGAGTTCCGCGAGAGCGGCAGCGCTCGGTTCCGGTGCGACCCCGGCGACCAGGTCGGTGAGCACCCGGACGTGGACGCCGTGGGCGATGGCATCAAGAGCGGAAGCCCGGACGCAGTGGTCCGTGGCGATGCCGACGACGTCGGCCGTGACGACGCCGGCCGCGCTCAGGACCGCGGCGACCGTCGCCCCATCGTCGGTGACACCCTCGAACATCGAATAGGCCGGGCGCCCCTGACCTTTGCGTACGTGGTGCGTGACGCTCTCCGTCGTCAGCAGCGGGTCGTAGTCCGCTCCCGCGGTCCCGGCGACGCAGTGCGCCGGCCAGGAGTCGGAGTAATCGGGGGTTTCGGAGAAATGCCCGCCGTTGTCCCCCTCGGCGTCGTGCCAGTCCCGGGACGCCATGATGACCTCGTAGTCCGCGGCGTGCGACGAGAGGTAGGCGGAGACGGCGGCAGCCACCGCATCGCCGCCCTCCACCGCGAGGGCTCCACCCTCGGTGAAGTCGTTCTGCACGTCGACGATGAGAAGCGCTCTGCTCATTCCTCGAGCGTACGCCCGCCTCCCCGTACGCCGGAACGGCGAAACCCCCGGGATCACGGGGATCCCGGGGGTTTTCCTGAGCCGCTTGTCAGAATCGAACTGACGACCTTTTCATTACGAGTGAAATGCTCTGCCGACTGAGCTAAAGCGGCGTGCGACGCGTGAGCGGCGCGATCACCGATATTACCCTGTCTCGCGCTCACTCGCGAATCGAGCCCCGCTCACTCGCAGCGCAGGCCGTCTTCCGGCACCACGTCCTCGAGCAGGAACGCCTCCACCGCCTCGTCGACGCAGACGTTGCCCTTGTTGTAACCGGTGTGTCCCTCGCCCACGCGGGTGATGAGGACCCCCTCGGCGAGCTGGTCGGCCAGCGACTCCGACCACTCGTACGGGGTCGCCGGGTCGTTGGTGGTGCCGACGACGACGATCGGGCCCGCACCCTCCGCCGTGATCTTCTCGCGGGTCCCGGTCGGCGGATACGGCCACACCTCGCACGGATCCGGTCCCGACCAGTACGGCGCGATGGTCGGAGCACCCTCCGCGATCTTCTTCTCGGTGGCGGCCTCGGCGGCGGGGTCGTCCTCGACCGGGTAGTCCATGCAGTTGTACGCACGGAACGCCTCGGTCGAGTTGTCGATGTAGGTCCCGTTCTCACGGCCGTTGTAGTAATCCGCGAGCACGAACGCGGTCGTCGGATCACCCTGCAGCGCCTCGTCGAGCGCCTGGGTGAGGATCTCCCAGCTGTCCTGGGAGTACAGCGCCGCGATGATCGCGGTCATCATCGCATCGGCGCCCATGAGTCGCCCGTCGCCGTTCTCGAGGGGCGTGCGGTCGGCGCTCGCGAGCAGAGCGCCGAGGTCGGCCATCGCCTCGTCGACCGTGCCGTTGAAGGGGCACGAGCCGGAGTCGAGGCAGTCCTGCATGTAGGCCCGCAGCGCCGACTCGAAGCCGAGGGCCTGCGTGGCGCCGACCTCGAGTCCGGGCACGGAGGGGTCGATGGCCCCGTCGAGGACGAGCCGGCCGGCCTTCTCCGGGTACAGCTTGGCGTAGGTCGCGCCGAGGAACGTGCCATACGAGTACCCGAGGTAGTTGAGCTCCTTGTCGCCCAAGACGGCGCGGAGAAGGTCCATGTCCCTGGCCGCGTTCACCGTGGTGATGAAGGGCAGAATCCCCTCGCTGTTGACGTCGCACGCCTCGCCGAAGGCGCGTGCCGAGTCGAGCAGCTCGGATTCCCACTCCGGGGTTCCCCGGGGCGCGGCGGGGATGCCGTACAAGTACTCGTCCATCTCCTTCGCGTCGTAGCAGGTGACGGCAGTCGAGGAGCCGACGCCACGGGGATCGAAGCCGATGACGTCGTAGTTCTCGATGAGGGCCGGGCCGACGGCGTAGTCGAGGGACCCCTGGATGAGGTCGACGCCGCTGGCGCCCGGCCCGCCGGGATTGGTCAGCAGGGAGCCGACCGCCTCACCCTGGGCACGATGCCGCACGACAGAGAGTTCGATCTCGCCCGCGCCGGGGTCTTCCCAGTCGAGCGGCGCGGTGACGGTGGTGCAGTCGAAGCCCTGACCGCAGTCCGTCCACTCCAGCTCCTGGGAGTAATAGGGCAGCAGATCTTCGGCGACGCCCTCGGTGTCCGGCGTCTTCTCCACGGCCGGGCGCGACGACTGCTCCGGGATCATGGCGTACAGGCACCCGGACAGCGCGACCGAGGCCGCCGCAAGGCCGGCGACGATCGCCGCAGTGCGGCGGAGGCGGGGCAGGGATCGAGTCTTCACGGTTTCCTCCCGCTCGTGACGGTCACGAGCAAACTCTCGAGCGCGAGAAGCGGGGCGACGTTGCGCTCCAACGCCTCACGGGTCTCGGCCAGATGATCGAGCACGATGAGCGTCCGCTCCACGCTCCAGGCGGCCGCGAGGTCGGTCAGCTCGGTCTGCAGCTCGCGGTTGATGAGATCGTCCCCTCGGCCGTACTGCAGCATCACCACGTCCCGGAAGAGCGACTGCAGATCGGTGAGGACGCGGTCGATGCCGTCGCGGAGACTCCGCGTCGCGCGCTTCTTCTGCTCGTCTTCGAGTGCCGACACCTGCGCCCGCAGAGCTGGGGGCACCGCCTGCCCCTCGGCGACGCCGACGGTGCGGAGGAGCGCGGCCCGTTCGCTCGCATCCCGCTCCGCCGTGAGCGCCTTGGCGTCTTCCGTCGCGGCCTGGATGATGCGTCCGGCGACCTCGACGGCGTCGTTGACCCCGCGCACCCCCAGCACGGCCCGGAGCGTCTCGTCGCGGCGGCGCCGTGCGGCGTCGTCGGTGGCGAGGCGCTGCGCCATTCCGATATGGCGCTGCGCGTGGCGTGCGGCCTGCTCGGCGACGGCCTCGTCCACCCCCGTACGGAGGCTGATGAGGCGGGACACGTCCGCCACGTCGGGCTCGCGGAGCCGCAGCGACCGCACGCGGGAACGGATCGTGGGCAGGAGGTCGGCCTCGCTCGGAGCGCAGAGGATCCAGACCGTCTGCTCGGGCGGCTCCTCCAGCGCCTTGAGCAGCACGTTGGAGGTGCGCTCGACCATGCGGTCGGCGTCTTCGACGACGATGACCCGGTACCGACCGGCGGACGGGGCGAAGTACGACCGCTCCACGAGGGCCCGCGCCTCGGCGATGGTGATGATCACCTTGTCGGTGCGCAGCGCGGTGACGTCCGGGTGGGTCCCGGCGAGGACCTGACGCATGGTGGCCTCGTCGTCCGGCCCCTCCGCGATGAGAGCGGCGGCGAACGCATAGGCGAGTGTCGAGCGACCGGACCCTGGCGGGCCGGTGATGAGCCAGGCGTGCGAGAGCGCCGCCGGATCGGACGAGGCGGCGCGGAGCGTATCGATCGCGGCTTCCTGCCCCCAGACGTCGGCCCACGGAAACGGTGCGGCGAGGGTCGAGGGCATGCACTCAGCCTAATCGGGACCGCCGACGCCCTCGCCACCGGCTCGGCCCCGTGCACCGACCGCGGGAACGCGATCGCCGGGGAGGATCAGTCGAGGAGAGCGGAGACGCGGCCGCGGATGCGGTCGGCGATGCGCTCCGGCGCCTCAGCGGCGTCGAGCACCAGGAAACGCTCGGGCTCAGCCCGGGCGAGCTCGAGGTACGCCTCCCGCACGCGGGCGTGGAAGGACTCCTGCTCCGCCTCCAGCCGATCGAAGGGCTTGTCGGCGGAGTCGAGGCGGGTGCGCGCCGCGGCGGGATCGAGATCGAGGAGGACGGTCAGCGCCGGCAGAGCTCCTTCCGCCGCCCACAGGGACAGGTCCCGGATCTGCGCGGCGTCGAGCACGCGCCCGGCCCCCTGGTACGCCACGGAGGAGTCGAGGTAGCGGTCCTGCAACACGATCTCTCCGCGCGCGAGGGCGGGGCGTACGACGGTCGCCACGTGATGGGCGCGGTCGGCCGCGTAGAGCAGAGCCTCGGCGCGAGGGGCGATGTCGCCCCGATGGTGGAGCACGATGTCGCGGATGAGCTGACCGACCTCGGACCCTCCGGGCTCCCTGGTGCGCACGACCGTTCGACCGCTCTGCTCGAGCCAGGTGGCCAGGAGATCCGACTGGGTGGTCTTCCCGGAACCGTCCCCGCCTTCCAGCGTGATCCAGAGGCCGGGGCCTGCCGTCACGAGTCCGCCTTCTCGGCTGCCTTCGCCGCCGCGTTCGCCGCCCTGGTCGCCGCCGCCTTCTTGGCCGCGGCCGAGCGTGCCGCCGATGTGGTCGAGGTCTTCGCCGCCGTGGACTTCTTGGCGGTGGAGGCCGTCTTCGTGGCCGGAGCCTTCTTCGCAGGCGCCTTCTTGGCCGGAGCCTTCTTCGCCGGAGCCTTCTTCGCCGCTCCCCGCTTGGGCGCCGGTCCCTTGGCGCGCTTGTCGGCGAGCATCTGCACGGCGATCTCGAACGTGATGTCGTCCGGGGTCTGCCCGCGCGGGATCGTGACGTTCGTCTCACCGTCGGTGACGTACGGGCCGAATCGGCCGTCACGCACGCGGATGGGCTTGCCGCTCACCGGGTCGGCGTCGAACTCCGCGAGCGCGCTCGACGCCCGGCGAGCGCCGTACTTGGGCTGCTGGTAGATCTCCAGCGCCTGTTCCAGCGTGACGTCGAAGATCTGCGACTCGCTCTCCAGTGACCGCGAGTCGGTCCCCTTCTTCAGATACGGACCGAAGCGGCCGTTCTGCGCGGTGATCTCGTCACCCGTCTCCGGGTCGACTCCGACCACGCGCGGCAGGCTCAGCAGCTGCAGCGCGGTGTCCAGGTCGATCGTGTCGACGGACATGGAGCGGAACAGCGATGCGGTGCGGGGCTTGGGCGCCGCTTCCTTCTTCGAGCCGCGCTTCGGCTTGGGCGCCTCGACGACCTCGCCGGTGGCCTCGTCCACCGCGGCGTCGTCGGACACCGGGTCGTTCTCCTGCACGTAGGGACCGAACCGTCCGTCCTTGACGACGACGACCTTGCCGTTCTCCGGGTTCACGCCCAGGACCCGATCGCCGGCAACAGGCGCGTCGATGAGTTCCTGCGCCTTCTCCGGCGTGAGCTCGTCGGGGGCGAGGTCTTCTGGGACGTTGACGATCCGGGGCTTGGCCTCCGGGTCCGCCGGGTCGGCGACTTCGAGGTAGGGACCGTACTTGCCGAAGCGGAGGGTCGCGGTGTCGGTGATCCGCGTCGAATTGAGTGCGCGGGCGTCGATCTCGCCGAGGTTGTCCACGACCTGCCGGAGTCCCACGTGCGAGTCGGAGCCGAAGTAGAACGACTTCAGCCACTCGACGCGGTTCTGCTCGCCGCGCGCGATGGTGTCGAGGTCGTCCTCCAGCGCCGCTGTGAAGTCGTAGTCGACGAGGTCGGCGAAGTGCTCCTCGAGCAGCCGGACCACGCTGAACGCGAGCCACGTCGGCACGAGGGCCTGGCCGCGCTTGACCGCATACCCGCGGTCGAGGATGGTCTCCGGGATCGTGGCGAACGTCGAGGGGCGTCCGATGCCCTTCTCCTCGAGCACCTTCACCAGGGAGGCCTCGGTGTAGCGCGGCTTGGGCGTCGTGCGGTGACCCTTCGCCTCCGCGGCGGACACGGCCAGCTCGTCGCCGACGGCGACAGCGGGAAGGGACTGGTTCTCGGCGGCGTCGGCGTCGCTGCGCTTCTCGTCACGGCCCTCTTCGTACGCCTCGAGGAAGCCCTTGAACGTGTAGACCGTGCCGGAGGCGGTGAACTCGGCCGTCTGGCCGTCCGCCTCGACCGCGATGGTGACGGTCGTCGTCTCGTACTTGGCATCCGACATCTGGCTCGCGACCGTGCGCTTCCAGATGAGGTCGTACAGCCGCTGCTCCTCGCGGTCGAGCTCGCCGGACAGCGAGGACGGGGTGCGGAAGTTCTCGCCGGAGGGACGGATCGCCTCGTGCGCCTCCTGGGCGTTCTTGCTCTTCGACTTGTAGACCCGCGGCTTGAGCGGCACCGCGTTGTCGCCGTAGAGAGCGACGGCTTGGCTCCGCGCCGCCTGCACCGCCTGGGTGCTCAGCGCCGTGGAGTCGGTACGCATGTAGGTGATGTACCCCTTCTCGTAGAGGCGCTGGGCGACGCTCATCGCCTGCTTCGCGCTCATCGAGAGCTTGCGTCCGGCCTCCTGCTGCATGGTGGAGGTGGTGAACGGGGCGTAGGGGCTGCGGGTGCCCGGCTTGGCCTCGACCTTGGTGACGGTTCCCGCACCCGCGGCATCCACGGCGCGGGCCAGGGCCGACGCCTTGGCCTCGTCGAGAACGACGACCGCCTTCTTGAGCTTCCCGGTGTCGTCGAAGTCGGACCCGCGGGCGAGCTGCCCCCCGTCCACGCGCACCAGGCGGATGCGGAAGGACGTACCGGTCGCAGCGGCATCGGCGTCGACGTCCCAGTACTCCGCGGAGACGAAGGCCATCCGCTCGCGCTCGCGGTCGACGATCAGGCGGGTCGCGGCGGACTGCACCCGGCCGGCCGAAATCCCCGTCTTGACCTTGTACCAGAGCACGGGCGAGACGTCCCAGCCGTAGAGGCGGTCGAGGATGCGCCGGGTCTCCTGCGCGTCGACGAGGGCGTGGTCGAGTTCACGGGTGTTGCCGACCGCGGCCTGGATCGCGTCCTTGGTGATCTCGTGGAACACCATGCGCTTGACGGGGACCTTGGGCTTCAACGTCTCCAGCAGATGCCAGGCGATGGCCTCCCCTTCGCGGTCCTCATCAGTGGCGAGCAGGACCTCGTCGGCGTGCTTCAGGGCGCGCTTGAGTTCGGCGACCGTCTTGGTCTTGCGGTCCGAGACGACGTAGTAAGGGTCGAAGCCGTTGTCGATGTCGATGGAGTACTTGCCGTAGGCCTTCTTCGCCTCGGCCGGGATGTCCTTCTTGTCGGCGAGGTCGCGGATGTGGCCGACGGAGCTGAGCACCTCGTAGCCGTCGCCGAGGTATCCCTGAATAGACCGCATCTTCGTCGGGGACTCGACGATGACGAGCTTCTTGCCTTCAGCCAAGGGGCGTCCTTTCTTCGAAGCACACCATACACACCGCTGTTCTGGGGTCGTTCACAGCGGGCGAGGGGTAGAGCCGCCGTCATGGTTCCTCGGGTGGCCCAGCGCGGGCTCGGGAGACAGCAGCGAGTCCAGCGTACGCCGCCTCCACCGACACGGTCGCCACATCCCCTTCCAGCGAACAGCGCGTCAGCGCTGCACCGTTGGCCGCGGCGACCGTCGCGGCCAACGCGCACGGCTCCTCAGCCGTCGGCACGGCTCCGCTGGCGGCGTCGGCCGCGGCCAGCGCGGCGGCGTCCGACGCTCCGGCCGTGCGCTGAGCGGTGACCGCTGCCCCGCCGACAGCCGCGAGCCCGAGGGACAGGGTGCCGCTCACGACGAGGAGGGCGGCTGCGAGCGCCGACCCGGCCATCAGCGTCCTCCGTCGAGGGCGCAGCTCGATGCCCGCAGGGGGAACCCGATGACGGCGCCGACCGAGACCCGAACGGTCGCCGTCGTGCACACGAGGCCGTCGGACTCCGTGAACGACGCTCTGGCGCCGGGGACGGCTCGGTCCACGACGCGCACCGCCGCGGCCGTGTCCTCACCACGACCCAGGAGACGAGCCGCGTCGGCAACGGCGTCCTGGAGCGCCACCTGTCGGGATGCCGCCCCAAGAGCGCCGACGCCGAGCAGCAGAACGAGCAGCACGGCGGGCAGTGCCACGGCGAGCTCCGCGGCGACGCCCCCGCGATCGTCGCACCCTGCTCGGCGCACCGATGCCACCGGGAGACGGGGAACGCCCTGCGCGCTCATGAGACCGTCAGGGCTCGACGGACGAGGCCCGTGAGGATCCCGCGCACCTCGTCCGAGCGCATGATCGCCACCAGCAGACCCGCGAACGCGACGGCCGCCATCGTGGTGATGGCGTATTCCGCTGTCGCAGCTCCGGTGTCATCGCCGAAGAGGGCGCGGGCACGGCGGCGGTCCAGGGTGGGCAGGGTCTCGGTCATGTTCGTACCTCTTTCTTCTCGGGGATCTCGGTCGGTCAGGTCGGCAAGGGCGTCGCAGCGAGCACGCTGAGCAGGAGGGGCGCGACGCCGAGCAGGAGGAACGCCGGCAGCGTGCAGACGCCCAGCGGGAGCAGCAGTCGAGTGGAGAGCCGAGCGGCACGGAGGCGTCCGCCGACCCTCGCTCGGTGACGGTCCTGCGCCGCGGCGGCGCGCAGCAGCTCCACGGCGGGAACACCGGCGGCGCGGGACAGGTCGAGCACCTGACGCACCCGCTCCTCGCCCAGGGGATCGACCACGCGCGTCTCGGCCACGAGCCGGCGGGCGCGGTCGATCGGGACACCACCCGAGAGCGCCACGGCCATGAGCTCTGCCGCCATCCCCGGGGTGCGCGGATCGGCAACCGCCCGACGCAGCAGTCGCCGTGTCCAGAGCCGGGCGGCGAGGACGAGCAGCAGACCTGCGACCGCGCACGCGGTCCCCAGCGGGTTCTGCACCACCACGCCGAACGTGTCGAATCCGAGCGCGACTCCGAGCAGCAGACCGGAGAGCGGCATCCAGAGCAGCAGCCGCGCCGTGCCCGCCGGCTCGGCGAGGGCCACCCGCACGTCGTCCGCCGCCGACGCCGCGTCACGGAGCGCCTCGGCGACACTGCGGAGCACGTCCGCGAGGGGGGCGCCCACCGTCGTGGCGATCTCCCATGCGGCCGCGAGCTCGACCCACATCCCTCCCTGCGCCTCGAGCGCGGAGACCAGCGGCATGCCGTCGTCCGTGCGCGCGAGAACCGCCGCTGCGACGTCGTCCCCGGTACTCGCCAAGTGGCGCCAGGCGACGAGAGGGGTGGCCCCCGCCTGGAGCAGCACGGCGAGCGTCTGTACGGAGTCGGCCGCCTCCGGCGCCGTCGCCTGACGGCCGAAGCGCCTCACCACGGGCGCACCTCCTCGAGCGCCAGGCGGTCCCGCGCGATGAGGAAGCGTCCCGCGCTGCGGATACGGCGTATGCCGTCCGTGGTCCTCTCGAGATGCAGCACGACGGTGAACGCGCTCACGGCCTGGCGCGCGAGGGCGACAGCGTCCATGCCTGCCAGGGCGCCCAGCGCCTCCAACCGCGCCGGAACGTCCGACAGGCCGCTGGCGTGCAGGGTGCCGGCCCCTCCGTCGTGCCCGGTGTTGAGGGCGGCGAGCAGTTCGCGGACCTCTTCACCGCGGCACTCGCCGACCACGAGGCGGTCCGGTCTCATCCGTAGCGACTCCCGGACCAACCGGGCGAGATCGATTCCGCCTGCCCCTTCGAGGTTCGGCTGACGCGCCTCCAACGCCACGTGGTGCGGATGGCGGGGCCGCAGCTCGGCGACGTCCTCGATCGTGACGATGCGCTCGTCGTGCGGAACGGCGGACAGTAGAGCCGACAGCATCGTCGTCTTGCCGCTGCCCGTGCCTCCCGTGAGGAGGACGTTGGCGCGGGAGTGCACCAGCCCCCTGAGCCACCGTTGCTGGCGAGCGTCGAACGCACCGCGCGCGGCGAGCCCGTCGAGATCGGCCGCGTGCACACGGGGGATCCTGATCGAGAGAGCCGTCCCCTGCGCAGCCACGGGGCCGAGCACCGCATGCACGCGCACGCCAGAGCCGAGCCGCACGTCGACGCAGGGCGTCTGGTCGTCGAGGTGACGACCACCGAGCGCCACGAGAGCGACCGCGAGGTCGCGGACCTCGCGCTCCGTGCCCCGCCACGCCGCGATGTGCTCCGCGCCGTTCCCCCGGTCGACGAACAGGGCGTCCGCACCGTTCAGGAACACATCGGTGACCGCCTCGTCGACGAAGGCTGCGAGGGGCGCGAACGCCGGTTCCGCTCTGAGCGCCGCCTGCGGGGAGGCAGGCGCCTCGCCGGAGGGCCCGGACAGGCGGGGCTGGATGACGAATCGATCGGTCATACCGGGACAGTAGGGACGTCTCGATGCTCAGCGGCCGGGGGTCCCGGCGTCCTGCCGGCGGCTGTGCACAACACCGACCCCCTGAGACCGGTGCAGGACGAGGCTGGCGCGAAGGCGAAGGGAGCGCTCCCACGAGAAAGGGCGGCATCTCACGGGGGGAATGAGATGCCGCCCACGGCGGCTCTCGATCCGGGGGAATCGGGCTCGCCAGGGCCGGAATGAGATCTCGGCTGCCGTCGAGTGTACGCAAGGCGACCGTCCTGACAAAACCCGTGTCACTACCGACTTTCGGCAGTATTCGGCGGTCTGGGCCGAGGATAGATTCACCCTGACCTGGTCGCACTCCCCCTGCGCCCATGCCTGAACGACCCGAACGCCGCAAAGGAGCGCCTGCCGATGAGCAGTCAGATCGATCATCTTCTCGACGAGACCCGGCGATTCGCGCCGTCGGAGGAGTTCGCCGCCCAATCCGTCGCTTCCCGGGAACTCTACGAGCGGGCCGCCGCCGACCGCGAGGGGTTCTGGGCCGACCAATCCCGTGAGCTGGTGCACTGGCACAAGCCGTTCTCGAACGTTCTCGACTGGAGCAACCCGCCCTTCGCCAAGTGGTTCGACGACGGCGAGCTCAACGTGGCGTACAACTGCCTCGACCGGCACGTCGAGGCCGGCAACGGCGATCGCGTCGCGCTCTACTGGGAGGGCGAGCCCGGCGACAGCCGCCGGATCACCTACGCCGAGCTGACCGACGAGGTCAAGCGCGTCGCCAACGTGCTCGAAGGCCTCGGAATCGGCCAGGGCGACCGCGTCGCGATCTACCTGCCGATGATTCCCGAGGCCATCGCCGCCATGCTCGCCGTCGCACGCGTCGGCGCCATCCACTCCGTCGTGTTCGGCGGCTTCAGTGCGGACAGCCTGCGCTCCCGGATCGACGACGCGGGCGCCAAACTCGTCATCACAGCGGACGGCGGCTACCGCAAGGGTCGGGTCTCCGCTCTGAAACCGGCGGTCGACCAGGCCCTGGCCGACCGTGGCGACGGCGAGCAGCAGACGGTCGAGCACGTGCTCGTGGTCAAGCGGGGCGAGAACGAAGTGGAGTGGATCGAGGGGCGGGACCTCTGGTGGCACGACGTCGTCCCTGCGGCCTCCGCCGAGCACACCGCACAGGCCTTCCCGGCCGAGAACCCGCTCTTCATCCTCTACACCTCCGGAACGACCGGGAAGCCGAAAGGCATCCTGCACACGTCCGGCGGCTACCTCACGCAGGCCGCGTACTCGCACAAGAACGTCTTCGACCTGAAGCCGGAGACGGACGTGTACTGGTGCACCGCCGACATCGGCTGGATCACCGGCCACAGCTACGTCACCTACGGCCCCCTGGCGAACGGGGCCACCCAGGTGCTGTACGAGGGCACGCCGGACGCCCCGCACCCCGGTCGCTGGTGGGAGCTCATTGAGAAGTACAAGGTGTCGATCTTCTACACGGCCCCGACCGCGATCCGCTCCTTCATGAAGATCGGTCGCAGCGTCCCGCAGAAGTTCGACCTCTCGTCGCTGAGGGTCCTCGGCTCGGTGGGCGAGCCCATCAACCCCGAGGCCTGGATGTGGTACCGCGAGGTCATCGGCGCCGGCAAGACCCCGATCGTCGACACCTGGTGGCAGACCGAGACCGGCGCGATCATGGTGTCGGCACTCCCCGGCATCACCGCCACGAAGCCCGGGTCGGCGCAGGTGCCGCTGCCCGGGATCTCGATCGACGTGGTGGACGAGCAGGGAGTCGAGGTCGGCAACGGCAACGGCGGCCTCCTGGTGATCACCGAGCCGTGGCCGAGCATGCTCCGCGGCATCTGGGGAGACCCGGAGCGGTTCCGCGAGACCTACTGGGAGAAGTTCGAGAAGCAGGGCTACTACTTCGCGGGCGACGGTGCCCGCCTCGACGAGGACGGCGACCTGTGGCTGCTCGGCCGGGTCGACGACGTCATGAATGTCTCCGGCCACCGGCTGTCGACCGCGGAGATCGAGTCCTCGCTGGTCGCGCACGAGGCCACCGCGGAGGCTGCGGTCGTCGGCGCCTCGGATGAGACCACCGGTCAGGCCGTCGTGGCCTTCGTCATCATCAAGGAGAGCTACCTCTCCGCCCACGACCCGGCCGGACTCGCCCAGCAGCTCAGGCTCTGGGTGGGCGAGCAGATCGGCGCGATCGCGCGTCCCCGTGACGTGTACATCGTCGGCGAGCTGCCGAAGACGCGCTCCGGCAAGATCATGCGGCGTCTGCTGCGGGACGTCGCGGAGGGCCGTGAGGTGGGCGACACCACGACGCTCGCGGACACCGCGGTGATGAGCATCATCTCCGCCCAGGTCAAATAACGAGAAGACCCCGGGTTCACGCCGAGACCCCCTGCTGCGGATGCCTGCAGCAGGGGGTCTCGGTGATTGTGCGGGGTCTCGGCGACCCGGGCGGACCTACGCGAGGCGGAAGGTGACCTCGACCTCGACGGGGCTGCCGAGCGGGAGCTCGGCGACCCCGACGGCCGC
Organism: Microbacterium sp. 1S1; assembly: GCF_008271365.1. NCBI lineage: Bacteria > Bacillati > Actinomycetota > Actinomycetes > Micrococcales > Microbacteriaceae > Microbacterium > Microbacterium sp. 1S1. The sequence continues at coordinate 98,540 of NZ_CP043430.1, forward strand.
GCGCGCGTGCCGGCCCTCTTCGCCGAAGATCTCCCCGAGGACCTCGCTCGCGCCGTTGACGACGCCCGGCTGGCCGGTGAAGCCCTCCGCGGAGCCGACGAACCCGCCGACCCGGACGACGCCGGCGAGACGATCGACACCGCCCGCGACGTCGGCGGCAGCGGCAAGCGCGTTCAGGGCGCAGGTGCGGGCGTACCCCTTCGCGTCTTCGGCGGAGACCTCCGCACCGACCTTGCCGGTCGCGGGCAGAGCGCCGTCGACGAACGGGAGCTGACCCGACGTGTAGACGAGCCCGCCGTGCACGACGGCGGGGACGTAGGCGGCGACCGGGGCGGCGACGGCGGGCAGCTCGATGCCGAGCTCGGTGAGACGGGCGGCGACGCTCATGCCTGGCCTCCCTCGAACTGGCGGGCGGCCTCGGCGGCGGCCGCGAGACCGGCGTTGGACGAACCTTCCGTCGTGACGGGGCGCTTGAAGTAGGCGACCAGCCCGCCCTCGGGCCCCTGCACCACCTGGACGAGCTCCCAGCCCTGCTTTCCCCAGTTGTTGAGGATGGCCGCGGTGTTGTGGATCAGCAACGGCGTGGTGAGGTACTCCCACGTGGTCATGGCACTCCTGTCGATCAGGGCGCGTCCAGGGCAGACCGGGCCGCGCTCGTCAAAGCCGGTATTCAGGGAACTCCCCTACGATCAAGCGTATGCCCCAAAAGAACCGCACGGTGAAGGGCGTGCTCGGCGGTCTCGTCGGGCTCGTCGGACTGAGCGCCATCGCCGGTCTGCTGGTCACCGCCAGCGTCACCCCCGTCCTCGCGATGACCGGCGTCGCCGGCTCCACGGCGCTGACCATCTTCGATGAACTGCCCGAGGTGCTCAAGGTCGACACCCCCATGGAGCAGTCGACGATCTACGCGACGAACCCCGAGGGCAAGCCGGTCGTGCTGGCCTCCTTCTACGAGCAGAACCGCGTCCCGGTGACCTACGAGCAGGTCGCCCCCGTCCTCTACGACGCGATCCTCTCCAGTGAGGACAAGAGCTTCTACACCCATGGCGGCGTGAACCTCGGCGCGACCGTGAAGGCCCTCGTTGACAACGTGCGGGGGACGTCGAGCCGTGGCGCCTCGACCATCAGCCAGCAGTTCGTGAAGAACGTGCGCATCCAGCAGTGCGAGCAGAACGTCAACACGGCCTCCGAGACCTACGCGGACGACCTGGAGCAGTGCTGGAAGGATGCGACGAACGCCACCGGGGTGGACGGCATCGAGCGCAAGCTCCAGGAGATGCGCTACGCCATCCAGATCGAGAAGGACTACTCGAAGAACGACATCCTCCTCGGCTACCTGAACATCGCGAACTTCGGTGGCACGGTCTACGGCATCGAGGCCGCCGCGCGGTACTACTTCTCCACCACCGCGAGCAAGCTCACCGTCGGGCAGGCGGCGACGCTCGCCGGTATCGTGCAGAACCCGAACACGTACCGCATCGACAAGCCCGGCGGCACCTACACGACCGACGACGGCGTGGGCCACAACTCCGCCGATGACGGCTACAAGGACACCAAGGACCGCCGCGACTACGTGCTCGGCCGCATGCTCAAGGACGGCAAGATCACGCAGGCGCAGCACGACGAGGCGAAGGCCGCGGCGATCGAGCCCGACATCACGGTCCCGACGCAGGGGTGCGCGGCTGCCGGCCGCAACGCCTACTTCTGCCAGTACGTGAAGTCGATCGTCGAGAACGACGAGGCGTTCGGAGCGGACCGCCAGGAGCGCCGCGATCTGCTCCGCCGCGGCGGCCTCAAGATCTACACGACGCTCGACTTCCGCGTGCAGGACCCGGCGGCCGAGGAGATGGCCAACGTCGTCCCCGCGAACTTCGACAACAAGTACTTCGGCGCCGCCGGCGTCTCGATCGAGGTCGGCACCGGCCGGATCCTCTCGATCACCCAGAACACGAAGTTCGCGGAGACTCCCACGACGGACCAGGCGTACTCGTCGCTCGTGTTCGCGGGCGACCAGAAGTACGGCAACTCCGGGGGCTTCCAGGTCGGCTCGACCTACAAGCTCTTCACCCTCATCGACTGGCTCGAGAAGGGCCACTCCGTGCGGGAGAACCTGAACGGCACCGTGCAGACCAACCTGCAGATCCCGGTGTGCGGCAGCCCGCAGCCGACGAACACCGCGGAGATCGGCAACTTCGGGGGAGGGCGCGGGTTCGGCGGAACCCCGATGACGTTCACCGCGCAGTCGCTCAACAGCGGCTACTTCGCCATGGCCTCCAAGCTCGACGTCTGCGACATCAACAAGGTCGCCGACAAGATGGGCGTCACGCTGGCCAGCGGTGACAAGGTCACGGAGGAGAACGTCCCCTACGACGTCCTCGGTCCGAAGAACATCTCCCCCCTCGCCATGGCCAATGCCTATGCGACGGTCGCGAGCGGCGGCACGTACTGCACGCCACGAGCCATCGACAAGGTGATCGATGCCGAGGGCAAGGAGCGCCCGCTTCCCAAGGCCTCCTGCACCGAAGGCGTCCTGTCCAAAGAGGTCGCGGCGACCGCGGCCTATGCGCTGCAGGGCGTGATGGCCAACGGAGGCACGGGCGCGCGAGCCAACCCGTTCGACGGCACCCCGCTGATCGGCAAGACCGGAACCCACGATCGCTGGTCGACCATGATGATCGAGTCCAGCACCAAGGTCGCGACCGCGGTCTGGGCCGGTCGCTCGAACGGAAACCACGACAACGTGTTCAACGTCTGGGCGGGGAGCGACACCCTCAACAACCTGCGGTACCCGCTCGCACGAGCCGCACAGCACGCCGCGAACCAGGCGTACGGCGGGGACCGATTCCCGGAGCCGGACGGCAACCTCATCCGGCAGATCCGTGTCGACGTGCCCGACGTGGTCGGGCAGACCGTCGACGAGGCGACCGCGACGCTCAAGCGCGCCGGCTTCGGCGTCGCCGTCGGTGCCCCCGTGGACAGCGACAAGGCGACGAACATCGTCGTCGAGCAGAGTCCGTCCGGTCAGGCGACCGCCGGAGCAACAATCACGATCTCGCCCAGCAACGGCAATGGCGCGACGGTCCCCGACGTGACGGGACAGAGCCCGACCGACGCCAACGCGGCGCTCATCGCGGCGGGCTTCACCACGGTCGAACGCGAAGGTTCCTGCAACGCAGAAGGGGCGACCGTAACCGCGACGACGCCCGCTGCGAACTCCGCGGCCACCAAGGCCACACCGATCCGAGTGTCGTGCAAGTAGGCGCGTCCCGCGCGGCGCACCCGGCCCTCATCGCGCTCGGCGCGGTGGGGGCCGTCGGTGCGGCTGCCGCGGTCTGGGGCATCGGTATCGAGCGCTACCTCTTCACCGTGCGGGAGGTGTCTGCCGAGGCCCTTCCGGCGGGGGCTGCTCCCCTGCGCATCCTGCACCTCTCCGACGCCCATATGGCGCCCTGGCAGCATCGGAAGCAGGACTGGCTCGCATCCCTCGCCGACCTGAAGCCGGACCTCATCGTCAACACCGGCGACAACCTCGGGCACGAGGACGGCCTCCAGGGCATCCGCCGAGCCTTCGCCCCGTTCGCCGGCATCCCCGGTGTGTTCGTGCACGGCTCGAACGACGTGAACGGCCCCTCGCCGCGGAATCCGCTTCGCTACTTCGCCGGTCCCTCACAGAAGCATCGCGAGCCCACGCTGCTCGACACGGCCGCCATGGACCGCTACTTCACGGACGAGCTCGGGTGGGCAGACCTCAACAACGCGGCCACGCGACTCACGGTGCGCGGCGCCGCGGTGGACCTGTTCGGGGTGGACGATGCGCACCGCGACTGGGAGCGCCTCGACGTCCTGCCCGCCGCCCTCGACGCCCTCGGACCGCGCGCCGAGACGACGCCGTTGCTCGGCGTCACCCACGCGCCGTATCAGCGAGTGCTCAACGGCTTCGTCGACCTGGGCGCGGACGCCATCCTCGGCGGACACACGCACGGTGGGCAGGTCTGCCTCCCCTGGTTCGGTGCGATCGTCGCCAACTGCGACATCCCCCTGAAGCAGGCCAAGGGGCTCAGCACCTGGACGCACGGCGGCCGCTCGGCGCCCCTCAACGTCAGCGCCGGCTGCGGACACTCGATCTACGCCCCCGTGCGTTTCGCGTGCCGCCCGGAGGCGACACTGCTCACGCTGACGCCGCGCGTCTGACCGCGGCGCAGCCCGCGCCACGCGGTGCGAGCGCTCGATTCGGTGCTAGGGACATTTCGCTGTAGACTCGGAGGGTTGCAAAACGGGGTGTGGCGCAGCTTGGTAGCGCGCTTCGTTCGGGACGAAGAGGTCGCAGGTTCAAATCCTGTCACCCCGACCAGTGACACGAGAAGGCCGCCCGCAGGGGCGGCCTTCTCTGTATCGGGACGACGTGCGAGAGGGGAACGCATGGGGAGGCTCCTTCCGCCGCCACGCCGTTCGACGCGCGTGTGGGCCCTGGCTCTCGGACTTCCCTTCCTGGCCGCCGTCGCTCTCCTCACCCTCACGCCCGCGCGCGTGGAGCAGGCGATGCCCAATCTCCTCGATCTGCTCCTCCACGCGATCCAGCGGCTCGGCTGGACGAGCCTGGACTTCACGCGCCTCGAGGTGCTCGCGAACGTCGGCGTCTTCATCCCCGTCGGAATCCTCGCGTTCCTGCTCCTCCCGCGCCAGGCCTGGCCCCTGTCGCTTCTCGTCGGTCCCGCGATCTCGGTCGCGATCGAGACGGCGCAAGCCATCGGCCTCCCGCATCGTGCCGCCACCCTGAGCGACGTGCTGGCCAACTCCACCGGTGCGACGATCGGCGTCGTCCTCGCGATCTTCTGCACGCTGCTGACCGCCACACCGTCCTCCCGGCCGGGAACGCCTAGGGTGGAGGCATCATGACATCGCCCTCTCTCGTCGCCTTCGACCTCGATGACACGCTCGCCCCGTCCAAGGGCACGATCGACCCGCAGATCGCCGCGCTCCTCAGCGAGCTGCTGCGCTCGGTCGACGTCGCGATCATCTCCGGAGGCAACGAGGCGCAGTTCCGTACGCAGGTGGTGGCTCAGCTCGCCGACGTCGACCCGGCAGCCCTCGCCCGCCTTCACCTGCTGCCGACCTGCGGTACGCGGTACCTGCGCCACGACGGCACCGATTTCGTCGCGGTGTACGCACACGACCTGAGCGCCGACGAGAAGTCCGCCGCCCTCACCGCTCTCCGCGAGGAAGCCGAACGTCTCGGACTGTGGGAGGCGGAGCCCTGGGGCGAGATCCTGGAAGACCGCGGCTCGCAGATCACGTTCTCCGCCCTGGGCCAGCAGGCACCGCGAGACGCGAAGCACGCCTGGGACCCGACGGGCTCCAAACGCGGGGCCCTGCGCGACGCCGTGGCGGCGCGCCTCCCCGGTCTCGAGGTGCGTTCCGGCGGCTCGACCTCGATCGACATCACCCGCGCCGGGATCGACAAGGCCTTCGGCATGCGGCAGCTCGCCACGCACACGGGAATCGATCTGTCCGCGATGCTCTTCTACGGCGATCGCCTGGACGAAGGCGGCAACGACTACCCCGTCCTCGCGCTCGGCGTGCCCTCGGTGGCCGTGGAGGGCTGGGAGGACACGGCGGCGCGCCTGCAGGAGCTCCTGCCGACGCTGACCTCCCGGGTCTGACCCCGGCACGCCTGCACGACCCCGGCACGCCCGCACGACACAGGAACCGAATCCGTCGTGCAGGCGTCGCCGTGTCGTGCGGGAGGGGTCAGCGCACCTCGACGCCGGCGGCGCGGGTGACGGGGACGAGCCGGGTGAGCTGGGTCACGTGCCCGGGCTCGAGCTCCGCGAGGGAGGCGACACCCAGCAGGCGCATCGTGCGCTCGATCTCACCGCGGAGGATCGCGATCGTACGGTCCACGCCCTGGCGGCCACCGGCCATCAGCCCGTAGAGGTAGGCCCGACCGATCAGCGTGAAGTCGGCACCGAGCGCGACGGACGCCACGATGTCGGCGCCGTTCATGATGCCCGTGTCGATCATGACGGTGAAGTCGTCCCCGACCGCCCGACGCACCTCGGGCAGGAGGTGGAACGGGATCGGTGCGCGGTCGAGCTGGCGGCCGCCGTGGTTCGACAGGACGATGCCGTCCACGCCGGCGTCGCGCAGCCGGACCGAGTCCTCGACGTTCTGCACGCCCTTGATGACGATCTTCCCCGGCCAGATGTCACGGATGACCGCGAGATCGTCGTAGCTGATGGTCGGGTCCATCGCTGCATCCAGCAGCTCGCCGACGGTGCCTCCGGTCGAACTGAGCGACGCGAACTCGAGCTTCGGAGTCGTCAGGAAGTCGAACCACCACCAGGGCCGCGGGATCGCGTTGACGATCGTGCCCAGAGTGAGCTGCGGCGGGATGCTGAAGCCGTTGCGCTTGTCGCGCAGTCGCGCACCGGCGACCGGCGTGTCGACCGTGAACTGGAGGGTGTCGAAGCCGGCGGCCGCGGCACGACGGGCCAGCTCGTAGGAGATCTCCCGGTCGCGCATCACGTAGAGCTGGAACCAGTTCCGCCCGGGAACCGCACCCTGCGGCTCGCGGACGGTCGCGGCCTTGACGTCCTCGATCGACGTGGTGCCGAGCGTGGACAGCGTGAAGGGGATGCCCGCCGCGGCGGCGGCCCCGGCGCCGGCGACCTCGCCCTCGGTCTGCATGAGCCGGGTGAATCCGGTCGGTGCGATACCGAACGGGAGCGCCGAGGGCCCGCCGAGGATGTCGACGGCCGTGTCCACGTCCGGCGCCGGCTTGAGGATGCCGGGGTGGAACTCGACGTCCTGGAACGCCTGGCGAGCCCGGCTCAGCGAGAGCTCTCCCTCTGCCGCGCCGTCGGTGTAGTCGAAGGCGGCCTTCGGCGTCCGGCGCTTCGCGATGGTCCGGAGGTCGTCGATCGTGAGCGCGGCATCGAGACGGCGCTTGCGGCCGTCGAGCTCCGGCTTCTTGAACTTCATGAGCTCCAACAGCTCGGCGGGATTGGGGAGCTGGCGCTGGACCATGTTCTGCCTCTCAGTTCTGCGGGGGGATGGCGCGGGTGAGGCCCGCGGCGGTGTAGTAGCCGGTGATGTGGGCGCGGACGAGCCGACGGGCGGTGGCGGCGTCGCCCTCGTCGATCGCTGCGACGAGGGCGCGATGCTCGGCCCGGAGGCGGTCGGCCATGCGGTCCCAGTCGTCCACGGTCTCGGCGCCGGCGAGCACGTACGACTCGATGGCGGAACGGAGACCCGCCATCATCGCCGCGATGACGGTGTTGCCGCTCCCCTCGGCGAGCGACAGGTGCAGCTGCGCGTCGAGGGCGAGGAACTCCGACGGTGTCAGCGCCTCGGTGTCCATCGCCGCCAGGAGTTCGTGCGCCCGGGCGGTGTCGCGATGGTCGGCTTCGGCCATCGCCTCCACGACAGCGTCCTCGAGCACCAGACGCGTGCGGACGACGTCGTCCAGCGGGAAGCCCTGCGCGGCGACCTGCAACCGCAGCAGCGCGGACATGCCGCCGGTGGGCGTGGCGATGACGATGGCACCCGCCTGCGGACCGGATCCGGTGGCCGTGCGGATGAGGCCGAGCACCTCGAGCACGCGGAGGGCCTCCCGCACGCTCGATCGTCCGACCCCCAGGTCGCTGGCGAGGTCGCGCTCCGAGGGCAGCCGGTCGCCCGGGCCGAGGCGCCCGTCGAGCAGATCACGCTCGATGTGCTCGAGCACAACCCGCCATGCGCGCGCCGGCTGCTCCATCATCCCGCCTCCTGTGGTCTGACCACAGAGTAGCGCGTGTGGTCAGACCACGCAAAGCCCCCGCGAGATATGCCCACCCACCCCCTTCTGTGCCTCCCGGCCCGCTGCGGGCGCGCGGAGCGGGTGGGTCGACCGGAGCGGGGTGGGTCGACGGTCGGGTCAGCCGAGACGGCCGCCGGACTCCTCCAGGTAGCACGTCCCGCACAGCGACTCGTAGGTGGTGAGCTCCGGGGACGCCGAACCGTCCGCACCCTCGTCGATGGCCACCTGGTCGCCGTCGAACACGAAGCGGCCGCCGACCACGCGGCCGTTGAACACCGCCTTCCGCCCGCAGCGGCAGATCGTCTTGAGCTCCTCCAGGGAATGCGCGATCGCGAGGAGCCGAGCCGAACCGGGAAAGGCGTGGGTGCGGAAGTCGTTCCGGATGCCGTAGGCCATGACCGGGATGCCGTCCTCCACCGCGATCCGGAAGAGATCGTCGATCTGCGACGGCGTCAGGAACTGCGCCTCGTCGACGAGGAGACAGGCGACGTCGACAGGGCCGGTCGGGATGAGCTCCTCCTCCGTCGAACGACGCATCCGATCACGGTGGGCGGCGAAGAGCGCACGCGCGTCGTCCTCGGGGCCGATGAGGAAGTCCACGGGGCGCGTGACGCCGAGGCGGCTCTCAATCTCCCCCGCACCCTTGGTGTCGATCGCGGGCTTGGCCAGCAGCACATGCTGGCCGCGCTCCTCATAGTTGTAGGCGGCCTGCAGCAGGGCGGTCGACTTGCCCGAGTTCATCGCGCCGTAGCGGAAGTAGAGCTTCGCCACGGTCCGACGTCAGGCGTTGATGCCGAGGACGGCGGCGGTGGCGCTGGTGGACTCCTCCGCGAGCTCCGCGTTGCCGTTGAGCTTCCGGCCGAAGGTGGGGATGAGCTCGCGCAGCTGCGACTCCCAGCCGGGGTACTCGCCGGGGAAGCACTTCTTCAGCAGGTCGAGCATGATCGGCACGGCCGTCGAGGCCCCGGGGGACGCACCAAGGAGCCCCGCGATCGACCCGTCACCAGCCGCGACGACCTCGGTTCCGAACTGGAGCACCCCGCCCTTCTTGGGGTCCTTCTTCATGACCTGCGCGCGCTGACCGGCGTTGATGAGCGTCCAGTCCTCGTCCTTCGCGGTGGGCATGAACGTGCGGAGACTGTCGACCTTCTTGCGGTGGTTCTTCATCAGCTCGCTGATGAGGTATGTGATGAGGTCGGGGTTCGCGAACGCCACGCGCAGCATCGGCCACAGGTTGTGCGGACGGACCTGCGTGACGATGTCGAGCATCGAGCCGTTCTTGAGGAACTTGGGGCTGAACGTCGCGAACGGGCCGAACATGAGCGACGCCTCGCCGTCGACGACGCGGGTGTCGAGGTGCGGCACGGACATGGGTGGCGCGCCGACGGAGGCCTGCGAGTACACCTTCGCCTTGTGCTGCGCGACGATCTTCGGGTTCGTCGTCTTGAGGAACTGACCGCCGATCGGGAAGACGCCGTACCCCTTGATCTCAGGGATGCCAGAATTCTGCAGAAGCTTGAGCGCCCAGCCGCCGGCACCGACGAAAACGAACTTCGCCTTGATCTCGTTCGGCGTACGGCCCACCGTCGTGCGGTACTTGATGAGCCAGGTGCCGTCCTTCTGGCGCTTGAGCGACTTGACCTCGTGATTCGTCCGTACCGAGACGCCCGACGAGCGGAGGTGGTCGAACAGCTGATGGGTCAGCGCACCGAAGTCGACGTCGGTCCCGGCGGGCACCCGGGTCGCCGCGAACGGCTCCCCCTTGCGACGCTTCTGCATGAGCAGCGGCGCCCACTGGTTGATGACACGGGAGTCTTCGCTGTACTCGATGCCCGCGAACAGCGGCTGCTCCTTGAGCACCTCATAGCGCTTCTTGAGGTACGCGACGTCCTTCTCGCCACGCACGAACGTCATGTGCGGGGTGGCGTTGATGAACGTCGAGGGCTCGTCCAGCACACCCTTCTCGACGAGCGACGACCAGAACTGGCGGCTCTGCTGGAACTGCTCGTTGATCGAGATGGCCTTCGCGGGGTCGAGCGGCGCGTCGCCCTGCTGCGGCATGTAGTTCAGCTCACACAGTGCTGCGTGCCCGGTCCCGGCGTTGTTCCAGGGGTTCGAGCTCTCCTGCGCCACGTCCGACAGTCGCTCGAACGCGACGATCTTCCAGTCCGGCTGCAGCTCGTGCAGCAGGGTACCCAGGGTGGCGCTCATGATGCCACCGCCGATCAGGACGACATCGACGTTTTCAGTCACCCGACCAGTCTAGTTCGCGGGCAGGACACCGCAGACCATGCGGCCGTCAGGACACCGGGGCGAGACGCTCCGCCAGCACCTCGGCGATCTGGACCGCGTTCAGGGCCGCGCCCTTGCGGAGGTTGTCGTTGCTGATGAAGAGCACGAGGCCCTTGCCCTCCGGAGCGGACTGGTCGGCGCGGATCCGGCCGACGAAGCTCGGGTCCTTGCCCGCGGCCTGCAACGGCGTCGGAACCTCGTCCAGGACGACGCCGGGTGCGGCACCGAGGACCTCGCGGGCACGCTCGGGAGTGATGTCCCGCGCGAACTCGGCGTGGATCGAGAGGGAGTGTCCGGTGAAGACCGGGACCCGGACGCAGGTACCCGCAACGCGGAGGTCGGGGAGCTCGAGGATCTTCCGGCTCTCGTTGCGGAGCTTCTTCTCTTCGTCCGTCTCGTTCAGGCCGTCGTCGACGAGGTTGCCCGCGAGCGGGATCACGTCGAACGCGATCGGTGCCACGTACTTCTCGGGCTCGGGGAAGTCGACCGCCGATCCGTCGTGCACCAGACGCAGCGTGTCCCCCTGCGCGAGCACACCCTCGACCTGACCCAGCAGTTCCTGCGCCCCGGCGAGGCCGGAACCGGAGACCGCCTGATACGTCGACACGATCAGCCGTTCGAGTCCCGCTTCGGCATCCAGGACCTTGAGCACCGGCATCGCGGCCATCGTGGTGCAGTTCGGGTTCGCGATGATGCCCTTGGGGCGGTCGTCGATGGCGTGCGGGTTGACCTCGCTGACGACCAGCGGCACCTCGGGGTCCATGCGCCAGGCGCTGGAGTTGTCGACGACCACGGCACCGGCGTCCGCGAACCGCGGGGCGTAGGCACGGCTGGCCGTGGCACCGGCGGAGAACAGGGCGATGTCGATGCCCGACGGGTCGGCCGCCTCGACGTCCTCCACGATCACCGTCTGCCCGCCGAACTCGAGCGCCGTCCCCGCCGACCGCGCCGACGAGAACAGGCGCAGCTCGCGAATCGGGAACGAACGCTCCGCGAGAATCTCGCGCATCACGGTGCCCACCTGGCCGGTGGCGCCGACGATGGCGACGGAGAGTCCTGATTCGGAGATGCGGGTCATGATGTTCCTTGGCTTCGTGCGGTACGGCGTACGAGGCTCCGGGCGCGGCGTCGGGATGCTGATGCTGCGCCTGGCGCCGATGTCAGGGTTTCGGCGAGTCTATCGCGCCGCGACGACCCCGAAGCCCGTCGGTTTCACGAGGGCAGCACCCCCGGGCGATCAGGCGAACGCGGGACAACAGGCACGCGTGCACAGCACCGCCTGAACCCGCGCGAACGCCTGAGCTGGCGTGGGCCCCGGGAAACAGGCAGACCCGCGAGAACAGGCGAACGCGGGACAACAGGCACGCGTGCACAGCACCGCCTGAACCCGCGCGAACGCCTGAGCTGGCGTGGGGCGCTCTCGTGGGGCGGGGTCAGCGCCCGGTGCCGGCGTGGACGGTGGCTTCCGCGTCGCCGTCGAGACCATAGGCCGTGTGCACGGTGCGGGCGGCCTCGGTGAGGTCGGTGTCACGGAGCACGACGGAGATGCGGATCTCCGAGGTGGAGATCATCTCGATGTTGATGCCTCCTGCGGACAGGGCCTCGAACAGGGTCGCGGAGACGCCGGAGTGCGTGCGCATCCCCGCACCGACCACCGACAGCTTGCCGATCTGGTCGTCGTGGATCAGGTTCTGGAAGCCGACCTCGGTCTGCTCACCGGCGAGCGCCTTGAGCGCGGCGGCGGCGTCGGCCTTGGGAACCGTGAAGGAGATGTCCGTGCGCCCCGTCGCCGAGACGTTCTGCACGATCATGTCGACGTTGGCGCCGGACTTCGCGACGATCTTGAAGATCTCGGCCGCCTTCCCCGGGACATCCGGCACCCCGGCGACGGTGATCTTGGCCTGGCTGAAGTCGGTGGCGACGCCGGCGACGATCGGTTCTTCCATGACTGCTCCCTCGGCTTCGCGAGGGTTCTTCATGCCCTCGCCCAGAACGTACGTGCCCTCCGCCGACGAGAACGTCGACCGGGCGTGGATCAGGACGCCGTGCCGACGGGCGTACTCGACGGCGCGGATGTAGAGGACCTTGGCGCCGTTCGCCGCGAGCTCCAGCATCTCCTCGCTGGAGACGTGGTCGAGCTTCTGCGCCTTCGGGATCACCCGAGGGTCGGCGGTGAAGATGCCGTCGACGTCGCTGTAGATCTCGCAGACGTCGGCCGACAGCGCTGCAGCCAGGGCGACGGCGGTCGTGTCCGAGCCGCCGCGGCCGAGCGTGGTGATGTCGCGGGTGTCGCGGTTGAATCCCTGGAAGCCCGCGACGATGACGATCGCCCCCTCGTCGAGCGCCTCGCGGAGCCGGACGGGCGTGACGTCGACGATACGAGCGGCCCCATGCTGCGAGTCGGTGATCATGCCGGCCTGGCTGCCGGTGAACGACCGCGCCTCGAAGCCCATGGAGTGGATGGCCATCGCGAGCAGCGCCATCGAGATGCGCTCACCGCTGGACAGGAGCATGTCGAGTTCGCGCGGCGCCGGGATCGGCGCGACCTCGTTCGCGAGGTCCAGCAGTTCATCGGTGGTGTCGCCCATCGCGCTGACCGCGACGACGACGTCGTGACCGGCGCGACGCGTGTCCACGATGCGCTTGGCGACGCGCTTGATGCTCTCTGCGTCGGCGACCGACGAGCCGCCGTACTTCTGCACGATGAGGGCCACGTTCACTCCCTGGGATGTCGGGCGGATCCGCCCACGGTCATTCTACGATCGGCGCGCATGCCGCCTCGCGCATGTGACGACTCACGCGGGGGCGGGAGGAACGGGGGTCACCGGACGCAGGCGTCCTCCGGTCGCGGCGAACCAGCAGCCGATGATGATCAGCGGAAATCCGAGGAGGAGACCGGGCGTCAGGGGCTCGGCCAGCACGATCGCCCCGAGCACGATCGCCACGACCGGGTTCACATAGGTGAACAGCGGCGCCCTGACCGGCCCGACCTCGCGAATGAGCGCGAAGAACGCCAGGAAGGCCACGGCCGTGCAGATGACGGCGAGAGCGAGCAGGGCACCGATGGACGGGAGCGTCGGGACCTCGTGCTGCGTGAGCAGGCCGATCGGGAGGTAAAGGATCCCGATCATGAGCAACGAGAGCGTGATCGTCCCGAGCGAGGGGACGTCGTTCAGCTTGCGGGCCACGATGAAGGGCGCGATCGCGTAGAGCACCGCCACGAGCAGCACCTCCACCGCGGCGAGCAGGCTCACCTCTCCCCCGAAGAGTCCAGGCCCCGCCACCACGACGGCCACGCCGACGAAGCCGACGAGCAGGCCGATGCCGCGGGCGGGGCGCAGCACCCCGCGGTCACCGCCGCCCAGCGCGATGAGAGCCGCGAACAGCGGTACGGTCGCGACCAGAAGGCCCGTCATGCCGGACGGGAGGGTCATCTCGGCATGACCGAGGAGGAGGAAGGGCCCGGCCATCTCGACCGCCCCGAACGCGAGCACCCACGGCCAGTGCCGGAGCGCGGCGCGAAGGGCGCCGCTGCGCAGTGCGAACGGCAGCAGGAGGAGGGCCGCGATGAGCGTGCGACCCGCGACGACCGCCGGTGGGGAGATCGACTCCACCGCGACGCTGATGAAGAGGTAGGGCACGCCCCACAGCAGGGCCATCGCCCCGAAGAGCAGCCAGCCCCGCCGCGAGAACCCGGACTGCGGGGTCACAGCACGCGCCGGCCTTCGAAGGCTCGGCCCAGCGTCACCTCGTCCGCGTACTCGAGGTCGCCGCCGACGGGAAGGCCGGAGGCGAGCCGGGAGACCGTGACCTGCATCGTGGTGAGCAGGCGACTCAGGTAGCTCGCCGTCGCCTCCCCCTCCAGGTTGGGGTTCGTGGCGATGATGACCTCCTGTACCGTGCCGTCGGCGAGGCGGGTCATGAGCTGAGCGATCCGCAGGTCGTCCGGGCCGATGCCGGCGATCGGGCTGATCGCTCCACCGAGCACGTGGTACAGGCCGCGGAACTCGCGGGTGCGTTCGATCGCGGCGACGTCCTTCGCATCCTCGACCACGCAGATCAGGGCCTGGTTGCGGCGGGGATCACGGCAGATGGCGCAGCGCTCCTGCTCCGCGACGTTGCCGCAGATCTCGCAGAAGCGGACGCGGACGCGGATCTCGGTCAGCAGCTCAGCGAGCCGGGCAACGTCGAACGTCGGGGTCTGCAGGATGTGGAACGCGATGCGCTGCGCCGACTTCGGACCGATCCCGGGAAGGCGACCGAACTCATCGATCAGCTCTTGGACGATGCCGTCGTACATCAGGAGAACCTCGTCGGGGGCTCGTAGGGCTCTTCGCGAAGGAACGTCGCGCCGAGCACCTGGCGGATCACGGCCTCACCGTAGCGCTGCACGCCCCCGGCGGGGTGCGCTCGATGACGACCGGCGGCGCGGCGGCGGGAGCCGCGCGCCCGGCAGCCTGCGGGGCTGGGGTCGGTGTCGCTCGGGGGAGGGAGGGCCGTCGTACGGAGCCGATGGCTCGTAGGCCGGATCGTACGGCGGCTCCTCGTCGAACGCGGGCGCGTCGTCGTCGCCGGGCAGCGGCGGCTCGTCCCGGTCGACCCTGCCGTCGGCCGGCGGGGTCGGAGCGGCGGAGGCGGCCTCGACCTCCTCCGGCTCCTCGTCCACTGCGAGCGGTGCCGCGGGTGCCACGGCGGGCGCGGTCGGAATCGGCGCGACCGCCCAGTCGGTGACGGGGGCCGACGCTGCTGACCGCGCCTGGGGCCGGGAGCGGCCTCCTGACGCAGGCTCCGATGCGGGAGCGGCGTCGGTCGCCGCGGCGGAACCGGGCGATGCCGGCTGGCGCGGCGCTCCCCGGGCGGCATCGGCGCCGGAAGGTACTTGACCCGGACGCCGACCTCCTGCTCGATGGCCGTGCGGAGGTGGTCGGACGGCCCCGAGCCGGGCGTGGTGCCCTTGAACTTCGCGACATCGTGCTGGCTCGTGAATCCGAGGGTCAGGACCTCGGAATCCCCGTCGTAGGCCAGCGGCTGCACGGCGGTGGCGAGGAGCCAGGACGTGCGGCTGATGCCCTCGAGACGCTTCAGCACGGCAGGCCAGGCGTCGCGGATGCGGTCGAACGTGACTGGAGCGGACGGCGCGGCGGACGACCCCGGGGTCGGAGCGGGCGCGGGCTCCGGGCTACGCGCGGGTTCCGGGACCGGATCGGGTTCCGGGGAGCGCTCGTGCTCGGCCGCCGGCGCGGGACCGGAGGGGGCCGGCGCCGGACCGGAGGGGGCGGCGTGGGCGAGGTCGATGCCGTCGGCGTCACCGGGGATGTCGCCGTCGCGGTCTCGGTCTCGGATGCGACGGTCGCCGAGGGCGGCGCGGACGTCGGCAGGGATCACCGGCGGGCGGGTCGTCGCCGGCGGATGCAGCGCGCCGGACACGGCAGCACCGGACGCGGCGGCGCCGGACACCTCGGTGCCACCGGGCGCCGCGGCGAGCACACGCGCGACCATGAGCTCGAGGTGGAGCCGTGGCGAGGTCGCCCCGGACATGTCGTCGAGGGCCGCGCTGACCACGTCGGCCGTGCGCGAGAGGCGCGCGGCGCCGAAAGCCTCCGCCTGACGGCGCATCCGGTCGAGCTCGTCCTCGGCGATGCCGCGCAGCACGGCGGACGCGCCGGAGCCGACGGCGGCGATGACGATGAGGTCGCGCAGGCGCTCCAGCAGGTCGTCGACGAAACGCCGCGGGTCCTGCCCGGTCTGCACGACCCGATCGATGGCGGGGAAGGCGGAGGCTGCGTCGCCCGCGGCGAGCGCATCGACGATCTCGTCGAGGAGCGCTCCATGGGTGTACCCCAACAGGGCCACCGCTCGCGCGTAGCCGACCGTGACGGTCTCCGAATCGGCCGGGGCATCGGACCCCGCGATGAGCTGATCCAGCAGGGACAGCGTGTCACGGGGCGACCCTCCGCCGGCGCGGACCACGAGCGGCAGGACGCCCTGCTCGACGACCACCCCTTCCTCCGCGCAGAGCTTCTCGACGTACTCGAGCATCGCCGCGGGGGGGACCAGTCGGAACGGGTAGTGATGGGTGCGCGAGCGGATCGTGCCGAGCACCTTTTCGGGCTCCGTCGTGGCGAAGATGAACTTCACATGGGGCGGCGGCTCCTCCACGAGCTTCAGCAGCGCGTTGAAGCCCTGCGGCGTGACCATGTGCGCCTCGTCGAGGATGAAGATCTTGAAGCGGTCCCGGCTGGGGGCGAAGGTCGCGCGCTCGCGGAGGTCGCGGGCGTCGTCGACGCCGTTGTGGCTCGCCGCGTCGATCTCGACGACGTCGAGCGACCCGCCGCCCGCGCGCGACAGCTCGACGCAGCTCGGGCATGTTCCGCAGGGGGTGTCGGTCGGCCCTTCCGCGCAGTTCAGGCAGCGCGCGAGGATGCGCGCGGAGGTGGTCTTGCCGCAGCCGCGCGGACCGGAGAAGAGATAGGCGTGGCCTACGCGGTCGCCGCGCAGCGCGGTCATGAGCGGATCGGTCACCTGCGACTGCCCGATCATCTCGCCGAACGTCTCGGGTCGGTAGCGGCGGTAGAGGGCTGTGGTCACCCCTCCAGCCTACGGCGTGCCACCGACGTTGCTCCCTCCCGCTCGACCCGGCCCCTTTCACGCGCCCCACCCCTTGCGCGCGTCCGAAAGGGGTGGGAGGCACGCAGCAGGGGTGGGTCGGTGCGAGGATGATCAGTCGACGGATTCGATGACCGGGATCGCACTCGTGATGACGGGGACGGAGGCCGAGAGGCGGGTACCGTCGTCGCGGCGGGCGTCGGCGAACTCCTGCAGCGTGGGGCGCCCGGGGATCACCGGACCCTGGTTCGCGAGCGGCACGATGACCTCGTCCTCCAGAGTCGCGATGTAGGCGTTGTCCCGCACGCTGAACGGCACCGGAGGTCCGCTGCGCACCCGCACACGAAGCTCGTGCCGTGTGACCGTCACCTGCATCGCGGTGCCCTGCCACTGCAACGGGAACGACAGCGACGGCCAGGACTCCGGGAGCCGCGGGTCGAAGCTGAGGTCGCCCCCATAGTCGCGCATGCCGCCGAAGCCGCACACCAGTGCCGTCCACACACCTCCCGCCGAGGCCACGTGCACGCCGTCCGCCGCGTTGTGGTGCAGGTCGTGCAGATCGACGAACAGCGACTGCTCGAAGTACTTCTGCGCGAGGTCCTGATAGCCGACCTCGGCCGCGAGGATCGACTGCACGACCGCCGACAGGGTCGAGTCGCCCGTCGTCAGCGGGTCGTAGTAGTCGAAGTCGGCCTTCTTCTCCTCCGGCGAGAAGTGATTGCCCTGCAGGAACAGCGCCAGCACGACGTCGGCCTGCTTGAGCACCTGGAAGCGGTAGATCACGAGCGGGTGGAAGTGCAGCAGCAGCGGGCGCTGGTCGGCGGGGGTGTTCGCGAGGTCCCAGACCTCCCGCTCCAGGAACAGCGAGTCCTGCGGGTGGATGCCGAGGCTCTCGCTGTACGGGATGTACATCGCCTCCGCCGCCCGCTCCCAGGACTCCGCCTCACCGGAACCGAGGCCCGTGCGCTCGACGAGGGCCGCGTAGTCCTCGGGGTAACTGTCGCGGATCTCGCGGACGACCTTGGCCGCATAGCGGAGGTTGTACCGCGCCATGACGTTCGTGTACAGATTGTCGTTCACGACGGTCGTGTACTCGTCGGGACCCGTGACCCCGTGGATGTGGAACGTCTGGATCCCGTCGCCGCCACCGGACTGCTCCACCAGACGCGACCCGCGCCAGAAGCCCAGGGTGGCCCAGAGCCGTGCGGTCTCGATCGCGACGTCGGCCCCCTCCCGACGCAGGAACGCCTCGTCGCCCGTCGCGCGCACGTACTTGCCGAGCGCGAAGCTGATGTCGGCGTTGATGTGGTACTGGGCGGTGCCGGCGGCGTAGTAGGCCGAGGCCTCCTCACCGTTGATCGTGCGCCACGGGAAGAGCGCGCCGGCCTCGTTGAGCTGTGCGGCGCGGCGGCGGGCAGCCGGGAGCATCTTCACCCGGGCCCGGAGCGCGTTGTAGGCCCAGCGCGGCGTCGTGTAGGTGAGGAACGGGAGCACGTAGATCTCGGTGTCCCAGAAGTAGTGGCCGCTGTAGCCGGAGCCGGTGAGCCCCTTGGCCGGAACACCGGCACCGTCCGCCCTGGCCGAGGCCTGCGCGAGCTGGAACAGGCACCAGCGGGTGGCCTGCTGCAGGTCGTCGCGCCCACCGATCTGCACGTCGCTGCGCTCCCAGAACGCGTCGAGCCACTCGCGCTGACGACGGAACACCGTCTCCACACCCTCGTCCGCTGCCCGGTCGAGCGACCGCCGGCAGCGGTCGACGAGCTCCCGCGGGGGCACCCCGCGGGACGAGTGGTAGCTGACGAGCTTGGTGATCGTGATGGGGACGCCGGCCTTCGCCTGGACGCGGAAGACATTCTTGGCGATGTCCGGCTCGATGAGCGTGCGGACGTTGTAGTGGTTCTCGGTCTCGATGATGTGGTCGGCCACGACGGCGACCGTCATCCCGGACGCGGCGACCCGGTAGGACAGCGCCGACCGCAGGCCGTCCTGCCAGTGCTCCGCCGGCTGCAGCACGCGATCCGCGATGCGCTCGGCCTTGCGCGGGTCGAAGGCGGCGCCCTTCGTCGTCATCGGGGACCCGGCGTAGACGCCCGCCCCGTCCTGACGGTTGAGGAGCTGGCAGCTGATGGTCACGGGCGCGTCGGAGTTCTCGACGACGACCTCGAGCCGCAGCACCGCGAGGTGCCGCTCCTCGAAGCTCACGAGACGCTGGTCGCGCATGCGGACCCGCTTGCCGGACGGGGTCTCCCAGACCACGCGGCGCTCCAGCACCCCCGTGCGCATGTCGAGCGTGCGGGCGTATTCGCGCACGTCCGCATCGTCGAGCGAGATGGGCTCGTCGTCGACGTAGAGACGCATCACCTTCGCGTCCGGGGCGTTGACGATGGTCTGACCGACCTCGGCGAAGCCATAGGCCTGCTCGGCATGCCGGATAGGCCAGGTCTCGTGCAGACCGTTGATGAAGGTGCCGTGCTCCTGCGCGCCGCGCCCCTCGATGTGGTTGCCCCGCAGCCCGAGGTAGCCGTTGCCGACCGAGAACAGCGTCTCGCCGACGCCCTCCTCCGAGTAACGCGTCTCGATCAGACGCCACGGGTCGACGGGGAAGCGGTCGCGGTCGATCATGCGGTCTCCGGGGTGTCGGTGCGAGTGTCGGGAAGCAGAACGCCGAGGTCGTCGACGACGTGGGTGGCCCCGGCGGCGCGCAGCGCGTCGGCGCCGGCACCGCGGTCGACGCCGATGACGACGGCGTAGCCGGCTGCGGCGGCGGAGGCGGCGCCGGAGGTGGCGTCCTCGACCGCGATGCTGCGGGCCGGGTCGACGCCGAGGGCCGTGGCACCGGCCGCGAACATGTCGGCGGCGGGCTTCGATGCGAGGTGCTCGCGCTCGGCGACCACGCCGTCGATCACGACGCGGAAGAAGGAACGGATCCCGGCGGCCGCCAGCACCTCCTCCGCGTTCTTCGAGCTGGAGACGACGCCGAGCGGGATGCCGGCGGCGTGCAGCGCTTCGACGATGGCGAGGGATCCGGGGAACGGAGCGATGCCCTGGCTGCGGAGGGACGCGGCGAACGCGGCGTTCTTCCGGTTACCGATGCCGCAGACGGTCTCCGCCGACGGGTCGTCGTCCACGGCACCCCACGGCACCTCGACGTTGCGACTGCGCAGCAAGCTCGCGACGCCGTCGTAGCGCTTCTTGCCGTCGACATAGGCGAAGTAGTCCTCGTCGGTGTACGGCGGGGTGATGTCCCACCGGGCGAAGACGTCGTCGAAGACCGCCTTCCAGGCGCGCATGTGCACCTCGGCGGTCGGCGTGAGGACGCCGTCGAGATCGAACAGCACACCGTCTGCGTGGAACAGGTCGGGCAGCGTGTCTGGCACAGAGCCTCCAGGAGAAGGACGAGGGTCGGGTCGGCACCTCTCCGTGCCACTGTGCCAGCGTAATGGCGGCGGCGCGCACGGGGTAACCCCAGAGCCGGATCAGAGGAGCTCGGCGGTCTGCCTGGCGATCTGCAGCTCCTCGTCGGTGGGCACGACCAGCACGGTGACCGGTGACGCGTCGGTCGAGATCACGCGGATCCCGCGCTCCCTCGCCTCATTGCGGGCCGGGTCGATCTCGATGCCCGCGAATCCGAGCGTCGCCATCGCGGCCGCGCGCACGGGCGCCGCGTTCTCACCCACACCGGCGGTGAACGAGACGACGTCGACCCCGCCGAGCTGTGCGATGTAGGCGCCGGCATAGGCGCGCAGACGGTGAATGTACACGTCGAAGGCGAGCGTCGCGGCCTCTTCCCCCGCCGCGACGCCCGCGAGGATGTCGCGCATGTCGCTGCGACCGGCCAGGCCCGCCAGTCCGCTGCGCGTGTTCAGCAGCGCGTCGAGGTCGTCGATCGTGTAGCCGGCCCGACGCGACAGGTGGACGAGCGCCGCCGGATCGAGGTCGCCGGAGCGCGTGCCCATCACGAGTCCCTCGAGCGGCGTGAGTCCCATCGAGGTCTCCACCGAGCGCCCCCCGTCGATCGCGGTGACCGAAGCGCCGTTGCCGAGGTGGAAAACGAGCTGCCGGAGTGTTCCGACGTCACGCCCGAGGAAGCGGGCGGCGGTCTCGCTGACGTACTGGTGGCTCGTGCCGTGGAATCCGTACCGGCGGACGCGGTGCTCGGCGGCCAGCGCTGCGTCGATCGCATAGGTGTACGCCGCAGGCGGCAGGGTCTGGTGGAACGCGGTGTCGAAGACCGCGACATGCGGCACGGCGTCGAACACGGCACGGGCCGCCCGGATGCCGGCGAGGTTCGCGGGGTTGTGCAGCGGCGCCAGCACGGCGAGCTCGTCGATCTGCCGCTCGACGTCCGCGTCGATCAGCGTCGGCGCGTAGAAACGCGCACCGCCGTGCACCACCCGATGTCCCACCGCGACCGGCGGATGCGCGTCGAGGGAGGGGCCGTGTGCCGCGAACTGCGCGCGCATGACCTCGAAGGCCGCGGCGTGGTCGGGGATGGGCTGCTCGTCGCGGTAGGTGGCGTCGAGCATGGTCGCGGTCGGGCCGTCGACCGGCTCCGGCCGCACGGTGTGGGAGACGGGGCTGGAGTCCTGCCCGATGCGCTCGATCAGTCCGCTGGCCAGCTCATCCTCGTGCTCGACGTCGATGAGGCTGTACTTCAGCGACGACGACCCGCTGTTGATCACGAGGATCGCGCTCACGGCCGCTCCTCCCCTCGCTCGGCGCCCTGCGCCTGGATCGCCGTGATGGCCACCGTGTTCACGATGTCGTCGACGAGCGCACCCCGGGAGAGGTCGTTGATCGGCTTGTTGAGCCCCTGCAGCACCGGCCCGATCGCCACGGCGCCGGCGGAGCGCTGCACGGCCTTGTACGTGTTGTTGCCGGTGTTGAGGTCGGGGAAGACGAACACGGTCGCGCGCCCCGCCACCGCGGAGTCCGGCAGCTTGGCCTTGGCGACCGCCGCGTCCGCTGCGGCGTCGTACTGGATGGGACCCTCCACCAGGAGCTCGGGAGCGCGTTCGCGCACGAGCGCCGTCGCAGCCCTCACCTTGTCGACGTCGGCCCCCGACCCGGACTCGCCGGTGGAGTACGACAGCATCGCCACACGTGGATCGATGCCGAACTGCCGAGCGGTCGTGGCGGACGAGATCGCGATGTCGGCGAGCTGCTCGGCCGTCGGGTCGGGGATGACCGCGCAGTCGCCGTACACCAGCACGCGGTCGGCGAGGGCCATGAGAAAGACGCTGGAGACGACGTTCACACCGGGCTTGGTCTTGATGATCTCGAACGACGGGCGGATCGTGTGCGCCGTGGTGTGCGCGGCGCCGGAGACCATGCCGTCGGCGAGTCCGAGGTGCACCATCATCGTCCCGAAGTAGGAGACGTCGGTGACGGTGTCGGCGGCCTGCGCGAGCGTGATCCCCTTGTGGGCGCGCAGCCGGGCGTACTCGGCGGCGAACCGCTCGACGAGGGCCGGGTCGGTCGGACTCAGCACCTGAGCGTCGGCGATGTCGAGACCGAGCTCCCCCGCCCTGGCGCGGATGCCGCTCTCGTCGCCGAGGATGGTCAGCTCCGCGACCTCACGGGCCAGCAGGGCTGCCGCCGCGCGGAGGATGCGGTCGTCGTCGCCCTCGGGGAGCACGATGTGCCGGCGGTCCGCCCGTGCCCGCTCCATCAGGCCGTACTGGAACATGAGCGGCGTGACGACGTGGGACTCGGCGAGCCCCAGCTGCTCCGTGAGCTCGGCGACATCGACGTGGGCGTGGAAGAGTCCGAGCGCCCGGTCGTAGCGGCCGCGCGAATCGGCGGAGATGCGGCCGCGGGTGCCCATGACGCGCACGGCCGTGTCGTACGTGCCCAGGTCGGTGGTGATGATCGGGACCGAGGAGGAGAAGCCGTCCAGCAGCCGGAGGATCGGCTCGGGCAGCGGGAACGGACCGTTGAGGATGATCCCGGCGATCCGGGGAAACGTGCCGGAGGAGTCGGCGAGGAGCGCCGCGAGCAGCACCTCGGTGCGGTCGGCGGGGATCACCACCACCGCTTCGTCGGTGAGGCGCGGCAGCACGTTCACCATCGACATGCCGGCCACGACGATCGACAGCGCGACCGCCGTCAAGCGCTCCTCATCGCCCTTGAGGAGCGTCCCGTCGACCGCGGAGACGATGCCGCGGATGGACGGCGCCACGAGCGCGCGGTCCTCGGGCAGCGCCCAGACCGGCGTGCCCTCGGGGAGGACGGCGCGCACCGCGTCGACGATGGCGTCGAGCCCGTCGGGGTCGGCCCTGTTGACGGCCACCGCGAACAGCTCCGCGCGCTCCTCGGCGAGCTCCGGGAGGGCCAGGGCGGCGATCTGCCCGACGGCAGCCGGCTCCCTCGCGGTTGTGGTGCCGAGCTGCTCGGCCTGTCGCTGCTGGTCCCGTCCGCTCAGCACGAGCAGGACGGGGGCGCCGAGATTCGCGGCGATGCGTGCGTTGAAGCCGAGCTCTGCGGGACTCGCGACATCGGTGTAGTCGCTGCCGACGATCACGACGGCGTCGCACTGCGCCTCGACGGCCTTGAAGCGGGCGACGATGGTCGACAGCGCACCCTCGGGATCGGCGCGCACGTCGTCGTAGGTGACGCCGATGCAGTCTTCGTAGTCGAGCTGCACCCCGTCGTGCGCGAGCAGCAGCTCGAGGATCTCGTCGCGCTCCGCGACCGCGCGGGCGATCGGGCGGAAGACCCCGACCCGCGGCGACACGCGCATCAGCGCGTCGAGCGCTCCGAGGGCGATCGTCGACTTCCCGGTGTGGCCTTCGGCCGAGGTGATGTAGATGCTCCGCGACACGGCTCCAGCTTAGGCGGGCACCCCGACACCGCGCCCGGCCGATCCCGTGACAATGCCGGTGTCACTCGCAGGGGCCGGACAGCACGTCCACGACCGCCGCCGCATCCTCCTGGTACCGGGTGTAGTAGTCCCGGTCGGTGTTGACCTGCACGCGGTGGATGGCGTGCGACGGCGTCATCGACTGCCAGTCAGGGACGCGGCCGAGCCGCTCGAAGAACAGGCGGGCGGCTGTGGCGGGGTCCATCCGCTGCTCCGCGCTCCCCCACCAGTCCTGCTGCTGGAAGAGGCCGATGCTGGTCGTGCGGGAGCCGTCAGGGTTGGTCCACCCGCGCGTCTCCCAGTCCCCGTAGTCGATGTTGCGCAGGCTGCTCTCGCCCATCGCGGTCATGACGCCGAGGATCTGGCCATCCCGCGCGAAGCCGAGGTCGTCGGCGGTGCGGATGATGGTGGCGGCGTTGTCGAGCTGCTCGCCGCTCCACCCCGCGACCCCCGCCTGCGGGAAGGTGTCAGGGCGGTCGAGGCAGACCGGCGCCGGATCCCTGGCGAGACCGAGAGGGATGAGCACCAGCAGACCGGCCACCACGGACACCACCGCGGCCGACACGGCGACGCGCTGGAGCATCCGCTTCCGCCGTGCGCGCAGGGCGGCCCGGCGGCGGGCCTCACGACGTCGGCGCGCGGCCGCCTCCCGCGTCGCGGCCGAGCGTCGTGCCGGCACGCTCCGCTTCGCCGCGGTCGCTTTCGTGCGCGGGGCCGTCATCGCCGGACGACCCCGCGTCGGTCCGGTCGGCGGCCGGCGAGCGCGGCCACTCCGCCCCCGATCGCGCCGAAGAGATGCCCCTGCCAGGAGACGCCGTCACCGACCCCGAACACCCCCGCCAGCATGGTGCCGCCGTACAAGCCGACGACGACGACGGCGATCACCGCGTAGAGGATGCGGTGCGACACGCGGCCGGGAGCGAACACCCGCATCACCACGTAGCCGAAGTACCCGAACACGAGCCCCGATGCACCGACCGTGAGCGTCCCCGGCGCGTTCACGAGCCAGGTGCCCACCCCGCCGATGACCGCGACGATGCCGGTGACCGCCCAGAACCGCCGCGTGCCCTCGACGGCCACCAGGCAGCCGAGAACGAGAAACGGCACGGAGTTCGCGATGAGGTGGGCCCAGCTCGCGTGCAGCAGCGGGGCGAAGAGAATCCCCAGCAGCCCGGCCGGGTCCCACGAACGGATGCCGAAACCGCTGAACGAGCCGGGAAGCACGGCGTCCGCGAGCTGTACGGCCCACATCGCGGCGAGCAGCAGCACGGGCGACGCGAATCGCCGCAGCGGATGCTCGGGCCTGGCAGACGGGGGAACGGTCACCGCTCGATTGTCGCAGCCGCACCCTGCGGGTGGCTGTGCGCGGGCAAAAGAAATGACCCTCCGCGCACCCAGCAGAGCCCGGTTACCCTTGCTGCGTTTCCGCCCTGGGGGAATTGGCCTGGATGCCGCCACGCGGAGAGCCGTCGTCCACTCTACCCGACGCCGGGCGGCGCGATGACACACCCCGTCCCGCCCTGCTCGACCCCGCGGAGCCGCGGTACCCGATCTGGGCTGGCCGCCGGCTCCGCTGTCTCCGGGAGACCGGGGAGCCCGGCATGGTCCCGCGGGCCGTGCGGAGCGTACGATCGATGCACGCGCATCGTTGCGCCGGACGAGAGGGAACGCATGCCAGAGAACGCCCCCCTGAGCCCGGTCGCGATCGACGCCGACGGGTTCGCCGCGCAGACCGCGGCCATCCTCGGCGCGATCAGCCAGGTGATCGACGGGAAGCCCGAGGCCGTGCGCAGCGCCCTCGTCTGCCTGCTCGCCGAAGGCCACCTGCTGATCGAGGATGTTCCCGGCGTCGGGAAGACCATGCTGGCACGCGCCCTCGCCGCGACCGTCGACGCCACCGTCCGCCGCATCCAGTTCACCCCCGACCTGCTCCCCGGTGACGTCACGGGCGTGTCGGTGTACAACCCGGTCGACCGCGAGTTCGAGTTCAAGCGCGGTGCCGTGTTCGCACACATCGTCATCGCCGACGAGATCAACCGCTCCTCCCCCAAGACCCAGTCCGCACTGCTGGAGGCGATGGAGGAGGGGCAGGTCACGGTCGACGGCTCGACCCACCGGCTCCCCGACCCGTTCCTCGTCGTCGCCACGCAGAACCCGTTGGAGATGGAGGGCACCTACGCTCTCCCCGAGGCGCAGCGGGACCGCTTCATGATGCGGATCTCCATGGGTTATCCCGACCCCGCCGCCGAGGCCCTCATGCTCCGGCAGCGCGACGTCGTGAACCCGTTGGCCACCGTGACCCCGGTCGCGGACGCCACCGCGATCTCCCAGCTCATCGCGTGGGCGCGAGCCGTGCACGTGGCGCCCGCGCTGGAGGAGTACGCGGTCGCGCTCGCCCAGGCGACGCGGACCGACCCGAATCTGCACCTCGGTGCCAGCCCGCGGGCCACGTTGCAGCTCGTCCGCGCCGCGAAGGTGTGGGCCGCCCTGGACGGCCGCGACTACGTCATCCCCGACGACATCACCGACCTGCTCATCCCCGTGCTCGCCCATCGCCTGCTCCCGGCCCGCGGCGCACACCGTGCGGGCGCGCAGCCGGTCGAGGCCGCGCTCACCCAGATCGCGGAGCGGGTCCGCGTCCCCGTCGCGACGCGCTCCTGAGACCCCGCCATGCGCCGACGTCGACTGCTCACACCGCGCGGCACCGGTGCGCTCCTCGCCGCGCTCGGCTGCCTGATCGCGGCCAACGTCCTCGGCGCGCGGATCCTCCTGTACCTCGGCATCCTGCTCGCCGCGCTCACCCTGTTCGCCGCGCTCGCCGTCCGCCTCCCGCGACGCTCGGGCTCCGTCAGCCGGCAGATCTCGACCGACCTGCTCACGGTCTCGGAGACCTCGCGGGTGACCGTCCGCTTCACGCTCCGCGCTCTCCGGGTGCCGCACGGTCTGTGGCACGATGTGCTCCCCTCCGCCGTCACCGGCGACTCCGGGGGCGAGTACCCCGCCGACACCCCGCAGCTCAGCTACCTCGTCACCGGCGTCCGTCGCGGCGTCTGGCCCCTGGGCCCGCTCGTGCTGAGGACCGTCGACCCGTTCGGGCTCGCGCAGCGCGAGCAGGCGTTCGGCGACACGCGCACCATCACCGTGGTGCCCGAGGTCTTCGCGCTCACTCCGCTCGCGGTGCGGATCGGCGCCGCGGGGGGCACCGCGCACACCTCGTCCACGCGCCTGGGCCAGGGCAGCGACAACCTCTCCCCCCGCGGCTATGCGCCCGGCGATTCCATGCGGCGCATCCACTGGAGGGCCACGGCGCACCGCGGGGAACTCATGGTCCGGCAGGAGGAGGAGGAGTCGAGCCCGGACGCGGTCGTCGTGCTCGACCGCGCCGGCGCCCGCTGGGCCGCCGCGTCGGACGCGCCGGACCCGGCGTTCGAGGCCGCCGTCTCGCTCTGCGCCTCCGCTGCCCTCCATCTCGCCGCCGAGGGGTACAGCGTCGACGTCCTGGACAGCGCCGGAGTCCTCCTCGGCGCGCTCCGCGGACACGAGGACGACAGGGACGGCCTCCTCGTCGCCCTGGCGATGGTCTCGCCCCGCGGTGAGAGCCGCGACCTTGCCGCCCTTCTCGGCGGCACCCCGCCCGGGCCGCTCGTGTACGTGACGGGCCGGTTGGACGAGGAGGACGCCGCCCTGCTGCGCCCGGCAGGGGCGGCCGCGCCGTTGCTCTTCCCCACCGACCCCCTGCCAGGGGCGGAGGACGCCGCTCGTCAGCTCGGGTGGACCGTGGCGCGGCTCGCCGCAGACGTGCCCGAGGCATGGGACGACGCGCTGTCGGCGAGGGCGGGAGCCTCCGATGTTCCGCGCTGACCGCCCGCGGCCCGCCGCGGTGCCCCTCGACACCCGCCTGCAGTGGCACGGCGAACGCGAGGTGCCCGCCGGAGTCGTCGCACCCGGTGTCCTCGCCGGGGCGGCCGCCCTCACCGCGCTGTGGCCGTTCACCTCGGTCATCGCCCCCGGTGCCTGGTCTCTCGTCGTGACCCTCCTCGTCGTCGCGGTCGTCGCAACGGGCATGCTCATGCGGCACCTCCTGCGCCGGCGTCGGGTGGCGATCGTGGGTCTCCTCGCCCTCCTCGCGCAGCTCCTCGTGGCCACCGCTCTGCTCACCCTGCTCCTTGCGGGCGACACGGCCGTCCTGGGCATCGTCCCGACCCCCGCGACCCTCGCGCTCTTCCAGGCGCTCGCCGCAGCCGCCACGGAACAGATCGTGTTCGGATCGGCGCCTCTCGCCGCCTCCCCCGGTCTGTCCGCCGCCCTGGGTGCGGGCTTCACCGTCGTCGCGATCCTCCTCGACCATCTGATCGCCCACCGGGCCGCCGTCCTCGCAACCGTGCTGCTGGGAGTGATCGGCTCCCTGCCGATGATCGTCACGCTGGGCTCCCCGAACCTGGCGTGGTTCGTCGTCGCCGCGGTCGTCGCGCTGCTCCTGTTCCGCCACACGGCGCGCCGGCATCCGGAGTCGCCCCGGCGCGCATCGGGAGCGGTCGCGGTCACCGTCGGTGCGGCGGCCATCGCCACGGCGCTCGTCGTCACCCCGCTTCTCCCGGTGGGCTCGACGATCGCCGGAACCGGGGTCGGCGTCACGGTGGACGCCTCCCTTCGCCTCGGCGACGACCTGCGGCAGCCGAGCCCCGTCGAGGTCCTGACCGTGGCGACGAAGGCGGAGGCGGCGCCGTATCTCCGGCTCACGACGCTCTCCCGTTTCGACGGCCGTGTGTGGCAGCCCGATCGCGGAGACCTGCAGTCCCAGGTCGACGGTTTCGGCGGGGCGGAGTGGGGCGAGGACATCGCCACGGCGGAGCAGACGACGTCCATCCGGGTGCTTCGCATGTCGAGTTCCTGGCTCCCCGTGCCCTACCCGGCCATCGATGTGCAGGGCCTCGGTGCGGCGTGGCGGGTGTCGCCTGAGAACCGCACCCTGTTCTCCCGGCGCGGCGACGCCGTGGGCAACGACTACACCGTGACCTCGCTCCGCGTGACCCCGACCCTGGAGCAGATCCGCAGCGCGGACGCGGCTCGCCCCGTCGCGGACCCCGACGCGGAAGCCGTGGAGCTGCCCGGGATCATCGGTGAACTGGCCGCCGAGGTGACCGCGGACGAGGAGACCGACTACGACCGCCTCGTCGCGCTGCAGAACTGGTTCCGCACGCAGTTCGAGTACTCGCTGGAGACGCCCGTGGAGGAGGGCTTCGACGGCACAGGGGCGGATGCCGTCGCGCGTTTCCTCGAGGAGCGCTCCGGCTACTGCGTGCATTTCGCGGGCGCGTTCGCCCTCATGGCCGAGAGTCTCGGGATGCAGGTCCGCGTGGTCGTCGGGTATCTCCCCGGTGCCCTCACGGACGAGAAGCGCGGCGACGAATCCATCTTCTCGGTGACGAGCGACCAGTTGCACTCGTGGCCGGAGGTCCTGTTCCCGGGCATCGGGTGGGTGCCGTTCGAGCCCACCGCCTCCCTCGGGGTGCCGACCTCCTTCCGCGCGGGCACGACGCAGGGCGGGACGACCGGCGGCCCCGCGGACCCGGCGCCGACGACGGCACCGCAGTCGGAGGAGACCACCGCCCCGGAGGTCGACCGCGGCGATGCCGACCCCGGCTCCTCCGGGTCAGGAGAGCTGCGGCGCCTCGACCCGACGCCCGTCGTCCTCATCGCCGTCGGCGTCCTGGTCCTCCTGCTCGTCCCTGCCTCGATCCGGCTGATCGAGCGACGGCTGCGGCTCCGCCGCGCCGCGCACGGGGATGCCGCCGCGGCATGGGCCGAGCTCCGGGACACCCTCGTGGACCTTCGCGTGCCGGTGTCGGATGCCGAGAGCCCGCGGATGCGGTCCGCCGTGCTGGTGAGGGACGCCGGGGCCGACGAGTCCGCGCTCCGAGACCTGACGGCGGCGGTGGAACGTGCGAACTACGCTCGTGCCGCCGACACCGCGGAGGACCTCGCCGCTCCGCTGAAGGTCGTCGTGGACAGCCTGCGACGGCACGTCGACCGCGGGACCAGGGCACGCGCGCTGCTGCTGCCGCGGTCGCTCTACGCTCCGCGCGGGGCCGACACCCGGCTCCTGGTGTGAGGCCGGATCGCCGCGGCGGTCAGGCCCGCGTCGCGACCCCCTCCGCGTGCACCGGGCACGCCACCGCGTCGCAGTCCGCGCAGACGACGAACTGGGCGCGGCACGAGGGGTCCGGGCAGTTTGCGGTGCGCTTCGTGGCCGTGCCGCATCCGGCGCACGTGCCGATCACCCGGGCGTGGTCGGAGAAGTCGACGGATCCGCGGCCGTCGAAGACATAGAGCGAGCCGTCCCAGAGGCCGTCGTCGCCGTAGGTCTCGCCGTAGCGGACGATGCCTCCTTCGAGCTGATAGACCTCGCCGAAACCACGCGCGATCATGAGGCTCGACAGCACCTCGCAGCGGATGCCACCCGTGCAGTACGTCACGACGGGCTTGCCCTTCAGGTCGTCGTAGGCGCCGGAGTCGAGCAGCCCCACGAAGTCCCTGGTGGTCTCGGTGTCGGGCACGACCGCGCCGCGGAAGCGCCCGATCTCGGCCTCCAGCGCGTTCCGGCCGTCGAAGAACACGACCTCATCGCCGCGCTCGGCGACGAGCGCGTGCAGCTGTTCGGGAGTGAGACGCGTGCCGCCGCCGACGACGCCGTTCGCGTCGACCTGGAGCTCGTCCGGTGCGCCGAACGACACGATCTCGTCCCGCACCTTCACGCTCAGCTTCGGAAAGTCGAGGCTGCGGCCCGCCTCGTCGAGCCCGGTTCCTTCGCTCCACTTGATGTCGGCGTCGCGGAACGGGGCATACGACCGAAACGACCGCACCCACTTCTTCAGGGCCGGAAGATCTCCGCCGAGCGTCCCGTTGATGCCGTGCGGCGAGAGGAGCACCCGGCCGCGCAGTCCCAGCGCCTCGCCGAGATCGCGCTGCCAGACGCGGATGGCCTCCGGGTCGGCGAGCGGCGTGAAGGCGTAGAAGAGGACGATCTTGGGGGTGGCCACCCAGGAATCCTACGTCGCGGCCCGTCGCTCTAGCTCACGTCCCGCTGCAGGAACACCGCCGCTCCCGCCCCCACCGCGAGCACGGTCCAGCCCGCCGCGATCGGCACCGCCGCCGGTGCGAACTCTCCGTCCGCGGGGATGCCCAGGGCGGCCACATCGAATCGGAAGGCGCCGAGCAGGGCAGGAAGAGGGAGGGAGACGGCACCCGCACTCCAGAACATCGCCACGAGGAGGCCCGCACCCATCGAGAGGGTGGCGGCGAACAGCGCCGCGAGATGCGTCTGCACGACGATGCCGACCCCCAGACCCCACAGTGCCGCGGTCGCACCGAGGGCGACGGTCGATGCGACGGCGGACGCGTGCACGGGAACGCCACCCATGGTCACCAGAAGCGCCGTGCGACCGCCTGCCACGGCGGCGACCGCGACGACCGCGCCGCCCAGCGCCGAAGCGAGCAGTCGGACCATGAGCATCGCCCAACGGGACTCCAGCATCAGCCGCTGCGCGATGACGCCGTCCCGGCGGTCGATCGTGTAGCGGAAGGAGCCGTAGACGGCCGCCAGGATGCCGGCGTAGGTGGCGAGGACGGCGTCGAAAGGGGCGACGAGCTCCTCCCGGACCGCCGGCGGAGCGTCGGCGAGATCCGGCGGGATGCCGGTCGCCAGGGAGAGCGACAGCAGGAGGGCCGCCAGTGCGACCCCGAGGAGGACGACGTCCCCGGCCGCGCCCCGCGCCTGCGCCCGCAACGCCCGCCCGATCACGCGACGCTCCGACGTCCCCGGACGGCGGCGAGCGCGACGAGGCCGATCGTCCACGTGATCCCGACGGCGGCGGCGGGCGTGAAAGCGAGCAGTCGGCCCTGGTATTCCGGCACGCTCAGCGCTGCGATGGCCATCCCCGGCGAGAACCGTGCGACCTCGGGCGCCGTCCGCAGCATCGCGAACTCCAGCGCCATCGGGAAGACGAGGACGATGATCGCCGTCGCGTAGTAGTTCCGGGTGATCCAGCCGATCGCTCCGCCGCTGAGAGCACCGAGGACCACGCCGGCCAGAGCCCCGGCGACGATGCGCCCTGCCTCTGCCGTGAACACGAGACCGAGCCCGTGCCGGGCCAGGAAGACGGAGATTCCGAGCGTCCACAGCAGGAAGACGACCACGGCCAGCGCGAGGGCGGTGAGGACACCGGCGACCATCTTGCCGCGAAAGGCGCGACGGAACCCGACCGCCGTGAGCGTCCGGTCCATGGAGCCGTAGTAGTACTCCCTGGTCACCGGGTAGGCGCCCACGAACGCCGCCGAGATGACCGACCACGCGAGCGGTTCCAGCAGCCGCGCTGTCGCCGCCCCCGCGTCGAGCCCGTCCAGCGCGAAGCGCGAGCCGTCGGAGAAGAGCACGAAGGCCGGCATGAGGACCGCGACGAGGTAGACGGCGAGGATCGACAGCCCGCTCACCGCGCGCAGCAGTTCGCCGCGGGTCACGGCGCTCATGCGGAAGCTCCTTCGACGAGCTCGAAGTACCGGCTCTCGAGCGAGTCGACGCCGCCGGTGACGAGATCGTCGAGCCGGCCGGCGAAGAGCGCGCGGCGCTTGATGACGACGACCTCGTCCACGACCTGCTCGAGCTCGGAGAGCTGATGACTGGAGATGAGCACCGTGCCGCCGCGTTCGGCGAATCCGCGAAGGAACCGGCGCAGCCAGCGGATGCCGTCGGGATCCAGGCCGTTGGCCGGCTCGTCGAGGATGAGCGTCCGCGGCGCACCGATCAACGCCGCGGCCAGCCCCAGCCGCTGCGCCATACCCGTCGAGTAGGTCTTCACACGACGACGCGCATCGGCGGCGAGGTCCACCTCGTCCAGCACTTCGTCCACACGGCCGCGGGGCGCACCGCTCGCGAGACGGCAGATCTCCAGGTGCCGCCGCCCCGAGATGCCGGGCTCGAAGCCGAACCCGTCCATGTGCACCCCGACACGCGCGGCCGGGTTGTCCAGCGCCCCGAACGGCGTCCCCTCGATGACGGCTTCTCCGCTGGTCGGCCGGACGAGGCCGACGATCGCGCGCAGCGTCGTCGACTTCCCCGCACCGTTCGGGCCGAGGAGCCCGACGATCGCCCCGCGGGGCACCGCGAACGACAGGTCCTCGACAGCGGTGCGGCGTCCGAACCTCTTCGTGAGGCCGCGCACCTCGATGGCGTGCTGATTCATGGTCATCCTCTCTCCTCCTCGCTCGTGAGAGCTGCCAGCGGCGACGAGACCGCCGCCCAGAGCGCCTGCCAGAGCGGCGCCGAGCCGAGCTCCACGCGCGCTTGCCCAGCTGCCGGAAGGGCGCTCCGCTCCCCGGCCACCGCCACCTCCGCGACGGCCGTCACCGGGACCGTCGCCCCGGGCATCCTGACCGGGAAGAGCGCCTCGATCGGCGCCCTGCTCTCCGTCGCGGGGCGAGCTTTGACCGTTCCCTCGCCCCGGTACTCGTTCGCGAGGATGCCCCGCGTCGAGAGGACGACGGGGGCACCGTCCGGGATGTCGATGCCGGGGTCCGGTCCGCCCTGCACGAGGACCACCCGGTCGTCCTCCACCGAGAACCCCAGCATCGCGGCCGTGGGGACCGGGATGACGATGCCGGCGGCCACGATCCCGGCCGCGAGCGCGGCGGTCACCCCGACGAGACGGAATCGGGAGACACCGGATCGTCGCACGCGGAGCAGAGCGCGCCCCAGGAGTGCCACGCCCACCACGGCCACGACGGCCTCCAGGGCGAACACGATGAGACTCGCCGCCGGCCCGCCTCCGGCGAGCAGCTGCGCGGTCCGGACGACCGCGATCAGCACCATGACGACCGGGGCCACCAGGCAGCAGAGACCGAAGGGCACGCTCCACCACCGCTCCAGCGCCCGGGGCAGCCGCGGCCCCCCGAAGAGAAGGCGGGCGACGAAGGCCGCACCGTCGCGGACCGTCCTCCCCCGGAGATTCGGTTCGTCCAGGGCGCTCATCAGCGCGAGGTATCCGTCGAAGCGCACGAAGGGGATGAGGTTCACGAGCACGACGACCGTGCACGAGGCCGCGAAGAGCAGCAGTGTCTCGCGGGCCGCCGACGACGGCAAGAAGAGAGCAACGAGCATCGCCGCCGCCGCCACCGTGGCGTGGACGGCGGGGCCCGCCAGCGCGATCGCCACACGATCCCGACGGTCGGCGAGCCGCCAGCCGTCCGTCACATCGACGAAGAAGGCGGGCGTGAGGTACAGGAGCATGAACCCCGCGCGCCGCGGCCGTCCCCCCAGCCGGGTGAGGGTGAGGCCGTGCGCGGCCTCGTGGACCAGGGTCGCGAGCCCGAGCGCCACGACCACGAGCGTGAACCCGGCGAGCGGGACGGGACGAGCGAGCACGGCGCCCAGCTCGCCGGCGTGCCGGACCGCGGCGACGATCCCGGCACCGAGCAGCGCGGCGGCGGCAACGAGCACCGCGCGACGCGGCACGGGGGCCACCAGGCGGTCGAGGCGGGCGAAGAGCGTCGCAGCGCGGAGCGTCGCGAACTGCACGGTGAACGGCGGCCGATAGGTGACCCGGCCGGGCAGCCGAGACGCGCCCCCGTCCAGGAGCCCGGTGTCGCGGAAGCGCTCCATCAGTCGCAGCACGCTCTCGTCGCTCTCCCCCGGCGCGAAACGGTCCCGCAGCGCAGAGACCGCTGTGCGTCCGTCCATCGCCGTCAGCAGATCGACCACAGCACGGGACAGCCGCGCGGACGGTACGCCCTGAACGCTGACGAGCCACCCGGAGCCCTCCGCCGTCGGCTCGAAGGCGACGCCGGAGGCGAGGGACGGACACGAGTCCGTCGTGAGGGAGTCCCGCCCTCGTCCGCGGCGTCGCCGCATGGGTCGAAGCCCTGCCGTGGTCATCGCCCACCTCTTCCCGCACCGACATGGCGGGTCGTGAGGAGCAGGAGCTGCATGCCGACGGGCGTCCGCACCGGAGACATCTCGGGCGCCAGGAAACCGGCCGCGACGAGTTCTTCGGAGAGGAGTCCAGGGTTCAGCACGTGCAGGCGACTCGTGAGGACGGGCACCTCCGCGCGCGGCGCGATGTCCGCGAGGCGGAGCCAGTTCACCACCCGCACGGCACCGTCGTCTTCGATCTGCTGCGCGAAGAGGTAGGGCTCGTCGCCGGCGTTTCCTGGGACCATGATCTCGCGGTCGGTCGCGACGGCGAGGGAGTCCGCCGACGCACCGTCCGCGATGGTGAGGGCGAAGACGCCGGCGGAGGCGAGATGACGGCGAACGCCCGCGTAGAGACGCGCCCGGCCTTCGCGATCGAGGAGGGTGATGGAGGTCGCCCCGAGGACGACGAGACCGAAGTGCTCGCCGAGCGCGAGGTCGCGCATGTCCGCCATGACACACTCGACCGTCGCCCCGTGCGGCACGGCGCCGCGGAGGCGCGCGAGCATGTCGGCCGAGAGATCGACCGCCGTGACCCGGTGTCCGGAGCGTGCGAGGGGGATCGTCAAGCGGCCGCTTCCCGCGGCGAGGTCGAGGACGGGCCCGGGGACCGTGCGCGCGAGCGCCAGGACCTCGCGGATCTCCACGCGGTCCGGACCGACGAGCCGGTCGTAGAAGTCGGTGCCGGCCCCGACGTAGAGGTCCTGTGCCCTGGCGGTCGCGCCGACCAGGTCGAGCCGCGCAGCCACGGTCTCGGTGATCAAGGATGTCATCCGTGCATCGCCTCTCCTCGATGGATGGTCGGGGGGGGGGGGCGGACGATCCCGCCCGCACCCTCGGTCAGGTCGCGATGGCGGCGGCTCCGCCGATGATCGCGATGATGTAGCTCGCGTGCTCCCACCACTCGAGCGGCGTGTCGATCTGTTCGAGTTCGAGGAACTCCAGCGACGTGGACTGCAACGTGCACCTCCTAGGTCAGAGCGAGAATTCCGATGATCACGCCCACGGCGAAGCCGCGGATGTAGTCGTCGGCATCGCCCGGCGCGTCCATGGCCTCGAGCTCGGTGAACTCGAGCGCCGGCAGTGCTGCGGTCATGCGTCCCTCCTTCCTTTGTCCGATCGAGCGCTGTCGGGCGGCATCACGTGGCGGCTGCCGCGCCGATCCCGATGAGGACCAGCGCGCTGATCACGCCCTGGTAGAAGCTGTCCCAGCTGGGGGCCTCCATCGGGTCGAGCTCCTGGAACCGGATGCTCATCTCCGTGCTTTCGGTCATTCCCGTCACCTCCTCTCCGCCACTCGGGGCCGGCGGTCGCCGACCGCGGTCGTGCTCCACCGGGAGTCGTGGAGCACGGCGCGGACGTCCGCGGCGCGGATTCCGCGCAGCATGGGGCGGTGATCTCCCCACGCCGTCTCCACCGCCGCGGCGATCCGGTCGATCTCCCGTGCGCTCGGGCGCGGTGCCGAGGGGAGGCCTGCCTGATCGACGAGGACGGCGATGCCGATGGCGGGGTCGCGGGGCAGCGCCGTCGCGCCCGTGACGTCCGTCCAGAAGGCGTCGAGGCTGGCGCGATCGCCCCAGCGCGGATCGCCCGCGGCGATCTGCGCCCAGACGGCGGCGATGACCGCTGCGGTCGCCGTCATCTTGCGGACGCCGAGATGGAAGGCGACCTCGTTCGCGAGGTACCAGTGCCGGGCGCTGTACGGGTCGCGACCGCGGAGCGCGGCCGTGCGCTGGGTGGCGGCACTCAGCCGCGCCAGGCGCAGCCGCCCCGTCGTCGACATCGCGTCCCCCCTGGCCGCCTCGAGCAGCGCCCTGCCGAGCGTCCGCGCGTCGCGGTCGGCTCGCTCCGTCCGCGGACTCGTCGAGGCTCCGGCCACCCGGAGGAAGGCTTCCAGCGCGCCTTCCCGCACGGCAGCCGGCACGAGTGTGGCGAACTGGTCGGGGTCGAGGACGGCGTGGCGCGGCCGCAGCGGCCGACCGACGAGAAGCCGGGAACCGCGCCGGTGCCGGAGGACGGCCACGCTGTTCGTCTCCGAGGAGGTGCCGATCGTCGTCGGCACCGCGACGATGTCGACGGACGGAGGGGCGTCCGGCAGGATCGTGAGCGCCGAGATCTCCGCGTGCCGGAGGGCGAAGTCCAGAAGGCGCCCGGGGCTGAGCGCGAGGGCCGCGATCTTGCTCGCATCGAGGACGCTTCCGCCTCCGACGGCCACGATGACCTCGGGTGGTCGTCGGACGAGCTCCTCGGCGATCACGAGGACCCCGACCTCATCCACCGCTCCCGTGTCCACCGTCATCCTGCGGGCCGGGTGCGCGGTGGGAAGGGGGTACGCGACGGCCGCGTCGGCGATCACCAGCGTGTCCCGTCCCGCCGTGAGACGGACCATCGCCTCTCGTGCGCGGGGCCCGTGCCACAGCGTGGGGACGCGTGCGCTGAACGGCGCGGTCATGCCGCTCCCTGCCGCACGCGCGCCAGGCCGGCCCGAACGGCCCGGTCGGTCTCGGCCACCTCCGCCGCCGTGAAGCCGTAGCCGGGGATGAGCTGGAAGGAGCTGGGACCGGGGTGGACCACGACGCCGCTGTCGGCGATGGCGGACACCACCTGCAGGACGTCGGCCCCGGAGAGCGGCGACCCGTCCGGGCGGCGGAGCCCCACCCCGACGAAACAGCCGCTGCCGGTGACGCCGGTGACGATCCCGTCGTCCTGCCAGGTCCGCGCGAGGTGGTGCACCGTCGTCGCCAGTGCCTGCGTGGTCGTCTCGACGTCGATGCGGCGGAGCTCGTCGATCACGGCGAGGACCGCGGCCGCACACGCCGGCGTGCCCGCCTGCGTCTCCCCGTGGACGAAGGTCCAGCCGCCGCGGGCGAACGCCGTCGCGATACGGTCTCCGACGAGGAGCGCCGCAGCCCCCATCGCGCCGTTCGTCAGCGCCTTCGACACGATGAGGACGTCCGGAGCCGCCGCCCAGCGGTCGGTCGCGAACAGGGCACCGGTGCGCCCGAATCCCGTCGCGACCTCGTCCGCGACCAGCAGGAACCCGTGCCGCTCCCGCAGCTCCAGGAGGCGGCGGACGAAGGCCCCGGACAGCGCGTGGGCACCGCTGCCCAGGACGGGCTCCACCACGACGGACGCGACTCGGGACCCTTCACGCTCCACGAGCGCCGCGAGCTCCGCCCCGTCGTCGGTGTGCGACACGTGCCGCACCGCTCTCCTGTCGACGCCGTAGACCGACTGCAGCAGGTCGTCGCCGCTCAGCACGTGGCTGCCGTACATCGTGCCGTGATAGCTCCCGCGCAGCCCCACGACGAGGGAGCGCGAACCCGAGCCCTGCTGCGCCCAGTACTGCCGCGCGAGCTTCATCGCGGCGTCATTCGCGGCCCCGCCCGACGTGGAGAAGATCACGCGCCGGTAGCGCTCGGATCCCGCGAGGGCGATGAGGGCATCGGCGGCGTCTTCGGCGTACCGGTGCGGGGCACGGAACAGGGAGAGGTACGAGGCGTCACGCGTCGCCCTGCTCACGGCCTCCGTCACGGCGGGGTTGCCGAAGCCGAGCGGAACGTTCCACAGCCCACTCGTCGCGCAGAGGCGTTCGGAGCCGTCGGCATAGAAGAGGCGATGTCCGGAGGCGCCGATCGTCACGCGATCCGGAGGAAAGGCGGTGTCAGCGGGGAGCATCGACGTCCACAGCGCGTGCGGCACACTCATCGGGCGCCTTCCCCCGAGGCATCCTCGACCGGACCACCGAGGTGGACGCGGAGCGCGGCGAGCGCGTCCAGACACAGGCGCCGGGCGTGGGCGTCGGGCACGCCACAGGCGCGGGCCACGCGCGCGGCCGCCAGCGCGCGCGTGCCCGAGGTCTGGACCGCGTCGACCACCGCGGCGGTCAGCGGGGACAGGAGATGCCGGCGGAGGGTCCTGACGTCGGCAAGCAGGAAGCCCTCGGCAGTGTCGAGCAGGAACGGATCGTCGGGCAGGGGCTCGGCATCCGCGAGGTCGTCGTCGAGGAGCGCCCACCCGAAGCCCGCGATCCGGGCGGTGCCGTTCGGCAGGCGGAGCATCTTGCGGAGATCGGCCGCGTCGAGGTACCGGCTGAGCCACGGCCGGGCGTCGAGCTCGGCGACGAGGTCCGCCGCGCCTGGCACGCTGCCCAGTGCCGACATCAGGGGCACGGTTCGTCCGAGGACGGCCGGCAGGTCGTCCACGTGGCCGATCGCCTCCCCCTGCAGGCCGAGATGCACGCCGCCGCCCGCGTCGACGCGGACGGCGCACGGAGTCTCCTCCCGGTGGGGCCGCGCGAGAGCGGCGCGGTCCGCCAACAGCACCCGCGGGTCGAGCATCGCGGCGGCGAACACTCCGGTGGCG
This sequence comes from Microbacterium sp. 1S1, assembly GCF_008271365.1. NCBI lineage: Bacteria > Bacillati > Actinomycetota > Actinomycetes > Micrococcales > Microbacteriaceae > Microbacterium > Microbacterium sp. 1S1. The sequence goes on from NZ_CP043430.1 coordinate 137,426, forward strand.
CGGGCGAGATCGGCGTCGTCCAGGAAGGCACGCCAGCTGCCCTCGTCGAAGAACCGCACCGCCGTCGGTCCGACGATCTGGACGAACGAGGCCGCGATGTAGTCCTGAAGCTCGACGCCGCGCTCACCCAGGAACAGTTCGTCGCCGAGGTCGGCGAGCCTGCCCTCGTAGCCGACGACGACCCGCGCCGCCCCCGGCCGAGGCACCGATCCTGCGGGCTCGAGGATCACGTCCTCAGGGTCGGCTGCAGCAGCGACGGATGCAGCCCCGACCTCCGTCTCGCGCAGGAACACGCGACCGCGCGCCCCCTGCCCGCCGGTGATCCACGCCCGCAGGGCATGCGGCCCGAGGAGCGGGTCTTCGCCCGTCCCTCCCTCGTCCTGCCGTGCCGTCGTCGCACTCGACCCCATGATCCCCCCAGAGAACCGGATCCGTCTGACGCGGTTGCGTCTTCATATGAAGGTAGCTTTGCCTCGAATGCGGTGCAATATTACAGCTCCGCCAGCTCCAGGCCGGGATCTGCGGTATGTCACGAGGCCCGCAGGACATCGGATAGGATGGACAGGTTGTTCCTTGGTGACGTGTCCGAGCGGCCGAAGGAGCACGCTTGGAAAGCGTGTGTTGTGCAAGCAACCGCGGGTTCGAATCCCGCCGTCACCGCCAGAAACGAAGAAGACCTCCGCATCGCGGAGGTCTTCTTCGTTTCTCGCTGCTGTCAGGTGTCGAAGCGTATCCCGTAGGTCAGTCCGCCCGGCGCGGAGGGGAGCCGGGTCATGCCGAGGCGCTCGTAGAAGGCGGCAGCGCCGACGTTGGCGGGGTCCATCCCCAGGTGCAGCGCCGGGACGTCTCGTTCGCGCAGTGTGGCGAAGAGCGTCTCGATCAGGGCGCGGCCGAGCCCCTGCCCCTGGGTCTCCGGCAACAGGTCGATGTGCAGATGCGCGGGGTACTCCGTGGCGTTGGGCTCGACACCCGGTTCCCGCGTGTAGCCGTATTCGATCAGCTTCTCCTCGCGGGTCTGAGGATCGGCCGACCGGGGGTAGCGTGCATGCAGGGCGGGCCACCACTCGTCGCGGAACCAGGCGGAGAACGCGTCGGTGTCGTCGGTCGCGACCAGGTAGCCGATGGCGCGCCCGTCGTCTGCCTCCACGACCCACGCGAGGTCGGGGTGCCGCTCGACGTAGGGCACGGCGAAGAGGTTGCCCCAGAGCTCGTCATCCGACAGCACACCGGTGGCGTCTCCCCCGGCGTCCGCCGTCTTCACGCAGATCTCGAACATCGCCGCGCGATCGGTCGGGCGGTAGGGGCGGATACGCGACACGGATGCTCCTCGGAAGGGTCAGGGTGCGCTCAGCCTATCGGCGTGTGCGGCCGGCTCGACGTCGCGACGGATCCACGGCACGAGCCAGGCGCCGAGCACGAGGACGACGCCGGCGCCGACGAGGGCGCCGCCGAGCGTGTCCGTCGCCCAGTGCACCGACAGGAACGTGCGCGACAGCGCCATGAGCACGATCCATGCGGCCCCCACGATCGCCATCCACACTCGGGGGAACAGGACCCAGAGCACGAGCGCGATGGTCGCGGCGTTCGCGGTGTGACCGGACGGGAAGGAGCCGTAGTCGCTCACGACGAGCATGTCGTGGGGACGAGCGCGACCGAAGATGTTCTTCAGGAGTTGCACGGCACCCGCGCTGACGAGGAAGCAGAAGGCGGCGAAGAGGGCACCTCGCCATCGCCGCAGGAGCAGCAGGACCAGGATGGTCCCCAGCGGGACGGCGAGGATGGCCACCCACCCTCCGCCGATCCAGTTCAGCGCGAGCGCGAAGCTCAGCATCCAGTCCGCGCGGATCGCGCCGATCGTGTCGTTCCACCACTGGTCGAGGCCCGGTGTCTGCGGATACACGAAGACGACGAGCGCGCCGAGGGCGGTGGCCAGGAACAGGCAGGCGACGCCCCACCACAGCAGCATCCGTCGATTCATCGTCCCATTGTGACCGATGCCCCCGTGATCGCGGGTCGGCGTGCCGGTCAGCGGCCGATGCGGGCGAGCCCCTGCTCGAGGTCCGCGATGAGGTCGGCCACGTCCTCGATGCCGACGGAGAGGCGCACGACGTTCTCCGGAACCGCGAGCTCGGTGCCGCGGACCGACGCGTGCGTCATCTCGGGCGGGTACCCGATGAGCGACTCCACGCCGCCGAGCGACTCGGCGAGCTGGAAGAGGCTCGTGCTCTCGGCGAAGGCACGCGCCGCCTCCCCGCCGGCGGCGAGGCCGAGCGAGAGCATCCCCCCGAAGCCGCTCATCTGCCGGGCGGCGACCGCGTGCCCGGCATGCGACGACAGACCGGGATAGAAGACCTGGGCGAACTCGGGGCGCGCCTGCGCCCATTCGGCGATCGCCTGTGCGTTCTCGGAGTGCTGGCGCATCCGCACCGCGAGCGTCTTGATGCCGCGGGTCGTCAGCCAGGCGTCCAGCGGAGCAGAGACCGCGCCCACGGCGAACTGCTGGAACTTCACGGCCTCGACGAAGCGGTCGTCCCGGAAGACGACAGCGCCGCCGAGCACGTCGGAGTGTCCCCCGAGGTACTTGGTCGTCGAGTGCACGACGACGTCGGCGCCGAGCGCCAGGGGCTGCTGCAGGGCCGGCGAGGCGAACGTGTTGTCCACCACGACGAGGGCCCCCGCCGCGTGAGCGATCTCGGCGATGAGCGCGATGTCGATGACCTTGAGCAGCGGGTTGCTCGGCGTCTCCAACCACACGATGCGAGTCTCGGGACGGATGGCAGCCCGGATCACGTCGACGTCGGACAGCTCGACGGTGGTCGTGTCGATCCCCCAGGGCGCGAGCACCTTCGTGAGCAGCCGGTAGGTGCCGCCGTAGACGTCGTTGCCGAGCAGCACGTGATCGCCGGGCGCGAGGAGACCGCGCAGCAACCCGTCCTCCGCCGCGAGACCCGACGCGAACGAGAGCGCTGCGACCCCGCCCTCCAGCGCGGCGAGCTGCGTCTCCAGCGAGGAGCGCGTCGGGTTGCCGGCGCGATTGTACTCGTAGCCGTCGCGGAACCCGCCGATGCCGTCCTGCACGTGCGTCGAGGACTGGTAGATCGGCGGGATGATCGCCCCGGTGGTCGGGTCGGGCGCCTGTCCGGCGTGGATGGCGCGGGTGGCGAAGGCGTGATCGTGGTCGGACATGCCCTCAGCCTACGTCCGGGTCCGCCGACCGGTCCCGGCCTGTTACGCCGCGCGTCACCGGGAGAGGTAGCCGAGCAGATCCTGCCGGGTCAGCACGGTGTGGGGCTTGCCGTCCTCCGTCACGAGCAGCGCGTCGGCGTCGGCCAGGGCGGCGCGCGCCTGGGCGACCGGGGCGTGGATGCCGATCAGCGGAAGCCGCTCCCCCGCGTGCGCTCCGACGGCGTCGCTCGGCTCGGCGTCGCCGCGGAAGAGCAGGTCGAGCAGACCCTTCTCGTCGACGGTGCCGACGACCTCGCCCATCATCACCGGGGGTTCTGCACTGAGGACGACGAGTTGCGACACCTCGAACTCCGTCATCATCCCGATCGCCTCGAGCACCGTGTCGGTGGGATGGGCGTGCACGAGGTCGGGAAGGCCGTGCCGAGAGGCGCGCGCCGCGAGCACGTCGGCGACGGTCTCCCCCTCCTCCACCTCGCTGAACCCGTACGAGCGCATCCACCCGTCGTTGAAGATCTTGCCCAGGTAGCCCCGACCGCCGTCCGGCAGGAGCACGACCATGACGGCATCTGCAGGAAGCTGTCGGGCCAAGCGCAGCGCCCCAACCACCGCCATGCCGCTGGAGCCGCCGACGAGGATGCCCTCCTCGCGTGCGAGCCTGCGGGTCATCGCGAACGACTCCGCGTCACCGACCGCGACGATCTCGTGCGGCACGGTCGGGTCGTAGGCGCCCGGCCAGATGTCCTCGCCCACGCCTTCGACGAGGTAGGGCCGGCCGGTGCCGCCGCTGTAGACGCTGCCCTCGGGGTCGACGCCGACGATGCGCACCCGGTCGCCCGACACCTCGCGCAGGTAGCGCCCGGTGCCGGTGATCGTGCCGCCCGTCCCCACACCGGCGACGAAGTGGGTGATCCGGCCGTCGGTGTCGCGCCAGATCTCCGGCCCCGTCGTCTCGTAGTGACTGCGCGGCCCGTTCGGGTTCTCGTACTGGTTCGGCTTGAACGCGCCGGGGATCTCGCGCGCCAGTCGATCGCTCACGCTGTAGTACGACTCGGGGCTGTCGGCCGGGACCGACGTCGGGGTGACGACGACCTCCGCGCCGTACGCCCGGAGCACGTCGATCTTGTCCTCCCCCACCTTGTCCGGGACCACGAACACGCAGTGGTAGCCGCGCTGCTGCGCGACGAGGGCGAGCCCGACGCCGGTGTTACCGCTCGTCGGCTCGACGATGGTGCCGCCCGGTTTCAGCTGGCCCGCGGCCTCGGCGGCATCGATGATGCGGGTGGCGATGCGGTCCTTCGCCGAGCCGCCGGGATTCAGGTACTCGAGCTTCACGAGCACCGTGCACGCGATGCCCTCGGTGACGTGCTGGAGCTTCACCAGAGGCGTGTCGCCGACGAGGTCGACGATGGAGTCTGCGTACTTCATCTGTTCAGGGTACGGCGAGGGTTCCCGCCGATGGGGCTGTGTTTCAGCGCCGCTTCGACAGGCTCAGCCACCCAGCACCTGGGTCCCTGAGCCTGTCGAAGGGCCTGAGCCTGTCGAAGGCTCAGCCCTTCGTCGCGCCGGCCAGCAGGCCGCGCACGAAGAAGCGCTGGAGGGCGAAGAACACGATCAGCGGGACGATGATCGAGATGAACGTTCCCGCCGACTGCAGGAACCACTTGTTGCCCCAGGTCCCGGAGAGCGAGTTCAGCGCCTGCGTGATCGGCAGGGCGCCGGGCGAGGCGAAGATCGTCGCGACCAGCAGGTCGTTCCATACCCAGAGGAACTGGAAGATCGCGAAGGACGCGATCGCCGGAGCGGCCAGGGGCAGGATGATCCGGAAGAACACCTGGCCGTGTCCTGCGCCGTCCACGCGCGCCGCCTCGATGATCTCACCGGGGATCTCGGAGATGAAGTTGTGGAGCATGAACGTCGCCAGCGGCAGCGCGAAGATCGCGTGCGCGATCCACACCCGCGCGAAGCTGTACTGCACCTCGTTCAGCCCGAATCCGGGGAAGATCGGCACGTCGTTGATCGTCAGGCCGTCCGAGAACAGGCTCAGCAGCGGCACGAGAGCCATCTGCAGCGGAACGATCTGCAGCGCGAACACGAAGATGAAGAGCATGTTCCGACCCTTGAAGTCGATCCATGCGAACGCGTACGCGGCGAGCGACGCCATGACGATCGGGAACACGGTCGCGGGGATCGTGATCGCCAGCGAGTTCACGAAGGCGGTCGCGAGGGTCGTCGACGTACCACCCGAGTTCCATGCCTGCACGTAGTTGTCGAACGTGAACTCAGGGTTGGCGAAGACCGTCCACCATCCGCTGTTCTGCGTGTCCGCTCCCGGGCGGAACGAGGTGACGAACAGCCCGAACGTCGGAATGGTCCAGAAGAGGGCGATGACCGCGGCCGCGATCGTCGCGCCCTTCGAGGTCAGCTTCTTATGGGCGATCGCCTCGTTGCGGCGCGTGTCCCGCGCCACCTGGCGCTTGGTGCGGTTGTCCACGACCGTGGCCTGCGTTGCACTCATCAGCGGATCTCCCTCTGCTTGGCCATCGATCGGGCGTTGTAGACGATCAGCGGCAACACGAACAGGAACAGCACGACGGCGAGCGCCGACGAGTGCCCGTAGCTCTGGAACCGCTGCTGCTGGTTGACCATCTCGAAGCCGAGGACGCTGGTCTCATCCCGGCCACCGGTCATCACGGCGACGATGTCGTACACCTTGAGCGACGCGATCGTGATGGTCGTGAGCACCACGATCAGCGACGACCGGATGCCGGGCACCGTCACGTTGCGGAACCGCTGCCAGGCGTTCGTCCCGTCGAGCTCGGCCGCCTCCATCTGCTCCACCGGGACCGCCTTGATCGCGGCCGAGAGGATCACCATCGCGAATCCCGTCTGGGTCCAGATGAAGACGATGAGCAGCATGAGGGTGTTGAGGATCGGCTTGATCGCCAGCCACTGCACCGGATCGCCGCCGAACGCGGTGACGATGGCGTTGAGGAGGCCGATCTGATCGCCCTGGCGGGCGTCGTACATGAACTTCCAGATGATGCCCGCGCCGACGAACGAGATCGCCACCGGCATGAACACGAGCACCTTGAGGAACTTCTCGCCGCGCGCCCGGTCGATGAACACGGCGTAGGCGAGGCCGATGACCACCGAGATCACCGGAGCCAGCAGCGCCCAGATGATCGTGTTGATCACCGACGAGGTGCCGACCGGGTTGGTGAAGACCCAGATGTAGTTCTCGAGTCCGACGAACTCGTCGCCGGTCTTGTCGAAGAAGGACTTGAAGATCGTCGAGATCGCGGGGTAGATCAGCCCCAGCAGCAGCATGATCGACGCCGGGGCCATGAACAGCACGAGCTGGAACAGGTAGCCGGCGCCCTGGCGGGCGCGGAAGTCGGCGAAGAAGAGGAGCGCGCCGACGAGCAGCGCGATGGCCACGACGTACACGACGGCGTTGGCGTAGGGGCGCAGCAGCAGCAGGGCGAGCACCGGGATCACCAGGCACGCGACCAGCCGCATGATGAAGTAGCCGCGGCCGGGGCGGGGCGCGAACTCGATCAGCACCAGGATGAGGGCCACGACCACGCCGAACACGAGCAGCACGGCCGGGATCTGCACCAGCGGGTTCAGACCGCCGAGCCACAGGAAGAAGCTGTTGAGCGAGAAACCGATGGTGATCCGCGAGGACTCCTCGGTCGGCGCGGTGAACGCGAGGAGCAGCGCGAGGGCGACGACGACCACGAAGCCGATCGCGAGGACCGTGCGGGTGACGTTCCTCCCCTTCGCATCGGTGCCGTGCGTCGTCGGTGGCGCGTCAGCCTCGACGGGTTTCTCGATGGTCGCGTGCGACATGGACGTCCCCTTCTGGATAGTGCTGGGTTCCCGGGCAGTACGGATCGGTGGAGCGGGGGCCGGGCTGTGCAGCCCGGCCCCGCTCTGCCTACGACGATCGCGTCGAGGCGATCAGTTCTCGTAGCCGGCCTGGATGTCGGAGAGCACCGTCTCGGTGTCCTTGCCGTCGATCCAGTCGACCATCCCCTTCCAGAACGACCCCGAGCCGACCGTGGACGGCATCAGGTCGGAGGCGTCGAACCGGAAGGTCGTCGCGTCGTCCTGCATGATGGTCATCGCCTCCTGGAGGAACTCGCTCGAGGCGAGGCTCGGGTCGGCGTTCTTGTTGGCGGAGATCACGCCGCCCAGCTCGACACGCGCGTCGGCGAACTCCGGCGATGCCATGAACTCGAGCACCTGCTGGGTGGCCTCGTCGTCGGAGAAGGCCGCGACGAACTCACCGCCACCCTCGACCTGGAGCTCGCCCGCGGTCTCACCCGGCATGATGAACGCGTAGACGTCGCCGTCCGGAGCGACCTCAGGGACGTTGCCCTCCGCGGTCTCGGTGTCGAGGAAGTTCGCCGACAGGAACGAGGCCTGGTGGGTCAGTGCGCAGTCGCCCTTCGCCACCGCGTTGGCGACGTCGCCGAAGGCGGTGGAGTTGATGCTCTTGACGTCGCCGTAGCCCGCGTTCACGTACTCCGGATTGAGCAGGATCTCGCCGACGGCGTCGAAGGCCTGCTTGATCTCGGGGTCGGTGAACTTGACGTCGCCGGCCACCCAGTCGTCGTAGACATCCGGGCCCGACTGACGCAGCACGAGGTCCTCGATCCAGTCCGTGCCCGGCCAGCCCGAGGCCGCCTCGGAGGCGAAGCCGGCGCACCAGGCCGGACCGCCGGTCTTCTCGACGATGGTGTCGGTGAGCGCGATCATGTCGTCCCAGGTCTCCGGAACCTCGACACCCCACTCGGCGAACTGCTTCGGGGAGTACCAGACGTAGCCCTTGAGGTTCGCGAGCATCGGCGCCGCGTAGAAGGTGTCGTCGAACGTGCCGTACTTCTTCCAGTCCTCGGACCAGTTCTCGTCGACGGCCTTCTCCACGGCCTCGGGCGCCGGCATGACCTTGCCGGTGTCGACGAGGGTCTTGAGCAGACCGGGCTGCGGCACGATCGCGATGTCGGGGGCGTCTCCACCCGTCACCTTGGTGACGATGTTGCCCTCGAAGCCCTTGTCGCCGGTGTACTCGACCTTGATGCCGGTGTCCTTCGTGAACTGCTCGAAGGAGGCGTTGAGGTCGTCGGCCTCGACGCCCGTGATGCCGCCGGAGATCCGGACCGTGTCCTTGGTCTCCCCGCTGCCGCCGTCGCCGCTTCCGCCCTCGGCGCAGCCCGCGAGCGCAAGAGATGCGACGCCGACGAGTGCGATGGGGGCGAGCAGGCGGTATCGCTGTGACAAAGCCATGTACTTCTCCTCTTCCGGTGGATCTTCCGTCCGCCCAAGGAGAGCAATCGCCGCAACCATTGGGGAACCGATTCCAGGCCAACCTACTCGGGTTCCTTCTCGCCGTACAACTGGGGAAGGTTACAAGATCACAACCCTTTGACGGAGCCTGTTCCCCGACGATGGGAGCGCTCCCAGTCCATGGCGTCTGGAACCGGTTCCTCCTCGCGTGTGGAACGATTACGATGGCTCCCGGCGAGCGCCCGATGGCTCGCCGTCGTGGAACCGCGTCGAGGAGGACACGATGAGCACGATCGCCGACGTCGCGACGCGCGCCGGTGTGTCCAAGGCCACCGCCAGCCGCGCCCTCAGCGGTCGCGGCTACGTCTCGGAGGAGACCAGGCAGCGCGTGGAGGAGGCGGCACAGTCCCTCGCGTACGTCGCTCACTCCTCCGCCACGAGCCTCGCCACGGGGCGCACGGGCACCGTCGGGCTGGTGATGCCCCCGGTCGACCGCTGGTTCTTCTCGGAGCTGCTCGCCGGGGTGCAGGAGGCGCTGCTCGCCCTCGACTACGACCTGTCGCTCTACGGTGTCCCCGAGCGCTCCGGCACCAGGGAGCGATTATTCGAGAGCGTGCTGCCGGGCCGGAGGTTCGACGGCATCATCGCCGTCGGCATCCAGCCCAGCGCCCGTGAGCTGGAGCGGCTGCACCGCACAGGGCGCCCGCTCGTGAGCGTAGGCCCCTACAGCGCCGGGGCGAGCGCCGTGTCGATCGACGACGCCGCCGCGGCGCGGATCGCGACCGAGCATCTGATCGAGCTCGGCCACACCGACATCGCCTTCGTGGGCGGCGCCACCGACGACACCGATCTCAGCTACGGCGATGCCCGCCGCCTCGCCGGCTATCGCGAGGCGCTGCACGCGGCGGGGCTGACCCCACGGGCGCGGGTCGCGGGCGCGGCGCCGACCATGCCCGGTGGCTACGCCGCGGCGGCGGGGCTCCTCGGCGACCGGCGGCACCGTCCGACCGCGATCGTCGGCGTCTGCGACGAGGCCGCCATCGGTGCCGTGATCGCGGCCCGCCGCCTGGGCATCGCGGTGCCGACCGAGCTCAGCGTCGTCGGCATCGACGACCATGAGCACGCGGAGATGTTCGCCCTCACCACCATCGGGCAGTCGCCGCGGGAGCAGGGCAAGGAAGCCGTGCGCCTGCTGACGCGCCGGATGAACGAGCCGGACGCCCCGGTCGAGCGCATCGAGGCCGGATCGGCGCTCGTCGTGCGCAGTTCGACCGCGGCGCCACGCTGAGTCCCGTGGACGCACGAAGGCCCCGGGCGGAACCCGGGGCCTTCGCAGAAGCGCTGGTGCGCTGGAATTACTTGAGGGTGACGGTCGCGCCGGCCTCTTCCAGAGCAGCCTTGGCCTTCTCGGCCGTCTCCTTGTTGGCGCCCTCGAGGACGGCCTTCGGAGCACCGTCGACGACGGCCTTGGCCTCGCCGAGGCCGAGCGAGGTGAGCTCGCGGACAGCCTTGATGACCTGGATCTTCTTGTCGCCAGCAGCCTCGAGGATGACGTCGAAGGAGTCCTTCTCCTCCTCGGCCGCGGCCTCGCCTGCGCCGCCAGCGGCACCGGCGACGGCGACGGGGGCAGCAGCGGTGACCTCGAACTTCTCCTCGAACGCCTTCACGAACTCGTTGAGCTCGATGAGGGTCAGGCCGGCGAACTGCTCGAGCAGCTCCTCGGTGGAAAGCTTCGCCATGATGTATCTCCTAGATAGATGGGGTTTGTAGACGAGATCGCCGGTCGCTTACGCGGCCTCGGCGGTCTCCAGCTTTTCGCGAAGCGCGTCGATGGTGGCGGCAGCCTTGCCCATCGTCGCCTTCATCATTCCCGCGGCCTTCGCCAGCAGAACCTCACGGCTCTCGAGCGCGGCGTACGTGTTGACCTCGTCGGCGGTGAGGGCCTTGCCCTCGAAGATGCCCGACTTGATCACGAGAAGCGGGTTGGCCTTGGCGAAGTCACGCAGAGCCTTGGCGGTGGCGACGAAGTCACCGTGCACGAACGCGACAGCCGACGGCCCCTTGAGGTCCTCGTCCAGCGCGGAGATGCCTGCCTTGTTGGCGGCGATCTTGGTCAGCGTGTTCTTCACCACGGCGTACTCAGCGTCCTGACGGATGCTGTTGCGCAGCTGCTTGAGCTGGGCAACCGTCAGACCGCGGTACTCGGTCAGCAGGACGGCGTTCGAGTTCTCGAATGACTTCGTGAGCTCGTTGACCGATGCATCCTTCTGCGCCATGGTCACTCCTTGGTGTGTACGAGGCGCCGCACGGTGGTGGGGCGCCGGCCTCCGACCCCCTGCAAAAGAGAAGAGCTCCGGCGCAAGCGCACGGAGCTCGGAAGTTCGTGACACCTGCGCGGGCCCCTGCGTTGCAGAGCTTCGATCCTGCGTGCTTGCGCACACACGATGACCAGCGGTCTTCGGTTATGACCACTGTACCCCACCCCCATCTCTCCCCCAAATCCCCCTCCTCTTTCCGTCGACCCACCCCTCTGCGTGCACCCCGGCCCCCTACGACCGCACGCATGGGGCCGGGGCGCACGGAAGGGGTGGGTCGATGTCTCAACGGGCGAAGAGGCCGAGCGCGCGGAAGTGCGCGTCGGCCGCGGCGAGGGAAGCGACGTGCGCACTCGCCACCCGGATCACCCGCCAGCCGGTGGTCCCGCGCACCCAGTCCTCGCGGATCTTCTCGTCCAGCACCACCTCTTCCGCGCTGCGGTCGCCGCGGAGCTCGTCATTCAGGTATTTGTCGCGGCCGTCGCACTCCACGAAGGTACGGGACTGATCGACGGCGATGTCCATCCAGAACCTGCCGCCGCGCGGCCCGTCGACCGGCACCTGCAGACGCGGCCTGCCGAAGCCGAGTTGATGGAGCCGATACCGCGTCACGCTTTCCAGCGGAAGCTGTGCGCGACCGTCGGCCAGACTCACGATCCGACGCGCCTGCACGATGCCGCGGAGCCGCGGATGGCGCACCCGATCCGCGAGGTCGGCCAGGAGAGCCTGCTCCGCGGTGTCGTCGAACTGCCACGGGTCACCGCCGACACGGGCGAGGGCGGCATCCGCGACGGCGAGGGCCGCCTCCGGGACGACCGTGCGGGCGAGGTCGACGACCGTGCGGGCGAGGGAGGTGCACCGGATGCCGTCGACATCCACGACGTCGTCATCCGGAACCCGTCCCTCGTGCCGCAGGATCCCTGGCGTGCTGTGCCGACGGTCCGGGGGCGCCGTCACGTGGACCCTCGTCGGCCGGACCCGGTACAGCGGCAGCCCCCACAGCACAGCGGCCGAGGCGTGCGAGAACACGGGCCGCGTCTGCGATGCCGAAAGGTCGGCGGCCACGACTTCCGCGCGGTGCCGGGACTCCGGTGCGAGCTCGTTCCAGACCTGCTGCGCGATGTACCACCCGCGACGGACGTGATGCAGCCGTCGCCCCACCTCGGCGGCACGGAGCGTCCGGGAGCCCCACCCCTCCGCCTCCAGCCGCCGGCGACCGAGGAGCATCGTCCGGATCTCGTCCACGCCCACCTGCCTCATCCCCCGAGTCTCCCCACCGCCAGTCCCCGTACTCCCCTTCTTTGAGTTCCCCACACCCCTCCCCTCCCTCCCCCTCCTGTGCAGGAACGATCCCGCGCAGTCGACCCACCCGCTTCCGTGCCTCCCACCCCTTTCGCGCGGGCGGAAGGGGTGGGAGGCACGCAGGGGGTGGGTCGGCGGGAGGGGCGGCGTGCGAACGGAACGGGGGTGGGGGAGAGTTAGAGTCTTCTGGTGACCCCCGGAACTCCAAGCTCGCATCGTCGCAGACTCGCGCGACCGCGTGGCCTGGATGAGGGCGCGATCCCGCGGCATCACCGCCACCGACGTCGCCGGACTCACCAGCGAACGCTCGATCGCCCGCGCTGCCGACGCCAAGCTCGGCGGTGGGCCCCGATTCGGTGGCAACGCCTACACGGACCACGGCCGGCGCCGGGAGCCCGAGATCGCCGCCTGGGTGGCCGCGACGCACGGCATCTTCCCCTCTTCCGCGTTGTTCCGCGCCGAGGTCGAGCACCGCCACCTGGCGACCCCCGACGGGATCTCCGTGGATGCGGACGGTCGGGTCAGCCTCGCGGAGATCAAGACCACCAACAAGGCGTTCCGCGGCATCCCGCGCACGTACCTGCGACAGGTGTGGTGGCAGCAGCATGTGCTGGGCGCCGAACGCACCCTGTTCGTCTGGGAGGAGCACGTCGACTTCTCCCCGGTGCACGACGAGCCCCGCTGCGTGTGGATCGACCGCGACGACCGGGAGATCGCAAAGCTCGTGGGGCTCGCGACCGACCTCATCGACGAGCTGTACCGCCGGACGACGGGACGTACGGTCCCGTCCCGCTCCACCTCCCCCGCAGACAGCCGCCGCGAGCAACTCCGCGAGCGCGACGCCTTCCGCGCCCTCGCCCTCGCCGACTGAGCAGCCGGCGCGGGCTCACGTGCACGTGTTGTTCCCGCCCAGACCGAGCAGGCCGCCCACCGACAGCGTCCGCGTCGCGGCGGGCGAGACCCAGGACGTCCCGGGGAGGACGGCCTCGACCCGCACGGTATTGGAGGAGCCGAGCAGGCTTCCGAGCAGGGTGCTGAGCACGCTGGAGCTGATCGTGGCCGAGTACGTCCACGGCCCACTCCCGCTCTGTCCGACCGAACCGTTGTCGACGACGACGGTGTTGATCGAGAGCCGCTGCTGCGCCTTCGGATAGGGCGAGGTCCAGGTGATCGTGAAGCCGGTGAAGGTTCCGAGCAGACTCGTCACCGTGCAAGAGGTGATGGACGGCACGGCCAGCCGCGACGCGGTGAAGGACCCGGCGGCGTACTCGCCATCCGTGAACCGCGCCGTGCTGGGCTCGACCGACGACGCGGAGACTGCGGCGCAGAGGACGGCCACGGCGGCGACTGCGACGGCCCTCCGCCGGCCCCGGCTCATCACAGCTCCTTCCCCCTTCCCGAGCCCCGGCGCGGAGCGGCACCGAGCACGGCGGCGCCGATCACGACCAGCCCGCCGGCCACGATCAGGGGGGCGATCCTCGACGGGGGTCCCGTCGAGGCGAGCCCACCGCCCGGCCCAGCGTGCACGGTCTCCCCTGCCCCGTGGGCGACGACCTGCATCTGCGTCGTCCCGGCTCCGTCCGCAGGATCGAGCGCGATCGTGAGACGGAGGTGGGCGGTCTCGGAATGCGGGATCTCGGTCACGGGGGTCTCGGTCCCGTCGCGCGGGATGCTCCAGTCATCGCGGACGATCGTCGATCCCGATGCGCACCCCGCCGGGCCCCACCGCTCGGCACAGAGCGCGACGTCCACCCGGAGTCGGGCGTCACCCGTCGCCCGCACGCCGATACGGATCCGACCCGGTTCCTGCGCCTGGGCGCTGACCTCGACGTCCCACCGCACTGGCCGACCGGGAAGCATCCCCCCGGCGGACTCCCAGTCCGCGATCGAGACGAGCCGCAGCACATCGCCCTGGATCACCTCCGACGTCGGCTCCGCCCGCGCGACCCCCGGGACCACGAGGGTCAACAGCACGGGCGCCGCGAGGACGGCAGCCACTCGGCGCCACTTCACGATCCCTCCGCGTGCGCCGGGGCCCGCCGCGGCGCACGCGGCCAGAAGGCCCAGACCACCAGCGCCGTCGCCGCGATCGTGAGCACGGCGAGGACCACCGGGTCCCCGAGCGCCGCGACCACGACCGCCGCCCCCGGCATCGCGAAGAGCACGGTGCGGACGGAGGACACCGGATAGGGGACGGGATCCTCGCTCGCGTTCGCGTCGCCCCGCAGGGTGAGCATCCGCTCGTGCTCCGAGGCACCGGGTTCGACAGCCGTGACGCGATGAGTGACGGGGAGCTCGCCGCGGCGGTCCACCGTCACCACGTCCCCCACTTCGACCTCCGCGGCGGGCACCCGCTGTACGACCGCCACCGACCCCGCGGGGATCGTCGGCGCCATCGAGCCCGTCCGGAACATGATGAGCGTGATCTGCGACGTCGCCGCGAGGATCACCAGGAGGATGCAGATCGTCCCGGCGGCCGCCGCGCACCACAGCAGCAGGTCACCCAGCATCCTCCGCCCGCGGCCCCGCGCCGCGACCGGCTCCGTGGTCTCTGCTCGCCACCGGCGACGGGGCGTCATCATGACGACGTCCCCTGGATCTGCCAGGTCTGCGTCATCGTGAGCCCCTGCGCCCCGTTTCCCGCCGCCGAGGGCAGGGTCACCGCGAAGCAGTAGTTCACCTGCGCCGCCCCGTTCGCCGCGACCGCCTGGGTCGTGGTCCCCGACGCCGTCAGGGCGGACCCCTCAGAGACGACAGTGGTTCCCGCCGGATACGTCGCCGCCGTGCAGGAGGTTCCGGCGATCGTCCGCACCCCGTAGGTGAGATACGTCACCAGCCCCGTTCCCCCCGGCGTTCCCGGGATCAGCTGCAGCACTCCGGCCACCGAGGGATTCGCGGTCCGCACGCTGAACAGTGCGTACGTCGTCGTCCCCGGTGCCATGGCGGTGGGCGGAAGCTGGAAGTTCAGCGCGGCCGCCGTGCCCGCCGTCGCGTGGCTGGAGAAGGTCGTGCCGTCGGTCGCCCCGACGATGTCGAACCGTCCGGCCGTGAAGGTCGCGGCGCCGAACTCGGAGTCGTTCCAGGCGGCCAGGGTCGCGGTCGCGCCGACGCCCAGCACGAGACCCCCGGCGAGTATCGCCCGGATCCGGCGGGATCGCGTCCGTCCCCTCTCCCGCCTCACTCTGCGGGTATCCACGAGGACTCAGCTCGTGGAGGTCGCCGTGAACTTCCACGTGGCGTCGGTCACCAACCCCGGCTCCAGCGCGGCATCCGCGGTCACGGCGAAGCAGAGCTGGACCGCGGTACCGGGCGCGGCGGCGGTCGCCCCCTCTGCGAGGGGCACCGTCGTCACCCCGGTCTGCGCGTCGAGCGTGGCTCCGGTCGCGACGGGGGTCGCCGTCGCCGAGGTCGCGTCGCACGTCGCCCCGGGTGCGAGCTCATAGATCGCGTAGGACAGGTGATCGCTGTTCGAGGTCGCCGCCGGGTCCGCGGTCGTGCCGTCGGCGACCAGGTTCGCCGCCGTCGTCGTCCCCGCAGCGAGCCGCACCCAGAACCCCGCGTAAACGGTGTCGGTCGGCGACATGTTGCCGACCACCCCCGCCGGCAGAGCGAACGTCAGTGCTGCGGCCGTGTCGCCGTCGTCCACGTTGTGGTCGCTGAAACTCGTGCCATCGGTGGAGCCCTCCAGATCGAAGGACCCGGCTGTGAACGTCCCGGTCGCGAACTCGGAGTCGTTCCAGGCGGCGAGCACTCCCGCCACCCCCACACCGAGCACGAGCCCACCCGCCAACACTGCCAGGACTTTCCGTTGCGTCGTCGTCGTCGCCATGTCGTTTCCCCCCTCAGGAATCCGGTCTGCGCGGATGCCCGACGAGTAGAGCCCAGGCCTCCCGCGTCCTGGTATACTGCCGGACCTCCGGAGCAAGGACAACCCCCCCCTCCGCGCGACGGCTGCCCTCAGTCGCGCCCCCGCGTCCTCGCGGACGGCTGTGGAGCCAGGACGCGCCGCGCCTCGTCCGCGACCTCCGCGGCGATCGTGTCGAGAAGTGCCGAGCGCAGGTTCCACTGCTGCCAGTACAGGGCGACGCGCAGGGTCGGACCGCCGAGCGCCACGAGTCCCGGCACCTCCTGCAGTCGCGGCACCATTCCCCAGCCGAGGCCGAGGCCGACCGCCAGCGCGTAGTCGTGCGACGCCGGGACATAGTGCCGGGGGACGCCTGCCGCCGGCACTCCCCACGCTGCCAGCCACTCGTGCTGCAGGGTGTCCCGGCGGTCGAAGTCGACGAACGGGGCGTGCGCCAGCGCGGCAGGGCTCGCCCCGTCCGGGAACCAGCGACGGGCGTAGGCGGGTTCGGCCATGGCGCGGTACTCGAGCACGCCGAGGGGCGTGACCGTGCACCCCGCGACCGCCGTGGCCTCGCTCGTCACCGCTGCCATGACCGTTCCCGACTCGAGCAGCCGCGCCGTGAAGTTCTGATCATCGCGGTGGAGGTCCATGTCGATGTCGTGGGTGGCCGAGAGCCGGGCGAGCGGCGCGAGGAACCAGGTCGCCAACGAGTCCGCGTTCACGGCGAGGGGGACGGTGATCCGGCGTCCGTCGCGCCCGTCGTCGATACCCACGCCGGCGAGCGCATCGTGCTCCAGGAGGGCGATCTGCCGCGCCAGCCGCACCACCGCCTCCCCTGCCTCCGTCAGCCGGACGGGCTTGCTGCGGACGAGCAGGATGCGCCCCAGCTGCTGCTCGAGCGCTTTGAGCCGCTGACTGACCGCGGACGGAGTGACGCGCAGCCGGTGGGAGGCGGCGTCGAGCGTGCCCTCGTCGGCCACCGCGGCGAGAGTGGCGGCGAGCTCCGGATCGATCCTCACATGAGAGATGCTAATGGTAGGAAAGGAATCTTCGCTGTCATTCATGGTTCGGAATTCGTAGGCTCGACGCATGCTCACCGTCCTCGCCGGCCTCGGTCTCGGCCTCTCCCTCATCGTCGCGATCGGCGCGCAGAACGTCTTCGTCCTGCGCCAGGGCATCCGCCGCGAGCACGTCCTCGCCGTCGTCATCGTCTGCGCGCTCTCGGATGCGGTGCTGATCATCGCGGGCGTCGCCGGGCTGGGCTTCGTGCTGTCGGCCGCACCCTGGCTCGTCGTCGTCGCCCGGTGGGCGGGGGCGCTGTTCCTGCTGGGGTATGGGCTGCTCGCGGCGCGGCGGGCCTGGCGCGGTGGCGAGGAGCTGGTGGTCGACGGAGGCGATGCACCGGTTCTCGAAGCGTCCGGTGGCACCGCGACCCTCACCCGCACGCGCCTCGCCCCGGTCATCCTCACGACACTGGCTCTGACGTGGCTGAACCCGCACGTGTACCTCGACACGGTCCTGATGCTCGGCTCCATCGCGGCCACGCACGGGGAGGAGCGGTGGCTGTTCGCCACCGGAGCAGTGGCGGCGAGCGTCCTCTGGTTCACCGCCCTCGGCTTCGGGGCTCGCTACCTCGGCCGCTGGCTGCGTACCCCGCGCTCCTGGCGCCTCCTCGACGCCGTGATCGCGATGGTGATGATCACGCTGGCGGTCAGTCTCGTGCTGCCGGTCCTGGGCGGCTAGCCACTCACCCCGCCTCGATCTGCGTCACCCTCGACCGGACGAGGGCGCGGACCGCCTCCTCCGGCAGCGGGTGCTCCGGCTGGAAGCGGATCGTACCCTTGTCGAGACTGACCTCGGGATGACCGTCCAGGAGCTCCGCGACCGCAGCAACAGCCTCGGGGCTGAACGGGTAGACGCCGATGTGCTTCTTCGCGCGCATCACCGAGAGCAGTGGCTTGCCGGCGTGCACGAGCGCCGGCATGCCGTAGCCCGTGCCCTGCTCGGCGTCCGGGACCTGCTCCCGCGCGATCGCATAGACGCGATCGACCGCTACGCGGTCGGAGGAGTCGAGATCGGCCAGGTAGTCGTCGATGGTGCCCACGCGTGGCATCCTGCCACCGATCGTCGCGGGGGTCGAGGGGCGAGCGGTCAGATCCCGTCGAGCGGTCGGAGGATGCGGGTGAGGAACCGCTGCGTGCGCTCGTGCTGCGGCGTGCTGAACAGCTGAGCGGGCGGCCCCTGCTCCACCACCACGCCGCCATCCAGGAAGAGCACGTGGTCGGCGACCTCCCGGGCGAAGCTCAGCTCGTGGGTGACGACGGCCATCGTCCAGCCCTCGTCGGCCAGCTCCTTGATGACGAGCAGCACTTCGCCGACGAGCTCCGGATCGAGCGCACTCGTCGGCTCGTCGAACAGCAGCAGATCGGGCCGGAGGGCCAGGGCTCGCACGATGCCCACGCGCTGCTGCTGGCCCCCCGAGAGCTGATGGGGCCGCGCGTCCGCCTTGTCCGCGAGACCGACGCGGGCCAGCAGCGCCTGCGCCTCGGCGATCACCTCGGTCTTCGGACGGCCCTGCACCCGCCACGGCCCCTCGATCACGTTCTCCAGCACGGTCAGGTGCGGGAAGAGGTTGTGGTGCTGGAACACCATCGCCGACCGGTCGCGCAGGGCGAGCCGGTGCTGCTTCTCGACGCGGGGTTTCGGGCGGACCGCGGGAGCGAAGTCGATCTCCGGCCCTCCGGCCACCGCGATGGTGCCGGCGTCCGGCGTCTCCAGGCCGTTCAGGGCGCGCAGGACGGTCGTCTTCCCCGAGCCGCTGGGCCCGATGAGCACGACGACCTCGCCGCGGTGCAGGGTGAGGTCGAAACCGCGCAGCACCTCGGTGGCGCCGAAGCTCTTGTGCAGGCCGCGGGCGGTGAGCAGCGGTTCGACTGTGGGGTCAGTGCGCGACACGACTGTCGAGCCTCCTCTCCAAGGCGCTCTGCCCGAACGAGAGCACCAGGCAGATCACCCAGTAGACCAGCGCTGCGGCCAGATACAGCACCATGAACTCGAGCGTGGTGGAGGCGATCTGCTGCGCCACCTTGAACAGCTCCGTCACGAGGATCAGCGAGGTGAGGGAGGTGTCCTTCACGAGCGAGATGAACGTGTTGGACAGCGGGGGCACCGACACCCGGGCGGCCTGGGGCAGGATGATGCGGGTCAGCGTCCGCGTGCGGTTCATGCCGACCGTGTAGGCCGCCTCCCATTGCCCCTTCGGCACCGAGAGGATCGCCGCCCGCACGACTTCGGCGCCGTAGCCGCCGACGTTGAGCGAGAGCGCGATGATCGCGCTCGGCCACGGATCGAGGGTTACCCCGACGGACGGCAGCCCGTAGAAGATCACGAAGAGCTGCACGAGCATCGGCGTGCCGCGGATCACGGAGATGTAGAACCGCGCAATGCCGGACACGACCGGGCGCACGGAGATCCGCATCAGCGCCATGCCGATCGCGATCACCAGCCCCAGGGCGAACGACACCAGAGCCAGCGGGATCGTCACCGTCAGCCCCGCCCAGGCGATCGGCCCGAGCGAGGAGAAGAAGAGCTCCCAGGGGTTCTGCATCGCCTACTGCGAGACGTCTTCGCCGAAGTACTTCTCGCTGATCTCAGCCAGGGTGCCGTCGGCACGGAGCTTGTCGAGCGCTTCGTCGACGGCATCGACGAGCGCCTCCTTGTCCTTCGTGAAGACGAAGGCCTGCTCCCCGGCGTCGTCGGTCTCCGCGGCGATCTTCAGGCCGGTCGGGCTGTTGGTCGTCTCGTAGTCGAGGAAGGTCAGCTTGTCGTTGACGGTCGCGTCCACCCGCCCCTGGCGGAGGAGCTCCACGGCCTGCGCCCAGCCCTCGACGCCCTCGACCTTCGCACCGGACTCGGTGGCCAGCTCGTACCAGTTGCTCGTCAGGGACTGCGCCGTGGTCTTGCCTGCGAGGTCGTCGAACGAGGAGATCGAGTCGTCGTCCTCCTTGACCACGATGACGCCGGGCGACACGGTGTACGGGGCGCTGAAGAGGTACTTGGCCTCGCGCTCGTCGTTGATCGACACCTGGTTCGCGATGACGTCGAAGCGTCCGGCGTCGAGGCCCGCGAAGATCGCGTCCCACTGGGTCTCCTGGAACTCGACCTTCAGGCCGAGCTCGTCGGCGACGGCCTGGATGATCTCGACGTCGTAGCCGGTGAGGTCGCCGGAGCCGCCGTCGCCGTGGAAGCTGAACGGACGGTAGGTGCCCTCGGTCGCCACGGTCAGCGTGCCGTCCTTCACCAGGCCGAAGTCGGAGCCTGCGGAGCTCTCGCCGTCCGTGCTCGCGGGGGTGCTCGATCCGCTGCAGGCGGTCAGGGCGGCAGCGGCGACGACGAGTGCGGTGACGGCGATGAAGCGACGGTACATGGACCCTCCTGGGGCGAGAAAGCGCGGATGCGAGTTTACGCGACGACCGCGGGAACTCCCCCACAGTACGCGTCGCCCCCGACCTTCCCCGCATCGGATGACGCCGGATGTCGGGGGCGGCGAGGCCTCCAGGAACGCAGAACGCCCCCGAGGAGAACTCGGGGGCGTTCGGTGCGACAGGTGCGAGACCCGTCGACGCGTCAGATGGCGTTGACGTCCAGCGGGATGCCGGGGCCGAACGTGGTCGACACCGCACCCTTCTGGATGTAACGGCCCTTGGCGCTGGACGGCTTGAGGCGGACGATCTCCTCGAGAGCGGCATCGATGTTCTCGTTCAGCTGCTCGGCCGAGAACGAGGCCTTGCCGATGACGAAGTGCACGTTGGCGTGCTTGTCGACGCGGAACTCGATCTTTCCGCCCTTGATCTCCTCCACGGCCTTGGCCGGGTTCGGAGTCACGGTGCCGGTCTTCGGGTTCGGCATCAGGCCACGGGGACCGAGCACCTTGCCGAGACGGCCGACCTGGCCCATGAGCTCCGGGGTCGAGACCGCGGAGTCGAAGTTGGTCCAGCCGTCGGCGACCTTCTGGATGAGCTCGGCGCCGCCGACCTCATCGGCGCCGGCGGCGATCGCAGCCTCGGCCGCGGGGCCGGTGGCGAACACGATGACGCGGGCGGTCTTACCGGTGCCGTGGGGCAGGATGACGGTGCCGCGCACCATCTGGTCCGCCTTGCGCGGGTCGACGGCGAGCTTCAGCGCGACCTCGACGGTCGAGTCGAACTTCGCCGAGCCGGTCTCCTTCGCGAGCGCGACGGCCTCGGACGGCGTGTAGAAACGGTCTGCCTCGATCTTCTCGGCGGCAGCCTTGTAAGCCTTGGACTTGGTAGCCATGATTATTCTCCTCAGCCCTCGACCGTGATGCCCATGGAACGGGCGGTGCCGGCGATGATCTTCGAGGCGGCCTCGATGTCGTTCGCGTTCAGGTCGGCCTGCTTCTGCTCGGCGATCTGACGGACCTGGTCCTTGGTGATCTTGCCGACCTTCACGGTGTGCGGGGTGGCCGAAGCCTTCTGCACGCCGGCGGCCTTCTTGATGAGCTCCGCCGCGGGCGGGGTCTTCAGGACGAAGGTGAAGCTGCGGTCCTCGTAGACGGTGATCTCGACGGGGATGACGTTGCCGCGCTGCGACTCGGTCGCGGCGTTGTACGCCTTGCAGAACTCCATGATGTTGACGCCATGCTGACCGAGCGCGGGGCCGATCGGCGGCGCCGGGTTGGCGGCACCGGCGTTGATCTGAAGCTTGATCAGGCCGGTCACCTTCTTCTTCGGTGCCATTCTCTTTCCTTTCCTCGAGGCGGATGCGAGCATCCGCTTCTCCCACGGCTCCGGCCTCTCCGGCCCGTGGTCGCTTGTGCGCACGCCGAAGCGTCACACAAACCACGTAAGTCTACCTGATCTCTCCCCCGCTGGCGAGCCGGCCCCGTGCGTGCGAGCCGGCCCTGTGCGTGCGTCCACAACGGGCCGGGAGGCACGAAAGGGGTGGGTCGGGGAAGAAAACGGCCGCCCGGGAGGGCGGCCGTTCTCGTGCACTTCGGCAGGCTCAGTGATCCAAGGTCAGATCATCTTGGTGACCTGGTCGAACGACAGCTCGACCGGGGTCTCGCGCTCGAAGAGCGAGACGAGGACCGTGAGCTTGCCGCTCTCCGGCTTGATCTCGCTGATCGAACCCGGAAGACCCGCGAACGAGCCCTCCTTGATCGTGATGGTCTCGCCGACCTCGAAGTCGACCTCGGCGGGAAGCGGACGGGCGACGGCGACGCCGCCCTTGGCCGCGATGTTCTTGGCGGTCGGGACGTCCTTGACCTCGACGAGCGACTTCAGCATGTTGAAGGCCTCTTCGAAGCGCAGCGGCGTCGGGTTGTGGGCGTTGCCCACGAAGCCGGTGACGCCCGGGGTGTGCCGGACGACCGACCAGGTGTCCTCCGTGAGCTCCATCCGCACCAGCACGTAGCCGGGGATGCGCACGCGGGTGACCATCTTGCGCTGGCCGTTCTTGATCTCGACGACGTCCTCCATCGGGACCTCGACCTGGTAGATCTCGTCCTCGACCTCGAGCGTCGACTTACGCTGCTCGATGTTCGCCTTGACCTTGCGCTCGAAGCCCGCGTAGGAGTGGATGACGTACCACTTGCCGGGGAGCATCCGCAGGTCCATGCGGAACGCCTCGTACGGGTCCTCCTCCGCGGCGGCCTCGTCCTCGTCGGACTCGGCACCGGGACGGTCGTCCTCGCCGTTCACGTCGGGCCCCTCGTAGGGGGTGACCTCGTCAGCGGCTTCGGCCTCCTGCTCGGCGGCTTCCTCCGCGACGGAGTCGTTGAGGACCTCCGCGGCGGCCTCGGATTCCGCGGCCTCGTCCAGGTTCAGAGCGTCGTTCACGATGGCGTCCGCCTCCGGGTCGTCGATGTCGATGTCGATGTCTTCCGTCTCCTGCTCGCCGTCCTCGTCCTCGACGTGGACCGCGACGTGCTCGGCAGAGGTGACCGAGAGCTCCTCGGCGGCGAGCACGTTGCCCTCCTGGGCCTCGTCCTCCTCGCTGGACTGCTCTGCGGCGGTCGCCCAGTCGGCGTCGTCGGAATATCGTTCAGACACGTTCTTCTTCTCCATAGCTGCGGCGGATGCCGCGGGGGTCATCAGCCAGGGATTCCGAACACGTAGTGCGTCAGGAGCCCGAAGACGTAGTCGAGACCGTAGACGATGCCCATGACGATCAGGACGAAGACGAGCACCACACCCGTGAACTTGAAAAGCTCCTTGCGGGTCGGGGTGACGACCTTGCGCAGTTCGGCGATGACCTGGCGGATGAACAGGGCGATGCCCCCGAAGAACCGGGAGAAGGGGTTGCCCTTCTTCTGGCGCGTGGCGCCGGCCGCGACGACCTCGCCGCGCGGTTCGTCCTGATCCATCCTGAATGTACCTTTCGTGTGTCAGCGTGCGCTGACGCGCAGGGCGGACAGGAATCGAACCTGCAACCTGCGGTTTTGGAGACCGCTGCTCTGCCAATTGAGCTACCGCCCTAGAGACCCGGAGGTCTCGGGGATGCCCTCCCCACCCTGCCACCGGCCGATGTCATAGACGCCAGGCACGGCGAAAGAATGCAGAGAACAACTGCTCCACAAGCATACGGCATCGATCCGGTGGTGCCGAACAGGAAGCGGAAGAGGCGTTGTTGCTAGGCTCGGCGGGCGGACGAAGCAGGAAGGGACGCATGTGAGCGGGGATGTGCAGCAGTTCCAGGTGGATCTGCGCGGGGTCGTCGATCTGCTCAGCCGGCACATCTACTCCAGTCCCCGCGTGTATCTGCGCGAGCTGCTGCAGAACGCCAGGGACGCGATCGCCGCGCGGCGAGAGGTCGACGGGGGCGGCAGCCGGATCCGGATCACGCCGCTCACCGCGCAGACGGGCGAGTTCGTCCTTCGCGACGATGGCGTGGGACTGACCGCCGCCGAGGTCGCCGATCTGCTCGCGACCGTCGGGCGCAGCTCCAAACGGGACATCTTCGATCTCCCCCGGAGCGACTTCCTCGGCCAGTTCGGCATCGGACTGCTGAGCTGCTTCATGGTCGCCGACACCATCGTCATCCGCTCCCGCAGTGCCAGAGGCGGCTCCGCGGTCGAGTGGACGGGGAGCGCCGACGGCACCTTCCGCGTCACGGAGATCGATGACGACCTGCCGATCGGCACCAGCGTGCACCTCGTGCCGCGCTTCGACGCCGACGAGCTGCTCCGCCCTGCGGCCGTGCACGAACTCGCCACCGCGTTCGGGGAGTTCCTGCCCGTGCGCGTGACGATCGACGCCCCAGGAGGAGACGTCGATGTCACCCGAGAAGCCCCCTTCCTCGACCCTGCCGCCGACCTCGAGGCGGCCGTGCAGTACGGTCGAGATCTGCTCGGGGCAGCGCCGCTGGACGTGATTCCGCTGAGTGAGCCGGCCACCGGGACGCAGGGCCTGGCGTTCGTGCTGCCCTTCGCACCCCCGCCCGGTGCCCGTCAGGCGACCCGCATGTACCTGGGGCGGATGCTGCTGTCCGAGCGCGTCGACGACGTGCTTCCCGACTGGGCGTTCTTCGTGCGCGCCGTGGTCGACTCCACCGGCCTCGCGCCGACCGCGAGCCGCGAGTCCCTCGTCGAAGACACGGCGCTGGAGCACGTCCGCGAGCAGCTCGGCGCCGGCATCCGCCGCTGGGTCCTCGAACTCGGGCTGCGCGAACCGCACCGCCTCGCCCAGTTCGTCGCCGTCCACGAGGTCGGGCTGAAGTCGCTCGTGCGCCACGACGAGGAACTCGCGCGGTTCATCACCCGCTGGCTCACCGTCGAGACCACGCACGGGACGCTGCGGATCGGCGACCTCGTGGAGCGGTACCCGCACGTGCGGTACGCCCAGACGGTCGATGAGTTCCGCCAGGTCGCCGGGATCTCCCCCGCCGACGAGGTACTCGTCAACGGCGGCTATCTCTACGACGCCGACCTGATCCGCCTGCTCCCCGACCTCTACCCGCAGGTCACGGTCGAGAAGGTCGACGTGGCAGGGGAGCTCGACCGGCTCGACCCGCCGCCGCTCGACGACCGGGACGCCGCGATGGCGCTGGAGTCGCGCGCCGGCACCGTGCTCGCCGCTTCCGACTGCGCCGTGGTCGTGCGGGCGATCGATCGCCCGTCGCTCACGGGGTTGTACGTCGCCGACCCCGAGGTCCTCCGGACGATCGACCGCGGACGCACCAAGGGCATCGCGAGCGCCCTGTGGGGCGGGGTGCTCGACCGGATCGACCAGACACTGTCGTCCACGCGCGACGACGACCTCACGGCGCGACTGTGCCTGAACTGGTCGAACCGCGTCGTCCGCGCCCTCGTCCGCGTGGAGGACGACGCGGTGTTCGCGCGCACCGTCCAATTGCTCTACATCCAGGCGCTCCTCGCGGGACACCACCCGCTCTCGGACGCCGATCGGGCGCTCATGACCAGCGCCCTCTCCGACCTCGTCTCACTCTCGGCCGGCATCGAAGGGGACACGCTCCCCTTCGATGACGCCCGCTGAGCCATCACCCGAAGGGGCCCGCCATGGCACGTCCGAAGAAGCGCTTCCAGCAGCTCATCGAGGAGATCGACCGCACCCCATGGGGACCGGCGGAGCAGGCGCTCGTAGCCGAGGCCGTCGCGCTCGCGGTGGAGATCGGGGACGAGCGGCTGGAATACGAGGCCCGCATGCGCCAGACCGCGTCGGCGAACATGACGGGGGCCACCGACGTCATGCTCAACTCGTTCGCCTGGTGCCTCGCGCATCATGACGCCGACCCGCAGCGGTTCCCCGCCGACCTCGGCAACGGCGGGGCGGATCTCATGTGGCAGTTCAAGTGGATGGCGTCGTCCCTCCGCTCCTCCCCTGCCTTCTCCCAGGAGCAGATCGCCGCGGTTCTCGATGACATGGAAGCCCACTACCGTGCCGCAGGGCTCGGCCTCAGCGGTGTGCTCACGGCCCGCTTCGAGGACGCCTGGGACGCCGGCCGGTTCGACGCCGCCGAAGCCCTGCGGGTCCAGCTCGAGGCCACGCCACGCGACGAGCACAGCCACTGCGACGCGTGCAGCCGCAGCCAGTTCGCCGGGTTCTTCGCGGAGACCGACCGTGACGCCGACGCCATCCGGCTCGTCGAGGAGATGATCGAAGGCGGCTTCTCCTGCGGCGAGGAGCCGGAGCACGCTCTGTCCCGTGTACTCCTCCCCTACCTGCGTGCCGGTCGCACGGAGGACGCGAAGACCGCGCACCTGCGCAGCTACCGGCTCGCGAAGGACAACCCGGACAACCTGCGCATCGTGGCCAACAACATCGTGTTCGCCGCGATCACCGGCAACGAGGCACGGGCGCTGGCCCTGATCGAGAAGCACATCGCCTGGCTCGCCCACGATGGGCTCAACGTCGACGCGCACTTCGCCGCCCTCACCGCCTTCGCCGTCGCGCTCGACCGCGTCATCGCCGCAGGTCACGGTGACACCCCGGTCCGCGGAGCCGAATCCCCCGCCCTGGTTCCCCTGCTCGGCGCGCATGAGGGGCCGTGGAGCGCCGCCGACCTGGCCGCCACCGCCTGGTCAACGGCCGAGCGCATCGGAGCGGAGTTCGACGAGCGCGACGGCACGGACGGCCATGCCCGCAGCCTCGCCCGGATGCGGGCTCTCGCCGACGAGAGCTACGACGTCCCGATCCGCTCCGACGCCTTCGTCGCCCCCGCGCCGGCCACGACCCCGACCGACCCGGACGGCTGGTTCGAACGGGCGATGCAGCTCGCGCAGTTCGGCGCCGAGCAGGAGACCCTCGCCGCTCTCCCGCACGCCCTGGAGATCGACGACCCCGCCAAGCGCGCACAGCTCCTGTCGATGCATCTCGGCATCCTCGTCGCTCTCGATCGCGGGGAGGAGGCCGAGTGCCTGCTCCCCGACCGGATCGCCGCGCTGCGGGCGGCCGGGAACGATGCGCAGGCCGATTTGGAGGAGCGTCTGGGCCTAGCCACCTTCGGCCTGCACACCGACGAGACCATGGCCGCGCTCGAGGAAGAGCTCGCGGCGGCCGACCGCCTGCCCGCCTGGTCGCGCGGTGACCTGGCGATCAGCCGTGCGTCGCTCCACCTCCGGGCGGAGGAGCCGGATGCGGCACTCGACCTCGCGGAACTCGCCGCCCGCTCGTTCGCGGAGGCGCAGGACACCCGGCTGTCGAACACCACGACCCTCGTGGCGATCGGCGCCGTGCTGAGCAAGGGCGACCTCGACGCCGGCCGCACGCTCCTCGACCGCTTCCTCGCCCAGGACGACCTTTCCACGGGGCACCGGGCCCACGCGCTGCAGACCAGGGCTCGCGTGCGTGGCGGCACGGGCGCCTACCAGGACGGGGCCGCCGACGCCGACGAGGTGTGCCGTCTGCTCGCCGAGCTCGGCGCCACGCGCGCTCTCGCCGAAGCCCATGTGCTTGCGGGCGCGCTCTGGGAGGACGCCGAGGAGCCCGAGAAGGCGGTCGCCCGCTACCGTCTGGCCGCTCGCCTGCAGGACGACGGCGATCGCACCGGCGTCGACTTCCGGCTGGCGCGTGCGATGCTGCGCGCGGGGGACGCGGAGGAGGCCGCCGAGCTGTTCGGCGATGTGCTGCAGCGCGAGGAGAACGCCGAGGTACCGGCCGGCTCCCGCGCCATGACCGCCTCCCTCCTGGCGCGATCGCTCGCCGAGTCCGGCGAGTTCGGTCAGGCGGTCGGGGCCCACGGCTACGCCGCCGAGCTCTTCGGGCAGGCGGAGGCGCACGCCGACCAGGCCATGGCGATGACCGAACAGGCGAAGATCCTCGCCCGCTTCGACGAGCACGACGACGCGGTGCGGCTGCTGGAGGGCGCCGTGGAGATCGCACGTCGCGCCCCGGAGGCCGTCGGGGCGCTGTCCGAGGTCCTGCACAGCCTCGGCCAGGCTTACGGCGGGCGTGGCGACGAGCGCGCGTTCGAGCTCTTCGACGAGGTCGCCGCCCTGGCGCAGCAGCACGAGGCCGGCTGGCTGCTCGCCGACGTGACCGACTCCCGCGGACGCGCCCTGGCCGAGCTGGGGCGGATCGACGAGGCCGTCGCCGCCGCTCTGACCGCCGCGGACGGCTTCGCCGCGCTCGGCGATCAGGGCGCCGCGGGCAGTTCCGAGCTGTTCGCGGGGCGGGTGCTCGCGGGCAACGACCGCCCGGCCGACGCCGTACCCGTCTACCGGAGCGCCCTGGACCATGCCGAGAGCTTCCCGCCGTTGCGTCAGGTCGCGGCACTGGAACTCGGCGACGTGCTGGAGGCGCTGGGCCGGCACGCCGAGGCCGCCGAGGTCAGAGCCCTCGTCGAGAGCTGATGCCACACCGGCTCGGAATCCGGAGAGGATCCCGAGCCGGTGTCGGCGAAACACTGCTCGACGTCAGAACAGCTGACGCCAGTTCGCCCGTGCGAGGTCGAGCAGCTCGTCGCCGCGCCCCGACATCACGGTGCGGATCGCGTACAGCGCGAAGCCCTTGACCTGCGCGGCCTCGATCGCCGGCGGCATGGACAGCTCCTGCCGCTCGGTCACGACGTCGAGCAGCGCCGGACCGTCGTGCGCGAGGACCTCGCGGACGGCCTCGGGCAGATCCTCGCTGCGCTCCACTCGGCGGGCGAAGATCCCCATGGCCTCCGCGATGGCGGCGAAGCTCGGGTTGTCCAGGCCCGTGCCGTAGGTGACGAAGCCGGCGGCCTTCATCTCCAGCTCCACGAAGTTCAGCGACGAGTTGTTCACCACGATCGTCTTGACCGGCAGACCGTTCTGGGTGAGCGTCAACAGCTCGCCGAGCATCATGGCGAGGCCGCCGTCGCCTGCGAGCGCCACGACCTGACGACCCGGGTGCGCGACCTGCGCGCCGATCCCGTGCATCAGGGCGTTCGCCATCGAGCCGTGCGTGAACGACCCGATCAGCCGGCGCCCCTCGGTCATGGACAGATAGCGCGCGGCCCAGACGGTCGGCGAGCCCACGTCGGCGGTGAAGATCGCGTCCTGCGCGGCGTACTCGTCCAGCAGTCGGGCGAGGTACTGGGGGTGGATGGG
The DNA here is from genome assembly GCF_008271365.1 of Microbacterium sp. 1S1. NCBI lineage: Bacteria > Bacillati > Actinomycetota > Actinomycetes > Micrococcales > Microbacteriaceae > Microbacterium > Microbacterium sp. 1S1. The sequence continues at coordinate 166,422 of NZ_CP043430.1, forward strand.
CCGTGCGCCCTTCGCCGGCACTGCGAGTTCGTCGAGCTTCTTCCGCGTCTTCCGGTAATGGGCCACGGCATCGTCGAGGTGGGCCCGGTCGTCCTTCCGCGCGAGACGGGGAAGCAGAGCTTCCGCCGTGGCCTTCACGTCTCCGACGAGGCCGAGGTCGAGCGGGTGGCGCTTACCCAGCTGGGAGCCGCGGATGTCGACCTGGATGGTGGTCGCGTGCTCCGGGTAGAACTGCTCGTACGGGAAGTCGCTGCCGAGGACGAGGAGCGTGTCGGCGGCCTCCATGGCCCGGTAGCCGGATGCGAACCCGAGCAGCCCTGTCATCCCGACGTCGAACGGGTTGTCGTACTCGATGAACTCCTTGCCCCGCAGCGCGTGGACGATGGGGGCTCCGAGCGCGTCGGCGAGCGCGATCACCTCGTCGTGCGCCCCTTCCACCCCGGCTCCGGCGAGAATCGTGACCTTCTTGGCCGCGTTCAGCATCGTCGCGGCCTTCTCCAGCTCCGGGCCGCTGGGCTGAATCACCGGACGAGCGCGCTCGATCACCACGGCGCGGTCGTCCGCGATCTCGGACAGCGCCACGTCTCCCGGGATCACGAGGACGGCGACCCCGCGCTGCTCGATGGCGGCGCGCATCGCGATCTCCATCAGTCGCGGCATCTGCGACGGGTCGGCGACGTACTCGACGTACACGCTGCACTCACGGAACAGCTCCTGCGGATGCGTCTCCTGGAAGTATCCGGTGCCGATCTCGACGGTCGGGATGTGGGCGGCGATGGCGAGCACCGGCACACGGGAGCGCTGCGCGTCGTACAGCCCGTTGATGAGATGCAGGTTGCCGGGGCCGCACGAGCCCGCGACGACGGCGAGGTCTCCCGTGGTGCCGGCGTCGGCCGCGGCGGCGAAGGCCGCGGACTCCTCGTGACGCACATGCACCCAGCGGATGCTGCCGTCTTTGCGGAGCGCGTCCGTGAGTCCGTTCAGCGAGTCGCCCGGGATGCCGTAGATCCGGTCGACTCCGTTGGCGTTCAAAGTCTTGACGATGTTCTCAGCGACGTTGGCCATACCCCGACCTTACGCCCGCCTGGGCTGCACCGGGCCGGGCCGCTCTCCTCCGTCGACCCGGCCCCTCTCGTGCGAGCGGCCCCTTGCGTGCGCACGCAAGGGGCCGCTCGGCCGCAAGGGGGTGGGCCGACGGTCAGCCGACGCGAATCAGCTTCTTGTTGACGAACTCGTCGGCGGCGAGGTGCCCCAGCTCGCGGGCCGTGCCGCTGCGCTTGATGCCGCCGAACGGGAGCTCAGGGCTGTCGGCGAGCACGAGGTTCACGTAGACCATGCCGGCCTCGATCCGATCGGCCACGCGCTCCGCCTGCGCCTCGTCCGTCGTGAAGACGTACGAGCCGAGGCCGAACGTGGTGTCGTTGGCCAGCGCGACCGCGGCGTCCTCATCCGCGACGCGGTACACGACCGCCGCGGGGCCGAAGAGTTCCTCGCGGTACACGTCCATCTCCGGGGTCACGTCGGCGAGCACGGTCGGTGCGAAGAACGCCCCGTCGCGCGTGCCGCCCGTGAGCAGGGTCGCCCCCTGGGCCACGGCGGTGTCGATCTGCTTCTGCAGGTTCTCCGCCGCCGCCTCCGACGAGACCGGGCCGAGGACCGTGTCGTCGAGCGTGGGGTCGGTCGCCTCGACGGCCGCCATCGCCGCCGTGAACTTCTCCACGAAGGCGTCGTAGAGGTCGTCGACGATGATGAAGCGCTTGGCGCCGTTGCAGGCCTGGCCGTTGTTGTCGAGGCGCGCGTCCACGCCCGCCTGCACGGTGGCGTCGAGATCGTCGGTGGAGAGCACGATGAACGGGTCGGACCCGCCCAGCTCCAGCGCGACCTTCTTGAGGTTGCGCCCCGCGACCTCGGCCACCGCGGCGCCGGCGCGCTCGGAGCCGGTCAGCGACACGCCCTGTACCCGCGGGTCCGCGATCATCGCCGCGATCTGCTCGTTCGTGGCGAGCACGTTCTGGTACGCGCCCGTCGGGAAGCCGGCGTCGTGGTAGATCGCCTCGATCGCGCTGGAGGACTCCGGGCACTGCGGCGCCGGCTTCAGGAGGATCGTGTTGCCGACGATCAGGTTCGGCGCGGCGAAGCGCACGATCTGATAGGCCGGGAAGTTCCACGGCATGATCCCCACGAGCGGCCCCAGCGAGGAGCGGCGGATGATCGCCGACCCCTCCCCGAGGATCGTGATGGGCTGGTCGGCCATGATGTCCTCGGCCTGGTCCGCGTAGTACTCCGCGATGTCGGCGGCGAAGTCGACCTCGCCGAGCGCGGCCTCGCGGGGCTTGCCCATCTCGCGAACGAAGATGTCGGCCAGCTCCTCGCGGCGCTCGCGGTGCAGTTCGGCGGCACGACGCAGCAGCGCGGCACGGTCGGCGACCGTGGTGGAGCGCGACCACTCGCGGTGCGCCTCGTCGGCCGCCGCGACGGCCTCCTCGATCTGCGCGTCGGTGAAGGTGTCGTACGACGCCAGGGTCTCGCCGGTGGCGGGGTTGACGACGGCGTAGTCGGTCATGGGTTGTCCTCTCGTGTGCGGGCCCCTTCGACAGGCGCAGGGACCCGGCCGTTCGGGTGGGTGGGGCCCTTCGACAAGCTCAGGGACCCACCCGGAAGGTCAGGAGACCGGGATCAGCGTGTACTTGGTGGACAGGTACTCGTGGATGCCCTCGAAGCCGCCCTCGCGGCCGACGCCCGACTGCTTGACGCCGCCGAAGGGAGCCGCCGCATTGGAGACGACACCCACGTTGAGACCCATCATGCCGGTCTCCAGCGCGTCGATCATCCGCTGGCCGCGCTGCAGGTTCTCAGTGAACACGTACGAGACGAGGCCGTACTCGGTGTCGTTGGCGAGGCGCACGGCCTCCTCCTCCGTCTCGAAGGTCGCGATCGCGAGCACCGGGCCGAAGATCTCCTCGCGGAGGATCGCCGAACCGGGCACGACGTCGGTCAGAACCGTGGGCTCGTAGAAGGTGCCGGTACCCTCGAGGGCCTTGCCGCCCGCGAGCAGGGTCGCACCGCGATCGACGGCGTCGTCCACGAGCTCGCCGGCCTTGGCCACGGCGTCCTCGTCGATGAGCGGGCCGATCGCCACGCCCTCCTCCGTGCCACGGCCGATCTTCATGGCGTTGACACGCTCGGTGACGCGCTTGGCGAACTCGCCCGCGATGTCCTTGTGCACGATGAAGCGGTTGGCCGCGGTGCAGGCCTGACCGATGTTGCGGAACTTCGCGGCGAGCGCGCCGTCCACGGCCTTGTCGAGGTCGGCGTCGTCGAACACGACGAACGGAGCGTTGCCGCCGAGCTCCATCGACACCCGCAGCACGCCCTCCGCCGCCTGGGCGATGAGCTTGCGGCCGACTTCGGTCGATCCGGTGAAGGAGAGCTTGCGCAGGCGCGGGTCGGCGATGATCGGCGCCGACAGCGCGCTCGACTTGGAGGTCTGCACGACGTTGACGACCCCCTTCGGCAGACCGGCCTCCTCGAGCAGGGTCGTGAAGAAGATGGTCGTGAGCGGCGTCAGTGCCGGGGGCTTGATCACGACGGTGCAGCCGGCGGCGAGGGCCGGCGCGATCTTGCGGGTCGCCATCGCGAACGGGAAGTTCCACGGTGTCACGAAGAACGACGGCCCCACGGGACGCTGCGACACGATCATGTGACCGGTGCCTTCGGGGTTGAGGCCGTAGCGGCCGCTGATGCGCACGGCCTCTTCGCTGAACCAGCGGAGGAACTCGCCACCGTAGGCGACCTCACCGCGGGCCTCCGCGAGGGGCTTGCCCATCTCGAGCGTCATCAGCAGTGCGAGGTCCTCCTTGCGCGCCTGCACGAGGTCGAACGCCCGCCGCAGGATCTCGCCGCGCACGCGGGGCGCCGTCGCGGCCCACTCGTCCTGGGCGGCCACGGCCGCGTCGAGCGCCCGGATGCCGTCCGCGGGGGTGGCGTCGGCGATCGTGCGGATCACCTGGTTCGTCGAGGGGTCCTTGACGTCGAAGGTCGCGCCGGTCTCCCCGTCGACCCACTCGCCGCCGATGAAGAGGCCGGTGGGGATGCTGTCGAGCAGGGCCTGCTCGTTCTGAGTGCTCATGGATTCTCTCTCTTTCAGACGGACGTGGGACGACGACGGCGGCTGGGCGGGGCGTCCATACCCAGCGTCTCACCGCGGAAGAAGGCCGGGCGCCGGATGGCGTTCCCGATCATCACGGCCACGCCCACCACGATGATGAGGATGCCGAGGATGAAGACGATGCCGATGCCGCCGATCTCCGACCCGGAGCCGTAGGCCGGGTCCATGGAGTCGATCAGGGTGGTGAAGAACAGGATGGCGAGGATGATGCCACCCACCAGGGGGAACAGGAAGGTGAAGAAGAAGTTCCTCGTGGAGTCGAACCACTGCTTGCGGAAGTACCAGACGCAGGCGAACGCGGTGATCCCGTAGTAGAAGCAGATCATCATGCCGAGCGTGAGGATCGTGTCCCACAGGGTGTCCTCGCTGACCACGCGCATGACCGCGTAGAACGCGGAGGCCACGATGGCCGACACGATCGTGGCATAGCCCGGGGTGAAGAACCGGGGGCTCACCTTCGCGAACGACTTCGGGAGGGCGCCGTAGTGCCCCATTGCGAGCAGGGTGCGGGCAGGGCCCACGAACGTCGACTGCAGCGACGAAGCCGAGCTCGTGAGCACCGCGAGCGACACGAGGAACGCGAGCGGGCCGAGGATCGGCCCGGAGAGGTGGAAGAACACGTTCTCCTGGATGTCGCCGTTGCCGAGGCCGAGCTCTCCGGTGCCGACGCCCGCGAACATGATCATCGCGACGGCGAGGAGCAGGTAGAGCGAGACGATCGTGAGCACCGTGACGGTCGCCGCGCGCCCGGGGGTCTTCTCCGGGTCCTTCGTCTCCTCGTTCATGGTGAGGGTGACGTCCCAGCCCCAGAAGATGAAGATCGACAGGGACAGACCGGCGGCGACCGCGCTGAACGACGAGATCGCGAAGGGGTTGAACCAGTTGAGGTCGAACGGCTGGTAGTCGAAGCCGTTGCCGCTGACCGCCTGCACGATGGCGGCGACCGCGAAGAACACCAGCACGAGGATCTGGAATCCGACCAGCCAGTACTGCAGCTTCTGCGTGGTCTGCATGTCACGGTACGACACCCACGTGGCACCGAGCATGAACAACAGGCAGACCCCGATGTTGATCCAGGTCACGCCGGCGAGGTCGGCGATCTCCGGATTGCCCGTGATCTGCGACAGCAGGAGGAACAGGAAGTCGACCGCGACGCCGGCGAGGTTGGACAGGACGAGGATCGTGGCCACCACGAGCCCCCAGCCGGCCATCCAGCCCACCCACGGTCCGAACGCCCGCGCGGCCCAGGTGAAGGAGGTGCCGGAGTCGGGCATGCGGTTGTTGAGCTCGCGGTAGCCGAAGGCCACGAGGAGCATCGGAATGAAGCCGACGAGGATGATCGCCGGGATCTGCGCGCCGACCTCCGACGCGGTGGGGCCGACGGCGGCCGTGAACGTGTAGGCGGGGGCGATGCACGAGATGCCGATCACGACGGCGCCGATCAGGCCGACGGTGCCGGCGCTGAGGCCCTTCGTCGAGATTCCGGTCGTGACGCCGGATGCGGGCTCCGTCGCCCGGTTGGTGCTGCTCATCAGCGGTCTCCTGCTTCATCGCGGGTACGCGGGACGACGATCATGGGGACGGGCAGCTCGTGCAGCATCTTCGCCGCCGTGGAGCCCAGGAAGAGGCGGCGCGGCTGCGCCAGCCTGCTGGAGCCGACGAGGACGACCTCGCCGGGGAGCCAGGAGAGCCCGGCGACGGCGTCTTCCACCGTCTCACCTGGCGCCTCCTCGACGACGGCGCCGAGCCCGTCCGGCAGCCGCTCCGCCGCGACGGCGAGCACCTGGTGCGCGTGCTCGCTGCCCGCGAGGCGGATGGCTCCCGTGTCGAGTCCCGGCGGCACGTCGAACGGAACGAGGGACACCAGCCGGAGACCCACCTCCGCGGCACCGGCGAGCGCGACGGCCTGATCGAGGACGCCCTCCGCACCGGGACGCGTGCCCACGGCGACGGTGACGCGCGGGAGGACATGGTCGTCCTGCTGGGCGAGACCGGCCGGGGCGAGGGCCACCGGGATCGGCGAGGAGTGCAGCAGCTCGGAGGCGACGCTGCCCAGGCGGTGGCGGCCGAAGAGTCCCCCGCCGGCGGTGCCGATCACGATGACGCCGGCGTCGAACTCCTCACCGGCGGCGATGAGCCCCTCGGCGAAGGACTCCGAGAACCGCACGTGCCCGCTCCGGACCAGCTCCTGCGGCAGACGCACGACGGCATCCTGCAGCCACTTCCGCGCCTGCGTCCGGATGACCTCCTCGTACGCGCGCTCCGGCGGCACGGCGGCACTGCGGGTGCCTTCGGTCGGCAGGACGATCACGAGGTGCAGGGTCGCGCCGATGCTGCGCGCCAGCCGTGCGCCCAGGGCCGCCGCGTCCGCTCCCGCGTCCGTCGCCGTGTAGCCGACGACGACCGTGCCGGTCATCAGCCGATGCTCTCGGGAGCGCCGGCCTCGCGGCGGGCGTCGACGATGTTCGCGGCGACGAGTCGACCCATTCGGATCGCGCCGTCGACGTGCTGGTAACCCGCTCCGGCCATGTCGCTGCACGCGAAGTGGATCGGCCCGACCGGGGTGCGGAGGTCCGCGCCGTAGCGGTGCAGGCCCCCGAGGTCGAAGCTCGCGGCGTACGCGCCGCGGGTCCACTCCTCGCTGCCCCAGTCGCTCTCGTAGTAGACGACCGGGTTCTTCGCCTCGGGACCGTAGTAGTGCGACAGCGACTCGAGGATGCGCTCCTTGCGCTCCTCGGCCGACAGCTCGAACACGCCGTCGGCGTTCGCGTCGGACACGAAGCCGACCAGGGTGCCGCGCTCGTCGCCGTGGTTGGTGTTGTCGTACGCCTCGTGCGACAGCTCGTACGGGCTGAAGGCGGTGCCGCTGAGGCCCTGCTCGCGCCAGAACGGACGGTCGTAGACGGCGTGCACCTTGATCACGAAGCCCATCGACAGGTGCTGGTGCAGCTGGTGCTGACGACGCGGCAGCGGCGGGACGAAGGAGATGCGGTTGTAGAGGATGGGCGCGTGGGCGAGGATCGCGTACCGTGCCCGGACCGTGAGGTCGTCGGTGGTCGCCACGACCCCGTCCTCCGACCACTCCAGGCTGCGGACGGGCTGGTTCAGCAGCACGTCATCGCCCAGGCGCTCGGCGAGGCGCAGCGGCACCTGCTGCAGACCGCCCACGACGCGCTTGTCGAGGATGAAGTCGGCGTCGACGAGGTTCGAATACGAGCCGGCGGACGCGGCCATCAGCAGCGACTGCAGCAGCGAGAAGGCGTGGGTCGGCTTGGTGAGCATCGCGGAGCCGGTCGCGAACGCGAGGTTGCGCACGGCCTCGTCGTCGTCGGTCTGCGAGCGCAGCCAGGCGTCCCAGGAGATCGAGTCCCACTCGGCGGCGTTCGGATGCTCCCACGGCTTGTCCGGGTCGATCTCGGCCACGAGGGCGTCGAGGATGCCGGTGATGCGCGCGATCACGGCCTCGGTCTCCGGCGAGACGGGGAACATCTCCCCCGTGAAACGGTGCGCCTGCCCGTCCGGGCCGACGTAGACGCTGTCGCCCTCGCGGTAGCGGCTGTACGTTTCCAGGCCGAGCTCTTCGATCGTGTCCTTGAGCGCGTCCTGGTCCGGCGAGACCCACTGCCCGCCGATCTCCAGCATCGCGCCGTCGATCACATCGGTCCACAGGCGGCCGCCGACGCGGTCACGAGCCTCCAGCACGGCGACCGACAGGCCGGCCTTCCGCAGGTCGTTGGCCGCCGTGAGCCCTGCGGCTCCGGCGCCCACGATGAGCACGTCGCGGGTGATCTCAGCCATCTGCAACTCCTTCGTCGTCGGGGGATGCGGGGGAAGAAGTACCGGTCGCGTCCCGAAATCCCCCGATCCGGGGACGCGACCGGACAGGGGTGTCAGGCGCCGGCGAGCGCCGCGGCCACGACGTCGAGACCTTCGTTCAGCAGGTCGTCGCCGATGGACAGCGGCGGGAGGAAGCGGATCACGTTGCCGTAGGTGCCGCACGTGAGGACGATGACGCCCTGCGCGATGCAGGCCTTGGCCACTGCGGCCGTGAGCGCGGCGTCGGGCGCCTTCGTCTCCGGGTCGACGAACTCGGCGGCCACCATGGCACCGTGACCGCGGACGTCGCCGATGCGGGCGTCTTCGGCCTGGAGGGCGGTCAGGCGGCCGATGAGGACCTCGCCGATCTCTCGAGCCCGCTCGATGACACCGTCGTTCTCGAACACGTCGATCGACGCGAGTGCCGCGGCGCAGGCGATCGGGTTGCCGCCGTACGTGCCGCCCAGCCCGCCCGTGTGCGAAGCGTCCATGATCTCGGCGCGACCGGTCACCGCCGCGAGCGGCAGCCCGCCGGCGATGCCCTTGGCCGTGGTGATGAGGTCGGGCTCGATGCCGAAGATCTCGCTGGCGAACATGTGGCCCGTGCGAGCGAAGCCGGTCTGGACCTCGTCGGCGATGAAGACGACGCCGTTCGCACGGCACCAGTCCACGATCGCCGGGAGGAAACCGTCGGCGGGGACGATGAAGCCGCCCTCACCCTGGATGGGCTCGATGATGACGGCCGCGAGGTTGTCGGCCCCGATCTGCTTCTCGAGCTGGAGGATGACGCGGGCCGCAGCCTCGCCGCCCTCCAGGCCGTCGCGGAACGGGTAGGACATCGGCGCGCGGTACACCTCGGGAGCGAACGGCCCGAAGCCGCTCTTGTAGGGCATCGACTTCGCGGTCAGGGCCATGGTGAGGTTCGTGCGGCCGTGGTAGCCGTGATCGAACGCGACGACCGCCTGGCGACCGGTGTGCTTGCGGGCGATCTTGATCGCGTTCTCGACGGCCTCCGCGCCGGAGTTGAACAGGGCGCTCTTCTTGGCGAAGTCTCCGGGGGTGACGCGGTTGAGCGCCTCGGCCACGCCGACGTACGACTCGTACGGCGAGATCATGAAGCAGGTGTGCGTGAACTGCGCGGCCTGCGCGGCGACGGCGGCGGCGACCTTGGGATGCGCGTTGCCAACCGTGGTGACGGCGATGCCGGAGCCGAGGTCGATGAGCGAGTTGCCGTCGGCGTCGACGACGACTCCTCCGCCGGCCGCGACGGCGGCGACGGGCACGGTGTGGCCGACGCCGGCGGCGACCGCGTCCGCCTTGCGGGCGAGGACCTCGGCCGAGCGCGGGCCGGGGAGTTCCGTGACGAGGCGACGCTCCTGCGGGAGGTCGGGGCCGCCGAGGGGGACTGCGGGTGCTGCGGTGTCGAGGAGAGCCATGTCGCGAGCGTACGACCGGCACGGAGACGCCCGCATTCGCCGAGTCGTACAATCGGAGAATTGATTTCGCCACGTCGTACAACGGAGACCGCATGGCCCTGACCGAGCCGCCCACGCTGGCCGCCCTGCTGCGGCGCCGCGACCTCGAGCTGCGCCTCGTCTCCACTCCGGCGGGGCTCCCGGACGGAGCGCTCGACCGACCGTTGCGCTGGGTCCACAGCTCGGACCTCGCCGACCCGACGCCCTTCCTCGCCGAAGACCTCGTCCTGCTCACCACCGGGACGCAGTTCGACGACCCCGACGCCATCGCCCCCTACGTCGTTCGCCTCGCCGAGCGCGGCGTGCTCGGCCTCGGTTTCGGCACCGACGTGCACCGCTCCGGCACGCCGGAGGAGCTGATCGCCGCCTGCGGGGCACAGGGCATCCCCCTGTTCGAGGTGCCGTACCGCACCCCGTTCATCGCCGTGGCGCGCGCTCACTCCGAGGCGATCGCGGCACAGGCCTATGCCCGGCGCACCTGGGCGCTGGACACCCAGCGCGCCCTTGCCCTGGCGGCCCTCCGCCCCCGAGGGCTGGAGGCCATCATCACGGAGCTCGGCCGCCGGCTCGACACGTGGGCCGGGATGTTCGACGCGGCGGGCGACCTGCTCGTCGGCCAGCCTCGCGACGCGATCTCCGCGGAGGTCCGCGAGCAGCTCGGCGGCCGGGTCCGGGAGATCCTCGACCGCGGGCTCGAGGCGGGACAGTCGCTCACGATCGCCGCGCACACCTTCATGCTCTTCACCGTCGGCCGCGGCGGGCATCTCCGCGGGGTGATCGCCGTCGCCGCCGACGCCCTCGACCAGGAGGCGCGGGCCGTCGTCACCTCGGTCATCGCGATGGCGGGCCTCGCGAGGGAGCAGAGCGAACAGCTCGCGCGCGGCCGACGTCGGCTGCACACCCAGTTACTGCGGTCGCTGCTCGGCGACGACCCCGCCATCGCCCGCCGAGTGCTCGGCGGTCTTCCCCCCGCTCCCGTGGTGGTCGCCGTGACCGGAGACGCCCCGGCGGAGCCGCTTCTCGACTGGTGGGAGCGCCGCCGGGCCGAGCACGGCACCGCCGCGTTCCTCGCGGACTCCGAGGACGGAGTCGTGATGTGCGTCTCCGCCATAGACGACGCCCTCCTGGATGACGTGGCCACGCGCTTCTCCGCTCGCGTCGGCGTCTCCGCTCCGGAGGGGTACGACGCGTTCTCGCGCGCGCACGGCCAGGCCCTCGTGGCGCTGCGACAACCGGGCACGAGCGGGGTCGTCCGCTACGCGGACACCGTCGGCTCCCGCCTGCTGACCGCACTCGCCACGGATGAAGCGCGGCTGGTCGCGGAATCCCGGCTCGCCCCGCTCCGCGAGCACGATGCCGCCCATGGCACGGCGCTGGAGCATGCCCTGCGCACCTGGCTCGATCACGATGCCCGCGCCGAGCAGGCCGCAGCCGCCCTCGGCATCCACCGCCACACCCTCCGCTCTCGGGTCGCCCATGCCGGCGCGCTCCTCGGCGCCGACCTGACGACCTTCCCCGCCAGGGCCGAGGTGTGGGCGCTGCTGCAGACCGCCCGCGACTGACCGGCACCGGCCCCGTCCGTCCCCGCCCCCGCGCCGCCTGCACGACCTTGCGACGCCTGCACGACGAATCCCCCCGTCCGATCGTGCATCTGCAACACGATCGTGCCTCCGAGGGTCGGAGACGGGTCAGGGGGTCACGCCGGCGTCGACCGGAGCGGCCAGGCCGGCCACCAGCCGTCGTCGAGCTCTCGAAGCAGAGCGGCGGCACGCTCCCGCTCCTCCGCCGGCAGCTCCGGGGCGGGACCGGAACTGCTCTCCCGCTGATCCCCGTCCGGGGAACGGAGCTCCGTGTACGACCACGCGCGTCGTCCCACGGGGTACTTCTCCCGGAAGCCTCCGGCGGCGATCGACAGCAGGATCCGCTCCAGCTCGTCCGCTGCGGTCTCGGCGGTCTCGTCGCAGGCATCGCACGTGCAGGACGGCACGGTCGCATGGAAGAGGGCTCCCGCCTCGACGCGGACGACGGGTGGGGTCGGCGTGACCGTGATCCGCGCACCGGCCGTCGGTTCCATCACGACGCGCTCCGTCCCGCCCTCTCCCGGCTCTCGCCGCACCGTGACCTCGTACTCGCGGAAGAGGTGTTCGACGATCGCATCGGCCACGAGGAGCAGCGGCGCGAAGCGCTCCGGATGGGACTCACGGGAGTACGACTCCTCGGCCGGGGTGCCATCGGACCAGCGGTGTCCGTACCGGATGACCTCGCCGCGGTCGTCGAGGAACGTCGGGGTCGGGAGAGCGGGACGGACGTACGCGTGTGCCGGGACGACGGCCGTCGGAGCGGAGTCCTCCTCGGACAGCGCCCTCATCTCCTCGTCGTCACGATCGTCCTGCTCCCACGAGCCGAGCATCTGGAGGAACGCGTTCCGCTGGTCGGGCTGCCGCACCATCCCCTGCACGAGCGCCGCGACCGGGATGGAGATGGTGTTCGTGCCGATCTCCGGTTCGCCGGTCATCCGCCACGTCGCCGCCGGGTGCACGACCGCGATGACGTTGCCGACGAAGCGCGCGGCGGCGGCCGCGAGATCCGCACGGTCGAGGATCTCCGGGTACGCCGCCACCACGTCCCAGGTCGCCGCGAGGTCGTCGGCCAAGACCGCCGGGTCGACCCCGTCGCTGCGCAGGAAGTCGACGAACGGCTCGAAACCGTCGACGAACCGGACCGGCCCCCACCCGTCCTCCTGCGGCGGCATCCGCAGGATCGCCGCCGCCCCCGCCTCGGGCATCGAACCGAGCGGACCGGGGAAGACATCGCTGCTCATCGACCGAGCGTACCGAGCGACATCACCGCGGCGCGTGGGACTCCAGGAACTCGTACACATCCGTGGTGTCGACACCGGGGAAGGCGCCGGTCGGCAGGGTCGCCAGGAGCGTGCGGGGGGTCTTCACGTTGGGCCAGGAGTACTCCCGCCACCGCTCCTCCAGCTCGGCGGGCGCACGGCGGCAGCACACCTCGACCGAGTGCTTCGACACGCCCCGGTGCGGGGTGTCCCTGCCCACGAACCACTTCGTGTCGTCGAACCGCACCCCGACGCTCACGGAGTGCAGGCCCTCGCTGGATGCCTCGACGCGAGCCGTGCACCAGTAGGTGCCGTTGCCGGTGTCGGTGTACTGGTAGTACGGATTGAACCGGTCGTCCTCATCGAACACGACCCGGGATGTCCACCGCCGACAGCAGAGCTGCCCCTCGATGGCTCCGAGGCGGTCGGTCGGGAAGTTCACGTCGTCGTTCTCGTACGCCTTGGTGATCGTCCCCGATTCGTGCACCTTGAGGAAGTGCACGGGGACGTCCAGGTGCCGCGTGGCGAGGTTCGTGAACCGGTGCGCCGCCGTCTCGTACGACACGGAGTACGCGTCGCGGAGGTCCTCGATGGAGATCGCACGGCGCTGCTTCGCGTCCTTCAGCGCCGGAACGACATCCCTCTCCGGCATCAGCAGAGCGCCCGTGAGGTAGTTCGTCTCCACGCGCTGCCGGAGGAACTCGGCATAGCTGCGCGGCTCGGCGTGCCCGAGGATGCGACTGGAGAGGGCCTGCAGCACCGCGGTGCGCGCGTCGCCCTTCGCCGGGACGCTGCTCGACAGGTACAGCCGGCCGTTCGCGAGGTCGGCCACGCTGCGGGTGGTCTGAGGCAGGTCGGGCGCGTAATGCAGCGTGAAGCCGAGATAGGCCGCGATCTCGGAGGCGGTGCGCTGCGTGAGCGGACCGCCGGGGTGGCCGACCGCCGCCAGGAGCTCCGACGCCTTGGCCTCCAGGTCAGCGAAGTGGTTGTCCTGCCTGCGCATCAGGTGCCGCAGCTCGACGTTGGCCCGCCGTGCCTCTTCCGGGGTGGCCGCGCGCTCGTCCTTCAGCCGGTCGATCTCGCCGTGCAGCGCGAGCAGCGCCTTGAGGGCGTCTGTCGGGACGCTCTTGGCGATGCGGAACGGCGCGATGCCGAGAGCCTGGAAGGTCTGCCCCTTCATGGCACGCTCCAGCGCGATTTCCATCGCACTGCGCTCGTCGAGGGGCTCCCCCGCCAGGAGCGCATCGATGGTCACGCCGAGAGCCCGGGCGATCGCCTGCAGCTGCGTGAGCTTCGGTTCGCGTTTGCCGGTCTCGATCATGGAGAGCTGACTCGGCGCACGGTCGACCGCGGCGGCCAGCGCCTCCAGCGTCATGCCCTTCGTCGTCCGCACCTGGCGGATGCGCCGCCCGACGGTGAGGGCGTCGGTCTCGTCCGCGGTCTCGTCCATCTCGGCTCCTTCCGGCCGGTCCGCCCGCGTCGGTGCGGGATCGGAAACGCTCCGCGGAGGTCCGCGCCGGGCCCATTCTCGATCCCGGCTCAGCGGAAGAGCGGTGCGTGGAGGCCGAGTCTGTCACGAAAACAGAAATTCGCGCAAACTTCTCCCTAAATCCGGTCGGGAGACTCGAAGAACTTCACCCAGAGTGGAGGCACGCCACCGGCACCGACGCCGGTTCCATCCGAGGAGACACCATGACCAACACCGCAGCGACCCCCACCCCGCGCCCCGCCGGCCTGCGCGCCGGCGACCAGGTCGAGACGGCCGCGGAGCTCCAGGAGAGCTGGGACACCGACCCGCGCTGGGACGGCGTCGAGCGCACCTACTCCGCGGAGGACGTCATCCGCATCCGCGGCTCGGTCCGCGAGGACGCCACTCTCGCCCGCCGCGGCGCGGAGAACCTGTGGAATCTCCTGCACACGGAGGACTACATCCGGGCGCTCGGCGCCTACACCGGCGGCCAGGCCGTGCAGCAGGTCCGGGCCGGACTCAAGGCCATCTACCTCTCCGGCTGGCAGGTCGCTGCGGACGGCAACCTCGCCGGACAGACCTACCCCGACCAGTCGCTCTACCCCGCGAACTCGGTCCCCGCGGTCGTGCGCCGCATCAACAACGCCCTGCTGCGGCAGGACCAGCTCGAGCACGCCGAGGGGGAGATCACGCAGGACTGGCTCGCCCCGATCGTGGCCGATGCCGAGGCCGGATTCGGCGGTCCGCTCAACGCGTACGAACTCGCCCAGTCGCTCATCCAGGCCGGCGCCGCCGGGATCCACTGGGAGGACCAGCTCGCGAGCGAGAAGAAGTGCGGTCACCTCGGCGGCAAGGTGCTCGTGCCCGCGCAGCAGCACATCCGCACGCTGAACGCGGCCCGACTCGCGGCGGACGTCGCCGGCGTCCCGACCGTCATTATCGCCCGCACCGACGCTCTCGCCGCCGATCTGCTCACGAGCGACGTCGACGAGCGGGACCGGGAGTTCACCACCGGCGAGCGCACGTCCGAGGGCTTCTACCGGATCCGCCCGGGCATCGAGTCGGTCATCAGCCGCGGCCTCGCGTTCGCCCCCTACGCCGACCTGCTCTGGGTCGAGACCGGGGAGCCGGACATCGCGCTGGCACGGGAGTTCGCCGCGGCGATCCACGCGCAGTTCCCCGGTAAGCTCCTGGCTTACAACTGCTCGCCGAGCTTCAACTGGAAGCGCCACCTGTCGGACGCCGAGATCGCGACGTTCCAGCAGGAGCTGGCAGACCTGGGTTACAAGTTCCAGTTCATCACTCTGGCCGGCTTCCACGCCCTGAACCACTCCATGTTCGACCTCGCCCGTGGCTACGCCGAGCGCGCCATGAGCGCCTACGTCGAGCTGCAGGAAGCCGAGTTCGCCGCGGAAGCCGACGGCTACACCGCCACCAAGCACCAGCGCGAGGCGGGCACCGGCTACTTCGACGTCATCTCCACCGCGCTCAACCCCGACAGCGCGACCCTCGCCCTCGCCGGCTCCACCGAGGCCGCTCAGTTCCACTGACCCAGTTCCACTGACCCACTTCCACCGAGACCCCCGGTTCTCGTCGAGACCCCGCCCCGCACACGCCGGGAGCCCCGGGGTATCGACGACAACCCGGGGGCTCGGCATAAGGCAAAGGACAACATCATGACCACCGCACCGATTCAGACGACCCGGCAGGGGCCCGCGATCGAGATCGCCGGCCCGATGCGCGACCGCTACGACGAGATCCTCACCCCGGAGGCCGTCGCCTTCCTCACCGAACTCCACCATCGGTTCGCGTCCCGCCGCCACGACCGCCTGGCCGACCGGATGCGCCGGCGCTTCGAGATCGGCAACGGACACGACCCGCAGTTCCGCGACGACACCGCGCACATCCGCCAGGACACCACGTGGCGGGTCGCCGGCGCGGGACCCGGGCTCGAGGACCGCCGTGTCGAGATCACCGGACCCACCGACCCGAAGATGACCATCAACGCGCTGAACTCCGGAGCGCGGGTCTGGCTCGCCGATCAGGAGGACGCCACCAGCCCCACCTGGAAGAACGTCATCGAGGGGCAGCTGTCCCTGCGCGACGCGATCCGGGGCGAGCTCTCGTTCACGTCCCCCGAGGGCAAGGAGTACCGGGTCACCGCGGAGCGCACTCCCACGATCGTGATGCGTCCGCGCGGCTGGCATCTGCCGGAGAAGCACCTCGCCTTCATCGACCGCGCCGGCCGCCGCACCTCGGCCTCCGGCTCCCTGGTCGACTTCGGCCTCTACTTCCTGCACAACGCGCAGGCGCTGATCGACGGCGGGCGCGGGCCGTACTTCTACATCGCGAAGCTCGAGTCCAGTGAAGAGGCGAAGCTGTGGGACGACGTCTTCTCCTTCAGCGAGGAGTACATCGGCATCCCGCACGGCACCATCCGCGCGACCGTGCTGATCGAGACCCTCCCCGCCGCGTTCGAGATGGACGAGATCCTCTACGAGCTGCGCGATCACTGCGCGGGCCTCAACGCCGGCCGCTGGGACTACATCTTCTCGATCATCAAGAACTACCGCGGTCGGGGCGCCCGGTTCGTGCTGCCGGATCGCAGCGAGGTCACGATGACGGTCCCCTTCATGCGGGCCTACACCGAGCTGCTCGTGCAGACCTGCCACAAGCGCGGCGCCTTCGCGATCGGCGGCATGAGCGCGTTCATCCCGAACCGTCGTGACCCCGAGGTCACGGCGCGCGCGGTCGAGAAGGTGTCGGCCGACAAGAAGCGCGAAGCCGGCGACGGCTTCGACGGCACCTGGGTCGCCCACCCCGATCTGATCCCGACGGCGCAGGCCGAGTTCGACGCCGTGCTCGGAGACCGCCCGAACCAGGTCGACCGCCAGCGCGACGACGTGCACGTGGAGGCACGCGACCTGCTCGACCTCCACATCGGCCGCCCGATCACCGCGCAGGGCGTGCGGGACAACGTCTCCGTCGCCATCCGTTACCTGGAAGCCTGGCTGCGCGGTCTCGGCGCCGTGGCGATCGACAACCTCATGGAGGATGCGGCGACCGCGGAGATCAGCCGCTCCCAGGTGTGGCAGTGGATCCACCAGGACCGCACCACCGAGGACGGCACCCCCATCACCGTCGAGTACGTCGAAGGGCTGATCGCGGAGGTGCAGGGCGAGGTCGAGCGGCGTGAGGGTGACCGCTTCGACGACGCCGCGGACATCTTCCGCGAGGTCGCCCTCCGCGAGGAGTTCCCGACCTTCCTGACCCTCGGCGCCTACAGCCGGTTCCTGGTCGACGAGGACTGACGACGCCGGGATGCCGCGGACCTCGAGGTCCGCGGCATCCCGCGTCCCGCCCGGCCCCTCCCCTGGCGGGCGTAGCCTGGAGCCATGAGCGCCGTATGGAACAGCATCGCCGAGGAGTTCCTGCACCTCTACCCGCGGGGGCGACGCCTGCTCGCGGTCGCCGGGGCCGACGCCGAGCGGTCCCGCGTCGCGGCCGACGAGCTCGCGGCCGCGCTGACCGCCGCCGGCCAGAGCGTCGAGCGCGCGCACACCGCCGACGGTGAGGAAGCCGCCCTCCGCGCCGACCTGGTGGGGCCCTTCCGCGCCACCGAGAGCGATTCCGTGCTCGTCGTCTCCGGCCCGGGGGCGATCGTGACTCCGAGCGCGCGTGGCATGTGGAACTACGTGCTCTGGCAGCTCGCGGGAGACGAGCCCCCGCATACCGCAGCGAACGCTCTCGTCGACATGACCGACCCCGAGCATCCGACGCGGCGCTTCGCCGACTACTGCGCCGTGCCTTCCTCTTTCGAGACCTGAGAGCGCGCCGCCCGGCGGCTCAGTGGAACGACGCCGCGACCGAGTTGCGGTGGTAATCGAACACGATGCTCGTGCGGGTCGACGCCACGCTGCTCTGCGCCGACAGATGCTCGAGCACGAACTCGCGCATCTCCGAGGAATCGGCGACGGCGATGTGCAGGAGGAAGTCGTCGTCTCCGCCGAGGAAGAACACCTGGATCACCTGCGGGAGCGCACGCACGCGGTCGGCGAACTCGACGATGCTCTCCCGTCGCGCGGCCGGGCGAAGACTCACGCCGATGATCGCCTGCAGTCCTGCGCCGAGCTCGCGTTCGTCGACGCTCGCGTGGAACCCGGTGATGACCCCCCGCTCGATCAGGCCGCGCAACCGCGCGTGCGCCGTCGACGGGGCGACGCCGAGACGGCCCGCGAGCTCGGCGTTCGTCATCCGCCCGTCCGCAGTGAGCAGCTGCACGATCCGCGCGTCGGTGGGATCCAGGGCGGGCGCCCGAACGCTGTTCGGCTCGGATGACGCGGAGGTGGTAGTCATACGAAGCATTATTCAGGATCACCCCATCTGCCGAAGAGCCTT
The DNA here is from genome assembly GCF_008271365.1 of Microbacterium sp. 1S1. Taxonomy (NCBI): domain Bacteria; kingdom Bacillati; phylum Actinomycetota; class Actinomycetes; order Micrococcales; family Microbacteriaceae; genus Microbacterium; species Microbacterium sp. 1S1. The sequence continues at coordinate 184,586 of NZ_CP043430.1, forward strand.
CAGGGAATCTGTCCAATCCTCGACGTTTCTGCGATCCTAGGCTGCACCCCGCGCACCCCGAACCAGGAGGATCGATGAAGATCGGCGTCCCGACCGAAGTCAAGAACAACGAGAACCGCGTCGCCCTCACCCCGGCCGGAGCCGATCGGCTCGTGCGGGAGGGCCACCGCGTGCTCGTGCAGTCCGGCGCCGGCATCGGGTCGAGCATCGACGACGACGCGTACCGTGCGGCGGGCGCCGAGATCGTCCAGGATGCGGCCGAGGCGTGGGGCGAGGCCGATCTGCTCATCAAGGTCAAGGAGCCGATCGCCGAGGAGTACGGTTTCCTCCGCCCGGACCTCACGCTCTTCACGTACCTTCACCTCGCGGCCGACCGCCCGCTGACCGAGGCCCTCGTCGCCGCGGGAACGACGGCCGTCGCCTATGAGACCGTGCAGCTGCCGGATCGCACCCTGCCGTTGCTGGTGCCGATGAGCGAGATCGCCGGACGCCTCTCCGTCGTCATGGGATCGCATTCGCTGCTGCGCTCGCAGGGCGGCCGCGGCATGCTGCTGGGCGGGATCGCCGGCACCCCGCGGGCGAAGACCGTCGTGATCGGCGGCGGTGTCGCGGGCGAGCACGCCGCCGCGAACGCACTCGGACTCGGCTCGAAGGTCACCGTCGTCGACGTGGCGCTCCCCCGGCTCCGCGACCTGGAGCACCGCTACGGAGGGGCGCTGGAGACACGCGCCTCCAGCCGGTACGACATCGCCGAGGAGCTGACGACGGCGGACCTCGTGATCGGCTCGGTCCTCATCCCCGGCGCCGCGGCCCCCAAGCTCGTGACGGACGACATGGTCGCGGCCATGAAGCCCGGGTCGGTCCTCGTGGACATCGCGATCGACCAGGGCGGCTGCTTCGAGGGCTCCCGCCCGACGACGCACGACGACCCGACCTTCACCGTGCACGAGTCGATCTACTACTGCGTCACGAACATGCCGGGGGCCGTGCCGACGACCGCGACCCGCGCCCTGACGAACGCCACCCTCCCCTATGTCTCCGCGATCGCAGCGAAGGGCTGGGAGCGGGCGGCGTCCGACGACGCTGCTCTCGCCAGGGGCCTCAACGTGCAGGGCGGGCGCATCACGCTGGACGCGGTGGCCCGGGCGCACGGCCTCGACGCCTCCTGACGCCCCGGGGCCATCATCCCCACGCCGAAAGAACCGGGGTTCTTGATGACGACACCCCCGGCCGCTCGCGAGGCGACCCGAGTACGCTCGTAACCGTGACCGAACGCGCTCCTCTCTCCCGCAAGCTGTCCGCCATCGCCGAGTCCGCGACCCTCAAGGTCGACGCCAAGGCCAAGGCCCTCAAGGCCGAGGGCAAGCCCGTCATCTCGTATGCCGCGGGCGAGCCCGACTTCGCCACGCCGCAGTTCATCGTGGACGCGGCGGCCGAGGCTCTGGCCGATCCGGCGAGCTATCGGTACACCCCCGCCCCCGGACTCCCCGCGCTGCGCGAGGCGATCGTCGCCAAGACGCTCCGCGACTCCGGCCTCGAGGTCTCGCCCGGCCAGGTCATCGTGACCAACGGCGGCAAGCAGTCGGTGTACCAGGCGTTCCAGGCCGTCGTGAATCCGGGCGACGAGGTCCTTCTTCCCGCGCCCTACTGGACGACGTATCCCGAGGCGATCCGTCTCGCGGACGGCACCCCCGTCGAGGTCTTCGCCGGCGCCGACCAGGAGTACAAGGTGACGGTCGAGCAGCTCGAGGCGGCGCGCACCGACCGCACGACGGTCCTCGTGTTCGTGTCGCCGTCGAACCCGACGGGTTCCGTGTACACCGCCGAGGAGACGAAGGCCATCGGCGAGTGGGCCGTGGAGCACGGCATCTGGATCATCAGCGACGAGATCTACCAGAACCTCACCTATGAGGGCGTCAAGGCGACCTCCATCGTGGAGGCCGTGCCGGAGGCCGCGAACCAGACCATCCTCGTCAACGGCGTCGCCAAGACCTACGCCATGACCGGGTGGCGCGTGGGCTGGATGGTCGGCCCTGCCGACGCCATCAAGATCGCCGGCAACCTGCAGTCGCACCTCACGAGCAACGTCAACAACGTCGCACAGAAGGCGGCGATCGCGGCGCTCAACGGCCCGCAGGACGAGGCCGGGAAGATGCGCGAGGCCTTCGACCGTCGCCGTCAGCTCATCGTCTCGGAGCTGTCGAAGATCGAAGGTCTCGTGGTCCCGAACCCGCTCGGCGCGTTCTACGTCTACCCCGACGTGCAGGGTCTGCTCGGCCGCACCTGGGGCGGCGTGACCCCGACGACGTCGCTGGAGCTCGCGGACCTCATCCTCGACCAGGCCGAGGTCGCCGTCGTCCCCGGCGAGGCCTTCGGTCCCTCTGGCTACATCCGCATGTCGTACGCGCTCGGCGACGACCAGCTCCTCGAGGGCGTGCAGCGCCTCCAGCGCCTGTTCTCTTCTCCTTCTTGATCCCGAGACCCCGCTTTACCGCCGAGACCCCCTCGTACCTGCGCAGGTACGAGGGGGTCTCGGCGTGAACACGGGGGCTCGGTCAGTCCTCGGGGTGGAAGCCGATCAGCCAGCGGATGCCGTAGCGGTCGACGAGGGTGCCGTCGAAATCGCCCCACGGACGCTGCTGCAGCGGATCGACGATGCGGCCGCCGGCGGCCAGTTCGTCGTACCAGCGGGTCAGCGTTCCGGGGGCGGCGGTGCCGAGCAGCGAGAGGAACATCCCGCTCATCTGGACCGCGTCGTCATCGGCTCCCGCGTCGGCTCCGGCGAGCTCGACCGGGCCGCTGAGCTGGCCGTGCGCGACGGCGTCGCGTGGGCCGTCATGACGACCGGCGCTCGCGTAGTCCACGAGCTCGAGCTCGCCGCCGAAGACGTCGCGATAGTGGCCGAGCGCTTCCGCGGCGTTGCCGGGGAACAGCAGGTACGGGATCAGTCCGCTCATCCCGCGAGCGTAGTCCGCGGCGGCTCCGACGACCACCCGGAGACGACGAACGACCGCCACCCGGAGGGGACGGCCGTTCGTGCGGACGGGGATCAGGAGACCGGGATCACCGCGTACAGGATCCAGGTCAGCGCGAAGCCGGAGACTCCGAGCACCGTCGTGAGCGGCGTCCAGGTGCGCAGGCCGTCCTTCACCGACAGACCGAGGTACCGCGTGACCACCCAGAAGCCCGAGTCGTTCACGTGGCTGAGGCCGAGGCCGCCGTAGCCGATCGCGACCGCGAGCAGCGCGGTGTGCACGGTGTCGAGCCCCATCGCGGAGACCGACGGCAGCAGGAGCCCCGCGGTGGTGGCGATCGCGACGGTCGCGGAGCCCTGCGCGGCACGCATGATGAGGGAGATGAGGAAGGCCGCGAGCAGCAGCGGCATGCCGCTGGACGCGAGCACCTCGGCGACCGCTCCACCGATCCCGGTCTCGGTGAGGACCCGGCCGAAGGCGCCACCGGCACCGGTGACGAGGATGATGACAGCGGCGGCCGGCAACGCCGATTCCATGACCTCGCCGAGGTGGGCCGCCGACCAGCCGCGGCGGACGCCGAGCAGGTACATCGCGGCGGCGATCGCGACCATGAGGGCGAAGATCGGCTGACCGACCATGCTGAGGAACCCGTTCCAGAACGTGCCCGCCTCGAACAGGGGCGCGACCGCGGTGCCGAGCATGATGAGCACCAGAGGCAGGAGGATGAGCCCGAGGACCGTTCCGGCGCCCGGCGCCTTCTCACCCTCGCCGAGTCCGCCGGTGAGCGTCGACTTCTCGGTGCCGAAGTTGTCGTACATCTCCTTGGTCGCCGCGAGCATCGCGAACTCGCGGGTGTTGATCCACTTCGCCACCAGGTAGGACAGCACGCCGAGCGGCACCGAGATCGCGAGGGAGAAGATCGTGACCCAGCCGATGTCGGCGCCGAGGATCGTCGAGCCGCCCACGATGCCCGGGTGCGGCGGCACCGCGACGTGGACGGCGAGCATGATGCCCGCGACCGGGAGACCGAACTTGATCGGGTTGAGGCCCGCCACCTTCGAGAAGGCGAACACGATGGGGATGAGGATGATGAATCCGGCGTCGAAGAACACCGGGATCGCCAGGATGCCGGCGGCGATGACGAGCGCGATTCCCACGCGCTTCGGGCCCAGCCAGCCGGTGAAGCGTCCGGCGAGCGATTCGGCGCCGCCGGACAGCTCGATGATCTTGCCGAGCATCGACCCGAGCGCGACGAGCACGGCCACCGAGCCGAGGGTGCCGCCGACACCCGCGATGATCGCCTGGATGACGCCGAGCTGCTCGGGGGTGTCGCCGTCGGCGGGGATCGTGGTCAGGGGGAGCCCGGCCGCGATGCCCACGATGATCGACACGAGGATGAGGGCGTAGAACGCCTGCATCTTGAACCGGATGATGAGCAGGAGGAGCAGGCCGAGGCCCGCCAGGCCGATCAGGATGAGGATCGGAAGAGGAAGCATCTCTGGATCTCTTCTTTCAGTGAGGGCGCGACGTCGCGCTCAGGACCGTCGTTCGGGTGCGACGACGCGGATGACGGCGGAGTCGTCCAGGGCGCCGAGGCCCTGTGCTTCGCCGAGGAGGAACAGCTGCTCGGCCGCGGCGGCGACCGGCGTGGACAGGTGCGCCCGGCGGGCGGCGTCACCGACGATCCCGAGGTCCTTCACGAAGATGTCGAGGCGGCTGAGCACCTCGGCGCCCTCCTCGTCGTAGGCCTGCAGGGCGCGCGGGCCGCGGTTGCCGAGCATGAAGGAGTTGGCGGCACCGGCCGTCAGGGCGTCGAGCGTGCGGGCACGGTCCAGCCCGAGGGCGTCCGCGAGCGCGAGCGCCTCCGCGGCCGCTGCGATGTGGACACCGCAGAGGAGCTGGTTGACCGTCTTCAGCGCCTGCCCGTCACCGGGCTTGTCGCCGACGATGGACAGCGTCGAGGCGAGCTGGTCGAGCACAGGACGAGCCGTCTCCAGGGCCGCCGGACTGGCGCCGACGACGATGAGGAGGTCGCCCTCCCCCGCGCGGACCGGACCGCCGGACAGCGGGGCGTCGACGAGCTGCGCGCCGTGCGTGGCGAGCTGCTCCGCGATCGCGTCGATGCCCTCCGTGCCCACCGTGCTGGTGAGGATGACGACGGCGCCCTCGGCGAGGTGCGGGGCGAGCCCATCCTCGCCGAACAGCAGGGCGTCGAGCTGCGCGCCGGTGCGGACGGCGACGAGCACCGCGTCCGCACCGCCCACGGCGTCGGCCGCGGACGATGCCGGCGTCACGCCCGCCTCCGCGGCGAGGGCGACGCGCTCGGCGGCGATGTCGAAACCGCGCACCTCGAAGCGCTGAGCGAGGCGGGCGGCCATCGGCAGCCCCATGGCGCCGAGGCCGATGACAGCGACAGTGGATGTCATGAGTGTCCTTCCGGGTGGTTTCCATCGTCGCCCGCGAGAGTGGCGACGACGGTGACGAGGGAGTCCGCATCGCCGACATTGCCGGCGAACACGACGTAGGGGATGCCGACCGCGGGGCCGGTCTCCGGCTGCCACAGCGACACGAGCCCCGGCAGCATGGGTCCGAGCACGGTGGCCCGGCGGATCTCGAGGGCTTCGCTCGCGACGTCGCTCGAGGTGATCCCGCCCTTCGCGATGACGAAGCGCGGCGGGGCGATCGCGAGCACCCGACGAACGAGGTCGACGACCCCGCTGGAGATGCGGCGGGCGATCGCGAGGCTCTCGTCCCCGTCGGCGCCCGTGACGAGCTCGCGCGTGGTGTGGACGATCACGGTGCCGGCGGCGAGCGCGTCCGCGACCGCATGCGCCTGCGTCTCGAGGTGGCTCTCGCGCTCGGGGCCGATGAGGGCACGCACGTCGAGCTCGATCGTCCGGGTGTTCGGGCGTGCGGCGGTGAGGGCTTGGAGCTGGGCGGTGGTGAGCGGTACGTGGCTGCCGACGACGACGAGGCCCCCGCGGTCGTGGGCGAAGGGGATGTCGGCCGCCTGCACGGGCTCGGCGATCTCCTGCCCGATGTGTGCGCGCACGTAGGGCGGGCCGACGCGGAGCAGCACGTCGCGCGCGTGCAAGCGGTGCAGGGCGAGCGCGACGACGCGCATGTCGGACTCCTCGACGACGTCGACCGCGACGACCGTGCCGTCGGCCAGGGACTCGAGGAAGCGCGCGACGGCGTCCACGCCGCTGCGGATGGTGCTGATGTCGAGGCTGGCGACCGCCGACGCCGGGATGCGGCCGCCCGTCTTCTCCGCGACCCACTCGCGCAGGTCGGAAGACGCGTAGCCGAACGTGGCATCGGCGGCGAAGGGCGTCTCGCCGACGGGAGTGGCCTCGCCGCCCGTGACCCAGTAGTGCACCCCGTCGACCGTGATCCGCCCGGCGTCGGGGAACGCCGGGACGAGCAGGGTCAGCGCGGGGGCGCGACCGGTGCGGGCCCCGATCTCGGTGGAGAGGATGTCGGTCTCCAGCGGGAAATGACCGCGCAGGGTCGAGTCGCCGCGGGAGACGAACGTGACGCGGCGACCCCGGGCCTCGGCCGCGGCGAGGGTCACCGCGACGATCTCGCGGTTGCGTGCGGCCGCGGACTCCTCATCCAGAGACCGGGTGTTGGTGAGCACGTAGACGGCGGCGGCGCCGGTCGCGAGCGCCTCATCGAGGTCGGCGCGCTCCCACCGGGTGAGCACGGGAAGGTTCGCGACCGACTGCGTGCCGGTCGGATCGTCGTCGAGGACGACGAGCACGCGGGCGGGGTCGACCTCCGCACGGACCTCGGCGGCGGTGACGGCGAGGGACGCCGGCAAGGGGTCCAGCAGGGCGTCGATGTGCACACGAACTCCTTCGTTCCGGGAGAGCCCGCCACTGGCTACGGCGGAAGGGTGGATCCGTATCGTTATCCGATATCAGATAACGACGAGCGTACCTCACGATCACCAGGGGCACCAAAACGCCGACCGGCGGGATCAGCGCCCGTGGACGTAGTGCAGCAGGTCGTCCCTGGTCTGCCGCATGTGGCTGCGCATCGCCTGGCGGGCCGCGGCACCCGACCCGGTCCGCATCGCCTCCAGCACTGCCGCGTGCTCGGCCAGCGCGTGCTCCCGGATGTCCGGGATGGCGCTCGTCTCTCTGCGGGTCGCCTGAAGCATGGTCGTCAGCGGGCGCATCGAGGCGACGAGGATGCGGTTCTCCGCCGCTCTGATGATGACATCGTGGAAGGCGAGGTCCGCCGCGACGAAGGCGTCGACGTCGGCCCGCTCGTGCGCCGCCTGCATCTCCGTGAGCAGGGACGCCATCTCGGCGAGGTGCTCCTCAGTGCGCCGTCCTGCCGCGAACTCCGCCGCCCCGGTCTCGAACATCATGCGCATCTCGAGCATCTCCAGGGAGGACCGCTCCCTGGCGCCCGCGCTCTGTGCGTGCCGGACGACCGCATCGAGCCCCGTCCACTCGTCCGTCGGCGCGATGCGATGCCGGGTGCCCGGCACCGCGACGATCACCCCCTGCGCCTGCAGGAGCCGGACCCCTTCCCGCATCGTGAGCCGGGACACCCCGAACTGCTCCGCCAGTTCCCCTTCGGGAGGCAGTGGCTGCCCTGCTTCGAGCCGGCCCGCGATGATGGCGTCGAGGAGCCCGTCGACGACCGCCTGCGTCCGCGACACCCGCTCGACCTTGGTCACAGGTCGACGCCCACCAGCACGGGCTCCGGCTGCAGCACGAGCCCGAACTCGGCGTGCACCCGGTTCTGGATGAAGCGGGCGAGCTCGGCGACCTCGGCCGCCGTGGCCCCTCCCCGGTTCGTCAGGGCGAGCGCGTGCTTGGTCGAGACGGAGGCCCGGGACCGGGGCAGCTTGAACCCCTTGCGAATGCCGGCCTGCTCGATGAGCCAGGCCGCGCTCACTTTCACGTCCGGGGCCTCGGTCTTCGCCGCCGGTACGTGGCCGTCGTAGGAGGCGAGAGGGATGACCGTGACCGCGTCGAGATCGGGGGCCACCGGCCACCGCGGGCACTCCGGCGGCAGGGACCGCGCTTGCGCCGCCGTGACGATCGCGTTCTGGAAGAAGGAACCGACGCCGTGCGTATCCGGGTCGTCCGCGTCCAGCAGCATGCCCTTGGACGCTCGCGTGGCGAGGATCCGCTCCCGTACCCACGTCAGCGGAACCGGGGTGTCGTCGGTCAGGCCGAGGGCGCGGCGCAGCTGCTCGCCGCGGACCACGCGCTCGCGCGCGACCAGCAGGTCGACCGTGACGGACAGGATCACGGCCCGGCGCTCGGGCTCACTGCCGTGGTGGTGCTTGAGCACGGAGGTGCGGAACCCGAGGCCCAGTTCCGCGGCGGGGACGGTGGAGATCTCCCCCGTGGCCTCGTCGATCAGTTCGACCTCGACCAGCGTCTCCTGGATCTCCTGACCGTAGGCGCCGATGTTCTGCACGGGCGAGGCACCGACCGTTCCGGGGATACCGCTCATGGCCTCGAGGCCGGCATAGCCGCGCTCGACCGCATACGACACCAGGTCGTCCCAGCCGTGGCCGGCCTGCACGCGCAGCCGGATGCGTCCGCTGTGCGGCGACGGGAGCTCCTCGATGCCGCCCGTGCGGATGCGGATGACGGTGCCGTCGAAGGGCTCGTCCCCCACGAAGAGGTTCGACCCACCGCCCAGCACCAGCCACGCGTCGCCCTCCGCCCAGGTCTCCCGGAGGACCGAGACGAGCTCCTCCGTCGTCACGGCCTCGCGCATGCGGGCGGGAGCGGCGCCCGTGCGGAGCGTGGTGAGCTCGGCCAGACGGATCGGCTCGACGTCGCTCATCGGACGGCGACGCGGAGCTGCGCCTTGACGAGCACGGTCGTGTCGCCGGCCGTGACCTTGAGGTCGATCCGCGCGGACTCGTCGTCGACCGCGCCGACCGTCGCGACGACGTGAACGTCGGCACCGGACTCGGGATCGACGACCACGGGCTTCGTGAAGCGCACGCCGTAGTCGAGGATGCGAGTCTGCGGATCGAGGGCACCCACCACCACCGACGAGGCGATGCCCATGGTCAGCATGCCGTGCGCGAGCACGCCGGGGAGGCCCACGGCGGCGGCGACGTCGTCGCGGTAGTGGATCGGGTTGAAGTCCCCGGAGGCGCCGGCGTAGCGGACGAGGGACTCCCTCGTCAGGTGCACGGTGCGCTCGGCGAGCACGTCGCCGACGGTGAACGCGGTCATGCGGCCTCCTCCTCAGCGCCGACGAGGAGCACGCTGGTGGCGGTGACCACGTGTGCGCCGTCCTCGCCGGTGATCTCGGCCTCGCTGGTGATCATGGCGTTGCCGCCCATCATGCGGATGCCGGTGACCCGCAGCTGCGCCGTCAGCTCGTCCCCCGCGACGATCGGCCGGGTGTACCGGAACCGCTGCTCCGCGTGGATCGTCCGCGCCAGCACGATGCCGGAGTCGGGCTCGGCGAGGAGCTGCTGCAACGTGAGGTCCTGCAGGACCATCGCGAAGGTCGGCGGTGCGACCACGTCGGCGAAGCCGGCCGCACGAGCGGCCTCGACGTCGGTGTGCTGCGGGGCGTCGGCGAAGACGGCGCGCGCGAACTCGCGCACTTTCTCCCGCCCGACGAGGTAGGGGGCGGTCGGCGGGAACTCCCGGCCGACGAGTTCTTGGTTCACTGCCACCCGTCGATCCTACCGAGGCCCGCCGACGGCCCGGCGTGGGGGGGCCGTCCGAAACCCTCAGACGGCCCTGGCCGACATCGCCGAGCCGAGCAGCACGAGGCGCATGGTGCGCTCGGCGGCATCGCGGAGCAGCTCCTCCCCCTGCTCCACGGCTTCCTCCAGCGGCATCGGCACGGTGAGGATGGAGGCGATCGCATCGATCCCGATGTCGTGCACCGCCGGCGCTCCCCGTCCGAGCGAACCGGCCAGCCCCAGCACGGGAACGCCCGCGACCCTGGCGCGCATCGCGATCTCAGCGGGCACCTTGCCGCGCGGCGTCTGGAAGTCGATCGCCCCCTCGGCCGTGATCACGAGATCGGCCTCCGCCATCAGCGCATCGAGGTCGTGCGGCATCAGACTCCCGTCGAGGAGCACCTCGAAGCGCGGGGCGAGACGGGCGCCGAACGCGGCGGCGAGCCCGGCTCCGAGCCCGCCCGAGGCCCCGGTCCCGCCTCCGGTGCGCACGTCCATCCCACCCCCGAAGGGACTCTGCTCCTCCAGCAGCGTCGCCCAGGCGTCGAGCGCGTCGGAGAGGCGCTCGACCTCCGCCGGCGACGCCCCCTTCTGCGGACCGAACACCCTGGCCACCCCTCGGGGGCCGCACAGCACGTTGTGGATGTTGCAGGCGAGGATCATCTCGACCTCGGCCAGCCGCGGGTGCACCCCCGAGAAGTCGAGCGACGCGGCCTCGGCGAGGTGTCCGCCGCCGAGGGGAACGACGCGACCCTCGCGGTCGAGGACGCGCACCCCCAGGGCGGCGAGCGCCCCCGCACCGCCGTCGCTGGTCCCCGAGTCACCGCAACCGATCACGACACGCTCCGCGCCGTCGTCGAGGGCCGCCGCGATGAGCTGACCGACGCCGTACGTCGTGGTCGCAGCCGGGTCGCGACGATCCCGCGGGACGAGGCGGAGCCCCGCCGCGGCCGCCATCTCGACGACGGCGGTCCCGCGCGCCCCTCCGCCGAGGCGGGCCCAGTGCGTCGACACCGGTTCGCCGACGGGACCGGTCACGGTGGCGGGCACGAGGGAGCCACCGGTGCAGGCGGCGAGCGCGGCCGCCGTGCCCTCGCCACCGTCGGGCACGGGGAATTCGTCGACGCGCACGCCGGGGATGACGCGGCGGACGCCGGCGGCGATGGCGCGGGCCACGGCGTCGGCGCCGAGACTCTCCTTGAAGCCGCTGGGGGCGACGAGGATGCGCTGGGGAGCGTGGATGGACATGAGGACCTCCTTCTGCGCACGAAGGCGCGGCAGCCCGGATGCGGGCGCGACGGACACCGGTACGCCGGCGGCGCACGCGGAACAGGGGTGGCGGTGGTGGTGGTCAGCGCAGGAGCGGCAGCCCCTGGAGCGGCCAGATCCAGAGGGCGAAGACGGCCACGAGAACGAACATGGCGGGCGCGAGCACGATGGACAGCCTTCGCAGGTCGGTGGGGCCGTAGCCGCCGGAGACGACCTGGGGATCGGCGAACATCGCGACCGGCTTGGCGGAACTGGGCAGCGTGTGGCAGAAGCCGGCGGCCGCGGTCGACGCGAGGGCAGCGGCCATGGGCTCCACGCCGAGCCCCGGTGCGAGGGCGATCACCGCGGGGATGATCGCCGCGGATCGCGCCGATCGCGAGGGGATGAGCAGATGCGCGGCCGTGGACAGGGCGACCACCGCCAGCAGGAACGCGACGGCTCCCGCCGCTCCGAGCCCGCGCATCGGTTCCAGCGCGACGGCGCTGAGCCACGTCGCCGCTCCGGAATCGGTGAGCGCCGTGGCGAGCGCGAGGGTGGCGGCCAGGAAGAGCAGCAGCGACCAGGGCACGCGGGCGACCGCGGCGGGGAGCGTCGTGCAGCCGATACCGGGGGCGACGGCGGCGACGGCCCCGAACAGCGCGACGAGCGCCGGAGGGAGCCCGTGCAGGGGCTCGGTGCTCCACAGCACGATGGCGGCACTCACGAGAACAGCGGCGCGGCGCTCGGCGGACGTGAGGGGGCCGGAGACCCGGTGCCCCGCGGCCCTCTCGATGTCGGCCGTCGTCACCCGCACCGGTGTCGTGCGATCCGGCCGGGCGAGGAACCGCCAGAGAATGATCTCCGCAGCGAGATGTGAGGACACCACGGCGAGCGGCAGGCCGAGCCACAGCCAGGAGAGGAACGAGAATCCCGGCTCGCCCGCGGCGCGCAGGAGCTGATCGGTGATGATGTGCGCTCCGGCGCCGAGCAAGGACGCGACGGCGGACAGGAGCACGACCGTCGGCATGAGCAGGGCGAGCGCCCGGGTGAGGCGCGGCCGCCCGTCCAGGGTCGTCGACAGGGCGCCGAAGACCGGGACCGCGAGCGCCGCCCGTCCCGATGTCGCGGGGACCGCGAACGCCGACAGCGTGAGGGCGACGGTCGTGAGGTGGAACAGACTGCGCGGGCCGCGCGCGAAACGGACGAGACCGGCGGCCGCGCGGAGCGGGAGCCCGGAGACGGAGACTGCGGCCGCCATCACGAACGCGCCGATCAGCAGCCAGATCGTCTCGTCGCCGAGCGAAGCGAAGAACTCCTCCACCGGCAGGACCCCGGCGGCGATGAGCGCGATCGCCGCGAGGAAGGCCACGAGCGTGTCGTCGAGGCGCGTCGCACTCCACGCCCACACCGCGAGGAGGAACACCGCCAGGGTGACGGCGATGGGCGTCGTGATGCCGCGCGCCGCCTCGACCGGAGCCAAAGCCCCGACGATCATCGCCGCACCGACGGCCGCGACGATCACGAACGTGACGAGGGGCAGTCGGCGCCGCGACGCCAGGGGGCCACGGCGACGCACGGCCGGAGAGGCCTCGGTGCGCAGCGGCGGCACGGTCGCGAAGCGGGTGCGCGTCACGGCGGCGGGGAGGGCGGTCGGATCGTTCATCGGAAGCGATACCCCGCGCCGCGCACCGTCTCGATGCGGTCGGAGCCGATCTTGCCGCGCAGGGCGCGCACGTACACGTCCACCACGTTCGACGCGGGGTCGAAGTCCATGCCCCAGACGTGGCCGATGAGCTGGTCACGGGAGAGCACCTGGCCGGCGTTCTGCAGGAACACCTCGAGCAGCGCGAACTCCCGGGACGTGAGCTCGCGGACCTCGCCGGCGACCGTCACCGTCCGCGAGCGCACATCCACACTCACGTCGCCGTGCGTCAGCGTCGCCCCACCGCTGCGCCCCTCCCCGTCGCCGATCCGCAGCCGCACACGGGCGAGCAGCTCGGCGAACTGGAACGGCTTGGTCATGTAGTCGTTCGCGCCGCCTTCGAGCCCGCGCACCGTGTCGATCACGGAGTCGCGTGCGGTGAGGATGACGACGGGCGTGGTGACTCCCTCTCCGCGGAGCTGCGCGAGGACGTCGAAGCCGTCCATCCCGCCGAGCCCGATGTCGAGGACGACGAGGTCGAACAGCCCGCTGCGGGCCATCAGCAGCGCGGTGTGCCCGTCCGTCGCGTCGGCCGTGTCGTAGCCGGCCGCACGGAGTCCGCGGCGGACGAAGGACGTGATGTGCGGGTCGTCTTCCGCGATGAGGATGCGTCGCATGTCAGCTCTTCCCTTCGATGCCGTCGTCGTCCCGGACGGGTGCCGGCACGTCGATCCCGAACGTGGCGCCCTCGCCGAGCACGCTGTCGACCCACGCGGAGCCGCCGTGCCCGTCAGTGATGGCCCGGACGATCGCGAGTCCGAGCCCGGAGCCTCGGCGGGCACCGGCGCTGTCGCCGCGCGTGAAGCGGTCGAAGATCCGCTCGGCGTCGCCCGGAGCGACCCCGGGACCGGTGTCCTGCACCCAGAGCCGGAGCCGCCGCTCGGGGCCGCGACCTTCGAAGCGCGAGCCGATCCGGATCGTGTCGCCGTCCGCGGTGACCTGCACCGCATTGGCGGCGAGCTGCAGCACGGCCTGGGTGACGCGCTGGGGGTCGAGCGGGACGACCCCCTCCGCGACCTCCATGAGCTGCCAGCGCCGCTCCCCCAGCATCTGCGCCTTCGCCTCGATGTCGAGCGTCAGCGTCGCGATGTCGCAGTCGGCCAGGCGCACGAAGTCGGGCTGCTCCGCGCGTGCCAGCACCAGGAGATCCGTCACGATCCGGCTCATGCGATCGAGTTCCTCGCTGACGAGCCGCAGGGTCGCCGCCCGCTCCTCCGGATCCTCGCTGAGGAGCTCCAGGTGGCCGCGGACGATCGTGATCGGGGTGCGCAGCTCGTGGCCGGCATCGTCCACGAACCGCTGCTGCGTCGCGTGGACCGCCTCCAGGCGGTCGAGCATCTGGTTGAACGTCGTGGCGACGGCGGCGATGTCGTCGCTCCCCTCGACGGGCACACGCGCCGTGAGGTCATGCTCGCCGATGTCCCTCGCCACGCGATACACCTCGCGGACCGGGGCGAGGATCTGACCGGCGACGAGCCATGCGACACCGGAGCTCAGCAGCACCCCGATGAGCGCGACCCAGGCGATGGCGCCGAAGCTGCGGTCGACCTGTGCCCGCGGCTCCTGCGTGAACTGAACGATCAGCACCGCGCCGTTCTGTCCCCCGCCGGTGAAGTCCATGCGGCCCCAGCGGACCGGGCCGGTCTCCGGCGTCGCCAGGGCTCCGGATGTCGCGGTCTCCGAGAGCATCCGTTCCACGAGCGCCGCGTGCGTCTCCAGAGTGCGCGCGCCGCCGTCCTCGGCGACCGCGATCGGGACGCCGTCGAGGGCCGCGATGACGACCTCGTCCTCGTGCACGGACTGTCGTGCGATGTACTCCCGAAGCAGTTCCTCGGCGGTGGTGAGGCCGCCGGACGCGGCATCCTCCGCGAAGCGCGCGAACTCCGCCGCCTCCTGCTCGATCTCTCCGTTCGCGGTCTGTTCGACTTCGGCGAGGAACACGCTACGGCCGATGAGGCCGATCGCGAGCACCGTGATCATGGTGCTGAGGATGATCCAGAGGGTGATGCGCCAGCGGGCGGGGAGGGTGCGACGACGCAACGTGCGCAGCGGAGCCCCGGGAGCGCTCCGCACAGCAGGCTCAGTCATCGTCGCCGCCGTCATCGTCGTCCTCGTCGTCGTCCGCGGGCGGCGCAGGTGGCGCAGGGGCGGGAGCAGGAGCCGCCGGAGGGGGCGGCGGGGCGGGCGCGGGGACGGCCGGCTTCGGCGGCGTCGTCGGCGTTGGCGTCGGCGTCGGCGTCGCGAGCTGGACGGTCAACGGGGCGTCCGGGAGCCGCGGCGATGCCGGCATCTGAGCGAGGGCGACGCTCCCGATCGCGAACGCCACGGGCACCGCGATCAGTGCGCCGGGGATCAGGATGCGTCGTGCGGTGCTCATGCCTCCATCGTGCCCGGGGCTGATGAGGGGGAGATGAGCTGAGGATGAAGATCTCTTCATCCGCCGCAGCCGCCACCGGGCCGTCAGCCCTTCGAGCGGACCACCATGTTGAGGGTCATCCGACTCGGCACGACCTTCACCCGTGACGTGTGCACGACCTCGCCGGCCCGGTCGAGTGCCCGTTTGCGAATGACGATGAGGGGGTCGTGCTCCGGTCGAGCGAGCCATTCGGCCGTCTGCGGGGAGGTGAAGCCCACATCGATCTCACGGTACATCTCGGAGAACTCCACGCCATACACGTCACGAAGCACCTGATACGTGGAGGTGTCGTGGTCGATGTGCCGGTCGAACTCGGGGAAGCGGGTCAGCGAGTACCGGCTGTCGTCGATGGAGAGAGGGATATCGTCGAGCGCGAAGACGCGAACCAGCCGGAAGATCGGGTCCCCGACGGGAACCCCCAGGCGTCGGGCACGCTTCTCGTCAGCCGGCGTGGTCTCGGCACGCATGATCCGCCGAGACTTCACCCCTTCGGCCACGACCGTGTCCGCGAACCCGCCTAGCGTCATGGCGCCGATCACCTCGCGGCGCGGGGCGACGAAGGTCCCGCGGCCCTGCTGCCGGCGCACGATGCCGAGGCCTTCCAGATCGGCCACCGCCCGCCGCACGGTGATGCGACTCACGCCGAACCGTTCGCACAACTCCGGTTCGGACGGGAGACGCTCGCCTTCGGCGTAGGTCCCGGCGTCGATCTCCCGCATGAGCAGGCTGCGCACCTGCTCATGCAGCGGCGTCGATCCGACGGCGGACGACAGCTGAGTCACGTCGAAGCCCTCCTCTACGGCGCCGGGTACCGTCGCAGCATCTGCGCGCGTGCGTCGTCCCCCGCATGCACAGGGTATCCGAACGCTCCGCGCAGCGTGCAGGCGAGCGCGCCGCTGACCGCGGCGACCTCGAGGCAGTCGGCGAGCTCCGCACCGCCTGCTCTCGCCGCCAGGAAGCCGGTGAGGAAGGCATCTCCTGCGCCGAGCGCGTCGACCGCGTCGACCGTGCGGATGCCGGTGCGCCGTGCCGATGTGGCGTCGAATCCCACCGAGCCGCGTGAACCGCGTGTCACCACCGCGGAGCCCATGCCGCATGCCACCGCGAAATGGCCGAGGTCATCGACCTCGGTGTCGCTGAGGCCGCCACCTGAGAAGAACCCCACGTCGACGTGAGGAGCGGTCGCGCGGATCACCTTGCGCGAGGCGTCATCGGAGTAGTCGTACGACACCCGGCTTCCGCGCTCCGCGATCTCCGGCAGCTCCGGCTCCAGCGACGAGTAGACCGAGGTGTGCACGCGATCGAAGCCCGAGAGGTACTCGTGATCGGCCTCGCTCAGCCGGAGCCGCAGCTCGGCCTGCACCCCGCCCCGGTTCGAGGCGACGAAGCGCCGGTCCCCGTCATCGTCCAGCGCGACGAAGGCCATGCCGTTCGCGCCGCGCACGCGACGGACGCGGGTGCCGTCCACACCGATCTCGTCCAGCACCCCGCGCACGTGGTCCGCGAAGCGATCGTCGCCCATGATGCCGACGAATCCGGCGGTTCCGCCGAAGAAGAGTCGGCTGTAGGCGGCGACGTTCAGCGCGTTGCCCCCCGGGTAGGCGAGGTCCTCGTGCAGGTAGCAGTCGAGCACGTTGTCACCCACACCGACGAGTGAGGGCGGAGGCACCGCGGCGAGCGCGTCCCGAAGCTCATCCGTCACCATGGTCATCCCTTCACGCTCCCGGCCGCCACGCCGGCGACGAAGTACCGCTGCAACGCGACGAACACCACCACGATGGGCAGGGCGGCGATCGTCAATCCTGCCAGCAGCACGCCCCATTCGGTGGACAGCGAGTCGCGGAACGACATCAGCCCCGCGGGGATGGTGCGCAGCGCGTCGGCGTCGATGTAGACGATCGCGAACAGGAACTCGTTCCAGGCGAAGTAGCCGGTCAGCACGGCCGCGGTGGTCAGCACCGACGCGCTCAGCGGCAGATACACGTGCCGGAAGACGCCGAACGACCGGCAGCCGTCGATGGTGGCAGCGTCCTCGAGCTCCCGCGGGATGCCCAGGAACACCGAACGGATGAGCAGGATCGCCATGGGCAGACGGAACGCCACGTACGGCAGGATCATCGCCCACGCGGTGTTCAGCAGTCCCATGGCGTCGAGCAGCCGGTACAGCGGAATCAGGCTCACCTGCGGTGCCACGACCAGTCCGCCCATCGCCACGATCAGCACGGCGTTCGCGATCCGGCTCGACAGCCGCACCATGCCGTAGGCGCACAGCGCCGCGATGGCGACCGTGGCCACGGTGGAGACGATCGTGACGATGACGGAGTTGACGAAGTAGTCGGAGATCCCGCGGTCCCAGGCGGCGGCGTAGTTCTGCACGAGCCAGACCGACGGCAGCCCCCAGGGGTCGGTGAAGATCTCGGACGACGACTTGAACGACGAGATGACCATCCAGATCAGTGGATAGGCGATCACGACGGCGTAGATCGCGAGGAGCGCGTAGACCGGGATGCGGCGAACGCGTTCGGCCGGACGGAGGCGGGTGCTGCTCATCTCAATCCCTCCCGCTTCGGAACGAGACCATCTGCACGACGGACAGCACGAGCGTGATCACGAAGATCAGGCTGGCGATGGCCGAGGCGTAGCCCATCTGGTTCTGGAAGAAGCCCTGGTTGTACATGTAGGTGGCGAGCACCTGGGTCGTGTTCCCCGGACCGCCCTTGGTGAGGATGTAGGGCTCGTTGAAGACCGTGAAGGCGCCAGAGACCGTGAGGATCATCGCGACGAAGATCATCTCCTTCGCCTGCGGGACGGTGATGCTGAAGAACTGGCGGATGCGGCCGGCGCCGTCCAGCGACGCGGCCTCGTAGTACTCCTCCGGGATCTGCTGGAGTGCGACGACGTAGAGCATGCAGACGTAACCGATGCTCTGCCACTGGGAGACGCCGATGACCGCCCCCATCGCGGTGTCGACGTCGGCCAGCCACGCCGTCTGCAGGCTGCCGAGGCCGATCGCCTCCAGCAGGGCGTTGAGCAGACCGCCGCGGGCGTTGTAGACGAACGTGAACAGGAGCGCGATCACGGTCATCGAGATCACGGCGGGAAGGAAGTACACGCTGCGCAGGAATGCGCCCATCCGCGGCCCGAGTAGCCGGGTGAGCCACGCGGCGATCACGAGCGCCCCGCCGACCTGGCACACGATCGAGACGACCGCGTACAGGATGTTGTTGCCCAGCGCCGTCGCGACGACGGGGTCGCCTAGCAGCCGTGTGAAGTTGTCGAGGCCGACGAAGCGCATCTCCCCGCTGCCGGCGCTGAAGGAGAAGAAGCCGAAGGCCGCGTTGGCGACCAGCGGGTAGTACACGAACACCCCGATCAGGATGATCGCGGGAAGCACGTAGAGCAGGTTCGACCAGGCTCGAGAGCGTGTTCTCATCACGGTGTCTCTTCCGAAGGTGGGAGGGGCCGCCGGCGGCGGACGCGCCGGCGGCCCCGAGGCGGATCAGGAGGCGTCGCGCACGCGCTTCGCTGCTTCCTGCACGGCGGCCATGACCCCCTCCGGGGTCTGCTGGCCGCTGAGCATCAGCTGGGTCTCGGACAGGTACGCCTGCACGATCTGCGGATCGTAGGCGTTGTCGAGCCAGGTGGTCATGGCCGAAGCGTCAACGATGCCCTGTGCGAGCTCCCGGGAGATCTCCGGAACGTCGGCCTCCTCCACTGCTCCCTTGACCGGGCTCAGCTCCCCCGCACGCTCCGCGTAGGCGATACCGCTCTGCTTGCTGAGCAGGAACTCCAGGAAACGCTGCGCCTCCTCCGGATGCTTCGTGGTCTTCGAGATGGCGAAGCCCTCCGGCGCTCCGGTCAGCTCCGCAGGGTCACCCTTGCCGCCTTCGACCGCGGGGAAGTTGAAGGTGCCGTATTCGAACGAGGCGTCGCCGAAGTACCCCACCTCCGCACTCTGCATGTACATGATCGGCGCCTCCCCCGCGATCCAGGCGTTGCGGGCGATCTCGTGCCCGACGGCCGTGAGGTCGTCGTTCATGTACTCCGCCAGCTCCTGGAAGCGCTCGAGCGCCTCGACGTAGCCCTCGTCCGTGAACTCGCCGCTCGCCGGATCCTGATCCGCTGCGAACACCTCCGGATCGACGACCCGCTGATTCAGTGTGCCGACGTAGTGAGCGATCGTCCACTGCTCCTGCGCGCCGTACTCGATCGGGGTCATCCCCGCATCCTGGATCGTCTCCAGCACATCGATGAACTCGTCCCAGGTGGTCGGCGCCTCCAACCCCAGTTCCTCGAAGACGTCCTTGTTGTAGAAGAAGAGCTTCGACTGCATCCCCACCGGCAGGCCATAGGAGGCGCCGTCGACCTCGAAGGCCTCGAGCTGGCTCGGGTAGAAGCTGTCCCGGAACTCCGCGTCCTCCTCGAGCCACGGCCCGAGATCCAGCAGGGCATCGTTGGAGACGAGCTCGTCCACGAAGGATCCGCTCCACGTGAACAGGACGTCGGGGGCGTTCGCGGAGCCCGCGACCACCTTCACCTTGTCCTTGTACGCGTCGTTGAGGACGCTCTCGACGGAGACCTTGATGTCGGGGTTCTCCTTCTCGAACTCCGCCACCATGTCGCTGTAGTACGAGTTCTTCGGCTCGTTCGGCCAGCGGTGGAAGAAGCTGATCTCCACCTGGCCGTCCGATGCCTCGCTCTCGCCTCCGGCGCACGAGGCCAGGGGCAGGACGAGGGCGGCGGCGGCCGCAGCCGCCACGCCGATCCGGGTTGACGTTCGCATCATTGCGATCCTTTCGTTCCTAGTACTCCATGCGCCACATGTAGCGGCGCACGCTGAGGGGGTGTCCTCGGTGGTCGGCGAGTGCATCCGCATAGGCGCGGAGCACGACATTGAAGAGGAGGTGGGCGAAGACGCCACGCACCTCCGGGGCCACGGCGTCGAGCCCGAACTCCTGCGCGTCGAGCACCAGCACGCGGTCCGAGTGCTTCGTGACGAAGTCGACCGCGCGCTGCTCGACGGCTCGCGTCTCGTCGAGTCCGAGCAGGGCGATGAACGGCACGTCCTCCTCGGTGATCTCGAAGGGGCCGTGGAAGTACTCACCGGCGTGGATCGCCGCGGAGTGCACCCACTGCATCTCCTGCAGCAGGCAGATGGCGAAGGAGTACGCGGAGCCGTAGTTGGAGCCGGCGGCCATCGTGTAGATCAGGGGCTCACGACGCGACCGGTAGCCCCAGGCGTCGGCCGCGGCGGCGTGCGCCTCGCGGGCCGCGGGCACGAGGGTCGGGAGCTGGGCGACCGCCTCGTCGACGGCGGCCGCGATGCCGACCTGCTCGCGGTCGTCCAGGATCCCGGCCGCGAGGCGAAGGAGCAGCGCGGGGCCGACGTGGGCCTCGCTCTTGCCCTCGCCGTGCTGGTACGCCACGACGTGCTCCGAGGCCTCGGCCAGCGGCGAGGTCGGGTCGAAGGTGAAGGCGACCGTGAGGGCGCCGCGCTCGCGGGCGTGCTTCGCCGCGGCGACCGTCTCCGGCGTGGTTCCGGAGTGCGAGCAGAGGAGGACGAGGGTGTCGGCGTCCACGCGGGACGACGCCCGAGAGGTGAACTCCGCGGCGTTGAGGGCGGTGGCCTCGAGCGTCACGGCGGTGGACCCGAACAGGTACTCGATGGGCTGCATGACGGCGTAGGAGCCGCCGCAGGCGGTGAGCACGACGCGCGAGATGGTGTCCCGGGTCGCGATCGCCTGGCGAGCCGCGGCGAGCTGGTTCTCGATGGCGGCGGAGTCGACGAACAGAGCGGTGGCAGACAAGATGGTCCCTTCTGATGACCTTCGATCAACATCATGACTCGTTATATGACGTCATGTGATGACTGACGATAGCGAGCGGCCGGAAGCCTGTAAAGAGCTACGCCGAAATTCGTTCGCGAAGGGTCGCCGCATCGCGGCGCGAGCGCGCGAAAAGGCGCCGGGCGCGTCGGGGAGGCGGGGTCAGCGACGCCGGCGGCCGCGGACGGCCTTGACGGCCATCTGCACCGCGATCACCACGAGGTAGGCCGCGAAGAGGACGTTGCCCACGGTGGGGTCG
Source organism: Microbacterium sp. 1S1 (assembly GCF_008271365.1). Lineage (NCBI taxonomy): Bacteria > Bacillati > Actinomycetota > Actinomycetes > Micrococcales > Microbacteriaceae > Microbacterium > Microbacterium sp. 1S1. The sequence continues at coordinate 205,696 of NZ_CP043430.1, forward strand.
ACGATGGTCGCCAGCCAGGCGCCGAGCGCCGTGGTGGTGCACGCCGAGACGCCGATGAGCACGGCGGCGAGGAGGTCGACGTTCCGGTTGCGGAGGTTTCCCACCGTTCCGGAGATCGCGGTCGGGATCATCATGAGCAGCGAGGTGCCCTTCGCGACGAGGTCGCTCGTGCCGAACGCGAGCATGAGCACCGGCACGACGATCACACCGCCGCCGACGCCGATGAGTCCGGCGAGCACGCCGGTCCCGATCCCGACGGCGACGAGCGCGAGGCCCGTCAGCCACGTCAGCGCGAACACCGCATCGCGCGAGGGGATCACGAGGAACAGACTCACGATCACGACGACGAGGAAGCCGACGAAGCCCCAGCGCAGCGCGGTCTGCGAGATCCGCGGGAGGAGACGGGTGCCGATCTGAGCCCCCACCACGGCCCCGGCGGCGAGGATCAGCGCGGGGATCCACGCCACGGAGCCGGACGCCGCGTAGGAGATGACGCCGACGGTGGCTGTCGGAACGATGGCGGCCAGCGAGGTTCCGGCCGCGAGCCGCTGGTCGAACTGCAGGAGGAGCACGAGCAGCGGGACGATGACCGTGCCGCCGCCGACGCCGAAGAGGCCGGAGAGGAGGCCGGCGAGGAGGCCGATGCCGACGAACGCCGCGTAGGCACGAGGCCCGCGTTTCAGGACCGTCGCATCGCTCACCGGATCAGCCTACTCCCGGCCCCTCCCCCGCCCGAATCGTGCCGCGTGCGCCCGTCGAGTCCATCCTCGACCGGCACGGCGACGGACTCCGGGAACGACGAAGCCCGCCACCCCGGACGGGGCAGCGGGCTTCGTGGGGAGAGCGGTCCTTACTCGGACTTCTTCTCGACGGCGTCCTCGGCGGCGGCCTCAGCGGCCTCGCCCTCGGCCGGCGACTCGGCGCCGGCCTCGGCAGCCGTGTCCTCGGCGGGGGTCTCCTCCGCAGGAGCCTCGGGCGCCTCCTCGACGGGAGCCTCCTCGGCGGCGGGCTTCTCGTCCTTCGGCGCTGCAGCGGCCTTCTTGGTCGACTTCGCCTTCGGGGTGACGGGCTCGAGGACGAGCTCGATCACGGCCATCGGAGCGTTGTCGCCCTTGCGGTTGCCGACCTTGGTGATGCGCGTGTAGCCACCCTCGCGATCCGCGACGAGCGGAGCGATCTCGTTGAACAGGACGTGCACGACTTCCTTGTCACCGATGACCGACAGCACGCGACGGCGGGCGTGGAGATCTCCGCGCTTGGCGAAGGTGATGAGGCGCTCGGCGAGCGGACGCAGGCGCTTGGCCTTCGTCTCGGTCGTCTTGATCGACTTGTGGGTGTACAGCGCAGCGGCGAGGTTGGCAAGCAGCAGGCGCTCGTGGGCGGGGCCGCCTCCGAGGCGGGGACCCTTGGTGGGCTTGGGCATAATCGTCTAACTCCTGGTCAGAAAGGGTCGGGTATCAGAAGGACTCGTCTTCGCTGCCGCCGTAGAAGTGGGCGCCGTCGAAACCGGGCACCGAATCCTTGAGCGACAGACCGAGCGAGATGAGCTTGTCGCGCACCTCGTCGACCGACTTCTGGCCGAAATTGCGGATGTTCATGAGCTGCGTCTCCGACAGGGCAACGAGCTCAGAAACGGTGTTGATGCCCTCACGCTTCAGGCAGTTGTACGAGCGGACCGACAGGTCGAGGTCCTCGATCGGCATGGACAGCTCGCTGGAGTTCACAGCCTCCACCGGCGCCGGGCCGATCTCGATGCCCTCGGCCTCGACGTTCAGCTCGCGGGCGAGACCGAACAGCTCGGTGAGCGTCTTGGCGGCCGAGGCGACGGCGTCGCGCGGGCTGATCGCCGACTTGGTCTCGACGTCGAGGACGAGCTTGTCGAAGTCGGTGCGCTCACCGGCACGGGTGGCGTCGACGCGGTAGCTGACCTTGAGGACGGGCGAGTAGATCGAGTCGATCGGGATCTGACCCGCCTCGGCGTACTCGTTGCGGTTCTGCGTCGCCGAGACGTAGCCGCGGCCGCGCTCGATGGTGAGCTCCAGCTCGAACTTGGCGGTGTCGTTGAGCGTAGCGATGACGAGCTCGGGGTTGTGCACCTCGACACCGGCCGGGGCCGAGATGTCGGCGGCGGTCACTTCACCGGCACCGGTCTTGCGGAGGTACGCGGTGATGGGCTCGTCACGCTCGCTGGAGACGACCAGCTGCTTGATGTTGAGGATGATCTCGGTGACATCCTCCTTCACGCCGGGGATGGTGCTGAACTCGTGCAGCACACCGTCGATGCGGACGCTGGTGACAGCGGCACCGGGGATCGACGACAGCAGGCTGCGGCGCAGCGCGTTGCCGATCGTGTAGCCGAAGCCGGGCTCCAGAGGCTCGATGATGAACCGGCTCCGGTTCTCGACGATCTTTTCCTCGGTCAGTGTGGGACGCTGTGCAATAAGCACTCTGTGTTCCTTTCGATCACATGCCCGCTATATGACATGTGGTGGGGTGAGGTCTTGAGTTGTGGAAGTCGATGCCCCACGCGGGGCGCCGAGCCGCCCGACCCGAAGGACGAGCGGCTCGGCACACGCATCAGACGCGGCGGCGCTTCGGCGGGCGGCAGCCGTTGTGCGCCTGCGGGGTGACGTCCTGGATCGAACCCACCTCGAGGCCGGCGGCCTGCAGCGAGCGGATCGCGGTCTCGCGGCCGGAGCCCGGACCCTTCACGAAGACGTCGACCTTCTTGACGCCGTGCTCCTGCGCCTGGCGGGCGGCCGACTCGGCGGCCATGCCTGCGGCGTACGGGGTCGACTTGCGGGAGCCCTTGAAGCCCACGCCACCCGACGACGCCCAGCTGATGACAGCGCCGGACGGGTCGGTGATCGAAACGATGGTGTTGTTGAACGTCGACTTGATGTGGGCCTGGCCCAGCGCGATGTTCTTCTTCTCCTTGCGGCGCGGCTTGCGCGCGGCGGCCTTGGGTGCAGCCATGAAAGTGTTCTCCTAGTCCCTGGCCGCTGCTTAGCGGGCCTTCTTCTTGCCGGCGACGGTGCGCTTCGGGCCCTTGCGGGTACGGGCGTTGGTCTTGGTGCGCTGACCGCGGACCGGGAGGCCACGACGGTGGCGGAGGCCCTCGTAGGAGCCGATCTCGACCTTGCGGCGGATGTCTGCGGCCACCTCGCGGCGCAGGTCACCCTCCACCTTGTAGTTGCCTTCGATGTAGTCGCGGAGGGCGACGAGCTGGTCGTCGCTGAGGTCCTTCACGCGGATGCTCTCGTCGATGTCGGTCGCCTTGAGGATCTCGACCGAGCGGGTACGGCCGACGCCGTAGATGTAGGTAAGGGCGATCACCACGCGCTTGTCGCGCGGGATGTCAACGCCGGCAAGACGTGCCATGCGGTTCTCCTGGGTGTTGTGGAGGTGTGGAGCAGGATCGGTGCCCGGGCCTCCGCCCCGAGGTGTCAGCCCCCACGGCTCCGCCGGTCACCCGGTCGCTGAAGCCTGTCGAAGCGTCTGATCCTGCCGTGTCGTATTGAGTTATGAGATTGCGAGAGCGGCGCTCACGCAGCGGGGGCTCAGCCCTGGCGCTGCTTGTGACGCGGGTTGCTCTTGCAGATCACCATCACGCGGCCATGGCGGCGGATCACCTTGCAGTGATCGCAGATCGGCTTGACGCTGGGGTTGACCTTCATGATGTTTCCTGTTCGCTGTCTTCACCGGGCAGGCACGAAGCCTGGGGTGTTACTTCTCGACCGATCAGCGGTAGCGGTAGACGATGCGGCCGCGGGTCAGGTCGTAGGGGCTGAGCTCCACGACCACGCGGTCCTCGGGGATGATGCGGATGTAGTTCTGCCGCATCTTTCCGGAGATCGTTGCCAGAACCTTGTGTCCGTTGGTGAGCTCAACGCGGAACATCGCGTTGGGCAGAGCCTCCGACACGACGCCCTCGATCTCGATGACACCGTCTTTCTTAGCCATAGCCTCGCTGACGCTTCTGCAGACCGGTCGATCTGCGGTGGGTGGGTGGTGTGCGGTACCGGGCCGGATCGGACACGCCGAACGCATGGCACAAGGAACCAAAGATCTATGTTATCCGACGACGCCCCGTCCGGCAACTTGACCGAACGGGGCGTCGAGCGGGATTCCGCGGATCAGCCGAGGAGATCGGTGAACCGCTTCATGTCGGCCTGGTTCTGGAGGTCGAGACGCTCGCCGTCGATCTCGACCGTCGGCGTGCCCTTGATGTCGTTCTGCTTCGCCTGCGCCGCACCGAACTTACGGTACGTCTCGTCGGTGATGCAGGAGACGACGTCGTCATCCGCCCCGACCTGGGTGGCGAACTGGGCGAGCTGCTCGTTCGTGAGGCCGGGGGTGTTCTCCGCCGGCTGGTTCTCGAACAGCACCTTCGCGTAGTCGAAGTAGAGGTCGCTGTCCGACTCGGCGAGGCAGAATGCGGCGCCGGCCGAGCGGGAGGAGAACTCCGTGCCCTGCGAGTAGCGGTCCAGGATCGCGATGGGGTGCTGCTCGAGCGTGATCTCGCCGCTCTGGGCCTTGGCCTCGAGCGCGGCACCGAACTGGTCCTCGAAGGACTTGCAGACCGGGCACTGGAAGTCGAGGAAGACCGACACCGTGGTGTCGCCGTCGCCCATGGAGATGGAGCCGGCTTCCGCGTCGAAGTTGTCGCTGGCGGCGGGGGTGGCGCCAGGGGACGTCGCCTGGTTGTTGAGGAACACCACGAGTCCGCCGAGGGCCACGAGGACCACGACGACGGCGATGGAGACGCCGATCGCGAACCAGTTCGTGTTGCTCTTCGCCGCTGCCATTACTTTCCGATCTCTCGAGGCTCGACCCCGAACGGGGCGAGTCCGGCTCTTCCACCATCGGGCGCGGTGAGCACCCAGATGCCCCCATCATGCAGGGCCACGCTATGTTCCCAATGTGAGCCGTCGGTACCGTCGACCGTCGTGACGGTCCAGTCGTCGTCCTCCACGAACGTCGCCTCGCCGCCCGCGGTCACCATCGGTTCGATGGCGAGCACGAGTCCGGGCTTCACATCGGCTCCGCGGTCCGGCGTGCGGTAGTTGAAGACGCTGGGCGCCTCGTGCATCTTCCGGCCGATGCCGTGGCCGACGTACTCGCGCAGGATGCCGTACGGCTCTCCACTCACCGCGGACGGCCCCTGCGCCTCGATGTAGTCCTGGATCGCGGCGCCGATCTCGTCGACCGAGGAGGCCGTAGCCATCGCCGCGATCCCCGCCCACATCGACCCCTCGGTCACGCGGGACAGCTCTTCACGGCGCGCGACGAGTTCAGGCCGCTCGGGATCGGGCACGACGACCGTGATCGCGCTGTCGCCGTTCCAGCCCTCGAACTGCGCACCGCAGTCCACCGACACGATGTCACCGGGCTGCAGCACCCGCTCCCCCGGGATGCCGTGCACGACCTGCTCGTTCACCGAGACGCAGATCGTGTGGTGGTACCCCTTCACGAGCTGGAAGTTCGACTCCGCACCCCGCTGCAGAATCGCGCGGTTCGCGGCTGCGTCCAGCTCGATCGTCTTCACCCCCGGCTTGATGAGGGCACGGACGGCATCGAGGGCCTCGGCGGTGATCAGGCCAGGGGCGACCAGGGCTCGGAGCTGAGCCGGCGTCTTGTAGATCGAGCGGCGGAACATCTCAGACGGCGGAAGCGGCGGAACGAAGCCCGCGAGCGTCCAGGGCGGCGGCGATGCGGTCGGTGATCTCCTCGAGCGACCCGACACCGTCGATGCGGTCGACGATGCCGCGACTGCTGTAGACCTCGATGATCGGCGCCGTCTCCTTCTCGTAGATGTCGAGTCGGTGCGCGATGGCCTCGTCGGTGTCGTCGGACCGGCCCTGCTCCGCAGCGCGGAGGGCCAGCCGGGCGATGCTCTCCTCACGGGGGACGTCGAGGAGGACGACCGCGTCCAGGGCCTCCCCGCGTCCTTCGAGGAAGGCGTCCAGGTGCGCCACCTGGGCCGTGTTGCGCGGATAGCCGTCGAGGAGGAACCCGTTCTTCGCGTCGTCCTGGCTGAGCCGGTCGCGCACGATCTCACTCGTCAGCTCGTCCGGCACGAGGTCGCCCTTGTCGAGGATCGCCGTGACCTGCTGGCCGAGCGCCGTCCCCTCCTTGATGTTCGCGCGGAAGATGTCGCCGGTCGAGACGACGGGGATCCCGTAGGACTCGGCGATGCGCACACCCTGCGTGCCCTTGCCGGAACCCTGGGGACCGACGATGAGAAGACGTGCGGATGCTGTCATCGGAGAAGTCCTTCGTAGTGTCGCTGCTGCAGCTGGGCGTCGATCTGCTTGACCGTCTCGAGCCCGACGCCGACGATGATGAGGATCGACGCGCCACCGAACGGGAAGTTCTGGTTCGCGCCGACCGTGGCGAGGGCGATCAGCGGGATGAGAGCGATCAGGCCCAGGTAGAGGGAGCCGGGGAGCGTGATGCGGGTGAGCACGTAGTCCAGGTACTCCGCGGTCGGACGGCCGGCCCGGATCCCGGGGATGAAGCCGCCGTACTTCTTCATGTTGTCGGCGACCTCGACGGGGTTGAACGTGATCGCGACGTAGAAGTAGGTGAACCCGATGATGAGCAGGAAGTACGCCGCCATGTAGATCGGGCTGTTTCCGGTGGTGAAGTTCGCGCTGATCCAGCTGACCCAGGCGGGCGGCGTCGAGCCGTCCTGCGGAGTGTTGAACTGCGCGATGAGCGCCGGGATGTACAGCAGCGACGAGGCGAAGATCACCGGGATCACACCCGCCATGTTCACCTTGATCGGGATGTAGGTGTTGGTGCCGCCGTAGGTGCGGCGACCGACCATCCGCTTCGCGTACTGCACGGGGATGCGCCGCTGCGACTGCTCCACGAAGACCACGAGTCCCATCACGATGATGCCGACGAGCAGCACCAGGAGGAACACCTCGAAACCGCGGGTCTGCCAGATGATGGACATCGCGCCGGGGAACGTGGCAGCGATGGAGGTGAAGATCAGCAGGGACATGCCGTTGCCGATGCCGCGCTCGGTGACGAGCTCGGCGAACCACATGATCAGACCGGTACCGGCCGTCATCGCCATGATGATGAGCACCTGCGCCCACCACACGTCGTTGGTCAGGAGCTGGGTGCACGCACCGATGTCGGTCGTGCCGAAGAGCTGTCCGGTGCGGGCGACGGTGACCAGGGTCGTCGACTGCAGGAGCGCGAGGGCGATGGTGAGGTACCGCGTGTACTGCGTCAGCTTGGCCTGCCCGGCCTGGCCTTCCTTGTGCAGCGCCTCGAAGTGCGGGATGACGACGCGGAGGAGCTGGGTGATGATCGTCGCCGTGATGTACGGCATGACGCCGAGGGCGAAGATCGACAGCTGCAGGAGCGCGCCACCGGAGAAGAGGTTGACCAGTCCGAGCAGCCCCTCGGTGCCGGTGTTGGCAGCGAGACACTGCTCCACGTTCGGGAAGTTGACGAACGGCGCGGGGACGTTCGAGCCGAGCCGGTAGATCGCGATGATCGCGAGAGTGAAACCGATCTTCCGACGCAGGTCGGGCGTGCGGAAGATCCGCGCGATGGCGCTAAACAAGAACGTTCCTCCTGAAAAGGTGGCCGAACCCCCGAGGGGCGGCTGAAAGACCAGGGTAACCCACTCCGAGGTCGGGGAATGCGAGCGGTCGGCTTAGCCCCGCCGAACCAGAAGAGGGGCCGGAGAATCTCCGACCCCTCTTCCGCAGTGGTTACTTGACGGATCCGCCCGCAGCCACGATCTTCTGCTCGGCAGAACCCGAGACCTTGTCGACCGCGACGGTGAGCTTCACGGCGATGTCGCCGCCTCCGAGAACCTTGACCTTCTCGTTCTTGCGAACCGCACCCTTGGCGACCAGGTCGCTCACGGTGACGTCGCCACCCTGGGGGTAGAGCTCCGCGAGCTTCTCCAGGTTCACGACCTGGTACTCGACGCGGAACGGGTTCTTGAAGCCGCGCAGCTTCGGCGTGCGCATGTGCAGCGGCATCTGGCCACCCTCGAAGCCGACGCGCACGGTGTTGCGGGCCTTGGTGCCCTTCGTGCCGCGACCGGCCGTCTTGCCCTTCGAGCCCTCACCACGACCGACACGGGTCTTCGCGGTGTTGGCGCCGGGGACCGGACGCAGGTGGTGGACCTTCAGCACGCCGGGGCGGGACGCCGGGGCGTCCTTCTTCGGCGCAGCCTTGGCGGAGCCGTCGGCCTTGGCGTCGGCGGCACTGGTCTTGGCCGGTGCCTTCTTCGCGGCGGGCTTCTTCGCAGCGTCGGCCTTGGGAGCCGCCGCCTTCTTCGTGGCCTTCTCGGCCTCGACGGCCTCGTTCTTCTCAGCCATTAGTCGATCTCCTCAACCTTGACGAGGTGGGCGACGGTCTTGACGTAGCCGCGCGTCTGCGCGTCGTCGGGACGGACGGTGGAGTCACCGATCCGCTTGAGACCGAGGCTGCGCAGCGTGTCGCGCTGGTTCTGCTTCTCGCTCACCTTGGACTTGATCTGCGTGACCTTCAGTCGCGCGGCCATCAGGCACCTACCTTCTGTGCGGCGATGGCCTCGGCCTCGGCGCGGACGAGCCGGGCCGGGGCGACCTGGTCGAACTCGAGACCACGACGTGCGGCGACGGCGCGGGGCTCCTCGAGCTCCTTCAGGGCGGTGACCGTCGCGTGCACGATGTTGATCGTGTTCGACGAGCCGAGCGACTTGGACAGCACGTCGTGGATACCGGCGCACTCGAGCACGGCGCGGACCGGACCACCGGCGATAACACCGGTACCGGCGGCGGCGGGGCGCAGGAGCACCACACCGGCGGCCGACTCACCCTGCACCGGGTGCGGGATGGTGCTGCCGACGCGCGGCACGCGGAAGAAGTTGCGCTTGGCCTCTTCGACACCCTTCGAGATCGCCAGAGGGACCTCACGGGCCTTGCCGTAGCCGACGCCCACCAGACCGTTGCCGTCTCCGACGACCACGAGAGCGGTGAAGCTGAAGCGACGACCGCCCTTCACGACCTTCGAGACGCGGTTGATGGTGACGACGCGCTCCAGGAACTGGTTGTCGCCGCGGTCGCGCGAGTTGCGGTCGCGGCCGCCCTGGTTGCGGTCACGTCCGCCGCGGCGGCCGTCCCGCTGGTCGCGAGTGGGCTCAGCCTGCGTGGTGCCGGCGGCCGTCTCGGAAGTGGCAGCAGCCGCTTCGGTCACTTCGTTCTCCTTGTTGTCACTCACAGTGCCAGACCCCCTTCACGGGCGCCGTCGGCGATGGCGGCGACACGACCCGCGTAGCGGTTGCCGCCACGGTCGAACACTGCCTCGGAAACGCCTGCGGCCTTCGCACGCTCGGCGAGGAGCTCGCCGACCTTGCGGGCCTTGGCGGTCTTGTCGCCATCCAGCGAACGCAGGTCGGTCTCGAGCGTCGAGGCCGAGGCGACCGTGTGGCCCTTGCTGTCGTCGACGAGCTGCACGAAGACGTGACGCGCCGAACGGTTGACGACGAGGCGCGGACGCACCTCGGTGCCCACGATCTTCTTGCGAAGACGGGCGTGACGACGCGCGCGGGCGTCGGACTTCGACTTCACAGCCATGGTTACTTACCAGCCTTTCCGGCCTTGCGACGCACGACCTCGCCGGCGTAGCGCACACCCTTGCCCTTGTACGGCTCGGGCTTGCGGATCTTGCGGATGTTCGCAGCCGCCTCGCCGACGGCCTGCTTGTCGATGCCGCTGACGGTGAGCTTGTTCGTGCCCTCGACCGTGAGCGTGATGCCGGCGGGCGGGTCGACCAGGACCGGGTGCGAGAAGCCGAGGGCGAACTCGACCGAGCTCCCCTTCTGCTGCACGCGGTAACCGGTGCCGACGACCTCGAGACCCTTGGTGTAGCCCTGGGTCACGCCGATGATGTTGTTGTTGATGAGCGTGCGGGTCAGGCCGTGCAGCGACCGGGACTCGCGCTCGTCGTCGGGGCGGGTGACGAGAACCTGGTTCTCCTCGACCGTGACCTCGATGGGGCTGGCCACCGTGAGGGTGAGCTCACCCTTGGGGCCCTTCACCGCGACCTCACGGCCGTCGACCGAAACGGTCACGCCCGCGGGAACGTCGATGGGAAGTCGTCCAATACGCGACATTTCGGATTACCACACGTAGGCGAGAACTTCTCCGCCCACGCCCTTCTGCTCAGCCTGGCGGTCCGTGAGGAGACCGGAGGAGGTGGACAGGATGGCCACGCCGAGGCCGCCGAGGACCGTGGGGATCTCGGTCGACTTCGCGTACACGCGGAGGCCGGGCTTCGACACGCGCTTGATGCCCGCGATCGAACGCTCGCGGTTCGGACCGTACTTCAGCGTCAGCGTGAGGTTCTTGCCCACGCGCGCGTCGGAGGTCTCCCAACCCGCGATGTAGCCCTCCTGCTGGAGGATCTCTGCGATGTGCGTCTTCAGCTTGCTCGACGGCAGCGTCACGGTGTCGTGGTGCGCCGAGTTCGCGTTGCGCAGACGGGTCAGCATGTCTGCGACCGGGTCTGTCATTGTCATTGTTGTCTACTTTCGTTCATGAGGTTCCGGCTGCCGTTACACGACAGACGGCCTGCGATGAGCACGCAATCTTCAATTGTACGTGCACATCGACGGGCTCAGTGACACGAGACCACTGAGCCCGTCGAAGGGTCACGCCTGGGCGTCGTCCGCGCGGAACGGGAAGCCGAGGTGACGGAGCAGCGCCCGGCCCTCGTCGTCCGTCTTCGCCGAGGTCACGACGGTGATGTCGAAACCGCGGACGCGGTCGATCTTGTCCTGGTCGATCTCGTGGAACACGCTCTGCTCCTGGAGACCGAAGGTGTAGTTGCCGTTGCCGTCGAACTGCTTGGCCGACAGACCGCGGAAGTCGCGGATGCGGGGCAGGGCGAGCGAGACCAGGCGGTCCACGAACTCCCACGCACGGTCGCCGCGGAGGGTGACGTGCGCGCCGATGGCCTGGCCCTCACGCAGCTTGAACTGCGCGATGGACTTGCGGGCCTTGGTGACGATCGGCTTCTGGCCGGTGATCTTGGTGAGGTCGTCGACCGCCCCATCGATCACCTTGCTGTCGCGAGCAGCCTCGCCGACACCGGTGTTCACGACGACCTTGACCAGGCCGGGGATCTGCATGACGTTCTCGTAGCCGAACTCGTCCTGCAGAGCCTTCTTGATCTCGGCGTTGTACTTCGCCTTCAGGCGGGGCTGGATCTTGCCAGCCACCGCAGCGTCGGTCGTTGCCATCAGAGGTCCTTACCGCTCTTCTTCGCGAAGCGCACGCGGACGGTGCGCTTCACGCCGTCCTTGGTCTGCTCCTCGACCCGGTGGCCGACCTTGGTCGGCTTCTTGGTCGAGGGGTCGACGAGTGCGACGTTCGAGATGTGGATGGGCGCCTCGACGGTCTCGAGGCCACCCGTCTTCGTGCCACGCTGCGTCTGACCGACGCGCGTGTGCTTGGTGACGTAGTTGACGCCTTCGACGACGACACGGTTCTGCTCGACGAGGACGTCGAGGACCTTGCCCTGCTTGCCGCGGTCGCCACCACGCTCGGGCTTGGCGCCCGAGATGACCTGAACCAGGTCGCCCTTCTTGATCTTCGCCATGATCAGATGACCTCCGGTGCCAGCGAGACGATCTTCATGAACTTCTTGTCACGAAGCTCACGGCCGACCGGCCCGAAGATACGGGTGCCGCGGGGCTCCCCGTCGTTCTTCAGGATGACGGCGGCGTTCTCGTCGAACTTGATGTAGGAGCCGTCGGGACGACGGGTCTCCTTCTTGGTGCGGACGATGACCGCCTTGACGACGTCGCCCTTCTTGACGTTGCCACCGGGGATCGCGTCCTTGACGGTCGCGACGATGGTGTCGCCCAGACCGGCGTAGCGGCGGCGCGAGCCCCCGAGGACACGGATCGTGAGCAGCTCCTTGGCGCCGGTGTTGTCGGCGACCTTGAGACGGGACTCCTGCTGAATCACTTGGCCTTCTCCAGAATCTCCACCAGACGCCAGCGCTTCGTGGCGCTCAGCGGGCGGGTCTCGTTGATCAGGACCAGGTCGCCGATGCCGGCGGAGTTCGCCTCATCGTGCGCCTTGACCTTCGACGTCCGGCGGATGACCTTGCCGTAAAGCGGGTGCTTCACGCGGTCCTCGACCTCGACGACGATCGTCTTGTCCATCTTGTCGCTGACGACATAGCCACGACGGGCCTTGCGGTACCCGCGGGCGTCGGCGTCGCGCACGTCGTGAGCGGCGTGCTCAGCCTCGACGGCGGCTTCCTTCTTGGTGGCCATCACTCAGCCTCTTCCTTCGGGGCGTCCTCGGCGGCGTCCGCCTTCTTCGCCTTCGACTTGGTCGCCTTCTTCGCGGGAGCCTCGACCGGAGCGGGCGTCGCACGGATGCCCAGCTCGCGCTCGCGGATCACCGTGTAGAGGCGCGCGATGTCGCGCTTGACGGCGCGGATGCGGCCGTGGCTCTCCAGCTGGCCGGTGGCCGACTGGAAACGGAGGTTGAACAGCTCCTCCTTGGCCTTGCGCAGCTCCTCAACGAGGCGCTGGTCTTCGAACGTGTCGAGCTCTGCCGGAGCGAGCTCCTTGGTGCCGATCGCCATTACGCGTCGCCCTCCTCGCGCTTGATGATGCGTGCCTTGAGCGGCAGCTTGTGGATTGCACGGGTCAGTGCCTCGCGAGCGAGCTGCTCGTCGACACCCGCGACCTCGAAGAGGACGCGGCCCGGCTTGACGTTGGCGACCCACCACTCGGGGGAACCCTTACCGGAACCCATGCGGGTCTCGGCCGGCTTCTTCGTGAGCGGACGGTCCGGGTAGATGTTGATCCACACCTTGCCGCCACGCTTGATGTGACGGGTCATCGCGATACGAGCGGACTCGATCTGACGGTTCGTCACGTACGCGGGGGTCAGGGCCTGGATGCCGAACTCGCCGAAGGAGACCTTCGTGCCGCCGGTGGCCTGACCCGAGCGCCCCGGGTGGTGCTGCTTGCGGTACTTGACCTTACGGGGGATGAGCATTATGCCGACGCTCCTTCTGCAACAGGTGCCTCGTTGCGCGGGGCACGGCGGCGGTCACCACGGTCGTCGCGGCGCGACTTCGGCGCGTTGGCCTGCTCGCGCGCGAGCTCCTTGGCGGTGAGGTCGCCCTTGTAGATCCACACCTTCACGCCGATGCGGCCGAAGGTGGTCTTGGCCTCGTAGAAGCCGTAGTCGATGTTCGCGCGGAGCGTGTGCAGCGGCACACGACCCTCGCGGTAGAACTCCGACCGGCTCATCTCGGCGCCGCCGAGACGGCCCGAGACCTGGATGCGGATGCCCTTGGCGCCGGCGCGCTGTGCACCCTGCAGACCCTTGCGCATCGCGCGACGGAACGCCACGCGAGCCGAGAGCTGCTCGGCGATGCCCTGGGCGACCAGCTGAGCGTCGGCCTCGGGGTTCTTGACCTCGAGGATGTTCAGCTGGATCTGCTTGCCCGTGAGCTTCTCGAGGTCGCCACGGATGCGCTCGGCCTCGGCGCCACGACGACCGATCACGATGCCCGGGCGGGCGGTGTGGATGTCGACGCGGACGCGGTCACGGGTGCGCTCGATCTCGATGTTCGAGACGCCGGCACGGTCGAGCTGCGTCTGCAGCAGACGACGGATCTTGATGTCCTCGGCCACGTAGTCGGCGTAACGCTGACCCGGCTTCGTCGAGTCGGAGAACCAGCGCGACACGTGGTCCGTGGTGATGCCGAGGCGGAAGCCGTACGGGTTGACCTTCTGTCCCATTACTTGCTCGCCTTCTTGTTGCTGTCGCCGGCCGCGGCGGGAGCCGCCTCCGGCGTCGAGAGCACGACCGTGATGTGGCTCGTGCGCTTCTTGATCTGGAAAGCGCGACCCTGTGCACGGGGCTGGAAACGCTTGAGCGTCGTGCCCTCGTCCACGTACGCGTTCTTCACGTACAGGTCCTGCTCGTCGAGGTACTCGCCGTCACGATCCGCCTTGACCTGCGCGTTGGCCATGGCCGACGCGACAAGCTTGTAGATCGGCTCACTGGCGGACTGCTGAGCGAACTTCAGGATCGCCAGAGCCTCCTGGGCCTGCTTGCCCTTGATGAGCGCGACGACACGACGAGCCTTCTGAGGGGTCACGCGGATGTGTCGCACGCGTGCGATGGACTCCACCATTTCTCTCTCCTCTATCGCCGCCGCGTCAGCGGCGACGGCCCTTCTTGTCGTCCTTCTCGTGGCCGCGGAAGGTGCGGGTGGGCGCGAACTCGCCCAGCTTGTGACCGACCATGGTCTCGGAGACAAACACGGGGATGTGCTTGCGACCGTCGTGGACCGCGATCGTGTGACCCAGCATCGCCGGGATGATCATGGACCGGCGGGACCAGGTCTTGATGACGTTCTTCGTGCCGGCTTCGTTCTGCACGACCACCTTGCGAAGCAGGTGCTCGTCGACGAAGGGGCCCTTCTTGAGACTGCGAGGCATCTTCTCTTACTCCTACTTGCGCTTCTTGCCGGCGTTGCGACGACGCACGATGTACTTGTCGCTTTCCTTGTTGGCGTGGCGGGTGCGGCCCTCGGCCTGACCCCACGGGGAGACGGGGTGACGTCCACCGGACGTCTTGCCCTCACCACCACCGTGCGGGTGGTCGACCGGGTTCATCGCGACACCGCGGACGGTCGGGCGGACGCCCTTCCAGCGCATGCGGCCGGCCTTGCCCCAGTTGATGTTCGACTGCTCGGCGTTGCCGACCTCGCCGATGGTCGCGCGGCAGCGCGCATCGACGTTGCGGATCTCACCCGAGGGCAGACGCAGCTGGGCGTAGGGGCCGTCCTTGGCGACGAGGCGGACCGACGCACCGGCCGAGCGCGCCATCTTCGCGCCGCCGCCCGGGCGGAGCTCGATGGCGTGGATGACGGTACCCGTGGGGATGTTCTTCAGCGGGAGGTTGTTCCCCGGCTTGATGTCCGCCGCGGGGCCCGACTCGACGATGTCGCCCTGCTTCAGCTTCGCCGGCGCGAGGATGTAGCGCTTCTCGCCGTCGAAGTAGTGCAGCAGCGCGATGCGCGCGGTGCGGTTGGGGTCGTACTCGATGTGAGCGACCTTGGCGTTCACGCCGTCCTTGTCATTGCGACGGAAGTCGATGACGCGGTACTGGCGCTTGTGGCCACCACCGATGTGACGGGTCGTGATGCGGCCCTGGTTGTTGCGACCACCGGTCTTCGAGATCGGGCGCAGCAGCGACTTCTCCGGCGTCGATCGGGTGATCTCGGCGAAGTCAGCCACCGACGAGCCGCGACGGCCCGGGGTCGTGGGCTTGTACTTGCGAATAGCCATGATTGTCCTTATCCCCCGGATCAGCCGATTGCCGTGAAGATGTCGATGGTGCCCGACTTCAGGCTCACGATGGCGCGCTTGGTGTCCTTGCGCTTACCGGTGCCGAAGCGGGTGCGACGGGCCTTGCCGACGCGGTTGATCGTGTTGACGGACGCGACCTTGACGCCGAAGATCTTCTCGATGGCGAGCTTGATCTCGGTCTTCGAAGCGCGCGGGTCGACGAGGAACGTGTACTTGCCCTCGTCGATCAGGCCGTAGCTCTTCTCGGACACGACCGGCTTCAGGATGATGTCGCGCGGGTCCTTGTTCAGGGCCGTCTGGAGAACAGATGCCTGCTCGCTCATGCGGAGACCTCCTGGTTGGCGCCGGACTTGGAGGCGATGAAGCCCTCGAGCGCGGCCTGGGTGAAGACGATGTCGTCGGAGACGAGCACGTCGTAGGCGTTGAGCTGGTCGTACGTCAGCACGTGAACGTGGCCGAGGTTGCGGATGCTCTTGAGCGCGAGCTCGTCACCGCGCTCGATGACCACGAGGACGTTCTTCGACGTCGCGACCTGGGCGAGGAAGCCCGCGGCGGCCTTGGTCGACGGCGCGCCGTCGGTGCCGAAGGTGTCGATCGCGTGCAGACGGTCACCGCGGAAGCGGTCGCTGAGCGCGCCCAGCAGGGCGGCCGCGATCATCTTCTTGGGGGTGCGCTGCGAGTAGTCGCGCGGCTTCGGGCCGTGGACGATGCCACCGCCGGTCATGTGCGGCGCGCGGATCGAGCCCTGACGGGCGTTACCCGTGCCCTTCTGCTTGAAGGGCTTGCGGCCGGCACCCGAGACCTCGCCACGACGCTTGGTCGAGTGCGTGCCCTGGCGAGCCGCTGCGAGCTGCGCGACGACGACCTGGTGGATGAGCGGGATGTTCGTCTTGACGTCGAACAGAGCGGCGGGAAGCTCGACGGAGCCTGCCTTCTTGCCGTCTGCCGTGAGGACGTCGAGCGCGAGAGTGGAGTCAGCCATGATCAGGCACCCTTCACTGCGTTGCGGACGTAGACGATGCGGCCGCGAGCACCGGGGACGGCGCCCTTGACGAGCATGAGTCCCTTCTCGATGTCGATGGCGTGCACCGTGAGGTTGAGGACGGTCACGCGCTCGCCACCCATACGGCCGGCCATGCGCATGCCCTTGAAGACGCGGCTCGGGGTCGACGATGCGCCGATCGAACCGGGCTTGCGGTGGTTGCGGTGCGCACCGTGCGATGCCGAGACGCCCTTGAAGTTGTGGCGCTTCATGACACCGGCGGTGCCCTTGCCCTTGCTCGTGCCGACGACGTCGACGAGCTGCCCGGCCTCGAACGTGCCGTCCACCGTGAGCTCCTGGCCCAGCGTGTAGTCGGCGGCGTCGGCCGTGCGGATCTCGGTCACGTGGCGACGCGGCGTGACGCCGGCGGCCTCGAAGTGTGCCGAGAGGGGCTTGTTCACCTTGCGCGGGTCGATCTGGCCGTACGCGATCTGCACGGCGTTGTAGCCGTCCTTCTCGGGGGTACGGATCTGGGTGACCACGTTCGGCGCGAGCTCGATGACGGTGACGGGAACGAGCTTGCCGTTCTCGTTCCAGACCTGGGTCATGCCGAGCTTGGTGCCGAGCATGCCCTTGGAAACCTTGGAGTTGATGTCAGCCATGTCGAACCTCAGAGCTTGATCTCGATGTTGACGTCGGCCGGCAGGTCGAGACGCATCAGCGAGTCGACGGCCTTGGGCGTCGGGTCGACGATGTCGATCAGGCGCTTGTGGGTGCGCATCTCGAAGTGCTCGCGGCTGTCCTTGTACTTGTGGGGCGACCGGATGACGCACACGACGTTCTTCTCGGTCGGAAGGGGCACGGGGCCGACGACGGTCGCGCCCGCACGGGTCACGGTGTCGACGATCTTGCGTGCGGACGTGTCGATGACCTCGTGGTCATACGACTTCAGGCGAATGCGGATCTTCTGTCCCGCCATTGTCTGCTCTCTCTCTTTCAGCGTCTTACCGTCCTGGACCGGGTGGCCCTGGGGCATTGGACGCACGTCGGCGCTGTTCACGCCTCGGCACTCGTCTTCTCGGACTCCCCGACCTGGCGGTCTCGGAGCCTGTCGAAGAGGCTGCACCACTGTTCTGCTGTCAGCCGCACACCCGGAGGCGGACGGATGCCCGACTCCCGCCGCGCACGGCAGTGCCCTCGATGATGAAGGTGTCGGGATTGTGTTCTGCTGCCCGCGGCCTAGAACCCTGCAGCCTCCCGGAGGAGACGCCGTCTATGCACTGCCCTGGCAGTGATCCGGCGCACGCACAGCGGCGACGGAATATCGAACCTGTCTATTCTGCCACGGCGGATTTCACTTCCGCAAACCCGGGCGTGTCGCGCTCACCGGACTCTCAGCGTCCTCGCTCCCCGGGGCACTCAGACGGCGGTGGAGCGCGGGGCGAGGCATCCCCATGCCTCGCCCCGCTTGGGGAGGGCGTTCAGTGCGAGGGGGCACACCGAACGCGAGGAATCCGGCGTGAAGGGACGCCGGACGCCTCGACCGAGGGCGCGGCGGAGATCCCGCCGCGCAGGCGGGGAGACGCTCAGGCGCACGGAGTGCGCGCGTCGCACGATGATCCCCAAGATCGCTTTCCCCAGTTTCCGAACGCGGATGTACCGCGTGATTCGGGAGCCGAACCCCTTCGGCATCCCCGACCGCAAGATCCCCAGGCGGTCGAGATGATCCTACTCGATGCAAGCGCGAATGCGCCACATCCGAGGGCGCGGTGCACCCGCCCTCCCCCGTCCACGGAGAAGCGGCGGCCCCGGCAAGGGGAGCCGCCGCTCACCGCGGAGTCGCGGGGCCCTACTCGTTGCCGACGGCCTTGTCGGCCTGAGCGCGGATCTCGTCGATCTTGTCCGCCGCTCCGGGCGCGATCTTCTTCGCGAAGTCGGCGACGCCGTCGAGCACCTTGTCGCTGACGTCCTCTGCCTGCTCGCTCTTGACCGCCTCGGCCAGCTTGTCCTTGTTCTGCTCGTAGAGGTCCTTGCCCTTGTTGACGGCGTCCTCGATACCCATGTGAATCCCCTTCGGAGGTGTGCACACCCGACGATCTCGTCGGACACCCTCATTGTGCCGGGAGAACGCGAGCGACGGAACCGTCACGCCGGAAAACGACAGAGGGGCCGAGCCCGAAGGCTCGACCCCTCTGCGAGGAAGCGGATGCTTACTTGATGATCTTCGTCACCGTACCGGCGCCGACCGTACGGCCACCCTCACGGATGGCGAAGCCGAGGCCCTCCTCCATGGCGATCGGCTGGATCAGCTCGACCGTCATGTCGGTGGTGTCGCCGGGCATGACCATCTCGGTGCCCTCGGGCAGCGTGATGACGCCGGTGACGTCCGTGGTGCGGAAGTAGAACTGCGGACGGTAGTTCGTGTAGAAGGGGTTGTGGCGGCCACCCTCGTCCTTGGACAGGATGTAGGCCGTGCCCTCGAAGTCGGTGTGCGGCGTGACCGAACCCGGCTTCACGATGACCTGGCCGCGCTCCACGTCCTCGCGCTTCGTGCCGCGGAGGAGCAGACCACAGTTCTCGCCGGCCCAGGCCTCGTCGAGCTGCTTGTGGAACATCTCGATACCGGTGACGGTCGTCTTCTGCGTCGGGCGCAGACCCACGATCTCGACCTCGGAGTTGATGGCCAGCGTGCCACGCTCGGCGCGACCCGTGACGACGGTGCCACGACCGGTGATCGTGAAGACGTCCTCGACGGGCATGAGGAACGGCTTGTCACGGTCACGCTCCGGGTCCGGAACGCTGTCGTCGACAGCCTGCATCAGCTCGAGGATCGCGTCGACCCACTTCTCGTCGCCCTCGAGGGCCTTGAGAGCGGAGACACGGACGACGGGAGCGTTGTCGCCGTCGAAGCCCTGGCTCGAGAGCAGCTCGCGGACCTCGAGCTCGACGAGCTCCAGGATCTCCTCGTCGTCGACCGCGTCGGACTTGTTCAGCGCGACGAGCAGGTAGG
Organism: Microbacterium sp. 1S1; assembly: GCF_008271365.1. Taxonomy (NCBI): domain Bacteria; kingdom Bacillati; phylum Actinomycetota; class Actinomycetes; order Micrococcales; family Microbacteriaceae; genus Microbacterium; species Microbacterium sp. 1S1. Next base: position 225,058 of record NZ_CP043430.1, read on the forward strand.
GAACGCCGACCTGCTTGGCGAGCAGCACGTGCTCGCGCGTCTGCGCCATCGGGCCGTCGGTGGCCGCGACGACGAGGATCGCGCCGTCCATCTGCGCCGCACCCGTGATCATGTTCTTGACGTAGTCGGCGTGGCCGGGGGCGTCAACGTGGGCGTAGTGGCGCTTCGGGGTCTCGTACTCGATGTGCGAGATGTTGATCGTGATACCGCGCTGGCGCTCTTCCGGCGCCGAGTCGATGGAAGCGAAGTCACGCTGCACGTTCGTGTCGGACGGGTACTTGTCAGCAAGCACCTTCGAGATCGCTGCGGAGAGCGTGGTCTTGCCGTGGTCGACGTGACCGATCGTTCCGATGTTGACGTGCGGCTTGGTCCGCTCGAACTTGGCCTTAGCCACTGGGTCCTCCTCAGGACGTCGTTGTAGAGGTGCCGGGCACTGGTTTGCGACCGGTTCTCTACTGGTTAGGTTCTCAGTTTAGTAGAGAGGGAATGTGAAGTTGTAGGTGACCTGGGAACCCCGGGTGCCTCGACAGGCTCAGCACCCCGGGGTTCCCAGAAGTGTTACTCGCCCTTGGCCTTCTGGACGATCTCGTCGGCCACCGCGCGCGGGACCTCGGCGTAGCTGTCGAACTCCATCGAGTAGACGGCACGGCCGGAGGTCTTCGAGCGCAGGTCGCCGATGTAGCCGAACATCTCGGACAGCGGCACCGCGGCACGGACCACCTTGACGCCGGCGGCGTCCTCCATCGACTGGATCTGGCCACGACGCGAGTTCAGGTCGCCGATGACGTCACCCATGTACTCCTCCGGAGTACGGACCTCGACGGCCATCAGCGGCTCGAGCAGCACGGGGTTGGCGCGGCGAGCGGCCTCCTTGAAGCCCATGGAGCCCGCGATCTTGAACGCCATCTCCGAGGAGTCGACGTCGTGCGCCGCACCGTCGACGATGGTCGCCTTGACGCCCACCATCGGGTAGCCCGCGAGGACGCCGACATTCATCGCGTCCTGGAAACCGGCATCGATCGATCCGATGTACTCGCGCGGGATACGGCCACCGGTGACCGCGTTCACGAACTCGTACGTCTTCTCGCCGTCGAGCTCGAGCGGCTCGATGTTGAACTGGATCTTGGCGAACTGGCCCGACCCACCGGTCTGCTTCTTGTGCGTGTAGTCGTGCTTCTCGACGGCCTTGCGGATCGTCTCGCGGTACGCCACCTGCGGCTTGCCGACGTTCGCCTCGACGCGGAACTCGCGCTTCATGCGGTCCACGAGGATGTCGAGGTGCAGCTCGCCCATGCCCTTGATGGTCGTCTGACCGGTCTCGGGGTTGAGCTCGGTGCGGAAGGTCGGGTCCTCCTCAGCGAGCTTCTGGATCGCGAGACCCAGCTTCTCCTGGTCGGCCTTGGTCTTCGGCTCGATGGCGACCTCGATCACCGGCTCCGGGAACGTCATCGACTCGAGGACGACCGGCTGCGCGATGTCGGCGAGGGTGTCACCGGTGGTGGTGTCCTTCAGACCGATGACCGCATAGATGTTGCCGGCGGTCAGCTTGTCGACCGGGTTCTCCTTGTTGGCGTGCATCTGGAAGATCTTCCCGATGCGCTCCTTCTTGCCCTTGGTCGAGTTGATGACCTGGGCACCCGACTCGAGCTCGCCCGAGTAGACGCGCACGTACGTCAGACGACCGAAGAACGGGTGCACGGCGACCTTGAAGGCCAGAGCCGCGAACGGGTCCTTCGCGTCGGGGTGACGCTCGATGATCTTCTCCTCGTCCTTCGGGTCGTGCGCCTCGATGGCGGGCACGTCCAGCGGGGACGGCAGGTAGTCGACGACGGCGTCCAGCATGGGCTGCACGCCACGGTTCTTGAACGCGGAGCCACAGAGGACCGGGTAGATCTCGCTGGCGACGACCATCTTGCGGATGGCGCCCTTGATCTCCGCGACGGTGAGCTCCTCGCCGCCGAAGAACTTCTCGAGAAGCTCCTCGTCCGACTCGGCGACCGTCTCGAGCAGCTGCTGGCGGTAGTCCTCGGCCTTGTCCTTGAGGTCGGCCGGGATCTCCTGCACCTCGTAGGAGGCACCCATGGTCACGTCACCCTTGGCATCGCCGGGCCACACCAGAGCGCGCATCTCGACGAGGTCGATGACGCCGACGAAGTCGTTCTCGGCACCGATCGGGAGCTGCAGCACCAGCGGCTTGGCGCCGAGGCGGTTGATGATCGTGTCGACCGTGAAGTAGAAGTCCGCGCCGAGCTTGTCCATCTTGTTGACGAAGCAGATGCGGGGAACGTTGTACTTGTCGGCCTGACGCCACACGGTCTCGGACTGGGGCTCGACGCCCTCCTTGCCGTCGAACACGGCGACCGCGCCGTCGAGGACGCGGAGCGAGCGCTCCACCTCGACCGTGAAGTCGACGTGACCGGGGGTGTCGATGATGTTGATCTGGTTCTTGTTCCAGAAGCAGGTCACGGCGGCAGACGTGATCGTGATGCCGCGCTCCTTCTCCTGCTCCATCCAGTCGGTGGTCGAGGCGCCGTCGTGCGTCTCGCCGAGCTTGTGGTTGACGCCCGTGTAGAACAGGATGCGCTCGGTCGTCGTGGTCTTGCCGGCATCGATGTGCGCCATGATGCCGATGTTGCGGACCTTGCTCAGGTCCGTGAGCACGTCTTGTGCCACAGGAGTGTCCTTATCTTTTGGAGCAGTCGTACTGCGAAGAGGGGGTGCGACGGGCCCAGGAACGCGGAGCGGTCCCTGAGCCCGTCGAAGGGGTTACCAGCGGTAGTGAGCGAACGCGCGGTTCGACTCGGCCATCTTGTGGGTGTCCTCACGGCGCTTGACCGCGGCACCGAGGCCGTTCGACGCGTCCAGGATCTCGTTCTGGAGACGCTCGGTCATCGTCTTCTCACGACGACCCTTCGCGTAGCTCACGAGCCAGCGCAGCGCGAGCGTGTTCGCGCGGTGCGGCTTGACCTCGACCGGAACCTGGTAGGTCGAGCCACCGACGCGGCGGCTGCGGACCTCGAGCGTGGGGCGCACGTTGTCGAGCGCCTTCTTCAGGGTGGCGACGGCGTCCTGGCCGTTCTTCGCCTCGACGCCGCGGAGGGCGCCGTAGACGATCGACTCGGCCAGCGACTTCTTGCCGTCGACGAGGATCTTGTTCACCAGCGAGGTGACGATCGGAGCGCCGTAGACCGGGTCGTTGACGACGGGGCGCTTGGGGGCGGGACCCTTACGAGGCATCTAACTCAACCCTTCTTCGCGCCGTAGCGGGAACGAGCCTGCTTACGGTTCTTGACGGCCTGGGTGTCCAGGGCGCCACGGACGATCTTGTAACGCACACCGGGGAGGTCCTTAACACGACCGCCGCGGACGAGCACGAGGGAGTGCTCCTGCAGGTTGTGGCCCTCACCGGGGATGTACGCGGTGACCTCGGTCCCGTTGCGGAGCTTCACACGAGCGACCTTGCGCATCGCCGAGTTCGGCTTCTTCGGGGTGGTGGTGTAGACGCGGGTGCAGACCCCGGCCTGCTGCGGGTTCGACTTGAGCGCGGGCGCCTTGGTCTTCGAGACCTTGGGCGAGCGACCCTTGCGAACCAACTGCTGAATGGTTGGCACGTTCTCTCCTCATAGTGCTGCACGGTGACAGCGTGATGGGTTTCACATCATGACCCACCGGCACGCCGGAACCGACGAGCTTTTGGTGTGGTGGGTATGCCGTGGGGGCGGACCGGCGAGGTGCCGACGCCCAGCGCACACGTCAGGACGTGCACACACCTGATCAAGTGTAATGCCGCGTAACCTGACGGTCAAATGTCGGCCACGCCGTCGAACCGCGCGGCGTCAGGGGATGTCGGGGTCGAACGGAGAGTCCAGCGACTCCGTGAGTTCGGCGAGGAGGGCTTCGATCTGGGGCTCGACGTGCCGGGACACCGCAGCCTGGATCGCGATGCGGTGCCGCAGCAGCATCCCGCAGATCTCCCGCCCCACGAGGTTCGCGTACTCGTCCGCGAGGGCCACCTCCTGCCGCAGCGCCGTCTTGGCCTCCTCGGACAGCGGCGGCAGGGGCGGGAGCTCGGCCGCCGAGTCGTCGGCGAGGCCGGCGATCGTGAAGAGGAACGGCGCGCCGGGCACGGGCTCCGGGTCCAGCGGCATGCCCTCGAACTCGGGATCGAGGTCCTCCGTCGGACGGTAGCTGCGCGCGCGGTTGCGAGCCGCCTGCTGATCGAGCTCACGCTGGAGCGTCGGCAGGTTCCGTGCCGTGTACTCGGCGACGGCGTGGTCGACGATGGTCTTGATCCGCGTCGAGAGACCGTGCTGCACGCCGTGCGGTGTGGTGCCGGCGATCCCGGCCGCCGCGAGGATGGGCGAGCCGAGACAGCGGCGGCAGGGCGCGGTCCGGCCACGGTGGGTCGCCGGCTCCCAGCGCGGCACCCAGCGCAGCCAGGCCTCGACGGCCTGGTCGACCTGCGTCTCCAACGAGCGCTCCACCCCACCAGCGTACGGCGCGGCGCCGCTCACGGAGCGGATTTCCCGGGTGTCACTCCCCGTCGTCACGCTCCCAGGGCCAACGCGGCCGTGCGGATCGCGTCCTGCGGAGCGCGATACCGCCCCATGCCGCCACCGCCGCAGCGGCCAGGAGCACGAGGCTCGCTCCGCCGCGGACGAGGTCTCCGGCGACGGCCGTGGCCACGACCAGGTCGCCCGTCGCCGTGAGCGTTGCGATCCAGACGATGACCAGGTGCACGAGAGCCGTGAGCAGCGCGATCACCGGCGCGGAGCCGAAGGAGGCGTGGCCACGTCGTACCGTCGCCCACAGGACGAGGGCGAACACGACGACGGCCGCGGCCATGCCGGACACACCGGGCACCTGCCCCAGGCCCGGCACGCCGATGATGTCGCGGTCGGTGGCGACACTCAGCGCCCCGAGACCGAAGACGGCGAGGGCGAAGAAGCCGATGGTGGCCATCACCGCAGCGAGGACAGCCGAAACCCCCGCGGACTCGGGCCCGCGGGGGTTCGGCGTGGTGGTGTTCGTGATTACCTCGAAAGCGTGGGACCGGCCTCGAGGGTGCGCTCGTACTCGCGCTGCGCCTCCTCGTTCAGCTCAGTCTTGCGGGCACCGCTGCGGGCCACCCAGGCGCCGAACCAGATCGTGAGCTCGCGGGCGAAGACGAAGGCGGCGATGGCCAGCGGTGCCAGGAGCTGCTCCCCCGCGAGTTCGAGGCCCTGGGATGCGGTGAGCTTCCAGAACGGCGCCTCGAAGAGCTGTCCCAGGATGTGCCCGGCGTACGCGATCAAGCCCACGATGATGCCGAAGACCACCCACAGCCCCCATCGGCCGCGGTTGATGATCGCGCCGAGGAGCCAGAAGCCGAGGAAGAACACGACAACCGGAGTCCAGAAACCCCAGGTGAGCAGCGGGGCGACAAGCGCCTCGCCGATGTTCTCCCCGTTGACGTCGCCGGCGAGGGCACCGAGGCCGAGCGTGGTGGCGAGATAGAGCAGGGCGAACGCGACGGTCGCGAGCAGACCGATCGCTCCGGCCGTGCCACGGTTTCCGCGTTCGCGGGGCGGCTCCGGCGCCTGGACGAAGATGGGCTGCGGCTGCTGCGGGGCGGCCGAACCGTTCGCGAGCGGCTCGGACGGCACGATGCGGGTCTCGGTGTCGTCGGCGTGCGAGGCGTACGCCGCACCCGCCATGGCCGACTCCTCGTGTGCGGGGGTGGTCGGCGTCGCGTACAGCGACGTCTCCGGCGTCGCGTACAGCGACGTCTCGGGGGTCGCATCGCGACGGTCGGCGTCGCGGAGATCGGCGTCTCGGCGGTCGGCGGTGAACCGGTCGTTCTCGGTACGCGAAGGCGTCGGGACCGTGGACCCGAAGGTGCCGGGGTGCTCCCGCTCGGCGGCCTCGAAGGCGGCGAGGTCGGGATCGACGGCGGGCTCCTGACGCGTGACGGCCGGATCTGCGGCGGCCTCGCCGGACGGGGCGGCGTCGGTGTTCACGCCGTCCGCACGCGTGTCGTCGGCGTGGCCGGGGACATCTCCGCGGGCCGCCGCTGCGGCGTCGAGACCGGCGTTCGCGCTGTCGACGACGTCGTCGACGTCGTTCGGCTTCTCGGGCTGACGAGCCTCGGGATCACTCATGGGATGCGCCTCTCATCGGGGATGTGCAGTGCGAGGTTACCGCTGCGCGTCCCGGCGCTTCCGGAGGCGTGCCGACGTGTCGCCATTCGGGTGCGTCCCGACGCGCGCGCCCTTCACGGGAAGGCGTTGCGGAGGGCGTCGCCGGCGAACTGTGCCAGGACCGGCAGCATCGGCAGAGAGAGCCAGATGAGGGCACCGACGATCGCGGCGCACACGATGCCGGCGACCCAGCTCATCCCGAGGTTGCGTCCCCCCACCCGTGCCATGACTCCACCGTAGGACGGGGTCCCGCCGTGGGACGGGAGCAACGCCGTGCGACGATGCGGTCAGCGCGACGCGACGGCCTCAGCGGAGACCGCGCCCGCGCATCCGCCACAACAGCCACAGGCCGGAAGCCGGCACCAGGAGGAAGCCGAGGAGGATGAGGAGGTGCCATTCGCCGAAGCTCGGCAGGAGCGGGTTCGCGCCCGGAGGCACCTCGCCGCTCGTGGAGCTGCCGGAGGCCGACCCGGTCGTGAAGCCGGTCATGGTCGAGACGACGAGGAAGGACATCCCCGTGACGACGAAGGGCACGAGGATCGCGAGCGCCTTCTCCCAGGTCCGCCACAGCGCGCTGAGACTCACGAGCACCGCGCCCACGAACCAGCCGACGACCGGCACCACGATCCCGCCGAAGCTCAGGGTGAGCGCGGCCGCGATCGCGAAGCCCCGCGTCGCGGTCGTCGGCGTGCGCGGAGCCGAGGGCGCGGGGGCAGGCGCGGGGAACACGGCGGGCGGCGCCGTCGGCACCTCGTCTTCCGCCTCACGGGCGATCCCGCGGGGATCCCCCAGCCGGTCGATCCGCTCCGCGGTCGCCTCCGCATCGAGTCCGTCGAGCTCCTCCGCGATCCCACCGCGGATGTCGGAGGCGACGCCGTGCGGAAGCCCGCGCATCGCCTCGTCGAGCCGGGCCAGGTAGTCGTCTCGCAGTGCGGCTGCGGTCTTGTCGGTCATGGTCATCCTTCCCCCACCATGCCCGTGACGGCACGGGCGAACGGTGCCCACTGCGCCCGGAAGCGCGCGAGCTGGTCGACACCGGCGTCGGTCAGCCGGTAGTACTTCCGCACCGGCCCACTCTCCGACGGCCGGTCGAACGTCGTCACCCAGCCGTTGTCGCGCAGCCGCCCGAGCAGCGGGTAGAGCGTGCCGATGCTGGCGATCAGCCCGGCGTCGGTGAGTGCATCCGACAACTGCCAGCCGTACATCGGCTCGCGGGCGAGCAGGCCGAGCACGCAGTACTCGACCACGCCCTTGCGCATCTGAGCACCGACGTCCGCTGTCATGCGTCACAAGGTAGCATGTGAGGCACGCTAGTGCCAGAGCGGTGGGATCAGCCCTTGGTCGCCCCCGCCGTCAGTCCGCCCACGATGTACTTCTGGAGGAAGAGGAACAGCACCATGACCGGGATCGCCGCCATGACGGCGCCGGCAGAGAAGGCCGACCAGTCGGCGTACCGCGGGTTCGCCACGAGCTTGGTCAGACCGACGACGAGGGTCTGCTGATCCACGTCGACGAGCATGACGCTGGCGATCACGTACTCGTTCACCGTGCCGATGAAGGACAGCAGTCCCACGACGGCGAGGATCGGGGCCACCAAGCGCAGGATGATCGTGAAGAAGATCCGGGCGTGTCCGGCGCCGTCGATGCGGGCGGCCTCGTCGATCTCCTTCGGGATCGTGTTGAAGAACCCGTACATGAGGTACGTGTTCACGCCGAGCGCTCCCCCGAGGTAGACGAGGATCAGGCCGGTGTGCGTGTTGAGGCCGATCGCCGGGAACCAGTCCCCCAGCGTCGACATCAGCAGGAAGATCGCGACCACGGCGAGCAGCTGCGGGAACATCTGCACCACGACGATGGTGACGAGCCCCACGCGGCGGCCCGCGAAACGCATGCGGGAGAAGGCATAGGCGGCACAGGCTCCGATGAAGACGGTGACCGCACCCGTCACGACCGCGATGAGCAGCGTGTTCAGGAACCACGTCCCGTAGGGATTCTGCGGGTCGCTGAGAATGCGCACGTAGCTGTCGATCCCGATGGCCGAGAAGAGCTGGTTCGACCCGGTGAGGGTGCCCTGCGGGTTGAGGGAGGCCGACACGACGTACAGGAGCGGGAAGAGGGCGAACGCGCTCACGACGATTGCGACGAGGTGCCGCCAGCCGGTGTCGGCGAACCAGGCGCCGAAGGAGCGACGGGGCGGAGCCGTGCGGCGGGCGGGGGCGGTGCTGTGGACCGTGCTCATGTCAGTTCAGCTCCTCGAGGGCCTTGGTCTTGCGGAAGCTGATGATCGAGATCGTCGCGACCACGACGAAGATCAGGATCGTGAACGCGGAGGCGAGCCCGTAGTCGCGGGTCTGTCCGGTGAAGGCCACCTTGTAGACCATCGAGATGAGGATGTCGGTGTGGCCGACGGGGATCGACACGTCGCTGAAGCGCGGGCCGCCCTTGGTCAGCATGTAGATGAGGTTGAAGTTGTTGAAGTTGAACGCGAAGGACGAGATCAGCAGCGGCGCCACGGTCACCAGCAGCAGCGGCAGCTTGATCCGGCGGAAGATCTGCCAGGCGTTGGCGCCGTCCATGACGGCGGCCTCGTTCACGTCGTCCGGGATGCCCTGCAGCGCCCCCATGCACACGAGGAACATGTACGGGAAGCCGAGCCAGAGGTTCACGAGCAGCACCGACACCTTCGCCAGCACAGGGTCGGTGAGCCACGGGATCGCCGCACCGCCGAACAGCACCTGGTTGATGAACCCGAAGCTCTCGTTCATCATCCCCGCCCACACGAGCGCCGACAGGAACGCGGGGAAGGCGTACGGGAGGATGAGGATGATCCGGTAACCGTTGCGGAACCGCATCCGCGTGTTGTTGAACACGAGCGCCAGCAGCAGTCCGAGGAAAAACGTCGTCGCGACGGAGACGAGCGCGAAGACGAAGGTCCACACGGTGACGGAGATGAGCGGGCCGCGGATGGACTCGTCGGTCACGGCGCGGACGAAGTTGTCGAGACCGACCGTCGTCTGCCAGCCCGGCAGCAGCTGCTCGCCGTCCTCGGCGGTGAAGGCTCCGTCGCCGGTGTCGCTGTAGACCGTTCCGGTGGCGGTGTCCGTGATGGTGTCGGCATCGGCGTCGTACGCCAGCGTCGAGACGTAGAGGTAGCCATTCTGCCCGTCGGGGGCCCGGAGGCTGCCTTCATTCGGGTCGTCGCTGAAGGGGACGGAGAGCTGCTCCAGCTCTTCCGACAGGGTGAAGACCGTGGCGAGAGGCAGAGTGGTCCAGCCGTCCACCGCGACGGCCTTGCCGCCGTCGAACTCCGCGTCGACCTCGGCGAGCGGCTGCTCCGCCGTGCCGAGGAGCGCATCGCCGTCCTCGGGATCGGTGACGAGGAGCCCGTACGTACCGAACTGCTCGACCACCGTGACCGGGTAGGTCGGCGAGTCCTCGACGCGCTCCTGCGCGGAGGCGAGCAGGGACGAGATCGCCTGCTCCTTGCTCCCGTTGTGGCCCGTGCCGTAGTTCGTGAAGCCGATGTAGCCCGTGTAGAGGAGCGTGAAGACCTGGAAGAGGACGAGGAAGATGATCCCCGGCGTGAGGTACTTCGCGGCGATCCGCTTGCGGGAGAAGTAGATGTAGTTGACGACGACGGTCACGGCGGCGACGAGGCCGAGCACGAGCCATTCGCGCTGGGCGAGGAGCACGAACGCCGCGTACACCGCGATCGCGTCGACGATCGCGAGCAGCAGGATCTTCAGCAGCATCCACCCGATCGGCCGGGAGGCCGCCTCGGCGATCGTGGCCGCCTGTCGCTGGCGAGGCGTGGGGGGCGCGATGCGCTCTTCGGTGTCTGTCATGTCGTCCTCGTCATGGTCCTGCCGGGGGGGGCCAGGCGGCCCCCCCCGGCAGGGTCGTCATCTTGTCGGCCGTTACTTGATCGCGGCGGTCACGTCGTCGACGAGCTTCTGCCACGTCGCCTTCGGGTCCTGGCCGTTGATGATGGCCGCCTCGGCCACGCCCCAGAACTGCCAGACCGCACCCATCGCCGGGATGGCCGGCATGGGGACCGCGTCGGCGCCGACGGCCTGGAAGCCCGCGATGATCGGGTCGGACGCCGCGGTGTCGGCCGCAGCGGTCAGAGCCGGAAGGACGTTACCGGCCTTGAACAGCTCGAGCTGTACGTCCTCCGTGCCGAGGTAGTTGACGAGGAAGTCGTTCGCGGCGACCTTGTTCTTCGACTCGGCGCTCACGAAGAAGCCCTTGACGCCGGCGAACGGCGAGGCCGTCTCGCCCGTCGGGCTCGGGATCGGGTCGATCTCGACGTTGATGCCCGCGTCCGTGGCCGCGCCCACGTTCCACGGCCCGGTCAGCCAGAAGGCGGCGGTGCCGTCGAGGAACTGCTGCTTGGCGATCTCGCCGTCGATGTCGGTGTTCAGCGTGCCCGCCGTGCCCTGGGCGCCCAGCCAGTCGGCGAAGGCGAAGCCGCCCTGGCTGCCGAGCTGCAGGTCGGTCGGGTCGTAGCTGCCGCTGTCGTCGGTGCCGAAGACGGGAGCACCGAAGGCGGTCTGGAACGGGTACAGGTGGTACGGGTTGCCCTCGGCGCCCTGCTCGACGACGAACGTGCCCTTCGACACCATGTCGTCGAAGCTCGTCGCGGGCTCCGGGACGAGGTCGGCGTTGCGCAGGACGGCGATGTTCTCGACCGCGTACGGGAGCATGTAGACGGTGCCCTCGTAGGTCGCCGCCTGGAGCGCGACGGGGAGGTAGTCCTCTGCGCTGTCGCCGAGCTCGATCGGCGCGACGACGCCGTTGGTCGACAGCTCGCCGAGCCAATCGTGAGCGCCCATGACCACGTCCGGGCCCTTCCCGGTCGGCACCTGCTGGATGAAGTCGTCCTTCATGTCGTCGACCGACTTCCCCACGAGCTTGACCGTGACGCCGGTCTTCTCCTGGTACGCGTCCGCGGCGCCCTGCAGCGCATCGACGCGCTCGGCGTCGACCCAGACGGTCAGCGTGCCGCCGCTGTCTCCACCGGAGGAAGAGTCGTCGCCGCCCGATCCGGTCGAGCAGCCGGCGAGCGTCAGAGCCGAAACGATGGCGATGGCGCCCGCGGCGACCATGCCCCTCTTGTTCACCTTCATTGGTGTGTGCCTCTCTCAGAGCTGAGCGCCTGCAAGACTGCAAGCGCTTACAGTATGCATCGTTTCGAAAGGCGATCACAATCGAGAAGCGGCTTGATATCAACCTGTGACCGGCGCAGTTGCTCGGAGACGCCGTGGAAACGCTTCCATAAGAGCCCGTTTCCGGGCATCGCCACCCCGCTCCGCGCGGCCAGCACGGACCGTCGGATAGGTCGACGCTGCGGGAGGCGTCGTGGATCACCCGGTCGATCCACTCGCGGCGCACGAGTGTCGAGATCGCGTCGCGCGAGAACCAGCGGAGTTCGAGGACCTCATAGAGGTCCGGCGACGCTTCGCCGAGCAGTTCGCAGCCCACGGGACTTTCCGGACACGCGCGGATACAGTTGAGGCATGGCTGACAGTTCCTTTGACATCGTCTCGAAAGTGGATCGCCAGGAGGCCGAGAACGCCCTGAACCAGGCACGCAAAGAGGTGGAGCAGCGCTACGACTTCAAGGGGACCGGTGCTTCGATCGCCTGGAGCGGCGAGCAGATCCTCATCACCGCGAACACCGAGGAGCGCGCGAACGCCGTCCTCGACGTGTTCCAGTCCAAGCTCATCAAGCGCGGCATCTCGCTGAAGAGCCTCGACTCGGGCGAGCCCTTCGCCAGCGGCAAGGAGTTCCGCATCGTGTCGAGCCTGAAGGACGGCATCTCGTCGGAGAACGCGAAGAAGATCGGCAAGATCATCCGCGACGAGGGGCCCAAGGGCGTGAAGAGTCAGATCCAGGGCGACGAGCTGCGTGTGCAGTCCAAGAGCCGCGACGACCTCCAGGCCGTGATCGCGCTCCTCAAGGGCAGCGACCTCGACATCGATCTGCAGTTCATCAACTACCGCTGACGTCGCGCGCGTCGGCGAAAGGGCTCGGGACTTATCCCGGGCCCTTTCCTTTTCCCCGGTCAACGAATACCGAGATATCGGTGTTCTTCGCCGAGACTGGAAGCGGTCGCGACTCGTCGCGACTCCGACGCCATCCCCGCTCGACGCCCGATCGTCGCGGCGGATGCGCTTCGAGGATGCCGAGCCGGCTCTGGGGAGGGAACGGCGCCGGCCCCCGAGGCCCGCGTCGGCCCGGACCTGCCGTCGGCAGACGACGATCGGTCCGGGTTCAAGACACGCCTCCCCGCCCGCTGCGCGCCCCCCACGCGGATCGGCCCCCCGGAGGAGGCCTGACGGCAACGATGCGATCGTCTCCCCCTCCGTGCCCGGGAGGGGCGGGCGGTCGCACACAAGAGACGACCGGGGGCTGGCCATGGGGCACGTCGAGACCAAGAGCATCGGAGAGAGCAAGCAACTGCTGGCGGATGAGGTGTTCCACCACATCGCGCGGCTCATCACGGAAGGGGACTTCGCCGAGGGCGACCGCATCCGCGACGTGGACGTGGCGGATGAACTCCACGTCTCGCGGACGCCCGTCCGCGAGGCGCTGCAGCGCCTGGAACGCTTGGGGCTGGTGACGATGTACCCCAGCAGGTACACGGAGGTGACCGTTGTCACGCCACAGGTGGTGTCCGACTCCCTCGAGTTCGCCGGCTACCAGGGCGGTATCACGGCGCGGATGGCGGTCCCGCGACTGACCGCCGTCCAGCGCGAGCGGGTGCAGGAACTCGTCGCGCGGATGCAGGCCTCCCTCGGGGACGGCGCCGTCACCGCGCGCGAACGCTGGGCCGTCTTCGCGTACCTCGGCGAGCACTGTGGAAACCGCCAGCACCGGATGCTCATCCACGACGTCGCCGTCGCGGTGACACGGAATCTGCGCGGGTGGATGGTTCGTCCCGGCGATCGCGAGCGCATGCGGCAGGTCTACGCCGACTTCGCGGAGGCGGTTCGCCTCGGCGACGGCGATGAGGCGGAACGTCTCGCTCGCGCCATGTACTACGTCTGAGCCGCGCTCCAGCCGACGACCCAGCGGTGCAGGCGGCGATAGGCGTCCTCCCTGGCCCCATGTCGCGACAGGAAGACGTCGTGCAACGCGCCCTCGATCCGCTCGACCGTCACGGTGGAGCCCAGGCGCAGCGCGGCCCGGGCGATGTCGTCGACGACGAGGACCGAGTCGGCCGACGTCAGCTCCTCCGACCAGCGGGTCGGCGGCACGAACCGGGCTGACAGCAGCACGCAGACGGGCGCCTCGATGCCCAGTCCGGCGGCCACGGTCTTGTGTCCGGACAGGATCGCGTTGAGCCACCCGGCGTAGACGGCCATCGTCTGCACCGGACGCCACGCGGTGTTGACCTCCATCGGGTCGTCAGGGTCGGCCACCTCCTGCTGCGCGCGCGTGTAGTACCCGAGATCGACCTGCGGCGCGACGTCGAGTGGCCGGATGCGCGCCTGGAATTCGACCATCGGGGCGATGGCGGCGCGCACGGGCGCGAACTGGAACTCGAGCCAGGGACTGTTGAGGATCAGGGCATCGGCCGCACCCGGATGTCGTGCCGCCCACAGGCTCAGGGTCAAGCCGCCGGTCGAGTGCCCGAGCAGGATCAGGCGCCGACCGGCCTCCTCCCCGCCCTCTCCTCGCCCCATCGCGTCGAGGGCAGCCTCGATGTCCTCGTCGTAAGTGGACAGGTCGGTGACGTAACCGGGCGTCTGCCCCTCACGGAGGCTGCGGCCGTACTTGCGGAGGTCGAGAGCGAAGAACCGGGCGCCGCGAGCGGTCCAGAAGCGCGCGAGCCGCTTCTGGAAGAAGTAGTCCGACCAGCCGTGGACGTAGAGCACGTCCACGCCCTCCAGCAGCCGGCGCCGACGACGGGCCCGCTCCCACCACGGGGCGGAGTCCGGCAGCGCCCGGACGAGGGTCGCGACCACCGGACCCTGTTCGTCGCTGCCGAGGTCGAGCGTGAGCTGGGCGAACTCGTCACCGAGCACATCCGGGATCCACTCGGCCATGCGTCCTCCCCCTCGCGCCCAGGCTAGCCCACCGCGGTCACTCACCGCCGGGACGGGCGACAGTGAGGTCCTCCGCGACGGTGGCGCCGATCGACGCGAGGTCGTCGATACCGGAGCCCTCGAAGGTCGTGAGGCGCAGCCAGTCGCCACCGACCCGGAGGTCGAGCACCGTTCGGCCGAGCTCGTCGACCCCGGTAAGTGCGGCATCCGCGCCCTCGACCTTGACCTCGTCCTCCCCCTCGAGTTCCTCGAACGCCCAGGCACCGCCGGGCAGTGTCGTGAGGGTGATGTAGCCCTGCGCCGCGTACTCGTCCTCTTCCGAGGCGTAGTAGCAGTACCGGGAGCCGTTCCGCTCCTGGTAGACCTCGACCGGGATCGACCACCCTCCGAACGCATCGACGACGTGCACCTCCTCGGCGCCGACCTGCCCTGCGAGCTCGTTCGCCGTGAGGAAGCGCGTGCAGTCCACGCCCGCGACGGCGCTCTCCGGTACCTCCACCTCCCGCAGCGACGCCACGGCCGCGGCGCCGAGCCCGCGCAGGCCCTCCTCGAGCGTCGCGGTGTCGTCCGGCCCCTTCTCCGGGTCGACGACGGTCGCCGACACCAGCACGTCGCCGTCGACGAGCTGGAAGAAGCAGTACCCGCCGCTCTCGCAGCGGGCTTCCTCACCGGAGAACCCGCCCCGCGATTCCGCACCCGTGATGGTCTCCGCGGCACCGGGGAGGATCGTGACCTCCCAGTTGCGCTCCGTGGTTCCGGCGGAGCAGGCGATCCCGCCCGCTCGCTGGAACATGTGCTGCGCGGGTCCGGGGTACCAGCTCGGCGAGGACCACACGCCGAGAACCTCCGCCACATCGCCGTCGACCTCGCCGACGGCGCTCGTCATCGCCGCGGCGACGTCCGCGCAATCCACGTCGAACGCCGGAGTCGGAGCCGCCGCGGGTGCCGACGTCGGTGCCGGGGCGACCGCAGCCGTCGGCGTCCCGGTCGGCTGGACCTCCGGCTCGGGTGCGCAACCGGAGAGCAGAAGGACGGCAGCGGCGCCGAGGGCCACGAATGCACGGTGTCGCATGGCCTCAGCCTAGGGCCGGAGGAAGCGAGAGCCGCGGAGCACGCCGCGGCACCGGCTCGAGTTCACTCGCCGCGGGAGACCCGTACCATCTCTTCGCGCGGGACGACCTTCACACGCGCGCGCTCCTGCGGGGCGCCGAGGCCGATCTCGTGCTCGTCCAGACGGTGCCAGCCCTCGAGGTCCGTCCAGGCGACGCCGCGTTCGGCGAGCAGCGCCGGGATGGCGTCCTCCGACGGGTCCTCGGGGTGCCACCACGAGCCCTGGTCGTTGATGAGGTGACGGACGGTCTCCATGGCGTCGGACTTCGTGTGCCCGATGAGGCCGACCGGGCCGCGCTTGATCCAGCCGGTCGCGTACACGCCGGGGACGCGGTCGTTGGAGTCCTTCGCGAGCACCTGGCCCTCGTGGTTGGGGATGACGCCGTGCTTCTTGTCGAAGGGCACGCCGGGCAGCGGCGAGCCGAAGTAGCCGATCGCGCGGTACAGCGCCTGTACGGGTACCTCGCGCAGCTCCCCGGTGCCCACGGCGCCGCCCTGGCCGTCCGGCTGCGTGCGCTCGTAGACGAGAGCCGCGACGCGACCGTTCTCGTCCGTGCGAACCTCGACCGGCCGCGCCCAGAAGTGCAGGTGCAGGCGGCGCGAGGCCGTGCCGCCGGCGTTGTTGACCGAGTCGCGCTTGCGCCACGACTGCAGGATGCGGTCGATGACCATGACCTGCTTGTTGCTCGCCACCGCGTCCTTCGAGGCCTCGTCGTAGTCGAAGTCCTCGTCGTACACGACCATGTCCACGTCGCGCAGCTCGCCGAGCTCTCGCAGCTCCAGCGGCGTGAACTTGACCTGGGCGGGACCACGGCGGCCGAAGACGTGCACGTCCGTGACGGCGCTCGCCTTGAGACCCTCGTACACGTTCTCGGGGACCTCGGTGACGAGGAGGTCCTCCGCGTGCTTCGCGAGCATGCGGGAGACGTCGAGGGCGACGTTGCCGTTGCCCAGGACGGCGACCGATGCGGCGTCGAGCGGCCACTCGCGCGGCACGTCCGGGTGCCCGTCGAACCAGCTCACGTAGTCGGCGGCACCGTAGGAGCCCACCGCGTCGATGCCGGGGATGTCGAGCGTCGTGTCGCGGATCGCCCCGGTCGCGAAGATGACCGCGTTGTAGTGCTTCTTGAGGTCGTCGAGCGTGATGTCCTCGCCGAACCGGACGTTGCCGAAGAGGCGGATGTCGCCGCGGTCGAGCACGTCGCGGAGCGCCGTGATGATGCCCTTGATGCGGGGGTGATCGGGGGCGACGCCGTAGCGGACGAGGCCGTACGGGGCCGGCAGCTGCTCGAACAGGTCGATGGACACGTCGAACTTGCGCTCGGCCTTCAGGAGGATGTCCGCGGCGTAGATGCCGGCGGGGCCTGCACCGACGATGGCCAGTCTCAGCTTGGTCATGGAGGTCCTTTCGTGTGCCGTCGCGGCGGGCACCCGGGCGCGCGGCCCGTGGTCGGTGTCAGCTGGAGCGCTCGGCGAGGGTCTCGGCGAATCGGGTGAGCGCTTCGCGCACGGTGCCGCGCGGAAGGGCGGTGAGGGCGTCGATCGCCTCCTGCGTCCACGCGTGGGCGAGCTCGAGGGTCTTCTGGGTGACGGCGTGGTCGCGCAGCTCGTCCAGCGGTCCGTCGAGGATGGCGGGGTCTGCGCCGTCGGCGATGAGGGCCACACCGTCGTCGATACGGGCGGCGAGATCGGTCGCGGCGTCGTCGCCCTCCGCCTTGAGCAGGAGGTACGGCATGGTCGGGACACCGGCGCGCAGGTCGGTCCCCGGCACCTTGCCGGTCTCCTCGGGCTTGGCCGACAGGTCGATCACGTCGTCGAGGAGCTGGAACGCGACGCCGATCTTCTCGCCGTAGACGCGCAGCGGCTCTTCGTACTCCGCGGGGGCGTTCGAGAAGATCACGCCGCCCTGGGTCGCGGCCGCGATGAGGGAACCGGTCTTGTCGGCGAGGACCTGGATGTAGAAGGCGATCGGGTCGTCGTCCGGCTGCGGGCCGAGGGTCTCGTGCATCTGCCCGAGGACGAGGCGCTCGAACGTGTCGGCCTGGAGCCGGATCGCCCGCTCGCCGAGCCGCGACATGAGCTGGCTGGCGCGCGAGAAGAGGATGTCGCCCGTGAGGATGGCGATGTTGTTGCCCCACACCGTCTGGGCGGCGGGGACCCCGCGGCGGCGGTCGGCGCCGTCCATGACGTCGTCGTGGTAGAGCGAACCGAGGTGAGTGATCTCCAGCGCCTTCGCGACGTCGATCACCTCGCGGGTGTTGCCGTCGCCGAGCTGCGCCGCGAGCAGGGTCAGCACGGGCCGGATGCGCTTCCCACCGGCCTCGTAGAGGTAGCGGCTGGCGGCGTCCGCGAGCGGGTCGGCGACGCGGACGTCATCCGCCAGCCCGGTCTCGACCAGCTCCAGTCCGTCCTCGATGGTGCGGGCGATGCGACGCGCGGCGGGACCGACGAAGACGCGATCGCTGAAGCCGAGACGGCTCGCCAGTCGCGAACCCGGGGCGCTGGGGCTCGAAGTCACGCTCCCAGCCTACCTGCGCCGGGTGACGCCGTTCGCGCAGGTGTCACGCGGGCTTGCGAGCCCGGTGCAGGGCCACGATGCCGAAAGTGAGGTTGCGGTAGGCGACGTCCCGCCAGCCGGCCTCCCGGATCCAGGCCGAGAGGCGCTTCTGGTCCGGCCAGTCGCGGATCGACTCGTTCAGGTAGTCGTACGCGTCGCCGTTCGTGCCGGCGACGCGAGCCACGCGCGGCAGCACCTGGGCGTTGTAGAACCGGTAGGCGCCGCGGAAGAGCTTCGCGGGTGGAGTGGAGAACTCGTTGATGACGAGGCGGCCGCCCGGCTTGGTCACCCGGTAGAGCTCGCGCAGCGCCTTCTTCGGGTCGTTCACGTTGCGCAGCGCGTAAGACATCGTCACTGCGTCGAACTCCCCGTCCGCGAACGGGAGGGCCGTGGCGTCGGCCTGCACGAAGGACAGGTTCCGCATCGCACCGTGGCGGCGCTGCCCTTCGGCGAGCATGCCGGGCGAGAAGTCGGCCGCGACGACCTGGGCGCCGCTGCGGGCGAGAGAGGCCGAGGAGGACGCCGTGCCTGCGCCGAGATCGAGGATGCGCTCCCCCGGTTTCGGCGCGACGGCGCGCGTGGTCGCCGCCCGCCACAGCGCGTCGTTGCCGAAGGTCATCGCCGTGTTCGTGCGGTCGTACCCGGCGGCGACCTGGTCGAACATGCCGCTGACGCGGGCGGGGTCCTTGCCGAGATCGGCGCGGTTCTTGTCGTTCGCGGTCACGCGTCCAGTCTAGGCGCGAGCTCCAGGGCCTCCAGCCGGTCGAGCCACGGATCGGCGGTGGCATCGTCGAACGGCGCGGTCCGTGCCCGCACGCGGGTCTCGAGGTCGAGCGCCAGCTCCTCCAGGTGTCGCATGACGGCGGCCGGGTAGCCGTAGCGGGCGCTGTGCTCAGCCCACTCGTCGCGGTCGTCGACCCAGGTGCCGCGCTCGCCCTCGACCCGCACGACGTCGAGATCCATGTCGATGCCGGTCGCGAGCAGCGGGTCCTCGGACCATCGCACGTCCCACCCGAGATCGATGTAGACGCGCATGCCGCGGGGGTGCCGCCGGTTGACGGTGAGCGCGAAGTCGGCGCTCGGCGGGACGAGGGTGACGTTCGGTGTGGCCGCGTGGAACTCCGCCCCGGGGCGTGCGCTGTGCCACCCGGCGGGCTGTCCGACCCAGTCCCCCCAGCGGTCGGCGCCGAGGTACACGCATTCGTGACGCCAGTGCGGCGATCCGTCCCACTTGCGCCACTGGAAGATCATCTCGGCACCGGCTGCGGGACGCGCATCGCTCATCCGCCCACCCTACGTCCGCGGAATAGGCTGGAGGCGTGCAGCACACCCACCTGGTCGTGGAGACCCGAGAGATCGACCCGGTCGAGGACCTCCTCTCTTTCGCCGACCCCGCCCGCCCCCTCGCCTGGTTCCGCCGCGGCGACGGCATCGTGGCGGTGGGTGAGCCGGTCGCCGAGCTCCGCCCGCCGGCCGAACAGGGCCGCACCCGCCACGAGGCCCTCGCGAGACTCTGGCAGGGCGTCACCGCCGAGGCGGAGGTCTCCGACCCGCTGCGACTCCCCGGGACCGGACTCGTCGCGTTCGGGGCCTTCACGTTCGACGAGGCGTCGCGCGCTGACAGCGTGCTCACCGTCCCATCGCGGATCCTCGGCCGACTCGGCGACCGCTTCTGGGAGACGCACATCCGTCTCGCCGCCGACGACCGCATCGCTGCCCCCGTCGAGCCCCGGGAGTACGGGCCGCACTGGGCGGGCACCGTCGGCCCCGGGGCGCAGAGCCCGCAGGGGTATCAGGACGCCGTGCGGGGAGCGCTCGCCCGGATCGCGGAGGGCGGGCTCAGCAAGGTGGTCCTCGCCCGCGATCTCCAGGGGACCGTCCCGGCCGGCTCCGACCTGCGGCGCCTCGTCCGGGCCCTCGCGACCGGGTACCCGGACACCTGGGTCTTCGCTGTCGACGGGCTCATCGGCGCGAGCCCGGAGACCCTCGTCACCGTGCAGGAACGCACCGTCACCGCGCGCGTCCTCGCGGGCACCATCGGGCGCGGGGCCGACGCCGACGCCGACACCGTCGCATCGGCGCACCTCGCGTCGAGCACGAAGGATCTCGACGAGCATCAGTACGCGGTGCAGAGCGTGCTCGCGTCCCTGCGTCCGTACACCCGGGCCCTGGCGGCGAGCGAGCAGCCCTTCCTGCTCAAGCTGCCGAACCTCTTCCATCTGGCGACCGATGTGGAGGGTGAGCTCAACCACGGCAGATCGGCCCTCGACCTCGTTCGCGCCCTGCATCCGACCGCGGCCGTCGCCGGCACCCCGACTCCCGCCGCCATCGCCGCCATCCGCGACCTCGAGCCGTTCGACCGCGGGCGCTATGCCGGACCGGTCGGCTGGGTGGACGCGGACGGCAACGGCGAGTGGGCCATCGCCCTGCGGTGCGCGCAGTTCACCGAGACCGACGATGCGATCGCGGTCACCGCCTACGCCGGAGCGGGGATCGTCGCCGGCTCGGACCCGGAGAGCGAGCTCCTCGAGACGAGGGTGAAGTTCCGTCCGCTGGTCGACGCGCTCGCCTGAGCGCCCCACTCAGCTCGCAGCGAGACGCTTCTTCTCGGCCTCGACGTCGAAATCCGCGACCGGCCACTGCGGATCGATGTCCTCGAGCGCCGCGAGCAGCAGCTCCTGCACGGCCAGCCGGGCATACCACTTCGCGTTCGCCGGCACGACGTACCACGGCGCGGCCTCGGTCGACGTGCGGTCGAAGACGGTCTGGTACGCCTCCATGTACTGCGGCCACAGCATCCGCTCGTCCACGTCGCCCGGGTTGTACTTCCAGTGCTTGTCCGGCCGCTCCAGGCGCTCCATGAGCCGTGCCTTCTGCTCCTCCGGCGAGATGTGCAGCATGACCTTCACGATGCGGACACCGGATGCCGCCACCCTCTCCTCGAACCCGTTGATGGCGTCGTAGCGCCGCTCGATCTCCGCGGGATCCGCGAACGCGCGTACCCGCCCGATGAGCACGTCCTCGTAGTGCGAGCGATCGAAGACGCCGATGAATCCGGGGGCGGGCAGGCGCTTCTCGACGCGCCAGAGGAAGTCGTGCTGGCGCTCCTCCTCCGTGGGCGCCTTGAACGCGGCCAGTGCCACACCCTGCGGATCGACCCCGCCGACCACGTGCCGGACGATCCCTCCCTTGCCCGCGGAGTCCATCGCCTGCAGGACGAGGAGCACGGCGTCCTGCGCCGTGCCCGCGCGGCTCTCGGCGAACAGCCTTTCCTGCAGATCGTTCAAGCGGTCGAGACCTGCGGCGAGGTCGGCGACGCCGTGGGACTTGCCGTGGTCGTAGCCGGGCTTGCTGTCGGGGTCGACGTCGGCGAGACGGAAGCCGGGCCGCACCCGCAGGTTCTCCGTCCAGGTGTGCGCGTTCATACGCACATGATGCCAGTCACCGCGGCAGCGGCACCTCGATGATCTGGCGACCACCGCGAGGCGTCGTCAGCGCCTGGTCGAGCGCGGTCCGTGTCGTGACCCGCTGATACTCCCAGCCGTAGGCCAGGGCGAGGTGCTCCAGGCGCACCCCGTGCGGAGTGTAGAACATGCGGTCCAGGTGCGCGGAGGGGGCGGAGCCCGCCACCTCGAGGCCGTCGAAGATGGTGCCGCCGCCGTCGTTGCCGACGATGACCTGAAGGCGCGGCTCCGACTCATCCGTCGGGAACAGCAGCGCACCGACGTCGTGGAGGAAGGCGAGGTCACCCAACAGCACGCGGGTGACACCGGGCGCGCCGGAAGCCTGGCTCGCGACGGCGACCCCCGTTGCGGTGGCGATCGTGCCGTCGATCCCGGCGAGTCCGCGGTTGGAATGCACGGGGACCTTCTTGCCGCCGAGGACCTCATCGGCGACGCGGACGAGGCGCGACGAGCCGAACACGAGGCGGTCGTGCGGCCAGGTGGCCCGCCACACCGCGTCCACGAGGCGCTCCCGGTCGAGGGGGCGACGGACGGCGTCGAGCTCCGCGCGCACGGCGTCGCGGCGGGCGGCGAAGTCCGTGGAGGCGAGTCCTTCCGTGTCGGGAGCGTTCTCGCTGAGGTCGACGACCTCCTCGGCCGACGCGCGCATCCATGCCCCGAGCCATTCCCGATCCGCCGCGCCCGGAGACACCGCGACGGCGGCGACCGCGCGCGTGCGGTGGTTGAGGTTCAGCTCCTCACCGCCCTTGCGCACCGCGATCACCTCCACGTCCGCGCGGGACAGGAGGCGTGCGGCCTCGCGGCTGAGCGTGGGGTGTCCCAGCACGACCAACCGCTCGATGCGCCCGCCGAGCTCGTCGCGGGAGAGGAGCCGGCGGTACCCGTGCACCGCGTGTCGTCCGAATCGCGCGCCGCTGACGATCTCCGCGATGAGCGGCCACCCGCCCGCGTGCGCGATCTCCTCGGCATCCGCACCGGCATCAGCGCCCGCGAGGACCACCGTCCGCGGGCCGCGCTCCAGCAGCACGGCTTCCGGCACCGCGGTGCGCGGCGCCTCTCCCGGCGTGAGGGCGAGCGGGGGCATCGCTCCCGACAGCGGCTCCCGGGAGGGGAGGTTCAGGTGCACGGGGCCGGCGACGCCGGGCAGCCCGGACGGGGCATCCGCCGTCCCCAGCGCGACGGCGACCACGCGCGCGGCGAGGCCGTCCCAGTCGCCGTCTCCGGGGACGGGCGCGTCGATCTGCGCGCGAACCCAGGGATGGAAGAGCCCCTCCTGGACGGTGGCCTGGTTCGCCCCGACCCCGCGGAGCTCGGGCGGTCGATCCGCGGTGAGCAGCACCAGCGGCACCCCGGAGTGGAAGGCCTCCATCGTCGCGGGCAGGAGGTTCGCCACGGCCGTTCCGCTCGTGCAGACGACCGCGACGGGAACCCGCGTCTCGCGAGCGATGCCGAGGGCGGTGAACCCGGCGACGCGCTCGTCGATCCGGACGTGCACGCGCAGGGCTCCCTCGTCCGCGAAGGTCGCCGCGGCGAGCGCGAGGGCCTGCGAGCGAGACCCAGGGGAGAGGACGACGTCGCGGACGCCGTGGGCGACGAGGTCGGCGAGCAGGGAGGCGGCGGCCTCCATCGCGGGAGAGGACGTCACGGACGCGGATCCGCGGCGGGCGGCTCGTCGGTCTCCTCGTCGAGCCGCGCGAGCTCCTCCTCGAGCCGACGGATCCGGGCGTCCTGCTCCGCCTTGCTGATGCTGCGGAGGAACGCGGGGTCGTCGTCCGGGGCGACGGTGCGCGGCACGCCCTGATCGTTCCCCCGGCGACGGCCGATGACGAACCAGAGGATGCCGCCGATGACGGGGATGAGGATGACGATGGCGACCCATGCGGCCTTGCGCACGCCACGGTGCCGCGTCGCCGGCTGCACGGCGCAGTCCACGATGCTGTACACCCAGAACACGGCGGCGAGGAAGCCGCCGATGATCAGTAGTCTCGCCACCCCTCCAGTCTAGGCACGTCGCGGCCGACGCGGCCCGGGAGCGGCAAAGGCCCCGTTGCTAGACTGCGCGGGACATGCCGCCCCTCGCCCCCGTCCCGACGCCACGAGCGCGCGCCGAGCGGATCCTGCGGAGCCGGATCATGATCGCCGTCGGCCTCGCACTGCTCCTCGTGGTCGGCGCCTGGTCGGGGTCACACGGTTCGGCGGATGCGCATGCGGCCCCGTGCCTCGCTTCCGGCGTCTCGCAGCCCGCCGACGCCGCGGCTGCCGCGGGGCCCGTCGGCGAGACCGCTGCGGCGGAGCTGGCCGCCGACACCGCGGGATGCGTCATGGCGGCCCTCTGCTGCGTCGCCCTCGTCCTCCTCTTCCGGCAGCTGCGCACCCGGAGCGGTTTCCGTCTTCGCGGCCTCCGCCCCCCGGGCGATCGCCCCCGTCCGCGCCGGCCCCCGCCCGTTCCTTCCCGCGGTGTCGCTCATCCGTCTCTCGATCTCCCGCACCTGATCCGACGCCGGCCCCGGCCGCTTCCGCGGCACCCCCGTCGTATCCCCGTGTTTGGAGACCCCATGAAGACCCCCGTCAAAGCGACCCTCATCGCCCTCGCCGTCGCCGTCGTGCTGATCGTCGTCGGCATCGTCTACGCCCTCAGCCAGCAACCCGCGCAGCCCGACCCCGAAGCCGGTGAGAAGCTCCCCACGGCCCGCACCGACTCGCATGTCCTCGACGAGGGTGGCCCCGACGCCGTCACCGTCGTCGAGTTCCTCGACTTCGAGTGCGAGGCCTGCGGCGCGTTCTACCCGATCGTGGAGGAGCTGCGCGCGACCTACGAGGGCGACATCCGCTACGTCACCCGGTACTTCCCGCTTCCGGGTCACGTGAACTCGACGCAGGCTGCCCTGGCCGCCGAAGCCGCCGCGCAGCAGGGCCGCTACGAGGACATGTTCCACCGCCTGTTCGAGACGCAGTCGCAGTGGGGCGAGCAGTCCGCCGAGACGCCCGAAGTGTTCCGCGCGTTCGCGGACGAACTCGGCCTGGACATGGCCGCGTACGATGCCGCCGTCGCGGATCCGGCGACCCTCGCCCGTGTGCAACAGGACAAGCGCGACGGGGAGCGGCTGGGCGTGAGCAGCACCCCGACGTTCTTCGTCGACGGCGAGAAGGTCGAGCTGGTCGAGTGGAACGATCTGGAAGAGGCGATCGCGGAGGCCGTCGCCCGGTGACCACACCGGTGGGGTCGCTCCGCAGCGGCCCCACCTCTACGCTGAGCGCATGACCACGGAGCGCCCCTCGCCGACCCGCCTGGTGCTCGCGGCGCTCCGCACCACACCGGCCACCCTCACGCTGATCGGGACGATCCTCGTGGTCGGCATCGTCGGTCAGGGCCTCTGGCGCCCGTTCGAGGACTCGGCCCTCTTCCCGGCCGTCGCCTACGGTCTGCCCAATCTCGCGGAGGGGCGGTGGTGGACGCCCGTCACGGGCACCTTCTTCGTCAACGAGCCATGGGTGTACCTCTTCACCATCGCCGGGTTCTGGGGCATGGGCTTCCTGGAGCACCGCCGCGGGACCCGTGTCGCGATCGCCTACTTCACGGTCGGACAGCTCTTCGCGATTTTCGCCACCGCCCTGTTCCTGCTGCTGGTGTCACAGCTTCCGTGGGCCTGGGCACAGGCCCAGGCGCAGGCCCTCGACGTCGGGGCGTCCGGCGGAACCATGGCCTGCATCGCCGCCGCCGTCGGGCTGTTCCGCCCGCCGTGGCGCGTGCGCGCCTGGCTCGTGCTGCTCGGATTCGTGTTCGTGGCGATGATGTTCTGGGGCAAGCTCGCCGATCTGGAGCACTTGTTCGCGGTCTTGCTCATCCTCTTCGTCGACCGGAGCCTCCGGGTGCGACACACGACCGTGCGGGAGCAGCGGCTGATCGCCGTGATGGCGGTGCTCACACTCGTGACCATCGAGGTCATCACGGTCCTCGTGCCGACGGACGGCCCGTTCGGCCCCACGGATCCGGCGTCCGGCGGATTCATCGACACGGCGATCGACGTCGCGGTGATCCTATTCATCGCGAACGGGCTGCGGCGCGGTCGCCGATGGGCATGGGTGGTCGCCGTCATCCTCGGTCCCCTCAACGTGCTCGCCGCCACCCTGGTCCTGGTCCTCATCATCCTCACGAGCGAAGCCCAGCTCGAGACGGTGATCGACGCGGAGACCGAGCTCACGCTCGCCACGGGCGTGCTCTGGGCGCTGGTGCTGGTGTACCTCGTTGCGGTGCGCCGCGCCTTCCGTGCCCGGCGTTCGACGAGGCTCGGCCGACAGCCGGCGCCGACGGTCGACGAACTCCGCCGGGAGCTGCGCGCACATGGTGGGGGCACCCTCTCCTGGATGACGACGTGGGAGGGAAACGGCTACGCCCGCGTGGACGGCGGGATCGTCGCCTACCAACGCCGGAACGGCGTCGCGCTGGCCCTCGCCGACCCGATCGGTCCGGCGGAGTCTCGTGCGGCGGCCGTGCGGGACTTCATCCGAACAGCGGAGGACGCCGGCCTCGTGCCGTGCTTCTTCAGCGCGGACGAGGCGACGAGGGCGGCGGTGCCCGAGACCTGGCGCAGCCTCGTCGTGGCCGATGACACGATCGTCGACCTCCCCGGCCTCACCTTCACCGGCAAGCGCTGGGGCCCGGTGCGGACGTCGCTCAACCGCGCGGGACGGGAGGACATGACCTTCCGCCTGACCCACCTGTCGGCCGAGACGTGGGCCGTGCAACAGCAGCTCCGCGCGATCTCCGAAGCGTGGGTCGGCGACAAGGACCTCCCGGAGATGCGGTTCACGCTCGGGACCCTGGAGGAGGCGGAGGACCCCGAGGTCCGGCTCGCCCTGGCGATCGCTCCGAACGGCGACGTCGACGGCTTCCTGTCCTGGCTGCCCGTGTACGGGGAGGGCGGGGTGGTCCGCGGCTGGACGCTCGACCTCATGCGGCGCCGCGAGGGCGGCTTCGGGCCGGTGATGGAGTACCTGATCGGCTCCTCCGCGAAACGATTCTCCGAGGAGGGCGCGGAGTTCATGTCGCTCTCGGGGGCGCCCCTCGCGCATGACTACCCGCCGGACGCGGGGGTCATCGCCGCGCTGAGCGACCGGCTGGCCGGCGCGCTGGAGCCGGTCTACGGCTTCCGGTCGCTACACCGCTTCAAGGAGAAGTTCCACCCTCGCTACGAGACCATGTACCTCCTCTTCCGCGACGAGAGCGACCTCACCCGGATCGGCGGTGCGCTCACCCGAGCCTTCCTCCCCGACGCCACGCTGCGGCAGTTCGCGGGCGCCGGGATGGAGCTCGTCCGCGGCGAGCGCTGAGACTCGACAGGTCAGCCCGGCGTCTCGACGAACGCGCCGGGTACCGCCGCGGCGGGACGCTTCGCCGTGTTCGCGATGTGCGCCCTGGCGACCACGATCGCCGCGACGACCATGATGCCGACGCCGAGCCAGTAGGGGGCGGCGTGGCTGACGGCGGTATACAGGACGGCAGCGATCACCGGTGCGACCGTGCTCATCGCGGCGTTGAGGGACTGCGTGGCACCTCCGAGCCACCCCTGCTCGTCATCGCCGACGGCATTGGACATCGCTCCGTCCATCGCGGCCTGGGCAGCACCCTGACCGGCGGCGAGCAGGAGCGCCCCGAGGATGAAGAGCCACGGCTGGGCGAGCAGCGACGCCACCACGGCGAGTCCGGCGAGTCCGATCGCCTGCGCGACGACCGCACTCACGATCACGCCGCGCTCCCCCAGCCGCGGCAGAAGGAAGCCGAGCAGCACGCCCTGGATGAGGATGTCGATGATGCCGACGCCGGCCGTGAGCAGGCCGATCTGCGTCGGCCCCCACTGGATGGCGTCCAGGGCGAGCACGCTGAAGTTGTTAACGAAGAACCCGAACGGCAGCGCGAGCAGTCCGAACGCGATCATGAGCCCCCGCAGCTCGGGACGACGGAACGCGGTCCGGAACACCCCGAACGGCTGGATGTCCCGCAGGGCGATGCGGGTGATGCGGTTCTCCGGTCGCAGGCTCTCAGGTAGCAGGAAGATGCTGAGGATCGCGATCGTGAGGCCGACGGCTGCCGTGAGGAAGACGGGGAGGCGCAGATCGATCGCGGCGAGGAGGCCGCCGATCGCCGGGCCGATCATGGTGCCGATGCCGGTGAGCGCACCCAGGAGACCGAAGCGCTGGGCTCGCTTCTCGGGCGGTGTGATGTCGGCGAGGTAGGCGAACAGCGCCGGGAGGTCTCCCGCCGTCAGCCCCTGGATGACGCGGGCGAGCACGAGGACCCAGATCGCCCCGCTCAGCCCGAACAGCGCCATGGAGAGGGCGGCACCGAACGCCGCGACGATGATGACGGGCCGCCGTCCGAACCGGTCGGAGAGCCGCCCGAGGAGCGGCGCGGCGAGGAAGGCGCACAGGCCGTTGACCGCTTCCAGGACGCCCACCCACAGGGCGAGGTCGCGCTCGTGCGTGACGTACTGCAGCACGACGAACGGCAACACGGGGAGAACGACGGTCATGCCGATGACCGTGAGCATCGTCAGCACGACGAGCATGATCCAGGCGCGGCCGGCGCCGCGGACGGGACGGTGGAGTGAAGTCATACCGAAAGTGTAGCGATACCAGTTTTGGTGTCAATACACGTTTGCGTCGAGTGCGCGCTAGGCTGGCGGCATGACGACGCCCCCACCGCTGGGCCGCCGCGAGCGCAAGAAGGCCGCGACCCGCAAGAACATCTCCGACGTGGCCACGCGGATGTTCCTGGAGCGCGGATTCGACAACGTCAGCATCCGCGAGGTCGCCGACGCCGCCGACGTCTCCCCCACGACGGTCTTCGCCCATTTCCCGCAGAAGGAGGCGCTCGTCTTCGACGAGGACGACGAGCAGCGCGACCGCCTCGTCTCGGCTGTGCGCGACCGCCCGGCCGGCGTGACGATCAACCGGGCCATCCACGACTTCTATGCCACCGAGATCGGCGCCAACCTCGACGAGCACGGCGACGACGTCGCCCGTGTCTTCCTGCGCTTCCTGACCGAGACGCCGGCGCTCCGCGACTACGCCTCGAAGATGTGGCTGCGCCACGAGGACGCGCTCGCGGACGCCATCGCCGACGAGCTCGGTATCCCCGCCCCGACGCCCGAGATCCGCGTGTACGCGCGATTCGTCCTCCAGATGCAGATCCTCGTCACCGAGAGTGACGACCAGCAAGGCGTGCTGGATGCCGGATCGGCGCTCCTCGAACACGGCTGGGCTCCGATCGAGGAGCGGCTCACCGGTCCCCGAGGCGACGGGGCGCCCTCCGACGTCAGTCCTCGCGCGGGCGCCGACGCAGGGTCTTGACGTCCGTGCGGCGATGCTTCGCCGTCAGCCGCCGCTCCTTCGACCCTCGACTGGGCTTCGTCGCCCGACGGGCTGGCGCCGGCGGACGCACCGCCTCGGCGACGAGGGCGGCGAGCCGTTCCCGGGCGGCCTCCCGATTGCGCAGCTGTGCGCGGTGCTCGGACGCGGCGACCGTCAGCACGCCGTCGACCAGCCGGCCACCGAGCCGCTCGCGGAGCCGGTCACGCTGCGTCGGCGACAAGGCCGCGGAGTTCGCGGCGTCCCACACCAGCTCCACCCGGGAGTCCGTGGTGTTCACGCCCTGCCCTCCCGGCCCCGACGATCGCGAGAACCGCCACGACAGCTCGGCCTCCGGGATCGTCAGCCCTGCGGAGACCCGGAGTCCGGGGCGAGGGGCGGAAGGCATACGTCCATCATCCGGGATGAGCGGGCGAGGAGGCCGAATGGACGCGACGGCGGGAGTCGAACCCGCAACGCCTCCGGATATGAGCCGGGGCCCGGGACCGCCCGGATCGCCGCGATGGGGATGACGCTACCCGGCCGTGATCGTCCCCGCCAGGACGGTTCCGCGGGGTGACACTGTGCGTCGCCGCATGACGGGAACCGCTAGCGCCGGGGCGCCGTGTCGTCAACCGGTTCGACCTCCCGGAAGGGTCGCCGTACCGTCGCTCGCACCGATGACGCCCGACCAGGAGGCCGACATGTCCGAATCCCAGCACAACGACAAGACCCCGACGCCGATGGCGGAGGCCGGTGAGCCGCAGGCCCGGCTGGAGGCCGAGGCCCGGCGAGCCATCGTGACCGGGGCGGACTCCGGGATCGGCCGGGCGACCGCCGTGGCCCTCGCCGCCGCAGGCATCGACGTCGGCATCACGTGGCACCGTGATGAGGCCGGCGCCCAGCAGACCGCGGACGAGGTGCGCAGTCATGGTGCCCGCGCGGTCGTCGCGCAACTCGACGTGTCCGACATCCCGGCCTGCGGCGACGTGATCGACGGTCTGATCGCCGAGCTCGGCGGCGTCGACGTGTTCGTCAACAACGCCGGGGCCGGACTGCAGACCCCGTTCCTCGATGTCACTCTCGACGAGTGGAACCGGGTGCTCGACACCGACCTCACGGGCGCCTTCGTCTGTCTCCAGCGAGCGGCCCGCTCGATGGTGACCGCAGGGCACGGGGGACGACTCATCGCCGTGACGAGCGTGCACGAGCACCAGCCGATGGTGGGGGCCAGCGCCTACGACACCGCCAAGCACGGCCTCGGCGGCCTCATGAAGAACCTCGCCCTCGAGCTGGGCCGGTACGGCATCAGTGCGGTGAGCGTCGCTCCGGGCGAGATCGCGACCCCGATGACGGGACAGACCGATACGGACCCGCATGCCGAGGACCGTCCGGGAATCCCGCTCGGACGCCCCGGCGACGCCCGCGAGGTCGCCGCTCTGATCGCCTTCCTGGCATCGCCCGAGGCCGCCTACATCTCCGGAGCGTCGGTCGTGATCGACGGCGGGATGCTGCAGATGGGCCCGCAGGCGGGTGCGGCGATCCAGAGCCACGACTGGCGCACGGTCTGACCGGCGCTCCCCCGCTTCACCGGCGGATCGAGTCCCGGAACGGGTTCGGTTCCAGCGTGTAGTCCGTCGTCGGATCGGCCCACGTGTTCGGGCCGGTCCGGCGGCGTTCTGCGCGCAGGGCCGAGAGCGCGCGCGTGGCTGGGACACCGGCGGCGAGCGCGAGGCGCCCGGTCAGCGTTCGGTCCGCGCGGCCGAGCACGCTCGCGCGGTGCCAGGCCTCGTGCCACGCCCCACCGCGAGCCGCCGGCACCTTCCGGTGCGGGAGGGCTCCGGCCCGGCGGAGCGCCACGAGCTCCTGTACGCGATCCCACCAGTCCGACTCCGCCTCGGGGTGGAAGTAGTTGTCCCGTAACCACGCCGGGTGCGGGTGACGGAACCGCGCGGAGACGACCTCACCGGCACCGCCGAGCAGACCGCTGCCGACGAACACCGTGTTGAGCAGGCTCTTGTGCACGCCGAAGCGGTCGAGCGCGATCACGGGCACCCCGTGCGCCAGCGCCTCGATGGCGGCGGTCGAGCTCACCGTCACCAGCCCGGCCGCCGTCTCGAGCGCGGTCGCCATGGGAGCGTGCGAGAAGACGAGGTTCGCAGGACGCCCGCCCGCGAGGAGGCGGGTGTACGGGTCACGGTCGAGGTGGGTCTCGGCCTCCCCCGTGCGGGATCGCAGCTTCACCACGACGCGGCGGGCCGGGTCGGCCTCCGCGGTGCGCACGAGCATCGCGGCGATCTCCGCCCTGTGCTCCGGGCGCCGGGGAACGAGGGCCTGGGCGGCGAAGACGATGTCGGTCGCGCCGGGACGACGGACCGCCGCCGCGCCGCCCGGGCGGTCGGCCAGGGCGAGCACGCCGGCACGGCCGGAGTGCACCGCTGCCTCTGCGGGCTCCCGGCGGCGGCTGCCGACCCACCGCTCCGGGCCCCGCGCGAAGGGGAGGGTCGCGAGAGCGAGCGGTATCGGCACGCCGATGCGCTCCCCGAGTTCCGAGAAGGCCCGGCGCTCCCGATGGGAGTGCAGGACCAGCAGATCGGTGTGACGCCGGTAGTCGAGTGCCCCGCGCTGGGCGGGGATCGCCATGCCGGGGAGCCCGGAGACGGTGACGGGGCGGTGCGGCAGCGCGTCGACGACCCGACCCAGCAGTCGGACGAACGGCCCGCGGCCCGCGAGCAGCACGACGTCGGGACGCCGGGTCTCCAGCCACTCGGCCACGCGGTCGACGTCGAGCCGCGTGACGTCGTCGACACCGAACCCGGTACCCGCCAGCGCCGCGCGCTCCTGGGACGCGCTCACGGTCAGGGGCGTGCGCACCAGGAGGAGGTGCGGACGCAGACCCGGCACGGACCCGAGCAGGGAGGCCGCCCACTTCACGAAGGAGTCGGCGTCCGCGATCGCGACGACCCGCATCCCGGCACCGTCGGTCATGCCGGCACGCGGCGGAGCTTGGCCATCGGTGCCCGTTCGCTGTCGAACACGCGCTTGACGCCGTCGCCCACCGCGCTCTCGATCACCCGGATGTCGCGGACGAGGTGCTCCAGACCACCGGGCTCCAGCGACGCGGCGTGGTCGGAGCCCCACATCGTCCGGTCCAGGGTGATGTGGCGCTCCACGGCGACAGCCCCCATCGCGACCGCGGCGAGGGAGATCTGCAGCCCCCGCTCGTGCCCCGAGTATCCGACCGGAATGCCGGGGTAGCGGTCGCGCAGGGTTGCGATCACTCGCAGGTTCGCCTCCTCGGGCTCCAGCGGATACGTCGAGGTCGCATGCATCAGGACGACCCGGTCCGTTCCGAGCGTGTCGAGCGCGCGGTCGATCTGCTCCATGGTCGACATTCCCGTGGAGAGGATCACCGGCTTCCCGGTCTCGCGCAGCGCCAGGAGCAGTTCCGTGTCGGTCAGGCTCGCCGAGGCGACCTTGTGCGCCACGACGTTGAGGTCTTCGAGGAACGCGACGCTCGGCACGTCCCACGGCGACGCGAACCAGTCCAGGCCCTGCATCGTCGCGTGGTCACCGATCTCGACGTACTCGTCACGGCCGAACTCCACGCGACGCCGGTAGTCGAGATAGCTCATCGTCCCCCACGGCGTCTCCCGCGGCACATCGCGCATGTGCTCGGGCGTGGAGATCTCGGGCGTGCGCTTCTGGAACTTCACCGCGTCGGCACCGGCCCGGGCGGCGACATCGATGAGGCGCTTGGCGATCTCGACGTCGCCGTTGTGGTTGAGGCCGATCTCCGCGATGACGTACGCCGGACGGCCGCCGCCGATCACTCGTGATCCGATGCTGACAGTCATGATTCCTCCGGTCGTCGAACGGTCTTCCACTCGTCCTTCCTGACTACGGGCCGAGGGTGAACACCGGCCGACCGGGCGGTTACGAGGGTCCGTCAGCTCGACAACACCCGCTCGACGAGTTCCCGAACGGCGCCCTCGCCACCGCGCCGCCGCAACACGACCCTCGCCTCTGCACGCACGAGCGGGTGTGCGTTCGCGACGGACACCGGCCAGCCCACGATCCGCATCGCCGGCAGATCGTTGACGTCGTTGCCGAGGTAGGCGATGTCGGCGAGAGGCACGTCCTGCGTCCTTGCCCACTGCCGCAGCGCGGACTCCTTGTCGTCGATCCCGTGCAGCACGGGAACGCGGAGCTTGTCGGCCCGGGCGCGCACGACCGCGTTCACCTCGGTGGAGAGGATGAGCAGCGGCACTCCGGCCCGCCGCAGCAGCGAGACGCCCATGCCGTCCTCCCGACTGACCCGCACCCGCTCTCCGCCCTCGGCGTCGATGATCGCCGTGTCGTCCGTGTGCACGCCGTCGAAGTCGGTGACCACGGCGCGGACGGGAATGCGCTCCGGTCGGTCGTGCAGAGCGGCCAGGGCGCGCGCGGCCTCGAGCTGCGCGGCGTCGTCGATCTCGATCGCGGTGTCCTCCGGCACGGGGGCGATCCGGATCCGGCCGAAGAACCGGTGGCGGTGGGTGCGGAAGCCCTCGGTCCGCATCACGTAGAACGCCCCGGTCTCCAGGTGGTGCGGCTCCCGGTCCTGCCGCCTCGGCCGGTGCTCGGCCTCGTGATTGATCGCCTCGGCCGAGCCGTCCGCGCGGCGACGCCAGAGGAAGCCGTAGGTCTCGACCGCGGAGAACACACAGTCGGCGCGTCCCTCTGCCACCTCGGTCACGGCGTCGGACAGCGCCGCGCTCGGGAGGAAAGGCGACGTGGCCTGCAGGAAGGCGACGACCTCGAACCTCTCGCCGTCCCGCTCGAGCTCGTCCAGGGCGTGCAGGATCGCCGCCTCCGACGCCGCGGTGTCGTCGGAGAGCTCCGCGGGACGCCGGATCACCCGCGCCCCCGCCGCCTCCGCGACCGCCGCGATCTCGTCGTCGTCGGTCGACACGACCACGAGGTCGATGCGTGCCGCCGCGTGCGCCGCGCGCACGGCTCTGGCTACGAGGGGGACACCGCCCACGCGCTCGAGGTTCTTCCGCGGGATCTGCTTCGATCCGCCCCGCGCCGGGATGATCGCCACCGACCGCGTGCGCTCTGCCATGTCGTGTCTCCTCGTCATCGTCCTCGGATCTCCCGCCACGCGCGGCCGACGCGCCGGCGGGCCCCCACGGCGGTGAGCCGCCACTCCTCGATCCGCCCGACCCCTCCTCGCGGGGTCAGCAGGCTCCGTGGTCCGGTGGGGGCGCCCGCCCCGGGCAGTCCGAGAGCGGTCACCCGAGCCGGGGCGAAGTATCGGCGGCGCTCCTCGTCGTCGAGGCCACCGAGCAGCTCCTCCGCCCGCGCGCGGAGGTGCCCGGCGATGTCCGGCTGCATGGTGTAGCCCACCGCATCCACGAGGAGCTGCAGCCGATCCGGCTCGGCGTACGGCGAGTGCGGCCGGGTGAGCGCGTCGACGATCGTCAGCGGGATGCGGTTGCTGTTCTCCACCGGGGCGAGCGTGCGGAGCAACTCTGCCGTGCCCGCGGCCCCGATGGGACGCCCGAACAGGGTACGCACGGTGGGCAGGGCGGTGGAGAACGTCGCCACCACGGCTCGGGCGTCGAGCCGCTCTGCGAGCAGTTCGGCGGGAAGACGGCCGCGCTCCTCCACGAACGACAGTCCGCGGCGCTCCGCGTGGGCGCGCACCGCGCCGGCGAGTTGGGGCGGTGCGGCCGGGTGAGGTTTGAACACGATCCGCTCCGGGCGCTCGGCGGCGGCCCGGTCGACGAGACGCTGCTGGAGGCCGATCTCGTCCGCCGCGGTCATGAGGCCGAGCGCCGAGAGATACTGCCCGAGCACCAGCACGGTCGCTGGTCCCGCGGGGGTTCCCCGCTCGGCCTCGTCCGTCTCCCCCAGTGCTGCCGCGAAGGGGCCGGGAGGTACCGGCACGAGCGTGGCGTGCGGGGCCGCGACGAGCGGGTGGACGCCCGGCACGACGTCGGCGTATACGACCCTGTCGATCCGCGCCGTGACGGTGTGCGGCAGCCGCACCCGCATCGGCGCGTACGTCATCAGTCCGTCGCCGATGATCGTCACCCTCGCCTCCGGGAACAGGGAGAGGAGCGTGCGGGCGGGCGCGACCTGGGGGCTCTGCACGAGGAGCTCCACGTCCCGCGGATCGAGGTTCCACGCCCGCGCGAACAGCCGTCCCAGCAGGGGGAGGTCCGCATCGGACGGCTCCCAGCCGCTCGGATGCACGGGACCGAGCACATCCACCAGCGGCTCGACGCGATCGAACCTGTCGCGCAGGGAACGCAGGGCGGGGTCTGCATCGATGCCGAGGACCGTCTCCGGGATCCGGGACGAGGTGACCGGCACGAGCACGTGCTCGACGGTCGAGCGACGCCCGTCCGTTGGTGGGTCGAGGAGGCCCGCATCGAGAGCCGCGACCGCCGTCGCGAGCCCGTATCCGCTGTGCAGCACGAAGAGCCGGCTCACGCGGCATGCCCCGTCCGCCGCAGGCTGCGGGCGAGGACCCGGCGGCGCGGGCCGTCGAGGCGCGTGAGCACTGCCGAGGCCTCCGCGGATGGGAGCGCGCGTAGCAGCCCGTGGATCCGGGCGCGCATCTCGCGGCGCAGGACCGGGGGCATCCGCCGGGAGCGCACGAGATGATGCGCACTGAGCGCGAGCGCCGTCCACACGGCCTTCGGGAGGAACCGCTCAGCATCGCGATCGTCGCGGACGAGGTCGACCACCTGCGTCATCGCCGTGGCGAAGTCGAGCTGCCGCCGATCATGGACCTGGGTGAGCGAGGTGTCGACGCCCCGCCGGTAGAGCAGCGCCGGAGCGTCGACAACCGCGAACGACGCCGCGTCCAGGTGCAGTCGCCAGATCCACGGTCGGTCCTCGGCGGTGAAGAGCCCGGGCGGAAACGCGGCGAGCCCGCGGTCGAGGACGTCACGGTGCAACAGCCCCGCCCAGGCGTAGGGGTAGTCCACCATCGTCGGCTCGTCGGCGGGGAGGATCGCCTCTCGCGGTGACGCGACCCTTTCCCGCCACGGGTACGGCGCACGGACGAGGGCGCGCCGCATCCCGGTGACGGTGACATGATCCGTCCGCACGAAATCGCACCGGAGCTCCCGGAGCCGCGCAGCGAGGACCGCGAGGCGTTGCGGCTGCATCCAGTCGTCACCGTCGACGAAGCAGAACGCCTCGCCCTCGACGTGCGCGAGGCCCTGGTTGCGTGCCGTCGCGAGCCCGCGGGGCTCGGGGTTCCGCAGCACCTCCGCATGGCGGAAGCGGGCGGCATAGTGGGTCATGACCGCACCGGTGTCGTCGACCGAGCCGTCATCGATGGCCACGAGCTTGAGCGCCGCACGGTCGTCGAACTGCCGGGTGAGGGTCTCCAGCGTGGTGCCGATGAAGGGGCCGGCGTCCTTCGCGGGCAGGATGACGGTGACGAGGGGCGTGCGCACAGAGCTCCCGGGGTGGGCGGTGTGCTCGCCATCGTGGCAGGCCCCGGTGGCCGGCCGGAGACCGTGCGGTGAACGCCCGGTGACCGTTCCACGGGGGCGCTGAGGTGTGGCCCGCACCCGAACGAGCCACACCCCCAGTGCGTTGCACTGCCGGATGCGAACATCCGGTGAACCGTCACCCTGAGGCGACGGCCACCCCGCGGAAGTACTGGCCCCCACCAGCGACCCACGAGGTGTCGTCGAGCGCGACTCCATGAAGCTCGTCACTCAACACGTAACACGATACAACCGTCCTTTCGATCTCGCGAATCGGCCTAGGCCAATCCGTGGAAATTCGCGCCGCCCGCGCGCATCAGCGACGATGGGGGGATGCGCTGGCCGTGGAGGACGATGGGGGGTCTCATCCACCGGCGCCGGCGAGCCGGCGGGATCGACCTGTACTGGGCCACCGCGCGCGCGTGGACGCAGCGCTGGTATCCGCAGGGCATCGACATCGGGGAGCGACGTGGACGGCGCGCCGTCGCGGTGAGCTGGTTCCGCCAGGACCGGTCGGGGCGCCACCTCGCGTCGCGGGTGACACTCGTGGACCGGGAGCGCGGCCGCCGCTTCGACATCGTGCTGGCGGTCGCCGACGAGACCGGCGCTCTTCAGCCGGCGCCGATCCACGCCGGCGGGCTCGCCTGGATCGGCGATCGCCTGTTCGCCGCAGCGACGGGGCAGGGCATCTGGGAGTTCGACCTCGGGGCCCTCCGGCGGCTGCGCGGGGTCGACGCGCAGCGGGTGCTGGGCGGACGACGCCGTCGTGACCGGCGTGCGATCGTCGTCGCGACGCGCACCCGCCAGCACACCGTCGCCCTTCGCTGCTCGTTCCTCAGCCGGGTGTTCGACGCCGCGGGGAACCCGCTGCCCCGGGTCCTCATCGGCGAGTATCGGGGGCACGACTCCGGGCTCGTCGGCGAGTTCACCGTCCCGGAGGGGCCCGACGGCGACTTCGTCGAGGTCGAGCGTTTCACACCCGGGATCCGACACATGCAGGGGGCCGTGCGGTGGGGCGACCGCTATCTCGTGTCGCAGTCCGACCACCTCCGCCCCGGCGTGCTCTGGAGCGGGGCACGGGACGCGCTCGTCCGACACCCCGTCGCCCTGCCGATCGGCTGCGAGGACCTGGCTCTCGATCCGGACGGGGAGCTGCTGTGGACCCTGGGCGAGCACCCGTGGCGACGCGTCGTGCGCGGCATTCCGTTCGCGGCCCTCGGCCTCCGGCGCGACCGGACTCCCGGCGGGAGCACGGCCCCGCGAACGTAGACTGAGGGGGTGAAGAAGCCCGCCCCTCTCCTCGTCTACACCGTGCTGCGCCTCCTGGCGTTCCTCGTCCCGCTCGGCATCCTGTGGTTCTTCTTCCCGATCTTCCGTGAGTTCTGGTGGCTCGCCGCGATCTTCGCCGCCCTCATCGGCGCGAGCATCTCGATGCTCTTCCTCCGAACGCCGCTCTCCGACGCTTCCGCGCGCCTGCACGAGCGCCGACAGGGCAAGGTGTCCGGCCGGCAGGCCGACGCCGACGCCGAGGACGAGCTGGTCGAGCGCGCCCCCGACGACCGCCCCTGATCGCTGCCCCCGCGCACGACTTCGGAGGTCCGTCGCGGCACGCCGTCGGCACGCCCTGCACCACGGCCTGTCGTCCGCCGTCTCCGAAGTTGCGCTCGACACGGGAGACCAGGGGTGGCCGACACATTGTTGGCCTCCGTCTTGAAACTCTCGGCCAAGACATAGGTTCCCCCGCCATTCCGGTCCGCCTGCGACGCGACCCGGGGCACAACTTCGGAGATGCCGGACGACACGCCGGGGACGAGGGTGTCGCGGCGGAGTGTCGGTCCTGATCTCCGGAGTTGTGCGCGGCGCGACGAGACGGCGGGAGACGGACCAGCGGTCAGCCGGCGAAGGCCCAGAAGAGGGCTCCGGCGTACAGCAGCGAGGTCAAGGAGGTCAAGGCGAGCGCGATGACGAGCTCCTTCGGCTGACGGTACGTCCAGACGATGACGATCGCGGGAAGGCCGGCAAGGAGCGCGAGCAGCGAGATCCAGGCGATCGGGAACAGCAGCGCGAGGAACACGGCGATCCCGAACGGCACGAGCACGAAGAGGGTGAAGAGCACCTGGGTGGCGCGACGTCCGATGAGCACCGTCAGAGTGCGCTTGCCGACCGCGCGGTCCTGGTCGATGTCACGGAGGTTGTTGGCGAGGAGGACCGCGCAGGCGAACAACCCGGCGGCGACCGCGCCGAGCCAGGCCTGCTGCGGGAGCTGGAAGACCTGCACCCAGGTGGTGCCGAGAGTGGCGACCAGCCCGAAGAACACGAAGACGAACACCTCGCCGAGGCCGTAGTAGCCGTACGGCCTCTTGCCGCCCGTGTAGAACCAGGCGGCGACGATGCAGGCGGCCCCCACGGCGAGCATCCACCACTGGCCGGTGCGCACGACGATCGCGATCCCCACCGCCGCGGCGACCGCGAAGAACACGAGGCCGATGATGAGCACCGTGCGCGGCTTCACCCGTCCGGACGCGGTGAGCCGGGCGGGACCCACCCGATGCGCGTCCGTGCCGCGGATACCGTCGCTGTAATCGTTCGTGAAGTTCACGCCGATCTGCAGCAGGACGGCGACAGCCAGACAGGCGAGCGCGATCACCCAGTGGAACTCCGGGCCCGTGCTGCGCGCGGCTCCGGTGCCGATGACGACAGGAGCGACCGCGAGAGGCAGCGTGCGCAGGCGGGCGGCGCCGATCCAGTCGGCGGCAGTCACCGGAGCGGCTTCCACGACGGGCCGCTTGGCCGGGTTGCCGCTGGTGCGCGGCGGAGTGCGCCGACCGCTCTTCTTCTTGCGCTGGGAGGAAGCTGCCACCCACGGAATCCTAGTCGTCGCGGCGATGCGCCGAGATCAGCGGTGGGGGTTGCTGTCCCTGCCGTCGAGCCAGAGGGTGTCGGAGACGTCGCCATGCGCACCCGCCTTGCCGACGTGCTTGTCGCTGATCTTGGGCCCCTTGAGGATGACGTGCACCATCGCCTGCGCGTGGCCGTGACCGAGGCCGTACTCCTGCTTCAGCCAGTTCAGGACCACGGTGGACTTCGTGTTCTCGTCGAACCCATGCTCGCGCGCGAGGTCGATGAACTGCCGCGGCGTGAGGCCCGTCTGAGCCTCGACCTTGTCGAGGTACGCCTGGAAGGACATGGTCTTCTCCGCTCTCAGTGCTCGTCGAGGAATGTCTGGATGATCGTGGCGGACGCGTGGATGCAGAGGATCCGGAGGAGCCCCTCGCCCGCGTTCGTGAAGCCGTGGGGCGTGAAGGCGGGCGCCGTGGCGGTGTCGCCGGCTCGTGCGACGAGCTCGTCATCGCCGATCCGCATGCGCACGGTGCCTTCGAGCACGACCCAGGTCTCAGAGTAGGGGTGCCAGTGCAGCCCCGGCCCCTCGCCCGGGTGGTTCTCGACGAAGAAGTACGACACGGCGGCCCCGTGGTCGGCACCGACGAACCGACGGCTGTTCCCGGAACCGATGCGGATCGCGCCTCCCGGGACGAGGGCGGAAGCTGCGGAGTTGTTCATGCCCCCAGTCTCGACAGCACGGGGCTCGTCCTCCTAGAGTTTCGACGTGGATCGAAACACTCCGCCCGTCGAAGGCGTCGACGATCCGGATCACCGCGTCGAGTTCCACCTCAGCGCCGGCGACATCCAGGCCGTGCGGTTCGGCATCTCTCCCGGCCACGAGCTCGCGCACGCGGTCCGCGTCCTGCTCCGCCCCGCCGCCCATCCCCTGCAGTGGGGGTGGCTCCGCACGGCACGAGAGGGACTGCCGCGCGCGGCGTTCGCGCTCCTCGCGACGGTGATCGGCGACGACGGCTACCTCCCGGATTTCCTCACGAGCACGCCACGCGGTGACCTCACCCCCGAGGCCGAGCTCGCCGCACTGCGGGAGACCGCGCTCGATCCGCTTGTGGTCGACCTCGGCAAGCGGATCCACCGGTCGACCGGCGTTCAGCGGCGCACTCTTCGCGACCTGCTCGAGCGTCCACGGCGGACGCGCGCGATGATCGCCGACGCCTGGTCAGAGGTGTGGGACGCCGCGATGGCGCCCGCCTGGCCGCAGTTGGAGCGTCTCCTCCGAGCGGACATCGCGGTCCGCGCCCGGGCCATCGCGACGATGGGCATCGCGGGGATGGCGGACGAGCTGCACCCCCAGGTGTCCTGGGGCGCCGGCGCCGTCCAGGTCTCGCTCCGCCGGCACAGCGAGCACGTCGACTGCCGGGGAAGCGGGCTCGTGCTGGTGCCCTCCGTCTTGTCGTCGTGGGGGTGCATGGTCCTCACCGAGCCGCCCGCCCAACCGACCCTGTTCTACCCGGCGCGAGGTGTGACTGCGGGGTGGGCTCGCGAGGCCACCGAGACGGTCGCGGCACTGAGTGCCCTGCTCGGCCCCGCGCGCGCCGGGATCCTCCTCACGGCAGGGGCCCCGCGCACGACCTCGGAGGTCGCGGCGGAATCCGGCCTCGCGGTATCGACCGCCTCGCACCACCTGACCGTGCTGCGGGAGGCGGGGCTGGTCGCGAGAGAGCGCGACGGCTCCCGGATGCAGCACCTGCGCACACCGCTCGGGGAGGCCCTCGTCGGGGCGATGCTCTGAGGCGCCCGCTCAGTCGGTGGTCGCGACGGGAATGATGGGGCGGTGTTCGTAGTAGGTCTGCAGGACCACGGTCGTCCGGGTGCTCACGTTCGCCGCGAGACGGACATCGCGGACGAGCTGCTCCAGGTCGCGCGGGGTGGGGACGCGGACGAAGAGCATGTAGCTCGCGTCACCGGCGATGGAGTGGCAGGCCTCGATCGCGTCCAGGTGCTCGAGGAGCTCGGGGGCGTTGTCGGGCTGCGCGGGGTCGAGGGGTGTGATCTCGATGAAGGCGGACAGCGGAGTCCCCACCTGCTCGGGGTCGAGAAGGGCCCGATAGCCGGCGATGACGCCGCGTGTCTCCAGCCGCCGCAGCCGGGACTGCACGGCCGAGACGGACAGCCCGACGGCCTCGGAGAGCTGCGACAGGGTCGCCCTCCCGTCACGGGAGATGGCTGCCAGGATCGCGCGGTCGACAGAATCATCCATGGCTGTAAGATTATCGTCAGGATTCCGTTATCACCGGAATCTTTCCGCTTTTCACTGCGATCGGAGGTTCCGATGTCCCTCGTTTCCGCCAACAGTTCCGCTGTCCAGGCCGTCGTCGGCGAACCCGAGGTCGTCGAGGACGCGTCCATCGCGGAAAGCTCCGCCGCGTGGGCGCAGCTCAAGCGGGCCGCGATCGCCCTCCGCGAGATGCAGATCAAGGACGGCTCGATCCCTGACGCGTCCACCAGCTCGGAGACCCGAGAGAAGGCGACCGCGCTCGTCGGCGAGATCACCGCCGCGATCAGGGCGCTCGCCCCGGCGTTCCCCCACGATGCCGAGTACCTGACCGCGTCGGTCGCCGACTTCGAACGCTGGGTGTCGGAGGACTTCGGCGTGCCGGACTTCCTCGACTCGCTCGTCGCGTTCCAGCCGCAGCAGCACCGCATCGACGGCATCCGGCACCTCGTGGTCTTCCCGATGTACACGCAG
The DNA here is from genome assembly GCF_008271365.1 of Microbacterium sp. 1S1. Lineage (NCBI taxonomy): Bacteria > Bacillati > Actinomycetota > Actinomycetes > Micrococcales > Microbacteriaceae > Microbacterium > Microbacterium sp. 1S1. The sequence goes on from NZ_CP043430.1 coordinate 266,855, forward strand.
AACGGCTCGAGCGACCGCCTGGTCGAGGCCCTCATCGTCGAGACGATCTGGCCGGAGTTCATCGCGGCGCTCGAGGCGGGCGACTACGGCAACAAGCTCTTCGTCTCGCTGCGACTCGTCGACTTCACCCCGGGCTACGACACGAACTCCGCCGTGCTCTTCCCGGAGACCGTCGCAATGCGCGAGATCCCGACCTTCACGTGGGGTGCGATCTTCCAGGACCGGGAGGCCGCCCGCTATCGCCGCGTGGTCCGCGCAGCCTCGGAGATCACCAACCTCGACCTCCCCGAGCGCGCTGCCGCGATGCTGGAGGACCAGGAGGTCGCCGAGAAGACCTTCGTGATGTGGGACATCATCCACGACCGCACCCACATGCGCGGAGACCTGCCCTTCGACCCGTTCATGATCAAGCAGCGGATGCCGTTCTTCCTCTACTCGCTGGAGGAGATGCGCTGCGACATGACGGCCTTCCGCGAGTCGGTCAAGATCGAGCGCGCGCTGGACGCCCGGATCGCCGCGGGCGAGGAGCTGACGGAGACGGAGCGGGAGATGCACGAGTACGCGCATCTCGTGCAGTACGCCGTGATCTTCGACCGCATCTTCCGCTTCGCCATCACCGGCACGCGCGTTCGCAACTACGACGCGGTGGGCGGCCAGCTGCTCTTCGCGTGGCTGCACCAGCGCGGTGTACTGCACTGGACCGACACGGCCCTCGCCTTCGACTGGGAGAACGTGCCGGACGCCGTCGTGGCCCTCGGTGACGCGATCGACGACCTGTACTGGCACTCCATCGACCGCCCCAAGGTCGCGCACTGGCTCGCCGCGTATGACCTGGTCCGCGGCACGCTGACACCGCACCCCGCGTCGCAGTGGGCCCGCGGCCTGTCGGACGAGATCCTCGCCGGAGCTCCGAAGGGCTACACCGACGCGGTCCTGGACGACGAGTTCCCGCTGTCGATGTTCTTCGAGACGCTCGACAAGAAGATGAAGCCGGTCATCGAGTCGACGGTCGGCATTCGCGGTACGGACGACTGATCCGCACCGCTGGCGCTGTGACGCTGGGGCGCACCACCTCTGCGGCCGGAGACCCGGATCCCGGGTCCGGCCGCAGAGGCATCTCCGACCGAGAGGACACCGCATGACCACTCCGACGAGCCGAGGGGCCCGCGACCGGGTGGTCGTGCTGGCGGGGGCGACGAGCACGGCCGGGCTGGTGGCGACGAGGGCGCTGCGCGACGCCGGGGCGCGGGTGATCGCCACCGGGCGCTCGGCCGAACGGCTCCGTCCGCTGGCCGAGGCGGGTGCGGCGATCGAGGTCGCCGATGCGACGTCGCTCGACGATATGACGGCGCTCGCCCGACGGTGTGGCGCGGTCGATGCCGTGGTGCCTCTCGTCGGCGGCTGGCGAGGAGGCGGCGGGCTCGCGGGCCAGAGCGACGACGACTTCGCCGCGCTGCTCCCGGCGCTCGAGGCCGTGCGGGCGACGAGTCGGGCCTTCGACGGCGCCCTGCGCCGCTCGTCGGCAGGCCGGTTCGCGATCGTCTCCTCCACCGCGGTCGCCCGCCCCCTCGCCGGCGGCGCGAACTATGCGGCGGTCAAAGCGGCGAGCGAGGCCTGGACGCGCGCGGTCGCGCAGGGCTACGCCAAGGCGGCACGTGAGTCCGAGGAGCCGTTGCGTGCAGCCGCGGTCGTGTTCCGGGCGAGGGCGCTCGATCCCGAAGCGCTCGCCACCCGTCTCCTCGGGCTCTGGGACACCGACGCCGCCGACCTCAACGACCGCATCCTCGACATCGACTGAACACGGCTCCCCCGCATCAGCGGGACTCGGGTGGGATGCCCGGGACCACCGGCGGAGCGTCGCGGTGCGCGCTCGGGCCGTTCCCGTCGTCGGACTCGCCCTGGTCGCTGTCGGGGGCCGCATCCGTCGACTCTTCGGGAGCCTGATCCGGCGAGGTCGCGTAGAGCTCGGTGAGGGTGCGGTACGACCGCGTGAAGAATGCGAGGATCGCCGCGACCACCATGATCAGACCGGCGAAGAGACAGATCAAGGCGATCCCTCGTGCCTCGCCCTCACCCAGGAGCCAGCCCCACTGCCGCTGTCCCTGCGGGCTGTCCATATAGGGGATCACGAGGAACTCGGCGATCGGGGCGATGAGGAAGGCGGTGATCGGGGCCGCCGCCGCCTCCATCGCGGCTGCCGTGCCGAACACCCGCCCCTGACGGGCGAACGGCACGACCTTCTGGATCACGGTCTGCTCGGCGGCCTCCACCGGCGGGACCAACGCCATGTACACCCACATGCCCAGCACGTACAGCGGCCACCACTCGCGCAGCATGAAGATCGCGCCGAGGAGCCCCATCGCGATCACGATGAGAAGCATCGTGCGCACGGGCTTCCTGCCGAGGCCGAACTTGGCCACCAGTCCCCCGCCGATCAGGAAACCGGTCGAGGCGAAGGCCAGGGCGAACCCCCACATCTGCGCGTCGAACAGGGTGAGACCGTACGGATCCATGAGCGCCAGGTAGACGCCGCCGATGAGATTGTTGAACGTCGAGAAGACGATGAGCGCGAACAGTCCGGGGGCTTGACGGATGGCCCGGACGCTGCCGCGGAAGTCGACGGCGCTCTTCGACTCCGGGTCGACCTCGGGCTCGGACTCCGGGATCCGGATGAACAGCAGGTGCGCGAAGGTGAGGGCCATCGCCACGATCGCGATCCCGAGCGTCCACCCCATGCCGAGGAAACCGATCGAGAGGCCGGAGAACACGCTCGTGACGAGGAACGCGATCCCCTGCACCGTGCCGACGAGGCCGTTCGCGTTGGCGCGCTTCTCCTCGGGCACCAGCAACGTGACCGTCGTCGACAGCGCGATGTTGCGGAGCTGCTCGATCACGCCGCCGAACAGGATGACACCGGAGAAGAGCCAGAACCACGGCCCGCCGAGGTCGAGCAGGGAGGCCTCCGGCTGCCAGAGGTACAGCACGCCCGCGATCAGGAAGGCCACCGCCGAGATGACGCTCGACAGCAGCATGACGCGGTGCTTGCGGTGCCGGTCGACGATGGTGCCGAACATCATCGCGAAGAACGCGACGAACAGCATGTAGGCACCGCCGATGATGCCCGTGGCCAGCACGGACCGGGTCTCGATGTAGACCCAGAACGTGAGGGCGAACCAGAGGAAGCTCGTCGTCACGTTGGCGATCAGCGTGTTGACGAGCACGTTCGCGAAAGCGGTCTTGGCCGCGCTGCGCTCCATGGGTTCGAGGGTAGAGCGGGCCTCGGACATTCGGTAGGGGAAGGCGATTAGGCTTGTCCGGTGAGCATCCCGCACGACCCCGCGATCCGGGGCTTCGCCAGTGACAACTACTCCGGCATCCACCCCGAGGTTCTCGCGGCTCTCGCCGCCGCGAATGGGGGTCATCAGGTGGCCTATGGCGAGGACGCGTACACCGCCCGCCTCCAGGAGGTGTTCCAGGCCCACTTCGGGGAGACCGCCGCCGCGTTCCCGGTCTTCAACGGCACCGGGGCGAACGTCACCGGCCTGCAGTCGATGCTGCCGCGCTGGGGTGCGGTCATCGCCGCCTCGACCGCCCACATCAACGTCGACGAGGGCGGAGCGCCCGAGAAGATCGGCGGCTTCAAGCTCCTCACCGTCCCCACCGACGACGGCAAGCTCACCCCCGACCTCATCGACCGCGAGGCTTGGGGCTGGGGCGACGAGCACCGGGCGCAGCCCCTCGTCGTCTCCATCACCCAGTCCACCGAGCTCGGCACGCTGTACACCGCGGAGGAGATCCGCACGATCGCCGATCACTGCCACGCGCGTGGCATGAAGCTGCATGTGGACGGGGCTCGCCTGTCGAACGCGGCCGCCGCCCTCGACCTGCCTCTGCGCGCGTTCACCACCGACGCCGGGGTCGACGTGCTGACCTTCGGCGGCACCAAGAACGGTGCCATGCTCGGCGAGGCCATCGTCGTGCTCAACCCGGATGCCGCCGCCGGCCTCAACTACGCGCGCAAGTTCAACATGCAGCTCTCGTCGAAGATGCGCTTCGTCTCGGCGCAGCTCATCGCGCTGCTCGACGGCGACCTCTGGTTGCGCAACGCCCGCCACGCCAACGCCATGGCGGCCCGCCTCCGCGCGCGGATCGAGGCCGGTCTCGCGGACGGGTCGATCGCGGGGGTGGAGTTCACGCAGCCGACGCAGGCGAACGGCGTGTTCGCGACGCTTCCCGAGGGCGTCGCCGACCAGCTTCGCGACGTGTTCCGCTTCTACGACTGGGACGCGTCCCGGCGCGAGGTGCGCTGGATGTGCGGCTTCGACACCGAGGAGTCCGACGTCGACGCCTTCGTCGACGCCCTCGCCCGCCTCACCCGCCCCTGACCCTCCCTCCTCCCCTCCCCCATTCGCGAGACCCCGGGTTCGCGTCGAAGCCAGGGCTCCGCGCGCGGCGACGCCGGGGTCCGGGCGGGAAACCGGGGTCTCGGCGAGGGGCGGGAGCGGGAGGGGCGGGTCAGGACTCGACGACGCGCCGGAACTCCTCGCGCGTCGTGCGCAGGTGCGCCCGCATCGCGGCGTCGGCGGCGGCCGCATCGCCCCGGCGCACCGCCTCGAGGATCTCCTCGTGCGCGTGCCAGCTCGACTCCTTGACGAAATCGAAGCTCATCAGGTCGACGGGCTCGAACATCCGCACCCGTGCCTCCTCCACCGCCTCACGGACGAAGGAGTTGCCGGACGCCTCAGCGAGCGCGAGATGGAAGTCGGTGTCGGCGATGCGCGACTCCGCCTTGGTCTCTGCCGCCGCCAGATCTCTTTGAGCGCGCGCCATGGTGTCGAGATGGCGCGTCGTGCGGCGGGTCGCGGCGAGCGCCGCTCCCCCGGACTCCACGATCTCCCGGAACTCGGTGAGGTCGCCGATCTCGGTGGATCGCTGCCGCACCTCCTCGCGGATCAGCCGAGGATCGAGGGCGGCGTCCTGCACGACGGCCCCGCCCGACGCGCCTCGGGTGATCGCGATCTGACCGCTGCCCTCAAGGATGCGCAGCGCCTGCCGCAGGGTCTCGCGCGACACCCCCAGCTGCTCGGCCAGGCGGCGCTCCGGAGGCAACCGATCGCCGGGCCGGATGCGGCCGAGCGCCATCTCCCGACGGAGGTAGCCGGCCACGGCCTGGTACCCGGAGACGGGCTGGAGCGCGGCACGCGAGAAATCGTGCGGCGCGTCATCACGCTCGCCCATCCATGCTCCTCCGGTCAGAGGGGAAGACCGGGGCGATCCCGCCCCACCACTTGCTTCCCCACGAAGAAGTCAAGCACATCGTCGTCGCCGTGCCCGCCCAGTCCGCTCGCGCCGAAGAAGCTCTGCGCGGACTCCGGCGACATGTCGAGCACGCTCGTGCCGTTGATCTTGACCTCCCCGGCGAGCAGCCGCGCGCCGAGGGCGGCCGCCCTCTCCTCGTCGGCACCGAACACGTAGCCCGCGAGTCCCACCTGACCGGTGTTCGCGATCCGCACGGCCTCCTCCTCGTCGTCGTATCCGCCGACCAGGAGCATCGGACCGAACACCTCGTCGGCGAGACCGGCGCCGTCGAGGACCGCCACGGTAGGTGCGAAGAACCAGCCGGTCTCAGGAACCTGCGAGACGCGGAGCAGCTCGGCCCCGGCGGTCGCGAGGCGTTCCCGCTGCTCCTCCAGCTCGGCACGCCGGGCGGCGAACGCCACGGGTCCCACCTCGGTCGTGTCGTCCAGACTGGATCCGAGCGTGCGGCGGGCGAACTCGGCGATCAGCAGATGCGCGAGGTCCGCACGACGCCCACGGTCGACGAGCACCCGGCGCGGCGCCTCGCACCACTGGCCGGACAGTTTCAGCACTCCGTCGGCGAGCGCCCTCGCGGCCTGCTCGAGATCGGCGTCCGGGAGCACGACGGCGGCGTTGTTCGATCCGAGCTCCAGCTGCAGCCGCGCGAACCGCGGCGCGGCTGTCGCGGCGATCGCCCGGCCCGTCGGCGTGGAGCCGGTCATCGAGATCGCCGCGATGCGTTCGTCAGCGACGAGGGCCCGGCCCACGCCCCCACTGCCCTGCACGAGGTTCACCACCCCGTCCGGGATCCCCACCTCGCGCGCGCCCTCCAGGAGCAGCTGCGCACTCCAGGGGGAGAACGACGACGGCTTGAGCACCACCGTGGCGCCCGCGGCGAGCGCGAACGCGGTCTTCTTCACGGCCATCGCGCTCGGCGCATTCCACGGCAGGATGAGGGCCGTCGGGCCCCAAGGCACGCGGTGCAGGTGCACCCCGCCCTGATCAGCCGGGAGCGCCCGCACGTCGCCCACCGCCACCGCCCGGCGGCCGGCGTCGCGGAGGGTGGCCCCGTTCGCCCCGCCGAACAACCGGGTGACCGCGATCGGCACGCCGCTGTTGAGAGCGTCGAGCCGCGCGACCTCCTCGGCGCGGTCGTCCAGCCAGGCGGCGAGGGCGTCGAGGGCCGCAGCGCGGTCCTCCGGCGGGAGTCCACGCCACCGCGCGTCGTCATGCGCCTCCTGGGCGGCGGAGACCGCGCGGTCGACCTGGTCGAGGCTGCTGGACGCGGACGGCTGCAGCGCCTCGCCGGTGTTGGGATCGTGCAGCCAGGTGCCGTCGGCGGCGGGGCTCGCCTCGGCGACGCCGCCGATCCAGGTGCGCAGGGCGGGGAAGGTCATGTCAGATCCGATCGAAGTAGCGGTGCAGGTCCCAGTCGGTCACACGGGACAGGAACGTGGTCCACTCGTGCTCCAGCAGGATGCGCTGATGCGCGATGAGCTCGGGCTCCAGCAGCTCCTGCACGAGCGGGCTCCGGGCGAACAGCGCCGCCGCCTGGTACGGGTCGGCTGGCATCGCCCCGTCCCCCGGGAGGTCGTAGGCGCTGCCGCGGACGGGCTCGCCGAGCACCCGCTCCTTCTCGATCCCGTCGCGAGCGGAGGCGAGCACACCGGTCAGCGCGAAGTACGGGTTGGTGTCGGCGCCGGGCAGCCGGAACTCGAAGCGCAGCGCCGCCGCGGAGTGCCCGACCACCCGCACGGTCGTCGTGCGGTTGTCGAAGCCCCACGTGCGGCCGCTGCCCGCCACGTCCGTCGAGTTGCTGCGGCGGTAGGAGTTGACGGTCGGGGCGTACCAGGCCATCAGGGCCGGCGCGTGCTCCAGCGCCCCGGCGATCGCGGCGCGCATCCGCCCGCTCAGGCGGTCCCCGGCCTGCTCGTCCCAGAACAGCGCGGTGCCTTCGTCGTCGATGAACGAGACGTGGATGTGGCACGACGAGCCCGGCTGATCGTTGAGGGGTCGTGCCATGAAGGTCGCCGACATCCCTGCCCGCGCCGCGGTGTCCCGCACCGCGAGCTTGTACAGCGCGTGCCGGTCGGCCATCTCCAGCGGGTCACCGTACTCGAACGTCATCTCCCACTGTCCGAGGCCCCACTCGCTCTGAGCGGCCTCGACGAGGATCCCGCTCGCGCGCAGATCGGAGCGGAGCTTCTGGAAGAACGGCTCGTACAGGTTGCCCTCGTGGATCATGAAGTCCGACGGGGTGAGGGTCGTCGGGTCGAGGTCGCGGAATCCGGAGCGGCGCAGCTCCCGCGGGTCGTTGCGGAAGAGGTAGAACTCCAGCTCCGTGCCGGCGAGCGGAGTGAGCCCGAGGCCGCGGAGCCGCGCGAGCTCCTGCTTCAGGATCACCCGCGGCGACAGCGGCATCGGCTCGTGCGTGTGCACGTCGACGGGGTCTGCGAGACAGATCGCGACGCCGTCGAGCCAGGCCGCGGGGCGCAGCGTGTCCAGGTCGGGGATGAGTGTCACGTCGGGCACGCCGTTGTGCATGCCGCACAGCGCGAACCGGTTCTGATCGATGAGTTCGAGCCCCTGATCGATGTCCCAGGCCCACGCGCAGGTGCAGATGTCCACGCCGTTCGCGACGACACGGCCGAAGCCCTCGACGGGGATGCGCCGACCGACCAGCCGCCCCTGCAGGTCGGGCGTGGCCACGATCACGGTCCGGATCCCCGCGGCCTCCAGTTCGTCCGGCGCGAGGCGCACGTCGTCGATCATCGCGTCAGCCACCCTCCGTCGACGGGGAGCTGGATGCCGTCGATCCAAGACGCCTCGTCACTCAGCAGCCAGGAGACGGCCGCCGCGATGTCGGCCGGAAGGCCCACGCGCGGCACCAGCAGCCGCTGCTTCATGAACTCCAGGGCCTCCGCGCTGGTGACGCTCTCATAGTCGAAGAAGTCGGTCGCGATCGGGCCGGGGGCGACGCAGTTGACGCGGATGTTCTTCGCCGCGAGCTCGACCGCGAGTGCCTTGGTGAGCATCGGGACGCCGCCCTTGCTCGCGTTGTAGTGCGGCTGCGCGGTGCCGGTGCTGGTGACGACGACCAGTGCCTCGACCGTGGAGAGGTTGACGATGGCGCCGCCACCCGACTCCGCGATAAGGGGGGCGACCTCCTGCGCGACGAGGAACTGCCCCTTGAGGTTGATGTCGAAGACGAAGTTCCACGCCTCCTCGGTCAGCGTCTCGAACGAGTGCTCGGTCACCACACCGGCATTGTTCACCAGCAGGTGCAAGGCTCCCCACGCCTCCCGCGCGGTCGCGACGGCGGCACGGATCTGCTCCCGCGAGCGCACGTCGACGACGGCGGACAACGCGGTGCCCCCGGCCTCCTCGATGAGCCGGACGGTCTCGGCCGCCCCCTCCGCCGAGACGTCGGTGACGAGGACGCGGGCGCCCTCGCTCGCCAGACGGAGGGCCGTCTCCCGGCCGATCCCGGAGCCTGCACCGGTGATGAAGGCGTTCTTCCCTGTGTGTCGCATGTCGTTCTCCTTGTCGTCCGTCAGGGGTGGGCGCTCAGACGGCGCCCTGCGAGATGGCGGTGTCCGCGGGTGCGGGATCCGCGGTGCGGGCGGCGGCCCGGCCGACCAGCCAGTCGAAGACCGGATCGCCCCCGAACGTCTCGGGGTGCCACTGCACGCCGACGGCCGGAAGGCCTTCCAGCTCGATCGCCTCGACCACGCCGTCCGAGGCCCATCCGGTCACGACGACACCGTCGCCCGGCACGTCGACGGCCTGATGGTGGAACGAGTTCACACGGGTGCTCTCGCCGTAGAGGCCGTTGACCACGCTGCCGGCGGCCGTACGCACCTCGTGCACACGGTGCGCCCGCGGGTAGGCGTAGGACCCGTGGGACTCGCCCTCGCCGGCCGCGAGGTGCTGGTGCAGCGTCCCGCCGCGGACCACGTTGAGCAGCTGGGCGCCCCGGCAGACCCCGAGCAGCGGGACCGCGCGGGCCAGAGCCGCGAGGATGAGGCCCGACTCGAACTCGTCGCGCGCCGGATCGACGAGCGGCGTGAACGGCCCAGGAGTCTGCCCGTAGCGGCGCGGGTCCACGTCGTCTCCCCCGACGATGACGACGCCGTCGAGACGGTCCACGAGCTCGGCGGGGGCAGCATCCATGGGCAGGTGCACGGGCAGGCCGCCGGCCCGCAGCACCGAGGTCGCGTACTCGCTGAGGTACGCCTCCAACGGGGCGTCGGCGAAGCCGGAGGGGGCTCCGATCGCGGCGCCGCTCGTGCGTCGTCCGGAGATGCCGATGAGGGGGCGGGGTGGGGCGGAGAGGCTGATGATGTCCATCCTTCGTCTCGGGGTCAGGCGTTCTCGTCGAAGCGACGCATGATCTGCGCGTAGGCCTCGGGGGTCTTCGCACGCATCACGGCGGCCTGGACCAGCCCGATGACCGGGGCGATCACGACGACGGCGACGAGCGTGATGCTGATCGGCCCCCAGGCGGGGTTGCCGTCGGCGTCGACGTCGCTCACCAGGAGCGGGAAGTTCGCCGCGATGAGCAGGGCCGACACCGCGAGTCCGACGAAGCCGAGACCGGGCGCGATGACGGTGTGCCACGGGCTGCGGAGCTCCCGGGTGCGGGCGAAGTAGACGATCACCGCGAGGCACGTCACCGCCATGAGGATGACGATCGCGAGCGTGCCGATCCCCGCGAACCAGGAGAAGATGTTCTCCGGCGCGAAGCCGAGGACGGCGAGCAGGGCGATCGCCAGTCCCGACGTCGACACCTGCACGAGCGAGGCGACGTGCGGCGATCCGTGCCGGGTGTGCACGGTGCCGAGCCGGTCGGGGAGCACGCGGGCGTTGGCCATCGCGTGGTGGTAGCGGGTGAGCACGTTGTGCAGCGAGAGGACCGCGGCGAACATGCTGCCGAGGAACAGCAGGGCGACCGCGATCGAACCGACCGGTCCGAGGTACTGCTCGGTGACCCGGGCGATGAGCGTGGTCGGGTCGGCCGCGGCCTCCTCGATGATCGCCTCCTCCCCCACCCCGACGACGACCGTCCAGGCCGCGAAGGCGTAGAACACGCCGATCACGATGGCGGACGCATACGTGGCCCGCGGGATCGTCCGCTCCGGCTGTCGCACCTCGTCGCGGTACACGACGGTCGACTCGAACCCGATGAAGCTCGCGATCGCGAACATCAGCCCGAGCGCGGGGGCCCCGGAGAGCACGTTCTGCAGGAGGAACGAACCGAAGGTCACGCCCTCGGCTCCCCCGGTCACGAGGATCACCACCCCGAGGAGCAGGACGATGCCGATCTCGGCCAGCAGCACCACGACGAGGACGCGCGAGCTGAGTTCGATCTGCCGGTAGCCGAGCGCCCCGACGAGGGCCACGGAGGCGAGGGTCAGCAGCCACCATGGGATCTCCGGCCCGCCGAGGAGCACGACGCTGGAGCTGATGGTCGCGCCGAGGTAGGAGAACACCGCGATCTGCACCGTCGTGTAGCAGACGAGGGCGAGGTAGGCCGTCGCCAGGCCCGGCGTGCGGCCGAGCCCGTGAGTCGCGAAGACGAAGAACGACCCGGCGCGCGGGAGGTACCGGCTCATGGCGGTGAGCCCCACGGAGAACAGCAGCAGGATCACCGTGGCCACGAGGAACATGACCGGGAATCCGATGCCGTTGCCCACGAGGAAACCGATCGGCACCAGACCGCCGACCACCGTGAGCGGCGCGGCGGCCGCGATCACCATGAAGGTGACGGCGACAGCGCCGAGGTTGCCGCGGAGCGTGCGCTCGCGGTGCTGTCCTGCGGACGGCGACGTCGTTGTCGAAGCATCCATGTCGAAGCATCCTTTGCCGATTGGACTAATGGTCTAAGTTCTAGCCCATTAGTCCTGACCCGCACAAGGGGTTCTCCCGATCACGTCTGCGAGACCCCGACACGTCGCCCACACCCCGACTCGCCTGCGCGCGCAAACGAGTCGGGGTCTCGGCGGGACCCCGGGGGCTCGGGGAGCGACGTCAGCGGAGGAGGCCGAGGCTGGCGAGCGCGTGCCGGATGAGGGTGCCGCGGCCGCCCTCCATCTCGGCGGCGACGGCATCGGAGGCAGCGGCCTCCGGCGAGAACCAGGTCACCTCGAGGGCGTCCTGACGCGGCTCGCACGTCCCGGTCACGGGCACCACGAAGGCGAGGGACACCGCATGCTGCCGGTCGTCGTGATAGGCGCTCACGCCGGGGATCGGGAAGTACTCGGCCACCGTGAACGGCAGCGGCTGCGGCGGCAGGAGCGGAAAGGCCATGGGACCGAGGTCGTTCTCGACGTGGCGGAACAGCGCGTCGCGGATCGTCTCCCCGAAGCGCACGCGGCCGGACACGATCGTGCGGGTGATCTCGCCGAGCGGGGTGGACCGCAGCAGCACGCCGATCTCGGTGACCTGACCGGAGCCGTCCGTTCGCACCGGGATCGCCTCGACGTAGAGCATCGGCAGGTGACGCCGCGCCTCCTCCAGCTCGACGTCGCTCAGCCAACCGGGGTTCGCGTCGGGCACGGGCGGGTTCGCGTCACGGAACGAACCGAGGCCCTCGTCGTCGGGCTCCGGCTCCGGATCGGGTGTGCGCACCGCCATGCCTCCTTTCTACCAGCCGTCCGTGCCGATGGGCAGCACCGCCGCGAGGCCTGGAAGGATGACGGTGTGACCGAGAACCTGACGATCGACGCCGCCGCCACGCGCTGGTCCCGTGCCGCGGACACCGGGCTCCCGCTGCTCGTGCTGCTGCACGGCTACGGCGCGGACGAGCACGACCTCTTCGGCCTCGTCCCCTACCTGCCGTCCGGGATAACGGTGGCCTCCGTCGCCGCGCCCCTCGCGCCCCCGTGGCCGACGCCCGGCCGCTCGTGGTACCCGATCGAAGGGCTCGACGGCCGCAGCTCCGACTCCGTCACCCGTGCGGCGGAGGCGTTCCTGCGCTGGCTCGACGAGGCGGCGGCCGAGGCTCCGTCCGTGGCGCTGCTCGGGTTCTCCCAAGGCGCCGCGGTGTCGTTGCAGGCCCTCCGGCTCGCTCCCGAGCGGTTCGGCGCGGTCGTGGCGCTGAGTGGGTACGCCGCCCCGGACGCCCTTCCCGGCGATGCACACCTCGCGGAGGTCAGCCCACCGGTCTTCTGGGGCCGCGGCACCCACGACGACGTCATCCCCGCACCGCTGATCGCGCACACCGCGCAGTGGCTCCCCGCGCACACGACGCTCTCCGGTCGGGTCTACAGCGGCCTGACCCACAGCATCTCCGAGGAGGAGCTCGGCGACGTGCACCGCTTCCTCATGACCTGGGTCGAGGGGGTCGGCCGGGATCAGGCCGACGGCTCTCGCCCGTCCTGAGCGCCACCGTCGGAATCCGGGTCGACGGCGCCATCGGCGTCCTCCGATCCGTCCGCGGTGCCGCCCCCGGAGCCGCGGAAGGCCACGGACAGCGGGATGCCGATGGAGATCCCGATGGCCAGACCGAGGACCCAGTTGTTCAGTGCCATCCCCGTCGAGACGCCGATGGCCACGCCGAGCGCGAGACCGATGCCGAGGCCCGTCCGCGCGCGCATCTCGTCGGGACTGGGGGTGCCGTCGTCTGCCATGCCTCCACGGTAGGAGCCGCCGAGCGGCCTCGCATCCCCCGCGCGACGGACTCGCGACACGCCCGGGAGTTGCGTGACGCGACACGCCCGGGTATCGTCGTGGCGTCCTGTCCGCCGTGTCTGGAAGTCCTTTGATCTGAATCGTCGCCTCCGCGCCCCTCTTCTCGCGCGCTGACCCGACGATCGCCGACTCCCCGGCAGACGCTCTCCTCTGTTCCCCGTGACTCCACGGCCCAGCAGGGACTCGGTGTCAGTGCACCCTCGCACTCGACAGGAGACACCCCATGTCACAGCCCTCTTCTTCGCACGCCTCGGTCGTCCTCGACCGGCTCTCCTTCACCTGGCCCGACGGCACGGTCGCCCTCGACGGCGTCTCCGGAGCCTTCGGCTCGGGCCGAACGGGCCTGGTCGGCCGCAACGGCGCCGGCAAGTCGACGCTGCTCCGGCTCATCGCCGGAGAGCTCCACCCCGCCTCCGGGACCCTCGGCACCTCCGGCGAGGTGGCCTACCTGCCCCAGCAGCTCACGCTCGACGTGGACCGCCGGGTGGCCGACCTCCTCGGCGTGGCCGCCGCCCTCGACGCCGTGCGCGCCATCACCGCCGGCGACGTTGACCCCGCGCACTTCGACGCCGTCGGTGACGACTGGGACATCGAAGCCCGCGCGGAGGCCTCCCTGGCCGAGGCCGGGCTCGCCCCCGAGTTCCTCGACCGGACGGTCGGCGAGCTGTCGGGCGGGGAGGCGGTGCTCGTCGCGATCGCCGGGATCCGCCTGCGTCGGGCCCCGATCACGCTTCTCGACGAACCGACCAACAACCTCGACCGCGACGCCAGGGCCGCCCTCGCGACGATGGTCCAGGCCTGGAAGGGAACGCTCATCGTCGTGAGCCACGACCTCGCTCTGCTCGAGCTCATGGATGACACCGCCGAGCTCTACGGGCAGAGCCTGTCCGTCTTCGGGGGCCCCTACTCCGAGTGGCGCGCCTGGCTGGACGCGGAACAGGACGCCGCGAAGCAGGCGGAGGTGGCCGCCGCACAGGTGCTCCGCAAGGAGAAACGCCAGCGGATCGAGGCCGAGGTCAAGCTCGCCCACCGCGCACGCACCGCCAAGAAGGCCGAGGTCGAGAAACGCGTGCCGAAGATCATCGCGCACGGAAGGAAGATGGCCGCAGAGGTGTCCGCGGGGAAGCTGCGCACGGAGGTCGGCGCAAAGGAGGACGCTGCTCGGGCGGCGCACGATGCGGCAGGACGACGAGTGCGGTCGGACGCTTCGATGAAGATCGAGCTGCCCGATCCCGAGGTGTCGCGGAGCCGCCGGATCGCCGAGCTCGGCGGACCGGAGAGGTCGTGGGTGATCCAGGGTCCGGAGCGGGTCGCCCTCATCGGCCGCAACGGAGCCGGCAAGACCACCCTCCTGGAGCGGCTCGTCTCCGGTTCCGTTCACAACTCAGGAGAACTCGGCGCAGAGCGGCCGGGTCCGCTGCCGCACGCCCAGATCGGCCCCGATCTCCTGAGTTGTGAACGGCCGGAGCTGCGGGCGGAGGCGATGACCGACCGGATCGGCTACCTGCCGCAGCGGGTCGACGGCCTCGACGAGGAGCGATCGGTCTTCGAGAACGTCGCTGCCGCCGCACCACAGGTTCCCGAGAAGGAGCTCCGCAACCGGCTCGCCCGCTTCCTCATCCGCGGGGCCACGGCCGACCGTCCGGTGGCCGCGCTCTCCGGTGGGGAGAGGTTCCGCGTCGCCCTCGCCCGGCTGCTCCTCACCGATCCGGCGCCGCACCTCGTCGTCCTCGACGAACCCACGAACAACCTGGACCTCGACACCGTCGACCAGCTCGTCGAGGCGCTGCGGGCCTACCGCGGAGCCGTGCTCGTGGTCAGTCACGACGACGCGTTCCTGAGCCGCCTCGACCTCGACCTCACCCTCGAGATCGATACGGACGGCGTGCTGCAGGAGGTGGTGTGACCTCCTCGCCACGTTCCGCCTGCACGACCGCGGCCCGCCTGCACGACCGGAACCACGGTTTGGTCGTGCGGGCGGAACCGGGTCGTGCGGGCGGAACGCGTACGGGGCCGCCGGGTGTCAAGGTCGGGGCCGGATGTCGGTGGGGTCGGGAATGATGGAGGCATGAGCGACGTGCTCGACCGCTTCACCCCGGCCACACAGGACTGGTTCCGGGGTGCCTTCACCGCACCCACGCCGGCGCAGGCCGGAGCGTGGGAAGCGATCTCCGCCGGCAAGCACGCCCTCGTCGTCGCGCCGACGGGTTCCGGCAAGACGCTGTCGGCGTTCCTCTGGGCGATCGACAGCGTGTTCCGCGAGCGCGCCGATGCGTCGGAGGAACCGAAGAAGGACGGCTCCCGCACGCGCATCCTCTACATCTCGCCGCTCAAGGCCCTCGGCGTGGACGTGGAGCGCAACCTGCGTTCCCCCCTCATCGGCATCGGACAGTCCGCACGCCGGCTCGGGCTCACCGCACCCGGCATCACGGTGGGCGTCCGCTCCGGCGACACCACCTCGAGCGATCGCCGCAAGCTGGTGTCCGATCCCCCCGACATCCTCATCACGACACCGGAGTCGCTGTACCTGATGCTCACGAGCCGGGCGGGCGACACCCTCCGCGACGTGCACACGGTCATCATCGACGAGGTCCACGCGGTCGCCGCCACCAAGCGCGGGGCGCATCTCGCGGTCAGCCTGGAGCGCCTCGACGCCCTGCGCCGCTTCCACGGGGCGGAGACCGCCGCACAGCGGATCGGGCTGTCGGCCACGGTGCGACCGATCGACGAGGTCGCGCGCTTCCTCGGCGGCGCGGACCCGGTCGAGATCGTCGCCCCACCCGCGTCGAAGACCTTCGAACTCGGCGTGGTCGTGCCGATGGACGACATGACCAACCCGCCGCCCCCACCGGGCGCCCCGCCGGAGGCCCCCGGCGTCGACGCGGAGTACACCGAGGTCACGGGCTCGGTGTGGCCGCATGTCGAGGAGGCGATCGTCGACCGCATCCTGCAGAACAACTCGACCATCGTCTTCGCGAACTCCCGCCGCCTCGCCGAACGACTCACCGGGCGACTGAACGAGATCTACGCGGAACGGATCGGCGTCGCGCTGCCGGAGCCGACCGTGCCCGCCGCGATGATGGCGCAGGCAGGCTCCACCGCGGGCGCCGATCCGGTGCTCGCCAAGGCCCACCACGGCTCGGTGTCGAAAGAGCAGCGCGCGCAGGTCGAGGAGGAGCTGAAGTCGGGCGTGCTGCGGTGCGTCGTCGCCACGAGCAGTCTGGAGCTCGGCATCGACATGGGTGCCGTGGACCTCGTGATCCAGGTGGAGGCGCCGCCGTCCGCGGCCTCCGGGCTGCAGCGCGTGGGTCGGGCGGGGCATCAGGTCGGCGAGATCAGCCGCGCGGCTCTGTTCCCGAAGCATCGCGGCGATGTGCTGCACACCGCGATCGTGACGGAACGGATGCTGGCGGGGAAGATCGAAGCCATCCAGGTGCCGCGGAACCCCCTGGACATCCTCGCCCAGCAGACGGTCGCGGCCAGCGCCCTCGGCGCCATCAGCGTCGAGGAGTGGTTCGAGACCGTCCGCCGCTCCGCCCCGTTCCAATCGCTCCCCCGCTCCGCCTACGAGGCGACGCTCGATCTGCTGGCCGGACGCTTCCCCTCCGACGAGTTCGCCGAGCTGCGCCCGCGGCTCGTGTGGGATCGCGACGCCGGTACGCTCACGGGCCGTCCTGGCGCGCAGCGGATCGCCGTCACCAGCGGCGGCACGATCCCCGACCGCGGCCTCTTCGGGGTCTTCGTGGCAGGCGAGTCCACGGGCGCCCGGGTGGGCGAGCTCGATGAGGAGATGGTCTACGAGTCCCGCGTCGGCGACGTGTTCACCCTGGGCACCACGAGCTGGCGCATCGCCGAGATCACCCACGACCGGGTCAACGTCATCCCCGCCTACGGCCAGCCCGGCAAGGTGCCGTTCTGGCACGGCGACGGCATCGGCCGCCCGTTCGAGCTGGGCGAAGCGCTCGGGGCGTTCTCCCGCGAGGTGTCCGCCGCGAAGCCGGAGAAGGCGGAGCAGCGCCTCATCGCGGCCGGGCTCGACGAGCAGGCGCGTGCGAACCTCCTCGCCCACCTCTCCGAGCAGCGGGAGGCGACGGGCACGCTGCCGACGGACCGCACGCTGACGGTCGAGCGCGGGCACGACGAGGTCGGCGACTGGCGCGTGATCCTGCATTCCCCGTACGGCATGAAGGTGCACGCACCGTGGGCACTCGCCATCAACGCCCGCGTGCGAGAGCGCCTGGGCGTCGAGGGCTCAGCGGTGGCCAGCGACGACGGCATCATCGTCCGCATCCCCGACGCCGAGTCCGAGCCGCCCGGTGCGGAGCTGTTCGTGTTCGACCCGGACGAGCTCGAACAGCTCGTCACGCAGGAGGTCGGCGGCTCGGCACTGTTCGCGTCGCGGTTCCGGGAGTGCGCCGCGCGGGCACTGCTCATGCCGCGGACGAACCCCAACCGCCGGACCCCGCTGTGGCAGCAGCGCCAGCGTTCGGCTCAGCTCCTCGAGGTCGCCCGTCGGCATCCCACCTTTCCCGTGATCCTGGAGACGCTGCGCGAGGTGCTGCAGGACGTCTACGACCTGCCGTCGCTGCGGAAGCTCGCGACGAGCATCGCCGACCGCCGCATCCGCCTCGTCGAGACCCAGCCCGGGCAGCCGTCGCCCTTCGCCCGCGACCTCCTCTTCGGCTACGTGGGCGCGTTCATGTATGAGGGTGACTCGCCGCTGGCCGAACGCCGCGCCGCCGCCCTCTCCGTCGATCCAGCGCTGCTGGGCGAGCTGCTCGGCACGGTCGAGTTGCGCGAGCTGCTCGATCCCGACGTCATCGCGCAGTTCGAGCGGGAGGCCCAGCGGCTCGATCCGGAGCGCCGGGCGCGCGGCCTGGAGGGCGTTGCCGACCTGCTCCGGCTCCTCGGACCGCTCGACGCGGGCGAGGTGGCGGCACGCCTTGATCCTGACTCCAGCGGCGGGGCGTCCGCCGCGACGCTCCTCGACGAGCTCGTGACCGCTCGTCGCGCCATCCCGGTCACGATCGCCGGCGTGACCAGAGTCGCCGCGATCGAGGACGCAGGGCGTCTGCGCGACGCGCTCGGGGCGGCGCTGCCCACCGGCATCCCGGTGGCCTTCCTGGAACCCCTGGCGGACCCCCTCAGCGACCTCGTCGCCCGTCACGCCCGCACCCACGGCCCCTTCACGACCACGGCTGTCGCGGAGCGGTTCGGACTCGGCACCGCCGTCGCCCGGCACACCCTGCAGCGGCTGGAGACGAGCGGCCGCCTCACGAGCGGCTACTTCCTCCCCACCGCGGCGGGCAGCGGCGATGACATCGAGTGGTGCGACACCGAGGTGCTGCGGCGTCTGCGCATGCGGTCGCTTGCGGCGATCCGCGGATCCGTCGAGCCGGTGTCGCCCGAGGCCTATGCGCGGTTCCTGCCGGACTGGCAGCACCTCGGACGCCCCTTGGAGGGCATCGACGGCGTGCTCACGGTGATCGAGCAGTTCGCCGGTGTCCCCATCCCCGCGAGCGCATGGGAGTCCCTGGTGCTGCCGTCCCGTGTGCGCGACTACGCCCCGGCGATGCTGGACGAGCTCACCGCCGCCGGCGAGGTGATCTGGTCCGGCCATGGGACGCTTCCCGGTCGTGACGGCTGGGTCTCGCTGCATCCCGCCGACCTCGCCCCGTTCACCCTTCCCGATCCGGATGCGGAGGTCGCCGCGGAGTCGCTGGAGGCACGTCTCCTCTCCGCCCTCGCCGCGGGCGGCGCGTACTTCGCCGCGCAGCTCAAGGAGATGACAGGCGCCGAGAACGAGCAGTCCGTACTCGAGGCGCTCTGGTCGCTGACCTGGTCGGGCCACGTGACGAACGACACGTTCGCGCCGATCCGGTCGCTCCTGACCGGCGGTTCCCAGGCCCACAAGGTGAAGCGCCGCGCCCCGCGTGCCCGGACCTACCGCGGGATGTCGCTCACGCGCGCCGCTCCTCGACCCACCTCGATCGGCGGCCGGTGGTCGCTGCTCCCGGAGGTCGAGACCGATCCGGCGCGTCGCGCGACGGTCACTGCGGGCCTGCTCCTCGACCGCTACGGCGTGGTGACCCGAGGCGCCGTGCAGTCCGAGGGCGTTCCGGGAGGCTTCGCGCAGGCGTACCGCGTGCTGGCCGGCTTCGAGGAGGCGGGACACTGCCGCCGCGGCTACGTGATCGAGAAGCTCGGCGCGGCGCAGTTCGCGGCTTCGGCCACGGTCGACCGTCTCCGCACGTACGCCGGTCTCGCCGATCCGCCACCACGGAAGGCCGTCACCCTGGCGGCCACCGACCCCGCGAACCCGTACGGCGCGGCGCTCGGGTGGCCGAAGCTCGAGGGTGTCTCGCATCGCCCCGGGCGGAAGGCGGGCGGGCTCGTGGTGCTCGTCGACGGCGCCCTCGTCCTGTCGCTCGAGCGCGGCGGCCGCACGGTCCTGTGCTTCACGGACGACGAGGAGGTGCTGCAGGCCGCCGCCGCCGACCTCGCGACCACGGCCAGGGAGCGTCGACTCGACACCCTCACCGTCGAGAAGGTGAACGGCGAGGGCGTGTACGGCACGATCCTCGGACGGGCATTGCAGGAGGCGGGTTTCGTCCAGACGCCGCGCGGCTTCACCCTCCGCAAGGCGGTCTGACCCGACATCAAGAGTGGTACCATATTCCGTACCAGAAGGGGAACGACATGGCCATCACGACGAGTGAAGCACGGCGCGATCTGTTCGGCCTGATCGAGCGGGTGAACCTCGATCACAGCGAAGTGGAGATCACCTCGCGCCGAGGAAGCGCCGTCCTCATGTCCAAGGCGGAGTACGACTCGCTGGTGGAGACGAGCTACCTGCTGCGCTCGCCCGCGAACGCTCAGCGACTCCTCAGCGCCCTGGCCGCTGGCCGCGACGGGGACGTCTCGGAGCACGACCTCGACGAGGCATGACGACCCGGCTCCTCGTCTGGACACCCGAAGGGTGGGAGGACTACGTGTACTGGCAGACGGAAGACCGTCGCACTCTCAAGCGAATCGACCTCCTGATCGCCGACACCCTTCGCGACGACCCCTTCCAGGGGATCGGCAAGCCCGAGCCCCTCAAGCACGCGCTCGCCGGCGCCTGGTCTCGGCGCATCGATGAGGCTCATCGCCTCGTCTACACGGCGACCGATCGCCACGTGACCATCCTGCAGGCCCGCTATCACTACTGACCCCCCTAGCCTGGAGCCATGATCCGAGAGTTCGCCGCCGGCGTCCGCACCCTGTTCCGCGGATTCGGGGTGTGGCGTACCCGGCCCGGGCTCATGGCTCTCGGGCTCGTCCCCGCCGTCATCGCCCTCGTGCTGCTCGCGGCCGTCCTCGTGCCGCTGATCCTGTCGATGCCGTCGCTGTCCGCGTGGCTCACACCGTTCGCGGACGGCTGGATCGAGCCGTGGCGGGGCTTCCTGCGCACCGCCGTGGGCCTCGTCGTGGTCGCCGCCGCGCTCGCGCTGGCCAGTTCGGTGTTCAGCGCCCTCACCCTGACGATCGGCGACCCGTTCTACCAGCGCATCTGGCTCGCCGTGGAGAGGGACCTCGGCGACCCTCCTCCCGCGGACGGAGGGAGCTTCTGGACCACGGTCGGTGAGGGGCTCCGACTGATCGTGCTGGGCATCCTGATCGCGCTCCTCGTGCTCCTCATCGGACTCGTGCCGGGTATCGGCGGCTTCCTCGGCGCGGTCTCCGGCGTGATCCTCACGGGCCGGCTGCTCGCGCGGGAACTCACCGGCCGCGCCTTCGATGCACGCGACCTCAGCCCGGCCGCACGCGCCGCCCTGTTCCAGAGCAGTCGCGCCCGCGTGCTCGGCTTCGGCGTGGCGACCCAGTTGTGCTTTCTCATCCCGGGCGGTGCCGTCGCCGTGATGCCGGCCGCCGTCGCCGGGAGCACGATGCTGGCGCGCGACATGCAGGCGCGCACCGCGCTCACCGCCGCCTCGCCCGCCTCCGCGCCGCACGAACCCACCCCCGGGACCGCCTGATGCCCGAGGGCGACACCGTCTTCCGCACCGCGCGCCGCCTGGACGAGGCGCTCGCGGGTGGCGAGGTCACGCGCTTCGACCTCCGGGTGCCCCGCTTCGCGACCCTCGACCTGACGGGGCAGCGCGTGCAGGGTGCAGTCCCCCGCGGCAAGCACCTGCTGCTGCGGATCGGCGAGAGCACGCTGCATTCGCATCTGCGCATGGACGGCGCCTGGTTCGTGTACCGGCCGGGCGAGAAATGGCGGCATCCGGCGTTCAAAGTGCGGGCGATCGTCGGGACGGCGGAACGCGAGGCCGTGGGCGTGGACATCGCCGAGGTCGAGGTCGTCCCGACTCGTGACGAGGACGAGCTCGTCGGCTACCTCGGCCCCGATCCGCTCGCTGCCGACTGGGACCCCGTGGAGGCCGTGCGGCGGCTCGGCGGAGACACCCGGCCGATTCATGTCGCCCTCCTCGACCAGCGCAACGTCGCCGGATTCGGCAATGAGTACGCCGCGGAACTCCTGTTCCTCCGCGGAATCCTGCCGACCACGCCGACGCCCGAGGTCGACGTGACCGCCCTGGTCGACCTGGGCGTGCGGACCATCCGCGCGAACCGCGACCGCCGCAATCGCACCTTCACCGGGATCGACCGGCCGGGCCAGTCGACGTGGGTGTACGGCCGGGCCGGGCGCCCGTGCCGACGGTGCGGAACCCTCATCCGCCGCGGGGAGCTGGGGGCGGATCCGACCCGCGAGAGGATCACGTTCTGGTGCCCCCGGTGCCAGCGCTGAGCCGTATCCATCCGCGGGAATGAATCTCCCCCTCTCGTGGTTGTTGATATATCCGGAGAACTCCGGAGCACGGGAGGAATCGTGGGCAAGAACTACGTCGACATCGAGAACGACCACGGAGCGACGCTGCGGTATCGCAAGCACGCCAACGGTCGCGGTCTCGTCGCGCATGGCGCCAAGGTGCATCCGAAGGCGCACATCGAGGCGGGGGCCTACATCGAACCGGGAGCACGCGTCGGAGCGGGGGCCATCATCGCCCGCGGTGCGTGGATCGACGAGGACGCCGTGATCGGCGAAGGGGCGTACATCGACGCGCACGCGCACGTCGGGCAGGGCGCCGCGGTCGGCGATCACGCGCACGTCGGTGTCCGCACCGACATCGGTGCCGGGGCCCGCATCGTGCGGGGTGCCCGCATCGGAGATGACGAGACCGTCGCGGCGGGACTCACCGTCGCCACCGACCAGAAGGGCCTCTGGCTGGCGGCCTGACCGCGCTCAGAGCAGGCGTCGCTCGGACGCCCAAGCCGTGAGCTCGTGACGCGAGGAGAGCTGCAGCTTGCGCAGCACCGACGAGACGTGGGTCTCCACCGTCTTGATCGAGATGAACAGCGCGGCGGCCACCTCCTTGTAGGCGTAGCCCCGGGCGATGAGTCGCATGACCTCCTGCTCGCGGGAGGACAGCCGGTCGAGCTCGTCCGTCGCCGTGGCGGTCTCCCCGGCGACCGCGCCGAAGGCGTCGAGCACGAAGCCGGCGAGCCGCGGCGAGAAGACGGCGTCTCCCTCGGCGACGGCGTGCACGGCATCGCTGACCTCGCGTCCCGACGAGCCCTTCGTGATGTAGCCGCGCGCGCCCGCCCGGATGACCCGCACGACGTCGGCGGCTGCGTCGGACACGCTCAGGGCGAGGAAGCGCGGAGCCGTCGCCCCCCGCCCCTCGGATCACCGCCTCCCCGCCCGTCGCGTCGTCGCCCGCCCCGCCGGGAAGGTGTACGTCGAGGAGCACTACGTCCGGCGCTGTCTCCCCGATCACGGCGATCGCCGATGGCACGTCTGCCGCCTCGCCCACGACCTCCACGCTCGCGTCGAGGTCGGCACGAAGCCCCGAGCGGAAGATGGAATGGTCGTCGACGATCACGACGCGGAGACGGTCAGCCACGGAACTCCTGTCGGACGGCGCCCCGCTCCGGGGACGAGATGGCGGGGATGCGCAGATGCACCTCGGTGCCCGCGTCGTCGCTGCGCACGGATCCCGTGCCGCCCGCGCGGCGCATGCGTCCGATGATCGATTCGCGCACCCCGAGGCGGTCGCCGGGCACCTCGTCGAGCTGGAATCCGGGTCCGCGGTCACGGACGAACACCTCGACCCCGTCGACACGACCTTCGATGTAGACGGAGATCTCGCCGCCCGCGTGCCGGGCGGCGTTCAGCATCGCCTCTCGCGCCGCGGCGGCCAGCTCGCCGCTCGCCCGCTCCGCCGAGAGACCGGCCGACACCACGTCGATGCGCACCGGGTGGTCGATCTCGAGGGCCGCCCCGTAGTCGCGCAGATCCGTCGGCAGGTCGCTGTCGGCGGGAGCGTCTCCGTCATACAGCCAGGCACGCAGCTCCCGCTCCTGGGCGCGGGCGAGTCGTGCCGCCTCGCTCGACGCCCCGGCCCGGTTCTGGATGAGGGCGAGCGTCTGCAGCACGGAATCGTGCAAGTGGGCGGCCATGACGCTCCGCTGCTCCTCCCGGATGCGGCGCACGCGCTCACCGGCGAGCTCCCGCCACCGTGGGATGAGCGTCGATGCGACGACCGCGACCAGTCCGGTCAGCGGGAGCAGCACGAGCACGAGTCCGGAACTCGCGATCCGCCAGGACAGCAACAGCAGGACGACCAACCCGAGGATCAGCACCGCGAGGATGCGGACGGTGGTGGTGTGCCGGGGGCCGCGCGCCGTGTCGGTGCGATCGACGAGCGTCGCCCACAGCCCGGAAGCGGTCGCGCACAGGGTGGTACCGCCGACGACCACGGCCGCCGTCCCCGGAGGGATCGATCCGTTCAGCCAGTCGCTGCCCCCGCGCCACCCCACGACGACGAGCGCGCCGACGGCCGCGGGGACCAGCAGGAGCCAGGCGACCGGGAGGCGTCGCGTCGGCGCCGTCGTCCCGTCCGCCCACGGCATGAACGTCCAGCACCAGACGTACAGGAGGATGCCCGCGCCGCCACAGAGCGTGAGGGCGAGGAACAGCGCCCGCACCAGCCCCACGCGCACACCGAGGTGGCGTGCGAGCCCGGCGCTCACCCCGGTCACGAGAGCGTCGCGGTCGCGGACCAGCGCCGGACGCGCGGTCACCGCCACCGAAGAGGCGGGCGCGGACACGGCGGAAGTCATACCGTCATCCAATCATCCGCATCGTCCTCCGGGGACCTCCCCGGTCCGGAATCAGGGTGTGCTCAGGGGTTCCCCCCATGGCACCGCAGCGCCCGCGACCGCGAGGATCGACATATGACGATTCCGACCGCCCCGCCGCCGCCCGCCGACCACGATGTGCCGGCGACGGACGCCCCTCGCGCATCCCGTGGCGCCGATCGCTTCCTCCTGTGGGTCTCCGGGCTCGGCGTCGTCCGCACCGACGGGTGGCTCGGCGGTGTCGCCGCCGGCATCGCGATCCGGCTGCGCATCGACCCGCTGATCGTGCGCGGGATCCTCGTCGTCGCCGCCCTCTTCGGTCTTCCCGCGCTGTTCCTGTACGCCCTCGCCTGGGCCGTGCTGCCGGACGTCGACGGCCGCATGCATCTGCGTGATCTGCTGCAGCGCCGGTACGACCCCGTGCAGCTCGGCATCCTGGCGGTGGCGGTGATCGGCCTCTTCCCGACGGCTCCGCTCACCGGGCGTCTGTTCGGCCTCGGCTACGACGGCT
Source organism: Microbacterium sp. 1S1 (assembly GCF_008271365.1). NCBI lineage: Bacteria > Bacillati > Actinomycetota > Actinomycetes > Micrococcales > Microbacteriaceae > Microbacterium > Microbacterium sp. 1S1. Next base: position 291,540 of record NZ_CP043430.1, read on the forward strand.
GGTCAGCGCTGTCGACCGTGACCTGGGTGGTCGGCCTCGTACTCGCCGCCGCTCTGCTCTTCCTCATCGTGCGTGCCGCGCGCCGCACCCCGGGCGCTTCCGCGCCGGATCTGCCGGGGGCTTCCGCAGATCCGGCGGCCCCGGCCGCGTCCGCCCCCTCGCGGGTTCGGGTCCCGCCACGGGGGCGGACGCCATTCCACCGACGGCTCCGACGCCTCCGGCGGCTCCCGTCGCGCCGCTCGCCGGAGACGTCGCCGTCGACGTGCTCGCCATCCCCGCCCCGCCCGCGCCGCTGCCTCCGGGCACCCAGGACCCGGCCGCGCTGGAAGCCTGGCGCGCACAGCATGCCGCGTGGAAGGAGCAGGATCAGGCCTGGCGCCGCCAGCAGCAGGACGCGGAGCGCGCCGCGCGCGACCAGCTCCGTAGGGAGCGTCAGGCCGAAGCCGCCGCGTTCGCCGCTGAGGCCGCGGAACGCCGACGCGTCCGCCGCGCGTCGAACCCGCGTGCCGGCTTCGCGTTCGTCATGGCCGCGCTCGGACTCGCGATCATGGTGGGCGCCGCCGTGGGGCTCATCGTCGGTGAGACCCTCGGCGGGGCGCTGGGGCTGCTCGCGGGAGCCCTCGTCCTCGCCCTGGCGATGATCCTGGCCGGCGCTCTCCGTCGCCGCAGCGGTGCCCTGGCCTTCCTCAGCGCGCTGACCCTCGCCGCGGGGCTTCTGACAGGCTTCCTCTCGACCATGCCGGGCCTCACACTCGGGTACGCCTCGCTCACGAACAACCAGGAGGCGCACGTCCGGCAGCCGTTCGGCGACCTGTACCTGCAGCTCCACCCGCACGACGGCGGCCCCCGCCCCATCGAGATCGAGAAGGGATCGGGGCGGACCGAGATCTTCGTGGACGCGGGCGTGCAACTGCAGCTCCGCGGGACCGTCGGCGATGCCGTGGAGGTGAGCTGGCTCCGCATCGATCCCGACGACCCGACGGTCATGGACACCGGCGTCATCCCCGCGACGCCCCGGGGCGGCGAGAACGTCGTCAACGCGAACATCTCCGCCGGGGAGGGCAGCCCCTCCACGATCCAGCCCGTGACCATCGACCAGTCGAGCGGCACCATCGTCGTGACCCTGCAGGAGCCCGAGGAGGGCCAGGAATGAGCACCGAGACCATCACCGCACCGCGGGTGCGCTGGGCATCCATCATCTGGGGCACGACCTTCGCTGCGATCGCCGCAGGGGCGCTGTGGTTCCTCACCGACGCGGATCGCCGCGCCGCGCTGGCCGACGGCGTGGGGACGATGACTCCCGCCACCCTGCTCACGATCGTGCTCCTCACCGCCGGGGCGCTGCTCCTCGTGGGCGGTGTCGCCGGACTGGTCCGGCGGACCCAAAGGCGCTCGGCCACCGACGACGGCTCGGCCGCGGACCTCTCCCCCGCCCCCGAGCCGCCGACGACGCCGCTCCGCGCGGACGGAGCCCCCGAGTAGCCTGGATCCCATGGCGCACCAGGGACGACGACCCGCGAAGGGCTCCGGCAAGGGCTCACCCGCCCACCGGAGCCGTGCCGCGGGCGGCGGCTCACGCCAGGGGAAGCCGGCTCCGCGCCGCCCACCCCGCGCCGAGAAGGTCGTGTTCGACGCTCCGACCGCAGCACTCGAGGAGCCTCGGACGTTCCGCCTCGGCGCCGTGCCCGGAGCGACGCCGGGCAAGTGGATCGACACGTGGAAGCGGCGCCTGCCCGATGTGGCCATCGAACTCGTCCCGATCCAGGCCGCCGGGCAGCGAGAGGCGCTCGACGATCTCGACGCCGCCCTCGTACGCCTCCCGCTGGACGACGACACCCTGCACGTCATTTCGCTGTACGACGAGGTCCCGGTCGTCGTGGCCTCGACCGATTCGCACCTGCTGGCGGCGGACGAGCTGACGACCGCCGACCTCGCCGGCGAGGTGCTCCTCTCCCTGTCGGACGACGTGCTCGGGCCGCTGAACCTGCCGGACACCGCCCCCGCTCGCGTCGGCGCCCTGTCGACGGCCGACGCGATCGCCACGGCGGCGTCGGGAGTCGGCATCGTCATCGTGCCGATGTCGCTGGCCCGGCTGCACCACCGGAAGGACGTGGATCACCGCATCCTGGCCGACGGCCCGGTCTCGACGGTCGCCCTCGCCTGGCCGCGCGACCGGACCACGCCCGACGTCGAGACCTTCGTGGGGATCGTCCGCGGACGCACGGCGAACTCCTCGCGTTGAGCCGTCGGGACCGGACTCTCCCCCTCGTTAGAATCGCCTGATGGCCTCGCTTCTCTACGTCTGCGTGCGACCCGAGACCGGGGCGGCGGATGCCGAGCACGCCTCGTTCCGGCGGGCGCTCGGAGTCGACGTGGTCGATCGTCTCGATCTGCTGCACGAGCCGCTGACCGAGGCCCACCTCGACCGGTACCGCGGCGTCGTCGTCGGCGGTTCGCCGTTCAACGTCACGGACGCCGAGAAGACTGCGGTGCAGCGACGCGTGGAGGCCGACCTGGAGACGCTCGCCCGCGCGGCGTGGGAGCAGCGGATCGCCGCCTTCTTCACGTGCTTCAGCATCGGGGTGCTCACCCGGCTCCTCGGCGGCGAGGTCGTGACGACCATGCCGGAGCCGGCGAGCGCGACGGTCATCGACACGACGCCCGACGGCGCGGTCGATCCCGTGTTCGGCCCGTCCGGTCCGGCACTCACCGTCTTCACCGCGCACAAGGAGAGTGCCGCGGCGACCCCGCCCGGGGCCGTGCTGCTCGCCACCAACGCGGCCTGCCCCGTGCAGGCCTACCGCGTGGGGACGCACCTGTACGCCGCGCAGTTCCATCCCGAGCCGACGCCGCGCGACTTCGCCGATCGGATGACGTTCTACCGCACGACGGGGTACTTCGACCCGGCGCAGTTCGACGCGGTGCAGCAGGAGGTCCTCGCGGCCTCGGTCACCGAGGGCGCCGCCCTGCTCCGCCGCTTCGCCGAGCTGTTCGGCTGAGCCATACCCACGTTCAAGACCGCCGTTGGCGCTCAGCGGCTCGTCCGCGCGTAGCTGGCGGACCGCGGGCTGTGGTGTCTCAGAGGTGGCGTCGACGGCAGAATGCAGGGATGAAGTCTGTATGGATTGTGTTCGACGACGAGGATGACGCTGGCATCTACGGCGTCTTCGACAACCGCGAAGATGCGGATACCTATGCCGATGAGGTCAGTCACATGTCCTCGAATGGAATGAAGTTTGCGGAGTTCTCGGTGCCGTGGCGCCTGACTGACAGGGCCACTCGCGTGGAGATCTGACACCTTTGGGCTCAGATCACTGGCACGTCAGTGAGTAGGGGCCGGTGGAATCAGTTCCCACGGCACTCTGTCCACGAGAGTTCGTCCCCGTCCCCACGCTGATCACCTGGAACGTGTTCGTCCCCTGGCCCTTACAGACGTATTGCACAGACTTCTGCTCCATGTTGCCCGTGCCATAGCTCACAAACGGTTTCGTCACCTTTGTCCATCCCGCCGCTGTCCGCTTGTACACGTAACTTTCCAGCTTCGTCTTGACAACACCGCCTGTGCAGTTACCCAAGCGCCGCTTCGATCCCACCGTGCCGTACTTGTAGATGTTGCCGGATTTCCTGTTCCACGTGTTCCCCGGGAAGATCAGGCAGTAGTCACCTCCCGCACGCGCGGATACCCCCGTCGTCGAGGTGAAGTTCACGGTGTCGTCGTTCGCATCTAGGAGTGATTGGAGCTCCGCATCCGTCATGTCTGCCGGCAGCTCGAGCGTCGCCGTCGCGTCCGCGTCGGCGGAGGGTTCGGATGACGTAGCGTATGCCACTCCGCTGCCGGATAGCAGCATCGCAGCGAGGTGTCCGCGCGATCTCCTTTCGGGGAACCCATCACCGGCGCCAGCCATGAACCGTGCTGAGATTGATCAGGCGACGGTCGACGCCGAGCTGTTCGGCTGAATTCAGGTCGGGGCATCACCGCGGAGCAGCGGGATGCGCTCGCGCAGGTAAGCCTCCAGCGGCATGAACCCGCCCGCCTGACTCCAGCGCACCGACGGCACGCCGTCGAGGAGCGCGAGCGGACCGGACGAGCCTCCCGCGTCCACCGCGTCGACGTCGATCACGCTCCAGCCGACGTGCACGACATCCCCCTCGTGGAAGCCGCCGCGGAGGGCCAGCGCGCGACGCTCGGCCCGTGCCCGCGCGGACTCGGCGGTGTATCCCCGACGCCCCGGGTCCGCCGCGCGGAGCACCTCCGCCGTCGCCAGGGCATGCGTGTCGGTGAGCAGGAGGACGCCGAGGTGCCAGGCCTCGCCGACACGGACGATCCGCCGCCCGCGCCAGCGCGAGTCCTTCTCCTCGCCGAGGCCCTCGCGGGGTGCGCCGGCGAGCTCCTGCACGGCCTGGGTCAGCAGGGCGGAGGCGGTGGTCACAGCTCCCCCAGCGTGGTCTGGTCGGCGAGGCGCGGGCCGGCGACCTGGGCACGATCGCCCCGCAGTGTCATCCCGATCAGCGGGTACAGGAGCACCGACAGCATGCCCGCCCCGACGAGCGCGGCCGCGGTCCCCGAGTCGAGCATGTCCTGGTCCACGCCGATCGCGGTGACCGCGACGATGATCGGCAGCCCGGTGGCCGCGAGCAGGCCGAGGGCGGCGCGGTCACGTCCGCTCACTCCCGCCGGGGCGGAGAGCTGGGCCGTCGCGCCGCGGATCACCAGGAGCGCCAGCAGGAACACCGGCACCAGGGACATCGCCGAAGGAGACGTCAGCAGCGCCTGCAGGTCGAAGGTCACCCCCGTGTAGAGGAAGAACACCGGGACGAGGAAGCCGAACGCGAGGCCCTCGATCTTGCTCTCGACCTCCTCCGCATCCTTCTCCGGGGCACGCGCCATGATGATGCGCCAGATCGCGCCGGCGACGAACGCTCCGAGGAGCATGTCGAGGTCGAGCATCACGCTGAGGCCGACCAGCGCCGCGATCAGGAGGATGACGAACCTCACGCCGAACTGATCGGAGGTGTGCAGGGTGGCGCGCACGATGCCGTGCAGACGGCCGTGCGGCACGCGGTGCGCGACGAGGACGGCGAGTCCCGCCAGCACGACGAACGTCAGCAGCACCGCCGTGGCCAGGGGCGTCGTCCGGGTGCTGAGGAAGATCGAGATCGCGATCAGCGGCAAGAACTCCCCCACGGCGCCGATCGTGCTGATGGCGCGGCCGAACGGAGTGTCCAGCTCCTTCGCGTCGCGCAGGATCGGCATGAGCGTGCCCAGAGCGGTCGAACTCAGCGCGATCCCGATCACGACCATGCCCTCGCCCGGGGCGAAGAAGAAGCCGAGGCCGATGCCCAGCAGCACACTGAGCAGCCAGCCCAGCGACGCCCGCGCGAGCGGCTTGCCGGCCACCTGCCGGAAGTCGATCTCGGAGCCGGCGACGAAGAACAGCACGGCCAGGCCGAAGTCGCTGAGTTTCTCCAGCAGGGGTCCTGGTTCGACCCAGCCGAGCACGGCGGGCCCGACGAGGATGCCGAGGACGAGCTCGAACACGACGATCGGCACCCGGACGAGCGGACGGATGCCGCGGGCGAGCAACGGCGCGGCCACCGCCAGCAGCGGGACCAGCACCAGCCCGACGTCGCTCGCATCCACGGTCTCAGGGTAGCGACGCCGCGGGCGATTCGCTCCCCACCCGCGCGGCACGGCAGAATCGATGCACACCCCGAGGAGCAGCCATGACCCAGCCCGATACCGCCCGCCTGCTGATCGCCTGCGACGACCAGCCCGGCATCGTCGCCGCGGTCGCCGGCGTGCTCGCCCAGCACGGGGCGAACATCATCTCGCTCGACCAGCATTCGACCGATTCCGAGGGCGGCCGGTTCTTCCAGCGGACCGTGATCCACCTCGACGGGCTGGCCGCCGCGCGCCCCGCGCTGGAGGCCGACATCGCCACGGTCGCGGAGCGCTTCGGCATGGACTGGTCGCTGCACGACGTCGCCCGCCGCAAGCGCGTGGCGATCTTCGTGTCGAAGTACGACCACTGCCTCATGGAGCTGCTGTGGCGCACGCAGCGCGGGCAGCTCGACATCGACATCACCATGGTCGTCTCGAACCACCCCGACCTCGCCGAGGCCGTCCGCTCCTTCGGCGTGCCGTTCGTGCACATCCCCTCGACCGACAAGCAGGCGATGGAGGAACGACAGCTCGACCTGCTGCGCGGCAACGTCGACCTCGTCGTGCTCGCCCGGTACATGCAGATCCTCAGCGACGACTTCATCACGCGGCTCGAGGCTCCGGTCATCAACATCCACCACTCATTCCTGCCCGCCTTCATCGGCGCGAACCCCTATGCCAGGGCGAAGGAGCGCGGCGTGAAGCTGATCGGGGCCACGGCGCACTACGCAACGGCCGACCTCGACGAGGGGCCGATCATCGAGCAGGACGTCACGCGGGTCACGCACTCCGAGTCCGCGGCGGAGCTGCAGAGCCGCGGCGCAGACGTCGAGCGTCTGGTGCTCGCCCGGGCCGTGCAGTGGCATGCCGAGGACCGGGTGATCGTGCACGGCCGCTCGACCGTCATCCTCTAGCGCCCTGCCGCTCCGCCGCGGTCGAGGATATCCACGGCGAGACCGGGTGATGCGGCGGCGAGACGCTCGTCGTTCGTCCACGGCTCCGTGCACCCGGACAGCTGGGCAGCGGCGAGGTGCAGCGCGTCGGGGGTCTTCAGCCCGGAGTCGGCCCACTCGACGAGGAGGCGTCCGCTCCGCAGCGTGACGACGGACCCGATGGGGACCAGGCGGGCGACCGGAGTGCCCCGCTTCGTGATGACGACGTCCTCTCCCGCCTGGGACGCGGCGATCAGGCGCGAGAGGTTGTTGCGCGCCTCCAGAACGTTCTGGAGGGAGATGACGCCATTCCCGCCAGGAACATGTCGTTCTTCACCTGGCGGTCACCCCGGCCGCGAGCTCGGCGAAGACCTCCGCGGCGGTCGTCCCGCGGGCGAGCGGGGCGGCCTGCCCCATCCACAGCGACTGCAGCTCGCCGAGATCCTGCTCCCCCGCAGCCGCGCGGAACCGTCCCGTGAGCCAGTTCTGCATCGGGAACGGCGCGATGGTGCCGCTCGCCTCGATCGCGCGGACGGCGCGGTTGCGGGCGCCGCGGGCGAGGCGTCCGCTCATCGCCGTGGTCAGCACGGTCTCGTCGGCAGCGGTGCTCCGGATGGCGTCGCGGTGCGCGGCCGTCGCGGCGGACTCGGCGGTCGCGAGGAACGCCGTCCCCGCCTGCACGCCGGAGGCACCGAGGGCGAAGGCCGCCGCGACCCCGCGGCGGTCCGCGATGCCGCCGGCGGCGATGACCGGCACGTCGACCGCGTCCACGACCTGCGGTACGAGCGCGACGGTGCCGACCAGCGAGTCGCTCGCGGGGCGCAGGAAGGACACGCGGTGCCCCGCGGCCTCGGCTCCCGAGGCGACGACCGCATCGACTCCGGCCTCGGCGAGCGCGACCGCTTCGGCGACCGTAGTGGCGGTGCCGACGACCCGGATGCCGCGGTCGTGCGCCTCGGCGACGAGAGCGGCGGACGGCACACCGAACACGACGCTCAGCACGGCCGGGGCGACCTCCCACACCGCGTCCAGCTGCTCGTCGAGATCGGGCAGGTAGCGCTCAGGGCGGGCGGGCACCGGAACGCCGACGGCCTCGTAGAACGGCTCCAGCGCCTGCGCGAAGATCGCGTGCTGCGGGTTCGGCACGGCCTCGTCGCCGAGGGGCAGCCAGATGTTCAGGGCGAAGGGCCGATCGGTGGCGCGGTGCAGCTCGGCCCCGACCGATCGGATCCGGTCGCCGTCGTAGCCGTACAGCCCGTACGAGCCCAGCCCGCCGGCTTCGCTCACCGCCGCCGTCAGCGTCACCGACGAGCTGCCGCCGAACGGTCCCAGTACGATCGGATGCTCGACTCCCAGAAGTTCTGTCGCCATACCCCGACGGTACGCCCTCGATTCGTCCCGGTGGCTCGTGAGGCAGCCCCGATACCGTGATCGGGGCGACTCGAACGGGGTAAGCTCGCGGCATGAGCGAGTGGTTCGGGCGGATGCTCGGCTTCGTCGCGACCGCTCTCGGTCTCGTGACGATGCCGGATGCCGCCGCGCTCGGCCTCGCCATCGCGCTGCTCGCCGTCACCGTCCTCACGCTCGCGGTCGTGCTGAGCGTGCGCCACCAGGCCTCCGCCGACGCCCCGCACCCGTTGCGGGCGATCGATGTCGGAACGCTCCTCCCGCAGAGCGATCCGGATGCCGCCGGACACCCGCGTCCGCGAGCGCCGGGAGTCGCGACCGCCGCGTAGTCCGTTCACCCGGGACCGCGCGGCCTTCGCCGACCCTTCCCGACCTCTTCGAACGGATATCCCGTGGACATCTTCGCCTTCCCTCCCCTCGCCGCGCTCCTGGACGCCGCCTATGGCGCCCTGAACGGCCTCTCCACCCTTCTCGAACCCCTCGCCGGCTCCTCCGCCGCCGCCCTCGCCGTGGTCCTCGTCACCCTCCTCGTGCGCGCCCTCCTCATCCCCGTCGGCATCTCCCAGGCCCGGGCCGAACAGACCAGGGCCCGCCTCGCGCCGAAGCTGCGCGCGCTGCAGCAGCGCCACCGGAAGAACCCGGAGCGCCTGCAGCAGGAGATGATGGCGCTCTACCGGGCCGAGAACACCTCGCCCTTCGCGGGGATGCTGCCCGTGCTGGCGCAGGCACCCGTCGTGGGACTGCTGTACACCCTGTTCCTGCGACCGGAGATCGCCGGACACCCGAACGAGCTCCTCACCCACGACCTCTTCGGCGCTCCGCTCGGCACGAGTCTCGTGTCGGCGCTGTTCGGCGGCACGGCGACCCCCGCGACCTTCGCGGTCTTCGGCGCGCTGCTGGCCGTGATGATCGTCACCGCCGAGGTCACCCGCCGGGTGTTCCGTCCGGTCCCCGTCGAGGGCGACGACTCCCCGCTCAGCTCCCCCGGCATGCTCCGGACGATGTCGGCGCTGCACTACCTCACCGCGGTCTTCGCGGCCTTCGTGCCCCTGGCCGCCGCGCTCTACCTCACGGTCACGGTGGTGTGGACCCTCGTGCAGCGGGTGATCCTGCGCCGCCGTTACCCGCTGCCGCAGGTGGCCGCCCGGGCGTGAGAGTCGCCCGACCGGAGGAGCGTCAGTCGGGAAGCGGGATCGGAGCGGTGAACGGGCCCGCGGCACCGCCGTCCCTCCGGTCGCGGCGCACGCCGAGCGTCGTCCCCACGCTCGCCGCGATCACGAGCGCCACCGCGAGCAGCCGCAACGGCGTGGCGTCCTGTCCGAGGATGAGCCACCCGGCGAGGGTCGCGAACGCCGGCTCGAGGCTCAGCAGCACCCCGAACACCCGCTGCGGGAGTCGTCGGAGCGCCGCGAGCTCGAAGCTGTACGGGATGACGGACGACAGCACCGCTGTGACCGCCGCAAGCAGGAGGAGCTGCGGGTCCAGCGCCACCGTCGCCGCCGCGGGCACACCCACGGGGATGAGGAGCACCGCCGCGACGACCAGTCCCATCGCGAGGCCGCTGCTGCCGGGGATGAGGGCGCCGACCCGAGCGCTCATCCGGATGTACATGACCCAGAATCCTGCCGCGATGAGGATGAAGACCACTCCGAGAGGGTCGAGGGGGTCGGCGCCGACGAGGCCGTCCACGCCCAGCAGCGTCATCCCGACCAGGGCGACGCCCACCCAGACCGCATCGGCGAGACGACGGGTCAGCACGGCGGCGAGCACGAGCGGACCGAGGAACTCGATGGCCACGGCGGGCCCCAGGGGGATGCGGTCGATGGCGGCGTAGAAGAACCCGTTCATCGCAGCCAACGAGACCCCGAACAGCACGGCGGCGAGCCATTGGGACCGGGTCCACGCCCGGGGCCGGGGCCGCACGATGACGAGGAGCAACAGCGCGGCGATCGCGACGCGGAGCGACGTCACACCCCACGGGCCGAGGACGGGGAAGAGCTGCGCGGCCACCGCGGCGCCGAAGGGCAGCGAGAGGCAGGATCCGATGACGAGCGCGACGCCCGCGAGGGGTCCGGTTGCCGCGGGTCTCTGCACCAGACAAGCTTAGGCGGCGGGGCCCCGCCTCCCCGCCGCCTTCGCCGTCCTTCCGCGGATCAGAGCGGCTTGCCGCCCGTCACCGCGAGCACCGCGCCGGACACGTACGACGACTCCGCCGAGGCGAGGTAGACGTAGGCTCCGGCGAGTTCTGCGGGCTGCCCGGCGCGACCGAGCGGGGTGTCCTGCCCGAACGTCTCCAGGCGCTCCGGGCCCCAGCCCGTCGCGGGGATCAACGGCGTCCAGATCGGTCCGGGGGCGACGGCGTTGACGCGCACCCCGCGCGGCCCTGCCTCCTCCGCGAGCGCCTTGACGAACGCGACCTGGGCGGCCTTCGTCATGGCGTAGTCGATGAGCCCCGGCGAGGGCTGTGCGGACTGCACGGACGAGGTCACGATGATGCTGGATCCGGGCTCGAGATCCGGGAACGCGGCCCGGGCCGAGAACACGAGGCCGGCGAGGTTCGTGTCGAACACCCGACGCATCTTCTCGGTGTCGAGGTTCTCGAAGCCGTCGATGTCGTGCTGATAGGCCGCGTTGAGGACCAGCACGTCGAGGCCGCCGAGCTCGGTACGCGCGCGATGCACGGCATCCGTCGCGAACGCCTCCTCGCGGACGTCGCCGGGGATGCTGACACCTGTCCGTCCGGCCTCGCGGACGATCGCGAGCGTCTCCTCCGCGTCCTCCTGCTCCTCCGGCATGTGCACGATGGCCACGTCGGCGCCTTCGCGGGCGAAGGCGATGGCGACGGCCCGCCCGATACCCGAGTCACCGCCGGTGATGAGCGCACGCCGCCCCTCCAGTCGGCCGTGGCCGACGTACGACTGTTCGCCGTGGTCCGGCTCCGGGGTGGTCTTCTCGGTGAGCCCCGGCTGGTCCTGGCTCTGCGCCGGGAACCCGTCCTCGTGGTGGGCGTGCCGGGGGTCGGTGAGGCCGCCGTCGCGAGTGGTGTCGGTCATATCCGCTCCTCCTGGGTCGTGGGGCTGTCGATCAGGTCATGATCGAGCCTCGCGGGTGGGAGGGACGGACGGCAGGGGGTTGACAGCCCGACGTCCTGCGCGGACCCTCTGCTCAGCCGGCTCCGGGGTGATCTCCGTGCCCGGGCGGCTCCGCCCCCTCGGCAGGCTCGGGCACCAGGTACAGGCCGGCGGGGGCGTTCGCCGTGAACGCGAGGGCCTCGACCCAGGCACGATTGACGGCCGGCTGCCGGCTGCCGAAGTACTTGAAGACGAGGGAGCTCCCCGGCTGGATCCACACGGTGGTCCTGCCGCCGCCGACGCTGGCGTCCTCACGCCAGCTGAACGGGAACGGCTCGCCGCGACGCAGCTTCGCCGTGATGACGAGTTGCAGGTGCGTGAGCGCCCGATCCTCGATCTCGGTCTTCACGCTGCCTTCGTAGATGAACTTGCCCATCGGGTGATGCTCCTCGGTCGGATGCGCGTCAGCCCGGCGCACAGCGCCGGCATCGGCCTCTATGGGAAGAGCGTATTCCCTTCGCCGGGGCGGACGACAAATCGCGAAGTCAAGCCCCTGCGCACGATCCGCACGCGAGCTAGCCTCGAATCATCGACACCCGAGGAGGGCACCGCCATGACTGAACGCCACATCGACGACCGTCCCGAGGAGGGCTACACGCCCGGCACCACCCACGCCGAGCGCGGTGCGGGCAACCCGCGACTGCGCGTGCGGCGCGACGACGAGCGCACGGAGTTCGCGCTCGACATGGAGGAGGTCCGCATCGGATCGGCCGCCGGGAACGAGCTGCGCCTCGCCGACACCGAGCCCGTCCACGCGACGGTGGTGCACGACGACCGCGACGAGTACGTGGTGACCCTGCACGCCGACGGCGAGATGAACTCCAACCCCGACGCCGACGCGACCCACCCCGGCGAGCGCACGGAGACGCTGCGTACCGGATCGCGTTTCACGGTCGGCCCGTGGGAGCTGGTCTTCGCCCGCGAGGAGTTCGCCGACCACGGCCGTCCCTTCGGTGGACGCCAGGGCGGCGAGTACTCCGACCAGCCGCTGCAGGAGGCGCGTCCGGGCTACGACGCCGACGACGAGCGGCTGTCGCAGGCCGACGTCAACGACGAGCGGTCTCAGTCGGATTCCAAGGCCGACTGATGGTGCGGGGTGCCGACGGGCTTCGACTCCGCTGAACCCCGCTGGCGGAGGTAGATCGCGAACGCGACCATCGTCCCGACCGCGAGGAACTCGGACTGCCAGTTCTGCAGCGTGCGGTCCCAGAAATCGGAGCTGGTCACGTAGTCGCCCCAGGTGATCGCGGCGAGGCCGTGCATCGCGTTCTCCTCGTTCATGACGACCGTCCCGGCGAGCGACTGCGCGAACCAGGACAGCACGAACACCGCCCCCATCACGATCAGAAGCGAATTGCCGAACACGGCGGTCCGCCAGCCGCCCGCCCGGGCCCACCGCGGGGAGTCCGGGCGGGCGTGCGTGCCGACGAGCTGATCGGCGTCATCGCCCGGCCCTTCGTCGCCGGGTTTTTTCGACTCCGGCGACCCCTTCTGCACGAACCAGATCGTCGCCGCGATGAAGAGGAAGAACTGCAGGAACTCCGACTGCCAGTTCTCCGCGACGTCGACCGCGAAGTCCGACGACCAGACGAAGTCGAGGAAGCCGATGGCCGGCTGTCCGTGGTCGAGGAGTTCGTCGTTGTTTCGCAGGAAGCCGGCGATGGATTGACCGACCAGCGCCAGGAGGAAGAGCGCGAGGAAGAAGAGACTGAGGGCGTGATCCTTGATGCGCGCGTTCACGGTCATCGACCTCCCAGCGGCAGTCCGATCATGACGGCCAGGCCGACGGCGATGATCCCCGCCCAGATCCAGAAGATCGTCCGCATTCCCGCGGTGTCCCGTGCATCCTCCGACATTTCCCTGTCCTCCTCCATGGTCCGACTCCCTCGACGTTGGCGTCGGCGACCGCGGTGATCCAGGGGCTTGACGCGGGTGCCTTTGTCAATCCCCTGCGCCTGTCTCGAAGCGGGACCGTAGCGTGGGACGGACCCGATGAGAGGAGCGCCCGATGACCGCACCGAACGACACCCCCGACCTGGACCGCCTCGGCGAGCTCGCCCGCACCAGAGGCCTGCGCGTGAGCGTGGCGGAGTCGCTGACGTCCGGGCGGCTCGCCAACACGATCGGCGCGGGCGAGGGGGCATCGGGGTGGTTCGCCGGGGGCATCGTGGCCTACTTCACCGAGGTGAAGGAGCGTGTGCTGGGCCTGACGCCGGGGACCGACCCCACATCGGCGGCCTGCGCCGAGCAGCTTGCCGTGGGGGCACGCGCGCTCTTCGACGCGGACATCTGCGTCTCGACGACGGGCGTGGGCGGGCCGGGGCCCGAGGGCGGTCACCCGGCGGGAACGGTGTACCTCGGCTGGGCGACCGCTGACGACGCGGGGCACCGCCGACTCGCGCTGACCGGCGATCCGGACGAGATCCTGTCCGCGAGCGTCGATGCCGCGGTGCGGCTGCTCGCCTTCCACGCCGAGGGGCTGCACCCCGCGGGCCCTCGGCGCAGCGGCTCCGACTGAGCGGTCAGCGCCCCGGCACGAGACCGACGCGGAGGGGCGCTCCCGGGGCGGCGGCCTCGACGAAGGCGGCGTCGATGTCGGCGAGCGCCCGCACGGAGCCGACCGCCTCGCTGAACGGGTAGGCACGACCACGTCCCGCGAGAAACGCGACGGCCGCGGCGAGATCATCCGCGCCGTAGTTGTGGACGCCTGCGACGGTGATGAGCCGGCGGACGAGGTCTTCCGCGTCCAGAGGCAGCGGGGGCGCGGGGAAGACGCTCCCGACGAGCACGACCGTACCGCCGACGGCGACGCCACCGAGCGCCTCCTCCACAGCGTGCCCTGACGCCTCGATCACGACATCGGGTTCTCGCTCGATCACCGTGGCGCCGAAGCGGGATGCGAAGGCACGGCGATCTGCGTCGGGATCGAGCACCTCGACGACGGCGCCACGCTCCGCGGCGATCGCGGCGGCACAGATGCCCACCAGTCCGGCACCGTGGATGCGCACCGCAGCACCGTCGAGGTCGATGTCGCGCGCGGCCCGCTCGACGGCGGCCCAGGCGGTCGCGGTGGCACAGGATGCCGGCGCCAGTACCGCGGCGGGCAGTGCCTCCGGTACCCGCGCGATGGTCGTCCCCGCGCGCAGCTGCACATGACTGGCGAAAGCTCCCGTGAGGTCGCCGTGCGCGCCGACGCGATCGTGACCGTACTTGCCGAGGTCGCGGCACTTCTGACCGAGACCGCGACGACAGCGGTCGCAGGTGCCGCACGAGACCGTGACGGACCACACCACGCGGTCACCGATCCGCAGCGGCGTGCCGTCCGCGGCCTCGGCGCCGTCGTCGCCCATCGCGATCACCCGACCGACGCTCTCGTGTCCGAGGACGAGCGGCACCGGAGCCGCCCGACGACCCTGCACGGTGTGCACGTCCGAGCCGCAGACGGTCGACATCTCGACCGCGACCAGCACGTCCCGGTCGGCGAGCGCGACACCGGGCACGGCGATCGTCTCGTACGGATGGCCCTCGCCGATCCACACCATCGCGGTCGCGGCCGGGCGCAGGGCGACGTCCCTCCGGTGACCGGGCGGGCGGACCAGCAGCGTTCCCACGGCCGGGCCCTCAGCGGACGCTGACGGCGGAGAGGAGGTCGCGCTGGGCGAGAGCCGCCCGCAGCGCCGTGACGTCCGAGAGCACCGCATGGGCGCCCGCTCCGCTCAGCGCGGCACGGTCGTGGGCTCCGGTGAGCACCCCTGCGACGAAGCCCGCCCCGGCGCGCCGACCGGACTCGACGTCGCTCACGGTGTCGCCCACGACGGCCACGGCCCGCACTGCCGACGTCTGCGTGCGCAGCAGAGCGGTGAGGACGAGGTCGGGCGCCGGGCGCCCGCGGCCGGCGTCCACCGGCGAGAGCGCGAGGTCGATCAGCCCTCCCCACCCGAGGCCGTCGAGGATCGCCTGCCTGGTGACGGGAGCGAATCCGGTCGTCAGCACCACGGCGAGGCCCGCATCCTTCACGCCCTGGATCGCGTCCGCTGCACCGGGGATCTCCGCGACCCCTTCCTCCGCGACGATCTCGGCGTAGGCGTCCTCGAATGCCACGGTGGCCGCCTGCGCCGCGGTCGCGTCGCCGCCGGCGAGGTGGAGGAAGACGTCGAACTTGGACTGCCCCATCGTGTCACGCACGTGGCGGAGGGCCTCATCCCAGGGCATGCGGTCGGTGACGCCGGTGCGCTCGGCGGCTCGCCGGAACGCCTGCTCCACCACCCCGTCGTCGACGACGGTGGTGCCGGCCATGTCGAGGACGACGAGTTCGATCGGAGTGGTCATGGTGTTCCTTCCAGAGCGGGGGTGCCGCCGAGGGCGGCGGTGAGGTGCAGGTCGGCGAGCCCGAGGCCGCAGGTCATGCCGATGCCGGTCGTGGCGGCGAGCACGAGGGCCCCGTCGTCGCCATGGTCGACGAGGAACTCGCCGGGAGCCTTCGCGTACACGCCCTGCCAGCGCTCGATCACGCGCGGCACCGGCATGTCGAAGAGGATCTCGGCTTCGCTCAGGAACGCCGTGAAGGCGGCCTCGGGCTGGAACGGCGCGGGGGCGGCGTCGGTGGCGTGGGAATCGCCGAGGATGAGCGTGCCGTCCGGAAGCTGTGTGTACATCTGGTTGAGGTCGAGGGCCGCGAGGTCGGGGCGTTCGGCGTGCAGGCGCTGGCGGAGCGCGCGGGCCTCGGGTGCGTCGGCGAACCTGCCGTACCGGATGAGGGACCAGCCGGTCAGCAGCGGAGCGGTCAGCGGCCGGGGGAACGAGACCGCCGCCCGCATCATGTCCAGGGCACAGCGCACGACGCCGTGTCGCTCGGCGACCTCAGGCAGGAGCTGGTCGATGTCGTGGTTGACCGCCACGACGATC
The DNA here is from genome assembly GCF_008271365.1 of Microbacterium sp. 1S1. Taxonomy (NCBI): domain Bacteria; kingdom Bacillati; phylum Actinomycetota; class Actinomycetes; order Micrococcales; family Microbacteriaceae; genus Microbacterium; species Microbacterium sp. 1S1. The sequence continues at coordinate 307,577 of NZ_CP043430.1, forward strand.
AGCCCGGCGTCGATCCTGCCGCGCGTCGTCTCCACCCGGCCCGTGCCGAGTCCGGTCACCGCGGTCCGGAAGCGGAACTCGACGCCCCGCGACCGGAGGTGACGCACGATGGCCGTCGCCGCGGTCCGCGGGTCGGTCTGCAGGTCGGCCTCGACGAGCGCACCGCCGACGAGGCTGTCCCGACGCAGCGGGGCACGGCGGAGGAGCTCGTCGGGCTCCAGCATCCGGATGCCCCCGTCGCGTGCCGCCGCGGTGAGCACGGCGAGTTCGTCCTCGTTTCGCGCCGCGACCAGCGTGCCGGACTCGCGGAGCCAGAACCCGGCGTCGCGGGCGAGCCGGAGCCAGAGCTCACGGGAGGCGTCCGCGTATCGGCGCGCCTCGCCGCCCTGCGCACCGATGCAGAGGTGCCCGAAGTTCCGGATCGTGGCCCCGGTCGGAGCCGCGCTGCGGTCGACGACGACGACACGGAGCCCCCGGCGCACGGCCGCGTCGGCGGCACCGAGTCCGACGATGCCCGCCCCCACCACGACGACGTCCGCCGCCTGATTCGTCGTGTTCATCGGAACACCTTCCTCATCCACATCGCCACTCCCTCGACCGCGAGCACGGTCACGAGGATCATCAGCACGATCGCGGTCACGGTCTCGTAGCGCGATCCCTGGCTGGCGTTCAACAGGTAGTAGCCCACCCCGCCGCCGCCGACGATGCCGAGGATCGTGGCCGCGCGGATGTTGGTGTCGAGCATGTAGAAGCTGTGTCCGATGAGTGCGCGGGTGCCCTGGGTGAGCGTGGCCGACGTGTAGGTCTGCAGGCGCGTGGCACCCACCGCCTTCAGCGCGCGCTCTGGTCCGCGATCGACCTCCTCGAAGGAGTCGGCGATGAGCTTCCCGAGCAGCCCGATCCCGCCGATCGCGAGCGCGATGACCCCCGCCTGCGCGCCGAGACCCGTGATGACGACGAGGACGATGGCGAGGATGAGCTCGGGAATGCCGCGGATTCCCACGAGAAGCAGGCGGGCCGTGCCGCGCCCTGCCGGACTCGGGGCGACGTTCCGGGCGGCGAACGACCCGAGCAGCAGCGACGGCAGGAGGGTGAGGACGGTGGCCGCGAGCGCGATGGCGACGGTCTCCCGCATGGCCTCGAGCATCGCGACGGTGTCGTAGCTCCCGAACGACGGAGGCCAGAACCGGGCGGCGACATCGGGCAGCTTGGCCCAGAAAGTGAAGAGATCCGACCAGGTGATCTGACTCACGACGACGCTGCCGATCACGATGAGCACCGCAGCGATCCCCGCGGCGGTGTGCCGCGCCCGCTGCGCCGTCCACGGGCGTCGCACCGCGGTCTGCGGGCTCGCGGCCCACGCGGGTCGATCGGGCGCTGGCGTGACGGGGCGCCGCCGTAGGCGCGGATGCACGATCCGGTCCATCCAGGACCGCGTCTGCTTCTGCTCCCCGAGCATCGCACCGCGCACCATGCTGGAGATGATCTCCATCACGATGCAGAGGACGAAGATCACGAGTGCGATCCCGAGCCCTTTGCCGTAGTTCAGGGATTTGAACGCGTAGGACATCTCGAGCCCGAGGCCCGCGACGCCGACGTAGCCGAGCACCACACTGCCGCGCAGGTTGATGTCGTTGCGGTGCAGCACCGTGGCCACCCAGCTGGGCAGCACCTGCGGAAGGATCCCGGCGGTGAACTCCTGGAGCTTCGAGCCGCCCGCCGCCCGGATCGCCAGGCGCGGCCCTTCGTCGATCTGCTCGATGGCATCGGCGAACATCTTGGAGATCATGCCGATCGAATGGATGCCGATGGCGAGGATCCCGGGGAGCGTGCCGAGCGAGAACATCAGCACGAACGCCATGGCCAGCACGACGTCCGGCAGCGCACGGGTGAGGACGCCGAGGAACCGGGCGACTGCTCGCCAGCCCGCGCCCGGGGTGGTGTTCGCGGCGGCGAGGTAGGCGATGGGCACCGAGAGCACGGCGGCGAGCAGCGTTCCGACGAGCACGAGGCCGACGGTCAAGGCGATGAGCCACGCGAGGTCGGCCGGCTCGGGGAAGGAGAGCCCGCCGACGCGCGCCAGGAAGTTCTCGGCGTTGCCCCAGCTCTGCGCCATCGCGGGGATCGAGATCCCGACATCGCGCACCGCGAGGATGCCCAGCACGACGAGCAGGACGAGCGTGAGGCCGGCGGCGATCCGCTCCGGCGAGATCGGCTGCTTCGGCGCCCGGTCCGCGACGCTCCCGCCACCCCCGTGGGCCGCTGACCCGCCCTGCGTCGCTGAGCCGCCCCCGTGGGTCGCTGAGCCTGTCGAAGCGCCCCGCGTCGAGGCTTCCACCGCCGTCATGACGCCTCCACCGTGGTCACGGCGTCGACGAGCTCCACCTGCACAGCGCGGATCTCGGCCGTGGTCGTCGCGACGCGTCCGTAGATCTCCATCACCTCGGCTTTGGAGAGTCCGTCCGTCGGGGTGTCCAGGACGACCTCGCCGTGCCGGAGACCGACGATCCGGTCGGCCCATCGGATCGCGAGGTCGACCTGGTGCAGGCTGCACACGACGGTGAGCCCTTCGTCCGCGGCGATCTCGCGGATGAGCGCCATCACCTGCTCGCTCGACTCCGGGTCGAGGGAGGCAACGGGCTCATCCGCGAGCAGGATCGCCGGCTTCTGCATGAGCGCCCTGGCGATCGCGACGCGCTGCTGCTGTCCGCCGGACAGCGTGTCGCTGCGCTGGTAGGCGCGGTCGAGCAGGCCGACGCGGTCGAGGTGCTCCAAGGCGGTGAGCTTCGCGGCCCGCGGATAGCTCCACAGCCCGAGCCGCGGCCCGCGCATCCGGGAGAGCGATCCGGTCAGCACGTTCTCCAGCACGGTCAGTGAGGGGACGAGCTCGAACTGCTGGAAGATGAAGCCCACGCGGCTGCGGAGCCGACGCAGCCCGCGGCCGTTCATCGCGGGGACGGCCGCGCCGAGCACCTCGACAGCGCCGGAGCTGGGCAGCTCCAGGCCGTCGAGGTGCCGCAGCAGGGTGGACTTACCGGAACCGGAGAGGCCGAGCAGCACGACGATCTCGCCGCGCGCCACCTGGAGTGAGACATCCTTCAGGGCGGTGGTGCTGCCGAAGGTCTTGGTGACGCCGTCGAGGCGGATGAGGGTATCGGGTGCCGCGGTCATGGCTTCTCCTGTCGTCAGGCGCGGGGCGTCAGCCCTGGCACTGCTCGGCGTCGGTCTCGGCGCAGATGTCGCGGATGAGGTCGTAGTACGCGTCGTCCACCGGCTTGGTGGCGAAGAACACACTGCGGAACGCGTCAGAGTCGGCGCTGTCGATGCCGGCCGCGATGATGTCGTCGATCGTGACCTCACCGAGACCGTCGACGAGCTGCTGCGCGACGTCATCCGGAAGGGACGAGGAGTACACGAGCGGGGCACCGGGAACCATGGTCTCGGCGATGACCTTCACCTTGTCGGACTTCTCGACCTCGGAGTCCTCGGCGAAGCCGGCCTCGCACTCGACGCCCTCGCCGACCTTCTGCACGCTGACGTCGTGCTTGCCCGCGAACACCGGGGTGATGTCGGTCTTCGGGTCGACACCGGCCTCGATGAGGTTGTACGACGGGAAGAGGTAGCCGGACGTCGAGGACGGGTCCACGAAGCAGATCTTCTTGCCCGCGAAGTCCTCGAGGCGGGTGATGTCGCTGTCCGCCGGGACGATCGCCTGCGAGTAGTAGCCCGGCTCCTGACCCTCCTCGGTGACGATGGAGGAGATCGGGGTGAGCTTCGCGCCGTTGTTGGTCGCGGTGACGTAGGTGAAGCCCGAGAACGAGGCGACGTCGACCTTCCCGGCCACGGCCGCCTCGATGAGCGCGGCGTAGTCGGTGGACTCGTGGTACTCGACGGTCTTGCCGGTGACCTCGGCGATGTAGTCCATCAGCGGCTGGTAGTTCGTCTCGGTGTCCACCGAGTCCGGTACGACGCCGAAGACGAGCGTGTTCTCGTCGACGGCGTAGCCGTCGGCCGACGGTGCATCGCCCGGGGCGTCGGTGGCGTCGGCCGATCCGGAGCAGGCGGCGAGACCGAGCGCGAGGATCGCAGCGCCGGCGAGGGCGGGGAGAGCGCGGAGCTTCATGAGGACCTTTCGGAGGTGGGAGGGGTGATCCACGGATGACTCTCTCAGTCCGCTCGGCGAGATGTATACCTATCTCGGAAGAGTTCAGGCGGCGTTCACCCGCCATTCGCTTGGGTGAATACGGTCGGAACACCGTGCCGAGACGGCGCGTGACGAAGTAATGTACCTATGTGGCCGAAGCTGTGTACACCCAGATCGCCGACGACCTGCGCACGCGGATCGTCGGCGGCGTCCTCCGTCCGGGAGATGCGGTCCCCACCGAGGCGGAGTTGGCGCACTTCTGGCGGACGTCCCGCGGCCCGATCCGCAACGCGCTGGCCGCGCTGCGTGCCGAAGGCCTGATCGAGACGAGCCGCGGGCGACCCGCTCGGGTGGTGGCGCGCAAAGCGAACCAGGCCGTGGACGTCTCGGTGCCGTTCACCCGCTGGGCGAGGGAACTCGGTGTCACGCCGGGCGCGCAGACGCAGGAACTGAGCTTGCGGCGGGCGGGCGATCTCGGCCCGGCTCTCGGCGTGGCGCCGGACGACACGATCGTGAGCGTGGTGCGGTTGCGGCTCCTCGACGGGCGACCCACCATGTTGGAGCGCCTGTTCTACACCGAGGACGTCGGTCGGCGGCTGTTCGAGGTCGACCTCGACGCGGTATCGATCACGGAGCACCTCGCGTCCGTCGGTCACCCGATCGTCACGCTGCAGCACGTGATCGACGCGGTGGCCGCCGATGAGCAGGACTCCGCGCTCCTTCGCGTCCCGCGAGGGACGCCGATCCTGCGCCTGACGCGGACATCGAGGGACGCCGATGGGCGCATCTTCGAGGCGTCGGAGGACCGCTACCTCAGCGAGGTGGTCCGGTTCACGGTGGCCGCTTCCGGGATCTCGACGGACGGGCACTACATGCGTGCGGTCGGCGGCTGAGGCCGGAGACAGATTCGCGACCGCGGGCGCGGGAGTTCAAGAAGCCAGAAAGATCGCGCCCGCGATCGCAGCGCTGGGGACGCTTTATCTGGGGAGCCTTCAGGATATGTCGGCGCGGCGGAGGCGCTGAAGTGCCGAATGTCGAGACGCTCGTAGACTTTCGTCTACGGTCCGGCGTCGATATCGACGGGCGTCGTCTCAGGATACGCGGCGGTCACACCACCGGCAACACCGCGGAGACGAGCCAGGAGCCCTCCACCTCTCCGGCGCTGAACTCGCCGCTGGCTCCCATGACGCGCTCCGCCATGCGCCCCAGTCCGGTCCGGCTGGACGACAGCTCACGACGGGGCGTCGTCGGCAGCGGGCTGCGGAGGGACAGGTGGGCTTTGTCGTCGTCGACCGTGAGACGGATCTCGACGGTGCCGGGGCCGGCGTACTTCAACACATTCGTTGCCGACTCCCGCACGATGCGCGCGAGGACGATCTCGACCGCTCGTGGGATCCGCTCGTCGCCGGGGTCACCGTCGACGATCACGGTGTGCCCGGCGGCCTCGAACTCGGTCTGCGCTTCCTCGACCGCAGCGATGAGGTCGCCGGTCGGCATACCCGCAGCGCGCGGTCCGTCGTCGGCGAGGTCGATCACGAAGCGGAGGTCGGTCATGGCCTTGCGGGCGGCGACGCGGATCGCCTCCCGGGAGCCATCGCTGGTTTCGGGGTCTTCGAGCATCTGCACGTGCAACGACACCACCGTGAGGTGGTGCGCGATGCTGTCGTGCAACTCGCCGGCGATCCATCGTCGCTCGGCGAGGACGGCTTCCTTCTCCTGCTCAGCCGCAGCCTCCAGCTGACGTTCGAGCCTGCTGCCGCGGGCGAACGCCACTCGAAGGGCGAAGCCCACGGCACCGGACACGGCAGCGAAGACCAGGAAGAGCGCCACGTTGACGCCGGAGCCACCGTCACCGAAAGCGACGAGGGCGGCGGCGACGAGAAAGGCACCGGTGTACGACAGGATCAACGCGGTCCACCCGAGTCGCATGACCAGCCCGGCCGCGACAGCGGCGGCGGTCAGGACCTGGGATTCGGTTCCTGCCAAGAAAGAGAGTGCGAACACGACGCCGAGGGCGCATGTCGCGATAAGGGGTTTCCAGAGGTAGAGGGCGAAGACGGCCGATGACGCGATGCTCACCAGCACGGCCGCCGGGTTCGCACCCGGGGCGACGATGAGTCCGATCACGTCGACGGCGACGGGGATGGAGATGATCACCAGAACGACGATGCGTTCGACGGCGGTGAGCTTCTCGCCTCGACCGAGCCGGAGCGAATCCGCGGAACCGCGGATCGAATGGTCGAAGGCCATGGTTCACTATCTCCTATTCGCCAGGTACTCTAGCGGACGAGACCAAAGAACTTGCCAACCTGCTGCCAGAAAGTCATTACATTCACCTCCGATTTAGTGCCGTTTGTCGATGTCTGTATTCATCTTCTCGGCGGCGCGCGGAGCGCACATCTGGCCTTCGTCCAGACCTCGATAGCCAAAGGTCTACATCCTCAGAGCGCCTGCTTCACGCGGTTAGGCTTCCTCCATGCAGGAAATCCGCGTCGTGATCGTCGATGACGATCCTCTGGTCCGCTCCGCGTTGTCGCACTTCGTGTCGCGCGCGCCCGAGATCACCGTCGTGGCGCAGGCGGAGGACGGCGCGGAGGCCCTCACGACTGTCGAGCGCGAGAAGCCGGACGTCGTCATGATGGACGTTCAGATGCCCGAGATGGACGGCATCGCGGCCACCGCAGCGATCGCCGAGCGCTGGCCCGACGTCCGGGTGCTCGCCGTGACGACGCTGGACGGCAGCGACACCGTGCTCCCCATGCTGAGCGCGGGCGCATCCGGTTATCTGCTCAAGGACTCCAGTGCGGAGGAGATCGTCACCGGCGTGCGCGAGGTGTTCGCCGGCGCCAGTTCCCTGTCGCCGCGCATCGCCTCGATGCTGATCCGCCACGTGCGCGACTCGACTCCTGCCGCCGCCACCGAACCCCTCGAACCGCTCACCGAGCGAGAGGAAGAAGTGCTTCAGTGCCTCGCGAAGGGCATGTCGAATGCCGAGATCGCCAAGGCGCTCATCGTGTCGGAGGGCACCGTGAAGGCCCACCTCGGCCGCATGATGTCGAAGTGGCACCTGCGGGACCGCGTCCAGATCCTCGTCACGGCGGCGCACGCGGGTCTCGTCACCTTCCGTTGAGGCGCGCCCTCAGAGGGCGAGCAGCACGATGCCGGTGAGAACCACCAGTGACGCGGCGATCCGCCACCCGGGCCGCGACTCCCGCAGCACGAAGGCACCGAACAGACTCACGAGCACAACGCTGACCTCGCGCAGGGGCGCCACGAGAGCCACCGGCGCGAGCTGGATGGCCGTCAGCACGAGGATGTAGGACAACGGCGACAGGATGCCGAACGCCAGGATGCGCCGCCATTGTGTGCGCCCCAACGCCAGGACCGCACCCCATCGGCCGCGCACCGCCACCGAGTAGAACGGAACCTGCAAGAGGGTCGTGCCGACCATGAACGCGACCGGCGAGAGCCCCCACTCCCGCACCGCGTGCGCGTCCCAGATCGTGTAGACGGCGATCGCCACGCCGGTGAGGGCGCCGAACAGCAGCCCGGGGTCGATGCGACGCCCGCTCCCCGCGGGCCGACGGTCGACGAACCCGATCGCGACCACGCCGACGATCACCGCGGCGACACCGAGCAGCGCGAGAGCGGACGGCCGCTCCCCCAGCAGCAGCACGGCGACGATGACCGAGAGGAACGGGCCGGTGCCCCGCGCCGTCGCATAGACGGTCGACAGGCTGCCCTCCCGATAGCCGCGTTGCAGCACGGCCATGTAGCCGACGTGCAGGACGGCGGACACCGAGACCCCGAGCGCGAACGAGGGCAGGTCGGCGGCACCGATCCCTCCGGTGAACGGTACGACCCCGACCCACACCACGGTGCTGGCGACGGCACCCCACCACAGGAACGGGGAACCGGCGCGGCTGATGCCGTGCGCGATGACGTTCCACGAGGCGTGGGCGACGGCGGCAGCCAGGACGAGTGCGAGAGCGACAGCGGACACGGCAGACCCTTTCCTCCGCCGCGGGCGCGACGAATGGGGTCCTCCGGGCTTTTGTCCTGTCAGATGACGGTCCTCCTCTGGAGGGGGACCGTGGCGCCGCTCGGACCAGACGGGTGCGGACCCCGGAACCCTAGGCGCTATCGTCACCACCCTATCCCCGACCGAGGTCCGGGACCGGCCTCGGAGCGCGACTACGCTCGAAGGACATCCCGCGCAGGAAGGTCATGCCATGCCCGTCACCCCGGACGCCCTCGCCCACGCCGAAGACCTCGCCGACTTCGTCGCCGCCTCCCCGTCGAGCTACCACGCCGCCGCGGAGGTCGCCCGTCGCCTGGAGGAGGTCGGGTTCACGCGGCTGCAGGAGGAGGACGCCTGGCCCGCGCAGCCCGGGGGCCGGTACCTCGTGGTCCGCGATGGCGCGGCGATCGCGTGGGTGGTGCCGCCGGACGCGACCGCCACGACGCCCGTGCAGGTGTTCGGCGCGCACACGGACTCCCCCGGCTTCAAGCTCAAGCCCCAGCCCACCACCGGAGCCCGCGGCTGGCTGCAGGCCGCGGTCGAGGTGTACGGCGGTCCGCTGCTGAACTCCTGGCTCGACCGGGAGCTGCGGCTCGCCGGCCGACTGGCGCTCGCCGACGGGAGGGTCGTCCTCGCCGACACCGGAGCGCTCCTGCGCCTGCCCCAGCTCGCCATCCACCTCGACCGAGGGGTGAACAACGGCCTCGCGCTCGACAAGCAGACGGAGACTCAGCCGGTCTGGGGTCTCGGCGACCCGACCGAGGCCGACCTACTGGCGGAGCTCGCGACCTCCGCAGGAGTGGACGCCGCCGAGATCCGCGGGTACGACGTCGTCGTCGCCGATGCCGCGCGGGGCGCCGTGTTCGGCAAGGATGACGCGTTCTTCGCCTCCGGGCGGCTCGACGATCTCGCTTCCGTGCACGCGGGCGTCGTCGCCCTCGCGGCGCACGAGGCGGCGTCGGGTGCTCCGATCGCGGTCCTCGCCGCGTTCGACCACGAAGAGCTCGGCTCCGAGTCGCGCTCCGGCGCTGCGGGCCCCTTCCTCGAGGACGTGCTGGAGCGGCTGTACGCCGGCCTGGGTGCCGACGGCTCCGCCCGCCGCCAGGCCTACGCGTCGTCGTGGTGCCTCTCCAGCGATGTCGGCCACTCCGTGCACCCGAACTATGTCGGCCGGCACGACCCGGTCGTCCAGCCGGTCCTCGGCTCCGGCCCCATCCTCAAGCTCAACGCCAACCAGCGCTACGCGACCGATGCGGTCGGCGCCGCGTCCTGGCGGGATTGGTGCGACCGGGCCGGGGTGGTGACGCAGGAGTTCGTCTCGAACAACAGCGTGCCGTGCGGCTCGACCATCGGCCCGATCACGGCGACGCGGCTCGGCATCCGTACGGTCGACGTCGGCATCCCGATCCTCTCGATGCACTCCGCCAGGGAACTCGCCGGGGTCTCGGACCTGCACGACCTGACCCGCGTGACCGGGGCGTTCTTCGCGGGCTGAGACCCGCGGCGCGGAGTGCGGTCGCGGAGTGCCAGGATGTGAGGATGACCGACATCAGGCCGGCTCTCATCGAGCGTGCAGGCATCGAGATCATCCCCGAGTCCGAGCGGATCGCCCAGCCCCGTGACCTGTTCTGGCCGTGGTTCGCGGCGAACGTCTCCGTCTTCGGGATGTCGTACGGCTCGTTCGTGCTCGGCTTCGGCATCTCCTTCTGGCAGGCGACCCTGGTCTCGGTCATCGGCATCGTCGTGTCGTTCCTGCTCTGCGGGCTCATCGCGATCGCGGGCAAGCGGGGGTCTGCGCCGACGATGGTGCTCTCCCGGGCCGCATTCGGCGTGCAGGGGCAGAAGGTCCCCGGCATCGTGTCCTGGCTGACGTCGATCGGCTGGGAGACGTTCCTCGCGATCATGGCCGTGCTCGCAACGGCGACCGTCATCACGCAGCTCGGGGGCGACGGCGACAGCCTCTGGCTGAAGATCCTCGCGACCGTGATCGTCGCCGGTCTCATCGTCGCCGCGTCCGTTCTCGGCTACCACACGATCATGCGGCTGCAGTCGGTGCTCACCTGGATCACCGGTGTCGTCACGATCCTCTACATCATCCTCGCGACACCCGCCATCGACCTCGCCACGGTGCTGGCCCGTCCCGACGGCGGCATCGGCCAGGTCGTCGGCGCGCTCGTGATGGTCATGACCGGGTTCGGGCTGGGGTGGATCAACATCGCCGCCGACTGGTCGCGCTACCAGAAGCGCACCGCGTCCGACGGCGCGATCGTCGCCTGGAACACGATCGGCGGCTCGGTGGCGCCGGTCATCCTCGTCGTGTTCGGTCTGCTGCTCGCGGGCTCGGACGACGACCTCATGGCCGCGATCGCCGCCGATCCGATCGGCGCACTCGCGAGCATCCTGCCGCTGTGGGTGCTCGTGCCGTTCCTGCTCACCGCGGTGCTCGCCCTCGTCTCCGGCGCCGTGCTCGGAATCTACTCCTCGGGCCTGACACTGCTCAGCCTCGGCATCCGCATCCCGCGGCCGTCCGCGGCGGCGATCGACGGCGCGATCCTCACCGCCGGCACCATCTTCGTGGTGTTCTTCGCGACCGACTTCCTCGGCCCGTTCCAGAGCTTCCTCATCACCCTCGGTGTGCCGCTCGCCTCGTGGGCCGGCATCCTCATCGCCGACATCCTCCGTCGCCGCAAGGACTATGACGAGGAGGCCCTGTTCGACAGCCGCGGGCGGTACGGCGCCTGGGACTGGACGTCGATCGGCACCATGGTCGTCGCGAGCGTGATCGGCTGGGGTCTCGTGCTCAACGGCTTCGCCGACGCGGCGCCGTGGAACAACTGGCAGGGATACCTGCTGTTCCTCGTCGGCGGGGCGGACGGGGACTGGGCGTACGCGAACCTCGGGGTGTTCGTGGCGCTGGTGCTGTCGTTCCTCGTGACCTGGTTCGCGCGGGCCGGGAAGATCCGGCGGCAGGAGTCGTGAGCCCGTCGGCAGGCTCCGCTGCACCTCGGCCTGCGGGGCCGGGCGACGCCTGGCTCGTGGTCGTCGATCCGCAGGTGATCTTCGCGTCACCGGACTCGGCCTGGGGCTCGCCCTTCTTCGCCGACGCCATGGTGAACATCCGGCGGCTCGCGGACGCCTTCGGCGAGCGCGTGATCGTGACCCGGTGGCTCCCGACGGCCGACCGTTCCACCTCCTGGGGCGAGTACTTCGCCGCATGGCCGTTCGCCGACCGCCCCGCCGACGACCCGCTGTACGCGCTGGTTCCGGAGGCGGATGGCCTGTCTCCGGAACCTCCCGTGGACCTCCCGACGTTCGGCAAGTGGGGCCCGGAGCTGGAGACGATCGTGGGTCGCGGTGGCCGGATCGTGCTGGCGGGGGTGTCGACCGATTGCTGCGTCGTGTCCACCGCCCTCGCCGCAGCGGATGCCGGAGCACGGGTGACGCTCGCCGCCGACGCCTGCGCCGGCTCGACGGCCGAGAACCACGCCGCCGCCGTGCAGGTCATGAGCCTCTATCCCCCGCAGATCACCGTGACCGACACGGCCACGCTCCTCTCCCCCTGACCCCTCCGCGGCAGCGCTCGCACGGGGCGGGATGGATCCCGCCCCTCGCAAGCGCCCGTCAGGCAAGGTTTCGATCCCCCACGGGACCTCCCCTCGGTCGCGGGACGCGAAACGCGCCTCGCGAGCCCCACGCAGGCGCGATTCTGATCCCGCACCGGGATCGTGCCACCGACACTCGCGCCGCGGGCGGGCGGTGTCGGGCACACTCGCGGGACGGACATCGAACCTCCGCCGCGCGTCTACGGTGCGTTCTCGGTCCGGCACCGCGGGATGACCTTCGGGCAGGGCGGAAAAGACACCTCGGGGGCCGCGGGGAGGCGCGTTCTTGAACTCGGCCGGTGCGAACGAGCACTCGGGCGAGGGGAAGGACGGACGGAGAACGGTCAGGAGTGGGCGCGGACGGCTGCCGCGATGTCACCGGGAGTACCGCGCCACGGAGCGCCGTGGCCGGGGAGGACCCACGCGGCGTCGAGCGCTGCGAGACGGTCGAGCGAGGCCAGGGCCTGCGCCGGGTCGTCGGTGAACGGGGCAGACTGCGCCCCCGTCTCCCCGGTGAGCACGTGCCGCGTGGTCAGGGCGTCGCCGACGAACACCGCGTCCACCGCAGGGACGTGCACCGCGATGCTCCCCGGCGAGTGCCCAGGGAGAGCCACGACGACCGGGGCCCCCGGAAGATCGAGCACGTCGCCGTCCGCGATCTCCGACACCTCGGCGACATGACGCGTGCGCAGCGCGCTCTTGCGGAGGCCGTAAGCGAGGAAGCCGAGCGTGGGGCCGAGCCGGGCAGCACCCATCGGAGTCTTCGGCTTCTCCCCCGTCCGCACGCGGTGGGCGTCAGCATGGTGGATGAAAACCGGGACCCCGGCCTCGCCGCGCAGTCGTTCCGCGAACCCGATGTGGTCGCTGTCTCCGTGGGTCAGCACGAGTCCGCGAACGTCGGACAGCGGGCGGCCGATGCCGTCGAGCTCCCGCAGCAGGTCATGCCAGTGTCCGGGCAGCCCCGCGTCGACGAGGGTGACGCCCTCCGGGAGGTCGATGAGGTACGAGGCGACGATGTCGTTGCCGAGGCGGTGGAGATGCGGGGCGAGCTTCATGGCGATTCCTCTCGGGCGATTGCGATGGCTACGTTACATAGCTATCATGGCTATTGTCAATAGCCATCGAGGAGGTCCGATGCCCACCCCTGAACGCACCTCGACCGACGCCATCGTCGCGGCAGGTCGGGAGATCCTCGAGGCGAACGGCCTGGCAGGGCTCACGATGCAGGCGGTCGCCCAGCGGGTTGGAGTTCGCGCCCCCTCCCTGTACAAGCGCGTGCGCGACCGTGAGGCCCTGCACGTCGCCGTCGCCACGGCGTCCGTCGACGACCTCACCACCCGTCTCGAGGGTGCGGGCGACGACCTCTCCGCCCTCGCCAGGACCTACCGCGCCTTCGCCCACGCGCACCCGGAAGGGTTCCGCCTCCTGTTTCTCACCGCGGTTCCCCAGGAGGCTCTCGAACGCTCCGCCGCGCCCGTCATCCGGGCCTGCGCCGCCGCCGTCGGCGAGAAGGACGCGCTCGATGCCGCCCGCCTCTTCACCGCCTGGGCCACCGGCTTCCTGCAGATGGAACTGTCCGGGGCGTTCCGACTCGGTGGCGAGGTGGACCGCGCCTTCGACTACGGCCTTCGGCACCTCATCGCGAGCCTGACGACCTGACATTCCGTCACACCCTGCTCGGCCCGACGGATGGTGGCACACTGAGGCCGTGGAAGACTCCAGGAGCATCGACGCCCCCGCCCTCGCGACGAGCGGTCGGAGGCCCTGGCGCCGCACGAAGATTGCCCTGGGCATTCTCGCCGCCGCCGCCGCAGCGGTCGCGATCGTCGGAGCGCTCACCCCGTGGCCGTCGGCGATGATCATCCGGTCGGTGTTCACGAAGGGCGGTGACGAGACCGCGGCCGAGATGATGAAGCACGTCCCGGACACCGTGCTCGACGAGCGGAAGGACGTCGCGTACGCAGGCGCCGGTGCGGACACGACCATGGACGTCTTCCGCCCCGCCACCGCGGATGGCCCATTGCCGACCGTGGTGTGGATCCACGGCGGCGCGTGGATCTCCGGTTCCAAGGAGGACGTCGACCCGTACCTGCGCATCCTCGCCGCCGAGGGGTACACGACCATCGGCGTGAACTACACCCGCGGGCCGGAAGGCGTGTACCCGCTCGCGGTGCATCAGCTCGACGAGGCGCTCGCGTACATCGACGCCCACGCGGAGGAGCTGGGCGTCGACCCGCAGCGGATCGTGCTCGCGGGAGACTCCGCCGGAGCCCAGCTCGCCAGCCAGATGGCCACTCTCATCACGAGCCCGGAATACGCCGGGATCCTCGGCATCGAGCCCTCCCTCCGGGCGGACCAGCTCGTCGCGACGGTGCTGCACTGCGGCGTCTACGACCTCGCCGCCCTCGCGGAACTCGACGGCGTCGCCGGCTGGGGTTTCAAGTCCGCGATGTGGGCCTATTCCGGAACCAAGACGTGGGCGGAGGACTCCACGGGGGCCACGATGTCGACGGTGGACTGGGTCACGGCCGACTTCCCCGCGACCTACATCTCCGGCGGCAACGGCGACGGGCTGACCTGGCTCCAGTCGATCCCGATGGCGAAGCGGTTGGAGGAGCTCGGGGTCGATGTGACCCCGGTGTTCTGGCCGGTCCCCCACGAGCCCGCCCTCCCGCACGAGTATCAGTTCCACCTCGATATGCCGGAGGCCCGGAAAGCCCTCGCCGACACCCTGGACTTCCTCGACACCCACACCCGTTGACCCACCAGCACGATCTCGGCACGCATGCACGACTCATTCCCGCGGGTGCCCGTCCGTCCGTTCTCCGATCGTGCAGGTGGGTCCCAGGGAAGGATGCACGACCCGGGCACGGAGGCACGACCCGGGCACGGAGGCACGACCCGGGCACGGAGGCACGAGCGAATCGGGCGGAGGACTGTGCGAGGGTCGCCGGATCGTGCAGGTGCGCGGAGAGCCGACATGACATTACTGTGACGACCGGCACGGAAGTGATATGTTCACGGGATGCACCCCGCGAACGAACGCGCCCTCGAGTCCGGCATCGTCACGGACCTCTCCGGCCGCATGACCTACGGCTCGTATCTCGCGCTCGACCAGCTCCTCACGGCGCAGCACCCGGTGAGCGTCCCGGAGCACCACGACGAGATGTTGTTCATCGTCCAGCATCAGACCACGGAGCTCTGGCTCAAGCAGTTGCTGCACGAACTCAGCTCCGCACGGGAACTCCTCGCGGCCGACGATCTGCGTGAGGCCCTCAAGCGCATCGCCAGAGTCAAGCGCATCCAGGACGTGATGACGCAGCAGTGGTCGGTGCTCGCGACCCTGACCCCGACGGAGTACGCCCAGTTCCGCGGCGCCCTCGGCAACTCGTCCGGCTTCCAGTCCGTGCAGTACCGCGCCGTCGAGTTCGCACTGGGCAACAAGAACGAGAAGATGCTGAGCGTCTTCCGCGACCACCCCGCGAACCTCGCGCTCCTCACCGCCGAGTGGGAGAAGCCCACACTGTACGACGAGTTCCTCCGGTACGCCGCCCGCCGCGGGCTCCCCGTCCCGCGCGAGATCCTCGACCGCGACGTGCGGGAGCCCTACCGCGAGACGCCGGCCCTCGTGCCCGCGATCCGCGCGATCTACCAGGACCCGCGCACGCACTGGGACCTCTACGAGGCCTGCGAGGACCTCGTCGACCTCGAGGACAATTTCCAGTTCTGGCGCTTCCGTCACCTCAAGACCGTGTCGCGCACCATCGGGATGAAGGTCGGCACGGGCGGCTCGAGCGGCGTCGGCTTCCTGCAGCGCGCCCTCGACCTCACGTTCTTCCCCGAGCTGTACACCGTCCGCACCGAGATCGGCGCCTGATGTTCCGGGCGACGTTCTACGACCGGGACCGCTGGCGCGAGGGCGTCGTCGGACTCGGCACGGACGGCCGTCCGCAGCTCCGCGATGAGACGCCGTCGCCCGGCGCCCGTCGCCTCTCCGGCCGCGTCGTCGGGGGCTTCACCGACCATCACGTGCACCTCCAGCTCGTCGATCACACGCTCCTGGCCTCATCGCGACTCGGGCAGGTGGTCGACCTCGGCGGCGACCCGACGACGGTCGCACGGATCGCCGTGCACAACTCAGGAGAAACCGCCGCCGGAGTCGCCGCCCGGGCGGTCTCGGGAGCGGGGGAGCCGGATTCTCCTGAGTTGCGGACAGTGAGCTACGCCGGCGCCTTCCTCACCCCTCCCGGCGGCTACCCTTCGGACCGCGCCTGGGCTCCGGCGGGCTCGGTACGAGAGATCCCCGACTCCGGCGCGGCGGAGGCCGCGGTGGCGGAGATGGCGTCGGCGGGCGCATCCTGCATCAAGGTCGCGAGCAACAGCACCGCAGGCCCGGTGTTCTCCGACGCCCTGTTCCGCACGATCGTCGAGCGCGCCACGGCGCACGGCCTGCCCGTGGTCGCCCATGCCGAAGGCCCCGGCGAGGCGCAGCGCGTCGGAGTCCTCGGGGCGGCCCGGCTCGCCCACGCCCCGTTCACCGAGCACCTGGACGACGAGGAGATCGCCTACCAGGCCGCTCACGTGTCCTGGATCTCCACGCTCGCCATCCACGATGCAGCCGCCCGAGCGGTCGCGGTCGACAACGTCGCCCGTTTCCACGCGGCCGGCGGCACCGTCCTCTACGGCACGGACATGGGCAACGGACACACCCCGGTGGACCTGAACCCCGCCGAGGTCACCGCCCTCCGCACCGCCGGGCTCGATGACGACACCCTGCTGCGCGCCCTCGCACCCACTGACCCGCTCGACCACCGCTCCCTCCTCCTGCTGCTGCCGGAGGGATCCGTGGACCCCCTCTCCGCCCGTCCCCTCTCCCCCGCCGACCTGAAGGTGTGACATGACCGACCGCTCCGCCGACACCGCCCTCCTCGACGCCGCTCGCGCCCTGGACGCCGCCGATCCGCTCGCCTCCCACCTCGACGCCTTCGCCGAGGCTCCCGGCGTCACCGCGTACCTCGACGGGAACTCGCTCGGCCGCCCGTTGCGCGACGTGCCCGAGAAGCTCGCCGCGTTCGTGCGGGAGGACTGGGGTACGCGGCTGATCCGGTCTTGGGACGAGCAGTGGATGACCCTTCCGCTGGAGCTCGGCGACCGCATCGGTGCCGTCGCCCTCGGGGCGGCCGCCGGGCAGACGGTCGTGTCGGACTCCACCAGCGTCCTCCTCTACAAGCTCATGCGAGCAGCCCTTCGACAGGCTCAGGGACCCAGGACGGAACTGGTGATCGAGGAGGGGAACTTCCCCACGGACCGCTTCCTCGCGGAGGGCGTCGCGGCGGAGATGGGGGCCACGCTGCGGTGGATCACGCCCGACCCCGTGCACGGGGTCACGGTCGACGACGTCGCCGCTGCGGTCTCCGAACGGACCGCGTTGGTGTCGCTGAGCCACGTCGACTACCGCTCCGGCGCCCTCGCGGACATGGCAGGCATCACCGCCGTCGTCCACGACGCCGGCGCCCTGATGATGTGGGACCTGTGCCACTCGGCGGGCGTCGTGCCGATGCAGCTCGACGCCTGGGGCGTCGACATGGCGGTCGGCTGCACCTACAAGTACCTCAACGGCGGCCCCGGTTCGCCCGCGTTCGCCTACCTCCGGCGCGACCTGCAGGGCGTGCTCCGTCAGCCGATCCAGGGCTGGTGGAGCGCCGCCGACATCTTCGCCATGGCTCCGGAGTACGTCCCGGCCGACGGCATCCGTCAGCTCCTGAGCGGCACGCCGCCGGTGACGTCGATGCTGGCGATGCAGGGCATGATCGACCTCATCGAGCAGTCGACGATCGCGGGGGTGCGGGCGAAGTCGGAGTCGCTCACGGCCCTTGCCGTCCGCGCCTACGACGAGGTGCTCGCCTCGCTCGGCGTCCGGCTGCTCAGCCCACGCGACCCCGCCCGGCGCGGTGGTCACATCACGATCGGACACCCGGACTTCCGCGAGGTGACCCGACGGCTCTGGGCCGACGGAGTCATCCCCGACTTCCGCTTCCCCGACGGGATCCGGCTCGGGCTGTCCCCGCTGAGCACCTCGCATGTCGAGACGGTCACCGGCGTACTGGCGGTCCGGGACGCGGTGGAGTCCGGTGTCTCCTGAGCCCGTGGCGCCGGTCGTGCTCGATGACATCGATGCCCGGCCCGGCAGCACCGCCTCGCTCCTGCGCACGCTGATCGGTCTCTACCTGCGCCCCGTCGGCGGCTGGATCTCGACGGCCGCCCTGGTGACGCTCGCGGGCGACCTCGGCATCGCGCCCGCACCCGCCCGGACCGGCATCGCCCGGCTCAAGCAGAAGGGCCTGATCGTCCCCGAGCGCCGTGACGCGATCGGCTATCGGCTGAGTCCCGCTGCGGTGCCGATGCTGGAGCGCGGCGACCGGCGGATCTTCCGGATGCGCGAGATGACCGACGACGATCCGTGGTGCCTCGTGTCGTTCTCCATCCCGGAGAGTGCGCGCAGCGTGCGGCACCAGCTACGCCGACGGCTGCACTGGATCGGCGCGGGAGTGGTGTCGCCTGCGCTGTGGATCTGCCCCGGTCACCTCCGCGACGAGGCCGTGCAGATCCTCGTCGATCTCGATGCCCGCCGGTGGGCGACCCTGTTCGAGGCCTCGGCGCCCGCACCGGCCGGCACGCTGCCGGAGGCCGCCGCCGAGTGGTGGGACCTCGCTGCGCTGCGCGCCGACCATGAGGCGTTCCAGGAGTCGCTCGACGCACTGCCCGCTGCACCGTTCCCGGCGTACGTCCACCTCATCGACCGGTGGCGGGTGCTGCCTTACACCGATCCGGGGCTGCCCCCGGCGATGCTCCCGCCTGACTGGCCGGGGCGACGCAGTTTCGAGGCGTTCGCCCGGCTGTCGGCGGAATGGGCGGCACCCGCCCTCGCGCACGTGCGCGCCGTGACGGCCTAGCGGTTCCGACCGGCGACCTCGCGGACGAATCCCGTCACGTGCTCCTGCAAGCGCACGATGCGCATCTCTCGTGCGAGTTCCCGGTCGTACCCCGGGTAGGCCAGCGGTGGCAGCTTCCGCACCGCCTCGTTGCAGCCGAACTCCGCACACGCGAGCACGCCGACCGTGTCGCCCTTGCGGCCGGCGGCCCCGGCACGTCGGGCGACGTACAGCTGGACGTCGTTGCGGAGCGTCACGTCCTCGCACCAGGAGCACTGTGCGCGGGCGAGCACGCGCTGTTCGGCGCGCTGGAGCACGACGCCGACCGGCTCGTCGTCGATCCAGGCGACGACGTAGGAGCGGCGGGGCAGCTTGGGGTCGACCCAGCCGAGGTAGTCGAGCCGGTCGAAGTCCGTCTCGGCGAAGCCGGGCGGCAGGGTGAGGTCGGAGACCTCCTTGCGGGAGGCGTTGCAGAAGGAGGCGCGCAGCGCGCGCTCGTCGATGGGACGCATGAGGGATGAGCTTTCGGTGTGATCGCCGGACGGCGAGACGGATCGGAGGATCGCCCGGACGGACGCCGGGGTACGACGCGGTGCCGGGGACGGGTGTTCCGCCTCCGGCCGGTCCTCAGCCTCTGTCTGCGGCGCTGAACGCGCCTGCAGCTCCGCTCCGCGCCCCGAGGGCGCTCATCGACGACAGCACCCGGCGAGCCTACACCCGTTTGTTTCGTCGCGTGTCGGGGCGGCTGCGGGATCGTGCCGCGGTCGACGTACGCTGGCCGGACGCCGATCCGAAGGAGACCCCGTGTCCACGCCGCTGCACCGCCGTCCGCCCCTCGAGGTGCGTGAGCGTGCGGCGTGCATGTGTGTACGCGGCGGCCGCTGCTCCTCGTCGGCGCCGGGCCACGCGCTGCATCTGATCCAGGAGCGCCTCGCCGCGACGACGCCGTCCGGGTGGGCGGACGGGTTCGTGACGGCGGCGGATCCGGTGTCCGGCGACCTTGTCGTCCGCACGCTCGACGGTACGACGCATGCGCTGTGGAACGGCTCGGGAGCGGCTCTGGAGGCCGGGATCGGCAGTCCCGTGGCTCTCCACCGAGACTACGGCGTGCTCGCCATCGGCCGTACGCGCTTCAACGTCGCGTCCGTGTGACGGCGTCCTGATCACACCGGGTCAGGCACTCGCCATCATCATGTCGCGGACGGCCATGCAGGCGTTCATGCAGGCCTGGCACGCCTGAGCACACAGCCGGCAGACGTCACTGTGCTCGGCGTGCTGCATGCACTCGTCCATGCACATCTGGCACATCGCGATGCAGGCGTCCAGCATCGCCATCAGGGTCGCCGGCGTCATGCCCTGCATGCGGAGCATCGACCGCATCATCGTGTGACACATGTCCGCGCAGTTCATGCACGCCGGAGCGCAGTCCATCTCCTGCGTCGCGCACACGGTACACGCCTGCTCGCAGGCGGCGCATGCGTCCATGCAGGCCTGGAGCACCGACATGTCCATCATCGCCATGTCCGGCATCGACTCCATGTTCTTCGACATGGCCCCCATCATCATCGCGTCCATCGTGCTCGGCTCCCTTCGTCGCGGACGACGGGCCGACCGCCCGTCTGGCGCCAGGCTAGCCCCTGGCGGGGCAGGAGTCGATGGGGGCGGAACGCTGACACGCCCTTCGGCGAATGTCAATCCCGTGGACGGGCCTCTGGCCCGGTGCGATGCTCGAAGAGCAATCGATCCGTCAAGGAGAGGAGCCTCATATGAGTGGCGCAGATGACATGAAGAACTCCGCCGAGAAGCTGGGTGGCAAGGCCAAGGAAGGCTTCGGGAAGCTCACCGACAACGAGAAGCTCGAGGCCGAAGGCCAGGCGGATCAGGTGAAGGCCGACGCCAAGCAGGCCGGAGAGAACGTGAAGGACGCCGCCGGCAAGGCCGGCGACAGCATCAAGGACGCGTTCAACCGCTGATCGCCCACCCGCTGATCCCACGAAGGGGAGGCTCGCCGGTGGCGAGCCTCCCCTCCGCACTCCGGGTCAGACCTTGCGGTTGCCCGAGATCGATCGGATCAGCCACGCGATCACGGCGATGGCCAGGAGCACCAGACCGACCCACAGCAGGAACTGGAGCGACTGCACCAGTCCTCCGGTGATCGCGAGGATCACGGCGATGACGATGACGATGATCAGGAGGATGTTCATCGGTCTTTCCCTTCTCTGGGGGCGCGGGCGCCCGACTGCGGTGAGCCCACGCTAGCCCCGGACGGCCCCCTCGTCGGAGGGGGTTGACTTCCACCCTCCCGATGCGCGAAGGAGCAGGACAATGCCAGGACGACGCAACAATTCCCTGAAGGACCCGGAGCTGTACGAAGAGCTCCGGGAGGACGGCGCCTCAAAGGAGAAGGCCGCCCGTATCTCGAACGCCGCAGCGCGTGACGGCCGGAGCAACGTCGGCCGACGAGGCGGGAAGCACGGGGACTACGAGGACTGGACCGTCCCCGAGCTGAGGAAGCGCGCCAAGGAGCTCGGCCTCACCGGATACAGCGGCAAGCGCAAGGCCGAGCTCATCTCCGACCTGCGAAACCACTGAACCGGATGACGTGCTTCGGGATCGAGGAGGAGTTCCTCCTGCTCGATGAGGATTCGCTCGTTCCCGTCGCCCTGAGCGGTGACGTCCTGGAGCGCATCGGCGGCGCGGTCGTCGCCGGGCGCCTGACCACGGAGTACCTGGCCTCGCAGATCGAGGCACTCACCGACCCGGTGCGGTCCGGAGCCGAGGCCGCGGGACAGCTCACCGCCCTGCGTGCGCTCGTCGGCGCGGCCGCCCGCGCCCGGGGAGCGATCGCGGCACCGACCGGTTCCCCGTACACGACCCTCCGCTCGCCCCGGCTGTCCCCGTCCGCGCACTACGACGACGTGGCGCGGCGCCTAGCTCACCTCACCCGCGAGCACGAGGTGAACGGGCTGCACGTCCACGTGGAGGTGGTGGACGAGGAGGACCGCGTCAAGGCCCTGAACCGCCTCCGGGCGTGGCTCCCGCTCCTGCTCGCCCTCAGCTCGAACAGTCCCTTCGGCAACGGCATCGACACCGGGTTCGCGAGCTGGCGCAGCATGCTCATCCGACGGCTTCCCTCTTCCTGGTGCCCGCCCCGTTTCGCCGACGTCGACGACTACCGCACACGCGTCGATCAGCTCCTCGACCTCGGGACCATCGGCGAGGCCACCTCCCTCTCGTGGGCGGTCCGCCTCTCGGAGCGCTACCCGACCGTCGAGGCACGGGTCGCGGACACGCAGCTCACTGCCGAGGACGCCGTGTTCTCCGCGCTGCTGACCCGCGGGATCGCGCTCGCCTCCGAGCAACAGATCGTCGCCGATGAGACGGACGCGATCGACGCCTCCCTCTGGATGGCGTCGAGGGCGGGGGTAGAGGCGCGGATCGTCGACCCGCTCACGGGCGAGGTCGCGCCCGCCCGGAGCGTGGCGATGCATCTGTTCGACGACATCGCCCCGGTGCTGAGCGAGCTCGGCGATGAGGAGACGGTGCGGGCGGGACTCGAGCGCATCGGAGCGGACGGTCCGGGCGCCACGCGGCAACGCGCCGCGTACGCGAACGGCGGGATCGCAGGCCTCGGCGCGTTGCTGCACGACGGCACCCGCGCGACCGGAGACTGACCCGCCCCGACGTCGCCGCCCGGGAGTAGGGTCGGCCTGTGTCATCCTTCGCCCCACTCCAGCGACTCGTCATCGCGATCGCTGTGCTCGCGTCGTTCGTCACCTTCCTCGACGGCACCGTGGTCAACGTCGCCCTGCCCGCCATCAGCGAGGAGCTCGGCGGCGGCATCACGACGCAGCAGTGGGTCGTCGACGCCTACCTCATCACGCTCAGCGCGCTGATCCTCCTCGCCGGATCGCTCTCGGACGCCTACGGCCGGGTCGTGGTGATGCGGATCGGCCTCATCGCCTTCGGCATCTCGTCGATCGCCGTGGCCGCCGCCGTCGATCCCCTGATGCTGATCGTCGCCAGGGCGGCGCAGGGCGCCGCCGGCGCGCTGCTGGTCCCGAGCTCCCTCGCCCTCATCACCGCCACCATGCGCGGCGATGTGCAGGCCAGGGCCATCGGGGTCTGGACGGCCTTCACGACGGCAGCTCAGCTCGTCGGCCCGCTGCTCGGCGGAGTCTTCGTCGACTTCCTCTCGTGGCGGTTCGTCTTCCTCATCAACGTGGTCCCGATCGGCATCACGCTGCTGCTGTTGGCCCGCCTTCGCCTCCCCGAGCACCCGCGGGGCATCCGGGTGGACTGGTGGAGCGGTGCCCTGTGCGCGCTCGGCCTCGGCGCGGTCGTCTTCGCGCTCATCGAGCAACCGAACCTCGGTTGGGCCTCCCCCGCCATCTGGATCCCCGCGATCGTCGGAGCCGCCCTCTTCATCGCCTTCCTGCTGCGCCAGCGCCGCTCCGCCGCTCCCCTCATGCCGCTCCGGCTGTTCCGGGTGCGGGACTTCGGCTGGGGAAACCTCGCGACGCTCTTCGTCTACGCCGCGCTCTCCCTCAACGGCTTCGTCGTCGGCGTGTACCTCCAGCAAGGGGCCGGATTGAGCGCGACGGCGGCGGGCCTGGCGAGCCTGCCGATGACCATCCTCATGATCCTGCTGAGTTCCCGTGCCGGAGGATGGGCGGGACGGTGGGGTCCTCGCATCTTCATGACGATCGGCCCGCTCGTCATGGCGGTCGGCGCGCTGATGCTGCTCACCGTGTCCGCAGACTTCGACTACTGGTGGCAGGTGCTCCCGGCCATGATCGTGATGGGCCTCGGCCTCTCACTCACGGTCGCTCCGCTGACAGCCGCGATCCTCGGTGCCATCGACGAGAACCACTCGGGTATCGCCTCCGCCGTGAACAACGCCGTCTCCCGCGTCGCCGGACTGCTCGTGGTCGCGATGCTGTCGACCATCGTCGGCGGCACCCTCGACCTCGACGGCTTCCACAGCGCCGCCTGGGTCACGGCCGCTCTCCTCATCCTCGGCGGAGTCGTGTCGTGGATCGGCATCCGCCGGAACCCCGCGGAGGACACCTCCGCCCCCGCCGACGCTCCGGCAGGCCCGACGTCGGAGCCGCGGTGACGCGGTCACCGCGGACGAGTCTCCCGCACCCTCGGCCGCCGCGACCCGCACGCACGTCCGCGGTCGTCGCACTGCTCCTCGGTGCCGCCCTCGCCGTCGCCGGCTGTGCGGCTGCGCCGCCCGCTCCCGGCCTCCCCGCCGCGGGATCGGGGCCGAGCGCCGACGTGGCACTGCCCCCGGCGGGTGCCGTTCCGGACTACCAGCTCGGCGGTGCCTACGGCCCGCCCGGGGGCGTGGAGATCGTCGCGCGCGACCGGGGCGCGCCCCCGGCCCGAGGCCTCTACTCCCTCTGCTACGTCAACGGTTTCCAGACGCAGCCGGGCGAGCTCGCCGACTGGCCGGACGACCTGCTCCTGCGAGCGGACGGTGCTGTGGTGTTCGACCCCGACTGGCCCGACGAAGCCCTTCTCGACACCGGGAGCGCGGCGCAGCGATCCCGAATCGCCGAGATCGTCATCCCGTGGATCGATGGCTGTGCGGAGTCGGGTTTCCAGGCCGTCGAGTTCGACAACCTCGATTCCTTCTCGCGCTCGGGCGGCGCGCTCACGCTCGACGACAACCTCGCCCTCGCCGAGCTCCTGGTCGCCGCGGCGCACGGCGCGGGTCTCGCCGCCGGTCAGAAGAACGCCGCGGAGCATGCCCCCGCCCTGCGGGAACGCGCGGGGTTCGACCTCGCCGTCGCCGAGGAGTGCGCCGCCTACGGCGAGTGCGGCGCCTACGAGGCGATGTACGGGGAGCACGTGATCGACATCGAGTACACGGACCACCTGCCCCGATCCTTCGCAGAGCTGTGCGACGACCCGGAAGCGCCGGGATCGATGGTGCTCCGCGACCGTGAGCTCGTCACACCGGACGACGAGGGATACGTGTTCGCCGCGTGTCCGTGACGGGGCGCTTGCCTGCCGGGCGCCTCGGCGTCAAGTCCCTGGCGGCCCCCGCGCGCGCGGGTGAGGATGACGGTGATCGATCCGATGGGAGCCCTCCTCATGACCGTTTCCACCCTCGACGCCGACACCGCCGTCGCCTTCTCACCCCGCGGTCCCGTGTCGAGCGCCGTCCTCTCCGTGCTGACCGGGCGCGGCGAGGATGCCGCCGCCCTTCCTGACCTCGCCACCGCGGCCGTCGCCGCGACCAGTGACGCGGTCCGTGACGACGACATCCAGCTCGCCCTGTTCGTCCTCTACGCCTCGTCGTACGGGTCGCTGCCGCAGCTCGATGCGGCGCGGGAATGGGATGCCGGCGTGGTGACCGCGCGTCGCATCCTCGAAGACGCCTTCGAGGCGGCGCTCAGGGAGACCGTGCCGGTGCCCGACCTTCCGGAGCCGACCGTCGACGCCGTGGGCCGCGCCCTGTTCGCCCTCGCCGCCGCGGACACGGGTCCCAGCCTGTCGCGGCACATCGCCAGGAAGGCGACGCGGGACCAGGCCGAGGAGTCTCTCATCCTCCGCTCGGTGTACACGCTGCGCGAGGCCGACCCGCATTCCTGGGCCATCCCGCGGCTGACCGGACGACCCAAGGCCGCACTCGTCGAGATCCAGTCCGACGAGTACGGTGGCGGTCGCCCGCAGCGTGTGCACGCGGAGCTCTATGCCTGCGCCCTCCGCGCCGCCGGTCTCGACGACACGTACGGCGCCTATGTCGACGATGCGCCCGCGATCACCCTCGCCTCGCACAACATGATGAGCCTGTTCGGCCTGAACCGTCGCCTCGTCGGAGCGATCGTCGGTCACCTCGCCGCGTATGAGATGACCTCATCGATCCCCTGCCGCTTCTACGCCGATGGCCTGCACCGCCTCGGGTTCGCCGACGAGGTCGCCGCGTACTTCGAGGAGCACGTCGAGGCCGACGCGGTGCACGAGCAGATCGCCGCCCGGGACCTCGCCGGAAGCCTGGCCGAAGATCGCCCTGAGCTGCTGGCCGACATCCTGTTCGGCGCGGCCGCGTGCCTCACGGTCGACGGCTGGGCGGGTGCTCACACCCTCGACGCGTGGGCGGCGGGCGGCTCCGCGCTGCGGGGAAGGGCGTCAGCGTGAGCCGGCGGGACGAGCCCGTCACCGTCACGGCCTATCCGGACGGGCCGCTGCTCGTGCGCGGGGAGGTCGAGCTGCACGCGAGCGACGGCACCGTCATCGATCCGCGGCGACGGACCGTGGCGTTGTGCCGTTGCGGGCTCTCGGCACTCAAGCCCTTCTGCGACGGCACGCACAAGGCTGCCGGCTTCCGCACGGAGGACTGAGCGAAGTCAGCCCTCCGGCCAATAGTGGCTGTCCGGGACCGCGCGTGCGCCGAAGATCGCCTGCCCGACGCGCACGCACGTCGCGCCCTCCTCGACGGCGATCTCATAGTCGCCGGACATGCCCATCGACAGCTCACCGTCGCCGATGAGGTCGGGCGTCTCCTGGCGCGCCTCGTCGCGGAGGGCGCGCAGCAGCGCGAAACACTCGCGTACCCGCGCGGTGTCCGGGGTGAGCAGCGCGAGCGTCATCAGCCCGCGCACGCGGAGAGAGGCATACGCGGGCAGCGCCTTCAGGAAGGCCGGCACCTCCTGCGGAGGCATACCGAACTTCGAGTCCTCGGCAGAGGTGTTCACCTGCACGTACACGTCGAGGCTGCGCCCGGCGGCTTGCAGCCGCCGGTCCAGGGCCTCCGCCACCCGCAGCCCTGTCGAGCGCCTGGAACTCGGTGGCGAACGCGGCCACGTCCCTGGCCTTGTTGGTCTGCAGGTGCCCGATGATCACCCAGTCCACGTCGAGGTCGGCCGTCTCCCGGTTCTTGCGCACCGCTTCCTGCACCTTGTTCTCACCGAGACGGCGCAGCCCGGCACCGATGGCCGCCCGCACCCGGTCGGTCGGAACCGTCTTGCTCACGGGGAGCAGCCTCACCTCGCGCGGATCGCGACCCGCGCGCTCCGCGGCCGCATCGATGCGCGTCCGCACGGCCGTGACGTTGGCCCGGAAGTCCTCCGCGCTGAACGCCGTCGGATAGCGATCGGAACGGCCTCCGGCAAACCCAAGTTTTGACATAGGCCAAAATCTAACATAGCTTCAGGGCACGTCGCTCAACCAGCGACGCCCCTGACGAAGGAGCCCGCCCATGTCCGCTTCCGGTCTGTTCTCCGGCGCCGTCCTATCGAGCCCCCTCCTGCGCACCGAGGTCCCCGGGCCGCGGAGCCGGGCGCTGCACGAGCGTCGGCAGCGGGTCGTCCCGCGCGGTGTCGGCAGCGTCCTCCCCGTCTACATCGCGCACGCCGACGGCCCCTGGATCACCGACGTGGACGGCAACCGCTTCCTCGACCTGGGCAGCGGCATCGGCGTGACGACGATCGGCCACACCAACCGCGCGGCCGTGACCGCGGCGGCGGAGCAACTCGACCGGGTCACGCACACCCTGTTCACCGTCACCCCGTACGAGGGCTACGTGCGCCTCGCCGAGCTGCTCGCGGAGAAGGTCCCCGGCACCCACGAGACCCGGACGGCGTTCGCGAACTCGGGCGCCGAAGCCGTCGAGAACGCGGTCAAGATCGCGCGGAGGCACACAGGGCGACGGGCGGTCGCGGCCCTGGACCACGCGTTTCACGGGCGCACGAATCTCGCGCTGGCGATGAACCACAGGGCCGCGCCGTACGGCTCCGGCTTCGGCCCGTTCGCGCCCGATGTCCATCGCGTCCCCAACTCGTACCCCTACCGCGACGGGCTGGACGGCGCGGAGGCGGCAGCACGCACGATCGCGTATCTCGAGCAGCGGATCGGCGTGCGCGATCTCGCTGCCGTCATCGCCGAGCCGATTCAGGGCGAGGGCGGTTTCGTGGTCCCGGCAGACGGCTTCCTGCCGGCCCTGCAGGAGTGGTGCACGCGAAACGGCGTGGTCTTCATCGCCGATGAGATCCAGACGGGGCTGGGCCGTACCGGGGCGTGGTTCGCCAGCACCCACTTCGGCCTCGTGCCCGACCTCGTGCTCACGGCGAAAGGTATCGCCGGCGGGCTGCCCTTGGCCGCGGTGACCGGTCGCGCGGAGATCATGGACGCTCCGGACCCGGGGGGCCTGGGCGGCACGTTCGGCGGCAACCCCGTGTCCATCGCGTCCGCGCTCGCGGTGTTCGACGAACTCGAGAACGGGACCTTCTTCGCCGACGCCCACCGCATCGGCGCGCACCTGTCCGCGCGTCTCGACGGTCTGCGCACCCGCCACCCTGTCATCGGCGACGTCCGAGGCATCGGGGCCATGCAGGCCTTCGAGGTGAGCGCTCCCGGGACGACGCAGCCGCTCGCCGGAGCCGCCACCATGATCGCGGAGTTCGCCGCTCAGCGCGGCATCCTGCTCCTGACGGCCGGCAGCGACGGCAACGTGATCCGCTTCCTTCCCACCCTCACGACGACCCAGGAGCAGCTCGACCTCGCGGTGGATGTCATCGACGAAGCCCTCAGCACGCTCCGCTGAGCACGCGGAGGCGCAGTGCCTCCCCGTCCCATCGCACCCGGGCCAGGTCATGCACGATCAGGTCCGGGGCGGCGGAGGCGGAGCACGCGCCCACCCCGACGACGAGCCCCGCGCCGGCCGCCCTGGCGGCGCGGATTCCCGGCGACGAGTCCTCGAAGACCACGCAGTCCCCCGGTTCCCGGTCGAGGAGGTCCGCGGCGCGGAGGTAGGGATCCGGCGCCGGTTTACCGCGGTCCACGTCCTCCGCAGCGACGAGCACGGTGGGCACGGGGACGCCCGCGCCGCGCATCCGTGCGGTCGCGACCTCCCTGTTGCTGCTCGTCGCGACCGCCCAGAGCTCGTGCGGCAGCGCGGTGAGCAGATCGGCAGCGCCGGGCATCTCGATCGTCGAGGCCGCGACGGCGAGCTCGCGCTCGAACAGGTCTGCCGTCGCCTCGCCCACGTGCTCGGGACTCACGACGGCCGCGACCACGTCGCTCGGCCGCATGCCGTGCGGCGCGTCGCGGAGGAAGTCGAACTCCGGGGCGTAGCGCCGCGCCCAGGTCTCCCACGCGATCGCCGCCGTCGGGACGGAGTCCACGAGCACCCCGTCGCAGTCGAACAGCAGTCCGGCCGCTCGGACCACCACCTCGGCACCTTCCCGTGCGTGTGCTAACTTTGGCATAGGTCAAATCTAGCCCAGGAGGCAGCGCCATCGTGTCGACCCCGCCCAGAACAGCGATCGCCCTTCGCCACGTCCCATTCGAAGATCTCGGGATCCTCGCGCCCCTGCTGACGGCGCGTGGCTATCAGACCACCATGCTCGACGCCGGCATCGACGACGTCGACCCGGATGCCCTCACCGCCGCGGACCTGCTCGTCGTCCTCGGCGGACCGATCGGCGTCTACGACGACGACCGGTATCCGTTCCTGCGCACCTCGAAGGCAGCCGTCACCGCTCGCCTCGACAACGGCGGCGCGACCTTGGGCGTCTGCCTCGGCGCGCAGCTCCTGGCGGAGGCCCTGGGCGCGCACGTGCGGCCGACCGGCGCCGTGGAGATCGGTTACGCCCCGCTCAGCCTCACCCCGGCGGGCAGGGACTCCGTTCTCGCACCGCTCGACGGTGAGCCCGTGCTCCACTGGCACGGAGACGAGTTCGCGATCCCCGCCGGCGAGCTCTCGCTCGCGAGCACTCCCGGGTTCCCCCATCAGGCGTTCGCGGTCGGCCGCACCCTCGGCCTGCAGTTCCACCTCGAGGCCGATCACCGGGCTATCGAGCGCTGGCTCATCGGCCACGCCCACGAACTCCACCACAACGGTATCGACCCGCGAACCATCCGCCGGCAGGCGCAGACCCACGGGCCGCGGCTCGAGACCCTCGCCACCCGCGTGCTGAACGACTGGCTGGACGCCGTCGAGGCCTAGACGACACCGGGCAGCGGAAGAGGCCGGACCCCCAGCGAATCCGGCCTCTGCTCCCCTCGACCTCAGGCGGCGCGACGCAGCGGCACCGTCGGGAAGTCGATCGGCACATCGAGCGCGATGTTCACGTAGTTCGTGAACAGGTTCAGCGCCACCTGACCGATCGTCTCGACGATCTGCTCGTCGGTCCAGCCGTGGGCACGGAGAGCATCGACGTCGGCCGAGGTCACCTGGCCCCTTTCCTCGACCAGCTTGAGGGCGAACGCGAGCAGGGCCGCCGTGCGCGGGTCGTCGGACTTGCCGTCCTGCGCCTCCGCCAGGACGTCCTTCGACAGACCGGCCTTCTTGCCGAGCGCCGTGTGCGCGGCGAGGCAGTAGCCGCACGAGTTGCGGTTCGCGACGGCGACGGCGATCTGCTCACCGAGTGCGGCGCCGAGCGTCCCCCCGCCGTAGGCACCGAAGGCGCTCCACATGCTGGTGAGGGCGGCGGGCGAGTTCGCCACCGCACGGAACATCGCCGGGACGGCGCCGAAGGCCGAGCCGATCTGCTCGAGCTGGTCCTTGACGGGGCCGGTGGCGGTCTCACGGTCGACGAGAGGGACGTTGGGCATGGGATGCTCCTTTGTTTCGAGATGAGCCGTGTTCGGCTTCCCCTCCAGTGTTCCCGCTTCTGCCGCACTTTGCGCATCATATGGTCTTGCTTTCATTGCAGATCGTCCAGAAGAATGGAGGCATGCCACCGCTCGATCGCCTCACCCCGTTGCTCGACCGCTTCCGCGTGCGCAGCCGCCTGTTCCACACCGGCCCCCTCTGCGGCACCACGGTCTTCGCGGCCAGCGCGGGGCACGGCTTCCTCCACGTGCTGCGACGCGGGGAGATGGAGGTGACGCACCAGCGCCCCGACGGCAGCATCGAGCGCGAGACCATCACGCGACCGAGCCTGCTCTTCTTCCCGCGCCCCCTCGATCACACCTTCCTCAACGCACCGACGGACGAATCGGACTTCGCCTGCGCGACGATCGACTTCGACGGCGGCGCGACGCATCCGCTCGTCCGCACCCTCCCCGCCGTGATCGTCCTGCCCCTCGATGAGGTCTCCACCCTCGAGCCGGCACTGGACCTGCTCTTCGCAGAGGTGGACAACGTGCGCTGTGGTCGCCCGCTGCTCGCGGACCGCCTGTTCGAGGTGGTGCTCATCCAACTCCTGCGCTGGATGCTCGATCACTCCGAAGAACTCACCCTGCCGCCCGGGCTGCTGCCCGGCCTGGCCGACGAACGCCTCGCGCCCGCCCTCGTCGCGATGCACGAAGCGCCCGGGAATCCGTGGACGCTCGATGCCCTCGCCCGGACCGCGGCGATGTCGCGCAGTGCCTTCGCGGCGCGTTTCAAAGAGGTGGTGGGCCGCGCACCCGGCGACTACCTCACGGAGTGGCGGCTCACGATCGCCCAGGAGCAGCTCCGCGCCGGGATGTCGGTGAGCGCCGTCGCCGCAGACCTGGGTTATGCGAGCGCCTCCGCGTTCTCCCGGGCGTTCGCCCAGCGGCTCGGCCGCTCCCCACGCGCCTGGCTCGGACTGGCGGCCTGAGCCTAGCCCCCCGCCGACATCACCGCGGCGACCCCCCTCACGATCCGGTCGAGGTGGCCGGCCGAGAGCGCGGGGTGGACGGGGAGCGAGAGCACCTCCCGTGCCGCTCTCTCGGTCTCCGGCAGCGCATCGGCCGGGGCATAGCGGGCCAGCGAGGGGAGCCGATGGTTCGGGATCGGGTAGTAGACCCCGGAGCCCACGCCGTGCTCGTCACGGAGAGCTTCGCGCACCCGATCGCGCTCACCCGCGGCGATCCGCACCGTGTACTGGTGGTACACGTGCACGGCCCCGTCGGCGACCGCCGGCACGGTGAGCCCGTCGATACCCCTCAGGGCGGAATCGAGGAAGGCGGCGTTCCGCTGCCGCTGCACGGTCCAGGCGGCGACCCGACGAAGCTGCACCCGGCCGACGGCGGCATGCACCTCGCTCATCCGATTGTTGTAACCGACGACCTCGTTCGCGTACTGGGTCTCCATTCCCTGATTCCGGAGCAGACGAACCCTGCGCGCGGTCTGCTCGTCGGCGCACGTCACCATGCCGCCCTCGATCGCGGTCATGTTCTTCGTCGGATACAGGCTGAACATCCCGAAAGCACCGATGGTGCCCACGGGGCGCCCTCGCCACGAGGCGCCGTGCGCCTGCGCGGCGTCCTCGTAGACGTCGAGCCCGTGCTCACGGGCGACCTCCTCGATACCGTCCACGAGGAACGGATGCCCGTACAGATGCACCGGCATGATGCCCTTCGTACGGGCGGTGACGGCAGCGCGGACCCGCGCCGGATCCAGGGTGAAGTGCGTCGGCTCGATGTCGACGAACACGGGCGTCGCACCGGCCAGCACCACCGAGTTCGCGACGGCCGCGAAGGTGAAGGACGGCACGATCACCTCGTCGCCGGGACCGACACCGGAGGCGAGGAGCCCGAGGAGCTGACCGCTCGTCCCGGAGTTCACGGCGACGGTCGTGCGGCCGTCGGCGAACTGCGCCGCGAACTCCTCCTCGAACGCCGCGACCTCGGGCCCTTGCGCGAGCATTCCGCTGCGGAGCACCCGTTCGACGGCCGCCACTTCCTCGTCGCCGATGAGCGGCGCGGCGGCGGGGATGAGGTCCTTGTGCATGGAGATGCCCTTCGTCGGGGAGGCTCGGAGCGAGCCGGATCGGAGGTGGAGGCAGGATTCGAACCTGCGTACGCGGTCTTGCGGGCCGCGACCTGGCCACTCGGTCACTCCACCGGGTCGGATATCGTCATGCCCCCGGCGGCGAATACCCCTGCAGGAAGCGACCGAAGCGCTGCACCGCGTCGACCAGGGTGCCCACCTCGGGGAGGAAAGCGATGCGCACGTGGTCCGTGTCCGCACCGTTGAAGGCGCGGCCGTGCACGAGGAGGATGCGCTCGGCGTCGAGGAAGTCGAGCACCAGCCGCTCGTCGTCGACGATGCCGAAGACCTCCGGGTCGAGGCGCGGGAAGAGGTAGAGCCCGCCGCCCGCCTCCTGCACCTCCACGCCCGGAATCGCTCGGAGCGCCGCCGTGGCGGCGTCGCGCTGCACGGTCAGCCGCCCCTGCGCCGAGACGAGGGCGTCCAGCGAGGTGTCCTGGTTCAGCGCCACGGTGATCGCGTGCTGCGCGGGCACCGAGGCGCACATCCGCATCGACGCGAGCAACCGCACCCCGGAGAGGAAGGGGTCGTCGCGGGCGAACCCGGTCGTGAGCGCCCATGCCGCGCGGTACCCCGCGACGCGGTGGGTCTTCGACAACCCGGCGAAGGTGACACAGGGCACATCGGGTGCGACCTGCGCCATCGACACGTGCGCGAAGCCCGGATACACGACGCGATCGTAGATCTCATCCGAGAGCAGCAGCAGCCCATGGCGGCGGGCCAGCTCGGCGATGCCCTCGAGCGTCGCGCGGTCGTACACGGCTCCGGTCGGGTTGTTCGGATTGATGACGACGATCGCGACCGTCCGCGGGCCGATCGCCGCCGCCATGGCTTCGAGGTCGGGGAGCCAGCCCGACTCCTCGACACAGGGGTAATGCACCGGCGTGCCCCCGGCGAGCACCGTCGACGCCGTCCACAGCGGATAGTCGGGGCTCGGGATGAGCACCTCGTCACCGGGCTCCAGCAGCGCCTGCAGGGTGAGGCCCACGAGCTCGGAGACGCCGTTGCCGACGGTCACCGCGTCGATCCCGAGGGCGGGGAATCCGGGGCGGCGCGCATAGTGCGCGCGGATGGCCTCCCGCGTCTCCGGCAGGCCGGGGGACTCGGAGTACCCGTGGGCGTGCGGCAGGGCCGCCCGGAGCGCCTCGACGATGACCGGCGGCGCCTCGAAGCCGAAGGGGGCCGGATTGCCGATGTTCAGCCGGAGGATCTCCTCACCCCGGGACTCCAGCTCTGCGGCCCGCTCCGCCACCGGCCCGCGCAGGTCGTAGAGGACACCGTCCAGCCGGGACGAGCGCCCGATGCGAATCGCCTCCCGGACGTTCCTCTCGGTCATACGTCCGCCTCCGTGGCCGCAGGGCCGGCCGACGCCGCCACGTCGTCGGCGAGTCGCCGCAACTCGGCGTCGTCGAGATCGTGCACGGTGAGACGGAGGTGGTGCGCACCGGCGGAACCGGGCTCCAGCGCGAACTCCGACCCCGCTCGGACGAGCCAGCCACGCCGCGCGAGCCGGGCGGCGACGTCGGGAGCCTCGTCGCGGACGTCGACCCACACGTTCAGGCCGCTCTCCGCACGGACGTCCAGGCCGCGCGCGGACAGAAGGGCCGCGAACGAGCGATTGCGGACGGCGTACCGGCCGCCCGCCTCCGCGATCAGGCGATGCACCTCGTCGTCGCGCAGCATGGCCGCGGCGAGCTGCTGCATGACATGACTCACCCACATGGTGCCGGGGCTCAGCCGGAGGGCGAGCCGCTCGGCGGTGACCGGATCGGAGGCCGTGAGGGCCAACCGCATGTCGGGGCCGAGGAACTTGGACACCGACCGCACCAGAGCCCAGCGCTCCTGGGCGGGCCCGATGATGCTCGCGTACGGAGTGGGCGCCAGCAGCGAGAAATGGTCGTCCTCGATCACGAGGACGTGCGGATACGGCGCGAGCACCTCACGCAGCTCGGCGGCCCGGGCGGGGCTGATGCTGACGCCGGTCGGATTGTGTGCGCGGGGCGTGCAGACGACCGCGCGCACGCCGCTCTCCAGCGCCTCGCGCAGCCCGTCCACCGTGATCCCCTCGGCATCGACCGGGATGGCGACGGGGGTGTAGCCGGCCAGACGCGCGGTCTGGATGCTGGAGAGGAAGCAGGGGTCCTCGAGTCCGACCCGGTCGCCGTGCACCAGCGTCTGGGCGAGCAGCCGCTCCACCGCGTCGACGGCACCGGCCGTGACGGACAGCCGGAAGGGACGCGCCTGATCTTCGGCGATCCACCGCGTCGCCCATTCGGCGAGCCCGGCGTCGATCACGGACTCGCCGTAGAGGACCGGCGTCGGCTGGACCGCTTTCAGAGCGGCCGCCAGATCGGGGAGCAGCGCCGGCTGCGGGTTGCCGCTGCCGATGTCCCGCAGGGCGGTCCCCGGGGTGAAGCCCTCGTCGTGGGTGGCGGCCGGACCGAGCACCGTCGTCCCGGTTCGCCCGCCGGTGGTCGCGATGCGCGCGTTCACGAGCGAGCGGTACGCGGCGAGCACCGTGTTGCGGTTGACACCGAGCCGCTCGGCGAGGGTGCGGACCGGCGGCAGACGATCACCGGCGACGAGGGTCCCCCGCTCCACGAGGTCGCGCACGCTCTCCGTAATCTCCGCAGCGGTGACACCGCGGATCGCCTCGGTCCCACCGTCTCTGCTCTCCGCCGTGCCCATGTCTCGACGGTAGGGGAGATTTTGGCCTATGTCAAAATATCCCACCCCGTCAGGGACGGTCGTCGACCTCCACGCCGTCCTCGATCTCCTCCGGCTCCAGGTCGGTCACGTCGACCTCGGGGGTGTCGCCCTCGCCGTTGTTCGCCGTCGGCGGCTCCCCGTGGAACCCGGTCGTCTCGTCCTGTCGCGGATCGCTCATGATGCCTCCTCGGTTGGTGTGCCCCCAGGATCGCGGAGGACCGGTGGGGCCGGCGAGCGCCTTGACAACGCCCATACCGTCCGTCAGTCCCTCTCCCCCACCTCCCGCCCCAGGCGCTGCGTGATCCACACCGGGATGAAGGATGCCAGGATCACCACGGTCGCGACGACGTTGACGACGTTCGCCTCGTTGGGCCTGGCCATCTGGTTCATGATCCAGAGCGGAAGCGTGTCCACGCCGGGAGGCGCGGTGAAGATCGTCACGTACACCTCGTCGAAGCTCAGGGCGAAGGCGAGGATGGCGCCCGCGATGAGCGCGCTGCGGAACTGCGGCAGCGTGATCAGCAGGAACGTCTGCCACGGCGTGGCCCCCAGGTCGCGTGACGCCTCCTCGATTCCGGGGTTCATGCGACGCAGGCGCGCGAGGACGTTGTTGAAGACCATCACGATGCAGAACGTCCCGTGCGCGATGATCATCCCGAAGAACCCGACCTGGATGCCGATGGGTTCGAGCAGGCGGTTGTAGGTGTTGTTCAGCGCGACACCCGTGACGATTCCGGGGAGTGCGATCGGCAGCACGACGAGGAGGTTCACCGCTCGCTGCCCGAAGAACGAATAGCGCTGCAGCGCGAAGGCGACGAGCGTGCCGAGCACGACCGCGATCACGGTGGCGCCGGCCGCGACGAGGACCGAGTTGAGCAGTGCCGCGCGCACCGCGTCGCTCGTGAAGGCCTTGCCCCACCACTCGAGGGAGAAGCCGGGGACGGGCCAACTCGCGATCCGTGCGGCGTTGAACGAGTTCAGCACCACGAGTGCCAGCGGGATGTACAGGAACGCGAGGACGATCGCGACGACGACCCCGAGGACGATCGTGGAGGTGCGGGAGAGTCTCAGCATGGCGGCCTCACATCCTTTCCAGAGCCCCGGTGCGCTGGACGCTCACGAGGTAGACGATGACGAAGGCGATGGGCACCAGCGAGTACGCGGCGGCCAGCGGCGGGTTGAGGTTGATGTTGGAGGCGATCACGCTGCCGATCATCTGCGTGTCACCGCCGACGAACCGCGCGACCAGGTAGTCGCCGAGGCTCAGGGAGAAGGTGAACACGGAGCCGGCGATGAGCGCGGGGCGGATGAGCGGGAGCACCACGGTGACGACGGTGCGCAGCGCTCCGGCCCCGAGATCGGCGGACGCGTCGAAGAGGTTCGGTGGCAGTTGACGGATCGCGGTGTACACGGGCACCGCCATGTACGGCAGCCACAGATAGGTGAGAGTGAGCACGACCGTGACGATCGTGAAACCCGGCCCCGAGATGCCGAACGGTGCCAGCGCCCAGTTCGCGAAACCCTGCTCCGTGAAGGTGATGCGCATCGCGAGCACCTTCACGAGATACCCGGCCCACAGCGGCAGCGTGATCGACACCGCGAGCAGCGCACGCAGCCACGGAGAGGCGACCTTGGCCATGAAGATGCCGAGCGGAACCGACACGAGCACGGCGAGGACGGTCACGGCGAGCGCGATGCCGAGGGTGCGCAGCGACGTGGAGAGGTAGGCGGGGTTCACGAAGAGCTGTTCGAAGTTGCGCAGCGTGAACCCCGGCTTCACCTTCGACGTGAACGGATCGGTCACCCAGAACGCCGTCACCAGCAGCATGACGAGGGAGAAGATGTAGATCCCGACGAGCCAGGTCAGCGGGAGGGCCAAGAGTCCGGCGATGCGGAGACGACGCTTCATTTCGGTCCCGTTCTATGAGGAGGAGGCGAGGGGCGGGAAGCCCGCCCCCCGCGGCGGATCAGCCCTTCACCGAGAGCCAGGCGTCCGTCCACTGCTGGAAGTTCGTGCACGTGACGTCGGTGCGACCGTCGATGCACTGTTCGATCGGGGTGGTCCAGAACCACACCTTCTCGAAGTACTCCTCGTCGGTGGCGTTGTAGTAGTCGCAGTGCGCCTGCGCTTCCTCGCTCGTGTCGCAGAACGCAGCATTCGCGGGGGCCATGCCGAAGTTCATCGCGATGGCGCCGTTGACCTCGGGCGAGGAGGCGTAGTCCATCCAGGCATAGGCGCAGTTCGGGTTCTTCGACTCCGCGGCCAGCATCCAGGCGTCAGACCACCCGGTGGAGCCCTCCTCAGGCAGCACGCTCTTGAACTTGTCGTCCTCGGCGAGCTTGCGCAGCACCTCCCAGGAGGTGCCGACGACCGTGGTGCCGCCGGCGAACGAGGTGATCTGCGCCGCGGGGTCGGACCAGTACTCCGACACGATGTCGTTCTGCTGCTTGAGCAGGTCGACCGCGGCGGCGAGCTGCTCCTCGTCGAGCGCGTACGGGTTGGTGATGCCCAGGTCGGGCTCGTGCGCCATCAGGTACACCGCGGCGTCGGCGATGTAGATCGGGGCGTCGTAGGCGATGACCTTGCCCGCGTAGGGGCTGTCCTTCTCCCACGCGATGTCCCAGCTCGTGGGCTCTTCGGTGACGACCTCGCTGTTGTACTGGAGGATGTTGGCGCCGCGGCCGATCGGGATGCCGTACGACTTGCCGTTGATGGTGTCGTAGATCTGGCCCTTCATCCCCTCGACGATGTCGTCGCCGAAGTTGGGGATGAGGTCGAGGTTCAGCGGCTGCACGTCGCCACCCGCGATGAGCCGGAGACTCGCGTCGCCGGAGGCGGACACGAGGTCGTAGTCGCCGGTGCGCATGAGCTGGACCATCTCGTCGCTCGTGCCGGCGACGCGGCGGTTGACGACGCACCCCGTCTCGGCCGTGAACGCATCGCTCCATGCGGGCTCGACGAACCCGCTCCACGCGATGATGTTCACCTCCTTCTCGTTGTCGCCGAGCTCGTCCATCATCGCGATGTCGGGGACGTCGATCTGGATCTCGCCGTTCCCTTCCGGGGCGGCCTCGCCGCCGGAACAGGCGGAGAGGGTGAGGGCGGCGACGGCCGCCAGGGCCGAGGCGGCCAGGGTCTTGGTACGCATGGATCGCTCCTTCGTGATCGGTGCTGAGGGGGACGGGTGTTTCAGGGCAGCCGCGCCGCGTGGTCGGGAGACCAGACGGCGCGGACGTGGTCGCCGCGGCGGATGTCGGCGGCGTCGGGGAGGGCGTTCGGCCGCTCGACGATCAGGTCGAGACCGGCGTCGGCGGAGACCAGGTAGCGCGTTGCCGGTCCGGTGTAGATCACTTCACGGACGGTGCCTGCGAGCGCGACCTCACCGTCACGGAGCACGGCGTCAGGGGCGACGAGCCGCAGCCGCTCCGGGCGGACGCTCATGGTGACCTTCTCCCCCGTGAGCTGAGCGGTGACATCGGCCTCGATGAGGTTGGACAGCCCGAGGAAGCGCGCGACGAAGGCGGTCTGCGGCGCCTCGTAGACCTCCCGCGCCGTCCCGATCTGCTCGATGCGGCCGCCGTTGAACACGGCGACCCGGTCGCTGAGGGTCAGGGCCTCCTCCTGATCGTGCGTGACGAAGATGAAGGTGATGCCCACCTCGCGTTGGATCTGCTTGAGCTCGATCTGCATCTGTTCGCGGAGCTGCTTGTCGAGCGCCCCCAGCGGCTCGTCCAGCAGCAGCACCTGCGGGCGGAGGATCAGTGCCCGCGCCAGGGCGATGCGCTGCCGCTGCCCCCCGGAGAGCTGATGCGGGAGTCGGTCAGCGACGTGGTCGAGGCGCACCTGCTCCAGCGCCCGCTGCACGCGCTCCTGACGCGCCGTCTTCCGCTCCCTGCGGATGCGCAGCCCGTACCCGACGTTCTCGGCGATGGTCAGATGCGGGAAGAGCGCGTAGTCCTGGAACACGGTGTTCACGGCCCTGGCATGCGGCGGGGTGCGCGTGACGTCGGCCCCGGAGAGCCGGATGATTCCCGTCGTGACGTCCTCGAAGCCGGCGATCATCCGGAGCACCGTCGTCTTCCCCGACCCCGAAGGTCCGAGCATCGACAGGAACTCCCCCGGCGCGACGTCGAGGTCCAACCCCTGCACCGCGGTGACGTCGCCGAAGGATTTCGTGACCCCGGAGAGCGTGACCGCACCGGCGACGGATACCGGATCGGAAGGGGCGGGGTCGGGCAGGGCCGTGGCGATCATGTCGCTCCTCGGGTCGTCGTCGAACGGGAGAGTTCCCTAAACGTATAAAACTAGATGTAATAGTTCAATAACGAATTATCACGACTCGCCAACGGAGGGGCAGAATCGCACCATGGGATCGAGCACCGCGCCGCACACGGCCACCGATTCCGCAGTCGCGACGGCGCCGGACGATCTCCCGCACCCCCACCGCCTGCAGGGCGCTCTCTTCCAGCCGATCGGCGACGAAGGGCGCGCCGAGCTCGTCGAACGACGCCTCGTCGACGCGATCACGCGCGGTCACATCCGTGCCGGTGAGCGCCTCCCCTCCGAGGCAGACCTGGCCAAGAGCCTCGGCGTCGCCCCGGTCACGGTGCGGGAGGCACTGCTCGCCCTTCGCGGGCGTGGCCTGGTCGTCACCCGCCGCGGCCGCAACGGCGGCAGCTTCGTCGCTCCGCACGCCGACCCGCTGTCGTTCGCCGAGGAGGCCCTGCGCTCGACCTCGCGCCTCGCCCTCCGTGACCTCGGCGCCCACTACGCCGCGATCACCGGAGCGTGCGTCCGCCTCGCGGCGAAGCGGGCCGATCCGAGCGAGGCGCAGCAGGCGCGGGACCGCCTGCAGCGCCTGGACGGACTCGGCGGCGAGCAGCAGCGACGTCTCCTCGACGACGTGCAGATCGAGGTCGTCGCCCTGAGCCAGTCGGCGCGGCTCACCAGGGAGCAGATGAAGCTGCAGGCCGAGCTCTCGCCCTACCTGCGGCTGATCGCGCACGGCACGGACGACCTGCGACGGCAGGCCACGCACCTGCGCGCCGTCATCGACGCTGTGGAGGCCGGCGACGCCGACGCCGCGGGAGCGCGAACGGAACGGATGGTCACGGAGACCATCGACGCACTGATCCGGCTGCAGTCCGCGGCCGGATAGCCCAGAGCATCACCATCGACGTGCACAGGAGGACGCGATGAGCATTGCCACAGACACCGCCATCCAGGCCGCGGCCCGGATCGTCGAAGAGTACTTCGCCGACCCCGTCCGCACGCTCCGCGGCTGGGTCGACCCCTTCGCCGCCGAAGTCGCCGCGACCCGCAGGATGGGACCGCTCACGATGGCGAAGATCGACGCGCTCGTGGAGCCGTACGCCCTCGCCACCCTCGACCTGCGCACCGTCCCCGTGTACGGCGCCGGATTCATCGCCGCCATCGACCTGGTCTCCGATGCCCGGAGCCACCTGTCGTGGTGGCAGGGCGACGAGCGGCGTCAGCTCGTGCTCGCCTCGCAGTCGGTGAACAAGGAGAACATCGACTACAGCGCCCTCGAGTGGTATCGCGTGCCCATGACGAGCGGGATGCCGCACGTGGCCGGCCCGTACGTCGACTACCTCTGCAGCGACGAGTACACGATCACCATCGCCGTACCGGCCGAGGTCGACGGGACCCGCATCGGCGTCGCGGGGCTCGATCTGCTCGTCTCCGCCGTCGAGCGCGACCTCACCCATCGGTTCGCCGCGTTGGGGCGAGACGTCACGCTCACCAACGGCGTCGGCCGCGTCGTCGTATCCACGGATCCACGGTGGGCGACCGGGGACTCCGTCCGCGGCAGTCGTCTCGCCGAACTGCCGCGGGTGGCGTGCGCCGGCGTCGCGCTGGACGTCATCGTCGACCCCTCGTGACACGCCCTCGTCGGCGCACGCAGGGAGGGTCCAGGTACGCCGGATAGCGTACAGACGCGGCCGGCCCTCACGGACCGGGTTCCCGCACCCCACACGATCACCGCGATCCCCCACAGAGGACACGATGACCCCCGGCTCCCCGCCCCTCGCCGCTTCCGCTCCCGGCTACGACGGCTTCATCGGCTGGGTGCTCAGCCTCATCGAGACCCTCGGCGAGGTGGGCGTCGGTCTCGCCGTGCTCATCGAGACGTTCGTCCCGCCGATCCCCTCCGAGGCGATCCTTCCCGCGGCCGGATTCCTCGCCTACGACGGGCGGATGAACGCCTGGGGCGCCTGGGCCGCGGCCACCATCGGCGGACTGGTGGGGGCCTGGATCTGGTACGCACTCGGCGCCGCGGTCGGCCGGGACCGCACGCGGCGCATCGTCGGACGCATCCCTCTCCTCGACCACGACGACTTCGACAAGGCCGAGGCGTTCTTCGCGCGGTGGGGTGGCGGCGCCGTGCTGTTCGGCCGCTGCGTCCCGCTCGTGCGCTCGTTCATCTCGATCCCGGCCGGCATCGAGCGCATGCCCCTGTGGAAATTCACGCTGTACACGCTGCTCGGCTCAGCGGTCTGGAACGGCATCTGGATCGGCCTCGGCTTCGCTTTCGGCCCTGCCATCCGGCCGATCCTCGAACAGTGGAGCGGCGTGCTCTCCGACGTGGTCGTCGGCCTGCTGATCCTGCTGCTGCTCGTCTTCATCGTCCTGCGCATCCGTCGCCGGATGCGGGAGGCGGCGGCACGCCGCGCGGAGGACAACGGCCCGGCCTGAGTGCCCTCCGTCCGGCGGCTTCACAGAGAAGTCCGCCGAGACGAAGAGCACCGGGAGTCAGTCCCTCGGAGCGACAGAACGAGCGGCGGCGGCGTCGGAGGGGATGACCAGCGTCGGCCTCGTGGCATGGTGAAGGACGTTCGCGGAGGTGCTGCCGAGGACCGTCGCGGCGAGCCCCCGTCGGCCCCGCGATCCGAGGACGATGAGCGTGCTGTCGCGTTCCTCCGCGGCGGCGATGATCGCCTCCGACGCGGAGACGACGCTGGACGACACCAGCGGTTCGGCGCGGAGGCCGAGCGTGCGGGCGAACTCCGCTCCTTCAGCCGCGACCTGCTCCGACGCGTCGAGGAGCGCCGCGTCCACGCCCTCCAGTCTCTCGAGCACCGGGTGCCCCTGAAGGTGCGCCGCAAGACCCTCCATCGGCTGCCGGGCGAAGAAGATCACGGCCTCCGCCCCCGGGAACAGGGCCGCAGCGGCCTCCACCGCTGCGCGGGAGTTCGGGGATCCGTCGTAGGCGATCAGGACTCTCGGAATGGACATGGTGGTCTCCTTCGTTCGGCGGGGCAGTTCCGGTTCCGCGGTGTTCACAGCGTGCGGGTGGAGATCGTCTCCACCGTCCGGTCGGGTCGGCGGGTGCGGAAGAGCACCGCGACGAGCAGGGCGCCCACCAGGGCGATCCCACCGGCCGCGACGAACGCAGCCGAGTATCCGGCAGTGAGGGCCTCGGCGTCGCCCAGGTGGCTCGCGCCGAAACCCGCGGCGACCGCCGACACCGCCGCGAGGCCGATCGCCGAGCCGACCTGATAGCTCGTGTTGACGATGCCGGAGGCGAGCCCGCCCTCCTCCGGCGGCGCAGCCGAGATGGCGACCTGCAGGGACGGGATGAACGCGAGGGCCTGCCCGAATGCGACGACCAGAGACGGCCCGAAGGCATCGACC
The DNA here is from genome assembly GCF_008271365.1 of Microbacterium sp. 1S1. Taxonomy (NCBI): domain Bacteria; kingdom Bacillati; phylum Actinomycetota; class Actinomycetes; order Micrococcales; family Microbacteriaceae; genus Microbacterium; species Microbacterium sp. 1S1. The sequence goes on from NZ_CP043430.1 coordinate 350,338, forward strand.
CAGTAGTTCCCGTCCGGGCGGATGAAGGCCATCCACCCCAGGCCGGCGGCGAGGACGATCAGCCCGAGCACGATGGGCACCTTCGGCCCGAAGGCGGCGATCACCCGCGGGGCCAGCACGATCATCCCGATCATGATGAGGGCGGTCATCGGCAGCAGCGCAGCCCCGGCGGGGAAGGCACTGAAACCGAGCACCTGCTGCAGGTAGAGGTTGAGGAAGAACCACAGGGGGATCCACGCGGCGCCGAGCAGGACCTGCGCGAGGTTCGCGGCACCGAGGTTCGGGGATCGGAAGATCGACAGGCGCATGAGCGGCTCGCGCTTCACGCGCTGGATGAGCAGGAACAGCGCCAGCAGGGCGACACCCGCGCCGATCGCGATCCAGGTCTCACCGGCACCCCACCCGACGACCTCGGCGCGGACGATGCCGTAGACCAGGGCGGCGAGGCCAAGAGTCACCGTCAGAGCGCCGATCACGTCGACGGAGCCCTTCGCTCCGAGCTTTCCTCCGGGGAGGGAGGGCCACATCACCGCGAGGACGAGCACCGCGATCGGGACGTTGATGAAGAAGACCCACGGCCACGAGGCGAACTCGGTGATGACGCCACCGAGGAACACACCGGCGGTACCACCGGCCGGGGCGGCCGCGCCGTAGAACGCCATCGCCTTCGTGAGCTCGCGCGGGTCGCGCGCGAAGAGCATCATGAGCAGCGTGAGCGCGGCCGGAGCGATGAGGGCCGAGCCAGCCCCCTGCAGCACCCGGCCGACGAGCTCGGTGGCGACATCACCCGCGAACCCCGCGACCAGGGAACCCGCCCCGAGGATGACCCAGCCCGTGGCGAACATGCGCCGCGGCCCGAACAGGTCGGACAGGCGCCCACCGAGGAGCAGCAGGCCGCCGAGGGCGATCACGTAGGCGTTGAAGACCCAGGAGAGGGTGTTCGGGGTGAACCCGAGATCCTCCTGCATCCGCGGCAGCGCCACGCCGATGATGGACGCGTCCATGATGACCATGAACTGCGCCAGGGCGATGAGCGTCAGCCCCCACCATCGCGCGGGACTTCTCGTTGACGATGACACGTCGTGCTCCATTTCCGTCGGGAAGAGACGCCGGTCGGCGTCTCTCGTGTTAATACCCTAGGGGGGTATGGTATTCCCAGCAAGAGGCGAGCTCCGTCGGCGACAGTGCCCGATGTCGGCGGGGCCGGGCACGATGGAGGCATGACGGATGGCTACGACCCCGACTTCCTCGGCATCCCGGTGCCGTTGCCCGTGCCGCCGATGCCCGTGCGCTCACTGCCGGCACCGCGGTTCACGGTCCTGCTGGATCCGGAGCGGCGCCTCGCCGCGGTGACCGCCGTCACCATCGACGGCAGCCGCCTGCGGGAACTGCCGCGAACGGGTGAGTGGCGGCTCGACCCGCGAGTGCCCGCGGAGGAGCAGACGGGTCCGACGGTCTACGCCCGGAACGACCTCGACCGCGGACACCTCGTGCGCCGGCGCGACCCGGGATGGGGCGAGCTCGACGAGGCACGCATCGCGGCGGAGGCGACCTTCACCTATCCGAACGCCGCCCCCCAGGCGGCGGGCTTCAATCAGTCGAAGGATCTCTGGCTCGGGCTCGAGGACCACGTGCTCGCGTATGCCGAGACCACGGCGGAGCGTGTCTCGGTGTTCACCGCCCCCGTCCTCGCTGAGACCGATCCGCCGTACCGAGGCATCCGGGTGCCCCTGCGGTACTGGAAGATCGCAGCCTGGCGCGCGGAGGACGGGCTCGCGGCCGCCGCTTTCGTCCTCGACCAGTCCGAGCTCGTGGACACCCGGGAGGGCAGCCTCGCCCTCCCACCGCTCGGAGCTTTCCGCACCTTCCAGGTGCCGGTCGCCGCGGTCGCCGCCCTCACCGGTGTCGACCTCGGCCCGCTGCCCGACGCCGACGTCCTCCCCCGACGCGGGGTGCGCGAGACCGGGTGGCGCCCGCTGCACACGGCCGACGACATCGTCGTGTGACAGCGGGCGCTCCGCGTCATTCGCCGGCGCGCGCGACCTCCAGGGACGGGTAGTCGACGTATCCCTCCGCCGTCGAGCCGTAGAACAGCTCCGGGCGCGGCTCGTTCAGCTCGGCGCCGGTCCGCCAGCGCTCGACGAGATCCGGATTGGCGATGACGGGACGGCCGGCCGCGACCGCGTCGGCCCAGTCCTCCGCCACCAGCTCCTCGGCCGCGGCGCGCGTGGTCTCGACGCCGAAGCCGGTGTTGACGATCAGCGGCGCGCCCGCCGCCCGACGGATGGCCTGGACGAGCTCTCCCGCGGGCTCCGCGTGCAGCACGTCGACGAAGGCCAGACCCAACGGCGCCAGCCCCTCGGCGAGCGCGGTGTAGGTGGCGAGCACGTCGGTCGGGTCGTCCTCGATGACGCCCTGGATGCCGTGGGCGGGCGAGAGGCGGATGCCGGTGCGGTCGGCGCCCACGGCGTGGGCGACGGCCGTGGTCACCTCGATCGCGAAGCGAGCGCGGTTCTCCGGCGAGCCGCCGTACCGGTCATCGCGGACGTTGGAGACCGGGGACAGGAACTCATGGACGAGGTAGCCGTTGGCACCGTGCACCTCGACGCCGTCGAAGCCCGCTGCGATCGCGTTGCGCGCGGCTTGGACGAACTGCTCGACGACCACGGGGATCTCCGCGAGGGTGAGGGCGTGCGCGACGGGCAGATCGGCCTTGCCCGCGAGCGTGCGTGTCTGGCCGGGGGCCGCGAGGGCGCTCGGCGCGACGACGCGAGGCTCCCCCGAGATGTCCGGGTGGCCCACCCGACCGCCGTGCATGAGCTGCATGACGATGGTGCCGCCCTCCGCGTGCACGGCGTCGGCCACGCGTCGCCATCCCTCGAGCTGAGCGGGGGTGACGATGCCCGGCTGCCCCGGGTACGACTTGCCCTCGAGAACGGGCCAGACGCCCTCCGAGATGATCAGCCCCTGTCCCGCACGCTGACGGTAGTACTCCTCGACCATCGCGGTCGGCACGCCGTCGGCGTCCGCGCGCGTGCGGGTGAGCGGCGCCATCACGACGCGGTTGGACAGGTGCAGCGAGCCGAAGTCGGCGGGATCGAAGAGAGTCACAGAGGGACCAAGGCCCCCGCCCGCCACTGTATTCCCGTGAATCAACCGCCGAGGTCGGCGACGAGGTTCGCGAAGTGGTCGAGGTCGGCGGCGGTCCAGCCGCGCAAACGCTCGCCGATGCGCCCCTCGTACCGGGAGCGGGCGAGGGCCACACGCTCCTCGGCCAGTGGCGTGGCGACGAGGACGCGAGCCCGGCGGTCCTCGGGATCCGGGATGCTCTCGACGAGCCCGAGCTGCTCGAGTTGACGCACCTGCCGGCTCACGGCGGACTTGTCGGTCTGCAGCCGCTCGATGAGAGCTCCCGCCGTCGTCGCCCGCCCGGTGAGGATGGAGGTCAGCACCTGGTACCCGAGCGGCTGCAGATCCGGGTGCACAGTGGCGGCGGCCTCCCGCCAGCCGACGCGGATGCGGGCGAACAGGCGCCCGAGCTCATGCTCGACGCGGGCGACGGCCTGGTCGAGATCGTCGATCGCGGCGCCGTCCGTCGGGTCGGACGCCTCGGCGCCGGCGGGGTCGACGGTCGAGGCACTCATGCCGCCAGTGTACGGCGAAGCCCCGCGGCCGGTTGCGGCGGCGGGGCTTCGCTCAGACCTCGGCGAGGAGCCGGAACACCTTGGATGCGGCCTCGACCTCGGTGGGCGTGAGCTGGTCGATGACCGCGCGGAGCCGCGTGCCGTACTCGCGACGGACGGCCGTGAGCGCGGTGCAGGCGGCGGGCGTCGCGGTGAGCACCCGCAGCCTGCCGTCGCGCTCGTCCGGCACCGAGGCGATCAGACCGAGATCCTCCAGCATGCGCACCTGGCGGCTGACGACCGACTTGTCCATCTCGAAGCGCTCGGCGAGCTCGTGCGCGCTGGCCGAGCCCGCGCGATCGATGAACGTGAGCAGCTTGTACCCGGCGACCTGCAGCTCCGGGTGGACCCGGGACGCCGATTCCTTCCACAGCGACCGGGTCCGCGCGAAGATCAGGTTGAGATGCGCCTGGAGGTCGCTGAGGGCGGTGTCGACGTCGGGGGTGACGACCGCCTCGGACGAGATCATGTCAGCGCTCCCGCTTCCGATCCTCGCGCTCGAGCACGCTCACCGCACCGGTGGTGGCGGCCGGCTCGGCCTGCCCGGTCCGGATCGTCCCGGTCGAGAGGTTCGCCCCGACTTCCGCCTCGGAGACCTCGATGACGGACTCCTCGGCCTGCTCGCGCAGCTGCTCCGCGGCGTTTTTGGTCGACAGCGGCTTGTTCTTGATGAACGTGATCGCGATGATCGCGATCACGGCCAGCGGGATGGCGAGGATGAACGCGTCCGCGATGCCGTGCCCGTAGGCGCTCTCGACGATCGTGCGGATCGTGTCGGGCAGCTCGCCCACCTTCGGCACGTCACCCGAACCCAGTCGCTCCAGGGCGCTGATCTCGTCGGGCGTGGTCGGGGTGAAGCCCTTGAGGCCGTCCTTCATGAAGTCGGCGACGCTCGTGGAGAGCAGCGACCCCATCACCGTCACACCGATGGTGCCGGCGATCGTGCGGAAGAAGTTGACGTTCGACGAGGCCGCGCCCAGCTGCTGCGGAGCCGTGTCGTTCTGCACGATGAGGGTCAGGTTCTGCATGACCATGCCGAGCCCCGCGCCGAGGACGAACATGTACACGGCCACCAGGGTGAACGGGGTGTCGTAGCGCAGGGTCGCCATCAGGCTCACGCCGATCGTGGCGAGGATCGAGCCGGTGACCATCCAGCCCTTCCACTTGCCGAAGCGGCTCACGAGCTGGCCGATGATGATGGACGCGCCCATCTGACCGATGATCATCGGGATGGTCATCAGACCGGACTCGGTCGGCGTGGCGCCACGGGCCAGCTGGAAGTACTGCGCGAGGAAGACCGAGGTCGCGAACATCGAGACGCCGATCGCGATCGACGCGATGACCGACAGCGTGAAGGTGCGGTTGCGGAACAGCGACATCGGGACGATCGGTTCCTTGACGAAGAACTCGACCGCGACGAAGGCGGCGATCGCCACACCCGCGGTCACGGCGAGCGCGATGCTCGTGCCGGAGTCCCAGTCGAACTGGTTGCCGCCCATGGAGACCCAGATCAGCAGCGTCGAGACGCCGACGGCGAGGAGGACGATGCCGAAGTAGTCGATGGACACCTTGGTGTCGCGCTGCGGCTTGGGCAGGTGCAGCGTGAACTGCAGCAGGACGAGGGCGACGATCGCGAACGGGACGCCGACGAAGAAGTTGGCGCGCCAGCCCCACGCATCAGTGATCACGCCGCCGAGCAGCGGGCCGCCGATGGTGCCGAGGGCCATGATGCCGCCGACGACACCCATGTACTTGCCGCGCTCGCGCGGGGAGATGATGAGGGCGACGGCGATCATGACGAGCGACATCAGGCCGCCGACACCGATGCCCTGCACGACGCGGACGGCGATGAGCATGTTCGTGTCGGTGGAGAAGCCGGCGATGACGGTGCCGACGGTGAAGAGGATGAGCGAGATCTGGATGAGGACCTTGCGGTCGACGAGGTCGGCCAGCTTGCCCCAGATCGGGGTCGAGACGGCGGTCGCGAGGAGGCTCGCGGTGATGACCCAGGTGTACTGCGACTGGGTGCCGCCGAGGTCGGCGATGATGACGGGCATCGAGGTCGAGACGACCGTGCCGGAGAGCACGGCGACGAACATGCCGACGATGAGGCCGGAGATCGCGGTGAAGACCTCGCGGGCCGAGCGCGCGGTCTCGGAAGAGGATGAGGTGTGTGTCACGGGGGAATGCTCCTGCATAGAAAGTTGATCGAGATCAACCATACGCCGATAGTTGCTGTTTCGCAACTATCGTTGCGTCTACCTCACCGCGGGGATGCGGTCAAGGACATCGCCCCGACTGGCCGAGCGGACGACGCTGACCCCATGACCACGGAAGTCCGCTCCCGCCTCGACCGGCGCCTGCTGCTCTCGGGCTTCCTGTTCGGCTGCGGAATCGCCGCCTCGATGATCGACCTCTTCGTCTTCCATCTCGTGCTGCACTGGCACCACTTCTACGACCTGTCGACCTCCGAGATCGCCCTGGTCTCCGACGGCTTCTTCCACGCGTTCGGCTGGTTCATCACGATCCTCGGGGCCTTCCTCCTCGCCGACGTCCGCCGCCGGGAACCGGTGCGGTGGACGCGGTGGGCCGGTGCCGTGATCGCCGGTGTCGGGTTCTTCCAGCTCTTCGACGGCGTGGCCGACCACAAGCTCCTCCGGATCCATCAGATCCGCTACGGTGTCGAACTCCTGCTCTACGACACCGTGTGGATCGTGTCCGCCATCGTGCTCCTCGCGATCGGCAGCCTCCTGGTGTGGCGGACCCGATCCGTCCGGACGGAGTGATGACCGTGCGCGAAGGGCACGACGGGCACCACGACCCGCCCCGGCTTCCGGGCCTCGACGCCGACGCGAGCGGTGGGGGAATGGACGTCCTCCCCCTCCTCGCGCTCGTCGTCCTCGTCGGTGCCGCTGCGCTGTATCTCGGCGGACTGCGGCTCGCGCGGGATCGCAGCCCCTGGCCCCGGCCCCGGACGGCCGCGTGGATGGCCGGCCTGCTGTGCGCCGGGGTCGGCATGGTCGGCCCGTTCGCCGCTCTGGCCCACAGCAGCTTCCCGGTGCACATGGCCGGCCACGTGATGGTGGGGATGCTGGCGCCGCTCCTCCTCGTGCTCGGGCGTCCGGTCACGCTGGCCCTGCGCGCCCTGCCGGTGACCGCAGCGCGCGCTCTCTCCCGGGTACTGCGCAGCGATCCGATCCGGGTGCTCACGCATCCGGTGGTCGCCGGGATCCTCTCGATCGGGGGCCTGTGGCTGCTCTACACCACTCCCCTCTTCCCCCTCCTGCACGCTTCGCCCTGGCTGCATGCCGCCGTGCACCTGCACGTGCTGCTGACGGGGTATCTGTTCACCGCGAGCATCGTGCGACTCGACCCCGATCCGCATCGCGCGTCGGTCGCCGTCCGCGCCCTCGTCCTGATCGTCTTCGTCGCGGCGCACTCGATCCTCGCCAAGTGGGTGTGGGCACACCCGCCCCTGGGTGTCGACGTCGGGGACGCGCGGATCGGGGCGGAACTGATGTTCTACGCCGGAGACGCCGTCGACGTACTGCTGATGGTGCTATTGCTCCGGCAGTGGTACGCGGCGACGCGACCGCGCGCGTCGGCTCAGCCGCAGAACGAGGAGAATCCGTCGTGGAGGCGCTCGATCGCCTCGACGGCCTCCGGCGCCTGAAGGTCGGTCATGCCGCCCAGCTGATCGGCACCGGAGCGGATGAGGTCGCCGAGCTGGCCCTCCGTTCCGTCCGCGACGTCGTCGAGCGTCGCGACGAGGTCGTCCCGCGCCGCATCGAGCTGCTCCGCGGAGACATCGCCCTGGGCGAGCAGCGCCTGGTACTGCGCGTAGGCGTCGTCGATGGCCGTGCAGGTCTCCGCCACCGGCACACCGAACGCGTCACCGGCGGCCTGGGTGACCTGGGCACAGCCGGCCAGGAGCCCGGCGGTGAGCAACAGGGGGACGAGAGCGATTCGGCGCATGACCCGAGAGTAGCCGCGCCAGCTGGGGCGCGGCTGACCCTCGGTCGGTGCGGCGGTCAGCCTCCGGACGGGTTCTCGAGGGGCTTGCCGTCGTCGTCCGTCGTCTCACGCTCGAGCACGTCCTCGGTGCTCTCGCCGCTGTCGTCGGGAGCGCCGCCGGATGCCGTGTCGGCCTCCTCGTCGGCACCGGGGGTACCCTGCGTGTTCTGGGGGTCGCTCATGCTCTCCTCCTCTGTTCGGTCCGACGAGCGTATGCGTGCGGAACGCGCCTGACGCAGGGGGTTGACCGGGCGCGCGACGACGATCACACTGCCGCCGTCGCCGCGACTCACTCCGCCGTCCAGAGCCGCTCGATCGGCACAGGGCGCCCGAGAATGCGTTCCGCCGCGCGATGCCCGGAGAACAGGGCCGCGGGCACCGTCGCCGGGTCGTCGGTCCAGGTGGCCTCGCCCGCGAGGTGCAGCACGCCGCCGACCGGGGTCGCGATGTCATCGTGGTCCGCGGTGGTCGAGCCGACCGTCATGTAGGCGTAGGAGCCGTGCGCGTACGGATCGTCCTGCCAGGCCGTGCGGTGCATCCGCACCGGAGCCGGGATCCCGTCGCCGTACAGCCGCCGGAGCTGGGTCATGATCGATTCCTGCACCTGCCCGTCGCTCCAGTCGCGCGTCGCGATCGCCGCGGGGCCGGCGGCGAAGGTGAGCAGGAGCGGCTCGTCGTGCAGCGGGGTCAGGTCGTACCAGGAGTGCCACCACCGCGCTTCGGGGCCTTGCTGCCGGACGGCGTAGACGCCGTCCGCCCAGAACCGCTCGGGGAACCGGAGGAAGACCTTCTCGAACGCATTCATCCGCAGCCGCGCGAGCGCCTCGGCATTGACGGCCGGCAGGGGCGGGACGATCTCCAGGGTCCCGGCGTGCAGGACGCCGACGGGAACCGTCACCACGACGGTGTCGCCCGCGAAGTCTCCGCCCGAGGTCCGCGCCCAGATGCCGTCCTCGCTCCAGTCGATACGGGTGACGACATGCTGCAACCGGACGTCGAGCCCGTCGGCGAGGCGTTCCGGGAGGACGCCATAGCCGTCCGGGAACACCACCTCGTCGCCCTCGATCGCGTCGTCATCGAGGCCGTGGGCCGCGAGGTCCTCGATCCACGCGCCGTACTGCTCCTCGGCGCGGTGCTCCAGGTATTCGCGCACCCGCTGCGTGCGATCGGCGCTCCATCCCTGGCGTGAGAGGGCCTCCTCCGTGACGTCGCGGTAGGAGGCGTCAGGAGCAGAGACGGAGACGACCTCGGGCAGCACCGCGTCCACCGCGTGGACATCGTCCGCGAAGGCTCGCGCTTCCTCGGCAGAGAGGGGGCGGCCGTCGGGCCCGTGGTACGCGATCGGTCGGCTGTCCACCTGGAACCCGCCGACGGTGAACTCCACCGTCCGCATGCCGAACGCCTCCGCCGCGGCGGCCACGGGACTGCCCTCGATGCCGTGGATCCAGGAGGCGCCCAGGTCGAGAGCACCGTCCGAGCGGTCCGTGTGCACCCGTCCGCCGACCCGGTCCCGCGCTTCGAGCACCGCCACCGTCCGCCCCGCGTCCTGCAGCAGCCGCGCGGCGGTGAGCCCCGCGACCCCGGCTCCGACGACGATCGTGTCGACGTGCTCCATGCTGCCTCCCGCGGCCGCAGCGGCGCGGCCTCGGTCCGACGATATCCGAGTGCGGATGACGACCACAGCCCGCTCCGAATCTCAACCCCCTGGGCGCCGCACGCGGGACAGCGCATCGTGGGGTCATGAGCCACCACCCCGATGACATCAAGCAGCCCCTGGACCATCTGCCCCCGGCGGACGAGCGGGACAAGGCCGTCGAGATCGACGAGCCGCACTACCCGACCTCCGGCGCACCCGTCGACAGCCCTGACGTGTCGCCGGAGACCGCGGCAGAGCCCGACAAGCCGAACCGCCACGGCGTGGACAAGCTTCCCCCGACGTCGCGCTGACCGCTCCGCCGTCCCTCAACTATTGTTGAGGTCTACGGAAGGGCGGCGGATGGAACCGGACGATCTCCTCCCGATCGGGGAGGTCACCCGACGCACGGGAGTCGCGCCCTCCGCGCTGCACTTCTACGAACAGCTCGGTCTCATCGCCTCGACGCGCACGCCCGGCAACCAGCGACGGTACCGCCGACACATGCTGCGACGGATCTCGATCATCGTCGTGGCGAAGCGCATCGGCATCCCGCTCAGTGAGGTGCAGGAGCTCTTCCAGACGCTGCCCGTGGACGCCCCGCCCTCGCACGCGGACTGGCGACGCGTGGCCAAGCGCTGGCGCGCCGAGTTGGAAGAGCGACGCACCCAGCTCGAGCACCTGCAGCGCGAGTTGGCGGGCTGCATCGGCTGCGGCTGCCTCTCCCTCAAGGCGTGCCGTCTGCTGAATCCCGAGGACACCCTCGGCGAGAGCGGCCCCGGCCCCCGCCGTATCTGACCTTCGAAGCCGGTGCTGGACGAAGGTGGGGTGTTGCGACGCCCCCATCGGTGAGACCGTGGAGGTATCCCCACCAGCGATCAGCGAGGTTGCGCCTCTTGGCAACGGGTTCCTGTGGAGATGGAACGAAGGGTCCATCGAATGGGCAAGTTCATCTATGAGGGTGGTCCGAAGATCGAGATCGAGGACCGCGCTCTCACGCACATCAAGCTCGTCATGATGACGAAGCTCCGCCGCGGCGAACCGATGCCGTTCTCCTGGAAGGAAGACGCGTCCGTCGGCGGCGGACGCACGACCGTCTGGGTGCACGCGCACTCCAACATCGTGTTCACGTTCTTCGGCAGCAGGCCCCCGGCGATCAACCGGCGGTGGGTGGACGCGTTGGCCTTCACAGCCAACTCGCCGACGGGCCTCTATCTGGTGCCCGAGCCGAACGAGTCGAGCAGCGCCTCCGCGCAGCTCGCCGACCTCGCCGTCTGACAGGGGAGCAGCGGAGCGGAGCGTGACGGCGGCTCTCATTCCGGGGAATCGTCGCCGTCTTCGTCGCGCTCGGCCTTCTCCGCTTCCTTCTCTGCGCGCTTCTGAGCCTCCTCAGCACGCTTCTGCGCATCCTGCTCGGCCTTCTTCTGCGCTTCGGCCGCTTTCTCGGCTGCCTTCTCCGCGTCCTTCTGTGTCTTGTCCGCCTTCGTGTCCTCCTCCGGACCGGGCGCAGGCGCGGGAGCCTCGGCCGGGGTCACCGGCTCCTCCGCCTCCTCCGGAACGGTCACGGGAACGACGGCGGGCGACGGCGTCGAGCTCGGCGTCGTTTCCGTGTCGACCGGCGTCACCCCCGGGTCCGGAGCGAAAGCGCCCGCCGCCCAGAGCGTCCCGGCGACCGTGACCGCGACCGCGGCCGCGACAAGGCCCGCCAGCCGCCCCCGACGGCGCCGCGTCCCTCGCTGTCGGCCGCTCTCGGGCAGGGGTACCGCCGCTCCGGTCCGGGCTGCCGTCTCGTCGGCGGCGAGAGACGGCCCCACGGGCAGCACGAGCGTGCGCGTCGCCCCGGACGGAGTCGCAGCCGCCTGCTCTGCGTAGGCCGCGGCGGCGATCGGAGCCGGGATGCGGGGCCGCGGGGGCTTCGCGGGGTCGTGCGAGAGTTCGGACGCCGCCGCGTAGACGCCGGCCGCACTCGGCCGCTCGTCGGGGTTCGTCGCGGTCATCCGCCGGAGCAGGGCACCCCACTCGGGACCCACCGATGCGGGGATCTCCGGCGCCTCGATGAGGCGGGCCAGCGTCGCCCCAATGCCCTCGGCCCCGGCGAACGCCCGCTCTCCCGTCAGCGCTTCCCGCAGCACCAAGCCCAACGCGTAGATGTCGGCGGCGGGCGCCGGCGGGGCGCCGTTCAACTGTTCCGGGGCGAGGTAGGCCGCGGTCCCGATGACCGTGCCGGGGGAGGTCAGCCGCGCCGCGTCCACGAGCACGGAGATCCCGAAGTCCGCGAGCTTCGCGCCCGAGCGGCTTCCAGCGAGTGCGCTACCGGTGAGCAACACATTGGAGGGCTTGATGTCGCGGTGCACGATGCCCGCGCTGTGCACGACGTGCAGCGCCTCCGCCAGATCCGCGGCGAGCGCAGCCACCTCGGTCGGGGGCAGCGGTCCCTGAGCGATCCGCGCCGCGAGGGTCGGACCCTCGACGAACTCCATCACCAGGTACTCGGCGCGTCCGGGACGGAGCTGCGCGTCGTACAGGGTGACCAGCGCCGGGTGGTTGAGTGACGCGAGCACGGTCATCTCGCCGCGGGCCCGCTCGGAGGCCGCTCCCTCCTCCGTCTCGGCGCGGAGCATCTTGATGGCGACGGTGCGCCCCAGAAGGGAATCCTCCGCGCGGTACACCCGGGCCATCCCGCCCTGCCCGACGCACTCCCGGAGGTGGTAGCGACCGTCGAGCAGCGCCTCCGTGGGAAGCGAGTCATCCGTCATCGTCGAATCCTCCTGCCGCGTCATCGGGCGCTGCACGGCGAAGCCCACTCTAGAGGTCCGATCGGAGCTGCCGCCGGGCCTTGACACGCGGCCTCCGGACGGGGGCGGCTTCGCACCGCGGGAGAATGGGACTCATGTCCGCGCGTTCCTCCCAGCGACTGCTCCTCTCCGTCCGCCGGCTGCTGCACACCGATCCGTCCGCGGTCGCTCACACCGAGGCGATGCCCGTGATCGACGAGCACACCGTGCCGCGCGTGCTCGACCTGGCGACGCGCATCGGCGAGTCGATGTTCGCGGTCGGGGCGTCCGCTCACGAGGTCACTCTTGCGATCACACGCGTGTGCGAGGCGTACGGCCTGAAAGGTGTGCAGGTCGATGTCACCTACAACTCGATCACCGTCTCTTTCCACCTGAGCGGCGAGGTCTGGCCGGAGACGCTCGTGCGCGTCGTGCGGGTCGCCGCCCCTGACCACGCCAAGCTGCAGCGGGTGCAGGCGCTCGTCGCCGACATCGACGGCGGACTGGACCTGGAGTCCGCGCGCACCGCGTTCCGAGTGATCCGCCGCGTGCCCTTCCGCTATCAGCAGCCCGTGGTGATCGTCGCCAGGGCGCTCCTCGCGGTCGGGGTGAGCATCATGCTCGGGGCATCTCCGCTCATCGTCGGTCTCACCTTCGTCGCCGCCCTCGGCGCGGCGCTCACCCAGGCGGGCCTGGCCCGACTCCGGGTGCCGCTGTTCTTCAGCCAGATCGCGGGAGGCTTCGTCACCACGGTGGTCGCGGTGGCGGTGTCGGCTCTCGGAAGCGCGGGTGTCGAGCCGTTCGTCGGCATCCGCCCGTCCATCATCGTCGCCTCGGGCATCGTGCTCATGCTCGCCGGACTCACCGTGGTGGGCGCCGCGCAGGATGCCATCGACGGCTTCGCGCTCACCGCGGGCGGACGCATCCTCGACCTCACGATGCAGACCCTCGGGGTCGTGATCGGCATCCTCGTCGGGTTGGAACTGGGCGGAGTGCTCGGGTTCACGATGGGGCTGCCGGACGACCCGGCTCCGTTCGGGCCGCTCCTGGGCCAGTTCGCCGGAGCGATCATCATCGCGGTCGCCGTGGCGGTGTTCAACGGGGCGGGGCTCCGCATCATCCTCGTGAGCGCCCTGCTCAGCGCCGTGACCCTCGCCGGCTATGCGGGCACCGTCGCCGTCGGGCTGCACCCTGCCGCGGCGAGCGCGGTCGGAGCGCTGCTGGCGAGCTTCATCGGCATGCTCATCGCGCACAACCTGCACGTGCCCTCCGTCGCGGTGACCACGGCGGCGATCGTCCCGCTCGTGCCCGGTGTCGCGGTGTTCCAGGGCCTGCTCGAGGTCGTGCACGCGGCGGGCAGCTCCACCGGCATGCTCACCGTCGGCGGATCGCTCATCGACGCGGCGGTGATCGGCATCGTCCTCGCCTCCGGCGCTTCCCTCGGCCTGTACCTCGGGACCCCCGTGCGGGCGACGCTCGCCGGTGTCGCGAAGGCCAGGGCCCGCGTACGCCGCTGAGCGCCGCTCCTCCCGGCGCCGGAGAGGACGATGCGCCCGCCCGGACGGAGCCTCGACGGACGCAGCGGGTGGAGTCAGTGGCCGCCGAGGTCTCTGATGAGCTCGGCCTCGTCTTCCTTGGACAGCGAGGTCTGCACCACGGTGCCGTTGTAGGGGGCAAGGGCTTCGGCGAACTTGTCCTCCGTGAGCTTGAGCGCGTAGATGACGACGGCGGACTTCCCGGCCGTCACGGTGGACTTCACGCGGTCACGGAACTCGGCGTCGATGCCGGTCTTGTCGAGACCGGAGAAGAGGGCCCCGAGCAGGCCCCCGAACACCAGACCGGCGACCGGGATGAAGAACAGGATGCCGATCAGCGCACCGAACAGCGCGCCGGACGCGACGCCGAGGCCGATCCTGCTCCCGGCGCCCGGGTACTCCACTTTGGTCTTGCCCTCGCCGTCGACCTTCACGAGGGCGAGGCCGGCGAGTTCGACGACGAGGTCGTCCTGCAGCGCCTGGACGCGGTTGTAGGCGCCCTCCGCGTCGCTCTCGGTGTCGTAGGAGATGACGATCAGTTCAGCCATGGTTGTCCTGCTTTCGATTGCGTTCGGAGATGCTCTCCACGCGCGCAGAGGCACCGGTCTCGCCACCGACATTAGGCGCGGCCTCGGCACGTGACGAGGACGTCCGCGTGGATTCACCCGGGTGACTCTTACGCCGGGATCCGAGCCAGGCGCCCCGATCGATCGTGCGATCCGCGACAGGGGGTATCCGAGAGCCTCGCTGACCTGGTGTACTGAGCCGTATCGGCCCGGCGCAGGGGGTGCCGGGCATTCGCGAGAGGGCCCCGCTCATGGCCGAACACGCTCATCCGACCCTCCGGCGCGTCGCCGCGTTCGTCACGGCCGCCGTGCTGGCCGCCACGGGTGCGGTCGCGATGGCGGTGTCCTCCCCTGCTCCCGCCGCTGCCGACTTCCCGGAATCCGTGAACCCGTTCGCGGTCGGGGGTGGCTTCACCGTCTACGCCCGCGACGACGCGCTGATCCGGAACCAGGAGACCGAGGGCAGCATCGCCGTCGGCCGGACCGCGACGGTCGCCCCGGCGAACGCGAGCCAGTACACGATCATCCACGTCTCCGCAGGGACCGGCGACTACGACCTCCCCGTGGTCGACGGCGATCCGACGCGCTTCCTCGTCGGTCGCTACAGCCCGGACAGCACCGGCATCCTCGCGATCACGAGCGCCGGCACCACCGATCCTGACCTGCTGGGCGACCTGAAGATGGTCCAGCGGGACGGCCCCTGGCAGGCCTTCCCGCGTGCCGACTGGCTGCGGCTGAACGAGAACCCGGCGAACCCCGATCAGACACCGCTGATCGATGCCACCCACCAGCGATACCCGGCGGACGCGGCTCCCCCCACCGGCACCGCGGGCGGCGGGAGCATCTACACGGTCGACACCTCCGCCACCGCCGTCGCCGACTACGTCGAGGCGAACCGAGACGCCTCCTGGCAGGAGGCGCAGACTTGTCTCGCCGACATCGCGGACCCGGCCGCCGGCCTGGGCTCCCCGGTCACCGTCGCCGAAGACGCCGGCAGTCGTGTGGTGCTCGCGCCGCTGAGCGCCGACCAGCCGAACGTCCTGGACTACGCCGACATCGCCGGCACCGCGCTCATCCAGTTCTCCCCTGGGCCCACGCCGGGCGCCTCCAACCCGCTGATCATCCGTGTGCCGGCGGGGACGACCGAGGTGATCGGAGCGCGCGCCGATCCGCAGGGCGCCTTCTCGCCGTACATCATGTGGGATCTGTCCTCGCTCTCGGGCGATGTCACGGTGCGCGCGGCGGAGGCGAGGATCGACGGCTCGATCTACGCTCCCGACGCATCGGTGACGGTCAACGCCGCCCCCCTCGACGGGCAGGTCATCGGGAGGAACGTCGTCCTCGACGGCGGCGAGACGCACTCCTTCCTGTTCGCCGGGGAAGTCCCGTGCGCGGCGGATCAGGGGACCTTCGCCGTGCGCAAGGAGCTGTCCGGCATCACGGCCGCGGACCTCCCGGAAGGCGCGACGTTCACCGTGAACTATCTCGCGACCGATCCCGACGGCGAGACCACGGTGGGTACCCTGGAGGTGCCGGCGGACGGCAGCCCGGTGCTCGCGGGCGAACAGTTCCCGCTGGGCACGGTCGTCGAGTTCGAGGAGATCGAGGCGGAGAGCGTCCCCGGGTGGGAGTGGGGCGAGCCGGTGATCGACCCGGACCCGCTGACCATCGGTACCGGGACCGCGCAGGTCGTCGTGACCAATACCGCCACCGCGCAGACCGGCACCTTCAGCATCGTCAAATCGATCGACGACGTCTCCGGCGGTCAACCGGGACCGCCGTCTCAGGCCACCGTCCCCGTCTCGTGGACGGCGACGTTCCGTGGCGAGCAGATCGGCGCGGGGACCCTCGACGTGCCGGTCGACTCGACGGTCGTCGACGTGGGCGTCGCCTTCCCCGTCGGCACGGTGATCGTGCTGTCCGAGGACCTGTCGGGCATCGATCCGCCCGACGGCTACGAATGGGCGGGATCGCACTGGTCACCGCGGCGGGTCTTCGTCATCAGGGACACCGGCACGGTCGCGGTCGAGCTGGTCAACGCCGTGACCCCTGCTGCTTCCGAACGATCCATCACGATCGTCAAGTCCGCGGAGGGCGGGGCGTCGGACGCGGGCTACGAGTACGCGATCTCGTACAACACGGACCCGCCCGGAACCCGCACCCAGCTCACGCTCCCGGTGGGCGAACCCGCCGCTCTCGACGACATCGAGTCCGGGGCCGACACTCTGCGTCTCGCCGAACTCATCCCGACTTTCGAGGGCGAACCCGTCGACCCTGCCGGGTGGCTCCCCCCGGTCGTCTCCGTGACCTCCGGCGGCGAGACGACGCAATACCGCCCCGCGAACTTCGAGGGGGCAGGACCGCTGGAGACAGCCATCGTCGAGATCCCGCTGCCCGCCACCGGCGACATCCTCATCGACATCGACAACGAGCTCCGTCAGGGGACGTTCGAGGTGTCCAAGGCCTTCGCCGGCATCCCGCCCGAGAGCGTGCCGAGCGGCCTGCAGTTCACCATCCGCTGGACCGCGACGCTCCCCACCGGTGAGGTCCAACGCGGAACCATGCGGGTGCCGGGCGACGGCACTCCGCGTGCCCCGCGGGACGACGCCGGCGAGCCGATCCTCTTCCCTGCGGGGACGACTGTGACGTTCGAGGAGCTGCCCGCCCCGGCGCTCCCCCGGATGAGGTGGGGGGCGGCGGCGTTCGAACCCGCGCAGGTGGTGATCGGACAGAACGGCGCAGCTGTCGTCTCGACGACCCTCCGGAACAGCGGCACTCTCCTCACCAACACGTTCACCGTGGTGAAGGACCTCGCCGGGATCGACGCCGATGAGCTTCTGGTCGACTCGTTCACCGTCGAGTACACCGCCCGGATCCCGGGACAGAGCGAGCCGGTCACCGGCACCATGACGGTTCCCGCCGACGGCACTCCCGCGACGCCGCTCGACGACGCGGGCGAACCGGTCATGTTCCCCTTGGGGACGACCGTGGAGCTGACCGAGCCCGCTCCGGACGACGCCGCGCTCCCGCCCAACTTCGACTGGAGCGAGGTGACCTGGTCGCCTCAGAGCAGTCTGGTCATCGGATTCCGCGACGCGCCCGCACTGCAGGTCACCAACTCCGCGGTGGAGCTGACCCGCTGGGCGCTCACGAAGCGGGTCGAGGGGACCGATTCCCTCCCGCCCGGCACGGCCTTCGCCTTCGACTGGTGGGCCAACGAGGTGCCCCAGTCCCGCGTCGAGATCGAGCCGGGCGCCACCATCCTCTCGCCGTACTTCCCCGTCGGGACGATCCTCAAGGTGCGGGAGGCGGCACCACCCTCCGTGCCGGGCCTCGCCTGGTCAGAACCGCAGTGGAGCGTCGACGGCGAGGTCCTGCAACCCGACGCGGATGGGCGGGTGGCGCTCCCGACCACGGTCTCCCGCGATGTCGGTGTCGCGGAGCTCCTCCTCACGAACACGGCGAACGGGGAGGCGGCGACCCCGACGGCGGGGGTGGCGACGACGGCGGAGGCGGCGGGTCCGGTGGGGCGCTGCCCTCGACCGGCGGGCAGCCGGTGTCGCCGCTGGTGCTCCTCGGCGCTCTGGCCGCGGTCCTGCTGGGCGCCTTCCTCGCCTCGCGTCGGCGCCGCCGCAGCTGAGGGACCCGGGGGTTCGTCGCGTCGCCCTCGGACGCGCGGGAACCGCGATGTCGGTGGCGGCGTCTACCGTCCCTGTCGTGCCGGAGCCCGTGCAGCAGTGGTGGTCGAGACGTCAGTTCTCGCGGGGCCTCGACGTGCCCTACGCCGTCGGGACGTACCGGGCGGCGTGGGCGGCCTATCCCGAGCTGATCCGGCAGTACCACCCCGAGCTCAATCAGGGGATCGCGCTCTCGCAGATCCCGCTCGCGGCCGACGTGCTGCTGTGCTGGGAGTGCGGCGTCGGGCATCTGTTCGCCGCGACCCCGACGGAGCAGCGCGAGCGTCCCGGCCGGGTCCGGCGCCGCTCGTCGTGGTGCCCGGAGTGCTCCGCGCTCGCCCGGCCGCAGCCCGTCGTCCTCGGCGAGGCACGCGCGATCCCGGCGCGGCCCAAGAAGGCACCACGCGCCGTCTGCAGCAAGACCCCCGATCTGCCGACCGGCACCGCCTTCCTGAGCACCTGCGCACCGGCTCCCGCCTCCGCCGCCGAGGCCCGGCTCCGCCACGCGCTGGGAGAACACCTGCTCTTCACGGGCGGGGTCAACGCCATCAAGGTGGCGCGGCCCTTCTTCCAGCACACGGAGGTGTGGCCGGACATCCTGCTCCCGGAGCTGCGGATCGCGATCGAGTACGACACCGTCGGCCGGCACGGCCTCGAGCACGTGGGCAGACGGCAGCAGACCGACCTCCGGAAGGACCGGGCGGTGCGCGGCGCGGGATGGGAGGTCGTGCGGGTGCGGCTGGGGCCGCTCGAGCCGCTCGGTCCGTTCGACCTTCAGCTCGCCACCGTCGGCGCCGCGGGCGTGACCCGGATCATCGACCGGCTCCGCGACATCCGCGGAGCACTCATGGTCGACGCGTACCTGCGCTGACGGAGCCCTCGTCTGCCGGGACGACTGCGCCGTCACGGAGGGCGAGTTCACGTGCGGCATCGGCGACCAGCGCCCCGTCGTGCGTGACACAGAGGACGACAGCACCCCGTTCCGCCTCCGCGCGCAGGACCCCGCGGACCCGCGCGACGGAGTCCGCGTCGAGCGCGGATGTCGGCTCGTCGAGGAGAAGGATGTCGGCTTCGCCCGCGAGCCCCTGGGCGAGGAGCACGCGCTGTTGCTGCCCGCCCGACAGCGCGGCGAACGGGATCCGCTCCAGGGAGGAGACGGCCGTCCTGTCCATCGCCTCGTCCACGCTCCGCCGCGATCGCCGACCGCTTCTCCGCCGCCCCCAAGTGCCGACTTCCACCACGTCTCGCGCGGTCAGGGGGAGGCGAGGCGAGACTGCGGCCCGCTGGGGCACGAACGCGATCCGGCCGTCCACGAGTCGCCGGCCCCGTGTGGGGGCGCGAACGCCCGCGACCACCTCGAGGAGCGTGGACTTTCCGGCACCGTTCGGGCCCGTGATGGCGACGAGCTCGCCCGGTCCGATGTCGAGGTCGACGCCGCGCAGCGCTTCCCGCCGTTCGTAGAGGACGTCGACCGCGTCCAGCCGGATGCGGGCGTCGAGGGTCCCTGTGGTCGTCTGCACGACTCCAGTTTATGAATTTGATAATCATTCTCAAAAACGCATAGGCTCACCTCTCGTGACCGCACCCTCCGTCGCCCTGATCAGCCCGTTCACGCTCGACTTCGTCCAGCGCGGGCTGATCGGCGGCGCCCTCGTCGCGATCCTCTGCGGGGTCGTGGGCACCTGGGTCGTGGTCAGGGGGATGGCGTTCCTCGGCGAAGCCCTGGCCCACGGGATGCTGCCGGGCGTCGCCCTCGCCACGGTGCTCGGAGCCCCCGTGCTCGTCGGCGGGGCGCTCAGTGCCGTCGCCATGAGCATCGGTATCGGGGCGCTCCAGCGCCGCGCGAAGCTCTCCTACGACACGAGCATCGGACTGCTCTTCGTCTCGATGCTGGCGCTCGGCGTGATCATCGTCTCCCACTCCGGCAGCTTCGCCACGGATGCGACGGCCATCCTCTTCGGCGACATCCTCGCGATCACCGCAGCCGACCTGCTTCTACTCGCCGCCGCCGCGGCCATCGGCGTGACCGTGACGGTCGTCGCCCACCGACCGCTCGTCGCTCTCGCGCTCGACGGGCGGATCGCCTCGGTGCTCGGCCTCCGCCCGCGGCTGGCTCAGGCCACCCTCGTCGGTCTCGTGACCCTGGCGGTCGTCGCCTCCTACCAAGCCGTCGGCTCCATGCTCGTGGTCGGTCTCCTCCTCGCCCCGGCGGCCGCTGCCGGTCCGTGGACGTCTCGGATCCCGTCCCGCATGATCCTCGCCGCCGCGTTCGGCGTCGTCGCGGTCCTGCTCGGCCTCCTCGTCTCCTGGTATGCGGCCACCGCCGCCGGGGCCTCCGTCGCCGCCGCGGCGATCGGCCTCGCGGTCCTGTCCTGGGCGGCGCGCACCACGGTGACCGCGCTGAGACCGTCCGCACGCGACGGCTCGCGCCCCTCTTCCGTCCCCGCTTCCTGACTCCTCTCGAAAGGCCCCCGTGCGCTCCCCATTCGTCCCCGTCACCGCCCTCGCCGCGCTGGCGTTCGCTCTCGCCTCCTGTGCCGGACCCTCGACGTCCCTCCCGACCGGCTCCTCCCCGGCAGCCGACGGTCACGGCGCGATCGCCGGAGCAGAGGAGGTCGCCGAACCGCCGCTCGGCCTCACCACGATCGATCCTGCGGGCGTGGTGACGCACCTGGACCTCCTCGACGAGACCATCAGCGAGCTCGGCACGGTCGATGCTCCGACCGGGATGACCACCGATGGCCGGTACCTGTTCGCGGACACCGGCGACGGCGTCGACATCGTCGACAGCGGCGTGTGGACCTGGGACCACGTCGATCACTTCCACTACTACCGGGCGGAGTCCGCACTGCTCGGCACGGTGTCAGGAGACGGCGCTGCGACGATCGCCACGACGAACAGCTCCACGACGGGCGGGACGGGCATCTTCTTCGCCGGCTCCGGAGCCGCCGTCCTGCTGGACACCGAGGCTCTGTCGAAGGGCGAGATCCGCGAGTCCTTCCGGCTGCAGCGCGAACCGCACGACGGGCTCGTCGTCCCGGTGGGCTCCTTCGCCCTCGTGACGGACGGCGAGCAGGGTACGGCGACGAAAGTCGTCGGCTACACCTCGACCGGGGAGCCGACCGGTCTCGAGGAGCCCTGCGCTGCACCCTCGGGCTCCCGGACGACCCGCGTGGGCGCCGTGATCGGCTGTGCGGACGGCGCCCTGCTCGCAGTCGTCGAGGACGGCGAGCTGGCCGTCGAGCGCGTCCCCTTCCCCCATGGAGCGACGGGAGGGGTCACGGCGTTCGACAACCGCGAGGGCCGGCCGACGGTCGCCGGCCTGGCCGGCCCCACCGACATCCGGCTCCTCGACACCCGGCAGCGCGCGTGGACGCTGCTGACGGCGCCGTCGCCGGTGGTGCAGGTGACCGCGGTCCACGACGAGGACGGACACGTGCTCGCCCTCACCGAGGACGGCCGCGTGCTGGTGCTCCGCGCCGCCGACGGGGCCGTGCTCGCCGAGACCGCCCCCCTGGTCGCCGAGTCGCTGTCCGCGGGAGCCTCTCCGACACTGATCGCCGATCAGCACCGCGCGTACCTCAGCGGCCCGGTCGAGCATCGGCTGTTCGAGATCGACTATGCGGACGGCGCGAGAGTCGCCCGCACGTTCGACACCGCCACCGAGCCGGCCTTCATGGCCGAGACGGGACGCTGACATGCGACTCCTCCGTCCCCTCGCCGTCGCCGCCCTGGCCGGTCTCGCCGTGGCCGGTCTGACGGCCTGCACCGCCCCCGCCGACGACCGGCCGGTGGTCGTCGTCTCGACGAACATCCTCGGCGACGTGGTCGACGAACTCGTCGGCGACCAGGCACGGGTCGTCACCCTGATGAAGCCCGACGCCGATCCGCACTCCTTCGAGATCTCGGCGCAGGAGGCGGCCACGCTCCGCGACGCCGACCTCCTGGTGTCCAACGGTCTCGGCCTCGAGGAAGGGCTCCAGCAGCATCTCGAGGCCGCCGTCGATGCGAACGTGCCGTCCTTCGTCGCTGGCGAGGCGATCGAGGTCCTGGACTACCGCGAGGGCGATGCCGCCGGGATGCCGGACTCGCACTTCTGGACGGATCCCGGTCGCATGATCGACGTCGTGGATGCCCTCGAACCCGCACTCCGCGAGATCGACGGCATCGACGCCGATGCCCTCGCCGAGAGCGTCGCCGCGTACCGCGGGCAGGTGGAGGAGCTCGACGCCGAGATGACGACCGCGTTCGCGAGCATCCCGGACGATCGCCGGGCGCTGGTGACCAATCACCACGTGTTCGGGTACCTCGCCGACCGCTTCGACTTCGAGGTCGTCGGCGCGGTGATCCCCGGCGGCACGACGCTCGCCGCCCCCTCGGCATCCGATCTCGCCGACCTCGTCGACGCGGTGGAGGAGACGGGCGTCCCCGCGATCTTCGCGGAGTCCTCCTCCCCCGACCGTCTCGTCCAGGCGCTCGCCGACGAAGCCGACATCCACGTCGACGTCATCGAGCTGTTCACCGAGTCGCTCACCGCCGACGGCGGCGACGCCCCCGACTACCTGACCATGATGCGCGTCAACACCGAGCGCATCACCTCCGGTCTCACGCGCTGAGACCATCCCTCACAAGAAAGAAGCACCAGATGAAGACACTCCCCCTGCGCCGAGCGTTGGTCGGGGCCGTCGCCCTCGGCGCCGCCGTCACGCTCGCCTCCTGCTCGACCACGGCGGGCGGCGGCTCCGCGCCGAGCGACGCCCCGGCCGCGGACGCCGGCCCCCGCGTCGCCATCTCGTATGACGGGGGCATCGTCGTCCTGGACGGCGAGACCCTCGACACCGTTGCCGACTTCGACTCCGAGCCCTTCACGCGGCTGAACCCGGCCGGCGACGGTCGCCACGTCATGGTGACCATGAGCGAGGGCTTCCAGGTTCTGGACACCGGTGCCGGCTCGACCGACGAGGCCGAGCTGACCGACACGGTGTTCGAGGCCGACACCCCGGGGCACGTCGTCCGGCACGGCGGCAAGACCATCCTCTACGCCGACGGCACCAGCGACACGACGATCTTCGACACCGCCGACCTCGGCTCCGGAGAGCTCCCGGAGGTCGAGACCGTCGACGGCGTCGAAGCCCATCACGGGGTCTCCGTGCTCCTGGAGGACGGCACATTCCTCACCACGGTCGGCGATGCCGACGGACGCACCGGCATCGTGGTGCGTGACGCGGAGGGGAACGAGGTCGCGTCCTCCGACCAGTGCCCCGGCGTGCACGGCGAAGGCACTGCGGCGGGCGAGGTCGTCGTGTTCGGCTGCGAGGACGGCGCCCTCGTCTACAAGGACGGCGAGATCACCAAGCTCGCCGCCCCGGACCAGCCGTACGGCCGCATGGGCAACGCCTACGTGAGCGAGACGAGCCCGATCGTCGTGGGCGACTACAAGAACGACCCGGACGCCGAGGGCTACCTGCTCGACGCGGTCACGCTCATCGACACCGACGCGCTGACCTCGAAGGTCGTATCGCTGCCCGAGGGCGCGGAGTACACGTTCCGCGACGTCGTCCGCGGTCCGGGCGACCTCGCCTACATCCTGGGCGCTGACGGAGCCATCCACGTGCTCGACCCGGAGTCCGGCGAGGTCACCGACTCCTACCCGGTCATCGACGCGTGGGAGGGGCCGGCCGAGTGGCAGGATCCGCACCCCGCCATCGTCGTCGCCGGCGACATCGCGTACGTGACCGAGCCCGCCGCGAAGAGCGTGCACGCGGTCGACCTCACCACCGGCGAGGTGCTCGCGAGCGCCGAGCTGGAGGTCACCCCGAACGAGATCGCGCCGGCCGCCGGCTGAGGCGTCCACAGGCCGCGGGTCCGTCCCCTTCGGGCGGGCCCGCGGCATCGCGGGCGCACAGCATCCCCCTCGCCACGCCATCGCGCAACCCCCGTGCCCGAACGTTCCTCTCCTCGTAGTACTGGACGGGCGAGCGGCGCTCGCCCCGAGGCCGAGGAGGAGCCATGTCGAAGGCAACCGACGACCGACGCGGAGCGACGTCCGCCCCGTCGCCCGAGCACGAGGACAAACCGGACAACCCCACCGATCTGCAGAAGCGGTCGTGGAAATACGTCCTGGTCAAGAGCATCCGGGAGTTCTCCGCGGACCAGTGCATGGACGGCGCCGCAGGCCTGACCTACTACGCGGTGCTCTCGATCTTCCCCGCCATGATCGCCGTCTTCTCGCTGCTCGGCGTGTTCGGGCAGGGCGGGGCCGCCGCCGACGCCGTGCTCGGAATCATCGAGGACGTCGCGCCGCCCGAGACCGCGCAGGCGCTACGCGGTCCCATCGAGCAGATCTCCCAGGCCCCCGGAGCCGGTATCGCCCTCGTCACCGGTATCCTCCTCGCGCTGTGGTCGGCGTCGGGGTACGTCGGCGCCTTCAGCCGGATGATGAACCGCATCTACGAGATCGACGAAGGACGCCCCTTCTGGAAGCTGCGGCCGATGCAGCTCCTCGTCACCCTCATCACGGTCGTCTCGCTGACCATCGTGGCCATCGTGCTCGTACTGTCCGGCGACGTGGTCTCGGCGCTGGGCGACGCGATCGGCGCCGGCGAGGGCGTGCAGCTCGCGTGGAGCATCGCCAAGTGGCCGCTGCTGCTGTTCGTCGTGGTCTTCCTCGTGGCGGTCCTCTACTACGCCACCCCGAACGCCAAGCAGCCGAAGTTCCGATGGATCAGCGTGGGCGCCATCGTCGCGATCGTGGTCCTCGCGATCGCCACCCTCGGCTTCGTCTTCTACGTCACGACCTTCTCGAACTACGAGCGCACGTACGGATCGATGGCGGGCATCATCGTGTTCCTGCTGTGGCTGTGGATCGCGAACCTCGCCCTGCTGTTCGGCGCGGAGTTCGACGCCGAGCTCGAGCGCGGACGCCAGCTCCAGGCGGGTATGGCCGCCGAGCGGGACATCCAGCTTCCGCCGCGGGACACCCGGCAGAGCGACAAGCGCGCCGAGAAGGAGGAGAAGGACATCGCGGAGGGCCGCCGTATCCGTCTGGAGAACGAGGGGGACGACGACGAGGACGGTCACCGTCGCGGTGGCCGGTCGAGCCGTTCCTGAACCGACCCGGCTCGGACGAGGCGCCCGCCAAGGGGGAGGAGTTCGGCGAGCGCCTCGTCAGCCCCTCGCGGCTCGGAGGCGGCCCCCCGCTACCTCGCACGGCGTTCGGAGCAGATAAAGGATGCTCCGGACTTCCGTCGAGCGCAATCGTTTTTCGCTTTCCGCCGCACACTGTGGACGAAAGTCGCTAGTCCGTGCGAGCGAGCGCCCGGTGCACGGCCTCTCGCGGGGAGGGTCGTGTGGTGGACTGTCCACATGGAGCAGACACCCGGGACAGCCCCTGCGGCGAGCGCAGGGTCGGATCCCGACGGCGCCGCGCGGCTGCGAAGGCTCCTCGCCACGGCAGAACACCTCAGGGAGAGATGGCACCTGCACCAGGACGGCCCGATCCGTTCCGGCGAAGCCGGCATCGTCCTTCTCGTTCGTGGCCCGCGTGGGGAAGCGGCCGCGCTCAAGGTGCAGCCACCCGGCCCGGAGGTCGACGCGGCCGTTCTCGGCCTGGGCCAGTGGGACGGCGAGGGGGTCGTGCGGGTGCTCGCGAGCGACGCCGAGCGAGGCGCACTGCTCTTGGAGCGCCTCGATCCCGACCGGAGTCTGGAGGGCGTCACGGATGACGACGAGGCGACCCACGTCGTCGGCGCGCTTCTCGCGCGCCTGCACAGCGTCCGCCCTACCGACGGCCTTCCGTTCCTCGGCACGGTCGTGCAGCAGATGCTCGACCGCGCACAGGAGGCGAGGACGGCGCTCTCCACTGAGGACCGGCGGCGGTTCGACCGCTGGGTGGGCCAGGTCGGCGAGGTCGCCACGGAGTCGATCGATCGCTTCCTGCACTGGGACATGCA
Source organism: Microbacterium sp. 1S1 (assembly GCF_008271365.1). NCBI lineage: Bacteria > Bacillati > Actinomycetota > Actinomycetes > Micrococcales > Microbacteriaceae > Microbacterium > Microbacterium sp. 1S1. Next base: position 376,172 of record NZ_CP043430.1, read on the forward strand.
CTTCGGGAACGTGCTGCGTGCGGACCGAGAACCCTGGCTGGCGATCGACCCGGAGCCCCTCATCGGCGACGCCGGCTTCGATCTCTGGCCCGTGCTGGACAGCGGGTGGAGCAGCGACCCCACGAGGACCGATGCCGCTCGCATCGTCCGTCGCCGCTTCGACATCCTCACCGACATGCTGCAGCTCGACCGGGACCGCGCAATTGCCTGGACTGCGGCGCGACTTCTCCAGAACACGCTCTGGGACATCGAGGACGGGGAGCCGACCATCGCCTTCTCCGCGACCGTGCTCGACGATGCCTTGCGGAACCGTCCCGCATCCTAACCTGTCCCCAGGGAGAAGCGCCAAGGGATCGATACGCCGAGAGCACCGAGCGACCCTGGCGACATGAGCACTGTCCTGTCCCGCACTGCGGGCATCGTCCTTCGAGGGATCATGGCGGCGATCCTCCTCGTCCGACGCCCGCGGCCGATCCACGCGCACGGCGCGATCTTCGACGGACGGCTGGAGATGCGACCGTCCCCCGGCTCAGGCATCCGCGGGATCGACGATCCGCCGGTCGCCGACGTACCGGTCGTCGTGCGCGTCTCGCGATCGGTGGGGCTGCCGCCGTGGGCGCCGGACGTCTACGGTCTCGGCATGAGGTGGGTACAGGGCGGAGAGGAGATCGACCTCCAGCTCGCGTCGACGGGCATCGGCGTGCCGGGACGCTTCCTGCTCCTACCCCGCCTCACGCCGAGCCGAGCGACCCTGAGCAGCGTCGTGCCGTACCGGACGCCGCGGGGACCGGTCATGCTGTGCGCGCGGACCGTCCCGCCGCGGCGCCTCCCCGGCGCACTCGAGGAGCTGCGCCGGGCCGTGGACAGTGAGCCGTGGACGCTCCGGCTGTCCTTCGCGTCGCCGCGCGGACGGTGGCATCCGTTCGCCGACGTCCGACTCGACTCCGCGAGGGCCACGGACGATCCGGGCCTGCGCTTCGACATCGATCGGCGGCCTCTTCCCGGCGCGGAGACGTACCCGTCGGTGCAGGCGCTGCGCGGCCCCTCCTACCGCCTCACCCAGGGGTGACGCACCGCCGGCTCAGTCCAGACGCGCGGACAGCTCCGTCGTGATCCGCGCGACCTGGGTTCGCGCGTCGGCCAACCGTCCGACCTCGTCCTCGAGGCCGACCAGCATCGGCCTCGAGGCTCCGTGCGAGCGAGCGAGCTGCAGGTTCGCGCGGAGGTTCAGCGATGCGCCGGCCAGTCCCGCTTCCAGCGCCTCCGTCGCGACGGCGAGATCCACGGCGAGGTGCGGATTCCCCTCCGCGGAGAGCATGCGCGCTTCGGTGACCAGGGCTACGCCGGCACGGCCGAGCCGCGCGACCGATTGCGCGGCCTCGATGGCCGCCTCACGGACGCGGTCCTCTCGATCCGGGTCCTCCGGCGACAGCGCGAGCGCGGCACCGAAACTCGCCGACACCACGCCGTCCGCTTCGACCGCCCGCAGGAGGTCGCTGCGCACAGCGTCGAGCCGGCCGGTTCGCTCAGCGACGGCGGGCACGTCGGGGGTGTATCCGGCGACCATGCCCATCAGCGCCGCCGCGAGGCCGAGCATCACTCCCGACGCCGCCCCTCCGCCCGGCGATCCGGTGGGCTGACTGAGCGCGTCGAGCCAGGCATCCATCGGGCGTGACGTCGGGACGTCTGCGGATTCCGTCATGCGCGCCAGACTATCGGGGCGCACGGCTGCCCCATCCGGGCGGCCTGTCTCTCTACGATGGAGTCGTGCAGCTCGTGGACACCTTCTCCGTGGTCGGCGAGGTGCTGGCATGGATGGGTCTCGGGATCGGCGCGCCCCTCCTCGTCGTGGCGCTGCTGATCGGGCTCGTCGAAGGCCGGTGGGTCCCGGTCGAGATCGCCGTGATCGATCGAGACGGGCAACCGACGGCCCGGTGGTTCGCCGGCGGCGACTTCCACGAGCGGCCGCTCCGGCGTGGAGAGCCCGTGCCCGCCGACGACGGCTGGGTCGACGGGTTCTACAGCTCGAACGATCCCTCTCGCGCCCGGATCGGCGAGCCTCCGCACCTGCGCCGGGTTGTGCGGACGGTCGGCATCGTGTTCGCCGCCGTGGGCGTCCTTGGTCTGAGCGCGTCCTTCCTTCCGCTCCTCCTGTGAAGGGGGCCCCGAGAGGGTGCCCCTCGCCCGGCGAGCCGTCGATACGCTGGACGGTATGGGCGAGACAACAGGGTCACGGGCGGCACCGACGCCGGGACCGGTTCGCGTCGTCTTCGACCGCCATCTCGACGTCGTGGTCGCCAGTCCACTCGCGACCACGTTGTCGGCCGCCTTCTCTGTGGGGAACAACCTGGCACGCTCGATGTTCTTGAACCCGGAGTCTCAGACGGTCCTCGAAGAGTGGGAGCAATCCGCGGGCCACCTCGTCACCACGCTCCGCGCGAATGTCCGCCGGTTCGGGAAGGACCCGCGATTCGACGACCTGGTCGGCGAGCTCGGGGCGCTCAGCCCGCGGTTTGTCGAGCACTGGGCTGGCGCGGAGACCGCCGCCCCCGCGACGGACATCGTGCACTTCTTCCACCCCATGACCGGCACGCAGGCGTACGCGTGCCGTCTCGAACCCGACGGCGGCGAGCGCGTGGAGATGCGCTGGTCACCGGCGGACGGCCCGTGTCGAACGGCCCTCCATGCGCTGTGGGTTCGGACGCGTCAGCTCGAGGAGAGACGCAGGGTCTCGGCGAGATAGCGGATCGCGGCTGCGGCGGGTGACCCGGGCGGGTTGGCGAACATCACCACCACGAGGTCGGTGCTCGGGATCCGCAGATGCTGCCAGCACACATCCACCAGGCCGAAGGGCTCGATCCGGTGGCGCGTGACGTCGGTCCCGAGTTCGCGCACGTCGTGGCGCGCCCAGATCGCGGGGAAGTCGGGATCCTGAATCAAGAGCCTGGCGAGCAGTTCTCGGAACCGAGGATCGTCCGGGTCGCTGCGCAGCCGGAACGAGGCGGTGATCCGAGTGGCGAGGTCGAACCAGGTCTCCCCCACGCGGTCCCTCGCCGAGACGTCGAACGTCGCCAGCAGCAGGTTCTTCCCGGGCTGCAGCGATTCCGGCTGCAGTGCCTTCGCGATGGCGTTGCCGGCGAGCACATCCTGGTTGCCGTCGATCACGATGGCGGGCGTGTGCGACAGGTGCTGCAGGAGCGCATGCACGGACGCCGGCACCTTCTGCTCCCTCGGCGTGCGCGGAACCGACGTCCGCAGACCGCCACTGTTCAGCCGAAGAAGGTAAGCGGTCGCGTCGTCATCGAGGCGGAGCGCCTGAGCCAGCGCGAGGAGCACCTGATCGGAGGGCTGATGGTCGTGCCCGCGTTCCAGCCGCACATAGTATTCCGCGCTGATCCGCGCCAACGCCGCGACCTCCTCGCGCCGGAGGCCTTCCACTCGACGGCCCGGGAGCCGCGGCAGGCCGACGTCTTCGGGCTGGAGCACTGCACGGCGCGCGCGCAGATACTCCGCCACCGCATGACGATGCTCGCTCATACCCTCCGAACCCACGACGGAAACGCTCGTCTCTCGGACTGATCGCGCTCCGGATGCCACGGCCGATTTTATCCTCACCACTGCGCCCAGGAGGGGGTCCTTGGCAGGGACACGACAACCACGACACCGCTCCCATAGCGTGGCGGACAACAGCCCCCGCCCTGGAAGGAACACCACATGCCCGCCCCCACAATCGTGCTCGTTCACGGAGCCTTCGCCGATGCGGCCAGCTTCGAGCCCGTGACGCGCGAGCTGCTCGACCGCGGCTATGCGGTCATCGCGCCCGCCGTTCCCAACCGCAGCCTCCTCGGCGACTCGGCCTACATCCGGTCCGTCGTCGAGAACATCGACGGACCTGTCCTGCTCGTCGGGCACTCCTACGGCGGCGCGGTCATCACGGTTGCCGGCGCCGCAGCCAACGTGGTCGGCCTGGTCTACCTCGCGGGCTACGCACTGGAAGAGGGCGAGAGCCTCGGTCAGTTGCAGGGTGGTTTCCCGGACTCCGACCTTGCCGCCAACCTCGTCTACACCGCCTTCCCCACCCCGGGTGCCGACGACGGCACCGACGTCTCCGTCAAGATCGAGGCTTTCCCCGAGGTGTTCGCCGCCGGGATCGACCCGGCCGTCGCCGAGGTCCTCGCGGTCACCCAGCGCCCGCTCGCCGCACTCGCGTTCAGTGAGACGGCACCGGTAGCCGCATGGAAGACCACGCCGGCGTTCGGAATCGTGTCGGCCGCCGACCGCACCATCAACCCCGACGTGGAACGCTTCGGATACACGCGAGGCAACTTTCGTCGCATCCTCGAGCTCGACGCACCGCACCTCGTGATGCGTGCCCTCCCGCACGAGGTGGTCTCGTTCATCATCGACGCAGCGACCGACGTCGCCTGATCCCCCTCCCCCACCTCATTCCACACACACCCTGGAGACGCACATGCCTTTTGTGACCACCGACGACGGCACCGAGATCTACTTCAAGGACTGGGGTCCCCGCGACGCGCCGCCTGTCATGTTCCACCACGGCTGGCCCCTGTCGTCTGACGACTGGGACGCCCAGATGCTCTACTTCTCCAGCAAGGGCTTCCGAGTCATCGCCAGCGACCGGCGCGGACACGGCCGCTCGTCGCAGACCAGCGTCGGCCACGATATGGACCACTACGCCAGCGACGCGAACGCCGTCGTCGAACACCTCGACCTGCGCAACGCGATCCACGTCGGGCATTCGACCGGTGGAGGCCAGGTCGCCCGCTACGTCGCGCAGTACGGCGAGCCCCAGGGACGCGTCGCCAAAGCCGTGCTCGTCTCCGCGGTCCCACCCCTGATGGTCCAGACGGAGGCGAACCCCGAGGGCACCCCGATCTCCGTCTTCGACGGCTTCCGCGACGCGCTCGCCGCCAACCGCGCCGACTTCTTCCAGGCTGTCGCATCGGGTCCGTTCTACGGGTTCAACCGCCCGGGGGCCGAGGTCTCGGAGCCGACCGTCGCCAACTGGTGGCGGCAGGGCATGACCGGAAGCGCCCTCGCCCACTACGAGGGCATCAAGGCGTTCTCCGAGACGGATCAGACCGAAGACCTCAAGGCCATCACGGTCCCGGTCCTCGTCCTCCAGGGCGACGACGACCAGGTCGTCCCGTACCAGGACGCCGCCATCAAGCAGCACGAGCTTCTCCAGAACTCCGAGCTGAAGATCTACGAGGGCTTCCCGCACGGCATGCTGACGACGCACGCTCACGTCATCAACCCGGACATCCTCGCCTTCATCCAGAAGTAACGACACCCAGCACGTGTGAGCGGCGCGACCCGCAGGATCGCGCCGCTCACACGTGCTTCACGAATGCTCCGCCGTTCGTCACCGAAGCCCGGGCGGTGGCTAGGATCGCTCCGTGACCCAGATCTCTCCGTTGCCCCGTCGCCGTGCCTTCGGATGCGGGGTGGCGGCGACGGCCGTGGCACTCGTCGGCATCCTGCCGACGGTGATCGTCTTCGTCCTCGCGGGAACCGCGGACCCGAACTACGGATGGCTGCTCTTCGTCACGCTGCCGCTTGCCGTCCTGTTCGGTGGCATCGCCCTCATCCTCGGCATCATCGGGCTCGTCTTCGCTCGCACCGACCGCAGCGGGTACCGGTGGCCGGTCGTCGGAGTCGTGCTCGGCGCGGTGGCGGTCCTTCCCGCCGCGGCGTTCCTGATGGGCGGCTGACCTGCCGCGAGCGAGATGTCAGCCGGGCCCCAGCGCCCCCTCACCGCTTCCGGAAGGAGAGCTCCTGTGCGCCAGAACCCGCCCGCCAACAGACTGATGCTCGCGATAGCTGCGGCACTGGCGGCGTTCTTCGTCTGGGGCGCCCTCGTGCGTCCCCTGATCGAGGGCGAGCCGCCCGTAGCGACCTCGCTGGTGTTCGCGACAGGAGTGGTGCTCGCCGGTCTGATCATCTGGATCGTGCTCGCGCGAATCCAGCGGCTGCAGCGCGCCCAGCGGCGTGCCCTGCAGGAGCGAGAGCCGCAGGCGCGGGTCTTCGGCTCCTACGCCCTCAACGGCGTGGCGGCCTACCTCTCGCGCACGATCCCGCTTCTCGGGCTCGGCGCCGCGCCCCGCGGCCTGCTGACGGCGAGTCCGACGGGCGTCATCGACCCTTCGGGTTTCCGGGTGGTCCGCGGCGGGGCGCGACTCCTCACCGCCTACAGCGTTCCGCGGGGGCGGATCCAGGGCGTGACGAAGGGGGCCATCCAGGAGGGCGCCTTCCTCTACCCGACGCTCGTGATCGTCGTCTCAGGGGCTGCGGGACTGGCCACGATCCCCGTGCCGGTCACCAGGGACGACGCGCCGCTTCGCCGGGAGTCGCCGGACGGCATGGACCGCTTAATCACCGACGCGGCGCGGATCTGGGGCGTTCCGGTGCTCGGCGACGGCGATCAGCCGCGGGATTCCTCCTGACGGGCCCCGACGCACGGGCGGGTAGAGTACCGGGAACTGAGGGGGGCACAGTGTCTGACGAGTCCACCGCGCAACGACGCGACCACAACCCGGGACCACGAGTGGGGATCACGTTCTCCACGTTCGATCTGCTGCACGCCGGGCACATCATGATGCTCGCGGAGGCGAAGCGGCAGTGCGATTACCTCATCGTCGGTCTGCAGATGGATCCGACCCTCGACCGCCCGGAGAAGAACGCGCCGACCCAGACGGTCGTGGAGCGCTACATCCAGCTTCGCGGCTGTCAGTACGTGGACGAGATCGTGCCGTATTCGACGGAGCAGGACCTCGAGGACATCCTTCGTTCCTTCAAGCTCGACGTGCGCATCGTCGGCGATGAGTACCGTGATCGGGACTTCACCGGACGCGCGTACTGCGAGACGAGCGGGATCGACCTGTACTTCAACAGTCGGGACCACCGGTTCTCCAGCTCGGGCCTCCGGAGGATCGTCGCGGAGAAAGAAGCCGCGCGAACCGCGAGCCTCTGAGTTCAAGAGCGCACCGACGGAGCAGACACGATCAACTGATGCGCACTTCGACAGCGTGGGTTCTGATCGCGGCAATGACCGCGGTCTCGCTCGTCGTCCTCGGCGTCGTCATGACGTTCCGCTTCGCGATCCCGCTCGTGGACCCTCCTCCACCGGCGCCCGACTACGGCGTCCAGGCGCTCGTCGCCGGCGTGGCGATGACAGCAGCGGTGGCGAGTGGCCTGGGCGCGGGCGTGTACGCGACGAAGCGCGAGGTCGATCGAGGTCGCGTCGTCGGCTGGACGGCTGCCGCCATGCTCGCTGGCACCGTTCTCGGAACGGTCCTGGCCTTCGCACTGAGCGCACGCTGACGGCTGCCGCCGACGCCCGTCAGCGGGGATAGATAGCACCTCGTCCGCGGCTGACGTGCTCGCTCCGCGGGATCACCACCAGAACATCGCCCGGCGTCGAAGCAAGCGGCGAGCCGACCGCAGCCTCAGCGATCGCAACAGTTCACGGACTGCTGTACTATCGGGGCATGCCCACCGCTCTGGCCTCGGCCGCACATACGGAGGCTGTCGCGCGGCTCGGCCACGCGCTCTCCGACCGGACCCGCGCCGGGATCCTGTTGGCACTGCGGAACGCCCCCGCCCGCCCGTCGGACCTCGCTGACGCGCTCGGCGTCTCCCGTCAGGTGATGTCGAACCAATTGGCGTGCCTCCGCGGCTGCGGGCTCGTGGAGGCCAGCGCGGACGGCCGGCGCACCTGGTACCGCCTGGCGGACCCTCACCTCGCCCCGGCCCTGGATGAGTTGATGCGGGTGGTCCTGTTCGTCGAGCCCGGGTGCTGCGCCGGAGAGAGCTGCACCTGCCCATGAGCACGGCCGCTGCACCCCACGCCGAGGGGCGTCGCTCCGTCCTCCACCGACGCATCCGCTGGATCGTTGCTGCGACGATCGCCTACAACGTCATGGAGGCGATCGTCGCGATCACCGCGGGCTCTCTCGCCTCGTCTGCGGCATTGATCGCGTTCGGCCTCGACTCCGCCATCGAGGTGCTCTCCGCGGCCGCCGTCGCCTGGCAGTTCACACGTCGCGACCCGGAGCGATGGGAGAAGGGCACACTGCGGGTCATCGCGGTCGCCTTCTTCCTCCTCGCCGCCTACGTCACCGTCTCCGCGGTGATCGCCCTGTTCGGCCGGGCCGATGTCGAGCACTCCACGCTCGGCATCGTCATCACCGCGCTCAGTGTCGCGATCATGCCGTTCCTCTCCTTCGCCGAGAGACGGGCCGGCCGCGAGCTCGGGTCGGCCACGGCCGTCGCGGACTCGAAGCAGACCCTCATCTGCACGTACCTCTCCGCCGCGGTGCTCATCGGGCTCGTGCTCAACAGCCTGCTCGGCTGGTGGTGGGCCGATGCCATCGCGGGCCTCGTGATCGCCGGATTCGCGGTGCGCGAGGGGGTCGAGGCATGGCGAGGCGACGCGTGCGCGACCTCCGTGGGCCTGATCCTCGAAGACGAGGACCAGGCCCACGCCGAGCCGTAAGGACTCTCGGACCTTCCCGGGCCTCGAACGACCACGCTTCCGCAGGAGACCGACCGGTCGGTCGGTCTGCCTTCCTGACCGGCATGCGTTCGAACATCCTGGAGACCGCACGTCGGCTGACGCTCGAGGAGGGCACTGTGCCCTCCCTCAACGCCGTGGTCGCGGCTGCCGGAGTGTCGAAAGGCGGCCTGATGCATCATTTCCCGACACGCTCGGCTCTCGTCGCCGGTCTCGCTCGCCAGTCCCTCGACGAGGTCGACGCGGCGATGGTCAAGGCCGCGGCGGCAGGCACCGCGGCGCGAACATGGCTGGAGCTGTCGCTGCCGGACGGCAACGAGCGCGCCCTGATGCAAGCCCTGGCCGCCAGTTTTCACCCTGCGGACGCCGTCTTCGAGACGCTGATGGCTGATGCGAAGAGGGCGATCGCCCGATGGGAAGCCCTTATCGCGGCCGAAGTCGGAGATGCGCTTCGTGCGCACGTGATTCGCCTCGTGGGGGACGCACTCGTCACCAACGCACTGGTGGGACTCGGAGACAGCGACGATGCCGTCGACGACATCCTCCGGTTCCTGACACCCGAACATCGCCAGTCGGAAACCGCCCGATGAGCCCGGCGCTCATCGTCGGGATCGCTGGGCTGGCCCTGCTCGATTCACTGAACCCCGCCACGATCGTCGCCGTGACACTCGTGCTCATCGCCGCTCCCCGTCGCCCTGCCCTCGTGGCCGGGTCGGCCGTCCTCGGCGCGGCGCTGACCGTCTTCGTCGCCGGAGCCGCGCTGTTCCTCTCGGCAGGCGCGGCCGCCGGCGCGGTCGAGGGGATCGTCGTCGGCCTTCGCTTCGTCGCGTTCGGCGCCGCCGGCATCGCCCTCGTCATCGCAGGCATCCGTCGATTGCGAGATCGGCCCCGGAGGGCCATCGAACTTCCCTCCTGGTTCAGCCCGTGGACGGCTCTCCCGTTCGGCGTGCTGCTCACCGCTGCGGATCTGCCCAACGCGTTCCCCTACTTCATCGCGATCGAACGAATGGTCGCGACGGACGTGCCCGTCGGTATGGGCCTCGCAACACTGGCCGGGTACACCGTCATCTACTGCCTCCCGTGCCTCATCCTGCTGGCCGTCGGTCTGGCTCACGGCCCACGGGTGCGAGAAAGGCTGCAGCGCCTGGTCGACCGCCTCGGCACCGGCACCGCCACACGGTCCGTTCCCCTGGCCATCATGCTCACCCTGATCGGCGCCGCGGTGGCATCGGTCCCGTTCTGGCTGCTCTGACAACGCCCTCCGCTCGATGCATGCCGCCCCACGAGGTCATCCGGCCGTCTGGGCCGGCTCCGTCGAGGGCGGTGGTTCGTCTCGGTCCCTCGACAGCGTCGCCGTTCCGAGGGCGGCCCGAGCCTCCGTCAGCGGACAGGTGAAGACATCCCTCTCGCCCAGCCCGACTCGATTGATGTAGCGGACGACGATCGCGTACGAGGCGAGCAGTCCCACCTGGGTGTACGGCACTCGGTTGATTTCGCAGTAGTGCTGCACGATCGATGCGGCCTGGCGAAGATGCGGTCGTGGCATCGATGGGAACAGGTGGTGCTCGACCTGATAGTTCAACCCACCCATCAGCACGTCCAGCGCGCGTCCCCCGCGAATGTTGCGGCTCATCCTCACCTGGCGGCTGAGGAAGTCGAGCACGAGGTCTCTCGGCACGACCGGCATCCCCTTGTGGTTGGGGGCGAACGCGATGCCCATGTAGAAGCCGAAAACTCCCAACTGCACCGCCAAGAAGGTCACGGCCACCCCGGGAGACAGCACGATGAAGACCAGGACGGGGTAGCCGGCGAGGCGGACGACGAGGAACGCGATCTCCACCCACCGTCGCTGGAGCCGACCCCTGGAGCAGACGCGTCGGACGCTCGACGCATGGAGGGAGATCCCTTCGAGCAACAGGATCGGGAAGAAGAAGAGGCCCTGGTGCGCTTGCAACCAGGCGAGACTCCTGTGTCGTTGGGACGCGACGGACTGCGGAGTCAGCGCGATGACGGGCAGTTCGATGTCCGGATCCGAACCGAGCTTGTTCGGGTTGGCGTGATGGCGAGTGTGCTTATGCTGCCACCACCCGTAGCTCATCCCGACGAGAAGGTCGCCGAGGATGAGGCTGATCCAGTCGTTCCAGCGTCCCGAAACGAAGATCTGACGGTGTGCGGCGTCATGTCCGAGGAAAGCGATCTGCGTGAAGAGCACGGCCAGGACGGCCCCGGTGAACAACTGCCACCACGTATCCCCGATCCACACGAACAGGAGAAGGGCCAGCCCGACCGCCAACGGGGCGGCGACAAGCCTCGTCCAGTAATACCCGTAGCGTCTTCGGAGCAACCCGAGCCCACGGACCTGCTGCGCCAGGGCGGTGAAGGAACTACCCTGGGGGACCGCGGTTTCGCGCGGCCGGGTCGGGGTGAACGGACGGGACGCGTCCATGATGACCTGATTTCCTTGTGTCCGCTGGCGCGGCACCAAGGCCGGGGCTGGTCCTTGATGTCGCCCTCGCCGACGGCGATGGCGGCTCATACGATAAGCGAGTGATCCGCACGGACCACGTGCATGCCTCTGACGCTACGCGCTGGTCTCGCGATCGGGTACCCGTTGACAAGCGGACGAATCAGGAGGTGGGCCTGGCAGCGGGGGCGGGGCTGCTGAAGTGGCGGTGACCACAACTTCGAGGACGACGAGCACCGAATCCTCACGGACGAATGGTGCAGGAGCATCGCGGGCATGCGCTGGGAACTCCTCTGGGGACCTGTCGGACCTCGATAGGCTGTGACAATGGATCGTCTGCACTCGGTTCACTCATGAGCACCTTCCACATTCGTCAGGGAAGAGCTGACGACGCCGCCGCCGTATCCGCTCTCGCGTTGCGCTCGAAGGCCGTCTGGGGATACTCCGCCGCCTTTCTGGCCGCATGCCGCCAAGAACTGACCTTCACGAGTGAGCAGTGCAGCTCGCCCGGCATGCGCCTCGCCGAACGGCATGACTCCGTCATCGGCTTCGCCTTGATCGAGACAGGAGGAGCAGACCCCGAGCTCAGCGCGCTTTTCGTCGACCCCGAACACATGCGTGATGGCGTGGGCAGCGCCCTCCTCATCGACGCCCTGGACTCCGCACGGGACCTGCACCTCGAACGGCTGATCCTCGACGCCGACCCAGGGGCGGAGCCGTTTTACCTCCGCCATGGGGCCCGGCGCGTGGGCGAGGCACCCAGCGGATCTATCCCCGGGCGCGTCATCCCGCGCCTGTGCTTCGACCTCGGGTGATGCTGCGTGCACTGGGCTTCTTCGGAGACGTCAACGGAGTTCGCTGACCATATCGAGGGCGCGGTTCACGCGGGTGCGCGCGCCGCGCGCAACACCGTCGCGGCTTCGGCATCGTGATACGGAGACCAAAGCAGTCCGCTTCTCGCAGCCCTGAAAGAGCCGATCCTCGGAGATGCGAAAACCCCCGATTTCTCGGGGGTTTTCGTGGCGGTGACGGTGGGATTTGAACCCACGGTAGGGGGTTACCCTACACAACTTTTCGAGAGTTGCACCTTCGGCCGCTCGGACACGTCACCGCGGATCAGTTTACGACACCGGGGCCGAGCGCGCGAATCGGCGGGTCACCAGGCGGCGGCGACCTCCGCGTGGATGCGGAGGATGCCCTCCGTGGAGCCGGCGGGGGCGCGGCCGATGCCGCACTCCGTCGCGACGCCGAACTCCGGAGCGAACCGGGCCGCGGCGGCGATCCGGCGGCGGGCGCCCTCCGCACCGTCCTCGCGGTGCACGAGGCCGAGGTAGAGCTCCTCGACGGAGGCGAGGTCGGCGAGCGGCGCGAAGTAGGCCTCGTCGTCGTGGTCGATCGGCACGGGAAGGTGCAGCCAGGTGAGCGGACGGCGGGCCTCGGCGATCACGGCGTTGGCGTAGCGGACGAGGGCGCCGGAGTCGGTCGGTTCGAAGAAGTGCTTCTCCCCCGCGTCGCCGTAGCAGAGATGCACGCCCACCTCGACGTCGTCCGGAACGGCGTCGACGAGCACAGCGAGACGCGAGACGAGTCCATCGAACGGGTCGCCGGGCCACCACGCCTCCATGACGGCACCGTAGCCGGAGGCTCCCTCGATGATGCCCATCTCACTGGCGACATCCCACTGCACGGCGAGGTCGCCGTGCGGGATCGCGGCGAGGATCTCGTCGAGCTCGTGGAGCATCGCGGCGGTGTACACGGGCTCGATCGCGGCCCGGTCGTCGCCGTGGAAGAAGGAGGAGATGACGGCGAGCGGGGTGGGCAGCGACACCTGGAACCGGGTGCCCGCCGGAACGGCCCCCTCCTCGCGCAGTCGCACGAACAGCTCGTAGGACTCGATGGCGGCGGAGGCGTACCCCAGCGGAGGCAGCGCGATCGCCGACGGATCCGCGCCCTCGGCGATGTGGAGGCCGCGGGCGTCGATGCCGGCCGGGAACGGGATGGGCTCATCACCGATGCGCTCGATGCCGTCCGCCTGGCCGATGACGTCGGGCTGGAACATGATCCAGTGGAACCGCTTGCCGACCTCGCCGTCCGGGATCCGTCGCAGCCGGTCGCCGAGCATCTCCGCGGCGGTGCGCATCGTGGTCTCGGCATCGTCGAAGTTCACACTGCCCACGAGGAGGGCACCCTGGGGCTGCGTCATGCCCCCAGAATATCCCTCGCCCGACCCACCCCTTCCGGCCGAGCCACCCCTCTGCGTGCGGCCGGAAGGGGTGGGACACACGCGAGGGGTGGGTCGGCGAGCCAGGGCCGGGATTAGGATTGCCTAAGAACCCGCCGCCTCGGGGGCAGAACGACGGGAAGGATCAGCAGCATGGGATTCATCACATCCGCGGCGCTCGCCGAGACCGGATACGTGGTCCTGGACGACGAGACCACCCCGGTGGACCCGTCGGAGTGGCAGGACCTCGAATACGTCGGCTGGCGCTCCTCCGGCGTCACCCGCTTCGCGCCTCTGACCAGCTACGCCGGCGAGATCGACTGCAACGGCTTCTGGAACCACACGCCCCCGCGCACCGACAAGGACGGCGTCTGGATCCCCTCGCAGGTCGCCGTCGCGCCGACCCTGCAGCGTCGCGCCCTGGCCCCGGGCGCCGGCATCGGCCGCTGCCGCGTGATCGAGCTCCAGCCGAACGACTACGCCGACGCCATCTACAACCTGCACCAGGACGACAACAACCGCCTGAACGAGCCGGGCACCGGCTGGGTGGTCCGCGGGTATGACAACCTCACCGACGACACCGACTCGATGCTCATCCTCCGCTCCGACCGGTTCGACCCGGCCACGGAAGTGCGGCTGCCGCTGCGCGCGGGCTCTCGGATCATCGTCGACACGCAGCGCTTCTGGCACGCCGTGTGGCATCGCGGCGCCGGTCCGCGGTATGCGCTCATCACCTCCTGGACCAGCGGCCCCGAGCTCGACGCGTACATCGCCGCCCACCACGGCGACCCGCACCCGCCCACTGTCGACCTCGACCCGCGACTCGTCGACGAAGCCCAGATCGAGATGCACCGCCGGATCGAGGAGCGCCGTCGCGCGTTCGAGGCGCAGGGCATCGTGATGGAGCCGCCCGCCGACATGAACCTCGTCGGCTGAAACTCAGACCGTCCGGCCGCCCTCGATCCGCACCACCCGGTCGACCGTCCCCTCGGGCGGCGCCACGTGCGAGATGAGCAGCACCGACTGCTCCCCCGTCGCCCGCAGCAGATCGCGCAGCAGGGCGTCCGACGCCTCGGGGTCCACGCCCGCCGTCGGCTCGTCCAGCACGAGCACCGGGAACCCCCGGAGCAGCGCGCGAGCCAGAGCGATCCGCTGGGCCTGACCGCCGGACACCAGCGCGCCGCGGTCCCCGACCCGGGCATCGAGCCCTCCGCGCTCGCGCACCCAGGGCCCGAGCCCCACCCGGTCGAGCACGGAAAGGAGCTCGTCATCGGTGGCCGTGTCCTTCGCGAAGAGGAGGTTCTGCCGCACGTCCTCGTCGAACAGCTGCGGCTGCTGCTCGCACAGCCCGACGATGCGACGCAATGACGGCCCGGACAGCGCGGCCGCGTCGAGGTCGCCGATCCGGTACTCGCCGTCGACGCGGAGGAAGCCGACGAGAGCGGCCGCCAACGAGCTTTTTCCCCGCCCCGCTCGCCCCGGCTACGAGCACCCGCTCCCCCGGCCGGAGGTCGAGGTCGACGCCTGTCAACGCCGCGGCGCCTCCGGGCCAGTGCGCCGTGGCACCGCGCAGAGCGAGGGCCGGCACTCCCGTGATCTCCACGTCTTCTCCCGCGTCGGTCCGCAGCTCCGGCGGCATCCGCTCGGGCAGCACGTCCACGATGCGCTCCGCACTCGCACGGACGCTGCGCCACGAGGCCGCGGCGATCGGCACGGCGCCGAACACCTCGAACACGACCATCGGCACGAGCACCGCGACCGCGAGCCACGGCGCATCGATCGCACCGGTGCTCAGGCCGGGTGCGGCCACCGCGAGCGCCCAGACGGATGCGGCTCCCGCCATCAGCGACACGACCCCGGCGGCGACGGCCTGCGCGAGCGACGCCCGACCGACCACCCGACGCAGAGCGGCGTCCGCGGCGCGGATCCGCTCCCGCGCCTGTGCCTCCGCACCGAACGCGAGAAGCACGTCGAGGCTGCCGAAGTAGTCCACGAGGGCAGCGGACACCTCAGCTCGACGTTCCGAGACCGCAGCCTCTGCGCGGGAGCCGAAGATCCAGCCGAGACCGACGGCCGCGAGCGCGGCGACGAGGAGGCAGACCGCGAGGGTCAGCGCGGCGGGCGGCGAGACGAAGGCGAGGAAGCCGACCGCCCCGAGGGCCACGACACCCGAGACGGCAAGCGGCTGCACCACCCGGAGCGGGAGGTTCTGCAGATTCTCCACGTCGTCGACGAGCGCCGCGAGCACCTGCCCGCGGTCGGTCGCGCCGAGACCCGCCGGCGAGAGCGGGATGAGACGGCGCACCATGTCGGAGCGGGTCGCCGCGAGCTGCCGGAGCGCGGCGTCGTGACCGCTCAGCCGTTCCAGATACCGCGTGACGGC
This sequence comes from Microbacterium sp. 1S1, assembly GCF_008271365.1. Taxonomy (NCBI): domain Bacteria; kingdom Bacillati; phylum Actinomycetota; class Actinomycetes; order Micrococcales; family Microbacteriaceae; genus Microbacterium; species Microbacterium sp. 1S1. The sequence continues at coordinate 391,776 of NZ_CP043430.1, forward strand.
ACGGGTCACCGCGAAGAACCGCACCCCGACGACGGCGATGGACAGCGGCACGAGCGAGTCGACGATCGACGAGCTCACGATCAGCCAGCCGCTCACGGCGAGGAGGCTCACCGCGGCGGCCGCCGACAGCACCCCCCAGATCAGCCCGGGGAGAAAGCGCCGGAACGGTGGCTGTGCGAGGCGGAGCACGTCGCGGACCCGCTCGCTCCGCGTCGTCGCGGTCATGCGCTCACCCCCAGCGCCACGATCCGGTCGGCGATGTCCCTGGCCGAGCGACGGTGGGACACGAGGAGCACGGTGGCGCCGGCGTCCGCGCGCTCCCGCAGCGACCGCCAGAGGCGCTCCTCGGTGTCCGGGTCGAGAGCGCTGGAGGGCTCGTCGAGCGCGAGCACGCGAGCAGGGGCGGCGTCATGCCGGTACAGCGCCCTGGCCACGGCGACACGCTGCGCCTGACCGCCGGAGAGCCCGGCCCCCTGCACACCCAGCACCCGTTCGGCCTCGATCCCCTCTGCGCACGCGGCGTCGAGTGCCGCCCGCACGCGGGCGACGTCGGGAGCGGTGTCGCCGAGGGCGACGTTCTCCGCGACCGTGCCGCGCATCAGCCCGGGGGTCTGCCCCGCCCAGGCGAGCCAGTCGAACGGCGCGAGCTCGCGCACCTCCCGCCCCTCCCACCGCGCGGTGCCCGTGTAGTCCGCGGCTCCACGGAGGGCGGCGAGCAGACTCGACTTCCCGGAACCGCTCGGCCCCTCGATCAGGGTCACCGTCCCCGGCTGCGCGACGAACGACACCGGTGGCAGGTCCCGCACACGAAGTCCCTCGACCACGAGCCCCCGCTCCCCCTGCACGACCCCGACACGGCTGCCGGAGGAGTCCGTGGGGTTCGGTCGTGCAGCCGTACCCGGGTCGTGCAGGCGCACTCCCCCGCGGTCCCGCTCCCGCGCCGCGTCCAGCACGTCGAACACGTCTTCCGTGGCCGCGACCCCCTCGGCCGCCGCGTGGAACTGCACGCCGACCTGCCGGATGGGAAGGAAGGCCTCGGGGGCGAGCAGCAGCACAAAGAGCCCGACCTCGAGACTCAGGTCGCCCGAGAGCAGCCGGAACCCGACTGCGACCGCGATGAGCGCGACGGCGAGCGACGACAGCAGCTCCATCGCGAACCCCGAGAGGAACGAGAACCGGAGCACCTTCATGGTCTCGCGACGGTACTCGTCCGCCGTCACCTCGATGCGGTCGGCCGCCCGACGGTCGCGTCCGAACAGCCGCAGCGTCGACAGGCCCTGCACCGTGTCGGCGAAGCGAGCGGCGAGGTGCTGCAGCGTCTGCCACTGCTTCTTCTGCACCGTGCGGGTCGCGATGCCGATGAGGATGAGGAACAGCGGGATCAGCGGCAGGGTGATGACGGCGGTGAGGCCGCTCGGCCAGTCCTGCCACCACATGACCGCGACGAGCACGGGCGTCGCGATGACGGTGAGCACGAGCTGCGGGATGTACCGCGCGAAGTACGCGTCCAGGGCCTCCAGGCCGTGACCGGCGGTGACAGCGATCTGCGTCTGATTCCGCTGTGCGAGCCACCCCGACCCGAGCCGCCCGACGGCCGCGACGAGCGCCGCGCGCAGCTGCATCCCGGTCCGGGCGGCAGCCCGGGTGCCGGCGGCGTCGGACGCCGCGATGAGCAGACCCCGCAGCAGCGCCGTCCCCAGCAGCACGAGCAGGGTGACCGTGACGTCACGCCCCGCGATGGCTCCGACGACCGCGTCGGTGAGCAGCCACGCGAAGGCGATCGTCACCGCGGTCTGGAAGACGCCGATCGCGGCCGACGCCAGGAGGAATCCCCGGGCGGCGGCCGCGTATCGGAGCAGCCTCGGATCGACGGGTTTCACGCGTGCGCCGGAGCCCCCTCGATCGATCGGCGGGTGACGCGCTTGCGGAACACCCAGTAGGTCCAGGTCTGGTATGCGATGACCAACGGCAGGGCGATCAGCGCGGTCCAGCTCATGATCTGCAGCGTATACGGTGTGCTCGATGCGTTGGCGATCGTCAGACTGTACGCCGGGTCGATCGTCGACGGCATCACGAACGGGAAGAGCGCCGAGAAGAGCATGACGACGGCGAACATGACCGTGAGCATGCCGGCGAAGAACGCCCAGCCGTCACGACGGACGAGCGAGAAGCCGACCGCCGCGATCAGGCTGACCGCCGCGAGCGCACCGGCTCCGACGACCAGCCAGAGCAGCGGAGCCTCCCGGCCCATGGCGATCGCGACCGTCCAGACCACCGTCGCGGCTGCCAGGAGGATCGTCGGGATGGCAGCCTTCTTCGCGAGCTTCCGCGCGTCCTCGTGCACCTGGCCGTCCGTCTTCAGCGCGACGAACAGCACACCGTGCAGGAAGAAGAGCAGCAGCGTCGTGGCGCCGACGAGCAGGGCGTACGGGTTGAGCAGCGAGAAGAAGCCGCCGACGTAGATGTGGTTCTCATCGATCGCCACCCCCTGCACGATGTTGCCGAAGGCGACACCCCAGAGCAGCGCCGGCACGACCGAGCCGATCACGATCATCCGGTCGAAGCCCTGCTTCCACTTCCGGCTCTCCCGCTGGTGGCGGTACTCGAACGAGACGCCGCGCAGGATGAGCGCGAGCAGGATGAGCAGCAGCGGCAGGTAGAACCCGCTGAACAGCGTGGCGTACCACTCGGGGAACGAGGCGAACAGCGAGGCACCGGCCACGATGACCCAGGTCTCGTTGAGGTCCCACACGGGGCCGATCGTGTTGATGACCTGCCGGCGGGACACGTCGTCCTTGCCGAGGAACGGCAGCGACATGCCGACACCGAAGTCGAACCCGTCGAGGACGAAGTACCCGACGAACAGGAAGGCGACCACCCAGAACCAGATCGTTGCGAGATCCATGATGCTCGTTCCTCTCAGTACACGACCGACGGCAGCTGAGCCGTCTCCTCATGGGGCTTTTCGTCGGTATCCGGCCCCTTCTGGGCGGCCTTGACGATCAGCCGGACTTCGACCACGGCGAGGGAGGCGTAGATGGCGGTGAAGGCGATCAGCGAGATCAGGACCTCGAGGCCGCTCACCCCCGGCGAGACGCCGTCGCGGGTGGACATCAGGCCGAACACGATCCACGGCTGCCGACCCATCTCGGTGAACACCCAGCCCATGATGTTGGCGGCGAGCGCGAGCGGGAACGACCAGATCGCGACCTTCCACATCCACGGCGCGACCGGCTTGGTGGCCTTCTTGCGGGTGACCCAGAGGCCGGCGACGGCGACGAGGGCGGCGGCCATGCCGAGGCCGATCATCCAGCGGAACGACCAGTACGTGATCCACAGCACGGGGGCGAAGTCGGTGATGCCGGTGCTCGCGTACGTCTGGGCGTACTCGGCGTTCAGGTCGTTGATGCCATGCACGCAGGCGTCGAGGGTGTGCGTCGAGAGCAGCGACAGCAGGTACGGCACCCGGATCGAGAACAGCTCCGAGCTGCCGTCCGGCGTCCCGAGGGTGAAGAGGCTGAAGGAGGCGTCGGCGCCGCAGACGGTGTTGAACGTCGCCTCCGCGGCGGCCATCTTCATCGGCTGCGCGGCGTACATGGCGAGTCCGAGCTGGTCGCCCGTGAGCACGACGCCGGCGGTGGAGAAGATCATCGCCCAGAGGCCGAACTTCAACGAGACGCGCATGGTGTCGAAGTGCTGGCCGCGCGCCAGGTGCCAGGCCGACACCGAGATGACGACTCCCGCGGCGAACATGAGCGCGCCGAAGATGGTGTGCGGGAACGCGGCGAGCGCGACCGGGTTGGTCAGCAGGGCCCAGAAGTCGGTGAGCTCGGCGCGGTTGGTCGCCTCGTTGAACGTGTAGCCGACCGGGTTCTGCATGAACGCGTTGGCGGCGATGATGAAGTACGCCGACAGGATGCTGCCGATCGAGACGCACCAGATCGTCGCCAGGTGGAGCTTCTGCGGAAGCTTGTCCCAGCCGAAGATCCACAGCCCGATGAAGGTCGCCTCGAAGAAGAACGCCAGCAGTCCCTCGAACGCGAGCGGGGCGCCGAACACGTCCCCGACGAAGCGGGAGTAGTCCGACCAGTTCATGCCGAACTGGAACTCCTGCACGATGCCGGTGACCACGCCCATCGCGAAGTTGATGAGGAAGATCTTGCCGAAGAACCGGGTGAGGTGCAGGTACTGGACCTTCGCCGTGCGCACCCAGGCCGTCTGGAAGATCGCGGCGACGAGCGCCATGCCGATCGTGAGCGGCACGAAGAGGTAGTGGTAGACGGTCGTCAGGCCGAACTGCCATCGGGCCAGGGCGAGCGGATCAAGCCATTCCATGAGCGACTCCCGTTCTGTTCGACGCCTGCGCGGCGGTGTCGCGCAGCTGCACGGTGCATTCGGAGGGCAGCGCGGCCTCGCGCACGCACTCGGCTTCGAGCGGACCCCCCGCTTCTGCCAGGATGCCCTGGATCAGTCCGAGATGCACTTGGCACAGCATCGGGCGGTCCTCCGGCCGGCCGGCTGCGTGCGGGCAGGGGCTCAGGTCGACGGTCAGCCCGCGGTCGTCCACGATCGGCTCGAACCCGCTCTCCTCCAGGTGCTCGACGAGGGCGTCGAGCTGGTAGGTGGCGTCCTTCCCGAGGGCGGTCCCGGTGCCGGGGAGCACGCTGCGGAGGAGGTCGCCGCGGCGGGCCGCCGCCTTGGCCTTGCTGCGCGCGACCGGGCTGGAGGCGTCCGGTGCCCCGGTGGCGGCGCGGTACAGCGTACGAGGACGACCCCGGGTGGTGCGGTGCTCGACGGTCGGGATGACGTAGCCGCCCTCGATCAGTCGCTGGAGGTGCTCGCGCACGGTGTTCGGGTGGAGGCCGGTGGCCTCGCGCAGATCGCCGATCGCGAGCTCCCGAGCGGTGCCGGAGTGACTGGCCTCGAAGAGGAGGTGCAGGATGCGCACTCGGGAGTAGCTGGAGATCGGCCCGCAGACGGACCCGCCGTTGGACATGTCTCAATTATCTGTCCGGACGGGTGCCGCACGGGGGCTCCGGGCCGTGAATAACCGCCGCGTCGATAGGGATGTCTGATGCCGCCGATAGCCTGGGGGCATGGCCACCCGGAAACCCGCTCCCCCCGCGTACGTCTGCACCGAGTGCGGATGGACGACGGCCAAGTGGGTCGGCCGCTGCGGCGAATGCCAGCAGTGGGGAACGGTGCAGGAGCAGGCCGCGCAGACCGGAATCCTCCGGCGGGTCAGCGCCCTCCCCCCGACGGCGGACCGCGCTGCGCGGCCGATCACGCAGATCACGACGCAGGACGCCCCTCGCCGCACGAGCGGCGTCGGCGAGTTCGACAGGGTGCTCGGCGGCGGCATCGTCCCGGGAGCGGCGATCCTCCTCAGCGGCGAGCCCGGTGTGGGCAAGTCCACCCTGCTCCTCGAGGTCGCCGCGCAGGCGGCACGGAGCGGACGACGCGTCCTCTACGCGAGCGCCGAGGAGTCCCCTGCACAGGTCCGGCTGCGGGCCGAACGTACCGGCGCCCTGCACGACGAGCTCTACCTCGCGAGCGAGACCGACCTCGCGACCATCCTCGGCCACATCGACGAGGTGCAGCCGCAGCTCGTCATCGTCGACTCCGTGCAGACGGTGTCCTCGTCCCTCACCGACGGTGCCGCGGGCCAGCCCAGCCAGGTTCGCGAAGTCGCCGCGACCCTCATCCGGGTGGCGAAGGAGCGGGACCTGCCGATCGTCATCGTGGGCCATGTGACGAAGGACGGCCAGGTCGCCGGCCCCCGGGTGCTGGAACATCTCGTCGACGTCGTCTGCCACTTCGAGGGCGACCGGCAGACCTCTCTGCGGTTCATCCGTGCCCTCAAGAATCGCTTCGGTCCGACCGACGAGGTCGGCTGCTTCGAGATGACCGGAGACGGCATCGCCGAGGTCCCTGACCCGTCCGGCCTGTTCCTGTCGCAGGGCGCGTCCGAACCGGGCACCTGCGTCGCGATCTCGCTCGAGGGCCGCCGCGCCCTTCCCGTCGAGGTGCAGGCGCTCACCGTCCCGAGCAACGCCCCCAACCCTCGGCGCATCGTGCACGGTCTCGACTCCTCGCGCGTGGCCATGGTGCTCGCGATCCTCGAGCGGCGGGCGGGTGTGCCGACCGGCAGCCTCGATGTCTACGTGTCCACCGTCGGCGGCGTGCGTTTCACCGAGCCCGCCGCCGACCTCGCCATCGCGATCGCCGTCGCCGGCTCCATCCAGATGATCTCCGTCCCGCGCACGGTGGCCGCGGTCGGCGAACTCAGTCTCGCCGGCGAGGTGCGGCCGGTGACGCAGGCGGCGCAGCGCCGATCCGAGGCCGCGCGGCTCGGCTACGAGCAGGTCGTCGACGATCGGTCGAAGACGCTGCGAGCGGCGCTGGGCGACATCAGAGCGCGCAACAGCACTCGCCGCCCTGACCGAGACATTCCGCCGTTCTGAGCCAGCAGCCGCGCCGGCGAACTGTCAGGCGTCGAGAGCCTTGAGCAGCTCCACCGGGTCAGCCTGCATCGGGTGGGGTCCGGCGATGTCGAGGAAGACGGTCGTGATCGGGTGCGCCGAGAGGAAGGTGCGCAGCCAGGTCGCGTCGAAGATCCCGACGCCCGGCGGCAGGTTCGCGGGCTTGTTCTTCGCATCGCTGAAGAGCAGCAGCGCGAGGTCACCGGAGTTCGGGTCGCGGTAGGTCCACACCTCGCCGCTGTCGAGCGGGTTGTCACGAGCGCCCGGTTTGATGAGGGGAACGACGGTGGTGCCGTGCCGCAGGGCGAGGGCCACGGCGGCGACGTCCTGCTTCTCGAGGGCGACCGCCAACGCCTCGGACCGGAAGTCCTCGGGGGCGGGCTTCCTCTTCGGGCTCTTCCCGGACTTCGCCTTCTTCGCTGCCATGCTCCCAGCTTAGGCACCGGGGCCCGGGATCCGCGCCGGACATGATTGGGGCCCTCTCGAGTCCTCCATTGGGGACTGGGGTACTCGAGAGGGCCCTCGGACTCTCGGGCGGCGGTGTCGAAGCGCTGGGGACGCTGTAGTTCGACGCCACTGGGGATGGCATGTTGCCGCATAGGCGGAGAGTCACCTCTATGGTATCCCAAAGAAGGAGTCCTGTCAGCACAGGCCCGCTTCGCCTAGAACAAGAGGATCTGCGTGGTGGACGCGCTGGGGAAACCACCGATCGAGACGCCCACGTGGTACGACGCTCCCCCGCCAGGAGCACGCTGGCGGTTCTCCTGTGCGCACGTCTCGACACTGGACCGCGTGCGATCCCAGACGACCGGCTCCTTGCTCACTACGGTGGCCCCGGCCGTGAGCGTGGCGATCATGCTGCTCGGGTTCTCCTGGCAGTCGGTGGAGCGCCACCATACGTCGGAGCCGCTGGAGACCGTGAACACCTGCGTCGTCGAGCCGACGTCGATCGTGCAGTCCCGGGTGCCCGTGTTCGTCAGGGAGATGGAGAGCTTCGGCGAGACGCCCGCCGCGTACGACTCGGCGTCCGTGACAGCCTTCACCTCGACATCCTTCGCCTCACACGCGACGACCGCCGGAGTGGCGTCCGCCGACGGCGACGGTGAGGGCGACGGAGAGGACGGCGCGGACGGGGTCGGGTCCGCGGCCGCGGAGGAGGTCGGCGCGGGGCTCTGTCCCCCGGCCGCCCAGGGCCGTGCGACGAGAAGCCAGACGGCGGCACCGACGATCGCGAGGACGAGGATCAGCCCGAGCAGCACCGCCAGCCGCCGACGACGGTACACGGCGGCGGAGTGGCGGGGCATGCCTCCAGGCTAAGCGATCGGCCTCCGTGAGCCTGGGAGGCGCGAGGCGGTGGCCCGGGCTCAGAGCACCTTGAGCATGCGCGTGTTGCCGAGGGTGTTCGGCTTCACGTGCGCGAGGTCGAGGAACTCCTCGACGCCGGCATCACCGCTGCGCAGGAGCTGCGAGTACACGTCGGGATCGACGACCTGCTCCCCGATCGGCGTGAAGCCCCGACGGCCGAAGAAGTCCACCTCGAAGGTGAGACAGAACAGCCGCGTGAGGCCGAGCGCCCGCGCGTTCTCCTCCAGCCGCTCGACGATGGCCCGACCGACGCCGTGATGCAGCCAGTCGTCGCGGACGAGCAGTGTGCGCACCTCGCCCAGGTCCTCCCAGATCACATGGAGCGCTCCGCAACCGATCAGCTCGCCATCGGCTTCGGCGACGACGAACTCCTGCACGGCGCCATAGAGCACGGCGAGGTCTTTGCCGAGAAGGATGCGCTGCTCCACCATCGGCTGGAGCAGGTTCCGGATGCTGACGATGTCGGCGCTGCGGGCCGGCCGGACGATGTACGCGCTCACCCGACCAGCCTAGGTCCCGCCCCTGCCGTCACCACTCCGACGCGGCACGGCTTCGGAGATCCCGGCCGTCACCCCGCCGCCTGGGGGCGTCGCCCCGCGTGTCGCCTCGCCGGTCCGACGTCGTACCGGGAGGGGGCGATGCGGGGAGACGACGAAGGGGCGGATGCTGTCGCATCCGCCCCTTCGGGTGATGGTGTCGAGGATCAGTCGTTGCCGGTGATCGCCAGGTCGGGCGTGCCGGAGATCGCGCCGCCGCCGGTGTTGACACCGACCGCCACCTTCTCGCCGCGCGGGCCGTGCTCGAACAGGAACTCCCCGTCCTTCGCGTCGACCTTCACGTGGTCTCCCGAGTCGAGTTCGCCGTGCAGGATCTTCTCCGACAGACGGTCCTCGATCTCGTGCTGCATCGCGCGGCGCAGCGGGCGAGCGCCCAGGGCCGGGTCGAAACCGATCTCGATCAGACGCTCCTTGGCGGACTGCGACAGCTCGATCGTCATGTCGCGGTCGAGCAGACGCTCGCCGAGGCGCTTCGTGAACAGGTCGACGATCTGCACCAGCTCGTCCTTGCTCAGCTGCGGGAAGACGATGATGTCGTCGACGCGGTTGAGGAACTCGGGCTTGAAGTGCCGCTTGAGCTCTTCGTTCACCTTGCCCTTCATCCGCTCGTAGCTCGTGGCGTTGTTGCCCTCGATCTGGAAGCCGACGGGGCCGCCGGCGATGTCGCGCGCACCGAGGTTCGTGGTCATGATGATGACCGTGTTCTTGAAGTCCACGATCCGACCCTGACCGTCGGTGAGACGACCTTCTTCCAGGATCTGCAGCAGCGAGTTGAAGATGTCAGGGTGCGCCTTCTCGATCTCGTCGAAGAGGACCACGCTGAACGGCTTGCGGCGCACCTTCTCGGTGAGCTGGCCACCCTCTTCGAAGCCGACGAACCCGGGAGGGGCACCGAACAGTCGCGAGACGGTGTGCTTCTCGCCGAATTCGCTCATGTCGAGCGAGATGAGGGCGGCCTCGTCGTCGAAGAGGAACTCCGCGAGCGCCTTGGCCAGCTCCGTCTTTCCGACGCCCGTGGGGCCGGCGAAGATGAACGAACCGGAGGGACGCTTCGGGTCCTTGAGGCCGGCACGCTGACGACGGATGGTCTTGGAGAGGGCCGCGATGGCCTCCTCCTGACCGATGACGCGCTGGTGCAGCGCCTTTTCCATGAAGACGAGTCGGCTGGACTCCTCCTCGGTCAGCTTGAACACGGGGATGCCGGTCGCCTGGGCGAGCACCTCGGCGATCAGGCCCTCGTCGACGACCGCCTGGGTCGCGACGTCGCCCGCGCGCCACTGCTTCTCCAGACGCAGCCGCTCCGCGAGGAGGCTCTTCTCCTCGTCACGCAGCGAGGCGGCCTTCTCGAAGTCCTGCTCCTCGGAGGCGATCTCCTTCTGCTCACGCACGGCGGCGATCTTCTCGTCGAACTCGCGCAGCTCGGGCGGGCTGGACAGGATCGACAGGCGCAGACGTGCACCGGCCTCGTCGATCAGGTCGATGGCCTTGTCCGGGAGGAAGCGGTCGGAGACGTAGCGGTCGGCGAGGTTCGCCGCGGCCACGATCGCGCCGTCGGTGATCTGCACCTTGTGGTGCGCCTCGTACCGGTCGCGCAGCCCCTTGAGGATGTTGATCGCGTGCGGCAGCGTCGGCTCGTTCACCTGCACCGGCTGGAAGCGGCGCTCGAGTGCGGCGTCCTTCTCGAAGTGCTTGCGGTATTCGTCGAGCGTGGTGGCCCCGATCGTCTGGAGCTCACCGCGGGCGAGCAGCGGCTTGAGGATGCTGGCCGCGTCGATCGCGCCCTCGGCGGCACCCGCACCCACGAGGGTGTGGATCTCGTCGATGAAGACGATGATGTCGCCGCGCGTGCGGATCTCCTTGGTGACCTTCTTCAGGCGCTCCTCGAAGTCACCGCGGTAGCGGGAACCGGCGATGAGCGAGCCGAGGTCGAGCGAGTAGAGCTGCTTGTCCTTCAGCGTCTCGGGCACATCGCCCTTGACGATGGCCTGCGCGAGGCCCTCGACGACGGCGGTCTTGCCGACGCCGGGCTCTCCAATGAGGACGGGGTTGTTCTTGGAGCGACGGGAGAGGATCTGCATGACCCGCTCCGCCTCCTTCTCGCGCCCGATCACGGGATCGAGCTTGTTGTCGCGCGCGGCCTGCGTGAGGTTGCGACCGAACTGGTCGAGCACCTGCGAGCCGCCCTGCGCACCCGACGGGGTGTCGTTGGACTGCGCGCCGACGGACGCGGGCTCGCGCCCCGGAGCGCCGGACAGCAGCTGGATGACCTGCTGCCGCACCTTGTTGAGGTCGGCGCCCAGCTTGACGAGCACCTGAGCAGCCACGCCCTCGCCCTCACGGATGAGGCCGAGGAGGATGTGCTCGGTGCCGATGTAGTTGTGTCCGAGCTGCAGGGCCTCGCGGAGGCTCAGCTCGAGCACCTTCTTGGCGCGCGGGGTGAACGGGATGTGGCCGGTCGGCTGCTGCTGACCCTGGCCGATGATGTCCTGCACCTGCTCGCGCACGGCGTCGAGGGAGATGCCGAGCGACTCCAGCGCCTTGGCTGCGACGCCCTCGCCCTCGTGGATGAGGCCGAGCAGGATGTGCTCGGTGCCGATGTAGTTGTGGTTGAGCATCTTCGCCTCTTCTTGGGCGAGGACGACCACTCGACGGGCTCGGTCCGTGAATCTCTCGAACATGTTGACTCCTTATTCGCACGGGGCGAAGACGCATGAAGCGCTTGTACATCGAGAGTAACGACCAGGAATGGCGGGTATGCCCGTGTTCGCCGTGGGCATAGCGAGGTCTTGACGGGTTTATCGACAGTCGTTATGTTAACGAAAGTCGATAAACCCGGACAGTCAGGAGGAGCTCATGCTCGCCACAGGAAGACGCCCCTCGCTCGCCGACGGCGTCGCACTCGGGCTCATCGCGACCGGCGCCGTCAGCGTCGGGATCGGCGCCGTCGTCGCCGTCGCGCAGGCCGCCGGTGCACTGTTCTCTCCGTCGCCGACGGTCGCGATGCCGGTGCACGACGTCGACCTCTCCGCCCTGGACGGCGTGGTCGGGGTCGAGAGCGCCACCGTGGACTCCGCCCTCGTCACGCTCACCGCGCCTTCCACGAGCGCCCGCTGGCTGCTACTGCTCGAGACGGCGCTCCCCGCGCTCGCCACCGTGGCGCTGTGCGCGGTGGTCTGGTGGCTGGGCGTCTCCCTCATCCGCTCCCGACCGTTCCGCGCCTCCCTCGGGTGGATGTTCGCCGTCGCCGCCTGCCTGCTGATGGCGGGCACCCTGTTCGGGCAGCTCGCCGGGGGCATCGGCCGCGCCGAGATCGTGAAGGATCTCGCCGCGACCGACCCCGCGGTCGAGGACGTGCTGTGGGCGCTGCTCATGGAGTTCGATCTCGCACCCGTGGGGTGGGCGTTCGCCCTGGCTCTCGTGGCAGGCGTCTTCACCATCGGCCGCCGTCTGCAGCGCGACACGGAGGGACTGGTCTGATGGCCACCGACACCGCCACCCGCTCCGAGCGGGCCGACGCGATCACCGTCATCCTCTACGCGGCCGCGGCTCTCGTGACCGTCGGCCTCGCGACGATGCTGCGCGTCGCCGGCACCTTCCGGGACGCCGGGATCGCGTGGTCGATCCCCATCGACGAACAGCCGATCTCGGCGACCACGGATTCCGGTCAGATCTCCGTCGAGGGCATCGCGCAGGAAGCGATGGTCTTCGCGACCGGAGTGAACGGCGTCTCGATCGCCGCCATCGTCGCGGCCATCGCACTGTGGGTCCTGGCCGCCGTCGCCATCATCGGCGCGGTGACGCTCGTCGCCTGGAACTTCCTCCGCGGCCGGTTCTTCGTGCCGGGCAACGCACGCGCCTTCGACGTGATCGGCTGGACGCTCGTGCTCGCGCCGATCGCGATCGTGATGCTCGAGACCATGGGGCGGAACGGCGTGACCGCGGCTCTCGGCCTCGGCGACGGGGAGCCCGTCCACCCGATCGAGTTCTGGACGATCGCACCGATCTTCGCCGTCGGGGTGACCGTCGGGTTGATCGCCGTCGCCTTCCGTCGCGGTATCCGGCTACAACAGGAGAAGGTCGTGCTGGAGCGCGACACGGAGGGACTGGTCTGATGATCACGTTCGGCTCGGAGGCCGTCTGGCCCTCGCTGCTCAACACCGGGATCGCGCTCGCGGTCTGTGCCGCGGTCGTCGCCCTCGTGGTCTGGAACAGCCGTCGCCGCGGCAGCCGCACCGTCGCCCTCGATGCGGCGCTCACGCTGTCCGGGTGGTGGATCACGCTCTCCGCACTCGGCGCGATGGTCATCGTCGTCAAGGCGTTCGCGGTGGACGGGGCGGAGCTGCACGGGGCGACGACGGTCTTCCTCGACTGGCCCGCGAGCCTCCCGTGCTCGGAGTACGGCGACAGCACGACGACCATGCTCAGCTGCGGCGGCACGAACCTCTCGGACTTCACCGTGGGCAACGCCTCGCTCGGCCTCCGTCTCCTCGCGGCCGCGGCGCAGCTCAGCACCCTCGCGCTCACCACCGTGCCCGCCGTCGTCCTCGCCCTCATCTGCTTCCATACCCTCCGCGGTCGCGCCTTCTCCCGCACCGTGGGCCGCGCGCTCGTCGGCGGCGCGCTCGCGCTGATGGCTCTCGGGGTTCTTTCCGACCTGCTGAACGGCATCGCCGCCACCGCGGGGCTGCGGGAGGCGTTGCCCGTGGACAGCGAGTGGTATCCGCCGGCGTATCAGCTCACGGTCACACCGCTGCCGTTCGCGGCAGCGCTCGGCCTCCTCGCCCTCGCCGCGGTGTTCCGTCAGGGCATGCGCGTGGAGCAGGAGCGCGCGGCCCTGGAGCGCGAGACGGAGGGGCTGGTGTGAGCCCGGCGGAGAGCGACGACGAGTTCACGGGAATCCACTGCCGTCTCGACGAGCTGCTGGCCGCCCGCGGCATGACCCTGACGGAGCTGAGCGCCGCCGTCGGGGTCAGCATCGTGAACCTGTCGGTGCTGAAGAACGACCGCGCTCGCGCGATCCGTTACTCCACGCTGCGGGCCATCTGCGAGGCGCTCGACTGCGAGGTCGGCGAACTCCTCGTCCTCGCCGATCGCTGACACGCTGACACCGTCGACCCACCCCCTTCCGCGCACCCCGGCCTCTTGCGGACGCGCGCAGGGGGCCGGGACGCACAAAGAGGGGTGGGTCGGCGGGAGGGCGAGCATGGTCACACAGGGGATTGCAAGCCCCTTCTATGAGTCGGCTGTGAGTGGGTACGGTCGCCTCATGACCAGCACCCGCACCCCTTCGCGTCGCGGCCTCCGCCTCCTGGCGATCGTCCCGGCCGCTGCCCTCGCCTTCTCCCTCGCCGCCTGCGCGGGAGAGAGCCGCCCCTCGGTCGATGACGTGGCCGACGGCATCCAGCAGGTCTTCCAAGGCACCGCGCAGGAGGACGCCATGACCGACGAGGCGGCCACGTGCCTCGCGGAGGCACTCGTCGACTCCGACCTCAGCAACGAGACGCTCGGGTACATCGCCGACGGCGAGGACAAGCAGCGCGACGAGGCCGACAAAGCCCTCACGACACAGATCATCCAGGACAATCTCCAGAACTGCGTCACGCCCTGACGGCGGATCGCAGCGAAGGATGACGGCCGTGGGAGGGTGGCCGTCATCCTTCGTCATATCCGCCCAGGGAATTCTCAGGCTCTCCTAGCGTTGAGCCTCATGGCGTGCACCCGGCGCGCCGCGATTCTGGAGTCCCCACCTCAATGAGCACCACCGCACGCGCCCAGAAGGCGCCAGACACCCGCGGGCCGGTCCGGAAGCTGCTGACCTCGTTCGGCTTCCAGATCATCGCCGCCCTCGTCCTCGGCATCGCCGCCGGCCTGATCGGTCGTCAGCTCGGCGCCACGGCCGAGAACCCCACCGGAGTGTCGGCCACACTCGACACGATCGGCAGCTCCTATGTGACGCTGCTCCGCGCGGCCGTCGTCCCGTTGATCTTCACCGCGATCGTCGCGAGCATCTCGAACCTCCGTCGCGTGCAGAACGCCGCACGCCTCGCCGGGCAGACCATCCTGTGGTTCGCGATCACCGCTTTCATCGCGGTCGTCATCGGCATCGTCCTCGGCCTCGTGATCCAGCCGGGCAGCCGCGCCGGCGAGGGCCTGGAGCCGGGCGAGCCGTACACGGTCGGCACCTGGTGGAACTTCCTGCTCGGTCTCATCCCGCAGAACTTCCTCGGCCTGACCGTCAGCACCTCCCCCGGCGCTACCGAGGGCTCGTTCACGTCGAGCGTCGGCTTCAACATCCTCCAGGTGATCGTGGTGGCCGCCGTCGTCGGCATCGCGGCGCTCAAGGCCGGCAAGAAGGCCGAGCCGTTCCTCGTCTTCACCGAGTCGCTGCTCAAGGTCATCCAGCGCGTGCTCTGGTGGATCATCCGCATCGCCCCGCTCGGCACGTTCGGCCTCATCGGCTCCGCCGTCATCAAGTACGGCTGGGAGAAGCTGGCGTCGCTCGGCTGGTTCGCGGCCGCGGTCTACATCGGCCTCGCGCTCGTGCTGTTCGTCGTGTACCCGATCCTGGTCCGCACGCACGGCCTGTCCATCAAGCAGTACTTCTCGGGCGTGTGGCCCGCGGTGCAGCTCGCCTTCGTGAGCCGCTCCTCCATCGGGACGCTGCCGCTCACGGAGCGCGTGACCGAGCGCAACCTCGGCGTGCCCCGCTCCTACGCTTCGTTCGCGGTGCCGCTGGGCGCGACGACGAAGATGGACGGCTGCGCCGCGATCTACCCGGCCATCGCCGCGATCTTCGTCGCGCAGTTCTTCGGCATCGAGCTGAACTTCGTGCAGTACCTGCTGATCGTGATCGTCTCGGTCGTCGGCTCCGCTGCCACCGCCGGCACCACGGGTGCGGTCGTCATGCTCACGCTGACGCTGTCCACCCTGGGACTGCCGCTCGAGGGCGTCGGCCTGCTCCTCGCGATCGACCCGATCCTCGACATGGGCCGCACGGCCGTGAACGTCGCGGGTCAGGCGCTCGTCCCCGCGATCGTCGCGAAGCGCGAGGGCATCCTGGACGAGGAGCTCTACAACGCACCGCGCGAGGGCCTGCCCTTCGCCGATGACTCCGGCGACGACGCACCCGAGGCGCCCGCCACCTCCGCCCCGGAGCCCGCCAGCACCCGCTGAGCCCGGTCGCGCACAGAGCGCCCCACCCTCCTTCGGGAGGTGGGGCGCTCTTCGTATCCCCGCACCTCCGCCGACCCACCCCTTTTCGTGCGTCCCGGCCCCTTGCGTGCGACCGGAAGGGGCCGGGACGAACGGAAAAGGGGTGGGTCGGCGGGAAGGGGAGTCAGTTGCGGCTCAGGGGGCGGGTCGCGCCGCGGGTGTCGAGGGCGAGCTCCTCGGCATCCATCGCGGCCAGCAGCTCGCGCATGACCTCCTCGTCGAGCTCCCCGGCGTCACGCTCGGCCACGAGGATCTCCCGCCGCACCTGCAACCACCCCTTCGTGAGCGCGACCAGGTCGTCGTAGGAGGGGCGCGCGACCGTGTCCTCCACCTCCTGCGCGTCGTCGGTGTCCTTCTCCACCCGGGTCATGCGCTTGGTGAACGCGTCGAACATGCCGAGGTCCACCTCGCCGTGCTTCTGCTCCCACTCCCGACGCTTCTCGGCGAGATAGGCCTTGCCCGCTTCTCGGCTCTTGGCCTTGACGTTCCGCAGAGCGGCCGCGTCCTCCTCCCGCTCCTCGTCCCCCGCGATCTGCAGACGGCGGATGAGCAGTGGCAGCGTGAGCCCCTGCAGGAGAAGCGTGCCCACCGTGACGATGAAGGCGACGACGACGATGGCGTGCGCCGCCTCCGTGTCGAGCCCAGCGAGGTCGGCAGCGGCCACCGCGATCGCGAGGGTCACCACACCCCGCATGCCCGCCCACGAGATGACGGCGTTGTCCTTCCAGGTCAGCCGGAGACCCGCCATCCGCTCCCGCACGATCTGCGTCCGCAGCTCGTCCGTGCTGTGGTCGCGCCAGCGCCGGGACCGGCGGCGACGTTCATCGAACTCCCCGGACGCGATACCGCGGTCCATACGGGCGAGCCGACGACGGTCCTGGAAGTTCGACCAGGCGCTGATCGGGTAGATGTAGAGCGGCCGCACCACGAGCACCACCAGGAGCACGGCGCCGGAGAGCAGGAGGATGTGCCCCACCGACTCGCTGCCGAGGTCGCTGAGCACCCTCGGGAACTGGAGGCCGATGTAGGCGAACACGAAGCTCTCCAGCAGCAGGTCGGCGGACAGCCACAGCGGCGCCTCCTGTTGCCGGGTCGTGTAGTCGGTGCGAGGGGCGTTGAAGCCGACGAAGAGCCCCATCGCCACGACCGCGAGGACGCCCGACCCCTGCAGGTGCTCCGCGATGCCGTAGGCGCCGAACGGCGCGAGCAGGCCGAAGGTCCCGATCACGACCGGGTCGCCGATCCGCATCCGGAGCTGATGCAGCACGACCCCGAAGACGAGGCCGATGCCCACGCCCACCCCCACGGCCAGAAGGAACTGCCAGACGCCACCCCAGACCGAGACCGTGGCACCGGCGAGGATCGCGGCGAACACGCGGTACAGCGTGAGAGAGGTCGCGTCGTTGATGAGACTCTCGCCCGACAGCACCGTCATGATGCGACGGGGCAGACCGAGACGACGACCGATCGCCGCCGCCGACACCGCGTCGGGCGGGGCCACGATCGCCCCGAGCAGCAGCGCGCCCGGAAGCGTGAGCGACGGCAGGATCAGCCAGGCCACGAGTCCGACGGCCAGCGCGGTGAGCAGCACGAGCCAGATCCCCAGGCGGCGGATCTGGGGGAGGCTGCGTTTGAACCCGACGAACGACACGTCCAGCGCCGCGGAGTACAGCAGCGGCGGCAGCACGAGGCTCAGCAGCAGGTGTCCGTCGACGTCGAGCTCCGGTACGAACGGGAGGAAGGACGCGGCGAGGGCGACGACGGTCACGAGCAGCGGTGCGGGCCAGCCGCGTGAACGCGCGACGGCGGCGACGGCGACCGCTCCGACGAGGACGTAGAAGATCCCGGCTTCCATGCGGAAAGCGTAGCGGCGACGCCGGCGCGCCCCGCGCCTCCGCTGTGCCTTCGGACACGCGCGGAGGGGACGCGAAAGTCACGGGGTGCCGGGCTGGTCCCGTGCGGAGCTCTCCGCGTCGAGCGCCTCGCGGAGGTCGGCGTTCTCGTCCTGCAGGTCGAGGACCCGCGCGATCCCGGCGATGTTGATGCCGTCGCCGCGCAGCTCCGCCGCCCGGCGCAGTCGCCTGATGTCGTCGTCGCTGAACCGGCGGGTGCCGCCGTCGCTGCGGGCCGGTGCGACGAGCCCCTTGCTCTCGAACAGCCGGATCGTCGCCTCGGGGAGGTCGACGAGCTGAGCGGCCACGGCGATGCCGTAGAGCGGGGTTCGCGAGTCGCGTGTGGTCATCCGGATGTCCTCGGTTCGGGGTTGCGCGATTCCTGATGCTGTTCTATAACAAATCTATACCTCAAGTGCAGATAATCTGCACACCACCTCAGCCCTTCGCAGGGCCGCACGAAAGGAGAAACCCCTCATGGCACTGACCTTCGATCCCTTCAGCCAGCTCGATCGCTTCGCCGCGAGCGTGCTGGACTCCGTTCGCGCACCCCGGTCGATGCCCGTGGACCTGTACCGGGACGGCGATCGCTACATCCTGCACGCCGACCTCCCCGGCGCCGATCCCGGCTCCATCGACGTCGACCTCGACGGTGGCCAGCTCACGATCCGCGCGCAGCGCACGGCCGACACCCGCGAGGGCGTCCGTTGGCTGGCGCGGGAGCGCGGAGCGGGGTCGTTCCTGCGCCAGTTCTCGCTCGGCGACGGCGTCGACCTCGACAACATCAGCGCCTCCTACGAGAGCGGCGTGCTGTCGGTCGTCATCCCGGTGAGCGAGCGGGCGAAGCCGCGCAAGATCGTGGTCGAGTCCGGCGAGCAGCGCCAGGCGATCGACGCGTGAGCATCCGGGGGCGGCGCCGTCGCGCCGCCCCCTCTTCCTCCTTCTCTTCTCGCAGAAAGGACGTCCCATGGCTCTCTCTTCCTCCCTCGACCGCTTCCTCGCCGGCATGGAATACCCCGCGACCCGCGACGACCTCCTGCGCGAGGCCGCACGCGAGGGGCTTCCCGTTGACGACTGCGCGGCCCTGCACGAGCTGCCGGAGCAGAGCTTCAGCGCGGCCTGGCTCATCCGGTACCGCCTCGCTCGCCTGGCGATCGCCGATGCACTCCAGCCCGCGGCGCCGCTCGCCGCCTAGGGAATGCGGGAGCGGCCGGCCAGGTTGCACCCGGAGATGAACGACGTCGCACTCTCCGCCCTCGACCTCGTGCCGGTCCGCTCCGGCCAGACCAGCGCCGAGGCCATCTCCGCCTCCCTCGCCCTCGCCGAGACCGCCGACCGACTCGGCTACCGGCGCTTCTGGTTCGCCGAGCACCACAACATGCCGGCGGTCGCGTCGACCACTCCTCCGGTCCTCATCGCGGCGGCCGCCACCCGCACCTCCCGGATCCGGCTGGGTTCGGGCGGCGTCATGCTGCCCAACCACGCCCCCCTGATCGTGGCCGAGCAGTTCGCCGCGCTCGAAGCCATCGCGCCGGGGCGCATCGACCTTGGCCTCGGCCGGGCCGCGGGCAGCGACCCCGTCATCACCCAGCTTCTCCGCGGATCCGGGACGACGAGCGACGTCGAGCAGTTCCCACGCCATGTGCAGGACATCGCCGCCCTCTTCACCGCGGACGGCGCCACCGTGCGTTTCACCTCCGGCGGCGAGTACACCGTGCGCGCCACGCCGGCCGCGACCGGGGTTCCCGACGTCTGGCTGCTCGGGTCGAGCGACTACTCCGCGCAGCTCGCCGCCTCCCTCGGCCTCCCGTACGTGTTCGCGAACCACTTCTCCGGGCAGGGCCTCGAACGGGCCCTCGACCTCTACCGCACAAACTACCGTCCGAGCGAGGAGCACCCGGAGCCGCGCACCTTCCTCACGGTCAACGCCGTCGCCGCGCCGACCGTGGAGGAAGCCGAGGCCCGAGCGCTCCCGCAGCTGCGGATGATGGCTCGGCTCCGGCTCAACCAGCCCCTCGTGGCCCTCGAGACGGTCGAGCAGGCTCTCGCCGCAGCGCACGATGCCGCGACCGATCAGGTGGTCGAGGCTGCGCGGTCCCGGTGGTTCGTCGGTACCGGTGACTCTGTGGCCGCCGAGGTGCGCGGGTTCGCCGAGCGGTACGGCGTCGACGAGGTCATGCTCTCCCCCGTCGCCGGGGCGTACGACGCGGAGCCCCGTGACGCAGCCGCCGGCCGTGCCCGGACGCTGGAGCTCGTCGCGGGATCCTGAGCCGTCGCGGGACCCTGAGCCGTCGCGGGATCCTGAGCCGTCGCGGATCCCGAGCCGTCGCGGGATCGATATCGCCCCCCGACCTGCCTCGCGCGGCGCATTTCTGATCCCGCTCCCGGTTCCCTCCTCGGTGCGGGATCGATAACGGTCGCCGGCCGGGTCCATGAGGCCCCTTTTCGATCTCGCGAGCCTCCCGCCCCCTCCCTCACAAACGCCCGCGGATTCGGGTTGTCCCCAGACGCCGGGCGGCAATGATGGTCTCGCCCGGGGTCGGGGCACACCGCGACCAGCATGGACGGATGCGACACCGGATTCCGCTCCCGCCCGACCTCGGCCCTCACTTCGCGGTCCGCGACGCCGCAGCCATCGGGGTGGGCCGGAAGAGATACTCCAGCCGAGACCTCGTGCGGCCGTTCGCGGGAGTGCGGTCGACGGCGGAACCCGTCACCTTCGACGACCGGGTGGCCTCCTACCGACCGCGGCTCCGGCAGGGTCAGTCCTTCGCCGGACGCACCGCCCTGAGACTGTGGGGGCTCCCCATGCCCTTTCGCTGGGCGCCGGGCGAGCCCCTGGATGTGGCCGTGCCTACCGGGACGTCTCCTCCCCGGACCGTCGGCGTCCGAGGGCGCCGGATCGCCCCCGGGCGGGCCGACACCTGGCACGTCCTCGGAGTACCGACGGTCGATCCGGTCAGCGCGCTGTTCCTGTGCGCGCGTGAGTTCGTGCCGGTGGCGACGGTCGCCACGCTCGATGCCCTGCTCACCGCGTCCGACGTCTACCCGGGCCTGCGGACCGGGCGGCCCGTCGCGACCGTCGAGAGCATCGAGCGACACCTGGCGCGCTGGGGGCGCTTCCCTGGATGCGGTCGAATACGCGATGCTCTGCCGCTAGCACGGCCGGGTGTCGAATCCCCGAAGGAGACGGAAACCCGTCTGCTCCTCACGACCTTCGGCCTTCCGGAGCCTTCCATCCAGCATGTCGTCTCCGTCGACGGGCGCTTCCTCGCCCGCGTCGACCTCGCCTACCCGGAACACCGCATCGCGATCGAGTACGAAGGCGACGGACATCGAACGGACCGTGACCAGTGGCGGACCGACATCCGGCGCCAGCGCGACCTCGAGGACCACGGTTGGCTCGTGATCCGGGTCACCGAGCTCGATCTGCGCGACGGTGGCGGGGCCCTCGCCGCACGCGTGCGCCGAGCGATCGCCCTCCACCCGGTCCGCGCGCACGGCTGAGCGCGGCGCCTCTCCTCGAGCAGCGGAGAGCGCCCCTTCTTCGAAGGGCTGGCTTCCGGTCGTACCGAGGCGTAGCCTCAGCGGCAGAGAGAGGGGTTCGACGATGAGCACCAAGACACTCGCACTCTGGGTGGCCTACGGCATGAACGGCGTGGTGGGCAGCATCCGTCACGACGAGAACGGCTATGTGGTGACCATGGCGGGGGCGGACGCGGCGGCCGGGACCTATCCCAGCCTCGCCTCCGCGAAGGGCGCGCTACACGCGCGCATGCTGCCGGGCAGCGCCTGGCCGCGGTTCCAGGAGCACTGACCGCGCGACCTCACGGGATCGCACCGAGTCACCCCAGGTGGTCCGGGTGGGCATCCGATCCCGCGACCCGGTGGGGCTCGGTGCCGGATGGAAGACGGGCGTTGATCGCGGCGAGGACGTGCGTTATCGATCCCGCGCGTGCGGGCGCGGCACGGCACACGGGTGGGGTCAGGACTCGGGCTCGCCCGAGAGGATGCCGCGGAGCCAATCGCGGGCCTCGATGAAGACGTCGTCGGAGTAACGGTCGGGATACTGCACGATCTGCCGGTCGGCACGGGGGTACGAGCCGAGGAACACCACGCGCGGGCTGAAGCGGCGGATTCCGAGCAGGGCGTCGGCCATCCGCTCGTGCTCGATATGCCCGTCTGCGTCGATGACGAACCGGTATCGGCCGAGCTCGTCGCCGATGGGCCTCGACTCGATGAGCGAGAGGTTGATCCCCCGCGTCGAGAACTGCTCCAGCATCTCCAGGAGCGAACCCGGGTGGTCATGCGGGAGCTCGACGATCAGCGAGGTCTTGTCGGCTCCGGTCGGCGCGGGCGAGCGCGTGGTGCGGGTGACCAGCACGAACCGCGTGACGGCGGCCGCGTTGTCCCCGATGCCCTCCGCCAGCACGTCGACGTCGTAGTGCTGGACGATCCCCGGCGCGGCGATCGCGGCCTGCGCGGGCGAGGTGCCGTCGAGGACGCCGATCGCCGACGCGACGTTGCTGGCCGCCGGAACGTGCGAATGCGTCGGGAGGTGTTCGCCGAGCCAGCCGTGGCACTGTGCGTACGCGACGGGGTGCGCGGCGATGACTTCCACCTGGTCGAGGGTGGTCCCCCGCGGTGCCACGAGGACGAAGTTCACCTTCACCAGGTACTCGCCGATGATGCGGAGCCCTGGCAGGGTCGCCAGCGCGTCTTGGGTGGTGGAGACGCCGCCCTCGATGGAGTTCTCGATCGCGATCATGGCCGCATCGCTGCGTCCCTCGAGCACGTCCGCGAGCGCTTCGCCCACGTTGTGCACGGGCCGCCATTCCTGGCCCCTGGCCTCCGCCACCTGGTCGAGCGCCGCCTCCGTGAAGGTTCCGGCTGGTCCGAGATAGCTGTAGGTGCGGCGAGCGGTCACGGCGTTCAGCCTATCCCTCGGTGACTCATCGCATTCCCGCATGTCAAGGCGGATGCGCGTATCGATCACACCGGGCAGACTGAGACCATGAGCAGCCGTGCCGGCCTCCCCGCGGAGGAAAGTGACCTGATCGACGTCGACGAGCTGATCGCCGCCTACTACGACCGCGTACCGAACCCGGACGTCGTCGCCGAGCGGGTGGCCTTCGGTACCAGCGGACACCGAGGCTCCTCGCTCACCAACAGCTTCAACGAACACCACATCCTCGCGACCACCCAGGCCATCGTCGACTACCGCGCAGCGCAGGGCATCACGGGCCCGCTCTTCCTCGGTCGCGACACGCACGCCCTGTCCCTCCCGGCCGAGCGCAGCGCCATCGAGGTCCTGCTTGCGAACGGGGTGGACGTTCGTGTCGACGCCAGAGACTCGTGGGTGCCGACGCCGGCACTGAGTCACGCGATCCTCACCTACAACCGCGGGCGCGCCGCCGATGACCCGGGCCGGGCCGACGGCATCGTCGTCACCCCGTCGCACAACCCGCCCCGCGACGGCGGCTTCAAGTACAACCCGCCGCACGGGGGGCCGGCCGACACCGATGCGACGGGCTGGATCGCCGAGCGCGCCAACCAGCTCATCGCCGGCGGCCTTGCCGAGGTTCGTCGTGAGCGCTTCGCCGACGTGGACTGGGACGCGATCACCGGCTACGACTTCCGTGACGCGTACGTCCGCGACCTCCCCTCGATCATCGACTTCGAGGCGATCCGTCGCGCTGGCGTGCGAATCGGCGCCGATCCCCTGGGCGGTGCGTCGGTGGAGTACTGGTCGCTGATCGCGGAGGTGCACGATCTGGACCTCACTGTCGTGAACCCGGAGGTCGACCCCACCTGGCGCTTCATGACGCTCGACTGGGACGAGAAGATCCGGATGGATCCGTCCTCCCCCTCGGCCATGGCCGCGCTGGTGGCGAAGAAGGGCGACTACGACATCCTCACCGGGAACGACGCCGACGCGGACCGCCACGGTATCGTCACCCCGGACGCCGGGCTGATGAATCCGAACCACTACCTGGCCGTCGCGATCGACTACCTCTTCTCGCACCGCGAGCACTGGCCGCGCGATGCCGCGGTGGGCAAGACGCTCGTGTCGTCCATGATCATCGACCGGGTCGCTGACTCGCTGGGCCGGCGCCTGCTGGAGGTCCCGGTGGGCTTCAAGTGGTTCGTGCCCGGACTGCTCGACGGCTCTGTCGCATTCGGCGGCGAGGAGTCAGCGGGCGCTTCCTTCCTCCGTCACGACGGTTCCGTGTGGTCGACCGACAAGGACGGCATCCTCCTCTGTCTGCTCGCGGCGGAGATTCTCGCCGTGACGGGGAAGACTCCGTCGGAGCGCTACGCGGAGCTGGAGGACGCCTTCGGGTCGTCCGCGTATCAGCGCGTCGATGCGCCGGCGACACCCGAGCAGAAGGCCACGCTCGGCAAGCTCGCCCCGGAATCGGTGACGGCGACGACACTCGCCGGCGAGGACATCACGGCGAAGCTCTCACATGCTCCGGGCAACGGCGCGGCGATCGGCGGACTCAAGGTGCAGACGCCGCACGCGTGGTTCGCCGCACGACCGTCCGGCACCGAAGACGTCTACAAGCTCTACGCCGAGAGCCTGCGCGGCCCGGAGCACCTCGCCGAAGTGCAGGCCGAGGCCCGCGCGGTGGTCTCCGCTGCCCTCGGCGACTGACACCCCCTCCCCGCTTCGCGGGATCGAAACCGCTCCCCTCGGCAGCCGTCGGGGGGAGTTTTCGATCCCGCCCCCGCACCGCCCGAGCCCGGACGGGGTTGCGGGTTCAAGAACGTTCCTCTCCCGCGCCTCAGGGGTCCGTTTTTGATCCCGCAAGCGGGGACGGGCGGGAGGACGGGCGGGGGACGGGGGGCGGGGGCGGGGACGGGGGTCAGTCGGCGTCGGTGGAGGAGCCGAGGAGCTCGCGGACACGGCTGGAGACGCGGTGGAACTCCTCCGTCTCCAGCACCTCGGCATAGCCGCGGCGGGCCGGGAGGTCGACGCGGTGCTCCTCCAGGATCCGTCCGGGGCGCGGTCCCATCACGATCACGCGGCTGGCGAGATAGACCGCCTCGGCGACCGAGTGCGTCACGAGGAGCACGGTCGTGCCGGTGGCGCTCCAGATCCGGTTCAGCTCGACGTTCATGCGCTCGCGCGTGAGGGCGTCGAGCGCGCCGAACGGCTCGTCCATGAGCAGCACCCGCGGCTCGTGCAGCAGCGCCCGGCACAGCGATACCCGCTGCTGCATCCCGCCGGAGAGCTCATGCGGCAGCGACTTCTCGAAGCCCGTGAGACCGGTCATCTCTATGAGCTCGTCGGCGCGGGCCTGAGCCTTGCGCATGTCCATGCCGCGCATCTCGGCCTGAAGGAGGATGTTGCCGCGGACGCTCCGCCACTCCAGAAGCGCCGCTCGCTGGAACACGTAGCCGATGTCCTGCCGCGGACCGCGCACCTCGTCGCCGCGAAGACGGATGCTCCCGCGGCTCGGAGCGGTGAGCCCGGCCACGGCCTTCAGAAGGGTCGACTTGCCGCAGCCGGAGGGGCCGGCGATGGACAGGAACTCTCCCTCTTCGACGCGCAGGTCGACGCCCTCGAGGGCCGTGACCTGGCGTCGCTTGGAGGCGAAGGTGATCGCGAGATCCGTGACCTCGAGCGCCGGGGCGGTGCTCGTGACCGCAATGTCGCGCTCCTGCTGAACGTGAGTGTCCATGACGATCGGTCTCACTTCCCGGGCGTGAACGAGTCGTCGAAGTAGGTGTCCACGTCACCGTCGCCCGAGATGAGCCCGGCCTCGGACAGCACCTCCAGCGTGGACTCCCAGTCCTCGGCGGCGTTGGCGCCGGGCGCCTGTCCTTCGGTGGCGTCGGTGTGGAGCAGTTCGATGGTCTCCTCCCACTGGTGGAGCAGCACCTCCTGCGACGGCATCTGCGGGTCCTTGCCCTCCATCGCGGCCACGGCGGCCTCGGGGTCCTCCTGCGCCGCCTCGAAGGCCTCGGAGGTCGCGGCGACCAGTGCCTCGACCAGCTCCGGGTCGCCCTCGATGGTGTCCGTCGGGGCGATGAGGCCGTTGCTGAAGAAGTTCAGGCCGGCGTCGGAGTAGCGCAGGTACTCGACGTCCTTGCCGCTCTTGTCGGCGATCGTCGGCCCCTGGTCATGCGCGAAGCCGATCAGCCCGTCGACCTTGCCCGAGAGCATCGCGGCGATCTTCCCGGCCGCGTCGAGGTTCTGCTGCGTCACGTCGCCCTCCTCCAGGCCCACGGCCTCGAGGTACATCGGGAAGGTCGTGGTCGGAGCGTCGCCCGCGGAGACGGCGATGGTCTTGCCCTTGAGGTCCTCCGGGCTGGAGATGCCCGAGTCGGCGAAGACCTGCACGGCCGACGGCGTGGTCTGCAGGAAGACACCGACGCTCTTGATGCCGACGCCCTTGTCGATGTTCGCGAGGACGGCCGGGGTGTCCGCCCAGCCGAAGTCGACCTGTCCCTGCCCCACGGCCTGCGCGGTCTTGGTCGAGCCCTGGCCGGCCTTGATCGTGAGATCGATGCCGTGCTCCTCGAAGATGCCCTGGTCGACGCCGTAGTAGAACGCCGCGTGCTCACCGTACGGGTACCAGTTGAGCATGAGGGTGACGGGCGTGAGCTCGCCGCCCTTCGCGTCGCCGCCGGAGCTCGCCGGTGCCGTCGACCCTCCGCAGCCGGAGAGGGCGAGCGCTGCGACGGATGCGAGGGCGATCGAGCTGAGGATGGTGCCTGACTTCTTCATCAGTGCCTTCTTTCGTGGGGGACGAGGGGTTCAGAGTCGGACGGTGGCCGCCGCGACGTCGCGCTTGGAGGCGTGCCACGGGATGAGGAAGCGCTCGGCGATCTGGATGATGCCGAAGAGGATCACGCCGAGCAGCGACATGATGATGAGCGCAGCGAAGAGCATCGCGGTGTCGAGGTTGCCGTTGGCCTGAAGGATCACGTAACCGAGGCCCTCGTTCGCGCCGACGAACTCACCCACGACCGCACCGGTGACGGCGAGTGTCGCGGCGACCTTGAGGCCGGAGAGCAGCTCCGGAAGGGCCGCGGGCAGCCGCACCTTCAGGAACGTCTTGAATCGGCTCGCCCCCATGGTCGACGCGAGCTGAAGGATCTCCGGGTCGACGGTGCGCAGGCCCGCGAGGCCCGAGATGACGACCGGGAAGAACGCCATGAGCACGGCCACGAGGATCTTCGGCTCGGCCCCGAACCCGAGCCACACCACGAACAGCGGCGCGATCGCGATCTTCGGGATGACCTGGGCGAAGAGGATGACCGGGTACAGCGTCTGCTCGAGGCCCCGCGAGTACACCATGAGCACGGCGACGAGGACGCCGACGACGACCGCGATGACGAAGCCGATGACGGTCTCGTACGTGGTGACCCAGGTGTTCTGCGCGAGGTAGGCGGCGTTGTCGGTGAAGGCGGCCCAGGTGTCGGCGGGCGACGGGATGATGAACGCGGGTACCCAGCCGAGGCTCGTGGACACCCACCAGAGTGCGAGGACCGCGAGGACGAAGACGAGGGGATGCCAGTGACGGCTCCACCACCGGACGATACCGGGAGGCTCGGGGCGATCGGCGGCCAGGGCCAGGGTCATGGTCGCGGAGGGGGCAGACGACATGGGGTCCTCGACATCTTCGTGAAGGATTCGGGAAAGCGCATTCCCGAGCGGTGCTGCGAGTCTATGCCGACCGTTCTGCCGTGTCAACGGATGGGTGTGCCCGCGCCGCGATCGGCGATGAACGCCCGACTTCCGTACCGATCACTGTGCCCGGGCCAGCTCCGCGCCGGCGGCCCGCAACCATCGGGCGGGGTCCGAGAGCGCGGCCGTCGGCGACCCCGCCAGCACGGTCAGGGACACGGCCTTCGCGAACAGGGCGGTGTCGGCGTCGTCCGCGATCCGGCCGGCCGCGAGCAGGGGCTGCACCCCGGCCTCGACGGCGAGCGCGGCAAGGAACGACGGGACCTTCCCGTCGCCCGACTGTCCGTCGTAGGACCCCTCGCCCGTGATCACGACGTCGGCGTCCCGAACAGCCCCCGCGAGGTCGATGAGCGCGGCCACCTCTGCCGCCCCCGGAGCGAGGACCCCGCCCCAGCGGACGAGCGCTGCTCCCGTCCCGCCGGCGGCACCCACGCCGGGCAGCTCCGGGTCGACGGGCAAGAGGGCGGCGAGATGCGCGAGTGCGTCGTCCACGCGGGCGATGTCCTCCGGTGCCGTGAGCCCCTTCTGCGGGCCGAACACGGCCGCCGCGCCACGCGGCCCGGTGAGCGGGTTCGTGACATCGGTGAGTACGCGGACGTCGGGCGCCGTCCGCAACACCCCGAGCTCCGCCGTGACGATGTCCGCCAGACCGCGCGCGCCCCGCGCGACCGGATCTCCGCCCGCGTCGAGGAAGCGTGCCCCGAGGGCGGTGAGCATCCCGGTGCCCCCGTCGGTGGAGGCGCTGGAGCCGATGCCGAGGATCAGGCGCGAGACCCCGTGATCGAGGGCCGCGGCGATCGCCTGCCCGAAGCCCGTGGTGTCGGCGTCCCAGGGGCGCAGATCGTCGAGGAGCTCGATCCCCGAGGTCGAGGCGATGTCGACGACCCCCGTGCCGCCCGGGGCATCCGTCGTGCTCGGCAGCAGCAGCCACGAGGTCTCGACGGGAACGCCCGCCGGACCGTCGACCGTGATGGGCATCCGTCGCGCGTCGGGCACCGCCGTGGCGAAGGCGGCGACAGTTCCCTCTCCGCCGTCGGCCATCGGGCGGAG
The DNA here is from genome assembly GCF_008271365.1 of Microbacterium sp. 1S1. Lineage (NCBI taxonomy): Bacteria > Bacillati > Actinomycetota > Actinomycetes > Micrococcales > Microbacteriaceae > Microbacterium > Microbacterium sp. 1S1. Next base: position 420,034 of record NZ_CP043430.1, read on the forward strand.
CACGATCTCCGCCACCGGGTCCACCTCGGTCCACCCGGCCGCGAGCGCCGCTGCGGCGTCCGCCGCCGTGATCGTGCCCTTGAAGCTGTCTGGAGCGATGACGACGCGAGTCATGCCCGGAGCCCCGGCGTGCTCGCACGCACGACCACCTCGAGCGGGAGCGTCGGTTGCTGCCAGTCCTCGTCGACGATCGCACGGAAGGCGTGGTAGCCGGCGTCGCTCAGCGGGACGCACACCGTGGTGAGCGCCGGGGTCACGTCGCGGCTCGAGGGCACGTCGTCGAAGCCGCAGACCGCGATGTCCGCGCCGACCTGACGGCCCGCCGCGCGGATGGCCGCCATCGCACCGATCGCGACGACATCGCTGATGCCGAACACCACGGTGCCGTCGGGGACACCGGTGGCGAGGGCTTCGGCCATCGCCGCCACTCCGGATTCGCGGCGGAAGTCTCCGCGGACGGTCTGCGCGATCTCTCCGCCGCCCTCCGCGAACCCGGCACGGAAACCGGCCAGCCGGTCATCCGACGTCCGCACCCCTTCCGCGGCCCCGAGGAGCACGGCCGAGCGGTACCCGAGCTCCGCCATGCGACGACCGAGCGCGGCGGCCCCGGCCCGGTTGTCGATCTCGACGCGGCGATCGCCATCGCCATCCGCACCGAAGGCGACGACGCGGCCGCCGAGGCGCGTGAACTCGGCGAGCTCGCGGGCGGTCTCCGCCTGGCCTTCCTCCTGCGTCCGGGAGGCGGCGAGGATGAGGCCCTGCGGCCGCTGCCCGCGCAGCGCACGGACGATCCGCGCCTCCCGCGCCGGGTCGCGTTCGGTGATCGCCACCGTCACGACGAGTCCCTGCTCGTCCGCACCCCGGGCGACGCCCGACGCGATGAGCCCGAAGTACGGGTCGGCGATGTCGGCGACGAGGAGCGCGATCACCGGCGAGCGCCCGCGCGCCGTCGCCTGCGCGGAGACGTTCGCGGTGTAGCCGAGGGCTGCGGCGGCAGCCTCCACCCGCTCGCGGAAGGGAGCCGCGACCTTGCGCTCGGAGCCGTTCAGCACGCGGGAGGCGGTCGCCAGGGAGACGCCCGCTTCGAGGGCGACGTCGTGCAGGGTCGGTGCGGGTCCCCTGGCGTGGCGGGGGCGGCGCGCGGCCGGCGACTCTGCCGGGGTGGCGGACGAGGTCATGCTCCGAGCCTAGCGACGGAGGCCGGACCGCTTCGGGCGACGCTCACGGCTGCCGTCCGAGATACCCGAGAAGGGTGGCGGCTTCGCCGGCGAGGAGCCGCGGGTCATCGTCGGGGACGAACTCCAGCAGGGCGTCGCGCGGCGGGCGCGGGGTCGCGGCGGCGTCCGCGAAGAACCGGGTCCAGAGCGCGGCTCTCGATCGGAGCGGATGGCGCTCCGTGCGCGGCCACCAGGAGAAGACATGCGCGGCGGAGACATGGGGCCCGAGCTGCCGGAACTCGTCCAGCACCGCGGGGACCGAGGCGCCGACCGTGGGCTGCCAGTACGTCGACAGCGCCGGGTGGTCGACCTCGTGCAGCAGATCGAGTGTCGACGGTGCGGTGTCGGCGAGGGTCCCACCATGGAACTCCAGTGCGATGCCGATGCCTCGAGCCGCCGCCTCGACCGCCGCCGCACGGAGCCGGGTCACCACGCGGGCACGCTCCGCGGACGACCCCTCCGCGGAGCCGTGCACGCCCGCCCACACCCGCACCCGGTCGGCACCGAGGGCCGCGGCGCTGTCGAGGACCGCGGTCAGTGACTCCTCCGGACCCGCGCGGAAGTACGACCCGTAGGACGCCACGGCGAGCCCGGCATCCGTCGTCATCCGGGCGACCTCCGCCGCGCGGTCGACATCCCCCGGCGGCACATGCACATCGCCGCCCCACTCGATCACGTCGAGACCCGCGGCGGCCGCGAGCGCCACGATCCTCTCCGGCGGCAGGGCGCGGAACGTCACCGAGCACAGCCCCGCACGGATCCCCGTCATCCCGTCATCCTCTCAGTCCTCCGGTCTCCCGGGCTCGGTCCGACCCGTCCCCCCGGATGCCTCGGGCTCGTCGGGTTCCTCGGGTTCCCCGGGTTCCCCGGGTTCCTCGGGTTCCTCGGGTTCCTTGGCTTCCTCGGCCGGACCGTCCCGGCCCCTTCCGTCCCCGTGTCGAGTACCACCTGCACGACCCTGTCCCGCCTGCACGACCGGAACCCAGGTCTGGCCGTGCACACGGACCCGCGTCGTGCAGGTGTCCGATCGGTCCCGCACACGACGACCGGGACACGACGACGGAGATGGGGACGGATGCACGACCTGAGCACGTCGGGACGACCGATACCCGGGAACGGATCGTGCATCCGTGAACGGGTCGTGCATCCGGAACCTCGGCGGAACCGGGACGGGACGGAACCGGGACGGGACGGAACCGGGACGGGACGGAACCGGGACGGGACGGAACCGGGACGGAACCGGGGCGGGACCGGGACGGGACGGGGTCACCGCGACTCACAGGTGGGGGGCGACCGCCGTCGCGAAGGCCTCCGCGGTGCGGCGGACCACACGGGCGGGGTCGTCCGCCCAGACATCGGCATGGAAGATCTCCACCTCGATGTCGCGGTCGTAGCCGGTGTCCTGCACCGCGCGGGTCAGCGTGCCGAAGTCGATCACTCCGTCCCCCGGATAGTGCCGCGAGAGAAGGGGATCCGCCGCAAGGGGCGTCTTCCAGTCGCACACCTGATACGTCGCGATGCGGCCTTCGCGTCCGGCACGTGCGATCTGGTCGAGCACCTGCGGGTCCCACCAGATGTGGAACGTGTCGACCGCTGCTCCCACCACGGCGGGGTCGAAGTCCGCCGCGATGTCGAGCGCCTGACCGAGGGTCGAGACCACGGCGCGGTCCGAGGCGTACATCGGATGCAGCGGCTCGATCGCGAGGGTGACCCCCGCAGCTCGGGCGTCGTCCGCCAGCGCACCGACCGCGTCGCGCACCCGCTCCCTGGCACCGACGAGGTCGCGTGACCCCGCGGGGAGCCCCCCGGCGACGAGGACGAGCACGGCCGTGGAGCCCTCGGCCGCGGCAGATGCGAGCGTCGCGGTCTCCTCGATCGCCCGGCGGTTGTCGTCGAGGGCGGCGTCCCGCTCCGGACCGGCCGGAAGGGTGAAGAAGCCGCCGCGGCAGTGTGTCGTGAAGCGGAGGCCCGAATCGGCGAGCATGCGGGCGGCGACGTCGAGCCCCACTGCGTGAACGGGCTCCCGCCACAGACCGATGGCCTCGACCCCCGCCGCGGCCGTCACGTGCAGGGCCGTCGCGAGGTCGGCGCGCTTGACGGTGGCCTGGTTGATCGAGAGGCGCGGATGCGGCACGGGCGGGTCAGCGCTCGCGCCGACGGTCCGGGCATCGAATGCGGTCGCGAGCCCTCGGGAGGCCGTCATGCGTCCACTCCGTTCAGACGGAGCAGGCCGTGCCAGCGCTCCCGCGCGAGTTCGGGTCGCTCCAGGGCGAGGGATCCGTTCGCCAACTCGACGATGCGACTGAGGTGCGGCAGGCTCCGGGCGGAGTGCAGACCCCCCACCATCTGGAACGCCGGCTGATGGCCGTTGAGCCATGACAGGAAGGCCACTCCTGTCTTGTAGTAGAAGGTCGGCGCCGCGAACACCTGCCGGCTGAGCTCCTCGGTCGGGCCGAGAAGCTCGAGATAGCGGTCGGGGTCGTCGGCATCGAGCGCCTGGATCGCGGCGGAGGCCACGGGGGCGAGCGCGGCGAAGGCGCCGAGCAGCGCGTCGGAGTGCCCCCGCGACGGAGCACCGTCCGACGGCCCGGTGCCCCTCAGGCTGTCGCCGCCGATCAGGCCCACGTAGTGGAAGTCGTCACCGGTAAACATGCGCACGCCCTCCGGCAGGCGCTCGCGAACCCAGACCTCGGATTCCGCGTCGAGCAGGCTCATCTTCACCCCGGCGACCGCGTCGCGGTTCTCGCCGATGATGTCGAGCAGCACCTCGGCGGCGTCCTGCCACCCTGGCGCCCCGCTTCCCCCGGAGGACGACGGCGCGAAGTACCCCGCCAGCTCCGGGTCGAACGCGGTACCGAGCCAGTGCAGGACGACGGGGGCCGATGCGCGGGAGAGCACCTCGCGGTAGACGCGGCGGTAGTCGTCGGCGCTCTCCGCCACCCTGGCCAGGTGCCGGGAGGCCATGAGCACGGGACCCGCCCCCTGCTCCTCGGCGAAATGCAGTTGCTCCAGGTAGGCGGCAATCACCTGATCGAGCGAGATGTGCGGTTCGTCGATGTGGTCGGTGTTGACCCCGACCACCACCGTGCCACCTTCCTCGCGGGCGACCTGGGCGCTGCGGGCGATGAGCTCGCGCACGGCCTTCGCGTCCAGGCCCATGTTGCGCTGTGCGGTGTCCATCGCGTCGGCCACGCCGAGTCCCCAGGAGTACACGTTGCGGCGGAAGGCCAGGGTCGCCTCCCAGTCGATGTCGGCGGGCCGCCCCGGCGTGTTGTCGGCGTGCACCTTCGGCACGACGTGGGCGGCCGCGTAGGCCACGCGACTGCGCAGCGGACCGCCCGGCCGTGTGACGGCGCCGGCTTCGCGGAGCTCGACATCGGAGGTGGCGCCGTCGTCGGCGAGCAGGCGGAGGGTGGTCATGCCTGGTCCAGCGTCAGCGGTTCGAGCACGATCTTCCGGCCCTCGGCGCTGGAGGCGAGCCCGGCCTCGGCGAACTGGACGCCGCGCGCGCCGGCGAGCAGGTCGAACGGGTAGTCGGTGCCGAGGACGAACGAGGTGAGGTACTCCTCCCACTGCTGCCGGAAGCCGTTCTGGAACACGTCGTTCGTCGGCACCTGCTGCCAGTCGGCGTCGTAGTCGTGGCTGTCCTCCAGGTCCGGGTTCCACACGGGCTTGGGCGTGGCGTTGCGGGGCTGGATCTTGGCGCCGAACAAGCCCACGACCGCGGAGCCGTGCGTCCCGTCGACCTGGAACTCGACGAGCTCGTCCCGGTTGACCCGCACCGTCCACGAGGAGTTGATCTCCGCGATCGCCCCGCCGTCGAGCTCGAAGATGCCGTACGCGGCGTCCTCTGCGGTGGCGGTGTAGTGGTCCCCCTTCTCGTCCCAGCGGTCGGCGATGTGCACGGCAGCCTGTGCGTAGACGCTCTTGACCTCGCCGAAGAGGTTCTCCAGCACGTAGTTCCAGTGCGGGAACATGTCGGTGATGATGCCGCCGCCGTCCTCCGCGCGGTAGTTCCAGCTCGGGCGCTGCGCAGGCTGCCAGTCACCCTCGAACACCCAGTACCCGAACTCGCCGCGGACGGACAGGATGCGGCCGAAGAATCCCGAGTCGATCAGGCGCTTGAGCTTCTGCAGTCCCGGGAGGTAGAGCTTGTCGTGGACCACGCCGGTCTTCACGCCCGCGTCGCGCGCCAGCCGCGCCAGCTCCAGCGCCTCGTCGAGCGACTCCGCGGTGGGCTTCTCGGTGTAGATCGCCTTGCCGGCGGCGATGGCCTTCCGGATCGCGGAGGCGCGGGCCTTGGTGACGAGGAAGTCGGCGTAGATCTCCCACTGCGGATCGGCGAGGGCGGCGTCGAGGTCGGTCGTCCAGTCGGCGATGCCGTGTTTCGCGGCGAGCTCGGCGAGCTTGGTCTCGCTGCGGCCGACGAGGATCGGCTTCACGGTCACGCGCGTGCCGTCGGCGAGCTCGATCCCGCCCTCGTCGCGGATCGCGAGGATCGATCGCACCAGGTGCTGTCGGTATCCCATGCGTCCGGAGACGCCGTTCATGATGATCCCGATCTCGCGGGTGGTGGCCTGTGCCATCTCGGTCCGTTCCTCTCGGTGGGAGCTGTCGGCGCTGACAGTCGTCATCGGTAAGCGCTTTCCGAGATCATGGCACGAGACGAGCGGCCTCGCAACCGCCGCTAGCGGGGAGCCGCCGTGCTGGCCCGCATGTGCAGCGCCGGGGCCACCTCCACGCGCTCCGCGGGGCGGGACACCCCCTCGCGCAGCCGATCACGGAGGAGCTCCACCGCACGACGCCCGACGTGCTGCTTCGGCGGTCGCAGGGCCGTGAGCGGCGGGGAGCCGTGCTCCGCGACCTCGTCGTCGTACGCGATCAGCGAGAGGTCGTCGGGCAGCCGCCACCCTTCGTCCTGAAGGTGCTGCTGGAGCAGGAGCGCCTGCGGATCCGAGTGCACGAGCAACGCGGTCGTTCCGGTGTCGCGGATCTCGGCGAGCAGCGCCGAGACGAATGCCGCGCGCTCCCGGCCCTCCATCCTGTCCAGTGCCGCGTCACGATCCACGCCCACCGCGAGACCGAGCTCTCCGACCGCACGGGACCACCCCTGGCGCAGCCCGGCCGACGTCGGCGACTGCGGAGACGTGAGGATGCCGACTCTCCGGTGGCCGAGGGTGGCGAGATGCCCCGCGGCCAGCGCGCCCCCGAACGCGTGGTCGGTCGCCACCGTCTGCATCCGGGTGAGGGCGAGGGCGGGCGGCGTCCGCCGCTCCGCGAGCACCACCGGCACCGGCAGGGTGTCCAGCCAGGCGAGCAGGCCGTGTCCGTCCGCGCCCTGCGTCTCCGGGGCCACGATAAGCCCATGCACCGTGCCGGACTCCAGGAGCGCCGCGATCTGACGCCGCTGGTCCGCCGCCGCGTAGCTCGCCCCGCGGAGGACGACCTGCACCCCGGCCTCGACGCCGGCGCTCCGGGCGCCGGCGACCACCTGGGGCCAGTAGTAGTTCAGGGACGGCACGACCATCCCGACCCGGAACTCGGGCGCGACCCCGACCGCGCGTGGCACCGTGGTGTCCAGAGCGCTGCGCAGGATGGCTCCGCCGTGCACCCGAGTGAGGAGCCCGCGGTCGGCGAGGGCCGTGATGTCGCGCCGGATCGTGAGCTCCGCGACCCCGAACCCCCTGGCGAGATCGGCGACCCGCACCGCTCCCGTCCTGCGGAGCTCGTCCAGGATGCGTTCGCGACGGGACAGGCCGAAGCGCGGGGTCGCGTGATGGTCCGACATGGCGAGCGCTCCTTGTTCGAGTCTGTTCGATCAGGATGTTTCCTGTTTGATTACGTTGCCAACGCTGGAACGCACAGTCTTCACTGGAACCGCGCTGTTCGGCAAGCGCATACCGACGCCCACGGAGACCCATGCCCCACCGACCGACCGCCCTCGCGACGTCCTCCCTCGACGCCTGGGACCTCCTGTTCGACGAGCCCCGCCGCGAACGCCTGCGTGACCTCACCACCTCCGAGGGCCCGCTGCATCTCCCGGCCCTCGACGACCCCGCCCTCGATGACCGCCTCTCGCGACTGGAGGTCCTGGTGACGGGGTGGGGCGCTCCGGTCCTGGACGAGGCGCTGCTCGCCCGGCTCCCCCGGCTGCGCGCGGTGTTCCATGGGGCGGGAAGCGTGCGCGGGCTCGTCTCGGAGGCGTTCTGGGAGCGTGACATCCTGCTCACCACGGCGGCCGAGGCGAACGCGGTTCCGGTGGCGGAGTACACGCTCGCGATGATCCTGCTCTCCGGCAAGAGGGCGCTCCACCGGATCCGCACGGACGACGCCCAGCACGATCTCCGGGTGGCGCCACGTGCCGGGGGGCGCATCGGCAACCTCGACCGCACCGTCGGCATCGTCGGCTTCTCGCGCATCGGCCGCCGCGTCGTCGAGCTGCTGCGACCCTTCCCCGGGCTGGAGGTGCTCGTGGCCGACCCGTTCGCCGATCCGGATGAGGTGGCCGCGGCGGGTGCGCGGCTCGTCCCCCTCGAGTCGCTGCTCCCGGCCGTCGACGTGCTCTCCCTGCACGCGCCCGCCCTGCCGTCCACCAGCCGGATGATCGGCACCCCGCAGCTCGCCGCCCTGCGTGACGGCGCGACCGTCATCAACACCGCCCGTGGATCGCTCGTCGACCATCCGGCTCTGCTCGCCGAATGCGCGGCCGGTCGGCTCGACGCGATCCTCGATGTCACCGAACCGGAGCCGCTCCCCCGCGACTCCCCGCTGCTGCGCCTGCCCAACGTCGCGGTCACGCCGCATCTGGCCGGTTCCCTCGGCACCGAAGCACGCCGACTCGCCGACGCCGCTCTCGACGAGCTGGAGGCCTGGGCCCAGGGCCGCTCCGCCGCGCACCCCGTGCGCCGCGCAGACCTCACCCACAGCGCATGACCCGGCTTTCACTCCCTCCCGAAGACCGCACCCTCTCCCCGTACACCGGATGGACGCGCGCACACCTGACGAGGGTGGCCGACACGATCCTCGACGGCGCCGCCCGGCACGCGAGCCCGACCGGCGCGGGCATCCGGTACCCCGGTGCTCCCGGCGGCTTCGGACCGGAGGTCGACGCGCTCGAGGGGTTCAGCCGCACGTTCCTCCTCGCGGCGTTCCGCATCGCCGGCGACCCGGCCGGCACGGAGCCGTTGGCCGACCGGTACGCGCGGGGACTCGCGGCGGGCGTCGATCCGGACGGCGCGGAGCGGTGGCCGCGTCCCGACGAGGTCGATCAGGCGAAGGTGGAGGCCGCCGCTCTCTCCCTCGGCCTGCATCTCACGCGCGACGCCGTGTGGGCGCGCCTGGACGACACCGCACGGGCGCACACCGTCGACTACCTGGCCGGATTCGTCGGCGGCTCCCGCCCTTCCAACAACTGGGCGTGGTTCCGGCTGCTGGTCGAGCAGTTCCTCGAGAACGTGGGCGGCCCGTTCTCCGCCGCGGATCGGGCCGCCGACCTGGCGCTGCTCGACGGTTTGGAACGGGAGGGCGGCTGGAGTGCGGACGGCGCCGCGCGCTCCTTCGACCACTACGCCGGCTGGGCCCTCTCCTTCTATCCGCTGCTCTGGGCGGACATGGTGGGCGCGGAACCACGCCATGCGCAACGCATCGCGCGATATCGCTCGCGGTTGGACGCGTTCCTGGATGACGCCCTCCACCTCGTCGGTGCCGACGGCGGCCCCCTGGTCCAGGGCCGCAGCCTCACCTACCGCTTCGCCACCGCAGGCGCGGCCGCCGTCGCTGCGTTCGTCGGCGGCTCCCGGCACGACCCCGGCCTCCTCCGACGCTCCGTGAGCGGACAGGTCCGCCACTTCACCGACCGTGGCGCGCCCGAGGCGTCGGGGGTGCTCCCGCTCGGCTGGTTCGGCCCGTGGCGGCCGCTCGCCCAGGACTACTCCGGACCCGGCTCTCCGTACTGGGCGGGGAAGGGGCTCCTCCCCCTCGCCCTTCCCCCTGGCCACGCATTCTGGACGGCCGTCGAGCAGCCGCTGCCGGTCGAGCGCGGCCCCTTCACCCGCGTCCTGGTCGCCCCGGGGTGGGTGGCGGCGGGCACCCGGGACGGCATCGTGCGGGTGGTCAATCACGGCACCGATCACGGGACCGCCGGCACCGTGCAGCCGGACGCCCCGCTCTACGCCCGGCTCGGGTACTCCACGGCGACGGCGCCGGTACTCGCGGGCCCCGGTGTGCGCGATCCCCTCGACGGCACGGTCGCCGTGGTGCGCGACGGACGTGCGAGCCACCGGTCCGGCTTCACGACCGGAGCCCTGCGCGAGATGGACGGCACGGGGATCGGCGCCTCCTCCGGACCCGTGCACTGGCACCGTCGCTTCGTCGAGGAGTTCGACGTCGGGGGAGGCGGCACGCCCGTCGTGACCGCGGTCGGACCGGTGCTCGATGTCGTGTCTGCCGTCCGCGGCGCCTGGGAGGTGCGATTCGTGAGGGTGCGGTCGTGTCGGATCGCCGGGGCCGACGCGACGGTCCGCGACGGAGACGTCCTCCGCGTCGGTGGCTGGGCGCTCTCCGCCTCCACGGTCGCGGAGGTCGGCCCTGCCCACCTCTCCGCGGCCCTCGTCCCCGGTGGGGAGACCCAGAGCCGGGTCCTCGGGTTGCACGGGTGGGACGAGGCGACTGCGGGGGTCCGGCGGGAAAGGAACGTCACGCCTCTTGCCGCGGAGACGGGCACGCCCTGGCTCTCGGCTCCCCTCGCCCCCGACACGTGGGCGGTGGCCGGAGTGCTCCTCGGCTCCGCCGCCGAGGTCCCGAGGGTCACGGTTCGCGGAGGGAAGGGCGACGTGACGTGGCCGGATGGCTCCACGACCGCCCTCCCCCTCGACGACCTCCTGCCGCCGGGCTGAAGGTCAGCGTCGTGCGGTGCTCGACCGCTCCACGAGGTGAGTCGGCACGATCACGGCGGGTGCGGATCCGGCCGGAGCGTCCGCGCTCGCGCTCTCGACGGCCGCGACGAGGGCCGTGACCGCGCGGTGGGCGAGCGTCGTGAAGTCCTGCCGAACCGTTGTCAGCGGAGGGAGGAAGTTCGCCGCCTCCGGCACGTCGTCGAACCCCACCACGCTGACATCGCCGGGGACGGCGCGCCCGGACTCCGCCACTGCCCGCAACAGCCCGAGCGCCATCTGGTCGTTCGCGCAGAACACCGCGCTCGCCCCTCGCAGTGCGGTGCCTGCGGCGAAGCCCGAATCCGCCGTCCAGTCCCCGCGGACGATCTCCGGCGGCACGAGGCCGGCGTCCGCCAGGGCTGTCCGCCAGCCGCGCTCACGCTCCGCCGCCGCGAAGGAGTCGGCGGGACCCGCGAGATGATGGACGGTCTCGTGGCCGAGAGAGAGCAGGTGGCGCGTGGCGGCTGCGGCTCCGGCGGCGTGATCGCTGTGCACCACCGCGGCACCCGCGCCCTCCGGGGCGTCGACGATGACGAGGCGCAGCCCCAGGGGCGGGGTCGCGGAGGGGACCAGCGCCGAGGCCTCGTTCAGCACCAGGGCGCCGTCGACGCCCTGGTCCGCGAGACGGGCGAACGCGCTGTCCACCCCGTCCGCCGCGGTGACGACGGTGAGCGCGTACCCCCGCTCCGCCGCCGCCTCTGCCGCGGCCTGCAGCATGCGGGAGTTGCCGACCGTGGCAAGCGTGGTCACGACGAGCCCGAGGGTGTGGCTCCGGCCGGTGCGCAGGGCGCGCGCGGCACGATGCGGCCGGTATCCCAGCTCGGCCATGGCGGCTTCGACCCGGGCGCGCGTGGCGGGGTCGACCCGCGGGCTGCCGTTGACGACGCGGGAGACCGTCTGCCCCGAGACGCCGGCCCGCGCCGCCACGGTCGCCATGGACACGCGGGCGGATGCAGGCGTCGCGGGCTTCCTGACCACCGGATCCTCCGTTCACAACTCCGTCGTGTTGACGTTATCACGGCTGTCGACCTATCATGTTGACGTGAACACGCCCGCTTCTCCTGAGATCCGCACGGAGCACCTCGGCGCCGGTGTCGTCAAGCGCGCGACCACCCTCGCGGACGGCCGCGAGCTCCTCTACTACGACGATCCGGATACGACTCTCGGCCCGAAGCGGTCGGTCGACGCCCGCCTCCTCGCCCCGCGGCCCGAGACGGCCACCATGCGGCTGGACGTGCTCACGGGCGACTGGATCACGGTCGCCGCCAACCGCCAGAACCGCGTCATGATGCCGGGAGCCGACGCCGACCCGCTCGCACCGCAGACGCCGGGGAACCCGTCCGAGGTGCCGTCGCGGTACGACGTCGCCGTGTTCGAGAACCGCTCCCCCGCGTTCGGGCCCGCCCTCGCCGAGACGGTCGGGGGCGCGCCCGCCGCGGCGAACCCGCCGCAGGGCTTGGACGACCTCGCCGCCCTCGGGTTCGGACGCACGCGTACGGCCATCGGGCGCTGCGAGGTCGTGTGCTTCAGCCCCGAGCATTCCGGCTCCTTCGGCACGCAGTCCGTCACCCGCGCCCGCACCGTCATCGAGGCGTGGGCCGACCGCACGGCGGCCCTCTCCACTCTCCCGGGCATCCAGCAGGTCTTCCCCTTCGAGAACCGCGGTGAGGCGATCGGCGTCACCCTCCCGCACCCGCACGGACAGATCTACGCCTACCCGTACGTGACGCCCCGCACGTCGCGGGTGCTGGACGCCGTCGAACGCACCGGCCCCGACCTCTTCAGCCGCATCCTGGCGGAGGAGCAGGCCTCCGAACGCGTGGTGTTCCGCGGCGAGCACTGGACCGCGTTCGTCCCCTTCGCCGCGCGGTGGCCACTCGAGGTACATCTCATGCCGCACCGGCACGTGCCGGACCTTGCGGAGACGACCGCGGCCGAGCGCGACGAACTCGCCCCGCTCTACCTCCGGCTGCTGCGGGGCGTCGACGCGCTGTACGGCAGCCCCACCCCGTACATCGCCGCTTGGCACCAGGCCCCCGTCCACACCGGCCGGGACACCGTGCGGCTGCACCTGCAGCTCACGAGCCCGCGGCGCGCGGCCGACAAGCTCAAGTTCCTCGCCGGCTCCGAGGCGGCGATGTGGGCGTGGGCCGCCGAGGTCTCGCCCGAGCAGGGGGCCGCCCGACTCCGCGACGCCATGGCCCGCGCCGACGAGGAGGCCTCCGCGTGACCCGCGCGCACGACGCCGCCACGGCGCTCTTCACCACGTTCGCCGACCGCGCCCCGGAAGGCGTCTGGTCGGCACCCGGCCGGGTGAACCTCATCGGAGAGCACACCGACTACAACGACGGGTTCGTGCTCCCGTTCGCGATCCCGCAACGCACGGTCGCCGCGGTCGGCCGCCGGACCGACCGTCGGCTCCGCGTCGCATCGACCTTCGCCGCCGAGCCCGTGGAGGTCGGCCTCGACGAGCTCGATCGCCTCTTCCCGACGCCGACCGGCACGACGCCTGCGGTGCCGGAGTGGGCCGCCTATCCCCTCGGCGTCGCCTGGGCACTCCGCGCGGCCGCCCCTGCAACGGAGGCCTTCGGCCTGGACATCGCGATCGCCTCCGACGTCCCTGTCGGTGCCGGACTGTCGTCGTCCGCGGCGATCGAGGGTGCCACGGCGACTGCACTGGACGACCTGTGGGGCACCGGTCTCGACGCCGTGACCCTCGCCCGCGTCGGGCGGACGGCCGAGAACGAGGCCGTGGGCGCTCCCACCGGGATCATGGACCAGATGGCCTCGATGCTCGGCGAGCGCGACGCCGCGATCTTCCTCGACTGCCGCTCCCTCACCACCGAGGTCGTGCCGCTGGGCATGGCCGACGCCGGTCTCGCGGTGCTCGTGATGGACACCAGCGTGACCCACGCGCATTCGACCGGCGGTTACCGGGAGCGCCGGGAGGCATGCGAGCGCGGAGCCGAGATCCTCGGGGTGCCGGCGCTGCGCGATGTCTCCGTGTCCGACCTGGGCAGAGCCGAGAGCCTCATGGACGAGGTGACCTTCCGCCGCGTGCGGCACATCGTCACCGAGAACCAGCGCGTGCAGGACACCGTCGCGACGCTGCGTACCGCGGGCGCCCGGGCCATCGGCGACCTTCTCCTGGCCTCCCATGCGTCGATGCGCGACGACTTCGAGATCTCCACTCCCGAGCTCGACGCGGCGGTGGAGACGGCCCTCACCTCCGGAGCGGTGGGCGCCCGCATGACCGGCGGCGGCTTCGGCGGTGCCGCGATCGCCCTCGTCGACCGCGACGCCGTGCCCCACCTCGAGGCCGCCGTGCGGGCACGGTTCGCCGCCGAGGGCTTCGTCACCCCGCACCTGTTCGAGGTCGGCCCGTCCGCCGGTCCCCGCCGCGACGCCTGACACAATGGTGGGTCGAGCCGCCACCGCCGCGGCAGGAGAGGAACGCATGTCCTGGATCGTCACCGGCGGCGCCGGCTACATCGGTGCCCACGTCGTCCGCGCCCTCGCGGAGGCCGGACTCTCCCCCGTCGTCCTGGACGACCTGTCCAGCGGCGTGGCCTCCTTCGTGCCGGAGGGCGTGCCCTTCGTGCAGGGCAGCATCCTCGACCGCGCCCTCGTCGAAGAGGCGCTGCGCACGCACGAGGCGGAGGGCGTGATCCACGTCGCGGGCTACAAGTACGCCGGTGTCTCGGTCCAACGCCCCCTGCACACCTACGCGCAGAACGTCGAGGGGACGCGGATCATCCTCGAGGCGATGGAGGCGGCGGGCGTCGCGAACATGGTCTTCTCCTCCTCGGCGGCCGTGTTCGGCACCCCTGATGTCTCGCTCGTCGTCGAGGACACCGCCAAGAAGCCGGCGAGCCCCTACGGCGAGTCGAAGCTCATCGGCGAGTGGCTGCTCCGCGACCAGGCGATCGCGACCGCCGACTCCGACCGCCCGCTGCGCCACACGTCGCTGCGGTACTTCAACGTCGTCGGCTCGGCTGACCCGACGGTCTACGACGTCAGCCCGCACAACCTCTTCCCGATCGTCTTCGAGGCACTGATCGAGGGCCGCACCCCGAAGATCTTCGGCGATGACTACGACACCCCCGACGGCACGAACGTCCGCGACTACGTGCACGTCGGTGACATCGCGGCCGCCCACGTCGCGGCGGCGGAGCGCCTGGCCTCGGGCGCCCCGATCGAGCCGGCGTACAACCTCGGTTCCGGCGACGGGCTCAGCGTGAAGCAGATCATGGACGCGGTCGCCCGCGTCACGGGCATCGACTTCACCCCCGAGATCGGCCCGCGCCGCCCGGGAGACCCGGACCGGATCGTGGCGACGGGCGAGCTCGCGGCACGCGACCTCGACTGGACCATGCGCTACACCGTCGACGAGATGGTGCGCACGGGCTGGGAGGCGCGGCGCGCCGCCGGCTGACTCAGAGGTCGCGCGTGCGGATGGGGTAGAGCCAGAAGCACAGCCAGCCGAGGGCCGTGAAGGCGAGCGGGATGACCGCCAGCATGAGCCGGATACCGCCGTCGACGGTCTCGGGCTGCGCGTCGCCGAGCTCGGCATCGAAACCGGTCGCGGTCAGCACGGCGGCGGCCACGATCGCCTGGAGGACCACGGAGCCGCGCACGACGAACCCGTTCACGCCGAAGTACGCCCCCTCCCGCCGATGCCCCGTGCGGAGCGCGTCGTCGTCGATGATCTGGGCCAGCACGACCTCGAGCAGCTGCAGCAGCCCGCCGACCCCGACTCCGACCGCCACCCCGACGAGGGACGCCCCGAGCACGGAGGTCGGGAACAGGTACCCGAGCATCGAGATCCCGAACACGGCGACGCTCCACAGCAGCGCCGTCCGCGGCGAGGTGCGCCTGACCACCGCGCTCCACAGCACGATCGACGGGATGGCCGTGAGGAAGATGGCTCCGAGCAGCAGACTCCCCTCCCCCTCGGCCGCCCCGAGCGAGTAGCGGACGTAGAAGGGGACGGCGGCGAGGATCACGGCGATCGAGGTCTGCACGCAGAGGGAGCCGAGCACGTAGGGCACGAACGCGCGGTTGCGGAACGTGTAGACGAGCTGATCGCGCCAGCGCATGGCCTCGGATGCGGTCTCCGGGACGCGGCGCTCGACCATGCCCCCGAGGAAGGACCACACGAGCAGCACGAGGCAGACGCCCGACAGCACGAGCGCCATGCCCGGCCAGCCGATCGCGTCGTAGAGGGCGGGCGCACCCGCCGTACCGAGGACCATGCCGAGGATGGCGAAGATCTGCCGCGGCACGTTCCCGCGGGCACGCTCCTCCGTGGTCCGGAAGATCTCCGGGAAGAGCGCCGAGATGTTGAGCACCACCACGACGAAAGCGATGTCGTAGACCGCCACCACGACGAGGAACCAGACGATGAGCCCGGCGGCCGGGAGCGCGGGCGGCATCCACACGAGCGCGAAGGCGACCACGAGCGGCACGATGCCGAGCCCGATCCACGGGATGCGCCGGCCCCACGGAGTGCGGATCCGGTCCGACAGCGCCCCGACGACGGGGTTGAGCGCCGCGTTGAGGATGCCGTGCGCGATCATGGCCCCCGCCACCCACCCCGCAGGGACGGCGAGATGGGAGACGTAGAAGTACACGACGAAAGCCGAGAAGGTCTGCGTCATCAGTTGCGTCGGGAACCCCGAGGCCCCGAACGCGACGGCCTGCGAACGGGTCGGCGCGGCGTCGATCCTGCGATCGCGCAGCCGCTCCGCGAGCGAGGTCATCGGCCGCCTCCCCGCTGCACGTCCCGCAGCGCTCGCCAGCCGACGCGAACGAGACCTTCGTCCGCGATCGTCTGCCGCGCCACCGGGTCGTCCAGGAGGCGCAGCTCGTAGCCCCGCTTGGCCGCCCCGAAGTCCACCGCGGCGCGCAACTCCTCGCCGTCGACCATCGGGTGCAGATAGATCTCGGTCACCCCGGGCGGGACCGCTCGCAGCACGGCGAGGAAACCGTCGCGCACCTGCTCGTACGACTCCTCGTCGGCGGTGCCCTCGCCGCGCAGTTCGAACGGGTGCGTCCACAGCCGGTCGACGATCTCCACGCCGAAGGCATCCGCCACCGCTGCCGCCTCGGTCAGTTTCGCCTGGAGCATCGGGTCGGCATCCGCTCCCTCCATGTGCCGGGGCAGGCGGAACGGGAGGCCATGGCGGGCGGCGAGCTCGAAGACAGGGCGCAGGAAGTCACGCCCGGTGAGCAGGCCGTACACCGAGCCCATGTGGTTGTCGAGATGGGTCACGTCGACACCGGCGTCGAGGGCGGTCTGCAACTGCGCGGCGAGCTCCGCCGCGACGTCGGCCTCGGACGCCTGCCGTTCGACCGTCGCGACGTCCGCGGGGAAGAAGCCGTCGTCATCGACGAGGGTCGATGACCCGCCGGTGAGCGGACGCCACCGGTAGCGGCGCCACTCGCTCGTGAGCACGAGGTGCACGCCCACGTCCAGGTCAGGGCGCGACGCCGCGAAGGCCAGCGCTTCCGGCGACCAGGCGCACGGCACCATCACCGTGGCCGAGTCGATGCGGTCGCGGGCGAGAAGGCCGGAGATCGCGGTGTTCGCCGCATGGCACATCCCGAAATCGTCGGCGTTGAGGATGACCGCCCTGGCGTCGGTCGAGAGCCCGAGGCGATCGGCGAGGGCGGAGGGAACGGTCATGCGGGTCCTTGTCGGTCGGGCTCAGCGCCCGGTGGGCAGCGGGCGGGACGGCGTGAGGATCCGGGTGAACACCTCGGCTCGGAGGGCGGACGCCGCCTCCCCGATGGCTCCGACCAGCGGCGCCTCCGGACCGAACGCGGAGGCGATGAAGCGGAGCGAGAGCTGAGCCGAGAACTCGTCGGCGACCCGCTCGATCGCGTCCAGGAGCGCCGGATGCGCGGCCTCCCCGCCGAGGATGAATGCCTCGGGGTCGAGCACGAGAGCGACGCTCCCGGCCGCGAGGAACACCCGACGGCCGATCTCCTCGACGAGTGCCCGCGCCGGCTCGTCGCCGTGACGGGCCGCTTCGAGATGTGCGAGGAACGGCGCGTCGACGTCGAGACCGTGCCCCAGGGCGAGGTCCCGCACGACCGTGGCACCGGCGACGGGGGCGCCGATGGGCACCGGCGTCTGCGGAAGATACATCACCTCTCCGGCGACGCCGGAGAAGCCGCGGTGCAGGGCACCGTCGATGACGATGCCCGCGCCGAGGTCGTCATCGAGCAACAGCAGCGCGAAGCTGGCGAGGTCGGCACCGACGCCCGTGGTGAGTTCGGCGAGCGCCGCGAGGTTCACATCGTTCTCGACGCGGACCGGGCAGTCGAGCGCGGCCGAAAGGGCCGCCCGGAACGCGCCGCCGTCCGGACCCTGGTTGTCTCGGATCGCCCCGTCGGGACTGACGATGCCGGGCACTCCGACGACCGCGAGGTGGAGCGTCCCCTTCGCGGAGCGACGGCATCGTGCCACGAGGTCCGCGATGTGAGCGACGCGGTCACCGCCCGCGGGGAAGGCACCGTGCTGCTCGGCCCGCACGGCGCCGGTCGCGTCGACGAGGACGACGTGGGCGGCATGATGGTCGACATGCACCGCCGCCGCGTGGCCGAGGCCGGGGTGCAGCCGCACTCGCCCCGCAGCCGGGCCACGGGTGTCGCGGTCGACCCCGGCGGCCGCGACCGCCCCCGCTCCGTCGAGCATCCGCAGCACCTGGGTGACCGCCGTGCGCGAGAGTCCGGTCGCCGCCATGAGCTCGGCCCGCGTCTGCGGGCCGCTCGTCGCGAGACGCTCGAGGATGGCGCGACCGTTGAGCGTGCGGAGCAGGGTCTGCGGTCCTGCGAGGGGTCGGGACATGCGGCGGAACCTCTGAGGGATCGATGCTCGTGCGGAGTCAGTGCCCGCCAGCCTGCCACATCACGTCGCACCCGTCGACCTCCCCCGGCGTCTCGGGCTCACCCGCACGACCCGGGCACGGCTGCACGACGGGGGACGGTTGCACGACCCGGGGACGGCTGCACGACGGGATCCGGGTTCCGGGTGCACGACGGGGGGACGGGCGCACGACGGGATCCGGGTTACGGCCCCACGGGCGTAGCGGGGTCGTGCAGGTGTAACCCGGTGCCCGGAGGAGGGACAGACCGACCCGGAGGCCCGGTCGGATCGGGGAGCCGGGGCCCGGGGGGCGGTGACACCCGCACGACCCGGACACGATTGCACGACGAAACCCGGGTTCACATCCCCCACACGTCCCGAGGTCGTGCAGGCGCAACCAGGACGGGGAAGGACGGGAAGGGGACGGGGGCGGGAGTTCCGTCGGCGGGCCCGCATAGGCTGGAGGGATGACGCCCCTGGTGATCCGAGACGCCGTCGCCGATGATGCCGAGGCCGTGGCCGGAGTACACGTGCGCTCCTGGCAGGTGGCCTACCGAGGACTCATCGATCAGGCCGTGTTGGACGGGTTGTCCGTCTCGGAGCGCGCAGACGGGTGGCGCCGCATCTTCGCCGACCCGTTGCCCACCAGCCTCGGGACCCTCGTCGCCGAGCGTGACAGCACGATCGTCGGCTGGGCCTCGTTCGGCTCCGGTCGTGACCCCGACGGACTCGACGACGCCGAGCTGTACGGCATCTACGCCGACCCGGACGCCTGGTCGACAGGGGCCGGGCATGCCCTTCTCGATGCGGCCGAGCAGCGCATGATCGCCGCCGGCCACACCCGCGCCTACCTCTGGGTGCTCGACGGCAACGAGCGTGCCGACACGTTCTACGCCCGGCACGGGTGGGAGCTCGACGGGGCCACGAAGATCGACCAGCGACCCCAGTTCACGCTCCGGGAGCACCGCCGCGTGAAGCTCCTCGCCCCGCGCTGACCCTCCGGCCGGTCAGTCGAGCGCGCTCATCACGTGCTTGACGCGCGTGTAGTCCTCGAAGCCGTACTGCGACAGGTCCTTCCCGTAGCCGGAGTGCTTGAATCCGCCGTGCGGCATGTCGGACACGAACGGGATGTGGGTGTTGATCCACACGCACCCGAAGTCGAGATCGCGGGAGAAGCGCAGGGCGCGGGCGTGGTCTCGCGTCCACACCGAGGCGGCGAGCGCGTACGGCACGTCGTTGGCCATCGCCAGCGCCTCCTCGTCGGTGCCGAAGGACTGCACGGTGAGCACGGGTCCGAAGATCTCGCCTTGCACGACCTCGTCGTCCTGCCGCACGCCCGTCACGACGGTGGCCGGCCAGAAGTAGCCGCGGTCGCCCTGCCGCCTCCCTCCCGTCTCCACGGTCGCGTGTGCCGGCAGCCGGTCGATGAAGCCCTGCACCTGGGCGAGCTGGGCCGCGCTGTTCAGCGGCCCGTAGAAGACGCCCTCCTCGTCCGGGGCGCCCGTCCGCGCGTGGGTCCGTGCGCGCTCCACCAGCGCGGCGACGAACTCGTCGTGCAGGGAGGCGTGCACGAGCACGCGCGTCGCGGCGGTGCAGTCCTGTCCCGCGTTGAAGAAGGCGCCGGCGACGATGCCCTCCACGGCCTTCTCGATCCGGGCGTCAGGGAAGACGATGGCGGGCGCCTTGCCACCGAGCTCCAGGTGGACGCGCTTGACGTCGGCTGCGGCCGAGCGCGCCACGGCCATCCCCGCCCGCACGGAGCCCGTGATCGCCACCATCTGCGGCGTCGGGTGCTCCACGAGCGCCGCTCCGGTCGCCCGGTCGCCGAGGACGATGTTGAGGGTGCCGGCCGGGGTGTGCCGCGCGACGATCTCGGCCAGCAGCACCGTGGTGAGGGGCGTGGACTCGGCCGGCTTGAGCACGACGGTGTTCCCCGCGGCGAGCGCCGGTGCGATCTTCCACACCGCCATGTTGAGCGGGTAGTTCCAGGGCGTGACCTGCCCGACTACGCCGATGGGTTCGCGACGCACGAAGGAGGTGTGACCGGGAAGGTACTCGGCGGCGGCCCGGCCTTCCAGGCTCCGCGCGGCACCGGCGAAGAATCGCAACTGGTCGACGGACTGGAGGATCTCGTCCGCGACGAGCGTCGCGCGAGGCTTGCCGGTGTCCTGCGATTCGAGGTCGGCGAACTCCTCGGCGCGCGCCGCCATCTCTTCGGCGATGCGGAAGAGGGAGAGCTGACGCTCCGACGGCGGCGTGTCGCGCCATACCGGGAAGGCGGCAGCGGCGGCCGTGTAGGCGGCGTCCACGTCTGCGTGGTCGGAGACGGGGATCTCGCCGTAGGCTTCTCCCGTCACCGGATCGAGCAGGGGCAGGCGACCGCTCCCCCGCGCGGCGACGGCTCGCCCGCCGATGAAGTTCTGCAGGGGCTCGGCCATCGACGGTGAGGACATAGCGCCATGGTAGCCATGCGAACGCGGAATCTGTAGCTTCTTGGCCAGATCTCGACGGAATCAGTTGCAGTAGTGAGGCCAGACTGACACGATCGATACATGAGTCCGAAGAGATCGCAGCCGGCCCTGGACGATATCTCGAAGCGCATCGTCGAGCTGCTCCAGGAGGACGGACGTCGCCCCTACGCCGAGATCGGTCGCGAGGTCGGTCTCAGCGAAGCCGCGGCGCGCCAGCGCGTGCAGCGCCTGACCGAGTCGGGCGTCATCCAGATCGTCGCCGTGACGGATCCGCTGCAGCTCGGCTTCCACCGCATGTCGATGATCGGGATCCGGGTCTCGGGCGATCCCCGCGCGATCGCGGAGGAGCTCTCCGCGATCCCCGAGCTCGCCTACGTCGTCGTCACCCTCGGGACGTTCGACATCCTCGTGGAGGCGGTGTGCGAAGACGACGACCACCTGCTCGACCTCATCGCCACTCGCATCCGCACCATCCCCGGCATCATCCAGACGGAGAGCCTGCTCTACGCGGGGCTCTATAAGGACCTCTACAACTGGGGAACGCGCTGACGCGCTCCCCTCGCATCGGAGTGAACATGGGCACCACGGTCTTCGAACGCCGGCGTCCCCCGCAGTCCGTCATCGACGACGCCCTGCGCGACACGGCCCTGTCGATCTTCTGGCTGGACGACGTCCAGCGTCCCTCGCATCCCCCGGTCCGCGGTGCCCTCCACGCCGACCTCGCGATCGTCGGCGGCGGATACACGGGCCTGTGGACCGCCGTGCGCGCGAAGGAGCGGGACCCGGACCGGAAGGTGGTGCTCCTCGAGGCGTCCCGCGTCTCCTGGGCGGCTTCGGGCCGCAACGGCGGCTTCTGCGAGTCCAGTCTCACCCACGGCCACGAGAACGGCGTGAACCGCTGGCCCGAGGAGATCGACCGGCTGGAGGCGCTCGGTCACGAGAACCTCGACGGCATCGCCGAGACCGTCCGGCGCTACGACATGGACGCCGAGTTCGAGCGGACGGGGCAGCTCGCGGTGGCCGTCGAGCCGCACCAGGTGGAGTGGCTGCGCGAGGAGGAGGGCTTCCTCGACCGGGAGGCGGTCCAGGCGGAAGTGCACTCCCCCACCTTCCTCGCCGGCGCGTGGGATCGGGAGGGCAGCGCCCTCGTCCATCCGGCGAAACTGGGCCTGGAGCTGGCGCGAGTGGCCGTCGAGCTCGGCGTCGAGATCCACGAGCACAGCCTCGTGCGCCGCATCGAAGGGGCCGACGCCGGCCCGGTCACCCTGGTCACGGAGCACGGCCGGGTCACCGCCGACACCGTGGCGCTCGCGACGAACGTCTTCCCTTCGCTCCTGAAGCGCAATCGCCTCATGACGGTGCCCGTGTACGACTACGTGCTCATGACGGAGCCCCTGTCGACGGAGCAGCTCAGCTCCATCGGCTGGCAGAACCGGCAGGGACTCGCCGACAGCGCCAATCAGTTCCACTACTACCGGCTCACGGCGGACGACCGGATCCTGTTCGGCGGCTACGACGCGGTGTACCACTTCGGCGGGAAGGTGCGCCCCGCCTACGAGGACCGTATGGAGAGCCACCGGCGCCTGGCGTCGCACTTCTTCACCACGTTCCCTCAGCTCGCCGGACTCCGCTTCACGCACCGCTGGGCCGGGGCTATCGACTCGTCGAGCCGGTTCTGCGCGTTCTTCGGCACCGCCCGCGGAGGCCGTGTCGCCTACGCCACCGGCTTCACCGGGCTCGGCGTCGGCGCGGCACGGTTCGCGGCGGACGTCATGCTCGACAAGCTGAGCGGTGAGGAGACCGAGCGCACGCAGTTGCGCATGGTCCGCGAGAAGCCCATCCCCTTCCCGCCCGAGCCGGCCGCATCGATCGGCATCAACCTCGTGCGCGCTGCCATGGACAGAGCTGACCACAACGAGGGGCGACGGAACCTGTTCCTGAAGACGCTCGACGCCCTCGGCATGGGGTTCGACTCGTGACCGGGCTCGCCCCCGGGGTCGTCGTCGATGCCGCGCGCCTCCCGCTGACGCACGACCCCCTGCCCGCGGAAGACGTCCGCGACGGCGACCCGACCACGGGCTTCACGATGCTCGACGACGGGGGCGGGGTCGAGGTCGGGGTGTGGGAGATGACCCCGGGCACGGCGACCGACACCGAGGAGGACGAGGTGTTCGTGGTGCTCTCCGGCCGCGCGACCGTAGCGTTCACCACCCCCGCACTGCCGTCGGTCGACCTCCGCCCCGGCTCCGTGCTGCGACTCACGGCGGGCATGCGGACCGTGTGGACGGTGACCGAGACGCTGCGGAAGGTCTCCGTCGGCCTCTGACGCGATCGCCCGGCGTCAGGCCCGACGCACCTCGGCGTGCGGGATCCGGGCGGCCATGACCTGTACGGCCTCCGCGTTGTCGTCGACGAGCACCGCGTCCCGGCCGAGAGCCGAAGCCACGGCTCCGGTCGTGCCGCTGCCGGCGAAGAGGTCGAGTACCCGATCGCCGGGCCGGCTGGACGCGGTGACGATGCGCCGCAGGATGCCTTCGGGCTTCTGCGTGGGATAGCCCGTCTTCTCCCGTCCGGTCGTCGGGACGATCGTGTGCCACCACACATCCGTGGGCAGCTTCCCGCGCGCCGCCTTCTCCGCGGTCACCAGGCCGGGCGCCATGTAGGGCTCCCGGTCGACGTCGTCGGAGTTGAAGACGTACGTCCGCGGGTTCTTCACGTACACGAGGATCGTGTCGTGCTTGGTGGGCCACCGCCGCCGGGACTTGGCTCCGTAGTCGTACGCCCAGATGAGCTCGTTGAGGAAGCAGTCGCGCCCGAACACCGCGTCGAGCATGACCTTCGCGTAGTGCGCCTCACGGTAGTCCAGGTGCAGGTAGAGGGTGCCGTCGTCGGCGAGCAGACGCCAGGCCTCCTCCAGCCGCGGCATCAGGAACGCGCCGTAGTCGTCGAAACTGTCGTCGTACGTGCGCAGCATGCCCCTCACGCGCTCGTATCGGTGGCCGTGGAAGCCGTGTCGCACCTCGGGCTCGCCGGCTGCGCGTTCAGAACTCAGGAGATCCGGGCGCGGAGTGGCCGATTCCGGGCTGATCCCGTCCGGTTCGCCCGGTTCTTCCTCGATTGTGAACGCACGGCGGGCGGTGACCACCTGTCGCTCCCGCACCCGACCGGTGTTGAACGGCGGGTCGAGGTAGACGAGTGTGAAGGATCCGGAGGGCAGGGTCGCCGCGACCGCGAGATTGTCCCCCCTCGATGATCGACACCCGCCCGGGCTCCCCCTCGGTCCGCCCACCCTCCCCGGGGTCCCTGAGCCGGCCGAGGGGCTCACGGAACCCGGTGCAGCCACGCGTCGGTCGAGAACTTCGACTCCACGAGGGCCTCGGCGTCGGCGTACTCGTCCGGCGTGATGTCGCCGTCCTCCGCCGAGGTCAGGGCGCGGAACGTGTCCTTGAAGCGTTCGATGATCTCGGCGCGCTCCAGCCCCGTCTGGCTGCGCAGCGGGTCGACGCGCTTGGCCGCCGACGTCGTGCCCTTGTCACTGAGCTTCTCCCGGCCGATCCGCAGCACCTCGGTCATCGTCTGGCCGTCGATGTCATAGGAGAGAGTGGCATGGTGCAGCACGCCACCGTTCGCAAGGCGCTTCTGCGCGGCGCCGCCGATCTTGCCGGTCGGGCTCGCGATGTCGTTGAGCGGCTGATACACGGCGTCGATGCCGAGCGAGCGAAGCGCCTGCAGGACCCAGTCGTCCAGGAAGGCATAGGAGTCGGCGAACGTCATGCCCGCGACGAGCGAGGCAGGGACGTACAGGGAGTAGGTGATGATCTGCCCTGCGGCCATGAGCATCGCGCCGCCCCCGGAGATCCGGCGGACGACGTCGAAGCCGTGCCGGGCCGCACCCTCCGGATCGACCTCGTTCCGGTACGACTGGAACGACCCGATGACGACGGCCGACTCGTCCCACTCCCAGATCCGCAGGGTGGGGCGGCGGCGGCCCTCGCCCACTCGCGAGGTGAGCACCTCGTCGAGGGCAAGGTTCATGCGAGGAGAGACCGCCTTGTCGTGCACGATCTCCCAGTCGAAGTCACGCCACCCGGGGGCGGTGACCAAGGCCCGACGCACGGCCGTGCCGACGGCTTCGGGGCTGAAGCCGAGAAGCTGGGCACCGTCCGGGAGAGCGCCGCGGACGGCCGCGGCGATCGCGGTGGCGTCCGACTCGGCGGGGAGGCCCTCGACCGCCGCATTGATGTCGTCGAGCGCGGAGTCCGGTTCGAGGAAGAAGTCGCCGGCGAGGCGGAACCGCGCGATCCGGTCGTTCTCGACTTCGAGGTCGACGACGACGAGCTTGCCCCCAGGAACCTTGTATTCACCGTGCACGGATCCAGCTTAAGGCGCGCGGTGCCCCGACGGTCAGCCGCCGAGCACCACGACCCGTTCCCCGGCCCTGATCGGCGTGGAGTAGCGGTTGCCCGCGGTGGGCAGCGGGCAGACGAACTGGTCCGAGAAGGCGCACGGCGGCAGGTACGCCCGGTTGAAGTCGATCACGGCGGTTCCGTCGGCGGCGGGCTCGTCCACGGGCAGGAACCGGAACCGGTACGTCTCCAGCCCGTTCGTCCCGTCGGCGAACACGGCACTGAGCGCACCGCTTCCGCTGCGGGTGACGGTCAGCTCGTGCGGAGCGCCCGCGAGCTCGAACCGCAGACGCCCGGCAATCGCGGTCTCACGCTCCTCGCCGTCGACCGAGGTCACGACGATCGTCTCGTCGGGCGCGGGCACGAACGTCGCGGGGAGCCGCCAGCGCTCGTCGGGGGCGTAGGCGTCGATCGCCGTGAACCACTCACGCTGCGGACGCGCCGGATTCCAGACCCGGAGCGCGAGGAGTCCGTTGCGGTCGAACACGCGGAGCTCCCGACGGCCGAGGCGCAGGGTCTGCGTGCCGCGGAGGGTGACGACCGACCCCGACGGTCCGAGCTCGCTGCCACGGATCCCGCCGTCGCCGGTGAGGGCCCAGAGCCCCGGGACGCCGTCGACCGCCGCGGGTTCGGTGATGAGCCAGTTCGTCGACTCCAGTGCGGACGGCCCGTACTCCGACCCCGCATAGCGTTCGCGCGCCGCATGCCAGTCATGCCAGTCCGTCAGGAAGCTCATCGCCGCGGGCCCTCCCCCTCGCTCGTGCGGATGTGCCCCGAATCTAGGGCTGCCGTCGCCCGCCGGGCCCCCCATCCGTCACACGCCTTCACCCCGCGTCATCCCGCGTCACACTCCCCTGCCCCGGGGGCCGAATCCCGCCCCGTCCCGTCCCGTCCCGAGCGGGTGCGGGATCGATATCGCTCCCCGCCGCCCCTTGCCCCGCCCGTTCCTGATCCCGCAACCCAGACCCGCCCGCCGCACGCCTCCCACGGGATCGAAACCGTCCCCCGCCGCGCCTTCCCCGCCCGTTCCTGATCCCGCCACTCCCCGCGGTCCGCCGCACGCGTCGGGAGCCGAAGAGACCCCACTCGCGGCGCACGGGGACATGACTCCGGCGCGCCGACGCATCTCGCGTGTTCGAAAACGCTCCTCCGAGGTGCGTCCTAGGCACGGAAGTGATCCCCCGGGACAGGGGTGTGGTCCCCACAGGTCACCGTGGACGCCGACTCACCGACGCCCCCACTGCGGTGCGTGCTCGAAAACGCTCCCCCCGGGACCGTCCAGAGTACGAAAGTGAGCTCGTTTTGGCGGCGGAAGGGGCGGAACTGATCCCGGAGGAAAACCGGACCGACCGGGACCGGGACCCGGATGGGACGGGACCGGACGGACCCGAACGGGACGGACGAACCCGGACGGGGCGAACCCGGGCGAACCCGGACGGACCCGGACAAGACGGACCGGAACGAGACGGGACCGAAAGGGGGTCAGCGCGCGGGGATGTGGGCGTCGAGCCAGGCGAGCACGTCGGCGCGCACCTCGTCCTGCTGCAGCTCCTGGAAGATCTCGTGCCGGGCGTCGGGGTAGACGAGGGTCGTGACGTCGGTGAGTCCGGAGCGCCGGCGGTACTCGTCGGCGAGCTTGTGCACGCTGCGCGGACCGCCGACCGGGTCGTCGCGGCCGACCAGGAGGAGCATCGGCAGGTCGCGCGCGAGGTGCTTCGCGGGCCGCCCGTAGAGCCGTGCCGCGTCGAGCGGACCGAACAGCTTGAGCAGCGGCACGCCCGTCGTGAGCGGATCCTCGTCGAAGGCCTTCCACACGGCGGGGTCGCGGCTCAGCCACTCGTATCCGGTCGCGTCATCCGCCGCCCACGCGGCGTTCAGCGGTGCCGGGTTGAGGGAGCGGGGCGTCCGCAGCGCCGAGCCGGACAGGATGACCGCGTCGAAGGCCTCGGCATGCTCGTTCACCAGCATCTGCGCGAGGAACGACCCCCACGAGTGTCCGAGCAGCACGAGCGGAAGGTCGGGGTTCTCGTCGCGGATGATGCCGGTCAGCTGCCAGACCGCGTCCTTGGCCGCCCGGAGACCTCCGGGGCCGAGTCGTCCGAGCCGGGCGGGGTCGCCGTGCTGGCGGATGCCGGTGCGGCCGTGACCCCGGTGGTCGTCGGCGTAGACGATGAACCCGGCTCCGGTGAGCGCGCCGATCAGCGCCGGATAGCGGCCCGCGTGCTCTCCCACCCCGTGCAGGAGCTGGACGACGCCGCGGGGCGTGCCCTCCGCGGGGTGGACGTCGTAGACGATCGCGATGCCGTGGCGGTCCGTGTACTCGCGGGTCTCGGTCATGGCGCGGCCCTACCGGTCGCTCTCCGCGCGGGCGCCGCGGACCGCGTCGCGGATCGCGAGGGCGATGTCGCGGTCCGTCACCTCGTAGCCGCCGACGCCGTCGGAGGCGGAGCCCATGCGCACCCCGCCGTCCTCGGTCACGGCCCGCTTCGCGGAGAAGTGGATCGCGTCGACGCCGGTCGCCGCGAGCACCGGAGCGCTGGCGACGTCGACGCCGCTGCCGGCCATGACCTCGATCTCCCCCTCCGCCGCCGCGACGAGCGCACGCAGGGTGTCGATGCCGTCGATCGCGGCGGAGGCGCCGCCGGAGGTGAGCACGCGGCGGAGACCCAGCTCCCGCGCGGCGCGCAGGGTCGCGACCGGGTCGGCGGTCACGTCGATGGCCCGGTGCAGGGTCGCCGGAGCTCCCCCGGCCGCATCCCGCAGCCGGGCCATGGCGTCGCGGTCCAGTCGCCCCGCGCTGTCGAGAGCGCCGATCACGACGCCTGCGGCCCCCGCGGCGATCGCGTGCCGCACGTCCCGCTCTGCGACGGCCAGCTCGTCGGCGCTGTAGTGGAAGCCGCCGGCACGCGGACGGATGAGGACGTGCACCTCGGGTCCGCTCGCCCCCACGGCGTCGAGCGCGAGCTCGAGGGTGGCCGGCGACGGGGTGAGCCCGCCGAGGGCGAGGGCCGTGGCCAGCTCGACGCGAGCGGCACCGACCTCGGCGGCGATACGCACTCCGGCGGGATCCTGGACGGCGATTTCGAGAGCGATCGTTCGGGTCACCCCTCCATTGTGCCCGCTGGACTCGGCCGCTCCCGCCCATGCGTCCGAAATATTAGATAGACTAACTAAGTATGTCTGCGTCCGATGATTCCCTCCACCTCACCGCCACAGACCTGCGCATGGCCACGTTCCGTCTCGCCCGCCGCCTCCGCTGCGCGCGTGCCGCCGACATGATGAGCGACACCCAGCTCGCCGTGCTCGCCGAGCTGCGCATGAACGGCCGCCGCACGATCTCCACTCTCGCCGAGCGCGAGCGTGTGACCGCCCCGTCCATGACGAGCATCGTGAACGGGCTGGAGGAGCAGGGCTACGTGGCCCGCACCCCGGACGAGGACGACCGGCGCCGTGTGCAGGTCGACATCACCCCCGCCGGTGCCGAGATCGTCGTGGAGACGATCCGCCGCCGTGACGTGCTGCTCGCCGACATGCTCCGCGAGGTCGACTACACCGAGGAGGAACTGGCGACCCTGCGAGAAGCCAGCGCCCTGATGCGGAGGGTGGTGGAGAGATGAGCGCCATGTTCCGCTCCTTCGCGAACGTCAACTATCGGATCTGGTTCGCCGGCGCCCTGGTCTCCAACGTCGGTGGATGGATGCAGGCCACCGCCCAGGACTGGGTCGTGCTGACCGAGCTCACCGACAACGACGCGACGGCGATGGGCGTCACGATGGCGCTGCAGTTCGGGCCGCCGCTGGTGCTGGTGAGCCTGACCGGGTGGGTCGCCGACCGCTTCGACCGGCGGAAGATCCTCCTGACCACGCAGGCCGCGCTGCTCGCCCTCGCCATCGCGGTCGGCTCCCTGCTGCTCGCCGGGGTCATGACCCTGCCGATGATGCTCGCGTTCGCCCTCGGCTTCGGCATCGTCAACGCGTTCGACGCGCCGGCCCGACAGGCCTTCGTGTCGGACATGGTGTCCGCGTCGGAGACCTCCAACGCGGTGGCGCTCAACTCGGCGTCCTTCAACCTCGCTCGCATGATCGGACCGGCGGTCGGCGGCCTGCTCATCGTGGCGATCGGCTCCGGCTGGGTGTTCATCGCCAACGCCGCGACCTTCCTCGCCATGATCGTCGCACTGCTGCTCATGCGCACGCATCTGCTCGCGCCACGCCCCAAGAACCGCAGCCGCGGCGGCCTGGCCGAGGGGTTCCGGTACGTCTGGGCGCGCAGCGACCTCAAGGTC
Source organism: Microbacterium sp. 1S1 (assembly GCF_008271365.1). Classification (NCBI taxonomy): domain Bacteria; kingdom Bacillati; phylum Actinomycetota; class Actinomycetes; order Micrococcales; family Microbacteriaceae; genus Microbacterium; species Microbacterium sp. 1S1. Next base: position 449,219 of record NZ_CP043430.1, read on the forward strand.
GTGTTCGTGACGGTGTTCCTCATCGGCGCGTTCGGCATGAACTTCCCGATCTTCGCCTCGACCATGGCGCTGGAGTTCGGAGCCGGGGCCGACGGGTACGGGGTGCTGAGCTCGGTGCTCGCGATCGGGTCCCTGATCGGCGCCCTCCTCGCCGCGCGTCGCGACCGGGCGAGGGTGCGCGTGGTGATCCTCGCGGCGGGCGGCTTCGGGATCGCGGCCTTCGTCTCGGCCGCGATGCCCACCTACCTCTCCTACGCGGTCACGCTGACCTTCACCGGCTTCATGATCGTGACGCTGCTGACCACGGCCAACGGCTACGTGCAGATCACCACCGACCCCGCGCTCCGCGGCCGGGTCCTCGCGCTGTACATGGCCGTCATCATGGGATCGACCCCGGTCGGCGCGCCGATCGCCGGCTGGGTGGCCGACGCCTTCGGCCCCCGCGCCGCGATCATGCTCGGCGGCACGGCGGGCTTCATCGCGTGCGCCATCGGGGTGACCTGGGTGCTGACGTCCGGGAGGTTGCGCCGCCAGGAGAGCAGCCGTTTCCGCCTGACACTGGACGAGACGCGGCCGCTGCGGGTCGTGCAGCCGGTCGAGCCCGTCGACTACACGGAGAAGGCCGCGGCGACGACGCCGATCCGCCTGCCGCAGCGCGACGACGAGTGAGTCGCACGGGCGTTTGTCAACGCCTTCCTCATCCGGGTACGGCGGTCGTAGCGTCGTGTCATGGACGAGAACATGAGCACCCCGCACCCGCAGGATCCGGCTGAAGGCGCTCCCGGCGTCGACGTCCCGGATGAGAACTCCGGCCAGGGCGACGGCACCGGCGGCGCGATCCAGGGCGACAGCTCCCGCGGCGAGTCGACCGGCGGCGCCATCCAGGGCAGCTCCGGCCCCGGGCACGACGCCCCGCTCGGCGGCGACGAGAACACCGAGGACGAGCTCGCGGCCGACAACGCCGCCGAGGAGGACACCCTCCGCACGCTCGACCCGGACTCCCCGCCCGCCTGAGCCGTCGACCCACCCCTTCGAGACGAGCCACCCCCGTGCGAACGTTCGCACGGGGGTGGCTCGGGCGGAAGGGGTGGGTCGGCCGGGCCTCAGCCCTCGAGCACCACCTTCAGCTGCTCGACGGCCCAGTCCAGCTCCGTCGCCCGGATGACGAGCGGCGGCGCGATGCGGATGGTCTGCCCGTGCGTGTCCTTCACGAGCACGCCCCGCTCGAGCAGCTTCTCCGCGATCTCACGACCGGTCCCGACGGCGGGATCGATGTCCACGCCCGCCCACAGTCCGGCGAGGCGCACCGCGGTGACCCCGTGGCCGATCAGCGGCTGCAGGGCCGCATCGAGGTGAGCGCCAAGAGCCCGCGCGCGCTCCTGGAACTCCCCGGTCTGCAACATCTCGACGACGCGCAGGCCGACGGCCGCCGCAAGCGGATTGCCGCCGAAGGTGGAGCCGTGCTCGCCAGGACGGATGACCCCCAGCACATCGGCATTCCCCACCACGGCCGACACCGGGAGGATGCCGCCGCCCAGCGCCTTGCCCAGAAGGTAGAGGTCCGGCACGACGCCCTCGCGATCGCACGCGAACGTCTCCCCGACCCGTCCGAGTCCGGCCTGGATCTCGTCCGCGATGAACAGCACGTTCTTCTCGTCGCAGATCTCACGGATGCGGCGGAGGTACCCCTCCGGCGGGATCACGACACCCGCCTCACCCTGGATCGGCTCCACGAGGATGGCAGCCGTGTCGTCCGTGATGGCCGCCGCGATGGCCTCGGCATCGCCGTAGGGTACGGCGTCGAAACCCGGTGCGTACGGTCCGAAGTCGTCACGGGCGGTCGGGTCGTCGCTGAAGCCCACGATGGTGGTCGTCCGACCGTGGAAGTTCCCGGCGGCGACGATGATCCGCGCGTTCCCCTCGGGGATGCCCTTCACGCGGTAGCCCCAGGCGCGGGCGACCTTGATGCCGGTCTCGACCGCCTCGGCGCCCGTGTTCATCGGCAGCACGAGCTCCTTGCCGGCGAGGGCGGCCAGTGCGGCCGCGAACGGCTCCAGCATGTCGCTCTGGAAGGCGCGGCTGACGAGCGTGACCCGGCCGAGCTGCTCCGTCAGCGCCGCGACCAGCGCGGGGTGGCGGTGACCGAAGTTCACGGCGGAATACGCGGCGAGCAGGTCGAGGTAGCGCCTGCCCTCCACGTCGGTGACCCACGCCCCCTCCCCGCGAGCGATCATCACGGGCAGGGGGTGGTAGTTGTGCGCAACGTGCGGCTCCGCGCCCGCGCTGGCTCCCTGGGCCTGTCGAACGGTCGACGCGCCCTCCACCTGCTCCAGGGTCACTTCGCACCTCGCAGCTCGAGCGTGCAGCACTTGATCCCGCCGCCGCCGAGAAGGAGCTCGGAGAGGTCGACGGTGATCGGGTTGTAGCCGCGCTCGCGCAGCTGCTGCTCGAAGCCCTTCGCCCGGGGGGAGATGATGACGTTGTAGCCGTCGCTCGACGAGTTGAGGCCGAAGACCGCGCCGTCCTCGTCCGAGACGAGGATCGCGTCGGGGAAGCGCTTCTCCAGCTCGGCACGGCTGGAGTCGTCGAAGGCACCGGGGAGGTACGCGATGTTCGCCCGCTCCGGGCCGCCGTTCTCCACGCCCTGGACGGGATCGAGCACGGCGATCGCGGTGTCGAGGTGGTAGAAGCGGGGGTCGGTGAGGTTGAGGGAGACGACCTCCCGGCCGAACACCTCGCCGACCTCGCGATGGCTGTCGCCGGTGGAGCGGAAGCCCGTTCCGGCGAGGATCACGTCGCCGACGAGCAGGAAGTCGCCCTCGCCCTCGTTGACCTCCTTGGGCAGGACCGTGTCGTAGCCGGCGGCGCGGAACCACTCGGCGAAGGCCGGGGCCTCGCCCTGCCGCTCGACGAACCGGAACTCCGGCACGTACGCACGGCCGTCGATGAGGAAGCCACCGTTGGCCGTGTAGACCATGTCCGGATAGCCCGGGAGCGGGTCGATGAGCTCGACCTCGTGGCCGAGCTCGAGGTACAGGTCGTAGAGCTTCTGCCACTGGGCGACGGCATTGGCCGTGTCGGTCGGGCGCGAAGGCTCCATCCACGGATTGATCGAGTAGTTCACCGTGAAGTGCTCAGGGCGGCACATCAGGTAGTGGCGGCGGTGCGCGGTGCGCGTGGGGGCGGTGGTGACGGCGGTCTCCGGCGTCGACATGGATGCTCCTCGTGTGAACGGGCGCGGCGGACGCTGTCCAGGGGCCCGGCGGTCCTTCGACCCCCCGCTCGGACGAGGCGGAGAGGAAGATGCGACTCGGGCACGCCGGTGACCATTGTGCCACCGGACCCTGGGCGCCACCAGCATCGGCGCCGCGCGGCGCTCAGCCCTCCCGCTGCGTCACCACGACCTTGCCGACCGTGTGCCCGGATTCCACGTGCGCGAGCGCCGACACGGCCTCCTCGAACGGGTGGGTGCGCTCGATGACCGGGACCAGGTGCCCCTCCTCCACGAGCTCGAGCAGCTTCGACAGCACCTCCGGCCGCGGGGTCGCCGCGAGCGACACCACCCGGGGGCCGCCGAGCGAGAGCGCCGCTGCGCGGATCATCCGGGGCACCGGGCCGAGGACGCGGCCGCCATCGCCCGTCACGAGCACCACGCGGCCGTCGGGGCGCACGAGCCGCTGGAGCTCGCGGAGCGGGACGCCTCCGGCGATGTCCACGACCGCGTCGAACCCGGCGGACGGCAGTTCCGCCAGCGGAGACGTGCGGTGGTCGAACGTGCGCTCGGCCCCGAGGCGTTCGAGCAGCAGGGCGTTCTGCGTGCGGCAGGTCGCCCAGACCTCGGCGCCGCGGAGCGCAGCGAGCTGCACGGCGAAGGTCCCGACGCCCCCGGAAGCACCGATCACGAGGACGCGCTGGGCTCGGTGCCTGAGGCCCACGCGGGCCGCGTCGAGCGCCTGCCACGCAGTGCCTCCGGCGACCGGCAGACACGCGGCGGCCTCGGCAGTCACATCGGGCGGGATCGGGACGACCCGGTCGGCCGTGATCCGCGCATGGGTCGCGAGGCCCCCTCCGCCCTGCAGCTCACCGACGACGAGTTCGCCGAGCTCCGCGTTCACGACATCGGCGCCGACCGCCACGACCGTGCCGGCGACGTCGAGCCCGCGCACCGGGTGCTTCGGTCGGGTCAGACCGAAGAAGGGACGGACCAGGAGCGGGTCACCGAGGAGCAGCCGCACGTCGCCGGCATTGAGCGCGGTGGCCTGCACGCGCAGTACGACCTCTCCGCGCCGGGGCCGGGGCAGGGGCACGCGGGTCAGTGACGTACCGGACGCCGGGCCGTACGTCTCCCGTGCCCACGCGGACATCGTCTTGGTCATGCGGCACCTCCGGGGTCGGTGGGATACGCGAACAGATCGTCGATCCCGACACCGAACGCCCGGGCGATCTGGAACGCGAGCTCGAGAGTCGGCGAGTACCGCTGCTGCTCGATCGCGATGAGAGTCTGGCGCGTCACGCCGATCGTGCGCGCGAGCTCGGCCTGCGTGAGTCCGGCGCGCTCGCGGTGCACGCGGATGCTGTTGGAGACGAGGGTGGGCTTGACCATCAGATCAGTCCCCGACGGTAGGCGATCACGCGGGCGACCCCGCCGACGACCGCCGCCACGAGGAACCCGGCGAACATGGTGTTCGCGATCCAGAACACGTCGGCGCCGAGACCGCACAGGACGATGACCCCGATGCCGGCGATGGCGACGAAGCCCTGCTCGACGCGGGCTCCCATCCGGCCGATGTCCCGGTCGCGGACGTCGGAGCGGCCCACGCCGTCCGGGTCCGACATCCCGGCGACGATCCCCCAGACGATGCTCAGGAGGATCGTGGCGACGATGCCGCCTCCGATGGTCCACAGCATCAGCGGGAACCAGTCCGTCGCGGTCAGCGGACCGCCGCCGGCCTCCTGCAGCAGCAGCACCACGTAGGCGATCGCGGCGAGTGGGCTGACGATGAGTCCCGCCCAGACATTCCGCTCCTCGTAGACCATGCCGGCCTCCTCGTGTCAAAGATTCTTGACACGAGAGTACGCCGCGGACCTCTCGGATGTCAAGAATCTTTGACACGCTCCCCGTTCTCCCGGTCCCCCCTTCATTTCCCGGGATCAGAAACGCACCCCCACGACCCCGGGAGCGCGCCTTTTTCCATCCCGCAGCCCTGAGCGCCGCCCCCCCGCTCCACCGCGCGGGATCAGAAACGCACCCGCGTCGGTCCTGGAAGGGACGTTTTCGAGCCGGCACCCGCGGACGCCCGGGAGCCGAGGGGCAGCGGAACCGGGTCAGATGACGGAGGCGCTCCAGGGGTCGGGGTTTCCGTAGCGGTGGGCGGTGATCGAGACGGACTGCTCGTGCACGAACGGGAGGAGCTCGATGCGCGCGGCCGCCGTCACCTCCGCGTCGTACACCGCGAGGTCCGGATCGCCGTCGGTGGCCACGGCCAACGCCGCGCGCAGGGCCGCCACGGACTCGCGTCCCCCCACGAGCCGCACGCGCTGATGCCGCGGGAGCACCGGCTCGACGCGGTCCCCCGGCACTCCGTCTCCCTCGGCCACCTGCATCCGCTGGAGCCACTCGTCCTCGGTCTCCAGGAACACCACGGCGTCGAGGTCGCCCAGGGCGTGCCGCACGCCCGCGGGAAGCCCGACCGGCGTGGACACGACGAAGCCCGCGCCGGCACGCACCCCCGCGATCACGACACGCAGCAGGTCGTTCAGGGCGGCGTCTCCGGTCGCGCGGATCTCCACCGGCACGGGTCGGTAGCGGAAGAGGTTGCGCTCGATCTCCAGCCGCGAGACGTCCCGCACCCGTCCGAACTCGCGGTCCCACGCCAGGGCATCCGACAGGGCGGACCGCCGGAGCCACTCGAACGCCTCGTACGGGAGGGACGGCTGCGCGGCCTCGATGAGCCCGGTGATCCGGGAGTCGAGCCCGCGCAGGTGCAGGGTGCTCGACGCCGGGGACCCGTGCTGCGCGCGCCACGACCCGAGTCCGATGAGGTGGTTCGGGCCGCCGGGCTTGGCCCCGGCGCCGACCGAGGAGCGCTTCCAGCCGCCGAACGGCTGCCGCTGCACGATGGCACCGGTGGTGCCGCGGTTGACGTAGAGATTCCCGGCCTGCACGCGGTCGAGCCAGAAGGCGAGGTCGTCCGGGTCCTGCGTATGCAGTCCCGCGGTGAGACCGTAGGCGACGGCGTTCTGCAGGTCCACGGCCTTCGCGAGGGTCGGCGCGTACATGATGCCGAGCACCGGCCCGAAGAACTCCTCGGTGTGGAAGCGGGAGCCGGACTGGACGCCGACCCGCACACCAGGCCGCCAGAGCCGACCGCTGCCGTCGTCGGCGGGGTCGAGGGAAGGTTCGATGAGCCACCGCTCGTCGCCCTCGAGCTCGCTGAGCGCCCAGGCCAGCTTGCCCTCGGGTTTCTCGATGACCGGCCCGATCTCGGCGAGCGGGTCGGACGGCCAGCCGACCCGGAGCGAGCGCACGGCATCGGCGAGCTGTCGCGCGAAGCGCTGCGAGCGTCCCACCGGACCGACGAGGATCGCGAGCGACGCCGCGGAGCACTTCTGCCCCGCGTGCCCGAACGCGCTCTTCACGAGGTCGGCGACGGCCAGGTCCAGGTCGGCGGAGGGCGTGATGATCATCGCGTTCTTGCCGCTGGTCTCCGCCAGGAGGGGAAGGTCAGGCCGCCAGGACCGGAACAACGCGGCGGTCTCCCACGACCCGGTGAGGATCACCCGGTCCACCGCCTCGTCCGTGATGAGGGCGCGTCCGAGGTCGCCTTCCTCGATGTCGACCAGAGCGAGGGCCTCACGGGGCACGCCGCCGTCCCACAGCGCCTCGACGAGCACCGCCGCACACCGCCGCGCCTGCGGGGCCGGCTTGAGGACGACCCCTGAGCCCGCGGCGAGTGCCGCCAGCACCCCGCCGGCCGGGATCGCGAGGGGGAAGTTCCACGGCGGGGCGACGACGGTCACCCTCGCAGGGACGAACACGGCTCCGGAGATCGCATCGAGCTCGCGGCACGTGGCCGCGTAGTACCGGGCGAAGTCGACCGCCTCGCTCACCTCGACATCGGCCTCGGCGAAGACCTTCCCGGTCTCCGCGGCCGCGACCTCGATCAGCTCGCCGCGCCGCGACTCGAGCGCCGCCGCCGCCCGTAGTAGCACGTCGGCCCGCTCGGTCGCCGGGCGCGATCCCCAGGCCCCCGCCGCACCCTGCACGCCTCGGACGATGCGGCTGAGATCGTCGGCATCCTCGACGCGCGCGGCGTCGAGGACATCTCGCCCGGCGGCCGAGTCCGCGAGCCGACCGCGGATCGCCGCCGCCCACTCCCGGTTCGCAGGAAGGGCGAGATCGGTGTCGGCCGTGTTCGCGAAACCCGGAGCACCCCCGGTGTCCTCCCCCCGCTCGCGCGCCGCATACACGGCGGTCTCGAGGTAGGCACCGGTGTCGGTGTCGTCGGAGCCACGGGCGATGCCGAGCACGGCCTTCGTGAGGTCCTCTTCCGCGACCGGACCGACGGGCGCGGGCCGTACGGACTCATGCACAGGTGCGAGCCGGTTCTGCGTCCGCCGTGGGCCGAGGCCGAGGCCGGGGTCGGCTGCCCGATCGAGCGCGTCGAGGAAACGGTCGGCCTCTCGCGTGAAGAGCGCCTCGTCGTCGTGCAGGTGGAACGCCGCGGAGAGGAAGTTCTCCACAGAGGCGTTCTCCTCCAGCCGCCTCACGAGGTAGCTGATGGCCACGTCGAACTCGGCAGGAGCGACGACCGGCACGTACAGCAGCACCGGCCCGACATCGCGCGAGACCGCCCGCACCTGCCCCTGGGCCATGCCGAGGAGCATCTCGAACTCGACCGCGTCGCGGACGCCACGCTCCCCGGCGAGCAGCCACGCGTGCGCGATGCCGAAGAGATTGTGCCCTGCGACGCCGAGCCGTACCGCTGCCGTGCGCTCGGGCTGCAGCGCCCAGTCCAGGCACCGCAGGTAGTTGGCGTCGGTGTCGAGCTTCGTGTCGTAGGGTGCGGGCGTCCAGCCGTGCAACGTCGCTTCGACGTGCTCCATCGCGAGGTTCGCGCCCTTCACGAGCCGCACCTTGATGCGCGCTCCCCCGTGGATCACGCGGTCCTGCGCCCAGGCCGTGAGCTCCTGCAGCGCGGGCAGCGCGTCGGGCAGGTAGGCCTGGAGCACGATCCCCGCTTCGAGTCCGGCGAGCCGCTGGTCCTCCAGGAGCCGTGTGAAGACGGCGATCGTGAGATCGAGGTCGCGGTACTCCTCCATGTCGAGGTTGATGAAGGTGCCGTCGGCCGCGGCCGTGAGGTACAGCGGGAGCAGCCGCTCGACGACCCGGTCGACGACCCCGTCGAAGCCCCACATCGAGATGCGGCTGACGATGGCCGAGACCTTGACCGAGACGTAGTCGACGTCGGGACGCCGGATGAGGTCGTGGATGCCGTCGAGCCGACGCTGCGCCTCCGCCTCCCCGAGCACCGCCTCCCCGAGGAGATTCAGGTTCAAGCGCGACCCGGACTCCCGCAGCTTCGCGATGGCGGGGCCGAGCTTCGCGGGGCGGGCGTCCACCACGAGGTGCCCGACCATCTCCCGCAGCGCCCGCCGCGCGATCGGGACGACCGGCGCCGGCAGCACGGGAGCGACACCGCCGCCGAGACGGACGGCGGAGCGCAGGTACCAGGGCAGGAACTCCGGCACGATGGGCGCGATCCGGTGCAGCTGGGCGGCCGCGGCTGTGAGGCTCTCCGGCCGCATCACGCCGTCGACGAAGCCCAGCGTGAACGGCAGGCCGTTGGCATCGCGGAGGACACCGGCGAGGCGCTCGGCGGCGGGGTCGACGTCGGCCGCTGCCGCCTCGATCACCCAGCGGCGCGCGAGGTCGACCGCCTGATCGGCGCGGGATGCGGAGGCCTCCGCCTCCGCGGAGGATGACGACGACTCTGCCATGTGACCACCCTAGGTCTCCGCCCGGCGGATTCGCGGGTGCCCGACCGCGCAGGCCGCAGTCGGGTCAGTTCCAGATGCTGGGGGCGGGGGTGCGCACGGGAGGCAGGGCGGACGCGGCGGCCCAGTCGTGCACCCACGCGTCGATCTCGGGGACTCCCTCCGGCTTGCCGACCGCCGCGAAGAGCTCCTCGTTGCTGATCGTGCCGCCGGCGCGACGCAGCACGCGGGCCCGCACGATGGCCCTGGCGTAGACCTCGCCGCCCACCACCGCACGGTGCTCCAGGAACAGCGCCTTGTCGTCGTGCCCGATGAAGCGGGACTGCACCTCGAACCGCTGCCAGAGCTGGAGCGACTTGCGGAAGGTGATCGTCTCGCTCGACACGACCGCGTACCAGCCGCGCTCCTTCATCACGTCGAAGAGGCCCGTGCGGATCAGGTGATCCCAGCGGCCGAGGTCGAACAGCGACAGGTAGCGGCCGTTGTTCATGTGGCGGAGGATGTCGAGGTCGGTGGGGAGGGTGGTGACGGTCACGGTGCCCACGGCGGTCGGGTCGAGGGTCTTGCCCTGCCGCACACGACGACGTGCACCGAGGATCACGAGGAGGGTCCGCCAGATCACATTCACGAGCACCGATCGTAGCCATCCGCGCACGATGGCTGAACTTCGTTGTCCGAACCCTCCATGCCGCCCCGGGGCCTCTCGCACGGTTTCCGTCCGATTTCCGATTTCCACGGACCCGCCGTAGAGTCACCGCATGAGCGCCGAAGCCCAGCCCGAAGTCATCGTCCGTCCGGTCCGTGATGTGGATGCGGAAGCCCTCGGTCGCGTGCATGCGCAGTGCTGGCACGAGACCTACGATCACCTCATCAGCAAGGCGGCGCTGGAGAAGGTCTCGCCCCGGCGCATGGCCGAGCTGTGGACCCACTGGGCCGCTCAGGGCCCGGACTTCAAGATGAACGCGGCTCTCGTCGACGGCGAGATCGTCGGGTTCGTCGGCTCGGGACCCGCGCGCGACAAGGACGCCCCGGCGTTCCGCGAGCTCTACTTCATCTACCTGCTCGATGCGTACCACTCGACCGGCATCGGTCAGAAGCTGTTCGACGCGGCCGTCGAGAAGGACGAGCCCCTCTACCTCTGGGTCGCCGAGGACAACCCGCGCGCGCACCGCTTCTACACGCGCAACGGGTTCCACCTCGACGGCGCGTCGCACACCGAGCCGTTCCTGGGTGAGACGCTCACCGAGGTCCGCTTCGTGCGCCCCTGACCCCCGACTGACCGACAGGGCCGCCCCTCGGGGCGGCCCTGTCGTCTGCGCTCAGAGGCGTTCGATGATCGTGACGTTCGCGACGCCGCCGCCCTCGCACATCGTCTGCAGGCCGTAGCGACCGCCGGTGCGCTCAAGCTCGTTGAGCAGGGTCGCGAGAATGCGCGTGCCTGTCGCGCCGATGGGATGCCCCAGCGCGATACCGCCGCCGTTGACATTGACCTTCTCGTGCGGAACGTCGATCTCGCGCATCCAGGCGAGCACCACGGAGGCGAACGCCTCGTTGACCTCGAACAGGTCGATGTCGTTGATCCGGAGTCCGGTGCGCGTCAGTGCCTGCCGGGTCGCCGGGATCGGCGCGGTGAGCATGAACACCGGGTCGTCGCCGCGGACAGAGAGGTGGTGGACCCGGGCCCGCGGGGTGAGTCCGTGCTCCTGCACCGCTCGCTCGCTGGCGACGAGCACGGCGCTCGACGCGTCACTGATCTGCGAGGCGACCGCCGCGGTGATCCGTCCGCCTGGCGCGAGCGGCGGCAGGCCCGCCATGCGTTCCAGGGTGGTGTCGCGCCGCACGCCCTCGTCGTGGTCGAGTCCGCCGAGCGGGGCGATCTCCGCCGCGAACCGCCCCTCATCCTGCGCCAGGGCCGCGCGACGATGGCTCTCCAGCGCGAAGTGCTCCATCTCTTCCCGCGAGATGTCCCAGCGCTCGGCGATCAGCTCGGCGCCACGGAACTGCGAGATCTCCTGGTCGCCGTAGCGATCCTGCCAACCGGGGGATTCGGCGTACGGCGTCGTGAAGCCGTACGCCCTCCCCACGCTCGCGGCGGCGGTGAGCGGGATGCGGGACATGTTCTGCAGCCCGCCGGCGATGACGAGGTCGCTCGTGCCGCTGAGCACGGCCTGCGCCGCGAAGTGCACCGCCTGCTGACTCGATCCGCACTGCCGGTCGATCGTCACGCCCGGGACGTGTTCGGGGAAACCGGCGACGAGCAGTGCGGTGCGCGCGACGTTCCCGGCCTGTCCGCCGATCGCATCGATGGCCCCGAGGATCACATCGTCCACGGCGCCGGGGTCGATGCCCGTACGAGCGACCAGTGATCTCAGGCTGTGGGCGCCGAGGTCGGCGGGGTGGATCTCCGCAAGAGCGCCGCCACGGCGTCCGACCGGCGAACGGACCGCGTCGACGATGTAGGCCTCTGCCATGATCTGCGTCTCCTCACTCCTCCGCGCCGGTCGGCAGGAGCAGCCGGAAGCGCTCGCACACCACCGGCATGTCGGGCGCATGGCCGCGCGGATTCTCGGAGTGGGCGCGCCAATAGCGCTCGTGCACGTCGCGCCAGTGCGCCAGTGTGCGGTCCCCCTCCCCCTCGGCGAAGGCGTGCGCCTCGTCGACCTCGTCGAACGGGACGATGTCGATCGCCGTCGTCTCGATCACCGCCCGCGGGGTGCCCGCTCCGTCCAGGATGATGCTGAGCTCGCCCACGGTCGGCAAAGGCTCCCCCGACTCCTCGTAGTCCCAGAGGGAGGACGCCGTGCCCACCTTAATGCCCGCGAGCACGAGCTCCAGCAGTTCGTCGGCGTGCTCCGGCGTCGCACCGAAGCCCCATGCCTCGGGGAGGGCCTCCGGCAGGTCGGGCAGCAGGCTGCGGGCTTCGCGCCAGTAGTCCTCGATGGCTGTGCGGTCGGGCATGGATCAGCGCCCCGAGACCTTGCCGAACAGCTTCGCGATCGGCGCGAGCACGAGCGGCCGCGCAGCGACCCACGCGATTGCGATCACGACGAGCGAGGCGATGAACACCCAGAACCCGGTCCACGTCGCGGCGTCCTGCGCGGCGAACATGTGGTTGAGGTTGCGCTGGAACCCGGTCAGCATCACGAGTGCGACGTGCGCGATGATGAACGCCACGAAGTACAGCATCACCGGGAAGTGCAGGGCGCGAGCCCATTCCACCGGGTACGCCTTCGACAGGCGCTCCGCCTTCTTCGGCCACAGCCCCGACATGCGGAATCCGGTGATGGCCGCGAGCGGTGCCGCGAGGAAGACGGTGACGAAGTAGGCGAGCTGCTGCAGGCTGTTGTAGTTGTTCCAGCCGTTCTCGTGCGGCCAGTCGAACGAGATGTACTGCAGCGCCGCCGACAGCGCGTTCGGGAAGACCTCCCAGCTCGTCGGGACGATCCGCACCCAGTGCCCCGTGGCGAACACCAGGACCACGAAGATCACGCCGTTCAGCAGCCACAGGATGTCGAGGGCCTGATGGAACCAGAGGTTCAGGCTGATCTTGCCCTTCGGGTTGTTCCGCGGCGTCCAGAACACGCTCGGCCGCTTCTCGGTGCGCACCTGCAGACCGGACCGGATGATCAGCACGATAAGGAACATGTTGAAGAAGTGCGCCCAGTTGACCCACGGCGCGAAGCCGGGTTCGACGGGGATCGGCGGCTCGTACTCGCCGGGGTAGGCGGCCAGGAAATCCTGCAGGAAAGGGAGGCTCAGCAGCGCGCGGACGAGGGCCACGGCCGCCGCCGCGAGCACGCCGAGGGCGGCGGCGCCGAACAGCGCCGCGATCGCCTGGGTCCACGAGGGGCGACGCCGGGCAGCGGAGGCGGTGGTGGACGCGGTCGCCGGGAGGTGCCGCGGCGCACGTCCGTCCCACACCGTCCGCGTCCAGGGCAGCGGGGTGCTGATGTCGGCGGCGGGCGCGAGGGCTGTGCCGGCGGTGGCGGGCTCGGGAGAAGGCGCCGCCGGAGACGGCGTCTCCGTGATCACCGCGGCATCCGGCGTCGCGGCCGCGGCCGTGGTCGCAGGAGCGGGCGCGGTCCCGGCAGGCGGCCACGGCTCGCCACCCGGCACACGAGGCAGTCCGCGGCGGACGCTCTCGCCCCCGGCAGAGGTCGTCGGAGTGGGCACCGCAGCGGACGCCGGGGCCGACGCTGGCGCGGTGGGCGCAGCGGGCGCAGCGGACGCGGACGCGGGCGCAGCGGACGCGGTCGGAGTCGCCGCGTCCGCGGCGTGTGCGGTCGCGCCCGGAAACGCGGCTACGGGCGACGCCGCGGGCGCGACAGCGGACGTCGGCCACGGCTCGCCGCCAGGAACGCGCGGCAGGCCCCGACGGAGCACCGGGCGCGGCGCGGCGTCCGGCGTCGCGGCCGGAGCGGTGTCATCCGGCGTGACCGGCACGGGGCGGTCCTCGGCGCGCTCCGCCGGCGTCGCGACCGGGGCCGCCTCCGGCGCCTCGACGGCAGCGGCCATCCCGGACGGCTCGACCGCATCGCCGGTCTCGACCGTCACGCCGGCCGGCGGCCACGGCTCCCCGCCCGGCACCCGCGGCAGCCCGCGGCGCAGCATCCGCGTCGCCATGGTTACTTCTTCCGCGCCTCGAGGGCGGCGATCACCTGCGGGACGATCGTGAAGACGTCACCGACGATGCCGAAGTCGGCGACGTCGAAGATCGGCGCCTCCGGGTCCTTGTTGATGGCGACGATGTTCTTCGACGTCTGCATTCCGGCACGGTGCTGGATCGCACCGGAGATGCCCAGCGCGACGTAGAGCTGTGGCGACACCGAGACGCCGGTCTGGCCGACCTGATGGGACTGCGGGATGTATCCCGCATCCACCGCCGCGCGGGAGGCACCGACGGCCGCGCCGAGAGCGTCCGCGAGCTCTTCGACGAGCACGAACTTCTCCTTCGAGGCGAGGCCGCGGCCACCGGAGACGACGCGGGTCGCGCCGCGCAGCTCGGGACGGGACGAGGTGGCCTCGACGGTCTCGACGGGGCCGGCCACCGCGGCGACCGCGCCAGACGATGCGACCGCGAGCTTCTCGACCTGCGGGGAGGCGACAGCCTCCGCCCTGGCCTCCACCGCGCCCTGCCGCACGGTGACGACGAGCGTGCCGTAGGTCGCGGCCGCGTCGACGAGATACGCCCCGCCGTAGACGGAGTGGTGGGCGACGATGCCCTCGTCGTCACGGGAGACACCGACGGCATCCACGGCGAGAGCGCTCCTCGAACGCACCGCGAACCGTCCGGCGACATCGCGCCCGGAGATCGAGTTCGAGATCAGGACCGCCGCGGGCTCCACCTGTGCCGCGGCAGCCTGCAGTGCGTCGACGATCGGCACCGTCAGCGCCGAGGGGTCGCCGTCGGCCGTGAGCACCACCGCGGCTCCGGCCTCCGCAGCCCGCGCGACGGCGGCGTCGGAGCCGCCGACGACCAGGGCCACCGGCGTGCCGATGCCCGCTGCGGCACCGAGGAGTCCCGCAGTGCTGCTGGCGAGCTCGCCCGACGGGTCGACGTCGAGGAGCACGAGGATCGAGTTCTCGGGGTACGTCATGTCACACCAGCCTGTTCTGCACGAGGAACTCGACGAGCTTCTCGGCGGCATCGCCCTCGTCGGTGATCTTCACTCCGGCGGCCCGCGGGGGCTTCTCGGAGACCGCGGTCATGATGGTGCGGGGGGCCACCGCCGGGTCGGCCGACACGTCCAGGTCGGCGAGGGACAGCACCTCCAGCGGCTTCTTCTTCGCGGCCATGATGCCCTTGAAGTTCGGGAACCGCGCGTCGGGCAGCGCCTCGGTGATGGAGATCACGGCGGGCAGCGGGGTCGACACCTGCTGGCTTCCCGCGTCGGCGCCGCGGGTGGCGGAGACGCCTTCGGGTGTGATCTCGACCGCGGTGAGCGCCGTGGCCTGGGCCCAGCCGAGGTGCTCCGCGAGCATCGCGGGGATCACACCGCCGGAGCCGTCGGTGGACAGGTTGCCGGTGATGACGAGGTCGGGGGCGCCGCGACGGATCGCCGCGGCGAGCACCTCGGCGGTCAGCCCCAGGTCAGCGCCGCGGAGCTGCTCGTCGACGATGTGGACCGCGGACGCGGCACCGATCGCCAGGGCACGACGCACAGAGGCGGTCGAGCTCTCCGGCCCCATCGTGAGGGCGACGACCTCGGTCCCCTCGTTCTTGTCGGCGTAGGAGAGGGCGACCTCGAGCGCCCGTTCCGTGATCTCATCGAGGACGACATCCCCGGCGCCGCGATCGGCGAGACCCGTCTCCAGATTCAACGTGCGATCGCCATAGGTGTCCGGCACCTCTTTGACCAGGACGAAGATCTTCATCGAATGCTCCTCACGACACGCTGAGTCTATCCGCACGCTCTTCTATGTAGCCAAAGGCGGAGGGTTCCCCCGGTGGAGGCCCCGATTTCCGCCTCGAATGTATACATAGTCGACAGACGCCGCGCAGTGACCGGCGGTGGCGTCCGCGACGGCCCTCCGCCGGTACCGTAGAGACGTGGTCCGACCCCGCCCGCTTCCCGTCGACCCGCTCGCCGAGGCGAAGCGGCAGTGGATCGCGCACGGCTGGACCGACGCTGCGGACGGCATGACGGTCGTCACCTCGGTGATGCGGGCCCAGCAGCTCCTCCTCGCCCGCGTCGACGCCGCCCTCAAGCCGTTCGCGCTGAGCTTCGCGCGGTACGAGGTCCTGCGACTGCTGGCGTTCAGCCGTGCCGGCAGGCTGCCGTTGTCGAGCGTCGTCGCACGCCTGCAGGTCCACGCCACCACCATCACCAGCACGGCCGAGCGCCTCGTGCGGGACGGCCTCGTCGTGCGCGAACCGCATCCGCACGACGGACGCGCCGCGATGCTCGCCCTGACCGAGGCGGGCCGCGACCTGGTCGAGCGGGCCACGACCGCCCTCAACGCCGACGTGTTCGCCGACCCCGGCATGAGCGACGCCGACGCCGCCGAGCTCGTCGCCATCGTCGCCCGCCTGCGCCGCGACGCCGGCGACTTCATCGACCCACGACCGCTTCCCGAACCGCTCTGATGCCCCGGTTCGTCCTCGAGACCGTGATCGCGGCGTCCCCCACGGTCGTCTTCGCCGCTGCGCTCGACCCGGAGCTGCACCTGCAGTCCATGGCGCGCTACGACGAGACGATGATCGAGGAGCCCGCGGGCGGCGTGTTCGCCGAGGGGTCCACGGTCACCTGGCGCGCGCGGCACTTCGGCATCCCGTTCCGGCTGCGCTCCGTGGTGTTCGACATCGAGGCGCCGCGTCGGTTCACGGACCGGCAGATCTCCGGGCCGTTCCGCGAGCTCCGGCACGAGCACGAGTTCGAGGAGCATCCGCGCGGAACCCTCATGCGCGACACGATCGCCTTCCGGTCGCCCTTCGGCCCCCTCGGGCGCCTCGTCGACGCCCTGGTCCTCGGGCGGTACATGGAGCGACTCATCGCGGAACGCAATACGGCCCTCGTCGCTGCGATCGAGGACGGCGGGCGTACTCTTCCTGCATGAGCGAACTGCGCGTGCACACCGTCCTCGCCGGTCGCGGTCCTGCCGCGGCGATCATCCTCACCGACGAGCAGGTGGCCGCGTTCGGCGCGGGTAAGACCTTCCCTGTCGCGGTCACGATCGGCGGCCGAACCGCCCGCCTGCGACTGGCCCGGATGGGCGGCGAGAACCTGATCGGCCTCAGCAAGGCCGCGCGGGCGGAGCTCGGCGTGGAGATCGACCAGGAGGTGGACGCGGTGATCCGGCTCGACACCGCCGAACGGACCGTCGAGGTGCCGCCCGCGCTCGCCGCCGCCCTCGACGCCGACCCCGCCGCGCGTGCGGCGTTCGACGCCCTGTCCCCCTCGGCCCGCAAGGAGCATGCCCGCGCCGTCGCCGACGCCAAGCAGGAGGCGACGCGCGAGCGCCGGGTCGCGACAATCGTGGAGTCGCTTCGCGGCTGATCGTTCACAACTCAGGAGAGCTGCGGCCGACAGCCACGCGGCCGTGCCGGGCGGCGGTTTCGCGACCGATTCTCCTGAGTTGTGAATGACGGTCAGCGGTTCTGGAAGTCCGGCGTGCGCTTCTCGCGGAATGCCGCCATCCCTTCCTTCTGGTCGTGGGTGTCGAACAGCGCCGCGAACGCCTGCTTCTCGTGGGCGAGGCCGTCGGACAGCGTCGTCTCCATCGCGGCATCCAGCGCGGCCTTGGCGGCGTACACCGACGGGAGCGACTTGGACGCGATCGTCTCGGCCAGCGTCGAGGCCTCGGGCAGGAGCTCCGCCGCGGGGACGACGCGGGACACGAGTCCGGAGCGCTCCGCCTCCTCAGCACCCAGGAAGCGGCCCGACAACACGAGCTCCGCGGCCTTGTAGTACCCCACCGCGCGGATGAGTCGCTGGGTGCCGCCCATGCCGGGGATCACGCCGAGATTGATCTCCGGCTGTCCGAACTTCGCGGTGTCCGCGGCGAGGATGATGTCGCACATCATCGCCAGCTCGCAGCCGCCGCCGAGTGCGAACCCGGAGACCGCCGCGATGACCGGGGTGCGCACGGCGGCGAAGTCGCGCCAGACGCCGAAGTGGTCGGTCTCGAGCATCTCCGCCGCGGACATGCCCTCCATCTCCTTGATGTCGGCACCAGCGGCGAAGGCCTTCTCGGAGCCGGTCACGACGATGGCCCCGATGCCCTCGTCCGCGTCGAAGGCCTGGGCGGCCGCGGTGACCTCCTGGGCGAGGGTGCTGTTCAGCGCATTGAGGGCTTCCGGACGGTGGAGGGTGATCCACCCCACCCGCCCGCGCTGCTCCACCAGGATCGTCTCGTACTCGGTCATCGCTTCCGCCTTCCTGTCGTCTGCCATCCACCCTCCCTGTCGAATCGCCCGAACGGTCGCATTTCGGCCGGCGTCGGAGCCAACCCGGCGACTCGAGATCCCAGAGGTCAGCCGCGGATCTCGGTGATGATGCCGGAGAAGTCGCGACCCGCGCCCTCACCGGCGGCGTAGGCCGCGTAGAGCTCCTGCGCCAACCGCCCCATCCGGGCGTCCGTCGACGTCTGCTCGATCGCCTGCAGCGCCAGGCCGAGATCCTTCGCCATGAGGGCTCCCGCGAACCCCGGCTGATAGTCCCGGTTCGCCGGGCTCGTGGGCACCGGGCCGGGCACCGGACAGTTCGTCGTGATCGCCCAGCACTGCCCCGACGCCTGGGACACCACGTCGAACAGGGCCTGATGCTCGAGCCCGAGCCGCTCGCCCAGGACGAACGCCTCGGCCACGGCGATCTGCGACACCGCGAGGATCATGTTGTTGCAGACTTTCGCCGCCTGGCCCAGCCCCGGTCCCCCGCAGTGCACGATCCGCTTCCCCATGATCTCGAGCAGGGGCAGGGCCGCCGCGAAGTCCTCCTCGGAACCGCCGACCATGAACGCCAGGGTGCCGGCCTCCGCCCCGACCACGCCCCCCGAGACCGGAGCATCGATGTGCCGGTGCCCCGCGGCGAGCGCGAGCGCGTGGGCGGCCCGCGCCTCGTCCACTGCGATGGTCGACGACTCGATGAACAGGGTGCCGGGGGTCGCGGCCGCCAGGAGCTCCGTGCGATACGCCTCGATGACGTGCTTCCCCGCCGGGAACATCGTCACCACGACCTCCGCGTCCGTCACGGCCTCCGCCCCGCTCGCGGCGACGGGGATGCCGGCCTCCCGTGCAGCCTCGATCGCCGCGGGCATGAGGTCGAAGCCGTGCACCTCGTGCCCCGCCGCGACGAGATTCCTGGCCATCGGCAAGCCCATGTGACCGAGCCCGAGGAAGGCCACGCGGGTCATGATGCGCTCCGCATCGACGTCGACCCCGCCGGTCGCAGCATCTCGCGTCCGACGATGAGGCGCATGATCTCGTTCGTCCCCTCGAGGATCTGGTGCACACGGAGGTCGCGAACGATCTTCTCGATCCCGTAGTCCTGCAGGTAGCCGTACCCGCCGTGCAGTTGGAGCGCGCGGTTGGCGACCTCGAAGCCCGCGTCGGTCGCGAAGCGCTTGGCCATCGCACAGCGCATCGTCGCGTCGGGTGCCTTCGCGTCCACGGCCTCCGCGCCGTCTCGGACCATCAGCCGCGCCGCCTGGAGGTCGGTGCGCATGTCGGCGATCGCGAAGAGGATCGACTGCTTCTCCGCCAGGGGCTCGCCGAACGCGACGCGCTCGCGCACGTACTGCACGGCCTTGTCGAGCGCGGCCTGCGCACCGCCGAGCGAGCACGCCGCGATGTTGAGGCGGCCGCCGTTGAGGGCGGACATCGCGATCGCGAACCCGCGGCCCTCGTCCCCGAGCATCGCGGACGCCGGTACGCGCACGCCGTCCATGATGACGGGGCGGGTCGGCTGCGCGTGCCACCCCATCTTCTTCTCCGGAGCGCCGAAGCTCAGGTTCTCGGCGTCCCCGGGGACGAGGAACGCGCTGATCCCGCGGGCTCCCGGCTCTCCGGTCCGCGCCATGACGACGTACACCGCGGCTTCACCGGCACCGGAGATGAACTGCTTCACGCCGGTGAGCACGTAATCGTCGCCGTCGCGGACCGCGCTGGTCGCGATGTTCGCCGCGTCGGACCCGGCCCCCGGCTCCGTGAGGCAGTAGCCGCCGAACTCCTGCATGGCGGTGAGGGACGGCAGCCACCGCGACCGCTGGTCGTCGTCGCCGTACGTGTCGATCATCCACACCACCATGTTGTGGATGGAGATGTAGGCGGCGACGGCGGGGTCGGCCTTGGCGAGCTCCTCGAAGATGGCGATTGTGTCGACGCGGGTGAGCCCCGTGCCGCCGAACTCGTCGCTGACGTAGATCCCGCCGAGGCCGAGCTCGCCGCCGCGCTGCAGGGACTCCCGCGGGAACAGGTGCTTCTCGTCGCGCTCGGCGGCGAACGGGGCGAGTTCCGCGTCGGCGAACTCGCGCACGGCGTCGAGGATCGCCTCGCGCTCTTCCTCGGTGGTGGTGACGGTGGTCATGGTCATCGCTTTTCCTCAGTGCATGGTGGGGATGACGAAGCTCGCGCCGTCGCGCACCCCCGACGGCCAGCGGCTCGTCACGGTCTTGGTCTTGGTGTAGAAGCGGAAGGCGTCGGCGCCGTGCTGATTGAGGTCGCCGAAGCCGCTGCGCTTCCAGCCGCCGAACGTGTAGTAGGCGATCGGCACGGGGATGGGCACGTTCACGCCCACCATCCCGACCTCCACGCGGGCGGCGAAGTCGCGGGCGGCATCGCCGTCGCGGGTGAAGATGGCGACGCCGTTGCCGTACTCGTGCTCGGAGGCCATGCGCAGCGCCTCCTCGTAGTCGGCGGCGCGGGCGATGACCAGGACGGGGCCGAAGATCTCCTCCCGGTAGATCGCCATGTCGGTCGTCACGTGGTCGAACAGCGTCGGCCCGAGGTAGAAGCCCTCCTCGTGCCCGGGGACCGTGAACCCGCGGCCGTCGGCGAGCAACGTCGCCCCTTCGTCGATCCCCTGCTGGATGTAGCCCTTCACCCGCTCGACGGCGGCGCTCGTGACGAGGGGCCCGTAGTCGACGTCCTCCGCGAGGGAGGGCCCGACCCGCAGCTGGGCGACGCGCTCGGTGAGCTTGGCGGCGAGCGCGTCGGCGGTCTCCTCACCCACCGGGACGGCGACGGAGATGGCCATGCACCTCTCCCCCGCGGAGCCGTAGCCGGCGCCGATGAGCGCGTCGACGGCCTGGTCGAGGTCGGCGTCCGGCATCACGATCATGTGGTTCTTGGCCCCGCCGAAGCACTGCGCGCGCTTGCCGTGCGCGGCCGCGGTGGCGTAGATGTACTCCGCGATGGGTGTGGACCCCACG
This sequence comes from Microbacterium sp. 1S1, assembly GCF_008271365.1. Lineage (NCBI taxonomy): Bacteria > Bacillati > Actinomycetota > Actinomycetes > Micrococcales > Microbacteriaceae > Microbacterium > Microbacterium sp. 1S1. Next base: position 470,084 of record NZ_CP043430.1, read on the forward strand.
AAGCCGACGGCACGGATCCGGTCGTCGGTGAGGAGTGTGTCCACCGCTTCCTTGTCTCCGTGCACGACGTTGAGGACCCCGGCGGGCAGTCCCGCCTCGAGGAACAGCTCGGCGAGCCGCACCGGAACCGAGGGATCGCGCTCGCTGGGCTTGAGGATCACGGCGTTCCCGGCGGCGAGTGCGGGACCGGCCTTCCACAGCGGGATCATGGCGGGGAAGTTGAACGGGGTGATGGCGGCGACGACGCCCAGCGGCTGCCGCATCGAGTACACGTCGATGCCCGCTCCGGCCCCCGTCGAGTATTCGCCCTTGAGCAGGTGCGGCGCGCCGGCGGAGAACTCGATCACCTCCAGGCCCCGCTGGATGTCGCCTTTCGCGTCGTCGACGGTCTTGCCGTGTTCGCTCGCGAGGAGTTCGGCGAGCGGCGTCATCTCCTGCTGCACGAGATCGAGGAATCGCAGGAGCACGCGGGCGCGCTTCTGCGGGTTGGTCGCGGCCCACGCGAGCTGTGCCTCCTCGGCATTCCCGACGGCCCGGCGCACCTCCTCCGCGGAGGCGAGCGGCACGCGGGCCTGCACCGCCCCGGTGCTCGGGTCGAAGACGTCGGCGAAGCGGCCGCCCTCGGGGGTGACATGCGATCCGCCCACGAAGTGCGGGATAGTTCGGGTCATTGTGTGACATCCCTCCGTGCCTTCTTTGGCACATCGGCGAGTTTACTCCGATGACCGTGAAAATACGAGGATGTCCTTGTATCTCCGGACCCCGGGTGTTCGCGTGCCGCCGTCGCCCGTTCTCCGGCCGTTCACCCGCCGGACATCCGGGCCGATTACAACTGCAGATGCACGGCACAGACTCAGACCGGATCGGGTAGTCGCGTCTCCCGTGCGGCACGGTGAGCCTCTCGCTCCCGTCGCGGCTCCCACGCCGCGAGACCCCCGCCGAATCGGGTCGGCGGGGGTCTCCTCATTCCTCGGCCGTCTCCCCGCCGCCGCGCGCGGACCCCGCCGATCGGGCGACCTGAGCGAGAACTAGAATCGACCACGCGCCGCGACCCTGGCGCCTCCGCTCCGGCGTCCGCACCCCGACGCCCCACTCACCCCCCGAGGACCGCATCATGTCCGCAGCCGCGCCCGCGTCCGAGCCCGTCACCGTCTCGATCCGCCGCGAAGTCGATCCCGAGCGCATCGCCGAGGCCACCGCCTGGGTGCAGACCGGCGTGAACCTCGCCACGAAATACCCCGGATTCCTCGGCTCGGGCTGGGTACGGGCCGGCGAGGACTCCCAGGTGTGGCACATGCTCTACCGTTTCGCGAGCGAGGAGTCCCTCACCGCCTGGGAGCAGTCCGGAGAACGAGCCTGGTGGCTGTCGATGGGGCAGGGCTTCGTCCGCAGCGAGCGATCCAAGCGCCGCTCCGGTATCGAGGGATGGTTCGACGAACCGTCGACCGGCTCGATCCCGGTCGTCGAGGCGGACGGCTCGACCAGCACGGTGACGGTCGCCCCGGCGCCGCCACGGTGGAAGCAGGCGGTCTCGATCTGGCTCGGCTTCTTCCCCGTGAACCTGGCCTTCACGTACGCGATGAGCCCCGTCCCGGGATGGGAGGCCGTGCCGCTCTGGCTCCGGGTGCTCATCACGACGCTCGTCCTCACGCCGATCATGACGTACTGGGTGCTTCCCTTCGTGACCCGCTCGCTGCGCTCCTGGCTCGCTCGCTAGGACGGCTCGCCGGGCCCCGCAGCTCAGATCGCGGAGGCGGCGAGCCGGAGCGCGCGCTCGACGGCTCCGACCGCGGGGGTCAGCGGCCCCGGGCGCCGCACCGCGAAGAGTGTGTTGATCGGCGGATCATCCGTCTCGTTCAGCGCGACGAGCGTGCCGTCCGCCAGCTCCTCGGCGATCAGGTAGCGCGGGAGCACGGTCACGCCGGCCCCGGCCGCCGCGGCCCGGGCGACCGCGCGCAGATCCGGTATCACCAGTGCCGGCTCACGCTCCAGCCGCGTCCCGAAGACGTGCCGCCAGTACCGGCGGAGGATCGGCACGTCGGCGGCGTAGGCGAGCAACGGCGCCCGGTCGAGCGCGTCGGGTCGGAGGCCATCCCCGGGAGCGACGAGACCGGGTGCGGCGACGAGGACGAACTCCTCGTCGCACAGCGGAACCGCGAGCAGAGTGCGGCCTCGCGGCCGCACGGCGGAGACCACGAGGTCCAGAGTGCCCGCACGGAGGGCAGCGAGCAGATCCTCCGCGAGCCCCGGCGTGACCGTGACGCGCATCCCCGCTGTGACCAGCGGAGCGAGTGCCGGCATGGCGACGCGTTCCAGGAACTCGCTCGCACCTCCCAGCCTCACCACGGGGGCCGCCGTGTCGGCAGACCGCCCGACCGCGACGGCCAGCGCATCGAGGGGTCCGGCCACGCGCGCGGCGAGCTCGTCGGCACGCGCGGTCGGACGGAGGCCGCGGGCGTGGCGCTCGAAGAGCGGCTCACCCACGGTGCGCTCCAGGGCCTGCAACTGGGCGGTCACGCTCGACTGGGCGAGCCCGAGCAGGCGCGCCGCTGCCGACACGGAGCCGGAGCGGTGCGCCGCGAGAAACGACCGCCAGAGGAGAACATCCCGCAGCCCATCGGAATTCCGATCACTCATATCGAGAATGTATCGGAAGGACGAGACCACCTGCGACGTTCTCCCCTGTGATCGCTTCCGTGGCCGCACGCCACCCCACCAGAGGAGTCCCCATGTCCACCATCCTGTTCGTCGTCTCCGCCGCCCGCTCGTGGACGCTCGCCGACGGCGCCGCCCATCCCACCGGCTTCTGGGCCGAGGAGCTGCTGACGCCGTATCGCCTGCTGACCGCGGCGGGGCATCGCGTCGACATCGCCACCCCCGGCGGCCGTCCCCCCATCGCCGACGCCGCGAGTGTTCAGGAGGGCGATGCCGAGGCTCTCGCGGCCATTCCGGGACTGGCTGCCCCCCTCACGCTCTCCACCGTGGATCCCGCGGCGCACGACGCCGTGTTCTATCCCGGGGGCCACGGCCCGATGGAGGACCTCGCCGTCGACGAGGACTCGGCCGCCCTCGTCACCGCGACCCTCGCTGCCGAGCGTCCCCTGGCCCTCGTCTGCCACGGTCTCGCCGCCCTCCTTCCGGCCCGCACCGCGACCGGAGAGCCGGCCGCGGCGGGCCGCCGCCTCACCGCTTTCTCCGACGAGGAGGAGCGGCAGGGTGGTCTCGCCGACCGGGCGCCGTTCCTGCTGGAGAGCGCGCTCCGGGCTCAGGGTGCCGCCGTCGTGGTGACCGAGCCGTGGCGTGATCACGTGCTCGTCGACGGCGCGCTCATCACGGGCCAGAACCCGCAGTCGTCCGGCGCCACGGCCCGCGCGCTGCTCGACGCCCTCGCCTGAATACCGTCCTCACGGCGTCTCGGCTCCTGCACCTCCGATACCGGCGGTCAGGAGCCGGGCGTCACGCCCTTCTTCGCGGGTTCCACGAGCGAGAGCGGATCCGCGATGTCCTCCAGCGACTTGCCGGCCGCGCTCACACCGAAGATGCCGCACACGACGCCACCGAACATCATGATCGCCGCCCCGAGCACGTATCCCCAGAACAGCGGGCCGCGGTCGCCGGACTCCGCGCTCGCACCGATCAGCGCTCCGTAGAGCACCGGGGCCACGGCGCCGACGAGCTGCCCGATCGAGAACACGTACGAGATCACCTGGCTGCGCAGTTCGAGCGGGAAGATCTCGCTCACCGTCAGGTACGCGGCGGACGCTCCGGCCGACGCGAAGAAGAACGACGCGCACCAGAACGCCGTGTGCGTGCCCGCGTTGAGCACGCCCGCGTTGAAGAGGAAGGCGCTGACGAGCAGGATCAGCCCCGCGAGCACATAGGTGCCGAAGAGCATCCGCCGCCGACCCCACGTGTCGAAGAAGTGGCCGAGGATGAGGGCGCCCGCGAGGTTGCCGATGGCGAAGACGATGAAGTACTGCGACGCCGACGCCGGCGGGGTGTCGTAGAAGTTCTCGAGCACGAGGGCGTAGGTGAAGAAGATCGCGTTGTAGAGGAAGGATTGCGTCACCATCATCGTGATGCCGACGAGGGTGCGCCGCGGGTACTTCTGGAACAGCACCTTCGCGATCACGAGGAACGGGACGCTGCCGTACTCCTTGACCGTGATGGCCTTGCTCTCGTCGACGGGCTCGATCGTCTTGCCCTCCTTGCGGATGCGCTCCTCGATCCCGTCGACGTTGCGCTCCGCCTCCTCCTCGCGACCGTGGGTCATCTGCCAGCGCGGGCTCTCCGGGATGTGGCGACGCAGCCAGATGATGAGGATGCCGAGGATCGGTCCGACGAAGAAGCTCAGCCGCCAGCCGATGTCGGCGGGAAGGATGTCGGTGTTGAGGAAGAACATGTTGGCCACGGCACCGAGCGCCGCACCGCCCCAATAGGTGCCGTTGATGGCGATGTCCACTCGGCCGCGGTACTTCGCCGGGATGATCTCGTCGATGGCGGAGTTGATGGCCGCGTACTCGCCACCGATGCCCGCGCCCGCGACGAAGCGCCAGATGTAGAAGAACCAGGGAGCGAACGCCAGGCCGGCGACGGCCGAGCCGACGAGGTATACCGCGAGGGAGAGCAGGAAGAGGTTCTTGCGTCCGAGGCGGTCGGCGAGGCGACCGAACACGAGAGCGCCGAAGACCTGGCCCAGCAGGTAGCAGGTGCCCGCGAGACCGACCTCGGCCGGGCCCATCCCCAGCGTCTGCGCGTAGCCGTTGGCCGCGACGATCTGCACTTCGAGCCCGTCCAGGATCCAGGAGAAACCGAGTCCGACGACGATCATCCAGTGGAATCGCGACCAGGGGAGTCGGTCCATCCGCGCCGGGACGAGTGACCGGACCTCCTTGACGCTGACGTCGGATGCGGACATGGGGGCCTCCTTCTCGCGGGACACGCTGTCGTCCCGGATCCGGTTTTACTCCCCGGAGCGATCCGCCGCATCTGCTTGACCCCGGGCCGCCGGCACGCTACAGCCTCGAATCGCGCGAATGGCCCCATCCCGGGCGAGAATGGAGCCAATCAGGCGATTCGAACGGAGGTGGGGGGATGTCCGGCGTCCCTGCGACGAAGGATCAGCTGCTCGCCGCCATCGAGACGTCCTACGCCCGACTGTCCGACGACCTCGACCGGGTGCCTGCGGCCCACGTCCGGGAGAAGGTGCTCCCGGGGCACGCGGCCGGCACCTCGATCAGTCCCGCCGATCTCGTGGCCTACCTCATCGGCTGGAACGAGCAGGTCCTCATCTGGAACGAGCGCCGCGCCGCTGGCCTCCCCGACGAGTTCCCGGCGCCCGGTGCGGCGTGGAACGACCTCGGGTCACTCGCGCTCCGCTTCTACCGCGAGCACGAGCACGAGTCCTGGGACGACCTCCGCGCCCGCCTCGACGACGCTGAACGCCGGATCGTGGAGCTCGTCCGCGACCGCTCGGAGGAAGAGCTCTACGGCGCCCCCTGGTACCGGAGATGGACGCTCGGACGCATGATCTCGCTCAACACCTCGTCGCCGTACGCGAACGCACGGAGCCGGCTGCGCCGCTGGCTCCGCACGCTCTGAACGCCGTCAGCCCGCGACGTGCCGCTCGTCGGGGCCGTCGTAGTGCGACAGCGGACGGATCAGGGCGTTGGCGCCGGCCTGCTCGATGACGTGCGCCGTCCACCCCGTCACCCTCGCCGCGACGAACAGCGGCGTGAAGGTGAGCGTGTCGAAGCCGATGAGGCTGTACGCGGGGCCGGACGGGTAGTCGAGGTTCGGGTGGATGCCCTTGCGCTCGACGAACTGCGACTCCAGCGCGTCGTACAGCGCCGCCACGTCCTCCCGGCCGTAGTGCGCGACGAGGGTGTCCAGCGCGGCCTTCATCGTCGGCACCCGGGAGTCGCCGTTCTTGTAGACACGGTGCCCGAAGCCCATTATTTTGCGCTTCTCCGCGAGGGCCTTGTCGAGCCACGCCTCCACGGCGTCCGCCGAGCCGATCTCCGTGAAGATGTGCAGCACGGCCTCGTTCGCCCCGCCGTGCAGCGGGCCCTTGAGCGCGCCGATGGCCCCGACCACAGCCGAGTAGATGTCGCTGAGGGTGGAGGTGATGACCCGGGCGGTGAACGTCGAGGCGTTGAAGGAGTGCTCGGCGTAGAGGATCATCGAGCGGTTGAAGGCGTCGACCACGACCGGGTCGGCCTCCTCGCCGAACGTCATCCAGAGGAAGTTCGCGGAGTAGTCGAGGTCGTCGCGCGGGGCGATGAGCTCCTGCCCGCGGCGACGACGCTGACCGTACGCGACGATGGCCGGCAGCGCGGCGAACAGGCGGATGCTGCGCGCCAGGTTCTGCTCGGGGCTGCCACCGGCGTCGAGCACGGAACCGCCGGCCTCGGGGTCGGACGCGCCGATCAGGCTCACGGCGGTGCGCACCTCGTCCATCGGGTGCGCCTCGAGCGGCACGAGGTCGATCGCGGCCTTGACGTTGTCGGCCAGGGCGCGGTGCTTCCGCTCCTCCAGCCGGAACGCGGCGAGCTCGTCTCCCGTCGGCAACTCGCCGTGCCACAGCAGGTACGCCACGGCTTCGAAGGACTGCGTCTCGGCGAGCTCCTGCACGGGGTAGCCGCGATACAGCAGGCTGTTCGTCTCGGGGTTGACCTTCGAGATGGCTGTCGTGTCGACGACGACCCCTGCGAGGCCCTTCTTGATGTCCGGCTCGGTCATGGTCACTCCTTCGTGTACGGCGCCGCTCCGCTGCTCAGCGACCGGTGTTGTCGAGTGTGAAGTTGAAGACGCCGGAGTCGAAACGGTTGTACGACTCGTAGTCGATCAGCTCGTAGAGGTCGGCGCGGTGCTGCATCTCGCCGAGCCTCGAGGTCAGGTGCCCCTCGTCGTTCAGCGTATCGAGCGCACGGCCCGCCGCCCCCATCGCGATCCGCAGCAGCGACACCGGCCAGATGACCATCCGCACCCCGGCGTCGCGGAGGCTGTCGACCGAGAACAGCTCGCTCTTGCCGAACTCGGTCATGTTCGCCAGGATCGGCACGTCCAGCGCCTCGGCCATCGCCTCGAACTCACCGATCGTGCGCATCGCCTCCGGGAAGATCGCATCGGCCCCCGCGTCGACGAGCGCCTTGGCCCGGTCGACCGCCGCGTCCAGGCCCTCGATCGCGCGGATGTCGGTGCGGGCCATGATCAGGAAGTTCTCGTCCCGGCGGGCGTCGGCGGCGGCCCTGATGCGCTTGATCGCGGTGTCCTCATCCACCACGGCCTTGCCGTCGAGGTGCCCGCAGCGCTTCGGGTTGATCTGATCCTCGATGTGGGTGCCGGCGAGCCCCGCGTCCTCGAGTTCCTGGATCGTGCGGGCGACGTTCATCGGCTCGCCGAAGCCGGTGTCAGCGTCGACGATCGCCGGAAGTTCGGTCATCCGGGCGATCTGCCTGGCGCGTCCCGCGACCTCGGTCAGGGTGGTGAGGCCGATGTCCGGCAGCCCCAGGTCGGCGGAGAGCACGGCGCCGGAGATGTAGACGCCCTCGAAACCCTTCTCCTCGATGAGCCGGGCGCTCAGCGGGTTGAACGCCCCCGGGAACCGCAGCAGCTCCCCGGAGGCGAGACGCTCCCGGAACAGCCGTCGCTTCTCGGCCGGCGTCGTGGTGGAGTACAGCATCAGTTGCTCCCCTTCGATCGGTGTTCACAACTCAGGAGACCGGCGGCGGGAAGAGCCGTGTGGGCGGTCAGCCGACGCGTTCCGCGCCGATTCTCCTGAGTCATGAACGGCGTGGGCATCAGAACAGACCGGCGGGCGCCGCGGCCTCGTCGAGCAGACCCGGCTTCGCGACGATCGAGAGCTCGCCGACCTCGGCGGCTGTGAGCTCCGGAAGGCGCTGCACGAGGGCGAGGAACCGCTCGATCTCTGCGGACTCGAGCACGGGCTCCGCGAGCAGCCGGAACTTGGCGATGTAGTTCTCCCGCGCGAACGGGCGGGCGCCGAGGGGGTGCGCGTCGGCGACGGCGATCTCGTCCACGACGGTCGAGCCGTCGGTGAGGCGGATCTCCACCCGACCGCCGAAGGCCTTCTCGTCCGGGTCCTCCGAGTGGTAGCGGCGGGTCCACTCCGCGTCTTCCGCCGTGGTGATCTTGTGCCACAGAGCGACCGTGTCGGCCCGGCCGGCGCGCTCCGGGGTGTACGAGTCGACGTGGTGCCAGCCGCCGTCCTGCAACGCCACCGCGAAAATGTACGGGATGGAGTGGTCGAGGGTCTCACGGGAGGCCGTCGGGTCGTACTTCTGCGGATCGTTCGCGCCTGAGCCGATGACGTAGTGCGTGTGGTGACTGGTGTGGAGCACGATCGAGGCGATGTTCGCGGGGTCGCGGAGGGCCGGGTTCGCGGTGCCGAGCTTGCGCGCGAGGTCGATCCACGCCTGCGCCTGATACTCCGCCGAGTGCTCCTTCGTGTACGAGTCGAGGATCGCTCGCTTGGGCTCGCCCGCAGCAGGGAGCGGCACCTCATAGGCGGCGTCCTTGCCGTCGAGCATCCAGGCGATCACGCCGTCCTCGCCCTCGTAGATCGGCGCGGGGCTGGTCTGGCCGCGCATGGCCCGGTCGACCGCCTCGACGGCCATCTTGCCGGCGAAGGCCGGGGCGTGCGCCTTCCACGTGGAGATCTCGCCCTTGCGGCTCTGCCGCGTGGCGGTCGTGGTGTGCAGGGCCTGGCCGACCGCCTGGTAGATCGTCTCGACGTCGAGTCCGAGGAGCGTGCCGATACCGGCGGCGGCGGACGGGCCGAGGTGCGCGACGTGATCGATCTTGTGCTTGTGCAGGCAGATCGCGCGCACGAGGTCCATCTGGATCTCGTAGCCGGTGGCGATGCCGCGCACGAGCGCCTGGCCGTCCTTGCCGGTGTGCTGCGCGACCGCGAGGATCGGCGGGATGTTGTCGCCGGGGTGCGAGTACTCCGCCGCGAGGAACGTGTCGTGGTAGTCGAGCTCGCGCACCGCCACGCCGTTGGCCCAGGCCGCCCACTCCGGGCTGGTACGGCGGTCGAGGGGGGTGCCGAACAGGTTGGCGCCGGCGCCGCCCGTCGAGACGGGGTGGCTGAACGCCTGCGCGCGGGCCGCGACGATCGGGGCGCGGGTGAGGGAGGCCGCGGCGACGGAGGCGTTGTCGATGATGCGGTTGATGATCATGTCGACGACGGGCTGCTCGACCTCGACCTGGTCGGCCGCGACCTCGGCGATCTTCCAGGCGAGCTGATCCTCGCGGGCGAGGTTCTCGGAACTGGCGTGTACGCGGACGTGATGGGTGACGGTCATGAGTGTCCTTCGCTGTCGGAGAGGGTCTCGAGGATGCCGATGAGCGCGTTGTGCAGGTGCACGTGCGTAGCGTGGGCGGCGAGGTCGCCGTCACGGGCGGCGAGCGCCTCGGCGATGGTGCGGTGCTCGGCGGCGGAGGCCGCGAGCCGCGCGGGCTTGTCGCGGGCCATCCGCCGCACGCGCACGAGGTGGGTGCGGACCGTGCGCAGGGCCGCGGCGATGTAGTCGTTGGCGACCGCCGCGTCCAGGGCGGCGTCGAAGCGGGCGATCAGGGCGTAGTAGGCGTCGCGACCCTCGGCCCGGGTGAGATCCACGTGCGCGAACTCGTCGGCGAGGGCGGCGAACCCGGCGGCGTCTCCCCGGACCGCGGCGAGGCGGGCGGACGTCTCCTCCAGCGCGCGGCGGATCTCGAACAGGGACCGGATGTCGTCGGCATCCAGGGCGGCGACGACGGTGACACGGGGCGACTGCTGCACGACCAGACCGTCTGCGGCCAGGCGGCGCAGTGCCTCGCGCAGCGGGGTCCGGCTCACGCCGAGACGTTCGGCCTGCTCCACCTCGCCGAGCACGAAGCCGGCCGGCAGCTCCCCCGACTGGATGCCGTCGAGCAGCGCCGCGTAGGCGCGGTCGCCCATGGACGTGCGCTCGACCGGGAGAACCATTCCGCCAGTGTATACATAAACCGGCCTCTCCAGTCCACTTGTCCGGCGACGACCGCCCATTCGTATACATAGTTCCGACCCGACCCGGTCCCCACAAGTTGTGCCCCCGGGAGACGGGCTCAGGCGGCGGGGCGGGGCTCGCCGAGCTTCACCACCACCACGCCGACGAGCACGAGCACGCCGCCGAGGGCCTGCAGCGGACCGGGGAGCTGACCGAGCAGGAGCCAGCCGAAGAGCAGGGCCGCCACGACCTCGGCGAGCGCGACGAACGACGCGAGGCGCGAGCCGAGCAGCCGTGTCGAGACGATGCCGAGCACGTACGCGAGCGCCGTGGCGATCACTCCGATCGCGAGGACCGGCACGAACCACGGCACGGCGCCGAAGCGGTACTCCACCTCGGCGGTCGTCCACGCGAACGGCAGCACGCCGACCAGCGCCGCGAGACTCAGCCCGACGGCACCGAGCAACAGCCCGCTCCCCGCGAGGGCGATCGGCGGGATTCCGGTGTCGGCCCGCGCGGACAGCACGAAGTAGCTCGCGGCGCCCACCATCGCCCCGAGCGCCCAGAGGACTCCGACCACGTTCACCTGAGCGCCCGTGACGATGTCGAGCATGAGGACCAGCCCGACGAACGCGATCCCCGCCCCGAGGACGCTGCGCCGCGTGGGCCGTTCGCCTCGACGGAGCCACAGCCAGAGGAGCACCGCGACCGGAGCCGTGTACTCGATCAGCAGCGCGATCCCGACGTCCATCACCGCGACGGCCTGGAAGTAGCAGAGCTGAGTGGCCGCGACGGCGAGGAGTCCGTAGGCGGCGACCAGTCCCACGTTCCGGCGGAGGGTGCGCCACCGGCCCCGCAGCGCGAGGAGGGTGGGGACGAGCAGGACGAGCGCCGCGACCCACACCCGCACCGTGACGGCGGCGCCCGGGGTCCACCCCGCGTCGATGAGCCCGCGCGCCCACGCCCCGGAGGAGCCGAACGCGAAAGCGGCGGCGATGGCGAGCGGCAGCCCGACGCGCACACCGGTCCGAAACCGGACGGCGTCATCAGCCACAGTGCTCATGGGAGATGACGCTACGCCGGCGCGGAGTAAGCTGTCAACATGGTCTTCACCGATGACACCGAGGATGCGCTGCGCGCCGCCGTCTGGCTCGCGAACTCGGCGGAGGAGCCGGACACTCTCGTCGACATCGACGACGAGAAGACCTTCCTCCAGGTCTTCCCGTACACGGGACGGGTCGACCGGGACGCGGTGGAGCTCGACGACCTCCGCGCTCTGCGCCCGCGGCTCCGTGCCATGCTGCTGGCTCCGCGCGACGAGATGGCCGCGCACGTGAACGCCGCCCTCGCGGAGGTGCATCTGACCCCGCGGCTCGTGCGACACGATGAGCTGGACTGGCACCTGCACGGCCTCGCCGACGACCGCCCGCTCGCCGAACGCGTGCTCGTGGAGACGGCCATGGCCCTGATCGACGTCATCCGCACGGACGAGGGCTCTCGCCTCACCGTCTGCGCGGACGAGACCTGCCAGGCGATCGCGCTCGACCTCTCCCGCAACCGCTCCAAGCGCTACTGCTCGACGAGCTGCGCCAACCGCAACGCCGTGGCCGCCTACCGGGCCCGTCGCGCCGCCGGCTGACCGCACTTCCCCGCGTCACGCTCTGGCGACCGCACCCCGCGGTCCCGGGGCCGACCGATGCTGTGCACTCTTCACAAACGATTATCGATTAGTGTAATGTCGCGAGCGGCCCTCCCTCATGCATCAGGAAAGGATCAACGATGATCAAGGCCCGAGTCCTCCCCCTCGCCGGCATCGCGGCGGTATCCGCCCTCGCCATCGCCGGCTGCTCGACCACCGCAGGAGACGACGGCGGCGACGCGGGCGGCGACGTCACCGTCCGCATGCTCGTGAACGTCACCCCGAACCTGACCGAGGAGTTCTGGAACGACCTCGTCGCGCCGTTCGAGGACGCCAACCCGAACATCGACGTCGTCATCCAGAACCCGGGCGCCGAAGGCGTCGAAGCCGCGGTTCCCCGCCTGCTCGCCGCCGGAGACGCTCCCGACGTCGTGCAGTCCATCGCCCCCACGACCAAGCTCGCTCCCGAGCTCGTCGATCTCTCGCAGTACGAATGGGCCTCGACTGGTCCCCTCGCGGACCAGTACTCGATCGACGGCAAGAACTACATGGCCGGCATCGGTGTGCAGCTGCAGAGCCTGTTCTTCTACAACAAGACCGCCTTCGAGGAGGCCGGAATCACGGAGGTGCCGACGACGGTCGACGAGCTGACCGAAGCCCTCGGCAAGCTGGCCGACGCAGGCTGGACCCCCATCCAGACCGGTGGTGACTGGATGACGAGCCACACCCTGCAGGCGCTCGGGCTGCCGACGATCATCGCCGAGGACCCGGAGTGGTTCCAGGACATCTCGGCGGGCGAGGTCACCTTCAGCGAAACCTACGGCGACGCCGTCGAGACCTACGCGGATTGGGTGTCCGAGGGGTACATCCCCGCCGACGCCCTTGGCATCAAGTACCCCGACGCCGAGCAGGCCTTCCTCTCGGGCAAGACCGCGGTGTACTCCATGGGCAGCTGGTTCGCCGGCACCCAGGCCAAGGCCGCCGACTCGGCCGACATCGGCGTCTTCCGCGCCCCCGCGATGAGCGCCGACGAGCAGCCCGCGATGGGCGCCAACATCGCCAGCCCGTACTCGATCCTCAAGGCGAGCAAGCACCAGGATGCCGCGGCGAAGCTCATCGAGTTCCTCACCACCGACAAGACCGCGGTCAGTGACCAGCTCGCGGTCGACGGCAACTTCCGCGACGGCTACGAGTACGACATGACGCCGCTCGGGGAGGAGCTGCTGCAGATCGTCGCCGACACCCCGGCCGACGCCTACACGCCCACCGGCGGCGGCTACGGCGAGCGCACGCTCCCCGACGGCTACGCGGGCGAGATCAACACCCAGACCCAGGCCCTCCTCGGCGGCGCGTCCGCGGACCAGGTGCTGAAGGCCATGGACGACTGGTTCGCCGCGAACGCCGGCTGACCCTCGAGGCGCCGGGGACGCACCGCCCCCGGCGCCTCCCCGGCGCTTTCCGCGCCCTCCCCGAACGCGCCACCGAGAACGAGGTGCCGCCATGACTCCCCCACCACGACCGCGCCGCCCCCGGCCGCGGCCACCAGCCCGACAGGACCATCGACGCCGATGACCTCACCCGCCCCGCGCCGCCGCACCGCGCTGCAGCAGTGGCGGAACCGCCTCCCCGGCATCCTCATGGGCGGCCCCGCCGTCGCCGTGTTCCTGGCGATGTTCGTCATCCCGATGATCCTCGCGGCGGTGCTCAGCTTCACCGACTGGAACGGGTACAGCCTGAACTTCACCTTCGTCGGGTGGGAGAACTACATCAAGGCGTTCCGCAGCCCGCGCTCGACGCAGGCCGCGATCTTCACCGGTGTCATCGCGGTGGTGGGCACGATCCTCTGCAACGCCATCGGCCTCGCGATCGCCGCGCTCATCGCCGGCCCCGGACGCTCGAACACGATCCTGCGCACGATCTTCTTCTACCCGTACGTGATCAGCGCCCTCATCATCGGCTTCCTCTGGTCGGCGATGCTCTCCCCCACCGGCGCCGTCAACGGCCTGCTCGGCACGCTGGGCCTTCCGGCGATGCCGTTCCTCACCGACCCGACCTTCGCCAAGGCGAGCGTGATCTTCACGATCGTGTGGTCGCACTTCGGCTTCAACATGATCCTGTTCCTCGCCGGCATCAAGTCGGTCCCCGCCGAGTATTACGAGGCCGCGACCGTCGATGGCGCCTCGCGGTGGCAGCAGTTCCGCTCCATCACACTGCCGCTCATCGCGCCCGTCTTCACCGTGAACCTCGTGCTCACCCTCGTCGGGCTCCTCAAGGCGTACGACGTGGTGCTGTCGCTGACCGACGGCGGGCCTGCCGGTTCGACGCAGACCATCGTCTACCAGATCCTCAAGGACTCCTTCGCGAACTCGGCCCTCGGCTTCGGCGCCGCGCAATCCATGATCCTCCTCATCGTCACCGCGGTCGTCGGCCTCGCCGTCACGCTGGTGCGACGCCGCGCCGAGCAGAAGGCGACCGACTGATGAAACAGACCCGCAACCGCCCGGCCCTCGCCGTCAGCGCGATCCGGTGGATCGTCCTCGGCGTCGTCGCGATCACGATGCTGATCCCGATGTACACGATGCTGATCAACGCGTTCAAGCCGCAGGCCGACATCATCGAGAACCCGCTGCTGATCACCCCGCAGATGTTCACGTTCGACTACCTCTGGGCAGCGATCACGAGCAGCAAGTTCAACGTCATCGCCGCGTACGGGATCACGCTCCTGTTCGTCGTCCTCGTGAACCTGTGCTGCATCGCCCTCGCCGCGCCCGTCGCCTACGTCATCGCCCGCGGACGGTCGAAGTGGCACCTGGGACTGCTGCTGCTCTTCGTCTCCGGGCTCTTCATCCCGGGTCAGGTGACGCTGATCCCCGTCGTCTTCGTGCTGCGGGTGCTCGGGCTCATCAACACGATCCCCGGCTTCATCCTCTTCGAGACCGCGGCGACGCTGCCGGTGACGATCTTCCTGTTCACCGCTTACCTCCGCAGCGTGCCCCGCGACATCGACGAGGCGGCGTCGCTGGACGGCGCCGGTCCCATCCGCGCGTTCTGGGCGTGCATCTTCCCGATCATGAAGCCCGTCGTCGCGACCGTCGTGGTGCTCAACTCGATCGGCGTGTGGAACGACTTCGTGAGTCCGCAGATCATCCTCGGACCGAGTTCCGGGATCTACACGGTGACGACCGGCGTCTACGCGGCGGTCGGGCAGTTCTCCACCGACTACACGCAGGTGTTCCCGACCCTCCTGCTGGCCGTGCTGCCCGCGATGGTGTTCTTCATCGTCATGCAACGCCACATCATCGGCGGCCTGGTCGCCGGAGCGACGAAGGGATGACCGTGCCGGAGACCCCGCTCACGCGTCCGCTGCGGACGATCCCGGCGTGGGCCGTGCTGCAGCGCCGGCTCTTCGCCGAGGTCGAGGAGGCCCGCCGCCTCTTCCGCGACCGCTACACCCTGCCGGACGGCCGCCTCCGCGGCGTCGCCGAGTTCATCGACCGGGACGGCGTCGACGACCTCTACGAGCCGTTCTTCAACTGGCCCGCGTTCTACCTGCTCGGCGGGTCTGACGAGGTGCTCGCCGACGCCAAGCGGCACTGGGAGGGCGTGACGGTCCAGCTCGCGGAGGCGGGCATGCTCACCGAGGAGTACGACAACGGCTACGACTGGTTCCATCAGGGCGAGTCGCTGCTGTTCCTCGCCGGCATCTGCGCCGCCGACCCGGGAGATGCCGCGTTCGCCGCACGAGCCGCCCGGTTCGCCGCACTCTTCACCGACCCCGCGAAGGGCAACTACGACGCCGCGCGCAACATGATCCGCTCCCCGCACAACGGCGCGCTCGGCGCCCGCGAGGGACTCGACGAGAAGATCGTGCCGTACACGGCCGATCGCGACGAGATGCGCCCCTACGGTCTGCCGCTGCACGGCCTGGACGGCATCGCGTCGTGGGACGACCTCGCCGACCCCGCGCACGCGCGGCGGATGGCGGAGGAAATGCAGCGGCGGGCGGCGGGCGACATCGCCGTGAACCTCGCCGCGACCTCCCTCGCCGCGAATCGCTGGCTCTACGACGGCGACGAGGAGGCGGCCGCGTGGGTCCGCCGGTACGTCGACGGCTGGCGGGCGCGGGCGGACGGGGGGCTGCTCCCCGACAACGTCGGCCCGGACGGCACGGTGGGCTCCCTCCACGACGGTCGCTGGTGGGGCGGGCACTACGGCTGGGCCTGGCCGCACGGGCTGCACTCCGTCGGTATGAGCGCCCTGATCGGCGCCCTGAACCACGCGCTCGTCACGGGCGACGACGGCGCCCTCGACCTCGTGCGCACGATGCTCGACACCGTCCTCGCCGAGGCGCACACGGGCAGTGTCGCGGAGTCCACGTACAGCCTGCGCGGCGGATGGATGGCCCGGCTCGGCGCCGCCGCCACCGAGCCCGCCCTTCTCGTCCCCTATCGTCACGGCGCGGACGGCTGGTTCGACTACGGTCCGCTGCAGCTCGACCTGCCGCTGTGGCTGTGGTGGTGGTCGCGACGGGCATCCGACCGGGAGCGGCTGGAGAGGGTCATCGCGGGGCTTCCCGCCTCGACCGACCTCGTCGCCCCGTTCCGCGACAAGGAGGAGGCGGGTCACGAAGCCGGCTGGTTCGCGTACCTGTCCGGCGACCTGCCCGACTACCCGGTGCGGGCGCTGGAGATGGCGCTCGGCCAGGTGGCTCGCCGCGCTGCGATGATGCTCGCCGATGACCGCGACCCCGACGCCGCGCACCTGCACTTCTGGCAGCGCGTGAACCCCGTGGTGACGGAGGTGCTGACCCAGCTCGTCGGCGGGGCGCCGCAGGTGCTCTACAACGGCGGACTCGGTTTCACGGCCCTGCGCTACGAAGACGTCGACCGCGCGCGACCAGGACTCCCGGAGGATGTCGCCGCGCTCGTGCACCGGCTCGACGACCACGGCGTGGGCGTGCAACTCGTGAACACCTCCGCCGTCCACACGCGCACCGTGCGGCTGCGCGGCGGGCGCTTCGGCCTCGACCGGATCGTGCGGGTCACGGCGACCGGCGAGGAGCCCAGCTTCTGGCCCGGCGCCTCGGGCACGTACACCGCCCCGGACGCCCCGACCGTCACCACGACCATCGACGTGGACGACGACCTCGTGGTGACCCTGGCCCCGGCGCACACCGCCGACCTCGACCTGACCATCGCGCGTGCGACCGGATCGCCGCGCCACCTGTTCCCTGAAGGAGACGCATGAGCGCCGATCTGATCCGACCCGACTTCGCCCTGCCCGTGCGGGGTGGGGCCTACCAGCGGCCCTCGCGCGAGGTGGTCGACTCCTTCGATGCGATCTCCTCCGCCACGGCGTGCGCCAAGCTGCACGGACTCGGGATCCGCCGCAGCTACATCGACGGACCGGAGCCGCTGAGCCTCGGCCAGCGCGTCGTCGGCTCGGCACTGACCCTCCAGTTCATGCCGCAGCGCGAGGACATGGCCTCCGGCGACGGCCAGGAGTACGCCGAACGGCACACCGCCCTCTGGCACGTGCTCGAGGCCGTGCAGCCCGGGGACGTGCTCGTGATCCAGGCCTACGGCAGCCGCTTCTCCGGCTGCATCGGCGACATCCTGGCGCGCTACTTCGCACGCAAGGGGGGCGCCGGGATCGTGGTGGACGGCCGCATCCGCGACGCCGGCCGCATCCGCGAACTCGGCATCCCGGTGTGGTCGACGGGCACGACCCCGCACTACGCCTCGCAGTCCGAGCTCGTGCCGTGGGCGTACGACGTGCCGGTCGCGGTGGGCGGGGCGCTGTGCATGCCGGGCGACCTCGTGGTGGCCGACGACGACGGCCCCGTCGTGGTGCCGCAGGCCATGGCACCCCAGGTCGTGGAGGACGCGCGCGACCATGAGGAGTGGGAAGTGTTCAGCCGCCGCCGCCTCGACGAGGGCGCGCGCCTGAGCGACTACTACCCGTTGACCCCCGACAGCCGCGAGGAGTACGAGGCATGGCGTTCCGTCCAGAGCTCCGTCCGCTGAACCCCGGCGTCACCGCGCGCGCCGATGCCGGACTCGGGTGCGCGCCGATCGGCAACCTCTTCACCCCCGTGCCCGACGCCGACGCGGTGTCCACCGTGCAGGCGGCGCTCGCGCGGGGTGTGCGGTTCTTCGACACGGCACCCCTGTACGGCTCCGGCGAGAGCGAGCGCAAACTCGGCCTCGCGCTCCGGGGCGTTCCCCGAGACGAGTACGTGATCGCGACGAAGGTCGGCCGGGTGCTCGTCGATGCAGACGGCCGCCCCGTCACGGGTGCCGCGAGCGGACACGACTCCGTCGCCGACCTCAGCAGGGACGGCGTGCGGAGGTCGCTCGATGGCAGCCTCGCCCGACTGGGCGTCGATCGCGTGGACGTGCTGCACCTGCACGACCCCCTGGATGTAAAGGCGGCGTTCGCGTCGGCACTCCCCGCCCTGGTCGAGCTGCGCGACGAAGGGGTGGTGCGCGCGATCAGCGTCGGCCTCGGCCGGCTCGACCCGCTGGAGCGCTACGTCGCCGAGGCGCCGCTGGACGTGGTGATGGAGGCCGGACGACTCACGCTGCTCGACCGCACCGCCCTGGAACGACTCCTGCCGACCGCCACCGCCCGCGGTATCGGTGTGCTCGCGGCCGCGGTGTTCAACTCCGGCATCCTCGTCGACCCGGTCGGCTCCCCGTTCTTCGAGTACAAGCCCGCCCCCGCGGAACTCCAGGAGCGGGCGCGGCGCTTGCAGGCCGTCTGCGCCGCGTACGGCGTGCGCCTCGCGGACGCCGCGGTGCAGTTCCCACTGCGGCACGGCGCGGACGCCGTAGTCGTCGGGGCGCGGACGCCCGCCGAGGTGGACGCGTTCGTCGACGGCCTCGATGCCGCGCTCCCTGATGCCCTGTGGGACGCCCTCGACGCGGAGGCCGACGTGTTCGTGCGGCGCGGCGACTGACGTGCGGATCGTCGACGCCCATGTGCACGTCTGGGACGCGGACGCCGTGCCGATCCCCTGGTTCCGCGACGACCTCGGTCTCCCCCGGCATGCCGCGGCCGCCCGCCTCGGACGGGAGCTGACGGACAGCGGAGTCTCCTCCGCCATCGCCGTGCAGGCCGCGGACTCGATCGCGGAGGCGGAGTGGCTGACCGCGACGGCGGCCCACGACCCCTTCCTCCGGCGCGTGGTGCTGCAGTACACCCCCGCGCCGGGACGAGCCGCCGGCGCCACCTCGGTCGCGTTCTCCCCCGCTGTGGTCGGCATCCGCGCCGCGGTGCCACAGTTCGCCGCGGATCTCTCCGATGTGCCCGGCCTCGACGCCCTCGCCGACCACCTCAGCGCGACCGCCCGCACCCTCGAACTTCTCATCCGGCCGGACCAGCTTCCCGCCGCGGCCGCCCTCTCCCGACGGCACCCTGACACCCCGGTCGTCGTCTGCCACCTCGGCCTCGGCGCCCGGACGGCCGATGCCGCGTGGCTCTCGGCTCTCGGCGAGGCCGCGTCAGCCCCCGGGGTGTCGGCGAAGGTGTCCGGGCTCGACCTCGCGGCCCGTGGTGCGGAGGAGTCGCGGACACTGCTGCGCTCCGCGTTCGCCCTCTTCGGCGCGGACCGGCTGTTGTTCGGGAGCGACTGGCCGATGTCGACCCGGACCTCGGCCTACGCGGAGGTGCTCGCCGCGACCAAGGCCGCGCTCCCCCGCCTCTCCCCGTCCGAGGCTCGAGCCTTCTGGGCCGGCACCGCCGACCGCCTCTACCCCTTCACCGCGTAGCGCGCCCCCGCCGCAGATTCACCCCGCGTCGCAGAAACCCCGGCGATCCGTGCGACCTCGGTGCGGATCGACGACCCCGCGCGGAAACACCCCACCCCGGGACACTTCCACACCCCCGCCGCAGATTCACCCCGCGTCGCAGAAACCCCGGCGATCCGTGCGACCTCGGTGCGAGACTGCGACCTCGCGCGGGAGAGGCTCAGTCGAGGAGGGTGCCGGCGGCGTGCGCACGGAACAGGGAGGACGCAGCCTCTTCGTCACCGGCATCCAGCGTGTCGAGCAGCCCCTTGTGCCAGTCCGCGACCTCGTGCCAATCCCCCGTGAAGGTGGGGTCACCGAGCACGTGCATGACGCGCAGGCTCGGCTCCAGGAGGTCCCACATGCGGGGGAGGTACACGTTGCCGCTGGCCTCGATCACAGCACGGTGGAAGGTGAAGTCGAGCTCGCGGAATCGCGCGAGGTCCTCCGCCTCCGCGGCCTCGTGCATCTGCGCGATGAGGCCGACGAGCTCGGCCCGACGGGCGGGGTCCAGCGCCCCGCAGGCCAGCCGTCCCGCCAACCCCTCCAGCTCGACGCGCGCGACCTTGGCCTGCGCCGCCTCCTCCGCGGAGTAGCTCGCGACGAAGTTGCCCTGGTGGCGTACGTGCGACACGAGCCCCTCGTGCGCGAGCCGCTTGAGGGCATCGCGGACGGGTGCTTGGCTCACCTGCAGCTGGCGGGCGAGCTGCGACTCCACGAGCTGCTCGCCGGGGGCCAGCGTCGAGTCCTTGATCATCGCCTTGATGAGCGCATAGATCTGATCCGACAGCAGTCCGCGCTGCAGTCCGGCCGTGCCGAGAGCATCCGTCATGACCATCAGTCTACGTCCATTATCGACTATCGCTAATGGACGCGGCCGCGCGCCAGGCATCCGCGATGAGGGCGGATCCGCGGGGCGTCGGGTGCACCCCGTCCGGTGCGAGCTCGACGACCGGATGCTCCTCTGCCGCCGCCGTGAACACCGCGTGCAGCGGCACGAAGGCCGCCCCGTGCTCCGCGGCGAGAGCACGCACCGCGGCCCGCTTCCCGTCGAGGTCGTCGAGCCACTCCCGCTGCTCCTCCGTCACGGGGAGGAAGTAGGGCTCCATGAGGATCAGCCGCGGGGCGTGCGCCGCGACCGCCCGCCCGAGGAGGTCGCCGAGCGTCGCGGCGAACTCCTCGGGCGAGGTCGGGTCGTCGCTGTCGAAGCGCCGCCACATGTCGTTCACGCCGACGTACACGGTCAGCAGCTCCGGCACCGTCGGCATCAGTTCCCCGTCCCAGCGGGCGGCGAGGTCTCGGGCGCGGTCCCCGGCGATCCCGAGGTTGCGGACCGTGGCCCCCGCCGCCTGCAGCTCCGGCGCGAGGAGCGAGACGTAGCCGTCGCCGAAGGACTCGGGGTCGGAACGATCGCGCCCCGCGTCGGTGATCGAGTCGCCGATGAAGGTCACCCGCATCGTGGCACATCCTGTTCGTCGTCCTTCAGCTTGGGCCGCACCGAGATCGGGAGCTCGACGCTCGCGCCAGCGTACGTCACGGTGAGCGTGTGGTGCGGGCGCACCTTGCTGCTGTCGAAGCCGCTGACCATGTCGGCCGTCACCTGCTGCGTGGTGCGGGAACCGTCACTCCAGTCCACGCCCAGCAGCATGCCGGTCACATCGAGCTCCTCGCCGCGCACGTAGCGGGTCTTCGGGTCCGCCTCGGGCGCCCAGCAGATGCCGGTCACCGTCGCGGGCGGCGCGGTCGGGCGCACGGCCAGGGTGTTCGTCTTTCCGTAGTGGTAGACGTTGAAGAAGCCGTCGGCATCGATGCGGAGGTTCTGCCGTGCGTCGACCATGTTCCACACGGTCACGTCGTCCACGCGGAGCACGATCCGGGTGCCGCCGTCCTCGGCGATGGCGCCGAACTCGATACGGTGCGTGGAGTTCGGCTCGATGACGGTGTTGGGGATGCTGTCGAGCATGGTCTGACCCGGGGTCCAGCTCTGGAACTCGATCACGTCCTCCTTGATCACCGCGAGGTAGCCCGTGTTGGAGTTCTGCCAGGCGGGCAGCCCGGTCTGGTCCGAGCGCGCCTGGAAGCCGTACCAGCCGCCGTCGAAGGCTCCGAACTCCGCGTCGAACTGCAGCAACGTGTCGCCGAAGCGCTCGGTCTCGTAGCCGTGCACGCCCTGACCGCTGATCACGACGCCCGTGTCGTCCACCGCGATGTGGTCGGACTGACTCCAGTTCGCCCCGTCCGTGAGCTGCCGGTCGAGGCGAGTGGTGGGGTACTCGGCGTCGTCCACGGTCACGGTGACCGTGTCGCTGAGGCTCGGATCGGCGACCGAGGTCGCGGTGATCGTCGCGGTCCCCGCCGCCACCCCCGCGATCCGGCCCCCGGAGACCGTCGCGACCTCCGGGGCGTCGGTCGTCCAGGTAACGCGGCCATCGCTGGCGTCCTCCGGGGCGACCTCGGCCACGACGGACCGCCGCTCCCCCACGGTGAGCCCGACGGCGTCAGCGTCCAGGCTCACGCCCGTGACCGGCACGCCGGAGAGCGAGAACCCGATGTCGTCGAAGTCGAGCGAGGCGTAGTTCTCCACGTAGAACCCGACCCGACCGGCCTTGCCGGGGCCGGGGTCGGCGCCTTCCAGCGCGATCGCCCCGTTGACGGAGATCCGGACCTGTCCGTCCTGCACGGCGATCCTGACATGCGAGGTCGCGCCAGGGGTCAGCCCCTGCGCCGCGGGCACGACCTTCTCGGCGACGACCTTCCAGGTGTCGTCGAAGATCGTCCAGGTCGGGCCGGCCGCGGCCTGCCGGAAGCGGATGTAGCCGCCGCCCTTGCCGTTGCGGTCGTAGACGATGAGCCCCGCGTTGGCGGGGGTCGTGGCCGGGGCCGTGACGTCGAAGTCGAGCACGAACTCGGTGAAGTCCCGCGGCAGGATGCTGTTGGCGCCCTTGAGGATGCGGTACACCTTGTCGCCCGACGCATCCACCTGGATGCTGCGGTTCGGGTCGGTCGGCCAGCCGTTCGCCCCCGACTCGAAGTCGGTGAAGTGCAGCACGCCGTCGCCCTCCTCGACGATCACCTCGATGGTCGCGGTCTTGGTGGCGTCGGCCTTCGCGGTCGCCGTGACCGTGGTCGTGCCGGGGCCCATGCCGAGCACCACGCCCTTGTCGTTCACGGTGGCGACCGCGGCGTCGGCCGAGGCGTAGGTCACCGCGGCGTCGTCGGCGTTCCAGGGCAGCGGCACGGCGCGCACCCGCACCTCGTCCCCCGCATCGATCGTGAGCGTGTCGCTGTCGAACGCGATGTCCTCGAGCGGGACGGTCTGCGGCTGCTGCGTCTGCCCGATCGCGCCGTCGACGCCGATCTCGCCGAAAGCGATGGACTCGAAGCCCGGGATCTGGTCGAACACGGCCGCATCGGCCTTCAGCGTGTAGTCGCCGTTCGCGGCGTCCACGAAGCCGGGGTCGGCGTCGGCCACCCAGTTGTCCTCGTAGTTCAGGAGGTTCTTGCCGTCCTTCGCGCCGTGTTCGTTGACGCCGGCCATCCGGGCCCGGTTCGGGTTCCACACGACGTTCTGCGCGAACGTGCTGTGGTTCGGGAAGTAGTGGTCGTCTTCGAAGAAGTGCGCGAGCTCGGGGTACTTCGTCAGGTACGGCGTGCCGACGAAGTCGTTGTTGTCGGCGAACACCTTCTCCCAGGCCGGCATGTAGTCGCGGTCGACGACGTTGCCCTCCTGATCGCCCATCCACTGCTCGTAGTTGTCGTACGGGGCGTAGGCGTCGACGAAGACGTTGTTGCGCGCCTCGATGTAGTCGGCCGAGCCGCTCTTGATCGCCCCGTTGCCCATGTTCACGAACACGTTCTTCTCGATCGTGAGGTCCCACGTGAAGTTGTCGGCGTAGATGCCCTCGACGCCCGCCATGCCGACGCCGATGTCGTGGAAGTAGTTCTCCCGGAACACGTGACCGCGCTGCTGCGGGGTCTTCCCGGAGTTCATGTAGATCGCACCGAGATCGTGGAACTGCTTGCAGACGTCGTACACCTCGTTGCGTTCGAACAGGTGGTCGTTGCCGTGCACGATGATCCCGGGGTGGGGAGCGTCGTGGATCTCGTTGTCCCTGGCGATGTTGCCGACTCCGTCGAACATCACCCCAGGGTTGTAGGCCTTGTGGTAGTACGCGAAGTCGGCGATCTCGGAGTTCTCGACCCGGTTGCGGCCGGGCTCGAGGGTCGTCTTGTCGCCGCCCTGGAGCACCACGCCGACGCCGCCGACGTGCGTGAGCCGGCTGTCGGTCACGGCGTGATCGCGCCCGCCGCGGTTCACGGGGATGCCGTCGTACGTGTAGCGCCCCGGCGAGTTGATGAGCACGCCGCCGTCGGTGAAGTTGCGGATGTCGCTGTGCGAGATCGTCACGTGCGAGCCGCCGAGGATCACCGCGGCCGTCGCGCGCCCGTACTCCATCACGAGGTCGTCGAAGTTCACGTACGAGGCCCCGTCGGCGCGCAGCATCGGCTCGTCGAGCGTCGTGACCGTCACGGCGCCGCGACCGGACGTGAACGCGGCGTTGGGGATGAGGTACAGCTTCCCGGCGTCGCGGTCGATGTAGTACTCGCCGGGGGCGTCGAGCTCCTCCAGCAGGTTCTGCGCGAAGTGGAAGTCGGGGAACCAGCTCTTCATGATCCCCGACATCTCGCCGTAGCGGAGGGTGATGGTCTTCGCATCGGTGTCGATGCTCTCGATCTTGTTGTACGACCACTCCCAGCTGTAGCCGAAGATGCCGTCCAGCCACACGTCCTCGGCCTGGGTCCAGTACTTCGGGCGGTCGTAGCCGTAGCTGAACGTGCCGCCGCGGTCCTGCAGGTCGGCGTCGTTGCGGTCGGGCCCGGCGTCGATGATGTCGCCCATCTGCACGGTCGGCGTGGCCGCGTCGGCGTTGGGCCAGCGCGCGAGGGTCATGCCCTGGCCGTCGATGAACAGCTCCATGGGCGGCGTGGTGCTGACGTCGTTGGCCTTCCAGTAGCCGTGGCGGCTGAGCTGGCCGTAGTCGGTGATGCCCAGGTCGGCGAGGTCGATCCCGACGACACGGTCTCGCGCGGCGGGGTCGATGATGCGGTCGGTCACCGCCGCGTCTTCGACCGCGGCGAACTGGTCGCGCGGCAGCTCGCGTCCTCCGGTGAGGGTGGCGGTCTCCCCCGGGTACGAGCGGTAGGTGATGGGGGCGTCGGCGGTCCCCGAGTCCTGCGCCCCGATCTCGAACGAGGCCGAGCGCGGGTACGTGCCCTCCCGGAGGTAGACCGTGAGGCCGTCGTCGGGCAGGGCGGAGTCCGCCTTGAGCGCGCGGATCCGGTCGCGGGCGCCTTCCAGCGTCGCGAGGGGGTCGTCGATCGTGCCGGAGGCCGCGTCGTCACCTCCCGGCGCGAGGTAGAGGGCGTCGTCGTCCGCGGCCGCAGCCGCCGACGGGACCGCCGCAGCGAGGGCGGATCCGAACACCGCTGCCAGGGTCAGGCTTGCCAGCACACGCTTCATTGCGTCTCCGAACTGTCGCTTCCCGCACGACGAATGCGCGCGGCGCCGCGGAAGCGGCTGCTCCGACCGTAGCCAATCGATAATCGACTAGCAAGGATCGATACTGATCGTTTCGAATTCACGCTGCGCGATCTCGATCTGAAAATCAGTTCACAAAACGCACACTTTCCACCACTTTCGGACACTTGTGCTCTCCAGTTGACGTCGCCGTAATGTGCCGGAAATACTGGGGAAGCCCGAGACCGCACCGCGAGAGTGCGGACACATCACCCCAGGCCAAGGATGACCTAGATGACAGAACAGACCATTTCCTCACAGATAGGAACAGGTCGCCGGCCCCGTCGCCTCTCGGACGGGATGTTCGCGCTCCTCCTCACGGCTCCCGGCCTCGCGCTCCTCGCCGCCGTCGTCGTGTACCCCCTGATCACGGCCCTCATCACCGCGTTCTACAAGCAGAGCCTCGTCGAGCCCGGTCGCGAGTTCGTCGGCTTCCAGAACATCGTCGACGTGCTGACGGGCGAGTTCTTCCCCCTCCTCACCCAGACGCTCGTCTTCACCCTCGGCACGACCATCGCGCCGTTCGTGATCGGCTTCGGCCTCGCCCTCGCCTTGAACACGCGCATCCGGGGCGCCAAGGTGCTCCGCGGCCTCATGCTCATCCCGTGGCTGATCCCCGGCGTGGTCGTCTCGTTCCTGTGGATGTGGATCTTCAACGCCAACTACGGCGTGCTCAACGCCGCCCTGGAGACCGTCGGCCTCATCGACTCCCCCCAGGCGTGGCTCGCGAACCCCACCACCGCCATGATCGCCGTGATCGTCGCGAAGACCTGGCAGTCGTTCCCCTGGATGATGGTCATGCTCCTCGCGGGCCTGCAGACCGTGCCGATCGAGCTGCACGAGGCCGCCGAGATCGACGGCGCCGGCACCATCCGCCGGTTCTTCTCCATCACGGTCCCGCAGATGAGCGGGATCATCGGCCTCGTGATCCTGCTGGAGTTCATCTGGAACTTCCAGCACTTCGACATCATCTACGTCCTCACCGGCGGCGGTCCCGCCGGCTCCACCCAGACGTTCGCGACCGCCGTGTACGAGACCGCGTTCGACGGCTTCGACCTCGGGCACGCCGGGGCCATCGGCCTGCTCTGGATGATCCTGCTGATGGCGCTCGTCGTCGTCTACGTCCGCCTGTCCGAGAAGGGAGAGAAGCGATGACCGCCGTGCTGACCGAAGAGACGGTGGCCGCCGTCTCCGCCCCACCCGCCGCGCCCCGTCGTCGGCGCCACCGGGCCGACCGCCGCGCCTCCACCGTGAGCGCCTGGATCGCCGTCGTCGTGTTCGGCGGGTTCGCCCTGCTGCCCGTTTACTGGCTGCTCGCGACCTCGCTCACCCCGCGCACCGAGGTGTTCAGCTACCCACCCAAGCTGTTCCCCACCGAGATCACGTTCGAGGCCTACGCCGCGCTCGCGAACAACCCGGCGCTGTTCGGCTACCTCCGCAACAGCATCGTCGTCTCCGTCATCACCGCGATCCTCTCGGTTCTGGTGTCGGCGTACATGGGCTACGCGTTCTCGAAGTTCCGCTACCGCGGCCGCCGCAGCCTCATGTACTTCGTGCTGGCCTCGCAGATGTTCCCGCAGGCGCTGCTGCTCATCACCCTCTACGCGGTGTTCTCGGCCTACGGCCTGCTCAACACCTACACGGCGCTCGTGCTGTCGTTCACGACGTTCACGCTGCCGCTGTGCGTGTGGATGCTGAAGGGCTTCTTCGACACGATCCCGGACGAGCTCATCGAGGCCGCCCGCGTCGACGGCGCCTCCCGCATGCGCATCATCCACTCCATCGTGCTGCCGCTGGCCGCTCCCGGCCTCATCGCCGCGGGCCTGTTCGCGTTCGTCCGCGGCTGGAACGACTTCATCTTCGCCCTCACGCTCGCCGGTCCCGACAAGCAGACCCTGCCGCCGGGACTCGTCAACACGTTCATCGGCGAGGCGTCCACCGCCTGGCCGGAACTCATGGCGGCATCGCTGGTGGTCTCGCTCCCCGTGGCCATCGCGTTCATCGCCCTGCAGCGCTTCCTCGTCGGCGGGCTCACCGCCGGCGCGGTCAAGGGCTGACCCGCACCACCCCCTCATCCGCAGTCCCTCGAAGAAGAGAGAGCACCCCCATGTCCGAGAACACCACCGTCTCCCGTCGCCAGCTGCTGCAGTTCGCCGGGCTCGGCGCCGCCGGCCTCCTCCTCGCCGGTTGCATGCCGAGCGGCGGCGGCAGCGGCAGTCCGTCCTCCTCCCCCGGCGCCGGGCTCGGCGCGGGCGACTTCGCCGCCACCGACTTCTCCTTCTCCAGCTGGTCGCTCACCGAGGAGGCCGCCGCCCCGGCGACCCGCGCGCTGCTCGACGGCTACAAGAAGACCAACGACGTCGGCATCACCGAGGTCTCCTTCCCCTACAACGAGTACTTCAAGCAGCTCATGCTCCAGGTGCGCGGCGGGCAGTTCACCGGCGCCGCCCACGTCGACGTCGCGTGGCTCGCCTCGCTCGCGGCACTCGGCAAGCTGGAAGACGTCTCGGCGCTCACGAAGGGGCGCGGGTACACCGCTTCGAGCCTGGAGGCCACGCAGCTCGACGGGAAGCAGTACGCATTCCCGTGGACGATCGGCGCGATCGGCCTCGTCACCAACTCCGAGCTCCTGAAGAAGGCGGGGATCTCCACGTTCCCCACCACGGTCGACGACTTCGAGGCGGCGCTGAAGAAGCTCAAGGGCCTCGGCGGTGGCCTCATCCCCTACGCCGCCTCGACCAAGGCCGCCCAGCTCAAGGACGTGCTGATCTGGATGCAGACGTTCGGCAGCGACCTCGTGAAGGACGGCAAGGTCACGATCGGCGACGACGCGAGCATCGAGGCGATCACCTGGTACAAGTCGCTGTACGACCAGGGGCTCATCGCCGCCGACGTCGACCGCTTCGATGCCCGGTCACTGTTCGCCCAGGGACGCGCCGCCATCTACGACGACGCCCCGGTCGGGCGCGCCTCCGTCACGAAGGACTCGCCGGACCCCGACCTCGCCTCCAAGCTCGTGCCCGAGTCCCGCCCGGTGCTGAAGAAGGGCGACACCCCGCGCGCCCTCGTCTGGGGTGGTGCCATCGCCATCGTCGGCGGCGGCTCCGGCGACAGCACCCGCACGGCCGCGGACTTCGGCCAGTGGGCCACGAGCGACCTGAAGGCGGTGCTCGGCGACTACGAGCTGCGCGGCCTGCCCCCCGTGACCGAAGAGGCGCAGGCCTCGAAGGAGGTGGCGTCCGACGCCTTCGGCGCCCGCTTCGCCGAGAAGATCACGGCGACGGCGACCACCAACCCGTTCTGGCAGTACCCGCAGTACGCCCAGATCGAGACCGTGATCGCCGACCGTGTCCAGGCCGTCCTCGTGGGCCAGCAGAGCGCGAAGGACGCCATGACCCAGGCCGGCGACGAAGCGCAGAAGCTGCTGGGCTGAGGAGCATCGCCATGACCCTCCGCTCGAAGGGCGGCGCCACCGCTGCCGCCGCCCTCACCGCGCTCGTCCTCGCCGTGCCGGCTCCGGCTGCCGCTGCGACCTCGGACGTCGAGACCGTGCCCGTCACGGTCGACAGCTCCAACCAGTCCGGCTGGTGGAACCCGCTCGTCGTCGACGGGGACGAGACGTACTTCGCCTTCAACGTGCCCGGCTCGGTGGCGACGAAGCACCAGGTGAACCTGGCCGTCCGCGCCTCCGACGGCACGTGGACATCCGGCTGCCTGCGCCTCACGACCGGCGCGTGCGCGGAGTACCTCGACGACAACGGCCACAACCAGCCGTCCATCGCGATCGACGGCGACGGGTACATCCACGCGTTCGTCTCGATGCACCATGAACCGTGGAAGTACTTCCGCTCCACGGCGCCCTACGACGCGACATCGCTGGTCGACGTGAGCGCGGAGATGCCCGACGCCGGCGCCGCGATCTCCTACCCGGTCACCGCGCAGGGCGCCGACGGCGACATCTGGCTCATGGTGCGCGTCGGCGCCGACCCGCAGGCCCGGCGCGACGGCGTCCTGTACCACTACGACCCCGCCGTGGGGACGTGGAGCCGCGAGACGACGATCGCCGCGGCCGTGAACCACTCCTTCTACCCCGATGACCTCGAGGTCGACGCGGCCGGCAAGGTACACGTGCTCTGGGAGTGGGGCCCCTGGCCGGCAGACCCGTACCGTCATCTCGGCTCGTACGCCGTGTACGACCCTGCCGCGGGCGGCTTCCGCGACATCGCGGGCCAGGCCCTGCCGACACCGATCCGCCCGGACACCCCCGGCGCCGTCGTGTGGCGCGGCTACGAGCCCGGCGAAACCATCGGCGACGCCGTGCCCGCCGTGCAGACCGCGAAGATGGCCCTCGCCGACGGGGAGCTCGTCGGCGTGACCTACCGGTACGCGGATCAGACCGAGAACGCCTTCGACGTGCGCTGGGCCACCTGGAACGGCTCCGCCTGGACGAGCGAGACCCTCGTGGACACGGACGCCCTCGGCAGCGGCGTGCAGACCATCGCCGCGCTCGACACGACGACCGCGGGCGGCGAGAGCCGCGTCTACGCCGTCGTGTCGGTGCAGGACTGCGGCATCACCCGGAGCCGGACGGTCCTGCTCACGGCGGGAGCCTCCGGGTGGACCGCCGACACGGTGGGAGATCCCGTCGTGGGCCAACAGCGCCTCCGTGCGGCGACCCGCACCGACGGCACCGACGTCGTCTACCTCAGCGCCCCCGCGGTGCCGGGCGGCGGCACGCTGCGGCACGCCGAGGTCCCGCGCGACGGTCAGCCCGGCAGCACGACCCTCGCCGCCATCGTGGCCTCCCTCCGCGGCGACGCCGGTGGCGAGAACCTCGCCCTGGGCGGCACCGTGACCGCCTCGTCCCAGCTCCGCGCCGACACCGGCCCGGAGAAGGCCGTGGACGGCGGCTGCACGGACGCGAGCCGCTGGATCTCGGCGACCTCAGACACCCAGCCGACCATCACGGCCGCGTGGGACGAGGAAGCGCCGCTCGACATCGTGCGGGTGCGCAGCGGTTACACCGTCGGACCGGCCCAGGCGTCCGTGCTGCGCGACTTCACCGTTCAGCTCCGGACCGCGAGCGGCTGGGTCACGGTCGGCACCATCGTCGACAACACGCAGACGACGGTCGTGGTCGATGCCCAGGGCCTGACGGCCGATGCCGTACGACTCGTCATCACCGACCCGTCCGACTCCACCACCGACGTCGCCCGCGTCTACGAGATCGAAGCGATCGCCGCACGCTGAGCGGCGTACCACCCCTCCCGAAAGGAACCCATTCCATGCGCACCCAGACCGTCGAAGCCGACATCATCGTCGTCGGCGGCGGCCTCGCCGGAGTGAGCGCCGCGGTCGCGGCCGCCCGCCTCGGCCGACGTACCGTGCTGATCAACAACAGGCCGGTGCTCGGCGGCAACTCCTCCTCGGAGGTGAGGGTCTGGGTGTGCGGGGCGACCGCGCACGGAAACCAGCGGTGGGCGCGGGAGACCGGGATCATCGGCGAGATGTATCGGGAGAACCAGTTCCGCAACCCCGAGGGCAACCCCGTGTACTGGGACGACGTGGTGCTGGACATCGTGCGTCGCGAGCCCAACCTCACATTGTTCCTCAACACCGAGGTCCTGGAGGCGGAGGCCACCGGGCCCGACGACGCGCGTCGGGTCCGGTCGGTCACCGGCTGGACGATGGGCTCTGAGATCCGCACCGTCTTCCGGGGACCCCTGTTCCTCGACTGCACGGGTGACGGCCTGGTCGGCCGGCTCGTCGGCGCGCGGCACCGGCTGGGCAAGGAGAGCCGGAGCGAGTTCGGCGAGGAGTGGGCCCCCGAGCAGCCGGTGCGCGAGTTCCTCGGCTCGACGCTCCTCTTCTATACGAAGGATCTCGGGCACCCGGTGAAGTACGTCGCACCGGAGAGCGCGAAGGACATCTCCACCACACCGATCCCCTCGTCCCGCATCATCCGCAGCGGCGACAGCGGCGCGCACTATTGGTGGATCGAGTGGGGCGGCACGCTCGACATCGTCGACGACAACGAGGCCATCCGCGACGAGCTGCGTTCGGTCATCCTCGGGATCTGGGACCACATCAAGAACTCCGGCGAGTTCGACGCGGACAACCTGACGCTGGAGTGGATCGGCAACATCCCCGGGAAGCGCGAGTACCGCCGCTTCATCGGCGACTACACGCTGCGCCAGCAGGACATCCTGGAGCAGACCTCGTTCGACGACGGCATCGCGTTCGGCGGCTGGTCCATCGACCTGCACCCCGCCGAGGGCATGTATGCGACGGGGGCGGGCGCGGTCCAGCGCTTCTCGGACGGTGTCTTCGAGATCCCGTTCCGCTCGCTGTACTCCGTCAACGTCGACAACCTGCTGATGGCCGGCCGCGACATCTCGGCCACGCACATCGCGTTCGGCGCCGCGAGGGTCATGGCGACGTGCGCCGCGATGGGCGAGGCCGCCGGCACCGCCGCCGCCCTCTGCTACGCGCACGACGCCACGCCGCGCGAGCTGTACGAGAACCACCGCGCCGAACTGCGGCAGACGCTGCTCCGTGCCGACGCGTCCCTCATCGGTGTCGCGAACGAGGACGCCGCCGACCTCGCCCGCACGGCTACCGTCACCGCGTCGAGCACCCTGCGGACGATCGGCACCCCGGAGCGCGCCGTCGCCGACACGGCTCCGCACGCGCTCGTCGACGACCTCGGCATCGTGGTGCCCGTACACCCGCGCCTCGACTCCACGGAAGTGCTGCTCAGCGCCGACGCCGACACGCAGGTCACGGTGGAGGTCTGGTCCACGGGACGACCGCAGAACGTCGTGCCCGCCGCGCTCGAGCACCGCACCGTGATCGACGTCCCCGCCGGGGGCCCGTCCTGGGTCCGCGCCGAGACCCCGTTCACCCCCGAGGTGCCGCAGAACGCGATCGTCGTGATCCGTGCGAACCCGCAGGTGCAGGTGCACCTCGCCTCGGATCTGCCCCCCGGGGTGCTCACCCTCGTGCACCGGGTCGACAACGACGACCGGAACGTGCAGGTCGACCGCGACGGTCTGCTGGTGCAGTGGCCCACCAAGCCGCTGCGCGGTCGGGTGCCCGCGTTCCGCACCAGCCCGGCCTCCGAGGCCGTGGCTCCGGAGCGCGCCGTCTCCGGGTACAACCGTCCGTTCGGCGGCCCGCACCTGTGGGCGTCCGACCCGGAGGCGGAGGGCCCGCAGTGGCTGCGCCTGGACTGGGAACAGCCGGTCCAGGCGCACGAGATCCGCCTCGTGTTCGATGACGACGTGGACCTCGAGCTCAACACCCTGCATCACCACCGCAGCCCCGACGAGGTGCTGCCGCAGCTCGTGCGGGACTACCGCGTCGAGGTGCAGCCGGAGGGTTCCGACGGGTGGCGGACCGTGGCGGAGGAGCGCGACAACCGCCACCGGCTGCGGGTGCATCCGCTCCCCGCCGACCTCGGCGCCTTCACGGCCGCCCGCCTCGTGGTGGAGCGGACGAACGGCGTCGCGGAGGCACGCGTGATCGCGTTCCGAGTGCAATCGTGACGGAGAGCGCTAACGTGAAGGGCATCCGTCGTCCCGGCGGAGACCGTCGTCCTTCCAGGAGGCTGCAGGTGACCACCTCGCCCGGCGGCCGCGTGCTCCCCGTC
This sequence comes from Microbacterium sp. 1S1, assembly GCF_008271365.1. Classification (NCBI taxonomy): domain Bacteria; kingdom Bacillati; phylum Actinomycetota; class Actinomycetes; order Micrococcales; family Microbacteriaceae; genus Microbacterium; species Microbacterium sp. 1S1. Next base: position 502,734 of record NZ_CP043430.1, read on the forward strand.
GCGCGGGCCACCCGTACCGGGCTCATCGCGCTCGCGGTGCCGCACCTGGAGGAGCCGTACTTCGCGGAGCTGGGCTCGCGCATCGTCCGCGGTGCGGACGAGCGCGGACTGGCCGTGCTGATCGTGCAGACCGAGGGCGACCACGCCCGTGAGATCGATGTCGCCAACGGTGTCGGCCTCCCGCCCATCGACGGCCTGATCCACATCCCCCGTTCGCTCACGGTCGCCGACCTCACCCGCCGCACGTCGCCCGGGCCGCTGGTGCTGCTGGGCGAGCACATCCAGGTGAGCCCGTTCACGCACGTCACGATCGACAACCGTGCCGCGGCCTACACCGCCACCGAGCACCTGATCGCCGTCGGCTGCCGGCGCATCGGCTTCGTCGGGCGCCGCGACGCGCGCCCCTCGGACGCAGCCGACCGTCGGCATGCCGGGTATCTGGAGGCGCTGGCCGCCGCCGGTATCGCCGCGGACCCCGCGCTCACGGCGCAGGTCGACGCCTTCACCGCGGAGGAAGGCGAACGCGTCGCCGGAGCCATGGCCGCGGCCGTCCCCGATCTCGACGGCATCGTCTGCTCCAACGACTCGGTCGCCCTCGGCGCGCTGGCGGCTCTCCAGGCCCAGGGGCGGAACGTGCCGCGGGACGTCGCCGTCGTCGGCATCGACGACATCAAGGCCGCACGCTTCGCCGTCCCCGCCCTCAGCACCATCGCGCCCGACCACGCGCGCCTCGTCGACGCCGCGTTCACGGAGCTGGAGCGGCAGATCGCCGCGCCTCCGGGGGCCGATCTCCCGGTGCGGCACGTGACGGTCGGCGCCCGGCTGGTCCCGCGGGCGAGCACGGCACGATGACGGCGGCGGACTCAGTCCGCGAGGGCCGTCGCGAGCGCGCGTTCGTCGCCGCCGTCGCGCGGGGCGACATGCAGGGTTCCGACGTGCGCGGCGAGCCGCTCCCGCGCCTGGTCGTGGAGCCCGTCGTCGGTGATGAGGCGGTCGATGTCACTCAGGTCGGCCACGGTCGTGAGTCCGACCACACCCCAGCGGCTGTGCTCGGCGAGGACGACGACCTCGCGCCCCGCGGCCATGAGCGCTCGATTGGTCTCGGCCTCCAGCAGGTTCATGGTCGTGATGCCGGCCTGCTCGTCGAGGCCGTGGGCATCGAGGAACACGAGGTCGCAGTGCAGATGCTCGAGGGCGCGGACGGCGACCGGTCCGACGAGCGCCTGGGAGGGCGTGCGGACACCTCCGGTGAGGACCACGGTCTGCGTATACGGGGCGTCGGCCCGGTCCGGCGGGGAGAACAGGTCGGAGACCGGCAGCGCGTTCGTGACGACGGTGAGCTCAGGCACCCGCACGAGCTCCCGCGCGAGGGCCAGCGCCGCGGGTCCGCCGGAGATGCCGACCGCCATGCCCGGCTCGACGAGCGCCGCGGCCGCCGCGGCGATCGCCCGCCGTTCCGCCGAGACCGCCGGCGCGGGAACCAGACGCTGCTGCCCCCGCGCCCGCACACCGCCGCGGATGCGCTCGACAGCGCCCTCCTCGGCGAGCTGATCGATGTCGCGACGCACCGTCATCTCGCTCACCTGCAGCGTGGCAGCGAGTTCGGCGATGGAGGCGGTACCGCGATCGCGGGTCAGGGCGAGGATGCGCTCGCGGCGTTCCGTGACCAGCACGCGGTCTCCTTCCGATGGAGCCTCCAGTCTGCCACGCACCCCCGCCCGCCCCACTCCCAGAACAGGACCCCTCAGCCCGCATGACCGTCCCCGAGCCCTACGCCACCTGGTTCCCCGATGCCGCGTTCGACGGCAGCTACGGCCGGACCGAAGCCGACCTCCGTGCCGTCCGCCCCGTGCCCGCGCCGCCCGGGTTCGCCGACCGCTGGCGGCGCTGGCGGCGCGAGGCGGCCGCGGTGGACGCCGCTCCCGTCGTCCTCTCCACCACCGAGGAGCAGGGCCGGCGGGTGTCCGTCGTCGAGCACTCCGGCGTCGACGGCGTACGGCTGCGCGCGTGGGTCGTCGAGCCACTCCGCGGCGCCGCGCGCGCGGGCGTCGTGCACGGGCACGGCTACGGGGGGCGCGAGGCGGTCGACCTCGCGCGGGTGCCGGACGACGTCGCGGCGATCTATCCCGTGGCCCGCGGGCTCGGCACGCTGAACGCCGGAATCGGGGCCCCCGAACCCACCCCGGAGCACGTGCTCGCGGGGATCGACGACCCCGAGCACTACGTCCTCGGCCTGTGCGCGCGCGACCTGTGGCTCGCCGCCGACGTCCTGACCTCGCTCGTCGGCGCGCTTCCCCTCTACTACGTCGGGGAGAGCTTCGGCGGCGGCATCGGCGCGCTCGCCCTGCCGTGGGACGACCGGTTCGTGGGCGCGACCCTCATCGTGCCGAGCTTCGGCCAGTACGACGAACGGCTGGCAGTCCCCTGTCTGGGGAGCGGCGAGACGGTGCGTCAGCACGTGCAACGCCACCCCGAAGCACGCGAGGCGCTGCGGTGGTTCGACTCCTCCACGAGCATCGGCTTCGCGGAGGTGCCGGTCCGGGTCGAGGCGGCGCTGTGGGATCAGTACGTGCCGCCGCAGGGACAGTTCGCGGTGGCGGCCGGGGCGCAGGACGTCGAGCTGGCGGTCCTCCCCGCCGGTCACGCGGAGTACCCGGGGTCGCTGGATGTGACGGCGGACGCGATCCGCGGTGGTCGCGCACACCTGGAGCGCGTGCTCGTCCGCTGAACCGCCGGACGCGCGCATCCTCCCGCGCAGGCGAGCACTGGACGCAACCTGTCATAACAGGTACAGTGAGCTTGTCATTACAGGTTGCGCAACGACGCAGCACCCGTTTCGAGGAGCATGGATGCCCGAGTACCAGACCCCGCCGATCTCCCCGATGGCGATCGCCTTCGATGCCGAGAAGCTCACGCTCTCCCCCGAAGGCCCCACGCTGACCCGGCGGATGTCCGACCTCGAGGGCCTCTTCCGGGATCATGACGCGTGGGCCGCAGCGGCCGCCGGTGAGGACCCGATCGTCTACACCGTCGTCAGCTCGCCCGTCCCCGAGATCGAGCGCGAGCTGCCGCAGTCCATCACGACGATCATGCCCGGCGACACGGGCGGCGAGCTCTGGATGACCAAGGGTCACCAGCACCCCGACCACCAGGGCGAGATCTACCTGGCGCTGCACGGCCGCGGCGGACTGCTGATGTTCGACGGCGAGCGCACCGAGTGGCTCGACATGCTCCCCGGCACGATCGGTTACATCCCGCCGGGGTGGGCGCACCGCTCCGTGAACACCGGCGACGAGCCCTACTCCTTCCTCGCGGTGTACCCGGGAGGCGCCGGCCACGACTACGGCTGGGTGCTGGAGCACGGCATGGGGTCGCGCGCCTACCGTGGCGCCGACGGCGTCGACCTTCGCCCCTACGCGGAATAGGCTCCGGCCATGATCATCGCCCACGACCTCGGCACGACCGGGAACAAGGCGTCGTTGCACCATGATGACGGTCGCCTGATCGCGGCGGTCACCGTGCCGTACCCGGCGCACTTCGCGGCCGGCGGCGTCGCCGAGCAGGACCCGGCCGACTGGTGGCACGCGGTCGTCACGGCGACCCGGGACCTCCTCGCGCGCACCGGTACCGCCCCCGCCGAGGTCGCGGGGCTCGTGGTGAGCGGTCAGATGATGGGGGCCGTGCTGCTCGACGCCGACGGCGAGCCCGCACGTTCGGCGATCATCTGGGCCGACACCCGCGCCGGCGCCCAGCAGCGCGAGCTTGAGGCGGCGGTCGGTGCCGAGCGCGCGTACGGCATCCTCGGTCATCGTCTCAACCCCACCTACTCGCTGGAGAAGGTCATGTGGGTGCGCGACAACGAGCCCGAGGTCTGGGAGCGGGTGCGCCGGGTGTGCGTCGCGAAGGACTTCATCGTGCTGCGGCTGACCGGGCGCCTCGCCACGGATCGCTCCGACGCCTCGGGCACCAATGCCTACGACCAGCTCGCCGGCACGTGGTCGTCGGAGATCCTCGCCGCCGCGCGGCTCGACCCCGCCCTGTTCCCCGAGATCCTGGACTCGACCCAGGTCGCCGGTCCCCTCACCGCCGCCGCCGCCGACGTGCTCGGGCTGCACACCGGGGTCCAGGTCGTGATGGGCGGCGGCGACGGACCGCTCGCCGCGGTGGGGTCCGGCATCGTGGCTCCGGAGGACGGCGCCTACGTCTGCCTCGGCACGTCCTCGTGGATATCGTTCGCGACCGACGCGCCGCTGCACGATCCCGCGATGCGCACCTTCACGTTCGACAACGTCGTCCCGGCGTCGTTCGTGCCGACCGCGACCATGCAGGCGGGCGGTGCCTCGGTGCAGTGGATCGCCGAAGCCCTCTCCGTCGATCCCGCGCACCCGGAGACGGGCCGCCTCGTCGCCGAAGCCGCGAGCGACGTCGACACCGACGACCTCTACTTCCTCCCCTACCTTCTCGGCGAGCGCTCCCCCCTGTGGGATCCCGACGCCCGCGGCGCGTTCGTCGGCCTCGCCAGGCACCACGGACGGGCCCACCTGATGCGCGCCGTGCTGGAGGGGACGGCGTTCAACCTCCTCACCTGCATCCAGGCGTTCCGGGAGGCCGGCGCGACGATCAACCGCATCGACGCCGTCGGGGGCGGGGCGCAGAGCGACGTCTACCTCGCCGTCCTCGCCGACGTCTGGGGCGTGCCCGTGCGGCGTCGCACCATCGTAGAGGAGGCGAACAGCCTCGGCGCCGCGGTCACGGGGGCCGTCGGCCTCGGCCTCACCGACTTCTCCGCCGCTCGGGCGCTCAGCGAGGTCACGGCGGAGTTCGCGCCGGACCCCTCCCGTCACGCGGTCTACGCCGAACGCCACGCGCGCTTCACCGACGCCTATACGGCTCTCGCGCCGTGGTTCGCCGGGAGGCGGCACTGATGGGCGTCATCCTCGTCACGAGCCGCTCCTTCTCGGACGGCGACCTCGACCTGGTCGCGCGAGCCGCCCAGGCCGGGCACCGGATCCTCCGCGGCCCCGCCCACCACGACCTCGATGAGCTGCGCGTGCTGCTGCACGGTGCCGACGCCTGGATCGCCGGGACCGGACCCGTCACCGACGCGCACCTCGCCGCCGGCCCGAAGCTCAAGGTCGTCGCGCGCTACGGGGTCGGTACCGAAGCGGTGGACCTGGCGGCGGCGCGGGAGCGCGGCATCCCGGTGACGAACACCCCCGGCGCGAACGCCGATGCGGTCGCCGATCACGCGGTCGGCCTCATGCTCGCCGCGCTGCGCACCATCCCGGACGGCGATCGCCGCGTGCGGGCCGGAGACTGGAGCGTGCGCCGCGGACGCGAACTCGGGGCGGCGACCGTCGGCATCGTCGGTTTCGGGCGGATCGGCCAGGGGGTTGCGCGGCGGCTCGGCGGTTTCGGTCCGCGGCTGCTCGCCACCGACCCTTTCCTCCCCGCCGACCTCGTGCGGGACCGCGGCGCCGAGCCCGTCGACCTCGACGCCCTGTTCCGCACCGCCGACGTCATCACGCTGCACGCCCCCGGTGGTCAGCGCCTCGTCGACGCCGATCGCCTCGCCGGTATGCGGCCGGGCACGGTGCTCGTCAACACCGCCCGCGGTGACCTCGTGGACGAGCAGGCCGTCGCCGACGCGCTCCACGACGGCACCCTCGCGGGTTACGCGGCCGACACCCTCGACGGGGACACCGCCGCGCACGACAGCCCTCTGCTCGCCGCAGACCTCACCGACCGCGTGATCGTCACACCGCACCTCGGCGCCCAGACCACCCAGGCCGTCGACAACATGGGGGCGCTGTCCCTCGACGACGTGCTCGCCATCCTGCGTGGCGCCGAGCCCGCGCACCCCGTCCCCGTGTCCGCTCCCGAGGAGACCCGATGACCACCGCCGCGACGTCCTCCGCACCGTCCACCACCGCCGACTACATGGGGTTCGTGGGTGTCACCACCGCCTCGTCGTCGATCATGAAGGTGTTCCCGCTGTGGGCCGACATCCTCGGACTCCCCACGCGGACCCTCGTCGGCCACGACCTGCCGATGGATGCCGACCCCGCCCAGTACCGCGCCCTGGTCGAGCAGATCCGCGACGACCCGCACCACCGCGGCGCGCTCGTCACCACCCACAAGATGAACGTGTACGCGGCGGCGTCCGACCTGTTCGACGAGCTCGACCCGTTCGCGGTGTCCTGCGCCGAGATCTCCAGCATCGCCAAGCGCGGGTCCACGCTGTCCGGCCGCGCGAAGGACCCGATCACGGTCGACCTGGCGCTGCGCGACTTCCTCCCCGCCGACCACTTCGCGCGCACCGGGGCCGAGGTCGTGATCCTGGGTGCGGGCGGCTCCGGCACCGCGCTGAGCTGGGCCCTCGCCGAGCGGGAGGATGCCCCGTCCCTCATCACCGTGACCGCGCGCACGCAGGACAAGCTCGACCACCTGCGCGAGGTGCACCGCCAGCACGGCACCCCCGAGGGGCTGCTCCGCTACGTCGTCACCGAGACGCCGGAGGAGGCCGACGCGCTGGTCGCCGCCGCCCCCGCGGGATCGGTCATCGCGAACGCCACCGGGCTCGGCAAGGACCGCCCGGGCTCCCCGCTGACCGACGCCGTCGCGTTCCCCGAGGGCGCGTACGTGTGGGAGTTCAACTACCGCGGATCGCTGGAGTTCCTGCACCAGGCCGAGGTGCAGGAGGACGACCGCGGTCTGCACGTCGTCGACGGGTGGCGCTACTTCATCCACGGCTGGTCGCAGGTCGTGGCGGACGTGTTCGACCTCGACCTCACGCCCGAGACCGTGGAGCGCCTGGCGGACGCCGCGGAGTCGGTGCGCTGATGCCCGTCGTCCGGACCGTGCTCGGCGACATCGACTCGTCGCAGCTCGGGCGCGTGGACTACCACGAGCACCTCTTCCAGGTGTCGCCGCTGCTGGTCGGAGACGAGCTCGACGACGAGGCCGCGTCCGGCGACGAGGCCGGTCTCCTGCGGATGAGCGGCTTCGAGTCCATGGTCGACGCGACGCCGTTCGGCCTGGCCAGGGATCCCGCCGCCGTCGCCCGCATCAGCGCCGCGACCGGCCTGCACGTGATCGCCACGACGGGACGGCACCGCGAGGCCCACTACGGCCCCGATCATCCGATGCAGGTGTGGGGCGCCGACCGCCTGGCCGCTCTGTTCGTGTCCGACCTCACGCGCGGGATGCCCGCGGACGACGCCGCGGTGTTCGAGACGCCCGACGTGCCTGCGGCCGCAGGGCCCGCCGGCGAGCCCGTCCGCGCCGGAATGCTCAAGGGCGGGGCCGACTATTGGCGCATCAGCCCGTTCGAGCGGACGACGCTGATCGCGGTGGCCGCGGCGCATCGCGAGACCGGAGCCCCCGTCATGGTGCATCTGGAGTTCGGCACCGCGGCCCACGAGGTCCTCGACCTGCTGGCGGCCGAGGGCGTCCCGGCCGAGCGGGTGGTGCTCGCCCACGCTGACCGCGACCCCGATCCCGGCCTGCACGTCTCGCTCGCCGAGCGCGGCGCCCACCTCGGCTACGACGGCTTCGCCCGACCGCGCACCCGGTCCGATGCGGAGCTGCTCGCGCTCACGGTCGCCGTGGTGGAAAGGGGCGCGGGCGACCGGATCCTGCTCGGCGGCGACGTCGCCCGGCGCACGCGATACATCGCCTACGGCGGCATGCCGGGTCTCGCGTACCTCGGCGATCGCTACCTTCCCCGGCTCCGCGAGGCCGTGGGCGACGACGCCGTGCACCGGATGCTCGTGACGACGCCAGCGCGCTTCCTCTCCCTCCAGCCCTGATCAGCCGAACCCGAGGAGCCGTCATGTCCGAACCCACCGTCCTCCACGCCGTCTTCACCGCGCAGCCGGGGGCCGCCGACCGCGTCGCCGCGCTGCTGCGGGACTTCGCCGACGTGGTCCGCGCCGAGGAGGGCAACATCGTGTTCGACGCCCACCGCCTCGTCGACGATCCCGACCGATTCTTCGTCTACGAGGTCTACCGCGACGAGGACGCGTTCCAGGCACACCTGCACGCACCCGCCGGTGTCCCCTTCAACGCCGCCCTGCAGGAACTCATCGTGGAGCCCACCTCGATCCTCACCTTCCTCCGCCCCCTCTGACCCGCCCTCTCTGACCCGTTTCACCTGCACGACCCCGCCACGTCCGCACGACCGATACCCCCTCCCCTCGGTCTCTCTCCCCGTTTCACCTGCACGACCCCGCCACGTCCGCCCGACCCATACCCCCTCCCCGTCGTGCATCGGACCCCCGGTCGTGCATCCGTCCCCCGCCGCCCACCCGTCCCCCGTCGTGCATCCGCCCCGTCGCCCATCCGCCGCGACACCCAGGGCTGAACCGAGACCCGACCCAGACCCCCATCACGCCCCCCATCCGCACGACCCCCGACACGGTCGCACGACCAATCCGGGCGTCTCGTCGTGCACTCGTCTCCCCGTCGTGCATCCGTCCCTTCTCCGGGCACATCCCCGGTCCGGGCACGTCCCCCTTCCGGTCCGTTCCCGACCCGGACCCGGGCCGGGCAGGTCCCCGGTCCGGGCACGTCCCCCTTCCGGTCCGTTCCCGACCCGGACCCGGGTCGTCTGCACGATCCGAACACGGCTGCGCGAGGAAACCGGCGCGCTGATCGTGCAGCCGCCCCGGGATCGTGCAACCGGACCATCCACCGCACCGCCCACCGGCACCGCCGACCGGACCGCCCACCGCACCGCCGACCGGACCGCCCACCGGGACCGAATCCTCCGGCACACGACGAAGCCCCCCACCCGAAGGCGAGGGGCTCCGTCGTGCGGGTCACTCGTAGAGGACCGCGGCGATCTTGTCGTCCTCGATGTTGTTCGCGTCGTACCAGTAGGAGCCCGTGTCGTAGAACTCCTCGATGTCGTCGCCGTTCGCGGCGTCGTACGCCGCCTGCACGACCTGGGCGCCGATGCCGATCGGGTCCTGCGTGATGGCGCCGGCCATGGTGCCGTCCTTGATGGCGTTGATCTGGGCCGCACCGGAGTCGAAGCCGACGATGGTGATCTTGCCCTTCTCGAGGCCGAGCTCGTTCGCGGCGTTCACGACGCCGATCGCGGAGCCCTCGTTGGTGCCGTAGATGCCCTTGAGGTCCGGGTGGGCCGCGATGAGCGTCTTGGCGATGTCGGCCGACTTGAGGTGGTCGCCGTCACCGTACTGGATGTCGACGATCTCGATGTCGGGGTAGTCCGACTCGATCTTCTCGACGAAGCCGTCACGACGCTCGACGCCGGTCGAGTTGATCTGCGAGTGGCCGACGATGGCGACCTCGCCCTCGCCGCCGATCAGCTCGGCCATGTGCTCGGCCGCCAGCGCACCGGCGACCTTGCTGTCGGTGGCGGCGAGGCTCAGGCCCACGTCACCGTTGCAGGGGGCGTCGAAGTAGACGACCGGGATGTCCTTCGACTTCGCCTGCTCGAGCGGGGCGACGCACGCCTCGGGGTCGAGGGCGGCGTAGGCGATGGCATCCGGGTTCTTGTCGATCGCGGCGGTCAGCATCTCGAGCTGCTGCGCGATCTCGGTCTCTGCGGCGGGGCCTTCGAAGGTGATCTTGACGCCGAGCTCCTCGGCCTTCTGCTCTGCGCCCTTCTTGACGGCCTGCCAGAACTGGTGCTGGAAGCCCTTCGAGACGAGGGCGATGTACATCTCACCGTCGCCGCTGCCGGTGTCGCCACCCGAGCCCTCTTCGATCACGTCGCCGCCGCCGGCACAGCCGGCGAACACGAGCGCGGATGCGGCCACGAGTGCCGCGAATGCGGTCTTCTTGCCGAATTTCATGGAAACTCCGTTGTTCTGTGTGGGTGCCGGCCAGGACCGGCGGGTGGACATTCGTGGTGCCTGTGCGGAGGGTTCCGCGGGGTCCGGCCGGGGCCGGGGACGGCGGCGGGCACGGGTTTCGCCGCCGCCGTGTCTCAGGTCCGCTGGCGGTTGCGCAGCGAGTCGAGGAAGACGGCGAGCAGGACGACGACGCCGACGACGATGTTCTGCCACTCCGGCTGGATCGACATGATCCGCAGGCCGTTGACGAGAACGCTCATGATCAGCGCGCCGATCACGGTGCCGAGGATCGAGCCGCGTCCGCCGAGCAGCGAGGTGCCGCCGATGATCACGGCCGCGATGGCCTGCAGCTCGTATCCGGTGCCGATCTGCGGCTGGGCCGAGTCGAGGCGAGCCGCGATCACGATGCCCGCGATGCCGGTGAAGGCGCCGGCGAACATGTAGATGAGGATCGTCCAGCGGCGCGTGTTGACGCCGGAGAGCCGGGTGGCCTCCTCGTTCGAGCCGATCGCGAACGTGTACCGGCCGAGCAGCGTCTTCGACAGCACGAGCCAGGCGACGATCGCGAGGGCGGCGGTGATGAGCACCGCGTTGGGGATGCCGGGGATGAGCACGCCGAGGGCGATCTTCTTGAAGTCGGGAGCCGAGGTCGAGAAGTAGATCGGCGCGACGTTGGAGATCACGAGCGCGAGGCCGCCGGCGATCATCATCATGGCCAGCGTCGCGATGAACGGAGGCAGCCGCAGGAAGGTGATGTTCACGCCGTTCACGAGCCCCATGAGCACGCCGGTCGCGATGCCGCCGAGTACACCCACCCACACGGGCAGGCCCATGTTGGTGATGAGCACGCCGGTCATCACGGCGCAGAGCGCCATGCCGGTACCGATGGACAGGTCGATGCCGCCGGTGATGATGACGAACGTCGTACCGAGGGCGAGGATGCCGATGACCGCGGTCGACAGCAGCACCGTGGCGATGTTGCTGAAGGTGAAGAAGTTCGGGCTGGCGATCGAGAAGAAGATCACGAGGACGATCAGGGTGCCGAACGCGAGGGACTGCTGGAACTGCCGCTTGAGGAATCCCGCGACGTCGCGCTTGTCGGTGTCCTCGTTGACGGCCGTCTGGATGATCGTCGTCGTCGACGATCCGGACTGCTGTGGGGTGCTCATCAGTCTTCCTCCCCGTGGGCTGCGAGTTGCATGATCTTCTCCTGGCTGGCTTCCTCGTTGCGGAGCGTCCCGGTGATGCGTCCGTTCGCGAACACGGCGATGCGGTTCGCGACGCGGAGGATCTCGGGGAGCTCCGACGAGATGACGATGATGGACTTGCCCGCGTCGGCGAGCTGCTGCATGAGGCGGTAGATCTCCTCCTTCGCGCCGACGTCGATACCTCGCGTCGGTTCGTCGAAGATGAGGACGTCGCAGTCGCGCATCAGCCACCGGGCGATGACGACCTTCTGCTGGTTCCCGCCGGAGAGGAGCTTGACGACCTGGTTGACCGACGGGGTCTTGATCCGGAGCTGCTGGACGTACTCCTTCGTGCGGTTCTTCGCCTTGCTGTCGCCCATCCAGCCGATGCCGTTGGCGTAGGAGCCGAGGGAGGCCAGCACGGTGTTGAACGTGACGTCCTGTTCGAGCATGAGGCCGAGCAACTTGCGGTCCTCGGAGAGGTAGCCGACGCCGTGCTTGACCGCGTCCGCGGGCTGGGCGATGCGCGCCGCGCGACCGCCGATCGTGATCGTGCCGGCGTCGCGGTGATCGGCACCGATGACGGCACGGGCGGTCTCGGTGCGTCCGGCGCCCATGAGGCCGGCGAACCCGAGGATCTCTCCCTTGTGGAGCTGGAAGGACACGTCCTTCAGGAGCTTTCGCGTGGACAGCCCCTGGACGTCGAGCACGATCGGGTCGTTGAGGTGCTCGCGCGCCTGCGGCCGGGTGCCTTCGTCGATCACGCGGCCGACCATCATCTCGATGATCGTCGGGATCGTGATCTCGGACTTGTCGAGTGATCCGATGTATGTGCCGTCGCGGAGCACGGTCACGCGGTCGGCGAGGCGTCGCAGCTCATCCATGCGGTGCGAGATGTAGACGATGCCGGTGCCGCGGGCCCTGAGCTGATCGATGAGCACGAACAGGGTCTCGACCTCGCTGTCGGTGAGGGCCGAGGTCGGCTCGTCCATGATGAGGACCTTGGCGTTGAAGGACAGCGCCTTGGCGATCTCGACCATCTGCTGCTCGGCCACCGTGAGGTCTCCCACGCGCTGTCGCGGGTCGAGGTGGATGTCGAGGCGCTGCAACAGCTCGGCCGTCTGGCGGTTGAGCTTGCGCTCGGACAGGAACGGGCCGGCGGTGGGCTCCCGCCCGACGTAGATGTTCTGCGCGACGGTGAGGTCGGGCATGAGGTTGAGTTCCTGGTGGATGATCGTGATTCCCAGCTCCTGCGCCTGCAGTGGGCTGGTGAGCTCGACCTCCTGACCCTCGAACGTGATCGTGCCCTCGTCCTTGGTGTAGATCCCGGAGAGGATCTTCATCAGGGTGGACTTGCCGGCGCCGTTCTCGCCCACGAGCACGAGCACCTCACCGGCACGGACCTCGAGATGCACGTCCTTCAGCGCCTGGACACCGGGGAACCCTTTGCTGATCCCCTCGACCCTGAGGATGGGTCCACTCATGCGCTCACCTGCTTCCTTGAAGGTTCTGTCGCGATTCCGGCGGACCGTTCCGCCGTAAACATCGGATCAATTCTGCGACCTGCACCCGGGTCAGTGCAAGTTGTACCTAAATGTATCTAACGATCGGCGGCGAGGGAAGACCTGTAATAACATCTTGATCTCGACCGCCCGACTCCGCCCTCAGTGGAGCCGTATCGAGTCCACCGCGACGAGCTTGTCGCGGATGTAGGCATTCGCGTGAGCGCCCAGCTCGTCGTTGTCCGTCCAGAGGTTCCGCCAGATGCCGAGCATCCGGCTGAGATCCGGAGCGACCACCGCCGAGGAGAACGACTCGAACACGATCGGGCCGTCATAGCCGATGCGCCCGAGGGCCTTGAAGAACGCGTCGAAGTCGACCGTCCCGGTGCCGAGATAACCGCGGTGGCTCTCGCCGATGTGCACGTACCGGAGCGCCGGAGCCGCATCCAGCACCGGCGCGAACATGCCCGACTCCTCGATGTTCATGTGGTACGTGTCGAGGTGGATCCCGAGGTTCGGACGGTCGACCTCACCGACGTACGCGAGCGCCTGCCGTGCGGTGTTCAGCACGTTGGTCTCGTAGCGGTTGACGACCTCGAGCGCGACCGAGACGCCGCGTTCGGCGGCGTGGTCCGCCACCCGCGCGATGGTGCGACGGCTCGATACCAGGCCTTCGGGCGTCACCGGGTCCATGTACTTCTTCATGGCGCTGTAGATCACGCCGCAGAAGTGGCTGCCGCCCAGCTCGGCGAGCACGTCGACCGCGCGGAGCAGGAGCGCTTCACCCGCGGCGACCACGGCGGGGTCGCCACTCGTGACGTCGGTCTCGTCGGAGAGCCCGAGCGAGGCGCTGACGGCGAGCCCGTGTTCGGCGAGAGCGGCCTTCGCAGCCTCGACATCGAAGGAGAACGGATCCATGAGCGGGAACTCGATGAGGTCGAAGCCCGCCCGCTTCGTCTTCTCCACCGCGAGCCGGATACCGTCCGCGTCGAAGGTCCCCGTCCAGACGAGTCCGTGGCAGCCGATGTTCATGAACGCTCCTCCGGCGGGTGTCCGGCACCGTCGCCGCGCGGACTTGGCACGTTACAAGTCCGGTGTGAGAGTCACGCTACGTCGCCGATGAAGAGAGGTCAAGAACTTTCTTGGCACGTTACAAGTCCTCCGCTAGCCTGGCGTCATCCGATTCGATGACGAGGAGTTCCATGCCCGCGAGCGTGAAGGACGTCGCCGCCCTCGCGGGGGTCTCCCCGTCGACCGTCTCGAACTACCTCAACCACCCCCACGTCCTCGGCGCCGCCAGCCGTGAACGCGTGCGCGCCGCGATCGACGAGCTCGGCTTCGTACCGAACGAATCGGCGCGCCAGCTCCGCGCCGGGTCGAGCAAGGCCCTCGCCCTCATCCTCCTCGACGCCTGGCTGCCGTATTTCAACGACCTCTCGCGCGGCGTCGACGACGTGGCCCGCGAGGGCGGCTGGTCCCTCTTCTTCAGCGACAGCGCCCGCGACGCCGCCCGCGAGGAACAGAACATCGACATGTTCGAGGCGCACCGGGTGCAGGGCATCGTCATCTATCCGCGCGGCGACGTCGTGTCGCGGCTGGAACAGCTCGCGACACGCGGCATCCGCTCCGTCGTCGTCGGTCCCATCCGCGATTCGCCGTCCGTCGCCTCGATCACCTTCGACGACCGCGGCGGAGGACGGTCGGCCGGCGAGCACCTGCTCACCCTCGGCCGGCGCCGCATCCTGTTCCTCGGAGCCCCGGCCGTGAGCCAGTCGAACGACCGTCTCGCCGGTCTGCGCGACGCGGTGGCGGGGACCGGCGCGCACGTCTCCGTCATCGACGTGGAGCACCTCACGACCGAGGACGGACTCCGCGCGGGGGCACACCTCGCGGAGCTCCCCGTGGGCCGGCGCCCCGACGCGATCTTCGCCGCGAACGACGGAGTCGCTCTCGGCGTGCTGACGCAACTGCTCCGCCACGGCATCAGGGTGCCGGAGGAGATCGCGCTCATCGGGTTCGACGACGTGGCCGCCGCGCACCAGGGCGTCGTGCCGCTGACGAGCGTCCGCCAGCCGGGCTACGAGATCGGCCGGGCCGCCGGCGCCGCGCTGCTGCAACTCCTCGCCGCCCCCACGGCCCCGCCGCCGGCCCCCACCCCGTTCCCTGCGGAGCTCATCGTGCGGGAGTCCACCGTCGGGCGCTGATCCCGTGGTTCACAACTCAGGAGAAGCGCATACCTCCGTGTCGAAATGGCCCCTCCGACCGCTCGCGCGCCGCAGACTCCGGAGTTGTGGACGGCGTCAGGCGGAGGGGTGGCCGACCACGCCCTTCCGCAGCAGCGCATTGCCGTACTTGCGCGTCTCCCCGGTGCGCACCATCAGGTACGCCTCCTTCGCGACGTCGTAGTACGCGAAGCGCTCGACGAAGCGGGTCGTGTCGAGCTCCGTGCCCGCGGCGGCCATCAGCTCGCGCTGCACCTCCAGGACCTCGCCGTCGGCCGAGGTCATGAGGTCGATCCCCGGCGCGTCGTCGAGGGGCAGCACACTCCGGATGGCCGCGACGACCTCCGGCGTCGTCGTACCGGGAAGGTCGACCACACGCGCACCGAGACCCCACGCCGGGAAGTGCGCGTCGGCGACGACCACGGCGTCGGAGTGCCCCATCCGGTCGAGATGCAGCAGCAGCTCCCCGGTCAGCAGCGGGTGGATTCCTTCGAGCACGGCGGCTCCTCTCGGTCGGGAGGCGGTCAGGACGCGGGGATCAGGCCCTCGGCTGCGAGGTTCGCCCACAGCGCCGGAGGGACCTCCAGGGCAGCGTACTCGGCGTTCTGCCGGAGCTGCGCCGGGCGGCTGCCGCCGACGACGACCGACCGGACGACGTCGGACTGCAACGGGAACTGGATGGCGGCGGCGGGAAGCGGCACGTCGTGATCGGCGCACACCGCGGCGATGCGCACGAGCCGGTCCCACAGCTCGTCCGGGAGCTGTCCGTACTCGTAACGGCCGTCACGCCGCGGCTCGTTCGCCGCGAGCAGTCCGGAGTTGAACACCGACGCCGCCACGATCCCGGTCCCGGTCGCGCGGCACGCGGGCAGCACGTCGACCGCGGCGGGCTGCTCCAGCAGCGTGTAGCGGCCGGCCACCATCACGAGGTCGAGGTCGGCGGAGCGCACCGACGCCGCGAGCGCTTCGGAGACCATCGAGCCGATGCCGATCGCGGTCACCTCGCCGTCCGCGCGCAGCTGCTCCAGGGCGGGAAGGGCCTCGGCGAGCGCGAGGTCGAGGGCGTGCCGCTCCGGGTCGTGCAGGTAGAGGAGGTCGATGCGCTCGATGCCGAGCCGTTCGCGGGACTCCTCCAGGCTCGTCCGGATGCCGTCGGCCGAGAAGTCCCACACGCGCTGGAGGTCGTCCGGCACGTGGAAGTCATTGGCGGTGTCGAGGCCGCCGTCGTGGTCGGGGTTCGGGCGCAGCAGCCGACCGACCTTGGTCGAGAGCACGTACTCGTCGCGCGGCTTGGTCTGCAGGAAGGCTCCGAGACGCCGTTCGGAGAGGCCGAGGCCGTAGTGCGGAGCCGTGTCGTAGAAGCGGATGCCGCTGTCCCACGCCGCGTCGAGCACGGCCCAGGCGTCGTCGTCGGACAGCGCGCGGAACAGGTTGCCGACGTTCGCGGCGCCATAGCCGAGCGACGGGACGGTCAGGCGATCAGACGGTGACATGCGCACCCGTCCAGGTGTACTCCACGATGCTGTCGGCCTTCATCTCCATGCCGGTGCCCGGCGCGGTCGGGGCCCTGTACGAACCACCCTGGATGTCGGTCGGCACGACGAAGTGCTCGTGCAGGTGGTCGACGAACTCGATGAGGCGGCCCTCGCGGGTGCCGGAGACGGCGACGAAGTCGAACATCGACAGGTGCTGCACGGCCTCGCACAGCCCGACACCGCCCGCGTGCGGGCACACCGGTACGTCGAACTTCGCCGCGAGCAGCAGGTTCGCGATGTTCTCGTTGACGCCAGCGACGCGGACGGCATCGATCTGCATGACCGAGATCGCGCCCGCCTGCAGGAGCTGCTTGAAGATCATGCGGTTCTGCGCGTGCTCACCGGTGGCGACGCGGATGGGGGCGACGCCGCGCGCGATCTCGGCATGGCCGAGGATGTCGTCGGGGCTCGTGGGTTCCTCGATCCAGGCGGGGTGGAATTCGGCGAGCGCGTTCACCCACTCGATCGCCTCCGACACCTCCCAGCGCTGGTTCGCGTCGATCGCGATGGGGAAGTCCGGTCCGCACACCTCCCGAGCCTTGCGGAAGCGGCGGATGTCGTCTTGGAGGTCGGCGCCCACCTTGAGCTTGATCTGGGTGAAGCCGTCCGCCATCGCCTCGCGGGCGAGGCGTTCGAGCTTCTCGTCGGAGTAGCCGAGCCAGCCGGGGCTGGTGGTGTAACCGGGGTAGCCGGTGGCGAGGAGCTCCTGCTCGCGCTCGGCCCGGCCGGGCTCGGCGGCACGCAGGATCGTCAGCGCCTCGTCACGGGTGAGAGCGTTGGTGAGGTAGCGGAAGTCGACGAGGTCGACCAGCTCTTCGGGGGTCATCCGGGCGAGGAGCTGCCAGAGCGGCAGGCCGGCGCGCTTGGCCTTGATGTCCCACAGTGCGTTGATGACGGCGCCGATGGCCATGTGCATGACGCCCTTCTCGGGGCCGAGCCAACGCAGTTGCGAGTCGCCGATGATCTCGCGGAACGTGCCGCCCATGTCATCGAGCAGCGGCTCGATCTCGCGTCCGACGAGGTGCCCGGCGAGCGCGTCGATCGCGGCGACCTGCACGTCGTTGCCGCGTCCGATCGTGAACACGAAGGCGTGGCCCTCGATACCGTCCTCGGCATCCGTGCGCACGATGACGTAGGCGGCGGAGTAGTCGGGGTCCGGGTTCATCGCGTCGGAGCCGTCCAGGCTCAGCGATGTCGGAAAGCGAATGTCGGTGGTGTCGAGGGCGACGATACGGCTCACGGGGTTCCTCTCCCTGCGCGGGTCGTTCTTCCACGCGGATCCCTTGGAGTGTAAACATCCGATGTCTATACTGTCAACGAGACCGGCCGCTGAGCAGCGGCCTCCCGAACGATCAGGAGAATCATGAAGTTCGCGCGGCTCGGCACCCCGGGGGCGGAGATCCCCGTCCTCCTGGAGGGTGACCGCTACCTCGACCTCCGCCCGGTGACATCCGATGTCAACGGCGACTTCCTTGCGGGAGACTTCGTCGCCCGTGTCGCCGCCGCCCGCGACGCCGGGGAGCTCCCCGAGCTGCCGGATGCCGCGGCGATGCGCATCGGCGCCCCGATCGCCCGCCCAAGCGCGGTCATCTGCATCGGCATGAACTACGCCGCCCACGCGGCGGAGTCGGGGTCGGAGCCGCCGACCATCCCCATCATCTTCCTCAAGACGCCCAACACGGTCGTCGGCCCGAACGACGCCGTGACCATCCCGCGCGGGAGCGAGAAGACGGACTGGGAGGTCGAGCTCGGCATCGTGATCGGCTCCCGCACCGCATACCTCGACTCCCCGGAAGAGTCGATGGCGCACGTGGCCGGCTTCGTCGCCGCGAACGACGTGTCCGAGCGCGACTTCCAGATGGCGGTCTCCGGCGGGCAGTGGTCGAAGGGAAAGATCGCGTTCGGCTTCAACCCCACCGGCCCGTGGCTGGTCACCCCTGACGAGGTGGACCACCAGGCGCTCGGTCTCCGCAGCTTCGTGAACGGCGAGCCGCGACAGGACTCGAACACGAGCGACATGATCTTCACGGTCGAGCAGATCGTGCACCACCTGTCCCAGTACGTGACGCTCGAGCCCGGTGACCTGATCCTCACCGGCACCCCGCAGGGCGTGGCCCTGTCCGGCAAGTACCCCTACCTGGCCGCGGGCGATGTGGTCGAGATCGAGATCGACGGCCTCGGGCGCCAGCGCCAGGACTTCATCGCATGGGAGGCAGAGAAGTGACCGTTCCGCAGAGTCAGGAATCGATCGCCGGTGGCACGGACGGACTCGTCGCCATCGTGACCGGAGGAGCGTCCGGGATCGGTGCGGCCATCGCGCACCGTCTGCACGACGACGGCGTCACCGTCGCCGTCCTCGACCGCGGCACGACCAACGCCGACGGGCGCTTCGCCGCGTTCACCGCCGACGTCTCCGACCGCGCAAGCGTGGAGGCCGCGGTCGCCGCCGTCGCCGAGCGCTTCGGGCGCATCGACATCGTCGTCAACAACGCCGGCATCGGTGCGCAGGGTGACATCGCGGCAAACGACGACGACGAGTGGGCCCGCGTCCTCTCCATCAACGTCACGGGCATCGCGCGTGTGACCACGGCCGCACTTCCGTGGTTGCGGAAGTCTCCCGCGGCCGCGGTGTGCAACACGGCCTCGATCGCCTCGACCACCGGGCTCCCCCAGCGGGCCCTGTACTCCGCGTCGAAGGGGGCCGTGTCGGCTCTGACCCGCGCGATGGCCGCCGACCACCTGCGGGAAGGCATCCGCGTCAACGCCGTCAACCCCGGCACCGCGGACACGCCCTGGGTCGGACGACTGCTCGACTCCGCGGCCGACCCCGCCGCGGAACGTGCAGCACTGGAGGCACGGCAGCCGCATGGACGGCTCGTGAGCCCGGACGAGGTCGCCGCGGCCGTGGCCTACCTCGTGAGCCCTGCCGCGGGTTCGACCACCGGCACCTTCATCGAGGTCGACGGGGGTATGGCGCAGCTCCGCCTCCGCCCCGAGTGACCCCGATCCACCCGGAACGGCCCGGTGCCTCCCCGCGAGGCCCCGGGCCGTTCCCACTCCCCCGTCCCCTCCCCCGGTCGCGTCCCCGCCCCCTCCCCGCCCGGTCCTCGTCCCCGCCCCCCGGTTGCCGGATCAATACCGCTCCCCCGCCCCTCCCCGCACGCCCCCTTTTTCATCCCGCAGCCCGTGCCGCTCGCCCCCCGCCACCCGGTCGGGATGAGATTCGCCCCTCCGCCCCGCCCCGCACGCCCCTTTCCTATCCCGCGAGCACCTCGGCCTACCTCCCGCGCGCAGGATCACAACCGCTCCTCCGACCCGCCCCGCAGGCCCGTTTTCCATCCCGCATGCTTTTTGCTCCCGCGCGGCCTTCGGCCCACCTCCCGCGCGGGGGATCGGTACCGCTCCTCCATCCCGCCCGGCGGGGGCCCCATGTGCACCCGCACCCCGGTATCCATGCGGGGAGATCAGAATCGCTCCCCAACTCCGCCGCACTGGACCCTTTCCCACCCCGCACCACGAGGCGCTCCGCGGGGACGGCTGTGAGCGGCTTCCGGTACGACGGTGAGCGGCACAGCGCCCACTCGGCTCGGGATCGAAGAGGGGCCGGCGCGGGCCGCCGGAGGTGGCATATTGCACCCGCCCGGGCGGGGCGGGGGAGGGGAGGGGGAAAGGGGAAGAAGGGGGAAGGGGTTAGAGGGCGTAGAAGGAGGTGGCGGTGCCGTGGAAGAGGGCGTCGTGATCGATGCCGCGGGACGTGGCCCAGGTCGCGACCGCGTCGGCCCAGCGGCCGCGGGCGGACCGCTGATACGCCGGAGAGCCGTCCGCACGCGCCTGCGGGTCGCCCGACTCCGCGGGGCCGATCACCGACACGGGCCAGTCACTCCCCCACATCAGGCGCTCGGGACCGAAGACGTCCGCCGCGGTGTCCAGGAACGGTTCGAGCTGCCCGAGGCTCCAGTCCCCTCCGGCCTCCGCCGGCAGACCCGACACCTTGCAGAACACCTCCGGGTGCCGCGCGAGTTCGGCGAGGTCGCGTTCCCACTCCACAGAGGGCGCGAGCGGGGCTGAAGCCGTACCCACCTCCGGCTTGCCCAGGTGGTCGAGCACGATCCGCAGCTCGGGGATCGCGCCGGACAGTCGTGCGAGGTCGGGAAGCTGCGCGGCTCGGACGCAGGCGTCGAAGGTCCACCCGTGTGCCGCGACCTCCCGGGCCCCGGAGATGAAGGCCGACGACAGCATCACGCTGTCCGCCTCTCCCTGCAGGAGGTGGCGCACGCCGACGACGAGGGGTTCCGCGGTCAGGCTCTCCAGGTGCACCGTCGTGTCGGTGCCACGGTCGAGCCGAGCGCCGGCGACGATGCCGACCACCCCGAGCCGCTCCGCCTGCGCGCCCACCCACCGCACCTCGGGGAGGAAGTCGCCCTCGACGGTCTCGGCCTGCACGAACACCGCCCGCTCGGCGGAGGCTCGGTCGATCCGCACCTGCTCCAGCTCGGCCTCGGCGAAGCGCCCCGCGAGCGGCCCCTCGAGCCACGTGTACTCGAGGGCCTCCGGGTCCCACAGGTGCAGGTGCGAGTCGAGGATGCGCATGCCCCCATCCTGCCGCAGACATCGGATGTTGTGCGAGGATGAGCGCCATGGCTGTCACGGACGAGGCGATCGAGAAGATCAAGGCGATGATCGTGTCGGGTGAACTCGCCCCCGGCGATCGCCTGCCCCCGGAGAAGGAGCTGTCCGAGCGCCTGGGCCTCTCCCGCAACTCGATGCGCGAGGCGGTCAAGGCGCTGGAGGTCATCCGCGTGCTGGATGTGCGTCGCGGTGACGGCACCTACGTCACGAGCCTGGAGCCCCACCTGCTGCTGGAGGCGATCGCCTTCGTCGTGGACATGCACGACGACGACTCGATGCTGGAGATGTTCGCCGTCCGCCGGATGCTGGAGTCCCAGGCCACCGGCCTCGCGGCCACGCTCGGCACGGACGAGGCGATCGCCGCGCTGAAGGACGAGGTGGAGGCGGTCGACGCATCCGTCGGCATCGAGGAGCTCGTCGACCACGACATCCGCTTCCACCGCGAGATCGTTGGCATGGCGGGCAACGCCTACCTCGCGAGCCTCATCGAGCACCTCAGCAGCCAGACGGTCCGCGCACGGGTGTGGCGAGGGCTCACCGAGGGCGGCGCCGTGGAGCGCACCCTGTCGGAGCACCGCGCCATCGCGGACGCCATCGCCCAGCGCGACTCGGCGCTGGCGACCTCGCTCGCCACGGCCCACATCGCCGGTGTCGAGCGGTGGCTGCGGCAGGCCGCGTCGGCCTGAGTCGTCAGGCTCCGAGGCGCCCCATGGCGGCGTCGAACTCCGCGGCGGAGCTGTCGCTCACCTCGTGAAACAGCGCCTGCTCGAGCACGTCGGGGGCGGCGGTGAAGTAGGGCACACCCGCCGCGCGCAGCCCGGTGATGTCGTCGGCCGAGCGCAGGGATGCGGCGAGGACGTTCGCCTCGCTGCCCGCGCACATCTCCTGCATCCGGGCGATGAGGGCGTCGCCGTCCATGCCCGCGTCCCGCATCCGGCCCAGATACGGCGCGATGTAGTGGGCGCCCATCGAAGCGCACGCGAGCGCCTGAGCGACCGAGTAGACCGCCGTGACGAGCACCGTGGCCCCGTCACGGACCAGGGCGGACGCGGCGGCGAAGCCGGCCGCCGTGGCCGGAACCTTCACCGCCACCCGGTCACCGAGCGCACGGATGCCCTCCGCGTTCCGGAGGAAGGAAGCGGCGTCGCCGCCCCAGGTCTGGAAGAACACCTCGCGGGCCCCCTCGTCCACCCAGCGCGCGTAGAGGTCGGGGATCTCCGCTGCCGTCCGTCCACCGCGCTCGAGGATCGTCGGGTTCGTCGTGACGCCGTACACGACCCCCGCTGCCAGGAGGCGCGAGACGCGATCGGTGTCGGCGCTGTCGACGTACAGGCGGGGCGCGATCGCGGTCATCGGGGTCTCCTCGCGGGCAACCTGTCGTTACAGGTGGGGATTCGGCTAATGTAATGACAGCTTCCGCGCCTTGTCAAAGACCGGGAGCCCCGCGCTGTCGAGGAGGATCAGGAGCGAGATGACACCCGCACACCCCGGCGACCGCTCCGGCGTCGTCATCGTCGGCAGCGTGACGGCCGACGTCACGACCTTCTCCCAGCGACTTCCGGCCCGCGGCGAGACGATCCTCGGCGACGAGTTCACGCTCATGCTCGGCGGCAAGGGCGCCAACCAGGCCGTCGCGGCCGGACGCTCGGGCGCGCGGACGAGTTTCGTCGGCTGTGTCGGCGACGACCTGTTCCACGACCTCGTGGTCGACGGGCTCACGGCCGCCGGGGTCGATCTCGCGCACCTGCGAACGGTGCCGGGCCCCACCGGCATCGCGCACATCCGTGTCGACGCCTCCGCGCAGAACGACATCGTGATGGTCCCGCTCGCCAACGCCGCCCTCAGCACGGAGCAGATCGACGAAGCCCTCGCGGCCCTGGCGCCGACGACCTCCGTCCTGCTCACTCAGCTCGAGACGCCGTCCGCCCTGACCGCGCACATCACGGCCCGCGGGCGAGAACACGGCATGACCGTGATCCTCGATCCGGCACCGGCAGCGGAGCTGACACCGGAGATCTGGCGCAGCATCGACATCGTCACCCCGAACGAGACCGAGGCATCGCTCATCAGCGGCGTCGAGGTGACCGACGCGGCCTCCGCCGAACGCGCCGGGCGTTGGTTCCTGGAGCAGGGCGTCGGCGCCGCAGTCGTCACCCTGGCCGGGCAAGGGTCGTGCGTGGTGACCTCCGAGGGCGCAACGGTCGTCCCGCCGTTCCCCGTGGAGGCCGTCGATACCACCGCCGCGGGCGACGCCTACGCCGGCTACCTCGGCGCCGCCCTGGCGAGCGGGGCCGCGCTCACCGACGCGGTCCGGCTGGCGACGGCCGCGGGCGCCCTCACCGTCACGAAGCAGGGGGCCTCGCCGAGCCTCCCCCATCGCGCCGACGTCGAGGCCTTCCTCGTCGAGCGCACCGCGGCCTCCGTCGCGAACTGAACCAGGAGCACACGATGCGCAAGACCTCGACCACGATCAATCCCGCGCTCTCCCGGGTCATCAGCGAGACCGGACACACGGATCTGATCGTCGTGACCGATGCCGGGCTGCCGATCCCCCCGGGCTCCGAGCGCATCGACCTCGCCTACCGTCCCGGCGCGCCCACGTTCCTCGACGTGCTCGACACCGTGCTCGCGGAACTCGTGGTCGAGGGGGCGACGGTGTCGGCCGAGGTCGCCGAGAAGAGCCCGGAGGTGCTCGACGCCCTGCGCGAGCGCTTCGCCGACGCGGGTTTCGAGATCGAGCTCGTCCCGCACGTCGAGTTCAAGCAGCGCACGCAGGCGGCCCGCGCGTTCGTGCGCTCCGGGGAGTTCACCCCGTACGCGAACGTGATCCTGCACGCGGGGGTGGCGTACTGATGGCCATCGTCGACGACGCGATCGACCGCCACAGCGCGGCGCCCATGTACGACCAGCTCCGGCAGCTCATCATCGACGGCATCGCCCGCGACGGGCTCCAGCCGGGCGATCCCCTTCCCGGCGAGCACCGGCTGTGCGAGCGCTACGGCATCTCCCGCACGGTCGTGCGGCAGGCGCTCGCCCAGCTCGAGCACGAGGGTCTCGTCGAGCGCGTCAAGGGCAAGGGCACCTTCGTCTCCCGGCCGCGCACGAGCGAGAGTCTCGTCCACACGCTCGTCGGACTGTACGACGACGTGGAGCGTCGCGGCGGCCACGTGCACAGCGACGTCCTGCGGCACGAGCAGACCGTCGCGGACGAGGAGGTCGCGCTCGCTCTGGAGGTTCCGGTCGGGTCGCCCGTGATCGCCTTGGAGCGACTCCGGCACGTGGACGGCGAGCCCTGGTCGCTCTCGACCACGTGGATGCCGGAGGCGGTGGGGGCGGTCACGCTCGGCGCCGACCTCACCGAGGCGTCGCTGTACCGGCTGCTCGCCGAGCACGGCATCGTCGCAACGCACGGTGTCCGCTCCGCCGAGGCGACGGTCGCCACGCACGAGCAGGCGCAGCACCTCGGCGTGAGCGCCGGCTCCGCCCTTCTCCGCCTCCGCAGCATCAGCCGCAGCGACGACGGACTGCCGATCGAGTACTTCATCGCCTACCACCGCGGCGACCGCTCACGCTTCGAATTCCAGTTGCGGCAGGAGCAGTCCCAGGCGTCGTTGATGCACGTGGACGGATCCGGCGGGGCCTCCCCCGCTGGCACGGTGGGCTGACGGCGGCCCCGGTACGCTCGAGAGCATGAGCGACTGGACCAGCACCGCGATCGCCCTGCTGGAAGCCGATGCCAACCGCAGCGCCGACACCCACCTGCACCTCTTCCCGCTGCCTCCGGAGTGGGGCATCGACTTGTACCTCAAGGACGAGTCGGTGCACCCGACCGGCTCGCTCAAGCACCGCCTCGCGCGCTCCCTCCTCCTCTACGGGCTGGTGAACGGCCGCATCCACGAGGACACGACGCTCGTGGAGTCGTCGAGCGGGTCGACCGCGGTGTCGGAGGCGTACTTCGCCCGGATGCTGGGGCTGAAATTCATCACCGTCGTCCCGCGGTCGACCGTGCAGGAGAAGATCGACCTCATCGAGTTCTACGGCGGGACCTGCCACTTCGTGGACCGCGCAGAGGACATGTCGCCGGAAGCGCAGCGCCTCGCGTCGGACTGTCACGGCCACTATCTCGACCAGTTCACCTTCGCGGAGCGGGCGACCGACTGGCGCGGCAACAACAACATCGCCGACAGCGTCTTCGGCCAGCTCTCCCAGGAGCGGCACCCGATCCCCCGGTGGATCGTCACGGGCGCCGGCACCGGGGGTACCAGCGCGACCTTCGGCCGTTACGTGAAGTACCGCCGCCACGACACCCGGATCGCGGTCGTCGACCCCGAGGGTTCGGCCTTCTACGACGGCTGGGCGGGCACGGTCGACCCGCCCGCCGGACGCCCGAGCCGCATCGAAGGCATCGGGCGGCCGCGGGTCGAGGCCTCGTTCGTGCCGTCCGTGATCGACGAGATGATCCAGGTGCCGGACGCGGGCTCCATCGCCGCGATCCGCCTGCTCCGCGAGCGCACCCTGCACTGGGCGGGCGGGTCCACCGGCACGAACCTCTACGGCGCGTTCCAGCTCATCGCGCGGATGCGTGCCGCGGGCGAGACCGGCAGCGTCGTGACGCTGATCTGCGACAGCGGTGTGCGCTACGCCAACACGTACTACTCCGACGAATGGGTCGCGCAACAGGGCTGGGACCTCGCCCCGCACCGCGCCCGCCTCGACGCGTTCCTCGAAACCGGGGTCTGGGCGGGCTGACGCTCGCGGTGCCGGGTCAGCCGAGTTCCCCGGAGCCGTAGGGTCGCACCGGCTGCTGCCTCTGGAACTCGTACTCCCCGCCCTGGCGCCCGCCGAACGGACGACCGTGGTCGGCGAACTCCTCCCGGTAGTAGGCGAGGCGCCACGTGCCCAACTCGATCCGCGAGCCGGTGCGGAGGATCCGCGCGCCGTCCGAGCCGTGCGGGAGGTTGGGCCACCCGCCGCCGGTGGGGGCGTGCGGGTACAGCACGTACTCGTCGTCCTCGTTGTGCCGAATCTCCGCGTGCACCGCTTCGAGCCCCTCCAGCCGCAGGTCGGCATCGGGGCTGGAGCCGATCACCGTCCGGTCGGGCAGCAGGTCGAACTCGCGCGGGCGGCTGCGGTCCCAGTCGCCGGAGCCGACGGAGAAGATCAGGCGGGGGCGACCGGAGCCGGGAAGGTAGTGTGTGGTCGTCACACGGCGTCGGGCGTGGCGCACCACGGTGGGCACGAGCGGGAACAGCGTGCCGGGAGGGACCGAGAGCAGCGACCCGCCACCGCGGTCGCGGCGCTGCCGTTCGGTGAGCAGCGTCGCGAGGGCGCCCAGCCGGATGTGCGGCGACCCGGCGACCGCACGACCGATGGGTCCCGACCGCACGTCGCCGAACTCCGCCAGGGTACCTCGCGGTCCCTCCACCCGCACCCGGATGCCGCGGCGCGCGAGGCCGTCCGCGACAGGGGCGAGCTGCGTGAGGTCACGGCGGCCCATACCCCCGAGTGCGGACGTCTCGGCGAACGTGATGACGACTTCACGGCCCGCCGCGCGCACCGTGAACCGCGCGGGGATGTCGTCGTCCGGGCCTTG
Organism: Microbacterium sp. 1S1; assembly: GCF_008271365.1. Taxonomy (NCBI): domain Bacteria; kingdom Bacillati; phylum Actinomycetota; class Actinomycetes; order Micrococcales; family Microbacteriaceae; genus Microbacterium; species Microbacterium sp. 1S1. Next base: position 529,226 of record NZ_CP043430.1, read on the forward strand.
GTGCTCGACCTCCAGGTCGATGTCGAGGCGGATCATGGCCGTTTCCGCTCAGGCCGCGTGCGGTCCGTCGGTGGCACGGTCGCTCGTGGTCACTCTCAGGGTGCCGTTGAACTTCCAGATCGCTCGGGGCGCGTCAGGGCCGATGTCGCGGGGAACCTCGACGGTCATGTCCTCGAAGGTGTAGTTCACCGCCGCCCCTCGGCCCGTCAGGTATGCCCACATCTCCCGGCCGAGGTCGGTCCAGTCGGTGATGGATGCGCCGGTCGGGCCGGTGGATGACGAGAACAGTTCGGCGGGTTCGTTCGTGTCGCTCATGGCGTGCTCCTTTGCCGGGTCCATGTGTGTGAATGAGAGTATGCGCGCGGTTCCGGCCGATGTCCATCGAATTCTGGGCACCGCCCAAAAAGGCGGGGACGAATCGGGAGAGACCGGACAAAAGTTCAGCGAGGTGCATCCGACTGCGCCCCTCGCAGCGAATAAGGGGGCAATGGGCGGCGACCGCCGCCCCCGGTTCAAGGAGGAGCATCGTGCGAAGAATCACCACAGCCGGCCTCGCCGTCGGACTACTGGCGGCGGCGGCCCTGGCCTCGCCCGCGACCGCGGCGACCACCGACAGCGCCCAGCTCTCGGTGCTGCACGCCATTCCGGACACGCCCGTCGACGTGTACGTCAACGGCGAGCGCACCATCGACGACTTCCAGCCGGGTGCGCTGGCCGGTCCGCTGGAACTTCCCGCCGGCAGCTATGAGGTCGCGCTCACCGCGCCCGATGCCGCCGACGCGAGTGCGCCCGTGCTCGGCCCGACGACGCTCACCCTCACCGCGGGAACGAACTACACCGCCGTCGCACACCTCACCGAGGCGGGCGACCCGGGGCTGAACCTCTTCACGAACGACACCTCCGCAACGACGCCCGAACAGGGAAGGCTCACCGTGCGTCACGTCGCGGCTGCCCCTGCCGTCGACATCCTCGCCGGCGGCTCCCCGGTGGTCGAGGATCTGACCAACCCGAACGAGGCGACGCTGAACCTCCCGGCCGGAACCGTCTCGGCTGCCGTCGCCCTCGCCGGCACCACCGATCCCGTTCTCGGCCCGCAGGACGTGGCCGTGGAGGACGGGGTGCTCACGATCCTTTACGCGTGGGGAAGTGCCGAGGATGACACCCTCGCGATCGCAGCGCAGACGGTCACGGGCCTGCACACCAACCCCGACGGCGTCCCCTCCGGCTCCGCCGGCTACGCGGCACAGCGCGACGCCGACACGGCCGTCGTCGTGACGACGGCGCTGATCGGCCTGGCGATGATCGTGGCGGCGGCGGGCGCGACCGTCGCCGTGCGACGGCAGCGAGTCGCGCGCCGATGAGGACAGGGGCGTTGCGCAGCCGCATCCGGCGGGGGTTCCTCGCCGGATGCGGTGCCGCCTGCGCGGCGCTCCTGATCGCCTGCACCCCCCGTGGGGGCGGGCGTGGTGATGTCGTCGGAGCCCCCGTCCGACGCCCCACGCTCACCGTCGCCCGCCCCCACCTCGACGCTCCGCCCGGAGACCCGCTCCGCCGAGCTCCCCCGCGCCGCAGCCCGCCACGCCCCCGGTGCGGTTGCGCATCCCCGACCTCGGCGTGGACATGCCCGTGATCGACGTCGGGGCGGAGCCGACCGGGCAGATGGAACTCCCGGAGGATCCCGCGGTGGCCGGGTGGTACCGGTACGGCGCGGACGCCGCGAGCACGGCGGGCCTGGTCGTGCTGGCCGCGCACGTCGACGCGGTCGGGTACCCCATCGGGCCGCTCTCCCGGCTGCGGGAGCTCGGCGCCGGAGCGACCGTGGAGGTGACAGACACGGCGGGCGTGCCGCGGAGGTACGCGGTGGAGTCGCTCACGTCCTACGAGAAGACGGCGCTTCCCACGGGCGAGCTGTTCGCGCGAGAGGGCCCGCCGGGCCTGGTTCTCATCACGTGCGGTGGCCCGTTCGACAGCACGACCGGGCACTATCGCGATAATGTCGTCGCCATCGCACGTCCCGCCCCCTGATGACCGATCCGCAGCGCCGCACGAACGGAAGGGAGGACCGCATGACCTCCGCGGACGACCCGGACGAAGAGACGCAGCTCAACGAGCGCTTCGTCCGAGGCGATGAGGATGCGCTCGCCGAGCTGTACCGGCGCTGGTCTCCCGTCGTGTACACCCTCGCGCTGCGCTCCCTCGGCGACCGCGCCGACGCCGCTGACGTCACGCAGCGCACGTTCGTGTCGGCGTGGACGTCGAGGGAGGGCTACGACGCCTCGAAGGCGCGACTCAGCACGTGGCTGGTGACCATCGCGCGGCGACGCATCGCGGACATGCACGAGTCGCGGGCGCGGATCCAGCGGCTGCAGGAGGAGATGCTGCGCGTCACCTCCCCGGCCGACCTCGTCAGTGCCCCCGTGGACCTGTCGCAGTCGATCCTCATCGCGAACGAGATGCGACAGCTGCGGCCGGACGCCCGCGAGGTCATGCGGCTGGCGTTCTTCGACGATCTGACACACGAGGAGATCGCCCGGCGGCTGGACATGCCCCTGGGTACCGTGAAGAGCCATATCCGCCGGAGCCTCTCCCGCATGCGCGACCGATTGGAGGTCAACCGTGTCGCACCTTGATCCAGAGCAGCTCGCCCTGCTCGCCCTCGGGGAGCCGGTGGCGTCCGACCGCGAGCGGACGCACCTCGACCAGTGCCCGGCGTGCGCGGCCGAGGTCGCCGACCTCGCACACGCGGCCGGCGTCGCCCGCTCGACCGTCTCGGACGCCGAGCTGGAGTCTCCGCCCGCCGACGTGTGGGCCCGCATCCACGACGAGCTCGGCCTGCCGGAGAGCGTGACCGCCGACCCCCTCCGCCCCGCGGCACCGCAGACGGCGGAGGCGTCGCCCGCCTCGGCCGCTCGCCGTCGCACCGCGGCGCGCTGGTGGGTGCTCGCCGCGGCCTCGACCCTCGTTCTCGCCGTGGGGGCGGGCACCTGGACGGCGATCTCCGCCGCCCTCCGCCCGGTCACGGTCGCCACCGCGACGCTCGATCCGTTCCCCGACCACCCCGACGCGGTCGGCAGCGCCGAGGTCGACGAGGACAGGACGGGCGCGCGTACCCTCACGGTCTCGCTCGCCGGCGAGGACGGATCGGACGACTACCGGGAGGTATGGCTGATCCGCAACGACGGGAAGGCGCTCATCAGCCTGGGTGTGCTCGACGCCGAGAGGGGCGTGTTCGCGATCCCGGAGAACGTCGACCTGGACGACTACGACCTCGTCGACATCTCGTTCGAGCCCGTCGACGGTGACCCGACCCACTCGGGCAACTCGATCGTGCGCGGCACCCTCGACTTCACCTGACCGGTCGAAGCGAGGCGCACGTCAAGGGGCATGACCGAAGGACGAACGGCCCGTACGCTGACCCCATGACAACACTCATCCTCACTGTCGCGGGTGCCGATCGCCCTGGCCTCGTGGCCGCCGTCGCCGATGTCGTCGATGCGCACGGCGGCAACTGGGAGAACAGCTCTCTCGCCGAGCTCGCCGGCACATTCGCCGGCGTGATCGAGGTGTCGGTGCCGACCGAGCGTGCCGGCGACCTGGAGACCGCGCTCCGGAGTCTCCAGGGCCAGGGGCTCCTGACGCTCTCGATGCTCACGGGCACTCGCGGAGTGGCGGAGGAGGACGAGGAGCAGCTGCTCGTGATGCAGGTGCTCGGCAACGACCGCCCCGGGATCGTGCGCGAGGTGTCAGCGGTGCTGAACGCCCACGCCCTGAGCATCGAGGAGCTCACGACCGAGACCCGTGAGGCCGCGATGGCCGGCGGGCGGCTGTTCGAGGCGTCGGTGATCGCGAAGGTCCCGCCGACGGTCGACCTCGACGCCCTGCGCGCCGATCTGGAGCGCCTCGCGTCCGAGATCCAGGTCGACATCACCCTCGGGTGACCCCCGTCGCCGACCCACCCCTTTCGGTGCCGCCCACCCCCTTCCGGACGTCCGAAGCGGGCCGGGAGGCACGAAAGGGGTGGCTCGGCCGGGGACCAGGGTCAGAGCCCGGAGTAGCGCCGCACCCAGTACTCGGTGTACGCGACGTGGGCGGACGCGGCGGCCGAGGCGGCCACCGGATCGGCGGCGGCGAGGCCGCGGAGGATCGCCCGGTGGCCGGCGTCGGAGTGGATCTTGAGCTCCGCAGCGTCCTCCGGGTCGGAGATCCGGTACGCACGGGAGCGGGAGCGCAGCACGTCGATCAAGCTGGTGAGAGCGTCATTGCCCGCGACCGACGAGATGGCCATGTGGAACTCGTGGTCGAGGCGGGACTGCGCCTCGAAGTCCGTCGTCGACTCGATCTCCGTGAGCACCTCGTCGAGCGCCGCCACCGTGGCCTCGTCGATACGGGCCGCGGCGAGCGCCGCCGCATGCGGTTCGAGCACCCGTCGGAGTTCCGTCAGCTCCAGCACCCCGGCCATCGGCAGCAGGCCGACCGTGAGCGAGAGGCTGCCGATGAGGTCGGCCGCCCGCAGCTCGCTGACATAGCTCCCCGACCCGTGCCGCGTCTCCAGCACGCCGAGCGCAGCGAGGGTCCGGATGGCCTCGCGCAGCGACCCCCGGGAGACGCCGAGTCGCTCGCACAGCTCCCCCTCGCTCGGCAGACGGTCGCCGGGTCGCAGCGCGCCGTCGGCGATGAGGGCCCGCAGGCCGTGCAACGCCGTGTCGAGTGCGCTCATCGTCGTCCTCCCTGACACTCCGCCACCCTTCGTGCAGTCTGTCGGAACCACGGGGCGCCGCAAACTCGTATGACAACTATGTTTCATGTTCCGGGATTCGTAGCCAAAAACGCGGGCTTGTGGCAAAGTTGTGCAACAACTCGCCCCCACTCGCCGATGAGGTCCGATGCCCGCTCCGCAGTTCCCCGCTCCGCTCACGCTGAACTCCGGCCTGCGAGCGCGTGATGCCTGGCCCCTGGACCCGACCGTGATCCACCTCAACCACGGGTCTTTCGGGGCCGTGCCGTCGGTCGTCGTCGCCCACCAGGACGCCCTGCGCCGCCGCGCCGACCTGAGCCCGGTCGAGTGGTTCCCTCGTATCGCGGAGCGGGTGCAGGACGCCAGGGAGCGGACGGCTCCGTTCGTCGGTGCCCGGGCGGAAGACAGCGTGTTCGTGCCCAACGCCTCCGCCGCGGCCACCGTGGTCTACAACGCGCTCCAGCTCGAGGGCGGCGACGAGATCCTCGTCACGGACCAGGGCTACGGCGCGATCACGATGGGAGCCGAGCGCCTGGCCCGCCGATTCGGCGCCTCCGTGCGCACGGTCGCCCTGCCCCTCCTGGCCTCCGACGACGAGATCGTCCACCTCTTCGCAGCCGCCCTCACCCCGCGCACGCGCCTGATCGTGGTCGATCAGATCACCTCGCCCACCGCCCGCCTGCTGCCCACCCGCCGCATCGCCGACCTCGCCGCCGAACGCGGCGTGCGCACCCTGGTCGACGGCGCCCACGCTCCGGGACTCATCCCGGAGGCGGCGGCCGTGGCCGGCGGCGACTGGTGGTTCGGCAACCTGCACAAGTGGCCGTGCGCGCCTCGCGGCTCCGCCCTCCTCGTCACCGCCGCCCCGGACCGCGACGAGCTGTGGCCACTGATCGACTCCTGGGCGGCGCGTGAGCCCTACCCCGAGCGCTTCGACACGCAGGGCACGATCGACGCCACCACCTACCTGGCCACGCCGACCGCGATCGAGTTCATCGAGGCCGAGTTCGGGTGGACCGCGGCCCGCGATGCCATGGCCGGGCGCGCCGACGCGGGCGCCGAGATGATCGCGGAGGCCCTGCGCCCGTACGGCGACGACGACCCGTTGACCCCGCTCCCCTCGCCGGTGCCGTCCATGAGACTCATCCGGTTGCCGCTCGGTCTCGGCGCCACTCGCGAGGAGGCCGACGCGCTGCGAATGGAGCTGCTCGACGAGGTGGGCGTGGAGACCGCGTTCACGAGCTTCCGCGGCGTCGGCTACTTCCGCCTCTCGGCTCACCTCTACACGGAGTCCTCCGACGTCGAGGCATTCGTGGAGCGCTGCGTCCCCGCGATCCTGCGCCGCGCCGGGATCCGTCCCGCCGAGGCCCTCATCCTCCCCTGACCCGCAACATTTCCTGCACGACCTACCCGAACACCACCCATCCCCCACCGAGAGGCACATCGTGAAGAACAAGATCTTGACGACCGCAGCCGGAGTCGGCACCGTCGCCGTCCTCGCACTCACCGGCTGCTCCGGAGGCTCCGGCTCGTCCGGCGGTGACGGCAGCGTCACCCTCCAGATGGTCGAGAGCCTGACGAACCCGGCGCGCACCGAGCTCATCCGCGGACTGCTCGACGAGTTCGAGAAGGACAACCCCGACATCACCGTCAACCTCGTCTCCCCGCCCACCGAGCAGGCCGACCAGAAGATCCAGCAGATGCTCCAGTCCGGCAAGGGCGTCGACGTGCTCGAGGTGCGAGACATCACCGTCGGACCGTTCGCGAACAACGGCTGGCTCGCCGACCTCGGCCCCGACCTGAAGAAGTGGGACGGCTGGGATGCCCTGACCGAGAACGCGCAGTCGGCCTCGGTGGCGGAGGACGGCAAGAGCTACTTCATCCCCTACGGCTTCTACGGCCTGTCGCTCTTCTACCGCACGGACCTCGTGGAGCAGGCCGGCTTCGACGGCCCGCCGCACAGCTGGAAGGACCTCCTCGAGCAGGCCTCCGCGATCCAGGATCCGTCGAACAACATCTACGGCTATGCCTTCCGTGGTGGCCAGAACGCGAACAGCAACGTCGTCGCCGCGATCGAGGCGTACACGATCGACGGCCTCGACACCGAAGACGCGTTCCTGATGAAGGACGGCTCCACGATCTTCGCCGCTCCCGAGGCGCAGGAAGCCGTCGACGACTACTTCGACCTCTTCAAGGAAGCATCGCCGCCGTCCGCGGTCTCGTGGGGCTACCCCGAGATGGTCGCCGGCTTCACGAACGGCACGACGGCCTTCCTGCTGCAGGACCCCGAGGTCATCGCGACGGTGCAGGACTCCTCGCTGAGCGAAGACCAGTGGGACACCGCCCCGCTGCTCGTCGGGCCCTCGGGCAAGGCCGCGCAGCCGCTGGCCGTCGCCGGCTGGGGTGTCGCGGAGAACAGCGAGCACAAGGAGGCGGCGGTGAAGCTCGTCGAGTTCCTGTCGTCGGCCGAGCCCGCCACCGAGTTCGCACAGGCGAACAGCCTCGTCCCGATCATCGCGGCCGCCGCGGACGACGAGTTCTACTCGACCGGCCCCTGGACGAGCTACGTCACCATGACCGAGGACCCGGAGACCTACGTCAACGTGCGTCAGCCGCGTGGGGTGAGCTGGTGGACCGAGTGGATCCAGAAGTCCGACCAGGACGTGCAGAGCGTCCTGCTCGGCGACATGTCCACGAAGGACCTCCTCGCCTCGTGGGACGCGTTCTGGACCGAGAAGTACGCCGCGGAGAAGGGTTGATCCGTGGCCCGCACCATCCGTGAAGGGGGCTCCGTCGGCACCGCCGGCGGGGCCTCCCCGGCATCGCGTCGCCGCCCGTTCCGGGGTCGCACCGCGCTCACCCTGCTGGCGTTCCTCGCGCCCGCCATCGTCTTCGTCTGCTGGTTCACCTACTGGCCCATGCTGCAGGGCGCCCGCATGGCGTTCCACGACTGGAACCTGTGGGACCTCACGTCGACCCCGTTCGTCGGCATCGACAACTTCCTCGCGGTGTTCCGCGACCCCGCTTTCCCGACCGTGGCCTGGAACTCGGTGCTCTGGGTCGTCGGCTCGCTCGTGCCGCAGCTCGTGATCGGCTTCCTCATCGCCCTCGCCCTGCGCAAGCGGTTCCGCTTCCGCGGGCTCTACCAGGCGCTGGTCTTCTTCCCCTGGGCGGTCTCCGGCTTCCTCATCGGCATGCTGTTCCGCTGGATGTTCAACGCCGAGTTCGGCGTCGTCAACGATCTGCTCATGAAGGCGGGACTGATCGACGCCCCGCTGCCCTGGCTGGCCGACCCGAAGCTCGCGATGTTCGCCGTGATCGTGGCGAACATCTGGTACGGCGTGACCTTCTTCGCGATCATGATCCTCGCCGCTCTGCAGTCGGTGCCCGACGAGATGCTGGAGGCCGCGAGCCTCGACGGCGCTGGCAAGGCGCGGCAGCTCTTCTCGATCATCATCCCGTACATCTCGATGACGCTGCTGCTGACGATCCTGCTGCGCGTGATCTGGATCTTCAACTTCCCCGACATCATCTACGCGATGACGAACGGCGGCCCCGCCAACCAGACCCACATCATCACGACCTGGATGATCAACTACACGCAGCAGGGCAACTACGGCATCGCGAGCGCCATCGGGCTCATCGTCGTGGCCTTCCTCATGGTGTTCTGCGCGTTCTACCTGATGGCGATGCGGAGAGTGCAGCGATGACCATCACCTCGACCGTCCGGACCGGCTCCTCGATCACAGAGACCCGTCGGATCACGGTGCCGGACCCGAAGGCCGCTCCGCGCCCGACGCCCCGCGTCACCGTGGGCGGCGTCGTGCGCATCGTCGGCCTGGGGCTGTGGCTGCTCATCACGCTGTTCCCGCTGTACTGGATCACGCTCACCGCGTTCAAGTCGCCGGGGACCATCAACCGCTTCCCCATCGAGTACTGGCCGAGCGAGCCCTCGCTCGACAACTTCACGAGCTTGTTCGAGAAGAGCTCTTTCGGGACGTTCCTGGCGAACTCGGCCATCGTGGCGGTGTCGGCCGGAGCCGTGGCGACGCTCATCGCTCTGCTCAGTGCGTACGTGCTGGCGCGCTTCGAGTTCCGCGGCAAGGGCACCGTGCTGATCGCGTTCCTGCTGACGCAGATGATCCCCGCGTTCATCGCTCTCGGGCCGCTGTATTCGATGATGACGGACCTCGGCCTCGTCGACACCAAGCCGGGCCTCATCCTCGTCTACATCGCGATCTGCATCCCGTTCTCCACGGTCATGCTGCGGGGCTTCTTCGAGAACGTCCCCGACGCGCTCGAGGAGGCGGCGATGATCGACGGCTGCTCCCGGCTCGGCGCGCTGTTCCGGGTACTCGTCCCGGTGATGACGCCGGGCATCATCGCGGCGTTCATCTTCAACTTCGTGAACTGCTGGAACGAGCTGTTTTTGTCGGTCGTGCTGATGAACACCGATGCGAATCGCACGGTCCCGTCGGCACTCAACGGCTTCATCTCCACGTTCAACATCGACTGGGGCTCCATGAGCGCCGCGGCCGTGTTGACGATCCTCCCGACCATGGTGATGTTCGCGCTCGCCAGCCGCTGGATCGTCCAGGGCCTCACGGCCGGGGCCGTGAAGGAGTAACACGCCCGAACAGCGCAGATGGTCCCCTTCCCGGACGGAAGGGGACCATCTGCGCGGTGGGAAGGCCTAGACCAGCCGGGATTTCGGCGAGACCGAGTACGTGTGCTCGGCGTCGCGGTTGACGGTGTCGCCGAGGGCCTCGTCGATCGCGGCCATCGTGTCGGCGTCGAGCGTCACGCCGGAGGCCTTGACCGTGTCGGCGAGCTGCTCCGGACGGGAGGCGCCGACGAGGGCCGCTGCGACGTTCGGGTTCTGCAGCACCCACGCGATCGCGAGCTGCGGCATGGACAGCCCCGCCTGCTCGGCGATCGGCTTGAGGCGCTGCACCGCGGTCAGGATGTCATCCTGCAGGAAGCTCTTGATGAACCCCGCACCCGAGTTCTGATCGGTCGCCCGCGACCCTTCCGGCACGGGCTGTCCCGGCAGGTACTTGCCGCTGAGGACGCCCTGAGCCATCGGCGACCACACGATCTGCGAGATGCCGAGTTCCTCCGACGCGGGGACGACCTTGCCCTCGATGACCCGCCACAGCATCGAGTACTGCGGCTGGTTGGAGATCAGCTGGATGCCGAGCTGCTTCGCCAGGGCGTGCCCGTCACGCAGCTGCTCCGCGGTCCACTCCGAGACGCCGATGTAGAGCGCCTTGCCCTGACGGACGATGTCGGCGAAGGCCTGGAAGGTCTCCTCCAGCGGGGTCTCGTGGTCGAAGCGGTGCGCCTGGTACAGGTCGACGTAGTCGGTGCCGAGACGGCGCAGCGAGCCGTTGATCGACTCCATGATGTGCTTGCGGCTGAGGCCGGTGTCGTTGGGCCCCTTGGGACCGGTCGGGAAGTAGACCTTCGTGAAGATCTCGAGGCTCTCGCGGCGCTGACCCTCCAGCGCCTTGCCGAGCACGACCTCGGCGGCCGTGTTCGCGTACGTGTCCGCGGTGTCGAACGTGGTGATGCCGGCGTCCAGGGCGGCGTGCACCGTCTTGACCGCGGCGTCGTCCTCGACCTGCGAGGCGTGAGTGACCCAGTTGCCGTAGGTGATCTCCGAGACCTTGAGACCGCTGTTGCCGAGATAGCGATAGTTGACCATGGGTCCACGCTAGTCGCGGCACAGGGCGTCAGGGCCGCCCGGGACGGATCGGCGGTCGTCAGGCGGCGGCGGGCGCCGGTCCGCGCCGCCCTGCGGTGAGCGCGGCCCCGACCAGCACCCCGATCGCGGAAAGCGCGCTGACCGCAGACAGCGGCAGTGCCCACGGCGAGGCGTCGGCCCCGCTGATGCCGAAGGTGTCGGCGAGCCCCATCCCGGGGCCGAACGACGCGACGAAGTACGCCGGGGCCCCACCCATGAGCAGCGCGACGAACGTCATCGCCGGCACGATCGGATGCGCACGCGTGAGGAGGCAGACCACCGCCGTTCCGACTGCCAGGCAGACGCCGGCGCCGAGGATGCCGAGGACGGTCGTCGGCATGAGGCTCTCGCCGGCGTTCGAGATCGCGGCTCTGACCTCGTCGAGGGAGAGGTCGCCCGGAGCCGCGGCGAGCGGGTTGAGCACGAGGATCTGCACCGCGGCAAGCGCAGCGTACGCGGCGACGGCGAGCACGCCCGCGACGGAGATCCAGAGGGTGGGGCGTGGCACCGGTGTCATGCGGTCACCCTAGGCAGGGCTGCTGAGAGTATCCCGGTATTCGCGCCAGGCAGCGCCGAGCCGACGCACGCCCTCCGTCAGCACGTCGTCCGGCGCGGTGAACGGCAGGCGCACGTGGTCGTCCGGTGCGGCAGCGGAGACGGCGAAGGCGCCGACGCCCGCGATGGAGACGCCATGCGCCGCAGCGATCCGGGCGAGAGCCGATGCGGAGCCGCGCGGCAGTGCGGCCCACAGCGAGAGGCCGCCGCGCGGGGCGACGTACGTCCACTCCGGCAGGTGCTCGGCCATGAGCTCCTGCAGGAGCCGGAGTCGCTCCTGATGCACGCGACTGTTGGCACGGCGGAGCTCCACGGCGTGCGCGACGAGATCGAGCGCGAGGAGCTGGCCGGGGACGCTCGTGGATTGGTCGGCGAGCTGCCGGGCGCCGCGGAGCCGCCGGACCAGCACAGGGTCGGCGCGCAACCACCCGATCCGCAGCCCGGCCCAGGCCCACTTCGACACGGACTCGACGACCATCACCGGTGCGTCCGGCCGCTCCGCGGCGAGCGTCGGCGGCACGACCCCGTCGAACGAGATACCCGCGACGACGCGGTCCTCGATCACCGGGACCCCGTATCGCGCGGCGAGTTCCGCGACACGGTGCCGTGCCGCCCCGGGCAGGCGGGTCCCCGTCGGGTTCTGGTGGTGCGGGTTGAGCGCGACGAGCACGGGGCGGAGCCTGGCCATCGCCTGCTCCAGCGCGTCGACGTCGAGGCCGTCCGCCCCCATCGGCACGCCGTGGACCGTGCCGCCGCGGAGGCCCACCGAGTCCGTCACGCCCGGCCAGGTGATCTCCTCGGCCAGCACGACGTCCCCCGGCTCCACCAGCGCATTGACGACCAGGCTGATGGCCTGCTGTGCGCCGTGCGTCACGAGGATCTGCTCCGGCGTGGTGGGCGTCCCCTCTGCGCGATACATCTCCGCGATGAGCTCGCGGAGGGCCGGGAGACCCGCGGGGTCGGTCTCCGGGAGGAGCGCGAGGTCGAGCCGCGGCTGGTGATCGCGGATCAGCTGCACGCCGAGCTGCGGGATCTGCGGCACGGTGCGGAGCAGGTCGATGGCGTTGGGGAGAGCCGAGAACAGCGTCTCACCGCGGCCGGGGCGTCGGTCAGACGCGGTCGTCGTCACCGCGCCGGACACTCTCGTCCCGCTTCCCTGTCGTCGCTCGACCAGGCCCTGCTCGGCAAGCGACGCATAGGCGGACACGACCGTGCCCCGAGAGACCGCGATGACCGTGGCGAGGGAGCGTTCGGCGGGCAGGCGGTCGGCGGGGCGGAGCTCACCGCTGCCGATCAGGGCGGCGATCCCGGCCGCGAGCCGAGCGGAGAGGGTGCCGTCGCCTTGGACCCAGCGGCCGAGGCGTGCGGCGAGCGCGGCCGCGCCCACCTCGCCGGCCTGGACGAGGGGCACGAAGGCCGATCCGTGAGCCACCGGCTGCACATTGGCCCTGTCGACGCTGTCCATGGAAACCGATTCTGGACCAATGACCGCTCTCACGACCACGCAGACCGTGAACCTGGGTCCAATCTCCTCGGATTGGACCATCGGCGAACTCCTCCAGTGGCTCGAGGACGACGCCCGTACCCACGACCGCGCCGTCCGCGAGCCGCTCGCCCGCATCGAGGCCGCTGTCACCGGCGCCCCGTGGCAGGGCGCCCCTTCCACGGTCGCCCTCGTCCGCTCTCTCGCCGAGGCCTGTCGGTCCGGGAACCTCTCCGGCGTTCGAATCGCTCACGTCGTCCCCGACCAGACGGGGATGGAGCACGCTGAGCGATTCGAACCGGAGCAGCGTCAGGTGGCGTGAGCTCCGGCGCCGGAGGCAGGACTCGTGACGATGTCGGCGCGGTCGCGGAAGCCCTCCGCCGTCACCTTGTCGAGGGCGACCTGCCGGCGGATCGCCAGCGCCTTCTCGTACAGGCTCGGGTCGCCGTAGCTCGTCAGCACCTTCACCAGCACCGGCAGCAGCTCGATCATGAAGAACAGCGCCGCGATGAGGATGTGCGCCCACAGGATCGCGGGCTCCTTCTCGCTGAGACGGTTGAGGCCGCTGATCTGGCTCAGCAGGCCCACCGCTCCGGCGTTGCCCTGCGCCACCGAGTCGGCCCGGGCGTTGTACGCCGCCAGGGCCTGCTCGTACGTCTCGCGGGCGGCGGGGAGCTCGTCCTTGGCCTGCTGACGGTTCTGCGACTCCGACGCGGTGGTGTTCTCCTTGGCGGCGGTGCCCGCGGCAGCCAGCTCCTCGTTCGCCGTGCGGAGCTGGGCGGCGAGCGCGTCGTAGGTCTGCTGGGCCTCGGCGAGCTGCGCCTGCGCGGCCTGCGAGCTGGCGCCCTCGCCGTTGACACCGGTGCAGCCGGGCACCGTGCCGGCGCCCTCGCCGGTGAGTTCGCACTGGTACAGCGTCCGAGCCTGGTCGATGACGGCCTGCTGTTCGGTGAGCTTCGCGGTGAGATCGTCGACCGTTGCCTGGGCGGCGGACTGCGTCGCCGACGACGACTCGGTCCCGGCGACGATGCCCGTCGCAGCCTGGTTCTCCAGCGCGGCGACCCGCTCCGAAGCCGCGTCCAGCGCCTTCTTCTCGGGGCCGGTCTCGAGCGCCTCCTGGTCGGACTGGGCCTGCACGATGTTGGTCGCGGCGACCTCGCGCGAGATGTCGTTGTGGAAGATCTGCAGCACGAGCGGTTCCGCGACGACGAACCCGATGATCGCGGCCATGACGACGCGGGGGATGGCGAGGCCGATCAACTTCCAGACGTTGCGGGTCGACGTCATCGTCGAGGTGAGGAACCGGTCGAGGTTGAAGATGATGAGCGCCCACACGATCGCGAGCGGGATCGCCAGCCAGAGCGCGGCGCGCACGCCCGTCGTGAGCGCGAACAGCATCGAGATCGCGCTGACCAGCGCCGTCCCTGCCAGCACGAAGAACATCTGCACGAACCGCGGGGTCTCGCCGGGGACGCGGTCGAGGATCTCGCCTTCCGCGCCGCCGAGGATCGCGAGAGCACGCAGGCGCTCCGCGGCGGTGCGCCGACGGCGGGGCTTCCGGACGCGCTGCGGCCGTGCCGCACGGTCGGCGACGGTTTCCGTGTCGACCGGGGTGTCGTGGGTCGTCACCGGCTCGGACGCCGGGTCTTCGGACGGGACGTCCGGCTGCGCGGGTGTGTCCCCGGTGGGCTCGTACTCGCGCAGGAAGTCGAGGTCGTCCGTCTCGGCGTTCGGATCGCCGTCGAGGATGATCCGACCCTGCGAGTCGAAGCGACCCGGGCGGTGGGCGGAATAGGGCATCCCGCCAATCTACGAAACCTCGCCTGTGGATACCGTGGAAGACCGGGGCGAGAACCCTTGGCAACCATCACCTCATGGCTCGACCGGGCCGAGCGACTCGGCGCCGCCGACGCGGCTCGGGATCGCTCGCGTCAGGCCAGCGCCGCAGCGGCGGCCTCATCCTCCGTCGTGGCGACCAACTGACCGCATGCGCCGTCGATCTCCTTGCCGCGGGTGTCGCGCAGCGTCGTCGGGATGCCGGCGTCGTTCAGCCGTCGCACGAACTCGTCGGTCACGTCCTTCTCGGACGACGTCCAGATCGAGCCCGGCGTCGGGTTCAGCGGGATCGGGTTCACGTGCACCCAGCCACGACCGCGCTGGTTGAGCTTCTCCGCGAGGAGGTCGGCCCGCCAGGCGTGGTCATTCATGTCCTTGATGAGCGCGTACTCGATCGAGACGCGGCGGCCGGTCTTGGCGTAGTAGTCGTAGGCTGCGTCGAGGGCTTCGTCGACCTTCCAGCGCGAGTTCACCGGGATGAGCTCGTCGCGCAGATGATCGTCCGGCGCATGCAGCGAGAGGGCGAAGGTGACCGGGATGTTCTCGTCGGCGAGCTTCTTGATCGCGGGCACCAGCCCCACCGTGGACACTGTGATGCCGCGGGCGCTCATGCCGAGTCCGTCGGGCTGCGGGGCGACCATGATGCGCACCGCGTCCATGACCCGCTTGTAGTTGGCGAGGGGCTCGCCCATGCCCATGAAGACGATGTTGGAGACGCGCTCCATGCTGTGGTCGTCGCGCTTCTTGCCACCGAGCTCACCGTTCGCGATGGCACGGTTGGCTCGCACGATCTGCTCGATGATCTCGGCGGTCGACATGTTGCGGGTCAGCCCGGCCTGTCCGGTGGCGCAGAACGGGCAGTTCATACCGCACCCGGCCTGGCTCGACACGCACAGCGTGATGCGGCCCGGATAGCGCATGAGGACCGACTCGACGAGAGCACCGTCGTGCAGCCGCCACAGGAACTTGATCGTGTCGCCGCGGTCCGTCTCGAGCCGTCGCACCTCGGTCATGAGGGACGGGAGCATGCCGCCGACGAGATCGTCACGGATGGACGCCGGGAGGTCGGTCATCTCCGCGGGATCGGACGTGTAGTGACGGAAGTAATGCGTCGCGAGCTGCTTGGCCCGGAAACCGGGGAGACCGAGCTCCTTCACCTTCTCGATGCGCTCGGCCGGCGTGAGATCCGCGAGGTGAACGGGCGGCTTGCCGCGCTTCGGGCTGGCGAACTGGAGGAGCGGCCGCCCTTCGGCGTCCTTCTTCTGGGTCCAGCCTTCGGTCGCAGGACGGACCTGCGGGGCACGCGTCTCGCGGATCGCTCCCGGACGGGACGACGCGGGCGCTGTCGCGGGGCGCGTCTCGCGCGTGCGGGGGTTCTCGGCCATCCCTCCAGGATACCGGCGCCCGGATGGGAGGCGCCTGGGCAGGGCCCACGACGCCGGCGGTTCCGGCGCTTGCTTGTAATGACAAGTTGCGGTACGCGAGAATGGGGCATCCCCTCGATCAAGGAGCAGCATGTCCGACCGTCTCGCCCGCGCCCGCACCACCGGCATCCTCGCCGTCCTCCGCGCTCCGTCGCCGGAGCAGGCTCTGGAGGCGTCGGAGGCGATCATCCGCGGCGGGGTCTCCGGGATCGAGGTCACGTTCTCCACGCCCGACGCCCCCGCCGTGATCCGTGAGCTCATCGCCCGGCACGGCGATGCGGCATATGTCGGCGCGGGTACCGTCACGACGCCGGACCAGGCGGCCCAGGCCGCCGATGCGGGAGCGGCGTTCCTCGTCAGCCCCGGCACGCTGCCTGCCCTCACGCGCGCCATGCTCGACACCGGCCGGGTGGTGATGACCGGCGCCATGACGCCCACGGAGGTCATGGGCGCGCTCGAGCTCGGTGTCGACGTCGTGAAGATCTTCCCCGCTTCCCTCGGCGGGCCGTCCTATCTCGGAGCCCTGCGCGGACCGTTCCCCGACGCCCCCCTCATGCCGACGGGCGGCGTGAAGCCCGACAACCTCGCCGACTGGTTCGCCGCGGGCGCTGTCGCCGTCGGGGCCGGTGGAGACCTCGCGAACGGCGCCTCGATCGCGAACGCCGACTGGGCGGACATTGAGCAGCGCGCCGCCCGCTTCGCGGCTGCCCTCGCCACGACGCGCAGCTGAGCCGCAGACGTCCGGGATCATTTGGTATACCGGATGAATGCGGAAGCGACGGCTGTTCGTCAGCATCGCGCTCGTGAGCGCCGTGCTGCTGGCTCCGGCATGCGCGGCCGCACCCTCCCTGCACCCCTCGGCACCGACCCCGGAGGCTCCCATGACCGACGCCGCATCCGTCCTCTTCGCCGCCGCGTCCGCGGGTGATGCGGACGCTGTCCGCCGTGCGATCGACGCGGGCGCCGACCTCGAAGCCCGGGGCGACGGCGGCATGACGCCGCTGGTCGCCGCCGCCAAGGCGAATCACGTCGACGCGGCGCGGCTCCTGATCGAAGCCGGCGCAGACGTGAACGCGAAGGACGACATCCAGGACTCCGCCTACCTCTACGCCGGCGCGCGCGGACACGACGAGATCCTCCGGCTGACCCTGGCGCACGGGGCCGACCTCCGCAGCACGAACCGCTTCGGCGGCACCGCGCTCATCCCCGCCTCCGAGCGCGGCCTGCTGCCGACGGTCGAGATCCTGCTCGACGCGGGCGTCGATCCGGATCACATCAACAACCTCGGCTGGACCGCCCTCCACGAGGCGATCGTGCTCGGCGACGGATCCACCCGCTACGTCGAGGTCGTGCGCGCGCTCCTCGACGCCGGCGCCGACCCGACGATCCGCGACGGGGACGGTGTGCTGCCGATCGACCTCGCGACCGACCGCGGATACGACGCCGTCGCCGCCGAGCTCCGGCGGTGACGGCACTCGACCCCTGGGCCTGGGCCGCACTCGCCGTGGCGGCCGTCGTCATCGGCATCTCCAAGACGGCGCTCCCCGGCGGAAGCATCCTCGCGATCGCACTGTTCGCCACGGTGCTCCCCGCGCGCACCTCGACCGCCGCGACACTGCTGCTGCTCATGGTGGGCGACGTGTTCGCCCTGCTCGCGTATCGACGGCATGCGCACTGGCCGACATTGCTGCGACTCGCACCCGCCGTGGTGGCAGGGTTGCTCCTCGGGTTCGCGTTCCTCGCGCTGACCGGAGACGGCGTCGTGCGTCGCGCCATCGGCGTGATCCTGCTGCTCATGATCGCCGTGACCCTGTGGCGGCGCTGGCGGCAGTCGCGCGAGGAGAAGGCGGCCGAGGCGCGCGGCGGCATCGTGCTGGCCGGGGTCTACGGGACGCTCGGCGGCTTCACGACCATGGTGGCCAACGCGGGCGGGCCCGTCATGTCGATGTACTTCCTCGCCACGCGCACGCCGGTTCAGGTCTTCCTCGGCACCTCCGCCTGGTTCTTCGCGATCATCAACGTGATCAAGGTGCCGTTCCTCGCCGGGATCGGGCTGTTCACCGGGCCCGTGCTGCTCACCGATGCGATCCTCGCCCCACTCGTCGTGCTCGGCGCCCTGCTCGGCCTCCGGGTCGCGCGGCGCCTGGACCAGCGGCTCTTCGACCGCATCGTGATCGTGCTCACGGTCCTCGGCGCCGTGTACCTGCTGCTGTAGCCCGTCGACAGGCTCAGGGATCCAGCGGTGCGTCGCTGAGCCTGTCGAAGCACGTCAGTCGAGGAAGATGTCCGGGAACAGGGCGCTGTCCGGCGTCCCCGGGACGGCCGCGTAGCCCGAGAAGTCGGTCACGCCGCTGGCCTCGAGCACGTCCTCCACGATGAGCGACTGCCCCGTGTAGCTGCGCGCGGGCTTGGTCAGCACCGCGTACGCGGCGTCGGCGTAGATGTCGGCGGTGCGGCTCGCCGCCATCACCCTGTCGCCGCCGAGGAGGTTCTGCACCGCCGCCGTCGCGATGGTGGTGCGGGGCCACAGCGTGTTCGCGGCGATCCCGTCGGCGGCGAACTCTGCGGCGAGCCCGAGCGTGACCATCGTCATGCCGTACTTCGCCAGCGTGTACCCGGTGTGCGCACCGAGCCACTTCGGGGTGGGGTTGAGGGGCGGCGAGAGCGAGAGGATGTGCGGGTTCTCCGCGTCCTTGAGGATCGGCACCGCGGCACGGGAGAGCATGAACGTGCCGCGGACGTTCACGTCCTGCATCAGGTCGTACTTCTTGGCTGACAGCTCGAGGGAGCGCGAGAGATCGATGACGCTCGCGTTGTTGAGGACGATGTCGATGCCGCCGAACTCGCCCTGCGTCTTCATCACGGCTTCGGTGATGTGATCGTCGTCCCGCACGTCGCCCACGATGGGGAGGGCCTGCCCGCCGGCGGCGCGGATCTGCTCCGCGGCGCTGTGCACGGTGCCCTCGAGCTTCGGGTGCGGGCTGTCCGTCTTGGCAAGCATCGCGATGTTCGCGCCGTCGGCGGCCGCGCGCAGGGCGATCGCGAGGCCGATCCCCCGGCTGCCTCCCGACATGAGGATGGTCTTTCCGGCGAGTGTGCTCATGGTTCTCGTTTCGAATCGCGTGAGTGGCTGGATGTCCGAGGGCGGTTAGCGCGGGGCCATGCGGATGGCGCCGTCGAGGCGGATGGTCTCGCCGTTGAGGTAGCCGTTCTCGACGATCTGCTGCACGAGGGCGGCGTACTCGTCGGGGCGTCCGAGGCGGGCGGGGAACGGGACCTGCTGGCCGAGCGAATCCTGCGCCTCCTGCGGCAACCCCATGAGCATAGGCGTCTCCATGATCCCGGGGGCGACCGTGCACACGCGGATGGCATGACGGGCGAGCTCCCGGGCGATCGGCAGGGTCATGGCGTGCACGCCGCCCTTGGACGCCGAGTACGCCGGCTGGCCGATCTGCCCGTCGAAGGCCGCGACGCTCGCGGTGTTGACGATGACGCCGCGCTCCTCGTCATGCAGCTCGTTCGCGGCGATGACGGCGGCTGCCTGGGAGATGACGTTGAAGGTGCCGACGAGGTTGATGCGCACGATGCGCTCGAAATCGGCGAGAACGGCCGGATTCCCCTCCCGGTCGAGCACCTTTGCCGGCGGGGCGATGCCGGCGCAGTTGACGACCACCCGCAGCGACGCGGCGGCCTGTGCTGCGGTGACGGCGGCCTTGACCTCGTCGACACTCGTCACGTCCGCGGGGACGAAGAGGCCGCCCAGCTCCGTGGCGACAGCCTCCCCCTGGGACGAGGCGAGGTCGATGATCGTGACGTGGGCCCCTGCTGCCGTGAGCCGACGAGCCGTGGCGAGCCCGAGACCGGAGGCCCCGCCGGTGACGAGCGCACCCTGTCCACTGATCTGCATCTGAGGTTCTCCTTCGAACGTCGTCGTGCGACTTGCATGGAACGCAGTCCCAGCCTATGCGGTTCTTGGTGTCACCGCAGGCGCACCGCGTCGACCCGAGCCTACGACACCGACGTCCCGGCATGATGGACACGTGAGCATCCCCGCAGCGTCCATCGAGGTGCCGGCGCGCGTGCGCGAACTCGCCGCCGGCGCCGCTCTGACACCCATCTGGCGCAACGGGATCGGCGGGCTGACGTTCCGCACCGACGATGGCAGGTACATCAAGTGGGGCCCGCACGATGCGGAGGCGAACATGCGCGACGAGGCCGAGCGGATGCGCTGGGCCCGCGCCTGGATCACCGTGCCGGACGTGCTTTCCCAGGGCCAGGACGAGTCGCACGAGTGGCTCGTGACGGCGGCCCTCCCTGGTCGCAGTGCCGTGGACCCGCGATGGGCCTCTTCTCCGGAGTCCGCCGTGCGCGCGGTCGGGAGGGGTCTGCGCCTCCTGCACGACGCCCTCCCCGTTGCGGAGTGCCCCTGGACCTGGAGTCCCGAGGAGCGCATCGCGAACGCCGCTGCACGCGGGACGGCGGTACCGGCGGATCTGCACGAGCCGCCCGCGATCGACCGGCTCGTGGTGTGCCACGGCGACGCCTGCCTCCCGAACACGCTGCTCGACGATGAGGGCCGCCCCGTCGCCCACGTCGACCTCGCCGCGCTCGGGGTCGCCGACCGCTGGGCCGACATCGCCGTCGCCGCCATGAGCACGCTGTGGAACTTCGGTCCCGGCTGGGAAGGCACCCTCATCGCGGCCTACGGGCTCGAACCCGACCGCACGCGGCTGGAGTACTACCGACGGCTCTGGAACGAGTCCTGAGCCGTCACCGCACTCACGCCTCCGGGTGCGCGTCGCTGAGGAGACTCCCGTTTGCCGGTCGCCGATCCCACGACGGCTTGCGCAGCGCGTAGAACAGCAGCGGCGGGGCGCCGAGCACGACGATCACCAGCCCGACGATCCACGGGTATGCGGCGGCCGGGAAGGCGGTGAACCCCTCAGGTGGGATGAACGCGAGCACGAACGCGGCGAGGCAGGCGACGAAACCGACCCCGGCGACGAACGGCAGGGCCTTCACGCGGTAGGCCCGATGAACGTCCGGGGCTTTTCGCCGCAGCACCATCGCCGAGGCGAACATGAGCATGTACATGATGAGGTACAACGCGGCGGCCATGTCGATGAGGGCGACGAAGGCGGCGCTGACGTTCGGCACGATGATGAAGATCGCCGCGAGGATCGTGACGATGGTGCCCTGGAGCATCAGGATGCCCGACTGGACCCCAGCCCTGTTTCGCCTCTGAAGCAGCGGCGGGAGGAGCCCGGTCTCCGCCGCCGCCAGCACGCCCTTCGACGGGCCGGCCACCCAGGTGACGACCGAGGCGAGGGCACCGGCGGCGATGAGCGCCGAGACGACGGCGGTCGCCCACCCCATGTCCCAGCGGCCGAAGTACTCCCCGAATGCGAGCATGATGCCGTTCGTCAGGCCGAGCTCCTTCTTCGGCACAGCGACGGCGATCGCGATGGTGGGCAGGATGAAGACGAGCAGGATGAGCCCGGCGGCGAGGAACACGGAGCGCGGGTAGCCCGTGCCGGGATCCTTCATCTGGTTGACGTGGACGGCGTTCACCTCCATACCGGCGTACGCGAGCACGTTCGACACGATCAGCACGATGGAGGCCAGGCCCGTGAACGGCGGGATCATCGCCGAGGCCTCCAGGGGCACCTGACTCTTCTCCCCGCTGAACACCCACACGGCGCCGAACACGATGAGCAGCACCGCCGGGAACAGCGTGCCGAGGATGCCGCCCCACGAGCCGAGCTTCGCGAAGAGGTCGCCGCCGCGGAGGGTGACGAGGGTGGACCCCCAGTAGAAGACGATGATGACGACCGCGGTGAAGAAGCCGGAACTGGACAGCGCGGGGTCGAGGAAGACGAAGGCCAGGGCACCGGCCACGAACGCGAGCTGCGTGGGAAACCAGACCACGTTCTGGATCCACTGCAGCCACACCGCGGTGAACCCCCAGCGGTTGCCGAGAGCCTCGCGCACCCAGACGTACACGCCGCCCTTCCACCCCGTTGCCAGTTCGGCCGCGACGAGAGCCGTGGGAATGAGGAAGACGATCGCCGGGATGATGTACAGCGTGACACTGCCGAGACCGTAGATCGCCATCGCGGGCAGCGAGCGCAGGCTCGCCACCACCACCAGCGTGAGGAGAGCGAGCTGCCCGACGCCCAGGACGGCGACGGCGGGACGGGAGACACGCGGCGTGGGGGTGGCGCCCGTGGCACCAGGCTGCGAGACGGACACGTCGACCCCTAGTGGTGGAACGCCGAGTCGGGGTGATCGGAAGGCATGGGAGCCGTGAGCGCGTCGAGGTGGGCCACCTCGGCGGTGATGGCGTCGAGCAGCTCGGCGGCCAGATCCATGCTCAGCCCGTTGCGGACGACGATGCGCTGCACCGTGAGGTCTTCGAGATCCGCCGGCATCGGATAGGCGGGCACGAGCCAGCCGCGCATCCGGAGGCGGTCCTGCAGGTGGTAGAGCGTCCACTTGTCAGTATGGCCGTCCTTCAAACGCCACGCGAAGACCGGGATGTCGCTGCCGTCGTTCCACAGCTCGAACGCGTCGAGCTTGGCGATGCCCGCGGACAGGAACTTCGCCACATCCTGTGACGCCTGCTGCACGGCCCGGTAGCCCTCGAAACCGAGGCGGAGGAAGAGGTAGTACTGCAGCAGCACCTGCGCTCCCGGTCGGGAGAAGTTCAGGGCGAAGGTCGGCATCTCCCCGCCGAGGTAGCTCACCTTGAACACGAGGTCCTCGGGGAGCCACTGCGCGTCGCGCCAGACCACCCACCCGAGGCCCGGGTAGACGAGACCGTACTTGTGCCCAGAGGTGCTGATCGAGTGCACTCGCTCCAGCCGGAAGTCCCACACGAGGTCGGGCTGGAGAAAGGGGGCGATCATGGCCCCCGAGGCCCCGTCCACGTGGATCGGGACATCGAGGCCGGTCTTCTCCTGGATCGCATCGAGCGCCGCGGCGATCTCGGCCACCGGTTCGTACATGCCGGTGTAGGTGACGCCCATGATGGCGACGACCCCGATCGTGTTCTCGTCGACGTACTTCTCCAGATCGTGGCCGTCGAGCGTCTTGTGCTGCGCACTGATGGGCACGAAGCGCGGTTCCACGTCGAAGTAGTTGCAGAACTTCTCCCAGCACACCTGCACCGCGCTCGACATCACCAGGTTCGGCGCGGAGGCGTCCTTGCCGGCGGCACGCCGCGCCTGCTGCCAGCGACGCTTGAACGCGAGACCGCCGAGCATGCACGCCTCGGAGGAGCCGATCGTCGAGGTGCCGATGCTGCGGGAGGCATCCGGGGCCCTCCACAGATTCGCGAGCATGTGCCAGCAGTTGTCCTCGATGGCGGCGGTCTGCGGATACTCGTCCTTATCGATCATGTTCTTGTCGAACGACGCCACGTAGACCTGCTTCGCCTCGTCGTCCATCCAGGTGCTGACGAAGGTGGCGAGGTTGAGACGCGCGTTGCCGTCGAGGATGGTCTCGTCCTCGACGATCTGCTTCGCCGTTGCGGGAAGTGACTCCGAGTCCGGGATGACGTGTCGCGGCGCGACGGTGGCTTCGCCCGGCCGCGTGAAGAGCGGCTGCTCGTCGGAGGAGGAGATGCTCATGGGACGTCCCTTTCGGTGGGGTCGATTGGCACTGTCTCCCGCGCACGCTAGAGCCGTCGTCGGCGCACCGGGAGGGCCCCTCATCCCAAGAGGGTGAGTGATCAGGACGGGCCGAGGATGAAGTTCCAGGCCCCGGTGGCGACCGCGGCGGCGATCGCGATCCCGGAGATCGCGGCACCGACGGCGAGGAGGATCCACTCCGGTGCGCCGAAGCGCGACTCCCGGGCCCACGTCCGGCGCCCCGGGGCCCCGAAGCCCCGGGCCTCCATCGCGGTCGCGAGCTTGGCGCCGCGGCGGATCGACAGCACGAGGAGGGCGAAGGCCATGCCGAGGAAGCGCCGGATTCGGCCCCGGTCGGCGACGCCTCTGGCCCGACGCGCGAGTTCCAGGGCACGCCAGTCGTCGAGGAACAGCCCCACCATGCGCAGTCCGGCGAGTGCGCCGAGCACGAACCGGGCCGGAAGCCGCAGGATCTGCCCGAGACCGTCGGCGAGATCGGTCGGATCGACCGTGATGAACAGCACCACTGACGGCAGGGCTATCGCGAGCACCCGGAGCATCGTGGCGACGGCGAGCGCGAGCGACCCCTCGCTGATGCGCACGACGAACCAGTCGACGTAGACCGTGCCACTCGTCTCGCCGTAGAGGGCGATGGTGAGGCCCGTCAGCGGCGCCGCGAGCCAGACCGGCCACGTGCGCAGCCAGAACTCCCGCCAGCCGATGCCGGCGAACAGGAACAGCACCGCTTCGAGCACCAGCGCGACCGACGCCGACACCGGGTCGAGCGTGAGGATCAACGGCACGGCGATGAGCGCGCTCACACCGAGCTTCGCGACCGGATTGACCCGGGCGATGACGCCAGCGCGAGCGGGGGTGGTGGCGAGATCCGTCATGCGGGCGCCCCCACCGCGAACCTCGTGGCACGCAGGGCGCGCGCCACGTCGAGGTCATGCGTGATGGTGACGACGGCAGACCCCTCGTCCCGCAGCGCGGCGAGCATCGCGACCAGTTCCGCCCAGGTACGAGCGTCCTGACCGAACGTCGGCTCGTCGAGGACGAGCACTCTCGGCCGCGTCGCGACGGCGGCGGCGACTGTCAGACGACGCTTCTCCCCTCCGGAGAGCGTGTACGGATTCGCGGCAGCCAGATGGGCCAGCCGCAGGCGCGCGAGCAGGTCGTCGACACGCGCCGCGACCTCGTCTTCCGGGACGCCCAGCGCCCGTGGCCCGACCGCGAGCTCGTCCCGCACGGTCTTCGCGAGGAGCTGGTGCTCCGGCTCCTGGAACACCATGCCGATCCGCGTGAGCAGTTCGCGGGAGGCCCACCGGATCGGGAATGGATCGGCCCCCTGTGCGAGCGCGGGCGCGGCGGTCACGGCCCCGTCCGCGGGAGGGAGGAGGCCGGCGAGCGTCAGGCCCAACGTGGACTTGCCCGCGCCGTTGGGACCGGTGATCGCGACGGCCTCGCCCGCACGCACGTCCAGGTCGACACCGTGCGCCACCGGGCGAGCCTTCACTCGCGCGACGGCGAGTTCGCGCGCCGACAGCAGCACGTCTCCGGACGCGATGCCCGGCGCCGGTGGCTCCGCGGGAGGACGGCCGGGGACCCAGACGCCATCCGCCGCCAGGCGCTCCCCCTGGGCACCGAGCACGTCGGCGGGAGGGCCGTCCGCGATCACCCCTCCGGCGCCGAGCACGATGACCCGGGTGAGCAGCGGCAGCCACACCTCGAGCCGGTGCTCCACGACCACGAGGGTCGCCGGGTGCGCGGTGAGCATCCGCTCGACCGCGTCCCTGACCTCGCGCACGCCCTCGGGATCGAGGTTCGCCGTCGGCTCGTCCAGCAGCACGAGGCCGGGTCGCATCGCGAGCATGCCGGCCAGAGCGAGGCGCTGCTTCTGCCCGCCGGACAGCGCCTTCGTGGGGTGACCGAGCGCAAGTTCGAGCCCCACGGCCGCCAGGGACTCCTCCACGCGCGGCCAGATCTCCGCGCGCGGCACCCCGAGGTTCTCGCAGCCGAATGCGACGTCGTCGCCCGCGCGGGCGAGGATCACCTGGGAGTCGGGATCCTGCAGGACGAGCCCCGCTCGCCCGCGCGTCGCCACCGCGGGCTCGCCGTCGACGAGCAACTCGCCCGCGCTCTCACCCTCGTCTTCGCCACCGAGCACGCCGGCGAGCCCGTGCAGCAGAGTGGATTTCCCCGCTCCGGACGCCCCGAGCACGAGCACGCGCTCTCCGGGTTCGATGCGGAATGAGACGTCGCGCAGCGCCCAGGCCAGGCGGCTCGCGTGCCGCCACCCCCAGCCTCTGGCCTCGACGGCGGCAGGCGCGACCTGCTCCGTCGCCATCAGACGCGGACGCGTGCCTCGCGCCCGGAACCGAAGCGGTCGAGGGCGCCCGTCGCCGCGATGCCCCTGGCGAGCACCCAGGAGAGCGCGCCGGCGATGACGGCTCCCGAGATCACGGTGCTCGCGAGGTAGATCGCGGTGAAGGCGGGACCGGAGCCGGCGTACCAGAGGACGAGGTTGTTGATGCCGCCCGCGAGCGCCGCGCCGGCGCCGGCGAGGATCGCGACGGGCAACGACCAGCGGCGGTAGAAGAACAGCAGGAAGATCAGCTCGGCGCCGAGGCCCTGCACGAGTCCCGCCTCGAGCGTGAGGAACCCGCCCCACTGATTGCCGATGAGTGCCGACACGACGGCCGCCAGCAGCTCGACGTAGATCGCGGCGCCCGCCTTGCGGATGATGAGTCCGCCGAGCACTCCGGCGAACAGCCAGGGGCCGTCGAGGAGCCCCTGGAGGCCGGGGAGCAGCGGCTCGAGCAGGGCCTTCGGGCCGAGGTATCCGACGTTCCATGCCAGGAAGATCAGGCCGGCGGCGACGCCGAGCACGCTGGCGACGACGATGTCGACGACGCGCCAGCGCAGATAGCTGCGCGTCGGTGCGGCCGTGGTCTTCGCCGACGGGGATGCGGACGTGGACGTACTCATGTGAACTCCTCCCTGCGCTGGCATGACCCAGATCAGGTTCGACGGTCGAAGCGCGATTCGCTCCCTCTCAGCCCGGCTCGCCGGACTCCCGTGGTTGTGCTGTCGATCCTACCGCCATCCGACCGCGCGTCCCGAGCCGTGCACGGCGCATTCCGGGCCGGATTCGGTACCGTAAGCGAGTGACCGCTTCCGATCCCCCTGAAGAGGCGTCCGGCGGCATCGACGTCGACGCGCGGCCAGAGGACTCCGCTCCGGGTTCTTCGGTGTCCGCCGGCGATGTGCCGGAGAGGCATGCCGCCGTGGCCGACGGTTCCTCTGCGGCCGAACCCTCCCCCACGGGGCCGGTCACCTGGGCCGATGCTTCAGCGCCAGCGACTGCGCTGACATGGGTCGATCCGGCGAGCGTCGCCGCGGGGTCATCGGTTCCCGCTTTCGACGCCTCACCCGAGCGTGAGCAGGCGACCGGGCTGCTGCAAGACGCCACGCTGCGTCCCGCCATCGCCGGCCCTGGGCTGCTCGTCCCCCTCGGGGTGCTGGTCGGACTCGTCGCCTCCTACGCGGGCACCACGCTGCTCTGGCCCCTGCACGAGGTCGCGCCGACTGTGCAGGCGGTCGAGTTCACTCCCGTCGCCGCGCCCACCGCGGCCCTCGCCTGGCCCGCGGTCGGTGACGGTGCCGTGGGGATCGCCGGCATGACCACCGCCGCGTCCACCACGGCGCCGGTGAGCATCGCGAGCATCACGAAGGTCGTCAGCAGCCTCATGGTTCTGGACCGGCTGCCACTCGCCCCGGGCGAGCAGGGCCCGGAGTTCTCCTTCACGTACGCCGACAGCGTCCGCTACTGGGACTATCGGATCGCCAATCAGTCCGCGCTCGATGTGCCCGTGGGCGGCGTGCTGACGGAGTATCAGCTCCTCCAGGGCACGCTGCTCGGGTCGGCAAACAACTACATCGATCGACTGGCGTCGGAGATCTGGGGCTCGAACCGGGAGTTCGCCGACGCCGCGAAGGTCTGGCTCGGCGAGCGAGGGCTCTCCGGGATCACCGTGGTCACGCCGTCCGGGTTCGACGAGCGCAACGTCGCCACGCCGGAGGCGCTGATCGCACTGGGCGACCTGGCGATGCGCAACCCGGTGTTCGCGGAGATCGTGGGCACCCCGTCTGTCGAGCTGCCCGGAGCCGGCGTCGTCGAGAACACGAACGGGATGCTCGCCGACCCCGGTGTCGTAGGCATCAAGACGGGCACTCTCGTCGGATGGAACCTGCTGACCGCGAAAGACGTCACCATCGGCGACTCGACGGTTCGCCTCTACGCCGCCGCACTGAACCAGGAGGACGACGAGGCGCGTCTCGCCCTCACCCGCGCCCTGTTCGCGCAGACCGAGGCAGCCCTGCAGGCTCAGGGCCCGGCCGTCCCTGCGGGCACGGTCGTCGGGAGCGTCGACACCCTGTGGGGTGAGAGCGTCGACGTCGTCGCGGGCGAGGACGCGGATGTCGTCCTATGGAACGGCGCGAGCGCGACCGCGACCGCGACGTTCGATCTCGGCGAGGAGCGCGAAGCGAAGGCGACTGTCGGTACGCTCACCACGGCCGGCCCTGTCGACACCACGGAGACCGCGCTCGTTCTCGAAGAGGACCTCGACGGCCCGAGTCCTTGGTGGCGGTTGACCCATCCACTCGAGCTTCTCGGCATTGCCGACGACGACTGAGCCCTGACGCACGACGCCCCGCTCCGGATCCGGAGCGGGGCGTCGTCGATGACGTGGTCAGGCGCGGGACGTGGAGCCGTCCGCACCGTCGTCGAGGAGCGCCTTGGCGGCTGCTGTCTCCGCCGCCGGGACCTGCGCTCCGACGGCGGCTCCGGCGACCGCATCGGCCGCCTGCTGCTGGGCGCTGGCCTCCCCGTCCGCGTCGCCGGTCACGACCACCGGCGACGATCCGGTCAGAGCGGCTTCCGCGTCGAGGTCGGTCGCCGCCTGCTCGAACTGCGACTGGTACAGCCGCCAGTACGCGCCCTGGGCCGCGATGAGCTCGTCGTGCGTGCCCTTCTCGACGATGTCGCCGTGCTCCATCACGAGGATGAGGTCGGCGTCGCGGATGGTCGACAACCGGTGTGCGATGACGAACGAGGTCCGCCCTTGCCGCAGGGCGGCCATCGCGTGTTGCAGGAGCAGCTCGGTGCGGGTGTCGACCGCCGACGTCGCCTCGTCCAGGATGAGGATCGACGGCTGCGCGACGAAGGCCCGCGCGATGGTGATGAGCTGGCGCTCGCCGGCCGACACGTTCGAGGCGTCCTCGTCGAGCACGGTGTCGTACCCCTCGGGAAGCGCGTGCACGAAGCGGTCGACGTAGGTCGCCTTCGCCGCGGCCAACACCTCCTCGTCCGTCGCGGTCGAGCGGCCGTAGCGGATGTTCTCGCGGATGCTCCCCGCGAACAGCCAGGGGTCCTGCAGCACCATGCCGGTCCGGGACCGCAGCTCGTCCCGCGTGATGGTCGAGATGTCCTGACCGTCGAGCGTGATCCGTCCGCCGCTGAGCTCGTAGAACCGCATGATGAGGTTGACGAGCGTCGTCTTGCCGGCGCCCGTGGGGCCGACGATCGCCACCGTCTGCCCCGGCTCCACCCGGAACGACAGATCCGTGATGAGCGGACGCTCCGGCGAGTACGAGAAGGAGACGTTCTCGAACTCGATCACACCCTCTCCCTCGCGGAGCGCGGGGGCATGCGCGTCGTCGGCTTCCTGCTCGTCGGCGTCGAGCAGGTCGAACACCCGCTCTGCCGACGCCGTACCGGACTGCACGACCGCGGCCATGCCGCCCAGCTCGGAGAGCGGCTGCGTGAACTGCTGCGAGTACTGGATGAACGCCTGCACGTCGCCGAGTCGCAGCTGCCCATTCGCGACCATGAGGCCGCCGAGCACCGCGATGCCCACGTAGGTGAGGCTGCCGACGAAGGTCATCGCGGGCATGATGATGCCGGAGAGGAACTGCGCCTTGAAGCTCGCCTGGAACAGCTCCTCGTTCTCGGCCTTGAACTTCTCCAAGGCGTCCTGCTCGCGTCCGAACACCTTCACGAGCGCGTGGCCCGAGAACGCCTCCTCGACGCGTGCGTTGAGGCGGCCGACCTTGCGCCACTGCGTTCCGAAGGCCTTCTGCGAGCGCGGCCCGATGACGCCGAAGATGACGGCCATGAGCGGCAGCGCGATGAGAGCGACGAGGGCGAGCTGCCAGGAGATCGAGAACATCATGACCAGCACGCCGATCACCGTCAGCACGGCGGTCAGGGCACCCGACAGCGACTGCTGCATGGTCTGCGTGATGTTGTCGATGTCGTTCGTCACGCGAGAGATCAGCTCGCCGCGCTGCACCTTGTCGAAGTAGGACAGCGGCAGCCGGTTGATCTTCGCCTCGACGGCCTCACGGAGGCGCCACATCGTGCGGACCATGATGACGTTGATGACGTAGCCCTGCAGCCAACTCAGGAACGCGGCCAGCACATAGATCGCGAGGACCGCGGCGATCACCCAGCGCAGGGCGTCGAAGTCGATGCCGTCGCCGACCCGGAAGTCGCCGAGAGCTCCGACCTGGTTGGCGAAGTCGGTCTGCCCGGCGTCGCGCAGCGCGTCGACGACGACATCCTGCGGCGTTCCCGCCGGGAAGCCGGGGAAGTCGCCGTTGGGCTGACCCAGCTGGATCGAGATGAAGCCGCGGTAGACGATGTTCGTCGCCTCGGCGAGCACCTTCGGTGCGGCCACGGTCAGCACGACACCGATGGCCCCCAGGATCGACACGAAGACGAACCAGACCGCGGACGGCTTGAGCAGCCCGATCATGCGGGCGAAACTCTTGCCGAAGTTGTCGGCCTTGCCCGGTGCGACGCTGTCCCAGTCGCCGGAGTTCTGCCGAGCCTGCTCGGCGAGCTCCGCCTCGTACTGCTCTTCCGCGGTGAGCTCGCGCTCGACCGTGGGAGCGGCGGCCGTGCCCCGTCCGTGTCGCCGCGGGCTCTTCGGCCCCTGGGCCCCCAGCCCCGGGGCGCTTGCGCCCTGGTTCTCTGAGCCCTGGTTCCCTGAGCTTGTCGAAGGGTTCTGCTCGCTCATGCGTCCACCCCCAGCTGCGACTCGACGATCTCTCGGTAGGTGGCGCTGGTCTCCAACAGTTCCTCGTGCGTGCCGACACCCACCATCGTGCCGCCCTCGAGCACCACGATGCGGTCGGCATCGGTGATCGTGGAGACGCGCTGCGCGACCACGATCTTCGTCACGTGCGGGAGTTCCCGCCAGAGCGCCTGACGCAGACGCGCGTCCGTCGTGAGGTCGAGCGCCGAGAAGGAGTCGTCGAACACGAGCACCTGCGGCCGATGCACGATGGCCCTCGCGATGGCGAGGCGCTGTCGTTGACCACCCGACACGTTGGTGCCGCCCTGCGCGATGCGGGAGTCGAGTCCGTCCGGCATCTCCTCCACGAAGTCGCGGCCCTGGGCGATCTCCAGCGCGTGCCAGAGCTCCTCATCAGTGGCATCCTCACGGCCGTAGCGCAGGTTGGACGCGACGGTACCGGTGAAGAGGAACGGACGCTGCGGCACGAGTCCGATGCTGTCCCACAGCGCCTCGACATCGGCCTCGCGCACGTCCGTGCCGCCGACGTGCACCGAGCCGCCTGACACGTCGAACAGACGAGGGATGAGCGAGACGAGAGTGGTTTTGCCCGACCCGGTGGAGCCGACGATCGCGACGGTCTCGCCCGGTTCCGCGGCGAAGCTGATGCCGGTGAGGACGGGGGCGTCGGCGCCGGGATAGGTGAACGCCACGTCATCGAACGCGACCGCGCCGGGCGTCGGGAAGACGGTGACGCCGTCCGCCGGGCGGGTCATCGTCGACTCCGTGTTCAGCACCTCGCCGATGCGCTCGGCCGAGACCGCGGCGCGCGGGATCATCATCGCCATGAAGCTCGCCATGATGACGCCGCCCATGATCTGACCGATGTACTGCATGAAGGCGAAGAGCGTGCCCACCTGCACGGTGCCGTTGTTGACCTCGATGCCGCCGAACCAGATGACGGCCACCACGGTCACGTTGAGGATGAGCATGAAGAGCGGGAAGAGCAGCACGAACAGGGAGCCGACCTTACGGCCGACGACCATGATGTCCGTGTTCGCGCCACGGAACCGCTCCTCTTCGATGCGCTCGCGGACGAAGGCGCGGACCACGCGCACGCCCGTGAGCTGCTCGCGCATCACGCGGTTCACGGCGTCGAGTTTCCCCTGGTAGCTGCGGAACAGCGGCACCATGCGACCGATCACGAGCGCCGCGAGGAGGAGGAGCACCGGTACGGAGACGGCGATCAGCCAGCTCAGCCCGGCATTGGTCTGCACGGCGAAGATGATGCCGCCGATCGCGAGCAGCGGTGCGGTGACGAGCATCGTCGCGCCCATCATCGCAAGCATCTGCACCTGCTGCACGTCGTTGGTGTTGCGGGTGATGAGGGATCCCGCACCGAATTGCGAGACCTCGCGCTCGGAGAAGCCGCTGACCTTGCCGAACACGTCGGCACGGATGTCGCGCCCTGCACCCATCGCGGCGCGGGCGGCGAAGAAGGTCGCGATGACCGAGGCGACGATCTGGCCGAGCGACACGGCCAGCATGAACAGGCCGGTGCGCCAGATGTAGGCGGTGTCGCCCTGCGCGACGCCCTTGTCGATGATGTCGGCGTTCAGGCGGGGCAGGTAGAGGGTGGCTGCCGCGCTGGCGAACTGGAAGACCAGCACGGCGACGAGGAGCCACTTGTAGCGAGACAGATATCGGAGGAGGAGTTTTCCCAGCACAGGCGGACTTTCTAGGAAGGAGGAGGCGGCGGGTCTCCCGGCAGACGGATGCCGACCGAGGACCGGCCATACGACAGGGTGCCACGAAGCGGCGACATTCGGATCCCCCTCCGGGAGGACCTTCGCTCACAGCGAACCACTCACCTCACGACCGGCGGTTTTCTGCACGCGGGCGAAGAACGCGCTCCGTGCCCGGGGAGAGCTGAGCGCCCCCGTCAGAACAGTGCCGGCCGCGGCACGTACACGCGGGCCGGCGCCCCCGCATCCGCCTCGAGCTCGGCGAGAGAGGCGGGCTGCCACTTCGGATTGCGGTCCTTGTCGACGAGCTGTGCACGGATCCCCTCCACGAGATCGGGATGCTCGTTCACGAACCACATCACCCGGCGGTACTCGCCCTCGAGCGCGGCGCGCAGGCCAGCCATCCCGCGAGCCTCCCGTACCGCGTCGAGTGTGACGACGAGGCCGGTCGGTGCCAGCCCGTCGAGGAGCTCGGCGACGGCAGCCGCTTCGTCGGTACCGACACCGCGCAGCCGCTCCAGGATCTCGGGCACGGTCGGGGCCGCGAACGCCTCGTCGATCCAGGCCCGCGCGACGGGGAGGGCCGACGGTTCCGGCGTCTCGTCGAACAGCAGCACGATCTCGCTGGGACTCGTCGGATCGGCGCGGTACGCCAGGGCCTCCCGCAGTGCATCGAGGCGATCGGACGGGACGAAGTGGTCGGCGAAGCCGGTGTAGACCGCGTCCGCGCCGTTCATCGTCGCACCCGTGAGGCCGAAGTACTCGCCGAGCCGTCCCGGCGCCCGCCCCAGCAGCCAGGTACCGCCGACGTCGGGGGTGAAGCCGATCCGGGTTTCCGGCATGGCGAGTTTCGAGCGCTCGGTGACGACGCGGATCGCGGCATGCCCGGCGAGACCGATGCCGCCACCCATGGTGATGCCGTCGGCGAGCGCGACGACAGGCTTCGGATGCTCCGCGATCATGGCGTTCATCGCGTACTCCGCACGGAAGAACTCAGCGGACTGCTCCGGGTGGCCGGACGTGATCTGGGCGTGCAGGCGGCGGACGTCTCCTCCCGCGCACAGACCGCGTTCCCCTTCGCCGTCGATCAGGACGATCTGCACGTCGGAGTCGTCACGCCAGGCGGTGAGCGCCTGCGTGATCTCCGCGATCATGTCCTCGTCGAGGGCGTTGATCGCCTCCGGACGGTTGAGCGTGAGCCGCCCGAGCGCTCCTTCGGTGCGGATGAGGACACGGGACGCGGCGGGGGTATCGGTCACGGGTGCCAGGCTACCCCGTCGCGCGAGGCCCGATTCCGCACGAAATGCGGGTTCTGGGGCGGTTTTCCGGCAGGATAGGGGGAACTGTTCACCGCAACGAGAGGTCCCGGATGCCCGAAGGACAGGTGCTCGAGTTCACGAATGTGACGAAGCGCTTCAACGAGGTGACGGCCGTCTCGGACTTCTCCGCACGCGTCGAGCCCGGTGCGGTCACCGCTTTCCTCGGACCCAACGGCGCGGGCAAGACGACGACCCTGCGCATCCTGCTCGGTCAGGTGCGCGCCACGTCCGGCACCGCCACCATCGGCGGGGTCGCCTATCCCGAACTGCGTCAGCCGCTGCGCACGATCGGCTCGGTGTTGGAGGAGACGGCCTACCGCCCGCGCCGCACCGCGAGCCGGCAGCTCACCATCGCCGCCAAGGCCAACGGCATCCGTCTGGCGCGGGTCGACGAAGTGATCTCCCTGGTCGGCCTGGAAGGGCAGGCGGACTCGCGTATCGGCGGATTCTCGCTCGGCATGCGCCAGCGGCTCAGCGTCGCCCACGCTCTTCTCGGTGACCCGGGGGCCCTGGTGTTCGACGAGCCGGCGAACGGTCTCGACCCCGAAGGCATCCGCTGGATGCGCCTGCTGATGCGTCGTCTCGCCGACGAAGGCCGCACCGTGCTGGTGTCGTCGCACGTGCTCAGCGAGATCGAGCAGGTCGCCGACCACGTCCTCGTGCTCTCCAAGGGACGCCTCGTACTGTCAAGCGGCATCGAGACCCTGGCCGATCCGTCCGGCGGCTCGGTGGTGGTCGACTCCGTCGACCGGCCGGGACTCACGACGGCCCTCGTCGCCGCCGGGTTCGATATCGAGGTGCTCCGTTCCGGTCTGACCGTCCGCGGGACGGATGCGAGCAAGGTGGGCGCCGTCGCAGCGGACGCCGGAATCGCCCTGAGCACCCTCGTGCAGCGAGGCCCGACGCTGGAGGACGTCTTCATCGATCTGATGCGCGGCGGCCGGTTCGACACGGCCCCCGCACTCGAGGAGGCCGAGGGCGTCTCGACCGAGACCGACACGACGACGGACGACGCGGCCGCCGGCGCTGCCGTCTCCGTTCTCGCAGCCGGCGGTGCGGCGGCCCTCGCCGACGACCTGAGCGCAGAGACCGCGGGCGACGCGGCGGCCGGGGAGGCGCGGAGCGATGCGGAGACGGCGGCGGACGACTCGGCGACAGAAGACGACGCGACGCGGGTCGTGCCCGTGATCGACGACACCGTCGCGCCGGCATCGCCGGATGCCCAGGGGTCTGCGAGCGTGGAGGCCGACGCTCAGGGCGATCCCGACACGGACGCTGCGCAGTCGTTCGACGACATCCTCTCGGGCGCGTCCATGCCCGCGACCGAGTCCCCGCGACGGTCCTTCGCCGCTCTGTTCGCGGCGTCGTCCGCCGACGCGCCGGCCCCGGAGGCGAGCGCCTCCCCCGAGCAGTCGGCCATCGACGACGGCGACGCTGCGGCCGCAACGGACTCGGCCGACGGCGAAGACACCGAGCCGGCCGGCGTGGAGTTCTTCTCCGAGATCGATGCGCCCGGCGAGGACACGGCCGGGCCGGTCGCGGAGCCGGCGGAGACGACCGACCGGACGGCGGACGACGAGGACCCGCGATCAGCGGCCGTGAGCTCCATGCTCGCCGCCGCGGCGCGCGCCTACTACGAGGACGAGCCCCGCGACTACCCGCTCTCCTCCGCCGAGTCGCAGACTCCGGCCGAGGAGAGCGCCGCCTGGAGCGTCGCCTCGACCGGCGTCATCGACACCGTTCCCCTCGGGAGTGATGCGTCCCCCGGCACGGACGGGTCGTCCGACCCCATCGACGCGGCCTCCGCCGAGGATGTGGCGGAGCGGAAGACGGACGATGAGCAGTCCGCCGACGAGCCGCACGAGCACCGCGAGGACACGCAGCACGACTGAGCCGCCCGGACGGACGCCCTGCCGGATGCGCGGGGCGTCCCCGCCGGAACGGTCAGGCCGGGCGTGGCCGGATGACGGGACGGCGGCTGCCCTTCGAGACGGGAGTCGGCGCCGTGGCGACGATCTCCTCGACCGTCGCGGGCTCGTCCGAGACGGGGAGGCGGAGGGCCTGCGTCAGCGCGAGGCCGTGGCGCGTCGTGAGGATCAGCCGGTTGTACTGGGGGTCGCCCTCGAGGTCGACGACCACGCTCGGGCGACGGCGGCGGATCAGCACGAAGTCGAGGCTGCCCGCCGCCTTCCAGCTCCCTGCCGCCAGCACCCCGGGGATGTGCGTACCCGGGTTCGGAACGCCGCGCAGCCAGGTCCAGGCGTCGTCGGTGAGTTGCACCTTGGTGATCGTCTCGCGGACGATGCGGACGTTCTCGCGGTGGAAGGTGGCGGCCCGCTCGATGGGCGAGAGCACGACTTCGAGTTGCGTCTGGTCCAGCAGCAACGTCACCATGTCCCCAGTCTGCCAGCGCTGCCCTCCCGGTTGGCTGGAAGTTGCTCACAGGAACGCAACGATCGCCGGGCGGCTCCCGACACCGCGCGCCTGTTCAGGCACCCGCGCGCCGTCAGGCACTCACGTACCCCCGCGCCTGAACCCGCGCGGTCGCCTGATCCTGAGACAGGAAGTCGTGCGGCGCTACGCGCTCCGGTCAGGCGGCTGCCTGCGCGGCGGCCGCCGCCGCGTGCGGCAGGGCGGCCTCGATGCGCTGCAGCTCCTCCTCGCCGTGCGCGGCCGTGAGGAACCAGGCCTCGAACACGCTCGGCGGCAGCGCGACGCCGTGCTCGCGCATCGTGTGGAAGAAGGCCGCGTAGCGGAACGACTCCTGCGCCTGGGCCTCCGCGTAGTCGCGGGGGGCGCTCGCCCGGAACGACGCACTGAAGAGGTTGCCGGCGGACGCGAGAGCGTGAACGACCCCGGCCTCGGACAGCGCGGTGTCGAGCGCCGACGCCACTCGGGCGGCAGCGGCGTCGACCGTGGCGTAGACCTCCGGCGTCGCGAGACGGAGCGTGGCGAGGCCCGCGGCGACGGAGAGCGGGTTCCCGGAGAGTGTGCCCGCCTGATAGACCGGTCCGAGCGGCGCAAGGAGATCCATGACCTCAGCGCGGCCTCCGAGCGCCGCGAGCGGCATACCGCCGCCGACGACCTTGCCGAACGTGAGGATGTCGGGCACGTAGTCCTCGCCGGCCTCCGCCTGCAGTCCCCAGAAACCGGCCGGATGCACCCGGAACCCCGTGAGCACCTCGTCGAGGATCATGAGGGCGCCGTGGGCGTGAGCGGTCTCCGCGATGAGTCGGTTGAAGCCGGGCAGCGGCGGGACGACCCCCATGTTCGCCGCCGAGGCCTCAACGATCACGGCGGCGATGCGCGGGCCGTGCTCGGCGAACACCGCGGCGAGAGCCTCCGGGTCGTTGTAACGGATCACGAGGGTCTGGGCCGCGATCGGTGCGGGCACGCCGGCCGAGCCGGGCAGCGCGAGGGTGGCGACCCCCGAGCCGGCCTCGGCGAGCAGACCGTCGGAATGGCCGTGGTAGTGACCGGCGAACTTCACGAGCAGATCACGGCCGGTCGCACCCCGGGCGAGACGGATGGCCGTCATGGTGGCCTCGGTGCCGGTCGACACCAGACGGACGCGCTCGACGGGACGAACCTCCCCCACGCGGACGCGGTCGGCGATGAGAGCCGCGAGTTCGACCTCGCCCTCGGTCGGGGCGCCGAAGGACAGGCCGCGGGTGGCGGCCTCCTGCACCGCCGCGACGACCTCGGGCTGCGCGTGCCCGAGGAGGGCGGGGCCCCACGACGCCACCAGGTCGACATACTCGCGGCCGGCGGCGTCGGTCACGGTCGCTCCGCGGGCCGAAGCCAGGAACCGCGGCGTCCCGCCGACCGATCCGTAGGCGCGCACCGGGGAGTTCACCCCACCGGGGATCACCGCACGGGCGGCAGAGAACAGGTCGTCATTACGGTCGGTCATCGAGGCTCCTCCGAGCTGCACGGAACTCTCCCGGGCATCCCTTCCAGGCTAACCCGCGGTTCGCCCCGGAAATGCCGGGCACCGGTATGCAGGCCGGCCGCGCGCGGATCAGCCGCGCAGCCAGCGGGCCGCTTCGGTGGCCCAGTACGTCAGCACCGCATCGGCCCCCGCCCGCCGGATGGAGAGCAGCGACTCCAGAACGGCGGCACGCCGATCGATCCACCCGTTCGCGGCGGCGGCTTCGATCATCGCGTACTCGCCGGACACCTGGTACGCCCACACGGGGACGGTCACCGCATCGCGCACCTCGCGGAGCACGTCGAGGAAGGCCATCGCCGGCTTCACCATCACGATGTCCGCACCCTCGTCCTCGTCGACCAGCGCTTCCCGCACGCCTTCGCGACGATTGCCGGGGTCGAGCTGATAGGTGCGGCGGTCGCCCTGGAGTTGTGAGTCCACGGCCTCGCGGAACGGTCCGTAGAACGCGCTCGCGTACTTCGCGGCGTACGCC
Source organism: Microbacterium sp. 1S1 (assembly GCF_008271365.1). Lineage (NCBI taxonomy): Bacteria > Bacillati > Actinomycetota > Actinomycetes > Micrococcales > Microbacteriaceae > Microbacterium > Microbacterium sp. 1S1. The sequence continues at coordinate 567,206 of NZ_CP043430.1, forward strand.
AGGATCAGGGTGTCGGTGAAGCCTTCGGCGTCGAGTGCCTGTCGGATCACCGCGACCTGACCGTCCATCATCCCGGACAGCCCGAGCAGCTGCGACCCGGCACGCGCCTGGCCCAGCGCCATCGACGCGTACCGCTCGAGGGTCGCGTCATTGTCGACCGAGCCGTCGGCGGCGAGCACACCGCAATGGCCGTGGTCGGTGAACTCATCCAGGCACAGGTCGGTCTGGACGACGAGCGCATCGCCGACCTCGGCGGCCAGCGCCTCGGTGGCCACGTTGAGGATGCCGCGGGGATCGTCGGCACCGGAGCCGCGGGCGTCGCGAACCGCCGGAACGCCGAACAGCATGACCCCGCCGACCCCGGCCTCCGCGGCCTCCACCGCCGCACCACGCAGCGAGTCGATCGAGTGCTGGGCGACCCCGGGCATCGATCCGATGGCGACCGGCTCGCTCAGACCCTCGCGGACGAAGAGCGGAAGGACGAGCTGACGCGGCTCGAGGGATGTCTCGCGCACGAGGTCGCGGACGGCACGGGATCGGCGCAGCCGGCGCAGGCGGATGTCGGGGAAGCTCACGGTGCGAACTCGTCGGCCGCGTGCGGAAGGGTGAACTGCGAGACGGCGTCGATCAGCGCATCGATCGTCTGCCGATCCGCGACCACCGACACCGGGAGCCCGGCGCGCTCGGCGTCCTTGGCTGTGCGTGGGCCGATGGCCGCGAGCAGCGTCTCATCCGGGATCTCCGGGAACTGCTCCCTGACCTGCTCGGCGACCGAGCCGCTGGTGATGAGGATGGCGTTGATGCGTCCGTTCTCGACGTCGCGGCGGATGCGCTCCGTCACCGGCACGCCGACCGTGCGGTAGGCGACCACGCCGTGGACATCGTGTCCCGCCTCGGACAGCAGGATGCTGAGGACGGGCTTGGCGATCTCGCTGCGCAGCGCCAGGATGCGGCGGGGCTCGTGCTCCAGGGCGATGAGCTGCTGCGCCATGCCCTGCGCGGAGTTGTCCTGCGCCGGAACGAGAGCGACCTCGTAGCCCACGGCCTGCAGCGCCGCGGCGGTGGTCTCGCCGACCGCCGCGATCTTCGTGGTCTTCGGCACGACCGCGCGATGGGCGAACAGCACGTCGACCGTCGTGGCGCTCGTGACGGTCAGCCAGTCGAACTCGCCGGCCGCCAGCTGCTCCAGAGCGCGGTCGAGCGTCGCCTGATCGGTCGTCGGGGCGAAGTTGATCAGCGGGGCGACCACCGGCACCGCGCCGAGAGCACGGAGGCTCGCGGCGACGCTGTCACCCCAGGGGCCGCCGCGGGGCACGAGGATGCGCCAGCCGTCCAGCGGTCGGTCCTGCTTGCTTTCGGAAGTGGTCATGACAATTCGGATTGCTCTTGAGGGACGAGATCAGCCGCCCCTTGATCGAGCAGCCGACGGGCAACAGCGAGCCCGAGCTCACGCGCTGCGTGCATCGGGTCTGCACCATCGGCAGCATCCGCACCATTGCCACTGCCGTTCCGATGAATATACTCCCCGTTCAGGGCTTCCGTGACGTCGAGACCGATTCGTCGAGTGCCGTCCGGGGCGTACACCACCGTCCTGACGCGGATCTCGGAGCCCTGGACGACGGCGTGCGCCGCCATGGGGGCTTGACAACCGGCGTCCAACCCCTCCAAGATGGCCCGCTCGACGGTGATGGCCAGCCGCGTCTCCGCGTGATCCAACGCCGACAGTGCCGTCCGCAGTTCCTGCGGCGCATCCGCACGGGTCTCGACCGCGAGCGAGCCCTGGCCCGGAGCGGTCGGCCACTCCGCGAGACCGAGTTCCTCCCGGTGCAGGGGAGAATCCGTGCCGAGGCGCGACAGCCCGGCGGCGGCGAGGATCACGGCGTCCAGCTGTCCGGACGCGACCCGCGCGAGGCGGGAGTCGACGTTGCCGCGGATGTCCACGACGTGTGCGCGGGGTGCCCGCCGATGGACCTGGGCGATGCGCCGCGGGGAACCGGTGCCCACGGAAGCCCCCGCCGGCAGCTCGTGCAACGGGACACCGTGCCGGGTGAGCACGACGTCGCGTGCGTCCTCGCGTCGGGGAGTGGCGGCGATCACGAGCGAGTCGGGGACCGCGGTCGGCAGATCCTTGAGGGAGTGCACGAGAAAGTCGCACTCGCCGGCGAGGAGCGCCTCGCGGAGCCGGGTGGCGAAGATGCCGAGTCCGCCGATCTCGGACAGGGAAGCGCGGTTGGTGTCGCCCTCGCTCGTGATGGGCACGAGCTCGACGCGACGACCGGTGACCTTCTCGAGAGCGGCGGCGACGTGGCCGGACTGCGCCTGGGCGAGGGCGCTGCGGCGGGTGCCGAGACGGATGGGGGTGCTCATGGCGTCTACTGCAGCACGTCCGCGATCTCGTCGAACCGCAGGCGGCGCCCGGTGTAGAAAGGCACCTCCTCCTTCACGAACATGCGGGCGTCGGTGTAGCGGAGATCGCGCATCATGTCGACGAGATCGGTGAGCTCATCTGCCTCCATCGGCAGCAGCCACTCGTAGTCGCCCAGCGCGAAGGCGGCGACGGTGTTCGCGATGACGCCCGTGAAGGCGGCACCCTTGCGGCCGTGGTCGGCGAGCATCGCGCGGCGCTCGCCCTCCGGGGCGAGGTACCACTCCGGCGTGCGGACGAACGGATAGAGCACCAGCCAGTCCTTCGGCTCGACGCCGCGGAGGAAGCCGGGGACGTGCGCACGGTTGAACTCCGCGTCGCGGTGGACGCCCATGGCGTTCCATACGGGGAGGAGCGAGCGCAGCATCTCGGTACGGCGCAGCCGGCGGAGCGCCTTCTGCAGTTCCTCGGCGGTGTCGCCGTGCAGCCACACCATGAGGTCGGCGTCTGCCTTGAGTCCCGAGACGTCGTAGAAGCCACGGACGGTGACGCCCGAATCCTCGATGTGCGAGACGATCGACTCGAGCTCGGTCGCGTCGTTCTCGGTGACAGGGACGTCGGGATTGCGTCGCCAGACGGCCCAGAGGGTGTAACCGGACGGGTTCTCTTCGCGCAGGTCGGACATGATCCCAGTCTGCCCCCTTTGCGGAGGAGCCGCTAATCAGGGGAATACTGCCCCCGCCCGAGGGCGGCGCGGTGGCGGATCAGCGGGCGATCGCGCGGGCGATGGCCCACACGGTGCCGCCCACGGCGGCCGCGATTCCGATGGTCGCGGCGATCGCGGCCACGGGGTTGCGGTCCGCGAACGCGCGCGCCTTCACGGCGGCGCGCGCCGACGCCTTCTCCACGCGTCGCGGGATGTTCCCCTTGACCTCGATGGCGGCGAGCGCCGCTTTCAGCTCCGCCCGCGCCGAAGCGACGGGGTCGACGATGCCCGCGGGGACCGCGGTGCGCGGCAGCGACTCAGGGGTGCTCATCGCCGGCCTCCTTCACGATTCGGATGTCCTCGGCCACGGCCTGTGCCGGATTCTGGCGCCGGAGCACCTTGCGGAACTTCAGGATGCCGAGCAGGGCGAACAGCAGCACGGCGACGATGAGGATGCCGAACACCGCCAGCGCAGACAGCCACACCGGCCACCACGACGACAGTCCGGCGATCGCGAACACGAGGATCACCGGCACGGCCCAGAACAGGAAGAACAGCGCGACGAGGAACCAGACCGAGCCGACTCCGGCGTCCTTCGCCGTACGGGAGACCCACGCCTTGGCCGCGTCGATCTCGGCCTTGACGAGGTTGGTCACCAACTCGGGCAGATCGCCGAGCAGGGTGAGCAGGCTGTCGTCGGCGCGGTCCCGGTATCCGCGGGGCATCTCAGTCCCCGGACTTCTGCGCCGTCGGCTTCGGTGCGGCGGTCTTCGCCGCCCCCGGCTTCTGCGCCGCGGCCGCGCGCTCCTTCACCTCGTCGACCGCGTCCTCCGCGGCGTCCGAGATCTCTTCCGCCGCGTCCTTGCCGGAGGCGATGACCGCGTCGAGCTTCTGCCCGGGGGTCCCGTCGCCCTTGACCGACTTGACGATCTTGACGGCGCCGGTCCAGACCGCACCGGGGACCGCGGCGGCCTTGTCGCCGACGAAGTCCTTGACCTTGCCCACCTGCTCCTGCACCGGGTCCGTGTTCCAGACCTTCAGCCACTGCGTCTTGATCTGCTCGTAACGCTCGCGTCCTGCGCGGGTGCCGAGCACATAGCCGACGCCGAGTCCGACGACGAGTCCGATCTTCCCCTTCATGGGGTCTCCTCACGTTGTTCCGGCCGTGGTCCGTCCGCGTGGGACGCCGATCGTCGCGTCTCCGCCGCGATCAGGTACCCAGCGTATCGCCGTATGCCGATTTCGGCATCAATCGATGAGAGGGTTGACACGGAGCCTCCCAGCGCACTCGCCGGGCGCCGATCAGTCCCAAAGCAGCGCGCGCCGCAGCCGATCCGCTTCCTCCACGGCATCCGGGACGACCTGGGCGAGGCCCGTCCCGGCGAGCCAGGCGCCCACCGCCGCCAGGCCGGGGACGGCACGCACGGCCGCGCGGGCCGCCGCGCGCCGCTCACCGGAACCGATGAGGGATGCCGGCTGCGCCTGCACGAAGCGTCCACGGTGTCCGGCCAGCACCTGCTCCGGCGTCAAGGGGACGCCGAGGAGCGTCGCGGCCTCCCGGCGGGCGAGATCGATCGCTGCCTCATCGTCCATTGCTGCGGTCGCGGCCGGTTCACCCTGGGCACCGAAGGAGACGCGGACGACCTCCCGGTCTGCGGCGGCTTCCCGCACCCACGACCACTTCGCCGTGGAGTGCGTCAGCGCCTTCGCCGTGTGGCTGTGCGGCACCGTGAGCACGCCGGTGCCGCGGGGCGGAGTCCGCAGTGCGGGGGCGTCGAGCAGCAGGGTCACGATCTCGATCTCGGGAGAGGGGGCCGGCTCCGCGGATGCGAGAGCGGGCGCAGCATCCGCCAGCAGCGCCCGAGCCACGTGCTCGGACGTCGCGATGATCACCGCGTCGGCGTCGATCATCGCTTCCTGTCGCGCGGCCTCGATCGCGGCACCGTCGTCCGGACGCAGCGGGTCCTGCTCCGCGGGCTCCTCGACGCAGACGCGCCAGGTGGTGCCGTCGGTCGTGAGGCTCCGAACCTCGACGTTGGTGCGCACGGTCGCGCTGAGCTCACCGAGGTCGGCGGCGAGCGCGTCGACGAGCGCGCTCATCCCGCCGACGAGTCCCTCGACGGCCGCGCCCGGCGTCTTCGCGCCGCGCGACGCGGTGTCGCCACGGAGGGCCAGGACCGCCCCGGACAGGGAGCCGACGCGGGTGAGGGCGGCGTTGAGCCCGGGGGCGGCGACGTCGATGTCCACGTCGTCGGGCGAGGCCGAGTAGACGCCCGTCGTCACCGGGGCGACGAGCCGGTCGCGCACCTTCTCCCCCATGCGGGAGGCGACGAGCCGGCCGAGGCTGAGCTGATGCCCGATCGTGAGCGGTGGACGGACGCGGTCGAGGTACGCCCGCCAGGCGCCGGACCAGCCGATGATCCGGCGGACGTCGTCCTGGAAGGGGTTACCGGGGATGCCCAGAATGCCTCCGGCGGGGAGCGGCGCCGCGCCGCCGCCCGGGAGCCCGGCGAGCCAGGCCCCTCCGGCCTGCGGCGTCACGACGCGCTCCGTGAGTCCGAGGTCGTCCACGAGCGCACGGACGTGTCCGCCCTTCGTCGCGTAGCTCTCTGCCCCGGCATCCAGGGCGACACCGTCCAGGTCGACCCGCCGGATCACGCCGCCCAGGTCGTCCGCCGCCTCGAGCAGAGTCACCTGCATGCCGACCTTCGCGCACTCGCGCGCCGCGACGAGCCCGCCGACGCCGCCGCCGACCACGACCACATGCGTCCGGGCGGCGCGCGCGGCCAGGTCCGCCGGTTCGGCGGAGGACGATGCAGGACCGGGGCGCTCGGAGCTCATGCCCCCATCCTTCCACCGCCACCTGTGCACGGATCGCGCGAACGGCCGGGTAATCGCCGCGGATGGGACACAGGCCACACCTCGAACGGAGGTCAGGCCCGACCGCGCCTGCGCACCTCGCGGAGGACGATCTGCTCCGGGCAGACCGTGGAGAGGAAGTCGCCGACGGAGAGGGCGAGACGTTCGCCGACGAGCGAGTAGTAGATGCGGTTGGCGTCGCGGCGCTCGGTGACGAGGCCCGCCTGCCGCAGCACACTCAGGTGCCGGGAGATGGTGGGCCCGCTCGAAGAGAAGCGGGACGCGATCTCCCCTGCCGCGAGCTCCCCCTCCTTGAGGTCCTGCAGGATCTGTCTCAACGGCTGCCTTCGGTCCGCGGCTGGGGCGAGGTAGCGCTCGAACGGAGGTCAGCCGGCGTGCACCAGCTCGACGATGCGGGTGAGCTGGTCGGGGTCGGTCTCCGGGGGCACCCCGTGACCGAGGTTGAGGATGTGGCCGCGCGCCGCCCGGCCGCGCTCGAGCACGTCCCGGACATGCGCCTCCAGCACCGGCCACGGCGCCCCGAGGAACGCAGGGTCGATGTTGCCCTGCACCGACACCTCCGGGCCGAGGATCGCGGCGGCCTCATCGAGCGGCAGCCTCCAGTCGACGCCCACGCCGTCGGCGATGCCGTCCAGCCGCATGTCGCCGAGGAAGGGACCGGTGCCGACGCCGAAGTGGATCGTCGGGACGCCGATACCCTCCAGCGCCGTGCGGGAGTGCGGCGCCACGAAGGTGCGGTAGTCGGCGGGGCTGAGCGAACCAGCCCAGCTGTCGAAGAGCTGCACGACCGAAGCTCCGGCGTCGCGCTGCGTCTCGAGGAACCGTCGCGAGATCTGCGCCAGCCAGCCCGCGAGACGGTGCCACGCCTCAGGCTCCGCGTGCATCATGCCGCGGGCGCGCAGGTGCTCCTTGGACGGGCCGCCCTCGACGAGATACGCCGCGAGGGTGAAGGGCGCCCCCGCGAAGCCGATCACCGGAGTGTCGCCGAGCTCGGCGGCGACGATGCCGACCGCCTCCGCGATGGCGGCGCCGTCCAGGCTCTCCGGGGCGATCGCGGTGATGCGGTCGACGTCGGCCACCGTCCGCACGGGGTTGGCGAAGACCGGGCCGCGGCCGGGCTCGATCTCCACGTCGACGCCGGCGAGACGCAGCGGGATGACGATGTCGCTGAAGAACACCGCTGCGTCGACGCCGTGCCGTCGCACCGGCTGCAGGGTGATCTCGGCGGCGAGGTCGGGGGTGAGGCAGGCGTCGAGCATCCGCGTGCCGACCCGCAGCTCCCGGTACTCGGGCAGGGACCGGCCCGCCTGGCGCATGAACCAGACGGGGGCGGTGGCGGGGCGGTCGCCGGTGAGGGCGCGCAGCAGCGGGGCGTCGGAGAGTGCCATGCCCCCATCCTCCCATCCGGCGCATATGCGGCCGCCGAGTCCCGGCTTCGGACGCTCGGGTACAATCGAAGGGTGCTGCTGTGTGTGACGGCGAGTCACAAGACCGCCTCCTTCGAACTGCTCGAACGCCTGAGCCGCACCCCCGACGACGTCGCTCCCACCATCGTGGGCATGGCGCCGTGCGTGCAGGGTGCCGTGGTCCTGGCGACGTGCAACCGCTTCGAGGCGTACGTCGAGATGGACGAGCCCGTGACCGCAGCCGGCGCCATCGGCGTCGAGGCCGTGATCGAGGCCGTCGAGTCCGCCACCGGCATCCCCGCTGCCGACCTCGACGGCGCATACGCCGTCCACTCCGGCCGCCGCGTCGCGGAGCACCTCTTCTCCGTCGCCTCCGGCCTCGAGTCGGTCGTCTCCGGTGAGGGCGAGATCGCCGGCCAGGTGCGCCGCGCCCTCAAGTCCGCCCGCAAGGACGGCACCACCTCCCCCGAGCTCGAGCGCCTGTTCCAGCGCGCGAGCCAGGCGCAGCGCAAGGTCAAGAACGTCACCGCCCTCGGCCGCGCCGGCCGCTCACTCGTGCGCCTCGCACTGGAGCTCGCCGACAGCCGCATCGCCGACTGGTCCGCCGAGCGCGTGCTTCTGGTGGGCACCGGCGCGTACGCCGCCGTCACCCTCGCCACCCTGCGTGAGCGCGGCGCCGTCGACATCTCCGTCTACTCCCCCTCCGGCCGCGCCGAGATCTTCGCCGCGAAGCACGACATCCGCCCGGTGCCTGCCGAGGAGTACGTGCGCACGGCGGCGCACTCCACGCTGCTGATCACCTGCACCTCGGCGACCGAGCCCGTGCTGGGCCCCGAGCACCTGCAGCTGCCGGTCGGCCTCGCCGCCGCGGGCTGCCCTGTCACCACCGGTGCGCCGAGCCGACTGGTGGTCGACCTCGGAATGCCGCGGAACGTCGACCCGGCTGTGGCCGCCCTGGAGGGCGTCGCGCTGCTCGACCTGGAGACCATCCGCCTGCACGCCCCACTCGAGGAGCTGCAGGCGACGGACGCCGCCCGCAGCGTCGTGCGCGAAGCCGCGGAGACCTTCCACGTCGTCGGCGCCCGCCAGAGCGTGACCCCCTCGGTCGTGGCCTTCCGGTCGCACATCTTCGAGCTGCTGGAGCGCGAGATCGCCCGGGCACGCGCCCGCGGCGACGAAGACGGCAAGGTCGAGCAGGCGCTGCGGCACCTTTCGGGTGTGCTGTTGCACACGCCGACCGTGCGGGCTCATGAGCTCGCCGCCGCCGGCCGTGCGGACGAGTTCGCCGCCGCGCTGTCGACGCTGTACGGGATCACCCCCGCGGCGGACGCCGTCGAGGACGCCGCCACAGCCTGACGCGCTCAGGTGCATCGACGCCACCGCCGACAGGCGAGAGCCGGGTGAGGACCGCCGTGTGACGCCAGAGTGCCCTCCTCCGTCCGCACACGGTCACGTCATGAGCGCGCAGTCTGAGGCCGAAGCCGCATCGAATTCGCGGAAAGCCCGCAGTGCTTGCTCATCGGTCATCTGCCGACTGCATTACTCATGCAATGCGGGGGAGGCGAGAACCGCGCCGGTGCGAGACTGGAGGCATGGCCCTTCACATCACCGGAGACACCGCCGCCGACGCCCTGCTGACCGAGAACCCGCTGGCGTTGCTGGTGGGCATGCTCCTCGATCAGCAGATCCCCATGGAGACCGCATTCACCGGTCCCCTCAAGATCGAGCAGCGGACGGGAGCCGCGGATGCCGCGGCGATCGCCAGCATGGATCCCGAGGAGTTCCTGGAGGCCTTCCGCCAGACGCCCGCGGTTCATCGGTTCCCCGGGTCGATGGCCACGCGCGTGCAGACGCTGTGCCGGGCGATCGTGGACGAGTGGGACGGTGACGCCGCCGCCCTGTGGACGCGTCCTTCGACAGACTCAGGGACCGGGCCGACCGGGCCCGAGGTACTCAAGAGACTCACGGCGCTGCCCGGCTTCGGTGAGCAGAAGGCGAAGATCTTCCTCGCCCTCCTCGGCAAGCAGTACGGCTTCACCGGCGAGGGCTGGCGTGAGGCTTCGGCGCCCTACGGCGAGGACGGTTCGTACCGGAGCGTCGCCGACATCGTCTCGCCGGAGTCGCTGACGAAGGTGCGCGAGCACAAGAAGGCGATGAAGGCCGCGGCGAAGGCGGCGAAGTAGTGCAGCCGACCGGGGACGACGTCGCGGGACTGATCGCCCGCTCGTCTCCGGCCGTGCGCCGTCGGGATGCCGAGACGCTGACCGCCCTCCTGCAGGACCTCACCGGGCGCGAACCGCGGACGTGGGGTTCGATCATCGGGTTCGGCTCCTGCCACTACCGCTACCCCACCGGAACGGAGGGCGACAGTGGCATCCTGAGCTTCGCGCCCCGGAAGTCCGCGACCACGATCTACCTCCTGGACGGCATCCACGCCCACGCCGACGCTTTGGACGCCCTCGGCCCCCACACGACCGGCGCAGGCTGCCTGTACCTCAAGGACCTCGACCAGGTCGACCTCGACGTCCTGCGCAGCATCCTCGCGCGTTCGCTCGCCTGGGTGGAGTCCGGCGGCGACGAGGGAATGCGGCTGACCGTCACGTCGTAACCCCATCAGCTGTCGCCGAGACCCCGTCTTGCCGTCGAGACCCCGGCTTGCACACGTCGACGAGACGGGGGCTCGGCAGGAAGACGGGGTCTCGGCGTCAAGAAGGGGAAGAAGGACGGCGCGCGCGGAGGCGGGACTGGGCGGCGGGGACGGCGAAGAGGAGGACGATCGCGAGGACGATGCCCCGGACGATCCAGAGGCCGGGCTCCCAGATCACCTCGTAGTTCCCGGGGAGACCGAGGAACGCGGCGATGATCGACCCCCACGACGCGCGACCGCTGCTGTCCGTGTCGATCGAGAGTCCGCCGACGATGGAGAGCACCCCGAGGCTCAGCAGCACGAGCGGCATGATCAGCGCGCCGCCCTTCGCCTCTCCCCGCGCGATCAGGCGGATCACCGTCACGAGCGAGACGAGCGGGAACACGAAGAAGAACCACACGAGGGCTCCCAGCAGCAAGCCCACGACGATGAAGATCGGCACCCAGATCAGCATCCAGGGGCCTTCGTCCGCGATGAAGTAGTCCGGGTCGCGGAGGATCGCGACGACGAAGCCCGCCAGGGTCCCCAGCGGGAGCACCGCGAGCACCCACCAGAACACGGCCTTCGGCACGCGTTTCCGGTCCCCCAGCCGCGTCATCACGATCTGGATGATGACCGCGGCGGCGAGCGCCGGGAGGCCGAACATCGCGATGATGGGCCCGGCACCGTCGTTCTCCCTCAGGTCGAGCACCGTGAGGATCATCCACGACACGGCGAGCGCCCCGAGCACGATGGCCGCGACCGGACGCACGGGCGAGGCTTCTCCCCGTGCGCCGGCTCCCCCCGGTACCGTCACGTCAAGCGCCGCGGAGACGCTCCGCCAGGTAGGCGTGCAGCTCGTCGATCGGGACGCGCTCCTGCGCCATCGTGTCGCGGTCGCGCACGGTCACGGCACGGTCGTCGAGCGAGTCGAAGTCGACGGTGACGCAGAACGGCGTGCCGATCTCGTCCTGACGGCGGTAACGACGACCGATCGCACCGGCGTCGTCGAAGTCGACAGCCCACGAGCCGCGGAGCGTGTCGGCCACCTCGCGGGCGAGCGGCGACAGGTTCTCGTTGCGCGACAGCGGGAGCACCGCCGCCTTCACCGGAGCCAGGCGCGGGTCGAGCTTGAGCACGGTGCGGGTGTCGGTGCCGCCCTTGGCGTTGGGCACCTGCTCCTCGACGTACGCGTCGACGAGGAAGGCCATCATGGCGCGGGTCAGGCCGAACGACGGCTCGATCACGTACGGCGTGTAGCGCTCGCCCGTGGCCTGGTCGAAGTACGTCAGGCTCTGGCCGGAGGCCTCGCTGTGGCTGGAGAGGTCGTAGTCGGTGCGGTTGGCGACGCCCATGAGCTCGCCCCACTCCTTGCCCGCGAAGCCGAAGCGGTACTCGACGTCGATGGTGCCGGCGGAGTAGTGCGCGCGGTCCTCCTCCGGCACGTCGAACTGCCGCATGTTCTCCGGGTCGATGCCGAGGTCGATGAACCAGTTCCAGCACGCCTCGACCCAGTGGTCGAACCACTGCGGCGCCTCGGCGGGCGGCGTGAAGAACTCGATCTCCATCTGCTCGAACTCGCGGGTGCGGAAGATGAAGTTGCCGGGAGTGATCTCGTTGCGGAACGCCTTGCCGACCTGGCCGATGCCGAAGGGCGGCTTCTTCCGGCTCGCGGTGAGCACGTTGGAGAAGTTCACGAAGATGCCCTGCGCGGTCTCGGGGCGCAGATAGTAGAGGCCGGATTCGTCGTCGACGACGCCGAGGTACGTCTTCACGAGACCGGAGAAGGCCTTGGGTTCGGTGTACTGACCCTTGGTGCCGCAGTTCGGGCAGGGGATGTCGGCGAGGCCGTTCTCGGCCTTCCGGCCCTTGCGCGCCTCGAAGTCTTCGATGAGGTTGTCCGCGCGGAAGCGCTTGTGGCACTGCAGGCACTCCACCAGCGGGTCGGTGAAGGTCGCCACGTGGCCCGAAGCCTCCCACACCCGCTTCGGCAGGATGATGCTGGAGTCGAGCCCGACCATGTCGCCGCGGCCGCGCACGAACGTCTGCCACCACTGACGCCGGATGTTCTCCTTCAGCTCCGTGCCGAGGGGTCCGTAGTCCCAGGCCGACCGGGAGCCGCCGTAGATCTCACCCGCCTGGAACACGAACCCGCGGTGGCGGGCGAGGGCGATGACCTTGTCAAGACGGGACTGTTCGGCCACGGTGGCTCCAATGGTCGGATGCGGAGAACGCCCGTGAGCACGGGCACCGCCATTCTATCGGTGGTCGCAGCGCGCCCCCTGGCCGGAAGGAGCGCCGGAGAGTACCGTCCCACGCATGAGTACCACCGCGCAGCCGCCCGCCTCCCGCGACGAGGACACCCGCTTCTTCGGGCAGCCGTGGTCGCTCGTGCACATCTTCGGCGTGGAGATGTGGGAGCGCTTCAGCTTCTACGGCATGCAGGGGATCCTCCTCATCTACCTGTACTTCTCGGTGACCCAGGGCGGCCTGGGCATCCCCGAGGCGGTGGCGGGCGGGATCGTCGGCGCATACGGGGGATCGGTGTACCTGTCCACCATCCTCGGCGCCTGGATCGCAGACCGCCTGTTCGGCGCCGAACGAGTCCTCTTCGTCAGCGCCATGGTGATCGTCGCGGGGCATCTCGCGCTCGCCCTGCTCCCCGGTGCGGTCGGAGTCGGCGTGGGCCTCGTCCTCGTCGCGCTCGGGTCGGGCGGTCTCAAGGCGAACGCCACCTCGGTGGTGGGCAGCCTGTACCGCGCCGACGACCCCCGGCGCGACGCCGGCTTCTCGCTCTTCTACCTGGGCATCAACCTGGGGGCGTTCCTCGGCCCGCTCCTCACCGGCCTGCTGCAGTCGACGCTCGGCTTCCACTGGGGCTTCGGGCTCGCGGCGCTCGGCATGACGCTGGGCCTCATCCAGTACGCGTTCGGGCGCAAGGCCCTGCCCGCCACGGCGCGCGAGGTGCCGAATCCGCTCCCGCGGGCCCGCTATGCACTGGTCGGTCTCCTCGCCGGTGCCGCGGTCGTGCTCATCGCCGTACTGGTGCTCACCGGCGTCATCCGTGCCGACAACCTGGCAGCGCTGGTGATCGGGGTCACGGTCGTCGCCACGGTCGTCTACTTCTCGGTGATCCTCAGCAGCCGCCGGATCGACAGCACCGAGCGATCCCGCGTCTGGGGCTTCGTTCCGCTCTTCATCACCAGCGTCGCGTTCTGGTCGCTCTACCAGCAGCAGTTCACCGTGCTGACGATCTACTCCGACCAGCGCCTGGATCGCAGCCTGTTCGGCTGGGAGATGCCGGTGTCCTGGGTGCAGTCGATCAACCCGGTCTTCATCATCATCCTCTCCGGCGTCTTCGCGGCGATCTGGACCCGCCTCGGGACGCGTCAGCCCTCCACGCCGGTGAAATTCGCCCTGGCGGCGATCATCATGGGATCCGCGTTCCTGCTCTTCCTGCCCTTCGCCGGCGGCGGGGCGAACTCCACGCCGCTGCTCGCGATCGTCGGCATCCTCTTCGTATTCACCGTCGCGGAGCTGCTGATCTCGCCGGTGGGTCTGTCGGCGGCGACCAAGCTGGCGCCGTCCGTCTTCCGGACCCAGATGGTCGCCCTGTTCTTCCTCTCGATCGCGCTCGGAACCGCGATCTCGGGAGAGCTGGTGCGGTTCTACGACCCGGAGAACGAGGTGCCCTTCTTCTCGATCCTCGGCGGCATCGCGATCGTCGTCGGCATCGGCCTGCTGCTGAGCGTGAAGCCGGTGCTGCGACTCATGCGCGGGGTGCGGTGACCGCGCGGATGCTCACGCCGTGAAGAGGTAGCCCCGACCGGTCTCGAAACCCGCGATCGTGAGACCGCTGCCGAGCAGCCCCTCCATCTGCGCGCGCAGGCGCAGTCGCCACTCGTGCGCGGCCGCCGGGTCGGACTCCCGCATCGACTCGATGTCGTCCGGGATCTCCAGCGTCTCCACGACGGCGTCCACCGCCGGGGGCTTGGCGATGTCGGCGAGCGCCCATTCGACGTCGAGGCGGTCGCTCTCGTCTCCCGCGTCGCCGCCGCCGAAGATGCCGTAGCGGTTGACGGAGTAGCCCGTGGCGCGCGCACCGAGCACGGTCAGGAAGAAGTGCGCGTTGCGGGCGACCAGCGGATCGAAGGTCCACGTGATGCGGCCGACGTCGCGGGAGAACGCCCACTGCCGCTGGTGCTCCTTGAGCTCACGGCCCCACCCGCGGCCCCGGTACTCCGGCAGCAGCGCGGTGATGTGCGAGTGCATGGCGCGGCGAGCCGGTTCGCCGAAGAAGGCGATCGAGGCGCCCACCATGCGCTCCTCGTCGCCCTCGCCATCGAAGAAGCCGACGACGTAGTTGCCCGACTGCTGCAGCGCGCGGAGGGTCCCGGCGTCCACCACACGCTGGGGACCCCGGATGGAGTCCAGCAGGCTCTGGGCGTCGAGGATGAGTTCAACGGTGTCGAGATCGCGGATGGTTCGCACGGACCCAGTCTGCCCCTCCTCCGCCCTTTCGCGGAAACCGACTCCGGCTCAGCGGTGTGGGAAGGCCTCGCCTCCACCCGCGGCCAGCGCCTCCGCGACGATGCGGAGGTGGTCCTCGGCCATGTCCGCCGGCAGCGGCGGCAGGATCCCATCCCAGAGCGCGAGCACCGCGCCGCGGCCCTGCATCATGCCGGCAGGGCGGGCCAGCGCCCACAGGTGCATGTGCGCGGAGCCGTCGTTCCAGCGCCCGAAATGACAGCGGGCGACGCCCGGGATGCTCTTGACCGCCTCCGACACGCGCTGCATCAGTGGTCCGAGAGCGGCGAGCACGTCCTGTGGGGCATTCTCGAGGAGCCAGTGCTCGCGTGGCGCGACGCCGCCGATGAACGGCAGGCCGCCGATATCCCACCCCGCACGCACCTGCCAGAGGTCGTCGTGCCAGATGGTGTGCGCGCTCGGGGCGCAGTGACCGCACGCCTCGGGGTCCTCCTCACCGGCGCGAGGCCTCTCCGGCACGAGCATCGGCTCGAGCGGCCGCATCGTGACGCTCTCGAACGCCCACGGCAGGCCCTCACCGAGCACCGAGGCGTCGAGCACCTCGCCGATCGGGAGCCGGCGGTGGTAGGCGGAGTCAGCGGGGTGCTGCGCGGGCGCGATGTCGTCGGTCATCCGGCCATGCAACCACATCGGCCCCGGGCCCCGGGAACGCCGATAGCCTGAGCCGGTGGGTGCGAACGACGACAGAGCCAGGAAACGCCTCTCCCGTACCCCTCCGCGGTGGGCGATCATCGCGGTGCTGGCGTTCGCGGGTCTGTGTTCGTCGTTCATGTTCACTCTCGTCGTGCCGCTGCAGGCCGAGCTGCCCCAGCTGCTGAACGCCGCCCGCGAGGACACCACCTGGGTGGTCACGATCACGCTGCTCGTGGCCGCCGTCGCGACGCCGATCTCCGGCCGCCTCGGCGACATGTACGGCAAGCGCCGGGTCGTCATCGCGCTCCTCGCCATCCTCATCGTGGGGTCGGTCATCGCCGCGGTGTCCGGCTCGATCGTCGGGGTCATCATCGGCCGCGCGCTCCAGGGGGCCGTGACCGGCGTCGTCCCCCTCGGCATCGCGATCATGCGCGACGTGCTGCCGCCCGAGCGTCTCGGCACCGCGGTCGCCCTGATGAGCGCGACCATGGGGGTCGGCGGAGCGATCGGCATGCCGGTGGCCGCGCTGCTCGCCGAGAACGCCGACTGGCACATGCTGTTCTGGCTCGCCGCCGCCCTCGGGGTGCTCGGGCTGCTCCTGGTGCTCGCCGTGGTGCCCGAGGACGTGCTCCGCTCCCCCGGACGCCTCGACGTGCCCGGCGCGATCGGACTCGCGATCGGACTCACGGGTCTCCTGCTGTTCGTGTCCCGTGGCGCCGAGTGGGGGTGGACGGCGCCCCTCACCCTCGTGTGCGTGATCGGTGGTGTCGCGGTGCTCCTGGTGTGGGGCTGGTATCAACTGCGCACGAAGGACCCGCTGCTCGACCTGCGGGTCGCTGCCCGGCCCGCGGTCCTCTTCACGAACATCGCCGCCATCGGCATGGGCTTCGCCCTGTTCGCCTCGAACGTCACGTTCCCGCAGATGCTGGAGATGCCGACGGTGGGCGGCGCCGGCTTCGGACTCGACATGGTGGCGGCCTCGCTCGTCATCATGCCGGCGGGGCTGGTGATGATGGTGATCTCGCCGCTGTCCGGGTGGCTGGAGCGCACCGTGGGGCCGCGCCCGCTGTTCACGGTCGGCGCCATCGCGATCGTGCTCGCCTATGTCTTCGTGCTGCTGTGGTCGACCGAGGTATGGCACATCTTCGTCGCCAACATCTTCATCGGCGTCGGCATCGGGTTCACCTTCGCCGCGATGCCCATGATCATCATGCGCTCCGTCCCGGCGAACGAGACCGGGGCCTCGAACGGGCTCAACGCGCTGTTCCGCTCCGTCGGCACCTCGACGGCCTCGGCCGTGATGGGCGGCGTGCTCGCGGCGATGAGCGTCGACGTCGGCGGCGTGGCCGTACCGACGAGGGCCGCGTTCGAGGTGTGCTTCTGGCTCGCGATCGCCGCCGGCATCGTGGCCGTGGTGCTGTCGCTGTTCATCCCCCGGCGCCGCGCCACCGAACAGCATCCCTCGCTGCCGGGCTGACTCCTGTCGCGTGTTGCAGATTCGCGTCGCGGTCGCAGGGATTCCAGGACAGCGTGCGCCACGCGGCGAGTCTGCGACATCCGGCGGCCGGTCTCACCGGGAGATCGTGCGCGGATCCGGGTCGTCGGCACGCGGCGGCCGCAGCTGGTCCGGAAGCGGCCACGGCAGAGTGAACTGTGCGGTCGCGGGTCGGGTCATGTCCCCGAAGTCGTCGATCTTCACGACGATGCGCCCCGGAGCTCCGTCTTCGTCCGGTGTGACTTCGACGATGCGCACCCGGAGCGGGAGGTCATCCACTCCCTCGAGCATCCACGGATCGGCGAGCCACGCGATACCGTGCTCCTCCAGCGCGGCCTCCGCGTCCAGCCACTCGCCCGGACCGGAGACCCTGCGCCCGAGCACGTCGACGGCGACCCAGTCCGCGCCCTCCGGATGGATCCAGCCGAGCAGCTCGCCGTCATCCCGGCGGTGCGGCGTCCCCGTATGAAGCATCCCCCGATGCTAGCCTCCCGCGGGGTCCGGTGCTCGCGCGAGAACAGGCGAGCGCGGGGCATCAGGCTCATGGCCATCCTGGACGCCTTATGCCACGCGGATGCCTGTGTTCCCGCGCGGGGTCCAGGGGACGCGCGAACAGCGGAACGCGCGAGTACAGGCGAGCGCGGGACATCAGGCTCCTGGCCACCCTGGACGCCTGGTGCCGCGCGGATGCCTGTGTTCCCGCGCGGGTCAGTGCGTGTATTCCATGAGCTCCACGCCGAGCACGCGGAAGGCGTCGTGGGCGCGGAGGCGGTGACTGATCGACAGGTCGTCGAAGCACACGATCAGGGAGTAGGCGACACCGGCCCGCGGTCCCGCGAGCACACCGGCCTCGGCGCGCACGCCCCGGTCCCGGCCGGTCTTGTTCACGAAGAGCAGGCCGTGAGCGTCGTGCTCATGGGCGAAGGGGTCGAGTCCGGTCGAGGCGGCCACGAGACTGAGGTCCTGGTTCAGGCTGAGCCACTCCGACACCTGCGCGCTGACGGCGGCGTCCACGACCTGGGAGTTGACGAGGGCGGAGAACAGACCCGCGAGCTCGCGCGCCGACCCCACCGCGACCTGCGGGGCGTCGTCGGGACCGCGGCGATCACGGAACCGGTCGAGCAGGGCGGTGCGCCGCAACCCCAGTCCCTCGATGCGCTCGCGCACCCGGTCGTGCCCCACCTTCTGCAGCAGGATGTTCACGGCGATCGGGTCGCCGGCGGTCGCGGCCAGCACGGCGAGGTCTTCCAAGGGCAGCGCCGGGGCCCGCAGATGCCGCCACAGGCCGGAGCTCTCGACGGCCTCGACGCTCGAGCGCTCGACGATCTCCAGCGGGTCGAGGGCGCCCGACTCGAACGCCGCCGCGACCTCGATCAGCAGCGGGACAACGCCGAGCCCCGCGACGGGCATCGTGACGTGGTCGTCCCCCGCCAGGACATGCACGTGGGAGTCGAGGTCGACCACGTGCACCGACACTTGCGCCCCCGCGTTCGCGAGCCCTTCGAGAGCCTTCAGCGTCGACGTGAACGACCGGCGTCCCACCGCGACGCGACGGGGCAGACGGCGGGCTCCGGGACGGTGCGATCGGCGTCCGCTCGACGACTCGGGCGCACCCCCGGACGCTCCGGGAGCCGCAGGGTTCCGGAACGCGTCACCAGGGTCGATCGCACCCACGCGTGGTCCTTCAGGAGGGGGAGGGAGGCAGCACATCCGGGGAGGAGCTCCCCGGCGGCAGGGCTATCGTAACCCCACCGCCGGGATGCACCTCACAGAGTCCGAAGGATGGTCACCAGATGGTCACCCGGGAGGACTCCGGGAGCCACAGCGCGTCCTTCTCCGTCACGCCGAAGGCCTCGTAGAACGCGTCGATGTTGCGGACGATCTGGTTGCAACGGAACTCGTTGGGCGAGTGCGGGTCGATCGTCAGGAGGCGCAGGGTCTCTGCCTCCCGGCTCTTCTGTTGCCAGACCTGCGCCCAGGAGAGGAGCAGCCGCTGCACGCCCGTATACCCGTCGATGACCGGCGCTTCGACAGGTTCCGGGACCGACGGATCCGTGCGCAGCGACAGCTCGTACGCCTTCAGAGCGATGCCGAGTCCGCCCAGGTCGCCGATGTTCTCGCCGATGGTGAGGGCGCCGTTCACATGATGCTCGGCGTCGAGACCCTCCGGCACGAGGGCGTCGTACTGCGCGATCAGCTCCTTGGTGCGCTCCTCGAAGGCGGCGCGGTCGGCGTCGGTCCACCAGTCCTGCAGGCGGCCCTCACCGTCGTACCGGCTGCCCTGGTCGTCGAAGCCGTGCCCGATCTCATGTCCGATCACCGCCCCGATCCCGCCGTAGTTCGCTGCGGCGTCGCGCCCGGCGTCGAAGAACGGGTACTGGAGGATGGCCGCGGGGAACACGATCTCGTTCATCGAGGGGTTGTAGTAGGCGTTCACCATCTGCGGCGGCATGTGCCACTCGGTGCGGTCGATCGGTTTCCCGACCTTGTCGATGTTGCGGTCGTGCTCGAAGATCGCCGCGCGGCGGACGTTGCCGAGAAGGTCGGCGCGGTCGATCTCGAGCGCCGAGTAGTCGCGCCACACCTCGGGGTGCCCGATCTTCGGGGTGAAGGCGTCGAGCTTCGCGAGCGCCCGCTCCCGGGTCTCGGCGGTCATCCACTCCAGCGTCTCGATGCTCTGCCGGTAGGCCTCGACGAGGTTGGCGACGAGTTCGTCCATCGCGGCCTTGGCCGTCGGCGGATAGTGCCGCTCGACGTAGACCTTGCCGATCGCCTCGCCCAGTGCACCCTCGGTGACCGAGACGCCCCGCTTCCAGCGCTCGCGGATCGTGGGCACCCCGGTGAGCTGGGTGCCGTAGAACGAGAAGTTCTCCTGGACGAGGTCGTCGGTGAGGTACGGCGCCGCCGCGTGCACGACCTTCGCGCGCAGCCAGGCCTTCCAGTCGTCCAGGCGCTCGGCGGTGAGAAGACCGCCGAGTCCTTCGAAGAAGCTCGGCTGCGAGACGACGACCTCGTCGAACGCCCGCGGATTGCTCGGTGTCACGGCCTCGCGCCACGGGGTGAGGTCGACGCCGGCGAGGGTCTGGAGCTCGTCCCAGGTCTTGAGGTTGTAGGTGGCGACCGCGTCGCGGCTGCGCACGTTGTCCCAGTGATGCCCCGCGAGCTCGGTCTCCAGCGCGATGGCACGCTCGGCCTGCGCCGCGGCGTCGGCGACTCCGGCCAGCCGGAGCAGGCGCTCGAGGTGCTCCCGGTACGCCGCTCGCGTCTCCGCGAACGTGTCGAGGCGGAAGTAGCTCTCGTCCGGCAGGGAGAGCCCGGCCTGCACGAGCACCGGGAGGTAGCGCTCCGGGTCGCCCGGGTCGCCGTCGACATAGAGACCGATCACGGCCGCGCGGCCTTCCCGGTCGTACGCGCCTACGGTGCGCAGGAACGCCGGGATGCCGTCGATCGCGTCGATCTCGGCGAAGGTCTCGGCCAGCGGGGTCACACCGGCGGCGGCGATGCGCTCGGTGTCCATGAAACTCGCGAACAGGTCGCCGATCTTGCGGGCGAGGGTCCCCTCCGCTGCCTCCTGCGACTCCTCGACGATCGCGCGCACGTCCTTCTCCGCCTGCTCGGCCAGCAGGTGGAAGGAGCCCCAACGGGCCTTGTCGCCGGGGATCTCGGTGCGAGCGATCCACGCGCCGTTCACGTGACGATACAGATCGTCCTGCGGGCGGATGTCGGGGCTGAGGTCGTCGAGCGCGAGGCCCGCGGGAAGCACGTCGGTCATGCGCTCCAGCCTATGGCCGGGGTCCCCCACGGTGTCCAGAAGACCTCACTCCGCGCGTCCGGGAACGCCCACCGGGAGGGACACGTTCATGCGGAAGCCTGCGGCGGTGTGCTCGGCGAAGACATCACCGCCGTGCGCGCGCGCCAGTCCCCTGGCGATGGACAGCCCGAGTCCCGCCCCCGAGGCGACCCCGTCGTCGCCTGCCGTCGCGCGCGCCGTGTCCTCACGCCAGCCGACGTCGAACATCCGGTCCAGGTCTTCGACCGCCACGCCGGCCCCCTGATCCAGCACGCCCAGCACGAGACGATCCCGGTCGATCATCGAGGCGGACAGGACGATCTCCGTCCCCGGCGGCGCGTGCCGGACGGCGTTCGTGAGCAGGTTCACCACGATCCTGCCGAGCTGGTGAGGATCGGCCCACAGCACCGGTCCCGCGATCCCCCGCTCCACGATCCGGACGTCGCGCTTCGCCGCGGCGGCAGCGACATCCGCGACCGCGTCGGACACGACGTCCCGCAGGATCACCTGTTCCGTCTGGAGTTGCACTGCGCCGGACGTGAGGCGCGAGAGCTCGAAGAGGTCGTCGACCATCCGGCTCATCGTCTCCACCTGCCCCCGCACCTGGCCGGCGAAGCGCTCTGGCGCGACCGCGGCCCCCTCCTCCATGCCCTCGGCGAGCACGCGCAGGGCCGTGAGCGGGGTGCGCAGATCGTGGGAGATCCAGGCGAAGAATCGCCGGCGGGCGGAGTCCAGCCGCACGAGCTCTGCCCTGGCCGCGTCCACCTCGGCCGAGACGGCTGTCAGCTGCGCCGAGAGATCGGCGAGTTCGCGGGAGGCAGCGGCTCCGCCCACGGGGGCGTCCGTCCGGCCGATCCTCCCGAGCGACGCCGAGAAGTGCGCGATCCAGGCTCGCACCGTTCGTGCCATGCACCAGGCCATCCCCAGGCCGAGCACCAGCGACACCACGATCACGGTGAGCAGGATCGTCAGGTCATGCGACGAAAGGTACATCTGGAGCGCGATGGCGACCACGGCGCCCGCCATGGCGACCGTGCCCGCGCTCGCCACGACCATCAACTGTGCGCGCAGCCCGCGGCCGCGCAGGGCTCTCAGCAGCAACAGGGCGACGGCGGCGACGCCGATCGCGACCAGCAGACTCGTCCCGACGATCTGCAGGATGACCGCACCGGACAGCACCGTCATCGGCTCTCCCCCGTCGCTCGGAAACGGTAGCCGACGCCCCACTCGGTGAGCAGGTGGCGAGGATCCTGCGGGTCCTCCTCGATCTTCTCGCGGAGACGCCGCACGTGCACGGTCACGGTCGAGCGCTCCCCGACGCTCCACCCCCAGACCTCGCGCAGGATCTCCTCGCGGCCCAGCGCCCGGTCGTCATTGCGCACGAGGAAGAGGAGCAGGTCGTACTCCCTTCCCGTCAGCGCGATCTCCTGTCCGCGCACCCACGCACGCCGACGCAGCAGGTCGATCACGAACGCGCCGCTCCGGAGCTCCCCAGACGACGCCTGCGCGGCCCTCGATCGACGGACGAGCGCCGCGACCCGCATCGACAGCTCCCGCATCGAGAACGGCTTGGCGAGATAGTCGTCGAGGCCGAACGCGAAGCCATCGATGCGGTCCTCCACCTCGCCGAGTGCCGTGAGCATCATGATCGGAACGGCGGACGCGGCGCGCAGCTCGCGGCAGAGCTCGTCACCGCTGATCCCGGGGAGCATGCGGTCCACGATCACGACGTCGGGCACGGCGTCTCGCAGGGCTCTGCGCGCCGAGACGCCGTCGCCGAAGCTCGACACCGCATAGCCCTGCGCCCGCAGGTACTCTCCGACGGCCTCGCGGACCGTGGGGTCGTCCTCCACGACCGCGACGCTGACCTCGCTCTCCATGCGGACGAGAGTAGCCCGCACGGCGGGAGGTCTTCCGCGATTCTTACGGTTCTGAAAGGACCCCCCCGCCGTGCTCGACCGCTTCGTAGCGTGCTCTGCAGCACGCCCGACCGGCACCTGCCGCTGCGGGCTCGTCTCTCACCGAACAGGAGATCCTCATGCGCAAGATCCTTCTCACCACGACCGCTGCGGTCGGGCTCGCCCTCTCCCTCGCCGCCTGCAGCCCGCAGGACTCGGGTACCTCGTCCGCGCCGTCCTCCTCCGCATCGCAGAGCACGGCGGACAACAAGGCGGCTACCGAAGACACGACCGCCAAGACCGGGGAGTTCGCCGGGCTCAACGGCAAGAAAGTGGCCGGGACGGTCTCGGTGTCCGATGCCGAGGTCATGCTCTCGGAGTTCTCCTCGGACGAGGGACCCGACCTGCACGTGTACCTCACCACCGGGACGGACGAGGCCGCGATCGCCGACGGGATGCTCGTCGACGCGGTCTCCTACGACACCGCCACGCAGTCCTTCGCACTGGACGGGGTGAAGACCGGGGAGTACTCGCACGTCGTGATCTACTGCGACAAGGCGAAGGCGGTCTTCGGAGCAGCCGAGCTGTCATGACCGCGCCACGATCCGCCCGCCTCCTGGTCGGCTCGCTGCTGGGA
Organism: Microbacterium sp. 1S1; assembly: GCF_008271365.1. Lineage (NCBI taxonomy): Bacteria > Bacillati > Actinomycetota > Actinomycetes > Micrococcales > Microbacteriaceae > Microbacterium > Microbacterium sp. 1S1. Next base: position 590,190 of record NZ_CP043430.1, read on the forward strand.
GCAGCCGCCCGGGTGGCGGTCGGCGTCCTGTGGCTCGTCGAGGGGACGCTGAAGTACCGCGCGGGGTTCGGCGCGGCCGACATCGAGCTCGTGGCGCAGAGCGCGCAGGGGAACACGAGGGTGCCGGACTTCTTCGCCCCGATCGGGACGGCGATGTCCTCGGCGTCGGCATTCTTCGGGGCCGCGGTCCCGGCACTGGAGGTCGGGTTGGGCGTCCTCCTCGTGTCGGGGCTGCTCACCCGGATGGCCGCGTTCGTGTCGGTCGGAACCCTGGCGCTCTACTGGAGCGCGGATCAGCTGATCACGCAGTACCCCGTGATGGTGGTGCTGTCCGCGATGGTGCTGCTGGTCGCCGCCTCCGGGCGGTTCGGGGTGGACGGCGCGATACGGGCGCGTCGGGCGAGGCGTCCGGTGGAGGGACCGGGCGTCTGAGTCACCCCCGGTGCCGGCGCCCGAACCGTCGGCGCCGGGGAGGGCTCTCGGGAGGAGACGGCCGCACCGCCCGGCGCTCCCGCCACGCGGCGACCTCCGCCTCGACATCGCGCAGGGGCGTCACGACGGGAGGCCCGCCCTGCAGCTGCCGCCGCGCCTCCCGCACGCGGCGGTTGAAGTCGTCGAGCACGTCGCGCACGTCGGACTCCCGGCCCAGGAGGTCGAGCTGGCCGTCCAGCTCGCGGTCCTCGGTCCGCAGCAGGATGGCCGGCGGCCCGAGCCCGGTCAAACCCTCGGTCTCGATCTTGCGGCGGATCCACCAGTCCGGGTCGTGGTGGTCCCCGAGCCCTTCGAGCGGCTTCCCCGCCCCGGGCAGATCGTCGAAGTCGCCGCGACGAATGGCGACCTGGATGGCGGACTCGACGAACGCGGCCCGATCCACCGCCGCCGCGGCGCCCGGAGGCGCGCCCGCTTCGGCGTCGTCCGCGTCGCTGCCGCCCTGTTGCTGTCGCGCCCGATAGCGCGCAGCGGCTTCGCGGGGATCGGTCATGATGCGCCTCCGTCCGCTCGGAGCTCCTCCTCCACTGTACGTCCGGTGGGGGGCAGCGGCCTCGAAGGCCGGCAGCACGTCCTAGGCTCGGAGGATGGCCGCCCGCTCCCTGAACCGCGAGATCCTGCGTCTGGCGGTCCCCGCTCTCGGCGCGCTCATCGCGGAACCGGCCTTCCTCATCGTCGACGCGGCCCTCGTCGGACACCTCGGCACCGTGCCGCTCGCCGGCCTCGGCATCGCCGGTGCGGTGCTGCAGACGATCGTCGGGCTCATGGTGTTCCTCGCGTACTCCACCACCCCCGCTGTGGCGCGGCGGTTCGGGGCCGGCCGGCCGGGAGAGGCGGTCTCGGTGGGGATCAACGGCATGTGGCTCGCACTCGGCCTCGGCGCCGTGCTCGCGGTCGTCGGGGCCGTGTCCTCCCCCTGGCTCGTCTCCCTGTTCGGGGCGAGCGCCGAGGTCGCCGCACAGGCCAACGAGTACCTCGTGATCTCGATGTGGGGTCTGCCGGCGATGCTGATCGTGTTCGCCGCCACCGGACTCCTGCGCGGAATGCAGGACACCATGACGCCCCTGTGGATCGCGGGCCTCGGCTTCGGCGCGAACGCGGTGCTGAACGGGCTCTTCATCTATGGCCTCGGCTGGGGCATCGCAGGCTCTGCGGCGGGGACGGTGACGGCCCAATGGGGCATGGTCGCCGCGTACGCGTTGGTCGTCCGGCGCCTCGCGTCTCGGCATAGCGCGTCACTGCGCGCCCGGCGTGACGGTCTGCGCCAGACGGCGACGTCGGGCGGGTGGCTGCTCCTGCGTACGGTGAGCCTCCGCGTCGCGCTGCTCGCCACCGTGGGCGTCGCGACCGGGATCGGCACGGAGGAGCTCGCCGGGTGGCAGATCGTGTTCACCATCTTCTCGGCGGCGGCCTTCGCGCTGGACGCGCTCGCGATCGCCGCGCAGGCGCTCATCGGCAAGGAGCTGGGCGCCGGAGACGAGCAGCAGGTGCGGCGCGTCCTGGCGCGGACGGTCGCATGGGGGGCCTGGTTCGGCGTGCTGGTCGGGGCGCTCATCGCGGCATCGTCCGGGGTGCTCGGCATCGTCTTCACGGGCGACCGGGCTGTGGCGGAGGTGGTGCAGCCCGCTCTCCTCGTCCTCGCGGTGGCGCAGCCGATCGCCGGCGTGGTGTTCGTTCTCGACGGGGTGCTCATGGGGGCGAACGACGCCCGCTACCTGGCGATCGCTGGCGGTCTGAACCTCGTGCCCTTCCTGCCTGCGCTCGGCATCATCGCCGCGACAGGCGTCGACGGCACCGCGGGGCTCGTGTGGCTGGCCGTCGCCTTCTTCGGCGTGTACCTGCTCGCGCGGCTGGCGACGCTCGGTTGGCGGGTGCGGTCGGGACGGTGGCTCGCCGTCTCGGCGTGACTCCTCCACGGCCGACGGAAGAGACGACCTCTTCTCGGTCGGCAGCGGGCAGCCGCGACCTGCTCGGCATCGATCCCGTCTGAGCGAGCACGCCTCCCGGTCACGACGCGTGGCGGCGGCACCACTCGTACATGATGACCGCGGCGGCGGCGCTCGCGTTGATCGAGCGGGTCGAGCCGTACTGCGTGATCTCGATGTGACCGGAGGCCGCGGCCAGGGCCTCCGGCGACAGCCCCGGCCCTTCCTGACCGAAGAGGAGGACGCAGGAGCGCGGCAGGTCGGCGCGGTCGACCGGCAGGGCACCGTCGACGTTGTCGATCGCGATGATCGGCAGGCCCTTCGCGCCGGCCCAGGCGGCGAAAGCGGCGATGTCCTCGTGATGCACGACGTGCTGGTACCGGTCGGTCACCATCGCCCCCCGCTTGTTCCAGCGGCGGCGACCGATGATGTGGACCGTGTCCGCGAGGAACGCGTTGGCGCTGCGCACGATCGATCCGATGTTCATGTCGTGCTGCCAGTTCTCGATCGCGACGTGGAAGGGGTGCCGGCGGGTGTCCAGGTCGGCGATGATCGCCTCCATGCGCCAGTACCGGTATCGGTCGATCACGTTGCGGGTGTCGCCCTGCGCGAGGAGCTCGGGATCGTATTGGTCCCCTTCGGGCCAGGACGCGGGGCCGCCCGGCCACGGACCGACTCCGTATCCGGGCTGCGCCAGCGACCCGCCGGGTGCGGTCAGATCCGTGCTCTCGGGGTGCTGCGCATCCATCCCGCCAGGCTATCGCCGTCGCGGAGGGCTCCCGGTGCGACCCCGCCGAGAGCTCTCCGATTTCTTTAGGCACACCGAAAAATGCGCTACGGTTTCGGTGTGCCTAAAAGTTCTCTCGTGACGGCGGCTCCGGCCCGGACCGCTCCGCCGCGCCTGCTGTGGCTGCTCGGGCCGGCACTGGTGGCCGGCGTGGCCTATCTCGACCCGGGCAACGTCGCGAGCAACATGACGGCCGGAGCGCAGTACGGCTATCTGCTCGTCTGGGTGGTCGTCGCCGGCAACGTCATGGCCTGGTTGATCCAGTACCTCTCCGCGAAACTCGGGGTCGTCACCGGTCAGAGCCTCCCCGAAGTCCTGGGCCAGCGGCTGCGGCGGCCGTGGGCGCGCCGCGCGTACTGGATGCAGGCGGAACTGGTGGCGATGGCGACGGACCTCGCCGAGGTCATCGGCGGCGCCGTCGCTCTGAACCTGCTCTTCGGCATCCCGCTGTTGTGGGGCGGCCTCCTCACCGGGGCGGTGTCGATGGCCCTGCTCGCGGTGCAGAGCCGTCGCGGCGCCCGACCGTTCGAGTTCGTCATCATCGGGCTCATGCTCGTCATCACGGTCGGCTTCCTGGCCGGCCTGTTCTTCGCGCCGCCGGATCCGGCCGGCATCGTGAGCGGCCTCGTCCCGCGCTTCCAGGACACGGGCTCCGTGCTGCTGGCCGCCTCGATCCTCGGGGCGACGATCATGCCCCATGCGATCTACGCGCACTCGTCACTCGCCCGCGACCGGTTCGGCGCAGCCACCGCGGCGACCACGCAGGAGGCTGCCCGCACGAAGACCTCCCGGATCCGGCGGCTGCTCACGGCGACGCGCTGGGATGTGACGATCGCGATGGTCATCGCGGGCTCCGTGAACCTCGGTATCCTCCTGCTCGCGGCCGCGAACCTCGCGGGCGTCCCGGGCACCGACTCACTGGAGGGCGCGCACGCCGCCCTCGCCACCGGCCTCGGTCCGGCCGTGGCCACGTTCTTCGCCGTCGGGCTGCTCGCCTCCGGCCTCGCTTCGACCTCCGTAGGCGCCTACGCGGGCGCGGAGATCATGCACGGACTACTGCACGTGCGCATCCCGCTCCTGGCCCGCCGACTGGTGACCCTGATCCCCGCGCTCGTGATCCTCGGCATCGGGGTGGACCCTACGCTCGCGCTCGTCCTCAGCCAGGTCGTGCTGTCGTTCGGGATTCCGTTCGCGCTCATCCCCCTGGTCGTCCTCACGGCGCAGCGCCGCACGCTCGGAGTCTGGGTCAACCGGGTGTGGACGACGGTCGCCGGTGTCGTCGCCTCGGTGCTCCTCATCGCCCTGAACGCGGCCCTGCTGTGGCTGGTGCTGACGGGGGCGTGACGGCGGATAGGCTCGACAGCATGTCTGCCGAATCCGCCCGCCGTACCGTCCGTCTCCTCACCTGGAGCGGCTTCGCGACCGGCGTGATCGGTGGCCTGCTCATCGCCTTCCCGAAGGTGATCGGCCCCGGCAGCCCCTGGGTGCAGCTCGCCCTCGGCGTCGCCACACTGATCCTCGCCTTCCGCGCCCGCAAGGTCGGCATCGCCGAGGTGGAGGGCTTCGACGGGCGCCTGTCGCTCGCCGCCGCCCTCCTCGGATTCCTCGTCCTGTTCTTCGCGGGGCAGGCGACGGTGATCCTGCTCGGCTCCTCGGGCGCCTGACTCGGGCCGCGAGCCCCCGGCGCGACGCGGTCCGCGAAGGCCGAGACCGGACCGCGCCGTAAAGTGGTGGGGTGGCATCCCCGGCAGCTGACGACTACCTGAAGACCGTCTACGCGCACACCGAGTGGCAGGATGCGCCGATCACCCCCTCGGTCCTGGCGGCCAAGCTCGGCATCGCCCCGTCGTCGGTCACGGAGATGGTGAAGAAGCTCGCCGCAGCGGGGCTCGTGTCGCACGTGCCCTACGGCGCAGTGCGGTTGACGGAGGCCGGGACGGCCCGCGCCCTCGCGATGGTGCGCCGCCACCGCCTCATCGAGACCTGGCTCGTGCAGGAGTTCGGGTACGGGTGGGACGAGGTGCACGACGAGGCCGAGGTCCTGGAACACACCATCAGCGATCGCCTGCTCGAGGGCATCGACGAGCGCCTGGGACGACCGCGCTTCGACCCGCACGGGGACGCCATCCCGGACGCGGAGGGCCGCATCGAACGGGAGCCCTTCGTGCTGCTCGCGGATGCCCCGGACGGGCACACCGGACGCGTGCTCCGGGTCGACGACCGCGACCCGGAGCTGCTGCGGATCCTCGAGGCCCAGGGCCTCGCCGTCGGCACGACCGTGACGGTGACGCTCTCCGGCATCTCCGTCGACGGCGCTGCGTCCCCGCTGCCCCCCGCCGCCCGCGACGTGGTGTGGTTGTCGGCCTGACCCCGGTTCGAATCGCGCACTCTGCGGCAGATCGTCCCGGGAGGGGGTCGATCAGGCGATTCGAAAGGAAACGCAGGCCTCTAGGCTGAGCACATGGCACACCGCGACGACATCGAATGCTGGCTCACCGACATGGACGGCGTGCTCGTCCACGAGAACGATGCCATCCCCGGGGCATCCGAACTCCTCGCCGGGTGGGAGCGCAATGAGATCCCCTACCTCGTTCTCACCAACAACTCGATCTTCACCGCGCGCGACCTCTCGGCCCGCCTCCGCGCGAGCGGCCTGATCGTGCCGGAGGAGCGCATCTGGACCTCGGCACTCGCGACCGCCGACTTCCTCGCCCAGCAGCTCCCGGGAGGCTCTGCGTTCGTCATCGGCGAGGCCGGCATCCTCACCGCGCTGCACGAGGCCGGCTTCATCATGACGGAGACGAATCCCGACTTCGTCGTCGTCGGCGAGACCCGCAACTACTCGTTCGAAGCCATCACGAAGGCCATCCGCCACATCATCAACGGCTCGCGCTTCATCGTGACGAACCCGGATGCCACCGGACCGAGCGCCGACGGGGTGCTGCCTGCCACGGGTGCGATCGCCGCCCTCATCACGAAGGCCACGGGCAAGGAGCCGTACGTGGTCGGCAAGCCCAACCCGATGATGTTCCGCTCCGCCCTGAACAAGATCGGCGCACACTCGAAGAAGACCGGCATGATCGGCGACCGGATGGACACGGACATCGTCGCCGGCATCGAGGCGGGCCTGCACACGGTGCTCGTCCTCACCGGTATCAGCGACCAGCGGATCATCGAGCAGTATCCCTTCCGCCCGGACGAGATCGTCGACTCGGTCGCCGATCTCCTGCCGACGATCACCGACTCGATCCCGACCCTCGACGAGGACTGACGTGGGCGCCCTCGACGACGGCGAGCGCGTCACCGCTGCGGATGCCGCGGAATGGCGCGCCTGGCTCGAGGCGAACCACGAACGCACGGCGGGCGTCTGGCTGCTGAGCGTGCGAGGGCGCTCCGCCACCGGCGTCGGCTACGAGGACGCCGTGCGGCAAGCGCTGTGCTTCGGGTGGATCGACGGCCCCGTACGCACATTCGACGAGGACACGAACGGGCAGTGGTTCTCGCCGCGACGGCCGGGGAGCGGCTGGGCGGCGACGAACAAGGCGCGCATCGCGGAGCTCGAGGCGGCGGGGCTCCTCGCTCCCGCCGGCATCAGGGCACTGGAGAGGGCGAAGGCGAACGGCTCGTGGACCGTGCTCGACGGCCCGGAAGCGGGCATCGAACCCCCCGAGCTGACGGCCGCCCTCGACGCCGTGCCCGTAGCGAGGGCGAACTGGGACGCGTTCCCGAAGTCGGTCAAGAAGTTCGGACTCACGCACATCGCGATGGCGAAGCGCCCGGAAACGAAGGCCGCCCGCATCGCGAAACTCGTGGCGGATGCCGCGGAGGGGAGACGCCCGTGAACCAGAGCGACCTGCTGTTCCTCGTCCTGATCCTCATCACGCTCACGTCACTGACGGTCTTCGTCGTGCAGTTCGTGCGCTCCCGCCGCCGCGGCGGCGAGGAGGACGGCCGGGCCGGCTGGTGGGAGGGCCCCTGGGACGACGACGACCGCCGACGCTGAGGCCGGCAGTCGTCCGGAGTCGTCAGGAAGCCAGCGAGGCCCCGGGGATCGCCGCGAGCAGCTCCCGCGTGTAGGGGTGCTGCGGGGCGTCGAAGATGCTCTCCGGCGTGCCGCTCTCGACGACGACACCGCGCTGCATGACGTGCACCTCGTCGGAGATCATCCGCACCACTGCGAGGTCGTGGCTGATGAAGAGATAGCTGAGTCCGAGGCGCTTCTGCAGGTCGGCGAGGAGGTCGAGGATCTGCGCCTGCACCAGCACGTCGAGCGCGGAGACCGCCTCGTCCAGCACCACGAGCTCCGGCTCCAGCGCCAGAGCGCGCGCGATCGCCACGCGCTGCCGCTGCCCGCCGGAGAGTTCATGCGGCAGCCGCTCGGCCATCGCCCCCGGGAGTGCGACCTGCTCCAGAAGCTCCTGGACACGGGCGTGCCGGGAGGACGCGGTGCCGATCCGGTGCACGCGCAGCGGCTCGGCGATCGACTGCTCCACCGTGTAACGCGGGTCGAGCGACGCGTAGGGGTTCTGGAAGACGGGCTGTACGCGGCGGCGCAGGGCGAAGAGCTCCTTGCGACGGAGGGTCGTGAGGTCGGTGCCGTCGAAGAGGATCGACCCCGCGGTCGCGTCCTCCAGGCCGAGCACCATGTTCGCCGTGGTGGACTTTCCCGAGCCGGACTCGCCGACGATGGACACGGTCGTGCCGCGGCGGATCGTGAAGCTGACCCCGTCGACGGCCGTGAAGCTCTGCGGCTCACCCGCCTTCGCGTTGCGGAGCGGGAACTCCTTGCGCAGGTCGCGGATCTCGACGAAGGGCACCGCATCGGAGGCGACCCCGCGCGACGGCACCAGGTCACGGCGGGACGCGAGACTCGGCGCGGCGGCGAGCAGCTGACGGGTGTACTCGTGCTGCGGGTTCCCGAGGACCTCCGACGAGGTGCCCTCCTCCACGACACGGCCGCGGAACATCACGACGATCCGGTCGGCACGCTCGGCCGCGAGGGCGAGGTCGTGCGTGATGAGGAACACCGCGGTGCCGAGCTCGTCGGTCAGCCGGTCGAGCTGATCGAGGATCCGGCGCTGCACCGTGACGTCGAGCGCGGAGGTGGGCTCGTCGGCGATGAGCAGCCGCGGCTTGCACGCGAGCCCCATCGCGATGAGCACCCGCTGGCGCATCCCGCCGGAGAACTCGTGCGGATACTGCGTGGCCCGTCGGGCGGCGTCGGCGATCCCCACCATCTCCAGCAGCTCGACCACCCGGGCTTTCGTCGCGTCTCCGCTGGTGTGGCCGTGCACCTCGAGCGCCTCCCCGATCTGCTCCCCGACGCGCATGAGCGGGTTGAGGTTCGACATCGGATCCTGCGGGACGAGGCCGATGCCGGCCCCGCGGAGGGAGACCATCGCGTTCTCGGGGAGGTCACTGAGCTCGCGGCCGTCGAAGCGGATGCTGCCCGCCGTGATGACGCCGTTCTCGGGCAGCAGGCGGTTGACCGCGGCCGCCGTGGTGGACTTCCCCGAGCCGGATTCGACGACCACGGCGACCGTCTCGCCGGCTGCGATCTCGATCGAGACGTCGCTGATCGCGGTGACCAGTTCCGAGCCGGTCCGGAAGGCGACCGCGAGGCCGTCGATGCTCAGCACGGGCGGGGTGGTGCTCATGGGGTACTCGTTCCTTCATGGTCCAGGAGTGCGGGCAGCGCTGCGCGCCAGAGGGTCTCGGTCGGGGCGATCTCGGCGGCCAGCAGGCGGGTGCTCAGCAGCACGGCTGCGGTGCCGGTGCCGGGGAACAGGCCGAGCGCGCAGCCGGTGTAGCCGGGGTGCCACAGCATCCGGGTGGGCTGCCCGGCGAGCGCGACCGTGTCGCTACGCCAGCCGAGGGCCTGCCCGGGGTCGGGGCCGTCGCGGAACACGTCGGCGACCGCGTCCGGGTGCCACAGGTCGGTGTGCTGCTCGGCGTCGGCCAGGGCGGAGCCGAGCGTGAGCAGGTCGTCGACCGTGCCGAACAGCCCCGCGTGACCGGAGACGCCGCCCAGCGCGTGGAAGCAGTTGCCGTCGTTCACGGCGCCGGCGATCTCGTGCTCGCGCCACGGGAAGTGCCGCCGCGACGTGAGGATCGGGTAGGGCTCGCCGGTCGCGACCATGCGCCGCTCCGCCGCGTCCCCGATGCCGGACGAGGCCACGGGCGCGCCGACCGGACCGTAGCCCGTGTGGTCGAGACCGAGCGGTGCGGTCACGAGCTCGCGCACGGCGGCGTCGAGCGGCACCCCGGTCACCTGGGCGATGAGGCGTCCGAGCAGGATGAAGCCGAGGTCGGAGTAGTGCCGACCCTCGTCGAGGCCGTAGCGCAGCGGCAGCGCGTCGACGGTCGCCGCGGCATCCGCGTGGGTCGGGTCGAGGTACAGCGGCTGCCACTCCCACAGCCCGGCGCGGTGTTGCAGCAGGTGGCGCACGGTGGTGCCCGGCGGGCACGCGGTGCCCGGGAGGAAGCGGTCGACCGGGTCGTCGACGCGGAGGTCGCCCCTGCTCACCAGGCGCAACAGGGCCGTGGTGGTCGCGGCGACCTTCGACACCGACGCCAGGTCGAACGCGGTGTCGCGCCTGACCGGGGTGCCGGCGAGGTCCGCGAATCCGCCCACCGCGACGTCGCGGCCGTCCCGGGTCGTGACACCCGCGGCGACGGCGCGCGGCGCGGTCGCTCCGGAGAGGACCGCGGCGACGGCCTGCGCGGCGCTCACACCCCGGCCCTCCGTGCTCCGTGACCGCTCACGATCCCGCCGCCTCCGTGAGCGTGAGGGTATCGATGGCCGCGACCGGCTCCGGCATCTGCAGCGGGCCGACGCCGGGGGTGATCGTGCCGAGGATCCGCGGTTCGCGCGCGCCCGTCCCGCCGGGGACGATGGCGGGGACCCCGTGCAGGGTCGACCAGCCGATGAGGGCGAGGAGGATGGCCTCCTTGCTGTCGGCGGGGGCGCCGAGCTCGTCGGCCAGGACGACCTCGGTCTGCGGCAGTGCTGCGCGGAGACCGTCCAGGAGCAGCGGGTTGCGGCAACCGCCGCCGGACACCGCGAGGAAGCCGATCCCGGCGGCCTCGACGTCGCGGGCGACCGTGCGGACGGTGAGTTCCGTGAGCGTGCGCACGACGTCGGCGACCGGGATCTCGCGCCCCTGCGCCGCCAGGTGCTCTTGCACGTAGGCGAGGTGGAAGTGCTCCTTGCCCGTGCTCTTCGGTGGGGTGAGCGCGTAGTAGGGGTCGGCGAGCATGGCGTCGAGCAGCTCCTCGTCGACCCGTCCGGTACGGGCGATCGCCGCATCCTCGTCATAGCCCAGGGGGTTGAGGCCATGCTCGACGATGACCGCGTCGACCAGGGCGTTCGCGGGGCCGATGTCGTACGCGACGAGGCCGTCCGGGCGCACGACGGTCATGTTCGAGATGCCGCCGAGGTTCAGGGCCGCCGAGACACCGGCGCGACCCCGGAGCAGCAGCTCGTCGAGGAACGACACGAGCGGCGCGCCGTGTCCGCCCGCGGTGATGTCGCGGATGCGGATGTCCGAGACGACGGGGACACCGACCTTCTCTGCGATCCACGCCGGCTGCCCGATCTGCAGGGTTCCGAGCGCGTGGGCGCCGTCGACCCAGTGGTAGACGGTCTGGCCGTGCGAGCACACGGCGTCGACGCCGCCCACCTCCGCCGCGATGCCCGCCGCGACGTCCGCGAACGCCTGACCGATGAGGGTGTCGAGCTCGGCCACCTCGGCCAGGGTGGTCTGCGCCGGCGGGAGCGCGGCGATGAGGCGCGCCCGCAGCTCGGGGGCGTACGGGACGCTCGTGGACGCGAGCACCGTGCCACGGAGATCGACGCCGTGAGCCGTGAAGCCGCCGTTCGTGGCGAAGTCGACGACGGCCGCGTCGATGCCGTCGTGCGAGGTGCCGGAGATCAGTCCCAGGACGCGCATCAGTTCTCCTCCAGTGCGGTACGCAGACGGCCGTCGGCCGCCGCGAGTCGGTCGGTGGCCGCGGCGAAGTCCTCCCCGCGGCGGATCATGATCGTGGCGAGCTTCACGTCCCACCCGGCGCTCTCCAGCGCGGCGGCCGCCGTGTCGCGATCGACGTCGGCGATCGTCCGCACCATGCGGATCGCGCGCTCGCGGAGCTTGTGGTTCGTGGCCTTCACGTCGACCATCAGGTTGCCGTAGGCCTTGCCGTTCCTCACCATCGCGATGGTCGAGAACATGTTCAGGACGAGCTTCTGCGCCGTGCCGGACTTGAGGCGCGTGGAGCCGGCGAGCACCTCGGGGCCGACCTCGACCTCGATGCCGTGCTCCGCGGTCTCGCTGAGCACGGTGCCCGTGTTGCAGGACAGGCCGATGCTGAGCGCCCCGCGCTCGCGCGCCCTGCGCACCGCCGCCACCACATACGGCGTACGGCCGCTGGACGCGATGCCGATCACGGTGTCGAGCGGACCGATGCCGGCCTCGTCGATCGCGGCGGCTCCGGCCGCAGCGTCGTCCTCCGCACCCTCGACCGGGTTCACGATCGCGCCGGGCCCCCCGGCCATGATCGCGAACACGAGCTCCGGCGGAGTGCTGAAGGTCGGCGGGCACTCGGAGGCGTCGAGCACGCCGATGCGACCAGGGGTGCCGGCGCCCACGTAGACGAGGCGGCCGCCCTGAGCCATGCGTTCCGCGGTCTGCTCGATCGCCGGGACGATCTGCGGCAGCGCGCGCTGCACGGCCGCGGGCACGGTGGCGTCTGCCTCGTTCATGGTCTGCGCGAGTTCCGCCACACTCATCCGGTCGAGCCGGGCGTACCGGGGGTCGCTCGCCTCGGTGGCGAGGGAGCCCAGGTCCTCCGCGATCATCGCTTGCCCCGGTTTCGCGGGTCGAGGCTGTCACGCAGTCCGTCGCCGAGGAGGTTGAGCCCGACGACGAGCAGCACGACGATCACCCCGGGCGCGATCATCGTCCACGGGGCGATGGTCACGAGGGTGCGCGCCTCGAAGATCATCGACCCGAGCGACGGCGCGGGCGGCGGGGTGCCGAGTCCGAGGAAGCTCAGCGAGGCCTCCGTGAGCACCGCCCACGAGAGCGACAGGGTGACCTGCACGATGATGATCGACGTGATGTTCGGCAGCACATGGCGGAACATGGTCGCCATCCGCGCCTGACCGGTGCTCTTGGCCGCCTTGACGTACTCCACCTCCCGGAGCGAGAGCACGGGGCCACGGGTCACGCGGATGAAGATCGGCACGTAGACGATCGCGATGGCCACCGCGATGGTGAACCAGTTGCGGTCGAACACCGACGCGAGCGACAGGGCGAGCAGCAGCGGCGGGAACGCGAAGAGCACGTTCGTCACGGCCGTGATCGCTCCGTCGGAGATGCCGCGGTAGAACCCCGCGATCAGTCCGCACACGGTGCCGACCACGGTCGCGAACGCCACGGCGACGACGGAGATGAGGGCCGAGTTGGCGACACCGGCGGCCACACGGGAGAACACGTCACGACCGAACTGGTCGGTCCCGAACCAGTGCATCGCGGACGGCGGCTGCAGGCGCGAGGGCGGATCCTGGGCGAGCGGGTCGAACGGGAGGAGGCCGAACGCCGAGACGAGGCTGAGCACCGCGAGCAGCGCGACGATGACGATGCCCGCGAGTCCGCTGCGGCTGCGCAGCAGAAGCCGCACGCGCTCCATGGTGCGCCCACTGCCGGGGGCGAGGGCCGGGGTCTGAGAGATGTCGGTCATGCGGCACGCACCCGGGGGTCGATGACCCGGTAGAGCAGGTCGGTGAGCAGGTTGACGATGACGAAGGCGAGGGCGATCACCAGGACGGTGCTCTGCACGAGCGCATACTCCTTCTGCTGGATGCCGAGCAGCACCTGGCGGCCGATGCCGGGCAGGGAGAAGATCTGCTCCACCACGACCGCGCCACCCAGCAGGTAGCCGAACTGCAGACCGGTCATGGTGACGATCGGCACGAGGGCGTTGCCCAGCACGTGGCGCACCTGGAGGCGGCGAGGCGGCACGCCCTTGGCCTTCGCGGTGCGGATGAAATCGTTCGCTCGGATCTCCAGCACCGCCGTGCGGGTGGTGCGCATGATCGGCGCGGCGATGCCGAAGCCGAGGACGATCGACGGCAGGAGCATCTGCTGGAGGTTCAGCAACGGGTCGTCGAAGAGCCGCGCGTAGCCCTGACCGTTGGGGTTGAAGCCGAGCGACTGCGCGAGGATCGCGAGCAGCGCCGTGCCGAGCAGGAACGCGGGGATGGAGAGGCCGGCGAGGCCGACGACCTGACCGACGCCGTCACGGAAAGAGTCGGGCTTCGAGGCGGACAGCATGCCGAGCGGGATGCCGATGGCGAGCGCGATGACGATCGAGAAGATCGCGAGCTCGAAGGTGACGGGCAGCGCGGCCGCGGTGAGGTCGAGCACGCTGGTCTGCGCCCGGGAGGAGAAGCCGAGGTTGCCGGTGAAGATGTTGCCCAGCCACGAGAAGAACTGCACGACGAGCGGCTGGTCGAGGCCGTAGTAGGCCTCCAGCGCCTCGCGCTGCGCCGGCGTGAGGGCGGCCGCCTCGGTGCCGAGACCGGAGCTGATCTGGTCGCCGGGGATGGCGCGGAGCATCAGGAAGACGAAGACGGCGACGCCGAAGAGGGTGCCGAGGGCTGCGAGGATGCGTCGCAGCACGCTGTTGCGGAGGAGCTGTCTGAACATGCGCGTGGGAGAGGTGCCTGTCGTCGGGGAGCCGAGGGGGCGCGGGCGTCCGCGCCCCCTCGTTCCGCTACTGGAGGGAGGTGGTTCGCAGGTACTGCAGCGAGCCGTTCGCCATCGGGGTGAAGCCGTCGACGGTCGAGGCCGTGGCGGTGTAGGTGTAGCTGGTGAAGAGCCAGATCCAGGCGGCGTTGTCCTCGAGGTTCTCGGAGACCTGCGCGTAGATCTCCTTGCGCTTCTCGGGGTCGGCCGTCTCGCGACCCTCGGCGAACAGCGCATCGAGCTCGGGCGAGGAGTACCCCGCGACCTGGTTCAGGTTGCCTGTGCTGGTGAAGTAGCGGCCGTACATGCCGTCGGGGTCGGGGCGTCCGCCGTTGAGGGCGACTGCCGCGTCGAAGTCGGCCGCGATCCAGCGATCCACGAACGCGCCGGACTCGAGCACTTCGAGGTCGAGGGTGATGTTCGCGTCGGCGAGCTGCGCCTTGAGGTTCTGCGCCTCGTTGACGGAGGTGGCGTACTCGCCCTGCGACACGATCGTCTTGACGGTGACGCCGTCCTCCTTGCCGGCCTTCTTCAGGTACTCGGCGGCCTTGTCGAGGTCGCGCTCCGGGCACGGACGCGCCTCGGGGTCCGACTTGAACGCGGGAGAGGTGATCGGACCGGTGACCTCGCCCTCGCCCAGCGCGGCGGTGTCGAGCACTTCCTGGCGGTCGATCGCGCACTGCATCGCGAGGCGCACGTTCACGTCGGCGAGATCGCCGCGCGTGGCGTTGAGCTGCAGGGCGTGGTAGCTGAGCTGCGGCGTGGTCGCGACCTCGACGTTGGCGCCCTCGGCGGTCTGCGCGACGAGCGGGTCGTCGAACACGGCGAGCTGCACGTTGCCGGACTGCATCGCCGAGACGATGGAGGACTCGTCCGGGATCACGCGGAACTCGACGGAGTCGAGCAGGGCGGTGTCTCCCCAGTAGTCGTCGTTCTTGGCCAGCGTGAGCGACTGGCTCGGCGAGCGGTCCTCCAGCACGAACGGTCCGGTACCGTTCGGGGTGGTGTTGAGCGCCTCCTCGGTGTCGTCCGACGAGAGCATCGCCATGTTGATGACGGCGAGGTTCGCGGGCAGCGCGGCGTCGGGGGCGCTGAGGGTGAGGGTGACGGTGCTCTCGTCGGTGGCCTCGACCGCGGCGACCGAGGCGAGCGAGCTCGCGGCCACGGCGGCGGTCGCCTCGTCGGCGATCGCGTCGAGCGAGTACTTCACGTCGGCCGAGTCGAAGGCGCTGCCGTCCGCGAACGTCACCCCCTCGCGGAGGTGGAAGGTGACCGTGAGGCCGTCATCCGAGACGTCCCAGGATTCGGCGAGGCCGGGGACGACGTTGAGCTCCTCGTCGAACTCCGTCAGCGTGCCGTACAGGTTCTGCAGGACGTTGACCGCCTGGAACTGCGTGGCCTTCCACGGGAAGAGCGTGTCGGGATCGCTGGTGACGCCGATGACGAGGTCGCCGCCGGAGGCATTCGATCCCCCCTCGGACGGGTTCGATGCCGGCGCGGAACACCCGGTGATGACGAGCGCCGCGGCGACGCCCGTGGCGGTGAGGGCGCCGAGAGACGCCCACCGTGCTGTGCTCATTGCTGTTTCCTCCTGGCTGGGACCGCGTCGCCCTGGCTCGGATCAGGCGGTGCTGCCTGATGCCCCGCGAACACCGTCGGTCTGGGTGAGTACCAAAAGTACACGAAAGCACCTGCGCATGTAACAGAAGTTCCTCTAGTGTTATGAACACCGATCGGAGACCCCATGCCCCACGACGCCGCCCGCGACGACGCCGGCGCCCACCCCGTGCTGGTGCGCATGCGCGCCCTGCGCCCCGAGCTCCGCCCGAGCGAGCAGCGCATCGCCGATCTCTTCCTCGCCGATCCCGCCGGGACCGCCGGACTCTCGGTCGCCGAACTCGCGCACCGCTGCGACACGTCGACCACCTCCGTCGTCCGGTTCTGCAAGCGCCTCGGCTACGAGCACGTGCGCGAGCTGCGCAACCACGTGCTGCGCGAGGTCGAGCGCGAGACGTTCGACACCGCCGCCCTCCCGGCGGTCTCCGGCGACATCGACCGCAACGACACGCTGGCCGACATCGTCGCGAAGGTGTCCCTCGCGGAGACGCTCTCGCTCGCCGACACCGCCAAGGTGCTCGACACCGAGTCGCTGCGTGCCACCGTCGAGGCGATCACCTCCTCGACCCGCGTCGACATCTTCGGCGTGGGGGCGAGCTCCATCGTCGGACTCGATCTGCAGCGCAAGCTCACCCGCATCGGGCGGACGGCGCTGGAGTGGTCCGATCCGCACGCGGCCTGGACCTCGGCGGCCACCCTCGGGCCGGGGAACGTCGCCATCGCCGTCTCGCACACGGGCGCCACGACCGACACCATCGAGTTCCTCCTGCTCGCGCGCCGGGCCGGCGCGACGACCATCGCCATCACCAACCACGCCGGATCCCCTCTCGCCGGACAGGCCGACATCGTGCTGACGACCGCGGCGCGCGAGACGGGCTTCCGTTCCGGCGCGCTGGGCAGCCGGATCGCGCAGCTCATGGTCGTCGACTGCATCTTCATCGGGGTCGCGCAGTCCAATTACGACCGTTCGATGGAAGCGCTGCGTGACACCTTCGCCGCCGTGCACCACGTGCGCGCGGGCGGGGCGTGAGATGACCGCGGGCCGGCTCCGCGTCGGGCTGTTCACGGCGTTCGGCGGCCTCGGCGTCACCGCAGCGTTCATCCCCGCTGTCCTCCCCTCCGCGGAGCGGGCGACCGGCTCCGACCTGAGCGCCGCCGTTCCCGCCCTCTTCGCCGGTCTCCTCGTCGGGGTCCTCCTGTCGGGTCCGTTGCTGGTGCGCCGCCCGCCTCGGACGACGCTCGTGCTGGGCAGCAGCCTGCAGGCGGCGGCCGTGGTCGGCGTCGCGCTCGCCGCGGATCCCGGCGTCTTCCTCGCGGCCGCCGCGCTCGCGGGGCTCGGGTTCGGTCTCGTCGAGGCCGCCGGCTCCGTGGCAGCCAAGGCCGCCAGCACCGGGAGCGCGACCGGCGTGCTGAGCGCGCTGATGGGCACGGTCGCCGTGTGCGCCGCCGTCACACCGCTCGTGGTGGCGCTCGGGGCCGGCGCCCGTCCAGCTCTGGCGCTGCTCGCGACCGTCCCCCTGGCGACCGTCGTGGTGCTCGCCGGCGATCCCGCTCTCGCCCGTCCGACCGAGGCCCCGGCGCGACGGGACGCACGCTCCCTGCTCGTCCTCCTCCCCTTCGCGCTGGCTCTGCCCCTCTACGTCGGCGTGGAGACCGTCCTGTCGGGCTGGTCGGCCGTGATCCCGGAGCGGGCGCTCGCGATCGAACCCGCCACCGCCGCCCTCGGCACCTCCGCCTTCTGGGCGCTGATGGCCGTCGGCCGCTTCGGTGCCGCCGCGCTCCGGCGCGCGGGAGTTCCGCCGCTCGCCCTGCTGGCGACCGCGACGGGGGCTGCCGCCGTCCTCCTGGTGCTCGCCGGCGTGCTCCTCGGCGAGCAGCCGGTCGCGGCGCTGATCATCCTCGCCATGGTGGTCGTCCTGCTGGCCCCGAGCTACGGACTCATCCTCGGACTCGCGCTCGACCGTCTCGATCCGGCCCGCAGCGCCGCGGTCACCGGGGCGCTCGTGGCCTGCGGCGCGGTCGGCGGCACGTTCGTGCCCACGCTCGCCCTGCTGATCGGGCGCGACCCGGCGTCGAGCGTCACCTTCCTCGTGTCCGCCGGTCTGTGCGCGGTCATCCCCGTGCTGATGCTCGTGGCGTCGCGCTCCGGGCGCCCCGTCCCGGCGCTGGGGTGACCGACTCTTCCTCCCCCATCGAGCCGGAACGCAACCTCTTCACAGATGCCGGAATTCCGACCGGCGCCCGCACGGCGACCACGTATCGTCGAAGCCACACCCGCACCGAGGAAGGGAGCACCGTGTCGGCGGACACCCTCACGATCATCGTCAGCGCGATCGGCGTCGTGCTCACCCTCGGCGCGAGCCTGTTCGCGGCAGGGGCGTGGATGATCCGTCGCATCGACGAGCGTCTCGGCGCCGTCGACCACCGGCTCGGCGCCCGCATCGACACGGTCGAAGAGAAGCTCGGCGCCCGCATCGACACCGTCGAAGAGAAACTCGGCGCCCGCATCGACACCGTCGAAGAGAAACTCGGCGCCCGCATCGACACCGTCGAAGAGAAACTCGGCGCCCGCATCGACTCCGTCGAAGAGAAGCTCGGCGCCCGCATCGACTCCGTCGAAGAGAAGCTCGGCGCCCGCATCGATGCGGTGGCGGCGGACGTCACCGATCTGAAGATCGCCGTGGCCCGGCTCGAAGGGCCTCCGCGACACCTGCTCGTGTCAGGGAGCTGACACTCCCGTCAGCGCAGGACGAGGGCGGCGGCGCCGATCAACGGCCCCTCATCGCCCAGACCCGAGCGGACGACGCGGGTGCGACGCGAGTACTCGTGCACGGCGCTGGCGGTGAGAGCCTGCTGGACGAGATCGATGTAGTCCGACGACACCCGCGAGAAGCCGCCGCCGATGGCGACGACATCGAGGTCGACGAGGGTGGCGGCATCGGCCAGCGCCTCCCCGACCGCGCGGGCCGAGCGCTCGATCGCCGCGCGGGCGACGGCGACACCGGCCGCGGCATCCCGGGCCAGGTCCTCCCCGGTCGCGCCGGACCAGCCCTGCTCCCGCGCCCAGGCGGCGCTGGCGGGCCCGGAGGCGATCTCCTCGAGGGTGAGCCCGCCCTCGCGGCGGACTTGTCCGAGGTGCCCGGCGTTGCCGCTCGCCCCGGGCACATACGCACCGCCCACGACGAACCCGCCGCCGACGCCGGTGGACACGACGATCGACAGGGAGGCCCCCGCCTCCTGCGTCGCCCCGAGCCACGACTCCGCGAGCGCGAGCGCGCCGCCGTCGTGACCCAGGACCGCCGGGACGTCCCGTCCGAGTGCGGTCGAGGCCGCACGGGCGACCGCATCGACGAGGCCGAACCCCCGCGCGAGGGGCATGTTCACCGGCAGGATCTCCCCGCGGGTCCGATCCACGGGACCCGCACTGCCGATCCCGGCGCCGACGAGCTCCGCGTCGGCGGGCAGGGCCGCGAGCGCATGCCGCACGATCGCGTCGACCGCCGCCGTCAACGACGCGGACGTCGCCTCCCGACCGGTGGGCTGCCGGCCGCGGCTGCCGGGGACGAGCGTGCCGTCGTCGGCGACGAGGGCGGCCTCCATCTTCGTGCCGCCCACGTCGACGGCCAGCGCGTAGCGGGTCACTGCGGGTCGAGTCCGAGGTCGTCGAGGTCGAAGGCCGCGCGCCACTCCAGGCCCTCGGCCTCGATGGCGTCCTGCGCGCCGGTCTTGCGGTCGACGATCACCGCGACCGCCACGACCTCCGCGCCTTCCTTGCGCAGCGCCTCGACGGCCTTGAGTGCGGACTGCCCGGTGGTCGAGGTGTCCTCCAGCACGACGACGCGCTTGCCCTTCACGTCGGCACCCTCGATCTGGCGGCCGCGGCCGTGGTCCTTCGGCTCCTTGCGCACGACGAACGCGTCGAGCGGACGGTCGGTGCCGACCGAGGCGTGCAGGACGGCGTTCGCGATCGGGTCGGCGCCGAGCGTCAGGCCGCCGACGGCGACGACGTCGAGATCGGCGATCAGGTCGCGCATGATGCGGCCGATCGCCGGGGCGGCGCGGTGGTCGAGGGTGAGCTTGCGCATGTCGACGTAGTACGTCGCCTTCTTGCCGCTGGAGAGGGTGAAGTCGCCGTGGAACACCGCCTCGTCCGTGATGAGGGCGAGGAGGGTCTGGCGGTCTGCGTCGAGTGCGGTCACGGCATCCAGTGTAGGAGGCACACCCTAGGCTGGACGCATGCGCTTGGCCACCTGGAACGTCAACTCCATCCGCACCCGCGTCGCCCGCACCGTCGAGTTCGCCGTCCGTGAAGATGTCGACGTGCTCGCGATGCAGGAGGTGAAGTGCAAGCCGGAGCAGTTCCCGTACGCGCCGTTCGAGGAGGCCGGCTACCACGTCGAGGTCCACGGCCTGAATCAGTGGAACGGCGTCGCGATCGCGAGCAGACTCCCCATCACGGACGTCCGGACGGCGTTCGACGGCATGCCGGGGTTCGCGAAGGGCCACGAGGGCCCCGACGCCCCGCAGGAGGCTCGCGCTCTGGGCGTCATGGTTGACGGTGTGCGCGTGTGGAGCCTCTACGTGCCCAACGGCCGCTCGCTGGACGACCCGCACTACGTCTACAAGCTGCACTGGCTCGAACAGCTCAAGCGGTCCACGGCGGCCGAGCTGTCGGCGAACCCGGATCTTCCGCTCGCCCTCGTCGGCGACTTCAACATCATCCCGTTCGATCACGACAACGGCGACCCCGACATCGTCGTCGGCCGCTCCACGCACGTCTCCCCCGCGGAGCGCGACGCGTTCTTCGCCCTGACCGACGCGGGCGTGACCGACGTGGTGCGTCCGCTGCTGCCGGAGGGCTACACGTACTGGGACTACCAGCGGTTGAAGTTCCCGCGCAACGAGGGCATCCGCATCGACTTCATCCTCGGCTCGAAGACGTTCGCCGATGCCGTCACCGGCGCGTCCATCCACCGCAACGAGCGCAAGGGCGAGCAGCCCAGCGACCACGTACCCGTGGTGGTCGATCTGGACTTCGGCGGCGACGACGCCGACGACGACCTGCCGATGATCTTCTCCTGACCCTTCGACAGGCTCAGGGACCCACCCCGTGCGGCTGATCGCGACCGACCTCGACGGCACCCTGCTCGACAGCTCGTCCGCGGTGTCGCCGCGCACCCGCGCGGCGCTCGATGCTGCGCGGGACGCGGGCGTCGCGGTGGTGCCCGTCACCGCCCGCCAGCCGATCGGCCTGCGCGTGATCGCCGCCGACGCCGGCTTCGACGGGTGGGCGCTGTGCGGCAACGGCGCGTACGCGACGCATCTCACCGACGGCCGCCTGCTGTTCGCCGAGGAGCTGCCGCCCGCGACGCTCCGCACGCTCGCCGAGGCGCTGCGCGCCAGCGTGCCCGGTCTGCTGTTCGCGAGCGTGCGGGAGGCCGGCGAGACGTTCGTCGCACAGCACGGGTACGCGGCGATCGCGCAGCTGTCCGACCACAAGCGCGACCCCGCGACGATGGGCGGCGTGCCGCTGGACGAGGTGCTCGCCGCGCCGACGCTCAAGCTCGTGATCCGGCACCCCGAGCTCGCGCCCGCCGCACTCTTCGAGACCCTGCGGTCCCTCGGGCTCACCGGCTTCGAGGCCACGCTGTCCGGCGCCCCGTTCGTCGAGGTCATGGCGCAGGGCGTCACGAAGGCCACGGGACTCGCGCGCCTCTGCACGCACCTCGGCATCGAGCGTTCCGACGTCGTGGCGTTCGGAGACGCCCTCAACGACGTCGAGATGCTCCGCTGGGCCGGTCACGGCGTGGCCATGGCACACGCGGAACCCGTCGTGCAGCAGGCCGCCGACGAGACCACCGCGACCAACGACGACGACGGCGTGGCCCGCGTGATCGAGCGCCTGCTCGCGCGCTGATCGGAGGCGGTCCCTCAGTCGGCCGCGCTCGGCGGCACCAGAGCGGCCGCAATGCCGTGAGCGCCGAATGCGGTGCTGAGGCCGGCGAGGGAGCGCGGTGCCAGGCGCGGGCGCGGCGACGAGGCACCTGATCCTGGCAGCCGCTCCCGCCCACGTCCGTCGCACGGGGGATGCCGCGCGACGGCCCCCGCCCTACGGTGGAGGGATGGCCTTCACCCGGACGCCGACCCTGCGCGACCAGCGCGGCGATCTCCTCCTCGCGCTCGTCCTCTTCGTCGGCGCGATCCTCAGCGCGGCGCTCTCCTCCATCGCCCAGGTCTACGGCGATGAGCAGGCGCCCCTCTGGACCGCCCTCGTCTACGCCGTGGTGGTGGCGGCGCCGCTCGGGTTCCGTCGGCGATGGCCCGGCACTGTGGCGGTCGTGGTGTCGCTGGCCTACTTCACGGCGGTGACGATCCGCGTCCCGGAGATCTACGTCGGCAACATCGCGATGTTCATCGCCCTTTATACGGTCGGCGCCTGGATGAGCGACCGTCGCAAGGCGCTCATCGTCCGGGTCGCGATCATCGTCGGCATGTTCGTGTGGCTCCTCATCACCATGTACCGTGACGCCATCAGCGAGGCGGACAAGGCGGAGGTCGTCGCCGGTGCCATGTCGCCGTACGTCGCCTTCATGCTCATCCAGATCCTCCTCAACGTGCTGTACTTCGGAGGGGCGTACTACTTCGGCGAGCGCTCCTGGGCGGCAGCCGAGCAGCGCGCCGTGCTGGAGGAGCGCACGCGCGAGCTGGAGCGGGAGCGCGAGGTCACGGCAGCGCAGGCGGTGGCGCTCGACCGGGTGCGGATCGCCAGGGAGCTGCACGACGTCGTCGCCCACCACGTGTCGGTCATGGGCGTTCAGGCGGGTGCCGCGCGACTCGTGCTCGAGAGCGATCCGGCCCAGGCGGCACGCATCCTCTCCGGAGTCGAGTCGTCGGCGCGTGATGCGATCCAGGAGCTCCGTCAGCTGCTGGAGACCCTGCGCACTCCCGGTGGCGACACGACCGAGTCGGCGTCGACCGTCTCCCTCGACGACATCGGCGCGCTCGCGGAGGCATCGACGGAGGCCGGCCTCCCCACCGCGTACACCGTGATCGGCGATCCGGTGCCGGTACCCTCGCTCGTCGCCGTGAACCTCTACCGCATCGCGCAGGAGTCGCTGACCAACGCCCGTCGGCACGCCGGGCCGGGGGCGACCGCGGACGTCCGCGTGCGCTACGACGACGACGGCGTGGAGGTCGAGGTCGTGAACACCGGCCGTGCCATCGCGCAGCTGCGTCCCGGCCTCGGCCAGCTCGGGATGCGGGAGCGCGCGGCGGCCTCCGGCGGCACGTTCGAGATCGCTCCGCGCGTGCCCGGCGGGGTGCGGGTGCGGGCGCGAGTGCCGCTCGGCGCGCCCGTGACGGAGGCCGCACCGTGACCGCGCCGATCCGGGTGCTCCTCGTCGACGACCACGCCCTCCTCCGCGCCGGTTTCCGCACGATCCTTGACACGCAGCCGGACATCACCGTCGTCGGCGAGGCCTCGACCGGGGCGGAGGCCATCGCGCAGGCCGCCGACCTGCGCCCTGACGTCATCACGATGGACGTGCAGATGCCCGACATGGACGGGATCGAGGCGACGCGCCGCCTCGTCGCCGATGTCTCCATCGGTGCAGCGATCGCGATCGTGACCACGTTCGATCGTGACGATTACCTCTACCAGGCGCTCGAGGCGGGGGCGAGTGGCTTCCTGCTCAAGAACGCCGGCGCCGAGGACCTCATCTCCGCGGTGCGCGCTCTCGCGGCAGGGGACGGGATCCTGGCACCCGAGGTGACGCGCCGCGTCCTCACCCGCTTCGCCGGAGGCCCCTCGACGGCGGGCACCGCGCCGACCGGAACGCATCCCGCGCAAGCGGGTGGAAAGGCTCCGGAGGCACCCGTGCTCGCGGAGCCACTGACCGAGCGGGAGGCCGAGGTGCTGACCCTGCTCGCCGACGCCCGCAGCAACGCCGAGATCGCCCACGCCCTGTTCATCGGCGAGGCCACGGTGAAGACCCACGTCTCGCGCATCCTGCAGAAGCTCGGCGCCAGGGACCGCGTGCAGGCGGTCGTGCTCGCGCATCGGATGGGTCTGGCCTGACCGGAAGCGGGCGACTCCCCCGCGATACGCTCGGAGCCATGCCCGCCGCCGTCCCCGTGTCCCGTCCGATCGTCGCCGGGATCGTCACGGCGCTCGTCGGGTTCACGAGCTCGTTCGCCGTCGTCCTCACGGGTCTCGATGCTGTGGGGGCGTCGGCGGGGCAGGCGGCGAGCGGCCTCCTCGCCGTGAGCCTCGCGATGGGGCTGGCCTGCATCGTGCTGGCCTGGCGTTGCCGGATGCCGATCACGGCCGCGTGGTCCACTCCCGGCGCCGCTCTGCTCGTGGCGACCGGCAGCGTCGAGGGTGGCTGGCCCGCCGCGGTCGGGGCCTTCCTCGTGACCGCGGCCCTCATCCTCCTCACCGCGCTCTGGCCCGCACTGGGCGCCCTCATCGCCCGGATCCCGCCCTCGATCGCGCAGGCGATGCTGGCCGGGGTGTTGCTGCCCCTCTGCCTCGCTCCGATCACCGGGGCCGTCGCGAACCCGTGGGGCGTGCTGCCGGTCGTGCTGACCTGGCTGATCGTCGCCCGACTCGCACCCCGGTGGGCCGTGCCGTTGGCATTCGTCGCCGCGGCGGTGGTGGTCGCCGTCACCCTGGCCCCCGCGGGGACAGCCGTCGACCCGGCTGCCCTGCTGCCGCGATTCGAGCTGACGATGCCCGCCTTCACCGTCGGGGCACTGGTCGGCATCGCGCTGCCGCTGTTCATCGTGACCATGGCGTCGCAGAACGTGCCCGGCGTCGCGATCATGCGGAGCTTCGGTTACGAGGTCCCGTGGCGTCCCGCGATGCTGGTGACCGGTCTCGGCACCGCGCTCGGCGCTCCGGCGGGTGGTCACGCGATCAACCTCGCGGCGATCAGCGCAGCCCTCGCCGCCTCACCCGAGGCCGACCCCGACCCGGCACGGCGGTGGCTCGCCGGGGTCTCCACCGGCGTCTCCTACCTCGTGCTGGGCGGCTTCTCCGCCGCCTTCGCCACCCTCGTGCTGCTCGCTCCGCCCGCCGTCATCCCGGCGGTCGCGGGACTCGCGCTCTTCGCAGCCTTCGGCTCCGCCGTCCAGCAGGCGATCGACGATCCCGGGGAGCGCCTCCCGGCGGTCGTCACGTTCCTCGTCGCCGCCTCCGGAATCGCGGTGCTCGGGGTGAGCGCCGCGTTCTGGGCACTGGTGGCCGGCCTCCTCGTGCGTGTCGCGCTGCACGCCGGCCGTCC
The DNA here is from genome assembly GCF_008271365.1 of Microbacterium sp. 1S1. Taxonomy (NCBI): domain Bacteria; kingdom Bacillati; phylum Actinomycetota; class Actinomycetes; order Micrococcales; family Microbacteriaceae; genus Microbacterium; species Microbacterium sp. 1S1. Next base: position 615,040 of record NZ_CP043430.1, read on the forward strand.
GTCGCGCGGCTGATCCGTCTCGATCCGCCGCGCGGGGGATGCCCCGCCCTGCCCCTCCTCCGTAGCGTGAGCATCATGCACACCACCTTCGGACGGAGCACGACGACATGACCACCGGACTGCTGGAACTCTCCGGCATCACCAAGAGCTACGGCAGCCGCCGGGTGCTGGACGACGTGTCCTTCACCGTCGCGCCCGGCCGCCTCACCGGCTTCGTCGGCGGCAACGGTGCCGGCAAGACCACCACCATGCGCATCATCCTCGGGTTGCTGTCCTCCGACGGCGGACGGGTCGACCTCGACGGCGCCCCGCTCACCACCGCCGACCGCCGCCGCTTCGGCTACATGCCCGAGGAACGCGGCCTGTACCCGAAGATGAAGGTACTCGAGCAGATCGTCTACCTCGCCCGCCTGCACGGGTTCAGCAAGCCGGAGGCGACGGAGCGGGCCAGCGCGCTGCTCACGGAGCTCGGACTGGGCGAGCGCCTGGACGACACGATCGAGTCGCTGTCTCTCGGCAACCAGCAGCGCGCGCAGGTCGCCGCGTCGCTCGTGCACGACCCGGAGGTGCTGATCCTCGACGAGCCCTTCTCCGGCCTGGACCCGCTCGCGGTGGACGTCGTCGCCGGAGTGCTGCAGGCCAGTGCGGCCCGCGGCGCCTCGATCCTCTTCTCCTCCCATCAGCTCGACGTGGTGGAGCGCCTCTGCGACGACCTCGTCATCCTCGCCGGTGGCACGATCCGCGCGGCGGGTTCTCGCGACGGGCTGCGCGCCGAGCACGCCCGCGACCGCTACGAACTCATCTCGACCGGCGATGCGGGGTGGCTGCGCACCGAGCCCGGCGTCACGGTCGTCGACTTCGAGGGAGGGTACGCGCTCTTCGACGCGGACGGTCCCGAGACGGCCCAGCGCGTGCTGCAGTCGGCGGTGGCGCGCGGCGACGTCGCGAGCTTCGCCCCCAAGCACCCCTCTCTCGCCCAGATCTTCAAGGAGGTCATCCAGTGAACGCCTCGACCCCTTCGACAGGCTCAGGGACCCAGCCGGCGGGGAATCCCGCGCGCAACGGGATCTGGCTCGTCGCCGAGCGGGAGATCGGCTCGAAGCTCCGCAGCAAGGCGTTCCTGATCTCCACCGGCATCCTGCTGGTCATCGCCCTCGCGGGCGTGCTGTTCGGCGGCTTCGCGAGCCAGAACAGCGATGCCATGCCGGTGGCCGTGACCTCGGAGACCGCGGGGGCTGTGTCCGCGCTTCCCGATGTCGAGGTGACCGAGGTGGCTTCCCGCACCGAGGCCGAGGAGCTGGTCCGCGACGGCGACGTCGACGCAGCCGTGCTTCCAGGAGACAACCCCGCGGGCTACACGATCGTCGCCCTGGAGGACGCCCCCGGTTCGCTCGTGTCCGCGCTGTCGCTCTCACCGGAGGTCGTGATCCTGGAGCCGGTCACCACCAACCCGCTGCTGCGCTACTTCATCGCGATCGCGTTCGGCCTCGTGTTCATGATGGCGGCGGCGACTTTCGGCGGCACGATCGCGCAGAGCGTGGTCGAGGAGAAGCAGACGAGGGTCGTCGAGGTGCTGCTGTCGGCGATCCCCGCGCGCACCCTGCTCGCCGGTAAGGTCATCGGCAACACGGTACTGGCGATGGGGCAGATCCTCGCCCTCGCCGCCGTCGCCACGATCGGCCTCATCGTGACCGGTCAGCGGGAAGTGCTGACGACCCTCGGCGCCCCCATCATCTGGTTCGCAGTGTTCTTCCTGTTCGGCTTCATCCTGCTCGCGGCGATGTTCGCGGCCGCAGCCTCCATGGTGTCGCGGCAGGAGGACATCGGCTCGACCACGACTCCGATCACGATGCTCATCATGGCGCCGTACGTGCTGGTGATCGTGTTCAACGACAACCCGCTCGTGCTGACGATCATGTCGTATGTGCCGTTCTCGGCCCCGGTCGGAATGCCGATGCGTCTCTTCGTCGGCGAGGCGCAGTGGTGGGAGCCGCTCCTGAGCCTCGCGATCCTGCTCGCGAGCTGCGTCGCCGCGATCGTGGTGGGCGCGAAGATCTACGAGAACTCCCTGCTCCGGATGGGTTCGCGCGTGAAGCTCGCCGAGGCTCTCCGCGGCTGACTCGCGACACCCCGCCTTCGCGTCGAGACCCCCGGCTGCACGCGCGTGCAGCAGGGGGTCTCGACGTGTACCAGGGGTCTCGCGTCAGAGGATGCCCTCGGAGAGGGTGGTGGGGTTGCCGAAGCGGTGGTTGGTGATCGACACGGCCTGCTCGTGCAAGAACGGGAGCATCTCCACCCGGCCTGCTCCGGTCACGGCGTGCGACCAGACCGCGACGTCAGGGCTGCCGTCGAGGGCCGTGTGCAGCGCGGCGGCATCGCCACCGACGAGCCGAACCCGCTGCCACGACCGGGCACCCTTCGCGTAGCGCTTGGTCCATGCGGCGTCGGACTCCGTCTTCACGGACACGCCCTGGGCCTTGAGCGCCTTCTCGATCCTCGACGGCAGCGACCCCGCCGACACGGTGAACGGGCTGCCGCTGCGCAGTGCCGCGGCGAGCACCCGGACTCCCTCAGCCAGCGGTGCGTCCTCGGCGATACGCACGTCGACCGCCACCGGACGGTACCGGAAGACGTTGCGCTCGACGCCGAGCCCCGACTTGTCGCTCACGGCCCCGAACTCGTCGATCCACGCGCGCTCGTCGGAGGCGGCGGCCCGGTGCAGCCACTCGATGCCTGCGGGGTCGAGCTCGGGAGCGGCCGCCTCCAGCAGCCCGGTCACCGCGGGGGTCACCGCCGCTCCCGGCGCCGCGGCGGGCAGCTCACCCGCACGCCACTCGCCGAGACCGAACAGGTAGTTGGGGCCTCCGGCCTTGGCCCCGGCACCCACGGCCGAGCGCTTCCAGCCACCGAACGGCTGACGCTGCACGATGGCGCCCGTGATCCCTCGGTTCACGTAGAGGTTGCCGGCCTCGACGCGGTCCAGCCAGGTCGCGACCTCGGCGGAGTCCAGCGAGTGCAGCCCCGCCGTGAGACCGTAGTCGACGGCGTTCTGCAGCCGGATGGCCTCGTCGAGGTCCTTCGCGTGCATGACACCGAGCACCGGGCCGAAGAACTCGGTCAGGTGGAAGTACGAGCCCTCGCGCACGCCGGTCTTCACCCCCGGCGTCCACTGCTTCCCCTCGTCATCGAGCTTCCGGGGCTCCACGAGCCAGCGCTCGCCCTTGTCGAGGGTGGTGAGCGCGGTGAGGAGCTTGCCGTTCGCGGGCTCGATGATCGGCCCCATCTGGGTGGCGGGGTCATCGGGGAGCCCGACACGCATCGAGGTGACCGCGTCGACGAGCTGACGCTCGAAGCGCTTCGAGTCGGCGACGGAACCGACGAGGATCGCGAGCGACGCGGCCGAGCACTTCTGACCGGCGTGGCCGAACGCGCTGCGGGCGACGTCGGCGGCCGCGAGGTCGAGGTCGGCCGACGGCGTCACGATGATCGCGTTCTTGCCGCTGGTCTCCGCCAGCAGCGGCAGGTCGGCCCGGAAGGAGCGGAAGAGCTGGGCGGTCTCGTAGGCCCCGGTGAGGATGACCCGGTCGACCTGGGGGCTGGCGACCAGGCGGGTGCCGAGGTCGCGGGAGGCGAGGTCGACGAGGGCGAGCAGCTCGCGGGGCACGCCCGCAGCCCACAGCGCCTCGACCATCACGGCACCGCAGCGCTGGGTGAGCTTCGCGGGCTTGATGATGACGGCGGACCCGGAGGCGAGGCCGGCGAGCACGCCGCCGGCGGGGATCGCCACGGGGAAGTTCCACGGCGGCGTGACCACGGTCACCTTCGACGGCACGAACTCGGCGCCGGGGATGGCCTCGAGGTCTTTGGCGCGCTCGGCGTAGTAGTGGGCGAAGTCGATCGCCTCGCTCACCTCGGGGTCGGCCTCGGCGATGGTCTTTCCGGCCTCGTGCGCCATGATCTCGAGCAGCTCGCCGCGGCGGGCGGCCAGCTCGTCACCCGCGCGATGCAGGACGGCGGCGCGCTCCGCGGCAGGGAGCGCCGCCCAGGCCTCGGCGGCGGCGGTGGCGGTGGCGAACACCGCGTCCAGCTCGGCGTCGGTCTCGATACGGGCGGCGGCGATCGCGTCGCGGCCGAGCGTGGAGGACACCGAGCGATGCAGGATCTCCCGGCCCCAGGCGCGGTTCGCGGCGAGCGCCGGATCGGTGTCGGGCTCGTTCGCGAAGCCGTCCGTGGCGCCGGCGGGACGGACGGCCGTGCGGTCCTGCGTGCGGTTCGGGGTCGGCACCGACGGGTCCGCGACGAGCGCGGCGAGAGAGCGCTCGAAGCGCTCGCGCTCGCGGGTCAGCAGCACGGGGTTCGAGGCCAGCTCGAACACGGCGGACATGAAGTTCTCGGGGCTCGCGTTCTCCTCGAGGCGCCGCACGAGATACGCGATCGCGACGTCGAACTCGGCCGGGTTCACGACCGGTGTGTACAGCAGAAGGCGGCCGACGTCCTTGCGCACGGCCTCGGCCTGACCGGTCGCCATGCCGAGCAGCATCTCGTACTCCACGGCGTCGGTCACGCCGCGGGCCTTCGCGAGCAGCCAGGTGTAGGCGATGTCGAAGAGGTTGTGGCCGGCGACGCCGATCCGCACGGCGTCCAGCCGCTCGGGAGTCATGGCCCAGTCGAGCACGCGCTTGTAGTTGGTGTCGGAGTCCTGCTTGGTGCCGTAGGTCGCGAGCGGCCAGCCGTGGATCTTGGCGTCGACCTCCTCCATCGCGAGGTTCGCGCCCTTGACGACGCGCACCTTGATCGGCGCCCCGCCCTTCGCGCGGCGCGCGGCTGCCCATTCCTGGAGCCGTTCCATGGCGCCGAGCGCGTCGGGCAGATAGGCCTGCAGCACGATGCCGGCCTCGAGGTCCTCCAGCCCCGGCTGGTCGAGGATGCTGGTGAAGGCCGCGATCGTCAGGTCGAGGTCGCGGTACTCCTCCATGTCGAGGTTGATGAACTTCTGGGTCCCCGAGCGGGCCCCCTTCGCCTCGGCCCTCGCCGCGAGCCGGTACAGCGGGGTCAGCTTCTCCACCACGTCGGCCACGGCCTCGTCGAACGACCACATCGAGAGCTGGCTGACCACGCTCGACACCTTGATCGAGACGTAGTCGACGTCCGGACGCGCGAGGAAGTCGTATGTGCCCTGCAGCCGGCGTCCGGCTTCACGCTCACCGAGCACGGCCTCGCCGAGCAGATTGAGGTTGAGCCGGTTGCCACTCTTGCGGAGCTTCGCGATGGCGGGGCCGAACTTGGAGGGCGTGGCATCCAGCACGAGGTGCCCCACCATGGCCCGCAGCACGCGGCGCGAGATCGGCACCACCACGTTCGGGAGCTTCGGCGCCCAGAATCCGCCGGCATTGATCGCGGCCCGCAGGTAGCCGGGCAGGAGGCCGGGCGTGATGTCGGAGAGCTCGGCGAGCTTGCGACCGGCGACCCGGAGGTCTTCTGGGCGCATGACCCCGTCGACGAAGCCGACCGTGAAGGCCAGACCGTTCGGATCCTTCAGCACCTCGGACAGGCGCTGGGCGGCGGGTTCCACCGGGTGCGTCTCGCTCTCGGCGAGCCAGCGCTGCACGAGCGCGGCGACTTCTTCGGTGCGGGGAGTGGTGTCGTCGATGACAGACATGGGCGGGGTACCTTCCTCGGCCTCGCACACCCGGGTATCGTGTGCGGCTGGATCATTGTCCAGCCGCTCGCTAGGCTCCGTCTATCAACCGATTTGAGTGGATTCTGTTCACTTGAACTGAACGATTGGAACCGCCGTGTTGGACGTGCACCGCCTCCGCCTGCTCGTGGAGCTGTCGCGCCGCGGAACGCTGTCCGCCGTGGCCGACGCACTGTCCTACAGCAAGGCCTCCGTGTCGCAACAGCTCGCCGCGCTGGAGCGTGATGTCGGGGTGCCGCTGCTGCGCCGGGTCGGCCGCGGCGTGCAGTTCACGCCGCAGGGGAACGTCCTGGTCGCGGAGGCCATCGGCATCCTCGACCAGCTCGAACACGCGCAGGTCGCCGTCGCCGAGTCGCTCACGGAGGTGACCGGCACCGTGCGCCTCGCGGTGTTCCAGTCCACCGCGCACTCGCTGCTCCCCCGCGCCCTCGCGGCCCTCGGCGAGCGCCATCCCGCCCTGCGCGTGGAGGTGACCGAGCGCGACCCGGAGTCGGGGCTCGTCGGAGTCTCCAGCCGCGATTACGACCTCATCCTCGCGGAGCAGTATCCGGGACATACGCGCCCCATCCACGCCGACCTCGATCGCGTCGTGCTCGCCCATGACGCCATCGCCCTCGCCCGCCGCCCCGGATCCCCGCGGATCCCTGACCCCGTCGCCGCGCTGTGGGCGACCCGCGCGGAGCCCTGGGTGCTGGAGCCCGCCGGTACCGCGTCGCGCGCCTGGGCCGAGCAACTGTGCCGCACGGCCGGCTTCGAGCCGGACGTGCGCTTCGAGATCGCCGACCTCACCGCCCACGTGCGGCTCATCCACGCGGGCCTCGCGGTGGGGCTGCTGCCGGAGCTCGTGTGGGCGGGCGACACCCCCACGGTCGACCTCGCGCCCCTCCCGCACGAACCGCGCCGGGAGATCTTCTCCTCCGCCAGGCGCGTGTCGGCGGATGCCCCGTCGATCCGCGCCGTCCGCGCCGCCCTCGCCGACGCGGCGTCCCGCAACCTCCTGGACTGACGCGGCTCCGATCGGCCGGGAGCCGGACCGGGAATATGCATGCACATGCATCGGTTCATCCCCCGTGTACCCGGACGACGGCGTCCGATCCCCCCCGTCTGAAAGGCACTTCCGTGAGCACTCCCGTCATCGACCGCACCGCCCCGACCGAGCACCCCGTCCTCGACGTTCTCGCCGGCCGTTGGAGCCCCCGCGCCTACGACGCGCAGCACCCGATCGACGAAGCCAAGCTCGCCACCGCCCTCGAGGCAGCCCGGTGGAGCCCGTCCGCCAACAACATCCAGCCGTGGCGCTTCATCGTCGCCCGGCGCGGCACGGCGCTGCACGCGCAGATCGTCGACGCGCTCATGGGCTTCAACCAGGCGTGGGCCGGCAACGCCGCCGTGCTCGTCGTCGCGATCGCCGAGACCGCGACCGCCGACGGCACGCCGATCACCCACGCCTTCTACGACCTCGGCCAGGCCGTGGCCCACTTCTCCGTGCAGGCGCACCACGACGGCCTCGTCGTGCACCAGATGAGCGGCTTCGACCCCGAGGTCGTCCGCGAGTTCGCCGACCTCGAGCCCCGCTTCACTCCCGCGACCGTCATCGCCGTCGGCGAGTTCGGCGACATCGAGGCGCTGCCGGAGGTGCTGCAGGAGCGCGAGGTCGCGCCGCGCGTGCGCCGTCCGATCGCGGAGACGGTCGTTCTCAGCGCCTGAGCATCGGCACGCGAAAGGCCCGGTATGCGTCACGCATACCGGGCCTTTCCGCTGTGCCCCGATCAGTCGTCGAGCAGCTCCGCCTCGATCACGTCGTCATCGACCTCCGGCTCAGGAGTGGTCGCGGTCAGCACGAGGCCGGAGCCGTCGGCGGCCACGTCCACACGCACGGTGTCGCCGTCGTGCACACCACCCGAGAGGAGGGCGGTCGCGAGCTTGTTCTGCACCTCGGTCTGGATGAGCCGACGCAGCGGGCGGGCACCGAACACCGGGTCGTAACCGCGCTCGGCCAGCCACGACCGCGCCCCGGGGGTGACCGCGAGCGTGAGCCGGCGATCGCGCAGCCGGTCGTGCAGCTGGTCCACCGACAGCTCCACGATCTGGGCGAGATCGTCCTCGGTGAGCGCCTGGAACATCACGATGTCGTCGAGACGGTTCAAGAACTCCGGCCGGAACGCCTGCCGCACCAGGGCCATCACCTGCTCCCGCTTCTCCTCCACGGACAGCACCGGATCGATGAGGATCGGCGAGCCCAGGTTCGAGGTCAGGATGAGGATCACGTTCGAGAAGTCGACCGTGCGGCCCTGCCCGTCGGTCAGTCGCCCGTCGTCGAGCACCTGCAGCAGCACGTCGAACACTTCGGGGTGCGCCTTCTCGACCTCGTCGAGGAGGATCACGCTGTAGGGGCGACGACGCACGGCCTCGGTGAGCTGGCCGCCCTGCTCATAACCGACGTAGCCGGGGGGAGCCCCCACGAGCCGGGAGACCGAGTGCTTCTCGCCGTACTCCGACATGTCGATGCGCACCATGGCGTGCTCGTCGTCGAAGAGGAACTGTGCGAGCGCTTTCGCCAGCTCGGTCTTGCCGACGCCCGTCGGGCCGAGGAAGAGGAAGGAGCCGGTGGGGCGGCCGGGGTCGCTGATGCCCGCGCGCGAACGACGGACCGCGTCGGACACCGCCTTGACGGCGTCTTTCTGACCGATGAGGCGCTTACCGAGCTCGTTCTCCAGGTGCAGCAGCTTCTCGCTCTCCCCCTGAAGCAGACGACCGACCGGAATGCCGGTCCAGGCGGCGATCACCGCCGCGATGTCCTCCTCCGTGACCTGCTCGTTGACCATGCGCGGCTCGCTGGATGCGGTGGCCTCGGCCTGCTCCGCCTCGGCGATGTCGCGCTCCAGGCGCTTGATCGTCTCGTACTCCAGCTTCGACGCCTTCGTGTAGTCGGCATTGCGCATCGCGAGATCACGCTGGGTGATCGCGTCGTCGAGCTGCTTCTTCAGCTCGCCGACGCGGTTGAGGCCCTGACGCTCCCGCGCCCAGCGGGCTTCGAGCCCCGCGAGCTCCTTCTCGAGTTCGACGAGGTGTTCACGGAGCGTACCGAGGCGCTCCTTGGACGCGGCGTCCTTCTCGCGCTTGAGGGCGAGCTCCTCCAGCTTGAGCCGGTCGACCTGGCGCTTGAGCTGGTCGATCTCGACCGGGGAGGAGTCGATCTCCATCTTGAGCCGCGACATCGACTCGTCGATCAGGTCGATCGCCTTGTCCGGGAGCTGCCGCGCCGGCAGGTACCGGTTCGAGAGGGATGCCGCCGCGACGAGAGCGCTGTCGGAGATGGTCACCCCATGGTGCGCCTCGTAGCGTCCCTTGAGCCCGCGGAGGATCGCGATCGTGTCCTCGACCGTGGGCTCGCCGACGTACACCTGCTGGAAGCGGCGTTCCAGCGCAGCGTCCTTCTCGATGAACTCGCGGTATTCGTTGAGCGTCGTGGCCCCGATGAGCCGGAGTTCACCACGGGCCAGCATCGGCTTGAGCATGTTCGAGGCCGCCACCGAGCCCTCGCCGCCGCCCGCGCCCATGAGCACGTGCAGCTCGTCGATGAACGTGATGACCCGGCCGTCCGACTCGGTGATCTCCTTGAGCACCTGCTTCAGGCGCTCCTCGAACTGCCCCCGGTACATCGCCCCGGCGACGAGGGCGGAGATGTCGAGAGAGACCAGCTCCTTGTCCTTGAGCGACTCGGCGACGTCGCCCGCGACGATACGCTGCGCGAGGCCTTCGACCACCGCGGTCTTGCCGACGCCCGGCTCACCGATCAGCACCGGGTTGTTCTTGGTGCGGCGGGTGAGCACCTGGCTGACACGCCGGATCTCACTGTCCCGTCCGATGACGGGATCGAGTTTGCCCTGGCGGGCGCGGTCGGTCAGGTTGATGCCGAACTGCTCGAGGGCGGACTGCTGTTCCTGGTTCGGGGATCCGGTCTGCGGGGTGGTCATGCGCTCCTCCTGGAGATACTCCTTCTGAAAGTTGAGTGGTGTTGACTCAAGTTTAGCATTGCTCGGTCCGTGCCTCCACTGCCGCTCACCTCGTGCGGGCGACCTCGTCCCACACCGCCGCCGCCACTTCACGCTTGCTCCCCGCCGCCGTCCGCGCCACGACACCGCCGGGGCCGAGGATGTGCACGGCATTCTCGCCGCGCTCGAAGCCCTGCTCCCAGCCGACCTCGTTCACCACGAGCACGTCGACCCCCTTGCGCTCCTGCTTGCCGCGTGCGCGGGCGAGCAGCTCGTCCTCGTCTTCCGGCGTCTCCGCCGCGAATGCGACGATGACCTGCCCGTCCTGCCGCCTCTCGACGAGCGCGGCGACGATGTCCTCGTTCTCGACGAGCTCGATCGTGCCGACTCCGCCGCGGTCCTTGGTGAGCTTGCGCGCCGACACATCGACCGGACGGTAGTCGGCGACCGCGGCCGCCATCAGCACGACATCGGCGGCGGGGGCTTCCTCCTTCATGGCCGCGGACAGCTCGGCCGCCGTGCCCACCCGGATCGTCCGCACGTGCGGGTGGCGGGCCTCCGCGAGCACGTCGCCGGAGACGTTCGCCGCGACGAGGACCACCTCCGCGCCACGAACAGCGGCCTCCGCGGCGAGCGCCACGCCCTGCCTCCCACTGCTCCGGTTCCCGAGGAACCGCACGGGGTCGATCGGCTCCCGCGTCCCGCCCGCCGAGACGACGACCCGCACGCCGACCAGGTCACCCGGCGTCAGGAGCGCCTGCGCCGCGGCGAAGACGTCCTCCGGCTCGACCATCCGGCCCGGCCCGCTGTCGCCGCCGGCGAGCTCGCCGTCGGCGGGGCCGACGACGTGCACCCCGCGGGATCGGAGTGTCGCGATGTTCGCCTGCGTGGCCGGGTTCCGCCACATCTCCGCGTGCATCGCGGGCGCGACGAGCACCGGCGCCTCCGTCGCGAGCAGGGTCGTGCCGAGCAGGTCGTCGGCCAGGCCCGCGGCCATCTTCGCGAGGGAGTTCGCCGTCGCGGGGGCGATCACGACGAGATCCGCTCCCTGCCCCAAGGCCACGTGCCGTACCCGGGCGACGTCCTCGTGCACGCTCGTCGTCACCGGATGCCTGCTCAACGCCTCCCACGTCGGCAGGCCCACGAAGCGCAGCGCATCCTCCGTGGGCACCACGGTCACGTCATGACCGGCCTTCGTGAGCAGGCGCACCAGGTGCACCGTCTTGTACGCGGCGATGCCGCCCGTGACTCCGACGACGATGTTCACGCCTCGATTCTGCCCCAGGGTCCCGACGTCCGGGTCGTCTCGCACGGATCCGCCCCGGGCCCCGACCGTCTCCGCCGACCTAGACTCGGAAGCGTGTGCACCGTGGTGATCGATGTCGAGACTGCGGGTTCCGCGCGGCTGCTGGCCGTCCGCGACGAGGACCCGGCGCGGGAATGGGACGCCCTGGGCGCGTGGTGGCCCGAGGAGTATCCGGGCGTGATCGGCATCCGCGACCGTCGTGCCGGTGGGGCCTGGCTGGCCGCGAACCCCGAGGAACGACGGCTGGCCGTGCTGCTCAACCGCGCCGATGTGCAGGACCTCCCCGCCAGTGCGGCCGTCTCCCGCGGAACCCTTCCGCTCGACTCGGTCATCGGTCGCTCCCCCCACGGTACCCCGCCGATGCACGGTTTCAACCTGCTCGAGGTCGGACCGGACGGCGCCCGCGTGCTCTCCTGGGACGGAGCCGAGCTGCGCGAGACGCCGGTCGAGCCCGGGACGCACATGATCGCCCACGACGACCTCGACGACGCGGACACTCCGCGCATCGCCGCGTGGCTCCCCGAGTTCCGCGCGCTGGGGCCGGCTGCCGCGAGTGCGGACTGGGCGGCCGACTGGACCGCACTCCTCGGGGCCTCCGCGACCCTGCCTCCGGAAGACGACCGCGCCATCATCCGCGACAACCGCCCGCACGGCTATCCCACGCAGTCGCTCCTCTACGCGGTCGCCACGGTCACGCCCACCGGGGTCGACGTCCACGACGTCACCCTCCGCTCCCCCGCCCACTGGCCCTGACCCTCCCCCTTTCTCCCCGCCCCACGCGATCCCGCCCCCGCGCGATCCCGCCCCACGCGGTCCCGCCCCGCGCGGTCCCGCCCCCGCGCGGTCCCGCCCCGCGCGATCCCGCCCCGGATCAATAACGCACCGCGCAGCCCCGTCCGCGGAGCGCTTCTGATCCCACCCGGGGCGTCGCGCCTCACGCGCGATCGAAAAGGCACCCGGCCGGCCCTCCCGCGGGGCGATTCTGATCCCGCGCCGTTGCGGCCCGGCCGGCCCGTTGGTTCGACGAGATCCGCGGCGGAGCGCACGACGCCTGCCCCGCGCAGCTCGGAGCAGAGTGGGCGGAACGATCGGGACGGAAAAGGCCCCGGATCCGGCCCCCTCCCGCGCGTTCTCGATCCCGAACGACGGAGACGGAAGCGGGACGGAAAAGGCTCCGAATGCGGTCCACTCCCGCGCGTTCTTGATCCCGCATCGCAGCAGCGGGCGGGCGGGCGCGTGGGAGCGGGACGGAAAAAGGCTCCTGATGCGGTCCGCTCACGGGCGTTATTGATCCCGCAACACGAGAGGAGGGAGCGGGACGGGAGGGGAAGGAGGGAGGGGTCAGGCGGCGGGGACGGCGTCGTCCGCGCAGGAGAAGCGGGCACGATAGGCCGTGGGGGTCACGCCGAGTACGCGCGCGAAGTTCTGTCGCAGCACGGCCGCAGAACCGAAGCCGCATTCCGTCGCGATGTGTTCCAGCGGCAGGTCGGTGCGCTCGAGGAGACGCTGCGCCTGGATGATCCGCTGCCGTCCGAGCCACGCCGCAGGCGTCGCCCCGTACTCGGCCTTGAAGCGGCGCGCGAAGGTCCGGGGTGACATGAGTGCGCGCGCCGCGAGCTGGTCGACGGTCAACTCGTCACGGAGGTTCTCCACCGCCCAGTCGGACACCGCCGCGAGGGAGTCTGTCGGCGCGACCGGAATCGGACGGTCGATGAACTGGGCCTGACCGCCGTCGCGCTGCGGCGGCACGACCATCCGACGTGCGATCCGGTTGGTGATCTCCGCACCGAGCTCCTGTCGGAGCAGATGCAGGCACGCATCGATCCCGGCGGCGGTGCCGGCACTGGTGATGATCCGCCCGTCCTGCACGAACAGCACATCCGGGTCGACGTCGATTCCCGGGTACATCTCGGCCATCGTGTGCGCGTACATCCAATGCGTCGTGGCCCGCCGCCCGTCCAGCACCCCTGCTGCGGCGAGGATGAACGACCCGCTGCACACGCTCATGACCCACGCCCCACGAGCGACCGCGTCCCGCGCCGCCTCGATCAGCAGCGGGTCGATGTCTCCCCACGTCTCGCGAGGGACCGGGCAGAAGACCACGAGGTCGGCTTCCGCCGCGAAAGAGAGGTCGTGCTCCACGTTGATGGAGAATCCGAGCTTGGAGCGGACGACACCAGGTCGCGGGGCGACGATGCGGAAGTCGAAGTTCGGCACGCCGTCGGCTGCGCGGTCCAGGCCGAACGCCTCGCACGCAACGCCGAACTCGAACGGCGCGAACCCGTCGTGCACCACACAGGCCACGGTCTTCATGAGCTCTCCCGATTTGGCAGTTTTCCTACGATCAGTGCTGCCTCTGCCACTCGTGGCAGCAAACCTGCTAAGCGTAGCTTTTCTGCCATGATACTCATCATCCTGCTCTTCGCCCTCGCCGCCTGGGCGGTCGTCGCCACGATCGTCGAACTCCGCCGGGACGGCTACCACCGCACCCCCACGGACTGGTCCCTCGTGAACGGTCGGGACGCCGTGCACCAGGCCGACCCCGGCCACGGCTACCGCTGACCCTCCCGCATGTCGCCGGGCAGGGCTACGCTCGGGTCATGAGCGACCCCCAGCAGCCCGGACCCCCCTCGCGCGACGATGCCGGCGGCCCAGCCGGCCCGACGCCTCCGCCGCTCCCGGCCGAGCCTCAGTACCCGGGCGCCCAGGGTCCCGCTCCGGGGGCACCGTACACGCCCGCCCCCGGCGGCGGTCACGTGTTCCCCACCGCTGCCCCGCAGGCCTTCCCCACGGCGGCCCCGCAGCCCTTCCCGGCCGCGTCCGGGCCCGCCCCGGCTGCCGGAGCCCCGCCCTACGGCGCACCGACTCCCCGGTCGCCCGGGAGCACGGTCGGCCGTGCCGCCTTCATCGTCGCCGCGGTCACCCTCGCGATCGATCTTCTGCTCATCCTCGCGCGGCCGTTCGTCTACATGTCCGACCGCACGTACAGCATGATCGGCCTGATCGAGGGGGCGTCCGGTGTGCTCACCTTCCTCGGCTACGCCGCCGCGCTCGTGCTCGGCCTCATCGCGGCACGGCGACCGGGGCCGCGGCTGCTCGCAGGGATCGCGATCGGCGTTTCGGGCGCCGGACTCCTGATGCTCGCGCTGAGCTGGCTCTCGTCGAACTTCTACGGATTCCTCTGAGCAGTCAGGACCGGGCGAGCACCCGTTCGTAGACGCGGATCATGGCGGCCGTCCGCGAGGACTGCCGGAACGCGTCCGCGACGGCGGGCACCGGGTGCGGCGCACTCCCGTCCACGATGTCTGCGGCAGCCTGTCGCAGCGTCGCCGCCAGGGCGTCGACCCGCTGCGCCTCGAGGTCACGGCCACGAGCGTGCGGGTCTGCCACCGGCACCGCCCACAGCCCACCCTGGAGCTCGGCGGCGATATCGGGATCGCACACCACGGAGGGCGTGCCGAGGGTCGCCGCTTCGAACGGCGTCATCCCCTGGGTCTCGAAGCCGATCGACGTCTGCACCAGGGCGTCGGCGGCAGCGATCCGCTCCAGCGTCTGCGCGTAGGAGAGACGTCCGGCGAAGCGCACGTCGTCCCGCCCGGCAACGATGCGCTCTGCGGCGGCACGCTGTCCGCCACCGCCGATGATCTCGAGCTCGGCGTCCACCCCGGAGGCGACCCAGGCCTGGAGGAACGGGAGGAGGCGCTTCTCCGGGCTCATCCGTCCGAGCCAGACGAAGCGAGGGCGGCCCGGCGCGCGCTGCGCGGGGACGGCAGCCATCGTCTCCGCGCGCACGTCGTCATCGATCCCGTTCCACACCACGTCGACCGTCCGGGCGACGCCGTTCTGCTCCAGACGCCGGGCGAAGTGCCCGGAGGGCGCCGTGACGGCGGCAGCTCCCACGGCGAGACCGCGGAGGTACGACCACCCGTCACCACCCCCGACCGGCACGCCGATGCCGCGGAGCGCGGAGCGGCGCCACAGGTTGAGCACCGCGAGCACGGGACGGTGCAGCGGGGTGACGGCGGCGAGTCCGACGTCGACCCGATTGTGCATGGTGTGCACGACGGGGATCCCGTGCCGGGCGGCGAAGCGGTGGCCGATGAACGCACCCCAGAAGTCTGCCTGTACGTGCACGAGGTCGACGGGCGGGCGGTGAGCCATCGCGCGGTCGAGCGCCCGGTCGGTCGCCCGACCCGGCCAGGTCATCGCGTACTCCCGATCGAGCGTGATCGGCAGCGACGGCAGGTCGACGTTCCCCGCAGCCGGTGCGGCATCGGCCCGGCGCCCGTGCATGCGGGGCGCGACGACGGTCACGGTGTGCCCGGCGCGCTCCAGGAACGTCCGCTGCAGCCGCATCGACACCTGGGCCCCGCCGAGGGAGTCGAGGTGCTGATCGGCGAAGAAGACGACGTGCATCCGCGTCACTCGGGCAGCGGCTCGTCGCGGTACAGCGCTTCGAACGTGTCGAGCGTCCGGTTGATGTCGTGGATGGCGACGCCGTCGAGCGACGCGTTCTGCATCCGCTCGTACTCTCCGGGGGAGGCGGTCAGCACGGCCGTGAGCTTCGCGGCGAGGTCGTCCACGTTGCCCGGTTCGAAGAGGTGCCCGTTCTCGCCGTCGTGCACGAGGTGCGGCAGGGCGACGGCGTCGGCGGCGACAATCGGCAGCGCCGAGGCCATGGCCTCCATCGTCGCGATGGACTGCAGCTCGGCGATCGAGGCGATCACGAAGAGACTCGCGCGGGACAGGAGCGCGCGCAGCTCCTCGTCGGTGGTCCGGCCGTGGAAGGTGACGCGATCCGCCAGGCCGAGCTGCGCCGTCAGGCTCTCGAGCTGCTTGCGCTGGTCCCCGCCGCCCACGATGTCGAACGTGGTGTTCAGCGCCGGGTCGAGCTTCGTCATCGCCTTGAGGATGACCTCGACCTGCTTCTCGGCGGTGAGCCGGCCCACGAAGACGATCCGGTTCTCCTCCCGGGGGGCGATCACCGGCGTGTACTGGGAACGGTCGATGCCGCAGCTCACCGGGATGACGCCGCGCACCTCGACCGTCTTCTCCAGGAAGTCGGCGGCACGACGCGTCGGCGTGGTGATCGCCCGCGTCAGGTCGAAGGTGCGCTTCGCGTCGGCCCAGGCGAGTCTGAGCACGATGTCGTCGATGAACTTCGGCATGGTGGTGTGGTCGAGGATGTTCTCGGCCATGACGTGGTTGGTCGCGATGACCGGGATCCCGCGCTGCTTCGCGATGCGCGCGAGCCCGCGTCCGATCACGATGTGCGACTGGATGTGGACGACGTCGGGCTGCACGGCGTCGAGCACCGCGCGGGCGTAGTGCTTGGAGCGCCACGGCCACACGAAGCGGAGCCAATCGTGCGGAGCCCAGCGCACGGAGGGCAGCCGGTGGAGCGTCATCGGCTCGCCCTCGATGACTTCGGTGCGCGGCGCGGTCCGGCGGTAGGCCTGGTTGGGGGCGACGACGTGCACCTCGTGGCCCCGCTGCACGAGGCCGGCGGCGAGACGCTCGGCGAACCGGGCGGCGCCGTTGATGTCGGGCGCGAACGTGTCGCACCCGAGGAGGATCTTCAGGGGACGGGGCTGTGTGGCGGTGGCGTCGCGCGACGCATCGATCGGATCGTCGGAGGAGGTCACAGACATGCCTTACGAGGGTGGCGGCCGAGGAGAAGCCCTGGTCGGGCGGTGGCAACTCTACCCGAGGCCCCTGCGCGCGACGCCGAGCCATACCGGCATCCTTCAGCCTCGGCCGATACCGTGAAGCCATGCGACTGCACGCCGACGCCGACCCCCAGCTGTGGATCCCCGTGACGGACTCGCTCGGGTGGAAGGGGCGCCGGCACCGCAAGGCCGCGATCCGGATGCTGCTCGGCCAGGTGAACGCCGCGGTCGGCGCGACGGAGCGCCCGGGTTCGCGGTTCGGGGCCTGGGCGATGAGCCAGGCCGCGCCGATGCTCATGAAGAAGGCCGATGGAAGGGTCCTCGCGTGGACCTGGAAAGCGGAACCGGACCTCGTCGTGGCGATGGCGACGGTGCAGGCGCTGACCCCGGACATCCGGATCGCCCGGGCGTCGATGCCGATGGAGTACGACGACACGACCTCGTTCCCCACGCGGCTCGGCGTCGGCGAGAAGCTCGTGGTCCCGACTCCTTCCTCTCCCTCGGCCCCTCCTTTCGCCACGTACACCTGGGACACGGGGACCCACCTCATCACCCTGACGGCGGTGTGCAGCGACCGCGAGCGGTTCGGCACGCTCAGCGGCGCGCTCGACGACCTGGCGCGCAGCCTCCGCATCGCCGACGACCTCACCGGCGGCGAGGCCCCCGACGTGCTCCGCCTTCCTCCTGCCTGACCCCCGGACTCCGGCGCGTTTCCCCGAGGTCGACACCGCTGCACGCCCGCCTGCGGGGTAAAATGTTACCTTGCGTCCGTTCTTCGATGGCGGTGCGCAGAGGCTTCCAGGGGGAAATCGTGATGAGACGCCGGGGACGAACGGCCGGGGTGAAGGCGGCCGTAGCGGGCGCCCTCATCGTGCTGGCGATGACGGTGACGGCGTGCACGCCCGTCGACGGCGGGCCGGCGTCGCCTCCGCCCTCCGACGGCGACTCCGCCGCCATTGCCGAAGACGGCCCCCAGGCTCCCGCTGACCGCGAGATCGCGCCCGCGGAGGTCCGCACGCAGGGCGGTGTGACGCGAGTGCGTTTTGACCTCGGGAACATCGACGTCGGCGATCCGCCCGAGCCGGAGACGTTCACGAGCCCTCTTCGTGGCACGCTCACGCTTCCGTCCCCATCAACCGATTCCGCGCGGCTGGTCGTGATCGGCCACCTGCGCGCGGAAACGTGCCCGGATTCGAGTTTCCGCTACCCGTGCCCTGCCGGCGACTCCATCCGCTATGACGCGGGGATGGACTATCTGGCCACGGAACTCGCGGCCCGGGGATACGCTGTCCTCGCGCCCGACCTCGCGCCGGTCTTCGTCGGGCAACTGGCGCGAGGCAGTTCGTACGATCAGACGCGCGCGTGGCGTCGCGTCGTCCTCGATCAGGTGGAGGCGCTGCGACGTGCCGCTGCCGACAGCGGGGCCAGAAGACGGCTCGTCGGATCCGATCCGGTGGCGGACGCCAAGGCCCGGAAGGTGGATGCGTCTTCGATCCTCTGGATCGCGCACTCCCGATCGGGCATGATGATCCGCGGGGCGGCTGCGGAAGCGGCCGAGGCCGGGATCACCACGCGAGGCGCTCTGTATCTCGCGACAGCCCACGACGTCGGGAACAATGCGGGAGAGTCGCTCGACGACCCTCCGCTGGACGTGCCGACCCTCGGGATCGTGGGCGGGCGAGACGGTGACGTCCCCAGCGACTCCGTCCAGTGGGCGGCTGCCCACTTCGACGCCGACCGCCGAAGCCCGCTGGCCATCGCGACCGTCGGCTCATTCGGCCACAACCAGCTCAACGCCGCATCGGAACTCCCCGAAGACCGTCTGGAATGCGTCGGTGAACCGGCCAGCGTCTCCTGCCCTTCGGGGGATGAGGCGCGCGCGATGATCGTCAGAACGGCGCTGGCGTGGGCGAAGGCCGTGGACGACGCCTCGTTCCCCGGCTTCATGACGGACGCGGCCACAGCACTGCCGACTGAATGGCTCGGGTACCGCGCAGACTGGTTCGTCCATACTCTCGGGCCCCGCCGGGTTCTCGTGAACGCCGCGCACGAAACGCCAGCCGGTGCGCTGAGGGCAGTAAAACGCGACCCTGCAGCGATGCCGTGTCGTGGACCTGATGGAGCCTGTGGAACAAGACGTTTCCCCGTGCCCCGATGACGGCGATACCGCGGCCCGCCCCGGGGGCCCCTATCTTCTCGTCGACTGGAAGGGCGGCGGCGCCCTGTCGATACCGGTCGGCCCGGCTTCGGAGGAGTCTCGCACGCTGGTTCTGCATCTCATGCCCTACCGGAAGAGCTCCCCTGAGGGGCTTCAGCTGGACATCGGCTTCGCCGGAACGATGACCTCGCTGGCCCCGAACACGCCAGGGCTTCGGGTACCGGGGGTCGGCGGCGAGGCGGCGAAGACGACGACGCTGCGGCTCCCGCTTCCTGCCGGAGCCGTGGGCACCACGGTCACCCTCGGTTCCCTGACGAGCAACAGGGCTGGCGGAGTACTGCTCACCGGCGTCGAACTTTCCTCCTGACGCCCTGCACGCCCGCCTGACGGGATGAGAAACGCGCCTCCCGCTATTGGGGGGGCGCGTTTCTCATCCGGCACGGAGCGCCGGGCGCCAGGAGGCCGGGGGCTCAGCGTGCGATGCGGAGGGTGCGGACCTCGAAGGGGCGGAGGTGGAGCCCGCACCCGAGACGGGGCGCCTCGATGTCGTCCTCGATCAGGCTCGCCTCGCGCACCTCACGGTGGTCGAAACCGACCGACAGCTCGCCGACCGCCCGGCGCCCGAGCGCCTCGTACACCCGCACGATGACGTCACCGGAGCCGTCGTCGGCAAGCTTCACCGCGGAGACGACGATCCCCTCGCCCGACACCTCCACCAGCGGCTCGACCTCGCGCGCCCCGCGGATCACCGTGGGGATGCTGTTGAGGCGGATACCCTCGGCGGTCGCGATCGCGGCGTCAGCGCCGATCACGAAGCCGACCTCGATCTCGTGCAGCCCGTGGTCCGTGTCCGGGTCGGGGAACCGCGGCGCCCGCAGCAGGGAGAGTCGCACGGTCGTGGTGACCCCGTCCTCGCCGACCTCGCGCGTCGTGTCGTATCCGTAGATCGAGTCGTTCACGAGGGCCGCGCCGAAGTCCTGCTCTCGCACCAGCACGAAGCGGTGCATCGACGTCTCGAACTTCGCCGCCTCCCAGCTCGTGTTCGTGTGGGTGACGCGCGCCTGGTAGCCGAACTGCGTCTCGGCTTCGGTGTGCGACGCCTGGATGTCGAGCGGGAAGGCGAGCTTGAGCAGCTTCTCGGTCTCGTGCCAGTCGACCTCGTTGCGGAGGTGCACGGTGCGCGAGCCCGGGGCGAGGAGGATCGTCTGCGTGATCGTCGATTCGGAGAACGGTCGCACGACGACGATCTGCGCGACACCGTTCACGACAGACGCCTCGATCGACGAGACCGCGGTGAGGTCGCTCACGCTGTTGCGGTAGTACCGGTCGATGTCCCACGCGTCCCACATGTTCGGGAAGTCCTGATGCAACTGGAACAGGTTCGCCGCCGCGCCCGGAGCGACGGCATCGCGGCCGGTGGCCTTGTCGACGGCGGAGACGATCAGCCCCTCGGCGGACACCAGCACCGAGACGAGATCGTTCTCCAGGCGCCACCCCGGCGAAATCGCCGAGCCTGCCGAAGAGTCCTCGGTGAGCGAGACCGGCTCTTCGACGGGCTCCGGGACCCACGAGGCACCGAGCGGCCGCCCCCGACCCACCGAGGTCGGCTCGAACCGCAGCTCTCGGTCGCCCTCACCGGCGAGCGACCGACGCGCGGCGTCGGCGATGTCGCGTGCATCCGACAGCACGTCGGACAGCACGGAGACGGCCTCGCGGTGCACCCACGCGATCGAGGTGCCGGGCAGGATGTCGTGGAACTCGTGCAGCAGCACGGCCTGCCAGAGTCGGTCGAGCTCGGCGTACGGGTAGGCGGCGCCGGTGCGCACGGCGTCGGTGGCCGCCCACAGCTCCGCCTCCACCAGCGCGTGCTCGGCCCAGCGGTGCAGCGCCTTCGTCGCGTGCTGACTGGTGAGCGTGCCGCGGTGCAGTTCGAGGTAGAGCTCGCCGACCCAGACCGCGGGGTTCGGCAGCTCGGCCTTGGCGGCGTCGAAGAACACGTCGGGGTGCTCCCACACGACCTGTGCGCTGCCCTCGAGGTCGCGCAGGCGCTCAGCCTTGCCCGTCATCTCGCGCGTCGTGCCGCCGCCGCCGTCACCCCAGCCGACCGGGGCGATGGACCGCGAGCTGAGGCGGTTCTCCTTGAACTGGCGCGAGGCCTTCGCGACCTCCATGCCGCTCAGCTGCGAGTTATAGGTGTCCATCGACGGGAAGTGCGTGAACACCTGCGAGCCGTCGATGCCCTCCCAGAGGAAGGAGTGGTGCGGGAACACGTTCTGCTGGTTCCAGGAGATCTTCTGCGTGAAGAACCACTCGAACCCGGCGCGGCGCATGAGCTGCGGGAGGGCCGGCGAGTAGCCGAAGCTGTCCGGCAGCCAGACGCCCTTCGACCGGATGCCGAACTCCCTCTCGAAGAACCGCTGCCCGTGCGAGAACTGCCGCACGAGCGACTCGCCCGTCGGCATCACGGTGTCGGACTCCACCCACATGCCGCCGAGAGGCAGGAAGCGCCCCGCGGCGACGGCGGCCTTGACCCGCTCCCACACCTCGGGGCGGTGCTCCTTGATCCAGGCGTACTGCTGCGCGCTCGACATGCCGTACTGGAAGTCGGGCTGCTCCTCGATGAGCGTGGTCATGGAGGAGGTCGTGCGCGCGACCTTGCGAATCGTCTCGCGCACCGGCCACAGCCAGGCCGAGTCGATGTGGGCGTGGCCCACCGCCGAGATCCGGTGCGCACTGGCCTCGGCCGGCGCCGCGAGGACATCCGCGAGCCGGGCCCGCGCGTCGCCGGCGGTCTCCACGATGTGCTGCAGGTCGAGCACGTCCAGCGCGTCGTCCAGGGCCTGCAGGATGCGCATGCGGCGTGGCGACGTCACGGGAAGTTCCGCCTGCAGTTCGAACAGCACCTCGAGGTCGAGGGACAGGTCGAACACCTCGGGTTCGAACACCGCGAGGTCGAGGCGCCGCAGCCGGTACAGCGGCTCCTTCGAGGAGGTGAGGATGTCGCCCTCCTGCGTCGGCAGGAAGGGGTGGTAGTCGAGGAGGACGGGATTGGACGCGCCCTCCAGGTACAGCTCGACGAGCTCGTCGCCCGCGGCGGTCTCGGCGATCGGCACCCACTGGTTGCGCGGGTTGATGCTCTTGATCGGCGTGCCGTCGGGGCGGTACGCGAGCGCCTCGCACTGGAACCCCGTCATGTTCACGTCGAAGCCCAGGTCGATCAGCGCCTCGACCCGGCGGCCAGCCCATTCCGCCGGCACCCGACCGGTGAGCTTGAACCATGTGGTCCCCCAGGCCGGGCCCCACAGCTCGCCGACCGCGGCCGGGGCGAAGGAGAGCGCCAGGCCCTCCGCCGGGGCGATGGGCTCTCCGGGGAGCTGGTGCGCCTCGACCGTGAGGGGCACCGCGGCCGAGTGGATCGCCGGGCGGATGCGCTCTTCGAGGACCCGCTTGACGCGGCCGACGGTGAGCGAGGTGTCGTCATGCATGGTGGGGTTCTCCGGGCTCGACGGTGAGGGACTGGGTTCGATGCGTGCGGTTACTAAAACGATCTAGCACGGGAGTCTACGGTACCGTCTCCGTTGCTTTCGAGAGGCTAAACCGATCAAGTAGGGTGATGCCTATGGCCCCGGGGAAACGCGTGACGATCGCGGACATCGCGCGCATGGCGGGCGTCTCCCCCGGCGCCGTCTCGTTCGCTCTCAACGGTCGCCCCGGCGTGAGCGAGGAGACGCGGCAGCGCATCCTGTCGATCATCGAGGAGAACCACTGGCAGCCGAGCTCTGCCGCCCGTGCCCTCGTCGGCGCCCGGGCCAACGCGGTGGGGTTCGCCCTCGCCCGCCCGGCGCGCTCCCTCGGGTCCGAGGCCTTCTTCACCGACCTCATCGCCGGCATCGAGTCCCGGCTCTCCGAGAGCAAGGTCGGGCTGCAGCTCCGCCTCGTCGCCGACATCGACGAGGAGATGGAGGTGCATCGGCAGTGGCGTTCGTCGAATCAGGTCGACGGCATCATCCTCATCGACCCGCGTGACGACGACCCGCGCGGCGAGCGCATCACCGCCCTGGACGCCCGCGCGGTGATGATCGGCTCCCGCCCGTCCCCGGAGGGGGCGGTTCCCAGCGTGTGGATCGGGGACGACACCGTCGCGGAGACCCTCTTCTCCTACCTCGCAGCCCTCGGTCACACGCGCATCGCCTACGTCGCGGGCCCGGCCGAACTGGAGCACACCCGACTGCGCGCCGAGGTGCTGGAGCGGATGGCGGCGGACGGCATCGACGGCGAGGTCATCACGACCGACTTCTCCCCCGCCCGGGCCTCCGCCGTGACGCGCGCTCAGCTCTCCGGCCGGCAGCGTCCCACCGCGATCGTCTACGACAACGACGTGATGGCGGTCGCCGGCCTTCGTGTGGCCCAGGAGATGGGCAGGGCGGTGCCGCGCGACGTCTCCCTGGCGTCGTTCGACGACTCCGTCATCGCGGGTCTCATCAACCCCTCGATCACCGCGATGACCCGCGACACGTTCGAGCTCGGCGAGCAGGCCGCCACGCTCCTTCTGCAGCAGATCGAGGCCGGCGCTACGCTGCCGAGCGTCGAGGGCCCGACCCCCGTGCTCACCGCTCGCGAGAGCACGGCGCCACCACCCCGCTGAGCCCCCGCCTCCCCGCCCACACCCCGGGCTATCGCCGCGCGCACCCCGGGGTCTCGACGACGACCCGGGGTCTCGGCGAAATCAGACGACGGTGTTGACGGAGGCGTAGCGCTCGACGCCCGAAGCCGAGAGATCGGGGTGGATGAGGCGGTGGATGCCGCGCGCCGCCAGCGCCGCGGGGTCCTGAGCCGTGCGGGAGGTCACCAGCGCGGGATCGTCGCCCGCCGCGCAGGCGTCGACCCACGCCTGGAAGACCGCTCCGCCGGGACTCAGCGCGGCACGGCTCACCGGCACCTCGCGCTCGTCGACGTCCACCACGATCGCCGTGGGACGGTCCGGAGCGGCGGTGCGGGCGCGCAGTTCGGGGATGAGTTCCGCGAACCGACGGCCGAGCGGCTTCGCCGCCCCGTCCTGGTCGATGAGCCCGAGGGAGTACTCCAGCTCCGGGAAATCGCCGAGTTCGCGGCTCACGTCGTGCGAACACCACCAGGTCACGCCCCAGAGGTTCTCGGTGCGCAGCGACGACCGCAGCGTCGCCTCGAGGAAGCCGGGCATCTCGGCCTCGTCGAGGCAGTTCGAGGGGGCGCCGACCTCCTGCAGCCAGATGGGGCGGCCGGGATCGGCCGCGAACGCGCGGGAGAGCTCGATGAGGTACTCCGCGTGCCGGTCGGAGGCGACCGAGCGCCCTCCGTAGCGCTGCGCCGTGCCGTTGAAGATCCAGGAGTGGATGGTCGTCATCGCCCCCAGCCGCGACGCGTGGGTCGGCGTGAACCCGTGGCCGTCCATGTACCAGACGGCGTCGTACTCGCTGTGCACGTGCGGCAGCCCCGGCGCGGCCTGCTCGGCGGCCGCGAGCAGCGCCTCGATCCAGGCTCCGGCCTCATCCGACGTGACGGGCCACGGCGACGGGTGCGTCTGCGCGGAGAACTGGTTCGTCTCGTTGCCGAGCGTGAGCCCGAGGAAGTTCGGGGCGTCCCGCAGCGCGCCGGCCAGCCGCTCCACGAGCTTCACCTGACCGTCCAGGGCGTTCGGGTCGGTGAACATGTTCCTGTCGTGCCACGTGGACAGCCAGGAGGGGACGAAGTCGAAGCTCGACAGGTGCCCCTGGATGACGTCGACGCTCGCGTCCATCCCGAACTCGGCGGCGAGGTCGACCATGGTGCGCACGTCGTCGATCGCCTTCGACCGGATGAGGGTGCGGTTGGGCTGCAGGACGGTCCACAGCGGGAAGACGCGCACGTGGTCGAGGCCGAGCGCGGCGAGCGCGGCGAAGTCGCGGCGCACGTCATCCGGTGTGAAGTCGAGCCAGGAGTGCATCCACTCCTTCGACGGCGTGTAGTTCGCCCCGAAACGGAGAGGGGCATCGAGAGCGCCGCGCTGCGTCATGTGTGTTCGCACCTTTCGGACCGTGCCCTCCCACGAGGACATGTCGCATCACTATAACGCTTGAGCGCCACCACCGACAGCGTGCGTCTTGACACCGGACGGATCCGATGGTTTCATCTGCTAAAGCGTTGTAGTCCCGTCGTCGGACCGCGCCGATTCGCCCGCCTCGAGGAAGAAGCACGATGAAAGTTCCCGCACGCATTGTCGCTCTGGCAACCTTCACGATCGGCGCCTTGGCGCTCGTGAGCTGCACGGGAGGCGCCGCCTCCGACGACGCCGGCCCCATCGACACGTCCGGCGAGCTCAGCGGAACCATCCAGTTCCAGACCTGGTCGCTGAAGAACGAGAAGTTCACGCCCTACTTCGAAGACCTCATCGCGGCGTTCGAGGAGGAGCACCCGGACGTCACCGTCGAGTGGCTCGACCAGCCCGGCGACGGCTACCAGGAGAAGATCCTGAGCCAGGCGAACGCCGACACCCTGCCCGACGTGCTCAATCTCCCGCCGGACATCGCGTACCCGCTCGTCGCCGCCGGGAAGCTCGTCGACCTCGACGCCGCCGACCCCGACCTGAAGTCCGCGTACAACGCCGGCGCGTGGGACGCCTACAGCCAGTATCCCGGCGTCGAGGGCACCTACGGTCTGCCCTGGTACCTGTCCAGCGACGCGTCCTGGTGGAACCTGGCCCAGCTCGCGCCCTATGGCGTCACGGAGGAGAACCTGCCGACCACGGTCGACGAATTGCTCACCCTGGCCAAGGATGTCGCCACCGAGTCCGGCGGCAAGGTCCAGCTCCTCTCCTCGATCCCGGCGCTCGACACCTTCACCGCGGCCGGCATGGAGGTCATCAACGATGAGGGCGAGTTCGACTTCAACACGGACGAGGCCGCCGCGATCATCGAGCAGTATGCGGACGCCTACGCCGCGGGCGCGATGCCGGCGGAGGCGCTGACCGGCGACTACGGCGGGAACGCGGAGGCGTACATCCAGGAGAAGGTCGCCTTCACCACCGGCGGCACCGGCTTCACGACCGACCTCCAGAAGGACGCCCCGGCACTGCTGGAGAACACCGTAGCCACCCCGCGCCTCGGTGTCGCCCCGCTCTACGTGCAGGGCCTCAACGTCTCCGCCGACTCCGACAACAAGGAAGCGGCCCTCGCTTTCGCCGAGTTCGCGACGAACGAGGAGAACCAGGTCGCGTTCTCCTCCCTCGCGGTCGGCACCGCGCCAGGCACGGCCGACGGCGGCGACCAGGTCGTCGAGAACATCGCCTCCTCGGTCACGGACGAGAAGCAGCTCGCCGCGATCGATACCGTGTTCGGCGCGATGAAGGACGCCAAGGCGCTGCCGTTCCAGTGGACCTCGGACATGGCGACGTACATGACCCAGCAGATCGCGCTGGCCGTGAACGGCGAGGCCGACGCCAAGACGCAGCTCGACAAGATCGTCGAGTACGCCAACGCGAACCGCGTGGACCAGTGAGCATGCGCGCGGACACCGGCACCCGGCAGCGGAGGTCGACGATGAGATCCCACAAGTGGTTCACCCCGTGGCTGCTCCTCGCCCCCGCCGTGATCTGGGTGCTGGTGTTCGCGCTCTGGCCGTTCCTGAACACCGTCGTCCTCAGCTTCACGGATGCCCGCCCGCTGCGGACCCCGGAGTTCGTCGGCGGCGCGAACTACGAGCGCATGTTCGGCGATGAGATGTTCTGGAACGCGCTCACCACCTGCCTCATCTACGTGGTCGTGTGCGTGCCGCTGCTCACGATCCTCCCCCTGCTCCTCGCCCTCCTCGTGCAGAAGAAGCTCCCGGGGATCGCGTTCTTCCGCACCACCTTCTACTTCCCCGTGATCGCCTCCGTGGTCGTGGTCGCCCTCATCTGGACGTGGCTGTTCGACAGTCGCGGCATCATCAACCAGACGCTCGAATTCCTCGGACTCATCGATCAGCCGATGGCCTTCCTCGTCGACCGCTGGCTGCTGCTCGGCTGCGCGATCCTGCTGACCGTGTGGAAAGGCCTCGGCTACTACATGGTCGTGTACCTCGCGGCTCTGGGGAACGTCGGCAAGGAGCTGCACGAGGCGGCCATGCTCGACGGCGCGAGCTCCTTCCGCCGCTTCCTGTCGGTGACGATCCCCTCGGTGCGTGGGGCGATGCTGCTCATCGCCGTGCTCATCGCGGTATCCGCCATGCGGGTGTTCGCCGAGCTCGACGTGCTGTCGAAGAGCACGGGCGGCCCCGGAGGCTACGACATGTCGCTCGTGATGCTGATCCGTCAGGTCGGGTCCGGGTTGAACGGCAACATCGGCTACGCGTCCGCGATCAGCGTGGCGCTGTTCCTCCTGACGCTCGTGCCGCTGGCGGCGATCGCGTTCATGAACCGCGAGAAGAAGGCGAAGGTCTCCGCATGACGACTCTGACGACGCCCCCGG
Source organism: Microbacterium sp. 1S1 (assembly GCF_008271365.1). NCBI lineage: Bacteria > Bacillati > Actinomycetota > Actinomycetes > Micrococcales > Microbacteriaceae > Microbacterium > Microbacterium sp. 1S1. The sequence goes on from NZ_CP043430.1 coordinate 642,328, forward strand.
TGGAGAGCACGCCGCCCACGGAGGAGACGCCGCGACACACCCGCGAGCGCATCTTCCGCCGCCGCGGCTCGGGCGACTTCAGCAAGCCGACGCTCGGCGGACTGATCGGGCGCTACGCCCTGTTGCTCTTCGTGCTCTTCCTCGTGATCGGGCCCTTCGTCTGGCAGCTCTCCACCTCGTTCAAGGGACCGCAGGAGAATATCTACTCGTTCCCGCCCGAACTCATCCCCCGCGACCCGACGTTGCAGAACTACGCCACCGTCGCCGACATCGTCCCCGTGTACCTCTACGCGTGGCACTCGCTGCTCGTCTCCCTGGGCACCGTGCTGAGCAACGTGATCCTCGCCACGTTCGCCGGTTACGCCCTGGGCTGCATGCGCTTCCGCGGCAAGTGGATCGTCATGGGCATCCTGCTGTCCACGCTGCTGTTCCCCGGTGAGGTCACCGTGACCAGCAACTTCCTCACCATCCGCGCTCTGGGCCTCGCCGACAGTCTGTGGGGCGTCTTCCTTCCCGGTGCGATCAGCGCGATGAACGTGCTGCTCGTCGCGACGGCCTGCCGGATGATCCCGAAGGACGTGCTCGACGCGGCGACCGTCGACGGCGCGACCACGTGGCAGCGTATCCGGCACATCGTGTGGCCGAATATCCGCGGCATGGTCTCCGTGGTGGCGATCTTCGCCTTCATCGGCGCGTGGGACGACTACCTCTGGCCGCTCATCGTGCTCTCGGACCCGGCGAAGTACACGCTGACCGTCGGCATGGCCTATCTCAACAGCAGCTTCTCCGTCGACCCCCGGCTCATCGCCGCCGGCACGATGATCGCGCTGGTGCCGATCGTCATCATGTTCTCGTTCACGCAACGCTTCTTCTTCAAGGGCGTGCAGGAGGGCGCCCTGAAGGGGTGAGCCGGCCGCTGCTCCGCCCGGCCGCCGGTCCCGCGGATCCCCCCTCGTCCCGCCCGCACGCCGGCGTGCTCCCGAGCCCCGTGTTCGCCTTCACGTTCGACCCGTCCCGCGGAGAGCAGCGGATCGACCTCCCCGGTCTCGACGACATCGCGCTCACCCCGGACACGGTCCTGCACTGGGCTTTCTACGCGGACGGGCCAGGGGCCACCCTCGCTCCGCATGCCGCTCTCGCGGTCACCGTGGACGTGCGCGGCGCGGACGGCAGCAGGCTGAGCGACATCGCCGCCGTCCGCGACCGTTACGACTTCCCCCTCGGGGCCGAAGAGCAGTTCGCCGCCCGGTGGAGCATGCCGGAGCAGTGGAACGCCGACACCGTCGCCCTCGCGCCCCTCGGCTCCGGCCCGGCCACGGTCGAGCTCGTCCTCGGGACGCCCGGGCTCGCGGCGGCCCCCGGCGCGCGCACCGTCGTCACCGGCTTCGTGCAGGCCCTCGTCGCGGAGCACACGGCCCCCGCTGACCTCCCGCCCGTCGAGCGCGTCGACACCCGACGCGGCTCACACTCCGGCCCCCGCTTCTCTCGCGGGAACACGATTCCCGCCGTCGCTGTGCCCCACGGGTTCACGTTCGTCACACCCGCGACCGATGCGACGGACGCGCGCTGGCCATACCGGCCGTTCGTGCACGACGACCCGCAGGGGCGGCGCCTCGAAGCCCTGCAGTTCTCGCACCAGCCCAGCCCGTGGATCGGCGATCGGTCGGTCCTGCAGCTCATGCCGTTCCTCGGGATGCCGGCGGCGGACCGGGAGACCCGGCGCCGCTGGATCCGCCCGGGAAGCGAGCGCGCACGCCCGCACGAGTACTCCGCCGACCTCGGCGACGGTCTGCGCGTCGAGATGACCGCGACCTCGCATGCCGCCGCATTCCGCGTGCGCGCCGATGACACGGCCTCGGTCGGATTCGTCATCGATCAGCTCGCCGGCGACGGCCTCCTCACCTTCACCGACTCCGGGTTCGAGGGCTGGATCCCGGAGGGACCTGAGGACTGGGGGAACGCGCCCCGTTGCTACTTCGCCGGAACGGTGCAGAGCGAGACGGAGATCTCCCGCGGCACGCTGGCCGACCACGAGCGGTCCCGGGTCGCCGGCTTCATCCTCGGTGCAGGCGCGATCGAGGTGCGGATCGGGGTCTCGTTCCTCTCCGTCGCACAGGCCCGGCACAGCCTCGGTCTCGAAGCGCCGCCCGCCGTCTCCTTCGACGAGCTCCGCGACCGCGCTGCGACGGCATGGAACCGGCTGCTCGGACGGGTGACGATCCCTCCGCTCCCCGAGGCTGAGCTCCCGTTCCGCGCCCTGGCCGACGACGAACAGCGCTCCCGGATCGCCGCGGCGCTCCACCGCATGCACCTGTACCCGAACACGGCCGCGGAGAATGCGGGCACTGCCGTGGCGCCGGAGTGGCGGTTCGCGGATGTCTTCGCCCCGCGGACGAGGTTCGGGGAGACCGCGACGGGGGCGCCGGCGGCGGACGGCGAGCTCGTCGTCAACAACGGCTACTGGGACACGTACCGGACCGAGTGGCCGGCCCTCGCGCTTCTCGACCCCGCCCTGACCGGACGTCTGCTGGACGGACAGCTCGCACAGTACCGCCGCGGGGGCTGGATGGCGCGGTGGAGCGCCCCCGGGTACGTCGACAGCATGGTCGGGACGTCGAGCGATCAGATCTTCGCCGACGCTGCCCGATGGGGTGTGGCGTTCGACCGGGAGGCGGCGTTCGAGAGCGGCTGGCGCCATGCGTGCGAACCGGGACCGGATCCGCGGCGGGGACGCAAGGGCATCGGCCGCGGGCGCTTCCTCGGGTTCATCCCGTCGGACGTGCCGGAGGGGATGAGCTGGAGCATCGAGAACGCGGTGAGCGACGCCGCCCTCGGCCGATTCGCCGCACAGCTCGCGACGACCGTGCCGGATGCCGCGGCGAGATATCGGGCGTTCGCGCGGTACTTCTCGAATCGGTCCCGGTCCGTACGAGCACTGTTCGACCCGGCGTCCGGGTTCTTCCGCGGTCGCTCGGCGGACGGCTCCCTCGCGTCGGACTTCGACCCCCGGGTCTGGGGCGGCGACAACGTGGAGACGAACGCGTGGGGGATGTCGGTCGGCACGGTCCATGACGGACCGGGACTCGCCGCACTCCACGGCGGCCGTGCAGGCCTCGGTCGGCACCTGGACGCCCTCTTCGGGGAACCCGAGACCGCCGACGAACGCTTCGGCGGAGCCTACGGCACGGTCATCCACGAGCAGCGCGAAGCCCGCGCCCAACGATCCGGCATGTGCGCACTGTCGAATCAGCCGGCGCACCACATCCCGTTCATGTACGCCTTCACCGACCGGCCGTGGCACGGCGCGGGCCTCGTACACGGTCTCGCACGCCGCCTGTTCGCGGGCGGCCACATCGGCCAGGGCTTTCCCGGCGACGAGGACAACGGCGAGATGAGCGCCTGGTGGCTCTGGGCGGCGCTCGGCCTGTATCCCCTCGAACTGGCCTCGGGGACGCTGCGGATCGGATCGCCCCTCTCGGACGACATCCGCATCGCGCGCGGCGACGGTTCCTCGCTGCGGATCCGCTCGCGACGGAGCAGCGCCGCAGCGCACGTCCTGCAGGAGGCACGGCTGGACAGACGCCCTCTCCCCACCGCCGATCTGCCCATCGACGCACTCCGCGGCGACGCCGTGCTCGACCTCGTGTTCGGCACCGACCCGGCGCGGGCACTGGAGACAGGGGAAGACGCGCTCGACGGGGAACCGTGGCACCGTGACCTCACGGGCGAAGCGGGGCGGGCTGTCGCCTCCCCCGATACCCACGAGGCATCGCGGCTGTTCGACGACGGCGCTCCGGACGGCGATGAGGGCGTCCGTCTGCTGCCGGGGGCCTGGGCGGGGTGGCGGTTCCCCGCGCCCCGCGCGGTCACCGACGTCACCCTCACGAGCCGCGAGGGCGCGGGGGCACGGGTGCTGCGCTGGGAGGCGGAGGGCCCTGAGGGGCGATGGCAGCCGCTGTCCACGACGCACCGTGAAGACCTGGTGCCCGACCGTACGACGCCGTTCACCCTGGAGACGCGGGTCGTGACCTCGGCCATCCGCGTGCGGGCGGAGGCCGAGGTCACGCTGCGTCAGATCGAGCTCTTCGATCTGAGCTGACTCAGTGCGACGCCGCCCGGTACAGGGTCGCCTCCCCCTTCAGCGCCTGGGTGATCTCGGAGAGATAGGCCGACTGATTCGTCGCGGTGAGGTTGTACGCGACGTAGACGCCGTACCCGTCCGCCACCGTGCGGCGGGCGAAGTCCGCGGCCGTCGTGGCGTTCGTGTTCGCGAGATCGATGGCCGCGGCGCCGAGGCGACCACGATCCTCCAGACCCGGCACCGTGGGCGCGTCGTAGGTCGGGTAGTACGGGTTCCACGCGTGATCGAGCACGCTGCCGGCGTCGAACAGACCGAAGTCCGTCGTCGTGTAGGACGGGCCGATCGCATACAGCGTGATGAGCTTGTCCGGCCCGAGACGATCGCGCAGCGCCGAGGCCAGCCAACCGAAGGACTGCGCGTTCGGCTGCGGCGTGCCGTTCGCCCCGTAGTTGCTCCACTCGTCGTCGAAGTCGATGCCGTCGAGGCCGTATGCGGTCACGGTGTCGGCGAGTTGCGCGGCGAAGGCGTCGGCGTCTGCGTAGGAGGTGAAGTTCGCGAAACCCGCGCCCTGATGGTTCCCCAGCACCGACAGGAGGACCTTGGTGCCCTGGGCCTGCAGCGGGCGGATCTGGTTCTCCGCATCCTGCAGCGTCTCGGTGACGCGCTCGTTGAGATGGAGGACCGCCTTCTCGCCGTCGTAGTTGATGTTGGCGGCGAAGATCATGGCCAGATCGACGGCGGGACGGCCGGACTCGGCGAGCGTGTAGTCCGCCACGTTCGCTAAATCGTTCGAGTTGACTTCCACGTAGACCGCCAGCTTCGGCTCGACGGCCTCGACGTCGGCGACGGCCGCGGCGGAGGCGGTGAGTGCGGCAGCTCCCGCCGCGGCGAGCACCGCGACGGCAGCGAGACCCCGTCGTAGGCGGGAGGATCGTGCGGGTGAGTTACTCATGTCAGGTCTACTCCTTCGGCGTCGTTGTCGAGATCGCGCCGCGGCGTCGCGGCTCGCGGCCGACTATATCGCTTAAGCAGAGAGGCGGGAAGAGCTGCTGGCGGCACGCACCGATAGCGACGATGCTGGACGCATGCGCGCCTTCCGACTCCTCTGGCGGTACCCCGTCATCACGCTGACGGTCGTCGCGTTCGTCGCGGTGGGTGTGCTGCACGCCGCCGGCGAGGAGGCGATCGGGCGGTGGGTCGCGACGGTGTACGTGGCCGCCGTTGTGGTGTGGACGCTCATCGGCATGGTGCGCGACGTGCTCCGGGGCCACGTCGGACTCGACATCCTCGCCGTCGTGGCCATGGTGGCGACGCTTGCGGTGGGCGAGTACATCGCGGCGCTCATCATCGTGCTGATGCTCTCGGGCGGAGAGGCGCTGGAGGACTTCGCCGGCCGCCGGGCGAAGCGCGACCTCTCGGCCCTCCTCGACCGCTCGCCGCGCACCGCGCACGTGCTCACCCATCCCGACGATGCGGACTCGGACGCGGCGACGGAGGTGCCCGTCGACGACGTGGAGGTCGGCGATGTCCTGCTCGTGCGCCCGGCGGAGATCGTCCCGGTGGACGGGACTCTCCTCACGGGCAGCGCGTCCTTCGACGAATCGTCGCTGACCGGAGAGAGCCTTCCCGTCGCACGCGGTTCCGGCGACGAGGTGCCGTCCGGGGCAATCAACGGCAGCCGGGCCGTGCGCCTCCGCGCGGTGCGCACGGGGGCCGACAGCCAGTACCAGCAGATCGTCGCCCTGGTCGCCGGAGCGGAGGCCTCGCACGCGCCCATCGTCCGCCTCGCCGACCGCTTCGCGATCCCGTTCACCGCCGTCGCGCTCGTGCTCGCCGGTACCGCATGGGCGCTCTCCGGCGACGCCACACGGTTCGCCGAGGTGCTCGTGCTGGCCACGCCGTGCCCGTTGCTGATCGCCGCCCCCGTCGCCTTTCTCGGCGGTCTCTCCCGGGCCGCGAAGTCCGGTGTCATCATGAAGAGCGGTGCGGTGATCGAGGAGATCGCCCGCGTGCGCTCCGCTGCGTTCGACAAGACAGGGACGCTCACCCAGGGGCGGCCGGAACTGGTCGACGTCCGCCCCGCCGACGGTTTCGACGCGGACGGTATCCTCCGGCTCGCCGCCTCGGCCGAGCAGTACTCCTCGCACGTGCTCGCCGAGGGCATCCGCCGGGCGGCCGCCGCCCGGGGCCTGACCCTCCACGCGGCGACGGAAGCGAGCGAGACCGCGACGAACGGCGTCTCCGCGACGATCGGCGGTCGCACGGTCGTGGTGGGCAAACCGGCGTACGTGGCCTCCCTCGCCCCCGACACCGCGCGGGCGGAACTCGCGCCGGGGCAGGCCGCCGCCTACGTGGCCGTGGACGGCCGGTTCGCGGGGGTCCTCGTCCTCGCCGATGCCGCCCGTCCCGAGGCGCCCGCCGTGATCTCCTGGCTGCGGCTGCACGAGGTCGACCGGCTCGCGATGCTGACCGGTGATGTGGAGACCACCGCGGCGTCGATCGGCCGCCAGGTCGGGATCGACGAGATCCACGCCGAGCTCCTGCCACCCGAGAAGGTGCGCCTGGCCGCCGAGATGCATCCGCGGCCCGTGCTCATGGTCGGCGACGGGGTGAACGACGCCCCGGTGCTCGCGGCGGCCGACATCGGCATCGCGATGGGCGCGAAGGGCGCGACGGCCGCCGGGGACGCCGCCGACATCGTCATCCTCGTCGACTCGCTCGCGAAGGTCGTGGACGCCGTCTCGATCGGACGCCACACCCTGCGCGTGGCCTTGACCGCGATCTGGATCGGGATCGGCCTGAGCGTCGGACTGATGGTCGTCGCGATGACCGGCGTCATCCCCGCGGTGGTCGGCGCACTGGTGCAGGAGCTCGTCGACCTCGCGACGATCCTCTACGCCCTCCGCGCGCTGAGCGGCCCGCCGAGCGACCTGCGCCCGTCCGGCTGAGGGCCGTTCCTGCACCGCGTGCGGTTCCGCTTCTCCCGTCCACAGGTCCCGTGTTCACGGTCCTGCCGCTGCGGAATACCGTGACAGCCTGAGACCCCGGACTCAGACTGGAGGCATGACCTTGGACGACCCGCAGGTATGGACTCTGATCGGCGTCTTCGCCGCCGTGATGCTCGGCGGCATGACGCTCATGACGTCGCAGCTCAGCCGCGTGATCCGTGCGGAGGTGGACCGCATCGACGGAACCCTCTCCGCACGGATCGACCGCATCGACAGCACCCTCTCCGCACGGATCGACGGCCTCGACGCCCGGCTGGGACGGATCGAGACGAAGGTCGACGATCTCGACAGGGAGCTCACGAACCTCGCGACGCGATTCTGGCGCTCGCCGTGAAGACCCCGCGGCGTCAGATCGCGACGTCGCCGACGAGGTTGACCTTGATACCCATCCCGTCGAACATCGCGGCCTTCGCGATCAGCGCCTTGTCCGCGGTCTCGGCGTCCGGCGCATAGACGAGCTGCGCGTGGTTCGCCTTGTGCCGTGCCATGAACTGGTCGCGGGTGATCCCGTGCAGCACCACGTGGGCGATCGGCCACTCGGGGTTCGTGGCATCCTTCCGTCGCTGCGTCTCCTCCGCCGGCAGCTCGACGACGGACGCGCGGAAGATGTCCGCCTGCAGGACGCCGTCGGCGATGAACACCCGGGAGAGCACGACCTCGCCGGGCTTCGAGACGCCGTTGATCGTGGCACCGCCCGCGGGGAAGAACACGTGCCCCTGGCGCCAGCCCTCCGCGTTCTGCCAACCACCGAGGTGCGAGGCCGGTACGGAGCCGGAGATCTCGTACACCCACACGAACTGTCCGTCGTAGTCCTCGCCCCAGCGCACGTCGTGCAGGGTGTTGTCGGGGACGAGGCCCATCGCGCGCCACACCCGGTCCGTCACGAGGGCGTCCACTGCGACGCCCTCGTCGGCCTCGTTGAAGTGGGGGAACGCACGTCCCTCGTGCAGCACGCGAGAGCCGTCACGCGAGGTGACGGGCGGGCGGTCGGTCGAGTTCAGGATCCCTTCGGCGAGGTCGGAGGCTGGCACGAGGTCCTTCAGGCCCTGCTGGTACTGGATGCCGACGGCGTCGAGGCCGAAGTCGTCGGCGATGCGCAGCGCGGCGATGTACATCTTGAGCTGCCACTGCACCTGCTCGCGGGTGAGCTCGGTCGCGGCATCCTCGCCGTAGCGGAACGTCATCCCCCGCTCGACCAGCCAGTCGTACGCGGCATCGGCCTCCGGCTCGGTCACGTTCAGCATCTCGGCATAGAGCGCCGACTGCGACAGGCGCTCCTTGTAGATACCGGTCTTGTTGAGGAGCTCGTCGTCGAAGATCGCGTTGTACATGCCCATGCAGCCCTCGTCGAAGACCCCGATGATGGCCTTCTCCGCGAGGATCTCCGCGGCGAGGGCCTCCCCGAGCTGCTTCTCCGGGCTGTCGGGCAGCGCGGGGAGGGGACGGACGTGGGAGTCGTCATGGGTGATGGCACCGGTCTCGGTCCACTCCCGGATGCCGTCGCGGAACCACTCGTCCGTGAAGTCGACGGACCAGATCGTGGCGTACGGCTTGTCCATCTTCGTCAGGCCGGCGTTGAGGCCGAGCAGCCCGACGAGGCCGGGCCAGTCGCCGGCGAAGTTCGCGACCGTGAGGATGGGGCCCTTGTGCGTGCGGAGCCCCGCGAGCACGTGGTGCGAGTACTGCCAGACGGCCTCGGCGACGATGAGCGGCGCATCGACGGGGATGTTCCGGAAGACCTCAAGGCCCATCCGCTGGCTCGAGATGAACCCGTGGCCCGTCTCCGGGTCGACCTCGTTGGCGCGGATGACCGTCCAGCCGAGGTCGTTCAGCACGCCGGTGACTCCGGCCTCGAGCTCGACCTGCGTCGGCCAGCCGGCCGTGTTCGCCGACTCACGCAGGTCTCCGGACGCGATCAGGTAGGCGGTCTTCGGCGCGGCGGCCGGACGGGATGCCGGGGTGGGGAGGGTGTAGGCGGTCATGGGTTCTCCGTGCTCGAGGTGGTCGGGGATCCGCCGCGCTGGGTGACGGCGAGTTCATGGACGACGTCCTTCGAACCCTCGTACAGCCGCACGTAGCGGTCGAACAGGGTGTCGGCGAAGGGGCGCAGCGCGTCGTCCGGACGGACTGTGTACGCGACGGGGTTCCAGTCGGTGATCGCGGGTGCGGCACCCGACTCGGCGGTGGCGGTCGCCGCGAGGAAGGCCGCCCCGTAGCTCGCGCCGATCGTCGTCTGCGGTACCTCCTGCACGAGGCCGGTGATGTCCGAGACGATCTGCAGCCACAGCCGTCCCTGCGTGCCTCCCCCGACCGCCACGATCCGGCGGATGTCGGCGCCGGCGGCCCGCATGGTTTCCACGTTGTGCCGCACGCCCAGCGCCGTGGCCTCGAGGGCCGCCCGGTAGAGATCGCCGCGCGTGTGCGCCAGCGTGAGTCCGGCGATGACGCCGCGAGCATCGGGATCCTGGATGGGCGTGCGCTCCCCGGCGAAGTACGGCAGCATCAGGAGGCCGTTCGCACCCGGCCCCGACTCCTCGGCCTCGGCCAGCAGCGCGGGATAGTCGGCGCCGGACAACTCCTTCAGCCACGCGGTGAGCGCTCCGGATGTGGACAGGCCGCCGGCGAGGTTGCGTGTCCCAGCGAAGGCGCCGGCCGTCGTCCACATGGACGGTGTGCGCAGCGTCTCGTCCCCGGTCGCGACGAGGAACATCGTCGTGCCGTACATCAGCATGAGGTCGCCGACCTCGTGGGCGCCGACACTCACCGCCTCGGTCCAGGCGTCGATCGTGCCCGCGATGACCGGGGTCCCCTCGGCAAGACCGGTCAGATCCGCCGCGGCGGCGGTCACCGCTCCCGCGACGTCCCCCGCCCAGCGCAACGGCGGCTGCTCGATCGTCGCGGCGAATCGCTGCCACCACGGCTCGTGCCACCGCTCGGCCTCGATGTCGTACAGCGGCGAGACCTGGCTGGCCGACTGGTGGTCGAGGACGTAGGCGCCGGTGAGCTTGCGGGCGAGCCAGGAGGCCGGCATGTAGAGTCGCCGCGCGCGCTGCCAGGCCTCCGGATCCTCTTCGGCGACCCAGGCGATCTTGGGCCCCCCGGCCTGCGAGGTCAGCGTCGATCCCCCCACGCGAGTGATCTCGGCGCCGCCGAGTTCCGCCGTCATGCGCTCGATCTGCACCGTGGCGCGGGTGTCGACGCCATAGAGGATCGCGGGTCGCACGGGCTCGTCGTCCTCGTCGGCGAGCAGGATGCAGGGGCCCATGCCGCTCACACCGACGCCGCTGACCTCCGCAGCCGGGACGGCCGCGAGGAGCTCCCTGGTCAGGTCGACGAACTCGTCCCACCAGAGGCGGCCGTCCATCTCGACCCACCCGGAGCGCGGGCGGGAGACATCGTGCGCGCGCGTCGCGGACGCGAGGATCGCGCCGTCGGGGTCCACGAGGACGCCCTTGCTGCTGGACGTGCCGACGTCCACCCCGAGAGTGCAGCGCATGGTCTCTCCTTCGATCCCGACGGGCCGTCCTGGCCTGGGATCAGGCTACGCGAAATCGATTTCAAGACGCAAGGCGACGGCCCCCACTGTGCGATTCCGTCCGCGCGCCGTGGTTCCGCACGGCTCACGCCCGCGAGGCTGCCCGCTGCACCTCACCGGTGAGGACGACCGTCCGCGCGGGTTGCACGTCGCCCTTGATCCGCTCCAACAGCATGCGCGCAGCCGTCACGCCCATGTGCCTCGCCGGGAGCCGAACGACGGTGACGGCGGACGGGGACAGCGTCGTGAAAGGCAGCGACCCGATCACCGCGACGCCGAGTTCGGGCGGGGTGAGGCCGCGCTCGGTGAGGACCTGGATCGCGCCGACGCCGATGAGGTTGTTGCCGGCGACCACCGCGTCCGGCGGGTCCGACAGCGCCAGCAGCTCCTCCATCGCGGCACGCCCGCCGTCGACGCGGAACGTGGCGAAGCGCTGCAGGGAGGAGAGGTCGCGAGCCGGGTCGGCCGCCGCAAGCGCTTCCCGCCAGCCCTCCGCCCGCTCGATGGCGGTGTCGATGTGCGCGGGCCCTCCGATGTACGCGATCCGCCGGTACCCGGCATCGAGCAGGCTCCGCGTCGCTGCGGCGCCGGCCTCCCGGTTCGCCATCACCACGCTGTCGATGTCGGAGGCGGTGTGCCGGTCCACCGCGACGACGGGCCGCCCGGCGGCCATGACGGCTCCGAGATCCGAATGCTCATGAGCGGTCGCGATGATGACGCCCGACATGTTCTCGGCGAGCGCGATCCGAAGATACGTCGCCTCCTTCTCGAGCTGTGCGTCGGAATTGCACAGCACGACGGAGAAGCCCGCCTCGGACGCGGCGTCCTCCACGCCGCGCGCCATCTCCGTGAAGTACGGGTTCTCGATGTCCGGGATCACGAGCGCGATCACCTCGGAGGTCTGCGTCCGCAGCGTGCGCGCGGTGCGGTTGGGGGTGAAGCGGAGCTCCTCCGCCGCCGCCCGCACGGCAGCCGCCTTCTCCTCCGACACGCTCGTTCCGTTGAAGACCCGGGAGACCGTGGCCGGTGAGACGCCCGCCCGCTGCGCGACGTCGTAGATCGTGGCCATGGGCACCCACTGTAACCGGTTTCAGCCGGGTCACACCTCCGCGAGGAATCGGTCGAGTGTGCCACCGAGGGCATCGAGCCGGGTGCGCGCCTCGTCCGACAACGGCCGGAACGGACGACGGCAGTCCCCCAGCGCGCCCGCACCCCCGGCGCTGCGACCGGAAAGGTACTTCGCCGCCGGGAAGACATCGATGGCGACGAGTTCGGCGACGACGTGGTTGATCCGGCTCTGCACGCGCTGGGCCGCGGCCAGGTCACCGGCGTCGAGAAAGTGGCGCGCCGCCCGGAAGAGTTCCACCTGCAGCCCCACGGTGGTCCCGATGGTGCCGCGGGCCCCCGCGGCGAGCGCGGGCACGAACACCTCGTCGAAGCCGTTGATGTAGGCCTTGTCGGGGAACGCCGTCTTCATCCGCTCGAGGGCGTACATGTTGTGCGCGGTCTGTTTGAGCCCGATCACGCGCGGGTCGCTCAGCAGCTCTCCCGCCGTCTCGAGCGTGAACTCCGTCCCGGTGAACTGAGGGATGTTGTAGACGACGAGGGGAATCTCCACGGCGTCGAGCACCGCCCGGTAGTGATCGAGGATGGCGTCGATACCGAACGAGTAGTAGATCGGCGGAATCATCGAGAGGGCGGACGCACCGGCCTGCTCCGCCCGCCGCGCGAGCGCGACGGCCTCCCTCGTGGACAGAGCCCCCACGTGCGCGACGACGGGGACCCGCCCCTCCGCGGCGCTCACCGCGGTCTCGACCACCGCGGTCCGCTCGTCCGCCGACAAAAGGAGCCCCTCCCCCGACGAGCCGCAGCAGTAGATCCCCTCGACTCCGCGGGAGACGTAGTCCCGGACGAGCGCCGAGAGCAGTCCGGTGTCGACCGCCCCTTCTGCGTCGTAGGGGGTGGCGATCGCGGCCATCAGCACCCCGAGGTCCGCCGCTGTGGTCACCATGCGGTCCACCCCCCGTCCACGACGAGGTTCGATCCGGTCATGTAGCGCGAGGCGTCGGAGAGCAGGAAGACGGCCGCGCCGTTGAAGTCGGTCGCCTCCGCCATGCGTCCGATCGGGATGCGGGCGGTGTAGTTCTGCTGGAAGGTCGCGTCCTGGGTGTCCCGGCCGACGCCGGACGGCGTGAGGGTGTTGACCCTGATGCCCTGTCGGCCCCAGTACGTCGCGCAGTACCGGGTGAGGTTGTACAGCCCCGACTTCGCGGCGGAGTAGGCGACGGGTTTCACGAACGGCACCCCGGTCTGCTCCTCCTTGTAGGCGTAGATGTCCTGCACCGGCGACACCATCCCGTAGATGGAGCCGACGTTGACGATCGAGCCCGGCTTGCCGGCGGCGCGCATCCGCGCCCCGGCGGCCTGCGTCACCACGAACGTGCCGACGAGGTTCACGTCGACCACCTCGCGGAAGACGTCGAGGGGGAAGTCCTCGAACGGGCCGGAGACCTCGGGGGGCGCGCTCGGCTGTGTGTCCAGCCCCGCGTTGTTGATCACTCCGTCCGGCGCCGCGCCCCACGCATCGACGATCGCGTCGAGGCCGGCCTCGACGCTGTCCTTCGAGACGATGTCCAGGGAGACGCCGAGCAGACGGGGGCTGTCGGCGAGGTCGGGGAACGCCTCCTTCAGGCGCGCGGCGTCGACCGTGCGCGATGCCACGGCGACCCGCCCACCACGCCCGTGCAACTCGCGGACGAAGGCCGATCCGATCTGGCCGAGGCCGCCGGTCACCAGGATGATCCGGTCGGTGAGGTCGAAGATGTCCGTCATGTCGTTCGCCTTTCTCAGCTCACCGCGTGCCGCGCGAGGTTCTCGCGGTCGTACTCCAGGCCGTTCCCCGGCGCTCCGGTCGGGACGAAGAACCCGTTCTGCGGCCGCTGCGGCACGATGACGCCGAGGTCGCTGAGCGTGCCCCCGTCCGTCATCTCGCCGAACAGGGCGTTGGGCACCGCGCAGAGCACGTTGGCCGTGAGCTCCATCACGAAGTGCGGCGTCATCGGGGCGTTGTACGCCCGGCCGAGGGCGGCGATGTCCATGTAGGGCGTGATCCCGCCCACGCGCCCGACGTCGGCCTGGATGAAGTCGCAGGCGTCGGCGAGGAGGTACTGATTGAACTGCTGGAGCGTGTAGACGTTCTCCCCGAGGCCGATCGGGATCGGCGACCGGGCCCGGAGGCGAGCATGGGAGGCGACGTCGTCCACGCGCAGCGGCTCCTCCACCCAGTAGAGGTTGAGGTCGCGGAAGCGCGTGACCGCCCGGACGGCCTCCCCGTAGGTCCATCCCTGGTTGGCGTCGACCATGAGCGGGTACTCCCCCACGGCTTCGCGGATCTTGGTGAGCCGGTAGACGTCCTCTTCGAGGTCCGGCTTGCCGACCTTGACCTTCCCGGCGGCGTACCCGTCGGCCTTCCACTCCTTGACCTGCTCGACGACCTCTTCCGCGGACAGGTTCAGGTTGATGCCGCTGCCGTACAGCGCGACCCGGTCACGTACCTGCCCGAGGAGCGTCGCGAGCGGCTGCCGGTAGTGCAGCCCCAGCAGATCCCACAGCGCCACGTCGATCGCGGCGAGCGCGAGCGTGGTGGTCCCGCCGGGGCCGTTGTCGCGCAGGTGCTGCCAGGAGTGCTGCCAGACCGCCCGCGGATTGACCTCGCGGCCGATGAGCGTGGGGATGAGCTCACGCAGCGCCGCCATCATCATCTGGCCGCCGACGCCGGACGTGTGGCTGAACCCGGTGCCGACCAGACCGGTGTCGGTGGTGATGTCGGCGAGGATGATCTCGATGTGGGTCACCCGATGGATCTGGTCTCCCCACGGCCCCTTGGGGAGGGGGATGCGGGAGAGCTGGAGGTCGATCGATTCGATTTTCATGCGGGGTCCTTCCGGGACGAAGAGGAGGGGTCGGAGGGGCGTCAGCCCTTGACGGCGCCGGCGGCGAGTCCGGCGACGAGGCGCTTCTGCACCAGGAGGAAGCCGACGACGACGGGGAGCACCGAGAGCACGCCGCCGGCGGTGAGCAGATCCCAGCGGATCTGGTACTCGCCGATGAACAGGTGCAGGCCGACCGGCAGGGTGCGGGTCGCCGTCTGCGAGGTGAACGTGAGGGCGTAGAGGAACTCGTTCCAGGTGAGGATGAACGCGTAGGTGCCGGCCGCGACCATCCCCGGCCGCAGCAGGGGCAGCAGGAGGATGCGGACGATCTGCGCCGACGAGGCCCCGTCGATCTGACCCGCCTCCTCGATCTCGCGGGGAATGGAGTCCGCGAATCCCTTGAGCAGCCACGTGGCGAAAGGGGTGGCGAACGCAGCGTGCACGAGCGCCAGACCGAGGGTGGTGTCCATCAGCCCCATGCCGCGCAGCTGCCCCTGGAGCGAGATCACGAGCAGCACGGCGGGGAACATCTGTGCGAGCAGCAGTCCGATCATGACGGCCCCGCGCCCGCGGAAGTCGAACCGCGACATCGCGATCGCGGCGCCCGTGGAGACGACGAGCGTGACCGGGACGGCGATCGCGGCGACGGTGAGGCTGTTCCGCAGATAGGTCAGGAACGGCGTGGTCGACAGCAGCTCGGCGTAGGACGCGGTCGTGAACTCGGAGGGGATGAGGTTCGCTCCGGCGCCGGCGAGCTCGTCCCGCGGCGTGAGCGACGTCAGCAGCATCACGATGTACGGCCCGAGCACCAGCGCGAGCACGCCGAGGAGCGCGATCGTGAAACCGGTCCGTCCCGCGAGACGGCCGAAGCGGACGGGGGCGGTGGTCGCACTCATCGCGTGGTGTCCTTCCGGGTGAGGCGCACATAGAGCGCGATGAAGACGGCGAGGAACAGGGCCTGGATGACCGCGTACGCCGCGCCGGCGCCGAAGTCGCTGGCCTTGTAGGTCGTCAGGTACGACTCCAGCGCCAGAGTCGTCGAGGAGGTGCCGGGCCCGCCGCCGGTGAGGATGAAGATGAGGTCGACGTAGTTCGAGGTCCAGATCAGGCGCAGGAGCGTCGTGATGAGGATCGTCGGGAGGATGGCGGGCACGACCACGTGACGGAACACCCCGACCGGGCCACACCCGTCGATCTGTGCGGATTCCTTCAGCTCGCCGGACACGCTCTGCAGCGCCGCGAGGATCATGATCGCGAACAGCGGGATGCCCTGCCAGACGTCGATCATCACCAGTGTCGGCAGCGCGGTGCTGTTCTGCGACAGGAACTCGATCGGCGCGTCGATGACGCCCGCGTTCAGGAGCCACTGGTTGAGGACGCCGTTGTTGGGGTCGAGGATCCACTTCCACATCAGCGCCACCAGGACGCTGGGCGTCGCCCACGGGATCATGATGAGTCCGCGGTAGACGCCGCGCAGGGGGAAGCGGTTGTTCAGCATGAGCGCGAGCGACAGCCCGCCGATCAACTGGAGGGAGACCGCGCCGAACGTCCAGAACGCTGTGCGGCCGAGCGTGGGCAGGAACTCCGCCGTGCCGATGACACTGGCGAAGTTCTGGAACCCGACGAACTCGAGCACACCGGTGAAGACGCTCACGTCGTTGAACGAGAACCAGATCGACCGGACGAGCGGGTACCCGGCGAAGACCGCGACCAGCACGATCGCCGGCGCGAGCAGGACGAGGGGGGCGACCGAGCCGCGGCGAGCGCGTCGCCGCGGCCGGGTCACCGGCCGGCGCGGGGCCGGCCGGCCGGTGACGACCGCTTCCGTGAGGGTGGAGCTTGCCATGTCGGTCCTCAGCGCAGCACGTCGGACATCTTCGTCAGCACGTCCTGGCTGCTGATCTCACCCTGGAACGCCTGCTGGATGAGCGGGTTCCACTCCTTGGCGGCGAGTTCGGCCACCCCCTCCAGCGCCGGCCAGGTCTTGGCGGTGGGGATCGCGTCGACCGCGACCGCGAGCTGCGGGTCGGACGAGTATGCCTCGGTGTCGATGACCGACTCGAGCACGGGCAGCTGGCCCTGCGGCGAGGCGGAGATCTTCTCCATCTGTGCCTCTTCGCTCAGCCAGGAGATCCACTCCCAGGCCGCGTCCTTCTTGTCGGAGCCCTCGAGGATGACGTTGCCGCTCATGCTGCCGAGCGTCGCGCCCGGCTTCCCGTCCTCCGTGGGAATCGGGACGACGCCGAGCTTGTCGCCGAAGACGCCCTGCAGCTCCTTCAGGGAACCCGGGTGGTGGATCATCATGCCGGTGAGGCCTTCGACGAAGTTCGTCTTGACATCGGCGAAGGCGGCCGTGATCGATCCGGGGGGCGCCGCCTGCAGGTCGGTGACGATGCGGAGGTAGTCGTCGTTCACCGCGACGCCCTTCGCGTCGTCCAGGACGACCTCACCGGAGTCGTCGACGACCGACGCGCCGCCGGCGTACATCCACGCGAGCCACTGGTCCTGTCCTCCCGCACCGCCGCGGACGTCGATGCCGTAGCGGCCATCGCCGGTGAGGGCGGCCGCCGCGTCGAGGAGGTCCTGCTGCGTGCGCGGCGCCTCGAGCCCGAGCTCCTCGAAGTAGTCGGTGCGGTAGTAGAGGTAGAGGGTCGTGTACTGGTGCGGCAGCATGTACACCGCGTCCTCGCCGGGCAACTGTCCCGTCGCCCAGAGGGAGTCGACCACATCGTCCGAGGCATCCCAACCGTCGACGTACGAGGTGAGGTCGGCGATGGCTCCCTGCGGCGCGAACTGCCCGAGCCACCAGTCCTTGCTGCGGGCGGCGTCCGGACCGGTGCCGTTCATCGCGGAGGACACGAGCTGGTTTTGGTACTGGTCGAGCGGGATCGTCTCCAGCACGACCTTCACGTCGTCCTGGGCGGCGTTGAATTCCTCCGCGAGCTCCGTCCAGGTGGGGTCGGTCGCGTCGTCCTGCCAGAGCCAGTAGGTGATCTCGACGGGATCGTCGCCCTCGCCCGACGGGGCGCTCCCGGCACAGCCGGCGGCGAGGGCGACGACGCCGAGGGCGGCCAGGGCGGGGAGGATTCGGGTGGATCTCATGATGCGTACTCCTTCGTCGATCAGATGAGGGTCGTGCGAAATCGATTTCAAGACGGGGGTGGCGACGCGCGTCGAAGCGGGCGCCCTCAGACCGACAGCGGGGCCGTGGCGCCGAAGTCGATGTCCGGGTAGCGGTTGCGGACACCGTAGAAGTGCGCGTCCAGCTCGTGGACGGCCCGGCGGGTGTCGCCGGCCTCGATCGCATCGATGATGCGACCGTGCATCGCGGCGATGGCCGGGTCCTCCTCGACGGGCTCCTCCCGTCGCGCCGCGGCGAAGACGACCCAGAACGACTGCAGGAACTGGTCGACGAACGCGTTGCCCATCGGCGCGAGCAACCCCCGGTGGAACTGCTGGTCGAGCTCGGCGAAGCTCTCGTTGCGCAGCGCGCGCTCCACCATCTCCTCCGAGAGCAGGCGGAGCCGGGCGAGGTCGCCGGGCTGCAGGCGCGGGATGACCAGCGGCAGCAGGGACGTCTCGAGCGCGTGCCGTACTTCCAGGAGCTCGCGGGTGGCGGCCTCCGGGTCGTCGACGAACCCGATCCAGCGGGTGGCGAGATCGGCGGCCCGGAATCCCCGCCAGACCCGGCGCGCCCCTTGTCGCGACGCGACGATGCCGAACGCCTCGAGCACGCTGAGAGCCTCGCGGATACGCTGCCGTCCCACCTCCAGCACGGCGCCGAGCTCGGCCTCGGTGGGCAGCGGATCGCCGATCTCCAACCCGGAGCGCTGCAGATGCTGGGCCAGACGTCGAGCGAGCGCGTCCGACAAGTCGGACCCGGTGACCTCAATCTTGTCTGACATGCTCCGTTCGCTCCTTCGCGATATCGGCGGAAAATCTTGTCACGAGCCTAGAGAGTCGCCCCGCTTGTCGTCAAGTATTCTCCTGGGCACACTCACTTGTCCGACAAGTAAGAGGAGCGCACGCAGAAATGCCGCGCCCCCCAGGTCGCGGCATCCCGCCCCTGGCCGTGCCCGGAGCCCGTCAACGGTGCGCGGCCACCACCTGCGCGACGGCCGCCCGCTCGTCGGCGGAGGGTTCGGCGATCGCCATGCGGCAGTGCGTGTCGACGACATCGAGCACGCGGTACGCCTCCTTCATGCGTGCCATGTCGCCGCCGATGAGCGCGACGACGTCGTCGACGGCCGTCTGCGCGGCGGCGATGGCCGCGGCATCTCCGGAACGCCCGGCGTCGGCGAGGGCCCGGAATGGCTTCGGCGTCACGGAGGAGACGCCGGACACCACGCCCTGCGCGCCGGCTTCGACGGCCGCGATGAGGTCGCGGTCGGCGCCGGTGTACAGCTCGAAGCCCGCGGGCACGGCCGCGCGATAGGCAGCGATGTCGTCGAGGGAGAGCTCGCTCACCTTGGCTCCGACGACGTTCGGAAGCGCCGCGATGCGCACCAGCAGCTCCGGTGACACCGGGTTCCCGCTGCGGGCCGGATAGATGTAGACATACAGCCGCCCGTCCCCCACCGCCTCCGAGACCGCGCGGTAGTAGTCGAGGATGGCGTCGTCGGTGGCCGGCAGGTAATAGGGGGTGAGGGCAGCGAACTCCGTGGCGCCCAGCTCCTTCGCGATGCCGACGAGTCGCACGGCCTCGAACGTGCTCGGCTGCCCGACGTGCACGATGACGCGCATCCGGTGCGCCAGTTCCTCCAGCGCCGCACCCACGAGCCCCCGGAACTCGTCCGTGTCCACGGCGGGGAACTCGCCCGTGGTGCCGAGAACGAAGGCGCCCTCGTTGCCCGAGTCGGCCACGAACCGGAAGATCGCGCGCGACCCCTCGAGGTCGAGGGTCCCGTCGCGGTGGAACGCGGTCGGGACGGCGGTCAGGATGTCGTAGCGGGTCACTTCTCGGTCTCCTCGGGGGTCGTGCTCTGGCGGTTCTTGCGGTCGGCGCGTCCCCGGCGCGCACCGGCGTCGACGTTGCGGACGGTGGAGGTGAGCAGGTCGGGCTGCGCCGCGAGCTCGTCGTGCGCCTTCTCGAGCTGCACGATGCTGTCGGTGTGGAGGATCGAGTCCTCCAGCGAGGCCCGCTCTGCCCGGGGCGTGCGGGCGGCGCGGATCGCGGGCATCACGATCGACAGCACCGCGAGCGCGAGCAGGACGAGGGCGATCGGGCTGACGACCTCGAAGAACGGCCGCGTCGGCAGGATCGCCAGCGTGCGGGCGAGGTTCTCCTCGGCGAGCGGACCGAGCAGGAGACCGAGCACCACGGGTCCTGCCGGGACCTGCATGCGCTTGAGCAGCACGCCGACCACACCGAAGACGAGCATCGTGACGACGGTCGACAGGCTGTTCGAGGTGGCGTACGTGCCGATGATGCAGAAGATGAGGATGCCGCTCCACAGATACGGCTGCGGCACGTCGAGCAGCTTGACCATGCCCTTCATCCGCACGAGGCTCAGCGCGAGCGACAGGAGGGTCGCGACGAGCATGATCCCGACGATCGAGACGACGAGGTCGGGGCGGTTGGTGAACAGCGTGGGCCCGGGGGTGATGCCCCAGATGATCATCGAGCCGATCATCACCGCCATCACGGAGTCCCCGGGGATGCCGAGTGCCATCGTGGTGGTCAGCGAGCCGCCGAGCGTGGCGCTGGAGGCGGTGTCGGACGCGGCGACGCCCTCGATCGATCCCTTGCCGAACATCTCCGGGTGCTTCGACGCCTTGCGCGCCCGCTCCCAGCCGATGAGCCCGGCGATGTCGCCGCCGGCCGCCGGGATGAGGCCGACGCCGAGGCCGACCGCGCCGCCGACCGCGGTGGCCCGTCCGCTCTGCTTCAGCTCGGCGCGGTTCGGCCACCACCGCCCGAGGCTCGAGATCGGCCGGACGTGCGACTTCCGGTGCGTGAGGAGCTGGTCGAACAGCTCGGCGATGCCGAAGAGGCCGATGATGACGGCGATGAAGTTCACGCCCTCGACGAGTTCCAGCACACCGAACGTGAAGCGCTGGTCGGCGGTGGCGGCGTACGTTCCGACACTGCCGAGCATGAGTCCGAAGAGGCCCGCGAGGATGCCCTTGAGCATCGACTTGGACGAGATGCCGATCATGATCGCGATGCCGAAGACGACGAGCGCGAACAGCTCGGGCGACTTGAAGTAGTCCCGGGCGAAGCTGGCGATCGGCACGGCGGCGACCGAGAAGAGCACGAGCGAGGCGAGGATGCCGACGGCCGACACGATCGCGGAGATCGTCAGCGCGAGACCGGCCCTGCCCTGTTTCGCCATCGGATAGCCGTCGAGGGTGGTGGCGATGGAGGCGGGAGTCCCCGGGGTGTTGATGAGGATGGACGGCACCCGGTCGCCGAAGTTCGCCGCGACGTAGATCGTCAGCAGCACCGCGAGGCCCTGCACGGGTTCGAGGGTCATGGTGAAGCCGGCCGCGAGCGCGACGGCCATGGTCGCGGTGATGCCGGGGAAGGCGCCGACCATGAAGCCGAGGACGAGACCGACCGCCATGTACAGCAGGATCGAGATGTCGAGGAGCGAGTTCAGCCCCTCCAGGAGCGCGTTCACAGGGGGATCCTCAGGAGCATGCCGAAGACGACGTAGACGAACGCCGTGACGGCGGCGGAGTAGATGACGAGGCTCAGCCAGCGGCGGTGGCCGTAGAGGAGCATCAGTGCGGCCATGAGCAGGGCGCAGGCGATCGGGAAGACCTCGATCCGGTAGCCGAAGAGGATGACCGAGCCGAGGGACCAGAGGGCGATGAAGGCACCGGCGATCGCGATCGTCGCGACCACCCGGAGGACGCCGCCCGGCTGGATGCGCTCGAGGTCCTCCCGCGTGGGTGCCGGTCGCGTGATCGCCACGGCGAGCAGGGCGATCGCGATCACGACGCCGGTCACGCCGATGACGAGCGGCCAGAAGCGCGCGTCGATCTGTCCGGGGGCGGCCTCGCGGCGCAGCGGGATCTGCGTGGCGAGGAAGAGATAGCCGGCGGTGATCGCGAGGGCGACGGCGGCGAACGCGATCTCGAGGGGTCGCGAGGCGGTCGCCCCCTCGTAGCCGCCCGGCGCGGCCGACTCGGCCGCGGTGTCGGGGCTGGTCATGGTGCTCCTTCGTCGGAGGACGCGGCGGGGCCGGCGCGTGCCGACCCCACCGGAGGTGTTCAGCCCAGGAGATCCTGGAACAGGGCGAACTGGTCGTCGACGAACCCGGTCCACTCCGCGGAGTCGCGGTAGACCACGAGGTTGCCGGCGTCGGCCTGGAACTTCTGGTAGCTCTCGGACTCCACAGCCTCCTTGACGGCGGCCTCGAGGGCGTCGTGCACGTCGTCGGGCAGGCCGTCCGGTGCGTAGATGCCGCCCCAGCCGCCGAAGACGACCTCTTCGCCAATGGCCTCCTCGACCGTCTCGACGTCCTCCGCGTCCGGGTGACGCTCGTCGTTCATGACCGCGAGGATGCGGACGGCCTCGCCCTGCGCGAGGGCCTCGCCGAGTCCGGAGACGGCGGCGACGGTCTCACCGGACGCGGCGGCCGCGACCGCCGTGGCGCCACCGTCGTAGGGGACGGGGGTGAAGTCGGCGTCCGTGGCCTGGCCGAGACCGAGGGTGGCGGCCTCCCAGATCGAACCGGCACCGGAGTTGGCGACCGTGACGGCGCCGGCCTTGGCCTGGGTCACGAGGTCGTCGAGCGTCTCGATGCCGCTGTTCGCGCCGACGGTGACCACACCGGGGGCCAGCATGATCTGGCCGAGCAGGTCGAAGTCCTCGGGGAGCACGTCGGCGCTCTGGGTGGTGTTGAGCATCGCGATCTCGACAGGGGCGAAGCCGATGACGTAGCCGTCCGGATCCTGCGAGCCGACGTACTCCATCGCGAGCGCTCCCGCGGCACCGGGCATGTTCTCCGGGATGACGCTGACGCCGAGGATCTTCTCCAGCTCGGTGGCGAGCGCGCGGGAGGAAAGGTCGGAGCCGCCGCCGGGGTTGGCCTGGATGATCAGCCGGATGTCGTCCTCGGGATAGGTCGAGGCGGCCCCCTCGCTCTCGTCGACCTTCGTGCAGGCCGACAGCACCAGAGCGGTGGCGGCGAGGGCGGCGAAGGCAGCGGCCGCCCGAGTGATGCGCATGCGGGGCATCTTTGCTCCTCTACGTGGGTCGACCGTGTTGTCGACACCGCGAGGCTATCAGTGTTGACTGTTAACAGTCAACACTGATAAGGGTTACCGCACCCGGCACCGCCGGCAGACGCGACGAGCGCCAGGCGGGCTCGGCCGCCTGGCGCTCTGCCCCTCCGGGGCTAGCCGGCCGTGGCGTTCTCGTACGCTCGCATCGCGGCCTCCTGCGCCTCCTTCAGTGCGTCCTCGGGCGACTTGTCCCCGAGCAGCGCCGCCGTGATGGCGTTGTTCAGCTCGTTCTGGATCTCCTGACCGGCCGGCGAAGAGCCGAACGACTGCCCGTAGTCGACCACGTCGTAATAGGTGGAGATGACCTGGTCGAAGCCGGCGTTGCCGCTGTCGGTGACGAAGGTCTCGCGGATCGACTGGTCGGCGGACGGCGAACCGGTGAACAGCCCGGTGTTGATCCCGCCGTCGGTCTTCAGTGTCTCGGCACGCGCCTCGCCCGCCGCGTTCCACGCGTCGTCGGAGGTGAGGTTCACCATCCACGCGCACGCCGCCGCGGGGTTCTCCGCCCCGGCCGGGATCACGAAGGCGGTCCCCGAGGCGACCGAGAACGGCTCCCCGTCGGCGTTCCGGAACGGCACGGCCTCCAGCTCGATCTGGTCCGCGTACGGGCTCAGCACGTTCGGATACCACTGCGCGTTCACCTGCGCCCCGACCTGCTGGGCGACGAACTGGTTCTGGTCGCCGAACGAGTCGAACGAGTCCGTGAAGCTCTTCACGGCCGCGAACCCGCCCTGCGCGTCGGTGATCTGCTTCAGCATCTCGACGCCGACCACGTTGCTCGGGTCGTCGAGGGTGGGCGCACCGTCCTCGTCGTTCAGTTGGCCACCCATGCCGAGGATCCACAACCCGGCCTGACCCGTCGCGACCGGGTCGAACCCGAGCCGCGTCGGCACGCCGCCGGACTCCTGATAGATCTTCTCGATCGCGCCGAGCAGGACGTCGGGCTGCGAGGTGTCGATCTCCTCCGCCGTCACCCCCGCCTCGTCGAGCACGGCCTTGTTCAGCAGGATCGCCGGCGGCTGGTAGAACTGCGGCACCGCCCAGACCGCGTCCTCGTAGGTGACGTCGTCGACCACGAAGGGGTACCAGTGGTCGCGCGGCGACACGTCCTGCGCGGCGAAGCACTCGTCGAGCGGCATGATGAGGTCCTGCGCGGCGTAGGTGGTCACATACCGGCGGTCCATCTGCACGACGTCGGGTACGTCGCCGCTCGCGATCCGGGTGGTGAACTTCTGCGCGTCGAAGGCCGTCGCGTCGAGGTCGACCTCGACGTCCTCCAGCTGCGCGGCTGCATAGTCCATGCGCGAGGTGCCCACGTCGTCGGCGTTCTCGAACCCCCACGCCTTCAGCGTGCCGCTCGGGTCGGCCCCGAAGTCGGCGTCGGCCGCCTGGTCGTCTCCCCCTCCCCCGCCGCACCCGGCGAGGACGAGGACGGATGCCGCGGCGACCGCGGTGATTCCCAGCATGCGTGTGCGCATGACTGCTCCTTTCGATCTGTGGTTCGTCATCCCTTGCGCCCCTGGGTCGCGACGCCCTCGATGAAGGCGCGCTGCCCGAACGCGAAGAGGATGAGCATGGGGAGGGTCACCAGGAGGGAGGCGACCATGACGTACTGGTAGTCGCCGTGACCGCCCGCGGTGGGGCTGTATTTGGTCATGGCGTACGCGATGCCGAGCGGCGCGGTGAACTCGTCCACCGACCCGGCGTTGAGGTAGATGAGGGCGGCCTGCAGGTTGTTCCAGCTCGCCTGGAACTCGAACAGGAACACGATGACGAACGACGGGATCGACAGGGGCATGGCGATCCGCCAGAAGAGTCCCCAGGCGCTGGCCCCGTCGAGCCGCGCCGCCTCGAACAGCTCCCGCGGGAGGCCGAGGAAGAACTGCCGCTGCAGGAAGATGTAGAACGCCGATCCGAAGAGGTTCATGCCCCACAGCGGCACCCACGTCCCGAGGAGACCGGTCTCCTTCCAGATGAGGTAGATCGGGATCATGGTGACCGCGCCCGGCAGCATCATCGTGGCGAGCACGAGGCCGAACAGCAGCCCCCGGCCGGGAAAACGGAAGTACGCGAAACCGAACGCCACGATCGAGCTAGAGATCGCGACGGCGCCGGCGGCGAGCAGCGCGATCGCGATGCTGTTGCCCATCCAGTTCAGCAGCGGGAGCTGGTTCCACACCTCGACGTAGTTCTCCGGCACGAACGTCTTCGGGATGAGCGCGTTGTCGAACACCTCGCCGCGCGGCTTCAGGCTGGCCGCGATGAGCCACGCGAACGGGTAGAGGAAGAGCAGCGCGAACAGCACGAGGATGAGGTTCAGCACGATCCGGGCGGCCAGGCTCTTCGGCTGCCGGAGGTGCCGCCGCCAGCGCGGGCGCGTTGGGGAGGGAGCCGCGACCGTCTCGGGAAGACCGTCGCCCTCCGCCTCGACGGGGATCTGGCGCAGGGTCTGGGACATCAGCGGTCTCCCTCGTAGTAGACGAAGCGGTTCCCGACCTTCACCTGGATGAGCGTGATGACCATGATGATGACGAAGAGCAGCCACGCCATCGCCGCCGCGAAGCCGAAGTTGAACTGCCGGAACGCCTGCTGGAACAGATAGATCGCGTAGAAGAGCGACGCCTCGGGGGACGAGTTGCTCTGATCGCGCCAGAACAGCAGATACGCCTGGTCGAAGATCTGGAACGCCGCGATCGACAGCACGATGACGTTGAAGAACATGGCACCGGAGATCATCGGCAGCGTGATGGAGAAGAACTTCCGGATCGGCCCCGCTCCGTCGAGCGATGCGACCTCGTACAGTTCGACGGGCACGTTCTTGAGGGCGGCGAGGAAGATCACCATCGTGCCCGCGACGGTCCACAGGGTCATGAGCACGATGCTCGGCTTGACCCAGGCCGGGTCCACGAGCCACTGCGGCCCCTGGATGCCGAACAGGCGGAGGAACTGATTGATCGCTCCGGAGTTGCCGTTCAGGAGGAGGAAGAACACGGCGGCGGTCGCGACCGCCGGGGTCATCTTCGGCAGGTAGTACAGGACGCGGAAGAGCCCGGCGCCGCGTCCCACCCGGTTCAGCAGCAGGGCGAGGACGAGGGCGAAGACGATCTCCAGCGGCACCGCCATCACCACGTAGAACAGCGTGTTCGCGAGGGAAACCCCGACGCGCGGGTCCTCGAAGAGGTTCGCGTAGTTGTCGATGCCGACCGGGCGGGCACTGTTCGTCGCCAGGTTGTAGCTGCTGAACGAGATGTACAGGCTGTAGACCATCGCGCCGGCCGTGAAGATGAGGAATCCGATGAGCCACGGCGAGATGAAGAGGTACCCGGCGAGGGCTTCACGTCGGTTGTACCGGTCCCGCTGGCGGGTCTTGAGCGGCATCCACCTGCCTCCTTCCTCGGGACGCGCAGATAGGCGCTCCAGTCCTGGCGCGATGCTAGATCCGGGGAAGCGTTTCTCCACGGGGCTTGCGCAGAACCGTTTCCTGTGGTTCACCTGAATGCCGAGATCGAGCTGGTGCCGGGCCTCACGAACCTCAATAGGATGTGGGGAATACACACGGAGGAGGGCCGGGGGAATGTTCGACGAGCGACGGCGACAGGCAGCGCTCGAGGAACTGGGGATCCTTGACACACCACCCGACGAGCGGGTGGACCGAGTGACACGGCTGGCGAAGGAGATGTTCGGCGTGCCCATGGTCAGCGTCTCGCTGATCGACCGCGATCGGCAGTGGCGCAAGTCGCAGATCGGCCTCGGGGGGAACGAGGCACCGCGACAGGACTCCTTCTGCGACTACACGGTCTCTCAGGACCGGACGGTGGTGGTGGAGGACGCGACCACGACGGACCTCTTCGCCGAGAATCCGTTCGTGACCGGCGACCCGCACCTGCGGTTCTACGCAGCCCACCCGCTGCATGCGCCGGGCGGTGAGCCGGTCGGCACGCTCTGCGTGCTCGACACCGAGCCGCACACCTTCACGGACGAGCAGCAGGACCTGCTGCGCGACCTCGCATTCTGGGTGCAGACGGAGTTGGCGCAGGACGCGGACATCGACCACGCCGCGGTGGTGCAGCGGGCGCTCCGCCCCCGGGTGCACCCCGAGATCGAGGGGTACACGATCGCGGCGGGAGCCGCGCCGCGCGGGATGCTCGCCGGCGACTACTACGACTTCTCCCGCCACGGTGACGCCCTGCGCGTGACCCTCGCCGACGCGATGGGAAAGGGCACGGGGCCGGCACTGGTCGCCGCCACCGTGCGCGCCTCGTTGCGGACCGCACCGGAGCGCTCGTTGGCCGACGCAGTGGTCGAAGTCGACCGCCTGCTCGAGGACGACCTCGCCGACACCTCGATGTTCGTCACGGCGGTCGTAGCGGAGCTGGAGCCGCAGACCGGAGAGCTTCAGGTCATCGACGCCGGCCACAGCCTCGCCTTCGTCGTCCGCGCGGACGGGACGTGGACGCCGCTCCGCTCGACGAACCTGCCACTGGGCATGGGCATGGGGCTCGCCGAGCCCCGGGTCCCCGTGACCACCCGGCTCGAGGTGGGCGATGCCTTCATCTGCTGCAGTGACGGGCTCCTCGACGTGCTGGATCCCGACGACCCGTTCGGGCACGTCGAGCGGGTCCTCTCCGAGATGGGTCCGGGTGGCGCTGTCGGCGAGGCGCTGCGGCTCGCGAACGACGAGCGCGCGACCGACGACATCACGGTCGTCGTCGTGCGGAGGGACGCATGACCGCGCGGTTCGCGACCATCCGCGTCCTGGCCCTCCTGTCGGTCCTGCTCGGCGTGAACTACGTCGCCTGGCGGTGGCTCGAGTCGGTGAACTGGTCCGCGTGGTGGATCGCGGTGCCGCTGGTCATCGCCGAGACGTACAGCCTCATCGACACCTTCCTGTTCTGCCTCACCATGTGGCGGGCGCGCGAGCGTCCGGCACCGGTGTCGCCGCCGCAGGGCACGGTCGACGTCTTCATCACGACCTACGACGAGCCGATCGAGCTCGTCATGACGACAGCCAGGGCGGCGAAGCGGATCGCCTACCCGCACTCGACCTGGATCCTCGACGACGGCTCGCGACCGGACCTCGAGGCCGAGGCCCGAGCGGCGGGGGTCGGTTACCTCACCCGCTCTGAGGACTGGTCAGGCAAGCCGCGTCACGCCAAGGCCGGCAACCTCAACAGCGCTCTGTTCCAAACCGACGGCGAGTTCCTCCTCATCCTCGACGCCGACCAGGTGCCCGACCCGCTGATCCTGCACCGCACGCTCGGATACTTCGCCGACGACCCCGAGGTCGCCCTCGTCCAGACACCGCAGTGGTTCGTGAACGTCGACGAGGCGGACCCGCTCGGCAGCCAGGCGCCCCTGTTCTACGGGCCGATCCAGCAGGGGAAGGACGGTTGGAACGCCGCCTTCTTCTGCGGCTCCAACGCCGTGCTGCGCCGGGAGGCGCTCATGCAGCTGGGCATCGTGGGCTACGTCCGGAGCGTGACCGACTCCGCCGCACGGGCACTCAAGACCTCCGAAGCCCTGATCGCCCGCGAGGCCGACGCCGCGACCGATCCAGCGCTCGTCACCGAGCTGGGCGCACTGCGCATCGCGATCTCCCGCGGCCGCAAGGAGCTCGCCGCGGGTGAGTCCGTGGCGGCGGTCGCCGCCCGGGTGGGCGACGCGGTCGACAACGCCTCGCGTATCCTCGTGGCGCACGACCTGGAAGGCATCCGCGCCGACCTCGCGGTGATCGAATCCCTCCCCGTGCAGCACGACGCCGAGCTGGGGCAGGTGGTCGTGGACGAGGCGGGGCTGGACGCCCTCGCGACCTCTGACCTCTCCCCCATCACGGCAGTGGAAGCGGTGCGCGGGCTGCTCGACGCCCTGCGCCTCGACCGCGCCGATGAGGCTCAGCCCATCCTGCCGCTCGCCACGATCTCCGTGACGGAGGACATGGCGACGGCGATGCAGCTCCATGCCCTGGGCTGGCGGAGCGTCTACCACCACGAGATCCTCGCCCACGGCCTCGCCCCGGAAGACCTCCGGACGATGCTCACGCAGCGACTGCGATGGGCTCAGGGCACGCTGCAGGTCATGCTGCGCGACAACCCGCTGGTCAAGCGCGGGCTCTCGGTGGGACAGCGGCTCATGTACTTCGCGACGATGTGGAGCTACCTCTCGGGGTTCGCCGCCATCGTCTACCTCGCGGCCCCGGTCATCTACCTCGTCTTCGGGGTGCTCCCCGTCACCGCCTGGTCGGTCGACTTCTTCGCACGGTTCCTGCCCTACTTCCTCGTCAACCAGGCGCTCTTCCTCGTGGTGGCGAAGGGGGTGAAGACCTGGCGCGGGCAGCAGTACTCGCTCGCCCTGTTCCCCGTGTGGATCCGCGCCTGTTGGACGGCGTTCGCCAATGTCGTCCTCGGCCGCCCGCTCTCCTTCGCCGTGACGCGGAAGGACGGCCGCGACCCCCGCGGCGTCCCCTGGCGGGAGATCTGGCCGCAGCTCACCGCCATGGTCGTGCTCGTGATCGCCCTCGTCATCGGGGTCGCCCGGGTCATCGTCGGCACCGGCGACGGCACCGGCACGCTCGTCAACACCGCCTGGGTCCTGTACGACCTGGTCGTCCTCAGCGTCATCATCCAGGCGGCGCGCTATCGCGGTCCCGCCGCTCAGGTCCTCGAGAAGGAGTCGAATGAACGTCAGCACTGACACCAGGGACGGCTACGCCGTCGTCACGATCACGGGGCGCCTGACGGCCTCGGGGGCGCCGTTGCTGCGCAACGCGGTGAGCGACCTGGTCGCCGCCGGGCAGCCGCGCATCGCGATCGACCTCAGCGGCACCGAGTTCGTCGACTCCTCGGGCCTCGGCGCGCTCGTCGGCGGCCTCAAGAGCGCCCGCGTGGCCGGAGGCGATCTCCGCATCGCCGCCGTTCCCGAGGCCGTGCGCACCGTGCTCCGTCTGACGAACCTGGATCGCGTGCTCCGTGACTTCCCGACGCCGGAAACGGCGTTCGATGCAGGCTGAGACGCGGGCCTTCCACGTCGACGGACCCGCCGGGTTCGCCCTCGTGGACCGCGCCCTCGACGAGCTCGACCGGCTCTGGTCCCAGGGCCCGGAGGTGCCGGCGCAGGACCAGGTGCTGTTCGCCCTCGCGCTGAGCGAAGTCACGACGAACATCGCTCAGCACAACGAGAGCGCGGACGTCGTGCTGAGCGTCGACGTCCGCGTGACCGCGGACGAGCTGCGTGCCTACGTCCGCGACACCGCCCCGCCGGCGCCGATCGACTGGGACGCCGTGACGATGCCGGGCGAGGAGGCGGAGAGCGGTCGCGGGCTCGCGCTGTCGCAGGCCGCACTCGACGTGTTCACCCACACCGTCACCGACCTCGGCAACACCTGGGTGCTCGTGCGACGCCTGGATCAGCAGCGCGAGGCGGACGACTAGCGCGGTCAGGCGAGCCAGCGCGGCGCGCGCCCCCGAAGAGCCGCGCCGTCGATGGAGTAACGCCCGGCCCCCGTGAGGGCGAGGGCGAGGGCCGCGGCACCGAGCACGGCTACGAATTCGTAGCCGCCGGCCGTCACCCAGAGCCCGGCGGGCAGGTGCACGAGCACGAGGGCGACCGCCATGTCGGCGGCGAGCAGGAGACCGACCGGGCGCGTCAGCAGACCGAGGATCAGCAGGACCCCGCCGACGAGTTCGAGGAAGGCCACCACGGGAGCGGCGATCTCGGCCAGCGGGACGCCCATCCCGGCGAAGCTGCCGATCGTGCCCGGGATCGTGAACTCGAAGATCTTCTGCGCGCCGTGGGCGGCGAAGACCGCGCCGACGACGATGCGGAGGACGAGGAGTCCGATCGACGAGGCGGAGGAGGCGGAGGCTGTGGTGTTCGTCATGAGGAGGTTCTTCCTTCGTGGCAGGACACCCGCGCGAGCGCGGACCAGGGCTCTTGCCCTGGCTCCCACGGTAGGAACCGCTCTTTTCCGTCCGCTGAACGCCTCGGCGATGCGGATCCCCGTCCCGCGCGACGCGGAACAATGGAGGAATGGGGCTGGATTCGGTGAACCGGGCACTCACCAGCATGAGGGTGGTGTCGGCAGAGCCCCTCACGCTCCCCGGCATCGGAGCCACTCTGACGGGCGACGGCGGCCCCGGCGCCGCTGGACGGCAGCTGCTCGTCATGGCCGGCGCCGCCGGGCTGCACCTGCTCCGGGACGGTCGCGCGATCGCGGTGAGGCCCCGTCAGGTCGCTGTCGTCTGTCTCTCCGCCGAGGAGAGCATCGGGCTTCTCGACGCGGAGGCCGCGGGGATCATCTCCTTCGAGAGTCGCGGCCACGTCTATGCGCTCCTCGAACGCGAGCTGCCGCGGCTCATCATCGTGGACGAGACGCCGGTGTTGTCCACGGTCACCGGGCTCCTGAAGGAACAGATCGGCAGCGAAGGGTCCCGTGCGGGGCTCTTCCCCAAACTCACGGAGGTCGCGGCGACCGCTGCCGTCCTCGCGTGGATAGCCGCCTCCCCTGCACCGCCGGGGTGGATCGGCGGGATCGCGCATCCACGCATCGGAGCGGTCCTCACGGCCCTGCACCGAGATCCCGCGCGGTCCTGGACCGTCGCGGAAATGGCGGCCCTGGCTCACCTCTCGCGATCCGCCTTCGCGAAGACCTTCCGGGACGTGGTCGGTACGACTCCCTCCGCCCACCTCGCACGCTGGCGCATGGCGCACGCGATGGAGATCCTCGACGAAGCGCCCGACACTCCGCTCAAGGAGATCGCCGAGCGCCTCGGCTACTCGGACGAGTTCGCCCTCAGCACCGCGTTCAAGCGGCGGTTCGGTGTGAGTCCGCGCCACTACGAAACGGCGTCGATCGGATCGCGCTCGGGGTGATCACAGCTCACGGCAGAAACCGCGGATGAGGCGGGCCACGGCCGCCGGTTCGGTGACGAGCGCGTCATGTCCCGCGGTCAGCCGCTGCACCTGCCACTCTCCCGGCCGCGCGCGTACGCGCTCCTTCGATGGCGCGACATCGGCGAACGACGGCTCCGTGCAATCGACGTAGAGCCGTGGGACCGAAGGCCCCGTGCCCTCGAGCGGCACCACGTCCGCCCAACTGCTCCACGGGTGCGCGGTGAGGCGACGCCGCAGCCACGCGACGTCGGGTTCACGGAAGACGCCGAACATCTCGGGATCCCGCGGTTTGGGGACGAAGAAGCCCTCTCCGGCCTGAGCGACCACGGTCGGCAGCGCGGCGCGACTCGACGTGGTGAGGACGTCGAGGACCCGCTCCCCGGGGTCGACGACGACGGCGTCCAGATACACGGCCCCGCGCAGGCGGCGGGCGATCCGCTCTGCGACCGCCGAGGCATACGCTCCGCCGATGCTGTGGCCGACGAGGACGACGTTCTCGAGCTCCTCCGCCTCGATGCTCGCCACGATGTCGTCGACTCCGTCCTGGAACGTGATGCCGCGCGCGAGGCGATGCGCGCGATCACCGACCCCGGGAAGGGTGGGGGTGAGGATGCGACCACGCCGGGCGTCGAGACGCTCCACCACACGCCGCCACGCCCAGCCGCCGTGGGACCCGCCGTGGATGAACACGAGATCGGTACGGGCTCGGGCCGCCGAAGCGGTGGGCACCTGTCCGACGCTCGCAGCGGCGACGGCAGCGGAGACACCGAGCGCGGCACCGAGCACCGTCCGTCGGCTGACCCCGCGGGGCACCGGACCGCCGACCTCAGCGACAGTCATCGCCGGAACTCCGCAGACCGGTCGACGACCGCCCCGAGCGACTGAGGCGGCACCCCCAGCACCTCCGACACCCCGGGAGACAGATAGGCGTCGCGGCCATCGCGGATGGCCGCGAACAGGTTCCCGAGCGCCTCGACCATCCGCGGCGGCAGGTAGTCCGCCACGGACGCCGCCCACTCCGCCGGCTCCACGTGGACATATCGCAGGGTCCGGTCGGTGCGCCGCGCGACGATCTCGATCGCCTCCGCGAACGTGAGCACCTCGGGGCCGGAGAGCTCGACGTGCGTCGGGCCCGTGCCGTCGAGCAACAGGCGCGCCGCCACGCGGGCGATGTCGGCCGCGTCGATGAACGGCTCGCCCCCGTCGCCCGTGGGAAGCCGCAGCTCTCCGGTGGCGTCGAGCTGGGCGGCGAACAGACCGTCGATGAAACCCTGCGAGAACCAGGAGGGACGGAGGAACGTGGAGGCGGCATCCGCCGCGGCGAAGGCCCGTTCGGCGCCTGCGGCAATCCCGTCCCCGCTCACCTCGGGGTTCCGCGCCGTCAGGACCACGACCTGCGAGACACCCGCACGGTCGAGAGTCTCGATGAACGGAGGGAGGTCCATCGGCTCCTCGGGAAGGACGACGTACACGCCCGCCGCGCCGGAGACGACCGGCCCCCAGCTTGCGGGGTCACCCCAGTCGAAGCGCCATTCCGAGCGTCGCGATGCCCGGCGCACCGCGCGCCCGGCGTCCTCGAGCAGTGCCGCCACGCGCGAACCGGTCGTACCGGTGGCACCGAGGACGACGATCGGATTCTCTTTCCTGTCCTGTCCCGTCATGTGCTCCATGCTCGCCCCGCCGGGGAGCGCGGCCCATGTCCGCATGCACACGGAACATGTGCCCGCGTCTTCGCGTCCCGTGCCTCAGCGCGAGCCGACTTCGTGGAGCATCCGCTCGCGGGCACCGTCGAGGTGCGCCGAGAGGACGGCGGCGGCCGCGTCGGGAGACCCCGTGCGCATGACATCCAGCAGCGTCACGTGGTCGTCCGCGGACTCGTGGAGGTCCTCATCGTGGTTGATCGTGACCTCGAGCAGCGCCGCGAAGGTCGGCAGGTACTGGTTCCAGGCGCCCTGGAGTCGTGGATGGTCGGCGAGCGCGTAGATCTGGGAGTGGAAGTCGAGGTCGGCGGTGACGAAGGCGGCGTGGTCCGCCGCGTCCGCGGCTTGGGCCATGCGCTGAACGGCGTCGTCCATCGGCCGCCAGCGTTCCTCGTCGTCGACCCGCATGGCTCGTGACAGCGCGAGCTGCTCCAGCGCGCCGCGGAGGCTGTAGAGCTGGTCGACGTCGTCGCTGGTGAGGCCCACGATGTAGACGCCTCTGGGGCGCTGCACCTCGACGAGCTTCTCGAAGCTGAGCTGGGTCAGGGCGTCGCGCACCGGACCACGGCTGACGGCGAACTCCTCGGCGAGGGCTTCCTCGGTGAGGCGAGCACCCGGAGCGAGCTCCCCGCGGACGATGCGCTGTCGCAGCACACGCGCGACCTGCGCTCCGAGCGACTCCCCGCGCGTGACGGTCTGCGTCATGTGACCTCCTGTTAACAGTTGACAGGATACACATACGCCAGCGATCAGGTCCCGGAACGCGGACTCCAGAGGACGAGCTCGGTCGAACGACGGATGCGCCGGCCGGACGGCATGGGCACGACGCCTGCGGAGCCGGCCGCGAACACCCGCACACCGGGGCGGTTCTCCCGCTCCGCGCGCAGGGCGCTCTCGAGCGTCAGGACGCGTTCCCGCAGTATGCGGTTCTCGTCCTCGAGATCGAGGAGGCGGGCGATGGCCGGGAGGCTGACGCCTTCAGAGGAGAGCTGGGCGACCTCGCGCAGCTGCTCGATGTTGCGGTGCGAGTATCGACGGGATCCGCCGGGCGTCCGCCCCGGCACCACGAGGCCGATGCGGTCGTACTGACGGAGGGTCTGCGGATGCAGGCCGGAGAGCTTGGCAGCTGCAGCGATCGCGAAAACCGGAGTGTCCGCGTCCATCACGCCTTCCTTCCTTCCTTCACGACAGGCATCCCCGCCGGATCAGACAGTTCCTTCCCGGAACAGCCTGATCCGACGAGAGAGCCTGTGCTCGTCAACGGCGGGCTTTCGCCATGAGCTCGGCCCGCGGGTTCTCCTGGGGCTCCAGCTCCTGGAACCTCTCGAGTGCCTCGCGCGCGGCGTCGTCGAGGTGCGTCGGCACCGCGACCTGGAGCTCGGCGAGCAGGTCGCCGGTCCCCTTCGCGGTCGCGACACCGCGACCCTTGACGCGGAGCACGCGGCCCGAAGGAGTCCCCGGGGCCACGCGGAGCTTCACCACCTCGCCACCGAGCGCCGGGACCTCGATGGTCGCGCCCAGGGTGGCCTCGGTGAAGGTCACCGGGACCACGACGCGGAGGTTGAGACCGTCGCGCGTGAAGACCGGGTGCGGGCGCACCGTGATCTGTACCACGATGTCTCCGCTCTCCCCGCCGTCGGGCGAAGGACGACCCCGACCGCGAAGCCGGATCTTCTGCCCATCGGCGACCCCCGCGGGGATCTTCACCTTGAACGGCTTGCCGTCCTCCCCCTGAAGGGTGATGGTCTCACCCTGCACGGCGGTGATGAAGTCCAGCGTGGTGCGAGCCGTGACGTCGGCTCCGCGCTGCGGACCCCCGAAGCCGCGGAAGCCGCCGCTCGGCTGCCCGAAACGGCCACCGCCGAACGAGCTGCCCTGGCCCTGGTTGAACATCGCGAAGATGTCCTCGAAGTCGGCGGTCTGGCCGCGCCCCTGCTGTCCGAACCGGCTGAAGACGTCTTCGAACCCGCCGGCACCCGAACCGCTCGCCGTGAAGCGAGCGCCCGAACCCATGGCGCGGATCTCGTCGTACTCCTTGCGCTGCTCGGCGTCGGAGAGCACCGAGTACGCCTCGCTGATCTCCTTGAACTTGGCCTCGGCCTTCGCATCGCCCTGGTTGGAGTCCGGGTGATACTTGCGCGCGAGCTTGCGGTACGTCTTCTTCAGGTCAGCGTCGCTGACGTCCTTCGAGACCCCGAGGGTCTTGTAGAAGTCCTTGTCGAACCAATCCTGGCTGGCCATCGATCACCTACTCCGCAGGGACGGCGACGACGACCTTCGCAGGACGCAGCTCGACCTCGCCGAGACGGTAGCCCACCTCGACGACCTCGAGCACCGTGGTCTTCTCGGTGCCGGGAGTCGGCTGCTGGAAGATCGCCTCGTGACGCTGGGGGTCGAACTCCTCGCCCTTCTCGCCGTAGGCGACCACACCGAGACGCTCCACGACGACCCGCACCTTCTCGGCGATCACGGCGAAGGGACTGCCCTCCACCAGATCACCGTGCTGCTCGGCGCGGGCCAGATCGTCGAGCACGGGGATGAGGCCCTTGGCGGCCTCCCCCTTCGCGCGCTCGATCTCGACCTGACGCTGCTCCTCGGTACGGCGGCGGTAGTTGGCGTACTCGGCCTGCAGGCGCTTGAGGTCGGTCAGCAGGGCGTTCTCGGCGTCGGCGATGGCGGCGTCGCCGGCGGCGGCATCAGCCGTCTGCGCGGCACCGAGGATGTCCTCGACCGTCAGCCCCTCCTCGGCCTCGGCAGCCCCGTCGACCGGAGTCTCGTCGGAGCCCTCCGCGGCCTTCGCCTCGCGGGAGTCCTGGTTCTGCGGCACGGGGCCGGATGCCTGAGCATCCGACCCCTCCGGAACCTCGTTCTCGTCGAAGTTCTTGTCCGTCATGATTACTTCTTCTCGTCCTCGTCGTCGACGACCTCGGCGTCGATGACGTCCTCGTCGGAGGAGGGGGCGTCACCGGTCGGGGCCTCGCCCTCGGACGAAGCGCCGGCGGCGTCCGCCTGCGAGGAAGCGTAGATCGCCTCGCCGAGCTTCGACTGGGACTGGTTCAGCTTCTCGAACGCGGTCTTGACGGCCTCGTCGTCCTCGCCGGCCAGAGCCGTCTTGAGCGCGTCGACGTCGGCCTTGACCTCGGTCTTCACGTCCGCGGGGAGCTTGTCCTCGTTCTCGGAGATGAGCTTCTCGATGGAGTAGGCGAGGGTCTCGGCCTGGTTGCGGGTCTCCGCGGCCTCACGACGCGCCTTGTCCTCGGCGGCGTGCTCCTCGGCCTCGCGCACCATGCGCTCGATGTCCTCCTTCGACAGCGACGAGCCGCCGGAGATGACGATCGACTTCTCGGTGCCCGTGCCCTTGTCCTTCGCGGACACGTGCACGATGCCGTTGGCGTCGATGTCGAACGTGACCTCGATCTGCGGGATGCCACGGGGAGCCGGGGCGATGCCGGTCAGCTCGAAGGTGCCGAGCGGCTTGTTGTCGCGCGTGAAGTCACGCTCGCCCTGGAAGACCTGGATCGCAACGGACGGCTGGTTGTCGTCGGCCGTGGTGAAGGTCTCGCTGCGCTTGGTCGGGATGGCGGTGTTGCGCTCGATGAGCTTGGTCATCATGCCACCCTTGGTCTCGATGCCGAGGGAGAGCGGGGTGACGTCAATGAGGAGGACGTCCTTACGCTCGCCCTTCAGCACACCGGCCTGCAGGGCGGCGCCGACGGCGACGACCTCGTCCGGGTTCACACCCTTGTTGGCTTCCTTGCCGGTCTCGCGCTTGACGAGCTCGGCGACGGCGGGCATACGGGTCGAACCACCCACGAGGACGATGTGGTCGATGTCGGACACCTTGATGCCGGCCTCGCGGATGACATCCTCGAACGGCTTCTTGGTGCGGTCGAGCAGGTCCTTCGTGAGGTCCTCGAACTTCGCACGGGTGACGGTCTCGGAGAGCGAGACGGGGCCCGAGTCGGTCAGCGACAGGTACGGCAGGTTGATGCTCGTGGACGTGGAGCTGGAGAGCTCCTTCTTCGCCTGCTCCGCGGCCTCCTTGAGGCGCTGCAGGGCGATCTTGTCGCCCGAGACGTCGACGCCCGTGGTCTCCTTGAACTGCTTGATCAGGTAGTCGACGAGGCGCTGGTCCCAGTCGTCACCACCGAGGCGGTTGTCACCGGCGGTGGCGCGCACCTGGATCGTGGAGAAGTCGTCGTCCTTGCCCACCTCGAGGAGGGAGACGTCGAAGGTTCCGCCACCGAGGTCGAAGACGAGGATGAGCTCGTCCTCCTTGCCCTTGTCGAGGCCGTAGGCGAGGGCCGCGGCGGTCGGCTCGTTGATGATGCGGAGCACGTTGAGACCCGCGATCTCTCCGGCCTCCTTGGTGGCCTGACGCTCGGCGTCGTTGAAGTACGCGGGGACGGTGATGACCGCGTCGGTCACGGTGTCGCCCAGGTAGGACTCGGCGTCGCGCTTGAGCTTCTGAAGGATGCGCGCGGAGATCTCCTGCGGCGTCCACTTCTTGCCGTCGACGTCGAAGCTCCAGTCGGTGCCCATGTGGCGCTTGACCGAGGCGATGGTCCGGTCGACATTGGTGACGGCCTGGCGCTTCGCGGTCTCACCGACGAGCACCTCCCCGTCCTTGGTGAAGGCGACGACCGAAGGGGTCGTGCGGAAGCCCTCGGCGTTGGCGATGACCTTGGGCTCGCCACCCTCGAGGACGCTGACGACGGAGTTGGTGGTTCCGAGGTCGATACCGACAGCACGTGCCATGTGTTCTCTCCTTTGTTGGGAAGTCTGTAGTGGTCTGGAAACCTGCGGCGATCAGGGAAACCTGAGTCGCGATGGCTCAAGTGTACGCCGAGGCCCGAGGGGTGTCAAATGAACTTGATATGAACGGGCTCAAGTTTTTCGGCCAGGCGGTCAGAACGGTGCGTCCGTTGATTCTTCGGCGAAGGTGACGGTGTTCGACGGCGGCGGGCGGTCGATGTAGAGCTTCCCCGCCGGGCTCGTCCATGCGTAGAGCCCGCCACCACGTGCCTCGACATGCCAGGCGGACTGATGTTTCAAGACGTGATGCCGACGGCACAGGTGGCCGAGATTCTCGGCAGTTGTCTCCCCGCCGAGCGCGGCGTCCCGGTGGTGGTCGATGTCGCATTCCGCGGGCGGATAGCCGCATCCGGGGAAGCGGCATCGCTGATCTCTGGCCCGCAGGTGTCGCCGCAGGTCGGCGTTCGGGCGATACCGGTCCACTGCGAGGACCGCGCCCGTCACGGGGTGGGTGAGGATGCGATCCCATCCGGAAGCAACTCCCGCCAGCTTCCGCGCCGTGGTCCGGTCGATCGGGGTGCACCCGTCGATCTCCGCCGGCGCCCGGCCATGGCCGAGAAGGGTCATGACAGGCACCGTGACGGCGATCGTGGCGACGATCGCGGCCAGGGTGCCGTCACGATCATCATGGCCGGCCGGCGCACCGGTGAGGAGGAGGTCGAGCGGAGGTCGGCCCGAGACTGCGCGACGGTGCGGAGGTCCGTCGGATCGTCGCCGGCATGCGCGGTCTTGGCCATGGTGGTCAGCCGATCGAACACGCCGTGCACCAGCGCCGCCGGCCCCAGGAGTCCGAGCTCAGCCATCCCGTCAGGGGCGTCCCGCACCCACACGCGCCGCCGCTCACGGGCGACCTCGTGACGGTCCGCGAAGGGACGCGGCTGAAACTCCTCCGCAACCCGGCGCGCCATTCGCGCAACACGATTCGGCGCCTCGTCCTCGGCGAAGGCGATCATTCGCGCGGAGAACGCGTCGCGGTCCGCCTCGTCTTCGAGGTGCTCCCCCGCCTCCGCGATGACGCGGGCATGCCGGGCGGTGACCTGCCCCGCGCCCCATGCACCCCACAGCCGGGGAAAGCGTTCGACGATCCAGACCGCATCGGCCATCCGCCGCTGCACCGTCCTGTCGCTCGCCCGCAACGCGGCAGCGAACTCCGCCGCGACCGTGCGCACGCTCAGATCCGCACCGTCCGGATGCGCGGCCTGCGCCGCGACCTCGACGGCGAGGCGCGATCCCAGAGCCAGGATCCCATCCCGCGCGGCCTGCAGACCACTGATCGTCCGCTCGACACCGACGAGCATCTCCGTGAGCGCTCGGAGCGCCTCCACCTGCTCGATCGTCGCGTCCGCCAGTCCTGTCATACCCCGAGTGAAGCAGGGGCCACCGACATTGAAAGCCCAGTTCAGAAGCGGTAAACGATATTCCGGAATCCTCTGCGCGTGAAGGAGGTCACGCCGAGCCCGCTCCGCCTCGATGATCGCGAGCCTCGGCTCGATGGAGCGGATCGCGGAGAGCTGGCACGCCATCCACACCGAGGTGGTCGCGCGCGGCCTCGTGCACGCCGGGCCTTGTCGGGAGCTCTACGTTCGCGCCGTCGGGGATGACCAGTCGGACTGGGTCACCGAACTCCAGCAGCCCGTCGCGCGGCGCTGACGCGGCGCACTCCCGGGAGGCAGGATGGGGGGATGATCCGCGCCGTGCTCTTCGACCTCGACGGGGTCATCCGTCACTTCGACCACGACCCCACCCTGGAGGCGCGGCACGGGATCGCGGACGGCGCGATCGCCCGCATCGCCTTCTCCTCCCCGTTGATCGACGAGGTCACCACGGGGCTCCTCAGTCGCGAGGAATGGATCATCCGCGTCGGAGAGGCCGCGCGGTCCGCCGCAGCGGCGCAGGAATGGGGGCGCACGCCGTTCGCCGCCGACCGGGACGTGCTGGCGCTCGTCGACGCGCTGCGGTCTCACGGGACCATCTGCGCCATCCTCACGAACGGCACCGACACCATCGCCGGGGAGCTTCGCGACAGCGGCATCGACGCGCACTTTGATCGGGTGTTCAACTCCGCCGACATCGGACACGCCAAGCCGGACGTCCGGGCTTTCCGCCACGTGGTCGCGGCCCTCGACCTCCCCCCGGAGGAGGTCTTCTTCCTCGACGATTCGCCGGGCAAGCTCAGCGGCGCACGAGCGCTGGGCATGACCACGCACCACTTCACCGGAGTCTCCGCGCTGCGGACTGCCCTCCACGCCGCCGGCGTCGCCGGCGCGACGGCACCGACGCCGATCCCTTAGGGCATCATGCCCTTCGGGGTCGGGGTCACTTGCCCCCGGGCGGGCCGACCAGCAGCAGGATCACGTACAGCGCGACGATGCCCACGACCAGCAGCACCGCGAGCACCCAGGGGCGACGGAGGAACCAGCGCATCAGGCGGTCGTACCAGCGACGGTCGCGCGGGTCGTCGGTCGCGTCGAGCCGCCAGTCACCCCGGAGTCGACCGGTGCGGTGCAGCCAGATCTCCATCGGGATGGTGGCGTACGGCACGACGGCGCTGAGGACCGCCAGCACACCGACGCCCGGGTGCCACCGCTGATTCAGCGCGACGAGGATCGCGGTCGCCGCATAGGCGAGGAACACGAACCCATGGATGCCGCCACCGACCGTCACCACGATTCCCGGAGCTCCGACGGCGCGGGCGATGATCGCGGCGATGAGGATGGTCCAGGTGATCGCCTCCGCGATCGCGAGGACACGGTACAGGCGGCCAGGGGTACGGAACACGGAACTCCTCGGGTGGGTACCCCTCCAGCGTATCCCGCTTCGCCTCGCGCGCTTGGCCTCGTTCCGCCGCGGGCCTGACGCACGGAGAGCGATGGGAAGGGGAATAGGGACGCGGTGGACGGCGTTGCCGAAGGCATGGTGACGGTGGATGTGGACGCGCTGTCCGCTGTGCTCGGCACGGTGGACCTGCGCGTGGGGATCGCCCGCCGGGTGCGGCTGGGCCGCGGAGGACTGCTGCCGCTGACTCCCGGCCGCATCACTCTCGTCTACATCGCGGACGGCGCTGTTCACGGCCATCCGCCACTCGGGACCGGCTGCCGTCTCGACGTGGACCGCGCGTCGCAGCAGCTCACGGTCGAGGAACCGGGACGCCGCGACCACCTGCTCACCGGCGATGCCTTCCTTCTGCTCCGCGGCGACACCTTCGCGTTGGAGGCCGACGCCGACACCGCCCTTCTCGTCGTCGATATCGAGCTCGCCGACACCGCGTCTCCCCTCCCCGCGCTCCTGCCGCCCTTCCTCACGGTGACCCGGTTCGACGCGCTGGAGCCGGCCGCCGCTGCCCTTGCCGAGAACATGGGCGTGGTCGACGCTGCCGCCTGCCCGGTGCGCCAGGGCGACCCCCTGATCTGCCGGATGATGGCGACCACCGTGCTGCTCTCTGTGATCCGCGCCTGGGCGGCCAACGGCTGTGCGCCCGCCGGATGGCCGTCGCTGTCGAACGATCCCTTCCTGGACCGCGTGGTCGAGGCCATCCACGAGCAGCCCGGACGAGACTGGACCGTCGAGCGCCTGGCCGCCGTCGGAGCCATGTCGCGCTCGGCTTTCGCGGAGCGGTTCCGCCGGTCGGTCGGGCGCTCCCCCGCGGACTACGTCACCGAGGTGCGCATCGACGCCGCGAAGCGGATGCTCCAGGCCGGTCAGTCGGTGTCGAGCGTCTCGCGGGAGCTCGGCTACGCCTCGGACGAGGGCTTCAGCCGCGCGTTCCGACGCCGTACGGGCATGACCCCCTCCTCCTGGCGCGCCACCCGGTCCCTCGTCCCCGCCTGACGCACGGCCCTCGGTCCCGCGTTCGGCGGTTCACAACTCAGGAGCTCTGCCGCGGATCCGGCTCTCCCGCGACGCCAACGCGCGTGTCAGTGGAGAACTCCTGAGTTGTGAACCGGCAGCCGAGACGAGGCGGGCGGGTCAGTGGCGCGAACTGCGGCGGTTCGAGAGTCCGAAGAGGACGGCACCGGCGAGGAGCGAGACCGCGCCGATCGCGTAGACGAGCTCGACGCTCAGAGTGTCGACGAGGAGTCCGCCGACGCCGGCCGCGAGCGTGATCGCGCCCTGGAACCCGACGACCACCAGGCTCCCCCCGGCCTCCAGTCGGTCCGGCATGCGGTGGCCCACCCACGTGTTCACGACGATCAGCCACGACGAGAAGAAGAAGCCCCAGAGGAGTACGACGGCGCCGATCCCGAAGATCGATCCCGAGAAGAGCACCATCGACACCACCGCCGCCGCGATCACCAGCGGCGCGAACACCGCGAAGAAGGCGAAGGAGCGGTCGATCACGAGGCCGATGGAGAGATTGCCGAGGAGGCCGCCGACGCCGAACAGCGCGAGCAGCACGACGATCGTCGAGGCGTCCACGTCCGGGATGCGCTCCAGCGCGAGGCGGACGTAGGTGTAGGCGAGGAAGTGCCCGAGCACGACGAGAACGTGCCCGACCATCCCGAGACCGATGCCCGGACGCCGCACCGTGTCGACGAGCAGGCGCAGACTCGACGCGCGCTCGGCCGGCACGGTCGGCAGCGCCCAGCGCAGGGCCACCGCGAGGACCACCATGAGCACTCCCGCGATCGCGAACACGGCGCGCCAGTCGACGACCTCACTCAGCATGACCCCGAGCGGGACGCCGGCGACCGTGGCGAGCGAAACCCCGGCAGAGGTGAACATCACCCCGCGACCGAGGTGCTCCGGTCCCGCGAGCCGCGCGGCGACCGTGATCGACATCGTCCAGTAGGCGCTGATCGCCGCTCCGAGCAGGAACCGCGCCAGCAGCACGAGGATGAGGTTCGGGGCGATCGCGACGACGAGGTTCGACACGGCCGCGGCGAGCGCCATCCACACCAGCAGGGAACGGCGGTCCAGGCGGGGGAACACGAGGCCCACGGTCGGGGCGACGAACAGTCC
Source organism: Microbacterium sp. 1S1 (assembly GCF_008271365.1). Taxonomy (NCBI): domain Bacteria; kingdom Bacillati; phylum Actinomycetota; class Actinomycetes; order Micrococcales; family Microbacteriaceae; genus Microbacterium; species Microbacterium sp. 1S1. The sequence continues at coordinate 685,482 of NZ_CP043430.1, forward strand.
GACGAGAGCCGTGACGGTCACGGTCTGCCCGGCTTGACCGGGCGTCACGCCGAGCCCGTCCGCCATCTCGGTGAGCACCCCGTTCGGGAGGAACTCGGCGGTCACCAGCAGGAAACCCATCACCATGAGGGCGATGAGTCCGCCGTAACGGATGCGGTCGATGCGCGTGACCGGCAGGGTCGGGACGGGGGCGGTCGTGGTCATGCTTCCAGACTCGCAACGCGAGCGGGCCCGCGCCCGACCGGTCGTCCGCGGCATCCGACCGATCGTCCGGCCCTGGACAACCTCCGTTCAGCCCCCTAGGCTCGACGACGCACCGGGATGCGCCCGGGAAGCCCGAGCGAAGGAGGCGATGACATGAACACCGTCCTCGTCGAGCCCTTCGCCGACCACCTTCCCTTCGAGGCCACCCGCTCCTGATCGCCGCGTGGCCTCCCTTCCCGGAGCCACACCGTGACCGATCACTCCGCTTCCCCGGAAGCCGCGTCCGTCGACGCCACCTCCTTCGATTCTCTCGAGACCGCCCTCTCCTTCGCCGACGTCGAGCCCGGCGCCGACCAGCGCTGGACGACCTGGCCGTCGTCCACCCCCACCGAGCGGGGGCCGGAACCTCGCCCCGCCTGGGTCGTGACCTCCGCCGGCGCCCTGGACACCGAGCTCGGCATCCTCAAGACCGGCAAGGAAGCCGACGTGTTCCTGCTGGAGCGCGCCGTGCCCGATGACCCCGCGCAACGCACCCTCCTCGCCGCCAAGCGCTACCGCGGCGTCGAGAACCGGAGCTTCCAGCGCTCCGCCGTCTACACCGAGGGGCGCAGCACGCGGAACACCCGCGACACGCGCGCCCTCGCCAAGAAGACCGCCCACGGACGGGAGGTCGCCGCGGCGCAGTGGTCCCTCGCGGAGTTCGAGGCCCTGTGCCGGATGTGGGAGCGCGGCGCACCTGTGCCGTATCCCGTACAGGTCAGCGGCACCGAGGTGCTCATGGAGTTCCTCGGCGACGACCGGGGCATCGCGGCACCCCGACTCGCCCAGGTGCGCGGGTCGAGCGTCGAGATGCAGGAGTACTTCGCGCAGGTGGTCGAGCTCATGCGGGTCTTCGCCGCAGCCGGCTTCGCACACGGCGACCTCTCCGCCTACAACCTCCTCGTGCATGAGGGGCGGGTGCGGGTGATCGACCTGCCACAGATCGTCGACGTGATCGCGAACCCGCAGGGCCTCGACCTCCTGCATCGCGACTGCGTCAACGTGTGCGACTGGTTCGCGCGGCGGCGCGTGGAGCGCGACGCCGAGGCCCTGTTCGCCGACCTCCTCGGGACCCTGTTCTGATCCCGGTGTCAGGACCCGAGCCGGGCGGCCAGGAGGGTCACGAGCTCGTACACGACATGGCTCGCGGCGATCCCGGTCATCTGGGCGTGGTCGTACGCGGGCGACACCTCCACGACGTCGGCTCCGACGATGTCCCGGTCGCGCAGGGCGCGGAGGATGCGCAGCAGCTCACGGCTCGTGAGTCCTCCCGCTTCGGGGGTTCCCGTCCCGGGCGCGTGCGCGGGGTCGAGCACGTCGATATCGATCGACACGTACAGCGGCTTGTCGCCGATGCGGGTGAGGATGCGGTCGATCGCCGCCTCCACCCCGTGCTCCTCGATGTACTCGCTGGAGACGATCGAGAAGCCGAGGCGCTCGTCGTCCTCGAGGTCCTGCTTCGAGTACAGAGGTCCACGGGTGCCGACGTGGCAGCTCGCCGTGAGGTCGATCAGCCCCTCCTCGCTCGCGCGCCGGAAGGGGGTGCCGTGCGTGATCGGGGCCCCGAAGTAGGTGTCCCACGTGTCGAGGTGGGCGTCGAAATGGAGAACGGCGACGGGACCGTGCTTCGCGGCGACGGCCCGCAGCAGAGGGAGGGCCACGGTGTGGTCGCCGCCGATCGTGACGAGGCGCTGCACCCGCTCGCCGAGCGCGAGCGCCGCGCGCTCGACCTCGGTCACGGCCTCGGTGAGGTCGAACGGGTTCACGGGGATGTCGCCGGCGTCCACCACCTGGGCGAGCTGGAACGGCGACACGTCCTGCGCGGGGTTGTAGGGGCGCAGGAGACGCGAGGACTCCCGGACGTGCGACGGACCGAAACGGGTGCCGGGGCGGTAGCTCACACCCGAGTCGAACGGGATGCCCACCACAGCGATGTCGGCGCGCGGCACGTCTTCGATGCGGGGCAGGCGGGCGAAGGTGGCGATGCCGGAGTACCGCGGGTTCACGGAGGCGTCGACGGGGCCGATGTTGTCGGTCATTTCTCGTTCCTGTTCGTCGGGAGGTGAGGTCTCAGAGGGCGTGCTGCGGGATGTGCACGAGCTGCACGCCCCCGTCCGCGATGGCCGCACGGATGCTCGGGGCGATGTCGGCGCGCGACGACGCCCGTCGCCCCGTCGCCCCGAACGCGGTCGCGAGGGCGGCCCAGTCCGGTTGTACGAGGTCGACGCCGATCGGCGCCATCCCGCGGTCGAGTTCGTTCTGGCGGATCTCTGCGTACCCGCCGTTGTCGACGCACACCACGGTGACGTCGAGGTGCTGCTCGACCGCGGTGACGAGCTCGTTCACGCAGAACATCAGGGCACCGTCGCCGATGACGGTGACGACCGGGCGCTCGGTCTGCGCGACGGCCGCACCGATCGCGGCGGGGAGGCCATAGCCGAGCGTGGCGTAGGTCGGCGTGTAGAGGAGGGAGTGCGGTCGCGCCTGACGCAGCACGCTGCCGAGCGCCATGTAGACGATCTGCGAGGAGTCGCCGGCGACGATCGCGTCCCCGGGGAGGGCGTCGGCGATGATCTCGGCGAGGGCGACGACGTCCGGAGCCGTCTCCCGGGACTCGGCCTCGATCGCGGCCCGCTCGGCCGTCACGTCGCGGGGCGGGCGCGGATCGTCGGGAAGCAGCGGCAGCAGGGCGTCGGTCACGGCGGCCGCATCGCCTGTGAGACCGACGGTTGCGGCGAGGTTCTTGTCCCGCTGCGCCGGAGAGATGTCGACGCGGATCACGGCGCCGCGTGCCTCGAGCCGTGGGGCCCAGAGCTCCGCCTCGCCCAGCTTCGAGCCGACCACGAGCAGCACGTCGGCGTCTTCGGCCACGGCCCGTGCGGCGGCGAGGCGCAGGTTCGAGCCGAGCGACAGCGGGTGCCGGTCGTCGAGCACCGCCTTGCCGTTGAGAGTCGTGAGCACGGGTGCTCCGAGGCGTTCGGCGACCGCGGCGAGCTGGTGCGCGGCGTCCACCGCACCCCCGCCGGCCACGATCACCGGGCGGCGGGCGGCGGACAGCAGCCGGGCGGCCTCGGCGAGCGCGATCGGATCTCCGGAGACGCGGTCGGGCATCGGGCGCGGCTTCCGGTCCTCGGCGGGCACGGCGGCTGGCGCCTCCAGCACGTCGAGCGGGATCTCGATGTGCACGGGACGGGGACGGCCCGTGCGGAAGAGGTGGAAGGCGTCGTGCACGGCCTGCACCGCCTCCGCTGCGGTCGTCACCCGCCGCGACCACTCGGCGATCGCGCCCACCATGGCCGTCGCGTCCTTGGTCTCGTGGAGCGTGCCGACGTCGGCGAACTCCGCCCCGAGGGGGACGCCCGGCGAGAGCACGAGCAGCGGCCGTGACTCGCAGAACGCGGTGCCGATGGCACTCATCGCGTTCTGCAGCCCGGGCCCGGAGGTCGTGATCACCACGCCGGGGAGTCCGGTCTGCTGCGCCCAGCCGTCGGCGCCGTAGCCCGATCCCTGCTCGTGGCGGTTCGTCACCGCGCGGATGCCGAGGTCCGCCAGCGGACGGTACAGCTCCAGGTTGTGCGTGCCGGGGATCCCGAAGACGGCGGTCACCCCGTAGGCGCGGATGGTCTCCAGGACCGCGCGGCCCGCGGTGTCGGCGTACCGTTCGTCCCCGGTGGTGTCGGTGCTCATCGTGTCATCCTCACATCGCGTGCCGGCGGACGCCGTCGACCCAGGTCTCGCGCACCTCGATCGCCGCGATCTCCTCGGCCGGCACCGCCAGCGGGTCGTCCGAGAGCACCGCGAAGTCGGCGTACTTCCCCGGCTCGAGGGAGCCGAGGTCGTCTTCGCGGCCGATCGAGACCGCGCCCTCGATGGTGTGGGCGCGGAGCGCCGCGACGGCGGAGATGCGGAGGTCGTCCGGTCCGAGCTTGTGTCCGCGACGGGTGACGCGGGTGACGGCGGTCTGGATCGCCTCCAACGGGATGGGCTCGGCGACGGGGGCATCCGACGAGATCGTCATCGGCACGCCCGCGCGCTCGAACTCGCCGAGGGGGTTGAAACGCTCGCCCGGGGTCCCGATGGCCTCCTCCACACCCTCACCCCAGTTGAAGTAGTGCTGGGTCTGGTTGACGGGGCGGATGCCTGCGGCCGCCATCCGGGTAATCTGACCGGGCGTGGGCAGCCCGCAGTGCTCGATGCGGTGCCGCGCGTCGGCGTCCGGACGCTCGGCGAGCGCAGCTTCGATCGCCGACACGACCATCTCGATCGCGGTGGGCGACTGCGCATGCGTCGCCGTCTGGAGTCCGGCGGCGTGCGCCTTGCGGATGAGCTCGGCGTAATCGGCGGGCTCGTGGTACAGCTGGCCCGTGCGGCACGGGTCGCCGACGTAGCCGTCCGGGAAGTACGCGGTCCAGCCGCCGAGGGTGCCGTCGGCGTAGAACTTGATGCCGGCGAAGCTGAGGTGCGCGTTGCCGAACTGCCCGACCAGTCCCATCTCCAGCGCCTCGTCGAGGAGGTGCGACAGCAGGTACATCGAGACGCGCAGCTCGAGCCGGCCGGCCTCGGCCATCCGGAGGTACATGTCGAACTCGCGCCGTGTGACCTGGCAGTCGCCGATCGAGGTGACGCCGCCGGCGAGGAACCGCTGCGTCGCCGCGTCGAGCTGGCGCAGGTGCTCCTCCGGCTCGTCCGCGAGGTGGAAGTTCGGACCGTGATGGCCGATCTTCACCCCATGTACCCCGGTGAGGATGTTGCATGCCGCGTCGGAAAGCTCCCCGGTGAGCTCCCCGTCGGCATCGCGGAAGAACTCGCCGCCGTCCGGGTTCGGGGTGTCCCGGTCGACGCCGTTCAGGTCGAGCGTGTACGAGTTCACCACCCCGCCGTGGCCGGAGGCGTTCATGAGGTACACCTCCCGGTCGGCGGCCACCTCGTCGAGCTCGAACCGGGTGGGGTGGCGTTTCTCGGCGAGGTTGCGCTGCTCATAGCCATAGCCGCGCACCGGGCGTCCGGCGGGGAGCTCAGCGGCCGCGGCCTTCAGCAGGGCCACGATCTCCGGGATGCTCCCCGCCTTCTCCGGCCCGCAGTCCACCCACGTCATCATCTGCCCGAACATCAGCGGATGCGCGTGTGCGTCGACGAATCCGGGGACGACGATCGCCTCACCCAGGTCGACTCGTTCCGGGGCGAGTCCCGCCCGCGACGCCACGTCCTCGCACTCCGCCGCCGTGCCGAGGGCGACGATACGCCCCCGGTCGGTCAGCATCGCGGTCGCCGTGGTGTCGGAGGGGTCCGCCGTGTGGATCGCTCGCGCGGTGATGAGGGCGGGAGCGGCCTGGGCGGAGCGGTCGAAGGGGGTGAGCTTTCTCATGGTGCCTGTTCGCGGTGGTTTCGTGCGGGTGAGGGTGGCGCCGGTCAGGGCAGGCGGTTGGCCGTGGTGTCGGTCCGGGCGGTGAACGACGCGGTGACCGGGGCCTCGTCGGAATGCTGCGGCGCGAGACGCGTGCAGATCCCGGCGATGACGGCCATGCCGACGAACATCGCGATGACCGACCAGACGCTGCCGGTCCACGCGATGAGCTGCGTCGCGAACCAGGGCGAGAATCCGGCCCAGATGGCGGCGCCGACGCCGTAGGACAGCGCGATCGACGTGTACCGCGCCTGCGGACGGAACATCTGCGCGAGGATCGCGGCGATCGGGGCATAGGTCGCGCTCATCGCGATCCGCACGAGCGAGGCGAACAGGAAGATCAGCGGCTCGACCCGGCCCGGCATCAGCAGCAGGAAGGGGGCGAAGGTCAGCACCGAGGTGATGAGACCGATGTACATCACGTTCTTCCGCCCCCACTTGTCGCCCAGCCAGGCGACAGGCAGGGTCACGACGAACTCCACGAACGAGGCCAGCGTCATCGCGTCGAGGATGACCTGCTCGCTGATCGCGATGGGCTCACCCGTCGCGTACGCCGTGGCGAAGGTGGTGGCGAGGTAGTAGCCGCCGGTCGAGATCGGCAGGATGCCGATGCCGAGGAGGATCGGCTTCCAGTTGACGCGGAGGGCGAAGGCCAGCGGCATGGACTGCTTGCGGCCCTCGATCTTCTCCTCGAAGACCGGCGACTCCTCGACGCGGTACCGGACCCAGAGGCCGACACCGATCAGCACGATCGACAGCAGGAACGGGATGCGCCAGCCGCCGTCGATGATGAACGTGTCACCGCCGCGGGCCATGATCGCGAAGATGCCCGAGGCGAGGAGGGCGCCGGCCGGGTTGCCGAGCTGGGTGAATCCGCCGTAGAACGTCTTCGACTTCTCCGGGGCGTGCTCGACGCTCATCAGGACCGCACCGCCCCACTCACCGCCGACCGCGAGGCCCTGGACGGCACGGAGCAGGATGAGGAGGATCGGTGCGAGGATGCCGATGTTGTCGTACGTGGGCAGGCAGCCGACGAGGACGGTCGCGGCGCCCATCAGCAGCAGCGTGATGACGAGCGAGACCCGACGACCGAGCTTGTCGCCGATGTGGCCGAACACGATGCCGCCGAGGGGGCGGACGAGGAATGCGACCGCGAACGTCGCGAAGGCCGCGGCGGTCTCGGCCAGGGGATCGTCGCTCGGGAAGAACAGCGGACCGAAGACGAGCGCGGCGGCCGTGGCGTAGACGTAGAAGTCGTACCACTCGATGGTGGTGCCGACGAAGGCGGCGAAGCCGGCGCGGCGTGCGCGGCTGTGGACGCCGCTTCGGGGGGTGGGGGTAGTGGTCATGGACCCGCTCCTTCGCGGATGGTGTCGGATAGCGAAGGATGCTACGGACGCGGAGCATCATGAGCAAGGGCAGAACTCCAGCGATACACGTCATTCACTGGGTTTATGTCGGACGGACCGCGCACTCCGGGCCTTCCGCTCGGCCGGACGGGGCTCTACGCTGAGTTTCTGCGGGGACGAGCGTGCACTGCGGGGAAATCGACGGAATCGGACGGGACATGGACTTCGACGCGGAACTCATCCGGGCGCTGCAGGAGGACGGCCGTGCCAGCATCCTCTCCCTTTCGGAGCGCGTCGGTCAGTCCCGGGCCGTCGTCGCGGCTCGCCTTCGCACCCTGCTCAGCGACCGCACCGTGCGAGTGGTCGCGGCCGTCGACCCGGTGTTCCTCGGTCAGCACGTCCTCGCGCACGTATCCATCCGGACCGACGGCGCCGTCGAGGTCGTCGCCGAGCACCTGCGCGACATGTCCGAGACCGTGCTGGTGTCGGCCGTCGGCGGAGCCCACGACATCGTGACGGAGGTGCGGGTGGGGTCGATGTCGGAGTTGCACGACCTTCTCGCACGCATCCGCGGGAGCGCCGGGGTGCTCGACATCAACACGATCATCTACTCGACCGTCATCAAGGGATTCTTCGTCTCGGAGTATCACGGCGGCGTGACGCTGGACGCGATCGACGAGGCGCTCATCGAGCACCTGCAGTCGGACGGGCGGATGAGCTTCCGCGCGCTCGGTGAGGAGGTGCGCCTCTCCCCCAGTGCCGTCGCCACGCGGGTGCAACGGCTGATCGACGCCGGGGTCATCAAGATCAGCGCCGTCGAGGCGAGGGGCCTGGCGCACCGGCAGCTCTCGATGGGCGTGGGCATGACGCTCGGTGACGACGACGAGGCCGTGATCGACGAGCTGCGGCGGGGCCGAGGGGTCGACTTCGCCGCCCGCACCCTCGGGCGCTTCGACGCCGTCGCGACCCTCGTCGAGCCCTCCGCCGGAGCCCTGTACGCGAGCCTCGAGCGGCTGCGCGCGCTCCCCGGCGTGACCCGGATCGAGGCGTGGCTGCATCTCGCGGTGCTCAAGGAGGACTACGCCCGCACCCTCCGCCCCCTCCGCACGGACTGACTCCCCCGTCCCCGTCCCCGTCAAGTCCCGTCCCGCGTCCCGGGATCAATAGCGCGCACCTCCCTCCCCGCCTGCGGCCGGTTTTCGCATTCTCACCGGGAGGGGTCCGCCACCGCGGGAAGCTATCGCACGCGCCTTGCGAGTTCAGAAGCGCACCGCACTCCCGCACCTCCCGCCCGTTTTCGCCCTCTCACCGGAAGAGGTCCGCGGGACGGGACGGATATGACACCTCCGGGGCGAGGATGCAGAACGTTATCGAGCCAGCGCGCGGGGACGGGGCGGAAGGGGACGGGGCGGAAGGGAGCAGGGGCGGAAGGGAGCGGGGACGGCGGGGACGGGGGCGAGGAGGGGCGCGTCAAGGGGGTGGAACGTCGGAAGACCCGGCACAGGATAGAGGCATGTCGGAAGACCAGCACGCCGAGAGCGCAGACGAAGCGGGACCGGAGCGCACGCCCGATGGGCACCACATCGTTGTGAACGGACGACGATGGCGAGCCACCGATCCGTCGATTCCGGACACCCTCCGGCAAGAGCTCGTGGACGAGCTGATGGCTGCGCGGCGCGCGGTCAGAGCCGCAGATCCCGATGCCCGCCGCCGTGTGCACGACGCGAAGACCGCTCTGGGGGAACGCGGGGCGCCGTGGTGGGAGGCGCCGTCCGCGGAGCAGTCCGAGGAGCGCATCGCCGCGACGATCCGGGCGCTGACCCGGAAGCGCTCGGAATCCTCGATCTGCCCCAGCGACGTCGCCCGCGCGGTCGGCGGCGAGGCCTGGCGCGATCGGATGCCCGACGTCCGACGCGTCGCCGCCGAGCTGGCGGTCCAGGACGTCATCGTCGTCACCCAGAAGGGCAAGCCCGTCCGCATCGCCGATGCCCGGGGGCCGGTCCGCATCCGCCGCGGCCCCGCACTCTGAGCGCCCCGGTCGGCCCTGGCCGACGGCGCGCCGTCACCGGGCGTTCACCGTCCACGGCCAGACTTCGAGCATGACCTCACCCGAATCCGCCGCGGGGGTCCCCGAACCCGTGGCGACAGCGAACAGCGGCGCCGTCGCCGTCGTCGGCCTCGACCTGCGCGGAGAAACGCCCGCCCCCAAGAAGCAGGTGTATTCGTGGGCGCTGTGGGATTGGGCGACGCAGCCCTTCAACACCGTCATCCTCACCTTCGTCTTCACCGCCCTGTACCTGGTCAGCGCCTCGTTCCTCCCGCCCGACGTGGCCGCACTCGATCCGAGCGACCCGGTCCGCGTCGCCGCAGAGGCGGACCTCGCTTCCGGCCTCGGCCTGGGATCGACGATCGCGGCCTTCGGTATCCTGCTGCTCGCGCCCGTCCTGGGGCAGCGGGCCGATGCCGCGGGCCGCCAGAAGCTGTGGCTGGGCATCGGCACCGGCGCCCTCATCCTCTGCATGTTCGGGCTGTGGTTCGTCGAACCGCAGCCGGCGCTGTTCTGGCTCGGGGTGACCCTGATCTCCGCCGGCTCGGTGTTCGGCGAGATCGCCGCGGTCAACTCGAACGCCATGCTCATCGGCATCGCGAACCCGAAGAACGTCGGCCGCATCTCCGGTCTCGGCTGGGGTTTCGGCTACCTCGGCGGCATCATCGCCCTCGTCATCGTCGTCCTCCTCGACACGTTCGACTGGTTCGGGATGTCCACCGACAACGGGCTCGCGTACCGGCTCATCGCGGTCGGCTGCGCGGTGTGGGCGATCGTGTTCAGCATCCCGATCTTCCTCAACGTGCCGGAGCCCTCGCTCGGCCGACCGGAGCGGAAGGTCGGCTTCTTCCGGTCGTACGTCCTGCTGGTCCAGGACGTCGTCGGCCTCTATCACGACCCGCAGACCCGACCGACGTTCTGGTACCTGCTCGCCAGCGCCGTGTTCCGCGACGGCCTCGGCGGGGTCTTCGCGTTCGGCGCCATCATCGGCACGGCCGTGTTCCGGTTCGGCACGCAGGACATCATCGTGTTCGGCATCGCCGCGAATCTCGTCGCGGGCGTCTCGACCATCATCGCCGGACGCCTCGACGACCGCGTCGGCCCGAAGCGGATCATCCTCGGCTCGATCGGCTCCATGGTGGTGGCGGGTCTCGCGGTCTTCCTGCTGCGCGATGCCGGGGCGCTCGTGTTCTGGATCGGCGGTCTCGTCCTCTGTGCGTTCGTCGGCCCGGCGCAGGCGGCGGCGCGGTCCTTCCTCGCGCGCGTCACTCCGGCCGGCCGCGAGGGCGAGATCTTCGGCCTCTACGCGACGACGGGCCGAGCGGCGAGCTGGATGGCGTCGGCCGCCTGGACGGTGCTCATCGTCGCGACGAGTCAGACCGCCTTCGGGATCCTCGGCATCGTCATCGTCCTCATCATCGGCTTCCTCCTCCTGCTGCCCGTGAAGGCGCCCCGCTGACGGCCCGACCGCGCCGGCGACGGCAGGCGGGAGTAGCCTGACCCGGTGACCGTCGTCCTCGCCTTCCTCGCCAACATCCTCGTCGCGATCGCGAAGACGGTCGCCGCGGTCATCACGTCCTCCGCGTCGATGGTCGCGGAGGCGGCCCACTCGTGGGCCGACGCGGGTAACGAGGTCTTCCTGCTCATCGCCGACCGCCGGGGCGCCAAGACCAAGGACGCCCGGCACCCGCTCGGCTACGGGCGGAACGCGTTCGTGTGGTCGCTCATCGCCGCGTTCGGCATCTTCACCGCCGGATCGATCGTGTCGATCATGCACGGCATCCAGGAGCTGTCCGACACCGGTCCGGTGGAGAGCCCGGTCGTCGCCTACGCCGTGCTCGGCATCGCCTTCGTCCTGGAGGGGGCGTCGTTCACACAGGCGATGGTCCGCTCCCGCCGCCTCGCCAGGGAACGCGGCTCCTCCACCTGGGACTTCGTGCTGGAGACGAGCGACACCACACTGCGCGCCGTCTTCTTCGAGGACTCCGCCGCCCTGATCGGCCTCGTGCTCGCCGGCGGGTCGATCCTCCTGCATCAACTCACGGGCGTCGCTGCCTGGGACGCGGTCGGGTCGATCCTCGTCGGGATCCTGCTGGGTGTGGTCGCCGTGATCCTCATCGGACGGAACATCGCCTTCCTCGTGGGCACCTCGGTCTCGCCCGCGCTGCGGTCGAGGGTCGGGACTGCCCTGCTCGGCATGGAAGAGATCGAGCGCGTCACCTCCCTGCACATCGAGTACGTCGGGCCGAACCGGCTGTTCCTCGTCGCCGAGGTGGACCTCTCGGGCGACGCGCGCGAGCACGACGTCGCCCGTCGGCTGCGCGAGGTGGAACGCCGTATCGAGGCGCACGAGGCGGTGGAGACGGTCGTGCTGTCGCTCTCGGTGGACGACGAGCCCTCGCTCGACTTCTCCCGGGTGTGACCGTCAGGGGCGCCAGTTGTCGGCGAGCTTGGTGAGCAGCCGTGCGAGCTCCGTCCGGTCCGCCTCGGTGAACGACTCCAGCGCGCGGCCGAGCAGCTCCCGGCGCTCCCCACGCATGCCGCGGGCGAGCCGACGCCCCTCGTCCGTGAGGGCGATGCGGGTGCGGCGGGCGTCGTCCGGGTCGGCCTCCCGCCGCACGAATCCCGCCTGCACTCCCTGCTGCACGAGCCGGGAGGCGCGCGGCTGATCGACCCCGATCGCCTGTCCGAGCGCGCTGACGCTGAGGGGCTCCGGGGCGGTCGCGAGGGCCTCGAGCATGCGCAGACGAGCCGGCCCGCCGAGGCGAGAGCCCCCGTCCGCCATCCACGGGGGCATGCCCGGATGGCCTCGATGGTGGGCGGAGTGCGGGTGTGCGTCGTCGTGAGGACCGTGGCCGGTCGCGTCATGCGGGCGACCGTGCCGGCGCCCACCGGGTCCCGGTCGGCGGCCGCGCAGTCGGGACAACGCCTGGGCGATCGCTTCGGCGGCGTCGGGCGACGAGGGGTCGATCGGTTCGGTGGTCACACCGCGATTTTACATGCAGCTTGACATGCTTTCGCGATCCATGTCACACTTCATATACATGCACTATGACATGCACATGTCGGAGGACATTCGTCACTCCGACCTCTCCAACCACGAAGGATCATCATGAACACCACCACAGACCACACCCCGGACCCCGGCCGCCCCCTCGGCTTCTGGCTCACGGCCGTCGACCGACTCCTGGCCGACGCCTTCGCCACCGCTTTCGCCGACGAAGGGGCGACCCGGCGCGACTGGCGACTGCTCAACGTCGTCGACGGCTCGGCCCCCTCCCGTCGCCCCCTGAACGCGCACAAGCTGCGCGGTCTCATCGACCGCGGCTGGGTGCGAGCCGACGGCGACACGTGGACGCTCACCGACGAAGGGCGCGCAGCCAAGGAACGCCTCGGCACCGTCGTCGACGGCATCCGAGCGACGGTGTCCGACGCCGTCTCCGCCGAGGACATGGCCACGACCCTCGCCTCCCTCGAGGGGATCGCGCGCGCCCTCGGCTGGGACGAGGACACTGCCCTCCCCCGGAAGCACCGCCACGGCCGTGACCGCGGACAGGATTTCGATCCCCGCCGGGGATACGGGCACAGCCACAGCCCTGAGTACGGCTTCCGCACCGGGCATGGCTTCGGCTTCGGGCACAGCCACGAGGACGGCCACGGCCCCGAAACCCGCCACGGCTTCGGCCCCGGGCACGGCCACGGCTCCGGAACCCGGCACGGCTTCGGCCCCGGGCACAGCCACGGGACGGGCTCTGCGCACCGGGACGGCTTTACGTCCGGCTCCTGCGGTCGCGATCACAAAGGGCCCCACGCAGGTCGTCCGGGCCACGCCGGTCACCGTGCGCAGCGGATCGCACAGCGGGCCTACGAGCGCGGTTTCGAGACGGGTTTCGACCGCGGCCGCGCCGCCTGACCCGCTCTCCGGAACGCCCCACCCGCCACCCCGGGTGGGGCGTTTCGCGTAACCGCCCTCGACTCCGGATCAGAATCGTCCCTCCGACGCCTTGGAGCGGAACGTTCTTGATCCCGCATTGCCGCGGGGATCGGGGCGGGACGGGGGCGGGATCGAAAACGTGCCGCCGACGCGCGCGGGAGGAACGGAAGTGATCTCGGAGGCGAGTCGGGGGTGCGGGACGGGGGCGCGGGGGACGGGGCGCGGGCGGCGGGGACGGGGATGCGGGACGGGGGCGCGGGGCGGGGGCGCGGGACGGGGGCGCGGGTCAGAGGGTGAGGAGAGTGAGGGCGGAGGCGGGGGCGCCGGCATCTCGGAGGCGGTGGCGCATTGCGGCGGCGGCGAGCGCGTACGGCTTGTCGTCCCGCAGGAGCAGGGACCGGGAGTTCGCCTGCTCGTTCAGGGCCACGAGCTCGAACGCGAGATCCTCGACGTCGTCGTCCGACACCTCGCCCGCCGTCGCCGCGAACCGGCACTGCGCCTCGATGTAGCCGTACCAGTCGACCAGTGCCGCCCGGACGGCATCGCTCACCGGGCCAGGCTTGGAGTCGACGTCCGCCGCGGTGGCCGCGAAGAAGCAGCCACCCGTGAAGACGCGATCCCGCGAGTAGACGAGGGCGTTGTGCAGCAGTGCGGCCAGGCGATGCACCCCGCGGGGGTGACGGCGTGCCGGCTCGATGATCCGTGCGACGAAGATCTCCCTGGCGGCGGCGACCGTGGCGAGCTGCAGGCCCTCCTTGCTCTGGAACAGGGTGGCGATGCTGCTCTTGCTCGATCCGGCGGCTGCGGCGAGACGCCCGATGGTGAGCCCGTCGAGGCCCTCGACGGAAGCGAGGTCGGTCGCGCTCTCCAGCACGTGGCGGCGGGAGGCGTCGCCGCGCGCGCGGCGCCCGTCCGGGATCACGGCGTTCGACATGCCCCTAGTATACGAACGACCGTTCGTCTACTATACGAATGATCGTACGTATAGTTCGGTGAAGGAGTCCTCATGTCGTCCGCGCCCCCGTTGCTCGTCCGCATCCTGCCCGCCGTGGAGCGCGTGTCTCCGCGTGTGGCGGGTGACCTCGCGTACCGGCTGTTCTTCTCCACTCGCCCCCGGATGACCGTGGGCCCCGCCGATGCTGCAACCCACGACGCCGCCGTTCGCGGGAGCATCCGCATACGCGAGGCGGTCGTGACCACCTACGCGTGGGGCACGGGACCTCGCACCGTCCTCCTGCTGCACGGCTGGCGCGGACGGGCGTCGCAGTTCGCCCCACTCGTGCGCGAGCTCGTCGCCGAAGGGTTCCGCGTCCTCGCCTTCGACGCCCCCGCCCACGGGTCCTCCGGCGGGCGCGGCGCCGACATCCGCGACTGGGTGGCCGCCGCAGAGGAGCTGGAGCGAACGGACGGCCCTTTCGCCGCGATCGTCGGCCACTCCTTCGGAGGTCTCGCCGCGCTGACCGTCGCCCGGACCACCGGGACGGTCCCGGCCGTCGCGGTCATCGCCGGAGCAGCGGCACCCGAGGCGTTCCTCGCCCAGTTCGTCCACGACCTCCGCGTCGGCTCCGCGACCGCGAACCGCCTCCGCGCGCGCTTCCACCACCGCCTCGGCCTCACCGCCGCCGCGATCACCGCGGGCTACGACGCCGCCGCGCACCCGCTGCCCGCCTGCACCGCCCTGCTCGTCGTGCACGATCGGGGCGACCGCCGCATGCCGGACGACGACGCCCTCCGGCTGCACGCGGCCCACCGCGGTCGCTCCCGCCTCCTCCGCACCGAAGGAGCGGGACACACGAGGATCCTGGCCGCCGACTCGACGCTCGATGCCGTGGTCGCGCTGGTCACCGGAGGCCTCGACGCCGTCGACGCCCTCGGCACCACGACGGAGCGGTCCACCGGAGAGCCGGCACCGCGACGGGCTACACCCGCACCGGAAGGAGCCCCACCGCCGGCTCCCCTCCCGCGAACGGCAGCCCGACCGTCGTGATCAGCACGACGAGCGTCACCACGGCCGCCGCGAGCAGCAGGAAGAGGAACGCGAAGATCACGCCGGCGAGCACCCGGTAGCTGCCCGTCTCGGGGACCTCGGGGGAGATCGAGCGCTGCGCCCAGTCGTCGGCGGCCGCCGCGGGCTGCTCCCCCTGGAGGATCGCGGGCGTCGGCCGGGAGCGCTCGGAGCGACGGGTGGGCGGCACCACCTCGGACGCGGCGTCCGTCGGTGCCGCCAGCAGCCCCTCGGGAACGGGAGTCTCCGGGGGCGGGGGCGGGATCACGGCCTCGGCCGGCGGGATCACCGCGTCGGCGGGAACGATGTCCGGGCCGGTCGCGTCCGGCGGCGCACCCCCGTCGGGCACCGCCGCCCCACCGGGCACTGCGGACTCGTCGTGGTTCGTCCCGCCGTCGCTCATGTCAGCCTCCGACGGCCCCGCTGTCGGTCACTCCCACGTCGGTGCGGTGGAAGCTCCGGAAGGAGCGGGACGCCGTCGGACCGCGCTGCCCCTGATAGCGGTTGCCGTAGGGGCCAGAGCCGTACGGGTTCTCCGCCGGAGAGGTCAGCCGGAAGAAGCAGAGCTGACCGATCTTCATCCCGGGCCACAGCTTGATCGGCAGGGTCGCCACGTTCGCGAGCTCCAGCGTCACGTGACCGGAGAAGCCCGGGTCGATGAAGCCGGCGGTCGAGTGCGTGATGAGACCGAGGCGGCCGAGCGACGACTTGCCCTCCAGGCGCGCGGCGATGTCGTCCGGCAGAGTGACCTGCTCGAACGTCGCCCCCAAGGCGAACTCGCCGGGGTGCAGAATGAACGGCTCGTCAGGGTCGACTTCGATCAGACGCGTGAGCTCGGGCTGATCCACCGAGGGGTCGATGAACGGGTACTTGTGGTTGTCGAAAAGGCGGAAGTACCGGTCCAGGCGCACATCGATGCTGGACGGCTGGATCATCTCCGGCGCGTGCGGCTCCAGGCCGACGCGTCCGGAGGCCAGTTCTGCTCTGATGTCGCGATCGCTGAGAAGCACGGCACAAGCCTAGTCATGAGCAGCCCCCGCTTTGGCCATCCGGGCTGCGCCAGGTAGGCTTGCTCCACCTGCTCTCGGGCGGGTACGGGGCTGTAGTTCAATGGTAGAACTTCTGCTTCCCAAGCAGACAGCGCGGGTTCGATTCCCGTCAGCCCCTCCACAGAGTCAGATCGCCGGCCGGTAGCGCTGCGCGGCCGCACCCGAACGGAACTCCCGTCGCTCGGTGAGCTCGAGGCGGACGCGCTCGTGCAGCCCCTCGAGCAGCCGCGGGCCGTGCCCGGCGACGACCGGATGCACCACGAACAGGTACTCGTCGATCAGTCCGAGACCGGCGAGCGCCGCGGGCAGCGTCACACCGCCGACCGACAGCCCTGCACCCGACTGCTCCTTCAACCGTCTCACCGCCTCAGCGAGATCGCCGCGAACGAGTTCCGCGTTCCAGTCCACCGCACGAAGGGTCTGCGACACCACATGCTTCGGCATCCGGTCGATGGTCTCCGCGAAGGGCGTCTCCCACTCCTCCATCCAGTCCGGCCACTCGCCGGACTCCGGGCGACGCCACGCGGTTCGCATCAGGTCGTAGGTCACCCGTCCGTAGAGCAGGGCATCGGCGCGCTCCAGCTCGGCCGTCCAGAAACGCATGGACTCCTCGTCCGGGGGCAGCCCGGCCTCGTGATGGCAGCACCCGTCGAGCGTCACGTTGATCGCGTACCGCAGCGGCCTCATCGGAGCTCCCCCACCGGGATCGAGGTGTCGACAACGTTCCCGGCCGGCGCGAGCGGGCACGCCCA
The DNA here is from genome assembly GCF_008271365.1 of Microbacterium sp. 1S1. Taxonomy (NCBI): domain Bacteria; kingdom Bacillati; phylum Actinomycetota; class Actinomycetes; order Micrococcales; family Microbacteriaceae; genus Microbacterium; species Microbacterium sp. 1S1. Next base: position 702,265 of record NZ_CP043430.1, read on the forward strand.
CGCGGGGTCGTACGAGCACGAGGGGTTGTACGCGAAGTTGAAGTCGAGCACGATCGTGCCGCGGCGCGGGTCGGCCCCGAGGTCCGCCCCCTTGACCGTGTCGATCAGATAGCGCCCGCCGCCGTACGTCCCCCCGTCCTGTCCAGAGGAGGCGTCGCGCACCGGCACGAACAGACCCCCGCCGTAGGACGCGAGCCGCCAGACGTCGAGCATCCCGACGTCCGGGATCTCGACGACGCCGACGCGCTCGAAAGGCACGACCCCGTCCGTCCCCGTCGCGAACTCGAAGGTGGCGGGATCGGTGTCGAGGATCGGAAGCTCGAACCGCCAAGCGGAATCGTACGGCGCGATCGACAGTCCCTCGAACAGCACCCGGTCATCGGGCAGGAGCGGGGTCGCCGGGTGGCGCAGCAGCAGCTCGTCCCGCTCGATGCGCCAGAGCTCGTGCGCCTCCTCCGGGGAGTCCGCCCGCCGCACCGCCTCGTACAGGGCGAACACCCGCCGCCGCCAGTCGACGACGTCGAGGGCCGTCCGCGCATTCGTCATGCGCCCACGCTACGCCGGACAGCCGACACCCGGAATGCCCGTCAGCTCGTCGTCGCCGGGCGGGCTCGCCGTGCCGCGACCGCGCCCGCGGCGAGCGCGAGAGCTCCCGTGATGATCACCCCGAAGGCGGCACCGAGGGCGACATCGTGCACGTAGTGCACCCCCTGCACGACCCGTCCCACCGCGATCAGCGACGCGAGGGCGAGGGCGGCCCACACCATCCAGGCGCGACCGAGGGCCACCGCGATGACGACGACGGCGCCGAACGCGAGGGTCGCGTGGTTCGACGGCAACGACCAGTCCCCCGCGGGCGGGCACTCTCCCGCGCTCGGCCAGCGCGTGCAGGGGCGCGGTTCGGCGAACAGCAGCTTCGCGCCCTCGCTCGCGGCGTACGCGACGACCACCCCGACCGCGGCGACCACCACCGGCAGACGGCGCTCGGGTCGCCGGAGGAGGACGAACAGCATCGCGCCCGCCGTCGCCGCGGCGAGTGCAACCAACCCCGCCTCGGAGACGAGTTCGACGTGCGGGAGGCCGGCCCCGAGATCGGCCAGCCACCGCGTGCCGACGACGCTCAGACTCCCGGGCACGGGGAGCAGGAGCAGGACAGCGACGAGTCCGAGGGCCACGACGAACGGCAGGAGGGCACGGCGGGACAGCATGGAGGACGGCATGCTCTCGACGCTAGGGCGGGCGGCGGCACCCCGGCGTCGCCCGCGAGACGGACCGGCGTCCGCCTCGGGATGTATCCGGGCCGGCCTCAGGTCCGGTCGATCATCTCCGCGTACCCGTCCTCGTACGTCGGATAGGCGAGGTCGCCGAGGACCGTGCGGAGCAGCGTCCCGTCGTAGACGAAGCCGCTCGGCGCACCGCCGTCGTCGGGCGGCACGGGCACGCCGAGGTGCGCGGCGAGGAAGGCTACGACCTCCCCGAGCGGGGCAGGCGCCCGGTCGACCGCGTGAACGAGGGCCGGGGGCTCCGTCATCCGCAGCAGCAGGTCGAGCGTGCGCACGAGGTCGGTCTCGTGGATGCGGTTCGTGCGGCGGCGGTGGGTCACGGGGCACCCCTCGCGCACCTTCCGGAGCAGGAATTCCCGTCCGGGGCCGTAGATGCCCGCGGGGCGCACGACCACGGCATCGAAGAGTTCCACGGCCGCCTTCTCGCCGTCGCGCAGACCGCGGCCCCGGTCCGTGGTGGGCATCGGCTCGACCCGCTCGGACACGGGCTTCGCACTGCCGTCGCCGTCGAACACCCCGGTGGACGAGACGAACACCGTCCGTGCGGGCCGGGCCGGCAGCGCCGCCGCGAGGTGTGTGAGGGCCGTCCGATACGACGACACCTCCGGCCCGGGCGGCAGCGTCACCACCATCGCATCGACCTCGGGCAGCGGTGCCGGGAGTGGGACGGCCAGGTCCGCCGAGACCCCGGACACCCCCTCCGGAACGGGCCCGTCGCTGCGACGGAGGGCGACGACGGCACCGCCGTCCGCGACGAGCAGCGGAGCGAGGCGAGCGCCGAGCTTGCCGTATCCGACGAGGAGCGTGCGGCGGGGCGGGGGCGAAGTGGTCATCGCCTCCACCCTCGCACATCGTCCCCGGGCGGCGGACGTAGGCTTGATCGGTGACGGAATCGCAGGGGCGGGTGTGGACGGGGGTCCTCCGCGTCGCTCCACACCGCGGCGACCACCGGGTCGCGCTGCGTGCCGCCGTGAGCGTCGCCGTCCCGCTCGTCGTCCTGTGGGCGCTCGGCCGCCTCGATCTCAGCATCTACGCGAGCTTCGGCGCCTTCGCGGCCCTCTACGGCCGCCACGACGCCTTCCGCGACCGGATCCGCATGCAGGCGAGCGCCGGCGTCGTCCTGCTCGTCGCGATGCTGATCGGCACCGCGCTCTCGGTGCTCGCCGCTCCCGCCGTCGCGAGCGTCCTCGTCGTGGCGCTCGTCGCGGCAGTGGTGACGCTCCTCGCGTACGTGCTGCAATGGCACCCGCCCGGCCCGCTCTTCACGGTCTTCGCCACCGGAGCGTGCGCGACGATCCCCGCCACCACCGCCTCCTTCGGCGCGGTCCTCATGGTGGGCGGCGCGAGCGTGCTGTTCGGCCTCGTCCTCACGACCCTCGTCGCGGTGCTCACCCGGAGCGCCGCGGTCACGGCCTCGAAGGTCCGCCCTCGCGTGGGCCCGGTGGCTGTGGAGATGGCCGCCTCGGTCGCCCTCGCGATCGTCGGTGCCGGCATCGTGGGTCTGCTTCTCGGCGGCACGCACTGGTACTGGGCCGCGGTCGGAGCCGTCGCTGCGGTCAGCGGCGCCCAGCTCAACGCGCGGGTGATCCGTGGCATCCAGCGCCTCGTCGGCACGGTCCTCGGCGTGCTGGTCGCCGCCGGGATCCTCGCCCTCGACCTTCCGCCGCTCGCCGTGATCGCCGTCGTGGTCGTCCTGCAGGGCACGGCGGAGCTGTTCATCGGGCGCAACTACGGCATCGCCATGGTGTTCGTGACCCCGCTCGCGCTGCTCATGGTGCACCTCGCCGCCCCGACCCCGGTCGTCGACCTGCTGACCGACCGCGTGCTCGAGACGGTCATCGGCGTCCTCGTCGGGACGGTCATCGCCGTCGCCTCCGCCGCCCTGCGCCGTCGCGGCCGCCCTCGGCCCTAAGCCGGGTGGTCCATCGGGGCGGGCGCTGTCAAGCCCGTCGCCGACCGCGCCTCGCCCCCCTACCGTGCAAGGATGACCGCCCAGACCGAGCCCCGCGCCGAGACACCCACCCGGTTGCGCCGCGCCATCACCGGCCCCCTCCTGTTCGCTTTCATCCTCGGCGACGTCCTCGGGGCCGGAATCTACGCGCTCATGGGCGTGCTGTCCGAGGACGTCGGCGGGCTGCTGTGGGCGCCGCTCATTCTCGCCCTCCTGCTCGCGCTGCTCACCGCCGGCTCCTACGCCGAGCTCGTCACCAAGTACCCGCGGGCGGGCGGTGCCGCAGTCTTCGCGGAGCGCGCCTTCCACAGCCCCCTGGTCTCCTTCCTCGTCGGCTTCAGCATGCTGGCGGCGGGCGTGACGAGCGCCGCCGGCCTCGCGATCGCCTTCTCCGGCGACTACCTCAGCACCTTCATCGATCTGCCGACCATCCCGGTCGCGATCGCCTTCCTGGCGATCGTCGGTCTGCTGAACGCCCGCGGCATCCGCGAGTCGATGGGCGCCAACCTCGTGATGACGGCGATCGAGCTCAGCGGCCTCGTGATCGTGATCGTCGTCGTCGCCGTGTTCGTCGGCGGCGGGGGCGGCGATCTGTCGCGCGCGACGCAGGCACCCGAGGGCGCCAACGTCGCCCTCGCCGTGCTGGCCGGCGCCGTGATCGCGTACTACTCCTTCGTCGGGTTCGAGACCTCCGCCAACATGATCGAAGAGGTCAAGGACCCGCGGCGGACCTACCCCCGCGCGCTGTTCGGCGCTCTCCTCACCGCCGGCGTCGTCTACGTCCTGGTCGGCCTCGCCAGCGCCGTCGCCCTCCCCGCGTCCCAGCTGCAGGAGTCGAGCGGCCCGCTGCTCGCCGTCGTGGAGGCCACCGGGGTGAGCATCCCATCCTGGCTGTTCAGCCTCATCGCCCTCATCGCGGTGGCCAACGGTGCCCTGCTGACCATGATCATGGTGAGCCGTCTCACCTACGGCATGGCAGAGCAGAACCTCCTGCCGTCCGTGCTCGGCCGCGTCCTGCCGAAGCGGAAGACGCCGTGGGTCGCGATCCTCACCACGACGCTCGTGGCGATGGGCCTCACTCTCGTCGGCGACCTCGCGACGCTCGCCGAGACGGTCGTCCTGCTGCTGCTCGTCGTCTTCCTCAGCGTGAACGTCTCGGTGCTGGTGCTGCGCCGCGACAAGGTCGAGCACGACCACTTCCGCGTGTGGACGTTCGTACCGGTGCTGGGTGTCGCCTCCTGCATCCTGCTCCTCACCCAGCAGCGCCCCCAGGTGTGGCTGTTCGGCGCCATCCTGCTGGCCGTCGGCGCTGTGCTCTACGCTCTCGCCCGATGGGGCCGCAGCCGTTCGAAGACCCTCGACACGAAGGAGAACCATGAGCACGCCTGACAACACCCCCGACGAGACGTTCGAGGAGAACCGTCGCGACCAGCTGACATCCGCCCCCGATGCCACGGAGGCCGACGCCGCACCGCGCGTGGACGTCTCGGAGCACGACGGCAACACGCGCATCGACATCCGCGACGACGCCGAGGTGCGCCCCGGCCCTGGTCCCGGAATGCCGGAGGCCGACGGCGAGGACTGACCCCGCCGTCGGCGCTACAGCCAGCCCTTGCGCTTGAACGCCGCGTAGAGCCCGAGGCCCATCGCCACCATCAGCAGCACAGCCATCGGGTAGCCGAGCACCCAGTGCAGCTCGGGCATGTGGTCGAAGTTCATGCCGTAGACGGTGCCGACCAGCGTCGGGGCGAAGAGGATGGCCGCCCACCCGGAGATCTTCTTCACCTCGTCGTTCTGGCGGATGCTGAGCTCCGTCATCCGGCGCATCTCGTCGTTCTGCCGTCGCGCGACGATGGTCGACTCGACCGTGAGCGCGTTGTCGAGCACGGAGCGGAAGGTCGTCGCCTTGTCGCTGACGCGCAGCGTGTGGTCGAGGACGTCGCGCAGGTAGCGCTGGAGTTCCTCGCTCACCCGGTATTTCTCCGAGCCGCGGAGCAACGCTTCGAGCATGCCGGCCAGCGGCTGCGTCGCCCGCTGGAAGTCGATCACCTCGCGGCCGAGGTCGTAGATCCGTTGGGTCGCGTCCGCGTCCTCCTCGAACAGCTGACTCTCGATCTCGTCGATGTCGTTCTCGAGTCCGGCGAGGACCGGGGAGTACTCGTCGACCACCTCGTCCAGGATCGCGTAGAGCACCGCCTCCGGGCCGTGGGCGAGCAGAGCGGGATCGGCCTCCAGTCGGCGGCGGACCCGGCCGAGGTCAGGCGACTCCGCGTGGCGGATGGTGACCACGAAGTCCGGTCCGACGAGCACGTGCACCTCGCCGAACTCGACCTCCTCGCGCTCGTCGAGGTAGCGGGCCGGACGCAGCACCATGAACAGGACGTCGCCGTACCGCTCCAGCTTCGCGCGCTGGTGCCCGGAGAGCGCGTCCTCGACGACCAGTTCGTGGATGCCGAACTCGTCGGCGACCGCCCGGATCTCCTCCGTACTTGGTCGGTAGAGCCCGATCCAGCCCATCCCCCGGCGCTCACGGATCCGCTCGAAGGTCTCACTCAGACTCTGCGGGTTCTCCGTGCGAACGCCGTCCACGTAGATCGCGTTGTCGACGATCGCCATGTCGACCCCCTGCTCGCCGAGCCCGCTCAGCCCGCCGGCGGGACGCAGGTGAGCGCGGAGTCGGTGATGGCCTTGTGGTACTGCTCCGCAGTGTAGGGCAGCCCGAACTCGGGAGCTGTCTCACCGGAGGCTGCGGGGGCCTTCGAGGCGATTCCGGCGAGCTCCCACGAGAGCTGCTGGGCGAACCGGGCCCCGCCCGTGGAGTCGTTCAGCACGACCGCCACCGTGAAGCCGGTCGCCGGGTCCGAGTACGCCGCGGTGGCGTACCCGGGCGTCCAGCCGTGCTGGCCGATCATCGATCCGACGAGGTAGGCACCGCCCGTCGCCTGGTACCAGGAAGGCGCTTTGTCGTAGGCGGGGAGCGGCGCTCCGAAGCGGTTCGGCTCGTCCTTGGTGCGGAGCACCTGCGCGGCCTCCGCCTGCATGTAGCGGCCGAGGTCGGTGATCGTGGAGACGGCGCCCGAGTCCGTGAAGCCGGTGCTGGACGACAGGGTGGTGATGTCGACGGGCGCGGCGCAGTTGAAGCCGCCCTCGACGGCGCTCATGTAGTGGCCCTTCAGGACCGGCCCGTCCGACGGCGGAGCGGCGGCGGGGGCGGGGAGGGAGGTCTCCGCCAGCCCGAGCGGCTCGGTGACGTACTCGGCGATGAGCTCGCGAGCGCTCATCCCGGACGCCCGCTCCAGGGCGAGCCCGAGGAGCAGGTATCCCGCGTCGGAGTCGCGGAACGTGGTCTGGGGAGCGACGCGGGACCGGCCGAGGCCGTACCCGGCGAGTTCGAGCGGAGCCCAGACCCGCTCCGGGGTGTTCAGCCACGCGCCCATGACCGTCGCCTCGGAGGAGCCGGCTCCGCTGGTCCCGTTGCAGAGGTCGACGAGGGTGATGTCGGCCATGTCGGCGACGCCCGAGACGTACTCCGGCACCTTCGCGTCGAGCTCCACGGTGCCCTCGTCCGCGAGGGCATAGAGGACATCGCAGGTCATGAGACGGGTGACGTCGGCGATGCGGAACGACATGTCGGTGGAGAGCTCGCCGCCCTCCGCCTTGTCCTGCGTGCCGGTCGCCGCCACCCAGGTCCCGCTCCACGGCACCCAGACACCGACGATGGCGCCGCTTGCGCCGGAGGCGGCGAGCGCGTTGTCGACGGCCCCCTGGAGCGCGGCGACCGTGTCGTCCGGCAGGGCGGCGTCGACCTGGGCGGGAGGCGTATAGCTGAAAGTGCCCTCGGAAGAGCATCCGGTGAGGACGAGACCGAGTACGGCCGCCGTGGCCGCTGCGGCGCGCCACCGGCGCGACGAGAGAAGCTGCATGTGTGGGAACCCCCGAAGACGTGTCCCCCGAGTCTAGAGCGCGGATGCTGAAAGTCGGCCCCGCGAGCCGTCGTAGGGTGTCCCTGTGCCCCACGACTTCGATGCCGACGTGATCGCCGCCGTCCTCCGCCACATGAACGGCGACCACACCGACGACAATCTGCTCATCGCCCGCGCCTTCTCGGAGCCACCGACGGACGACATCGACGCCGCCGTCATGACCGGGTTCGACGGGGAGGCCGGGGTCTGGGAGGTCTCGCGCGGCGGAACGCCGTCGGAGCTGCGCGTCCCGTGGCCCGGTGGCCCGATCACCGCGCGTCCGGAGGTGCGCCGCGAGGTCGTCGCCCTCTACGACGCCGCGTGCGCACGTCTCGGCGTGGAGCCGCGACCCCACGACTGACGACCCCGAAGCTCGGTCTTCCATCGAAGGTTAGGCTGCCCTTACACTGAAGCCATGCCCGAGATCCTCTCCTTCTCCGCCGCCCTCCGCGAGCGTTCCTCCAGCTCGCACTCGCGCAGCGAGACGGCCGGCTTCATGTCGGATCTGCTGAAGGGCGAAGGCTCGCGCGAGGACTACATCGCGCTGGTCGCACAGCACTACTTCATCTACGACGCCCTGGAGGAAGCCGGCGAGCACATGCGCCTGGACCCGGTCGCCTCCGTGTTCCTCAGCGACAAGCTCACCCGTCTTCCGGCGCTCGAGGCCGACCTGGCCTTCCTCCTCGGCCCCGAGTGGCGCGAGCGGATCGCCCCCCTCCCCACCACCCGGCGGTACGTGGAGCGCATCCGCCAGGTCGGCGCGACCTGGGCGGGTGGCTTCGTCGCCCATCACTACACCCGCTACCTCGGCGACCTCTCCGGCGGCATCTTCATCGGCCGGGTGATGGCGCGGCGCTTCGGCTTCGAGACGAACGGCATCGGCTTCTACCTGTTCGACGACATCGCCGACCCTTCCGCCTTCAAGGACGTCTACCGGGAGCAGCTCGACGCCGCCCCGTGGGACGAGGCCGAGCGAGAGCGCGTCATCGACGAGGTCCTCCTCGCCTACCGGTTCAACACCGAGCTCTTCGAGGACCTCGACCGCGCGCGCGTCGCGGCCTGACGCGACAACGGATCACGACCTCGGCAGTTCGGGCGTCGATGCCGCGAGCCACGCGTCCCGCATGAACCGCCGCACGTCCTCGTCCACCCGGATGTCGCTCGGCCGGAGCGGACGCGACAGGTAGAGTCCGTCGAGCGACGTGAGCCGGCTCAGCGCGACGTATGTCTGTCCCGGCGCGAACGCCCCGGAACCGAGGTCGATGACAGCGCGGTCGTAGGTCTTGCCCTGCGACTTGTGGATCGTCACCGCCCACGCGAGGCGCAACGGGAACTGGGTGAACTCGGCCACGACGTCGCGGGAGAGCTTCTTCGTGTTCGGGTCGTACGCGTATCGGAACCGTTCCCAGACAGCGGGCTCGACGTCGACCTCCTCGCCGTCGATCTCCACACGAACCGTCCCGCCGAGGATGCGGGTCACCGTGCCGATGGTGCCGTTCACCCAGCGCGGCGGTTCCCCGGTCATCGCCGTGTCGTTGCGCAGGAACATCACCTGCGCGCCGACCTTGAGCCGCAGTTCCGACTCGGCGGGCAGCGAGGCCTCTCCGCGCCCGAAGTCGCCGCTGACCTCCGCCCGCGCCGTCTGCTCCTTGCCCGGCAGTGCGGCGAGGTGGCGGCTGTTGATGCCGTTGACGATGTCGTTGCGGGTGGCCAGCGTGATCATGGGCACCTCGCCCGGCTCGGGCTCCGGAGGGGTCCTGGCGCCCTGTGCGTTGAGGATCCCGGCGATCTCCGCCGTCACGCGCCCGTAGCGGACGGCGTTGAGCATCGACTTGAACCCGTCGTCCGACTGCCGGTGGATCTGCACGAGCTCCCGGACGTGCAACTGCGCACGCGTGTCGACCTCGAACAGCGCCCCCTGCCCCCCTTGGGCCCCTGAACCTGCCGAAGGGTCTGAGCCCGTCGAAGGGCCGGCCCACACCTTCGCGTCGAAGAACCAGAACGAGCGGTAGTGGTCCTTCACGTACCGCGCCTCGTCTCCGCGCGGAGGGACGGGAGCGAGCTGATAGGGATCGCCGAACATCACGATCTGCACGCCGCCGAACGGCTCGCCCCGTCGCCCTCGCGCCTGGCGCAGCGACCGGTCCATCGCATCCATCAGGTCGGCGTTGACCATCGAGATCTCGTCGATCACCAGGGTTTCGATCGCGTTGAGGATGCGCCGGGTCGCGTCGTTCTGGTCGATGTCACCATCCCCGATGAGCCCGATCGGCAGCCGGAACAGCGAATGGATGGTCTGCCCCTCCACGTTCAGCGCCGCGACACCGGTGGGAGCGCAGATCGCGATCTGCTTCTTGGTGTTCCAGGCGAAGTGCTGCAGCAGCGTGGATTTGCCGGTTCCGGCGCGACCGGTGATGAAGACGTGCTCCCTGGTGTCCTCGATGAGCCGGAACAGCTCCTGCTGCTCCTCGGACAGGGCGGGAAGGGACACGGTGCTCACAGGCTCAAGGGGCGGACTCGGGACGCTCCCCCATGCTACGTGCCCGGTCCGGCGGGGGCCGGACGACGCTCGGCGTCCCCCCAGGACGCCCTCTTAGACTGACGCCATGGAGCGGGCCGTCACGCGCGCGCCCCGGCGGTCGAGCCTGGGCGCCGATCTGGCGATCCTCGCCGTCATCGGCGTCCTCCTCCTGGCTGCGATCGGAGCCGGCGGCGCGACGCTGTACCGGCAGTTCTACGGGCCGTCGGCCTTCGTCGTCCGCTATCTCGATCTGCTCTCCGAAGGCCGCGCCGCCGACGCGCTCCGGGTGCCCGGCGTCGCGATCGACCGCGAGACGCTCGACGAGGCGGGGATCGACCCTGCCGCCTCCGAGGCCATGCTGCGGCGCGCCGCCCTCGGGCCGCTCACCGACGTCGAGGTCGAGTCGGAGGCGCCCTCCGGTGACGGCACCGCCGTCACCGTGAGCTACCGTGCCGGCGGCCACACCGGGACGAGCACGTTCCACGTCGCCCAGGACGGCTGGGCGGGCGTGACGCCGAACTGGCGCTTCACGACCAGTCCGCTCGCGATCGTCGAGCTCACGGTGCGCGGCTCCGATCGCTTCGCGGTGAACGGGTTCGAGGTGGATCGCCGGCAGGTCTCCGCCGCTGGTCCCGCCGCGCAGCCGCTCGAGCCGCTGCCACTGCTCGTGTTCACTCCCGGCATCTACTCCGTCACGGTCGACACCGCCACCGCGGAGTCCAGCGGCCACGGCGTCCTCGCCGACACGCCCCTCGCGATCACGCCGCTCGACGTGCAGACCGAGCCCACCCCGGAGTTCGTGAAGGTCGTTCAGGAGCGCGTCGAGGAATTTCTCACCCAGTGCACGACGCAGGAAGTCCTGCAGCCCACTGCGTGCCCGTTCGGCCTCCGGGTCGAGAACAGGATCGCCGCGCCGCCGAAGTGGTCGATCGCCCAGCAGCCCGACATCATGGTCGCGCCCTCCGATGACGGGCACTGGCAGATCCCGCCCGCCAACGCCGTGGCGCACGTCGAGGTGGAGATCCAGTCCCTGTTCGACGGCTCCGTGGAACCGGTCTCCGAAGACGTCCCGTTCCGCGTGAACGGCTCCATCGCGATCCTGCCCGACGGCTCGGCCTCGATCCGCGTCGGCTCCCCGGACGACCCGGTGAAGTGACGCGGCCGCAGCGTCAGCGGCGCTCGCGCTCCGCGGCACGCTGATCCCGCGCGGCGAGGTCGGCGAGACGGGCGTTGTACTCCTCCAGCTCGGCGTCGCCCGTGCGGTCGGCATGCCGGTCCCGACGGCGCTGGAGCTTGGTGTCGCTGCGACTCCACTGGATCGCCACGGTGATGGCGAGGATCAGCGTCGGGATCTCGCCGATCGACCAGGCGATGCCACCGCCCACGTACTGATCCGTCATCGGGTCGGCGCCCCAGTCGCGGCCCATCGCGCCGAACCAGTCAGCGACCATGAGGCCCTCCTGCATCATGATCGCCATGCCGAAGAACGCGTGCATGGCCATGACCGCGATGAGCGTGATGAGCCGGCCGGGGTAGGGCAGCCGGTACGGCACCGGGTCCGCGCCGATCAGGCTCATCACGAACAGGTAGCCGGAGATCAGGAAGTGGATGACCATCCACTCGTGTCCGAGGTGCTCATACATCGACCAGCGCACGAGATCGGTGAAGTAGAAGGCCCAGAGCGAGACGATGAAGATCGCCGCCGCCACGAACGGATGGGTGACGACTCGGGCGAACGGCGAGTGCACGGCCCACATGATCCACTCACGGCCACCGCGCGTGCCGTCGTCGCGCTTGTGGATCGCGCGCAGCGCGAGGGTGATCGGCGCCCCGGACACCAGGAGCAGCGGGATCGCCATCGACAGCATCATGTGCCCCAGCATGTGCACGCTGAAGAGGTACTCCTGATAGGCGTTGATCGGTCCCCCGGTCACCCACACCAGCATGAGCATGCCGAGCACCCAGAACACGGTGCGGTGGATCGGCCAGCGGTCGCCGCGCACCCGCAGCCGGCGGACGCCCGCGAGATAGAGGAACAGTCCGAAGCCCGCCGCCACGAGCCACAGCACGTCGATGTCCCACGCGGTGAACCACCGCTCCAGCGTGAGCTCCGGCGGCAGGAGCGACCCGGTGAGGATCTGCGCCGGGGTCTGCGCGAACGCCGCGACCTCCCCCGTGGGCGGAGGCGTGCGAGCGAGGGCGGCCGCGGCACCCGAGGCCAGCCCCATGAGCGCCACCTCGCCCAGGACCAGAGCCCAGAACCACCGGGACGCCCTCTCGCCGCTGAGCTTCGGGATCAGGCGGGTGCGGTACCAGGCACCGAGCAGCCCCATCCCGACGAGCAGGACCGCCTTGACGACGACGATGAGACCGTAAGGGGTGGCCCACACCGCCTCCCAGCTCCCCACGGCCACGATCGAGCGCGTGAAGCCGGAGAGCGCCACGACCGCGAAGGCCGCGATGGCGAGGGAGGAGTACCGTCCGACGAGCGCGCCGAGGTCGAGCCCCTGCTGCCCGCGCAGGAGCACCAGCAGGAGCAGCCCGCCGAGCCAGACGGCGGCACCGACCGTGTGCAGGAGGATCGAGTTGACGGCCATGTTGTGGCCGTCGAGGTCGCCCGCGTGCCCCTGCGTCGCGAGCGGCAGGAACGACGCCGCGGCGAGAAGCGCGGTGAGCAGGGTGGGAGTCCACGTCCGCCAGGCGAACGCCAGCACCGTGATGACCGCGCCGAGGACGGTCGTGATGAGCCACGACTGCCCCAGCGGAAGCTCCAGCAGGAAGCGGCCGAGCTGCGAGCCGAACTCGCGCTCGATGCTGAGCTGCGGGTTGAAGGCCGCCATGAAGGAGAAGAAGCCGGCGAGTCCCGAGGAGACCGTGAAGACCGCGGCGCCGATCGAGGCGATGTTGAGAGCGGTGTCGAAGTTCCGCTCTCCCGCCCGCAGCCCGAAGAGCGCCAGCACGAGGGAGCCGAGCATGACCGCGCCCGCGAGGTTCATCACGAGTTTCGCGATCGGAGTGCCCCACAGGACCACGGGCCCCGGGTCCTGCAGCAGCGGCGGGTTGGCCCCTCCGCCGACCAGGAGCGCCCAGGTGAGGGCGACTCCGGCAGCGGCGAGGAGGATGACAATGCCGGCGAGACGATACGCCGACGTCGGGCGCGGGGTCTCGGTACGGGAACTCACCCCTCCAGCCTAGGCGCGCGCAGCAGGGAGAACGCACGAAGGCCGCCCCCGGATCGGAGGCGGCCTTCGAAAGGGTGCGGTCTTACTTGACGGCAGCCTTGAGCTTGGAACCGGCGGTCACCTTGACGCGCTTGCCGGCCGGGATCTTGATCTCGGCGCCGGTCTGCGGGTTGCGGCCCGTGCGGGCGGCGGTGTCGACCTGCTCGAACGAGATCCAGCCCGGGATGGAGACCTTGCTGCCCTTGGCGACAGCGTCGGAGACCGTGGCGAACAGCGAGTCGAGGACACCGGAGACGGTGGCCTGGCTCTGGCCGGTGGCGGAAGCGATGCTCGCGACGAGCTCGGTCTTGGTGATGGACTTGTCAGCCATGTCATCCTCCAGCGACGAAGGACCGTCGCATCGTGTGTGGGTGCGAGGAGCGGCTGCTCCCCGTTGGTCGTGTGACCGCCTCGAATGTACCAACGGCCACCCGGATTTCCGCGTCATTTCGCGGGTTTCGACCGATTTCACGGCGTGTCGCGCCACATTGGCCACTCGCGTCACAGGTTTCGGACGCCGGCTCAGGGGCCGTGCGCGTCGATCACGGCCCTCGCGGTCCCGGGTGAAAGCCGGGGTCACGCGGTCGTCGCCGTCGAGCCCGCGGCGGCTCCCGGCCCGTGAGTCGCCCGAACTCAGGCGCTCGCGCGGGGTTAGGCACTCCCCCACGTGCGCGCCTGATCCGGCGCGACCGCCTGTCTTCCGGACACGCAGAAGGGGCGAGGATCCGAAGATCCTCGCCCCTTCCGTGTCTGGAGACTTACCAGCTCGACTTGGTCACGCCGGGCAGCTCACCACGGTGCGCCATGTCACGGAAGCGGACACGCGAGATGCCGAACTTCGTGAGGACACCACGGGGGCGGCCGTCGATGACGTCGCGCGAACGCACGCGGGCCGGCGACGCGTTGCGCGGCAGCTTCTGCAGGCCGACGCGGGCGGCCTCGCGGGCCTCGTCGGTCGCGTTCGGGTCGACCAGGGTCTTCTTCAGCTCGGCACGACGCTCGGCGTAGCGCTCGACGATGACCTTGCGCTGCTCGTTGCGCGCGATCTTGCTCTTCTTAGCCATGGATCAACGCTCCTCTCGGAATTCGACGTGCTGACGGATGACCGGGTCGTACTTCTTCAGCACGAGGCGGTCGGGGGTGTTGCGGCGGTTCTTCTTGGTCACGTACGTGTAACCCGTACCCGCCGTCGAACGCAGCTTGATGATCGGACGGACGTCCTGAGCCTTCTTGGCCATTAGAGCTTCACACCCTTCGCCTGGAGGTCCTTGACGACGTTCTCGATGCCACGCGCGTCGATCACCTTGATGCCCTTGGCGGACACGTTGAGCGTGATCTTACGACCGAGCGAGGGCACGAAATAGGTCTTCTTCTGCACGTTCGGGTCGAAGCGACGCTTCGTCCGGCGGTGCGAGTGCGAGACGTTGTGACCGAAGCCGGGAACAGCTCCGGTCACCTGGCACACTGCTGCCATGATGATGACTCCTTCATTACCGTGAGACCGGACGGTCCCACCCAAGATCCCTTGTCTGCACGCGACTCCGCCTCGCGGCCCGTCGACAAGCTCGGGGATCGGTCTGGAGAGGAAGCATGCGAACTGCGCACAGGAGCGTGCGCAGACAAACAGTCAGTCTAGCACGGCCTCATCCCGTCCTTCGAATCGTCCGGGGGCTCGGCCTCAGCCCGCGACGGCACCGTTCGCGCGACTCGAAGCGTCGGCGGCACCGCGGCCCCACCGGAACGCGGAGACCGTGGGGTCGCCGGGGATCCAGAAGCGCCAGGGGAAGGCATCCGTTCCGGCGATGCCCGCCACCCCCACCCGCGGGCCCTGAGCCACCTCGGTCAACGGTTCACGGAGCCACAGCTCGGCCCTGGCGTCGTTCTGCGGCTCGCCGGTGATGGCGTCGACGCCGTCGTGGAGGGAGTGCCGCAGCCCCGCGGCCTGCCCGAGCCGTCCGGGCCCGCGCGCGAGGTCCCGCAGCGCGGTGCGGCCGAGCGGCAGTACGGCACGCCGCCGTCGGGCCGCTGCCTCCACCCCGGACACGACCTCCCCGGCACGCAGCAGCACCCCGTCGCCCTGCCCCTCGGGACCGCAGGCCACGTTGACGCAGGAGTGGATGCCGTGGCTCAGGTACACGTAGAGATGCCCCGGCTCGCCCCACATCGTGGCGTTCCGGGCCGTGCGCCCCATGCGCGCGTGGGACCCCGGGTCCGCCACCGACCCCGTGCCCTGTCCGTGATAGGCCTCCACCTCGGTGATCCGGATGCGGACCTCCGTGCGGCGTCCGTCCTCGAGGACCATCGTCCGCAGCTCCGCGCCGAGAAGGGTGGGGGCGACCTCGACGGCGGAACGCATCACGTCGTCGCGGGTCGCGCGACGCAGTGGCACGGCTTCCGTCATGTCAGAACCGCGGCGCCGTCTGGCACCAGGACGCGTCGAATCCGGTCAACGCCACGATCTCGTCCCCCGACCTCATGTCGATGAGGTGCGTCTCCAGGGTCTCCGGAAGCGGCAGCAGCATCCCGTCATAGGCGTTGTCGGCCATGTCGGGGGCGATCACCACGGCGGCGTACTGCCCGCTGGGTGACGCACACGCCTGGAGGATCGAGTCGGCGGAGCTGACCTCGACGAGCGGCGTGGCCTTCCCCGAATCGTCGACGCGGATCACGGCCTGTCCCACCGGGAGGCCGCCCTCATCCCGGGCGACGACGTGGCGCAGGGTGCCGCCGGGGAACGGGGTGATGGACGTTGCGGTGCCGTAGTCCGGCTCGGACGCGGCGAGCGGCTGCTCCGAACCGTCCGCGAGATTCAGCTCGACGACCGAGCCGTCGAGGCGCTCCACGATCGCGGTGTAGGTGCCGCGCGAGATGCCCTGGATGGTGGTGGCGAGGCCGAGCGACTGCACTCCGGTGTCGGCGGCGCGGTCCACGAGCGACAGCGCTCCGTCGAAGTCGATGAAGAGGACGGCGGCGCTGTCGGGCACGAACTGCCACACGAAGACACTCGCCTCCTTGTCGCCGACCTCGATGATGCGGGGCTCGCTGTCTCCGCTCAGCGACTGGGTGACCAGCACGCTGGCCCGCCCCTCGGTGTCGCTGAGCTCGCGATCGGAGTAGCTGTAACCGACGAGGTTGCCGCGCTCGGACACCTGGATCGCGCCGACGTTGCCCTCGCCGGGGAGCTTGAGCTCGCGCTCCCCGGTGCCGTCCCTGTCCATGACGAGCAGCCGGGAGCCGTCGTCCTCTTCGACCGCGGCCACGAGCTGCGTGGAGGTGGCACGGAAGTCGTTGATCCGCGGATGGGAGAAAACAGGCTGCGCGTTCTCGCCGCTCAGGTCGGTGCGGAAGATGATGTCGTCGCCATCCGGATCTCGACGGAGGAGGAAGATCGACGACGCGGGCGTCGTGAAGGACGTCGTCAGGTCGGCGGCGGGACCACCCCCCGCTCCGGTCACCCCGGCGACGGTGACCGTATAGGTCGTGTCGTCGTCGAGCGGCACGGTGAAGCGCACGCCGACGCCGCGCCCGGCCGCGTCGACGGTGAACGGCACGGAGGGCTCGACCGTCACCTGCTCGGGGTCGACGGCGGACAGCGCCTGATTCGCCGTGACGATGACGCGGCTGCCGGACGACTCGATGGCCTGTTCCGCGTCGACCTGGACCTCGGTGATCCGAGGCCCCTGCAGGAGGCTCACGATCCCCAGTCCGGCGCCGACGAGCACGAGCACGCCGATGACGGCACCGATCGTGACGAGGAAGCGGCGCCGGGACCACGGCGCCGACCGCGGCGCCTCATCCTCGACGGGAACATCGGTGCTGGGCGTCCAGCCCGGCTCCGACGCGTCTTCCCGATCGCGGCCCGCCGGCGGAACGGAGGTCGGCCCCGCGGGGGTGAACACCGGCTCCGGAGACTGCGGGATCGCGGGAATGCCGGCGGCCGACTCGGCGGCCTCGCGCTCCGCCGCCTCACGTTCCGCGGCGACCTCGCGATCGACCGCGGCCTGCTCCGCGGCGACCTCCGAGGCCATCCGGTCCACGGCCGCACGCTCAGCCGCGACCTGCTCCGCCTCGGCCTGCTCGGCCGCCGCGCGCTCCGCAGCAGTCTGCTCCTCTGCCGCGCGCTCCTCGGCCTCCCGGGCGGCGCGCAGCTCGGCGCGGGTCCGCGGGACGGCGGGCGGCTCGTGCCGCTCGTCGTCAGTACTCATACGGATCCTTCGGCTCGTCGATCGCCACGACATCCGTCGGCTCGATGTGCAGCGAACCGTCCTGGTCCGCGCGGACCGTCCCGGTGACCTCGACCCACTGGCCGGTCTTGTACGCGTCGGCATCGACGCTGACCGGCAGCGCGGCGGTCTGGGCGTCGATCACGCAATGCGTGATCACGAGACGGGTGAGATTGACGCCGTCTCCCTCACCGGGTGTGACGAAGCCGGTGAGCGTGACGTCGGCCCCGTCGTAGGCGGTGGTGTTCGTCGCGGCGGCGAAGACGCTCGCCCAGTCCCCGACCCCGAACGTCGAGGTGTCCGCGACGCCGAGGGCGACGGTGTCGGCGCCGGCGAAGAGCGCGGTCTCCTCCCCCGCACGCGACATCGCGAGTTCCACCGACAGCGATGCGGGCGGCAACACGAGCGCGGCCGCGACGACCCCCGTGGCCACGACACCGCCGGCGAGGGCGCCGACTCCCACGAGGGTGCGGCGCGAGGGGGCGGACGACCGCTCGCCGTCGTCGGCGGAGGTATGCCCCGCCTCCCCTGACGGCGACGGTGCCGGCGCATGGTCATGCCCATGGTCTTCCTCGGCGCCCAACGGCAGTGTGCACGACCAGATCGCTCCGGCGAGGGTGACGACCGCGGCCGCGCAGGCGAACCACACCGACTCCGGGCTGATGTAGAGCGTCAGGCGATCCGTGACCGCGAGGCCGATGGTCACGACGGCGACGACGGAGGCGAGACCGATCCCCAGCCACCGGGTGGCGAGGGCGCGGGAGCGGGCGGAGAACTCAGGCAAGGACGTTCACCCCGATCCCGATCGCGAAGGCCGCGGCCAGCACCACACCGGTGATCCCGACGAGGGTGCGGGCCGTGAACGTCGTGCGCATGAGCGCGAGCATCTTGATGTCGACGAGGGGTCCGACCAGGAGGAAGGCCACGAGCGCGCCAGAGGAGAAGGTCGACGCGAATGAGAGGGCGAAGAAGGCGTCGACGTTGGAGCAGATCGCCACGACGATCGCGAGCAGCATCATCGCGACGATGGACAGCACGGGGTTGGCGCCGATCGCGAGCAGCACGTCCCTCGGGATGAGCACTTGCACGGCTCCGGCCAGCGCCGACCCGATGACGAGTGCGGGCATCACGGCCCGCAGCTCGACGAGGAACTGCGTGAGGCTCCGGCGGACGGGCGTACCCGGTTCGTGCGTCACGCGCTCGCACGTGTCGACGAAGCGCTGCGTGAGCAGAGAGTCGGGCGAGAGGTGCCGGCTGTAGATCCAGCCGATGAGGTTCGCGATCAGGTAGCCGCCGACGAGGCGGGCGACGAGGATCCCGCCGTCCCAGCCGAAAGCGGCGTGCGTCGTGAGGATCACGATCGGGTTGACGATCGGCGCGGCGATGAGGAAGGTCAGCGCCTCGGCAGGCGCGAGCCCTCGCATCATCAGGCCGCGGGCGAACGGCACGTTGCCGCATTCGCAGACCGGGATGAGCATGCCCAGGAGGGAGAGCACCGCACGGCGGGCCCAGGCGCGCCGCGGCAGCCAGCGATGGATGACGTCGGCGGGGAGCCACACCTGCACGACGATCGACAGGAGCACGCCCAGCACGACGAAGGGCAGCGCCTCGATCAGCACGCTGAGCGCGAGCGTCAGGCCGTCCTGCGCGCGGGTCGGCAGCGAGGCCGGGAAGAGAGTGGGGAGGAACGCATCGATGAGGAACAGCGCCACGACGATCGCTGCCCCGATGCCGACGGCGATCCACGTCGAGCGGGGCGAGGGCGCTCGACGGTGCGTGTGGCCCGGACGGGTGGCCGTTCGTGCCGGGGCGGTCACGCTGTCGCAGCCCTCTCGGCATCGCGCCTATTCGCGCAGGGGGTGCAGAGACCGAAGATGTCGACGACGTGCGCCGCCTCGGTGAAGCCGTGCAGCGCCGCCGTCCGGTGTGCCCACTGCTCCACGTCCTTGGCCTCGATCTCGACGGTGAGGCCGCAGGAGCGGCAGATGAGGTGGTGGTGGTGCCCCTGGGTCGTGCAGGCGCGGTAGAGCGCCTCCCCCTCAGGACTCTGCAGGGAGTCGGCGTCTCCGGCAGCCGCGAGCCCGGCGAGGGCGCGGTACACCGTCGCCAGCCCGATCCCGGTGTTGTCGTCGCGAAGGGTCGCGTGCAGGCTCTGGGCGCTCACGAAACCGCGCGCGTCGGCGAGCGCTTCGCGCACGCGTTCGCGCTGCCAGGTGTTCCGCTGAGCCATGCCTTCGATTCTAGGCCGCCCGGATCAGCGAGGGCTGGGAGCCCCCGCCGCCTTCGGAGCGGCGTCAGACACGGGTCACACGGGAGCGGAGCCGCTGCACGACCCAGCACACGACATAGATCGTGAAGGACAGGGTGGTGATGTACGGGCTCACCGGCAGGGTTCCGGCGAGCGCGAGCAGGATGCCGCCGACGGCCGAGACGAACCCGAACAGCGCCGCCAGCAACGGCACCGCGACGGGTCCCGCCGTGACCCGCATGGCTGCGGCGGCCGGGGTGACCAGCAGCGCCATCACGAGCAGGGCGCCGATGATGTGCACGCTCACCGCGACGATGAGTCCCAGCAGCACCATGAACAGCAGGCTCACGGTCCGGGTGGGCACCCCGCGGGCGGCCGCCGACTCCGGATCGAGCGAGTCGAACCGAAGCGGGTTCCACATCACGAGCAGGCCGAGCAGCACCACGATGCTGATGCCGACGAGCCAGCCGAGGTCGGGACTCGACACCGACACGATCTGCCCCGTCAGCAGACTGAAACGGTTGGCGCTGCGGCCGTCGTACAGGGACAGGAACAGGATGCCGAGGCCGAGGCCGAACGGCATGAGCACACCCACGATCGAGTTGCGGTCGCGGGCTTTGGCGCCGAGCACCCCGATGAGGACCGCCGCCACGAGGGCTCCCCCGAGCGAGCCCAGCACGACGCTGCCGCCGAACAGCAGCGCCGCCGCCGCACCCGCGAACGACAGCTCGCTCACCCCGTGCACCGCAAAGGCGAGGTCGCGCTGCATGACGAACACCCCGATGAGACCGCCGACGAGGCCGAGCACGGCGCCCGCGATGATCGAGTTCGAGAGCAGGGCGACGAGCTCGCCGTAGTCCTGGAAGGAGAAGATGTCGTCCCAGCCGACCGTGGGGACGAGGGCGGACGCGACGGTCATGCGGCGCCCCCGTGCTCGTGGTCGTGGTGCGGCTCCGCGTCGGGGACGCCGACCACGACGAGCCGGTCACCAGCACGGAGCACGAACACCGGGGTGCCGTAGAGATCCGTCAGCACCCGGGTCTGCAGCACCTCCTCCGGGGTCCCGAGGAGGAACCTGCCCCCGGCGATGTAGAGGATCCGGTCGACACGGTTCAGGATCGGGTTGACGTCGTGCGTGACGAAGAGCACGGCGGCACCGCGCTCGCGCCGCTGCCGGTCGATGATGTCGGTGACGGCCACCTGGTTCGCCAGGTCGAGGTTCGACAGCGGCTCGTCGCACAGCAGCAGCGAGGGGTTGTCGGCCAGGGCCTGCCCGACGCGGAGGCGCTGCTGCTCCCCACCCGAGAGCAGCCCCACCCGGCGGTCCGCGTACGAGGTCGCCCCGACCGCGGCCAGCAGCGCGTCGACCTTGACCCGGTCGCCGCGATGCGGGATGGGGAAGCCGAAGCGGCTGCCCTGCACACCGAGCGCCACGAGGTCACGGGCTCGCATGCTCGTGTCGGGAGCGAGCGACCGCTGCTGCGGGATGTACCCGATGCGGGCGTTGCCGCGGTGCACGGGCTCGCCGGCCACGCGGATGCTGCCGCGGGACAGCGGCTGGAGTCCGAGGATGCTGCGAAGGAGCGTCGTCTTCCCGGAACCCGACGGCCCGAGTACGGCGATGAACTCGCCGGGCTGGACCGTGAGGTCGAGACCCGACCAGAGCTCGCGCTCGCCGCGCTGCAGGGCGCCGTCCGCGATCTCGAGGACCGGGCCGGTCCCGCTCGTCGGTCGCTGAGCCTGTGAACGGGCTCCGCTCACGACCGGACGGCGGCGGCGAGGCTCTGGATCGCGTCACTCATCCACTCAGAGTACGACGATCCGTCCTCGAGCAGCTCCGTGAAGGCGACCACGGGCACCCCGGCGTCCTCGGCAGCCTTCTCGACGCGCTCGGTCTCGGCGCCGCCGGTCTGGGCGTTGGTGAGCACGGCGGTCACCTCGCCGGACGCGACGACCCGGAGCGCCTCGAGCAGGACGGCCGGGGCGACGTCGCTGCCCTCTTCCACCGACTCGGCGAAGCCCTCCGGCGTGACATCGGTGAGCCCGGCGGCAGTGGCGAGGTAGCCCGGCAGCGGCTCGGTCATGAGCACGGTCGCACCGGCGGCGTCCGCCTTGATCGCCTCCAGGTCGCCCTCGAAGCCCTCGAGTTCCGCGACGAGCTCGTCCGCGTTCGTGCCGAAGGTGTCGGCGCCGTCCGGGTCGATCTCGGCGAGCTCGTCGGCGATGGCCTCGACGACGTGGATCATCGTGTGCGGGTCGAACCAGACGTGCTCGTTGAAGCCCTCGATGTGGTCGTGTCCGGCATGCTCGTCCTCGCCCTCGGCGTGTCCGTGGTCGTGCGGCTCCTCCGTCGCGGCTGCGTCGTCGGCGTGATCGTGGCCTTCGTCGTCCTCATGGCCGTCGTTGCCGGGGTAATCGTGCGAGAACTCCACGGCGGTGACGACGTGCGGATCCTGCGCGTCCTGAAGGAGGCTGTCGACGAACGCGTCGTACCCACCGCCGTTTTCCACCACGAGGTCGGCCTTCTGCAGCGTGAGGCGGTCGCGGGCGCTCGCCTCGTAGGAGTGCGGATCCTGCGACGCGGAGTCGATGATCGAGGTGACCTCGACCCGGTCGCCGCCGATCCGGGCGGCGAGGTCACCGTAGACGTTGGTGCTCGCGACGACCGTCACCGTTCCGTCGTCCGCCGCGCCCGGGGCGCTCGAGCAGCCGGCCAGGGAGAGGGCGGCGACGGAGGCGAGCGTGAGGGCGAGGGCGGGCTTCTTCATGATCCCACTCTAAACGCTAATGAGAACCATTATCAAACCGGCCCTCGCCCTTCGCGGCTCAACTCCCGAGCGGCCCGGGGGCGATCCACGCCGTGGCCTCGCCGGGAAGCTCGGACCCGTCGAGCGGCACCGTCGACAGCACGGCGTCCTCTGCAGCGCGTCCCAGGTCGAACGGTGCCGTGCCGAAGTTCGTCACGACCTCCCAGCCGTTCGGACGGCGGAACCGCAGGACGTCCTCCCGACCGGTGTCGACCCACTCCAGGGTTTCGCCGGTCTGCAGCAGCCGCCGCAGGCGCAGTGCCTCGCGGTAGAGGTTGAGGGTGGAGGCCGGGTCGGCGTCCTCCACCTCAACGGCATGCTGCGCGAACCAGGCGGGCTGCGGCAGATGCGCCCCGGCGGCGCCGAAACCGTACGAACTCCCGGACGCCGTCCACGGCAGGGGCACACGGCAACCGTCGCGACCGAGGCCGTCGAAGTCCGCCCCGCGGAAGAACCCCGGGTCCTGACGCTGCTCGGGGGCGATCTCCGCGACCTCGTGCAGGCCGAGCTCCTCGCCCTGATAGAGGTAGGCGCTGCCGGGGAGCCCGAGCAGCAGGAGGGTCGCCGCGTGGGCCCGACGGAGACCACCCTCGCGGTCGATTCCCTCCTCGGGGCCACCCGCACGCACCCACTCCGTGCCCTGCTTGACCGCGCGACCGCGCAGGGGCGGCAGGCCGTAGCGGGTGGCGTGCCTGGTCACATCGTGGTTCGACAGCACCCAGGTCGTCGAGGACCCGGCCGCCTGCGCCTGAGCGAGGTTGTCGGCGATGATGCGCTGGAAGTCCGCCGCGTCGAAGTCTGCCACGAGCAGATCGAAGTTGAAGGCCTGCCCGAGCCCTTCCGCGGAAGCGTACGTCGCGCGGCGTTCCGGGGTCTCCACCCACGCCTCGGCGACGGCGGTGCGCGGCGGGTCGTATTCGTTGAAGACCGCGCGCCACTGCGCGTAGATCTCGTGCACGTCGTCGCGGTCGATCATCGGGTGTGTGCCGGAGGTGCGGTCCATCGCGTCGAGCTCGGCGCGCGACGGCAGCGGCTCAGTGAGGTCCTTCGTCAGCATGTGCGCCACATCGATGCGGAATCCGTCCACGCCGCGGTCCGACCAGAAGCGGAGCGTCGTGAGGAAGTCCTCGCGCACCTCCGGGTGGTCCCAGTTCAGGTCGGGCTGCTCGACGGCGAAGTTGTGCAGGTACCACTGGCCGTCCGCAACGCGCTCCCAGGCGCTGCCGCCGAAGACCGAGACCCAGTCGGTGGGCGGCTCGGTGCCGCCGGGACCGGTGCCCTCGCGGAAGATGTAGCGCTCCCTGGCGGCGGAGCCGCGGCCGGCCGCCAGCGCCTCCTGGAACCACGCGTGCCGGTCGGAGGTGTGGTTCGGGACGATGTCGACGACCACGCGGATGCCCCGCGCATGCAGCGCCTCGACCATGGCGTCGAAGTCGTCGAGGGTGCCGAGCCGGGGGTCGACGTTCCGGTAGTCCGCCACGTCGTAGCCGCCGTCGGCAAGTTCGGACGGGTAGAACGGGCTCAGCCAGACCGCATCGATGCCGAGCTCGGCGAGGTAGTCGGCGCGGGACACGATGCCGGGGATGTCGCCCAGTCCGTCTCCATCGGCGTCGGCGAAGCTGCGCGGATAGATCTGGTACACGGCGGCCTGACGCCACCAGGTCGCGGTCTTGTCGTCTTCGCGGGTCGGGGTGAGCAGCGAATCGGTCATGAGGAAGAGGCTCTCCTTGTCTCTTGCGGGGGTCGGGTCAGCCCTTGACGGCACCCTGCGTGACGCCCTCCATCACCCAGCGCTGAGTGAAGAGGTAGGCGACGATCGCGGGCGCCATGGCCATCAGGTACGAGGCGAAGGCGACGTTGTAGTTGTTGCTGAACTGGTTCTGGAAGAGGTTCTGCCGCACCGGGAGCGTCTGCAGCGCCGGGTCCGAGATGATGAGCGACGGCATCATGAAGTCGTTCCAGGCGTAGAGGAACGCGAAGATCCCCACGGTGGCGCTCATCGGCGCGAGCAGCGGGAAGATCAGTCGCCAGAACGTCTGCCAGGTCGTCGCCCCGTCGATCCGCGCGCTCTCCTCCAGCTCGATCGGGATCGACCGCAGGAACGCGGTGAACAGCAGGACGCTGAAGCTGAGCTGGAACATCGTCGCGAGGATGATGACGCCGAACGGGTTGTCGAGGCCGACGCGTCCGGTGAGCTGGATCTGCGGGAGTGCGACGACGGGGAACGGGATGAACATCGCCGCGAGCAGGTAGAAGAACGAGTACCGGAACAGCCGGCGGTCCCAGTTGCGCACGATCGCGTACGACGCGAAGGCCGCGAGGACGATCGTCGCGATCACGGTTCCCGCCGTGACGAGCAGCGAGATCGCGGCGCCGACCGGGAACTTCGTCAGCGTCCACGCCTGCACGAACCCGTCGATGCTGAAGGGGGCCGGCAGCGAGAACGCGTTGCCGTCGACCGCCTGCCCGGTGGTCTTGAACGCCATCGAGATCGTCACGTACAGCGGGATGAGGATCGTCGCCGTGCACAGGATGAGGATGATGGTGCCCGACCAGTTGACGCGCTCCATCTTCTGCCGCGTCCGGCGTCCGTCCGCGGGGATGGTGGTGAGGGTCTCCGTCGACATCAGAACGTGTTCCTTCCGCGGGTCAGCGAGAGCTGGAGGACGGAGATGAGCACGGCCACGATGAAGAAGATCGTGGCATTGGCCATCTGGTAGGCGTAGTCGCCGCCGTTGAAGCCCGCGATGATCGTCATCGCAACGCTGCGGGTGGCGGTGCCAGGGCCGCCGTTGGTGAGACCGACGATGATGTCGTAGGCGTTGAGGAAGCCCTTGAAGCCGAGGATCACGTTGATCACGACGTACCCGGCGACGAGGGGGATGGTGATCCGGGTGAGCTGCTGGGCACGACTGGCGCCGTCGATGCTCGCCGCCTCGTAGACCTCGCCCGGCACCGACAGGAGCCCGGCGATGTAGATGAGGAGGGTGCCGGGGACCGCCTGCCATGCGGTGACGATGACGATCGCGACCCAGGCGAGATCGGGGTTCGCGAGCAGGCTCGTCTCCAGCCACGGGATGCCCGTGGCGGCCCCCGCGGCGGGGATCGAGTTCGAGAAGAGGAAGTTGAAGACGTAGGCGATGATGATGCCCGAGATGACCATCGGGATCACGAAGATGGTCCGCAGCCCGGTCTTGAACCGGATCCGGGAGGTGAGCCCGACTGCGAGCAGGAACGCGATGACGTTCACCACGATCACGGTCGCGATCGAGAACCCGAAGGTGAAGAGGTAGCTCTGCAGGATCGCCGGGTCGCTGAACAGCGCGATGTAGTTCGTGAGCCCGTTGAAGCTCCACTCTCCGATGCCGATCGAGTCGGTGAAGCTGAAGAAGATGCCGACGACGCCGGGGACCGTGATCGCGAGCGTGAAGATCACCAGGGTCGGGAGCAGGAACAGGTAGTAGATCGGCTCGACGCGATGGGTGTGGCGGCGGATCTTCCGCTGCTGGCCGGTGACGATCGCGGTGGTGCTGGTGTCGGTGGTCGTCGTGGTGCTCATGACGCGGACTCCTCCGTCTCGGCCGACGCGGAATCCTCGGAGCTCGGGATGGGGGCGCGGAAGGCGATGCGAGCCCAGTCCGCGTCCATGGTGCGGAGGATGGATGACGGCGCGGCACCGAGGACCATGGCCTGCGCGTAGTTGAAGATCGGCAGGGTCTTCGGCACGAGCACCGAGGGCCCCTGATAGATCCGGCCCTCGTCGTAGTACTCGATCATGCCCTCGACGCGCGGGTCGTCCGGCGGAGCCGCGTCGGTCGTCGGGGTGAACCCGAGCTGTGAGGCGTTGTACTCCTCGATGTTCTCGGGGAGGTAGAGGTACTCCAGGAAGTCGCGCGCGGCCTCCTGATGCTGGGACTCCTCCGGGATCATGACCGCGAGGTCCATGTTGACCCGGACGGCCAGGTCGTCCGGGTCATCGGTCATCGGCAGCGGGAAGGTGCCGAGATCGAGGTCGGGGTCGGTCTTGGCGATCTCGCTGAACGCCCACGGACCCTGGAGGTACATCGCGGCCTCCCCCTTCGCGAAAGCGAGGTTCCCGTCTCCGTACGCGCGGCTCGCGGCGTCCTCGTTCGTGTACTCGTTCGCGAGCTGGATCATCTTGTCCATCGGCTCCGCGAAGTCCTTCTCGAAGGAGACCTCCGAGTCCGGTCCCACCTCGGTGCCCTCGGCGGCGAGCGCATCGAAGAACGCCAACACGTCGAGCGAGCCGCCGACCGCGTAGTCGTACCACCCCTGCCCCACGGTCCAGTCGTCCTTGAAGGTGCCGTAGAACGGGTCGATGCCGGCCTCGCGGAGGGTGTCACTGACGGCGATGAGCTCGTCCCACGTCTGCGGCACCTCCAGACCCTGCTCGTCGAAGATCTGCTTGTTGTAGATGACGGACGCGGCCATGACGGAGTAAGGCAGTGCGCTCGTGCGCCCCTCGCACGAGCCGTACTGGTCCATGAGCGGCTGCAGGTCCTCGCGGATCCCGGCGGCAGCGTCGGTGTCGGAGAGGTCGGTGAGGGCGCAGCGCTGCACGAACCGGGCGACCTCGTAGTTGTAGTTGGCGAGCATGATGTCGGGCGGGTTGCCGCGGACGAAGCTCGCGGAGACGACGTCGACACCGGACGTGTCGATCTCCACCCGCACGTCGTCCTGCGAGGCGTTGTACTCCGCGACGAGCTCCGTCATGAAGGGGATCGCCTCGCGTTTGCTGAACGTGAAGCGGATCGTCTCCGCTCCCCCGCCCGCGGCGCAGCTCGTGAGCGCAGCGCCGGTCAGCACGAGGCCGACCGCTCCGGCGGTCCAGCGCACCGCCCGTGATCGTGTTTCAGACACCATCGTCCTCCGGACCTTAGATCGAATGACTAAATCTAATGAGCGAATCTACTCGCACGAGATGTACTCTCTCATTCGGACGACAGGAAGGCAAGCGGCGTGGCAGATGTCTCGACGGGGCTCGGCACCGGGCGCGCCAGCGTGGGCGCCGTGCTCGACTTCGCCTGGACGGCGGGCGAGTTCACCGCGACGGACGCGATGACCGCGACGTCGCTGACCCGCTCGACGGCGATCGACGCGATCGAGACGCTCCTCGGCGCCGAGGTCCTGCGTGAGCTCCCCAATGCCAGGGCGGCCGGCGACTATCGCTCGGGGCGTCCCGCGCGCCGCTTCGCCCTCGCGGTCGACCTCGGTGTGGTCATCGGCCTCGACGCCGGAGACACCCACCTGGCGGTGACGGTCGCCGATCTGCTCGACCGCACGCTCGTCCACCACCGGGTCGACCTCGACCCCGCCCAGACCGCGGACGATCGTCGGGCGACGATCCTGCGGCACCTCGCCGCCGCCAGGGACGAGGCCGGGGTGTCGCCCGAGCGCGTGCTCGCGGTGTGCGCCGGCGTCGCCGCCCCCGTGAACCGCGACGGCATCTCTCCCCCTCACCCCGACGGCTTCTGGGAGCGCACGAACCCCGGCCTCGCGGACGCGCTGCGCGACTGGGCTCCCGTCGTCCAGGTCAAGAACGACGCGCAGCTCGCGGCCATCGCCGAGGGCGCGCTCGGGGGCGCCATCGGCTGCCGCGACTACGTGGCGCTGCTCGCCGGCGAGCGGTTCGGCGGAGGCGTCGTCGTCGACGGACACGTGCTGCACGGAGCGCACGGTGGTGTCGGCGAGGGCGTGGTGTTCGACCACATCGTCGGCGTCGGCTCGGCGGTGGGCCTCCGATACGCGCTGGAGGAGCAGGCCAGGGGCGCCGTCGAGGACGGGGACGCACCCTCGGAGGGGACCCTCGGTCGGCTCGTGGCGGACGGGCCCGTCGACCCCCGGCTGGTGCTGACGCTCGCCTCTTCCGGAGACCCCGACGCCCTCCGGGTGACGGAGCGGGTGGGAGCCACTCTCGCCCGCGTAGTCGGCGTGCTCGGCAGCATGTACGACCCTGCGCGCGTCATCGTCTGCGGGGCCGTCGCCGAGAGCATCGAACCCGTGCTGGCCGCCGCCCGCCGGATCCTTCCCGAGGAGTTGCACCTCCCGGCACCCGAGATCATCGCCTCGACGCTCGGCGCGGAGGTCGTGTCGGCCGGCGCGGTCGCGACCGCCCGGAAAGCGGCACGAGAGCGCGCCGTCCCCCGCCTCGCGGAGCAGCGCCTCTCGGCCACCGTCTGACGCCGACACAGGCCGACACGCGACATCAGGCGGCACTGCCCCTGGCTGCCTGTCGCGGCGCGTTTGCCTGTCACTCGCAGGTGCTGGACGCCGTCCATCATCCCCACCCCGGTCGGGTATGTTCGACTCATGGGAACAATCCAGTACGGCGGTGGGAGCGAGATCCACATCGAAGACCGTGCACTCGCACATCTCAAGGTCGCCATCTCGACCAAGCTCCGCCGCAACGAGAGCTTCACGCTCTCCTGGAGGCACCCAGAGGGGGACGCGTCCGGTCGTTCGACGATCTGGCTGCACCCGTCGATCCCGCTCCGTTTCGTCTTCGACGAGGCGGAGACACCTCAGCTCAATGCGAAGTGGATCCAGACCCTGATGATCGAGGCCAGCTCGTCGAGCGGAATCACCCTCGTCGACGAGGTCATCGACGGTCCGGGGGAGCTGGATTCCTCTCCCGTGCCTGCCGGCGCCCTCTGAGGTCGGAGCGGTCCGCCACGGCTGAGGGCGGTTACATGTCCCAGTCGAAGAAGGCGGCCGTGTCGCTTTCGGCGTCCCCGGAGTCGTTCACCCGTTCCATGGAGACCACGACGCGAGAGCTCGCCGTGATCAGAACGCTGACGAGTCGCGAGGTGGTCGCGATGTCGACGAAGGTGGGTTCAGAGCGCGCCGCTGCCTCGATGCGATGCATGAGGTCGATGACGTCGTGCTCCGCCGACACGACGAAGTCATGACCGTCGATCTCGAAGTGCGCCCGCATCGTCCCCAGACTGCCCCGACTCATCCCCCATCTTATGCGCGTGCATGAGGTGGGGTGAAGGGTAGCCTTCCTCGGCGATCAGTCGACGAGGAGTGCCGGCTCCTCGAGGATCGAGGCGACATCGGCGATGAAGCGGCTCATGCCGTCGCCGTCGATCACGCGGTGGTCGAACGAGCCGGCGACCGTGGTCACCCAGCGCGGACGCACCTCGCCGTCGACGACCCACGGCTTCTGGCTGATCGTTCCCATGGCGACGATGCCCGCCTCGCCCGGGTTGATGATCGGGGTGCCCGCATCCATCCCGAACACCCCGATGTTCGTGATGGTGATGGTGCCGCCCTGCTGGTCGGCCGGCGGGGTCTTCCCCTCGCGCGCCGTGAGGGTGAGACGGTTCAGGGCCCGGGCCAGGTCCTTCATGCTGAGGTCCTGCGCGTCCTTGATGTTCGGCACCAGCAGGCCTCGGGGCGTCGCGGCGGCGATGCCGAGGTTCACGTAGTGGCGCACGGCGATCTCAGCCCCGGCCTCCGTGTCGATCCAGGCCGCGTTGACCATGGGGGTGCGACGGACCGCCCAGATCACCGCACGGGCCATGATGAGCAGCGGCGACACCTTGATGTCGGCGTAGTCGGGCGAAGCCTTGAGGCGCTTGACGAGCTCCATCGTGCGGGTCGCGTCGATCTCCTTCCACACCGTCACGTGCGGCGCGGAGTAGGCACTCTGCACCATCGCCGACGACGTCGCCTTGCGCACGCCCTTCACCGGGATGGACTCGGTGCGGTCGTCGCCCGCCGCGGAGGGACGAACCGGAGCGAGGCCGCGGGCCAGCCCGGACGGTGCCTGCGGAGCCGGCACGGTCTCCTCCCGCACGGTGCCCCATTCGGGGGTCTCGATGTTCCGGAAGACGCTGGCCTGCGACGCGTGCTTCATGACGTCGTCGCGCGTGACCTCGCCGTCGGCACCGGTGGGCGTCACGCTCGTGAGGTCGACCCCCAGGTCGCGGGCGAGCTTCCGGATCGGCGGCTTCGCGATCACGCCGACCGAGGAGCGCACGGGACGCTCGGCCGGCCGCTTCCTCCGGGAGGTCGCCCCGCCGCCGGAACCGTAGCCGACGAGGACCGAGCCCCCGCCCTCCTCGGGCGCGGGAGCCTCCGCGGTCGCGACGACACCAGGCCCCGCGTCGTCCCTGACGTCCGTGACGAAGGTGATGATCGGCGTGCCGACCTCGACCGTCGCCCCCTCGTCGACGAGCAACTCCCCCACGACGCCGGCATGCGGCGAGGGCAGCTCGACCAGGGACTTCGCCGTCTCGATCTCACAGATCACGTCGTTGATGGCGACCCGGTCGCCCGGTGCCACCTTCCACGTGACGATCTCGGCCTCGGTCAGCCCCTCGCCGACGTCCGGAAGGGGGAAGTTCTGCGTGCTCATGCGGAGTCCTTTCGTGGGCCGCGTTCATAACTCAGGAGACTCGAATCGGAGCCCGCCCCTGCGCCCGCGCTGGACGGGTGAAGTGGGCGATTCTCCTGAGTTGTGAACATGGAACGGCGGTGTCAGTAGGCCAGGGAGCGGTCGACGGCTTCCAGGATGCGGTCGGCGTCCGGCAGGTAGGCGCCTTCGAGCTTGGCGGGCGGGAACGGGGCGTCGTAGCCGGAGACGCGCAGCACCGGGGCCTCCAGAGCGTAGAACGCGCGCTCCATCACGGTCGCTGCGATCTCGCTGCCGAGGCTCGTGAAGCCCTGCGCTTCCTGTGCGTAGACCATGCGCCCGGTCTTGCGCACCGACCTCAGGATCGGCTCGTAGTCGACCGGCGACAGCGACCGCACGTCGACGACCTCGCAGCTCATCCCCTCGGCCTCGGCGAGCGCCGCGGCCTGCAGCAGCGTCGTGACCATCGCGCCGTGCCCGACGAGTGTCACGTCGGTCCCGGTCCGCACCACTCGCGAGGAGTGCAGCGGCACGGCGGGGGCGTCGAGCTCGACCTCTCCCTTCGGCCAGTACCGGCTCTTCGGCTCCAGGAAGATCACCGGGTCGTCCGAGGCGATGGCCTCCTGGATCATCCAGTACGCGTCGTTCGCGGTCGAGGGCGACACTACGCGCAGGCCGGGGGTGTGCGTGAAGTACGCCTCCGGGCTCTCCTGGTGGTGCTCGACCGCGCCGATGTGGCCGCCGTACGGGATGCGGATCACGACGGGCAGCCGGAGCGAGCCCTCGTGCCGGTTGGTGAGCTTCGCGAGCTGGGTGGTGATCTGGTCGAACGCCGGGAAGACGAACCCGTCGAACTGGATCTCGACGACGGGACGGAACCCCGCCATTGCGAGACCGATCGCGGTGCCGACGAGACCCGACTCGGCCAGCGGGGTGTCCAGCACCCGCCGCTCGCCGAAGTCGCGTTGCAGGTGCTCGGTAATGCGGAAGACACCGCCGAGCTTGCCGATGTCCTCGCCCATGAGCAGGACCTTCGGGTCGTCCTCCATCGCCTTGCGCAGGCCGGCGTTCAGCGCCTTGCCGAGCGGCATGGTCTCCAGGGTCACTGGCCTTCTCCTTCGAACGACGCCTCGTAGCGGGCCCGCCAGGCTTTCTGCTCCTCGATCAGCGGATGCGGCTCGCTGTACACGTGGTCGAACATGAGCTCAGGGCGAGGCGGACCGAGCTGCACGGTACGCGCGCGCAGATCCTCCGCGGCATCCGCGGCCTCGGCGTCCACCTCGGCGAAGAAGCCGCCGTCGGCACCACGGTTCTCGAGGAACGCACGCATGCGGACGATCGGGTCGCGCCCGGCCCACGCGAGCTCCTCGTCGTTGCCGCGGTACTTCGTGGGGTCGTCGCTCGTCGTGTGTGCACCGAGCCGGTAGGTCACGGCCTCGATGGCGCGAGGACCGCCGCCGCCGCGCGCCTCATCGAGGGACACCCGGGACACGGCGTAGCTGGCGAGGACGTCGTTGCCGTCCACACGGACGCTGGGGATACCGTAGCCGGCACTGCGCTGCACGAGCGGCACCCGCGACTGCGTGGTGACCGGGACCGAGATCGCCCAGTGGTTGTTCTGCAGGAAGAACAGCGTCGGTGCCTGGTAGCTCGCCGCGAAGACCATCGCCTCGTGCACGTCACCCTGGCTGGAGGCACCGTCGCCGTAATAGACGACCACGGCCTCGTCCCGGTCGGCGTCCCCCGTTCCGGTGCGGCCGTCGAACGTGAGACCCATCGCGTATCCGGCAGCGTGCAGGGCCTGGGAGCCGAGCACGAGCGTGTACAGCCGGGTGTTGCCGTTCTTCGGGTCGGTCGGGTCCCAGCCGCCGTGGGAGACGCCCCGCATGAGCTTGATGATGTCGAGGGGATCGACACCGCGGATCCGCGTGACGGCGTGCTCGCGGTAGGAGGGGAAGATCGTGTCCTGCGCGCGAGCGGCACGGCCGGAGCCGACCTGGGCCGCCTCCTGTCCACGGCTCGGCGGCCACAGGGCCAGCTGCCCCTGCCGCTGCAGGTTGGTGGCCTGGGTGTCGATCGCGCGGATGCCCACCATGTCGCGGTAGAACTGCGCGAGCTCGGCGTCGGGGATCGACTCGATGAGCGGTAGGTACTGCTCGGCAGCGGGGCTCGGGGTGACCTTTCCGGTCTCGTCCAGAACGCGCACGAGGGGGATCTCAGAGGTGCTCACGGCCCCACGGTACCCACGTCGGCATGCCGGGGCGCGTATACCTAGGACGCCCTCGTATCTCGCCGGAACCCCGAGATTCCGCGGCTGAGCGGGTCTCGCGCCGCTCAGCGGAGGGCCGAGGCGACCTCCAGCACGCGGGCGATGGCCTCCTCCTCGCCGACCGAGATCCGGATGCCGTCGCCCGGGAACGGACGGACGATCAGGTCCGCGTCGACGAGGGCCGCCGCGACCTCATCCGTGCGCGCCCCGGTCGGCAGCCACACGAAGTTGCCCTGCGCGTCCGGCACGTCCCAGCCCTGGGCACGAAGCCCTTCGACGAGACGCCCGCGCCGCTCGATGATCACCGCGACCCGTTCCAGGAGCTCGGACTCCGCGTCGAGACTGGCGATGGCGGCGTTCTCCGCTGCGGACGTGACCGACAACGGGATACCCGTCGTCCGAGCCGCGTCGAGCACCTTCTCCTGGCCGATCGCGTAGCCGACCCGAAGGCCC
Source organism: Microbacterium sp. 1S1 (assembly GCF_008271365.1). Lineage (NCBI taxonomy): Bacteria > Bacillati > Actinomycetota > Actinomycetes > Micrococcales > Microbacteriaceae > Microbacterium > Microbacterium sp. 1S1. Next base: position 735,583 of record NZ_CP043430.1, read on the forward strand.
GCGAGACCGTACGCCTTGGAGAACGTGCGGAGGACCACGACGTTCGGGTGCGCCTCGAAGACGCGCTCGGCGAGCCCGTCGACGGCGTCGGGGGCGGTGACGAACTCCGCGTAGGCCTCGTCGAGGATGATGAGCACATCGGACGGCACGCGATCCACGAACGCCGCGAACTCGGCGGAGGTGACGATGGGACCGGTCGGGTTGTTCGGGGTGCAGACGATGACGGCGCGCGTACGGTCGGTCACGGCGTCGGCCATCGCGTCGAGGTCGTGTCGGGAGTCGGGGGTCAGCGGCACCGGCACCCCGGTCGCCCCCGCCACGAGCGGCAGGCTCGGGTACGCCTCGAACGACCGCCAGGCGTAGACCACCTCGTCGCCGACGGACGCGGTGGCGAGCACGAGCTGGTGCAGGATCGCGACACTGCCCGAGGCGACGTGGACCTGCTCGGGCTCGACCCCGTAGCGGGACCCGAGTCGGGCACGGAGGCGGGCGGCCGTGGCATCCGGATACCGGTTGATCGGCGTCGTCTGCTGCAGCGCCTCGAGGACCGACGGCAGCGGATCGAACGGGTTCTCGTTGCTGGAGAGCTTGAAGGCCTCGGGACCCGCCTGCTTGCCCTGGCGGTACGGCGCGAGGGAGGCGATGGCGGGACGGATGCGGGGCAGGGTCGGCTCGGTCACGCGTCGAGTCTAGGACGTGACTCGTGCGCTCTCCGGTGCTGGAGCATCCACCGCTGCTGACACCGGAGGCCCCGCATGGGAGACTGAACGCATCATGCGCTTCATCATCCGGGTCGTCGTCAATGCGTTCGCCATCTGGGTCGTCACGCTCATCCCCGTGCTCCAGGTCACGGTGCGCGCCTTCCCTCCGGGCGAGACGCTGCAAGTGGTGCTGACGCTCCTCGCCGTCGGAGCCATCTTCGCGCTGGTGAACACCATCATCGGGACCGTCGTGAAGATCGTGGCCTTCCCGCTGTACATCATCACGTTCGGCCTCATCGGCTTCGTCATCAACGGCTTCCTGCTCTGGCTGACCGCGTGGATCACCAGCGGCTTCGGCTGGGGTCTCTCCGTCGGCTCCTTCTGGTGGGGCGTGCTCGCGGCGTTGATCATCTCGATCATCAACGGCATCTTCGGCTTCGTCCTGCGGCCGCAGAGCAAGCGCTCCCGCCGCGACTGACACCTTCCTCACCGACTGAGGGAGCACCGCGGTCACGGGACCGGCACCACGCGCTCGGCGCGGTACTCGGTGCGCTCCACGGCGACGGCGCGGTCGAGCTCTCGCCAATAGGCGTCCAGCGCCACGGCCCGAGGATCGGAGGACGCATCCACCGTCGCCGCAGTCTCGATGTAGTTCTCCAACGCGTGGGTTCTCAGGTCGAGATCCTGAGGTCCGTCATCCGGGTCGCCCACCCGGCTCGCCGTGAAGCTGTCCGGAGACCCCGCCCCCTCCGCTGAGCCGCCCGCGGCGAGCGCGGAGACCACGTCGTCGGTGTGTCGGAGCTGCACCAGGGTCTGATCGGCGCGGAGGGTCGGCTCGACGGGACTTCCGGCCGTCATCTGGGTCGTCACCGCGAATTCGCTCTCCATCGCGAGGTGCGCCGCGATCATCCCGCCCTGCGAATGGGCGACGACATCCACGCGATCGCCCGGTCTCGCGCCGGACGCACGCACCGCGTCGAGAGTCGCCTGATACGACGCGGACCTTCCCCCGGCGTAGAGCTCGACGTTGGACTTCATGTCCCAGGGCTCGGAGCCCCCGGCCTCCCGCAGCGACATCGACCGACTCCCGCTCAGGTACGCGACGTATCGCGCCGCCCCGCCGGGCATGGTGTACTTCTCGACCGCGACCTGGGCTCCGGTTGCGGCGGGCATCCTCCGGAACGCGGCCGCCAGCCCGCTCGGCGCTCCGTCCGGACGGGCCGTCGCGGCGACCGCGACACCCACCCGGTCCGCCGGCCCCCCGAGCGTCATCCCGGGCTCCACCCGGCCGAGCCCCGAGGTCATCCCGACGACGGCACCGCTCGCGAACAGCGGCGCGAGGAGGCCGCCGGGGTCGAACTGATCGACCAGACCGCGGAAGCGGCGGCCCTTCGCCTGCCGCTCCAGGGCATCGGCGAGCGGAGCCAGGCGCTCGTCGGCGGCGAGGAGACGCCCCAGTCGCGCCTCCACGGCGGCTGCGGCAGCCGCATCCGTGTGCGAAAGCGCCTCCGCCTCCGCTCGCAGCTCGACCACCTCGTACGTCTCGGCCGTCAGGAGCACGTCGGCGGCACTCCTCTCGACGCTGTCCGTCAGCGCGGCCAGCGCGGTCGCGACCGATCGCAGAGACCATGCCGCGGGATACAGATCGGTCCAGCAGGCCGAGGAGAGCAGGGCTGCGGCGCGTCCAACCGCCTCTTCCGCCTCCGTGAGCACCGGAAGAACGCCCCGCACCCGCGCCGCGAGGTCGCGCAGCTGTGCGGTGTCCACCGCGACCGCCCCGCCGTGGTCGACGCTGAGGCCGCTCACGCGTCCTCCGCGTGCTCGCGACACTCCTGCAGCATTGCCCGGGCGAGCGTGGTGTCATCCTCCAGCCGTCGAAGGGCGAGCCGCAGCGCGTCCGCCCCCTCGGACTGCCAGCCGGATTGCTCCCGAACGGCCGCCAGCACCGAGGCCGCGTCGTCCAGCCCTGCGAGGGCGGCATCCAGCTCGGCCAGGACCCCGGCGCGGAGAACGGGATCGACGCGGGACGAGAGGGGCGCGAGCGCGAAGGTCGACATGGGCTCCAGCCTCTCGCGACCGCTCCGCGATGGTGCCGCCGACAGCTCGGGCGGACGCAGCCGGTGGACAGCCGATCGATCTCCCCACCGGTGCGGGAAGCCCGAACGCCCCGCTCTCATCCGATGTCCGCTGGGCAGGATCGGCATCGACCGGCAGAATGGATCCGTGACAGCCCGAGATCCCTTCCGCGTGATCTTCGTCTGCACGGGCAACATCTGCCGCTCCCCCATGGCCGAGGTCGTCTTCCGGGACCTCGCCGACCGCCAGGGGCTCGGGTCCCGGATCGTGTCGCGGAGCGCCGGCACCGGTGATTGGCATCTCGGGGAACGCGCCGACCACCGCACCATCGACTCGCTCGCCCGCCGCGGCTACGACGGTTCGCAGCACCGCGCGCGGCAGTTCACCGCCGCGACCTTCGCCGAGAACGACCTCGTCGTGGCCCTCGACCGCACGCACGAACGGATCCTCCGCGAGTGGGCGAGGGACGAGGACGAAGACGGCAAGGTGACCCTCCTGCTCGCGTTCGACCCGGACGCCTCGACGCAGGACGTCCCCGACCCCTACTACGCGGGCCCGGAGATGTTCGATTCCGTGCTCGGTATGATCGAGACGGCGACTCGCGGCTTGTTCCGCCAGCTCGAACCGGCCCTGCGCCTGCCCCGCCCGCCCCGAACCTTCGGGGCCTCATCAGGAGGACTCCCCTGACTTTCCAGCCTTCACTCCCGCCGCAGCCCCTGAGCCCCCTCGACGGCCGCTACCGCACCGCCGTGACCGGGCTCGCCGACTTCCTCTCCGAGGCCGGGCTCAACCGCGCCCGGGTCGAGGTGGAGGTCGAGTGGCTCATCGCCCTCACGGACCGCTCGCTGTTCGAGACGTCCCCGCTGGGCGAGGCCGACAAGGACCGTCTGCGCGCGCTCTACCGCGACTTCGGGCAGGCGGAGATCGACTGGCTCGCGGAGAAGGAAGCCGTCACGCAGCACGACGTGAAGGCCGTCGAGTATCTCGTGCGGGACAGGCTGTCGGCGCTCGGCCTCGACCACATCGCCGAGCTCACCCACTTCGCCTGCACGAGCGAGGACATCAACTCCGCGTCCTACGCCCTGACCGTCAAGCGCGCGGTCGAGGAGGTCTGGCTCCCGGCCCTCGACACCGTGATCGCGAAGCTACGCGAACTCGCGGTCGAGCACGCCGACGCCGCGATGCTCTCCCGCACCCACGGCCAGCCCGCGACGCCTTCGACCATGGGCAAGGAACTCGCCGTCTTCGCCTGGCGCCTGGAGCGGGTCCGCGCGCAGATCGCCGGTTCCGACTACCTCGCGAAGTTCTCCGGCGCGACGGGCACCTGGTCCGCCCATCTCGCGGCCGACCCCGACGCCGACTGGCCGACCATCGCCCGCGAGTACATCGAGGGTCTCGGACTCGGGTTCAACCCGCTGACCACGCAGATCGAGTCGCACGACTGGCAGGTGGAGCTCTACGACCGCGTGCGCCATGCCGGTGGCATCCTGCACAACCTCGCCACCGACGTCTGGACCTACATCTCGCTCGGCTACTTCGCGCAGATCCCGGTCGCCGGCGCCACCGGCTCGTCGACCATGCCGCACAAGATCAACCCGATCCGGTTCGAGAACGCCGAAGCCAACCTCGAGATCTCCGGTGCCCTGCTCGCCTCCCTCGGCCAGACGCTGGTGACGAGCCGGCTGCAGCGCGACCTCACCGACTCCACCACGCAGCGCAACATCGGCGTCGCGTTCGGGCACTCGCTGCTCGCCCTCGACAACCTGCGCCGCGGCCTGAACGCGATCTCGCTGTCGCGCGACGTCCTGCTCGCCGACCTCGACGTGAACTGGGAGGTGCTGGCAGAGGCGATCCAGACGGTGATCCGCGCCGAGGTCGTCGCCGGCCGGTCGAGCATCCAGGACCCGTATGCGCTGTTGAAGGACCTCACCCGCGGACACCGGGTGGGTGCCGCCGACCTGGCGTCGTTCGTCGAGGGCCTGGAGATCGGGGACGCGGCCAAGCAGCGACTCCTCGCCCTCACCCCCGCGACCTACACCGGGCTGGCGGAGCGCCTGGCCCGCTGAGCCGCACCGACGGTGCCCCCGCGCTGCGCGTTCGCAGCTCAGGAGGTTCCGTGAGTGCGGAACAGCAACCGCGGTGATCGCGTACGGCCGCGGCCGAGGCGCCCACCGTTCTCCTGAGTTGTGAACGCCCTCCCGGCGGCAACGCTAGGAGCGCGACTCTCCCGAGTGTTCCTCGACCCTGTCCTTCGGCATGAACGCGGCCGCGGTCAGGGTGAGCACGGCGGTCACGGCGACCGCGACGAACACCCAGACCGACGCGTGGATGATCGTGCCGGGGTCGTCGGGCCCGGCGCCCTGCGCGATGACCGTGTTGGAGATGGCGCCGAACACGGCGACACCCACGGCGCTTCCCGCGGAGCGCGCGAACGCGTTCATCCCGGTCACCGCTCCGCGCTCACCCCAGCCGACCGAGGCCTGCGCCGCGATCAGGGTCGGCGCTGCGCTCCACCCGAGCCCGAAGCCGAGCAGGAACGCGACGCCGGCGACCACGAACGGATTCGGCCACGGGGCGACCGCCGCGAGAGCGATCGCGGCGAGCGTCGTGATGCTCATGCCGATCAGCGTCGTGCGGCGGAAGCCGATGCGCAGGTACAGGCGCCCGGCGTTCGCCGCCGCCAAAGGCCAGCCGAGCGTGAGTGCAGCGACCGCGAGACCGGAGAGCAGCGGAGCGATGCCGATGGAGCCCTCGAGGTAGGCCGGGGCGAAGCTCGTCACGCCGAGCATGAGCGCCCCGATGCCGAGCGACACGATGGTCGTCGTGAGGATGAGCCGACGCGTCACGAGGCGCAGATCGACGATCGGCTCCGCGACGCGGCGCTCGACGAACCCGAAGGCGACCAACGCGACGATCCCGATCCCGAAGCAGAGGGCGCTCGGCAGGGACAGCCATGCCCACGCGTTGCCGCCCTCGAGCATCCCGAGGATGAGCGCGGTGAGCCCGATGGTGAGCAGCACGGCTCCGCCGTAGTCGATGCTGTGCCGCTGCGTCTGCTTCTCCTCCCGATAGGTCCGCAGCAGCATCCACCCGGCGACGAGGCACAGCGGGATGTTGATCCAGAAGATCCACCGCCATGCGTCGAGCTGGGCGAAGATGCCGCCGAGCGCCGGCCCGACGACGGACGAGATCGCCCAGACGCTGGCGACGTACCCCTGTACCTTCGCGCGTTCTGCGACCGTGTAGATGTCCCCGACGATCGTCATCGACATCGGCGCGACCGCACCGGCGCCGAGCCCCTGGATGACACGGAAGGCGATGAGCGCGGGCATGCTCCAGGCGAACCCACACAGGATGGACCCGAGCAGGAAGAGCGCGATGCCCAGGAGGATGATCGGCTTCCGGCCCACGGTGTCCGCGAACCGCGAGTAGATCGGGACGCTCACCGCCTGCGCGAGCAGGTAGACCGAGAAGAGCCAGGGAAACTGCTGGTAGCTGCCGAGATCCCGGACGATGCTGGGCACCGCCGTCGCCAGGATGGTGGCGTCGATCGCGATGAGGCCGGTGGCGAGCATGAGCGCGCCGAGGATGGGTCCCCGTTCCGATCGGAGTCCGATGGAGGCGCGATCGACGGAGGCAGTCACCTCAGGGACAAGCGGATCGGTCCCGCCGATATTCCGCTCCTCGCCCGAGTCAGGACGACGCGGGGCTCCCCGGCTCCTCGGGCCGGCCGTCGCCGTCGTCCTCGGCGTCGTAGAGCACGGGACGGTCGACGGTCTTCGTGACGTCTGCCGGATCGACCGCGAGCATCAGCATCGCGAGGATCAGGAGCGTCGCGATGAACGCGCCGCCACCGACGACGAGGCTCAGAGCCACCGGGGTGAGGCCTTCATAGGTGCCGTTCGCGATGGCCGTGTTCACGCGCAGGGTGAAGGCGCCGGTGGAGACGAGGGTGACCACCATGGCGAACACGCCGCACCCCAGGGCGATCCCGAGGAGGTGGAGGGGTCGCAGGATGTCCCGTCGGGTGGGCTTGTCGTCGCTCATCGCTCTCCTCCGTGCTCCACAGGAGCCGCGTCGTTCTCGGGGGCGGCAGCGACGTCATCGGCGTCCGCGCGCTTCGGGGTGAGGCCGGCGATGCCCAGGAACACGGCGACGATGGCCGCGTACCCTCCGAACATCCCGACGCCGAGGATGATGCCCGACAGTTCGAACGTGCCCGCCTTGTCGATCGTGTACTCCTGCACGAATCCCGACGGGATCAGCAGCAGGACGATGGCCAGCAGCACTCCCAGTGCCCCGACGGTGATGGCGTCTGTCGCGAGGGTGCCCCCGGCACGGCGGGCACGGATGCCGGCGAGCAGCTCGATGCCGCCGCTGAGCAGCCCCCACGCGACGAGGACGATGAAGAACATGTCGTCCGTGCGCCAGGCGGGAACACCGCTGGCCATCCCGGCGATCACGCTCACGACGGCCAGGAGGATCGCCGGCCAGCGCGACCCGGCGGGGAGCACGAGCCACGCGGCGAGCACGTGGACGAGCGCGGTGACCAGTGCGAAGCCGCTGAACACGGCCAGCCCGATCGGCGCGGAGTGGTCCGACGAGAAGGTGATCATCAGGGCGGCGACGGCGGCGAACAGCGCGCGCAGCAGTTGCACGTGGCGCAGAGTGAACGCGCGAGCAGGGGCAGACATGACGGCCAGATCCTCCGGGGTTTCCCGACCAGTCTACGCGGGGGCGCGAACCGGGAGCGCCCGTGGATGCCCGTGAAGCCCGGCTGATCTCCCCAGATCGATTGCCGGGCTTCACGACATACGCAGCAAGGGGGGCATCACTGCGTCGGGCCGCTGTCGCGGGTTCGGGCACCCTTCCCGCGATATCGCAGCCTCGTGACCCACTTGCCCACCCGTCCCCTGCGGTGCGCGCGTGCGGTCTTATGCTCACTGTAGAGGTGTGTTCTTCACATACCGGGCGGGGGCTGTGATGGGTTTTGGGGACGGCGAGAAGAGAGCGGCGACACCGGACGCGTTCGCGTCGGCACTACGCGATGCGATCAATGCCAAACCGGTCACGCTGTCGTGGTTGCAGCGCCAACTCCGAGACCGGGGCAACCGGGTCTCGATGGCGACGCTGAGCTACTGGCGGTCCGGGGCTCGGCGACCCGAGGGCGCCCAGTCGCTCGCCGCCCTCGCCGACATCGAAGACCTGCTGTGCCTGGACCCCGGGACGTTGAGCCGACTGCTCCGCCCGAACCGCACCGGACCGCTGGGCCCCCAGGGGTTCCCGCTGGAGCAGGTCGACATGGAGCGCGCTGTGCGCGAGGTGTATGCCGCCCTCGGCGCCACGTACCCCGAACCGTCGCGAGAGCTCACCGTCCACTCCGTCACGGATGTGGATGCCGACGGCGAGGTGTCCTCCTGCCTCACCCGCAGCATCGTGCAGGCGACGAGCGGGGTCATCACCGCCATCCCCGTGCTCGACCTCACCCCCGGGGTCCCCGGCCCGCCACCGCTCCTGACCGCCGTGGCCGGCGGGCGGATCACGGCCCGGTACTCCCACCCGAACGGCGAGGCGCACGGCGCCCTCTTCGAGCTGGACGTGCCACTCGAAGCACCGGACACCGCCGTGGTCGAGTGGTCGGTGCAGTACGGGCCTGGCCACGCGTCCGATCGGGAGACCGGTCACGCCGTCTCCCGACAGGCACGCGAGCTGCTGGTGTGGACCCGCTTCCACCCTGACGCGGTGCCGGACTGGTGCGAGGAGCTGGTCGAAACCGCCGCGGGCACCACGATCACGCGGCTTCCCTCGCCGCGCGGCACGTCGGTGCACCAGGTCCGCCGGGCATTCGGGCCGGGAGCACTCGGGCTGCGCTGGGGTTACGGCCCTCGTGACGGCGGTCAGCCCGGCTGATCGCCCGTCGCGACCGGCCGCCCCGGGGTGTTCGACCACTGGCTCCAGGAGCCGGGGTAGACCTTCGCGGGGATCCCGACCTCGTGCAGGACCAGTGCGGTGTGCGCCGCCGTGATGCCGGATCCGCAGTAGGCCGCGACCGGCGTGTCCTCGGCGATCCCGGCTTCGGCGAGCGTCGCGAGCACGCTGTCCCGGTCGCGGAGTCGGCCGTGCTCATCGAGGTGTCGCAGTGTCGGAAGGTTGCGGGCTCCGGGGATGTGTCCGGCGACCGGGTCGAGGGGCTCGCTCTCGCCGCGGTAGCGCTCCGGGGCGCGCACGTCGAGCAGGACGCCGCGCGCCGGGAACGTCGCCGCCTCGTCGATCGAGAGCGCCTCCTGCCCCGGGGTGGAGAGCTCGACATCCCCCATCTCCGGCACGACGTCGTCGGTCGTCAGGTCGTATCCGGCCGCTGTCCACGCGCGCAGGCCCCCGTCGAGCACCCGGACGTCGACCCCCGCCTGACGAAGCAGCCACCAGGCGCGAGCCGCCGCGAGCCCCCGCGTGTCGTCGTACGCGACCACCGCGTCTCCCTGGCGGACGCCCCAGCGCCGCGCCGCCGCCTCCAGCGTCTCCCTGGACGGGAGCGGATGACGTCCCTCCGTCGGAGCCCCCGGCGTGGAGAGTTCCTGATCCAGCGAAGCGAACACCGCGCCGGGGATGTGGCCCGAGAGGTAGTCGCTGTGACCGGCTTCGGGTCGATCGAGACGCCAACGCACGTCGATGATCCGGATCGCAGCCCCTTCGTCGATGAGGTCGTGGAGGTCGGTCGCGCTGAGGAAGTGACTCATGGTGCGAGGCTACCGAGCCTTCGGCGACCGGTGTCGGCACCCGTCACGGACGGACACGTCTCCGGGGTGCCGAGAACGCACGGGAATAGAGACGCAGCTCCGGCGTTTCCTCCTCACATGATTGAAACTTCAACGGTCGCCGCCGAGCGCACCCGTGTGCGCGTGCCCCTGCGCTTCGCGGACGGGTTCGCGACGACGGCCGACGTGGTGACGTTCGACGGTCTCGTGGACGGACGCGAGCACCTCCTGCTCGGCCTCGGCGACTGGCAGGGCGCGTTGGCCCGCGGGGCGGACGGCGGCGACGCTCCCCTCGTCCGTCCTCACAGCGAGTGCCTCACGGGCGACGTCTTCGGCTCGGAGCGCTGCGACTGCGGGCCGCAGCTGCGGGAGGCCGTCGAGCGCATCGCCGACGAGGGCGGCTTCCTCCTCTACCTGCGCCAGGAGGGTCGCGGCATCGGCCTCTACGCCAAGCTCGACGCCTACGCGCTGCAGGACGCGGGCCTCGACACGTACGAGGCGAACGTCGCACTCGGCCACGGCGAGGACGAACGGGACTACACGGTCGCCGCGCAGATGCTGCGGGCCATGGGCGTGGACAGCATCCGTCTGCTCAGCAACAACCCGGACAAGGCCGCCCAGCTCGACGCCCTCGGCGTCCGCGTCGCGGAGCGCGTCCGCACCGAGGTGCACCTGTCCGAGGCGAACACGCGCTACCTCCAGGCGAAGCGCGACCACACGGCTCACACGATCGACCTGACCGCGGCGTGACATCGAGGGAGGACGACATGAGCGGGACGCGGCACCCGCGGCGGCTCGACGACGACGAGCTGGCGACCTGGCTGCCGATCATCCGGTTCGTGCAGCTCCTGCCCCAGGTCCTCGATCGGGCGTTGAAGGACGAGGTGGGCTTGAACCACGCGCGGTACGCGATCCTCGTGACCCTCGCCGGGCAGGGCGAGGAAGCGGTCACGATGACCGAGCTCGCGCGCATCGCCGGACTGAGCAGGTCGCGCCTGAGCCACGCGCTGGATTCCTTGGAGGAGCGCGGCTGGGTGGAGCGGACGTCGTGCAGCACCGACAAGCGGACCCTCTCCGCGGCACTGACCCCTGCGGGCTGGGAGATGCTCCGTGCCGCGGCGCCGGTCCACGTGGCCCAGATCCGTGACCTCATCCTCGACCCGCTGTCCGCGGAGGATCGACAGCGGCTGCAGGACATCCTGGGGGCGCTGCTCCCCGGCGTCACGGCCGCACTCTGACGCACGTTCTGCTCTGAGCAGAACGTCTCGATCCCTCCGCAGGGGTCGGCTTATCGTGAGGCATGGCCGACATCGTCCCGTTCCCCCGCGCCCCGCGTCCCGTCCGCCCGCCGTCGAACGGCCCTGAACCGCTGTGGCGCGAGCTGCTCGGCGACCAGCTGCGGCGGCTGCGCCATGACCGCGGCGAGACCCTCACCGAGACCGCGGAGAAGGCCGGCGTCTCGCCGCAGTACCTCTCCGAGGTCGAGCGCGGTCGGAAGGAACCGTCGAGCGAGATGATCGCCGCGATCGCGGGCGCGTTGGACTCGAGCCTCATCGAGCTCACGAGCGCCGTGGCCGACGGGCTGCGTCAGGCCGCTCCCGCGACGGCCGCGGTGTCCGCCGCCCGCGGCACCTTCGCCCTCGCCGCCTGACCCGTCCCCGTCCCCGTCCCCGTCCCCCGTCCCACGTCCCGTCCCGTCCCCGCGCCGTCCCGTTTCACCTGCACGACCGGAGCACGGGTGCACGACGGATACCGGGAATCCATCGTGCACCCGTCACCTCATCGTGCGTCCGGGGCGCGGGGACCGAGCACGGTGTCGATGAGGCCGTAGTCGAGGGCACCGGCGGCCGTGAAGACCCGGTCCCGGTCGGTGTCGAGGCGGAGCTCCGCGAGGGAGCGGCCGCTGTGCCGGGCCAGGATCGTCTCCATGTCGGAGCGCACCCGCACGACCTCGTCGGCCGCGAGGATGAGGTCGGGGATGGCGCCGCGCGATTGACCGGCCGGCTGGTGCAGCACGATGCGCGCGTGGGCGAGGGCCGCTCGCTCCCCCGGTGCCCCCGCCGCGACGAGCAGCGCCGCCGGACCGATGGCCTGGCCCACGCACGTCGTCGCGATCCGCGGCCGGATGTGCTGCATGGTGTCGTAGATCGCCAGCGCGGCACCCGGGTCCCCGCCCTCGCTGTTGATGTAGAACTGGACACCGGTCTCGGGGCTGTCCGCGTCGAGGTGCAGGAGCTGCGCGATGAGTGCGTTGGCGACTCCCGCGTCGATGCCGGTGCCGAGGTAGATGACGCGTTCCGCGAGCAGATGTGAATAGACGTCCATGACACGCTCGCCCCGCGGGTGCTGCGCGATGACGTTCGGGATCGTGTAGCTGCTCATGCGTCCACCCCCAGTCCGACCCGCGCCCGCCGGCGAGGCAGAATCTCCGCGGACGACTGCACGATCTCGTCGACGAATCCGTACGCCTGCGCCTGCGCGGCGGTGTACCAGCGGTCGTGCAGGGAGTCCTCGAAGATCCGCGCGATCGGCTGCCCCGTGTCGTCGGCGATGAGCCCGAGGACGGTGTCGCGCATGTGGCGGAGGTCGTCGGCCTGCGCCTCGATCTCCACCGCGGACCCGCCGATGCCCGCAGACCCCTGATGCATGAGGATGCGGGCGTGCGGCAGCGCCCGGCGCTTGCCCTTCGTCCCCGCGGAGAGCAGGAACTGCCCCGCGCTGCAGGCGAGGCCGAGGGCGAGGGTGGAGACGTCGTTCGGGATGATCCGCATGAGGTCGCGGATGGCGAGCATCGACGGCACGGAGCCGCCGGGAGAGTGGATCCAGAGGGCGATGTCGGCCGCCGGGTCTTCCGCCGAGAGGGTGAGGAGCTGCGTCATGAGCAGCGTGCCGTTGTCGTCGTCGAGGGCGCCGTCCAGGACGAGCACCCTGTCGTGGAAGAGGGCGCGCCTGGCCTCGGGCCCGAACTGCGGGAGGTTGTTGTCTTCGCTCATGACCCCAGCATCCGGCTCGGGCTGCGGCCGCGGGGGCGAATCCGCCCGGAGCAGATCCGCTGTGGGCGGCGTCGCGTGCATCCGCCCGAAAACGCGGCGTAACACCGCCGACGCACGCCCCGCCTAGCCTCGGGGCATGGCGAAGCAGAAAGCACCCGCATGGCAGTCCGAGGACGGCCTGAACTTCCGCACCCGAAAATGGGTGCGCCCGGAGGATCTCAACGCGAACGGCACGCTGTTCGGGGGGAGCCTGTTGAAGTGGATCGACGAGGAAGCGGCGATCTACGCGATCGTGCAGCTCGGGAACTACCGCGTGGTCACCCGGCACATCTCCGCCATCACCTTCGAGGCGTCCGCCGTGCAGGGAGACCTCATCGAGATCGGTCTGCAGGCGACGCGCTTCGGCATCACCTCGCTCACGATGAGGGCCGTCGCGCGCAACATGATCACCCGTAAGCGAATCCTGACCATCGACGAGATCGTGTTCGTCAGCATCGGCGAAGACGGCCTGCCGACCCCGCACGGCTACGACGAGATCACCTACGACCGCGACCGGATGCCGACCGAGCGCATCGCCACCGGCACCATCTCCCTGCCCAAGCCCTGACTCTTCCTCGCCGACCCACCCCTTGAGGTCGACCCACCCCCATAAGTGCGTCACTTAAGGGGGTGGGTCGCGCGGAAGGGGGTAGGTCGACGGTCAGGCGACGGCGAGGACCGCGCGACGGTGGGTGACGCGGTGGCCGATCCAGAAGCCGACCGCGATCAGGCCGACCAGACCGATCCCGAGGATCCACGGGAGCAGAGAGGGCGCGGCGCCCGCCGTGGCCGTCGCGAGGGTGCCGGAGCCGTCCGCGATGCGTCCGTTACCCGCGGCGAGATCGGCAGCACCGGCGTCGAGCTTCGCGCTCCCGCCCGCCAGGGTGCCGGAACCCTCGGCGACCGCGTCCGCACCGGTGCGGAGTTCGGTCATCCCGGACCGGAGGTCGCCGGCTCCCGACTGCAGCGCGCCGACGCCCGTGGCCAGAGACCCGGCACCCTCGTCGAGCCGTGCCGCGCCGGCGCTGAGTTCTGCGGTGCCGGAGTACAGCGACGAGGCTCCGGTGGAGAGGGTCTGCAGCCCGGACGAGAGATCCGCCGCGCCCGCCGCGAGCCGGGACGTGCCGTCCTGCAGCGTCTGCGCTCCGGCGACCAGGGCGGGAGCGCCCTTCGGCGAGACCAGCGCCACGGTCCCCGGCCAGCCCTTCGAGGCGTCGCCGTTGATGAGCGCGCCGACGCCGGCCGTGAGGCGAGCGGAGCCGTCGGCGGCGCCGATGAGTCCCTGTGCGAGACCCGGAGCAGCCGCGGCGGGGGCGGCCAGCGCGCCGACCTGCTTCTCGACGCCCGCGGCAAGCACCGCGAGCTGCTGGAGCTGCACGTCGTCGGGGTTCGCGGCGAGGAGACCCTGCAGACCGGCGGCGAGCGTCCGCGCGTTGCCGGGGGCGCTCGTCGCGACGCCCGTCAGCAGGGCCTTCGTGTCCGGATGGGCGAGTTTCTGCACGTCGGCACTCACTCCGGCGCGCAGCGTGGTGCTGAGGGTCGTCGCACCCTCGAGCACACCGTTGGCGTACCGGTGGGCGCCGTCGACACCGGCGGCGAGAGTGGTCGCGCCGTCGACGAGCTGTCGGGCCCCGGCATCCGCCGCCGCCATCTTCGCGGCGAGCTCCTGCGATCCGGCGAGCGCCGTCTGCGCTCCGCCGCTCACCCGTCCGGCGCCGTCGAGAGCGGTGGCGACTCCCGCGGCGAGGGTGCCCGCGCCCTCGGCGAGGGTGGTGGCGCCCGCGGCGGCGGCGGTCGCCCCGTCGCTGAGCTTCGCTGATCCCTGCTGCGCCGTCGCGGTGCCTGCCGCGAGATCCTGCGTGCCCGCGGCCAGCTCGTCGGCTCCCGCGGCGAGGTCGGCGGCTCCCTCGGCGAGGTCCGAGGATCCTCCATGCGCGGCGGTCGTGCCCTCCGCGAGCTCCGAGGCGCCCGCGGACACCTTGCTCATCGTGGCGAAGAACAGCAGCACCATTGCCGCCAGCAGAAGACTGAGGACGATCACGGCGATGCGCATGCCGAGGCCGTGCGCGTGGGTCTTTTCACTCGTCATTGAGGACTCCCGAGGTCAGTGGCGTCGTTGCCACCCGCGACTGTAGGGCCGCCCTCTCCTCGTCCCGCCGGTTTTGCCGCCAGGTACCAAGTACCACCATCGCCGGTACTCAGTTTCTTGTCGGCCTCGCACAATCGCCGACCCGCCCCCTTATGTGCGAGCCACCCCCATATGTGACGCACTTTCCGGGGTGGGTCGCGCGGAAAGGGGTGGGTCGGCGAGAGTGGCGAAGGCGTTCGCGAGGTCGGCGAGCAGATCGTCGACGTTCTCGAGGCCGATGGACAAGCGCAGGACGTCGGCCCCGGGACGCGCCTCCGCGGGGACCGGGCGGTGCGTCAGCGCGGCGGGGTGCTGGATGAGGGAGTCCACGCCTCCGAGCGACACGGCGTGCGTGAAGAGGCGGGTCGCCCCGGCCACCGCCGCGGCCGCGGCATAGCCACCGCGCACCCGCAGGGCGATCATCGCCCCCGGTCCGCGGAGCTGGCGTTCGAGGATGCCCCGCGGATCGCCGTCGAGCCCGGGATAGAAGACCTCGGCGACCTCGGGCCGGTCGACCAGCCACTGCACGATGCGACGAGCGCTCTCTTGCTGATGCCGCACGCGGATCGGCAGAGTCGTGAGACCGCGGTGGAGCAGGTAGGCACCGAGCGGGTGCAGGAGCCCCCCGGTCACCGCACGCACTCGACGCAGCGCCTCCGCGGTCCTCTCGTCACAGGCGACGACGCCGGCGATGACATCACCGTGGCCGCCGAGGTATTTGGTGGCGCTGTGCAGCGACATCGCGGCGCCGTGGTCGATCGGGTTCTGCAGCACGGGCGTCGCGAACGTGTTGTCGACGACCACCGGCACCGCGCCCGCCTGACGCACCACGTCCGCGATGTCCGCGACCTCGAGTGTCGGATTCGCCGGGGTCTCCACCACGATCACCCCGGTGTCCGCGCGCACGGCGGCCGCGACCCCGTCGGGGCGGCAGTACGTCGTCTCCACGCCGAGCAGCCCGGAGCCGAGCAGGTGGTCGGTCCCTCCGTACAGCGGGCGCACCGCGACCACGTGCCGCGCGCCCGTGGCGCCGGTGTGCGCGAGGAGCACGGCGGTCATGGCCGCCATCCCGGAGCCGAAGGCGACGGCGGCCTCGGCGTGCTCGAGCTCGGCCAGGGCGTCCTCGAACCGCGCCACGGTCGGGTTCCAGAGCCGGGCGTAGACCATGCTGCCGTCCTGGGGCGGGCGGCCGCCGGTAGCCATCGCCTCGTACGAGTCACCGCCGCGCTCGACGTCGGGCAGCGGGTTGGTCGTGGAGAGGTCGATCGGCAGGGCGTGGACACCGAGCCCCTCGAGGTCGGCGCGGCCGCTGTGGACGGCCACGGTGTCGGGATGCAGCGGTGCGATCATCCTTCCACGGTGGCGGAATCACGACGTTCTCGCTGATCTTCGACAGAACAACTCATCGATTCGACGATCCTCGCTATTCTGTGCAAGATCCAGCGCCACGAAGGAGGACACGTTGGCGAAAGCCCAACTCGACGAGATCGACCTCGAACTACTGGCTGCGCTGAGTCGCGATGCGACCGTCACGAACAAGGCGCTCGCGCATCGCCTCGGCCTGGCGGAGTCCACCTGCGCGCACCGTATCCGCGCCTTGCGGGACCGGGGCGTGATCCGCGACACGCGCGTCCGCCTCGACGGCTCCGCCCTCGGCTACCCGCTGCAGGCCATCATCAAGGTCCGCCTCGCCCACCACACCGGGCCGAAGGTCACGGCGCTCTTCGACGCCCTCGTCGCGATCCCGCGGGTGCTCCAGGTGTTCCACGTCGCTGGCGTGGACGACTTCCTCGTGCACGTGGCCGTGCAGGACGCGACGGCCCTGCGCGACATCGTGCTCGAGCACATCACCGTGCATCCCGTGGTCCGCGGCACGGAGACCCAGCTCGTGTTCGAGCTGCGCGACGGGACCGGTTTCCTCCCCCGCTGAACGAGGGGGCAGGATGGAGGGACGCCGCTGCAAAGGAGCACCATGAGCCGTCGCGCCACCCCCGCCACCGAAGCGATCCGCCGGATGCGGAACCTCCTCTTCTCGCACGCCACGGATTACGACGCCGCCCGCCGGGACTTCGTCTGGCCGGAGCTGGACGCGTTCAACTTCGCGCTCGAGTGGTTCGACGTCATCGCAAGCGAGAAGCCCGACCGCCCGGCCGTGCAGATCGTCGAGGCCGACCTCAGCCTCCGCTCCTGGACGTACGGGGAGCTGTCCGCCCGCTCCGACCAGGTCGCCGCCTGGTTGCGCGGTCTCGGCATCGGCCGCGGCGACCACGTGATCGTCATGCTCAACAACACGATCGAGCTGTGGGAGGTGATGCTCGCGATCACGAAGCTGGGCGCGGTGTCGATCCCGACCTCGACGCTGTTGTCGGCCTCCGATCTCGCGTACCGCATCGAGCACGGCCGCGCCGGCGCCGTGGTCACCCTCGGCGCCCTCGCCGATCGCCTCACGGGCATCGACGCGGGCGTCCTGCGCATCGGGGTCGGTACGGACCTCCCCGCGGACTGGAAGCGGTTCGCCGACGCGGACGAGTCGACGGAGGAGTTCACCCCCGACGGCCCGACCCCGGCCGGCGACACCGCTCTGCTGTACTTCACGTCCGGCACGACGAACCGGCCGAAGCTCGTGCAGCACACCCACGTCTCCTACCCCGTCGGCCATCTGTCGACCATGTGGTGGCTCGGGGTGCGGCCGGACGACGTGCACCTCAACATCTCCTCCCCCGGGTGGGCCAAGCACGCCTGGTCGAGCTTCTACTCGCCCTTCCTGGCCGAGGCGACGGTGTTCGTCTACAACTACGACCGCTTCGACGCGAACACGCTCATGGAGGTCATGGACACCCACCACGTCTCGACGTTCTGCGCCCCGCCGACGGTCTGGCGCATGCTCATCCAGGCCGACCTCTCCCGGCTCACGCACCCGCCGCGCGAGCTCGTCGGCGCCGGCGAGCCGCTGAACCCCGAGGTCATCGACCGCGTGCGCGACGCCTGGGGAGGCACCATCCGGGACGGCTTCGGCCAGACGGAGATGACGGCCTGCATCGGCAACTCCCCCGGCCAGACGGTCAAGGTCGGGTCGATGGGCCGCCCGCTGCCCGGGTACCCGGTCGTGCTGCTCGATCCGGCGACCGGCGAGGTCGTGGAGGACGAGGGCGAGATCGCGCTCGACCTCACACAGCCGCCCCTCGGCCTCATGGCGGGGTACTACGACGATCCGGAGAAGACGGCGGAGTCCCGTGCCGGCGGCTTCCATCGCACCGGCGACATCGCCGTGCGCGACGCCGACGGCTACCTGACCTACGTCGGCCGCTCCGACGACGTGTTCAAGGCCTCCGACTACAAGATCTCCCCGTTCGAGCTCGAGTCCGTGCTGTTGGAGCACGAGCTCGTCGTCGAGGCGGCGGTGATCCCGAGCCCCGACCCCACGCGACTGGCGGTGCCGAAGGCCTACGTCTGCCTGACGCCCGACGCGCAGGCTGACGAGACCGCCGCTGCCCGAGCCGTGTTCGGCTATGCGCACGAGCGGCTGTCGTCCCACCTCTGGGTGCGGATCATCGAGTTCGTGCCGGAACTGCCGAAGACGATCTCCGGGAAGATCCGCCGCGTCGAGCTCCGGGCACGCGAGAGCGACCGTGTGGCCGCGGGCGACGAGTCGCGGCAGCACCGCGACCGCGACTACCGCTGAGCGCTACGAGACGACGGCGACCGGCGCCGTGGGCGTCGCGGTCGAAACGGTCTTGAGCGTGGCCGTCGTCGTGGCCGGCGTCGCAGGCTTCACCCGCGCGACCTTGCGTCGCGCCTCGAAACCGCCGGCCGTGAGCATCGCGCGCACGATCCCGCCGATCACGAGCATGCCCACGAGCGACGCTCCGGCCAGGATCAGCGGGAGCCACTGGTTCCCGAAGCTCGCGGTGAAGCTCATCAGCGCGCACACGATCCACAGGCCGACCGCGCCTCCCGCGAGCCCCCCGGCCCCGCGGATGATCGCGATCGCGGCCACGATCGCGCAGACCGCGGCCAATGCCGCCCCCACGTACCCGATCGGTACCAGGATCGAGGCCAGGTCTCTGGCCACTCCCACTGTTGTCATGACGACCCCCCGTCCGGCGGAACCCCTCCGCACCTTCGACACTAGAAGTGTCTCCCCGGGAGGCCATCCGTCTCAAGTCCGATCCGGGTCATCCTTCCGGGGGATATCCGCGGCTCAGCGCCGGCTCGGCCACCGGAGCCGGCGGGGGCGCACGACCGGAACGGGTCGGGTGACGACCGCGTCGACGACCATCGAGCCGTCGGTGGGACCGACGATCGCGATCGCGGAGGTCTCGGTCGCCTCGGCCGGTGCGACCGGCTGCGAGGCGAGCTCGCGATGCGCCTTCAGGTACGCCGGCACGAGCAGCACGATCGCTCCCACCCAGGCGAGCGGGTTGCTGAGGGCCACGCCGTCGAACCCGATCATCGCGCCGAGGACCACGGCGGCGACGACGCGCATCACGAGCTCGATCACACCGGTCACCGTCGGCACCAGCGTGTGCCCGAGCCCCTGCAGCGCGCCGCGGAGCACGAAGAGCATGCCCAGCGCCCAGTAGCCGCAGCCGTTGATGATGAGCATCCGGTGAGCCATGGCGACGACGTCGTCCGAGCCGTCGCCGACGAACAGCCGGACCATCGGCGCACCGAACGCGATGAGCAGACCGCCCAGGACGATCGCCGCGCCGACCGCCATCCAGGTGGCCTCGATCACGCCACGCCGGATGCGGTCGGGGCGACGACCACCGTGGTTCTGGGCCGCGTACATCGACACGGCCAGGCCGAGCGAGGAGAGCAGTGCCACGGCGAGGCTGTCGACCCGGGACGCGGTCGTGTAGGCCGCCACCGCGTCCGCGCCGAGCGTGTTCAGGGCGACCTGCACCGTGAGGGTGCCGATCGCGATGATAGAGGCCTGGAAGCCCATGGGGAGACCGAGGCGCAGGTGGTCGGCGATGTCGGTCCGGGAGATGCGCCAGTCCGACCGCCGCAGATGGAGCATGGGCAGCCGACGGCGCACGAACTCCAGGCAGAGGACGACCGAGACGGCCTGCGCGACGACGGTGGCGAGGGCGGCTCCCGCGACCCCCCACTCCAGCGGGCCGACCATGAGCACGACGAGGCCGACGTTGAGCGCGCACGACACCGTGAGGAAGACGAGCGGCGTCTTCGAGTCGCCGATCGCGCGGATGATGGCGGAGAGGTAGTTGAAGAACATCGTCGCGCCCGCGCCGAGGAAGCTGATCTGCGTGAACACGGTCGCCTCGGCCATGAGCTCGGGCGGCGTCTGCAGCAGCGCGAGGATCGGCCCCGCGATGAGCGGGGCGACGACGGTGAGGACCACGCTCGTGATGCCGCTGAGGAGAACGCCGGTGGCGACGGAGCGTCGGACGGCGGCGTCGTCGCGGGCGCCGAAGGCCTGGGCGATGGGGATAGCGAAGCCGCTCGTGAGACCCCAGGCGAAGCCGAGGAGCAGGAAGAGCAGGCTTCCGGTGGCGCCGACGGCGGCCAGCGACTGGACGCCGAGGTGACGTCCGACGACGATCGCGTCGGCGAACTGGTAGAGCTGCTGCACGACGTTGCCGAGCAGGAGCGGGATCGAGAAGGCGAGGATGACGCGCCACGGGCGGCCCGTGGTGAGGGTGGTGGCCATGAAGGTAGGGCTCGCAGGGAAAGGAGGGACGGATCGGGGGTGCATCCAGTTTATCGAATCGTTTCGTTCGGAGGGAACACACCGCTGTCGGTATGCCGGAGGACGAGTCTCGATTTCGGACGAGCGCACCCCGGTGGTTACTCTGCATCAGTCGCCGACGCGCGGGTGTGGGCGACGGTGTCGACGAGGACCGGAGGAGATGAGCGTGACGAAGGAAGACACGGGGGCCATCCGCCAGGGGCAGACCGGAGCCGGAGGCGAGGAGCACCTGCGGCGTGCGCTCAGCAACCGGCACATCCAGCTCCTCGCGATCGGAGGGGCGATCGGCACCGGCCTCTTCATGGGCAGCGGCAAGACGATCTCCGTCGCCGGACCGTCCGTGATCTTCGTCTACATGATCATCGGGTTCATGCTGTTCTTCGTCATGCGGGCGATGGGCGAGCTGCTGCTGTCGAACCTGAAGTACAAGTCGTTCAGCGATTTCGCGAGTGACCTCCTCGGCCCCTGGGCCGGCTTCTTCACCGGCTGGACCTACTGGTTCTGCTGGGTGGTCACGGGCGTGGCCGACGTGATCGCGATCGCCGGGTACACCGATGCGCTCATCCCCGGCATCCCCCTGTGGATCCCCGGTCTTCTCGTGGTCGTGATCCTGCTGGCGCTCAACCTGCCCACCGTCGCCGCGTTCGGCGAGATGGAGTTCTGGTTCGCCCTGATCAAGATCGTCGCGATCGTCGCCCTCATCGTCACCGGCCTCGTGATGATCGTCACCGGGTTCTCGCACGACGCCGGAACCGCGAGCTTCGCCAACCTGTGGGAGCACGGCGGCATGTTCCCGCATGGCTTCCTCGGCTTCGTCGCGGGCTTCCAGATCGCGGTGTTCGCGTTCGTGGGAATCGAACTCGTCGGCACGGCCGCCGCGGAGACCAAGGATCCGAAGCGCAACCTTCCGAAGGCCATCAACGCCATCCCCATCCGCGTCCTCCTCTTCTACGTGGGCGCGCTCATCGTGCTCATGTCCGTCACGCCGTGGACCGAGTACGTCGCCGGGGAGAGCCCCTTCATCGCGATGTTCGCCCTGGCCGGGCTCGGCATCGCGGCCACCGTCGTCAACCTCGTGGTACTGACCTCCGCGATGTCCAGCGCGAACTCGGGCATCTACTCCACGTCGCGCATGGTGTTCGGACTGGCGCAGGACGGCGACGCCCCTCGGGTCTTCGCCCGCCTCTCGCGGCGCCGCGTGCCACAGAACGCCCTGTTCCTCTCGTGCATCCTGTTGCTCTCCGGTGTGGTCCTGCTGTACGCCGGCAAGGACATCGGCACCGCGTTCGAGATGGTCACGACGGTCTCGGCCGTGTGCTTCATGTTCGTGTGGACGATCTTCCTGTGCAGCTACCTCGTGTACCGGCGCCGGCGCCCCGAGAAGGCGGCCACCTCGGCGTTCAAGATGCCGGGCGGCGTCTTCATGGTGTTCGTGGTGCTGGCGTTCTTCCTGTTCATCCTGTGGGCGCTGACCACCCAGCCGGACACGCTGACCGCCCTCCTCGTGACGCCGATCTGGTTCGCGATCCTCGTCGTCGCCTGGCTGTTCGTCCGGAAGTCCCCGCACCACCTGGAGCGCCACGCCGCCCACATCGCGTACCTGCGCGACGACTCGATCCCGGCCGACTGACGCGTCAGGCCACCGACTCGAGCGTCGGGGGCTGCGAGGTCGCGACCTTCGGTCCCACGACGCGGGGGCGGAGCGCGAGGAACAGCAGCACCATGCCGGCGGCGAGCAGCATGTGTCCCACGCCCGCGATGCCGGCGATCATCTTCGTCGACTCCTGCCCGAGAACGGTCAGGCACCCGTGCCAGACGAGCATCGCCGAGGTCAGCACGAGCCCGGTGGTGTAGGTCCAGAAGAACCAGCCGAACAGGCGGCTCTCGGAGAGCGCGAACGCCTTCTCCAGGAGCATCACGACGAGGAAGACGACGAAGCCGAGCACGAGCAGATGCGTGTGCACGAGTCCGAGCTGCGTCGGGGCCCCCTCCGGGAATCCATTGATCTTGGTGAACTCGCGGTAGAAGAGTCCGGAGGCGACGCCCACCAGCATGGAGGCGAACGCGGCGGTGAAGAGCCTGCGCATGAGTGTCCTTTCTGTCTGCCTCCAGCCTCTCCGCGCGACCCGCGCCGCGGATCCATCGAACGGTTGAGACCGGCGCGCTCAGAGCAGTCCGGTGTCGCGGGCGACCGCGACCGCCTTCGCACGGCTGTCGACCCCGAGCTTCTCGAAGACGTGCACCAGGTGCGTCTTCACGGTCGCCTCGGTGACGAACAGGGCCTTCGCGATCTCCCGGTTCGAGGCTCCGGTGTCCAGGAGCCGGAGCACGTCGAGCTCGCGTCCCGTGAGCTGCACCCGTGGGGCGCGGAGGGCCCGGCCGACGCGCGCGGTCAGTTCCGGCGTCAGCACCTGCCCGCCGGATGCGGCCTGGCGGACCGCCCGGACGATGTCCTCCGGGTCGACATCCTTGAGGAGGTAGCCTGCCGCGCCCGCCTCGATCGCGCCGAGGATCTGGGCGTCCCGGTCGAACGTCGTGAGGAGGAGAACAGCCGGGGCCGGGTCGAGAGCGCGGAGCGCCGCCGTCGTCTGCACCCCGTCCATGCCCGCCCCCAGCCGCAGATCGCAGAGGACGACATCGGGGCGGAGATGCCGGGCGAGCGTGACCGCCTCCTCCCCCGACGCCGCCTCCCCACGACCTCCGCGTCGTCGCGGCGGTCGAAGAGCGAACGGACGCCGGCGCGCACGATCGGGTGGTCGTCGACGAGAAGAACGCGCACGGGAGTCACGACCGGCCTCCGAGGGGCAGATGCGCGGAGAGCGCGGCGCCGTCCCCGGGCGTGCTCTCCACGTCGAGTCCGCCGCCGAGCTCGCGCAGCCGGGCCCGCATCGCGCGCAGCCCGTACCCACCGCCCGGCCCCGCCGACTCCAGTCGGGACGGGTCGAAGCCGCGGCCGTCATCCACCACGTCCAGTCGCACGGCGTCGCCGGCATCCGCCAGCGTCACCACCACACGGGACGCGGCGGCATGACTGCGCACATTGGCGAGCGCCGACTGCGCCGTCCGCAGCAGAGCGACCTCGGTGTCGAGACCCAGGGCCGGGAGCTCCTCATCGACGTGGAGGGCCGTCGTGATCCCGGTCTCGGCCGTCAGGCGGTCCAGCATACGTGCGAGGGCATCGCTCAGCGCGGAGCCGTCCAGCTCGACGGGCATGAGGTCGTCCACGATGCGGCGCGCGTCGGCGAGCCCCTCCGCCGCGAGCTCCCCGATCTGCCCCAGTGCCCGACCCCGGCCGTCCTCGTGCTCCTGCGCCGACCGCGCGAGCAGGACGATGGACGACAGGCTCTGGGCGACGGTGTCGTGGATGTCGCGGGACACCCTGGCACGCTCCGCTGCGGCGCCGGATTCCCGCTGGGTGCGGGCGAGCTCGTCCTGGAGGGCCGCCATCTCCCGCTGCGTGGCGACGAGGGAGGCGATGAGTCGCCGTCGCTCCCGTCCGTCGCGGACCAGTTCCAGGTAGCCGCGGGAGATGCCGAGGGCGAAGATGCCCCCCACCAGCGGTCCGATCACGTTCGCGTATGTGGTGGTCCCGGTGTGCAGCAGGGGTGCGCCGATGACGACGGCGAGGATGAGGATGCTGAGCGTGGCGGCCCAGCGCAGCCGGAGCAGGAAGCCGGCGAGCAGCCACAGCGAGAACGCGAGCCAGACGAACTCCGGCGACAGCGCCACCGCACCCAGCCAGATCACCGTGAGCCCGAGCAGCCAGCCCGCGGCGAGAGCGCGGTCGTCCGTTCGAGACGAAAGCAGGAGCCCGCCGCCGTACCAGCCGAGGAAGGCGAGGGCGATCGCGAGGAGACCCGGCATCGGGACCCCGTCGACGAGCGAGCGCACGACGCCGACGACCGTGAGGACGACGGTGATGACCGCCTGGCCGATGCGGAGCGACGTGACGAGCCGCCCCCAGGAGCGCGTGCGTGCTCCCGCCCGCCCTCCGGGGTGGTCGGTCTCCGCGATGTCTCCGGTCGGCATGCTGACATTCTCGTCCGCCGGGCCCCTGCACGCCTCCATCCTTCGGTCGACCCGGTTCGAATCGCCGGCTGGCGGCCTCCGGCCCGGATCCGGAACCCTTCAGGCGATCCGAACGGAGGTATCGTGGGGCCGATGTCGACACCGCACCCGTTCCCGGCGACGATCGCGGGGGCCGTCGACCACGAGCTCGTGATCCGCAAATCGCGGTTCCTCACCCACGTCGCACCGGTGTCGACGGTGGCCGAGGCGGAGACGGTGATCGCGGCCGTCCGGAAGCGGGCGTGGGACGCGAACCACAACTGCACCGCGATGGTGACGGGTCTGCACGGTGATCAGGCGCGGTCGTCCGACGACGGCGAGCCCTCCGGCACGGCCGGCGTCCCGATGCTCGAGGTCCTCCGGCGCCGCGGTCTCACGGATGTCGTCGCGGTGGTGACCCGGTACTTCGGCGGAGTCAAGCTCGGGTCAGGTGGCCTCATCCGCGCGTACTCCACCGCGGTGTCCGAGACGCTGGACCGGGCCGCACTCGTCCGACGCGAGGCGCTCACGCAGGCGACCGTCGACGTGCCGCACGCCGAGGCGGGCCGCTACGACAACCTGCTCCGAGACTGGGCTGCGTCCCACGGGGCGACGCTCGGCACACCGGCGTACGGGGCCTCCGCGCGACTGGAGGTCTGGGTGCCCGCCGCCGCGATGCCGCGGCTGACCGCCGACCTCGCCGCGGCGTCGGGAGGTGCCGTGGCCCCGGTGATCGGCGTCGAGCGGATCGTCGACGTCCCGGAGTGAACCGCTCCCGGCGACCGCACGCCGTCCGACGGATATCCTGGACGCCGCGGTCGCGGAAGGAGAGCGATGTTCGACAGTCCGCTCTCGGCCTCGCCGTACGAGATCCTCGGCGTGGATCCGGCGGTCGACGAGGCCGAGCTCCGCCGGGCGTATCGGCTGCGACTGCGCCAGACCCACCCCGACACCGGCGGCGATGCGGCCGTGTTCATCCAGGTGCAACGCGCATGGGAGCTCGTCGGCACCGCCGAGGACCGCGCCGCGTACGACCGCCGCGCGGGACTGACAGACGACGGCGGCGAGTGGAGCGGCTGGCGCCCGCAGACCGTGCGCACCGACACCAGGCCGCGCGCCCGCTCCTACGGACACCCCGGCGGCTGGCGCCGCGAACGCTATCTCTCCCTGATCCGCGAGTGGGCGGGCCACGGGGTCGAAGTGCCCGATCCGTACGCCCCCGCTCTCGTGCGCGCCGCCCCGCGGGAGCTCCGGCGGCTGCTCGCCGATGCGCTCGCGGAGGAGGCCACCGCCCGGACGGTCTCCGACCTCGGCATGGGCTTCACGGTGTGGCACGACGTCGCCGCCGGACAGACGCCGGAGGACAAGCTCGACCACGTGGTGCTCAGCCCCTCCGGCCTCTACGGCGTCATGTCCGAGGACTTCGGCGGGGTCGTTGGCTTCCGCCGCGGGGAGATCACCGGTCCGAGCGTCACACGAGCCCCGGTCACGGCGGCCCTCGCCCGGATGCGCGCGGTGGCGAAGGCGGCGAAGGTGAAGTTCGGCGGCGCGATCGTGGTGCTGCCGGACGACGATCTCGCCCAGGCGGTGACCCCGCTCGGGAGCAGCCGCGGGGTTCCGGTCGTCGTGGTGCGTCGCAGCGCGTTGGCGATGGTGCTGCGACAGGGCGTCCCCGGAGCGCGGGCGATCGGCGGCAACGAACTGTTCGACGTCCGCACCCGGCTCCAGCAGACGGTCCGCTTCGTCTGACGACGGCGACGCGCCCGGCATCCCGGCATGCTCTTTTGAATCACTCAAAAAACGTGTAGAGTCGGGCGCATGGAAACGGAACTCGACTCGGCGTTGCGCGACGCCGGGCTGCGTGCGACCGCGGGCCGCGTCGCCGTTCTCGAGGCTCTCGGCTCCATGGCCCACACGGATGCGGAGCGGGTCTACCGCGCCGTGTCCGACGTGCTTCCGACCACGTCGATCCAGTCGGTGCACAACATCCTCGCGGACCTGACGACGGCGGGCCTCATCCGCCGGATCGAACCGGCAGGCTCCGCGGCGCTGTACGAACGGCGCATCGACGACAACCACCACCACGTCGTCTGCACCGCCTGCGGTGCGGTCGGCGATGTGGACTGCGTCGTCGGCGAGGCGCCGTGTCTCACCCCGTCCTCGACGGGGGGCTTCACCGTGCAGACAGCTGAAGTCACCTTCTGGGGCCTCTGCCCCAGCTGCCAGAACGCCGCGTAGGCGCATCCGCCGATCCCTCCGCGAGGGGCCGTTCGGCATGTCCGCGCGCAGAAGGAGAACACCATGACCAACCCCACCGATGCGGGCCGTCCGGCCACGACGACGCAGGCCGGAGCGCCGATCGCGAGCGACACGCACTCGCTGACCGTGGGCCCCGACGGCCCCACGGCGCTGCACGACCACTACCTGGTCGAGAAGCTCGCCTCCTTCAACCGCGAGCGGGTGCCGGAGCGCAACCCGCACGCCAAGGGCGGCGGGGCGTTCGGTGAGTTCGTCGTCACCGAGGACGTCTCGAAGTACACCCGGGCCGCCGTGTTCCAGCCGGGCGCCACCTCGGAGACGCTCCTTCGCTTCTCGTCCGTCGCCGGGGAGCAGGGCTCTCCGGACACCTGGCGCGACGTGCGCGGCTTCTCGCTGCGCTTCTACACGACCGAGGGCAACCTCGACATCGTCGGCAACAACACCCCGACGTTCTTCCTCCGCGACGCCATCAAGTTCCCCGACTTCATCCACTCCCAGAAGCGCCTCGGCGACTCGGGGCTCCGTGACGCCGACATGCAGTGGGACTTCTGGACGCTCTCGCCCGAGACCGCCCACCAGGTCACCTACCTCATGGGCGAGCGCGGCCTGCCCCGTAGCTGGCGCCACATGAACGGTTACGGCTCGCACACCTACTCCTGGATCAACGCCGAGGGCGAGGTGTTCTGGGTCAAGTACCACTTCATCTCCCACCAGGGCGTCGAGGCGATGAGCCCGGAGGAGGCCGAGCAGCTCGCCGGAAGCGACGCGGATCACTACCGTCGCGACCTGTTCCAGTCGATCGCCGCGGGCGACTTCCCGAAGTGGGACCTGTACGTGCAGATCATGCCCTACGACGAGGCCAAGGACTACCGCTTCAACCCGTTCGACCTCACCAAGACGATCTCGAAGAAGGACTACCCGCGTATCAAGGTCGGCACGCTGACCCTGAACCGCAACCCCGAGAACTTCTTCGCGCAGATCGAGCAGGCCGGCTTCGCCCCGGGGAACCAGGTGCCCGGTACCGGCATCTCCCCCGACAAGATGCTCATGGGCCGCATGTTCGCCTACCCGGACGCTCAGCGTCACCGCATCGGCGCGAACTACAACCAGCTGCCGGTGAACCAGCCGCACGCCGCCGAGACCCGCAACTACCAGCACGAGGGCTCGATGCGGTACCAGTACAACGACGCCGCGCACCGCACCTATCAGCCGAACTCCTTCGGAGCCCCCGGCGGCCCCGAGGCCGACCCGGCGAAGGGCATCGAGGTGAACTGGTCGGCGGACGGCGAGCTCACCCGCTCCGCCGCGACGCTGCACGCCGAGGACGACGACTTCGGTCAGGCCGGCACGCTGTACCGCGAGGTCTTCGACGGCCCGCAGCGCGCCCGCTTCCTGGAGGTGCTGACCGGTCAGGGCCGCTCGATCACGGTCGACGCCATCCGTGAGCGCTTCTTCCAGTACTGGACGAACGTGGACGCCGAGCTCGGCGCGGCTCTCCGCGACCGCGTCTGACCCGAGACCCCTGGTTCTCCTCGAAACCCCCTCCCGCGACACCGCGGGAGGGGGTTTCGGCGTGTAACCGGGGTCTCGGCGTCGACAGACGAGAGGGGGAGGATGGTGGGGTGGCTGTTTCCCTCTCCGACCTGACCGAGATGCCCGCCCCGCAGCACGTCTACGCGGCGGACGGCGCACGACTGGCGACCTATACGTGGGGCGAGCTCGACGCGCCCGTCGTGGTGACCGTGCACGGCTTCGCCTCGGGCGCCCGCGACAACTGGGTGCTGACCGGCTGGGTGCGCGAGCTGACCAGGGCCGGGTACCGCGTGCTCGCTCTCGACCAGCGGGGCCACGGGCAGAGCGACAAGCCGCACGAGTCCGACGCGTACGCCATCCGGAACCTCGTGACCGACGTCGAGACCGTCATGGACACGTATCTCGTCGACGACGCGTTCTACCTCGGCTACTCCCTCGGCGCCCGGGTGGGCTGGGAGGTCGCCCGGGAACTCCCGCACCGGATCGGTCGTGCGGTGCTCGGCGGTGTGCCCGACGGGATCCCGCTCGCGCGCCTGGACCTCGACCAGGTCCGCGCGTACATCACGGACGGCACGCCGGTGGAGGACCGCACGACACAGAACTACATCGCGCTGACCGAGCGCGTGCCGGGAAACGACCTGCGCGCACTCGTCGCCCTCGCGGAGGGGCTCCGCGCCTCCGGCACGATCGACCCCGACCCGGCGGACGCCCCGGTCGTCCCGCTGCTGTTCGCGACGGGATCCAAGGACGCGATCATCGAGGGCTCTCGCGCTCTGGCCGCCGCCGCTCCCGACGCCCGCTTCGTCGAGCTCCCGAACCGCCACCACTTCAACGCCCCCGGCTCGCGCGACTTCAAGGAGGCCGCACTCGCCTTCTTCGCCGAGTCCTGACCCCGCCGAGACCCCGTCTACGCGCCGAGACCCCCTCCCGCACGCGTGTGCAGGAGGGGGTCTCGAAGTGAGAGCGGGGTCTCGGGATCAGGCGGTGGCTTCCTCGCGCTTCGGGAGGACCCAGCCCGCGCGGGGGAAGTGGCAGGTGTAGCCGTTCGGATACTTGATCAGGTAGTCCTGATGCTCCGGCTCCGCCTCCCAGAACGGTCCGGCGGGCTCGATCGTCGTGACGGCCTTGCCCGGCCACAGGCCCGAGGCGTCGACGTCGGCGATCGTGTCCTTGGCGACCTGCTCCTGCTCGGGGGTCAGCGGGAAGATCGCCGAGCGGTAGCTCGACCCGATGTCGTTTCCCTGACGGTTCAGCGTCGACGGGTCGTGGATCTGGAAGAAGAACGCGAGGATGTCGCGGTAGGTCGTCTGGCTCGGGTCGAACACGATCTCCACGGCCTCGGCGTGACCCGGGTGGTTGCGGTAGGTGGCGTGGTCGTTCTCCCCGCCGGTGTAGCCCACGCGAGTGTCGAGCACGCCGGGCTGGCGACGGATGAGGTCCTCCATGCCCCAGAAGCAGCCGCCCGCGAGGACGGCCGTCTCGGTCCCGGGGGTGCGGGTGATGGTTCCGGTGTCGGTCATGACTGCTCCTCAGAGGTGTGGGTGGTGAAGAGGGGGCTGTAGCGACCGTACCCCTCCTTCTCGAGATCCTCCGCCGGGATGAAGCGGAGGGCCGCCGAGTTCATGCAGTAACGGAGGCCGCCCTCCGCCGCCGGTCCGTCGTCGAAGACGTGTCCCAGGTGGCTGTCGGCCCCGGAGGACCGCGCCTCGGTGCGGGTCATCCACAGCGTGCGGTCGGTCTTCGTGGTCACGGCGTCGGCGTCGATCGGGCGCGTGAAGCTCGGCCAGCCGGTGCCGCTGTCGTACTTGTCCCGCGAAGAGAAGAGCGGCTGGCCGGAGACGACGTCGACGTAGATGCCGTCGTCGTGATTGTTCCAGTAGGCGTTGCGGAAGGGCGGCTCGGTGGCGTCCTGCTGCGTGACCTCGTACTGCAGGTTCGTGAGACCGCTGACGGCCTCGGGGGTCCTGCCGTAGTCGTTCGACATGAGTGGCTCCTTGTCCGACGCCGCTGGCTGCGGCGTCACAGAGGAGAACCACGAGAGCCCGGCTTTTGGTCCCGTGGGGCTGGGAGCGGGCTGGGAGTTTCCGGTCAGCCCGCGTCCCGGACGACGGCGAGGTTCCGCTCCGCGGTCCGCACGACCTCCGCGACCGTGCGATCCTCCGGCCGCCGCGCGACCTTGAGGCCGCGCCAGGGCACGTCGCCCGCGGCGTAGAGCCCCGCGCGGACGTGCGCCGCGTCGAGCAGCGACGCGGACGCGGGATGGGCCTCCGCGATGGGCAGGTGCGCGTCCGTCCAGGCGGGTCCGTACGGGCTCTCCACCGGAGCGGCTCCGGAGAACGCGAGCCCGGTCAGCAGCCCGGTGTCCGCCGCCTCGGCGATCTGCGCGGTCACCGCGTCCGCATCCCGCAGCTCGATCGCCGACCGCCCCCAGTTGAGCCAGAGGCCGACCGGGGCACCGGCGGACCGGATCGCCGCGATCTCGGCAGCGAGCGGGAGGAATCCCTTCTCCGGCGTCTGACCGGGAACGGCGGCGTCGCAGTGCTCGATGACGAGCCGCGCTCCGCTCCAGTCCCACGCGGCGACCTCTTCCAGCGACCGGGCGAGCGCGTCCGCCTCACCGAGCCCCCGCGGGGCGGAGTGCAGCATGACGACGGCGACGGACGCCGGGCTCTCGGCGCTGAGCCGCGCGACATCGTCCGCCACGCGGCGGAGATCCGCGAGCGCTGCCGTTCTGCCGTCCGCGTGCGGCGAGGCGAGCCCGTACGCCGGCTCCTCGCCGAGTCGGCGCATGACGAAGGGCACCGGCGTGACGGCGAGCGGCACCGCCGGCACGTGGTCGAGGAACCAGGCGGCGTCGTGCGGATGGACCGCCCCCATCCACGGCACCTCGAGCCCTGCCACCCCGGGGAGCGCGCAGAGCTCCGGCAGCAGCGCGGCCTCGAATGCCGGATCCCACCGGGCGTGCGCCGGAGACAGCGGGTACGCGCTGAGGAGCACGGGAGTCACGGACGGGCCTCGGCGAGACTCCGCGCGAACCAGGACGTGATCGTGGCGGGGTGCGTGATGGCGGTGCCGACGCACACCGCGAAGGCGCCCGCGGTCATCGCGGCGGCGGCGTGCGCCGGGGTGTGGATGCGCCCTTCGGCGACGATCGGTCGCGTGCACTGCCGGTCGATGAGGCCGATGAGGTCGAGGTCGGGGCCGTCGCCCTTCGGCCGCTCACCGGTGTAGCCGGAGAGGGTGGTGCCGAGGATGTCGGCGCCCGCGGCCTCCGCAGCGAT
Organism: Microbacterium sp. 1S1; assembly: GCF_008271365.1. Taxonomy (NCBI): domain Bacteria; kingdom Bacillati; phylum Actinomycetota; class Actinomycetes; order Micrococcales; family Microbacteriaceae; genus Microbacterium; species Microbacterium sp. 1S1. Next base: position 767,108 of record NZ_CP043430.1, read on the forward strand.
CGCGTCGTCGAGCGAGCCGCAGTCGGCCATGATGAGCGCGTCCGAGCGCGCGCGCAGGCCGGCGATCGTCTCAGCGAGCGTGCGGCCGTCCGGCCGGGGGCGACGGGTGCCGTCGATCGCCACGATGTCCGCGCCGGCGTCGGCCACGGCCACGGCATGCTCCAGCGTCGGCGTGATGAAGACGTCCGCGTCGCCGTCCTTCCACAGTCCGATGATCGGAACCGGGAGCGCCGCCACCGCACGGATGTCGTCGATGCCCTGCACGCGGATCCCGGCGGCACCGCCGACGAGGGCGGCTTCGGCGACCTGCGCCATGGTCCGCGGGTCGCGCATCGCCTCGCCGGGGTAGGCCTGGCACGAGACGATCAGGCCGCCGCGCAGGCGTTCGAGGGTGGGGGTCGGGGTCATGGTCGCCTCCAGGCGGAAGCCGCGGCTCCTCGCAGCGGCGCGTCGTCGCCGAGCGTGCCCGGCAGGATGGGGGTGGCATGCAGAGCGTCGATGGCGTCGGCGCGGAAGGCGGCCCGCAGGGAGTCCCACCAGAGCTCACCGATCCGCGGCACACCGCCGGTGACGACGATGCGCTCCGGGTCGAGGAGCGTGGCGGCTCCCGCGAGCGCCCGGCCGACCGCGGCGGCGGAGTCCTGGACGGCGCGGACGGCGAGAGCGTCACCGGCCCCGGCTGCGGCGGCCACCGCGCGGGCGTCGGGGACTCCCGCGTCACCGCCGAGCGACAGATAGTGCCGGTGCAGCCCCACACCGGAGCCGAGGGCCTCGAGATGTCCGTTCCGGCCGCAGGGGCAGCGGAGGTGCGCGGCGCCTGGGATCGGGAGGTGTGCGAGCTCGCCCGCGACGTGGTGGGCTCCGCGCACCGGCCGGCCGTCGAAGACGATGCCTGCTCCCACCCCGGTGCCGACGGCGACGACGAGGGCGCTCGCTGTTCCGGCGGCGGCACCGTGGAGATACTCCCCCGCAGCGTGTGCGTCGACGTCGTTCTGCACGGCGACCGGCGCATCGGCGGGGAGGCGGTCCGCGAGGGCTTCCCGGATCAGAGCGGCCAGCGGAGTGCCCGGCCAGTCGGCGAAGGTCTCGGTGGCTGACACGATCGTCCCCGACTGTGCGTCGACCACGCCCGCGGTACCGATGCCGACCCCGGCGAGCACGGTCCGGTCGTCGAGCAGCCGCTCCGCGAGCGCGGCGACCGTCGCCACGACCGCGGCGGGGCCCCCGCTCGCGGGGGTCGGCGCCGCGGCGGTGCGCAGCAGCGCGTCCGCCCGGTCGGCGAGCGCCGCGGCCGTCTTGGTGCCGCCGATGTCGACGGCGAGGACGACCTGGCGCATCACACCGCGACCGGGAGGAGGCCGAGCTCGTCGAGGATCGTGCGGATGCCGGCGACGGCCTGCGGGGAGAGCGGCTCCACGGTGTCGGCCATCGCCGCGTGGTCGATGATGCCGCGGGCGTGCATCGCCGCCTTGAACGCTCCGACACCGGTCGCGTCGCCGGACAGCCCCTGCGGCTGGAACACGATGTCGAAGAGACGGTTGATGCGCTCCTGCTCGGCCCGGGCGGTCGCCCAGTCGCCCCGCTGCGCGGCCTCCCAGAGGCGCACGTAGCCCGCGGCCTCCACGTTCGCGAGGCCGGGGACGACACCCGCGGCACCGACGAGGGCCATCGCGTCGACCACGACCTCGTGCCCGGTGAGCAGCTGCAGCGGGCGGCCCGCGGCATCGTTCGCCGCGATCAGTCGACGGAAGCCGACGTCGTCGCCGGACGAGTCCTTCACCCCCTGGAGGACGCCCTCCCGGCCGAGCTGCACGAGCAGGTCGATGCCGAGCTTGGAGTGCACGCGCACCGGGACGTCGTAGGCCCACAGGGGAACGTCGATCGCGGCGGCGATCGTCCGGAAGTGCGCGGCGACCTCGGCCGGCGAGTTCAGCGTGTACAGCGGCGCGGTGGTCACGATCGCCTGCGCGCCCGCGGCGGCGAGCCGGCGCGCCGTCTCGATGATGCGAGGGGCCGTGAGCTCGATCGCCCCGGCGATGACGGGGACCCGTCCGGCGTTCGCGGCGACGATCGTCTGCAGCAGCTCGACGCGCTGGTCGTCGGTGAAGTAGGCCGTCTCGCCGGTGGAGCCGAGCGCGAACAGGCCGGAGACGCCCTCCCCGATGAGTCGCTCCACCAGACGGGTGAGCGACGCGTGGTCGATCGTCCCGCCGGGGAGCAGCGGGGTGGCGACGGGCGGGACGACGCCGGAGAACGAGAGGGCGGGAGCGGGGGAAGGCATGGGTGTTCCGTCTTTTCAGTGGTGGGGTTCGAGCAGCGAGGGCGCAGCCCCCAGCAGCGTGCGGGTGTAGGGGTCGGCGGGGTCGTCGAAGACCCGGGCGGCGTCGCCGTGCTCGACGACGCGGCCCTTGTTCATCACGGCGATCTCGTCGGAGAGGTAACGGACCGTCTGGATGTCGTGGGAGATGAAGACCATGCCCAGTCCGAGCTGCTGCTTCAGGTCGGTCAGGAGGTTCAGGATCTGCGCGCGCACGGAAACGTCGAGGGCCGAGGTCGGCTCGTCGGCCACGATGACCTGCGGGTCGAGCACGAGAGCCCTGGCGATCGCGACGCGCTGCCGCTGGCCGCCGGAGAGCTGACGGGGCAGTGCCTCCAGCGCGGAGGACGGCAGCCCTACGAGCCCGATGAGGTCGCGCACCTTGCGCTCCCGGCTCGCCGGACTCCCGAGGCGGTGCACCTGCAGGGGATCGAGCAGCGCGTCCCGCACCGTCATGCGGGCGTTCAGAGCCGTCGCGGGATCCTGGAAGACCACGGAGAGGATACGCCCCAGGCGCTGTCGTACCGCGGGCGTGAACGTGCGCACCGTCTGCCCGTCGAAGATCACCCGCCCGCTCGTGGGCTTCTCGAGACCGATCAACACCTTCGCGGAGGTGGACTTGCCGGAGCCGGACTCGCCCACGATCCCCAGCGTCTGGCCGCGGCGGACCGTCAGCGAGACCCCGGCGAGCGCGTCGACGTACTGCGGGCGGAACAACGACGAGCTGCGGGCCCGGTAGCGGACGCGCACGTCCTGCAGCTGGATGACGGGTTCGCTCATCGCCCTGCTCCGATCGGTTCGACGGGCGCATCGTCGGGATGCGCGGAGTAGTAGTGCTCGGTGCCGGCGATGTGCCGCCGCACGGGTTCCACGCCGACGTATCGCGTGGGATCCGCGGAGCGCGGGGCGAAGCGGTCGCCCTCCGGGAAGTCCCGCGGCGACGGCACGACGCCCGACACCTGGTGCAGGCGGTCAGAGCCGGCCTCGATCGAGAGCACCGCGCCCAGGAGGCCCTGCGTGTACTCGTGGACGGGCTGCGTGAGCACCTCACGCGTGGTGCCCTGCTCGACGACCTGACCCGCGTACATCACCGTGATGCGGTGCGAGAGCTCGGCGACGAGGGCGAGGTCGTGCGAGACGAACACCAGTGCGAAGCCGAGCTCCCGCTGCAGGCGTATGAGGAGCTCCACGACCTGGGCCTGCACCGTCACGTCGAGGGCCGTCGTGGGCTCGTCGGCGATCACCAGGCGCGGGTCGCGGGTCAGCGCCATCGCGATGAGCACGCGCTGCCGCTGACCGCCCGACAGCTCGTGCGGGTACGAGGCGAGCGTGCGCTTCGGGTCGAGACCGACGAGCTCCAGCAGCTCCTCCGCCGTGCGGGTGCCGCCGCGGGATGTGAGCTGCTTCATCTGCGCGCGGATCAGCATCGCGGGATTCAGCGAGCTCAGGGCGTCCTGATAGATCATCGCGATGTCGTGGCCGCGCAGCACGTTGCGCTCCTTCGGCGTCATCCGCAGCAGATCCCTGCCGTCGAACAGGATGCGCCCGCGGATGTCGGCCTTCGGATCGAGCAGGCCCATGATCGCCAGCGAGGTGATGGACTTGCCGCACCCCGACTCCCCCACGAGCGACATGGTCTCGCCGGGGCGCACGGTGAAGCTGACATGATCGACCACGTCGACGTCGCCGTGGCGCGGGAAGGAGATGCACAGGTCCTGCACCGCGAGCAGCGGCGCGGCGTCCCCCGTGTACACCAGGCGATCGGTGCGGGCGAGTTCGCGGGCGCGCAGCTCGGCGAGGCGTTCGGCCAGCGGCACCGCCTCCGCGGTGGGCACGAGCACATCGGGCACACCGCTGGGCACCGAGAGGTTGACCGCGGTGTCGACCGTCGGGATGACGTGGGTGTCGTCCGGGGCGGCGGCTTCCTCCAGGTCGTGCGTCGACTCCTCCGTGTTCGCGGCGTCGGCCGTGACCTTCCTGGCGCGTGGCGACACCATCGCGTCGGTCATCCCCTCGGACAGGATGTTGAGGCACAGCACCGTGATCATGATGAGGATGCCGGGGAAGAACGTCGCCCACCAGGCCCCGCTCATGAGCAGATTGCGGCCGGCGGCGATCACGTTGCCCCACGACGGCTCGGGGTCGGGCACACCGGCCTGCAGGAACGACAGCGAGGCCTCGAACACGATCGCGTCGGCGACGAGCACCGTGGCGAAGACGAGCACCGGCGCCATGGCGTTGCGGGCGACGTGCCGCACGATGATGCGCGGAGTTCCGGCGCCCATCACGCGGACGGCCGAGACGTAGTCCTCGCCGTACTGGTCGAGGATGTTCGCGCGGACGATGCGGGTCAGCTGCGGCACGTAGAGGAACGCGATCGTCAGCACGAGCACCGGCAGCGACTTGCCGAACACCGCCACGAACACGGCGGCGAGCGCGATGCCGGGGAACGACATGACGACATCCATGACGCGCATGAGGGTCTCGGAGATCCACTTCGGCGCGGTCGCGGCGACCGTGCCCAGCACGCAGGCGACCGCGAGGGCGACGAGGGTGGCCCCGAGCCCGATCACGAGGGAGTAGCGGGCGCCGTAGACCAGCCGGGAGAAGATGTCGCGACCCTGCCGGTCGGTGCCGAACCAGTGCTCCGCGCTCGGTGGCTGCACCGGGGAGCCGGAGGCGAGCGGGTCGTACGGCGCGATCAGCGGAGCCAGGATCGCGGCGAGCGCGATGATCGCGAGCACCGCGAGACAGACGATCGAGCCGAGGGAGAGGCGGCCCCAGCGGAGGCCGGGGACGGAGAGCCGTTCCGTGAGTCTGCGTCGCATGTCACACCGCCCGGATTCGAGGATTGATGAGCACGTACAGGAGGTCGACGACGATGTTGATCACGACGAAGGCCAGCGCGACCGCGAGCGTCACGCCCTGCACGAGATTGGGTTCGTTGTTGGTGACGCCGTTGAGGATGAGGGTGCCCATGCCGGGGATCGCGAAGATGATCTCGATCACCACGGCGCCGCCGAGCAGGTACCCGATGCGGAGACCCAGCACGGTCACGGGGGTGATCAGCGCGTTGCGCAGCACGTTGCGACCGACGACGATCACCCGCGGGATGCCGGCGCCGAGGGCGGTGCGCACGTAGTCGCGGTCGAGCTCCTCGACCATCGAGGTGCGCACGACGCGGGACAGCTGCCCGATCACGGGCACGGCGAGGGCCACCGCGGGAAGGGTCATCCGGGCGAGCCACCCGGACGGGTCGTCGGCGAAGGCCGGAAGCGGGCCCGAGGCCGGCAGCACCCCGAGCGCCAGGGTGAAGACCTGGATGAGGAGGATCGCGAGCCAGAAGGAGGGCGTGGACAGCGCGGCGACGCCGAAGACGCGGATGACCTGGTCGGGCCAGCGGTCGCGGGAGACCGCGGCGAGGACGCCGATCACGAAGGCGACGATGACCGCGATCAGGAGACCGAGGAAGGTCAGGGCGAGCGTCACCGGGAAGGCCCTGGCGACCTCGTCGACCACGGGCAGGCTGCGGGCGGAGTAGGTGCCCAGGTCGCCCTGGACCAGCCCGAACAGGAAGTTCACGTAGCGGACGAGCAGCGGGAGGTTCAGTCCGTGGTCTTCGCGGTACGCCTCCAGCGCTTCGGGGGAGGCGGTCTCGCCGAGCGCAGTGCGCGCCGGGTCGACGGGTGAGAAGGACATCACGAAGAAGACCAGGAACGTGATGCCGAGGATCATCAGCGGCAACTGCAGCAGTCGCCGGCCGACGAGGCGGAGCGTGTGGGACACGTGCCGCTCCTTCCGGAGGTGGGGTGGCGGGGGCGCGCTCTTCGGGTGAGCGCACCCCCGCGCTGTCGGTCAGGTGCTACTTCGCGGCCACGCCGACGTCGAGGAACGACAGTCCGGTCGTGGGGACCGGCTGGAAGCCGACCAGCTCCTGGGAGTTCCAGGCGGTGGGCAGCTTGCGGTGGAACAGCGGGTACAGCACGGCCTGGTCCGAGATCAGGTCATAGGCCTGATTCCAGGATTCCTGCTGCTCGTCGCCCTCCTGGGTGACGGCGGTGTCCAGCAGCGTGCGCAGCTCGGCGTACTCCGGGGAGTCGGACCGGGCGGTGCGGGTCTGGGTCCAGACGTTCTCGCCGTACCACCAGTTCATGAGCAGGTCGGGGTCCACGCCGAACACCGACGGGTCACCGGGGGCGATGGCGACCGTGTAGTCGCCGGAGTCGACCTTCTCGTACATCGAGGCCGACTGACTGATGTCGAGGGTGGTGTCGATGCCGATCGCGTCGAGGGACTCCTTGATGAGCGGCGCCACCTCCTTCACCCAGCCGGTGTCGGTCATGCGCAGCGTGATCGCGAGGTCGGAGACGCCGGCTTCCTCCAGCAGCTCCTCCGCCTTCTCCGGATCGTACGAGTAGACGGTGGACGCCTCGTGGTAGTTCGGGTAGTCCTCGGGAAGGAACGACGTGGCCGGGGTGGCGTTGCCGAGCATGCCGGTCTCGATGATCTTGTCCATGTCGAGCGCGTAATGCAGCGCCTGGCGGACGCGAACGTCGTCGAACGGCTCGGCCTTCGTGTTGAACATCATGAAGAGGAGGCCGAAGGACTGCACGCTCTCGACCTCGGCCGAGGCGGCCAGTCCGTCCGCATCGATGTAGGGCACGTCCTCGATCGCCTGCACCGTGCCGGTCGACATCGCGGTGACGCGGGCGGAGGCATCGGCGAGGAGGTTCCAGTTCATGCCGGCGGCGAGCGCGGGACGGGGGCCGTTGTAGTCGTCGTACCGCTCGAAGACGATCTTGTCCTCGGGCACGGCGGAGACGAGGGCGTAGGGGCCGGAGCCGACCGGGTTCGCGCCGAAGCCCTCGGGGTCGGCTTCGACCACGGCCTTCGGCACGATCTTGACGACGCCGAGACGATCGTCGATGAGGGAGAACGGATAGTCGGTGGTGATCCGGACGGTGTCCTCATCGACGGCGGTGACGGTGTCGATGAACTCGACGAACGAGCGGAACAGCGAGTTGTTCGCCGGGTCGAGGACGCGCTCGTAGCTGAAGACCACGTCGTCGGCGGTGACCGGGTCTCCGTTCTGGAACGTCGCGCCTTCGCGGAGGTCGATGTCATAGGTCGTCTCGTCGACCTGCGTCGGGAAGTCGGCCGCAAGGGCGGGGGCGGGCTCCTGCGTGACCGGGTCGAGGTCGATGAGTCCCTCGAAGACGTGCCAGTTCGCCGAGACCGTCACGGCGCCGGACGCGACCATCGGGTCGAAGCTGCCGTTCAGGGTGTACGAGATCCCGGCCTCGATGATGCCGTCCGGGTCGATGTCGCTCGCGGCGGGGCTCTCGACGGTGCTCTCGGCACCGCCGCCGCAGCCGGCGAGCGCGAGGGACGCGGCGACCGTGCCAGCGACCGCCATCGCGAATCGACCCGCCCGGCGGCGAGTGATGTGTCGGTTCATGTGTGCTCCAGGTGATGGGGGGCGACGCCTTGAGGACATCAGACGTCTGATGTACTCTAAACACACGTTCGACCGGATCACAAGAGTGAGAGGATCGGAGCGTTTCCGGCAGGCAGGAGAGGGACCCTATGAAGTCCACCACGGGGAGGGCGTCGCGGATGCGGCGAGCCACGACGGCGGATCAGATCAAGCAGCTCATCCTCACACGCGGACTCACCCCCGGCGACCCGCTGCCGACCGAGGCCGAACTGTGCGAGGAACTCGACGTCTCGCGCTCCTCGGTCCGTGAAGCGATCCGCACGCTCTCCACGCTCGACATCGTCGACGTCCGGCACGGACACGGCACCTACGTGGGCGCGATGTCGCTGGACCCGATGGTCGAGGCGCTCGTCTTCCGCGGTGTGCTCTCCCCCGAAGGCTCACTGCAGGCGCTGCGCGAGGTCGTGGAGGTGCGCCTCGCCCTCGATCTCTCCATGGCCGAGCGCGTGGTCGGGGCCGCCCAGGCGCAGGAGGACCCGGAACTCGACGAGCTCGTCGCCGAGATGGTCGACAAGGCCGGCCGCGGCGAGTACTTCCTCGACGAGGACCGGGCGTTCCACACCCGGCTTTTCGGCGCGATCGACAACCGCCTGGTGGGCCAGCTCGTCGGAGCCTTCTGGGACGTGCACACCGCCGTGCTCCCGCAGCTCGGCATCGCCCAGCCCGATGACATCCACAAGACCGCCAAGGCGCACGGCGACATGCTGGACGCCGCACGCGCGGGCGACGTCGAGCGCTACCGCCGAGCCGTCATCGAGCACTACCAGCCGCTGCAGCGCGTGCTAGCGACAGCAGAGGACGTGCGGGCCTGAGCCCAGGACTCGGTAGTCTGACTTTCCCACCCACGGAAAGAGGACCCGCATGTCCGTTGGACTGCTCGCCGTCGTCGACGACATCCTGAGCGCCGCGATGAAGGCGTCGGCGAAGGCCGCCGGAGTCGTGATCGACGATGCCGCCGTCACCCCGCAGTACGTGCAGGGCATCACGCCGGCTCGTGAGCTCCCCGTGGTCGGCAAGATCGCCCTCGGGTCGCTGGTGAACAAGTTCGTCATCATCATCCCGATCGCCCTCCTCCTCACCGCCTTCGCGCCGTGGGTACTGCCGTACCTGCTGATCCTCGGCGGCTCGTACCTCTGCTTCGAGGGCGCGGAGAAGGTGCTCGAGTGGTTCGGCGTGCACCACGGCCACGCTGACGAGGGAGCCCGCGACGAGAGGAAGCTCGTGCTCGGTGCCGTCCGCACGGACCTCATCCTCTCGACCGAGATCATGCTCATCTCGCTCGCCAGCCTCGACAAGGGACTCGACATCTGGTCGACCCTCGCCATCCTCGCCGTGATCGCACTGCTCATGACCATCGCCGTGTACGGCGCCGTGGCTCTGCTGGTGAAGATCGACGACATCGGGCTGAAGATGGCGAAGAACCCCGTGCAGCGCGTGCGGCACACCGGTACCCGGATCGTCCGGTCGATGCCCGCGGTCTTCCGCTTCATCAGCGTGCTCGGCACCGTCGCGATGCTCTGGGTCGGCGGACACCTCGTCCTTGTCAACCTCGGCGAAGTCGGTCTGCACGCCCCGGTCGACGTGCTGCACGCGGTCGAGCACGCCCTCGAACCGCTGGGGGGCGTGATCGTGTGGGTCGTCGACACGATCATCTCGGCGATCGCCGGTCTCGTCTGGGGTCTCGTGATCGTCGGCATCGTCCTCGGCATCGCGAAGCTCTTCGGCAGGAAGCCGAGCTTCCACGAGGGCGAGGCCTCCCCCGCCGACATCCACGTCTGACATGAGCGCCGTGCATCTCAGGGACGCCGAGAACGCCGACCTCGACACGATCACCGCGATCCACAACCACGCCGTCGTGCACACGACCGCGATCTGGAACGAGGAGGCGGTGGACCGTTCCGATCGGGCAGCCTGGCTCGCCGATCGGACCGCACGCGGCTATCCCGTCGTCGTCGCCGCCGACGAGACCGGCGTGGTGGGCTACGCGTCCTACGCTCAGTGGCGCCCGCATAGCGGCTACCGCCTCACCGTGGAGCACTCCGTCTACGTGCGCGGCGACCAGCGCGGCCGAGGAATCGGCACGGCCCTCATGACGGAGCTCATCGCCCGAGCCAGGACCGACGGGATGCACGTGATGATCGGCGGGGTGGAGAGCGGCAACACCGCCTCCATCGCCCTGCACGAACGACTCGGATTCCGCGAAGTGGGGCGCATGCCCCAGGTCGGCGCGAAGTTCGGCCGCTGGCTCGACCTCAGCATGCTGCAGCTCGTGCTCGACGAGCGCCCCACCCCCGACGCGGCGCTCTAGCCGATGGGTCTCCTGCAGTGGCTGGTCGACACGTTCTCCTCCTCCTGGGTGCTGCCGGGCGGGCAGACCCTTCTGGTGCGTGAGGTCGTCGGGAACGCGTTCGGACTCGCGAGCGCCCTCGGCGGCATGCGGCGGAAGGTCTGGGCCTGGCCGGTCGGCATCGTCGGCAACGTCCTGCTGCTGACGGTGTTCCTCGGTTCCGCGCTCAGCCCCGATCCCTCTCTCCCGCATCTGCTCGGGCAGGCCGGGCGACAGGTCATGTTCATCGCCGTCGCGATCTACGGATGGATCCGCTGGCGGAACGCCGACGGCGGCCGCGTCGTGCCACGGTGGGCGCCGGCCCGCGCCCGGATCGGGTTGGTGCTCGCGCTCGCCATCGGAACCGTCGCCCTGACGCCGGTGTTCCGCGCCCTCGGTTCGTGGGAACCGGTCTGGGCCGATGCCTGGACCTTCGTCGGGTCGCTGCTCGCGACGTACGGCATGGCCAAGGGATGGACCGAGTTCTGGCTCATCTGGATCGCCGTCGACGTCGTCGGGGTGCCCCTGCTCTTCAGCGCGGGCTACTACGCGACGGGGCTCATGTACGTCTTCTACGGCCTCTTCACCGCGGTCGGCTTCGTGATCTGGTGGCGGGCGCAGCGCCAGGCCGCTCCCCCGATCGTGATCCTCCCGCCCGACCCGAGTCCTCGCCGTCCGGACGGCGAGGTCTGATCCACGCCGCCGATTGTTTCGGTGCGTGTCGCCACCGCTCGCCTCGACGCGGTCCCGTCCCGTTTCATGGGGGCATGACCCGGCAGATCCGCTTCAACGCCTTCGACATGAACTGCGTCGCCCACCAGTCGTCCGGCCTGTGGCGGCATCCCGACGACCGGTCGCGGCAGTACAACACCCTCTCCTACTGGACCGAGCTGGCGAAGCTCCTGGAGAGCGCGACCTTCGACGGGATCTTCATCGCCGACGTCCTCGGCACCTACGACGTCTACGGCGGCACGAACGAGGCCGCGATCCGCAACGGTGCCCAAGTGCCGGTGAACGACCCGATCCTCCTGGTCAGCGCGATGGCCGCGGTGACGGAGCATCTGGGGTTCGGCGTCACCGCCGGCACCGCGTTCGAGCATCCCTATCCGTTCGCGCGCCGGCTGAGCACACTCGACCATCTGACTCAGGGGCGCGTCGGGTGGAATGTCGTGACGGGCTATCTGCCGAGCGCCGCCCGGAACATGGGTCAGGAGGACCAGCTCGCCCACGACGACCGCTACGACCATGCGGACGAGTACGTCGAGGTGCTCTACAAGCTCTGGGAGGGCTCGTGGGAGGACGACGCCGTCGTGGAGGACCGCGAGCGCGGCATCTTCACCGACCCGTCGAAGGTGCACCCGATCCGCCACGAGGGCAAGCACTTCTCGGTGCCCGGCATCCACATCTCCGAGCCGTCGCCGCAGCGCACCCCGGTGATCTATCAGGCCGGTGCAAGCCCCCGCGGCGTCAGGTTCGCGGCGGAGAACGCCGAGGCCATCTTCGTCGCCGCCCCCTCCAAGGAGGTGCTCGCCGGAACCGTGAAGCGGATCCGGGACGCCCTCGAGGCCGCGGGGCGCGGCCGGTACGACGCGCGCATCTACACACTGCTCACCGTCATCACTGCCGCGACGAGCGCAGAGGCGACTGCGAAGCACGCCGAGTACCTCTCGTACGCGAGTCCCGAGGGGGCGCTGACGTTCATGTCCGGGTGGATGGGCGTCGACCTCTCGCAGTACGCCGAGGACGAGCCGGTCGGGAACGTCGAGTCGAACGCGATCCAGTCGGTGCTGCAGCACCTGAAGGAGGAGGCCGACCTCGGTCGTGAGTGGACGGTCGGGGACTTCGGCCGCCACAACGCCATCGGCGGGCTCGGGCCGACGATCGTCGGCTCCGGGGTCGAGATCGCCGACGAACTGCAGTCGTGGGTCGAGGAGACCGACATCGACGGCTTCAACCTCGCGTACGCCGTCACCCCCGGCACCTGGCAGGACGTCATCGAGCACGTCATCCCGGTGCTGCGGGAGCGCGGCGCCTATCCCGAGGAGTACGTCCCCGGCACACTGCGCCACAAGCTGCACGGTCGCGGCGACCGGGTCCAGCCCACGCACCGCGCCGCGCAGTACCGCCTCTGACCCGTTCGAGCCGAAGGCGGATCAGTCGGCGTCGCGGGTGAAGAGACTCCGCAGCACGAGGAAGACCACCACGGCGACGACCGCGACGATGGCGAGCTTCGCGATGAACCAGAGCACCGAGAACAGCGCGCTGACGATCCACCACGCGATGACGACGGCGAGGATGACGCCGAGGACGGTCCAGATGTTCTTGGTCATGCCTCCAGCCTACGGAGTCGCGGCGGCCGGGATCTCGTCCAGCGAGCGGTAGACGGGCAGTCCGCGCTCGTGGGCGATGGCGACGTCCTGGTCCGCGCCCGCCGATTCCCCCGGCAGGCGCAGCACCGCGTCGCAGTGCTGGAGGAGGCGATGGGCAGTCTCGTACATTACGTCGCCGCCTCCCGCGTCGGCCTCGTCGAGGGTGCGGAGGATGGGCAGGGCGGCCCACTCCCCGATCATCGGCACGTGCCCGAGGCGGAAGATCGGGCCTGCGGCCTCTTCGAGGGACGCGAGATTGCGGGCGATGAGGGCGGGATCGCCGCCTGTTCCCGAGCGGTACGGACCGGCGATGAGGATGAGGAGTGGTTTCGTCATGCCGATGACTGTAGTCTGAATCATGCAAGAACGTGCAACTTCGTGAGGAAACACATGCTCGCCGCCCAGCGCAAGGATCACCTGCTCGCCCTCCTCGACCGCGAGGGGCGCGTCGTGGCGAAAGATGTGGCTGCGGATCTCGGCGTCTCGGAGGACGCGATCCGCCGCGATCTCCGCGAGCTCGCCGAAGAGGGCCGGCTGCTCCGCGTCTACGGCGGCGCCATCCCCGTGCCCGCTGCGGATCGGCCGGTGGTCGAGCGCGCCACCGTGGCCACCGAGAGCAAGGAGCGCGTCGCCCGCGCGGCCGTCGCGCACATCCGGCCCGGGTCCACCATCGTGCTGGACGGCGGCACCACCACGCTGGCCCTGGCCGCCCTCCTCCCCGCCGAAGCCGGTCTCACGGTCATCACACCGAGTCCGGCGGTGGCTCTGTCGGTGGCTGCGCACTCCGATGCGCGCGTGATCCTCATCGGCGGCGAGCTGACTCGGCACTCGATGGTGGCCGGCGGTGCCCTGGCGATGGAGGCCGTGCAACATCTGGCCGCGGACGTCTTCTTCCTGGGCGTGACCGGCGCCGACCCCGGCGCCGGCTTCACCACCGGCGAGCTGGACGATGCCGTCACGAAGCGGGCTCTCGCGACGCGGTGCGCGGAGACCATCGTGCTGGCGAGCGAGGAGAAGATCGGCGCGGTCTCGCGGTACCCGGTCCTGCCGCTCGATGCGGTGGACGCGGTCATCACCGACCCCCTCGACGAGAACCCGCTGATCGCCGAGCTTCACACGCAGGTCGGGGGCCCGAACGCCGCGTGATCGCCGCCACCGCCGTCAGTCCGCGGACGCCGCGCCCGTCCGGTCGCCGAGGAGGTCGTGGAGATGCCCGGCGGCCGCAAGCAGCGCGACGCTGCGGCGCGTGAGGTCGGCCAGGCGGGCGGCGAGGACGTCCCGCACTTCCGCCGGACCGCTCCGCGCCCGCACCCGCTCGACGAGGACGGAGATCGCCGGGATGCCATAGCCACCCGCACGCAGAGCTGCGACGATCCGCGCCTCCGTGATGGCGGTCGCACCGTACGTCCGCGAGGAGGCGGCGGTCGTGGTGCGCGCGGGCCGCACGAGGCCCTCGCGCTCCCAATGCCGCAGCGCCGAGGGACGAACGCCGAGCGCCTGTGCGAGCTCGCCGATGCTCAGGGCGTCCTCGGTCAGGAACACCTCGTCGGCCTCGGCGAGCGCGACGTCCAGTGCCCGCACCGCCTCGTTCACCCGAGCCCGTTCGGCCGCCAGCTCCGCGTGCAGGACGTCGATCCGCTCGGCAGCCTCCGCGACCGTCCCGGCGACGAGGCCCGGCACGAGCGCCCGCGCCGGGACCGGGCCGAGTGCGGCGGCCATCGCACGGTAGACGCGCAGTGCCATGAGATGTCGGGCGCCGAACTGTCGGTATCCGTTCACCGCTCGCACGGCCGGCGGGATCACGCCCAGGCGTTCGAGGTCGCGGACTTGCTGCACGGAGTAGCCGACGCGGGCGGCCAATGCGCGTGTGCTCATCACCTCCTCTGGAGGGTTCAGCATGGTTCTCTCCCGCAATATCCGCCTCCAGCCCTCCATAAGGACATCAACCCGATCATTGAAGCATGGACAGGCAGCAGATCATCGACCATGTGCGGTCCCTCGACGGCGCCCTCGCCGTGACCCCCGAGCCGGGCAGCGACTTCCCGGAACTCGCCTGGGGAGACTCCTTCTTCTTCCACGCCCCCGACGGCCGGATGCCCGAGCGCACGCAGCCGTTCGGCACCATCGTCACAAAGGACTATCCCGAAGACGCGTCCTCCGCACTCGACAGCTCCGGACGTTTCCGCGTCAACATCCACGTCGGTCGGGAACGTGCCGCTGCGCTCGTTTCCACCGATCCCGCACCCACGGCAGTCGACGTCTTCCGTCGCCACCCCCTCTACGGTGACGCGGGCTGGATCTGCGTCATCAACCCGGCGGAGGCCACAGGACAGCACGTCCTGACGCTCCTGCGCGACGCCCATGCCGAGGCGCGAGCCCGAGCCGAGCGACGGAGCCGGTGAGCGCGTGGGCACCGTGCAGGGCATGACAGAGGCGGAGCGGCGGACCGTCGCGGTCTGGGCAGCAGACTGCGCCGAGCGCGTGCTCCCCCTCTTCGAACGGGAGGACCCCGCCGATGACCGGGCGCGCGACGCGATCGCGCGCACCCGGGCCTTCGCCCGCGGGGAGCTGACGGCGGCCGGAGAGATCCGTCGACGCTTCGTCGCCGGTCGCGCCGCGGCGAGCGCACAGACCCCTGTCGGCCGTGCCGCCGCGCGTTCCGCCGCGCAGGCCGCCGGGGTCGCTCACATGGGGGCGCACGCGCTGGGAGCGGCCGCGTATGCCGCCGTGGCCGTCGGGCTCGCTCGTCCCGACGATCCTTCCGCGACCGCCACCGAGATCGAGGCGCAACAGGAACTCCTCGGCCCGGAAGCCGCGGCGGCCCTCCGCTCCCTCCCGCCGCTCGGCACGGACACCGCCGGTCCGCTCGGCCCCGGGATGCTCGCGTCGGGCGCACTCGGCGACGTCATCCGCATCCACCAATCCCGACTCACCTGACGCCGCCACGGGCGCGCACACGCTTCAGCCCCGATTCAGCGACGACCCGCCACACTGGGGGGATGCGGATCCTGGTGGTGGACGACGAAGTGCGTCTGGCCGAGGGCGTGCGCCGCGGACTCGAAGCCGAGGGGTTCGCGGTCGACGTCGCCCACAACGGCGTCGACGGCCTGTGGCGGGCGCGCGAGACGCGGTACGACGCCATCGTGCTCGACCTGATGATGCCCGGCATGAGCGGTTGGAAGGTCTGCGAGGCGCTGCGCACTGAGGAGAACTGGACCCCGGTACTGATGCTCACGGCCAAGGACGGCGAGTGGGATCAGGTGGAGGCGCTGGAGAGCGGCGCCGACGACTATGTCACGAAGCCCTTCTCGTTCGCGATCCTCGTGGCGCGGATCCGCGCA
The DNA here is from genome assembly GCF_008271365.1 of Microbacterium sp. 1S1. Classification (NCBI taxonomy): domain Bacteria; kingdom Bacillati; phylum Actinomycetota; class Actinomycetes; order Micrococcales; family Microbacteriaceae; genus Microbacterium; species Microbacterium sp. 1S1. The sequence goes on from NZ_CP043430.1 coordinate 782,958, forward strand.
CTCGTGCGCCGCGGCGCCGTCGCGCGACCGACGATCCTCGAGGCGGGCGACCTGCGACTGGACCCCGCCGGGCACCACGTCTGGCGCGGCGACACCCCGATCACCGTGACGGCCCGTGAGTTCGCGGTGCTCGAGCACCTGATGCGGCATCGTGGCCAGGTGCTGTCGAAGCGGGACCTCCTCGCGGGCGTCTGGGACGACGACTTCGACGGCGACCCGAACATCGTCGAGGTCTACATCGGGCATCTCCGCCGCAAGGTGGACAAGCCGTTCGGACGCGAGGCCATCGAGACCATCCGTGGCGCGGGATACCGGTTGGCGGCGAACGGTGGCTGAGCGGCGCTGGCGATCGGTCCGCGGCAGGACCACCCTCGGTGCCACCCTCGTCGTCGCGGTCGCGCTGCTCCTCGGAGCCTTCTCCTTCTACGGGGTGCTGAGCGCGAGCATCCACGGCAGCGCCGAACGCGCGGCGGAGCAACGGCTGGAAGAACTCGTCGACCGATTCGACGGTCCCGGACGGCGTGGCCCCGACCAACTCGACGACGATCTCGTGCAACTGCTCGGGCCGGACGGATCGGTCAGGGCGGCCAGCGAGGAGGCCGTCGACGCGCTCGGCACCTCCCCGCTGCCCGCGGACGACGATCCGCAGGTGCTGAGTGTCGACGGGGAGCCGATGATCGTGGTGTCTGAGGGCGTCGAGGGCGACCAGACCCTCGTCCTGGCGGTGCCCCTGGACGAGGAGGCGGAGACGCTCGCGACGGTGGCCGCGCTTCTCGCGATCGCCGTCCCCGCGCTGCTGCTGCTCGTGGCCGTCACGACCTGGCTCGTCACGGGACGCGCGCTGCGCCCGGTCACCCGCATCCGGCAGGAGGTCGAGGGCATCACCGCCGAACGACTCGACCACAGGGTGCCCGTTCCCGACACCGCGGACGAGATCCGCTCCCTCGCGGTCACGATGAACGGGATGCTGGACCGGCTCGACGCGGCGGCGACCGCCCAGCGACGGTTCGTCTCCGATGCGTCACATGAGTTGCGGTCTCCCCTGGCGACGATCCGTCAGCACGCCGAGCTCGCCCAGGCGCATCCGGAGGTGACGAGCATCGGTGAGCTCGCGGAGGTGGTGTCCGAGGAAGGGCTCCGGCTCCAGGGCATCGTGGAGTCGCTGCTGCTCCTCGCCCGCCTCGACGAAGGCGCGGCCGGGAACGCGGAACCGGTGGACCTCGACGACCTCGCCCTCGCGGAGGCGCGGCGGCTGCGGACGACCCGGCTCGACGTCGACGGCTCCGGCATCCACGCCGCCCGCACCATGGGCGATCCTCGGCTGCTCGGCCAGCTGTTGCGGAACCTCGCGGACAACGCCGCGCGACACAGCAACGGCCGCGTCGCGATCGGGACGGAATCACGACCGCAGCACGTGACCCTCACCGTCGAAGACGACGGGGCCGGCATCCCGCCGGAGGAGCGGGACCGCATCTTCGAACGCTTCGTCCGGCTCGACGAGGCCCGCAGCCGCGACGCGGGAGGCAGCGGCCTCGGCCTCGCCATCGCCCAGGGCATCGCCACCGCCGCCCACGGCTCGATCACGGTGGACACCTCCCGGTGGGGCGGCGCCCGCTTCACCGTCACCCTCCCCTGGCCGGCCCACTCTCCTGACCCCGCCCGGGCCGGCCCACTCTTCGGCCCCTCGCCCGGGATATCGGTTCCTGAACGGGGCTTCAGGATGCTTCAGGGTGGCTTCAGCGCCGTCAGGAGACCATCGAGACATGAACGACAAGACTCCTGCTCCCGACCAGAACCCCACGCCGGACGAGAACGACGCCGCGGGTCAGAACTCGGCACCCGCCGTCCCGAACGCGGGCCAGGACCAGAACGCCGGACAGAGCTCCCCCGCCGGCCCTGCCACGACCGACGGCACGAACCCCGGCTCCCCGACGGTGCCGGTCGAGCCGGCCGCCACCCCGAACGCCGCACCGCAAGCACCGGTCGCATCGACGCCCGCGAAGCCCGGACGCAAGCGCGCCCTCCTCATCGGGGGCGGGATCGCGGCTGCGGTGCTGCTCGCCGGCGGTGGCGTGGCCGTGGGCGCCGCGATCGGCGACGAGTTCGGTGACGACGACGACCGCCCCGCCATGGAGGGCCCCCGCCACGAGGGCGACCACGGCCCGCGCGGCGATCACCGCGACGACGACGACGCCCGCCCGAGCGGAGACCGCGGGCCCGTGACCGGCATCGGCACCGACGACGTCGACGAGCTCCTCGCGATCGCGGCCGCTGCCCAGAGCGCCGCCGAGGGCGAGGTCACGTCGATCGACGCGAAGCGCGACGGGACGTGGGAGGTGCAGCTGACCACCGCCGCCGGGGACGAGACCGAGGTGCGCGTCGACGACGAGCGCAGCGCGAGCGTGGTGTCGACCGACGCTGCGGACGCCGACGATCAGGGGCCGACCCTGACCCTCGACGAGGAGACCATCCGCACCCTCGTCGACGCGGCTCTCGCCGAGGCCGACGGGATGATCACCGACCTCGACGTGGACTCCGACGACGTCAGCCCCTACGACGCCTCCGTCCTCACCACGGACAACCGTTCGATCGACATCTCCCTCGACGCCTCGTTCGCGGTCGTGGGTACCGACATCGACGAGTGACGGCCGAGCCGACGGCTAGCATGCAAGGATGACGAACTCCGATCCGATCGACGAGGTCTCCATCGGCGGCGAGGTCATCCGCCTCGGGCAGTTCCTCAAGTTCGCGGGCCTGCTCGACTCGGGCGGTGATGCGAAGGAAGTCATCATCGACGGCTACGTCACCGTGAACGGCGAGGTCGACCGCCGCCGCGGGCGTCAGCTCCGCGACGGCGACGTGGTGACCTTCGAGGGCCGGGCGGTCCGCGGCCGGCCCTGACCCGGGGGCACGGACACGTCCGCCCCCTCCGCACCCCGGTTCCGCGCTTCGCTCACGAGCACCGCGGTCACCCCGGCACCGCACAGGACGAAGCCGCCGAGCGTGACCGGGGTCAGCGGCTCGCCGAGCAGGAGCGCCCCGCTGATCGCCGTCGCCGGTGCCACGAGGAACAGCAGGGCTTGCAGGGCGGTGATCCCGACCCGGCGCAGCAGCCACCAGTACAGTCCATAGGCCGCGAGCGTGGGAAAGACCGCGGTCAGGACCACGGCCAGCCAGAACGATGGTCGAGCCGGCGGGATCAGCGCCCCCGAGAGCGCTCCGATGACGAGGAGCAGTACGGCGGTCACGCTCACGTGGATGGTCAGGGTCAGCAGCACCCCCGTGCGCACGGCCGTCCGCCGCTGCACGAGGGTGCCGATGACGAGGCACACCAGGGCCGCTGCCGGAAGGAGGTAGGCGGCGAGCGGGGCCGAGCCGTCGCCGAACTGCGACTGAACGACGAGGAGCACACCCGCCGCTCCGATCCCGAGCCCCGCCACCTGGCCACCACGCACCTGGAGGCCCAGCACCGGGCCGACCAGGACGGCGATGAGCAGCGGCTGGACGGCGTCGATCAGCGCGACGGTCCCGCTGGCGATGCCCGCGCCGACGGCCGCGTACACCGCCGCGCAGTAGCCGAACTGTGCGAGCGACCCGATGACCGCTTGCACGCCGAGTTCGCGCCGCATCATCCCCTTCCCCGCCCCGGACACCGCGGTCACGCCGATGAGCAGGAGCGCCAAGGGAGCGAACCGCCAGACGAGAAGCGTGAGCGGGTCGACGTCGGTCGTGGCGACGGCCGGGATGAGGAAGCCCGAGCTCCAGGTGAGCACGAAAGCCGCCGCGGCGCCCACCGTGAGAGTCGCCGAGAGTATACCGATCTGTTTACTCATTCCCTCACTATACAGGTTGGTATACTCTTTGCATGTCGATCCCCGTGCCGGAGCTCCCGCTGCTGACCCCCGGAGCGCGCCGCGTGCTCGACGCCGCCTCCGATCTCTTCTACGAGCGCGGCATCCACGCCATCGGGGTCGACACCATCGCCGCCGCGGCCGGGGTGACGAAGAAGACGCTCTACGACCGGTTCGGGTCCAAGGAGGCCCTCGTGGTGTCGTACCTCCAGCACCGGGATGCGCGCTGGCGAGACCACGTCGCCGCCCACCTGGCGCGCGTTCCGGAGCCAGGGCCCGTGCGCGTGCTCGCGATCTTCGACGCCGCCATCGCCTGGGTGCCTGACAACAGCGCCAAGGGGTGCAGCGCCATCAACGCCAGGGCCGAGATCGACGGCGCGGGGGACGCGCCGCTCGTGCTCGCCGAAGCCCGGCGCGAGAAGGAGTGGCTGCTCGCGGTCTTCGCGGAGCTCTGCAGTGAGGCCGGGTTCCACGACCCTCACCGGCTCGCCGAGACGCTCATGCTCCTCTACGAGGGTGCGATCGTCACGGTCGGCATGGGGACGTTCGCGGAGCCGTTCGCGACCGCTCGGGAAAGCGCGCGCCGGTTGCTGGACTCGGCGCCGACCGGCGTGTCCTAGACGCTCGCCGTCGGCGAGGACCGCGGCGGCAGGACCGCGCGCACCGTGACCACGAGGAAGGCCACGAGCAGCACCACCATCGTCACATCCGCCACGATGTAGGCGTAGTGGGCGCCATCGGTCCCCGGCGCCTCCTCCCCCGCGATGACGAGGTCGCTGCGCCGATTGAGGATGGGGCGGATGATGACCACCTCGACGAGGAACACCACCCACAGCCCGCCGAGGAGCAGGGCGGAGGACCGCCCGACCCTGGCCCGCACACTGACCGCCGTCAAGACGAGGAGCACCGCGCCTGCGAGGACGTTGAGGGCCGTGAACACGAGGCGGCCGATGCCGAGACCCAGCGGGATCGTGATCCCGGGTGCCAAGAACTTCAGCGGCGCCTCGAGGAACGATATCGCGATGATCGCGCCGAGCAGGAACGCCGGCAGAAGCAGGCGCAGCGCGGTCACCGTGCGTCCACCTCTCATGCCCCCAGGCTAAACGGCGCATCCAGACCCCCGGAGGGCGGTAGCCGTGGAAATCGCCGCACAGGCTGGTGAGATGGATAATGGGTAACATGCCACGTCCTACCGACGCCTATCGCGGCCTCGCTCAGAGCAGCAGACTGCGGGTTCTCGCCGCCATCATGGACACCCCGGGAATCGGTCTCGCGGAGCTCTCCCTCACCACGGGGCTCCACGTGAATACGCTCCGCGACCACGTGCGCGTGCTCGAAGGTGAGGGGCTCACCCGCTCCGAGGTCGAGCACACCGGTCGGCGCGGCCGCCCGCGCCTGCGGTTCTCGCCGGTCCCGCCGACAGAGCCGAACGAGGTCGAGGAACGTCGCATGCAGGAAGCCATCCGCAACGGCGACCTCATGCGCGCGGTTCTCCCGGCGACCCGGTCAGGCCTCCCCGAGGCGGCGACCCACCAGCTCGACGCGCTGTTCCATCACCTCGACGACGTGGGCCTGCAGCCGGAGATCGACGAGAAGAAGCTCACGGTCGACCTCTCCCCCTGCCGCTTCCGCGCCCTGCTGACCGACGACCAGAGCGTGGTCTGCCGGGTGCACGAGGAGCTGATGAAGTCGGTGCTGGCCCGAGCCGGAGGACCGGTCGAGGTCGCGCGCGTGATCCCGTTCGCGACGACCCAGTCCTGCCATGTGCGGCTGACACTCCGCGAGGACGCCGCTGCGGAGGCACCGGGGCGGCCTCAACTCAGTTGAAGTCGCCGCCCGGGGCCATGTCGGCGAACCGGGAATAGTGCCCCTGGAACGCGACGGTGATGGTCGCGGTCGGACCGTTACGGTGCTTGGCCACGATGAGGTCGGCCTCGCCGGGACGGACGTCCTTGTCGTAGACGGAGTCGCGGTGCAGGAGGATGACCATGTCGGCGTCCTGCTCGATCGATCCGGACTCTCGCAGGTCGCTGATGGCGGGCTTCTTGTCCTGTCGCTGCTCGGGACCACGGTTCAGCTGCGAGAGCGCGATGACCGGCACCTGCAGCTCCTTGGCAATCAGCTTGAGGCTTCGGGAGAACTCCGAGACCTCCTGCTGACGGGACTCGACGCGCTTGCCGGACGTCATGAGCTGGAGGTAGTCGATGATGACCATGCGCAGACCAGCGCGCTGCTTCAGCCGTCGGCACTTCGCCCGGATCTCGACGAGGGTCATGTTCGGGCTGTCGTCGATGTAGAGCGGAGCATCGTTGATGCGGCCGCGCGTCGCGGCGACCGTCGTCCAGTCGCGCGGGTCGAGCGTCCCCTTGCGCATGTTCTGCAGCGGGATCGCCCCCTCCGCGCTGAGCAGACGCATCGCGATCTCGCTCTTGCCCATCTCGAGGGAGAAGAAGATCGACGGGAAGTCATGCCCGATGGACGCGGCGCGGGCGAAGTCGAGGGCGAGCGTCGACTTTCCCATGGCGGGACGGGCGGCGACGACGATCATCTGGCCGCCGTGCAGGCCGTTGGTGAGTTCGTCGAGCTCGCGGAACCCGGTCGGGATGCCGGTCATGGACCCGTCGCGGCCGTTGGCCGCCTCGATCTCCTCGACGGCCGCGTCGACGGCGACGGTCAGCGGCACGTAGTCCTCGGCCGTCTCCGAGCCGGTGACCGAGTAGATCTCGGCCTGCGCGTTGTTGACGATGTCGGTCGCGTCGCCCTGGCCGTCGTAGCCGAGCTGCACGATGCGCGTCCCCGCGTCGACGAGGCGGCGGAGGATCGCGCGCTCGGAGACGATGCCGGCGTAGTATCCGGCGTTGGCGGCGGTGGGCACGATCGAGGTGAGCGTGTGCAGGTAGTCGGCGCCGCCGGCCTTGCTCAGCTCACCGGTCTTGATGAGCTCGTCGGTGACCGCGACGACGTCGGTCGGCTCGCCGTGGGAGTAGAGCGAGAGGATCGCCTCGAAGATGAGCTCGTGCTTGGGGATGTAGAAGTCAGCGCCCTTGAGCGTCTCGATCACGTCGGCGACCGCATCCTTCGACAGGAGCATGCCGCCCAGGGCGCTCTGCTCGGCCAGGAGGTCGTGCGGAGGGGTGCGCTCGGGCGGGCGCTGCCCTCCCAGGCGCTCCTCGGAGATGTCGGCGATCGACACTGTGTTCCCTTCGATGCGACGGTTCTGAGGCGGACCCCGGCGCGCGCATCCGCGGATGTCGGTGCGGGGGCCGCGGCCGCTCGGCGGCCATCCCCAGACAAACAGGAGCCCCCGACATTCGGTCGCTCGACCACGCTATGAGCGGTCTCCACACGGTGCAACACAGCCTGTGGATAACCATGTGGACAGCGTGCGGAGAATCTCGGAGTGTCTGTGCAGAACGGGTGTGGATAACCCGGTGGATGGTGTGAGTGGGAGACTTTTTTTATCCTGCTGAGCTGGGATAAGTCGTTTCCCCACCCTGTGGATGAAAACGAGTTTAAATTGCGCGTTGAAGGTTTCCCCGTCTGGGGGGACATGTGTAGAACCTGGGGAAAGTCAAGCCGGAAATCCGCCGGGCGCGTCACGATCTGACACGAGTCGAATCGGATGTAAACGCCCCTGGACAGAGCCGAGGTCGACGAGTATTCTGCCTCCCATCGACACACCCGTGACGACTGGACGTTGACCTTCAGAGGGGGAGGACGACGTGGACGCTCGGACCACCCGACGCGGCGTACCCGCCGTGGTCCTCTGGGGTGGCTTCGGCGCGCTCGCCTGGGCGGCACTCACGGTGCTCACCGGCGGCGGATCCGCGCAGGCCGATGAGCAGCCCCAGGGCCAGCTCGACAGCCTCACCTCGGTGGTGTCCGAGACGGTCACGGCGGTGACGAAACCGGTCGTGAACGACGTCGTGGCTCCTGTTGTGAACCATGTAGCGACGCCGGTGGTCCAGGAGGTCGTCGCGCCCGTCGTGCAGGAGGTAGTGAAACCGGTCGTGACTCACGTCACCGCTCCGGTGCAGCAGGCCGCTCCCGAGGTCGTTGAGACAGTGACCGAGACCGTGACGCAGGTCCCGATCGTCGGAGACACCGCCGCCCCCGTGCTCGAGACCGTCGCGGAGACCACGGAGACGGTCGTCGAACCCGTCACCGACGTGCTCGTCTCTGCCCCGGCCTCACAGATCACCGCGCCCGTGCTCGACCTCGTCGGCGACCTTCCGCTGGTCGGCGGCATCGTCGTCGACTCGGGCGCCATCGAGCTCGTCGAGAACGTCGTCGGCGTCGTCGACGACACGACCGGCCTCGTCGGCGGCGTTGCGGAAGAGGCCGTCCCGCCCGTCGTCGAGGCGCTCACGCCGCAGGTCCCGGTCGCACCGCAGACGCCGGTGGACGCCGTCCCTGCGAGCACCGTGACCCCGCGTGCGGACTTCACCATCGTGCCGCCGGCGCTCACCTCCCCGCGCTCTGCGTCTCCCTTGGCGGGCCACGAGTCTGCGCTGTGGGCTGGCTCTCCGGTCAGGGCGACCCTCTCCGCGACGGACACGCAGAGCCCCGTTGGTGACACCGCTCCGGCGCCGTTCGGCGCCCCTCCGGGCGCCCCCGTCGCCCCCGCTTCTTCTTCCGCCGCATCCGGCGGAACCTCCGCCAGCGCCCACGCTCGCGTGAGCGAGATCGGCGCCACCCCGCTCCGTGCCTGGGAGCGGGCCGTCGGCGCGACGGACGACGCCCTTCCAGGCGCTCCCGTCGCTGACACCGACGTCTCTCCCGACTGACGGCCTGTCGCGTCATCCCACCCGGGTGACAGATGCCGTGCTGCGCGCGCACTCTCTCGCGCGCATCCCATCAGACAGACCAGTCACGTCAGGAGAACCATCATGCGTAGTTACGCGAAGCGCGTCCTCTGGGGCACGCTCATCGCCGGCGGGATCACCCTGCTCGGCGCGACGGCCGCCAATGCGGCCGAGACATCCGGAGACGACGGACTCCTCTCCGGAACCCAGGCCGTAGCGCCGATCACCGCTCCGATCACGGTCGTCGACAACGCGATCTCCGTGCTCGGTGACGCGGCGTCGACTTCACCGGCACCTGCTCCCGCCCCGGCACCAGCCCCAGCCCCGGCTCCCGCCCCTGCACCGGCCCCGGCACCTGCTCCGCAGACGAGCGGTGACCAGGGAACCGCCTCCGGCACGCAGGCGGCCGTCGCGGTGAACCTTCCCGTCACGGTGACGGACAACGCCATCAGCCTCACCGAAGACTCCACGACCAGCACCCCGGCCGCCGCTCCTCCCCAGAGCGCGGCTCCCCAGGCCCCTGACGCGGCCGGGGTGCTTTCCCTCGACACGGACGGCCTGGAGGGCGTGCTTTCGGGCACCCAGGCTCTGGTGGCGGTCACCGCCCCGGTGACCGTGTCCGACAACGCCATCTCGCTGCTCGGTGACTCCGAGTCGGCCGCCGAAGGTGGGAGCGCCGCAGCACCGGCCCCTGCTCCGGCGACCGGGTCGAGCACTTCGGGCGAGGACGGCACGGCCAGCGGCACCCAGGTGGTCGCCCCGGTGACCGCCCCGGTCACCGTCGGCGGCAACGCCATCTCGCTCCTGGGCGACAGCGAGGCCACCGGCAGCACCGGCGGCACCACACCGGCACCGGCAGCACCCGCGACCGGGTCGAGCACTTCCGGCGAGGACGGCACGGCCAGCGGCACCCAGGTCGTCGCCCCGGTGACGGCCCCCGTGACCGCCAGCGGCAACGCCATCTCCCTCCTGGGCGACAGCGAGGCCACCGGCACCACCGGCAGCACCACCACCCCTGTCGCACCCGCGGCCGGCGGCAGCACCACCGGCGGTGACGACAGCATCCTCGGCGGTTCGCAGGTCGTCGCACCCGTGGCGGCTCCGGTGACCGTCGGCGGCAACGCCATCTCCCTCCTGGGCGACAGCGAGGCCACCGGTACCACCGGCACCACCACACCGGCGCCCGCCCCCCCCGCGGCGGGCGGCAGCCCTCGGGCGAGGACGGCACGGCCAGCGGCACGCAGGTCGTCGCACCCGTGACGGCCCCCGTGACCGTCGGCGGCAACGCCATCTCCGTCACCGACGACGCGACCGTCACCGGCACCACCGGCGGCACCACCGCCCCGACCGCACCCACGACCGGAGGCAGCACCACCGGCGGAGACAACAGCACCCTCGGCGGCACCCAGGTGGTCGCACCCGTGACGGCCCCCATCGGCGTCACCGGCAACGCCATCTCCGTCACCGACGACGCCACCGTCACCGGCACCACCGGCGGCGCCACGTCCCCGACCGCACCCACGACCGGAGGCAGCACCACCGGCGGAGACGACAGCATCCTCGGCGGGACTCAGCTGGAACTCCCGGTGACGCTTCCCATCACGATCGGCGGGAACGCGATCTCCGTCGTCGGCGAGAGCACGGTGACCGATCCGGGCACGAACCCCGGCACTGACCCCGGTACGGATCCGGGCACCGACCCGGGAACGGACCCCGGCACCGACCCCGGAACGAACCCGGGGACCGACCCTGGCACGAACCCGGGCACCGCCCCCGGAACGAACCCGGGAACCACTCCGAGCACCGGAGCCGGCATGACAAGCATGCCGTGGGCTGCGGGTGCCGCCGCGACGGGTGAGGCCACCGGCCTCGCGATGACCGGTGGTGCCTCGGCCCCGTGGCTGTGGGCCCTGGCCGCTCTCCTGCTGCTGGGAGGTGCGGGCCTGCTGCGCCGTCGCGCGGCGTAGGCGCTGAGCCCCGGCGGTGGCGATGTCCTCGGGGGAGGAGACGCGCCACCGCCGGCGCGCGGCAGCGCCCGCACGTGCGGTGCAGCCCTCGCTGCGCTTCCTCTGCCGAGCGTGACCGCCGCGCAAACGGCGGATGCCCCGTGGTCCCCCACCGCGGGGCATCCGTGCGCCCGTTCTGCGGACGCATTGGACGTGATGGGGCTTAGCCGAGCTCCTGGAGCTCCGCCGTCATGTCGCCGCCCGCGTCTCCGGTGTTGACCGTACCCTTCGGTTCGAAGAGGATCGCCTGCACCTCTTCCTCGGCTTTCGGGCAGTGTTCGACGCCCCGAGGCACCACGAACACGTCGTTCGGATTCAGGATGACGTCGCGGTCGCGGAGCTGGATCGTCAGGCGTCCGCTCACCACGAAGAACAGCTCGTCGGTCTCGGGATGCGTGTGCCAGACGAACTCGCCCTGCAACTTCACCACCTTGACGTCGTAGTCGTTGACGCTCGTGAGCCGGTGTGGCTGCCAGTGCTCGTGAATCGTGGAAAGGGCCTCGTGCACATTGCGAACGTCATCCGTCATGGCCAGCAGCCTATCCGCCCGGGGCGATCGATCCGTCAGCGTCGATGACGGCGGCAGTGCCCGGGAAGTCCCGCCGCCCGCGCTCGCCCATCAGGGCGGACGCCCGACCGGACGGATCGGGTGAAGGGGCGCCGCCTTCGGCATCGAAGCGAATGGACCGGACTTCTCCGCCGAGGAAGGCGCCGTCCGCACGGAGACGGACCGACAGGTAGGCGCCGAAGCGCGTCTCCTCCTCCGCCTCGAAGACACAGCAGATACAGGTAGAGGAACCGGACGACGCGCGGACGGAACACCACGGCCCACGGTCGGGCCAGCGCCGCGGAGGCGAAATATCCGGACAGGAACAGGAACAACGGCATGAGGAACGGCCAGATGAGGTCGCTCGCGAGGTCCCAGGCTCCGGGGAGGGGGATGCCGAGTCGCCAGTCGGCCTTCAGGTAGGTCTTCAGCACGACGTGCCAGAACACCACGAGGACGATCAGCAGCCCCTTCGCGGCATCACCCCAGGGCGCTCTGGATGTCGGGAACGGGGGTGGTGCCGCCATGGAATCGAGCCAACAGCACCGCATGTTGCGTCGGCGTATGAGAAATCACCGTCGCCTGATCCTCACCGCGTCCTGACGCAGAAACGCCCCCCGTCCCGGAGGACAGGGGGCGTTCGTTCGACAGGCGCGAAGGCCCGCCGAGTGTCTTACTTGGCGGCGACGACCTGCAGCGTGATGACGGCAGTGACGTCCTCGTGCAGACGCACGGTCGCCTCGTGCTCACCGGTCGCCTTGATGGGCGAGGGGATGTGCACCTTGCGCTTGTCGATCGAGCCGAGGCCCGCAGCCGTGACGGCCTCTGCGACGTCGGCGGTCTTCACCGAGCCGAACAGACGGCCTTCCTTGCCGGCCTTCACCGCGAGGCGCACCTTGGTGCCCTCGAGGGTGTTCTTGAGGGCCACAGCCTCGTCGCGGTCGTGGATCGCGCGTGCCTGACGCGCGGCCTGGATCGACGCGACCTGCTTTTCGCCACCACGGGTCCACGCCGTAGCGAAGCCCTGGGGGATGAGGTAGTTGCGGGCGTACCCGTTCTTGACCTCGACCACGTCACCGGCGCTACCCAGCCCGGCGACCTCGTTCGTGAGAATCAGCTTTGCCATCTCAGTACCCCTTACCGGCCGGCGCCAGCGTAGGGCAGGAGCGCCATCTCGCGCGCGTTCTTGATCGCGGTGGCGATCAGACGCTGCTCCTGCACCGACACACCGGTGATGCGACGGGCGCGGATCTTGCCGCGCTCCGAGACGAACTTGCGGAGGGTGGCGACATCCTTGTAATCGATGACGCCGACCCGGATGGACTTCGCGGGAGCGGCGTTCTTCGCGCCCTTCCGCGGCTTGCGGCGGTCGCCGCTCGACTTTCCAGCCATTGCTTTTCCTTAGTGATGAGCGGGGTGCGGCCCTTCGACAAGCTCAGGGACCCACCCGTGAAGAAGTGTTTTCAGAAGGGGGTGTCGTCGCCGAAGCTGCCCGGAGTGCTCCAGGCGTCGGCGCTGGTCGAGGAACCGGGCGTGGACCACGGCTCCTCCGACACCTGCTGCTGCTGCGCGGGACGGGACTGACCCCCGCCGCCGCCCGAGGCCGCACGAGTGACCTGCGCGGTCGCGTACCGGAGCGAGGGGCCGATCTCGTCGACCTCCAGCTCGATCGCGGTGCGCTGGTTGCCCTCGCGGTCCTGGTACGAGCGCTGACGCAGGCGGCCCTGCGCGATCACGCGCATGCCCTTGGTGAGCGAGCCCGCCACGTGCTCGGCGAACTCGCGCCACACCGACGCGCGGAGGAACAGCGCTTCGCCGTCCTTCCACTCGTTCGCGGCACGGTCGAAGTTGCGAGGCGTCGACGCGATGGTGAAGTTCGCCACCGGCAGCCCGTTCTGCGTGTAGCGCAGCTCGGGGTCGGCGGTGAGGTTGCCCACCACGGTGATGACGGTTTCGCCGGCCATGGGATCAGGCCTTCGCAGCCTTGGCGGACTTGCGGGCAGCCTTCTCCTCGGCGCGCTTGGCCTCGGAAGCGATCATCGCCTGAGCCTCCTCGGCGCGGAGCACCTTGGTGCGCATGATCTGCTCGTTCAGCTTGAGCTGACGGTCGAGCTCCTGCGTGGCGGCGCTGGTCGCGGTGAAGTTGACGACGGCGTAGATGCCCTCGGTCTTCTTCTGGATCTCGTAGGCGAGACGGCGCTTGCCCCAGATGTCGACGTTCTCGATCGAGCCACCATCGTTGGTGATGACCTTCAGGAACTTGTCGAGCGTCGGGGCGACCTGGCGCTCGTCGATCTCGGGGGTCAGAATGACCATGAGTTCGTACTGGTGCGTCACTTACCCACCTCCTTCGGACTAGAACGGCTCTCGGGACTTTCCCGGGAGCAGGAGGGTGTGTGCACGTGCCCGCCGTGGGCGCCCGAGTGGGGGCCGGAAGGCAGACAACCTCGACAGTCTAGCGGAGATTCCTCGGAGCCGCCTCCCACGGATCGCGCCCGTCCTTGGCATGCTGGAGGGCGTGCCTGGTGACGGTCATCGGCACGTGACCTGGAGGGGGGCGCCATGCGCGTCAACAAGTGGGGGGTCGGCGTCGTACTCGCCGCCGCCGTCATGCTCACCGGATGTTCGGCGGGAGGGTCGGACAAGCCGGCCGAATCGAAGCCGAGCGGAGCTGCGTCGCAGGAGGCGGAAGCACCGTCCAGCGACTGCCCCGAGCTCGCCGACGGCGCCACGGTCGACGGCTCCGCGCTCGGCGCCTGCATCGCCGAGGCCATGACCGACACCGCCGGCTACGCCGCCAAGACCACCGTGATGGGCATGGAGTCCACCACGCGCTTCAACCCGTCGGAGAAGGCTCTCGAGTCGCTCTCCCCGATGGGCTCGATCGTGGCCATCGGTGACGACGTCTGGGTGAAGTCGCCGTCCAGCGACTGGCAGACCGCCGACCCGTCGTCGAGCGACCCGATCATCGCGGGCCTCAGCACCACCGCGAAGGACGTCACCGCCATGGATCCCGCCGCGACGGCGAAGGCCATCACGGGCGAGTTCGCCGTGACCGGCACCGGCGAGCGTCTCGGCCAGAAGGTGTACCTCGTCAGTGGCACCGTCGAGCAGGCCGGCACCCCTGTCGACGTCGTCTTCGAGGTCACCGAGGACTACGTCAACCTCGCCTCGACCAGCTCCGCCACCGTCGAGGGACAGTCGGTCGACGTCGCGCTCGAGATCACCGAGTGGGACGTGAAGCAGGACATCGTCGCGCCGGTCTGATCGGACGAGACTCGCGAAGGGCCGGAGCGCACGCTCCGGCCCTTCGTCGTCTCCGTCCGTCAGTAGGCGACGGGAGGCACCTCGGCCCAGACGATGCGGTCCTCGGCGGAGGGGGCATCGGGAATGCGGCCCGTGCCGTCCGGCTCCGGGATCGCGGCGAGCAGCGCCTGCGTGTAGGGGTGTCGTGGCGTCGCCCACAGCTCAGCGGTCGGACCGGATTCGAGCACTCGCCCGCCGAACATGACGAACGTGCGATCGGCGATACGACGCACGACCGCGAGATCGTGGGAGATGAAGAGCATCCCCGCGCCGGACTCGGCCACGAGGTCGCGCATGAGCCCGGCGACACTCGTCTGGGTGGACGCGTCGAGCGCGGAGATCGGCTCGTCGGCCACGAGCAGCGAGGGCCGTGCGGCGAGTGCCCGCGCGATCGCGATGCGCTGCTTCTGACCGCCCGAGAACTGATGCGGGAAGCGACTGCGCACCTCGGCGGGCAGTCCGACCCGCTCCAGCCATTCCTCCACGGTGGAGCCGGCGGCACCGCGCGCGCGGGCGGTCGCGATGCCGTCGGAGATCTGGTCGCCGATCCGCCGTCGCGGGTTCAGCGAGGTCGCCGGGTCCTGGAAGACCATCTGGATGCCGGTGAGCGCCGTGTCACGACGACGGATCCCCAGCGGCGCGACGGGGGCGCCGCGGAACGATACGGTCCCGGCGGCCGTCTTCTCGATGCCGACGACGGCGCGAGCCAGGCTCGACTTGCCGCTGCCGGACTCACCCACGAGGGCGACGGTCTCCCCCGCCGCGACGCTCAGCGAGACGCCGTTCACCGCGATCACGGGCGGGTTGCCGGGATACCGCACCACCACCTCGCGCGCGTCGAGGACGCTGACCTCACTCATCCGCGGCCTCCTCGGGGCTCTCCTCGATGCGCGACCCCGGCAGGGCCGCGAGCAGCATACGGGTGTACTCGTGCTGCGGGGCGCGGAAGAGCGTCTCCCGATCGGCGAGCTCGACGATGCGACCGTCCTTCATGACGGCCACCGTGTCGGCGATCGCGCTCATGACGCCCAGGTCGTGGGTGACGAGCAGCACGGCGAGATTCCGCTCGATCGCCAGGTCGCGCAGCAGCTTCAGGATGCCGGCCTGAACCGTCACGTCGAGCGCGGTCGTCGGCTCGTCCGCGAGCAGGACCTCCGGGTCGCAGGCGAGGGCGCACGCGATCGCGATGCGCTGCCGCTGTCCGCCGGAGAACTGATGGGGATACCGCTTCAGGGCCTCGGCCGGGTTCGGCACCTGCACGGTCTCGAGCAGCTCCACCGCCCGCGCGCGCGCAGCAGCTCCCTTGAGTCCGAGGTGCACGCGCATGTGGTCGGTGAGCTGACGGCCGACCGGCAGCTGCGGGTGCAGCGAGGCCGACGGGTCCTGGAAGACCATCGCGATGCGCTTCCCGCGGATGCGGTTGAGCCCCCGGCGGTTACGACCGACGAGCTCCTCCCCCGCGAGCAGGATCGAGCCGCCGGTCTTCGCCTGTCGCGGCAGCAGGCCGAGCACGGCGAGGGAGGTGAGTGTCTTGCCGGAGCCGGACTCGCCCGCGAGGCCATGGATGCGCCCCGGTTCGAGTTCCAGGGAGACGCCCTTGACGAGCGGACGGCCGATGTCGATCGTGAGGTCGCGGATGCTGAGCGTCGCCGTGCTCTGCGCGGTCATGCGGGCACCCCCGTCGCGGAGGCCGTGTGCTCGGCCTGCTTCTCGTGTGTGATCTCCGCGGTCGGGTCGAGCACGTCGCGCATCGCATCGCCGAGGAAGTTGAACGCGAGCACCACGGTGAGGATCGCGAGCCCCGGGAAGACCCCGAGCCACCAGGCGTCGAAGTTCTGCATCGCCCCGGAGATCATCGACCCCCACTCGGCCGTCGGCGGCTGGGCTCCGAGACCGAGGAAGGAGAGGCCGGAGAGCAGGAGGATGGCCGCACCGATGTCGAGCGTCGCGAGCACGAGCACGGGGCCGGCGATGTTCGGGAGGATGTCGACGAAGAGGGTGCGCAGCGGCGAGTGGCCGAGAAGGCGACCGGCGATCACGTAGTTCTGTCCGCGGAGGCCGAGCACGATGCTGCGGGTGACGCGGGCGTACTGGGGCCATGAGACCACGATCGCGGCGATGACCGCGTTGAACAGGGAGGGGCCGAGCGACGCGGCGACCACCATGGCCAGGATCACGGTCGGGAAGGCCATGAACAGGTCGGTGATGCGCATGAGGGTCTCATCGACCGCGCGACCGAAGTAGCCGGCGACCGCACCGACGAGCGTCCCGATGATCATGGCGGCGATCACCAGCATGAGCGCCAGCGGGAGGCTCACCGTGGCACCCGTCATCAGCCGGGAGAAGATGTCGCGACCGTTGCCGTCCGTACCGAGGATCGTGTCGATGCCCGGTGCCTGCAGTCGAGGCAGGACCTGAGCGTTCGGCGGGTACGGCACCCACCACTGCGCGGTGAAGGCGACGATGATCCACGCACCGGCGATGACCGTGCCGATGATGCCGAGCGGGGTGCGCCAGGCACGCGGCCAGCGGAAGCGGAAGCGGCCGGCGGGGGTCGCTGCGGCGATGCGGCTCATGCGATCCTCACTCTCGGGTCGAGCACGCCGTAGAGCAGGTCCACGATGAAGTTGATGAGGAGGTAGATGACGCCGACGACGAGGCCCACGCCCATGATGCCGGGCAGGTCGAGGTTCGCGGCGGAGTTGTAGGCGTACGTCCCCAGCCCCGGCCAGGCGAACACCGACTCCACGAGCACGGTCCCGGAGAGCAGGGCGCCGAACGCGACACCGACGACCGTGAGGATCGGGAGCGAGGCTCCCCGGAGCACGTAGTCGAGGATGACGCGCATCGCCGGCAGACCCTTGGCCCTGGCCGCCCGCACGTAGTCGCTGCCGAGGACCTCGAGCACCGAGGTGCGGATGAAGCGGGTCAGGAGGCCGATGGTCACGAGTGAGAGCACCATGACCGGCAGCGCGAGATGCGCGAGAGCGTCGAAGAAGCCGACAGCGTCGCCGTTCAGCAGGTAGTCGACCGTGTAGAGCCCGGTCACGCGCGGCGGCGGGGTGATCGACGGCGAGATGCGCCCGGAGCCCGGTGCGATGCGCAGCTCCAGGAAGAAGACGTAGAAGCTGACAAGCGCGAGCCAGAAGGTCGGGACGCTGAGTCCGACGAGGGTGACGACGCGGATGACCTGGTCGGTCACGAGGCCGCGGCGGTAGGCGGCGAGGGTGCCGAGCACGATGCTGACCGCGAGGCTGACGATGATCGCGCCGATCGCGATCTCGATCGTGGCGGGCACCGCGGTGGCGAGGTCGCTGGTGACCGGGCGTCCGGTCACCAGCGACGTGCCGAGGTCCCCGCGGAGCAGGTTCCCCATATAGATGAAGTACTGGACGAACAGCGGCTGGTCGAGTCCGTTCGCCTTGATGAACGCCTCGCGCGTCGCCGGGTTCTGCGACGCGCCCTCACCGAGCGCGGCCGAGACCGGGTCTCCCGGCACCAGGTTGGTGAGCGCGAACGTGACGATGGTCACGCCCACCAACAGGAGCAGGGAGGTCCCGGCTCGCCGCAGCAGGTACCCGACGAGAGGCGAGCGGCGCCGCTGCGCCTGCCTCTGCACGGCCACTGTCGTCATGATGGTCCGCTCAGCCGGCCGGCTGGATCTCGGCGATGTCCATCTCCCACACGGAGTTGTAGACGGCGCCGGCCACGCTGGACGCGGAGGAGATGTTGCGACCGGGGACGATCAGCGGCACGAACGGACCCTCGGCCTGCATGGCCTCGGCGAACTCCGTGAACGCCTCGGTGCGCTGCTCGGCGTCGGTGGCTGCGGCCGCACCGGCGGCGATGCCCGCGATCTCCGGGTTGGCCTCGGCCGCCCAGCCGGCGCGGAGGCCGACCTTCAGACCGGGAGCGAAGGGGAGGAAGTTCGCCGAGTCGGCGTAGTCCGGGCCCCAGAACCACAGGCCGAAGCCCTCGGTGCCGTTGACGTATGCGTCGAGCTCGGTCGCGAACGGGGCCGGAGCCAGTTCGACGGCGATGCCCGCGTCCTCCAGCTGAGCCTGGATGCGCTCCGCGAGCGGTGTGAACTCCACGCCACCGACGGGGTAGTCGTTCGGGAACTGCAGCTTGAGGGTCTGACCGGAGTACCCGGCCTCCTCCAGCGCGGCCTTCGCCTTGTCGAGATCCTGCTCCACACCGCTGTCGAGGGCGCCCTCGAAGCCGGGCGGGATGACGCCGGTCGCCTGGACCGCGCCCGCACCCGCGAGCTCGAGCAGCGCGTCGTAGTCGAGGGCGTACCGGATGGCCTCCGCGATCTTCACGTTCGCGAGGTCACCGCCGGCCGCTCCCTGGTTCAGCAGCAGGAAGATCGTCTGGCCGGAAGGGACGGAGTCGACCGTGATGTCGTCGCCGAGACCCGCGACCTGGTCGCCGTTGAGGTCCATCGCGACCATGGAGTCGCCGCCCTTGAGGTTGGCGAGCTGGGTCGCGCTCTCCGAGACGTTGCGCACGACGACACGGCTGTAGGCCGACTCCTCGTCGCCGTTGTACTCGTCGTTGCGCGTGAGGACGACCTGCGAGCTGAGGTCGAGGGTGTCCAGCACGAACGGTCCGGAACCGGCGGACTCGCCGTCGAGGAAGCCCTGGGCGCTGTCGGTGCCGTCGGTGGTGCCGCCGTTCTCCATGACGACGTCCGCGTTGACGATGCCGAGCGCCGGGTTCGCGAGGATCGCCGGGAGCTGCAGCAGCGGGGTCTCCGAGGTGAAGCGGATGGTCTTGTCGTCGACCTCCTCGATCGTCAGGCCGCCGAGCAGGAAGTTGGGCTTCGCGTCTGCCATGCCCTGGATGCGCTGCAGGGAGAAGACGACGTCCTTCGCCTCGATGGGCGAGCCGTCGGAGAACACGCGGTCGCCTTCGAGCGTGAACGTGAACTCGGTCGCCTCGTCGTTCTGCTCCCACGAGGCGAGGCCCGGGACCGGGGTCGAGACGTCGGAGCCCTCGAAGTCGACGAGGGTCTCGTACAGCGCCTTCGCGATCATGTTGCCGGTCGGGTCGTACGTGTGACCGGGGTCCGTGGTCTCGATCGAGAATGCGGTGTCGATGACCAGGGAGTCGGAGCCCTGGGACGACTCGGAGTTGTTCGCCGAGTTCCCTCCCGAGCAACCTGCGAGCGCCAGGAGCGCGACGGCTCCGAGCGCGATGACCGGCGTGATACGGCGTGACGACATCAGGGCCTCCAAGGGCGAGGAGTACATTCGGGTCCGGTCGCCACCGATGTGGACGACCGGGGATCAGATTCGCATCATATGCGACGATGTGTCCAGCAAGTGCGCGTCACACCGGCACGCATTGTCGAGAACCTCGGATGTGAGGAGCAATATGTCCAGCAAGGACGCGGATCCGTCGAAGCAATCTGGACGAAGTGCTGCCCCTTTGGATGAGACGGCGTACAGAATCCTCGACGTGCTGCGCGATAACGGTCGCGTCTCGATCGCCGCCCTCGCCGAGAAGGTCGGCATCTCGCGGGCCAGTGCCTACACGCGGGTGGAGTCGCTCGTGCACGACGGCGTCATCACCGGGTTCAGCGCGCGGGTGGATCAGGCCAAGGCCGGGCTCTCGATCGGGGCGCTCGTCTTCGTGACCGTCATGCCGCAGGCCTGGGCGTCGTTCCGCGAGCGAATCATCGAGATGCCGGACGTGGAGTGGTGCGCGATCACGACCGGGGAGCACGACGCGATGCTGCTCATCCGTGCCGTCGACGTGAGCGGCGTGCACGAGTTCTCGACGGGGGTCATCGCGCAGCTCCCCGAGGTGCGCACCGTGGTCAGCGTCGTCGTTCTCGACGAGGTCATCCGCCGGCCGTACCTGTTGCCGGGGGACCTGCCGGAGCGGCAGACCGAGGTCCCGCTCGGGATGACCCGGTGGACACCGGCGTCGCCCGGCCGGGACGCGCTGCCGCCACGCTGAGGTCAGGCGGCCGGAATCTCCTCGACGACGCTCAGCTGCGGGAGGCCGTGCATCTCGTAGTGCTCCACCAGGCGGATGCGGCCGTCATCGGTGAGCTCCAGTTCGCTCTCGCCGTCGCCGGTGACGACGGTGCCGTCGGCCTTGAGCACGTGGACGAACGAGACCCAGATTGTGTCGCCGGTCCGCGTGCCAACGAACTTGCCGAAGGTGACCGTGTCGCCCTCGTAGCCGCCCCAGATCGCGCCGTCCTTCTCGAAGTACTCGAAGACGCTGGGGGCGTCGGGGTCGACGGCGGACGTCGTGGACGAGACCATGCGGAAGCGTCGGCCGTCGAGGGAGGGGAGGGCGGCGGTGGCAGTCACCCCTCGATTATGGGGGATCGGCGGGCACGCCTGGCGTCGTCGGACGCGGCCGGTACCGTGGTCGCATGGAGTGGATCGCAGACCCCGGCGTCGGCGCGTGGCTGCGCGAGACCCTCGACGACGACCTCAGCAGCATGCACGCGGTCGTCCCCCGTGGCTTCCCTGCGTACGCCCGCGTGTTCCATCCCGCCGCGGTGCGGGACAGTCCCACGGCGACCGAACCCGACGTGCGTGTCACGTGGGCGGAGACCGCCGCCGCCTTCGGCACGACGATGCACGCAGAGGCGCAGTGGCACCGGATCGTGCGCACTCCCGTCGACGCCGACTGGCGGACCCGCATCGCTCCGGACGGCCGCACGTTCACGGCGCCGATGGAGGGCGCACTCGACAGCGATCTCGTGGCGGTCCTCGCCGGGCACCTCGCCGCCCACACCGCGACGCCGGACGACGGGGTCGTCGCGCTCTGGGAGGGGTTCGGCGGTCTGGTCGGCTTCTTCGGAGACGGGCCGTCCCGAGCCTTCCTCACGTTCAGCGCCGACCCGGACCATCAGGCGATGCTCGACCGCAGCATCCACGACCCGTTCAACAACGCCTTCCGGAAGCCGACCTGGCAGGACGGCATCCTTTCGCGGGAGATCTCCGAGGGGCCGCGGCTGCGCCTCCCCGGCCGCGACTACGTGCTGTTCTCCGGCGGCGCCCGGGATCTCGTCGATCCGGAGTGGATCCTGGCCGTACCGTGGCGCGACCGGGTCGGCGAGGAGCACGGCTTCCCGCCCGCCGCGCAGAGCCCGAACATCCTGTGGCCGACGGATCGCGCGTGGGTGATGGTGTCGGAGGTCGATTACGACTCCACGATCGTCGCCGGCTCGCCCGACCTGATCCGCGCGATCTGCACGGACGCGCGGCTGGAGGCGAAGGCTCTACGCGCGGGCGCCGACCTCACGTGGGACGCCGACGAGGTCAACCGATGACATCCCCGCAGGCGTCGGCATCGTTCGACGCGAGCGCCCTGACCGACCCCGTCGACCCGGCCGCCGTCCGCGCCTTCGCGGCCGAGCTCCGGTCCCGGCGGACGACCGGCATGGCGGTGTCGTCGATCATCGCGATCGTGGCCGTGGCGATCGCCGGGGCCGTGCTGCTCCCGGTCCTCGCCTCCGTGGTGGTGGCAGCGGGCAGCGGCTCTCCCGCCTCGGCGGCGATCGCCCTCGTGCTCCTCCTGCTGGTGGCCACGGGGGTGGGCGTCCTCATCTGGTTGGGCGTCCGCAACGCACGCACCACCCGGTATCGCCTGCACCGGTTCGCCCAGGCCAACGGCATGACCTACGAGCCGCGCGTCGACGATCCGCCGCTGCCCGGGATGATCTTCCACCTCGGCCGCTCGCGCCTGGCCACCGACCTCATCCGCGGCACGCACCCGCGGTTCGTGGAGTTCGGCAACTACCAGTACACTGTGCAGTCCGGGAAGAACTCGACGACATACCGGTGGGGCTACGTGGCCGTGAAGCTCGACGTCCCGCTGCCGAACATCGTGCTCGACGCGAAGGGCAACAACGGCTTCGGCTCCAACCTGCCTGCCTCGTTCCGGCGGGCGCAGCGTCTGTCCCTCGAGGGTGACTTCGACCAGCACTTCACCCTGTACTGCCCGGACGGCTACGAGCAGGACGCGCTCTACCTCTTCACCCCGGACATCATGGCGCGGTTCATCGACAACGCCGCGCAGCTCGACGTCGAGATCGTCGACGACTGGCTCTTCCTCTACACGCCCCGCCGGGCATCCACGCTCGATCCGGCGACGTGGGCCTGGCTCTTCGGAGCCGTGGGCGCGCTGCTGACCAAGCTCGACCAGTGGGCGCGATGGCGCGACGACCGCCTGGTCGCCGCCGCGACACCCGGGGGCCATGCACTCCCGTTCGCCCCGCCGGCCGGGATGCTCACGCCGCCGCCCGGGGTGGCGCCGCAGGGCCGACGCCTCAAGCGCACGGGCACCTGGGTCCCGATCCTCGTGGTGATCGGATTCGCGGTCTTCTGGATGCTCAGCCGCTGGAATTGACGAACCCGATGTGGGGGTGGGTGCCGCTCTGGGGAACCGACGCCCACCCCATCCCCCCTCGGGATCGAAAGGAATTCGACGTTCCCTCCGCATTGACGGTTCGACCGTCCCGCCCGTGGTCAGCTGGGGACTGACGCTGCGTGGCGATACCGGGATGGTATACCGGCGGACGTTGCACCCGGTTGCGTTCATGCGCGGGAATGCACTTTCCCGCGTGAACCCCAGCAGTCTCGAAGGCAAGTAGCAGCAGACGACTTGGACGGGCTCATCGAAGCGATTGTGGATTCGCCCACCCCGGAAGTCGTGTTCTCCGCCGGAGATGAAACTCTCACACTCTCCGAGTCGACCGCTTTTCCCGGAGCACCCTCGCTGCAATTCTCAGTCGCTGACGAGGCTGATGTCGAAGTCGACGGAGAATCAGCTTCGGCTACCCTATTGCTACCGCCGGAGTCCACCTCGAAGGCGATCCAGATAGAGGCGGACGAAGAACTCGACTTCATCCTTCAAGAGGATGGAAGTGCTCTGATCATGCCAGCCGACGACGACAGCTTGGTGAGCTACGGGCTACTCGAGCCTCCGTCGGCGACGGTCGACGGCGCCCCGGTTCCTGCGGAGTATCGCGTCGTGGACGATGGTCTGGAAATCTATACCCCGTCCGCCCGGGGCGCAGCGTTCGCTGCGACTGCCGGATGGACGTACTCAAATAATGTCAATTCCAAGACTCTCGCCCCTGGGGGATACGTATCGAAGGCCGCTGCACTCAAAGAACTGAAGAGGTGCTTCAACTGCAGCTTCCCCGTTGGAGGGGGCTGGGGCAAAGTTCCCCGCTGTTGGAAACCTTTGGAACCTCAAAGTTCCCACCCGGCCCCTCGCACCGGTGAAGGTGACTGCAGCCGACGCATCATATGGCTCGTGGACCTTCACCACTCTGGCGGGGCATTTCGACCATGCCGGTTCAACCATCACTTTCCGCATGAACGCCGGTAGAGACGGCGAGTATGTGCTCGCGGTCAACGCGAACGTGAAAGGCTCGAACGTTTGGGAGCCCTTGAACACCTACATCGCGAAGAATACGTGGACCAATTTCGTTCTGCGCACATGCCAGAACGCGAAAAGCCACTCGTGACCGGCAGAATTCGTCCCCGGGCCGCAATGTGGGCGTTGATCCTCTCGTGGGGAGCCGGCTCAGCAGTGCAGCTCGGAGTCCTCGTGCACGGAGCGCCCTTCGACCTCGCATCGACGCTCGGCCTGATGGGGTTGTACCAAGTGTTCAGCATCCCGCTCGCCGTGTGGTCCGTTGCCGCACCTCTCGTCGCGATGGCTGTAAGCGATCGATGGGGACGCACGTGGATGACCGTAGCCATCGGTTTCCTTGCGGCGCTGATCGGGTTGGGAGTCAGTGCCGCGATCATCGTGCAGCTCACACTTGCGAGCTCCGATACAACGACGTTCTCGACGCTCCCCGAGACGGTTGTCGCGTTGGGAGCGTTCCACTTCGTCGCGTGGGGGGTGCTCGCGGCCGTGCAGTCCGGAACGGCGCCGAGCCAACGCACGGCACATAGGAGAGGCACTCGCCTCACCTGACCCACTCCTGTAAGGGGACCTGATGCATCGTCAGGTCCCCTACAGTTCAGAAGACCGGCCCTGGGGCCTGCTCCACGGCAGGCCCCAGGGCCGTCGTCCCGGCCAGGACCGCGTCGAGCATCTGCCAGGCGTCCGCAGCGCGCATCGCCTCTCCGATCTGCCGTGCGCGGTCCCGGAACGTCGGCTCGGCCAGCACCCGGTGCACGGCCTCGGCCACCTGCCCCGGCTTCGGCGCATTCGTCCGCAGGTTGATGCCGACGCCGGTCCAACCGACCCGGGCGGAGACCTCGACCTTGTCCTCCGTCTGACCCGCGACCACCAGCGGGACGCCCTGGGCAAGGGCCTGCTGCACCCCGCCGTAACCGCCGTTCGTGACGAACACGTCGACCTCCGGCAGCAGCCGGTCGTAGGGCAGGTATTCAGCGACACGGACGTTGGCCGGCAGCTCCTTCGGCAGCACCTCCCGCGGACGCCCGCCCGTGGAGACCACCACGAGCACGTCGGCCTGGGCGAGCCCGGCGATGGTCGGCAGCACGAGCTGGCCGAAGTCGGCGTTGGCGATGGTGCCCTGACTGACGTGGATCACGGGCCGCCGTCCGTCCAGGTCGGACCACCACTCGGGCAGCGGCACGGTCGACGCCGCCGCGGGCAGGGGCCCGGCGAAGTGCACGGACGCCGGGAGGTCGGAGCGTGGGTACTCGAACGCGGATACCGAGAACTGCACGTACGCATCGGCGCGCCCCGCCCAGTCGAGCACGAATCCGCCGAGATCGCGGCCGACCGCCTCGCGCGCCATGGCGTCGGCCTCCTTCTGCACACCGCCGAAGATCACGCGCTCCGCCACGGTACGGAGGAAGGCGTTGCGCACCCGACCGAGCGGCCCGCGCATCGGCGTGACTCCGAGCCCGAACGGGGCCGTGTCGACGCTGCGGGCGCCGAGCGGGAAGATCCCGAGGACCACGACCGCGGGTCGTTCGGCCTTCGGCAGCCGCTGCAGGAGCGCCGCACCGACGAACAGTGGTTCGGTGAGGACGGCGTCGATGCGGTTCCGGGCCAGCTCGACGCGCACGGCCTCGAGCTGAGCCCGACCTGGGCGGATGAAGAGGGTGCTCATGTCGAAGCGGAGGGCGGCCACCCCGGTGAGGCCCTCGCGCTCGGGGAACGCGCCGTTCGCGTCATCGAGATCGACGTCGGCCTCCGCCGGCAGCGGACGGAACCGCGCGCCCGCCGCGGTCACCTGCTCCTCGTAACGGGTGCTCGTGAGAAAGAGGACGTCGTGCCCGCCGGCGACCAGGTGCCTGGCGACCTGCAGCAGCGGGAGCACGTGCCCGTGGGCGGGAGTGCAGGTGAGGAGGTAACGGGACATGGCGGCTCTCTCGATAGGGTTGGTTGTACCGTTGAAGTATTCATCACCCTCTGAGGAAAGTCAATGAGTTCATCCGCACGCCCATACCGCTCCGCCCTGCGGACACGCCAAGCGGAAGAGACCCGCGCGCGCATCGTCACAGCGGCGGCCCGTCTGTTCGCCGCACAGGGATACCAGGCGACGACGATCTCCGCGATCGCCAGGGAAGCCGGCGTCTCCGCGGAGACGGTGAAGACCACGGCGGCGAAGGCGGAACTCCTCATCGCCGCGTTCGAGATCACCTTCTCCGGCTCGGAAGCCGCGGAGACCCTCGCCGACACCGAAGCCGGATCGGGGCTGACGTCCTTGCCCGACGATGTCTTCCTCGACGCGGTCATCACGCAGATCGGCGCCGCGAACGAACGCGGGCATGCACTCTGGACGGTCCTCCTGGGCGCGGCGCTCTCCGACCCGATCGTCGATGCCGCCCTGCAGCGCATCCTCGCGAACCGGGCGGCGGACTACCGCGGGTTCGCGTCGGAACTGCAGCGCCGCGGAATCGTCGCCTCCGAGCACGACAGCGACGCCCTCGCCGACGTGCTGTCGTTCCTGCTCTCACCGGAGAGCTACCAGCAGCTCGTCGTGCAGTCCCAGTGGTCGCCGGATCGGTACCGCAGCTGGCTGCGGACAGCGGTGCTCACCACGGCGTCCCCGACGGCGTGACGGCTCAGCGCGCGGACCAGCCGCCGTCCATCGTGTAGCTCGCGCCGGTCACCATCCCGGCGGCGTCGGCGGCGAGCCACACGGCGAGACCGGCGACCTCCTCCGGCTCGACGAGGCGCTTGATCGCGGCTTCCGTGAGCAGCACCTTCTCCAGCACCTCGCTCTCCGGGATGCCGTGCACCCGCGCCTGGTCGGCGATCTGACGCTCCACGAGAGGCGTCCGCACGTAGCCCGGATTGATGCAGTTGCTGGTGACGCCGTGCGCGGCACCCTCCAGCGCCGTCACCTTCGACAGGCCCTCGAGGCCGTGCTTGGCCGCCACGTAGGCCGCCTTGAACGGCGAGGCGCGAAGACCGTGGACGCTCGACATGTTGATGATCCGCCCGAAACCGCGCTCGTACATTCCCGGGAGCACGGCCCGCGTCAGCAGGAACGGCGCCTCCAGCATCAACTGCAGCAGGAGCGAGAAGCGGGCCGGGTCGAAGTCCTCGATCGGGCTGACGTGCTGCACGCCGGCGTTGTTGACGAGGATGTCGGTGTCGAAGCGGAGTGCGGCCAGTGCGTCCCGGTCGGTGAGGTCGACCTGCCACGCGTCCCCGCCGATCTCGTCCGCGAGCCTCCCGGCCGCGTCACCGTCGATGTCGGCGATGGTCACTCGGGCGCCCGCCTGCGCGAAGGCCCTCGCGCAGGCGGCGCCGATGCCGCTCGCTCCCCCGGTGACGAGAGCCCGGCGTCCGTGCAGCTCCCTCATGCGGCACTTGCAGCGGCAGCACGGGCGTTCGTACGGGCGGCATCGGCGTCGTCGATGGCCTGGAGCGACGCCCCCTTCGTCTCGCGGAGAGAGAGGACGGCGACGGCGGTCACGATGCAGGCGAACACGATGTAGAGCGCGATCGGCAGCCAGGAGCCGAAGTCCCGGAGCCACTGGATGGCGAGGATCGGCGCCAGCGACCCGGCGAGGATCGCGGTGACCTGCGAGCCGAGCGAGACTCCGGAGTAGCGCATCCGTGTCGGGAACAGCTCGGCCATGACCGCCGGCTGCGGCGCGTACATGAAGGCGTGGAAGCACAGACCGATGGTGACGGCCAGCACGATCAGGACCGGGTTCAGCGTGTCGAAGAGCGGGAAGGCGAAGAATGCCCACGTGGCGCTGAAGATCGCGCCGGTGAGGTAGACCGGCTTGCGCCCCCAGCGGTCGGCGAGCCGCCCCGCCTGCGGGATGATCACGAAATGCACGACGTGCGCGATGAGCAGGGCGAGCAGCAGCTGACTGGTGTCGTACTCGTGCACGGTCTTGAGGTACACGATCGTGAAGCTGACGACGATGTAGTAGACGATGTTCTCGGCGAAGCGGAGCCCCATCGCCTGCACGATCCCGACGGGGTACCGGCGCAGCACCTCGACCACGCCGTAGGACGTGGCCTTCTCCGCCTCGACCTGCGCCTTCGCCTCGAGGAAGATCGGAGCCTCCTCGACGTTGCGGCGGATGTAGTAGCCGACGAGCACGATCACCGCGGAGAGCCAGAACGCGATGCGCCAACCCCACTCGAGGAAGGCGGCCGAGCTCATCGCCCACGAGCTCACGAGGAGCACGAGCGTGGCGAACAGGTTGCCGACGGGGACCGCCGCCTGCGGCCAGCTCGACCAGAAGGCGCGCGAGCGGTCGGGGCTCTGCTCCGCGACCAGGAGGACGGCGCCACCCCACTCGCCGCCGACCGCGAAGCCCTGGATGAAGCGCAGCGCCACGAGCATCGCCGGTGCCCAGTAGCCGATGCTCTGGAAGCCGGGGAGGCATCCCATGAGGAAGGTCGCGGCGCCGACGATGATGATCGTCGCCTGGAGCGTGGGCTTGCGGCCGAAGCGGTCCCCGATCTGACCGAAGACGATGCCACCGAGCGGCCGCGCGACGAAGCCGACCGCATAGGTCACGAACGCGGCGATGATGCCGTCGAGCGGCGACCCCGTGGCCGGGAAGAAGTAGGTGCCGAAGACCAGGCTGGCGGCGGTGGCGTAGAGGAAGAACTCGTACCACTCCACCACGGTGCCGGCCATGGAGGCGACGACGACGCGCTTGAGCTTGGACGGGGAGGCGGCGGCGGGGTGACCGGAGGCGCGGGTGGGGGCGGTCATTTCTCTCCTTCGGTGTCGACGGTGACACATCCGTTCCAGTGTCGGCACCGGTCGGGATTGCAGCAATGCCCAGTGACGCGCAGTCGCTGTGCATAATTGCAGCATGGATGCGGCGAAGAGGCCCCGATCAGACGACCTGCTCGTGCTGCTCGCGGTCGCGCGCACCGGCCGGTACACGAGTGCCGCCACGCACCTGGGTCTCGACCACACGACCGTCGCGCGCCGCATCGCCGCCCTGGAGGACGCGCTCGGCGGACGGGTGGTCACTCAGTCCGCCTCCGGGTGGGAGCTCACCGACCTCGGGCGCACCGCCGCCGAGACGGGAGGACGCATCGAGGCCGCGCTGTCGCAACTCGACTCCGCCCCCGGGGAGACCCCTGATCCGATCGCGGGCGTCGTGCGCATGTCCGCCACCGATGGATTCAGCGCCTACATCGCCGCCCCCGCGATCGCGGAGTTGCGTCGTGAGCACCCGCGACTGACCGTCGAGATCGTGGCCGCCACACGCCGAGCCGCCGAGCATCGTGCCGGTCTGGATCTGGAGGTGGTCGTGGGCACGCCGCAGACCCGGCGAGCGCACGCGGTGAAGCTGGGGACGTACACGCTCGGCATGTACGCCTCGCGGGACTACCTCGACCGCACCGGCACCCCCGTCTCACGCGCGGAGATCGAGCAGCATCGTCTCGTGTACTTCGTCGACTCGATGCTCCAGGTGGACGCGCTCGACCTTCCTCGCCGACTCGTCCCCGGCATGCAGGACGGTCTCACCTCCACCAACGTCTTCGTGCACGTCGAGGCCACCCGAGCGGGGGCCGGGATCGGTCTGCTGCCGTGCTTCGCTGCCGACCGGCACGCGGATCTGGTGCGGCTGCTGCCGGAGACCTTCGCCGAGAAGCTGCCGTACTACATGGTCGCCCGGCCCGAGTCGCTGCGACTTCCCGCGGTCGCGGCCCTCGCCGGGGCGCTGCGTGCACGCACACGCGCCGCGAAGGCCATGCTCGACGGGGCCGACTGACCGTCGGTCAGAGCAGCTCGGCCACCAGGGCCTCGATGCGGCGGCGGATGTCGTCGCGGATCGGGCGGACGGCGTCGATCCCTTGGCCCGCCGGGTCGTCCAGGGCCCAGTCCTCGTAGCGCTTGCCGGGGAAGAACGGGCACGCGTCCCCGCACCCCATCGTGATCACGACGTCCGAGGCCTGCACGGCTTCCGTGGTCAGGACCTTGGGCTGCTCGGCGGTGATGTCGATACCCGCCTCCTCCATCGCGGCCACCGCGACGGGGTTGATCTGGGCGGCGGGCAGCGAGCCCGCGGAGCGCACCTCGATGCGGTCGCCGGCGATCTCTCGGAGGAACCCGGCGGCCATCTGGGAGCGCCCCGCGTTGTGTACGCAGACGAAGAGGACGGAGGGCTTGTGCGGTGCGGTCATGGTCTCTCCAGGATGCTCAGCCGACCGGGACGGGTCGGGACCCGATCTGCAGCGTAGTGGGCGCGGCGCAGCAACTGCCCGCGCCGTCGAAGCCTCCGGCTCCCCCGCAGACACCCGTCTCGGGCAGCACGAGCTCGTTGCGCGCGGCCGCCTCGTGGTCTCCCGCGAGATGTGCGGCGACGCTGCGCACCTGCTCGAACCCGGTCAGGGCCAGGAAGGTCGGGGCGCGTCCGTAGGACTTCGCGCCGACGATGAACACGCCGTGCTCCGGCTGGGCGAGTTGTCGGGCGCCCGTGGCCGCCACCGAACCGCACGAGTGGATGTTCGGGTCGATCTCGTCGGCGATTCCCGCCACCGCGTCCAAGGAGGGATGGAGGTCGATGCGAAGCTCGCGCAGGAAGCTCGTGTCCGGACGAAAGCCGGTGAGGGCGAAGACGTGACCGACACCGGAGACCTCCCGACCATCCTCCGCGATCACGGACAGGGTGCCGGACTCGGAACGGAGTTCAGCGACGCGGAAGCCGGTGACCACCTCGACGACGCCCGATTCGACGACCGCGCGCGCACGGGTGCCGAGAGCCGCGCGCTCCGGCAATTCGTCCGCTGCCCCGCCGCCGAACACGGTGGCCGCACTCCCTCGACGCAGCAGCCACGTCACGCGGGTTCCGGGTTCACGACGCGCCAGTTCGCTGAGGCGGAGCACGGCGTGCGTCGCCGAGTGCCCGGCGCCGACGACCACCGCGTGCATACCGGCGAAGGCGGAGACGTCGTCCGGGATCCGATACGTGATTCGGGCACGTGCGGCGGTCTCGCCGACCGCCGGGAAGCCATCGGCCCCCGCGGGGTTCGGGAGGCTCCAGGTGCCGCTCGCATCGATGATCGCCCGCGCCAGCACCGTGCCCTCGGCACCGGCGCTGTCGCGCGTGTGCACGACGAACGGCTGATCGCGCCGCCCGGCATCGACGACTTTGTCGCGCCCCCTCCGGGAGACACCGGTGACCGTGGTCCCGGTACGGACCCTGTGCCCCAGGGCGTCCGCGAGGGGCAGGAGGTACTCCTGCAGCCACTCCTCCGCCCGGGGATACCCGCTGGCCGGTGCGGTCCAGCCGGTCGGTTCGAGAAGGCGGCGTGCGGCGGCATCCGTGAGCTCCGGCCAGGAGGAGAACATCCGCACGTGCCCCCACTCCCGGACAGCGTCTCCGGCGTGCTCGCCCTGTTCCAGCACGAGGGCATCGAGACCGCGTTCCGTCAGGTGTGCCGCAGCCGCCAGACCCTGCGGGCCGGCGCCGATGATGGCCACGGGCAGGTCGGTCATGGCTCTCCTTACATCGATGAACATCAATACGGGCAGCATCACCCATCTATCGATGATTGTCAATACGTGCAAGACTGAGAGCGTGACCCTTCCCGCGACCATCGACCAGAGCACGTGCTGCACGCCTCACGTCACCGCCACGCTCGGCCCCGACGACGCCGAGCGGATCGCGCGCGTCTTCAAAGCTCTGGGCGACCCCACTCGCGTGATGCTGCTGTCGCTGATCTCCGGCAGCGAGGGCGGAGAAGCCTGCATCTGCGATCTCACCGGACCCGTGGGCCTCTCCCAGGGCACCGTCTCGCACCACATGAAGCTGCTCGCCGACGCGGGACTCGTCACGCGCGAGCAGCGGGGCCGATGGGCGTACTTCTCGCTGAACGACGCGGCCCTTGGCGCTGCCGCCGACGCCTTGCGGTCGCCGGTGCTCGACGCTTCCGGTCGCTGACCCGTGGTGCCCGTGGTCGCGCCGCGTTGCGCGCGCAAGGGGCTGCATCGCGGGTCGAAACCGGACCGCTCAGACGATTCGAGGACGTTCGGTCACGCCGTGACGCCGAGGCCCGCCAGCTCGGCCTCGTCGAGCATCCGCGAACGGATGAGGAACCGCATCCCCGTGGGACCCTCGACGCTGAAGCCGGCACCGCGTCCCGGCACGACGTCGATCGTCAGATGCGTGTACTTCCAGTACTCGAACTGCGAGGCCGACATGAAGACCTCGACCGGATCGTCGAGCCCCACGTCGAGGGCGCCGAGGAGCACGTCGCCCGGGCCGGTGAGGAACATCCCCACCGGATAGCACATGGGCGCGGAGCCGTCGCAGCAGCCGCCGGACTGGTGGAACATGAGCGGCCCGTGCTGCGCGGTGAGTTCGCGGACGAGCGCGGCGGCGGGGTCGGTCACCGCGACGCGCGCGGGCGGGGTCGGACTGGCCATGCGATTCCTTCCCGTATGCCGGGTGGGGGGCGGCGGCCGCCGCCCCCCCCCCCCCCCCCCGGCGCCGACGATCAGAAGAAGCCCAGCGGGCCATCAGCGTACGAGACGAGCAGGTTCTTCGTCTGCTGGTAGTGGTCGAGCATCATCTTGTGGTTCTCGCGGCCCACACCGGACTGCTTGTACCCGCCGAACGCGGCATGCGCCGGGTACTGGTGGTACGTGTTCGTCCAGACACGACCGGCCTCGATCGCCCGGCCCGCACGGTAGGCGGTGTCGCCGCTCCGGCTCCAGACCCCCGCGCCGAGGCCGTAGAGGGTGTCGTTCGCGATCGAGATCGCGTCGTCGAAGTCGTCGAACGACGTCACCGAGAGCACCGGACCGAAGATCTCCTCCTGGAAGATCCGCATGTCGTTCGTTCCCTCGAACACCGTCGGCTGCACGTAGAAGCCCTCGCTGAGGTCGCCGCCGAGGTCGGCGCGCTCGCCTCCCGTGAGCAGTCGGGCCCCGCCCTGCTTCCCGATGTCGATGTAGCTGAGGATCTTCTCCAGCTGATCGTTCGAGGCCTGCGCGCCGATCATGGTCGCCGGATCGAGCGGGTTGCCCTGCACGACCTTCTTCACGCGCTCGAGGCCGTCGGCGAGGAAGCCGTCGTAGATCGAGCGCTGGATGAGGGCGCGTGACGGACAGGTGCAGACCTCGCCCTGGTTGAGCGCGAACATCGTGAAACCCTCGAGTGCCTTGTCGTAGAACGGGTCGCTCGTGGAGCGCGCGACGTCCTCGAAGAAGACGTTCGGGCTCTTGCCGCCGAGCTCCAGGGTGACGGGGATGAGGTTCTGCGAGGCGTACTGCATGATGAGGCGGCCGGTCGTGGTCTCTCCGGTGAAGGCGACCTTGCGGATGCGCTTGTGCTGCGCGAGTGGTGCGCCGGCCTCGATGCCGAAGCCGTTCACGATGTTCACCACACCGGCCGGCAGCAGGTCGCCGATGATGTCGAACAGGAACAGGATCGACGCGGGCGTCTGCTCCGCGGGCTTGATGACGATGCAGTTGCCCGCGGCGAGCGCCGGCGCCAGCTTCCACACGGCCATGAGGATCGGGAAGTTCCAGGGGATGATCTGGCCGACGACGCCGAGCGGCTCGTGGAAGTGATACGCGACGGTGTTCTCGTCGAGCTGGCTGATGCCGCCCTCCTGCGCACGGAGCACCCCGGCGAAGTAGCGAAAGTGGTCGATCGCGAGCGGGATGTCGGCGGCGAGGGTCTCCCGCACCGGCTTGCCGTTCTCCCAGGTCTCGGCGACCGCGATCTCCTCGAGGTGCTGCTCCATCCGGTCGGCGATGCGGTTCAGGATCACGGAGCGCTCCGCGGGGCTGGTCTTGCCCCAGGCGGTGAAGGCCTTCCAGGCGACGTCGACGGCGCGGTCGATGTCCTCGACGGTGCCGCGGCCGACCTCGCTGAAGGGCTTGCCGTTGACGGGACTGATGTTCTCGAAGTACTGGCCCTTGGCGGGCTCGACGAACTCGCCGCCGATGTAGTGGCCGTACCGGGGCCGGTAGTTCGCGACCGCACCCGGTTGTCCAGGGGCGGCGTAGGCGAGGGACACGTCTTCTTCGACGATGGTCATGGGGTCTCCTTCGACGGGGGGCGCCGCGCGGCGGTGCGCGGTGTTGCCTCGACGCTAGGCCGCTCCCCGTTGCACTCCGGTGCGCACCGTTGCACAGGGTTGCATCCGGTTCGAGTCGGGCACCGCCCGTCATCCGCGGCCGACGGAGGCCGGGTCAGGCGAGGTTCGGATCAGGCGAGCCGCTCGATCCGCGTCACGAGGCCGGCGCGACGCGGCGAGCGCGCGGGCAGCATCTCCAGCGCCAGCCGCAGCACCTCCGCATCCTCGCTCCCCTCCGGGGTGTCCGCGTAGGCGAGCAGCACATCGAGACTCGCTCCGGACAGCATCACCTCGCGGAGGGCCGCACGGACCGAGCCGCGGAACTCCTCGACACCGGGCGACGTCGACTCCGGCAGCACGGCACCACGGTAGGCGGTGAGGGCGACCCGGTGGGCGCCGCGATCGAGGAGGGACAGCACGTCGTGCGCGTCGGTCTCCAGCGGCACGGGAAGGCGGTACGGACGGGACTCCGGCACGAGATCGGGGGCCGAGCGCTCCAGCACCTTCCGCAGCCGCACCATCTCCGGCCGCAGCGTGTCCGGGGACACGTCCGCACCGTAGACGAGCTCGGCGAGCCGGTCGGCCGAGAGCCCCTGGCGGTGCACGGCCAGCATCAGGAGGATCGCCGCGTGCCGAGCGCTGAGCTCGGCCACCGTCTCTCCGTGCCGTGACGCGGTCTCCAGGCGGGCGCGGTCGCGTCCCAGCACCTGCAGCCGGGCGCGGGCGGTGGGCTCCGGCGGTGTCTTCCCGGGCGAACGTCGAGCCGAGGACTCCGTGCGTCCCCGCAGCCGGGCGACGAGGAGTTCGGATTCGACCGCCCGCGCGGTGGCGTCGACGAGCAGCCGGGCCTGCGGGGTCACGACCTCCGGCCCGCCGGTGATGTCGATCACCCCGAGGACCCGCCGCGTCTCCGGGTCGTGCACGGGAGCCGCGCTGCACGACCACGGATGCACGAGTCGGTTGTAGTGCTCGGCCCCACGGATCTGCACCGAGCGCTCCAGCGTGAGCGCCGTGCCGGGGGCGCTGGTGCCGACCGCGTCCTCCGCCCAGTTCGCGCCCGCGACGAATCCCATGCCCTCGGTGAGGGACCGGAGCTGGGCATCGCCCTCGATCCACAGCAGGCGACCCGCCTGGTCTCCCACGGCGATGACCACCCCGGAGTCCTCGGAGTCGCCCGGCAGCAGCAGGGCGCGGATCATGTCCATCGCGGAGGCGAGTGGATGGGCGCGACGGTACGCCTCGAGCTCGTGCTCCTGCAGGTCGAGCGGGGGCAGCCCCTCCGGTCCGACGCGATGGCGCCAGGACCGCTCCCAGGACTCCCGCACGAGCGGACGAACCTCACGGAGTCGGTGATCGTCCAGGTTCCCGGCGATGAGCTCCTCGTGGGCGCGCTCGACGAGGAGGCGAGACGCCGTCGGTGACGCCTCTCGCGGATCGTGCCACGTCGCAGACACGCGTTCTCCGTTCCTGGAGCCGGGAGCGTGCCCTCAGTGTACGAGCAGCATCGGCTCGGCGGAACAGCGGCGCCGCGGCTCGGTCAGGGCAGGAGCCCGGCGACGAGATCGTCGATGACGTCGTCCGTCGAGGTGTCGGGGTCGATCGGCACGGTGAGCCGGTCGAGCAGCAGGCCGTCGATCGCGTAATGGAACAGAGCGATCTCACGACGGCCGCCAGGGAGGCCGGCGGCGACGTTGAAGGCGACGTCCGCGTCGAACCCCGCCCGCTGCCAGGCGCCGAGCAGGGCGGCCAGTTCGGGCCGGCGGGCGCTCTCCAGGCGGAGTGCGAACAACGCGAGGGTGACGTCGCGGTCGGCGGTGAGGCGACGCACGATGTCGCGGATGTAGTCGGCGAACAGCGCGCGACTCGGAGTGACATCCGCCCGTCGCTCCAGGTCCTCCGGCGTGGGGGCCAGACGCTCTCCGATGCGGTCGACGAGCCCCTCGATCAGCGCATCCCTGCTGCGGAAGTAGTTGGAGGTCGTGCCGCCGGGAACCTGCGCCTCGGCGTCGACGGCGCGGTGTGTGAGTCCCCGCGACCCTTCGCGCGCCAACACGGCCAGCCCGGCGTCCGCAAGCTGCCGCCGACGCGCCTCGTTCCTCACCATGCCCCCACTCTAGCGCAATCACTACATCTGTTGTATCGTCAACCGCGACAGGTGTAGTGATTCGAGAGGACCGACCCCGCGGCATCGGGGCCCTCCGGTGTATAGCCGGTCCGGGCCCCGATGGCAATGCCGTTCTCGGATCGGGTCCTGATTCCTATCGTGGTCCCATCACGAGTCAGGAGGCGCCATGAACGTCCACACCCCCACCAGCACTGGCTCCTCGCAGCGCGCCGACGCGGACCACCCCGCCGCGACCGAGCCGGCTTGCGAGCGGATCGACTTCGATCGTTACGTCGTCTCGCATGACGCTCCCGTCGGATACATCGAAGTCGTGCCGCCGCTCTATGTCTGCTACCTCGGACACCCCTATCCTCGGGCTGTGGAGATCGCTCAGGTGTACGACTACGACCATGCCGTCAGCATCGTCAGTGCCATGGCCGCGGGTTCGCGCGACCACGCCCTCGCCGGATGAGCCGGGAGGTCTGGCCCGGGTCCGCGTACCCGCTGGGGGCCACCTTCGACGGTCAGGGGACCAACTTCGCCCTCTTCAGTGAGGGAGCGGAGCGCGTGGAGCTCTGCCTCTTCGACGACGACGGCACCGAGACGCGAGTGCCGCTCACCGAGGTCGATGCGTTCGTCTGGCACGGCTACCTGCCCACGGTCCAGCCGGGGCAGCACTACGGCTACCGGGTACACGGCCCCTATGACCCCGCGCAGGGACAGCGGTTCAATCCGAACAAGCTGCTCCTCGACCCCTACGCCAAGGCCGTCGCGGGCGAGATCGACTGGGGCCAGTCCCTGTTCGGCTACGACTTCGGCGACCCGGACTCCCGGAACGACGACGATTCCGCCGCCGCGATGGCGAAGGGCGTCGTCGTCAGTCCCTTCTTCGAATGGGGCGGCGACCGCCCCCTGAAGACCCCGTACGCCGAGACCGTCATCTACGAAGCCCACGTGAAGGGCCTCACCCAGCGCCACCCCGACATTCCGGAGGAGCTGCGGGGCACGTACGCGGGAATCGCGCATCCCGCGATCATCGAGCACCTGCAGCGGCTCGGGGTCACCGCGCTCGAACTCATGCCCGTGCATCAGTTCGTCAACGACTCGGTGCTGCAGGACAAGGGGCTGTCGAACTACTGGGGTTACAACACCCTCGGGTTCTTCGCCCCGCACAACGCCTATGCGGCCGGCGGTCAGGCCGGCCAGCAGGTGCAGGAATTCCGCGCCATGGTCCGCTCGCTCCACGAGGCCGGCATCGAGGTCATCCTCGACGTCGTCTACAACCACACCGCGGAGGGCAACCACCTCGGCCCGACGCTCTCGATGCGCGGCATCGACAACGAGGCGTACTACCGGCTCGAAGAGGACAAGCGGTACTACACCGACTACACGGGGACGGGCAACAGCCTCAACGCCGGCAACCCGCACGCCCTGCAGCTGCTCATGGACTCGCTGCGCTACTGGGTGACAGAGATGCACGTGGACGGCTTCCGCTTCGACCTCGCCGCGACGCTCGCCCGCGAGTTCTACGACGTCGACCGCCTCGCCGCGTTCTTCGAGCTCGTGCAGCAGGATCCGATCGTCTCGCAGGTGAAGCTCATCGCCGAGCCGTGGGACATCGGCCCCGGCGGCTACCAGGTGGGCAACTTCCCACCGCAGTGGACGGAGTGGAACGGGAAGTACCGGGACACCGTGCGCGACTTCTGGCGCGGCGAACCGCAGGCGCTCGGGGAGTTCGCCTCCCGGCTCACCGGGTCCGCCGACCTGTACGAGCACTCCGGGCGGCGTCCCGTCGCCTCCATCAACTTCGTCACCGCGCACGACGGCTTCACGCTGCGCGACCTCGTCTCGTACAACGAGAAGCACAACGAGGACAACGGCGAGGACAACAACGACGGCGAATCCCACAACCGCTCCGACAACATGGGGGCGGAGGGACCGACCGACGACATCGACATCAACCGGCGTCGCGCCCGCCAGCAGCGGAACTTCCTCGCGACGCTGCTGCTGTCGCAGGGCGTGCCGATGATCTCCCACGGCGACGAGCTCGGTCGTACGCAGCACGGCAACAACAACGGCTACGCGCAGGACAACGAGCTCACCTGGATCGACTGGGAGGCTGCAGACCTGCCCCTCGTCGAGTTCACCGCCGCGGTCGCACGCCTCCGGCACGAGCATCCGACGTTCCGCCGCAGCCGCTTCTTCGACGGACGCCCCGTGGCCGACGAAGACGGCGAGCGCATCCCCGACGTCGTGTGGTTGCGACCGGACGGCGGCCGCATGACACCGGAGGACTGGGACTCGGGCTTCGGTCGCTCGGTGGGCATGTTCCTGAACGGCCGCGGGATCCGTGAGATCGACCGCCGTGGTCGGCCCGTGGAGGACGTGAACTTCCTCGTCTACTTCAACAGCGGGGACGACCCCGTCGACCTCGCTCTGCCGGACGACCGGCACGGCGCGCAGTGGTTCGTCGCCGTGGACACCGCCGGCGAGCTCGGCGACAGGAACCTGCGGGCGCGCGACACCGTGCCGCTCGAGGCGAAGGCACTGCTCGTGCTGCAGGAGATCGACGGCGAGCCCGTCGACACCGATGACTCCGTCGATGCCTCGCTCCGCGCGCAGAGCGAGCAGGCGGCCTCATGACCGACAGGCCGCTCTCCACGTATCGCCTGCAGATCAGTGCCGGCTTCCCGCTCGATGCCGCCGCGGACGTGACCGGCTACATCGCGGAGCTCGGCGCCTCGTGGGCCTACCTGTCGCCGTTGCTGGCGGCGACCCGGGGGTCGAATCACGGGTACGACGTCGTCGACCACGGGCGCGTCGATCCCGATCGCGGCGGTGAGGACGGCCTGGTGCGCTTCGCCGCCGCCGCGCGGGCGGCCGGACTCGGCATCCTCGTCGACATCGTGCCCAACCACGTGGGCGTCGCCGCGCCCCGGCAGAACCGCTGGTGGTGGGAGGTGCTGCGTCTCGGGCGGAACACCCGGCACGCGGCCGCCTTCGACATCGATTGGACGTCCGGCGGCGGGCGGCTCCTGCTGCCTCTGCTCGGTGCGGCGCCGGACGAGGTGATCGCGGACGGCGAGATCGTGGTGGACGCCACCCCGGCCGAGGACGCCCCCGACGGCGTGCTGCGCTACTTCGAGCACGAGCTCCCCCTCGCTCCGGGATCCGCGGCGCTGGCCGACGACCTCCCCGCGCTCCTGGACGCTCAGAATTACGAGTTGCGGTTCTGGCAGGACCAGAACACTGACCTCACCTATCGCCGCTTCTTCGCTGTGTCGGAGCTCGCCGGTATCCGGGTGGAGCGGCCCGACGTCTTCAGCGAGTCGCATCGGGAGATCAGCCGCTGGATCCGGGAAGGGCTCGCGGACGGGCTGCGGGTGGATCATCCGGACGGACTCGTCGATCCAGGGGGATACCTGGAGCAGCTTGCCGACGCGACCGGACGGGCGTACACGCTCGTGGAGAAGATCCT
The DNA here is from genome assembly GCF_008271365.1 of Microbacterium sp. 1S1. NCBI lineage: Bacteria > Bacillati > Actinomycetota > Actinomycetes > Micrococcales > Microbacteriaceae > Microbacterium > Microbacterium sp. 1S1. The sequence goes on from NZ_CP043430.1 coordinate 822,549, forward strand.
GGAGCCGGGCGAGGCGCTGCCGGCCTGGTGGCGGACCGACGGCACGACCGGGTACGACGCGCTGGCCGAGCTCGACCGCCTCTTCGTCGACCGGGAGGGCGTAGCGGCACTGGACCGGCTGGATGCCCGACTCCGCGCCGAGACGGGCCTGCCGGACGCGCTGCCCTGGCACGACCTCATCCACGACACGAAGCGGATGATCGCCGACACGCTCCTGACCGCCGAGGTGCGACGGCTCGTGCGCACCCTCCCCCACGGGATCGTGGGCGCCGACGACGCACTGGCCGAGCTGCTCGCCTGCTTCCCCGTGTACCGGTCCTACCTGCCGGAGGGCCGTGAGCACCTGCGCGCCGCCTTCGGCGAGGCCCGGCGGCGACGCCCTGACCTGTCGTCCGCGTTCGCCGCACTCGAGCCCCTGCTGAACGATCGCCACCTCGAGGTCGCCCAGAGGTTCCCGCAGGTGAGCGGCGCCGTGATGGCGAAGGGTGTGGAGGACACCGCGTTCTATCGCTGCACCCGACTCGGGACGCTGACCGAGGTCGGCGCCGACCCGTCCGTCCCCGCGCTCTCCGTCGACGAGTTCCACGACGCACAGCGGGCGCGGCTCGCCGGGTGGCCGCACTCGATGACCACCCTGTCCACGCACGACACCAAGCGTTCGGAGGACGTGCGCGCGCGCCTGTCCGTGCTGTCCGAGATCCCGGAGCGCTGGGCCGAAGTGCTGAGCGAGCTGCGCGCCGTCGCGACTACGGGACACGGTCCCCTCGACGCGCTGATCTGGCAGGCCGCCGTCGGCGCCTGGCCGTTGCCCTCGGAGCGGCTCCTCGCCTACGCCACCAAGGCGGCGCGGGAGGCCGCGGAGCGGACGACCTGGCAGCGCCCGGATGCGGTGTTCGAGGAGGGACTTGCCGCCATCGCACGCTCCGTCGAGGGCGAGGCCGCTCCGATCCTCGATGCGTTCGTCGCCGAGATCGTCGGTCCTGGTCGCTCCAACTCCCTCTCCGCCAAGCTGCTGCAGCTCACGGGACCCGGCGTGCCGGACGTGTACCAGGGCACCGAGCTGTGGGACCTCTCACTCGTCGATCCCGACAACCGGCGACCCGTCGACTTCGCTCTCCGCGCGGAGATGCTGCGGGAGCTGGACGAGAATCATGCCCGCGGCATCGTGCCCCCGATCGATGACACCGGTGCCGCGAAGCTGCTGCTGACCTCGCGGGCGCTGCGGCTCCGGCGCGACAACCCCGAGCTGTTCCGCTTCTACCGACCGGCTGTGGTCGAGGGCGAAGCCGCGGACCACGCCGTCGCCGTGCACCGCGGCGGCGCGACGGCGGTGGCCACCCGGCTTCCGGTGGGGCTCGCGCGGCGCGGGGGCTGGGGCGACACGGTCATGATGCGGCCCGAGCTGCCGGGGACCGACCTCCTCACGGGACGACGGATCCCCCCGGGACCCGTGCGCCTGGCGGAGCTGCTCGACACATACCCCGTCGCCCTGATCGAACTCGCCCGATGAGAGGAACCTGCCGATGATCGAGGTGTGGGCACCGCGCGCGACGCGTGTGCGGTTGCGGAGGCTGGACCCCGCGGGCTCGATCGTGGACGAGCAGGAGCTCACGGCGTCGGCGGACGGGATGTGGACGACGGACCTCATCCTCGCCGATGGTGAGCGTTACGGCTTCGTGCTCGACGATGGCGATGACCTGCGCCCTGATCCGCGCTCGCGCCGCCAGCCGGACGGCGTGCACGCGGCCTCGGCGGCGTTCGACCCTGCAGCGTTCGCATGGACCGACACCGCATGGACGGGGCGACAGCTCGCGGGCGGCCTGATCTACGAGCTGCACATCGGCACGTTCACGCCGGAGGGCACACTCGACGCAGCCGTGGGTCGCTTGGACCACCTCGTCGACATCGGCGTCACGCACGTCGAGGTACTCCCGGTGAACGCCTTCAACGGCCGCTGGAACTGGGGATACGACGGCGTGCTCTGGTACGCGGTGCAGGAGGAGTACGGCGGTCCCGCGGCCTACCAGCGTTTCGTCGACGCCGCCCACGCGCGCGGCCTCGCGGTCGTGCAGGACGTCGTGTACAACCACCTCGGCCCGAGCGGCAACTACCTCCCCCTCTTCGGCCCGTACCTACGCGAAGGCGAATCCAACACGTGGGGCGACTCGCTGAACCTGGACGAGGCCGCGGTGCGGGAGTACATCCTCGAGAACGCCCTGATGTGGCTGCGCGACTTCCACGTGGACGGGCTGCGGCTCGACGCCGTGCACGCCCTGCACGACCGGCAACCCGTGCACCTGCTGCGCCAGCTCTCCGAACGCGTGGACGCTCTGTCCGCGCAGCAGAACCGGCCGCTGACCCTCATCGCGGAATCCGACCTCAACGACCCGACGCTGATCCTGCCGCGGGAGGCCGGCGGCTACGGGCTCACGGCCCAGTGGTCGGACGACTGGCATCACGCCGTGCACGTCGCACTCACCGGAGAGACCACCGGGTACTACGCCGACTTCGCCGCGGAGGAGGCGGTGGCCAAGGTGACGGAGCGGGGCTTCTTCCACGACGGAACCTACTCGTCCTTCCGCGACCGTCCGCACGGGGCCCCGATCCCGGCCGAGGTGCCGAGTTGGCGACTGGTGACCTTCGCGCAGGACCACGACCAGATCGGGAACCGCGCCGCCGGGGACCGGATGTCCGCCACCCTCTCCCCCGACCGGCTCGCGGTGGCCGCCGTGCTCACCCTCACCGCGCCGGGCACCCCGATGCTCTTCATGGGCGAGGAGTGGGGCGCGACGACGCCGTGGCAGTTCTTCACCTCGCACCCCGAGCCCGAGCTCGGACGCGCCGTCGTCGAGGGCCGCACGGCCGAGTTCGCCCGTATGGGGTGGGATCCGGCCGCGGTGCCCGATCCGCAGGACCCCGAGACCTTCCACCGCTCGCACCTCGACTGGGCCGACGCCGAGGCCCCCGAGCACGCCCGGCTCCTGGCGCTGTACCGCGACCTCGCACGACTGCGGCGAGCGCGGCCGGAACTCACCGACCCGGACCCCGCACACACGGCCGTCGAGGTCGGCGAGACCGACGGCCGACCCGATCACCGCGTCTACCGCATCGACCGCGGCGGGGTGTCGGTGCTGGTGAACCTCTCCCCCACGCCCGCGTCCTTCGCGGTGCCCTCCACGTCGGAGCTCCTCCTCGCAACGGCCGCCCTGACGCGGACTCCCACGTCCCTGACCCTCCCCCAGACGCCGCCGCCATCGTGAGCTGAGGTCGACCCACCCCTCTGCGGCCGACCCGGCCCTTTTCGTGCGGCCGCAGGGGGCCGGGAGGCACGAAAAGGGGTGGGTCGGCGGAGGTCAGCCGCGCGAAGCCCACCAGTCGCGGAGGCGCTGCTCCGCGACGGCCTCGCCCAGTACGCCCTCATCGAGACGGAGGTCGAGCAGGAACCTGTACGCCTCGCCGACCTCCCGTCCCGGCTTGATGCCGAGGACCTGCTGGATCCGGTTGCCGTCCAGCTCCGGACGGATCGCGTCGAGCTCCTCCTGCTCACGGAGCGCCGTGATCCGAGCCTCGATGTCGTCGTAGGCGGCCGCGAGCCGAGCGGCCTTGCGCTTGTTCCGCGTGGTGACATCGGCGCGGGTGAGGATGTGCAGGCGCTCCAGCAAGTCACCGGCATCGCGGACGTAGCGGCGCACGGCGGCATCCGTCCATGCCCCCTCCGCATAGCCGAAGAACCGCAGATGCAGCTCGATCAGCGTGGCCACGGCCTCCGTCGTCGCGGTGTCGAAGCGCAGGGCCTGCAGGCGTTTGCGAGCCATGCGGGCGCCGACGATGTCGTGGTGGTGGAAGGTGACCGCTCCGCCCGGCTCGAGCCGGCGCGTCCGCGGCTTGCCGATGTCGTGGAGCAGGGCCGCGATCCGCAACGGGACGTCCGGCGCTGCTCCGGGGTGTCTCGCATGCTCGAGCGCGATGGCCTGGCTGAGCACGGTGAGCGAGTGCTCGTAGACGTCCTTGTGGTGGTGGTGCTCGTCGACCTCGAGCTTGAGGGCGTTGACCTCCGGAAGGAATTCGTCGATGAGCCCGGTCTCGACCAGCACGCGGATGCCGCGAACAGGGTCGTCGGTCTGCATGAGGCGCACGAGTTCGGACTGCACGCGCTCCGGACTCACGATCTTCAGGGTCTCGCGGAGCTCGGTGACCGCCCGGGCCGTGTCGTCATCCACCGTGAAACCGAGCTGGGCGCTGAACCGGGCCGCCCGCAGCATCCGCAGCGGGTCGTCGCCGAACGACACCCGGGGATCCGTCGGGGTCCGCAGCACGCCGGCCACGAGGTCCTCCACACCCCCGGTGGGGTCGACCAGTCTCACGGCGGGCACCTGGAGGGCCATCGCGTTGACCGTGAGGTCGCGGCGGATCAGGTCGCCGTCGATGGTGTCGCCGAACTCGACGGTCGGCTTGCGGGTCACACCGTCGTAGCTGTCGGCGCGGTAGGTCGTGATCTCGACCTGTTCGCCCCGCACGCGGGCACCGATCGTTCCGAACGCGCGGCCGATGTCCCAGTGCGCGGAGGCCACCGGCTTCACGATCGCGAGGATCTCGTCGGGCGAAGCGCTCGTGGTGAAGTCCAGGTCGTGCGTCTCCCGACCGAGGAGCGCATCGCGGACGGGACCGCCGACGACGGCGAGCTCGTAACCGGCGGCGTCGAAGGCCTCAGCGAGGGTACGGACGACGGGATTCTCGGCGAGCGCGCCGAGACGGGCGAGGCCGTCGGCCATGTTGAGCATGGGTTCCAGCGTACCGGCCCGGCTTTCCACCCCTCCCGGACCGCCCGCGACCCCGTTCACCTGCCCGTCGCCTCGATGTCAGCCCTCCGTCATCCGGCTCCGCTGGGCTGAGGACGCCCCGTGCGGCTGAGCACGGACACCCACCATGAAGGACAGACATGACCTCCCTCACCCCTGCGGTGCGGTGGCGGCGTCGCGGACTGACGTCCGTCGCGCTGCTCGCCGTGCTCGGCGGCGCCGTCGTCGCGCCCGCGGCCACTGCCGCACCCGACCCCGACGTGCCGACGGGATCCCTGATCACCGGCGACACCACGTGGCACTACCTCGATGACGGTTCCGACCCGTCCCCCGCCCCGGCCGCCCTGCGCGACTGGACCCTGCCCGCCTTCGACGACAGCGCATGGAAGACGGCGCCCGGCTCGTTCGGGGCGAAGAACGGCGCCCTCGCCCCGGTCGGGCCGCAGACACCGAAGACGCTCCTCACCCACTACCTCGACGGGGTGAAGGCGCCGACGGTACCGACCTACTTCTTCCGCACGACGTTCGAGCTGGAGGCCGGCGTCGCCGAGCAGGTCGCCGCCCTGCAGAGCACCGTCACCTTCGACGACGCGCTCATCGTGTGGATCAACGGCGAGGAGGTCGCCCGGTACGTCGACGGCCGTATCACCGACACGACCAACGTCGAGTACGCCGGCGACTCCAACGGCGACCCCCTGACGAGCACGTTCAGCGCCGAGGGCGACCTTCTCCACGACGGCACCAACACCATCGCCGTGTCGCTGTTCCAGGACCGCGCGACGAGCTCCGACATCTACTTCGACATGTCGTCGCTCACGCTCGTCGAGGCCGCAGACCCCGGTACGCCGGTCGTCGCACCGCCCACGCGCGTCATCCTGACCCCGACCGAGAAGCCCGAGGTCTCGCAGTCGTTCTCCTGGCTCGCCGGCGACCCTTCGCACACGGTCGGGCAGGTCGAGATCGGCCCCGCGGCCGGTGGCGTCACCCGCACGGTCGACGCCTACGACGCGGGAGTGGTGAACGGCAATCCGAACAAGCACTTCTCGGCGACGGTCACCGACCTCGCCCCCGCGACGGCCTACCGCTACCGCGTGGGTCTCCCCGGCAGCTGGAGCGACTGGTACGAGTTCCGCACGGCGGACCCGGCGGCGAGCGACTTCCAGTTCATCTACTACGGCGACGCCCAGATCGGCCTCGACACGACCTGGCCGAGCGTCGTTAAGCAGGCCGAGGCGAACGCGCCGCGATCCATCGGCTCCGTCCACGCCGGAGACCTCATTAACACGTCCAGCAACGAGAACGAGTGGCTGAACTGGTTCAAGGGCATGAAGGATTCCGCCGTGCGCACCAACGTCATGGCGGCCCCCGGCAACCACGAGTACTCGGGCGACAAGCTCCTCACCGCGTGGAAGGCTGCGTTCGAGTACCCGCACAACAACCCGTCCACGAGCTCGATCGGAGAACTGGCCGACCTGGCGAAGGGCGACTCCGAGGTCGCGCAGCAGTACCGCGCGTTCTTCGACCACTGGAGCTCGTTCGCTGCGGAGACGGCCTACTACACCGACTACCAGGGCGTCCGTTTCGTCACCCTGAACGCCACCCGCGACACGACCTTCCTCACGCCGGCCGGCCTCCCGTCCTGCACGGGTGCGGAGTGCCCGTCGTCGCAGATCGGCACGCTGTGGACGCGGTTCCAGGGGGCCTGGCTCGACCTGCTGCTGCAGAACAGCCCGTCGAAGTGGAACGTCGTCACGTTCCACCAGCCGGTGTTCTCCGCGTCGGCCGGTCGTGACGAGCCGGTGCTCCGCGCCGAGTGGCTGCCCGTGTTCCAGCGCAACGACATCGACCTCGTGCTCATGGGACACGACCACACGTACGCCCGCGGCTACGTGAACACGGACGCCACCGAGACCCCGGGCCTCACCTCCGGCCCGGTCTACGTCGTGTCGAACTCCGGGGCGAAGCACTACGACCTGGAGACCCCGGAGAAGAACGTCTGGACCAACAACGGCGCCACCCAGGTGCTGCGCGGTCAGGGCGTGACGACGTACCAGGTGATCGACGTCTCGAAGGACCAGCTCGTCTACCGGTCGTACCTGGCCGAGAAGCAGCCGGACGCCACGACAGACCTCCCCGTCGGCGCCGTCTACGACACCTTCACGGTGACGAAGTCCGATGCGGGCGAGAAGTGGGTCACCGAGGCCGGCGTCACTCCGCCGGTCACGGAGGAGCCGGAGCCGGAGAAGCCGGCGACCGTCGAGCTCGGCGCGTCCACGGTCGCGGCGGGCGGCACGCTCGAGGTGTCGGGCAGCGGCTTCGCGGCCGGCGCCGAGCTGGCGCTCGAGCTCCGCTCGGACCCGGTCTCGCTGGGCACGGTCACGACGGCGGCGGATGGGACGTTCTCCCGCACGGTCACCATCCCCGCCGGCACCCCGGCCGGCACGCACACGCTCGCCGTGATCCGTCCCGACGGCACCGAGGTCACCGCGGCGCTCACCGTCACCGCGGCGGCGGGTGGCGGAGCGGTCGTCCCCGGCGAGAGCGGCTCCGGGGGCGCAACCGACGGCGACCTCGCGACGACGGGCGCCGACAGCATGCCGTTCGTCATCGGGGCCATCGTGCTGCTCGCCGCCGGCCTCGGCCTGTTCGCCCTGCGTCGCCGCCGTGCGACCGCGGTCGTCGAGTCGACGGACGCCGAGTAACCCATCCCCCCTCCGCGGGCGCCGTCGGTCCTCCCGGCGGCGCCCGTGCCGTCCCTCCCGTGCACAACTCCGGAGATCTCAGCCGACACGCCGCGCCCGGGAGGGCGGCCCCGGCGTGTCGACACGAATCTCCGGAGATGTGCGCGGCGCGGCCGCCCCCGGCCTAGGCTCGCACCATGCACCGGTCTCTCGGTCGCGCCGCCATCGCGGGCGTCGTCACTATTCTCGCCGTGGCGCTGACGGCCTGCGCCCCGGAGGACTCCACCGTCGATCCGGCACCGACGCCGGCGTCCCCGACCCCGGATGCGTCCGTCGCGCCCGAGCCCGCGGATGAGATCGTGGTGATCTCGGTGGACGGGATCGCCGTCGACGGCGGTCCGCTCGTGCCCTTCGAGGAGAGGGAGCTCGTCATCGACGCCCTGTCCGACGCGATCGGCGTCGCCCCGGAGGAGGAGCCGCTCGAGGGCCCGTACGGCGGCGAATACACCGCCTACGTCTGGGAGGGCCTGCGCGCGACCGACGACAACTCGCGGATCGCCGTCTCGGTGACGGCGGATGCCCCGTCCGTCACGTTCACGACCCCGGAAGGGATCGGTCTCGGCGCCACCCGCGACGAGGCCCGGTCCGCCGGCGCGGAGGATGAGTGGGATGAGGACGGCGACGGCATCGCGGACTACCTGAAGATCGGAATGCGCGAAGTGGCCGGCACGCGATCGCTGGCCCATCCGGAAGAGGTCGGCGTGGAGTACGTGCTCCTGGTCCTCACGGAGGACGTGGTGACCGGCATCCAGAGCGGCGCCAATGACTACTCCGACATCTGACGCGCCGCGGGACTGGGATAACCTTCACGTGCCCGACCCGCGAAGGAGAACCCGTGCCCGCGAACGATGCCTTGGCCGATGAGACCGATCGGATCGTCGCGGCGGCCCTGCAGGTGAACGGCCGCGCGTCCTGGGGGGAGATCGCCCGCGCGGTCGATCTCCCCGAGCGGACCGTCGCCCGCCGCGGGCAACGCCTGCTCGACCGGGGACTGGTGCGCGTCTCGACCTACGTCGACCCGGCCCGCGTGCTCCACGCGCGGGCGGTGCTGTTCCGCATCACGACCGAACCGCATGCGCTGTGGCATGTCGCCCGCACCCTCGCCCGGCGTGCCGACGCGTCGTCCGTATCGGTCCTCGAGGGCAGCAGCGACATCGCCGGGATGCTCCTCCCCCACGACGACGCGTCGATCCGCGAGCTGCTGTTCACGGACTTCCCCGAGGTCGAGGGCATCGCGTCGATCAACGTCACCACGGTGCTGAAGTTCTTCCGCTCCGGGCACGACTGGCGGGTGGGGGTGCTGTCGGACGAGCAGGTGCGGATGCTGGACGAGTCGTCGGGTTCCGAGGTCGATCCGGCGGATGCCCTGAGCGCGGACGAGGAGGCACTGATCCGCCTGCTGCTGAAGGACGGGCGGATGCCCGTCGCGCAGCTCGCCCGGGCGCTCGGCCTGAACGTCACCACGACGCGCCGCCGGATGGAGTCGCTCAACCGCCGCGGACTCATGCACCCGCGCACCGAGATCGTGCCGAGCCTCTTCGGCCTCGGACTGGAGGCCCTCGTGTGGCTGCGGGTGCCGATGGACCGGCTGGAGAAGGTCGGCACCGCTCTCGCGGCGGCCCCCGAGGTGAAGTTCGTCGTCGCGACGACCGGCACGTCACAGCTGCTCATGAACGTGCTCGTGCGCGACGCGGACGAGTTCTACGACTTCCTCACCGGCCCCTCGGTCGCCGGTCATGACGGGCTGGAGGTCGTGGAGTCGCTCGTGGTGATCACGCCGGTGCTGCGCGGCTCGCTGATCGTCGACGAGGCCCCGGAGGCGCTGGCGCAGGACATGCCGACGGGAGCCATTCGCCTATAGGCCGATTCTGTTACGGACGTGTAAAGAAGTGGCGAGATCGTTCGCCACACCTTGACCTATTGGCGAAATAGGGCGAGTATCCTCTCCAGGGCCAACACCCCGGGAGAGGATGATCGTGTTCACGGCTACAGGAGACGACTGGGCGGATCGCGCGACTGCGCTGTCCCTGCGCACCGGGATGTTCATCGACGGCGCCTGGCAGGACGGCACCGCCGAGCCCCTAGCGCCGGTCAGCCCCCGTGACGGCCGTTCCCTGCCGCCGGTCGCCGCCGCCTCGCCCGCCGACGTGGACCGCGCCGTCCGCTCCGCCCGCGCAGCCTTCGACTCCGGCGTCTGGTCGCGCATCGCCCCGCGCGAGCGCGGACAGCGCCTGATCGCCTTCGCGCAGGCGATCCACGACAACGCCGAGGAGCTCGCTCTCACGATCTCTCTCGAGATGGGCAAGCCGGTCCGCGAAGCCCTGCAGACCGAGCTGCGGGCGGTCGTCACCTGCTTCCGCTGGTACGGCGAGGCGGCCGACAAGGTGCTCGACGAGCTCCCGGTCACCGCGCCCGGCAGTCTCGCCCTCGTCACCCGGGAACCCGCCGGCGTCGTCGCCGCCGTCGTGCCGTGGAACTTCCCGCTCACGATGACCGCCTGGAAGCTCGCGCCCGCACTCGCGGTCGGCAACAGCGTCGTCCTCAAGCCCGCCGAGCACACCACATTCTCCGCCCTGCGCCTGGCCGAGCTCGCCCACGAGGCCGGCATCCCGGCCGGTGTGCTGAACGTCACCCCGGGCGCCGGCCACATCGCCGGCCGTGCACTCGGCGAGCACCCCGACGTCGACGTCGTCACGTTCACCGGCTCGCCCGAGGTCGGCCGACGGTTCCTCGGATACTCGGCCGCGTCGAACGGCAAGCGCGTGTGGCCGGAGCTCGGCGGGAAGACCGCGAGCCTCGTGCTGCCCGACGCCGATCTGGAGCGGGCCGTCCGTGCGACCGCCGACGGCTGCTTCTACAACCAGGGGCAGATGTGCACCGCGTCGTCCCGGCTGCTCGTCCCCCGGGCGCAGCGGGACCGCGCCCTGGAGATCGCCGCGGAGGTGGCGCACACCACTCTCCCGGCCGACCCGTTCGACGTGTCCACGTCGATGGGCGCGATCGTCAGTGAGAAGCAGCTCGCCGGGATCGCCGGATTCGTCGCCCGCGCGCAGGCCGATGGCGCCGAACTCGCGGCCGGCACCGCCGAGCGGTTCGCGGCCGTCGACGGCGGCAGCTACTTCGCCCCGGTCGTGCTCGGTGTGACCCCGGAGCACGAGGTCGCGCGTCGCGAGGTCTTCGGCCCCGTTCTGTCGGTCATCGCGTACGACGACGTGGAGGACGCCCTCACGATCGCCAACGGCACCGAGTACGGTCTCGCCGCCGCGCTGTGGAGCACCGACCTCAACGCGGTGCACACACTCTCCCGGCGTCTGAAGGCGGGAGTCGTCTGGGTCAACTGCTTCGAGGAGGGCGACATGACCATCCCCTTCGGCGGAGTCAAGGGCTCCGGCTTCGGGCGGGACAAAAGCCTGCACGCGATGGAGAAGTTCACCGACCTGAAGACCACCTGGATAGAGCTGTCGTGACCCGCCCGCTCATCGGCATCACCACTTGGCGCCGCTCCATCGACACCGACCTCGGCACGGGCCGGCCCGCGCACAGTCTCGGCACCGAGTACGCCGCGCCGATCGAAGCCGCGGGCGGCGCCGTCGTCCTGCTGCCCCCGACTGGCGGCGTGGACGAGGTCCTCGACCGGCTCGACGGCCTGGTGCTCTCCGGCGGGGTGGACGTGCATCCGTCCCACTACGGCGCCGAACCGCAGGACGGGAAGTCCTACGACTCGGCCCGCGACGGTTACGAGATCGCACTGGCCATCGGGGCCCGCGAGCGCGGTCTCCCGGTGCTCGCGATCTGTCGCGGCCTCCAGGTCTGCACCGTCGCCTTCGGCGGTTCCCTGATCGTCGACGTCCCCGCCACCGAGCACCACCATCCGGTGCGCGGCGCCGACGAGCAGCTCTCCGCCCGACACCCCGTCACGTTCGCGGAGGGCAGTCGCCTCGCCGCGCTCTACGGGACGGGGTCCCGCGTCGTGAACACCATCCACCACCAGGCCGTCGATGCTCCCGCTCCCGGTCTGCGCCCCGTCGCCTGGGCGCCCGACGGCATCATCGAGGCCGTCGAAGCCGACGACGACTGGGCCTTCTGGGCGGTGCAGTGGCACCCCGAGAAGATGATCGCCCCCGAAGAGGCCGCCGAGGAGCGCCCGCTGTTCGCGGCGTTCGTCGCGGCCGCCCGTGAACGCGCAGCGGAACCGTCCGCTGCCCAGAAAGGAACACGATGACCAAGCAGGTCTTCCTCGAGTACGACAATGGCGTCCGCGCCGTGGCCACCCTGTTCGAGGACCTCGCCCCTCGCACGTGCGAGGCGATGTGGGGTGCGCTGGAGAAGCCGGTCACCATGCAGGCCATGCACGCCATGTACGCCGGGCCCGAGGTCATGGTCGGCCTCCCCGAGGAGGCGCAGAACTTCGACCCGGAGGCCGTGCCCGCGGAGAACCAGCAGGTCGTGCCCGCTCCGGGCGATCTTCAGTGGTACTGGCAGCGTCCCATGCAGATGGGCGGCCTGCCGTTCGAGTGGTACGAGATCGGGGTCTTCTACGATCGTGGTGCCCGTACTCTCGGCCCCCTCGGATGGACACCCGTCAACATCTGGGCCGGCATCACCGAAGGACTCGCGGAATTCGCTCAGGAGAGCGCCGCGATCCGTATCGACGGAGCGAAGCAGCTCACCATCGGACGCCTGGTCTAGGCGTCCACCCCCCCCGTGCTGGACCCATCCCGAAGGAGCAGTGCATGAACACCCGTAGAATCCTCACCGCCGGAGCGCTCGTCGCCACCGGCGCCCTCGTCCTCGCCGGCTGCGCGTCCGGCGACGGCGAGTCCTCGTCCGGTGGTGACAAGGAGTTCGCCGGCGAGACCCTGGTCGTCACGTCGTTCGGCGGCGACTGGGAGAAGGCCTTCATCGAGGCCGTCGTCGACCCGTTCGAGGAGGAGACCGGCGCGAAGGTCGAACTGATCACCCTGTACAGCGCCGACGCCCTCGCCCAGGTCACCGCCCAGAAGGCGAGCCCCCAGATCGACGTCGTGCACTTCTCCGGCGGGCAGGAGTTCACCGCCGCGGAGCAGGGCCTCATCGCCCCGATCGCCGCCGACGACCTGTCCGAGTCGGGTGACCTCATCGACATCGCGACCGCCGGGCTCGAGCGTGGCGAGGGTCCGGTGATCCAGCTGGCCCCGATCGGTCTCGTCTACAACACCGACGCGGACGCCCCGGCGCCCACCTCGTGGGAGGACCTGTTCGACGACGCCTACGCCGGGCACATCGCCCTGACGGACTTCTCGAACACGTACGGCGTGCTGTCGATGCTCCGCGTGGCCGACACGCTCGGGGGTGGCATCGACGACCCGTCCGCGGCCATCGAAGACCTCGGCGCGCTGGCGTCGTCGGGTGACGCGATCGTCGTCCCGACGTCGCCCGACCTGCAGACCGCGTTCGCCCAGCGCGGCACCTGGCTCGCGCCGTACGCGATGGACTACGCGGGAACCCTGCAGGACGCCGGTCTGCCCGTCGAGTTCATCGTCCCGGAGGAGGGCGCCACCGCGTCGCTCATCACGGCGAACGTCGTCGAGGGCCGGGACAACCCCGAGCTGGCGACGCTCTTCATCGACTACGAGCTGCGCCCCGAAGCGCAGGCCGTCTTCGCGGAGAACATGCGCTACTCCCCCGTCAACACGAAGGCCGAGCTGTCGGACGAGGCGGCCGAGTCCGTGCTCACCGGCGACGAGCTCGACGACGTCGTGGTCTACGCCCCGGGCGACATCGCCGCGTCGCGTCAGGCCTGGACCGATGAGTGGAATGCGCTGATCACCAAATGAGCGTCCGAACCCGTAAGGAGCCCTGGCTCCTGCTCCTGCCGGCGATCGTGCTGCTCGCGCTCGCCTTCCTCACCCCGGTGGCCGGCATGCTTCTCATGAGCGTGCAATCGCCGGCAGGCGGGTTCACCCTCGACAACTTCACCCGCTTGTTCGCGAGTGAGTACCACCTCCAGGCGGCGCTGCGCTCGCTCCGCCTGGGGGTGATCCAGACGGTGATCACCCTGGTCATCGCCATCCCGCTGTCGTACATCATGGCGCGTGCCGGATCGAAGGTGCGCTCGTTCCTCCTCATTGTCGTCATCCTGCCGCTGATGACGAGCGTCGTCGTCCGCACGTTCGGATGGGTGGTGCTCATGGGACCGGCCGGTCTGATGATGCAGATCCCCGGCGCGGAGTTCCTCGTCGGCGGCACGCAGGGCTTCCTCGGCACCGAGACCGGTGTGGTGATCGCGATGGTGCAGGTCCTCCTGCCGTTCGCGGTGCTCAGCATCCTCGGTGTGATCTCCGGCATCAAGCCGCAGCTGGAGGAGGCCTCCCGGACGCTCGGCGCCGGGTTCTGGCGCACGCTGCGCCACGTCGTGCTGCCCCTGTCCGTGCCCGGCATCGTCGCGGGCGCCTCCCTGGTGTTCGTCCTCTCCGTGAGCTCGTTCATCACGCCGCGCTTCATCGGCGGCTCGCAGATCCCTGTGTTCGCGCAGACCATCTACGTCGACGCGACCACCAACCTCGACTGGGCGTTCGCGGCGGCACAGGCCGTGCTGCTGTTCGCGGGTGTCATGCTCGTGCTCGCCGGCACGTCCCGTCTCGGGAAGCAGAAGGTGTGACCATGGTCCGTTCCGTCCCGATCCTCGGCCGCATCCTGGCGATCCTCCTGGGCGTCGTCGTGACGCTGTACATGCTCGTCCCGCTGCTGGTCGTCGCCGGCGCGTCCGTCAGCGAGAACCGGTTCCTCACCTTCCCCGGTCAGGGCTTCACGCTCGACTGGTACGTGGACGCCCTCACGTCCGACACCTATCTCGAGCCGTTCCGCCTGAGCCTGGTCGTGGGGGTGACGGTCGCGATCCTCGCGGCGGCCGTCGGCACCGCGGCCGCGCTCGCGCTCACCCGCTTCCGCATCCCGGGCGGCGCGGCGATCCAGGCGCTGCTGATGTCGCCGCTGACGATCCCGACGATCATCCTGGCGATCGGCGCGCTGTCGATCGCCTCGCTCACGATCGGCTCGCCGAACGTCGGTGTGCTCATCGCCATCCACGTCGTCATCGCGATCCCCTACGTCATGCGGACCGTGACCGGGGTGATGACGCGCGCCGACCACTTCACGGAGGAGGCCGCCCGCACCCTGGGCGCCAGCACGTGGAACCGCTACCGTCTCGTGGTGCTGCCCATCGCCCGTCCGGGCATCGCCGCCGGTGCCTTCTTCGCCTTCAACATCTCGTTCGACGATGCTGTCATCGCCCTCTTCCTGCGCACCCCGCAGCTGGAGACGCTGCCCATCGCCATCTACGGCCAGCTGGAGTTCAGCACGTCGCCCACCGTGGCGGCCGTCTCGACCCTCATGGTCCTGCTCACCGTCGTCCTCATGATCGTCCTCGAACGCATCATCGGCCTGGGAAGGTTGTTCGTCTGATGACAACGCTCACCATCACTGCTCTCACCAAGGACTTCAAGGGGACGAAGGTGCTCAAGGGCATCGACCTCTCTATGCGGTCCGGCGAGTTCGTCTCGCTCCTGGGCCCTTCGGGCTGCGGGAAAACGACGCTGCTGCGCTGCATCGCCGGTCTCGAGTCGCCCACGAGCGGCACGATCGAGATCGCGGGGCAGGATGTCACGAAGCTGCCGCCGGAGAAGCGTCATCTCGGCATGATGTTCCAGAGCTACGCCCTCTTCCCGCACATGAGCGTGGTCGAGAACGTGCGCTTCGGTCTGCGCATGTCCGGCGAGAAGCCGAAGGCGGAGCAGAAGGAGCTCGCCGTCCGGGCGCTGGAGCGCGTGCAGATGGGCCATCTCGCCGACCGGATGCCGGCGCAGCTGTCGGGTGGCCAGCAGCAGCGTGTGGCCCTGGCGCGGGCGATCGCGTTCGAGCCGCGTGTGCTCCTCCTCGACGAGCCGCTGTCGAACCTCGATGCCCGCCTCCGCGAGGACATGCAGGTCGAGCTGAAGGAGCTGCACCGCACGCTCGGCCTCACCACCGTCTTCGTCACCCACGACCAGGAGGAGGCGATGAGCCTCTCCGACCGCATCGTGCTCATGAACGGCGGGGTGATCGAGCAGGAGGGCGCCCCGGCGGAGCTCTACAGTGCGCCGCGCACCCCGTTCGCCGCCGACTTCATCGGGGCAGCGAACCTCCTCCCCGCGACGCGGTCCGGTGCGGTCGCGACCATCGACGGCACGGGCGTGCAGGTGCCCCTGACGGGCGCCGGCCCGGACGGTTCGGGTGAGGTCGTGCTGCGGCAGGAGGATCTGCACCTGTCGGCCGTCGCCGGCCCGGATGCGCCGGTTCCGGTCGAGGTCATCGCGCACGTGTACCGGGGCGCGGACGTGGTCTACATCGTCGAACTCGCCGGGCGCCGGCTCCGGGTGGTGCGCCCTCGGCACGAGGATGCCCTGCCGGAAGGGACCGCCGGGCTCGGCTGGCGCGACGGCGCCGTCCTCTGGATCTCGGCCGCGTGAACACCGGAGGGCCCGGTCGGCAGTGCCGGCCGGGCCCTCCCCTGTCGGGATCAGCCCGCGGTGATGACGTTCGCGTCCCACGCGAGCCAGCTGCGGCCGCCCTCGGTCGGCTGCACGGTCACCGAGTTGTTGAGGTTGCCGAGGGTCGACCTGATCTTCGCCTCCACGGGGATCGTGACCGTCTCCCCGGCGGGCACGACGACCGTTCCCGTCGCGCCCGTGGCGGTGGCGGTGAGGCCACCCGCGTCGACGACCGTGGCACGGTCGGACTGCAGGAAGGCCTGCTTCACCGCGACCGTCTCGGCCTGCGCGCCGTCGTTGCGGACCACGATCGAGAACTCGTACGAGGAGCCGGATGGCACCGTGACGGTGCCGTCGACGATGCGCGCCGACACCTGGTGCGCGACGGTGGTGGAGGCCGTCTCGGCGGCCTGGGCAGCCGGCGCGAGGGCGACGACAGCGGTGGCGGCGAGGCCGGCGGCAGCAATGGACAGGAACTTCTTCTTCATCATTTCCCACTTTCTTTGGATGGTGCGGACGGCCACGGTACGTCCGGCGTGCGGCGTCCGTCCGTGATCTGGCTCACACGGGACGAGATCGTCCGGCCGTCAGGCGACGAGGCCGGTGCTGCGGTGGTCGGCCGCCCGCTCGAGCTCGCGGGCGTGGGCGGCCAGCAGACGCCGGTCGAGCACGATGACGCTTCCCCGCCGGATGAGGAGCCCGGATGAGGCGAACTGAGCCAGGATCCGGCTCACGCTCTCCCTCGTCGCCCCGAGCAGATCGGCGAGCTGCGACTGGGTGAGGCGGACCAACGTCCTGTCGCCGCGCCGGTGATCGCCCGCCTCGATGAGCGCGTCCGCGATCCGCGCGGCGAGGGGTCGGAAGGAGACGTCGGCTAACCGGGTCTCGAGTCCCTCGATCCGCTGGCTCAGGAGCGTGACGATCCGGAGGGCGATCCGTCCGTCCGACAGCAGGAGTCTGCGCACATGGGCGGTGTCGAGCACGCAGACTTCCGCCGCCTCCAGGGTCTCGGCCCCACTTCCGCCCATGTGCTGCCCGAGCAGCGACATGTCGCCGAAGATCGCCCCCGCCCCGAGAATCGCGATGGTGAGTTCTCGTCCGTGCTCCGACCGTCGGAAGATGCGTACGCGCCCGCTCCGGACGATGAAGAGGGCCTGCATCACCTGCCCTTGACCGGTCACCGTCTCCTGGGGCAGGTACTTCCGCGCGTGGAGTCGCCGGTGGAGGTCGGCGAGTTCCGTTCCGGACAGCTCCGCAAAGAGGTCCACATCCTGGAGACAGTCGAATCCACAATCGCTCATGATCTCTCCCTCTGGGCGCCGCGGAAGATGCGGTCACCACCGTGAGAGACGCGGAGATTGTGGCATCTCTGACTGGGACCTCTTCACTCACAACACTGCGTACGCGATGGCCTACGCATCCGAAGAGCTGATCGAGCACTGGGCGCGCCACCCGCGGCCGACGTTCGCCGCGTACGAGAGGCAGATGCTCGACTGCTAGCCCTTGCCCCGGTTGCTCTGTCGTCTGATCTCTCGGCGGCGCTTGAGCTTCCGATACTTCCAACGCACGAAGTCCCACGGCGGGATATGTCGTCGCAAGTAGTGCGCTCCAAGGAAGTACCCCGCGCGTTCGTCGCGGTCCACCCGTAGATACTTTCGTTGGTTCGACGGATCGTCGAACTGCCCCTCGACGCGATACCAGAACTTAATGCGCCGTTTGCGTCCGTCTGGCTCCATCCAGGAGATCCGAATGAAGCGCCACTCGCGGCAATCGCTGACGAGCTGCTGGGTCAGTTCTACCGTGGCCCCGGGCGCAAGCGGCATAGGGATACTGTCCCCGAGGTGATGGTCGAAGTCGTAGGTTGCCACCAGCGGCGAGGCTGGGCCGCGATTGTATGCGTAGAGATGGATCATCGGCCGGTAGTCATCATCGCCACCAAACGCCGACACTGACGTGTTCACGATCGCATCCATGTTGCAGCGCTCTCGGCGTCGGGAGTGCCTGATGCTGACGAATGCTGCAAGAGCGGCAGCCGCGGTGAAGACCGCGCTGAGGATGGCAGCCAACGCACCTATCGCCCCACTGTTGGCGTTGAGCCACGCGATCACTTCCGAGAGCATGCTGTCACTGTAGCGAGGGCGATCGATGAAAGCTGTCGCCCGTCAGTCGCGCGTAATGGCGATCCGGCCGGATTCGATTCCGAGGGCGAGGCTGCGGTGGTGGACGCTCATGCGGTTCTCGCGGAAGGCTCGCTGATTGGCAATCTTCGACCGGGCGGGGGCGGCGCGGCGCATCGGCTAAGACCTACGAACGATCTATCAATGGGAGCAGCGCGGCGAGTTGCGGTTCGTGCTCGATCGGATCCGCGAGGCCGATCTGCTCGAAGCCGATAAGCGCATGCGCTCGCGTCGCGGGCGTCCGCGGAAAGTCATCGAGTGATGTCAGCCGGGGTGGCCGATATGGTTACCTCGTGCTGCATCGTCGCGTAGAGAGAATCCGCCTTCGTCGAACATCGACGCCTGACATGGTGCTGCTGCCGTCGCTGGTCACTGATCTTGAAACGCTCTTGGACGTGTTGGATGTCACCGGCAAGCGGTGGCAGGGGTCGCAGCCGTTCGGCGGCACCAACCTGTTGCCGATCGACTACTCCTTCCAGGTAACAAGCGGGGAGGTGACGCGGGAAGAGCTCTCCGCGTTGAGCGTGCACGAGCGCAACTCGCTGAGCGCGTCCGTTCGGGTAGCCGACAGAAGCCTCAACTTGTACTGCCCCGCAGGACACCTGAGCGTCTCACCGGAGAACACGCCCGACGTTGCGGTAACTGAATCCGAGGCGATTCGCATTCTGTTGCAGGGCAGTGCGTGGCGGCCAACGTGGCATCGGTGGCGTGCCAAGCTCCCGCTGGCACCCGCGCTGCTCGTCCTCATCGGTAGTGTCTGGCTGATCGCGAGTTCGTACCTGCCGGCGGCGGCGGTTGTCGCGTTGGTCGGAGGCTGCGCCCTGCTGGTGGCCTTTGCTGTCCAATGGAGCCGAGAGCTGAGCCGAGCCAGCCGATTCCGCGGAGGTGCAGTCAAATTCCGTGCGCAGTCCCGGCAAGAGTTGTACGCCTCGAGGGCGGATCGGTGGGCGAACCTCAAAGTTGCCTTGATCACCGCTCCGGTGTCGATCTTGGCGGCTCTCTTCATTGCCTGGGCGACGGGGTTCATCTCGCCTTGATGGCTCGACGCTCAAAATGTGTCAAATGTGTCATGGGAATGTGTTAGGCTAGCGCAAGCGCGATCAGACTCGGAAGACCTCACGGAGGTTCCGGGTCTTTTTTCTTGCGCTCATGCGGCGGGGCGTTGCCCCCGTCCCGCCGCTCTCATCTCTTCCCCGCCGCAGCTCGCCCTCACTATAGGCGCGCACTGCATCGGACTGACCGCGAGTACCGCGGCGACCATGAGCACGGACTGCAAGGCAGCGTGCCGGGTGCCGCCCGAAACCGGCGACTCGATCTCGTGACCGACTGGCGCATGGGCGGCGGGGCAATCGTGAAAGGACGATCCATGTCTCTGAAGGATCAGCTACTCACCGGCCCGACGCCGCGTGAGTACCCCGACAAGGTGCGCTCGTGGCGCTCCACCCTCGATGACGAAACGCGCGAGGCGTTCGACGCCGCCGTGAACGATCCGCGCTGGTCGGATTCCGCGCTCGCCCGGATGCTCACGGGTTCCGGGTTCAAGGTGTCCGAGCCGACGATCAAGCGCTACCGCGACAACCAGCGGGTGACGCCTTGACGCTGGCTGAAGACCTCGGCAATCCGCCGGAGCCGGAGAGCACGCCCACTGAGTCGGCGGATATCCACTACGGTGACGACGGCGCTCCCGATGGTGGCACGTTCGAAGGCATCCGCTCCGACGAGCCGCTGACCGACTGGACGCACGTCTTCAAGCAGTTCAAGCTCAACCCCAGCGATTATGACGCGAAGGGCGGTATTCCGCAGCCGCCGCGGCACTCGGCCCCCGCCAGGACGGGGCACTTCCCCACGAGATCGCAGGGATTCCGGGAACCCGTGCGGCCCCGGTGCGAATCTGCGACCGCGCGCCGGGGCCTCAGTCCTCGCGGGTGAACGTGACGTGGGTGACGCCGGACTCCGCGACCTCGCTGGTCACGCGATAGCCGGCCTCGAGGCCGCGGAGGTCGTCCCAGAGCCGGATGCCGCTGCCGGTGAGGATCGGGGTGATGCCCACGTGCAGGTCGTCGACGAGCCCCGCGCGCAGGAATTCCCGGACCGTGGTCGCACCGCCGCCGACGCGGACGTCACGCCCTCCGGCCGCGGCCACGGCTTCCCGCAGCGCCTCCTCCGCGGTCGCGGAGAGGAAGCGGAAGCTCGTACCGTTCGCGAACTCGATCGGCGGGCGTGGCGTGTGGGTGAGGACGAACACCGGAACCTCGAACGGCGGCTCCTCGCCCCACCAGCCGCGCCACTCCGGGTCGTCGGGGTTCGCGTGCAGCCCGAACATCCCGGCACCCATGATCTCCGCGCCGACGCCCTGGAAGTACCGGGCCGCGTACTTCTCGTCGACTCCTGCCGTACCCGCGCCGCTCGTGTCGTGGAGGACGCGCTCCTGGAACGTCCGGGTCGCGGTGTAGGCCGCGGTCAGCCGCCCCCAGTCCTCGCCGAAGGGGTTCTCCGGGGTCTGATCGGTCGTCGTGGCGAAGCCGTCGAGAGTGATGTTGAGGTCGACGCGCACGCGGGTCATGGTGCCTCCGATGCGGTGGGGACGGGCGCCGGTCGGCGCACCGTCCCCAGAGTCGAGGGTGCCGGAGCCGCTGTCAAGAGCGGAGCACGGCGTCGGAAGCCGACTCAGGCCACGGGGTCGCCCTGGACGGGACCCTCCGTGTTCGGCTTCCACCCCAGCGCCGGGGCGACGTGTTCCGCGAACGCCTCGAGCACGTGCAGGTTGTACTCCGGTCCGAGCTGGTTCGGAATCGTCAGCATGAGGGTGTCCGCGGCCATGACGGCCTCGTCCTGGCGGAGCTGCTCGATGAGCACATCGGGCTCCGCGGCGTAGGTCTTGCCGAACGTGGAGCGGAAGCCGTCGATGATGCCGATCTGGTCGGCGTTCTCCTCGCTGCGCAGTCCGAAGTAGGCGCGGTCCATGTCCGACACGAGCGGGAACACGCTCCGGCTGACCGACACCCGCGGCGACCCGGTGTGGCCGGCGTCACGGTAGGCGGAGCGGAACAGCTCGATCTGCTCGCGCTGCAGCTCGTGGAACGGCTGGCCGGTGGCCTCCGTCACGAGCGTGGAGCTCATCATGTTGAGCCCCTTGCGACCGGTCTCCTCGGCCGTGGCGCGCGAACCTGAGCCCCACCAGATGTGGTCGCGCAGCGTGGGCGACTGCGGTTCGATGGCGAGATACTGTCCCGCACCCACCATCCGGGGGTCGCCGGGAGCCAGGCGCTCCCCGTCGATGGCGCGGAGGAAGATGTCGAACTTCTCCCGCGCGAGCACGCTCCCGCGCTCCGGGTCCTCCTCGTCACGGAAGCCGAACGTCTCGTAACCACGCAGTGCGGTCTCGGGTGACCCACGGCTGACGCCGAGCGCGACGCGGCCGTCGGCGATGAGGTCGAGGGCGGCCGCCTCCTCCGCGAACTGGAACGGGTTCTCGTAGCGCATGTCGATCACGCCGGTCCCCACCTCGATGCGCTCGGTCCGCGCGGCCATGGCGGTCAGCAGCGGCATCGGGGAGGCGGCCTGGCGTGCCCAATGGTGGACACGGACGTACGCCCCGTTGACACCGAGTTCGTCCGCACCTTCCGCGATCTCGATGGTCTGCTTCAGCATGTCACCGGCCGTGCGGGTGGCCGACCCTGGCACGTCGGCGTAGTGCCCGAACGAGAGGAATCCGAAAGCCTTCATGGTGTATTCGAACGCATAGAAGCGTCCACTATTCCCCCGGCAGCAGGAAGCCGTCGAGCACGAGCCCCCGGATCCGCGGCTCGAGCTCCGCCCACAGCTGCGGGAAGGGCACCTCGAAAAGGTCGGCGAGGGCGGGGGCGATCTGCAGCACCTGCAGTTCACCGTCGCACGCGCCCACGAATCCGGCCAGCGCCGGATCCACCGCGACCGTCCGCGCGAACCCGCCGCCCTGCCGCAGCTCGATCACGCTCGGGTCATCGTTGCCCGGAAGGAGATGACGGGCCTCCGTCACATCGGCCGCGACGACAAGCGTGTCCGGCAGTCCCGCGGCGAGCGCATCGTGGGCGGCGAGTCCGAGCCCGAGCGCCGCACCCACGTTCGCCACCGGCTGCGACACCCGCTCCGACCGCCTGAGCGGCTCTCCCTGGCCGCGACGCAGCAGCACATACCCGAAGCCGACCGCGGTCACGCCGCGCGCCGCGAAATCGTCGAGCCAGGCGGTGAGCAGCGGCGTGAAGGCCGGGTCGCGCGGTGTGATGCCGCCGTCCCTGATCCACAGCTCCGCGTAGGCGAGGGGCGAGAGCTCCTCGCGCTCCACCACCCAGAGGTCGAGGTCGGAGGGAACCCACGCGTCGAGGCGCGCCAGGCCCGTGACCCCCGTGCGCGACTCCCAGTTGCCGAGCAGCTGGGCGATGCCGCCCGGGGTGAGGTGCGACGGCACGGTGCGTACGAACTGCTCGACGAGCGCGTCGCCGACCAGTCCCCCGTCGCGGTACTCGTAGGCCGGGACGCCCTCGGTGCGCGGGGTGATGACGAACGGCGGGTTCGAGACGATCAGGTCGAAGGCCTCCCCCGCGACCGGGTCGAACATGCTCCCGTGCCGGAGGTCGATGTTGGTGACCCCGTTGAGCCGCGCGTTCAGTTCCGCGTAGGCCAGAGCCCGGCGGGAGATGTCGGTGGCCACGACGGTACCGGCCCGCCGCGCCACGAGCAGGGCCTGGATGCCGCAGCCGGTGCCGAGGTCGAGGGCGCGGTCCACCGCGAGCGGCACCACCGTCTCGGCGAGCGTGCGGGAGGCCCCACCCACTCCGAGGACGTGGTCGGCGGGCAACGGTCCGTCGAGGGCGACCTCGTCGAGATCGCTGGCGATCCACCACTCCCCGACTCCGTCCTCGTCGACGAAGGACTGCGGGCGCAGCAGCGCCACCGGGGTCACGGTGTCGTCGTCGACCGTCGCCAGGCCCAGGTCCGCCAGGCCCTCGACGCCCAGAGCCGGGAGCGCACGCTCGACCGCCGCTCGAGGTTGCGGAAGGCCGAGCACCAGGAGACGTCCGAGTGTGGCGAGCACCCCCTCGTCCCCCGCGATCGCCCGGAGGATGGGCTCGCGGAGGCCGCGGCCCAGGGCGTCGTCTGCCTCTTCGCCCCAGAGGCGCCGCAGCGGCTCGGATCGGAGGTCTGCGGCATCGAGGTCCGCGGCGAGCGCGGCACTGCGGAGGGGATCGGGGCGGGGGGGCGGGGGTGGCGGACACGGCCGTCACTCTACGCGTCTTCAGGGTTCTCCTCCCTCCGGCCTCCTAGAATCACAGGGTCAGTACTCACGATCCGCCTCCTCCCCGGCGTTCGAGGAAGACCTTCATGACCGCGACCACTCCCGACACGGGCCTCCGCGCGCGCGTGCGCCGGCTCGCGGCGTTCGCGGTCGCCGCGGGCGTCTGCGCCCTGGGCGTGCCCGGTCCCGCGATGGCGGCGGGCCAGACCGCGGCGGACGACGATCAGCGCGTCGAGCTGCACGTGTCGGCCGGGCTTCGTGGCACGGTCGCCCCCGGCACGTCGACGTCGGCCGTGGTCACGATCGACAACGACACCGACACCGAGCTCTCCCCCGGCCGGGTCGAGATCGAGCTGGGGAGCACACCGCTCGCCGACGACGATGCCGTCACCGACTGGCTCGACGACGCCCGCGCCGCCGGGTCCTTCCTCCCGCTCGGCGATGAGACGACGAAGACGGCCGAGGCGGGCGGAACGGCCACCACCACGGTGTTCGTGCCGCAGGAGACGCTGGCCGGCCTCACGCCGGGTGTGTACCCCCTGCGGGCCGCTCTGAGCGACGCCAGCACGGCGGACACGGAGGGGCAGCGCGCAACCACCTGGGACACGACCGCCACGAGCGTCCTCGTCGTCACGTCCAGCCCGACGAGCCCCGTCGGCGTCCTCGTACCGATCACCGCCACCCCCGCCGGCGGCGCCTTGCTGAGTGCCGAGGAGCTCACCGAGCTCACCGCCCCGGACGGCGACCTCACCGCGCAGCTCGACGGAGTGGCCGGGACGACCGCGGTGCTCGCGATCGACCCCGCCATCCTCGCCTCCATCCGTGCTCTGGGCACCGCGGCGCCGTCCTCGGCGACGGACTGGATCGCGCGGCTCGACGAGCTCCCCAACGCCCGCTTCGCTCTGCAGTTCGGAGACGCCGACCTCACCGTGCAGGCGCAGGCCGGTCTCACCGAGGCACTGGCGCCGCTGCCCCTGTCATCCCTGCTCGATCCCGCGGCCTTCCCGCAGCAGCGCGCCGTCACGCCGACGACGGCACCGAACGCCACGGCTCTTCCCTCGCCGACGCCGACCGACGGTCCGGCCCTGCCGACGGACGACGAGCTGGCGGAGATCGATGGCGCGCTCCCCGGCATCGTGTGGCCCGAGAGCGACCTGTCGCAGGCCGACCTCACGGCGTTCTCGGGCTACCTCGGGCGGAACGCCACGACGGTGGTGTCCTCCGAGACGGTCGGCGGACAGAGTGCCGCCCATGCGACGGCCGGGGGTCAGGATCTGCTGGTCACCGATGCCGCGACCTCCGCGGCGCTGACCGCCGCAGCGGCCGAATCCAGGTCCGCCGCCCGCCAAGGGCTCCTGGCGGAAGCGTCGGCGCGCCTCTTCCTCGCCGGCGCGCGGGCACCCGGTGCGCCGCTGCTCATCGGCCTGGACCGTGATGAGAACCGCTCCGCCGAGGCCCTCCGCGATGCGATCTCGGCGGCGGACTCGGTCGGGTTCGAACTCTCCACCGTCCGCGCCACGAAGGCCGTCTCGGTCACGGTGCCGGAGACGGCCGCCGCGACGCGCGCGCCCGACCTCGCCAACCTCCTCACGGACGAGCGCTCCCTCACCGCGTTCTCGACCATCCTCAGCGAGCCTCTCGTGCTGCTGAGCCCGGAGCGGATCCGGATCCTGCGCACCGTCGCGGTCGGCTCGTCCGCGACAGCGTTCACCGAGAAGGTGGCGAACCACCGCGCACGGACCACCGAGACCCTGAACGCCGTCAGCATCCCGGCGTCGAGCACCATCCAACTGCTCACCGCCAACGCCGACCTGCCCATCGGGGTGCGCAACGACCTCCCCTGGCCGGTGACCGTCCGTCTGTTCGCCTCCCCCAGCGATCCTCGTCTCGAGGTCACCCCCGTCATCGATGTGGCCGTGCAGGCGAACTCGACCACGAGGGCCAAGGTGCCGGTATCGGCGCGCGTCGGCAGCGGTGAGCTCGACCTTCGACTCAGCCTGACCAGCCCGACCGGGGTGCCTATCCAGTCGGAGCAGACCGTCCGAGTCGCGGTGCGGGCGGAGTGGGAGACCATCGGCCTCGTCGTCTTCGGCGGTCTCGCCGTCCTCCTCATCGCTCTCGGGGTCGTCCGCACCGTGCGCCGGAAGCGTCGGGAGGCGATCGAGGAGCACGCCGTGGAAGCCGCGGTCGAGGAGCTGATCGAGGAGAAGGAGGCGGAGGCCGCCGTGCAGGAGCACCTCGAAGGCCCGGACGCCCCGTCGACGAAGGAGTCGCGTGAGTAGTCTCGGGCGCGCCAGCGCGATCATCGGCGCCGGCACCATGGTGTCTCGCGTGACCGGGCTGCTGCGCAGCATCGTCCTCGTCGGCGTCCTCGGTGCCGTCGGCTCCGAGGCCGCGGATGCCTTCACATTCGCCAACACGCTGCCGAACAGCGTGTTCTCACTCATCTCGGTGGGAGTGCTGACGGCCGTGATCGTGCCGCAGATCGTCAAGGCGACGGCCGATGCCGACGGCGGCAACGCGTTCATCTCCAAGCTCTTCACCCTGGGCACGGTGGTCCTCGTCGCCACCACCGCCGTGGCGACGCTGGCCGCGCCGTGGCTCGTCGTGCTGGTCGCCGGACGTGCTCCTCTCGAAGCGCAGGCCCTGGCGACGGCCCTCGCCTACTGGTGCCTCCCCCAGATCCTGTTCTACGGTCTGTACGCCCTGCTCGGCGAGGCTCTGAACGCCCGGCGCATCTTCGGGCCGTTCACCTGGGCGCCCGTGGTCAACAACATCGTGTCGATCATCGGCTTCCTCGTCCTGGGGGCCGTGTTCGCGCCGGTTCCGACCCAGGCGGAGGAATGGACGCCGGCCATGATCGCGACGCTGGGCGGCACCGCGACTCTCGGCATCGCGTTGCAGGCCCTCGTGCTGCTCGTCTTCTGGCGCCGTACCGGGCTTGCTCTGAAGCCGGACTTCCGGTGGCGCGGCGTCGGTCTCGGTGCCGTGGGCAAGCTCGCGGGGTGGACGTTCCTGATGGCCTTCGCCAGCCTGGCGGCGGGAGTGCTGCAGGGCAACATCGTCAGCGCGGCCTCGGGTTCCGGCGCCTCCGCGACGGTCACGGCCAACGCCTGGCTGATCTTCATGCTCCCGTACTCGGTCATCGTGCTGTCGATCGGCACCCCGTACTTCACCCAGATCAGCGAGCACGCGGCCGCAGGGCGCGACGACGAGGTGCGCGGCGACATCTCCCGGAGCATCCGCACGCTGCTGTTCTTCATCGTCGCCGCGGTCGCCGCGGTCGCCGCCGCCGCGATCCCCGCCTCGCGCGTGTTCACCAGCTCGGCGGAGGACGCCGAGGCCGCCGCACTGGTGCTCCTCTGCTACCTGCTCAGCCTCATCCCCCTCACGATCCTGTTCATCGTCCAGCGCACCTTCTACGCCTACGACGACACACGCACCCCGTTCTGGTTCACGATCTTCCAGTGCGTCCTGATCGTCGCCACCGCGCTCCTCGCCGGCGGGCTGCTGCAGGCGGAGGTGATCCCGATCACCGGCCTCGCGGCCGCCGTCGCCCTGGGCCAGTCGGTCGCCAGCACGCTCCAGACGATCGTGGCGACCTGGCTGCTGCACCGCCGCCTCGGAGGTCTCGGACTGCGGTCCTGGGCGAGCGCGACCGGGCGGTTCCTCGTCGCCGCCGTCCCCGCCGGTCTAGCGGGCTGGGGCGTCTTCCTCCTCTTCGGCGGTACCGAGGGCTGGGCCGCGTCGGACAAGATCCAGGGCGCACTCGGCACCGCTGTCATCGGCGCCGTCGTGGTCCTCGTCTACGTCGCGATCCTCGCGCTGTTCCGCGCCCCGGAGCTCAGGGCCGCGAGCGGGCTCGTCCGCCGCTTCCTGCCAGGCCGCTGACCCCGGGAATGCCCCGCGGTTACCATGGGTTGAAGCAGTCGGACGTCTTTCGACGGCACCGCCTTTCTAACGGAGATCACATGCGTCAGGTCATCATCATCGGCTCCGGCCCCGCCGGATTCACGGCTGCCATCTACGCGGCGCGCGCGAACCTCGAGCCGCTGCTCATCGCCAGCTCGGTCGAGGTCGGCGGAGAGCTCATGAACACGACCGAGGTGGAGAACTACCCCGGCTTCCCGGAGGGCATCCAGGGCCCGGAGCTCATGGCGAAGTTCCAGGAGCAGGCCGAGAAGTTCGGCACCGAGGTGCTGTACGACGACGTGACCGAGCTCGACGTCGCCGGCCCGGTCAAGAAGGTCACGCTCGGCTCGGGCGCGAGCCACGAGGCGAAGACGATCATCTACGCCACCGGTTCCGCCTACCGGAAGCTCGGCATCGAGGGCGAAGAGCGCCTCTCCGGCTTCGGTGTCTCGTGGTGCGCCACCTGTGACGGCTTCTTCTTCCGTCAGAAGACCATTGCGGTGGTCGGCGGCGGCGACTCGGCGATGGAGGAGGCGACCTTCCTCACGCGCTTCGCGGACAAGGTCTACGTGATCCACCGCAAGGACACGCTGCGAGCCTCCAAGATCATGCAGGAGCGCGCGTTCGCGAACGAGAAGATCGAGTTCGTCTGGAACAGCGAGGTCGTCGAGATCCTCGGCGACAACGCCGTCTCCGGCGTGCAGCTGCGCTCCACCGAGGACGGCTCACTGCGTGACCTCCCGCTCGACGGCCTGTTCATCGCCATCGGCAACGACCCGCGCACGCACCTCGTGCACGAGAAGCTCGAGCTCACGCCCGAGGGCACCATCTGGGTGGATGGCCGCTCCTCGCGCACGTCCGTCCCCGGTGTCTTCGCGGCCGGCGACGTGATCGACCCGACCTACCGGCAGGCCATCACGGCGGCGGGGACGGGCACGATCGCCGCCCTCGACGCCGAGCACTTCCTCGCCGACCTCGAAGACCAGTCGGTCGAGGTCCCCGCGGCCGAGGCCGCCGAGGTCATCACGGCCTGACCGGCCGGGAACACTTTCCCCTCGCCCGTTGTTGCAACAGGCGAACCTCGAACAAGGAGAACTCTGATGAGTGCAAAGGCAACGAGCCAGGCGACCTGGGAGCAGGACGTGCTGCAGGCCGACGGTCCCGTGCTGGTGGACTTCTGGGCCGAGTGGTGCGGTCCGTGTCGTATGGTCGCGCCGGTGCTGGACGAGATCCAGTCCGACAACCCCGACAAGATCACCATCCTCAAGCTCAACGTGGACGAGAACCCGGAGCTGGCCATGAAGTACCAGATCACGTCGATTCCGGCGATGAAGGTCTTCCAGGGCGGAGAGGTCAAGACGACGATCATCGGCGCCAAGCCGAAGTTCGCCCTCGAGCAGGATCTCGCCGCTTTCCTCGGCTGATCCCCCACGACGACCAAGGGCCGCACCTCCGGGTGCGGCCCTTTTCGCATGCCCCGGCCCGCCTGCGCCGGGTCAGCGCTTGTCGTACACGTCCGAGGGCTCAGGCCGCGCGCTGCCCGCGCTCTGTCGACGATCTCCTGGATGACCGCGGTCTTTCCCGCGTTGTAGGCTACGCCGCCGGTCGCCGCCGCGCGCGGCGTCGTGCTTGGCGTGTTCGTACCGCTCCACATCGGCCGGATGCGCGCGCAACCAGTCACGCAGCAGGCGTTGCGGGGCGAGGTCCCACTCCGCGGCACCGAAGAAGTGCGCGATGGCGAGGCGCTCCCCCGCCGATTCCCAGAGCATCACCGGATGCGTGCGAATCCCGCTGCCGACGTGCCATCCTGCGGCCTCCAGTCCGGCTCGGTGCGCGTCGAACTGCTGATGTTCCTCGATACGCACCGCGAGGTCGATGATCGGTTTCGCGCTGATCCCGGGAACGGCCGTCGAGCCGATGTGCTCGACGATCCAGCCCTCCGCCCCCGCCGTCCGGATGGATGCAGCGAACTCCTCGAATCGTTGCGGCCATGACGGGTCGTACGGGACGAGGATCATCGGCGTCAGGAGGCGTCGGCGATGCGCGGGTCCCAACGACGGTGGCGCTGCTTCTCGTCCAGAAGCCCCCACACCGCGGGCGTGAGCTCCGGGTACTCGAGTGCGATCTGCCGCAGCACGCGATAGTGCCGTGCAGCGTTGGGACGCACGCCGTCGTTCGCAGCGATGTTGTCCGCGCGAAGCAGGTAGACGACGAGTTCGTCGACGCTGGGGAGCTCCTCCATGAACTCCCACGGATCCTCGCCGCCGAGGAGACGCTCCTGCACGAGGACGGCGAGTTCGTCCGACGCCTCGGCGCGCAGCACTTCCAGGCTGGCACGGCGGGGCACGGACTCGGTCATCCCTCCAGCCTACGCGCGTGCGCGGCGGGGTCGGCGCTCCACCTTTGCGTCCTCGCTCATGTCCTCGAGCTCGCGTCCCTTGGTCTCCGGCACCTTGAAGAACACGAAGAAGAACGACAGCAGTGCGAAGAAGGCGTAGAAGCCGTACGCGAAGGTGAGTCCGATCTCCGCGAAAGCGGGGAACGTCGTGGAGATGAAGAAGTTCGCCACCCACTGCGCGGCGGCCGCGACGGCGAGGGCGCCGGCACGGATGGAGTTCGGGAAGATCTCGCCGAGGAGGACCCACACGAGCGGTCCCCAGCTCGCCCCGAAGAACACGACGAAGCCGTTGGCGCAGATGAGCGCCACGGTCGCCCAGGGGTCGGGGAGCGTGGCCGTCCCCGAGGAGTCGAGGGTGCCGAACGAGAAGGCGAGGGCCATGAGGCCGAGCGTCACCGTCATGCCGACGGAGCCGACGAGCAACATGATCCGGCGGCCCACCCGGTCGACGAGCAGGATCGCGACGATCGTGACGACGATGTTCGTCACCGACGTGATGACCGAGGTGAGGAGAGCGCTGGACTCGTCGAAGCCCACGGACTGCCACAGCGTCGTCGAGTAGTAGAAGATCACGTTGATTCCGACGAACTGCTGGAAGACCGACAGCAGGATGCCCACCCACACGATCGGCTTGAGGCCCAGGCGGCTCCCGCGGAGGTCGCGCAGCGACTCAGAGCGCTCCGTATCGATCGTGCCGGTGATCTCCTTGATCTTGGCTTCGGTGTCGATCGTCCCCGTGACGGTCTCCAACACCTCTGCGGCGCGTTTCATCTCGCCCTTGCGGACCAGATAGCGCGGAGACTCCGGGAGCCGCAGCGAGACGAGGCCGTAGACGAGCGCCGGGATCGCCGCGACCATGAACATCCACCGCCAGGCCGTCAGGCCCCAGAGTGGCTGGTCGGCCTCCCCCGCGATACCCGCGAGGAGGGCGTCGGACAGGAGGGCGGCGAAGATGCCGAGCACGATGGCGAGCTGCTGGAGTGATCCCAGACGGCCACGGATCGCGGCGGGCGAGACCTCCGCGATATAGGCCGGTGCGATGACCGAGGCCGCGCCGACGCCGAGGCCGCCGATGACACGCCAGATGATGAGGTCCACGACACTGAAGGCGAGGCCCGAGCCGATCGCGGAGGCGAAGAACATGGCCGCAGCGGCCACCATGACCGGGATGCGGCCGAACTTGTTGGACACCGGACCCGCGAACCAGGCGCCCACCGCGCACCCGATGAGTGCGGACGAGACGGCGAAGCCTTTGAGCCCGGTACCGAGGTCGAAGCCGGAGACGTCTCCTGCCAGCGCGTCGACCGCTCCGTTGATCACCGCGGTGTCGAACCCGAAGAGGAATCCGCCCAGAGCCGCCGCGATACTGACGGCGATCACGCGACGCTTGATACTCGCTGGATCAGCTGTTCTGGACATGACATCCCCTCGCATCGTCAAGATGACGAGTCTATGTCACCCCCGCCTGGCGGCGGCGTCACCGCGCGGAGCCGTACCCTTCTTCGCCGAGCTCCTCGAGAATGCGGTTGAGGTCCTGAATGGACGCGAAATCAATCGTGACCTGGCCTTTTCGAGCTCCGAGCGAGATACGGACACGAGTGTTGAGCCGGTCGCCGAGCTTTCCGGCCACCTCGTCCAGGTAGGCCCGGCGGGCGCCAGGGGTCGGCTTCGGCGTCTTCCCCGCGGAGGGCTGCGACTTGGCGGCCTCCTCCGTGGCGCGGACCGAGAGATCTTCGTTCACCACCTTGTCCGCCAGCCGCTGCATCGACTCCGGAGAGTCGAGGCTGAGGATCGCACGCGCGTGGCCCGCGGTGAGGACACCCGCGGCCACACGCTGCTGCACCGGAACCGGGAGCTTCAGCAGGCGGATGGTGTTGCTGATCTGCGGCCGGGAACGGCCGATGCGCACGGCCAGCTCCTCCTGCGTGATGCCGAAGTCATCCAGAAGTTGCTGATACGCGGACGCCTCCTCCAAGGGGTTCAGCTCCGAGCGATGGAGGTTCTCCAGCAGCGCATCGCGCAGCAGGTCCTCGTCGGCCGTGTCACGGACGATCGCGGGGATCGATTCGAGTCCGGCCTCTCGAGCGGCCCTCGTGCGTCGCTCGCCCATGATGAGTTCGTAGTCGCCGTCGCCGTTCTTCCGCACGACGACGGGCTGCAGCACGCCGAACTCCCGGACGCTGTGCACCAACTCCGCCAGATCCTCTGGGTTGAAGTGCGTCCGGGGCTGACGGGGGTTGGGGACGATCGCGTGCGGGTCGACCTGGATCAGCTGGATCCCGGGCACCGCCTCGAGTTCGGCCACCGGGGTCCCCGCGGCCTCGTCCGGTGCCGCATCGGAGGTCGGCGCGATCTTCGCGCCGGGGAAGAACACATCGACGGGGCGTTCGGTCTGTTCGGCGGTCGGGATGAGGGCTCCGATGCCCCGGCCGAGTCCGGTGCGCTTCGCCATTATTTCTCCTTGCTCTGCGTCTGACGGGACGCGATCTCGACGGCGGCCTCACGGTAGGCGATCGCCCCGGCCGACTGGCCGTCGTAGGCGATGACCGTCTGGCCGAAACTGGGGGCTTCCGACACACGGACGGACCGCGGGATCACGGTATCGAGCACTTGTGACGGGAAATGAGAACGCACTTCCTCCGCCACCTGCTGCGCGAGGCGTGTTCGTCCGTCGAACATGGTCAAGAGGATCGTGGACAGGTGGAGTGCAGGGTTCAGATGCTTCTGGATCATCTGAATGCTCCCGAGCAGCTGGCTGAGGCCCTCCAGTGCGTAGTACTCGCACTGGATCGGGATGAAGACCTCATTCGCCGCGGTGAAGGCGTTGATCGTCAGAAGCCCGAGAGACGGCGGGCAGTCGATGATGACGAAATCGACCGGATTCTCCGCAAGGTAATCCTCCAGCGCACGCCGGAGGCGATGTTCGCGGGCCACTTGGGCGACGAGTTCGATCTCGGCGCCCGCGAGATGGATGGTGCTCGGTGCGCAGAAGAGGTTCGGGTTCTCCGGGCTCGGCTGGATGATCTCGGCGAGGGGGAATTCGTCGATGAGAACGTCGTAGACGCTGGGTGTATCCGCGTTGTGCGGAACCCCGAGGGCGGTGGACGCGTTCCCCTGCGGATCCAGGTCGATGACGAGGACCTTGGCGCCCAGTCCCGCGAGAGCGGAAGCGATGTTCACAGCGCTGGTGGTCTTCCCGACGCCGCCCTTCTGGTTCGACACCGTCAGGATGCGCGTGTCCCCGCTGAACTCCACGCTCACCTTGTCGAGCGCGCGCCGCCGAACGGAGAGATCCGCGAGTTCTCGCGCGAGGGGGGTATCCATTCCGAACGAATCGTTCGACGATGCCTTCTCGGACTGTTTCACGTGAAACATCCACTCCTTTCGGGGCCGCGTTCCACTCTAATCGCAGGGACCGACCTCGGCTTGCCAGCACCGCGATTCGCGCAGGATTGGACCCCTCGACATCGCGTACCACGCGTGCCCACGCCGATCGCTGCTGGAGCAGCGACGGCGCGACGACCGTTTCACGTGAAACCTGGGGCTCTGTGACTGCGCTCGACCGGCACGAGATGCCCGCTTTTCTCCACCCCCATCACCACGTCGAGCCGGCGCCGCGCCTACCTCGGCACAGCTCATGCAGAATCGGCCTCTTGGACCTCGCCCACCAAGCCCCGAACGCCGACCCCTGCGGGAGTGAAAGACGACGCGGCCGGCCGTTTCACGTGAAACGTGGACCTCCAGGACTGCGCCCAGCGAGCACGGTCTGCCCGCTCTTCTCCACCCATTGCGACGTGGGCCGGGCCCGTGCTTTCGCCAAGCTGACAGGTCTCTTCCCTTGCGATTCCCCGTCCCTTCGGGAGGGGCTGACCGGCCGGCAGAGGCGACGCTCACGCAAGCCACGTTGGCACCGCTCTCCCCCGTCCGCGGCGGCGCTCCAGGCCGTGCGCCCGACGGGGGCTCCGCTGCTCCCCGGTCGCCGCCGAGCGAACGGCGCTCCGTCCGGGCCGTCCGTTCTCCGCGCGCTGCATCGCACCCCTCGCCGCATTCGTCTCCGGTGACCGTCCCCGCACCCGCGCGTGCCGAGGACAATTGTTCCGCGCGTCCTTCCGTGTGACAGAACGGCCGGACACCACCGGGATCGGATCCCGGAGAGCCGCCAGCTCGACCGCTCATCGAGCCCGGCTCCGAGCGCCTGCCCACCCCGCGAGGAGCGTGAGCGGCGTTGACCTCACGGCTGTCGCCTCCCCTCCACTCGGAACTGCGTCCAGGGGGCCTCCAGCGCCGGCGATGCTCGGCCCGTCTCACAGGCCTCGGTGGGTGCGCGTCCGCATCCGGAGTCGAGCGCCCTCAGGTCGATGGCGCGCTCACCCTCCGACCGACTCCTGTCGGGGCGATGCTCGGCGCCTCGACGGCACGCACAGGTCGCCGCGTGTCCGTTCACCCCTGCCCCTTCGCATCCTCCGCCGTCTCGTCGAGCGGCGTCGATCTCGGACAGCGATCTCGCCCCCGTCGAATACCACCTCTCGGCCGACCGCGTCGATCACAGCAGGGAGGGACGACGGCCAAGCGGTCATTTTCCTGCGGACGCCACTGCTCTCCAGCGGTGCCCTCTCCACCGCACGAGAACGCCCGCAGCGACCGGGACGGGTGGGCGCAACGGGAAGATCTGGCCCCTCCGTCCGCTACGCCGGACCGGAGCCCGATGCGCAGACCCGCCCTCCCTCGGAGAGGTCTGTGTTCGTGTCGGAGGCTCGTCCTCGCGTCGAGAGCTGGCTCTGACGTTTCACGTGAAACCACCGGTCACCAGAGCGGCGGTGCCGGAGAGTGAACGGATCGTAGCCTTCGTCGCGAGGAGGCGAGCCGTCGTCCTCTTGGTGCCTTCGCGCCGCGTACAGCGTGGTCACCCCCTAGCCGGCCCCGACCCCGTGCCCGCGCGCCCGCATTCACATCCGGGTCGAGTACGCGGCCGCGCACCCCGGAGCCCTCCTGCTCCCTGACACGCGGTAGGACTGCCTCCGCGACGGTTGACGCCAATCTGGGGAGAGCGGCACTGTTTCACGTGAAACGGCCACCTTCAGCACCACCGCACGGCGGAACGGACCCAGCCGCCGCTCTGAGCCGGACACCACCGCGCGCGAAGCGCTCACGTTTCACGTGAAACGCTGGTCAAATCGGGACCATGATCGGTTACTTCTTCTGCAGCACCCACCAGCCGAGCACGGTAGTCCCCCTCGTCAACCGGCCCGTCGACGCCTGCCACAGCATGGATAGTACGGGCACCCGTTCGTTGATGTTCCCCAGGCCATCTCCCCGCAGCGCTGGCCCTATCCGCCCGTTGGAAACGATGGGCAAAGGTCAGGAGTGGATTCCAGCGTCGGACGTCGCATCGCATCGCATCGCATGGGCATCGCCGAGATGCTGCCGCCTCGATCACTGATCCGATCGGGAACGTCGACGACAACCCCACGACCGATGGACGGCAGGGCCGCGAACTCGTTGGTGGCCGTTGCCGGCTTATCAGCTTCTTGACCTCGCCCACAGCCCTATGAGGCCGCGTGTGGGTCTTGGGGAGACACAGGTGGCCTACGGTCGAGCGGACCCGAGCTGTCACCGTTTCACGTGAAACACACAAACCAGGCAGAGGGGCGCCACCCGTACGACCTCGAGCTCGCACCCAAGAACCGGCGCATCGCGGGGATAGGCGCTCATCCTGCGCCCCCGGCGCGCATGAGAGGCATGTTTCACGTGAAACACACGTGACGGGCCGGGTTAGCGGACGCGTGCCCGGACGACACGCGTCGTCTCGGGGAGGACTCCCTCTCCAAGAATCTCAACCCGCACGTCTGAAAGACGGAACTTTGCTATCTGCTTACGCGCCGCCTCGATCTCATTCGCCGCGTTCGCGCCCTTGAGGAGCGTCAGCTCTCCCCCATCCCGGACCAGGGGTGCGGTGAGAGGGATCAACGTCCGTAGCGCACTCACGGCGCGCGCCGTCACCACATCGAACGCACCTCGCGCCCGCACATCCTCCGCGCGCGAGCGGAGGATGGTGACGTTCGAGAGCCTTAGGTCAGCGACCTGCTCCGTCAGCCAGATGATGCGTCGCTCCATCGGCTCGATGAGAGTCCACGACACATCCGGCCGCGCGATCGCGAGAACCAGGCCAGGGAGTCCGGCACCGGACCCGATGTCCGCCACCGATCCATGGAAGAGCGGTGCGGCGATCGCGCTGTTGAGGATATGACGGGTCCACAGGCGCGGAAGCTCGAGCGGTCCGATCAGGCCCCGCTCCTCCCCCTCTCTCGCGAGGGAATCCGTGAATCGACGAGCGAGGTCGATGCGCTCCCCGAAAAGCTGGGCGGCGACAGCCGGTTCCTGCTCTACGGCCTTGTCACCCGAATCCATCGTTTGGGACACGCGCCGGCACCCGACTGCGGGTCAGTGACGACGCAGAACCGTGTGACGGTCCGCGCCCTCGCCATACGACTCGGAGACCAGGCCACGCTCGGCCGCGATGTCGTGCACCAGCTTGCGCTCGTAGCTCGACATGGCAGGAAGCGACGCCTGCGACGACCCCTCATCGAGCTTGGCGGCCGCGGCTTCGACGAGCGTCTCGAGCTGCCGACGACGCGCGTCACGGGAGCCGCCGATATCGAGGATCAGGCGCGAGAACGAGCCGGTCTTGTTCTGGACGGCAAGACGGGTGAGCTCCTGCAGTGCCTGCACGGTGTCGGGCGCCGACAGGAGCGCGAGGCCGTCTCCCTCGGCCTCCACCGAGACGTATGCCCTCCCCTGACGGACGTCGAGGTTCAGGTCGCCATCGATGTCGGCGATGTCGAGCAGCTCTTCGAGGTAGTCGGCGGCCACGTCACCCTCGTGCTCGAGATCCGCCACGGTCGGCTCGGTGTTTCCGGTCACGACCTCGCTCATGACGCGTTCCCCTTCTTCTTCGCGCGCTTCTTGCCGACCGGCTGCTGCCGCTTCGGCGCTTCGGCCTTGGCCTTCTCGGCCTGCTCCAGCAGACGCTGCTGCTCGGCCTCGTACACGGAGATCGGGACGACCTTGCCGGAGGAGTCGATCGCCTTGCCCTTGCGCGCCAGGCGCTCCTCACGGGCCTTGGCCGCCTCGGAGCCCGGCGTCGGCATCTCGCGGATGACGAGGAACTGCTGCCCCATGGTCCAGAGGTTCGAGATGAACCAGTAGACGACCACGCCGAGCGGGAAGAAGATGCCCGAGAAGATGAAGCCCAGCGGCAGCACGTAGAGCATGATCTTCTGCATCTGGTACGCCTGACCGGTCTTGGCTTCCGGCGACAGGTTCTTCGAGATGATCTGCAGCTGCGTGATGAACTGCGACGCGATCATGAGCACGACGAGAGTGATCAGGATGATGATCGCCGTGACGTTCTGCGCGTCGATGGCGTTGCCGAGCGTCTCGTGCAGGGACGCCACTCCGAAGAGCTTCGCGTCGTAGAACTCCTTCGTGAGCTCCGGGCTCAACAGTCCGACGCCACCCACGTTGTCCCGGGCGTGCTTGCTGACGTCGCTCAGCACGCTGTAGAGGGAGAAGAAGATCGGCATCTGCACGAGCAGCGGCAGACAGCTCGACATCGGCGTGGTGCCGTGCTTCTTGTACAGCGCCATCGTCTCGCGGCTCATCGCCTCACGAGAGAGCTGGTCCTTCTTGCCGCGGTACTTCTCCTGAACTTTTCGCAGTTCAGGCGCGATTTCCATCATCTTTCGCTGGCTCTTGATCTGCTTCACGAACAGCGGGATGAGCGCCGCGCGAACCACGATGACCAGACCCACGATCGAGAGGACCCAGGTGATGCCGGAGGCCGCGGGAAGCCCCACGGCGGTGAGCAGCCAGTGCCAGGCGACGAGGATGAGCTCGACGACCCACTTCAGCGGCCAGAGGATCGTGCCGAGCAGGTCGAATCCGCCGGATGCCGGTTCCGGGCTGGGGGTGGCACTGGCGAACAGAAGGTCAAGACCCACCGATCAGTCCTTTCGGGAGGGGACGACGAAACCGTGTGCGGTCAGGTCGTAGCGGAAGTGTCGATGCGGTGTGACGTCGTCGACGCCTCCGCGAGACCAGGGATTGCAGCGGAGGATGCGCCAGGCGGAGAGCAGAGTCCCCCGCACGGCGCCGTGCTGCTGCACCGCACCTACAGCGTAGGCGGAACAAGAGGGGTAGTACGCGCACACGTCTCCGTACATCGGAGAGATGACCTTGCGGTATCCCGCCAGAAACGCGAGGACGGCATTGCGCGGGAGGAGCGGGATGCTCCGGAGCGCATCGCGGCCGTGCCACGACCCCGTACCCACCGACGAAGCCGGCAACGCGGTCATGATGCGGCCTCGACCGGCGTGAGCCGTCCCAGGCAACGGTGCACGTCATTGCGGAGTTCCGCATACGACGCTGCCGCGGACGCAGGAAGGGCACGGATGACGACATCCGTGCCCTGTGGAACACCGGGAAGCGCCTCCGCACAGACGGCCTTGAGTCGCCGACGCACGGTGTTGCGCACCACAGCGGTACCCACCTGCTTGCTGATGATGAAACCGAACCTCGCGGCCCTGCTCTCGCCCGTCGACAGCATCGAGGTGACGACGCGCGCCCCGCCACAACGCGATCCGCGTCGAACGACCAGTCGGTAGTCGCTCCCGCGGGTCAGACGGAACGGGCGGGCGAGCACAGCTACTTACGCGGAGAGCTCGGTACGGCCCTTCGCGCGGCGTGCCGAGAGGATGGCACGGCCGGCGCGGGTGCGCATGCGGGCACGGAAACCGTGCTTCTTGGCGCGACGACGGTTGTTGGGCTGGAAGGTGCGCTTGCTCATGAGATCACTCCGGGAATGCTGCCACCGGATTCACTTCGACCGGAGACATGGGGAACTGCCATACAGGCATAAGTCAACCGACTAAGGGTACGTCCTGGCGGCGCACAGGGCAAATCTGCCACCTGTAGCGCTGCTCATCCCTCGCGTACCGCACAGCCATTATCCACAACCGGGAAGAGCCCGACAGTTTCGACACGCGCGCGTGTTTCCAAGGGCAGGTTGCCGTTCGGACGGCGTGTGACTACCGTGGCATCCGAAGTTATCCACAGGGGATCAGCATGTCGACCCCGACCCGATCCGTCGTCCGGAGCACCATGTCCTCACCTGCCCAGCCCGACGTCCCCATCTGGACCACGGTGCAGGAGCTGCTGGAAGCCGACGACCGGGTCACTCCGCAGCTCCAGGGCTTCCTGAGCCTCGCAGTGCCGGCGGGCGTGATGTCGGCGACCCTCTACCTCGAGGTGCCCAATGACCTCACCGCGGCGCAGATCAACAAGCGCCTCCGCCTGCCCATCATGGAGGCCCTGGCCCACGTCGGGGAAGAGGTCACCTCGTACCGTGTGGTCGTGAACCACGAGCTGGCCGAACAGCCCACCGCACCGATCGCCGTCGCGGACTTCGGTCGGCAGGAGCCGGTCCGCGCCGAATCGCCGATGGAGCAGCCGACCCCGCTGCGGCACGAATCGCGTCTCAACCCCAAATACACCTTCGACAACTTCGTCATCGGTCAGTCCAACCGGTTCGCCCATGCGGCGGCGGTGGCCGTGGCCGAAGCGCCGGCGAAGGCCTACAACCCGCTCTTCATCTACGGCGACTCCGGACTGGGCAAGACCCACCTCCTCCACGCCATCGGCGACTATGCCCAGTCGCTCTACGCCGGGGTGAAGGTGCGTTACGTGTCGAGTGAGGAGTTCACGAACGACTTCATCAACTCGATCGCCAACAACCGGGGTGCCGCCTTCCAGGCCCGGTACCGCGACGTGGACATCCTCCTCATCGACGACATCCAGTTCCTGCAAGGACGCGCGGAGACGCAGGAGGCGTTCTTCCACACGTTCAACACTCTGCACGACCACAACAAGCAGGTCGTCATCACCAGTGATGTCGCGCCGAAGCACCTGACCGGCTTCGAAGACCGTATGCGCAGCCGGTTCGAGTGGGGCCTCATCACCGACGTGCAGGCACCCGACCTCGAGACCCGGATCGCGATCCTCCGCAAGAAGGCGCAGAGCGAAGCGCTCCACATCCCCGACGAGGTGCTCGAGTACATCGCCACCGTCGTGTCCTCGAACATCCGCGAGCTGGAGGGGGCGCTCATCCGCGTCTCGGCGTTCGCGAGCCTGAACCGGTCGGCCCTCGACATCTCTCTCGCGCAGACCGTGCTGCGGGACATCATCGACACGGCCGAGGACAACATCATC
Organism: Microbacterium sp. 1S1; assembly: GCF_008271365.1. Classification (NCBI taxonomy): domain Bacteria; kingdom Bacillati; phylum Actinomycetota; class Actinomycetes; order Micrococcales; family Microbacteriaceae; genus Microbacterium; species Microbacterium sp. 1S1. The sequence goes on from NZ_CP043430.1 coordinate 862,624, forward strand.
TCGCCGACCGACATCATCACGGCGACCGCGCAGTACTTCAAACTCACCGTCGACGATCTCTACGGCTCGAGCCGTTCGCAGCAGATCGCGACCGCTCGCCAGATCGCCATGTATCTCTGCCGCGAGCGGACGAGTCTCTCCCTGCCCAAGATCGGGCAGCTCTTCGGCAACCGCGACCACACCACGGTGATGTACGCCTACAAGAAGATCAGCGAGCTCATGAAGGAGCGGCGCTCGATCTACAACCAGGTGACCGAGATCACCACTCAGCTCGGCCGTCGCTGACCGCCACGACGCCCGGAGGGACGCCGCATCCGACACCGGACGGCGTCCCTTCTGGGTTTGACAGGCGCATGACGCGTCCGATAGATGCGTCTATGCACATGTGGATAACTTGTGGATGACCGTGGAACTCGCCGTCGCGGATGTGTGCCAATCGGGGAAACCTGTGGATAACCCGGGGAGGGCGAAACGGTGGGCGACCCTCGTCCACCCGCGGATTCCTCAGGGTCTCCACAAGTGACAAGTGTGTAGTTCCCTACTCACGCTTGCTTTCCACCGACTTATCCACAGTATCCACAGGTGTTAACACCGTTAAGGAGTTAAGTCATTCAAGGTGCGATCCGATCACCAGACGGTGGGGAGAGCCGGCCGGAGCACGACACCTCCTCCGGCGTAGGGAACCGCAGGACTGTGGGGCTAGCATGGGAAGCCCTGCAGTGGCAGGACCCGACGACGACCCGTCATGTTCGACGACAAGGGAGCACCCGTGAGGTTTCAGGTCAACCGCGATGTCTTCAGCGAGGCTGTGTCCTTCGTCGTCAAGCTCCTCCCCCAGCGCAATCCTCAGCCGATCCTCGCGGGCGTCCTGATCGAAGCCGACGGTGCCGGGCTCACGCTCTCCGCGTTCGACTACGAGGCGTCCGCACGCACGACGATCGAGGCGACCGTCGAGACACCCGGCACGATCCTCGTCCACGGTCGTCTGCTGTCCGACATCGCGAGCCGTCTTCCCAACGCGCCGATCGAGATCGCCGTCGAGGATGACGGCGGCATCGCCGTGACCTGCGGCTCGGCCCGCTTCACGCTCGCGGCCATGCCGGTCGAGGAATACCCGTCGATCCCCGAGGTGTCCGGGTCTTCAGGCGTCGTCCCGGCCGACGAATTCGGCACCGCGATCGCACAGGTCGGATTCGCGGCGTCCCGCGACGACGTCACCCCCGTGCTCACCGGCGTTCAGCTCGAGGTCACGGGCCAGACCCTCAGCCTCGTGGCGACCGACCGGTACCGCGTGTCCCTCCGTGACGTGCCGTGGGACGGCGAGGCCGTCGAGGCCACCGCCCTGGTCCCGGCGCGCACGCTCGTCGAGGTCGGCAAGACGTTCGGTCACGCCGGCACGATCCAGATCGCGTTCTCCGGCGCGGGAGACCGAGAGATCATCGCCTTCACGGCGGGCAACAAGACCGTGACGTCGCTGCTCATCAAGGGCAACTTCCCGCCGGTCCGCCGCCTGTTCCCGGAGCAGACCGACCACTACGCGGTCGTCAACACGGCCGACCTCATCGAGGCCGTCCGGCGTGTGTCCCTCGTCCTGGACCGCGCGGCGCCGCTGCGCTTCACGTTCTCGACCGACAGCGTCACCATGGACGCGTCCGGCAGCGAGCACGCCCGCGCCTCCGAGTCGGTCGACGCGATCCTCTCCGGTGGCGACGACGTCACGCTGGGCCTCAACCCGCAGTACCTGATCGAAGCCCTCGGCGCCGTGAAGAGCGAGTTCGTGCGGGTCACCTTCACATCCAGCGACAACGCCAACAAGCTGAGCCCGGTCCTCATCACGAGCCAGACCTCGGTCGACCAGGCCGGCCTGGACTCGTTCAAGTACCTCCTCCAGCCCAACCTCCTCCTGCGCTGAGCATCGCTTCTCGCCCCGAAGGAGTGTCCGAGCCGACGGGTAGGCTGACTCCGTGATTGTGGAGCACCTCAGCCTGGTCGATTTCCGCAATTACGCGACCGCAGAACTCGCGCTGCATCGCGGGCCGAACGTGCTCGTGGGGCGGAACGGACAGGGAAAGACGAACCTCGCCGAGGCCGTCGTGTTCCTCGCGACCCTCGGCTCGCATCGGGTCTCCTCCGACGCACCGATGGTGCGCGACGGCCAGGAGTTCGCCGTCATCCGCGCCCGGCTGTCGCACGGTGAGCGGCGTGTGCTCGTCGAGGTCCAGCTCAACCGACAGGGATCGAACAAGGCGAGGATCAACGGCTCCCCGTCGAAGACCAATGAGCTCCCCCGCTACGCGCACGTGGTGTTGTTCGCCCCGGAAGACCTTCAGATCGTCCGCGGGGATCCCGCCGCCCGCCGCCGATTCGCCGATCAGCTCCTCATCCAGCGCACTCCGCGACTGGCCGCCGTGCTGGGCGACTACGACCGGGTGCTCAAACAGCGCAACGCGCTCCTCAAGTCGGCGAGGGCACGCGGCATCCGCGGCGAAGCGCTGAGTACCCTCGACGTCTGGGACGACAAGCTCGTCTCCCTCGGCTCGGAGATCATCACCGCGCGCCAGCGGCTGGCCGCCGATCTGCAGCAACCGGTGGCCGATGCGTACGCGGCGATCGCCGGAGCCGACCACCGTCCCCGTCTGGACTGGGCGCTGTCGGTGGCGGGCAGCGACCCGGAGGACGATGAGGACCGCGACGGCGCAGACGGCGCGACCGCGGCGGATGACCTGCGCGGGGATGCCCGGCGCATCGCGGAGATGTTCCGGGCTTCCCTCGCTGCGAAGAGGTCGAACGAACTCGACCGGGGCCTCACCCTCACCGGACCTCACCGCGACGATCTGGTCCTGCGTGTCCGCGACCTCCCGGTGAAGGGTTACGCCTCGCACGGCGAGTCGTGGTCCGTCGCGCTCGCTCTGCGGCTGGCGTCGGCCGAGCTGCTCCGCAGCGAATCACCGGCCGGCGACCCGGTGCTGATCCTCGACGACGTCTTCGCCGAACTCGATGCGGATCGGCGACAGAGGCTGGCGGCGCTCACCGCCGGCTACGAGCAGGTGGTGGTCACGGCGGCGGTGGAGGAGGATATCCCGGACGTGCTCCATGCCCATGTCGTCCGGATCGCCGCGGGCACGATCACCGACGAGCGGGACGGTCCGCAGGGAGAGAAGGGTGCGCAGGATGACTGATGTCGTCGCCGAGAGCGCGGCCCCGACGGAGGCGCCGGAGACGGTCGCCACGTACCTGCGGCTGCGTGGGCTCAAGCCGAGCGCCAAGAACTGGAAGCGCAAGCGACGGATCTCGGTCGATGACGACAACGCTCCGTTCACGCCCGGGCGCGACCCGGGAACGCTCGGCGCGGTCCTCGACACCCTGAGCCGCGAGGCCGGGTGGGAGACGACACTCGCCCGCGAGGACCTCGTCCGGCAATGGGCGGATCTCGCCGGTGCCGACACCGCGAGGCACTCGGAACCGGTGTCGCTCGAGCGCGGTCTGCTCACCGTGAAGTGCGATTCCACGGCGTGGGCGAAGAACCTCCAGTTCATGCGAGCGACCATCCTCACAGAGATCGGGCGCCGGTATCCGGAGGCGGGGGTGGAGAACCTTCGCTTCATCGGACCGGACGTCCCCTCGTGGAAATGGGGCCCCAGAGCCGTTCCAGGGCGGGGCCCGCGCGATACCTACGGGTAGGGCACCACGCAAGGGGTCAGAAACGCTCAGAGGCCCACACGCGGCCGTTGAGCGGCATTTCGCCTCGAAACCCGGCTAGACTGGGAGTTCGAGATATCGATCTGGAGACTGCCCTCTGATGACGCCTGAATCCCCTGTTGACGAGACGGAACCGAACAACGACGCTTCGTCGGGCTCACAGGCCGGAGGATCGGGAGCACCCGCAGCGAAGAAGCAGCAGCCCGGCGAGTACGGTGCCGACTCGATCCAGATCCTCGAAGGACTCGAGGCCGTCCGCAAGCGCCCGGGTATGTACATCGGCTCGACCGGTCCGCGCGGTCTGCACCACCTCGTCTACGAGATCGTCGACAACTCCGTGGACGAGGCGCTGGCCGGCTACGCCGACACGATCCTCGTCACCCTCCTCGCCGACGGCGGCGTCCGCGTCGTCGACAACGGCCGCGGCATCCCGGTCGACCCGCACTCCTCCGACCCGACGAAGTCGACCGTCGAGGTCGTCCTCACGATCCTGCACGCCGGTGGCAAGTTCGGCGGCGGCGCCTATGCCGTCTCCGGCGGTCTGCACGGTGTCGGGTCGTCGGTCGTGAACGCGCTGTCGACGCGCTTCGACGTGGAGGTCAAGCAGAAGGGCTTCGTGTGGCGGCACAGCTTCGCCGACGGCGGCGTCCCGCAGCAGAAGCTCGAGAAGGGCGAGGCCACCGAAGAGACCGGGACGAGCATCACGTTCTGGCCCGACGCCGCGATCTTCCAGGAGACGGTCGAGTTCGACTACGACACGCTCCGCACCCGTTTCCAGCAGATGGCGTTCCTCAACAAGGGACTGCGCATCGAGCTGTCCGACGAGCGGCCGGAGTCCGCGTATGAGACCGAGGAGGACGGGCAGGCGGTCACGAAGCAGCCGAGCGACGTCTTCTTCTACGAGCGCGGTCTCGTCGACTACGTCGAGTATCTGAACAAGGTCCGTCACGCCGAGGTCGTGAACGAGGAGATCATCGCGTTCGAGTCGGAGGACACCGCCCGCAAGATCTCGCTCGAGGTCGCGATGCAGTGGACCACGTCGTACACGGAGAATGTGTTCACCTACGCGAACACGATCAACACGCACGAGGGTGGTACGCACGAGGAGGGTTTCCGGGCGGCGCTCACCACGCTCGTCAACCGGTACGCGCGGGCGAACAACCTCCTCAAGGAGAAGGACGACAACCTCTCCGGCGACGATGTGCGCGAGGGGCTCACGGCCGTCATCTCCATCAAGCTCGGCGAACCCCAGTTCGAAGGTCAGACCAAGACCAAGCTCGGCAACACCGAGGCGAAGGCCTTCGTGCAGAAGGTCGTCGGCGACCAGCTCGGTGACTGGTTCGACCGCAACCCGAACCAGGCGAAGAACGTGATCCGGAAGGCGATCGATGCGGCAACCGCGCGTCTCGCCGCGCGCAAGGCCCGCGAGACCGCCCGGCGCAAGAGTGTCTTCGAGTCGGCGGCGATGCCGGACAAGCTCAAGGACTGCACGAGCAAGGACCCGTCGATCAGCGAGATCTTCCTCGTGGAGGGCGACTCGGCCGGTGGCTCGGCCGTGCAGGGGCGCGACCCGCACACGCAGGCGATCCTGGCGCTCCGTGGAAAGATCCTCAACGTCGAGCGCGCGCGCCTCGACAAGGCGCTCGGCAACAAGGAAGTCCAGGCGATGATCCAGGCCTTCGGGACCGGCATCGGCGAGGAGTTCGACATCGAGAAGGCCCGCTATCACAAGATCGTGCTGATGGCCGATGCCGACGTCGACGGTCAGCACATCACCACCCTGCTGCTGACCCTGCTGTTCCGGTACATGCGCGGGCTCATCGAGGCCGGGTTCGTGTACCTCGCGATGCCGCCGCTCTACCGCCTGAAGTGGTCCAACGCCGCGCACGAGTACGTGTTCAGCGACGCCGAGCGCGACGCCCTGCTGGCCTACGGGCTGGAGAACGGCAAGCGCATCCCGAAGGACGCGGGCATCCAGCGCTACAAGGGTCTCGGCGAGATGAACGCCAAGGAGCTGTGGGAGACGACGATGGACCACACCACGCGGACGCTCCGCCAGGTGACCATCGAGGATGCCGCTGCGGCGGACGAGATCTTCAGCGTGCTGATGGGCGAGGACGTGGAGTCGCGCCGGAGCTTCATCCAGCGCAACGCCAAGGACGTCCGCTTCCTCGACATCTGATGACCACGGGTCCCTTCGCTCGTCGTCGGGAACCCGGATGCTTCGACAAGCTCAGCCAACCAGGAAAGACACATGACTGACGAAGAACGCCCCGACATCACCGAGGGCCACGAGCACGGCAAGATCGACCAGGTCGATCTGCAGTCGGAGATGCAGCGCAGCTATCTCGACTACGCCATGGCGGTCATCGTCGGCCGCGCGCTTCCCGACGTCCGCGACGGTCTCAAGCCGGTGCACCGCCGCGTGATCTACGGCATGTACGACGGCGGCTTCCGTCCCGACAAGTCGTTCTCGAAGTGCGCCCGCGTCGTCGGCGAGGTGATGGGTCAGTATCACCCCCACGGCGACTCCGCGATCTACGATGCCCTCGTCCGGCTCGTGCAGCCGTGGTCGCTGCGCTACCCGCTCGCGCTAGGTCAGGGCAACTTCGGCTCCCCCGGCAACATGGGCGCGGCTGCACCGCGGTACACCGAGACGAAGATGGCCCCGCTCGCGCTCGAGATGGTGCGCGACATCGAAGAGGACACGGTCGACTTCGCCGACAACTACGACGGCCAGACCCAGGAGCCGACGGTACTCCCGTCGCGATTCCCGAACCTCCTCGTCAACGGCTCCGTCGGCATCGCGGTCGGCATGGCGACGAACATCCCCCCGCACAACCTGCGTGAGATCTCCGACGCCGCGCTCTGGGCGCTGGACAATCCGGATCTCCCCCGCGAGCAGCTGCTCGACGGCCTGATCCAGCGCATCCCCGGCCCCGACTTCCCGACCGGCGCGCAGATCCTCGGCACCAAGGGGATCCACGAGGCGTACCGGACGGGCCGCGGCTCCATCACGATGCGCGCGGTCGTCAACGTCGAGGAGATCCAGGGCCGCACGTGCCTGGTCATCACCGAGCTTCCGTACCAGGTGAACCCGGACAACGTCGCGGTCAAGATCGGCGACCTCGCGCGCGACGGCAAGATCACCGGCATCGCCGACATCCGTGACGAGTCCTCCGACCGCACGGGTCAGCGTCTCGTCGTCGTGCTCAAGCGCGACGCCGTGGCGAAGGTCGTGCTGAACAACCTGTACAAGCACACGCAGCTGCAGGAGAACTTCGGCGCGAACATGCTCGCGATCGTCGACGGCGTTCCGCGCACCCTGGCGATCGACGGCTTCATCACGAACTGGATCGCACACCAGATCGACGTCATCGTGCGACGGACGCAGTTCCGCCTGAACGAGGCCGAGAAGCGGATGCACATCCTCCGCGGCTATCTGAAGGCGCTCGACGCGCTCGACGAGGTCATCGCGCTCATCCGTCGGTCCCAGACGACCCAGGATGCGAACGAGGGTCTGCAGAAGCTGCTCGACATCGACGAGATCCAGGCCGACGCGATCCTGCAGATGCAGCTCCGTCGCCTCGCCGCCCTCGAGCGTCAGAAGATCATCGACCAGGCGAACGAGCTCGAAGCGCTCATCGCGGACTACAAGGCGATCCTCGCCGACGAGGGCCGGCAGCGGACCATCATCCGCGAGGAGCTCACCGCGATCGTCGACCGGTTCGGTGACGAGCGGCGCACGCACATCCTGCACGGCTTCGACGGCGACGTCTCGATGGAAGACCTCATCGCCGAAGAGGAGATGGTCGTCACCGTCACGCGTGAGGGCTACATCAAGCGGACCCGTAGCGACAACTACCGCTCACAGCACCGCGGTGGCAAGGGCGTGAAGGGTGCGCAACTCCGCGCCGACGACATCGTGGAGCACTTCTTCGTCACGACGACGCACCACTGGCTGCTGTTCTTCACCGACAAGGGCCGCGTCTACCGCGCGAAGACCTACGAGGTGCCGGAGGCCGGGCGCGACGCGAAGGGGACCCATGTCGCGAACCTCCTCGCGCTGCAGCCGGACGAGAGTATCGCCCAGGTGCTCGACATCCGCGACTACGCGGTGGCCGACTATCTCGTCCTCGCCACGCGGGACGGTCTCGTCAAGAAGACCCGTCTGGACAACTACGACACCAACCGCCAGGGCGGTGTGATCGCGATCCGGCTGAACGACGAGGACGAGCTCGTCAGCGCCCTGCTCGTCAACGCCGAGGACGACATCCTGCTCATCAGCTGCAAGGGCATGTCGGTGCGGTTCCAGGCCACCGATGACGCCCTGCGCCCGATGGGTCGCGCCACCGCCGGCGTGAAGGGCATGAAGTTCCGCGAGGGCGACAGCCTGCTCTCGGCTTCGGTGGCCGCACCGGGAAAGTACGTGTTCGTCGTGACCGATGGGGGCTACGCGAAGCGCACCGCCGTCGAGGAATACCGTGTCCAGGGACGCGGCGGATACGGCATCAAGGTCGCCAAGTTGAACGACGATCGGGGCACGCTCGCGGGCGGTCTGATCGTCTCCGAGGACGACGAGGTCTTGGTGGTTCTGTCCAGCGGCAAGGTGGTACGCTCTGCCGTGGCCGAGGTCCCCGCCAAGGGTCGCGACACCATGGGAGTGGTGTTCGCCCGCACGACGGAGGCCGACCGCATCCTCGCCATCGCCCGGAACGGCGAGCGTGGTCTCACCGAAGAGGAGACCGAGGCGGATGCCGAAGCCGCGGCCCCCGACACGACTGAGACACCCGAGGATACAGACGCATGAGCACAGTGGCCGACAAGCTGGCGAAGAAGTCGACACGGAAGACCAGCGGCAAGCAGGTCCGCCTGCGTCTCGTCTACGTCGACTTCTGGTCCGCGGTGAAGCTGTCGTTCCTCGGAGCGGTCGCCCTCGCCGTGGTCACCATGGTGTCGTTCTTCCTCATCTTCCTCGTCCTGCAGGCCACGAGCATCATGTCCACCGCGGATGAGTTCGTCCGCAGCTTCACCGACGGTGCCATCCCGCTGTCCGAGCTGGTGGGCCTGCCGCAGGTCATGGCGTTCGCGGCCGTCGTCGCGATCCTCAACCTCATCGTGTTCACGGTGCTCGGCGCCGTCGTCGCGGGCATCTACAACCTGGCGGTGAAGGTCACCGGCGGGCTGCTCGTCGGCTTCATGTCGAACTGACCCGAGACCCCGTCTTTCCGCCGAGACCCCGCCCCGCACACCGATGCAGGCCGGGGTCTCGGCGATAGGGCGGGGTTTCGGCGTACCGGGGTAGGGAAAACCCGAACGGTAGTGTCCGGCTGACTCGGTGGGCGGCATCGCGGCACGGCCCTACCGTGGAAGCATGACCACACAGACTGCGACCCCGGGCACCGCCTCCGCGGCGAAACCGCCGTTGCGTATCCCGCTCACGATCCTGCATCTCGCCGGCGTCGGCGTGCTCGGCGGGGCCCTCTTCGGGATGCTCGCCGGACTCCTCGGCACCGGACTCGGCCTCCTCTTCGTCTTCGGCATCGGGATCGTCGTCCTCGTCGGGCTGGTGTACGCGCTGTTCGGCATCGGCTGGTTCGAGATCGCTCGGGTCGCCGCACTGTATCGGGTACCGAACACCCCGCTGCGGCTGCAGCCGCGCGACCGCCCCGGCTTCGGCGGCTGGCTCCGCGCGCTCGGTCGACAGGCGATCGACGGACGCATGTGGCGCGCGGTCGCGAACGTCGCGATCACCGCGGTCCTCGGCTTCGTGGTGCTCCGGCTGTTCTGGGCGCTCCTCTGGTCGATCATCATCGCATTCGCCCCGCTGACGCCTGCCGAGACGATCGTCGGACCGTTCGGCGGCGGACAGATCCCGGTCTCCTGGGCGCCGCTGATCGGCATCCTCGGTGCCCTGGTCTCGGCAGCCGGCATCATCGGTCTCGCCCTCCTGGGCCGCACGCTCGCCCTCGCGATCGTCGCCCGCGCACGAGAGGTGGAACTCACCGCCCGAGTGCAGGCGTCCACGGCCCAGCGCGAGGGTGCCGTCCGCGCGGCGGACGTGGAGCGTACGCGGATCGAGCGTGATCTGCACGACGGCGTCCAGCCCCGGCTCGTGTCCGTCGGCATGACGCTCGGCCTCGCCCAGCAGAAGATCGACACGGACCCTGCCGCTGCGAAGGAGCTCATCACCGAGGCGCACACATCGACGAAGGCGGCGATCACCGAGCTGCGTCAGCTCGCCCGCGGGATCCACGCCTCCGTACTCGACGACCGCGGACTGGATGCGGCACTGTCCGCGCTGGCCAGCCGCTCCCCCATCCCGGTGCAGTTGGACGTGCGGATGGACCCGTCGACGAGCTCAGGGACCCAGGGTGGTGGCTCCGCGAGCCCGCGGGCAGGGCGCACCGCGGAGGCGGCGGTGTACTTCGCGATCGCCGAATCGTTGACGAATGCGGCGAAGCACTCTCGCGCCAGCGAAGCACGGGTCACCGTCCGCCTCCGTGAGGGGAACACGCTCTGGGCGCGGGTCGAGGACAACGGTATGGGCGGCGCGCAGGTGCTCCCGGGCGGCGGCCTCGACGGTATCGCCAACCGGATCCTCGCCGCCGGCGGGACCTTCCGTCTCGACAGCCCGCAGGGCGGTCCGACCAGCCTGGAGGTGAATGTGCCATGCGCATCCTGATCTGCGAAGACTCCGTCCTGCTGCGCGAGGGCCTCGCGCGACTGCTCGAGGACGCCGGCCACGAGGTGGTCGCCGCTCTCACCGACACGGCCGGACTCCGCGAGTCCGTGGCGTCCGCGACACCGGACCTCTGCATCCTGGATGTGCGGCTGCCCCCGACGTACACCGACGAGGGCATCCGGGCGGCGCTCGACCTCCGGGTGGTGCACCCGTCGCTCGCGATCCTCGTGCTGTCGCAGTATGTGGAGGAGCGTTACGCTTCCGACCTCATCGCCGCACAGGGCGGACCCCTGGGCTACCTGCTCAAGGACAGGGTGGCCGATGTCGCCGAGTTCGTCGATTCGGTGCAGCGCATCGCCGACGGCGCGACCGTGCTCGACCCGGAGGTCGTCGCGCAGCTGCTCACCCGACGCAACCGCGACGACCGCATGATGCGGCTCACCGAGCGGGAGCGCACGGTGCTCGCCCTCATCGCCGAGGGCAAGTCGAACCAGGCGATCGCCGGTCTCCTCTTCCTCTCGGAGGCGAGCGTCGAGAAGCACATCACCTCCATCTTCCAGAAGCTGGGCTTCGAGCAGGACGAATCCGGCAACCGCCGGGTCCTCGCCGCTCTCGCTCACCTCGAGAACAGGGGCGGCACGACGCCGTCGAACGGCCAGACAGGAGCCTCACGATGACCACCGAGAACACCGGAGCGCACGGCGGGCACACCCCGCTGACGCCCCCGCCGTCGCAGCCCACGTCGCCTGCGCCGACAGCGGCGCCGGGCGCCCCCGAGCCCGCGCGCTCGCCCGGGGCAACCGCCATCCTGGTCGTCACCGCCGTCGTCGGTGGAATCGCGCTTCTGGGCGCCGGCGGCACGGCGGCCGTGGCGGCGACGGGTAACCTCCTGTCGTCGAGCCGTCCGGACTCCATGCAGACCGTGGACGTGGACGGCGTCGACACGATCGATCTCGACGCTGACGCGAGCATGGTGCGCATCGAGTTCGGAGACGTCGACGAGGCCGAGCTCTCCGTGACGAACGGGCGGGACACCGCCTGGACGTTCGAGCGCGAGGGCGACGAGCTCGTCGTCCGAAGCCCTCGGCCCGTCTTCGGGTGGTGGTTCGGCAACTGGTTCGGCGAGGAGGAACGGGTCGTCCTGACTCTGCCCGAAGAGCTGGGTGGGTCCGGTCTGGATGCGAACCTGACGCTCGATGCGGGTTCCCTCGACGTCTCCGGTGACTTCGGCACCCTGGAGGTGCAGGTGAATGCCGGGTCGCTCGACGTCGAGGGCGCGGCTGTCACCCTGGACGTGCAGATGAACGCCGGCCGTGCGGATGTGCTCCTCGACGGGGTCACCGAGTCGGATCTCGGCATCGCCGCGGGCGATCTGACGGTCGAGCTCACCGGCGAAGGCCCGACGGCGACGACCATCGACGTGAGCGCGGGCTCGCTGGATCTCACTCTTCCCGATGTCGAATACCGGATCACCCAGGATGTGAACGCCGGCTCGCTGGATGCGCGCGTGGACGAGTCCTCCAGCGCTCGCCGGACGATCGACGTCTCGCTGTCGGCCGGAAGCGTGAACATCGAGCCCGGGCGGTGAACCGGCGAGGGCGGGGGCCCGTACCGGGTCTCCGCCCTCGATTCGGATTTTCGCCGAATCTCCGGTAAAGTTCTGGAGGTTGACGGGGCTATAGCTCAGGCGGTTAGAGCGCTTCACTGATAATGAAGAGGTCCCAGGTTCAAGTCCTGGTAGCCCCACCCTTTCAATTCAAGAATTCCCTCACGGGGCCTTAGCTCAGTTGGTAGAGCGCCTGCTTTGCAAGCAGGATGTCAGGAGTTCGAATCTCCTAGGCTCCACCCTCCTCTCCCCTGCCTCACCGGCCGGATGCCGTGAGCTCGTGCGGTGCCGTGTTGAGGCGCTCGGCGCCGTCGGCGGTCACGACCACGATGTCCTCGATGCGCGCGCCCCACTCACCGGCGAAGTAGATCCCCGGCTCGATGCTGAACGCCATGCCCTCGCGCAACACGAGGTCGTTGCCGGGGGCGATGTAGGGCTCCTCATGCACGGAGACGCCGATGCCGTGACCGGTGCGGTGCAGGAAGGCCTCGCCGAGCCCGGAGTCCGTCAGTACCGAGCGGGCAGCCGCGTCGACCTCTGCCGCCGTGACACCGGGGCGCACCGCGTCGACCGCCGCCTGCTGTGCCCGCACGAGCGTGGCGATGCGGTCCGCGGCAGTCGGATCAGGCGTACCCACGACGTACGTCCTCGTGCTGTCCGAGTTGTAGCCGCTCGGGACGGCGCCACCGATGTCGACGACCACGATATCGCCGTCCTCGATCACGCGGTCGGACACCTCATGGTGCGGGTCCGCCCCGTTCGGCCCCGAGCCGACGATCACGAACTCGACGGTCCGATGGCCCTCCGCCACGATCGCCTCGGCGATGTCGGCGGCGACCTCGCGCTCGGTGCGTCCGGCGCGCAGCCACGAGGGCACGCGTCGGTGCACGGCATCGATCGCCGCGCCCGCTCGGCGCAGCTCGGCGATCTCGTTGGCATCCTTGATCATCCGTCCCTCGCGGAGAACGGGCGTCGCGAGCTCGAGCCGCACCCCGAGCCGCTCGCCGATCGGCACGACGTGCAGGGCCGGGAGCGCGTCCGACACGCCGACGCGGGACACGGCTCCGGCGGCGTCCGCGAGCAGGGCATACGGGTCTTCGCCGTCGACCCAGTCCGCGAGGTCGAGGCTCAGCTCTCCGACAGCCGTGTCGCGCACCTTCGCGAGTTCCATCCGCGGGACCACGACCGTCGCCGCACCGTCGGCCGGAACCACGAGGGCGGTCAGCCGCTCGATGGTGTCCCCTTGGACGCCGGTGAGGTACTGGAGGTCGGGACCCGGGCCGACGATGACCGCGTCGAGACCCGCTTCCCTCGCGAGGTCCCGTGCGCGATCGAGGCGGATGGCGTATACGGAGGCGGGGAAGGGAGGGGTGCTCACAGCACCACGCTAGTCCGCGAGCCCCCTGCCTGTCCCGTCCGTCTCCGGATCAGCTGATCGCCTGACGGATGCGACCGGCGAGGAAGTCGAGGTCCTTCTCGGTGAGGTCGGTCACCGCGTACGCGGTCGGCCAGACGGTGCCGTCGTCGAGGTTGGAGATCGGCTCGAACCCGAAGGTGCCGTAGCGGACCTTGAACTTGCTGGCCGGCTGGAAGAAGCACAGCACCTTCCCGTCACGACCCCACGCGGGCATGCCGTAGTACGTGCGCGGCACGAGGTCGGGAGCCACCTCGGAGACCAGCGCGTGCAGCTTCTCAGCGAGGGCCCTGTCCTCGTCGGTGAGCTTGGCGACCGCCTCCTTGAGGTCCGCCTCTCCGGCTGCCCGCAGTTCCTCCGGCGATTTCTTCGCGCGGGAGCGGCGGGTGCGCGCCTCCTTCGCGGCGGCCTGCATGGCCTCGCGTTCCTCGGCGGTGAAGTTCTTCTCAGTGTCGGCCATGATGGTCCTCTCGTGCGGCCTCGATGATGCTCCCAGCGTAGGGACGCCAAGCGACGTGGTGCTTCTCGATTCGTGATCGATCGGCGGTGACGCTCGCGGGGCGAGACGCCCGCCGAGACCCGGATAGGGTGTGACCCATGGACCTGCGCGTCGCGGCATACGGGGTCGTCACCGACGAGGGTGGACGTCTCCTGCTGGCGCGATGGACGGAGGGGCGACGGCTGGCCTGGACCCTGCCCGGTGGCGGGCTGGAGCCGGGCGAGGCGCCCGAGGACGCGGTGCGGCGGGAGATCCGTGAGGAGACCGGCTACACGGTCCGCGTCGGGGAGCTTCTCGGCATCCACTCGCGGGTGATCCCGGCCGGACGGCGGGTGCAGAAGGCGTCCGAACCCCTGCACACCCTGCGCGTCGTGTACCGCGCCGAGGTGACCGGCGGGAAACTGCGGTACGAGACCGAGGGGTCCACCGACCGCGCCGAGTGGTTCTCGCTCCCCGCTGTGGCCGAACTGCAGCGGGTACGACTGGTCGACATCGCCCTGCGGATGGCCGGCATCCTCTGAGGACGCGACGGGAAGGAGCTCAGCGCTCCTCCGGCACGGAGATGTCCGCCACCGTAGCGTCGTACGCGGCGATGAGGTCGTCCGCGTCGACAAACAGGCTGTACCCGTGCGTGCCGGCGCCCATCGCCACGCGTTGACCGACGATGGACTCGTCCGCGTAGACGGGCCAGTCGGTCGTGCTGCCGATCGGGACGATGGTGCCGCGCTCGTAGCCGGTCGCGGCGAGAGCCAGTTCGGGCTCCGGCAGGCGCAGCTTGTTCACGCCGACGAGGGCGCGCAGCTTGGGCCACGAGATGGCCCGTCCGCCGGGGACGAGCGCGAACAGGTAGGTGTCGTCCGCCCGCTTCACCACGAGGGTCTTCACGATGCCGGATGGTGGGATGCCGAGGATCTCGGCGGCCTCGACCAGGCTACGCGCCTGCGGCCGCTCGCGGATCTCGATGTCGAGTCCGCGGGCGGCCGCAGCATCCCTCACCCGCGCGTGCGGGTCGGGAGCGGTCACGCGTCGGGAGCCGACAGCGGGTCGTCGGCAACCCACAGCTCGTCATCGGCACGCAGCGCCTGCCAGGCGGCGTAGAGCACGCCCACCGCGGCGGCGGCACCGAGGACGATGGCGATGACAGACCCGAGACCCGGGCCCTTCTTCTGCGGGGTGGCCTTGCGCGCCTTGTAGGCGACACCGTGACGCTTCGCGTTCGCGACGTCCCAGGCGGTCAGTGCGGTGCCCACGACACCACCGACGATCGGGACGACCTTGTCGTCCACGACGTGCTTGCCCATCTTCACCGAGCGGTCCACGACCGGCGCGACGCGACGGTTGTAGGTGTCCTGAACCACCGGCACGATCTGCTCGCGGTTGAAGTTGCCGAGCTGCCGGCCCGCCTCACGCGCGACGTCGGCGGCGTGACCGACGAGCACCTGCTGGTCTTCCCAGAGCTGGTTCGCGTCCTTCTGAAGACGACGAAGCTGCTTCTTCCGCTTGCGGCTGAGGCTCACGATGCTCTCCTGTCCATTGGAGTACGGGTTCCCCATCTTGCCACGAGAGGCTGGATGCGGCGAGGGAATCGCCCGCCCCTTGCACGATCGGCCCAGGGGATGTACGCACCCGGCCCGCTCCCCGGAAGCTCTGCGAGAATGAACGCATGGTTCACGCTTCCCACGTCGCAACTCTGCACACCAACCACGGTGACATCGTCATCAACCTCTTCGGCGACCACGCCCCGAAGACGGTCAAGAACTTCGTCGGTCTCGCCGACGGCTCCCAGGAGTGGACGCACCCCGCCACCGGCAAGCCGGGCGAGGGTCCTCTCTACAAGGACGTCATCTTCCACCGCATCATCCCGAACTTCATGATCCAGGGCGGCGACCCGCTCGGCCAGGGCGTCGGCGGCCCCGGCTACAACTTCGACGACGAGATCAACAACGAGCTCAACTTCAACGAGCCCTACATCCTGGCGATGGCCAACGCGGGTCTCCGCCGCAACGCCATCACCGGCAAGGTCGAGGGCACCAACGGCTCGCAGTTCTTCATCACGACCGACCCGACCCCGTGGCTGCAGGGCAAGCACACGATCTTCGGCGAGGTCGCCGACGAGGCGTCCCGCAAGGTCGTCGACGCGATCTCCGCGGTCCCGACGGCGGCGGGCGACCGTCCCATCGAGCCCGTTGTGCTGCAGTCGATCGACATCGTCGCCGCCTGACGACAGCGACGGCCGATCCGGATGACGACGCCCGAGTTCACGAACAATCGTGAGAACTTCTGCTACCGGCATCCGGATCGGCAGAGCTTCGTGCTCTGCCAGCGGTGCCTGCGCACCATCTGTCCCGAGTGCCAGACGCCGGCCCCGGTCGGCGTCATCTGCCCGGAGTGCATGAACGCGGAGCGCAAGAACCGCACCCCGGCGCAGAAGAAGGCTGCGCGACGGTGGCGCGGCGGCGGTGCCACGACCATGGGCACCGTGCGCAGCGGCAAGCCCGTCGTCACCTACGTGCTGCTGGCGATGACGTCGTTCATCGGGTTGGTGCAGCTGATCCCCGGGCTCAACGCACCGATCATCCAGGCCCTCGGGTTCTATGCCCCGTTCCTGTACCCGAACCTCTCCCTCCTGCCGTTCGAACCGTGGCGACTTCTGACCGTGCTGTTCGTGCACGGGAGCTTCGTGCATCTCGCCCTGAACATGCTCGCCCTGTGGATGCTCGGACAAAGCCTCGAACCGATGCTCGGTCGCGTCCGGTATCTCGCGCTGTACCTCATCAGCGGCCTGGGCGGATCCGTCGCGGTGGCCCTCCTCGCGCCCACCACGTGGACGGTCGGCGCCTCGGGCGCGATCTTCGGGCTCCTGGCATCGCTGCTGATCATCGGGCGCCATATCGGGGCGAACGTCACCGGCATCCTCGTGATCCTCGGCATCAACTTCGCCTTCGGATTCTTCGCCGGCGGCATCTCGTGGCAGGCCCACCTCGGCGGAGCGATCACGGGTGCTCTCGTGGCCCTGATCTACGTCCGCACGAAGCGTCGGGATCAGCGGACCTGGCAGATCGTCGCCCTCGCGGCGCTGGTGATCCTGTTGATCGTCGTCGTGGCGGTGGTTCCCCCCGTGCTCCTTTTGGCCTGATCCCGAGTTGTTAACAGGGTTGTTAACCCCTGTGAATAACATCGGTGTAATTCTCCCCAGTGTGGGGATAACCTGTGGATAACTGTGTCTTCCCGCAGAGACGAAGAACCCCTCACCGGCAGGTGAGGGGTTCTTGTGTCGTGAGGTGGTCAGCGCCAGCGGGTGGTCATGAGGAACCCGATGAGGGCGATGCCCAGGCCGATGGCCAGGTTCCAGTTGTCGAGCCCGGGGATGGGGAACTGCATGCCCGAGATGTAGAAGACGAGGATCCACGCGAGGCCGAGCAGCATGAAGCCGATCATCACCGGCTTGAACCATACGGCGTTGGGAGCGGCGTCGCCTTCGGCGCGCTCGACGGCGGGTTCTTCGGTCTTGCGGTCACGTGCCATGCCGTCATTGTACCCGGCAGACCCTGGCGGCGACGAGGCGCGGGCGGTTCCCCGACCCGTGCCGCACAGACTGGGCCGCTATGATCGCGCCCATGACTGCATCTGTCGTGCCTGGGGGGCGACGCGGACGGCGGCAGCGACCACGGTCGCGGGCCACGTTCGCGAGCGTGCTCGGCGAACTCCTGCTGACGGCCGGCGTGGTCGTCCTCCTCTTCGTCGCCTGGCAGATGTGGATCGGCGACATCATCATCGCCGCGCAGAAGAACGAAGAGGGCGCGGCCATTTCTCAGCGGCTCGCCGCGGCCGAGGCTCCCGAGCCGCCGCCGCTGGTCGAGACGGACGATGGCGAGACGGTCTATCAGGCACCCGTCCCCACCGCTCCCGGCGACGGCGAGTGGTTCGGCCAGATGCACATCCCGCGCTTCGGGGATGACTACAACTTCGGTATCTACGGAGGGACGAGCCGTGCGCGCACCCTCGACCAGAAGGGGATCGGCGTCTACACACAGTCGAAGATGCCCGGAGAGGTGGGCAACTTCTCGCTCGCCGGTCACCGCACCACCTGGGGAAAGCCGTTCAACCAGCTCGACAAACTGCACGTGGGCGACGCGATCGTCGTGGAGACCCCCGACGGCTGGTACACCTATCGTTTCCGGACATTGGAGTACGTGAAGCCGAGCCAGACCGACGTGCTCGCCGACGTGCCGCAGATGCCGGCGCAACAGACAGGGGAGCAGTACATCACGCTGACGGCGTGCTCGCCGCTGTACTCGCTCGCCGAGCGCATCGTCGCGTACGGGGTGTTCGAGAGCTTCCAACCGCGGGCCGAGGGTCCTCCGTCCGCCCTCACCGATCCGCCACCGCCGCCGGCCGCGCCGTCCGTGTGACCCGCCTCCAGGAGAGAGAAGACCCATGTACGCCGCACTCTGGCGCCTGCTCCCCGGTCCGTGGTGGCTGCGGGTGATCATCCTGCTCGTGCTGCTCGCCGCCGTGCTCTACGCGCTGTTCTGGTTCGTGTTCCCCTGGGTGAGCCCGATCATCGCCCCGGGTGAGGTCGACGTCGAATGACACGCGTGCTCGTCGTGGACAATCACGACAGTTTCGTGCACACCCTCGTCGGTTACCTCCAGGAACTGGGTGCCGCCACCACGCTGGTGGAATCGGACGCCACGAGCCCTGCCGAGATCGAGCGGCTGCTGCACACGCATGACGCGCTCCTCCTCTCGCCAGGACCCGGGGCGCCCGCGGATGCCGGAGTCTCCGTCGAGGCTGTCGGGATCGCGATGCGGCGGGGCGTGCCGACCCTCGGCGTGTGCCTCGGTCATCAGGTCATCGGCGCGGCGCTCGGCACCGTCGTCGGGCCGGCCCCCGAGGTGATGCACGGAATGGTCTCTCCGGTCCGCCACGACGGGTCTGCGCTGTTCGAGGGCATCCCTTCGCCCTTCCAGGTCGGCCGCTATCACTCGCTCGCCCTGGCTGCGGGCGACCTCCCCGCCGAACTCACCGTCACCGCGGTCACTCCCGAGGGCACCGTCATGGCCCTCGCGCACCGGACGCTTCCGCTGCTCGGAGTGCAGTTCCACCCGGAGAGCGTTCTCACACAGCAGGGGTACCGGCTGCTCGCGAACTGGCTTGTGCTCTGCGGCGACGAGGAAGCCGTGACCCGATCCACGCACCTCGACCCCCTGGCGCGCTGAGCCGCAGGTGGGCGTCGCGCGTCAGGATCCGCTGCAGTAACGGAGCTCGACGGACGAGCCGACGGGCACATCGCCCGGAGCCACCGACATCGAGTGGACGGTCGCCGGATCCGTCGCCGGGCATTCCGGTGCCTCCGTCGGCACCGGCGTGAGCCCGAGGTCCTCGAGCGCCTGTGTCGCCGAGTCCATCGACCAGCCGACGACGTTGTTGAGCGTCACCTTGCCGCTGGCGACCTCCAGGTTCACCACGGTGCCCGGCGCGACCTCGGCGTCCGCCTCCTCGCTCGCCAGCATGACCGTGTTGGCGGCGAGACCCTTGTCGTTGCGCTGTGTGACCGTGCCGAGTTCCAGCCCCGCGGTCTTCAGCGCCTTGGTGGCCGCATCCAAGGACATGCCTTCGAGCTTCGGGACCACCACGGTCTCCTCGCCCGACGACACGTAGAGCGTGACGGTCGAGCCCTGCTCCACGGACACTCCTCCCTCGGGGTCGGTGCGGATGACGTTGCCCTCAGCGATGGTGGGACTGGACTCGATGACGATCTTGGAGGAGAGGTCGAGTTCCGCGAGGTCGTCCTGGGCGCGCTCGGAGGCGACGTTGGTCAGATCGGGGACCACCCGCGAGGTGCTGGGCACGTCGGACGGCCGCATGCTGATCGTCCAGACCCAGAACAGTACGGAAGCCAGGAGCACCGCCAGCAGCGCGACGCCTGCCCAGATCCAGGCCACCGGCGGCCCTGACTGCGTGCGAGCCATCGTGGTGTCGGTGCTGAGCTGTCGGAGCGACCGCGCGGTCTCCTGCGCCTGGCGCGGGCTTGGGCCGTAGAGCTCGCTGGTCAGGGCCCCGATCTGCTTGCGCGTGGGCGCGGCGCCGGTCACCGCGGTGTCGAGGGCGGCGCGGAAGTGCGCGGCATCCGGATACCGCTGGTACGGGTCCTTCGCCAGGGCGCGCAGCACGATCGGGTCGAGAGCGGCGGGCGATGCCTCGTTGACCTCGGACGGCGGCACCGGTGTCTCGCTGACGTGCTGGTACGCGACGGCCACGGGGGACTCGCCGCGGAACGGCTGCCGTCCCGTCAGGAGCTCG
The DNA here is from genome assembly GCF_008271365.1 of Microbacterium sp. 1S1. Taxonomy (NCBI): domain Bacteria; kingdom Bacillati; phylum Actinomycetota; class Actinomycetes; order Micrococcales; family Microbacteriaceae; genus Microbacterium; species Microbacterium sp. 1S1. Next base: position 882,833 of record NZ_CP043430.1, read on the forward strand.
TAGAGCACGACTCCGGTGGAGTACAGGTCGGCACGCGCGTCGACCGGTTCACCCTTGGCCTGCTCGGGGGAGAAGTACGCCGCCGTGCCGATGATCTGCGTGGTCTCGGCGACGGTCGAGGATGAGTCGGACACGGCACGCGCGATGCCGAAGTCCATGACCTTCACCTGGCCCTTGTCGGTGACCATGACGTTGCCGGGCTTGATGTCACGGTGCACCACGCCCGCGCGGTGCGAGTAGTCCAGCGCTTCGAGGATCCCGTCGACGTAGCGGACGGCGTCTTCGACGGGAACGGGCCCGTCGGCGATGATCTTCTTGAGGAGCGTGCCCTTGACCAGCTCCATCACGATGTACGGCGGTTCGGCCGAGGAGCTGTCGACCGTGGAGGGGTCGCCGGCGTCGTACACGCGGACGATCGACGGGTGGGACATGCGCGACGCCGCTTGCGCCTCCAGCCGGAACCGCGTCCGGAAGCTGGTGTCCCGCGCGAGCTCCGGGTCGAGGATCTTGATCGCGATCTCGCGGCCCAGAGTCAGGTCGTACCCGCGGTAGACCTTCGCCATCCCGCCGTGCCCGATGAGCTCGTCGACGCGGTACCGGCCCGCGATGACTTGTGGCTCTGTGGACACGGATGACCCCCTGGAAAACGACTGTGGCTGAACTGGAACTTCAGGCTACCCTTCGGTGCCCTCTCCGCCGTCACCCTCGCCGTCCTGCGGAGCGACGATGGTGACCGACAGCGGCGGGGAGGCGTTCGACGTGCGCTGGTCGCCCCCGGAGCACAGGCCCTGGTAGGTGGCGATGAGCTGCTGCCCGACCGCGTCGCCGACGACGACCTGCGCATTGCGCTGGGTCGGCTGGAAGTTCGGGCCACCCGAGGCGAACGTGCCGTTCTGCAGCGAGACGACGTATCCGGAGAGGGTCGTGCCGCTGGGGCAGGTGAAGCCGGTACCCCAGGAGATCGTCACCGTGCTTCCCGCGATCGGGTCGCCGGTGATCGTCGGCTGATCGGTGGGCGTGGGAAGCGGCGTGCGGCCGGCGTAGACGGTGAGCGCGATCGGGGTGGTCGTCTCGACGTTGCCCGTGGGCTGCACCCGGTAGACCTTGCCGACGTCGCCGTCGGTCGGCGCGGGGTCACCGTCGCCGCACGTGATGTCGCTGAACCCGGCGTCCTTGAGTGTGGTCGTCGCCGTGGCGCAGTCCATCCCGTTCAGGTTGAGCGCCGTCACGTCGACGCGTGTCTCCTCCGGGGTGGGCTCCTGGGAGGGTGTCTGCGTCTGGGTCTGCGTGGGCGTACGGGTCGCCGATCCCGTGGGGGCCGGGTCGGCGTCCTTGCCCTGGTTGCCGAACAGCGCCCACAGCGTGCCGGCGACGACGATGAGCAGCAGCACGAGCAGGGCGATGAGCGGCCACGTCCACGCGCTGCGCTTCTTCTTCTTCTTCTCCTCCTCTTCCGCGGCCGCCGCGTCGGTGGGCAGCTGTGCGGTGGTGGGAAGGATGCGGGTCGTGCCGTCGTCTCCCGTGGAGGTGAGCATCCGGGTGGCGTCGTCGTCGCCGGCGATGCCCCCGGTCGCGATGGCGGGCACGGCGATGGCGGCGGAGTTGAGGTCGCCGCGGCGCAGCGCTTGGGCCGCGCGCGCCACCGTGGCCGACGAGGACGGACGGTCCGCCGGCTTCTTGGCGATCATCGCCATGACGAGGTTCTGCACGGGGATCGGGACCGTCGGCGGCAGCGGCGGCGGCTGCTCGTTGATCTGCGCCATCGCGATCGCGACCTGCGACTCGCCGGTGAAGGGACGCTTGCCCGCCAGGCACTCGTACGCGACGATGCCGAGCGAGTACGTGTCGGTCGCGGGGGAGGCCGGGTGACCTGACGCCTGCTCCGGCGACAGGTACTGGACGGTTCCCATCACCTGACCGGTCGCGGTGAGCGGCACCTGGTCGGCGATGCGAGCGATGCCGAAGTCGGTGATCTTCACACGGCCGTCGGGGGTGATCAGGAGGTTGCCCGGCTTGATGTCGCGGTGTACGAGGCCCGCCGCGTGAGCGGCCTGGAGGGCGGAGGCGGTCTGCGCGACGATGTCGAGGGTCTTGTCGGCGCTCAGCGAGCCGTCGCGCTCCAGGATCGTCGAGAGCGCCTCGCCGGGAACGAGCTCCATGACGAGGTAGGCGCTGCCGTTCTCCTCGCCGTAATCGAACACGCTGGCGATGCCCTCGTGGTTGACGAGCGCGGCGTGACGCGCCTCCGCACGGAAGCGCTCGAGGAACCCGGGGTCCCCCATGTACTCGTCCTTGAGGATCTTGATGGCGACCGTGCGTCCGATGACGTGATCCGTCGCCTCCCACACTTCGCCCATGCCGCCGATCGCAATCCGCGACTGCAGCTCGTAGCGACCACCGAACGACACACCCTGCGTCGGTCTCATCTGCCCAGCACCGCCTCTATGACCTTCTTCGCAATCGGAGCGGCGATGGTGTCCCCGCTTCCTGATTGACCCTGTCCGCCGCCGTTCTCGACGACGACCGCTACTGCGACCGCGGGGTCGTCCGCGGGGGCGAACCCCGTGAACCACAGCGTGTGCGGCCTGTTTCCGTTCTCCGCCGTTCCCGTCTTACCGGCCACGTCGACCCCGTCTATTCTTGCACCCTGTGCTGCGCCGTTTGAGACGCTGGCGACCATGGCGGAGGTGACCTCGTCGGCCACGTCGGCCTCCATCGCGCGGCCGAACTCGGTGCTCTCGAACGACCGGACCACCGAGAGGTCGTTGCCGATCACGGCGTCCACCATCTGCGGGTTCATGACCACGCCGTCGTTGGCGATTCCCGCCGACACCATGGCGATCTGGAGCGGCGTCGCGGTGACCTGACCCTGCCCGAACCCGGTGAGGGCGGTCTGCGCGTCGTCGAGACCCTGGGGGTAGCTCGACGGCGTCGAGGTGAGCGGCGTGTCGAAGCTGCGGTTGAACCCGAACTTCTCCGCCATCTCCCGAATCCTGTCGTCGCCGAGCTCGACCGCGAGCTCGGCCATGGGGATGTTGCAGCTCAGGCGGATGGCCTCGGCGATCGTGACCGTCGGGCCGGAGCCGCAAGTGCCGCCCCACGCGTTCGAGACGCGGCTCGAGGATCCGGGGAGCGTGTACGAGGCCGGGTTCGGCAGGGTGGACTCCGGGGTCCACTCGCCGCTCGCGTACGCGGCCGCCGCCACGACGAGCTTGAACGTCGAGCCCGGCGGGTTGAGGTCACCGGCGATCGCGCGGTTCGACAGCGGCTTGCCGGGATCCGCGACGAGCTGATCGTACGTGGCGTTGGCCGCGTTCGCGTCGTGGGTGGCCATGAGGTTGGTGTCGAAGCCGGGCGTGGAGGCCATCGCGAGAATGCGCCCGGTCTTCGGGTCCATCGCGACGACGGCACCCTGCAGCCCGTCCAGCGCCTCGGTGGCAGCGCGCTGCGCAGCGGTGTCCAGGGACAGCTCGACGCTGAACCCGCGCTGGGGCTGACCGGAGAGGATGCGCTCGATCTCCGCGAAGAAGGCGTTGGAGCCGGTGCCGGACAGGTCGGCGTTCATCGCCTCCTCGATCCCGGTGCTGGAGCCGAGTGCGGGGTTGAAGTAGCCGGTGACGGGCTCCCACATCGCCGGGTCGGTGTAGACGCGCTGGAACCGGTACGTGTCGTCGCTCGGGACCGAGCTGGCGATCGCGTTGCCGTCCACGATGATCGCGCCGCGCTGGATCTCGTAGCTGTCCAGCCGCGTGCGCTTGTTGTGGGGGTTCTGGGCCAGCCCGTCCGTCTCGACGACCTGGATCCAGCTCGTCGCGGCGAACAGCGCGATGAACATGAACAGCATGACGATGCTGAGTCTGCGGAGCTCTTTGGTCATGTCAGCCGATCACCACCCGGGGCTGACGGCGGACGCCGTCGGAGATGCGGAGCAGGAGCGCGACGATGAGCCAGTTCGCGACGAGGGAGGACCCTCCCGCGGCGAGGAACGGCGTGGTCAGACCCGTCAGCGGGATGAGCCGCGTGACGCCCCCGACCATGATGAACACCTGCAGGGCGATCGTGAACGACAGGCCCGTCGCGAGCAGCTTGCCGAAGTCGTCCTGGCCGGCGAGGCCGATGCGGACTCCGCGGCTGACGAACACCATGTAGAGACAGAGGATGGCGAAGAGGCCGATGAGGCCGAGCTCCTCGCCGAGGCTCGTGATGATGTAGTCGCTGTGCGCGAGGGGGGTGATCTCGGGGCGGCCCTGACCCCAGCCCGTGCCGATGAGGCCGCCACGGGCGAGGCCGAACAGACCCTGCATGGGCTGATAGCCGGGTCCGTCCGGGTCGACCTGCGAGGAGTCGAACAGGAACAGCCAGTTGACGAACCGCCCCTGGACGTAGCTGAGGACCTGGGTCGCCGCCGCGACACCGGCCACCACCAGGCCGAGACCGATGAGCACCCAGCTCGTCTTGCCGGTGGCGACGTAGAGCATGGCGACGAACATGCCGAAGATCAGTGTTCCGGTGCCGAGGTCGCGCTGGAAGACGATGATGCCGAGCGAGACGAGCCACACGACGAGGACCGGTCCCAGTTCGCGCATGCGCGGCCAGGTGATGCCGAGCACCCGCTTGCCGACCGAGGTGAGGCTCTCCCGCGTGCGGACGAGGTAACCGGCGAAGAAGATCGCGAGGCAGATCTTGGCGAGCTCGCCCGGCTGGAAGGCGAACATACCGCCGAGGGACACCCAGACCTGGGCGTTCGCGTCCGGGATCCGCAGTCCGGGAACGAACGGCAGCAGAAGCAGGAGGATTCCGGCGAGGCCGAAGATGTAGGTGTACCGGAAGAGGATCCGATAGTTGCGCAGCAGGATGACCACGGTGATCGCCCCGGCCAGCGAGATGGCCGTCCAGGCGAGCTGCTTGGTGGAGTACGCGTTCCACCCCGTGTTCCCGTAGGCGATGTCGATCCGGTAGATCATCGCCACGCCCAGTCCGGTGAGCAGCGTGGCGATCGGCACGACGAAGGGGTCGGCGTCGGCGGCGACGAAACGGAGCACGATGTGCAGGGCGAAGGCGAGAGCAGCGAGTCCGCCGCCGATCGCCAGGATCATGGGGTCGATCGTGCCCAGGGCGCCCAGTTGGACGAGGGTGAGGGCCGCGCCGCTGATCGCGCAGGCGAACAGCAGCAGCCAGAACTCGCGGTTGCGCTGCGTCTGCGGCATCCGCAAGCGCCGCAGTGCCTTGATGACGGTGGTGTCCGCCTGCACATCGGTGCTCATCCGGCACCTCCCGACGGTGTGGCGCTCGGGGAGGGGAGCGGTGTGGGCAGCGGGGTCTGCTCGATGACGTTGGCCTCCGCGCCGGTGCGGAGGCGGTCCACGATGGCCATCGCGTCCGAGAGCGACCGGGCGCTGATCGTGCGCTCGACCGATGCCCGCTGGTACGGCGGGAGGTCGGCGAGGAGGATGTCGGTGTCCTCGACCGGGGTGGACAGGGTGATCGGACCGATGTTCTGCTGCACGCCCTGGAAGATCACGACGCTGTCCTCGTCGGCGCCGATGAAGTACCGCGTCTGCGTCCAGCTGTAGGCGGCGAACGCGGCGAAGCCCAGCATCGCGAGCACGACGAGGGTTCCGGCGATCCAGCCGAGCCGGCGGCGCTTGGCGCGACGCCGGTCCTCTTCGATCAGCTCTTCGAGGTATTCCGGCGCCGGCTCGAAGTGGCTCGGCTCGTTCGCGGCCTGTCGCACCGGGTGCAGCCAGTTGCTGCGCGGCGCCCGGACCGGCGGCACGTAGACGCCGGACGGGTTCGACGCGGCGCCGACGATCGTCGCGGTGCCGGAGTGGACGGGGTGCTGGCCGCCGACGTCGACGATGACGATCGTCACGTTGTCGGGGGCGCCGCCGTCGAGAGCCTGCTTGAGGAGGTTGTCTGCCGTGCGGCCAGGGGCGAGCCCGAGTTGCATGGTCTTGAGGATGCGCGCCTCGTCCACGACACCGGACAGGCCGTCCGAGCACAGCAGCCACCGGTCGCCCGGCTGCGCGTGCATGACGAACATGTCGAGCTCGGGGTCGGCGTCCATGTCGCTCAGCACTCGCATGAGCACGGAGCGGCGGGGGTGGTAGCGGGCCTCTTCGGGCGTGATCCGGCCGGAGTCGACGAGCCGCTGCACGAAGGTGTGGTCCGCGGTGATCTGCGTGAGGGCGTCGTCGCGGTAGAGGTAGATGCGCGAGTCGCCGATGTGCCCGATGACCGCGTACTCGTCGACCATGATGATGGCGCTGAGCGTGGTGCCGAGGCCGGCGAGCTCCGGCCGGTCCTTGGCGGCGCGGATGAGGTCGCCGGCGGCGGTCGTGGCGGCCGCCTGGAGCGCGGCCTGCGCGTCTTCCGTGGAGGAGTAGGGGTGGTCCAGCGGCTCCATGCGCTGGATCGCGAGGCTCGAGGCGACGTCGCCGCCCGCGTGACCGCCCATGCCGTCGGCGACGACGAACAGGTTCGCCCCGGAGTACCCGGAGTCCTGGTTGTTGGAGCGGACCTTCCCGGTGTGGGAGATCGCGGCGCTCGAGCCTTCGAAGACCATGCCGGCGTCAGGCCCTCAACTCGAACGTCGTGGCGCCCACCTTGACCGGGGTCCCGAGGCTGAGGGACACAGGGCCGCCGGTCACGCGCTGGCCGGCCACGAACGTGCCGTTCGTCGAGTCGAGGTCCTGGATCGCCCATGTGTCGCCGCGGAGCAGGAGCCGGGCGTGATGGCTGGACGTGTAGTCGTCGCGGATCACGAGAGCCGATTCGCTCGAGCGGCCGATCGTCATCGCCTCCGACCCGAGGGGGAGCTCGAGACCCGCCTTCGGCCCGGACGTGATCACGAGGCGCTTCGCGGTGGCGACGGTCGCCGGGCCGGACGACGGCCGTGACGACGAGGGGCGCGGGGGCGCGGCCGGTGCCGCTGCGGCAGCCGGCGCTCCGGCGGTGGCCTCGACCGGAAGCTTGCGCGCGCGGACGCCGAACAGGTCGGCGCGGAGGGAGTAGACGACGCCGAAGACGAAGAACCACATCAGCACGAGGAAGCCGATGCGGAGCAGGAGCAGGACCAGTTCACTCATCCGAGGGCTCCGAACGCGCGGGTCGCGTCGTCGCCAGGGCGCGAAGACCGGGACGGGGTGGCGACGGGGACGATGCGGAACACGAGGTCGGTGCGACCGATCGTGATCGTGGTGTCGGAGGGGAGGGCGGCCTCGCGGAGCTTCTGCCCGTCGACCTTCGTACCGTTGGTGGAGCCCATGTCCCGGAGCATGGCGCGCTCGCCGTCCCAAAGGATCTCGGCGTGGCGCCGGCTCGACCCCGCATCGGCGATGGTGATGTCGGCGTCCGACCCGCGACCGATGACGGTGCGCGCACGGGTCAGCGCGTGCCGGCGTCCGTCGACGTCGACCACGGCCTGCCAGTTCACCCGTCCCTCGACGGCGCCCGACGTGACACGCACGGTTCCGGTGGCGACCTTCTCATCCGCGTCGAGCGTGATCGACAGCGGTCCGGCGAAGCTGTATCCCTGCGACTTCGCGTGCTTCGTGACGAGGGCATGCAGTTCGTCCGTCAGTGCGCCACCGAGCCCGCGCATGCGCTCCGCGTCGTCGGGGCTGAGGCGCACGACGAAGTTGTTCGGCGCGATGATGCGGTCACGGCTCACCACGGCCGCCGTCGTGTCCGCCTCGCGACGCAGCGCGGAAGCGATCTCCACGGGCTGGATGCCGCTGCGGAAGGTCTTCGCGAACGCGCTGTTCACCGCGCGCTCGAGACCCTTCTCAAAGCTGTCAAGTAGTCCCACTGGGCTCCTCTGGCATGCCGACCGTTAGCGACATCGTAGCCAGGTGACCTGGGGGAACGCCGCCGACGCCCCTTCCGGGGTGTGCATCGGGGGCGAAAACGCGTGATATCCTCGGAAAGTTGAGTTCTTCGGAACGAGACACTCGCGCGAGTGGCGGAATGGTAGACGCGCTGGCTTCAGGTGCCAGTGTCCGTATGGACGTGGGGGTTCAAGTCCCCCCTCGCGCACAGCGGGGCTGTCTAGATGAAGACAGCCCGTAGTGGTCCTCGAGGGAAAAGGCCGGTCAGACATGACCGGCTTTTTTCGTTGCCGGCGTCGACCGAGGCAGCCCTCGCCGCCGTGACGAAAGTCGGCGCGCTCTAGACGAAAGTCACCCTGGTGTCCGGCTGGACCCTCCAATAATCTCTCCGGTATCTCAGTTCGGAGGGCGGGCCGACTGAGCGATGCGCGGGAGTGCTCATGCGGTTTTCACTGCGTCTGCTGTCGGACGACCGAGAAGGGGAGAAGGGCCGGAGGCGGCGGAAATCGCCATCCCGGCGCGCACCGTGGGCGGTGGCGACGATGCTCGCTCTCGTCCTCGGATCGCTCGTCGCACCGGCGATGCCGGCGGTCGCGGCTCCCGGCGACCCGGCGCAGCTCTATCTCGGACCCTCGTACGAGGGGACGACGATCGGCTCCGACAAGGACTTCAACGCCCCGACGGAGTGTCCGGCGAACTCGCTGCTCACCGGTGTGCAGACGGAGAACCGGCAGAACGTCAGTCCGACGAACGCCAACTCGATCCTCGTGCGGATGAGTCTCCAGTGCGCCACGATCACCGTCTCAAACGCCGGTGCGATCACCCCGGTCGTGAACCCCACGTGGATCACCGGGCCCACGTTCGACGAGGGGCGAGGCGACCTCCAGACCGCGGTGTGCCCGGCGAACACCTACGTCCACCGCATCACGGGCACCACCTTCGTCGGCGACGGGACCAACCGGTGGCCCTCGTCCGTGCAGATCACCTGTCGGCCGCTCGTGTTCACGGCGGCGGGCGAACTCCGCATCGACCTCTCGGCCACGCCGACGGTGCTCACGGCGGGCGAGAACCTCAACACGACCGGAGGTCTGGACACGCCTGCACCGCAGTGCGGCCCCGGAGGGACCACCGGCACGAGTGACATCCTCGTCCGCGGCTATCGGGCACAGGGCGGTGGCGAGGGCATCGACGGGTTCACTCCCTCCTGCACGACGATCGCCGACGACTTCGGTGACGCCCCGGCGAGCTATGGCTCGGTGTCTCAGGAGCTGAATGCCGCGACCTACCTCGGCTGGTCGGCCGACGCCGAGACGGCGATGCAGTCGAACGGCTCGGCCACCGGCGACGACGCCGTCGGGGGAACGGCTCCGAACCAGACCATCGACGATGAGACCGCCGTCTCCGCGTTCGGGGAGATCATCGCGGGCGTCACCGATTCCTACTCGGTCTCCGTGCTGGCCTCGAACAAGCTCTCCGGGGTTCCAGCCACCCTGGTCGGTTGGGTGGACTTCAACCGCAACGGCGTCTTCGACGCGAACGAGGGCGCATCCGTCGTGGTGCCGGCGGGGACGCCGGACGGGTCGTCGTTCACGCTGACGTGGTCGGGCATCGCTCCGCAGACGGTCGCCGGACAGACGTTCGCGCGATTCCGGATCGGCGCGGGTTCGACCCTCACGACCTCGACGCCTACCGGCACCGGCGGCCCCGGTGAGGTGGAGGACTACGCCCTCTCGATCACCGCTGCGGCGCCCGTGCTGGAGTTGACGAAGACGGCGTCCCCGACGACGATCGCCGCCGCCGGCCAGACCGTCACCTACAGCTTCGCCGTCGCCAACACGGGGAACGTGGCGATCTCGGACATCGGCATCACGGAGACGTCTTTCAGCGGCACCGGTACGCTCGGCCCGATCACCTGCGCGGCCACGGCACTCGCGGTGGGGGAGAGCACGACGTGCACGGCCACGTACGCCCCGACGCAGGCAGATGTCGACGCCGGCACCATCACGAACTCCGCGCTCGCCACGGGAACCTCCGCCGCGGGGAGCGGCGTGGAGAGCAATGTGAGCAGCGCGGTCGTCACGGCGTCGCAGTCCACCTCGCTCACCGTCGTGAAGTCCGCGACCCCGTCCGGCCCGGACGACTTCGTGGTCGGCCAGGTGATCGACTACTCCTTCGTCGTCACCAACACCGGAAACGTGACGGTGACGAACGTCTCGATCGACGAGACCGCGTTCGACGGATCGGGCTCCCTCTCACCCGCGGTGTGCCCGACGACGCCGCTCGCGCCCGGGGCGCAGGTGACCTGTACGGCCAGCTACACCCTGACCCAGGCTGACGTGGACAACGGATCGGTCAGCAACACCGCCACCGCGACCGGCGTGCCCCCCGGGTCGCTGGTCCCGCCCGTCTCCCCACCGTCGACCGTCCGCGTGCCGGTCGACCCGGCGCCGGCGATCACCCTCGCGAAGTCCGCCGACACGACGGCCATCACGGAGGCGGGACAGGTCATCGCCTACTCCTTCCTCGTGACCAACACCGGCAACGTGACGCTGACCGACGTCACCGTCGATGAGGGCGCCTTCACGGGAACCGGACCCCTTGAGGTCACGTGCCCGGCCGGTGCGGCGTCGCTGGCCCCGGGTGCGCAGGTGACCTGCACGGCGGACTACACCGTGACCGCAGCGGACTACAACACGGCCGCCCTGACGAACACGGCGACCGCCACGGGGACCCCGCCGGACGGCACGCCGCCTGTCTCCCCGCCATCGACCGTCGAGATCCCGGTCACGCCCGCTCCGGCACTGACGGTCGCGAAGACCGCCGACCGCAGCGAGATCACCACGGCAGGGCAGACCATCACGTACTCCTTCCTGCTCACCAACACGGGCAACGTGACGCTCACCGACGTCGGGGTCGACGAGGTGTCCTTCTCCGGCACGGGGACGCCGCCCGTGGTGACCTGCCCCGCGGGTGCCGCGTCGCTCGCTCCCGGTGACACGGTCACCTGCACGGCTCCGTACGTGGTGACCCAGGCCGACATCGATGCGGGACAGCTGACGAACACGGCCACGGGCACCGGCAACCCGCCTGGAGGCGGTGAACCGCCGGTGTCACCCCCGTCCACCGTCGTGGTGCCGGCCATCGAGTCGCCCGCCATCACGGTCGTGAAGTCGGCCGATCCCGCCACCGTGGCGACGGTCGGCACGCCCATCACCTACTCCTTCCTCGTGACGAACACAGGCAATGTGACGCTCACCGACGTGACCGTGACCGAGACGGCCTTCACCGGGACGGGAACGGCGCCGGCCATCACCTGTCCTGCGGGTGCGGCGTCTCTCGCGCCCTCTGCGCAGATCACCTGCACGGCGACGTACACCACCACGCAGGCTGACATCGATGCGGGCCAGATCACGAACACCGCGACCGCCACCGGCACGCCTCCCGGGGAGATCGAACCGCCGGTCTCGCCGCCGTCGACCGCGATCGTCACGGTCCCGCCCGCTCCGTCCCTGACCGTCGCCAAGACCGCCGACCGGACGGAGATCACGGCCGCCGGACAGACGATCACCTACTCCTTCCTCATCACGAACACGGGCAACGTGACCCTGACCGATGTCGGCGTCACCGAGGTGACGTTCACCGGGACGGGGACGGCACCGGTCGTGACGTGCCCGGCGGGGGCGGCGTCACTCGCTCCGGGAGCCACGGTCACGTGTACCGCCCCGTACGTGGTGACGCAGGAGGACGTGGACGCCGGTGGCGTCACGAACACCGCCACGGTGACGGGCGACCCGCCCGGTCCCGGCACGCCGCCGGTGTCGCCGCCGTCGACCGTGGTCGTGCCCTCGATCGAGTCGCCGGGCATCACGGTCGTGAAGTCGGCGTCTCCGAACACCGCGGCAGACTACGACGTGGGCCAGGAGATCACCTACTCGTTCGTGGTGACCAACACGGGCAACGTCACGCTCACCGACGTGACCGTGGACGAGACGGCGTTCTCCGGGTCCGGCGACTTGTCGCCGATCACCTGTCCTGCCGGTGCGGCGTCGCTCGCTCCGGGCGCACAGGTGACCTGCACCGCTAGCTACACGCTGACCCAGGCCGACGTGGATGCCGGGCGACTCACCAACACGGCGACGGCGACGGGCACGCCGCCGTCCGGTGAGCCCCCGGTGTCGCCCCCGTCGACGGTGGAGCTCCCTGGCGACCCGGAGCCGGGCCTGTCGGTCGTGAAGAGCGCGGATCGGGCGACGATCACCGCCGCGGGTCAGACCATCACCTACTCGTTCCTCGTGACGAACACCGGCAACGTGACGATCACGGATGCCACGGTGACGGAGACCGCCTTCACCGGGACGGGGACGCCGCCGGTGGTGGAGTGCCCCGCCGGAATCGCCTCGATGGCTCCGGGCGCGCAGGTGACCTGTACCGCCGAGTACGTGGTGACACAAGCGGACCTGGATGCCGGGCAGATCACGAACGCCGCCACCGTCACCGGCAACCCGCCGGGCGGTGGGGAGCCTCCGGTGTCGCCCCCGTCGACCGTGGTGGTCCCCGGTGAGCGGACGCCGGCGATCAGCCTGGTCAAGTCGGCGAGCCCGGACAGCCCCGACACCTACGAGGTCGGTCAGGAGGTGACGTACTCGTTCGTCGTCACGAACACGGGCAACGTCACGCTCACCGACGTCACGGTCGAGGAGGGATCCTTCTCGGGAACGGGCACGCTGTCCGCCATCGACTGCCCGGCCGGCGCGGCATCCATGACCCCGGGAGCCCAGGTCATCTGCACGGCCACATATGAACTGACCCAGGCCGACATCGATGCGGGACAGGTGACGAACACGGCCACGGCGACCGGCGTGCCACCGGGAGATCTCGAGCCGCCGGTGTCCCCGCCTGCGGAGGCCAGGGTGCCCGCACTTCCGGCTCCGGGCCTGAGCATCGTCAAGTCCGCGACGCCGGCCGCGATGACCACGGTCGGGCAGGTGTTGCAGTACAACTTCGTCGTGACCAACACGGGCAACGTCACCCTGACGGATGTCGCGATCGACGAGGGCGAGTTCTCCGGAACGGGCGACCTGTCGCCCGTGGACTGCCCGGCGGAGGCCAGCAGCATGCTCCCCGGGCAGACGGTGACCTGTACCGCGAGCTACACGACCACGCAGGCCGATGTGGACTCGGGCGCGCTCACGAACACGGCGACGGCGACCGGAGACCCGCCGGGGGAGGGAGAGCCGCCGGTATCCCCGCCGTCGACGGTGCGCGTGCCCTTCGAGGGGACGAACGGGCTGGACATCGAGAAGAGAGCCATCGCCGTCGACGTGAACGGCAACGGGCGCACGGATCTCGGTGACCGCGTGGAGTGGACGATCATCGTCACGAACATCGGGGCGCAGACCGTCGACGACATCGCCGTCACCGATCCGACCGCCGGACCCGTGACCTGCCCGGCGACGAGTCTCGCCTCCGGAGCGCAGATGACGTGCACGGTGCCTCCCCACACCATCGACGAGGACGACGTCCGCCGCGGCGGGGTTCGCAACGTCGCCACGGTCACGGGGAACACTCCCGGAGGCCCCATCGATCCGCCGTCATCGGAGGTCTTCACCCGAGTCCTTCCTCCGCCGCCGACCGGACTCGCGGTCACCGGCGGCACGCTCTCGGCAGGCGGGTTGCTCCTCGGCGGGGTCATGGTCCTCGCCGGGCTCGGCCTCGGACTCACCCGAGGCGTGCGACGACGGGACCAGGAGCAGCAGTAGTCGAGTCCGCCGTCCGTGACGAGTCCACGGCACTCGTCACGGACGGCGGCACCGAGAGGAGGACCCGTGTCTCGCAGAGCCCGGCCCCGCAGGACGGCGGCAGCACTCGTGGCGCTCGTGGCCACCGGGATCGCGCTCGCCGCCTGCACCGGGGAGCCGACCGAGCCGGAGCCCACGCCCACGATCGCCTCCGGTGCGCCGCAGATCCCCGGCGAGAAGCCCGGTGTGGTCGCCGCCACCAGCGTCCCGGACGAGGTGCCCGACAGCCCCGCGGTGCGCGCGGGCACGCAGATCACCTCGTGCGAGTCCGGCGGCGGTGCGGGAACGGCCCAGGGCGTGGTCGGCAACGCGACGGACGACGACGCCACCTATGTCGTGACGGTGTTCTTCACGACCGATGCCGCCACGGTCGTCGGCTCCGGCCAGACCACGGTCGATGTCGCCCCGGGAGAGGAGGCGGAGTGGACGGTCACCGCCGACTTCACCGCGCCGAGCACGACCCTCTGCGCCCTCCGCGGCGTCGGCCCGGCATCGTGACCCCGCCTCAGCTGAACAGGACGAGGACGTAGACCCCGAAGGTCACCAGGTGGGCGGCACCGTGCATCGCGGTGACCCGCTTCGCCGCGAAGGTGGTGACGGAGAGCAGCAGCGTCACGGCGAGCATGAGGAGGTTCGCCGGCGACTCGGCGAGCACGACCTCCTGCCCGGTGAGCATGCCGATCAGGAGGACCGCCGGGATGGTCAGGCCGACCGTCGACACGAGCGCGCCGTGGCAGAGGTTGTTCACTCGTTGCGCCTCGCCGTTCAGGGCCGCGCGGATCGAGGTGATCGACTCCGGGAGGAACACGATGCCTGCGATCAGGAGGCCCGCCAGAGCGACGGGGGCGCCGAGCCGTCCGAGACCGTCGTCGAGGAGCGCCGCCATGTCGTGCGAGAGCAGCACGATGGGGAGGACCGTCACGACGAGGAGGGCGAGGCGGGTCAGCACTTCGACACGATGGGTGGCGAGCACCTGCCGGACGGGGACCCGCGGCTCCGCTGTCGCGGTCGGACGGCCCGCGGACCGCAGCCGCTCGTCGACCTCGGTGAAGTCATCGGCCTGCGGACCCATCTGGCGGATGAGGAAGAACGCGTACAGCGCGAGCGTGAGGACGATGATCGGGATCTCCTGGCCGACCGTGTACGCACCCGCGTCGCCGATGAGCCCAGGGAGCCCGAACGCCAGAGCGACGAGGACCACGAGCATCGACAGGTACGCCGACGTGCCGGTACGGTTGTGCGCCATTCCGCGATGGCGCAGGCCGCCGAGGAGGAGGGCCAGACCGATGACGAGGTTGAGGATGATCATCGACACGGCCATGACCGAGTCGCGCGCGATCGTGGCGTGCTCGCCCGGGCCGAGCATCACCGCCGAGATGAGGATGACCTCGATCAGCACGATCGACAGGGTCAGCACCAGCGATCCGTAGGGATCCCCGAGCCGGTGCGCGAGAGCCTCGGCCTGCTTCACGACCCCGAACGCGCACACGAGGATGACCGCGACGATCGCCGCGAGGGTGAGGACCAGCAGCGGACCGGGGACCGGGGGCGCGAGTACGGGGTGCAGGACGAGCAGGGCGACGAACGCCCCCCACCCCAGGGCCACACGCAGGAGATCGCTCGGTGCGATCAGCTGTCTCATCGACGATCCGGACATGGAGCGCTCCTCGACGATCGGGGCCGTCCCCGAATGATCCTTACGTCAGGTCGTCCTGCTCGCAGCGCTGCGCGGGTGCGCAGACTTCGATCGTACGCGCCGGGGTCTTCACGAGCTTGAGTCCGATGACGGCCGCCACGATCCCGGCGATGAACACGGCCTTGCCTGCGGAGAAGGTCTCCTCGCCGGTGAGCATCGCCCAGGAGACGGTGAGCACCGCCCCCAGGCCGACCCACACGGCATAGGCGGTGCCGATGGGGATCGTCTTCATCGCCGAGCCGAGGCCGATCATGCTCAGCGTCAGCGCCGCGAGGAAGACCACCGTCGGCAGGGGCTTCGTGAAACCGCCCGAGGCCCCCAGCGCCGTCGCCCAGACGGCTTCGAGGACGGCGCTGGTCACAAGGACCGCCCACGCCATCTCAGCTCACCACCTTGAGTCCGACCACGCTTCCGACCAGCAGCAGGAGGAGCAGGATGCGGGGGAGCGAGGCCCGCTCCGTGCCGGTCACCATGGCCCAGATGACGGTGAGCGAGGCTCCGATCCCCACCCACACCGCATAGGCGGTCCCCGTCGGCAGGTCGGTCATGGCCCACGCGAGGCCCAGCATGCTGAGGGTGAGCGCGACGACGAACAGCACCGTGGGCCGGGGCCTCTTCAGCCCCTTCGAGGCGGACAGCGCGGTGGCCCACACCGCCTCGAGGACGCCGGATGCGACGAGGATCACCCAGGACATGACGACTCCTTCTGAGTCAGTCGTCGTGTGCGGGTACTGCTCCCTCGTCCGCTGCTCCGGGGGCCGGAGTACCGCCAGGCTAGCTCGTGAACCACAACATCACCTGTGCAGGCGCGCGCGGGCTGTGGCTGGCGACGGCGAAGCGCTCTCTGCTACGGTGGCCCCAGGTTCGCAATCCGAACCTGCGGACGAGGGCGCAGTACCCGCAGAGCGACAAGACTGACCAAGAAGGTCGTCTCGTGTCGCATCTCGCCGGTGGAACCGCCCCCGCAGCCTCCGCCCCTCCGTGCATGCCGGCCTTCTCGGTTTCCCGCCCTTCCGCCGACCGCATCGCCGCATCCTCGGAAGGGAGGTTCCGTGGACGCGCTCTTCGGAACGATCATCGGGCTGGCCATCCTCACCGTCATCCTCGGGCTGGCGCGTGCCTTCACGCGCGGGTACGACCACGCCGTCCGCTACGACGACCTGAGCCACGAACGGCTGCACGCGCTGACGGAGGGCGACCTGGCAGCGCTCGAGATCCGCGATGTCGATGCCTGGCTCGAGCTGCGCCGGGTGGAGCGTCGGATGACGGCCCTGCGCGCGCGGGCCGCGTCCGTGCGCAGCGAGCGCTGACGCCGCTCGAGCCGTTTCCCGACACCACCCCGACCCCGACCATCTCCTGACCGATCCCGAAGAGGACACGCATCATGGCCACGACCGGCACTCGCGACCAGACCCCGCCCGACGCCCCGCCGAAGCGGGGTGCACGCTTCGTCGGTGCCGCGTCGAACTACATCGACGAGCGCACCAGCATCTCCGGGCTCGTGAAGGAGCTGGGGCGGAAGGTGTTCCCCGATCACTGGTCGTTCATGCTGGGGGAGATCGCGCTCTGGGCGTTCGTGGTCGTCTTCATCACCGGCACGTTCCTGACCTTCTTCTTCCAGGCGTCCATGGTGCCGACCCACTACACCGGCGCCTACGCCCCGATGCGCGGCATGGAGATGACGGCCGCGTTCGACTCCGCTCTCCGGATCTCCTTCGATATCCGGGGCGGGCTGCTCGTTCGACAGATGCACCACTGGGCCGCGCTGGTCTTCGTCGCGGGCATCGGACTGCACATGCTGCGCGTGTTCTTCACGGGCGCGTTCCGCAAGCCGCGTGAGTTGAACTGGGTGATCGGCTTCGTCCTGTTCATCCTCGCGATGGCCGAGGGCTTCACCGGCTACTCGCTGCCCGATGACCTGCTCTCGGGCAACGGCCTCCGCATCATCGACGGCATGATCAAGGGCCTTCCGCTGATCGGCACCTGGACCTCGTTCCTCCTCTTCGGCGGCGAGTTCCCCGGTACCGACATCGTCGGGCGCCTGTACACCCTGCACATCCTCATCCTGCCGATGCTGGTGATCGCACTCATCGCGGTGCACATGCTCCTGATGATCGTGAACAAGCACACGCAGTTCGCGGGCCCCGGCCGCACGAACGCGAACGTTGTCGGCTACCCGATCATGCCGGTGTACGCGGCGAAGATGGGCGGGTTCTTCTTCCTCGTCTTCGGGGTGATCGCGGTGCTGGGAACCTTCTTCCAGATCCTGCCGTTCTGGATCTACGGCCCGTACGACCCGTCACCGATCTCGGCGGGGACGCAGCCGGACTGGTACATCGGGTTCGCGGACGGCGCGCTCCGTCTCGCTCCGCCGAACTGGGACATCGTGCTGTTCGATCGCACCTGGTCGTTCGGCATCATCGTCCCGGTAGCCGTGATGGGTCTCTTCATCCTCACGGTGCTCTTCTACCCGTTCATCGAGGCGTGGGTCACCGGCGACAAGCGCGAGCACCACATCGCCCAGCGTCCGCGCAACGCGGCCACGCGCACGGCGATCGGCGTCGCCGGCGTCATCTTCTACGCAGTCCTGTGGGCGGCGGCGTCGTCCGACCTCATCGCGACGCACTTCATGCTCACCATGGAAGGCGTCATCCACACGCTGCAGGCGCTGCTGTTCCTCGGGCCGATCATCGGCTACTTCGTCACGAAGCGCATCTGTATCGCACTTCAGAAGAAGGACCGTGAGATCGTCCTCCACGGCTTCGAGTCCGGGCACATCGTCCGCCTCCCCGGCGGCGAGTTCA
This sequence comes from Microbacterium sp. 1S1, assembly GCF_008271365.1. Taxonomy (NCBI): domain Bacteria; kingdom Bacillati; phylum Actinomycetota; class Actinomycetes; order Micrococcales; family Microbacteriaceae; genus Microbacterium; species Microbacterium sp. 1S1. Next base: position 900,960 of record NZ_CP043430.1, read on the forward strand.
TCGAGGTGCACCAGCCGGTCGACACCTACGACCGCTGGAAGCTCATCGACGTCGACGGCTACGAGCCCCTCGTGGTGCGCCCGAACGCCAAGGGCCGAATCCCGTGGACGGAGAACCTCCGCTCGGCGATGTCGCGCTGGTTCTTCGAGGACCGTCTCGCCCCGCTCACACAGGCCGACATCGACCGCATCGATGCCGGGCACACGTCGCAGGCCCCCGAGCCGGACGGCGAGATCGAGAGGGACGGCCGGACGCATGGGTCGCTCGAGGACCGCTGAGCCTCTCGCGGGCCGCAGGGTCGGCGCGGGTGTCGGACTCGCCGTCGTCGTGGTCGCCTTCCTCCTCGCGGGGCTCCCCTGGGCCGGAGGTGCGCTCGCCGTGGCCGCGGGGATCGCCATCGTCCGCCGCTCCTCTCCGTCGCAGCGGGCGGAAGGCAGAGAGCCGACATTTCTGTTCGTCCTCGTCGCCCACGGCGATCGGCGCGCCCCCGGCTTGGTGCTGCGGCTCCCGGCAGGAGGAGGCGACGCCCGGCGGCTGCGGGCCGGCGGCTGGAGCGTGCTGGAGCCTCCGGTCAACGGTCCTCTGGCGCCGCCCGGGCGGGTGGCGGTGGAGTTCGACGGCGACGATCGCCTGCGGGTGCGCGACCTCGCGGAAGTGTGGGGCGCGCACACCGAGGCGGCGCGGGAGAACGCGGTACCGCACGGGTGGGGGAACGCGGCGGAGGAGCTCGGCTACGTCGTGCTGCTCGCGGTGCACGAGGGGGAGGAGCACCCGCTCCGGCAGGACGGGGCGGTGCGGTCCCCCACCCTCGGGGCCTACGCCATCCTCCGCGGAACGCCGTCCGGGCGTCGGCGAGGATGACCGGGCGGGCTCAGCTCCGCGGGGCGTCGTTCCAGGACCAGATGTCGTCGCCGCGCAGCACGGCATCCGCCCCGCCGTCGCAGTAGATCGTCTGGCCCGCCATGTGGGTGTTGACCGGGCTGGTCAGCCACACGAGGAGCTCGGCGATCGAGGACGCCGGCTGGTGGTAGTTGAGGGGCATGGGCACGGCGGCGTCCACCATCGCCAGGCCTTCGGGCGAGTCGAGCAGACCGGCGGTCATGGCCGTGGTGACCGTGCCGGGTGCGACGGCGTTGAGGGGGATGCCCGCGCCCGCCCACGCCGGGGTCACGCTCTCGCGACGGACCCAGCGCGACAGAGCGCGCTTGCTGGACGAGTAGTTCAGGAAGCCGGCTTCCGGCGACGCGGCCAGCCGGTCGCCGATCTCGATCGCACGCGCCTCGTCGCCGGCGAGGGCGGCCTCGACGAGTTCTGGCGAGACCGGCTGCAGCGAGGCCATCGACGACACCACGGCGGCGCGCGGCGCGTCTGCCAGGCTCAGGGTGGGCTGCAGTGCTGACAGGAACTCGGTGACGCCGAAGAAGTTGATGGACATCGTCTTGGAGATCGGGGCCGAGATGCCGGCACAGGCGATGACGGCGTCGATCCCGTCGTCGGCCATCTCGACGGCGGCGCTCGCCGCAGCCAGGCGCCCTCCGTGAGTCGACAGATCGCCCTCGACTTCGGCACCGGCGAGGTCGACGCCGATGACGGTGTGGCCCTGCGAGCGGAGCAGTTCGGTGGTGGCGGCGCCGATGCCGGATGCGGATCCGGTGACGACATAGGTGCGGGTCATGGGGTTTCCTCCTTGATGGACATCACCGGCGGCGTGCCGGACAGTGCGGTGACGAAGCGAGTGAGCTGACGACGGAAACCGTCGATCTCGTCCGGCGACCAGCCGCTGAGTGCGTCGTCGACCATGCGGTGGCCGGCATCGACGAGCCGCGAATAGGCGCGTCGGCCCGCGTCCGTCAGCCGCACCTCGACCGTGCGCCCCGAGCGCACCGGGTCGACGACACCCTGGGTCGCCATGCGGGCGACGAGCTTCGACGTGGTGGGCCGCGACAGCGTCGCATGCGTGGCCAGATCGCCGAAGCCCATCGCCCCCCCGTTCACCCCGAGGAGGTAGAGCGCGCGGATGGTGGACGGATCGAGAGCGACGTCGACGGCCTCCGCGACCTGGCGCTGCAGGTCGCTCTCGCTCCATTCCGAGACCACCCGGACGAGCGCCACGTGGATGTGGGCGACGTCTTCGCGGGTGGTCATGCCTCCAGGGTACGCCTCAAAGTTGCCTCAGGCAACAGTAGTGACGTATCCCTCGCTGGCCGTGTCCTCCGCGAGCGTGAAGAAGGGCCGGCCGCCCGCGCGCCGCGCGCGCCGCCACCGGCGCTGCTGTCCGTCGGCGTAGTCGAGCACGATCCACGCGGGCGGCGGAGTGCCCTGTGGACCGAGCACGAACGAGCATGCCCCGAGAGCGGGGGAGGCGAGCTCGGCGACGAAGCGGTCGCCTTCCGCGGCGAGCGGCGGGGTGGCATGCAGTTCCGCGGGATGCAGCCGCAGGATGGCGTCGGTCTCTGACATCGGGATTCCTCTCTCGGGGTGGGCAGGCTCGCGCGGAGGGATGAGATCCCTCGCGGTGCGCGCACCCGAACGCGGGGCGGGTGCCCCGGTTTCGGTGTGCGGTCTGCGGCGGCGCGTCTCCACGGACGTCGGTCGGAGTCCTGCGGAGTGCTCGGCCTTGCCGTGCGCTGCCCTCCGACCGTACCACGTTATTTTTAGTGATTCAAAATAACGCGGAACAGGGAACGCTCGGCGGGACCCGTCGAGCGGCGCGACCACGTACGCTTTTCCCCCGTTCAGCGGGAAATTTGACTTCTCTGTGCTTCCGGGTATGGTCGGGGGTTACGCCAGCCAGTCACAAAGGGGAAGCGCCATGTCAGGAAAGTCCACACCGGGTCGCGCAGGGAAGAAGGCGCCGCAGCTCTCGCTCAAGGAGAAGCGGGCGGCGAAGCGCGCGAAGAACGCCCCGGACGAGTTCCTCAAGCCTCGCAAGGGCGCGAAGAGCTGAGGACTCCGGCCCGGCGGGGCGGCGGTCTTCCGCTGCGCCCGCCGGTGCGCGGGACGGGGCTACCGGGGCGGCGGCGCCCTGTCAACGGGCCTTGTCCTGAGCGCGGATCCGACGCACGCTGGAGTCCTGCCACGAGAGGAGCGCGTCATGTCGAATCCCGAAGCCTTCATGTACCCGGACGAGCCGTTGGAGCCGGAGGAGCCGTTGCGGCCGGAGGAGGAGGACCTCGTCGAGTCCGGCGACGGGCCCTCCAGGCAAGGCGTCGCAGCGCATCTCGCCGAACGCGGTGGCGACGATCCGGACGGCCTGCAGGACGTGCCGGCCGGCGGTGCCGGGGCCGACGCCGGAGCCGGCAACGCCGCCCGCGTGGACCCCGCCTCGAAGAACCCTCCGGAGCCCGCGTACGAGTCGACCCACAGCCAGGAGCCGGGGATCGGTCCGCGGCACGAGGACGACTGAGGAGCCGGTCAGCGGAAGACGCGGCTGATCCCGCTGTCGATCTGGACGAGCTGGACGAACACCAACCCGCGAAGCAGGGGGAGCAGAAGTCTCCGCAGCGCACGCCGAAGCGGCCCGCGGCGACCCGTTTCCCACGTCAGCTTCGCCCGGAGCTGGGTCCCGCCCGCAGCGGGTTCCAGCGCGAGGGTGAGGAGGCGGGGGTTCGAGCGCGGCGCGTCGGGGTACTCGAAGCGCCAGGTGACGAGCGCGGATTCCTCCCGCTCCACGCACAGCACGCGCTGACGCCGGAGCACCGGCTTGTGGCGGAGAGGTCGTCCGTCGGGGGCCGTCGTCGGAGCGAACGCCTCCCAGCCGCCGGAGCCCGGCGCGGGAGCCACGGCGCCGACGCTCTGTTCCCATTCCGGTAGGCGTTCGGCGACGCTGAGCAGAGCCCAGACATCCTTCACGGCAGCCGGCACGAACATGGAGCGAGAGCCGCTGATCCCGGAGGCGCCCTTCGGTGGCTGGACGGCGGCGGCGGCTGCGACGTCGTCGAGCTGCCGCGCGAGTTCATCCGCCGTCACGGCGAGGCGGTCGAGGATGGCGGCGACGAGGCCGCTGGGCTCGGCGAGGAGCGCTCGGAGCACGGCGGCCGAGTCTCCGCGTCGCTCCCCGCTGGAGGCGGCGCGGAGCACCGCGAGGGCGCGGTCCGTCCAGTCGTAGCCCTCTGTCTCGTGGAACACGATGCGACCGGGGCCGACCGAGAGGGCGTCCACTCCCACCGTCTGAAGCTGTGCGGCGTGCTGTGCTTCGACCGCGGTCCGTGCCGCCTCGAGGTGGACACCCGCTCGCCGCAGCACCTGTCCGCCGGTATCCGCGTCCAGTGTGAGGGCGAGGAGCAGGTGGTCGATGTCCGCGTCGTGCATGCCGAGGCGCGACACCTCTTCCATCGCCGCAAGCGACAGGGTGTGCATGGTCGCGGCGGCCTGAGTGAAGCGGCTCATGCGTTCCTCCGCGGAACCGGGATGGTCGGATCGATGCGGCGACTGTGCTTCTTGTGCACGGCCTGCCGCGTGACGCCGAGCGCATCCGCGATGGTCTGCCAGCTCATCCCGGCGCGCAGCGCGGCTTCGACCTGCCGCAGTTCGAGCGCGTCGGCGAGCGTGCGCAGCGAGGCCACGGCGCGCAGTCCGGCGCGGGGATCGGCAGTATCCGCAGCGACGCGGGCGATGTCGAGGGACTCCATGCCGTCAACCTACGTTGCTATCGACGCGCTGTCAACTCAGGTTGCTCACGGAGTCCCTCGTCGCATCACGCGGCGGACGGGTGCAGCACGACCTTGATGCAGCCGTCCTTCTTCTCCTGGAACGTCCGGTACAGCTCCGGTGCGTCTTCGAGGGCGGCGTGATGCGTCGTCAAGTCCATCACGCCGAGCGGGTCGGACGGGTCCTCGACGAGCGGCAGGATGTCGTCGATCCAGTTCTTCACGTTGCACTGCCCCATCCGCAGGCTGATCTGCTTGTCGAACAGGGTCTTCATGGGCAGGATGTCGGCGTCGCCCGCATACACACCGCTCAGCGAGACGGTCCCGCCACGACGGACCGCGTCGATCGAGGCGTACACGGCCGCGAGCCGGTCGACCCCGGCCTTGTCGAGCATCTGCCGCGCGGCGGGGTCGGGAAGCAGGCCGACTGCCTTCTGCACGAACTCCACGCCGCTGTTGCCGTGTGCCTCCAGGCCCACCGCGTCCACCACGGCGTCGGCCCCCCGCCCCTCGGTAGCGTCGCGGATCTCCTCGACGGCCGTGTCCGTGAGGTCGAGAGTCTCGATCCCGTGCCGTTCTGCCATGGCACGGCGCTCCGCGACAGGCTCGACGGCGATGACACGGTGGCCGCGGTGCCGGGCGATGCGGCTCACGAACTGCCCGACGGGGCCGAGCCCCATCACCGCGAGGGTACCGCGCTCCGGAAGCTGCGCGTACTCGACGCCCTGCCACGCGGTCGGCAGGATGTCGCTGAGGAAGAGGTACCGCTCATCGGGAAGGTCCGGCGCGACCGGGATGTGGTTGTAGTCCGCCAGCGGTACGCGCAGGTACTCGGCCTGCCCGCCCGGGACCTGGCCGTAGAGCTTCGTGTAGCCGAACAGCGCCGCTCCGCTGCCGTACTTGCGCACCTGCGTCGTCTCACACTGCGACTGCAGGCCCCGGAGGCAGAAGAAGCACACCCCACAGGAGATGGTGAAGGGGATGACGACCCGGTCGCCCGGCTTCAGCTTCGTGACGTTGGCGCCGACTTCCACGACGACTCCCATCGGCTCGTGGCCGAGGATGTCCCCGCGGTCGAGGAACGGGCCGAGGAGCTCATAGAGGTGGAGGTCGGACCCGCAGATGGCCGACGACGTGATGCGGATGATGGCGTCTGCCGGCTGCTGGATGACCGGATCGGCGACCTCCTCGACCGTCACGTTCCGCTTGCCCTGCCAGGTGAGTGCCTTCATCATGTCCTCCACGTCTCGATGTCTGTCGTCCCTCCACGCTCTCCGGCGTGCGCCGGCCTGGCCACCGGGTTGACAGCTCGCGGGCGACGTGCGACCCGGTCAGTGGAAGGGGCAGCCGCGCCCCGAGCCCGCCGCGCGCACGCGTCCGCCGGAGGAGGGCTTGGTGGGAAGGCGGCGGCGGTTGACCTCGAGACCCTCATCGAGCACCGTCAGTTCCGGTTCGCTCAGTACGGCGACGGCAGCGGAGAGGCCGGCGATGACGAGCTTTTCCCCGGGGCATCGGTGCCCGGTGACCACGTCGCCTCCACCCTGGGGGATGAAGGTCACGAGCTCCTCGTAGTCGTCCACGTCGGCGAATCGCTCCGGAGCGAAGCGCTCCGGATGCGACCACGACCGCGCGTCGGTGTCGGTGCCGAGGATGTCCAGCACGACACGGCCGCCTTCCGGGACGGTGAGGCCCTCGATCTCGACCTCCGTGGTGGTCCGGCCGGGCAGCATCGGCACGAACAGCCCGGTTCGCCGGACCTCCTGAGCGAACATCGTCGCGAGCGGTCCGCCGACGAGGGCGCCACGCTCGGCCGTCTCCGCGGCGATCCGCGTACGCCACTCCGGGTGATCGTGCAGCTGCTTCGCAGCGAAGGCCACGAAGCGCGCAGCGGCGATCATCGGCCGGATGCTGTTCTGCAGCTCGACACCGGCGACCTCGGCGGGCAGCACCGCGCCGTTCTCGTCGCGGTGCGCTGCCCACAGGGCGAGAGCCGTGCCGTCGGGAGCGGTGAGGGCCCCCGAGCGGACTGCTTCGATGAGGCGCCGTGCGTGACGGTTCGAGAAGATCCGGTTCGCGAAGGCCTCGAGATAGGCGGGGGAGTACGGCGCACCGAAACCGTCGACGATCTGCGCCAGTCGGGAGGCCCAGCGCGTCTGCGCGGCGGCCGTCCCGGGGAGGCCGGCCCAGCGCATCATGGCCCGTCCGAAGGCACCGACGGCCGCGTCGTACGCGCTCCGGGTGCCACCCGCCCGCCAGGCAGTCCGTTCCGCGGCCCATTCCTCCTCGAGGTACGGAACGAGCCGCTCGACCTGTGCATCCTCGTACGCCGCTTCCACGAAGGTGGCTTTACGGTGACGGTGCGCGGCGCCGTCGAGGGCGTGCACCGAGCCGTGCCCGAACAGCGGCTCGCGGATGACTCCCGGCATGGCCCCGACCCTGGCGATGCGACTCTCGTCATAGAACAGTTCCACGCCCTCGGCGCCGCGGACGAAGACGGCCGGATGGCCCAAAAGCCGCAGCGGGGCGGCGCGGGCGCCCGGGCGAGCGCGCCGCCAGATGCGCTCGCCGAAGTCATAGCCGCGGGTCAGCAGCGAGGGCGAGTCCTCGTGGAGCACCGCGTCGACGCTGTGGGACAGTCGGGACGTCAATCGCTCAAGCATGGCTCGACCCTGTCACGGCACGGCGACGGCTCCCAAGGGGGAGGCGTGCTCCCGTGGAGTGTGCTAGCCCGAGGGCCTGCCGCCGTGTCGGGCCGTCACGGACGCCGATGTCAAGCACCTGTGCGACGGATACCGGCCCGCGGAGGATGGGCGCGGAACGGAGGAACCATGGCCACCAACACCCGCGACCTGACGTGCACCACCCATGACGTGTTCCGCGTGCTGGCGAACGGCTGGCTCTACCCCTCGTGGGTGGTCGGCGCCTCGCGAATGCGTGACGTGGACGACTCCTGGCCGGCTGCCGGCGCACGACTGCACCACTCGGTCGGTACCTGGCCCGCGCTTCTCGACGACACCACGGAGCTCCTGGAATGGCATCCGCCCCACCGCGCGGTGCTGCGGGCCCGAGGGTGGCCGGTCGGCGAAGCCCAGGTGACGATCCGAGCGCGCACGACCCCCACCGGGTGCCAGGTGCGAATCGACGAGGAACCCGTGAAGGGTCCCGCCACCGTCGTGCCCCGGTTCCTCGCCACGCCGATGCTCCGCTGGCGCAACGCCGAGACCCTGCAGCGCCTCGGTTTCCTGGCCGAGGGGCGGGCGACCTGAGCCGCCGCGCTTCAGGCTCCGGAGCGCATGAACTCCTCGGCGGCGCGCACCTGCTCCGCGGTCGGACGGATGCCGGTGTAGAGGACGAACTGCTCCAGCGCCTGCCGCGTCGCGACCTCCGCGCCTGAGATCACGGTCGCGCCGGCGGCGCGGGCGGCGGCGATGAGCGGTGTCTCCGCGGGAAGCGCGACCACGTCGAACACCACGGTCGCCGCCTGAATCGCCGTCGTGGGGAAGGCGAGCTCGTTCTCCTCTTCGCCTCCGGCCATGCCGATCGGCGTGACGTTGACGAGCACCTCCGCCGTCGATCGTCCGACGTCGGGCCGCCAGGCGAAGTCGTACAGGTCGGCGAGAGCGCGGCCCGCGGTCTCGTTGCGGGCCACGATCGTCACCTCTGCGAAGCCGGCATCGCGGAACGCCGCCGCCGTGGCCTTGGCCATGCCGCCCGAGCCGCGCAGGAGCACCGAGGAGGCGGGATCGATTCCCCTGCTCGCGATGAGCTGCGCGATCGCGGAGTAGTCCGTGTTGTACGCGGTGAGCACGCCGTCGTCGTTCACGATCGTGTTGACCGAGTCGATGGCCCGGGCGGAGGGATCCATGCGGTCGACGAGCGCGATGACATCCTCTTTGTACGGCATCGAGATCGCGCACCCGCGGATGCCGAGTCCGCGAACACCCGCGATCGCCTGCGCCAGGTCGGTCGGGGCGAAGGCCTTGTAGATCCAGTTCAGCCCGAGGGCCTGATACAGGTGATTGTGGAAGCGCGTGCCGTTGTTGCTCGGCCGGGCCGACAACGAGATGCACAGCGTCATGTCCTTGTTCAACATGGTCACGGCTTCAGGCTACCGGCGTCGCTGTCAAGGTCCATGGCGGGAGCCACCGACCTCCTCTAGGGTGAAGGTGCGTGCACAGGGGATCGATCGTCTTCGCCTCTCCCCAGGAGGCGGCGGCCCTCCCCACGGGCCAGACGATCCGTGCATGCGACTGGGCCCTCTCGAGTAGTTCAGTCCCCAATGGGCTACTCGAGGGGGCCGCTCTCTGGCCGATCGTCCGGCGATTTTCGAGATTTGTCCCCCAAAAGGGGGACAAGAAGGCTGTGGAGGGGTTAGGCTGTTCTTGACGCACCCTCCGGTCGTCTTCGGCCCTCATCGCTCCCCCCGCGGTGAGGGCCACACCATTTTCCGGACCCAGGTCCTCATGCAACATTTGGATTACCTTCTCGCGACGTCTATTCCGCGGGGGGTCCCCTCCACTAGCGTTAGCGATGTCGGTGCACCCCTGCGTCGGCTTCTACATCAGCAGAACAGGCAGTACATGAGCACCCAGGGCACGGTCAAGTGGTTCAACTCGGAGAAGGGCTTCGGCTTCATCTCCCCCGACGACGGAGGCGCTGACGTCTTCGCGCACTACTCCGCCATCCAGTCATCCGGCTACCGCTCTCTCGAAGAGAACCAGCGGGTCGAGTTCGATGTGGCGCAGGGTCCCAAGGGCCTGCAGGCAGAGAACATCCGCCCCGTCTGAGGCGGACGGAACACCGGGAACTCCCCGTCGGATTCACGCGCAGGCGCTGATCCGGCGGGGAGTTTCGTCTTCCCCTGACGGACGGAGGCCGGTCAGGGCAGCAGGAGTGCGCGCAGCTCGTCGACGCTCGCGACCCGGAACGCCGCGTCGTCGCCCTCGTGCGGATCGCTGAAGCCCCAGCCGACGAAGATCACGGGCACGCCGTTCGCGTTCCCGCCTTCGACATCGTGATGCCGGTCGCCGACGAGGACGGGGCGCGAGATATCGACGCCGAGTTCCCGGAGCCGTCGGAGCGCCTCGGCCACGATGTCCGTCTTGGAGGCGAGCGTCGCCTCGTCCGGCGTGGCGCCCACCGTCGTGAGGAACGACGGCCGCAGTCCGAAATGGTCGACCAGGGCGTCGACCTGGTTCTCCGGCTTCGAACTCGCCGTGGCCTGGGGCACCCCGGCGGCGTGCAGGTCGTGAATCAGCTCGGGGACGCCCGGGTACGTCTGCACGTCGGTCGTGTACCCGTCGGCTTTGCCGAGGGTGCGGTAGAACGCGACGGCCTCGGTCGACTGCTCCGGCGTCATCCCCGCCTGCTCCTGGAAGGACTGGAACATGGGAGGGCCGATCCAGTGCACGAGCTCCTCCCGCGTCGGCGCCGGGTGGCCGAAGTGCGTCAGGGCGATGTTCAGGCGACGCAAGATCCCGACCGAGGCGTCGACGATGGTCCCGTCGACGTCCCAGAGCACACACGAGTAAGGCGAAGAGGGCATGCTTCCAGCCTAGGCTCCCGCGAACGGGTGCCCGCCCGTGCTGCACAGGTGTGCATGGAATGGGTTTATCCACCGACCACGGGAACGCCCTTCGCGCCGATCTAGAGTCGTGACAGCAGCGGGTTCACAGGTGAGAATGGGGGCATGTACGTGTCGGTGGAAGTCATCACGATGCTGGCGACGGCCGCGACGACTCTCGTCGCGATCATCAGCGGGTTCGGCTGGATGATCGGTCGGATGGACGCGCGGTTCGCCGCGATGGAGACGAAGGTCGATGCGAGGTTCGCGATCCAGGACGCGAAGTTCGACCGGATCGAGCACGAGCTCACCGAGGTGAAGATCGCGATCGCGCGGCTGGAGGGTCCGCGGCCGCGCCTGGTCCCGACGCGCTGAGGATCAGAAGAGGCGGGGAATGCCCGACTCGATGCCCTTCATGTCGTCGTAGTCGAGCACGAGGCAGCGGATCCCGCGATCCTCGGCGAGGACGCGGGCCTGCGGCTTGATCTCCTGGGCGGCGAACACGCCCTGCACCGGGGCGAGGTGGGGGTCGCGACCCAGGAGCTCGAGGTAGCGGGTGAGCTGCTCGACGCCGTCGATGTCGCCGCGGCGCTTGACCTCGACCGCGATCGCCACGCCGTTCGCATCGCGGACGAGCAGGTCGACCGGGCCGATGGCCGTGGGGTACTCGCGACGGACGAGCGTGGCCCCGTCGGAGATGCGCTCCACCTGCTCCGCCAGGAGACGCTGCAGGTCGGCTTCGACGCCGTCCTTCTGCAGGCCGGGGTCGATGCCGAGTTCGTGGCTGGAGTCGTGGATGACCTCGTAGATCTGCACGCGGAGGGCATCGCCGGTCTTCTTGTGGGTGACGCGCCACACCTCGACGACGCCGGCGCCGGCCTCCTCCTCGCCGGGCTCCTCGGTCGAGAGGGCGCACGGCGGGCTCATCCAGTTCAGCGGCTTGTAACTGCCGCCGTCGGAGTGCACGAGCAGGCTCCCGTCACCCTTGTGCACGAGCAGGCGGGTGGCGAGCGGAAGATGGGCGTTGAGTCGGCCGGTGTAGTCGACCGAGCAGCGGGCGATGACGAGACGCACCCGACGAGCCTACTTCGTCGTCGCCGGTGCGACGGTCAGAGGAGCGCGTCGAAGAGCCCGAGCTCGGTGGCGGCCGAGCGGGCGATGAGGAAGCCGATGATGCCGATGATCCAGGCGGTGTTCTCGGCACCCGTCCGCTCCATCCAGGCGGCGAAGCGCTCCAGCGGTCGCTGCACGAGCGGGGCGGCCACGAGTCGGAGCAGGAGGAGAACGAGTGCCGGGGCGATCATGAGTGCGCAGTACCCGGCCAGCGACAGCACCCGGAGCGGCGTGTCGACGCCGGCGTCCGCGAGCATCGTCATCGCCACGATGTAGGGGAGCATGGTCGCGACCTCCACGAGGCCGGCGGCGATGGCGACGGCCATCACCGCGAACCCGCGCGTCTTCGGATCCAGTAGGCGCTCCCGCCAGCGGGTGATCCGGCCGGGGCGTGCGGCCGTCGCGGTGGTGGCGGACGGAGCGAGAGGGCGTGGCTGCGCAGCCGCCGCTGACGCGGGATCACCGCCCGGCATGCCGGGGTCGGTCGCCCCGCCCGGCGCCGCTTCCGCGGGTTTCGTCGGCATCACGAACGCGGTGATGAGCAGGGCGGCGCCGACCACGAGGCGGGTGATCATCCCCGCCGGCGAGCTCAGGAAGTCCGAGGCGACGTCGACGAGGTTTACCAGCCCCCACAGGAAGAGGAGTCCGATCACGAGATAGAAGACCGCGATCGTCGCGAGATAGAGGAGGATCCGTCCCGCGCGGACCCGTCCCGGGTGCAGCAGGAGGAAGACCGGGATGAGCAGTGTGCCGACGCTCAGGCCGTCGATGAGCGCGAGCACGGCGAGAGAGAGGGGCAGCGGCAGCCCGCCGAAGAGTTCCATGATGTCCACGATCCCGGTGCTCGACGCGGGACGGATCGGGCGAAAGTCGCGGCTGTGAGGGCGCCCTCATCCTTTCGTCGGATGCGATGCGCTCCTCGCCGTGATTGCATGAGGACATGCACGATCCGGCCGACGGAGGGCCCGCCGCCTGGTACCGGCGGCATCGGCGGTGGGCGGACCCGCTCGGGATGGCCGCCCTCGCGACGGTCATGGCGGCGCTCGGCTTCCACGGGATCTGGGGACCGTTCTCGCTGTTGCCCGAGGACGTCTCGCCGTGGTGGGCGTTGGTGCTCGCCCTCCCCGCCTGCGCGCTCGCGCTCGGCAAGCAGCGGCACCCGTGGACCGTGCTCGCCCTCGTCGCCGTGCTCTTCGTCACGGACCTCCTCACCGTCGGCGGTGTCGGGACGCTCGTGGTGCTGCTGGACGTCCTATGGACGGCGGCCTTCCTCGCCGGGCCCCGGGGGCGGCGCGTGCTGCTCGTGCTGCTCGGTGCGGCGACCGTCGCGCTGTTCTTCGCCGCGCTGCTCTTCTCGGAGGCGGAACCGCCGGTCGCGGTGCTGTTCGCTGTGCAGTTCGGGGCGATCTTCGGCACCGACTACTGGTGGGCTGTCGCGGTGTCCCAGGCGCACGAACTGGCCGAGCTGCACCGGCAACGCGCGGAAGACGCCGCGGCGACCGCCGCCAGGGAGCGGGCGAGGGCCGTGCAGACCGAACGCGAGGCGATGGCCAGGGAGCTGCACGACGTGGTGGCGGGGCACGTGATGGCGATGGCCATCAGGGCGGAGGCGGCCCTCGCCGCTCCGCCTGACCGGTCGGACGATCGCGCCGCGCTGCAAGCGGTGCGGGATGCCGGGCTGGACGCGCACGGCGCCCTGCGCACGATGATCGGAGTGCTGCGCCGCGGCGACGGCGCGCTGGCTCCGACGCCGGGGTGGGCCGACATCGACCATCTCGCCGCGGAGGCCCGTCGCTCCGGGCTCGACGTCCGGCTCATCGTCGAGGACCCGGGTGAGCTCGGGGGTGGCGGAGAGCAGGCGGTGGTGCGGGTGGTGCGGGAGGCCCTCGGCAACTGCGTTCGCCATGCGAACGGTGCTGCCGTGGACGTCACCATCGGCCGGGTGGGAGGAGCGGCCCGCGTCACGGTGCAGTCGCGGGGCGGCGTGCCGACCGCGACCGCCGGACAGGGCGGAGGGGGCTGGGGGCTGCAGATGCTGCGGGAGCGTGTCACCGCGCTGGGGGGGACTTTCGAGGCGGGGCCCGAGGCGGACGGCTGGCTCGTCGAGGCATGGCTGCCTGCGGGGGCACACGCATGACCGCGCCGACCGTGCTGCTCGCCGACGACCACGGGGCGATCAGGGCGGGCCTGCGCATCATGCTGGAAACGCACGACATCGTGGTCGTCGGCGAGGCGGCCGACGGCGATGTCGCCGTGCGCAATGCCGCAGCGCTCCGGCCGGACGTCGTGCTCATGGATCTGCGGATGCCGGGTCGCGACGGCGTCTCCGCCACCGAAGAGATCGTGCAGCGGGGGCTCGGCGACGTGCTCGTGCTGACGAGCTTCGACGAGGACGAGCTCGTGCTCGCCGCGCTTCGCGCCGGCGCCGTCGGGTTCCTCCTGAAGACCGTCGACGCGCCGACTCTCGTCCAGGCGGTGCGCGCCGTCGCCGCCGGAGACGGCGCGCTGGACCCCCGCGTCACCCGGCGTGCGCTCGCCGCGGTGGCTGCTTCCGCCCCGCAGCCGCCGTCGACCTCGTTCATGTTGCCCGAGTTGACTCCGCGGGAACGCGACGTCCTCGACGGCATCCTCCAGGGGTGGTCGAACGCCCAGCTCGCCGCGCGTCTGCGGATCTCCGTCCCGACGGTGAAGACCCACGTCTCCAACGTCCTCACCAAGCTCGGGGCGCGCAGCCGGTCGCACGCGGCGGCACTGGTCCGCGGCGTCGAGGACTGAGGTCAGCCCTCCGTCCTCGACACCGCCGGCGCCTTCTCCTCCGCGCGGAGCGGTCGGGCGGCCCCGGAGAAGAGGCCGGAGAGGACCACGAGCGCGACGAGGATGAAGAGCGTGTTGAGCAGACCGATGTGTTCGCTGATGACGCCGAGGACGGGCGGGCCGCCGAGGAACGCCACATAGCCGATCGTCGCCGCCGCACTCACCCGCGCCGCGGCCTTGGCGGGGTCGTCCGCCGCCGCCGACATGCCGAGGGGGAAGCCGAGCGAGGCGCCGATGCCCCACAGAGCGGCGCCGACGAGGACGAGCGGCAGCGTGGGAGCGAGGATGAACAGGAGGATTCCGGCGGCGGCGGTCGCGGCCAGGATGCGCAGCACGAGCACCCGGCCGAAGCGGTCGACGAGCGGGCCGCCGAAGAGCCGCACCACCGTCATGCCGACGGAGAAGACCGCGAGGGCGACGGCCCCCGAGCCCTCGGTGAAGCCGTGGCCCTGCTCGGTGCCGAGGGCGATCCAGTCGTTGGCCCCACCCTCCGCGAAGGACATGCCGAGCATGACGGTTCCGAGCAAGTACGTGCGCGGTTCCCGCCAGGCCTCGAGCGCGCTGTGCAGCCGGTCGCGGAACGGGGGCTTCTCGTGCTGCTCCGGGTCGAGCGCCCCCTCGCGCACGGGCACCTGGAAGAAGCAGACGACGGCGATCGCCGCGATGAGGATGCCCATCGAGACGGCGTGCGTACCCACGTCCACCTGAAGGGACGCCGCCAGGGCGCCGATCCCCGCGCCCAGGACGGTACCGAAGCTGAAGAAGGCGTGGAAGACCGGCAGGATCGTGCGGCCCATCTGCTGTTCGATGGCGGTCGCCTCAACGTTCATCATCACGTCGACGCAACCGTTGCCGAAGCCGAACAGCACCATGCCGACCAGCACGACGGGCACCGAACCGAACACGGTGGCCCCGAGGCCCACGAGCGCGATGCCCGTGGCGAACGTCAGCATGGCCAGGAGCATGCCGCGACGCGCGCCCGTCCGGGCCATGACCGCGGGGCTCGTGGAGATGCCGAGGATGGAGGCGACGCCCATGCCGAGGAGGATCAGCCCGACCTGCGCGTTGTCGAGGTCGAGCGCTGCTTTGATCCCCGGCACCCGGGAGGCCCAGGTCGCGATCGAGAGGCCGCTGGCGAGGAAGATCGCGAAGATCGCGGCACGCCAGCGCACGAACTGCGAGCGGGTGAGGGCGGTGTCCATGGTCGACAGCCTATCGAATCGATTCGACCTTGCGGAACCGAACCGGGCTATCCTCGGAGTATGACCAGCAGGGAGACCCCGCGCCGACCCACCATCGCGGACGTCGCGCGCGAGGCCGGGGTCGCGACGTCGACCGCCTCCGTCGTCTTCAGCGGCAAGGCCAAGGTCGCCCCCGCCACGCGCGACCGCGTCCTCGCCGCCGCGACCGACCTCGGCTACACGGGGCCGGATCCTCGCGCCGCCTCACTCCGCCGCGGACGCAGCGGCATCGTGGCGGTGGTCCTCGAAGGACACCTGCGCGCAGCCTTCCTCGACCCCGTGACCACCGCGATGATGGACGGCCTCACCGACGGTCTGGCAGAGCTGAGCGCCGGGATCCTCCTCATGCGGGACGAACCGGGCGAGGACGGCTCGGCCATCGCGAGCGCTCCGGTCGACGCGGTGGTGCTCATCGGCTGCTCCGGGCGCACCCGTGCGTCGCTGGAGATCGTGGTCGGCCGGGGGCTTCCGGTCGTCGTCATCGAGGGGGATGCGGGGCTCGACGTCCCTCGCATCACGCTCGACAACATCGCCGCCTCCGCCGACGTCGCACGCCATGTGCGCGACCTCGGCCACCGTGACGTGGCGCTCGTGACGCTCTCCCTCGACGCCGAGCGCGAGCGTGCGCTCATCACGCCGGAACGGCTGGCGAACGCCACCGTCGACGTCACGGTCGACCGCCTCGCCGGCATGCGGGAGATCTTCCCGGATGCGCCGGCGATCTCGGCATCGGGAAGCCTCATCGACGAAGGCATCCTCATGGGACGGATGCTGCTGACCGATCCCGCCACCCGACCCACCGCCGTGCTCGCGCAGAGCGATCTGCTCGCGGTCGGCGTGATCCGCGCGGCGGAGGAGCTCGGGCTCCGCGTCCCCGAAGACCTGTCGGTCGCCGGCTTCGACGGGATCCCCCTCGACGGCCTCGGCGACCTCGCTCTCACCACGAGCGTGCAGCCTGCGGTCGAGAAGGGCAGGGCGGCCGGAGAGCAGGTCGCCCGGATGTTGCGCGGCGAACCCGGCGTCACGCAGGACCTGCACTGCGTCTTCCGCGCCGGCACGACGACCGCACCCCCGCCGTCGCGGTGATCGCTCGCGCCGATCAGGAGTGGGCGGGACCGATCGGAAGCGACCCCGGGGCGTAGTCGAGGATGCGGTAGCGCCCGCACTCCACGATGGTGGTGGGTTCCGCGTCGACCGGGAGGTTCCAGGGGACGGTCTGCGCGTCGTCGACGAGGAACGACACCGCCCCCGCCGCGAAGTCGCGACGATCGACGAGCCACGCGTAACCGTGCAGCTCGTGGTCGACCTGCACGAGCCGGGCCGGATCAGCCGCGTGCAGCTTCGGGAGCCGGACCGTCCAAAACTGCCCTGCTCCGGTGCGGCCGGAGGCGTCCACCCAGTCCCTGACACAGGACAGGTCACGGTCGGGTGCGCTCGCCGCATGCACGATCCGGGGCACCGCCACGGTGCCGCCGATGGCGAGGATCGCGGCGACGGCGCCGGTCACGATCCGGACGGCGACTGCAGGCAGCGGGGCGGCGCGGGGGGGTGGCCACGAGTGCGAGGACGGGGGGGCGAAGGCGAGGGGCTGCAGGTACCGGGCAGCGTGGGTGCCCGCCGCGATGGCACCGACGAGCACGACGACCGGGAACGCCCAGGCCGTCAGCGCCACGACGCGACCGCCGGGATCCGTCGGCCGTATCGACCGGATGACGGCGAGCACGACGAGAGTCAGCCCGACGACTGTGCCGAGCGCCCCAGGGGGAGTGGACAGTCGCTCGACCGCGAGCCCGGCATAGTACTCCGCTGCGGAGAGCCACTCCGACGGCTGCACGTAGCCGGCGCCGGAGTTCGCGATCCATGCCGAGAACGGAATGCGACCAAGGAAGCCGGCGGTGCTCCCACCCAGGAGGACGGCGATCAGCAGCAGCCCGCGGCGACGGACGGACGGCACGGCCGCCACGAGGCCGCCGAGGACGAGAGCCAGAGGCACCGAGGCCCACGCGACGAACAGCGGATTGGACACGGTGGAGACGATCGCGGTCATGCCGAGGGCGACGGCAGCACCCGTGCCGCCGGCGACGCGGTCGAGGAATCGCCGGGACAGGCCGACGGCGAGGATCGTGGCGACGACCGTCGCGGAGTAGTAGGTCGTCGTGGGCAGCAACGACGCGAGCTCCAGCGCGTCGCGGGACGGAGAGGATTCCGTGACGACGAGGACCCCGAAGACCGCGAGCGCCGTGACCGACCAAGCGACGGGAGCCCCGCCGTCCCTTCGTCGTCCGGCAGCGACTCGGATCGCACCGTACAGCGCGAGCACGTTCACCACCGCGTTGACCGCCAGCAGGCCGTCCACGCCGAGGGGGAGCAGGGCATCGAGCGCCGTGAACACCGCGATCTCGGGGAGGAAGAGGACGCTGGACATCGCCCAGTCCCCGCCGCCCCCCTCCAGGAGAGACCGCGCCACGAGTACGACGATCAGCGAGTCCCCGTCGTCGAAGAGCAGGGTCGACCGCGGGGAGGCGGCGAGCTGCCCCACGACCACGAGCGCCAGTGCCAGGGCGGCCGTCCATCCCGCCAGCTCGCGCCCCCAGACCCGCCGCATGCGTCCACTCTGGCACGCCTCTAGAGACCGCCGGGGCGGACAGGCGTCCCGAGCCGGTAAACTGGACGGACATCGCCCGCCTGAGCCGCAAGGCCGACGAGCCCCCGAGGAGCCGCGTATATGCTGATGCTCCTCGCAGTGTTCCTCATCGGGTCGCTCTTGATGCCCGTTCTGGTGCGCTGGCTGGGAGCTCAGGCTTTCGCCGTCGCCGCCCTCGTCCCGGCTGCGGCGTTCATCCACGCGCTGGTGCTCACACCGCACGTGCTCGACGGTCCGGTCCCGTACGTCTCCGTGCCGTGGATCCCGCAGCTCGGCCTGAATCTGTCGATGAACATGGACGTCCTGGGGTGGGTCCTCACCCTGATCGTCACGGGCGTCGGCGCGCTGGTGCTGCTCTACTGCCGCTGGTACTTCCACGACGAGGCGGCGGGCATCGGGCAGTTCGCCGGTGTGCTCCTCGCGTTCGCGGGGGCGATGTACGGCCTCGTCCTCACCGACGACCTCGTGATGCTCGTGATGTTCTGGGAGGCCACGAGCATTCTCTCCTACCTCCTCATCGGTCACTACCGCCGCCGCGCCGCCAGCCGCCGTGCCGCCCTGCAGGCGCTCCTGGTGACCACGCTGGGCGGGCTCGTGATGTTCGTCGGCGTCGTGCTGCTCGTCGTCGACACCGGCACGTCGAGCATCCGGGAGATCCTCGCGATCGCGCCGACGGGCCCGATCGTGGACGCGGCGATCGTCATGCTCCTGATCGGTGCCATCAGCAAGTCGGCGCTGTTCCCCTTCCACTTCTGGCTTCCCGGCGCCATGGCGGCCCCGACCCCGGTCAGCGCCTACCTGCACGCGGCGGCCATGGTGAAGGCGGGGATCTACCTCATCGCGCGCTTCGCGCCGATCTTCGCGTTCAGCCCGACCTGGCGACCGATCATCCTCACCCTCGGCATCGTCACCATGCTCCTCGGCGGCATCCAGGCGCTGCGCGAGACCGACCTCAAGCGCGTGCTGGCGTTCGGCACCGTGAGCCAGCTCGGGTTCTTCGCCGTCGTCGTCGGGTACGGGACGCAGGCCGCGGCACTGGCCGGCATCGCCCTGGTGATCGGCCACGCGCTGTTCAAGTCGGCGCTGTTCCTCATCGTCGGCATCATCGACCGTCAGCTCTCCACCCGAGACGTGACCGAACTGTCCGGCGTCGGTCGGCAGGCACCCGTCATGGCCACCGCGGCATTCATCGCCGTGGCGTCGATGGCGGGAGTCGCTCCGACGATCGGGTTCGTGGCGAAGGAGTCCACCCTCACGGCACTCCTCGACGATGCGCTCGGCGGCTCCGTCTGGGGTCTCGTCGCTCTCATCGGAGTCGCCCTCGGATCCATGCTCACCGCGGCATACGGCGTCCGCTTCCTGTGGGGAGCATTCTGGACCAAGCGGGACGCCGACGGCCGACGGCAGCCGGACACGCACTGGCCCGACCCGCCGGTCGGCTTCCTGTCCGCGCCGATCATCCTCGCCGGTGTCACGATCGCCGCGGGGATCGGCGCCCCCGCCCTCGACGTCGCCCTCCAGCCCTACGCGCTCACCGCGACGCCCGGCCTCGACCACGACGGCGCGGCCGTCGAGGGCCCCGGCCACCTCGCGCTCTGGCACGGCCTCGAGCCTGCCCTCGGCATCTCGATCCTGTCGATCCTTCTGGGCATCGGTCTGTTCCTGCTGACCAGACGCACCGGGTGGGACCGTCGTCCGCGGATCCTGCCCTTCACCGCCGCCGACGCCTACTACGTCGTCGTCCGCGGGGTCGACCGGCTCTCGGTGCTGAGCACGTCTCTCACCCAGCGTGGTTCGCTGCCCGTCTACGTCGGAACGATCTTCGTCGTGTTCGTCGCCGCCGAGGTCACGGCGCTCGTCGCGAGCGACATCGACCGCTATCAGCTCTCGCTGTGGCACACGCCGGCTCAACTGGCGGTCGCGCCCATCATGGCCGTCGCGGGCGTCGTCGCCGTCCGCGCCCGCAAGCGGTACACCGGCGTGGTCCTCGCCTCGGTCACCGGTCTGGGCATGGTCGTCCTCTTCGCCACGAGCGGGGCCCCGGATCTCGCCCTCACGCAGATCCTCGTCGAGACGGTGACGATGGTGACCTTCGCCCTGGTGCTGCGCCGGCTCCCGGCGCGGATGGGCGAGCACAACGCCTCGGTGAGCCGGATCCCGCGCGCCCTCCTCGGTATCGGTGTCGGTCTGACCATGGCCTTCGTCGCCGTCGTCGCGACCCAGTCCCGCGTCGCCGACCCGATCTCGGCGATCTTCCCCGAGATCGCGTACGAGATCGGCCACGGCAAGAACGTCGTGAACGTGGCCCTGGTCGACCTCCGCGGCTGGGACACGATGGGGGAGCTGTCCGTGCTGGTGCTCGCGGCGACCGGTGTGGCCTCGCTCGTGTTCGTGACGCACCGGGCCGACCTGCTGGCCGCCACGAAGACCCTGCCACGATCGCTTCGCAAGTCCGCCCGCAGTCGACCGCTGGTGGAGACCACCGACGGCGTGCGCTTCCAGACCGCGGAGAACCGCTCGGCGCCCCGCGCCTGGCTCGTCGGCGGCCAGCGGATGAAGCCCGAGAACCGGTCGATCCTGCTCGAGGTCATCGTCCGGATCCTGTTCCACACGATCATCGTCGTATCGATCTTCCTGCTCTTCGCCGGACACAACCTCCCCGGCGGCGGCTTCGCCGGCGGGCTGGTCGCGGGCATGGCGCTCGTCATGCGCTACATCGCCGGCGGCCGCTGGGAACTCGGCGCGGCGGCCCCCACCGACGCCGGACGCCTGCTCGGCACCGGACTCATCCTCGCCGTCGGCACCGCCGTCGTCCCCCTGTTCTTCGGCATGGCTCCGCTCACCAGCACCTTCTGGGAGTGGGAGATCCCCGGCATCGGGCACATGGAATTCGTCACCTCGACGATCTTCGACATCGGCGTGTACCTCGTCGTCATCGGACTCGTCCTCGACGTGCTCCGCAGCCTCGGAGCGGAGGTCGACCGGCAGGCGGCGCTCCGCCCCGGTGAGAGCACCGCGGTCGACTTCTCCTCGCGGACCGGGGGGAACAACTGATGGACGTCTCCCTCGCCCTCATCGCGATCATGGCCGTGCTCTTCGCCTGCGGTGTGTACGCGATGCTGGAGCGCAGCCTCACGCGCGTCCTCATCGGTTTCCTGCTGCTCGGCAACGCGACGAACCTGCTGCTGCTCATCGTGATGGGCGTGCCGGGCAACGCGCCGTTCTTCGGCACCGAAGGCGACCTCAGCGACCCGCTGCCACAGGCGCTGACGCTCACCGCGATCGTCATCACGTTCGCGGTCTCCGCGTTCCTGCTCGCGCTCATCTACCGGTCGTGGCAGCTCGGTCAGGCGGACACGGTCGAGGACGACGAGGCGGACATCGCGCTGCGCGAGCGCACCGATGCCGACGAAGACCTCATGGACGACGAGTCCGAGACGGACGACGACGACGCCACGACCGACTTCGTGGGCGTACAGACCGCGCCCATCACGGTCCTGCACATGCGCGACAACCCCGCGATCCACGACGACGCCCCGTACGACGCGCC
Organism: Microbacterium sp. 1S1; assembly: GCF_008271365.1. Lineage (NCBI taxonomy): Bacteria > Bacillati > Actinomycetota > Actinomycetes > Micrococcales > Microbacteriaceae > Microbacterium > Microbacterium sp. 1S1. The sequence goes on from NZ_CP043430.1 coordinate 922,534, forward strand.
TTACGTGCCCGAAACGGAGCCCGAACCCGACCGTGCGGACGACGCCGCGGCGGACCGAGACGACGAGACCACAGACGGGGAGGGCAGGCCATGACCACGCTCGTCCCGCTCCTCGTCGCCCTGCCGCTCCTCGGTGCCGCGATCACCCTCGTCTTCGGTCGCAATCCACGACTGCAGGTGTTCGTCTCCGTCGCCACGCTCGCGGTGGTGTCGGTCATCGCCGCAGTGCTGCTCGTGGTCGTCGACGCCGGCTCACCCCTCGCGGTCTCGGTCGGCGGGTGGCCGGTACCGTTCGGCATCGTCCTGTACGTCGATCGGCTCGCCGCGCTGCTGGTTCTCGTCTCCAGCATCGTGCTGCTCGCGGTCCTCCTCTTCTCGATCGGTCAGGGCGTCGCCGACGGCGCGGACGAGACCCCGATCTCGATCTTCAACCCCTCGTACCTGATCCTCGCCGCCGGCATCTTCAACGCCTTCATCGCGGGCGACCTCTTCAACCTCTACGTCGGTTTCGAGATTCTCCTCGTGGCCTCGTACGTGCTGATCACCCTGGGCAGCACGGAGTCCCGCATCCGCACCGGCGCGGTCTACATCGTCGTCTCGCTCGTGTCGTCGATCCTGTTCCTCGCCTCGATCGCGATGATCTACGGCGCCCTCGGCACGGTCAACATGGCCCAGATCGCCGAGCGGATGTCGGAGCTCCCGCAGGACACCCAGCTCGTGCTGCACCTCATGCTCGTCGTCGCGTTCGGGATCAAGGCTGCGATCTTCCCCGTGTCCTTCTGGCTGCCGGACTCCTATCCGACAGCCCCCGCCCCGGTCACGGCCGTCTTCGCGGGCTTGCTGACCAAGGTCGGCGTCTACGCGCTGATCCGCACGGAGACGCAGCTCTTCGCCTCGAACAGCATCGACACGCTGCTGCTGATCATCGCGCTGGCGACCATGATCGTCGGCGTCCTCGGAGCCGTCGCGCAGGCCGAGCTGAAACGGATCCTGTCCTTCACCCTGGTGAGCCACGTCGGGTACATGATCTTCGGTCTGGCGATCGCGACACCCGCGGCGATCGGCGCGACGGTGTACTACATCGTCCACCACATCGTCGTGCAGACCACCCTGTTCCTCGCGGTGGGACTCATCGAACGGCGGGCGGGGAGCACGTCCATCCTGCGCGTGAAGGGCCTGCTGAAGATCGCCCCCGTCATCGCGCTGCTGTACTTCATCCCCGCGATCAACCTCGGCGGACTGCCTCCGTTCTCCGGGTTCATCGGCAAGTTCGCGCTGTTCGAGGCCGCCGCCTCCGTGGGCACACCGCTCATGATCGTGCTCATCTTCGGTGGCATCGTCACCTCGCTGCTCACCCTCTACGCCCTCATGCGGGCCTGGAACCTCGCGTTCTGGCGCGAGGAGGAGGACTCGACAGAGACCGAGGGACGCATCTCCCACCTGACCGGGGCCCCCGCCGCGGACGAGCAGCAGGAGCGGCGGCACATCCCCAAGATCATGACCGTGGCCACCGCCGGCATGGTCACGGTCACGGTGGCCCTGACGATCTTCGCCGGACCGCTGTACGCTCTGTGCGATCGCATCGGGGCGGGCCTGCTGCAGCCGGTCAACCTCGTACAGCTGGAAGACGAGGTGGCGGGATGAGACCCGAGACCAAGCGCGTCTGGCGGGACATCGGCATGCAGCTGCCCTTCCTCGCCTGGCTGATCGTGCTGTGGATGCTGCTGTGGGCACAGTTCACGGTGCTGTCGTTCCTCACGGGACTCGTCGTGGCGATCTTCGTGACGCGGGTCTTCCGTCTTCCCACGGTCGAGCTCTCCGGGCGCATCAACCTCTGGTACGGGGCGCTGTTCGTCGCGCAGTTCCTGTTCGCGATCCTGCGAGGCGCGCTCTCCGTGACCGCCCAGGTGTTCGACTTCCGCCGTCAACCGGGAACCGCCATCATCGCGGTGCCGCTCCGGTATGCCGACGACCTCGTCATGACGCACGTCGCCGTCGTGTCGTCGCTCATCCCGGGGTCGCTCGTCGTCGAGGCGGACCGCGACCGAGGAATCCTGTACCTGCACGTGATCGGCGTGCGCAACAGGGAAGACGTCGAGAAGCAGCGGCAGGGCGTCCTCGGCTGGGAGAAGCGCATCGTCCGCGCGCTGGGGAATCCCACGCAGTACCGGGCGCTCAAGGCCGACGAGCGCGCCGGCCGCATCGACCCCGCGACGATCGGCGGTGCCCGATGAACACCCTGCTCCTCATCATCCTCGCCGTGTTCGGTGTGGCCGCGATCCTCGCCGTCATCCGCATCGTCCGCGGTCCATCGATCCTCGACCGCGCCGTGGCCGCCGACGTGCTGCTGACCGAGGTCATGTGTGTGCTGGGTGCCGAGATGGCGATCAACGGCCACACCCGCAACATCCCCGTGCTCCTCATCATCGCGGCGGTCGGTGTGTTCGGGTCGATCGCGGTCGCCCGGTTCGTCGCGAGAAGGGACAACACGACACCATGAACGTGTTCGGTCTGATGATCCCGGACGCCCTCGTCGACGGGGCGGTGCTCGTGCTGATCCTGCTCGGGGCGATCCTCTGCCTCTCGGCCTCCGTCGGGCTCCTGCACTTCCGCGATGTGCCCACGCGCCTGCACGCCGCGACGAAGCCGCAGGTGCTCGGGCTGCTGCTCATCTGCCTGGCGATCGCCCTGTCGCAGCGGTCGGTCGGGGGCGTGTTGCTCGGGCTGGTGCTCGTGGCCCCCGTGGTGCTCATGCAGTTCGCGACCGCGCCCCTGTCGGCGCACATGGTCGGGCGGCAGGCGTACCGCAACGGCACCATCGAGCAGCGGGGCCTCGTCGTCGACGAGCTCGCCGAGTCCAAACAGACTCCGCCCGCCGCCGGCTGACTCCGCTCCCCGGTCAATCGCTCGGACTGCCGCTCCATAACAGCCGAGCCTTCCACGAAGGATGGGCGAGCCAGCAGCGGGACCGTGCGCGCGACATGGCGGCTGCCCGTCTCGGCTACGTCTCGGTTCGGCCGCTCGCCGCCGACATCCTCTCCGACCCGGTGGGGACGCGGGAGGCGCTCCGGGAGGTTCTGGACGTGCTCGGGCCGAAGTTCACCGGCGTTCACGGTTCACAACGCAGGAGAAACCGTCGGCAGACCGTCCTGTGACCGCCGAATCGGCCGTCCGAGCAGAGGAGTCCTGAGTTGTGAACCGCGAACGCGAGCGACTCGAATCAGGTGCGGGCGGCGAAGGCCTCGATGAGGCGCGCGGCGGGCTCGGAGTCGCTGATGAGGGTGCCGTGGCCGTGGTCCGGGATCACGGCGAGCTCGGCCCCCGGAATCGCGTCGAGGATGTCCTGGCACCAGCTCATCGGTGCCAACGGATCGTCCTCCCCGCGGAGCACGAGCACGGGGCACTCGATGCGGACGAAGGCCTTCTCGGGCTCATGCACGATGGTCGCGCGCATCTTGCGGATCAGGTGCGGGCCGCCACGGAGGTATTCGCGGGCGCCGCGCCAGATGACCAGGGGGCGCTCACCCAGGAGGTCCTGCAGGAGATACCGCGCCTGGGCGCCGATGTTCCGCTCGGCCTTGTCGACGGTGGGACCTGCCAGCACGACCCCCGCGACGAGGGAGGGGTGCCGGGCGGCGAGCTCCGCGGCGATCTGGCTCCCCATCGAGTGCCCGATCACCACGACCGGACCCGCGTCCACGTGGCGGAGGTATGCGGCCACGAGGTCGGCGTGCCGTGGCATCGTCAGGGTGCGCGTGGGCTCGGGGGCCTCGCCGAAGCCAGGGAGGTCGAGCGCGATCACCCGTCCCTGCAGGCGCTGGGTGAGGTCGAGGTAGACGCTGCGCCCCATGCCGATGCCGTGCAGCAGGAGGAAGGTGTGCGGTCCGTCGCCGAAGGTCTCGGCGATCAGGGTCGCTCCTGCGTGCTCGAACTCGAGGAGGGTGGCCGGCGTCCCCTTCGGGGCGAGGTAGCTGGTGGGCACCTGTCCACGCTAGCCGAGCACCCTCCGTGCTCCTGTCAGTCGGCGGGGGTCAGGGTGAGGGTGTCGACGGCTGCCGCCGTCACGGCCTTCGTGGTGAAGGACCACGGCCGCTGCACGCCCGTCGACCAGTCCTCCGTCTGGTCGACGTAGTGCTGGTGGAAGGCGTGGCCGGAGGCTCCGGTGAGGTGGATCCAGGTCGAGTCGTCGAAGTCGGACAGGTCGATGACCATCCGCATGGAGGGGACGGTGGTCGTCGCATACGAAACGCCGAGCTGCCAGCCGGTCGCATCGACCACCGACGCTCCGCCGCCGACGGGGTACGGGCCGCGGTTGAAGAGCGCCTCGATCGGGGCGATGCCGGACGAACCGAACGTGTCGCTGGTGAGCGTGAGCGCGTGCAGTCCGCCCCAGTTCCACCGCGCGACGTCCGTGCCCTGCAGCCCGGACAGCTCCTCGTACGCCTCCTCGGCGGACAGCGCGAGCATGTCCTCCCTGCTGTCGACGTCGAGCCGCGGGTTGCTCCACAGGGGGTCTGCGGGGTCCTCCAGCATGGCGCCGACGACCGTGAACAGCCGCCCCTGGCCGTCGATCGGCAACGGCTGCTCGCGCTCGCTGAAGATGTTCTGCACGAGGTTGGACCACAGCACGTTCGCGTACGCCGCGGCGGGCGAGGACGCGCTGTTCTGCGCGCCCCACCCTCGGAGCAGCTCGACCGCCTGCTGCGGGCCCGCGCCCTCGACCTCGATGTCGGCCATCGCGGCGGCGAGCTGCTTGCCGATCCACATCTCGCCGTCCATCTGGATCTCGCGCATGTCCTCGGAGGTCAGCGGGCCTGCGGCGGCACGGCGTTCGATGAGGTGCGCGATGCGGGCGGCACGGTAGCCCTGATCCCAGTCCCGGGAGAGGAAGTGCTCGTAGTCGTCGGTGACGATCGCGTTGTTGGCCGTGACGATGTACCCGGAGCTCGGGTTGTACGACACCGGCAGCTCCTCGAACGGGATGTAGCCGGACCAGTCGTAGCCGCTGTCCCATCCGGGCTGCGGCATCCAGCCGTCGCCCGCCCCGCGGATCGGAAGCCGACCGGGCGTCTGGTAGCCGATGTTGCCGTCGACATCCGCGTAGATGAGGTTCTGAGCCGGCACGTCGAACAGGGAGGCGGCTCGGCGGAAGTCCTCGAAGTCCTGCGCCGTGGACAGCGCGAAGATCGCGGTCGCGGTGGTGCCGGGGTCGAGCGCCGTCCATCGGAGGCTGACGGCGTACTCCGCGGCATCGGATCCGGGTGCGGCGGGGACGGACCCCTCGGCGGCGAGACCGGGGGTCGGGTTCTCCGCGATGCCGGTGAAGTCGTCGGTGAGGCCGGAGATGATCGGTCCGTGCACGGTGGAGCGGATCGTGAGCTCGATGTCGTCCCCGCCAGCGACCTCGATGGTCTCCGTGCTCTCCTCGAGCGGGACGAGCGCGCCGTCGCGCCAGTACGAGTCGCCCTCGATGCGTTCGACGTACAGGTCGGTCACGTCGGTGGTGAGGTTGGTGAAGCCCCACGCCACGCGCTGGTTGTGGCCGATGACGATACCGGGCAGCCCCGAGAACGAGAATCCGCCCACGTCGAACGGGCAGTCCTCGTCCACCGTCGAGCACTTGAGCTGCACCTGGTACCAGACCGAGGGGAGGGAGGCGCCGAGGTGCGGGTCGTTGGCCAGCAGCGGCATCCCGGACTCGGTGAGGTCGCCGGAGACGACCCAGGAGTTCGAGCCGATGCCCTCGCCGACGTCACCGACCAGCACGCTCGCCGCCTCGATCACGGAGGACGCCTCCTCCCACTCGACGGTGGTCATGGCCTGCTGCGCCTCACCGTCGTCCTCGGTCAGGGTGAAGGCGGCGGGCTCGGCGCCGGTGTCGAGCGGGGCGACGGTCGAGATCGTGGGGACGATCACGGGGTTCCGGTCGAAGGGGTAGTCCGGGTACAACGTCCCGAGAACGGACTCCACGTCCACCTCCGGATCCTCGGCGAGCTGCCCGGCGAGGAGCGCCCGCTCCGTCTCGTCCTCGACGTTGGTGCGGAGGTCCCAGGCCATCGCCTTCAGCCACGCCACCGAGTCCGCGGGCTCCCACGGCTCCGGTTCGTAGTCGGGGTTCTGCAGCCCGAGGACCGCGTACTCCAGGGACAGCTCGGCGCCGGACCGCGACGACAGGTACGCGTTGACACCGTCCGCGTAGGCCTCGTAGTAGCCGCGGGTCACGTCGTCCATCGCCTCGACCTCGGCCTCGGCGGTCTTGCGCCAGCCCAGGGTGCGGAGGAACGCGTCGGTGCCGGCCTGGGAGGCGCCGAACAGCTCGGCGACCCGGCCCGAGGTCACGTGACGACGGAAGTCCATCTCGAAGAACCGGTCCTGCGCGTGCACGAAACCCTCGGCGAAGAACAGGTCGTCCGAGGAGTCGGCGGTGATGGTGGGCACGCCGCTGGCATCGCGCTGCACCGTGACGTCGGCCGTCAGCCCCTCCAGCGCCGTCGAACCGGAGGTCTGGGGAAACGAGCGCTGGATCGTCCACGTGACGAAGAACGCGCCCGCGACGGCCACCACCACCAGGGCGGCGACCACGACGAACGCGATGCGTCCGATGCGAGCACCCAGGGAGGGGCGCGGGGGAACGGCGGACGCCGGCGAATCGGTCATCATCGTCGAGAACTCTTTCGGGTAGCCAGGTGGAACTCAGTCCCACCGAGCCCCAGTGCGCGTTTCACGGGTGCGCGCCTTCGCATCATAGCCCCCCGCGCGCACGGCGGGTGCGCGCGGGGTGTGTGGCGGCCTCAGCCGATGAGACTCGGCTGCAGATCCCGAAGGGTCCGACGATGCGTCATGCGGGTGACTCCGATCATCGCGAGCAGCAGCGCGCCGGCCAGCCAGGTGCCGAGCACGGCCAGGTCCCATCCGGCACGGGCGTAGTCACCGCCGTACATGAGCTGACGCATCGCATCGACCACGTAGCCGAGCGGCAGCACGTGGTGCAGCGCCGCGAGTGGGGCAGGCAGGGTCTGCCACGGGAAGGTGCCGCCCGCGGTGACGAGCTGCAGCACCATGAGCACGAGTCCGAGGAACTGCCCGACCGAGCCCAGCCAGACGTTGAGGGCCAGGATGATCGCGGCGAAGGTCGCCGAGGCGAACATCATCACCCCGAGCGTGCCGAGCGGGTGGTCGAACGCGAAGCCGAGGGTGAGTGCGAGGATCCCCATCAGCCCCAGCATCTGGACCGCGCCGAGCATCGCCGGGGTCAACCACCCCGCGAGCGTGATCCGGATCGGGGAGTGAAGCGCGGTGACGGCACGGCGCGAGATCGGCTTCACGATGAGGAACAGCGCGTAGATGCCGATCCAGGCCGAGAGGGCCGCGAAGAACGGGGCGAGGCCGGCGCCGTAGTCCTCGGCGGAGGCGACCTTGTCGCTGGACACCTTCACGGGGTCCGCGATGGTGTCGGCCTGCAGGGAGCGCAGGTCGGGAGTGGAGGCGGGGATGGCCTGGACGCCGTCGGCGAGGCCGTCCCGCAGCTCCGCGGTTCCGGAGGACAGGGTTTGCAGGCCGTCGCGCAGCTGGGCCGCGCCGGTGTTCGCCGCGGCGGCGCCGGTGGCGAGGGTGCCCGCGCCGCTGGCGAGCTCGCTCGCTCCGGACGCAACGGACGCGGAGCCGGCGGCGAGCTGATCGACCTTGTCGACGGCGTCCTGCACCTGCGCGTTTCCCTCCTCGATCCGAGTGCCCAGCGGATCCAGGCGGGCGAGCACCTCGTCGATCTCCTCCGGCGTGAGTCCCCGCTGCGTCAGGAGGTCGGCGATGTCCGACCGCACCTGCGGGAGAGCGTTCGTCGCCTCCTGCACCGCGGCTCCCGCGCGGTCGGCGACGTCGGCGAGCTGGCGGTTGCCTGCGCTCACCTGCTGGGCGCCGTCGGCGAGCGTCCGGGCGCCCGAGGCGAGCTGAGCCGAGCCGTCGGCCAGCTTCGCGGTCCCGTCGGCCAGGGTGGTGCTGCCGGAGGCGGCCGTGCTCGCGCCGTCGGCGAGCTGGGTGGCACCGTCGGTGGCCGAGACCAGGTTGTCCCGCACCTCGCTGAGGCCGGTCAGCAGTCGTTCCGCGGCCTCGCTGCCGACCATCTCGGCGACGGAGCTGCGGATCTTCTCGACGGCCTGCGATCCCATCGACGAGGCGAGGTAGTTGTTCGCGTCGTTGGTCTCCAGCTCGATGCGGGCCTGATGCGGATCGTCGCCCGCGGCGGACGTGAGCGCGGCGGAGAAGTCGGCGGGAATGGTCACGGTGAAGTCGACGTCGCCGTGACGCAGCGCGTCCGCCGCCTGGTCCTCGTCCATCCGCTGCCAGTCGAAGGCGTTCCCCTCGATTAGATTCTCCGCGACGTCCTCGCCGTAGTTGACGGTCTCGCCGCTTGCGGGCTCGGTTCCGGTCGTGGGGGCGGGCGCGCCCTCGTCGTCCACGACGAGGGCCACGGGGACCTCGGAGAACTTCGCATACGGGTCCTGGTTCGCCCAGAGGTAGAGGCCGCCATAGAGGATGGGCACGCAGATGAGGGCCACGAGGGCGAGGATGCCCATGCGGCTCGCGGTCAGGCGGCGGAGTTCGGCGGCGATCATGGCGGGAACCTTCATCGCACTTCTCCTTCCTCGCCGGTGCCGGCGGTTTCGTCCTGGGAGTCCTCGGAGTCCTCGGACTCCTCGGGTGCCTCGGATTCGTCGGGGTCGGCGACGTCTTCGGGGTCGGCGACGTCTTCGGGGTCGGCGTCCTCTTCGGGGTCGGCGTGAGCGGGGCGCTCGAGGACGAGCGGCTCGATCGGGCCGGAGGCGTTGATCGCGTCGAACTCGTGCATGCGCTCGAGGGCGACCGCAGCCGAGCCGCCGACGATCACGAGCATCGCGTAGCCACGGTCAGCGAACTCGGCCGCGATGCGCCACCAGCCGTCCGGGCTGCCGCCGTGGCGGTCCGGGGCGACGAGCACGATGCCGCCGACGCCCTCGCGGAGGACCGCAAGCTCACAGAGGATGCGCACGCGCGCGGCCGGGTCGACCGAGCCGATCGGCACGGCAGCGAGTTCCTCGAAGCCCATGCGGCCGAGCCAGCGGCGGGCGTGGAGCGGCGTCGCCCCGCGGCCCGCGAACATCAGCTCCTCGCCCACGACCCCCGCGAGGGTGATGTCCGGGTGCGGGTCACTGACGTCCGGGGCGTCCACGAGGGCGACGCGACGGCGCAGCTCTTTCGGGCTCGCGGCGGCGTCGATCGTGACGCGGCCGGTGTCCGGGCGCATCCGCCCGCTCGCGATGAGGCCGAGGACGGTCGGTCGCTGCTCGGTCTCCGCGAGCGCGTACCGGACGGCGCCCGAATGGAACTCGAGACTCATCGCCGGGAGCGCCTGGCCGGAGCGGCCCTTGCTCACGTCGTGCAGGGCGATCCTCATGCGGGCACCTCCTGCTCCTCGGCCACGAGGTCGGGATGGGCGGCGAGGAGGTCGTCCGCCTCCCGCCAGGAGAGCCCGGCGATGCTGAGCACGGCGCGGACGGCGATGTTCTCTGCGCCGCTGCTCTGCGCATCGGTCCGGGCGACGACGGTGCGGGCCATCTCCTCGATCAGGCGCGCGAGCGTGGGCGCCGTGAGGTCCGTGCGGAAGCTGCCGTCCTGCTGCCCCCGCCGTACGAGTGCAGCGACGCTTCGGCGCAGCGGGGCGAGGGCATCGGCGGTGTGCTGGACGTGCGTCTCATCGAGAGCGAGGGCGGCGGCAACCTGGATGTGCGCGGCCTCATCCCAGAGCCGTGCGGCGAGACGGGCGAGGGCGAGGCGGGCGTCCGGGTCGTCGATCGAGGCGGCGATGGCGTTGAAGCGCTGGGCGCCGGTGGAGACGAGCTCGCGGATCAGGGCGTCGCGATCCTCGAAGTGGCCGTAGAGGGTGCGGCGGGAGAGGCCGGCGGTCCGGGCGATCGCGTCGATCGAGGCGTGGGGGTCGGAGGCGAGGGCGGCGCGGGCCGCGGACAGGATGCCGGCGCGGTTCTCCACGGCGTCGCGACGAAGAGCACGAGGAGTCATCCCTTCATCGTAATAACCTGCACATCAATGTGCAAGATCACTCGGCAACCTCTCAGCGCCCCCGCGAGGCCCTCGGCTGCTCCACAGCCAGAAGTGTTATGTTACGCGTCGCGCTACGGCGCATTTCTCAGTGGAGAGACCGGTCCGAGCCGGGCGCTCCGGTGAGATCGGTCCAGTGATCGGCGGGGGGACGCCATGATCGAGACGAACGACGATACGCGCGCGTGCAGCGGGGCATCGGGGGACGCGAACGCACACCGCGTCCTGCAGAGCCGGCTGGCCGACGCCATCCTGACGGGCGAGCTCGCTCCGGCGGCACGTCTGGACGACGCACGGCTCGCGGCCGCTTTCGGCGCGGCGAGACCAGAGGTCCGCCGCGCGCTGGACGGGCTCGCCGCGGCCGGGCTGATCGCGGTGCGCCGAGACGGCACGCGATCGGTGACCGTGCTGGACGGCGACCGCGCGCGGGACGTGGTGGCGATGTTCGGCGACGTCTGGATCGGTTCCGTCCGACACGCGATGAGCCTGCTCCACGCCGACGATGTCGCCTATCTGCAAGAGCTCATGGACGACGTAACGCTCGCGGTCGGGGCCAGGGACGTCGCTGCCTTCGCGGCGGCGGTGCGCGTCTTCGCGGTCGCATTCGCCCGGATCGAGGGGAACACGGAGCGTGCGGAGCTGCTCGCGAGTCTGGGGGCGCTCCTCGGGTGCATCACCCGGCGCGCGGGAGGGTCCTTCGACTGGTCCGACGTGAGCGCGGCGGTCGCACGGATCGCGGCTGTCCTGCCCGACCGCGACGCCGCGGCGATGCGCGCCGCTCTCATCGCCCTGTTCGACGACGTGCTGCCGAGCATCGTCGACCACGCGGTGGCGCAGGCGCGTCCCCTCGCCGCGGCCTGACGACCGCAGAGCGCGAAACGGGCACCGGGCGCGTGCCCGAACCGTGCTCTCAGTCGGTGCCGGAGTCGAACGCGGCGCGCTCGGAGGCGGTGTCGACGGCGTCGGCGAGGTTCTCGTCGGCCTCGGAGATCGAGCCGTGGACCGACTCGGTGATCTCGGCGGACTCGCCCGCGGTCACGCGGCCGACGAGCTCGCCGGTGGCTCCGCCGACGAGGCCGAGGCCCGCGTACTGCTCCAGACGCGCGCGGGAATCGGCGATGTCGAGGTTTCGCATCGTGAGCTGACCGATCCGGTCCACCGGTCCGAACGCGGCGTCCCCGACGCGCTCCATGGACAGCTTCTCGGGTCCGTACGACAGGTTGGGGGAGACGGTGTCGAGGATCGTCCAGTCGTCACCGCGGCGCAGGCGGATCGTCACGGTGCCCGAGATCGTCGAGCCGACCCAGCGCTGGATGGACTCGCGGAGCATGAGCGACTGCGGCTCGAGCCACCGACCCTCGTACATGAGGCGGCCCAGGCGGCGCCCCTGCTCGTGATAGGTCGCGAGGGTGTCCTCGTTGAGGATGCCGTTGACGAGACGTTCGTACGCGATGAACAGCAGCGCCATGGCCGGAGCCTCGTAGATGCCGCGCGACTTGGCCTCGATGATGCGGTTCTCGATCTGGTCGCTCATGCCGAGGCCGTGCCGTCCGCCGATCGCGTTCGCCTCCTGCACCAGGGCGACCGGGTCGCTGAACTCGACGCCGTTGATCGCGACGGGACGGCCGCCCTCGAAGGTGACCGAGACGTCCTCGGTCTCGATAGCGACGGACGGATCCCAGAACTTCACGCCCATGATCGGGTCGACGGTCTCCAGCGAGACGTCGAGGTGCTCGAGCGTCTTCGCCTCGTGCGTCGCGCCCCAGATGTTCGCGTCGGTGGAGTAGGCCTTCTCGGCCGAGTCGCGGTACGGGAAGCCGTGCGCGACGAGCCACTCGCTCATCTCCTGGCGACCGCCGAGCTCTGTCACGAAGTCCGCGTCGAGCCAGGGCTTGTAGATCCGCAGCCGCGGGTTGGCAAGCAGCCCGTAGCGGTAGAACCGTTCGATGTCGTTGCCCTTGTAAGTGGAGCCGTCGCCCCAGATGTCGACGCCGTCCTCCCGCATCGCGCGCACGAGCAGCGTGCCGGTGACCGCCCGGCCCAGCGGCGTGGTGTTGAAGTACGTCTTGCCGCCGGAGCGGATGTGGAAGGCGCCGCAGGACAGGGCGACGAAGCCCTCCTCGACCAGCGCCGTCTTGCAGTCGATCAGCCGCGAGGCTTCGGCGCCGTACTCCAGCGCGCGGCCGGGGATCGACGCGATGTCGTCCTCGTCGTACTGTCCGAGGTCGCCCGTGTAGGTGAAGGGGACAGCACCCTTGTCGCGCATCCACGCGACGGCGACGGAGGTGTCGAGTCCTCCGGAGAAGGCGATGCCGACGCGCTCGCCGACGGGCAGGGACTGGAGGACCTTGGACATGGCTCTCAGTCTATCGGCGAGCGACCCGCCCCTTTTCGTGCCGTCCGGCCTCTTTCGTGCGCACGCAGGGGGTGGCTCGCACGAAAAGGGGTGGGTCGCGGGAGGATGGGGGGGTATGGGTGGAGCGATCCTGTGGGGAGCCGTCGCCGCGGCACCGCTGTTCGTGGGGGCGGTGCTTGCCCTCGTGCGCACGTGGCCGCCGCGGTGGCTGGGCATCGTGCTGGGTTTCGGTGCCGGCGCCCTGATGGCCTCCATCGCGTTCGAGCTCTGGGAGGAGGGCCTCGATCGCGGCGGCCCGGTCCCGCTCGTCACGGGCGTCGCCCTCGGAGCGCTCAGCTACTACATCGCCGCCCGGATCCTGGACGCCAGGGCCGCCAAGACGAAGGGGAAGGCCGGGGGAGGACAGCTCGCGGTGGGGGCCCTCCTCGACGGCATCCCGGAGCAGCTCGTCCTCGGCATCGGCCTCGCGTCCGGAGAACCGGTCAGCATCGCGCTCGTCGTCGCCATCCTCGTGTCGAACCTCCCCGAGTCCATCGGCTCCGCCGCCGACCTCCTCGACGACGGCATGCGGCGGTCTCGGGTTCTTCTCCTGTGGGCCGGCGTCGCCGTCCTCTGCGCCGCCGCCACCGTCGCCGGGTTCGCGCTCGCCAGCGTGACCGGAGAGGTCTTCCGCTCCGGCGCGAGCGGGTTCGCGGCCGGAGCGCTGCTCGTCATGCTCGTGGACTCGATGGTGCCAGAGGCCCAGTCGAAGGCCAAGGAGTCCACCGGCCTCGCGACCGTCCTGGGATTCGCGCTCGCCGCAGGGCTCGCGTTCGCATCCTGAGCGCCGCCGCCGTGCGACGGGTCAGACGCCGCCCTCGCGGGCGTCGCGTCGAACGCTGCGCCCCGTGATGCTCTCGATGCGGAACGACAACGGAAGGTCGCGGTCGTCCCCGGCCCACGGGTTCACGCGCGCCGCGGCGCCCGCTGCCCTGTCGTCCGCCACCCGGGCGAGGGTGCCGTGCATCAGCACGCTCCAGCCCAGACCGCCGATCGGATCGTGGTAGTCCACCTCGAACGACACCTCGGCCGGTTCGACGGAGAGAGCCGCCAGCCGGCCGTCTGCAGACGTGCGCAGGAGCAGCTCCTGACCCGAGACCGCGAAGTTCACCGGATGGATCTGCACCCGACCGCCGTCGAGGTACCCGATCCGGCCCACTGTCGTGGTCGCCAGCAGCTCGTAGGACTGTTGTTCGTCGAGTTCGTGGATCACGCGGACACTCCCTCCCCTGTGCGGCCAGTGTAGCCGCGACGAAGGCGGTCATCGAGGGCCGCGAGGCGGAATCACCCGGTGAGGACTCAGGCCCGCCAGGTCGTCAGCTCGGCGGTGAGCTGAGCGAGATACTCGGCGGGGCCGGCCTCCGCGAACCACAGCCACAGCTCCGCCGCGTGGATCGGGTACCACGCCCGGACGCGGGCGGCATCGGCGCCGTACCCGTCGATGAGCGCTCGCTCGCTCCGCGGATCCTTCCGGGCGGCGCCCCACGCGGCGCGCGCCAGCTCGCGCAGCGGATCTCCGCGGTGGGCAGCCTCCCAGTCCACGACCCCGGTGATGCGTCCGTGCTGCCCGAGCAGGTTTCCGTCGGTCCAGTCGCCGTGGCAGAAGACGCTCCCGGAGGCCGCGGGGATGGTGAGCGGGAGGGCCGGAGCGTCGGAGGTGCGGTAGCGCTCGATGATCGCGGCATCGTCGGGCGCGGGAAGGAGGTCGTCCGGAGCGTCGAGCCGATGAAGTGCGCGGAGCAGCGGCGCCGAGGCTCGGAGAGTCGCGATCCGGGTGTCCGCGTCGGCATCGTCCAGGCGCGATCCGGGGAGTGCGGTCATGAGGATCATGCCCGGTCGTTCCTCGATCACCTCGGGCACGGGGAGTCCGGAGCCCGCGAGAGCGCGCAGTGCCCGCAGCTCGTTGCGGTGCCGCGCGGGGTCGGACAGACGCTTCTCGACCAGCCGCTGCCCCCCGCGCTCGACGAGCCGCACCGCGCCGACCGCACCCTGCCTCATCCCGTCATCCTCGCACCCGGGCAGGCACGGTCACTCGAAACCGGGGTAGTCTCGCAGTCGCTCCTCGAACTCGGCGCGGTCGGCCTCGCTCAGCACCTTGCCGGCGATGACCACGAGCTGCAGTCCCTCGATCGGCTCGCCGGTGCGAGCGCTCTGCGCTTCCCGCGACGTGCGGAATCCGCCATCAGCGTCGTTGGACAGGTCGTAGATGTTCGCGTAGAAGCGCAGCGGGTCGGGGTAGTTCTCGGTGTAGTACTCCCACGTCGTCTGCGCGCGTGGGTCGTCGCTGCCGTACAGCTTGGCGATCATGGACGGGTCGATGCCGGAGTTCGTCGGATCGTTGAACGAGTAGAGGTTCCACAGCCCATGCTCGACCACGACCTCGTCGATCGCCGCCATGACCTCGGACTTGCGTGCGTAGCCCTGCAGCGGCTGCTCGGTCGCCCAGGCCGGTGAGGTGTACTCCGACAGCATCGACTCGCCGCCGTAGCCGTTCCGCTCCGGCCGCAGGTCCTCTTCCCCGACCTGGACCCATGTGAACCCGAAGTCCGCGGTCAGCCGGTCCCGGATATCGGAGAACAGTGCGTCGGCTTCGGCGCGCACTTCCTCGATCGACTGCTGGGTGAGCGCCTCCTGCGGATCGGTGCCTTTGATTCCGGGGTAGGCCTCCGCATGGCGCTGCTCCGCCGTCTTCGCCCCCTCGTAATCCCCTGACGCCGACGTGCGCAGCGCGCTGAGGGCACCGACGGTGGCGACGTTGAACAGGAGGGTGAGGGCGAGGGCGATGACGCCCAGGCGCCGTCCTCCGGGGACGAAGAGCGCGGCGACGATCAGTCCGAGCACCACGAGCTGCAGCGTGATCATCGTCACTCCGTACAGCAGATCGGTCCCGCCGACCACGAGCGTGCCGAACAGGATGAGCACGAAGAGGATCGCGGAGACCAGGGCGATCCATCCCAGCGCGTTGGTCGGCGCCTTCGACTCATCGACGGGCGGAGCGGGAAAGGCGGGCGGCGTGAGGTCGACCTGCTGCTGCCGACGCGCCCCGCGGTAGCCGCCGGGCGGAGGGACGGGAGGCGCTCCCTCGGTGCCGCCGATGTAGCGGGCACGCTGCCGCTCGCGGTCGCTCACCACGGCTTGTCCGTCCCCGTGCCGCCGGGCTCGTCGCCCTGCCGCTGATCGCGTTCCTGCGTGCCCTGCTCGAGCTTGTCCTGGAGGTCCTGCAGCTTGTCGTCCGACGGCTGCGGCTGTTCCTCCTCGTCCTGCGGCTCCTGCGGCTGCTCCTGCTGTTCCTGTTCCTGCTGCTTCTGCTTCAGGCGGTCCTCGGTGTTCTGGAGCGTGTCCGACATGTCGCGCTCGGGGTCGGGGGACTGCTGCTGCGCCTCGTCACTGTCGCACTCTTCGGGGGTCTCGACGGTGACGGTCAGCGCCTCGCCGTAGAGGGCGGTCGCGGCTGCTCCGTCGCCGTCCGCGCGTGCCGCGTCACCCAGGCGCTCGATGACGAGGGCGAGGTTGATCCGGACGGCGCACACCTCGAGGCCGCTCGCGAGATCAAGGGCCCGCTCCAGTTCGACGCGGGATTCGGCGAGCTGCTCGGCGCCTGCGAGGGCCGTGCCGACGTTGTACGGCGCTTTGTAGGGCTCGAACCAGTTCAGGACGTCTTGCCCGCGTGCGGATGCCTCGGAGCCCGCGAAGTCGTCGACGACATAGGCGGTGATGGCCTGGTGGGCGAACGCGTACATGCTCAGGAGCTTGCCGACGAAGAGCAGGGCCGCGAGGGTGAGCGGGATCGTGCCGATCACGACCCAGCGGCGGATCAGACGGCGACGGCGGTTCGCGTGGAGGAGGGCTGCGGCGGCGTCGTCCTGCGCAGGCGTCACGACGCTCCTCCTCCCCTGTCGTCGGCGTCTGAACATCCTATCCGCGACGGCGGAGCGCGACGCCGTGTGCGATGAACGCCGGCCCCGGAGGTCGAGGCCGGCGTTCGTCGCGGTGGAACCGGTTCGGCTACTGCGCCGCCGTGACGCGGAACGTGTCAAAGGACACGTCGAGCGGCGCGGTCGCACTGGCCGAGCGACTGCCGCTCAGCCCCACGCCTCCTGCGGGCAGGGGAGCCGTGTCGGTCGCCCGCAGTTGCCAGTCGGCGGGCTCGGTCGTCTCCGTCGCCCACAGCTTCGCGACGAGCGAGGTCTTGTCCGCCCCCGTCACGGCGACCTTGAGCGTGTAGGCGGTGCCCGGCGTGACGGCGACGCCGCTCAGCGCCCGGGTCGCGAGGACCGTGCCGTCGCGGTGCGCCACGAGCCAGACGGTGCCGTCCGGGCGGAGCCACGCGCGGACGAGATACCTGCCGGCCGACGAGTCGCGGGCGATGACCCCGATGTAGGAGCCTCCGGTGCTCGCGGGCTGGTCGATGCGGAAGGTCGTCTCCAGGGCGGGGTCGGGCACCGACGGCGCGTTCAGCGTCGCGTGACGGGTGTCGCCTGCCGGCAGCTTCAGTCGGCCGAACCCGTCGGCGCCGGTGGCCGCGGCGGCGGAGCCGCCCGCGATCTTCCAGGCGCCGCCCGCGGGGGCCTCGCCCCAGCCGGGACCGGCGGTGCGGTCGAAATCGTCGCCGGCGAGCGGGGCGGGCTCGGTCGTCACGACCTCCCGAGTGGTGCTCGCCGAGCCACCGCCGTCATCGGTCACCGTGAGGGTGACCGTGCGCGTCCCCGCCGTGGCGTAGGTGTGGCTGGTGGTCGCACCTTCACCTGTCGTGCCGTCGCCCCAGTCCCAGCGGTAGCTGCGGAGGGTGCCGTCGTCGTCCGACGATGCCGAGGCGTCGGCCGACACCGTCAGCCCCGACGCGGCGACCGTGAACGATGCCGTGGGGAGCGCATTGGCTCCCTGTACCGTGACGGTCTTCGCAGCGGATCCCACGAGATCCTGACTGTCGGTGACCGTGAGCTTGACCTGATACGTGCCGGGCTTGGCATACGTGTGCTTCGGCGTCTTGCCGGTGCCCGTCGAACCGTCTCCGAAGTCCCAGCGGTATCCCGAGATCGTGTTGTCACCCGGCGGCACCGAGGTGCTCTCGAAGGTCGCATCGAGCCCGTCGGTCGTCGCCGTGAAGGCAGCAGCCGGCGTGGCAGAACCCGTGCCGACCGCGTAGTGGGTCTTGACCTGTCCCTCGGTCAACCCGGAGGAGTACACGGCGAACTCGTCGACGTTCCCGGTGAAGGAGGTCGTCTTCGGCACGTTCGGCCAGTTGGCGAGCTTGCCGCCGCCGATCTTCCAGAAGCCGGCGTAGTCCTGTGCGTTCGTCACGCCGGAAAGCTGCTCCTCGAGCCGCCCGTCGACGTAGAGCTTCATGCCGTCAGGGCTCACCGATGCGACGACATGGTGCCACTTGTTGTCGTTGTAGGCGGCTTTCGTCGTGATGACCTTGGTGCCGTTGCTATAGACCCCGAAGTTCAGCCGACCGTCGGCGGACATGTAGACGTTCCGGTCGTAGTTCCTCGACACACCGGCGGCGTTGCTCTCGAAATCGAACAACAGACCGCCCGTCGTGGTCGACGTCTGGAACCACAGCTCGGCGGAGGAGGCGGACGGCGCCGCCAGCTTCGTGGTGGAGTCGATCCGGCCGGTCTGGGTGCCGTCGAGGGCGGTGGCGCCCGCCACGCCCTCCGGCACGCCGGCTGTCAGAGGCTTCGTCCCCGCCCGGAAGATCGGACTGTTCGTGCCGGCCACATCCTGCGCGATGGTTCCCAGCGGGTAGTAGAGCTGGGGTTCGTCGGCGAGGACGGCGTCGGCATACGGCGGAGCGGTCCCGGCGACGGTGACGGTCGCCGTCTTGCTCGAGACGGTGTTGCCGTCGCCGTCCGTGGCGGTGAACGTGTAGTCCTGCTGCGAGCCGACCGGAGCCGTCGTGTCCTCGAACGTCACGGCGGGCAGGTTCCACCAGGTGGAGTCCATCGTCGTGGTGAACAGCGGCGTCTTCGAGTCGCCGCGGCGCAGTTCGTAGGTGAGGCTGAGGTCGTCACGATCCCAGTTGGCGGGGATCGTGACCTTCACGCGACCCGGGACGAGGGATGTCGCGGTGGGCGCCCATCTATCGCCGGAGAGGCGTGGTCCGTCCTTCGGCCCACCGGGAGGAGCCGTCGAGAATCGCACGAGTCCTTCGAACCGGCCGTTGTTGACCGAGCGGAACTCGCCGCCGATCGAGATCATGTCGCCCGTCCCCGTGATGGACAGGCCCGCCTGACCGAGACCGGTGGTCACGCCCACAGCCCAGTCCGGCGTCCACGCGTACGGCGACGGGGCCGGGCTCCCGCCCCAGTCCTTGCGGCCCGGCGCGCCCGGCTGGGGAGCCAGGGTTCCCCGGGCGTCGGCGGTGTAAGCCTCGGAGTAGCGGTGCACCCGCGGAGCCTGCTCCGGGTGGAGGCCTAGCGTCTCGCAGGTGTGGGTGTGGCTGGTCGTGTAGACCACCTTCCCGGTGGAGTAGACGCCGTAGTGATCGCCGATGCAGTCCGCGATCCAGCGGACCTTGCCGGTGCCGGCTTCGGCCGCGAAGGTGCCCTCGAGGGTGCCCGTCGCCGCGTCGGCGTAGCCCCACCCGGTGCCGTACACCCCCGTGGCGTCGGTGGCGAGCCCGAAGGTCCCGGCCTTGCCGGCATAGATGCCGGATCCGGCGCCGTTCTTGACGGTCTTGGCCAGCTCCCAGTCCGTGTTCAACTCGCCCGTGGTCTTGTCGACGGAGGCGCTGCCACGCATCTCGGTGTTGCCGTTGACCTGGGAGAAGCGCCCACCGATGATGGTGTCCTCCCCCGCGGGGTCCATCACCATGGCGTCGACCTGGAGGTCGGTCCGCGGTGCCCAGGGCAGCAGCGCACCGTTCGTGGTGTCGAACGCGGAGAGGTTCTTCCGCGGCGTCCCGTTGGCCTGCGTGAAGAGACCGCCGGCGTAGACGGTCGTCCCGGACGTCGCCAGGGCGTAGACGCCGGATCCACCGATCGACGGGACGAATCCGGGGACGAGCTCGCCGGTCTTCGCGTCGACCGCGGCAATGTTCCAACGGTCCTTGCCGTTGACCTTGTTGAAGGAGCCCCCGATGTAGATGCGGCTGCCGTCGGGTGAGGCAGCCACGGCCTTGATGACACCGTTGACCGTCGGCGCGAACGGCAGCAGCGCACCGGTCTCGATGTCGTAGGCGAGCACGTTGGACCGTGCCGTCAGAGCTGTACCGGGGGCGGCCTTCGGTTCGCGAGCGTTGTCGAACTTGCCGACCGCGTACACCGTCGAACCGATGGTGGTCTGCGCCCAGACGTAGCCGTTGTCGATCTGCACGGTCGGAATCGGGTCGGAGGTGACCACGTTCTCGTCGCGTTGGAGCAACGGCGGCAGGGTGTCCGGCTCCTCGGCCGCCGCGGCGGCGCCGCCTCCCAGAGCGACCAGCCCCGTTGCGACCATCACCCCCGCAATCACTCCGGCGACGCCCGTGCGGGCGCGCTTCCAGACGCGTCTGTTCCCCATATCGCTTCCCCAGTCTTTTCGATGGCCGACCCCACGTCGGCACGACATCGCCGGGCGACCGCTCGCGAATGCTCCCCCAGAGAGCGTTCGAATCGCGACGGAACGCGCCGGCGAACCCCCGTCGGCGACACGAAAGCCTCCGACCGGTAACACAATACCATCCGAAACGGTCGCGACACGCCGCCGCGAGTCGACGCGCCAGGTCAGAGGTTGTCGGAGCGGGGAGACCGACCGGTGCCGGGGGAACGGAGGCCGCGAAGGCGTGCGAGCAGGGTCGCACCCCGGGCCAGTTCGATGCCGAGGGCGCAGAGGACGACGAGAGCGGCGATCCAGGAAAGCTCGGTGACATCACCCACCTCGCCGGCGTCGGCGTAGGCGGTCGTGCTCGACGGAGCCTCGGGAAGCCTGGGTGCGGTGCCGGCCTCGCGGTGCTCGTAGTCGACGCCGAGCTGCCCGGCGATCGTCTCGAGGTTCCCCTCGTCGATGACCGAGAGCGCGCTCCCACCCTCGTATTGGATGTACTCCGAGCCTCCCTCGCCGAGACCCCCGGTCGTCACGCGCATCGGCCCGCCCTCGGCCGTGCCGTAGCCGAAGACCGCGCCGGCGTCCGTGTAGCGCGCACTCTCGGCGAACGACTCCGGCGTGGAGCCGGTCGTCTGCTCGCCGTCGCCGAAGTAGAACACCATGCGCGAACGGTCCGGTGACGACTCGGCGGCCGAGGCGAGCGTCTCCCGGAGCAGCGGTGCCGCGACACCGATCGAGCTGCCGCGTGACTGGCTCGTCACCTCGGGCCGCAGGACATCGAGGGATCCGAGGAGGGCGGTCGTGTCCGTCGTCAGCGGCATCCGCACCTCCGCCGCCGCATCCGACGTGAGGAGGGCGAACCGGGCTCCCGGGTACTCCTCCACGAGGGCACGCACGTCGGCCCGTACGCCCTCGAGCCGAGGAGCATCGTCGTCCCAGTCTTCCGCCACGATGCTCGCCGTGGTGTCGACGACGAGCACGATGTCGGTGTCGGTCGCCAACGTCTGCGTCGTCCCGCCGGGGAGACCGGGCCGCAGCAGCATCGTGGCGCAGGCGAGGACCATCACGAGCCGCAGGACCCAGAGGGACCGGTGGACGGCGAGGGTTCGACGATCGGTCACGACCTCGCCGCCGACACGAGGCGCCCGCACGAGCATCGCCACGGCGACGGCAGCCACCCCCGCGCACAGCAGCACGATGAGGAGAGGGGGCACGACGGGCTGGAAGATCACAGGCGCACCCTCCACACCAGGATGACGAAGCCGAGCGCGAGGACCGACAGCACGGCGATCCACAGGTTCGGGGTGTCGGTCCAGACGACCTGCGCCTCACCACGCAGCACCGTGGCCTCCTGCTGCTGCACCTCGTCGACGATGTCGCCGACCGTGGTCGTGTCGCGCAGTCCGTAGGCGGCGCCACCGGTCGCCTCGGCAGCAGCCGCGAGCTCCGCGCTGACGTCGGTGTCCTTGCCCTCGACGGGATTGATCGCGAACACCCGGACGCCCTTCGACGCCGCATAGGCCGCGGCCTCGTCGAGCGTCACGATCGAGGCGCCGTTGATCTCGTTGTCCGTGGCGAAGATCACCGAGCGCGACCGATCGTCGTTCGGGTGGTCGAAGCCCATCGTGCACGCCGCGAGGCCGTCGCCGATCAAGGACGCGCCGTCGCCGTTGAGCGTGCCCAGCCAGTGCTCGGGAACCTCGTCCACATAGTCGAAGCTCGACATCATGCTCGCGAGGTGCTCGCGGATGAAGTCGTAGTCGTCGGTGAGCGGGAAGATCTGCACGGGCGAGCTGTTGAAGATCGTCAGGCCGATGCGCTCGCCCTCGAAACCGTCGAGGAGTTCGTCGAACACGGACAGCACCTCCACGTCCACCTCCGACATCGAACCGGAGACGTCCAGACAGAGCATGATGTCGCGGCTCGTGTTCACGGGCTGGACGGTCTGCGCAGACATCGGGCGGGCGGCCACGACGCCGGCCACGAGCGCGGCTCCCGCGCCGAGGGCGACGACCCCGGTCAGCGCCAGGAGGCGACGGGACAGCGCCTGACGGAACGCGGGCAAGGCGCGCAGCCGCTCGGCCCTGGCGACGCGGGCCGTGTCGCCGGCGTGACGGTCTCGATGACGGCGCAGTCCGACCACCAGTCCGATCACGATGGCCACGACGACCACGGCGGCGGCGAGGACCAGCATCCACACGTTGGCTAGTGCCATGCGCGCACCACCGTCCGGGCGGCCGCGGCGCCGGCGACCGGGTCGATCGCGGGTCCCTGCCGGAAGATGCTCGGGTAGTAGTGGCGTCCCATCGCGTCGATGAGGGCGGGATGCACACCGCGAGCGATGAGGTCGTCGAGCGCGAGCACGGGCGCCTCCAGCCCGCTGTACTCGTTGACGAAGGTGCGCACGACGCGGCTCAGCTCCAGGTTGGCCTGGCGGGCCGAGAGGCGCCGGTCGCGGTAGTCGTGCTCGACGCGATCGATGCGTTCGAGGTACTCGGAGCGCAGGGCGGACAGCACGTCGAGGGTGGACGGGCGACCGCCGTCCTCCCGCGCTCCCGTCCCGGCGGGGCGCGGTCGGGTGAGCCGGAACAGCAGCCAGGCGCCGAGGATGAGCAGCGCCAGGATGCCGAGGGCGAGCAGCATCCATCCCCACCCGTACTGCGTCGGGGGGTAGAGCTCGTCAGAACCGGGCATCGGACCTCCGGTTCAGCAGTCGCAGGAGCTGGGGGACGGCGTCCTCCTGGCCGTCGAGCGCGGTGTGGCTGATCTCCATCCGCGTGAGCAGATCGGCGAGGCGCGCGGAGTCGGCCTCCCGCTGTGCGGTGAGCTCGCGCACGATGGCGCGGTCGCCCTGCACGAAGTCCGGCACCTCCCAGAGGCTGTCGACGTCGGCCCGCCGCCGGGTGGAGCGACGGTCCAGCACGGGTTCTGCGTCGCGCAGAGTGAGCCACAGCAGGTCGTGCTGCACCCGCAGCCGTCGCAGCAGCCGCTCGGTCTCGGTCGACACGGGCGCTTCATCGGTGAGGATCACGACGATCATCCGCCGCGCGATGGTCCGTGTGACGAAGGAGAGCAGAGCATCGCGGTCGCTCGGAGCCGCGGCGTCGTCGACGGCGCGGTCGATCGTCCGCAGCGCGTGCTCGAGGGCGCCCTCACTGCGTCCCGGCGCCAACCGACGGACGCGGGAGGAGTCGCCGTACACGACCGTGAAGTCGTCGCCGTGACGGAGTGTGAGGACGCCGAGCGCTCCGGTCGCCAGGATCGCCAGCTCCTTCTTCGACCGCTCGTCGGCGGCGAGGGCGGTCATCGAGCGGCCGGTGTCGACGACGAACAACACCGTGTGCATGCGAGTCGCCCGCGATCTCTTGACCAGCGGCGTACCGAGGCGGGCGGTCGCTCTCCAGTCGATGTCACGCACCTGATCGCCGTACTCGTACTTCCGCAGGTCCTCGAAGTCGAGGCTCCGCCCGTGCAGCAGCGACGCGTACGCGCCGTCGAGCGCGTGCAGCGACTTGCGGTTCGAGTGGATGAAGAGCTTGCTCTTCACCTGTGTGATGAGGCTGGGCATTCGGCGCGTGATCCCTGAGCGTGTGGACGGATCAGGGGGTGGGCACGGCGGCGAAGATCTGGTCGATGATCTCCTCGCTGCGGATGCCCTCGGCGTCGGCCTCGAACGTCAGCAGCACGCGGTGGCGCAGCACGAGGTGGCGGAGGGCGCGGATGTCCTCTGGCAGGACGTGGGTGCGGCCGCTGAGGAGGGCGAGGGCACGGGAGGCCTGCAGGAAGGCGATGCTCGCTCGCGGGCTGGCGCCGTACTTGATGTACCGCGCGCGCTCCTCGCCGATGTACGGCGCCGGATTGCGGGTCACGTAAGCCAGCGACACGATGTAGTTGCGGATCGCCGGGTCGACGTAGATCCGGCTCGCGACGTCCTGCAGCAGATGCACGTCGTCCAGCGTGACGGCGCTGTGCACGTGCCGGTCCGGGTCGAGCACGCCGGAGTCGATGCGGCTGAGGATCTCGAATTCCTCCGCCGGGCTCGGGTATTCGACGATCTCCTTGAGCAGGAACCGGTCCATCTGCGCCTCGGGGAGCTCGTAGGTGCCCTCCTGCTCGATGGGGTTCTGCGTCGCGATGACGAGGAACGGCTTCGGCAGCGGGTGGATCTCGCCGCCGATGGTCGTCTGGTGCTCCTGCATCGCCTCGAGCATGGCGCTCTGGGTCTTGGCGCTGGAGCGGTTGATCTCGTCGAGCAGCACGAAGTTCGCGTGCACGGGACCGAGCACCGTGCGGAAGCTGCCCGTCGCGGCGTCGTAGATCTGGTTGCCCGTGATGTCGCTCGGGAGGAGGTCGGGCGTGCACTGGATGCGCTTGAACTTCGCCTTCACGGTGTCGGCGAGCGTGCTGGCCGCGGTGGTCTTGGCGAGGCCGGGCACGCTCTCCAGGAGAATGTGGCCGCCGGCGATGAGCGCCACGAGCAGGCTGGTGCGCAGACGCTCCTGGCCGACCATCTTCGCGGAGTACGCGTCCGAGATCGTCTGGAGCACGGCGGTGGCTCGCGCCAACTCGGCATCGGTCGGCGCAGGCTTCGCGGCGGCGGGTGCCGGAGCTGCGGTCGGCGCGGGGGGCGGCGGGGGCGCGGAGATCGTCGGCGGGGTCTGCGCGTCGGCGTCGGTCATCGGTCTTCGTCTCCCTCGGTCACACGCGGGCCCGCACGGCGCGCCCCTCCGCCGACCAGCGTAATCGCATCCGCGCGGACCGACCTGGAGGGTGGGCGGCGCGCTCAGCGCGAGTGCCGCCCACGCAGACGCGTGATGAGCACGCCGAGCAGGCACAGTGCGCCGCCGACGAACATGAGCGGAGTGGGGACCTCCCCGAGGATCAGCCACGACAACAGGATCGCGAGGGCCGGGACCACGTACGTCGTCGCGGACGTCTTCCCGGCGGTGCTGCGCTGCAGCACGTAGGCCCAGGTGGTGAAGGCGACGGCGGTGGGGAAGATGCCGAGGTAGACCACCCACAGTGTCGCGTCGAGGGGCGCCGTCTGCACGTCCGCGATCAGCGCGCCGAGCCAGGGAAGCAGGGCGATCGTGCCCGCGGCCGCCCCGAGCCAGGTCAGCGTGGTGGCGTCGACACCCGAGGTGAGCAGGTGTTTCTGCAACAGGGTGCATCCGGCGTACATGACCGCGGCGAGAAGAGCCAGCAGGAGGCCGGTGATGTCGGGGCCGGTGCTGCTGGTGGAGTTCATGCCGATGAGGACCACGCCGAGGAAGGCGATGGGGGCGCCGATCACCAGGGGTCGCGGGAATCCCTCTCGAAGGAAGAGACCGCTGAAGACGACGACCATGAGCGGCGCCAGGTTCACGACCATCGCGGCGGTCCCGGCGTCGAGTGTCCGTTCGGCGCTGTTGAGGGCCAGGTTATAGATGCAGAACCATCCGACTCCCCACACGGCGATCATCAGCCAATGGCGGCGCTTCGGGAGCCGGATGCCGTGCCGCAGCGCGATGATCGTCAGCACGAGGGTGCCCACCGCCATGCGCAGCAGCGCCAAGGCCCCGGGGTCGTAGTGCGGCCCCGCGCCACGGATCCCGATGAAGGCCGAGGCCCAGAGCACGACCGTCACCGCGGCGGCGAGCAGGACCAGTGCGCCGTGCGATCGCGCCGGCGAGCCCTGTGGGTCGAGCCGCTCCAAGGCCCCGATGTCCTGTCTCACCATCCGATCCTGGCACCGGCCGCCGACATCGGCGATGCGCGGAAGCGACAGCCCTCGTCGCATTCCCGCCACCATGCGCTCCCCCCGCGTGGTGCGGGATCGAAAACGCCCCTCCCTGGGCGCGCGGAGGGAAACTTTCGATCCCGCGTTCGGTGTCCGAGTAGTCAGGCCGTCCGGGGTGCGGCACGACGCCGCCCGGCGCCCACGACGAGGGCGGCGGTGGCGAGGATGATCGCGGCGATGAGGAGCACCCAGAGCGCGACGCCGCCGTAGCCGCCGTTCAGCGCGGGATCGAGGAAGGGGTACGGGTACCACCACGGGTTCCCGGTCGCGGGAGCGATCACGAGGTTCGCACGGAGGAGTGTGTAGACGACCCAGACGATCGGGAAGATCGCGGCGATGGCCACGGTGCCCCAGCCGAGCGCGCGACGGCGCGGGGCGACCAGCACGTCGGCGAGCAGGACGAGCGGGATCACGACGTGCAGCACCTCGTTCGACCAGGCGACCGTGGCACCTTGCGGCAGCGCGATCCCGCGGAGCAGCGTGTTGTAGACGACGCCCGTGACGATCATGTAGGTGCTCGCGCACACGAGCAGCGTCGCCAGCCAGGTCGGCTCCACCCTCGCGTCGCGGTGCCTCAGCCCCCTGATCCCGCCGATGGCCAGCACCACCGCGGCGAGCACGTTGGAGAGGATGGTGAAGAAGCTGAAGAAGTTCGCGGCCACGGTGGGCAGGTGCCCGCCCCACGCGGTGTCTGCGGCGAGGGCGATCTCCAGTGTGCGCACGAGCTGCGCCACGATCGCCGCCGTCGCGAGCGCCGCCGCCGTGAGCCGGACGTAGGGCCACCACCGCCTCATCGCCACCTCCGCCGCCACTGTAGCGGGCGGCGCGCCCGTCGCGCCGGTGCGGGATCGAGATGGTGCCTCCCGAGACCCGAGCAGGCGCGTATTCCGTCCCGTACCGCGATCCTCCTGCCAAGGAGGGCGCTCGCCCTTCCATTCTCCACGCGTTCTTCGCCACGAACGAGGGCGTTGAGCTCTCAAAGTATGTCAACGTGATCCCCTTCACTTGCGGGTATCGGCGTCAAGTAGGCCGTTTGGGGGACAGACAGAATCCACAGCTCACCGATAGAGTCCGAGCGAGTACCGCCGCAAGCCCTCGGTCGAAGCGTGACGGTCCCGTTCGATCTCCGGCATGCAGGCGTGATGTGATGGCGCGCGCTCGCTCGCTGTGTTCGTCGGGACGACGTGATCCGACCGCTGCGCACCCCGATTTAGCGTCCACCAGCTCGGACAATGGGCGGAGCGTCAGGTCGGGATCAAGCCTGGAGCGCCCATCAACCAGATCGAGTCGCTGGGGGGCACCGCACAGTATCGGAAACCTGACCTCTTGACAGACTGGAAGAGCTTCGATGAGACTCCGGGCGCATCCGTGATCGCGGACGTGAAAAACGTCGCAGTCGTGAGGGACTCCAAGCAGTGGGACGACTACATTCTCTACGCCGAGCGGATGGCAGCCAAGAAGCGGGAAGCGGCTGCTGCCCTCTCCGAGGCGGATCGCGCAAAGCTCACGCCGGAGGACATGGTGGTCGAGCTCGGTGTGGTGATGAGGGACAACGGCGACAAGAGCAAGATCTCCGCGAGCCTGCTCGAGAAGCTATGTAACCCGGAGGAGGGAGTGACGGTGTTCATTCAGTACCATCCTTCGGCGAACGGAGGCGGTCTCTCCGGGAACGTGGTCAAAGAGTGGTGAGGGTGAGGTAGTCAATGTCGTACGACATTCAGGTATATGGAAGTTCCCGGCTCGCACCGTCGGACGTGCAGACGAGGGTGCAATCTCTCGAAGTGGGCGAGACCTCTGGCGGTGGGCTCGTCCAGGTCTTCACTCATCGTTCAGGGGAGTACTGCTTCGTCGTCGACGGGCCGCACGACGTCGGAGGCGAGGACATGGACAGTGTTCCCACCGGTCTCCCCGACAACGTGCGCTTCTGGTACACAGTCATCGTCGAAGGCTCTGCGCAGCCCCATATCGGACATGCGCTGCGTTTCGCGGATGAGCTAGCCGGGGCGGTGGGAGGGATCGTGCACGATCCACAGGTCGTCGTGGAGGAGACGTCCGACCCTCGATACGTGTCAAGGAAGACCGGGCCCAGCCGCGAGAAGTTCCTGCACGTCGAGTGGTTCCGGCACTTCGACGAGAAAAGCCCTTCGCTTGCCCAGATGTATCTCGAATCAGCGAAGGAGCATCTTCCGGCCGCGCTGCCCACCGTGTTCGGGGTCACCGAGCCACTACGGGGAAAGCTCGCCGAGGACGGGGCTCAAGGGGTCGACCGCATCTACCGAGATGATGGTCACCGCAGCAGACTGGTCCTCCGGGGGCGAAAGCCGCTCGTTTCGGGATTTATTAGTGGGTGGTCCGATCAGTCCATCGCTGAACAGCAGCGCGTCCGGCTCGTCTTCGATGCGTCGGCGCTCTCCAAGCCTCAATTCGTGAGCGCCTTCGAGAGCTTCTTCGTCGATTTCGCACAGCGTTCGAGCAGCTTCTTCTCGTACGCCGAGGTCACGCAGTCCCGCTTCTCACCGACGATGGCGCTGCCGCAACGGGGTGAGTGGCCCGGCCTGCCGCAGAGCCCTCCGTGGCTGAGCTGGTTCTCCACGGAGTACGCCGACCTCGTCCGCCCGCATCTGACCGCGGGTGAGCATCGCGAGCTGAGGGGTGGCATGCTCTATCGCTCGAACATGCCTGCGACGAGCGTCAGCGCTTCATGGACGGAGCCGGGGGCCTGGGTCCCCTCCGAGTTCGTTCCTGTTCAGGCGGATCCTGACAATCACCGCAAATCCACGGCTCGCGCAAGTGAGATGCCCGCCCCCCTGCGGTCCTCAGACTATTTCGTCAAGGTTCGGTGACTTCTCGGATCCGAGGAGCGACACCTGCCATTCATACTCCGCCCCTTTGAAAGGAAGTACACGTCCTCGTTGAATTCGCCGCCGGGTGCGCGCCGGCGCGGCCGGCGTCGCGGCCACATTAGCGGCGGCGCTCTTGGTGAGCGTGCCGATGTCGCCAGCGGTCGCCGCCGACGCGCCGGGGTACCTGGTCGAGAGCGGAGCCTATCCGGACGGGGCAGCCGTGGGCGCCGCGAAAGGGATCGTCTTGAAAGACGGCAACGGCGGCCTGCAGGTCGTGGATTGCGTGCCGCGGACAGGGCAGGTCGAAATGGAGAGCAATCAGAACGGGAAGAGGGCGACGGTCTGTTTCGAGCCGGTGTTCCGACCGGCCATCCTGAACCTCGAGATCACGAGCTCGTTCGGCGTGAAGGCGGGCGCGCAGCCGATGGAGGTCACCTACTCGATCGCCGCAGGTGACGAAAAGAAGGAGCTCGTTCCGGCGGGCGGCCGTCGTAGCGTCGACACGCCGTTCACGGGCCAGTCGACGATCCTCGTCATCGAGGTGAAGTCGGATCCCGCCGTCGATGTGCCTGCCACCACGGCGACGCATCCGCGCACAGCAGTCACGAAGGTCCGGACGGGGCTGGGCTCTTGCACGGGCACGCTCGTGGATCGCTCCTGGGTCCTCACCGCGGCGAGTTGCTTCGCCTCGCAGCCTGCCGCTGTCGTGGCGGGTGCTCCTTCCTCACCAGCGCGCGTTCTCTTCGGGCCGGACGCGGCCAACGATCGCACGGCGAGCGGCTCCGGTGAGCTCGGTGTGAAGATCACGCAGCTCCAGCCGGCGGGCGACGGCAGCGACATCGTTCTCGCCAAGCTGGAGACGCCAGTCGATGACGTCACGCCGATGCCGATAGCGACGGCAGCGCCGTCAGGCGGAGAGCACGTGTCGTTCACCGGCTTCGGTCGTACCGACTCCGTGTGGGTCCCGCTGGTCTCTCGCACGCAGACCTACCCGATCACCGCTGTGGCCCAGAAGACGCTGACGGCGTCGTCGTCGGCTGCCGCCCTGTGCGTCGGCGACGGCGGCGCTCCGGGCGTCCGCGACATCGATGGGACGGACACCCTCGTCGCAGTCGCGTCCCGCTCCTCTCAAGCGGGCTGCTTCGGATCGGGAGTGCCTGCCGGATTGGCGGAGGTGACGGCGACGCGCGGAGATGCGATCGCCGGATGGGTCGCCGCCACCGTGCAGAAGGCTCTGGACACGACACCGGTCGCTGCGGCGGATCAGGACCTCGCCCAGCAGATCATCGCGAGCGGCCGTGTCTCCGGCGGTGAAGCGGTCGCGCAGATCCGGGCGTATGCCGACGGCTTCAAGCGGGGGCATCTGATCGACGGGCAGGTCCGCGACTGCACCATCGATCCCGTGATCCTCACAGCACTGAAGACGGTCGTCGTGGATAAGGGCTTCTCCCTCACGATCTCGGCACTCAATGAGTACTGCACGACGGCCACTCCGTCTGCGACGAGCTACCACGCGAAGAACAGCGGAGGTCACGCGGTCGACATCAGCGCAGTCAATGGCGTCCCTGCCAGCGGCGACACGAGCGAGGACAAGGCTCTCGCGGCGGCTATGTTTGCGGCGCTCCCTGCGCCGGCCGGGATCGGACAAGTCACTTGCCGCGCGGCGCTCACGGTGCCCAGCGGCTGGGCGCAGACCGAGGAAGATTGCAGCCACAATCACTTCGAGTACCACGGCACACCGCTGACGCCGACGAAGCCCTCCTTCGACCTCAACAGCGACGGTAAGGCAGATGTGATCGGTATCAGCTCGACCCACGCGCTCAACATCTACCACGGCAACGGTCGCGGTGGCTGGGCCGGGCAGACCGTTGTCAGCCAGGGGTGGAGTGCGGCGAAGACAGTCATCCACGGGGATTACAACGGCGATGGCAAGGGCGACATGATGGTCATCAACACCGACGGAACGCTGTGGTATCACGAGGGTAACGGGGCGCTCGGGTTCCCCACCAGGGCCCTGGTCGACCGCGGTTGGGAAACGAAGGGATTGATCACGGGAGGCGTCGATTTCAACGGCGACAAACGCGCTGATCTCGTCGCGCGCGAGTCCGATGGGAATCTGTATGCGTACCCGGGGAATGGGAATGGGACCTTCGGACAGAAGATGCGGATCGGCGTCGCGTGGGGTTCGGTTACCCGCGTGCTCGCGGGTGACTTCACGGGCGATGGCAAGGGCGACATCCTGGCTGCCAACACGGCCGGGTACCTCAACATCTACCCGGGAACGGGCACGGTGGTGACCTCGGGCCCGCGCGTCGGCAATGGCTGGAACGGCATCACAGCAATTACGGGAGGTGTCGACTACACGGGTGACGGGAAGGCCGATCTGTTCGGCCGGAGCGCCGCGGACAATGCTCTCTATCTCTACGCAGGGAACGGCGTGAGCGGATTCGCCGCCTCTGTTCGCGTCGGCCAGGGATGGAACTCGCTCCGCACCTTCAGCTGAGGAATGAGGGGGCATCCGTGCCCCCTCATTCCGGTGCAGGACCGAAACCACGTCATCGCTCGCGGTGCGGGATCGAAATGGTGCCGTCGACGCCCCCGGAAGGCGCGTATTCCGTCCCGTATCGCGCTTCCGAGGGTGTCGGAGGCCTGCCGATAGGATGGGAGCGCCCGATCGGGCCAGCTCATCCGCCGGTGGAATCCCGGCGAGAGGCATCATCCAGGGGGTTTCCCATGCCAGGAATCGTGATCGTCGGCGTGCAGTGGGGCGACGAAGGAAAGGGCAAGGCCACCGATCTGCTCGGTGAGCGCACCGACTGGGTGGTGAAGTTCAACGGCGGCAACAACGCCGGGCACACCGTGGTCGTCGGCGACGAGAAGTACGCGCTGCACCTGCTGCCCTCCGGCATCCTCTCGCCCGGTGTGAACCCGGTCATCGGCAACGGCGTGGTCATCGACCTCGAGGTGCTCTTCTCCGAGCTGGAGGCGCTGTCCGCCCGCGGCATCGACGTCTCGCGGCTCAAGGTCAGCGCCAACGCGCACATCATCACCCAGTACCACCGCACGCTCGACAAGGTCACCGAGCGCTTCCTCGGCAAGCGCAACATCGGCACCACCGGCCGCGGCATCGGTCCGGCCTACGCCGACAAGATCAACCGCGTCGGCATCCGCGTGCAGGACCTCTTCGACGAGAACATCCTGCGGCAGAAGGTGGAGGGCGCCCTCGACCAGAAGAACCACCTCCTGGTGAAGGTCTTCAACCGTCGTGCCGTCACCTGCGACGAGATCGTGGAGGACCTGCTCTCCTACGCTGAGCGGCTGCGGCCGATGGTCGCCGACACCGGCTACCTCATCGACCAGGCCTTGAGCCGCGGCGAGGTCGTCGTGTTCGAGGGCGGCCAGGCCACGATGCTCGACATCGACCACGGCACCTACCCGTTCGTCACCTCGTCCTCGGCCACGGCCGGCGGCGCCTCGACCGGCTCCGGAGTCGGCCCCGGTGCACTCGACCGCATCGTCGGCATCGTCAAGGCGTACACGACCCGCGTCGGGTCCGGGCCGTTCCCGACCGAGCTGTTCGACGAGCAGGGCGAGTGGCTGCGCAAGCAGGGCTTCGAGTTCGGCACCACCACCGGGCGCCCGCGCCGGGTGGGCTGGTACGACGCGCCCATCACCCGCTACGCCACGCGCATCAACGGCATCACCGACCTCGTGCTCACCAAGCTCGACATCCTCACCGGGCTCGAGAAGATCCCGGTGTGCGTGGCCTACGACGTCGACGGCGAGCGCTTCGACGAGGTGCCGGTGAACCAGACCGACTTCCACCACGCGAAGCCGATCCTGGAGTACTTCCCGGGCTGGAGCGAGGACATCTCGACCGCCCGCACCTTCGAAGACCTGCCGCAGACGGCGCAGGACTACGTGCTCGCGCTGGAGAAGATGAGCAACACGCGCATCTCGGTCATCGGCGTCGGTCCCGAGCGCGACCAGGTGATCGTGCGCCACGACCTGCTCGACTGACCGGCATGACGCGTTTCTGGCTCGGGGGCTACGGCCCGGCGATGGAGGGCTCCGCCGAGGGGATCGGCGTCCTGGCGGGTGACGAGGGCCGTGAGGCCACGACACTCGCCTACCGCGGACCGGTGACGCAGACGCCGTCGCCGTCGTGGCTCGCGGCGCATCCGTCCCTCGACGTCGTGTACGCCGCGCTGGAGGGCGATGCCGCCGTGCAGGCGTTCGTGCGCTCGGGGGAGATGGCGCTGACACCGCTCGGCGACCCGGTCCCGGCGGGCGACGGCGTGTGCCATGTCGCGGTGTCCGGCGATGGACGGACGCTCATCGCGAGCTGCTATGGCGACGGACGGGTCGTGCGTTTCGGGCTCGCCGCGGACGGCCACCTCGTACCGGCGAAGGAGGACGCGGCCGCCGCGCTCCGAGCCGCCCTCTTCGGCGACGGTGACCCGGATGCCGCGCCGGCGACTCCCGCCGGAGACGGCATCGCCGCGGTCGACCCGTACGGGGACGCGGACCGCGCGTCCCATGCACACGCGGCCGCGTTCCTGCCGGACGGCCGCGTGGTCACGACCGATCTCGGCTTCGATCTCGTCCGGTTCTGGCGTCTGCAGGGCAGCGGGCTCACCCTCGACCAGGAGGTCGTGCTCCCGCGCGGAACCGGCCCGCGGCACATGGTCGTGCATCCGAGCGGCCACCTGCACGTCGTCACCGAGTACTCGTGCGAGGTCTTCACGCTCGCGGCGGCCGCCGACGGCACCTGGAGCGTCGTCTCCGCGGCGCCGGCGAGCCCCATCGCGCAGGTCGGCGTGGACTTCCCCGCCGAGCTCGCCCGCACCAAGGACGGCCAGTTCCTCTACACCGCCCTCCGTGGCAGCAACACGATCGCGGCGCTGCGGGTCCGCGGCAGCGGCGGGACGCTGGAGCCGGTCGCCCTCGCCGACTCCGGAGTCGACTGGCCGCGGCACCACCTGGTCTATCAGGGCAAGCTCCTCGTCGCCGGACAGCGCTCCGACACCGTGACGCTGCTCGACCTCGATGAGAGGACGGGAGCACCGCTCGGAGTCCGGCACGAGGCGCAGGCTCCGGCGCCGACGAGCATCCTCCCGCTCCGCTGACGTTCAGCGAGCAGGCGGCGTTCGCCTTCGCCGCGGTGGAGTGATTTGCCCCGACGCGTCGGCGCCCCTACTCTGATGAACGGTGTTCAGGTGAACACCGTTCAGGAAGGACGAACCATGGCTCCCACGACCCGCGACACCTCGGCGGCCCTCGGTCGAGTGGCCGTGTCCGCCGCACTCATCATCGTCCTGGGCACGGTCGTCGTCCCGCTCCCGGGCGGCGTCCCCATCACCGGACAAACGCTCGCGGTCATGCTGGCGGGTCTCGTCCTCGGGCCGCGGGTCGCGCCGTGGTCCGTCGCACTGGTGCTCCTGCTCGCCGCGATCGGACTCCCGGTCCTCGCGGGAGGTCGCGGAGGGCTCGGGGTCTTCGTCGGTCCCACGGCGGGCTACCTGCTCGGCTGGGTCGCCGGCGTCGTCGTCATCGGACTCGTGATGCGTACCGGTCGGCCCACCTGGTGGCGCGTCGCGCTCGCCGCGTTCGTCGGCGGCGTGCTGGTGGTCTACGCTTTCGGCATCCCCGTGCAGGCCCTGGTCACCGGCGTCCCCCTCGACCTCACGGCGCTCTCCACTCTGGCCTTTCTCCCCGGCGACCTCATCAAGGTGACCGCGGCCACCCTTGTCGTGCTCGCCCTCCGCCGTGCCTACCCCCGGGCGTTCGCCGATCAGCGTCCCGCCCGTCCCGCCGTCGCCTGACCCTCCTCCCCGGCTTCCCCGCCGACTCTGCTCCGGATGCACGACCCGAAAACGTCTGCCGGCAGATGACCCCTTCAACGTCGTGCGGCCGTCCTCGGGCCGTGCATCCGTATCGTGGGACTCGACTCCGAACCCGAACTGCAGTCGGCCGCCTGACGCCCGAGCGTGTCGAGACCATCGCCGCCGGCTCCGGCCCGGGTGCACGACCGGATCACGCCGGGCGGCCGATCGTGCTGTTCGGGTCGTGCAGCCGTCCTCCGGTCGTGCATCCGGACACGGCATCCGACGGCGGTTCCCGGCCGGCATATCGGCGGTCGGGAACAAGACGCCCGTGACTCGACGTTCGTCTTGAGCAAGACTTGCCCTGACACGGGCGACGGAGAGGGGCGAGCATGACTGCTGCCGACAAGACCGACGACTACGACCTCATCGTGCTGGGCGGTGGTCCTGTCGGGGAGAACGTGGCCGACCGCGCGGTGCAGGGCGGGCTGACCGCCATCATCGTGGAGAGCGAGCTGGTGGGCGGCGAGTGCTCCTACTGGGCGTGCATGCCGTCGAAGGCGCTTCTCCGGTCGGCGCAGGCGCTGCGCGCGGCCCAGCACGTGGCCGGGGCGTCCCAGGCCGTGACCGGGACCCTCGACGTGCGCGCCGTGTTCGAGCGCCGCGACTCCTTCACCAGCAACTGGTCCGACGACGGACAGGTGAAGTGGCTGGAGTCCGCCCACATCGACCTCGCCCGGGGCCACGGCCGGCTCACGGGCGAGCGCGAGGTGACCGTGACCGACCCGGAGGGCGGCACCCGCGTGCTGCGCGCCCGTCACGCCGTCGCGATCAGCACCGGCTCGGATGCGGTCATCCCGCCGATCGAGGGTCTGCGCGAGGCCTCGCCCTGGACGAGCCGCGAGGCGACCAGCGCCGAGGAGCTGCCGGAGAGTCTCGCGGTGATCGGCGGCGGCGTGGTCGCGGTCGAGATGGCCACGGCGTACGCGGCCCTCGGCTCGCGCGTGACCCTGCTCGCACGCAGCGGGCTGCTGGGCGGCATGGAGCCCTTCGCCGGGCAGCGCGTGGCGGCGGGCCTGGAGGACCTCGGCGTCGACGTGCGCACGAACACCGGCACCACGGCCGTCCGCCGCGGCGACGACGGAGTCACCATCACTCTCGACAGCGGCGAGACGGTGACCGCGGCGGAGGTCCTCGTCGCGACCGGCCGCTCTCCGCGCAGCGCCGACATCGGGCTCGACGTGGTCGGGCTCGAACCGGGCGGCTGGATCGAGACCGACGACACCCTCCGCGTTCCGGACGTCGACTGGCTCTACGCCGTGGGCGACGTTAACGGCCGCGTGCTGCTCACGCACCAGGGCAAGTACCAGGCGCGCGCGGCCGGCGACGTCATCGCCGCCCGAGCGAAGGGCGAGGCGGTGCACGACGGGCCCTGGGGTCGGCATGCCGCCACCGCGGACCACGCCGCCGTGCCCCAGGTCACCTTCTCGATCCCCGAGGTCGGGTCGGTGGGACTCACGGAGGCGTCGGCACGGGAGGCCGGCATCTCCGTCCAGGCCGTCGACTACGACCTGGGCTGGGTGGCGGGTGCGAGCCTGTACGAGGACGGCTTCGCCGGCCAGGCGCGGCTGGTGATCGATACCGACCGCGACGTCGTGGTCGGTGCGACGTTCGTCGGCCCGGAGGTCGCCGAACTCGTGCAGGCGGCGACCATCGCGGTCGTCGGCGAGGTTCCGATCGCCCGACTGTGGCACGCGGTGCCGTCGTACCCCACGATCAGTGAGATCTGGTTGCGACTCCTGGAGGGATACGGGCGCGACTCGGCCTGAGCCGGGCAATCCGTTCCCGCGGCGGCACCGAACAGCCCTCGAATTGTTTCCCCTCTTGACGACTCCGCGCGGATACCGCTGCGGATGTCACACCCGTCTTATACGCTCGAACCCGCATCCGAGGAGGCAGGACCCATGAAGGCTGTACTCGCAGGAAACGTCATCGCCGAGGCCGACCAGGACGACCTCATCCGTATCGAGGGAAACTGGTACTTCCCTCCGGCAGCGGTCACGCCCGACGCGCTCGTCGAGAGCCCCACCCCCTACACCTGTCCGTGGAAGGGGGAGTGCCAGTACTACTCCGTCCAGGTCGACGGGGAGCTGCACAAGGATCTCGCCTGGTCGTACCCGCACCCGTATCCGTCGGCGTTCGACCGCGTCGGCAAGGACTTCTCCGGCTACGTCGCCTTCGCCCCGGGCGTCGAGGTCTCGGCCTAGTCCCGCACGAACGCACGAACGCACGACCGTCGGAGAACACCCCTCATGATCGAGTTCCGCAACGTCACGAAGCGCTTCCCCGACGGGACGCTCGCCGTGAACGACTTCAGCCTCGTGCTGCCCTCTCGCAAGACCACCGTGTTCGTCGGATCGTCCGGCTGCGGCAAGACCACGCTGCTGCGCATGATCAACCGCATGGTCGAGCCGACGTCGGGCGAGGTCGAGATCGACGGGGAGAGCGTCCTGTCCGGCGACCCGGTCGCCCTGCGCCGGAGCATCGGGTACGTGATGCAGAACTCCGGGCTCATGCCGCACTTCACGGTGATCGACAACGTCGCGACGGTGCTGCGCCTCAACGGGGTGAAGAGGAAGCCCGCGCACGAGCGCGCGCGTGAACTGCTGACGACGGTGGGACTCGACCAGGCGCTCGCCGAGCGGTACCCGAGCCAGTTGTCGGGCGGCCAGCAGCAGCGCGTCGGGGTGGCGCGGGGCCTCGCCGCCGACCCGAACATCCTGCTCATGGACGAGCCGTTCGGCGCGGTCGACCCCATCGTGCGGGCCGATCTCCAGCAGGAGACTCTGCGACTGCAGCACGAGCTCGACAAGACCGTCGTGTTCGTCACGCACGACATCGACGAGGCGTTCCTCCTGGGCGACCAGGTCGTCATCCTCGACAAGGGCGCGCGGATCGTGCAGGTGGGCAGTCCGAGCGAGATCATCGAGAACCCGGCCGATGACTTCGTCTCCTCGTTCATCGGCGCCGACCGGGGCCGCCGAGCGCTGCACCTCAAGCAGACGCCGCGGGGGACCGTGGTCGTCGACTCCGAGGGCCGCACGCAGGGCGCGATCGTCGATGCGCCGGAGGGCGTGGTCGACGGCGCCGACGCGATGAAGGCGGCTCCGTGAACTGGGTGGGTGACAACCTCGGGCTGATCCTCGATCTGACCGCGGCTCACCTGCGCCAGAGCGTCATCCCGATCGTCCTCGGGTTCATCCTGTCCCTTCCTCTCGGCTGGGTGGCGTGGCGCTATCGGCTGGTCCGGGGGCCGATCATCGCGCTGACCGGCCTGCTGTACACGATCCCATCGCTCGCGTTGTTGATCCTCCTGCCCGCGGTGCTCGGCTATTCCGCGATCAACGAGCCGAACCTCATCGTCGCGCTCACGATCTACGCGATCGCGATCCTCGTCAGGGCGGTCGCCGACGGGCTGGACTCGGTCGATGACGACGTCCGCCAGGCCGCGACCGCGACCGGCTTCGCCGCCTTCCGGCGCTTCTGGGCCGTGGAGTTCCCGCTCGCCGGACCCGTGATCCTCGCAGGGCTCCGTGTGACCGCCGTCAGCACGATCTCGCTCGCGACGGTCGGTGTGCTGATCGGGGTCAGGAATCTCGGCTACCTCTTCACCGACGGCCTCCAGCGTCGCATCATCGAGGAGGTCTTCGCGGGCGTGGTCGCCGTGGTGGTCATCGCGCTGATCGTCGATCTCCTGCTGGTGGTGGCGGGGCGGGCCCTGATGCCGTGGACGCGCACCACCACCAAGGTGGCGACCAAGGCCGCGGTGAGCCGTACGGCGGCGATGGGGTCGGCCGCATGAACCTCTTCACCGACGCTTTCGCCTGGCTCGTCTCCCCCGACCGTTGGACGGGCCCCTACGCCCTGCCGGTGCTGTTCGGGCAACACATCTTCTACACGGTCGTCTCGGTGGCGATCGCCGCGATCATCGCCGTTCCGCTCGGGTGGCTCATCGGGCACACGGGCCGGGGACGCGAGGTCGCCGTGGCGATCTCGGGTGCCGCGCGCGCCATCCCGTCCTTCGGCCTCCTCATCCTCCTGGTACTCCTGCTCGGCGTCCTGCGCACCCCGCTCGCCGCGGTGATCACGTTCGTGCTCCTGGCGATCCCGTCACTGCTGGCGGGTGCCTACACCGGACTGGAGGCGATCGATCGGCGAGTGCTGGACGCCGCCCGCGCCATGGGCATGACGGAGTGGCAGGTGTTCTGGAAGGTCGAGGTGCCGCTCGGCCTCTCGCTCCTCGTCGGTGGGCTCCGTTCCGCGCTGCTGCAGGTCATCGCGACCGTGACGATCGCCGCGTACGTGAACCTCGGTGGCCTCGGCTGGCCGATCATCCAGGGTCTTCCGCTCCGCCGCTTCGACCAGGTCCTCGGCGGAGCGATCCTCGTCGCGGTGCTCGCGCTCCTCGTCGACCTCCTGCTCGCCCTGGCTCAGCACGCCGCGGTCCCGCGCGGCGTCCGTACCCGCCCACAGAACCGCCGCGCGCGCCTCGCGCCCTCAGCCACGCCCGCCTGACTCACAGCATCGTCCCCCAGAGAAGAGGAAGTCCCATGTTCACCGCACGCACCTCACGCTTCGCCCTTGCTGGCGCCGCCGGGCTCACCGCCGCCCTCGTTCTGGCCGGCTGCTCCAGCAGCAACCCGCTCGACACCCCGACGGAGGAGTCCGGTTCGGGCGGAGGAGAGACGATCGTCATCGGCTCCCAGGCCTATTACTCCAACGAGATCATCGCCGAGATCTACTCCCAGGCGCTCACCGCCGCCGGTTTCGACGTTGAGGAGAAGTTCAGCATCGGCCAGCGCGACGCGTACATGCCCGATGTCGAGTCCGGGGCGATCGACCTGTTCCCCGAGTACACGGGCAACCTGCTCGAGTACCTCGACAAGGACGCGACCGCCACCAGCCCGGAAGACGTCTACGCCGCGCTGCAGGACGCGCTGCCGGAGGGCCTGACCGCGCTGGACTACGCGGACGCGTCCGACCAGGACACCTACACGGTGCTGAAGAGCTTCGCCGAGGAGAACGACCTCACCTCGATCGCGGACCTCGCGGACGTGACCACCCCGGTGACCATCGGTGCAGCGCCCGAGTTCGAGCAGCGTCCGTACGGCCCGGCCGCGGCCAAGGAGGTCTACGGCGTCGACCTGGCGTTCTCGGCGACCGGCCCCACGACCCTGGAGTCGCTGCTCGCCGGCGAGATCCAGGTCGCGGACATCTACTCGGCCGACCCGGCCTTCCAGACCGAGGACATCGTGGCCCTGGAGGACCCGGAGAACATCATCCTCGCCTCGAATGTCGTGCCCATCGCGTCGAGCGATGTGGCCGACGAGATCGCCGACGTCATCAACGGCATCAGCGCCAAGCTGACCGCTGAGGAGCTCGTCGCCCTCAACGTCCAGAGCACGGTCGACCAGAAGTCGGCCGAGGACATCGCGAAGCAGTGGCTGACGGACAACGACCTCGTCTGAGCCGTCTCCTCACGAAGCGCCCGGCCCCCCAGGGGTCGGGCGCTTCGTCGTTCCTGCTCGCCGCGTGCACAACTCCGGAGATCTCGTCCGACACGCCGCCGGACCGCCCAGGACGACGGCGTGTCGTTCCGGATCTCCGAAGTTGTGTACAGCCGAGGGGTGTCAGGTGCGGGCGTCCTGCTTGGGGACGACGACCTGCTTGATGATGATGAGGATCGACGCGGTGACGGGCACCGCCACGAGAGCGCCGAGCAGGCCGAGGAGCGTGCCGCCGGCGAGAGCGCCGATGACGACGAGCGAGCCCGGCACAGCCACCGCCTTGTTCATGACTCGCGGCGTCAGGACGTACGCCTCGATCTGCATGTAGACGAGGTAGATCGCGGCGAAGATGAGTGCCGCGATCGGGTTCGTGAACAGGGCGAGGGTGGTGCCGATCATCCAGAACAGCACCGAGCCGACGAGCGGGATGAGCGTGACGCAGAACGCGATCGCCCCCATGAGCGGCGGGAACGGCAGGCCGAGCACCGAGTAGAGGATGAGGGCGAGGGTCGCGTTGCAGAATGCGAGGATCACCATCCCCATGACGTAGCCGCCGACGGAGTCGGTGATCTGCTGCGAGATGTCGCCGGCGCGGTCGCGGTCGCGGGCCGGGACGAGACGCAGCATGCCCTGGCGCATGGACGGGAGGGTCGCGAGGAAGTACAGGGTCAGCACGAGTACGACGATGGCGCCCGAGATGCCGCTGGCGATGGACGCACCGACCTGGAGCGCTCCGCCCCCGATCGTCGCGAGGTTGCCGAAATCGGACAGGAACTTCTGCACCTCCGACACGAGGTCCTGGAACTGGTCGCCGAACTGGTCGTCGAGGGTCGCGTAGAGGTCGGTCTTCGTGAAGTCCTGGATCATCCCGGGGACCGACTTCACGAAACTCGCGATCTGGTCGACCACGATCGGCACGATCATCCACAGGACGAGAGCGACGACGACGATGAGGGCCAGGATGGTCACCACGACGGCCAGGGGACGGGACAGGCCGCGTCGCTCGAGGAACCGGACCGCGGGGTCGAGGCCGAGGGCGGCGAACAGGGCGAGCGCGATGTAGATGAGGACGGTGGAGAGGTTCGACAGGGCGACGCCGATCACGATCGCGCCCAGACCGCCGAGGGTCACGAGGAATCCGAACACGAACGGCCGATCGATCCGGGTCCAGAAGGAGCGGCTCGGCGTGGTCGGTTCGATCACCACGGGCCGCGCAGGACCGGAAGCGCCGGTGCCGGGAGCCTCCACGGCGGCGCCCTCGAGCGCCGCGTCGACGGGCGCGGGCGCGGTGTCCGCGGCGCGGGTGCCCCGGCCGTCGTGCGGAGCGGAGGCGGGCGACTCGTCGTTGTTCATGAGCACACGATAGCGGTGCCTCTCGACGGAAGCCGGGTGATCCGCGGCTCTAGAGTAGGGGCATGACTGCCGCAGAGGACCCGAAGGCCGAACTGCTCCGCCTGCGCGCGAGCATCGACAACATCGACGCGGCGCTGATCTTCCTGCTCGCCGAACGGTTCCGCGCCACCCAGCAGGTCGGCCACCTCAAGGCCGAGCACGCGATGCCCCCGTCCGACCCGAATCGCGAGGAGCAGCAGGTCGCGCGGCTCCGTGCGCTGGCGGAGGACGCGCACCTCGACCCGGAGTTCGCGGAGAAGTGGTTCAACTTCGTCGTCGCCGAGGTCATCCGCCACCACACGGAGGCCGCCGAGGGCCGCTGAGTCGGTCGTCAGGCTCCTCGCTCGGCAAGGAGCCGGTCCCGCACCTCGCGCCGCAGGACCTTGCCGATGAGGGACCGCGGGAGGTCGTCGACGACGGTGATGCGCCGCGGCACCTTGTAGGCGGTCAGTCGCGTGCGGCAGAAGTCGCGCAGCCCCTCCCTGTCATCCGCGGCTCCTTCTCTGAGCACCACGGCCGCCGCGACCTCCTCGCCGCCGCTCGATCGGGGCAGCCCGACGACGGCCGCCGCCACGACGTCCGGGTGGGCTTCGAGGGCGTTCTCCACTTCGCTGGGGGAGACGTTGAACCCCCCGGTGATGATGAGCTCCTTGCGGCGGTCGACGATGGTGACGAAGCCGTCGGCCGAGACCTCGGCGATGTCCCCCGTGCGGAGCCACCCGCCCGGGAGCAGGGCCTCGGCCGTCTCCCCGGGGCGACCCCAGTACCCCCGGAACACCTGCGGCCCTCGCAGCAGGAGTTCGCCGGGCTCGCCCGCGGCCACATCGACCTCGGGGTCGTCAGGGTCGACGACGCGGATCTCGGTGCTCGGGAACGGTACGCCCACGGTGCCGGGACGGCGCGTGGGACCCATGGGGTTGCCGAGCGCGACGGGGGACGCCTCGGTCATCCCGTAGCCCTCGACGAGCAGTCCGCCCGTGGCCTCCTCCCACCGCCGGACGGTCTCGACGGGAAGGCTCATGGCCCCGGAGATCGCGAACCGGACACTCGACAGGTCGACCGTCCCACGGCTCGCCGCCCGCGCCAGCTGGTCGTAGATCGGCGGGACGGCCGGGAGGAAGGTCGGCGGACTCGTGCGAGCGGCGTCGGTCACCAGGCCGAGATCGAACGCCGGGAACAGCACGACCT
Source organism: Microbacterium sp. 1S1 (assembly GCF_008271365.1). Taxonomy (NCBI): domain Bacteria; kingdom Bacillati; phylum Actinomycetota; class Actinomycetes; order Micrococcales; family Microbacteriaceae; genus Microbacterium; species Microbacterium sp. 1S1. The sequence continues at coordinate 965,145 of NZ_CP043430.1, forward strand.
TCGCGCCGATGCTCAGCGCGAACGTGAGGCACAGGGTCAGGCCGTAGGCATGGAACAGCGGGAGCACGGCGTAGAAGGTCTCTTCACCGTCGCGGAGGCCCGGCACCCAGGCGCGGCCCTGCATCGCGTTCGCCCGGAGGTTCGCGTGGGTGAGGATGGCGCCCTTCGGAATCCCGGTCGTTCCACTCGTGTACTGCAGGACGGCCGTGTCGCCGAGGGACGGCGCCGGCGTGCGGCGGGGAAGCCGGCGATGCGCGACGAGCTTCTTCCAGGCTGTCAGGTGCCGGGTGTGCGGAGTGCCGGTCAGCTTCGCGCGCGACGCCCTCGCCTTCGGCAGCGGCAGCCGAAGCAGCAGGCGCTTCGACAGCGGCATCGCGGTCGTGAGGTCGACGCTGACGATGTGATCGACGCGCAGGTCGTCGGGGAAGCCCGCGACGGTGTCGGCGACCTTGTCCCAGACGATCGCGACGCGGGCCCCGTGGTCCTCGAACTGGTGCCGCAGCTCGCGCGCCGTGTAGAGCGGGTTGTGTTCGACGACGATCGCGCCGAGGCGCAGGGCCGCGTAGAAGGCGACGACGTGCTGCGGACAGTTCGGCAGCACCAGCGCGACCCGGTCGCCCTTCGTGACCCCGAGATGGCGGAGTCCTTCCGCGGCGCGGTCGACGAGTTCTCCGAGCTCCCGATAGGTCGTGACGGCACCGAAGAAGTCGAGCGCGGGGCGCCTTCCGTAGGTCCGCACGCTCGCGGCCAGCATCTCGGGCAGCGTCTGCGTGGGCTCTTCGATGTCGGCGGGCACGCCCTGGGCGTAGGAGCGCAGCCAGGGGCGGTTCGACGCAGGAGAGACAGCCATGCGTTCATCCTGCAGTCGGAGCGCGCGATCCGCCTCCCCCTTGCGCTCAGCCGGGTGGAGCGTCAATCGTCCGCGAGGACGCCCATCACGATCGCGTCGATCCACTGGCCGTCCCATCGGAGCGCGTGCCGGCGTCGCCCTTCGACCGTGAAGCCGGCCTTCTCGTACGCGCGCTGCGCCCGCGGGTTGAACGCATACACCTCGAGCTCCACCCGATGCAGCCCCACGGTGTCGAAGGCGTGACGGAGCACCGCGCGCGTCGCCTCCGTCCCGTATCCGGCTCCGAACCACCGCGGAGCCGCGAGAGCGATGCGGAATCCGGCGGAGGCGTTGTCCTCGTCCAGGTCGCTGAGCACCACCTCGCCGATGTGGATGCCGTCGTCGCGACGCAGGATCGCCCAGTCCGCCCGGTCGTCGCGCTCGGCGAGGGTCCGGAGCCACGACTCCACGCCCTCGCGGGTGAAGTGCGCGTGCGTGCCGGTCAGCCGGAGCACCTCGGGCTCTTGCAGTGCGCTCCAGGTGCCGTCGAGATGTTCCAGACCGAGGGGAACGAGCTCCAGCCGCTCGGTGGACAGCACAGGAACGGGAGTGAGGGCGAGCGCCATCAGACGGTGAGCACGCGACCCGTGACCACGCCTTCGACGGCGCGCACATACGCCCGGCCGACCTCCTCATCCGAGACCGGGCGGTGGCCGGGGAAGGTCGAGAAGTAGTCGGGGGAGTTCGCCAGCACGTCCGGGGAGACCGCGTTGATGCGGATGCCTCGCGGCGCCTCGGCTGCCGCCGTCACCACGAACGCCTCCAGGGCGCCGTTGGCCATCGCGGCCGCCGCGCCGGTGGCGATCGGTTCCCGGGCCAGCACGCCGCTGGTGAGGGTCACGGAGCCGCCATCCGTCACGTGATCGAGGGCTGCGCGAACCACGTCGAGCTGCGCGAGGGTCTTCCCGGTGAACGCAGCCAGGTAGTCGTCACGGTCGAGGTCGACGAGCGGCTTGAACGGCACCGACCCGACGGCGACGACGACCGCGTCGAGGGGTCCCACCCGTTCGAACAGACTGCGGATCGACGCCGGATCGGTCACGTCCACGCTCTGTTCGCCGGAGCGGGACGCCCGCACGACCTCGTGCCCCCGGACGTCGAGGGTGGCGGCGACGACTCCGCCGATGCTGCCGGTCGCGCCGATCACGAGTGCTTTCATGCGGATTCCTCTCCCAGGACGGACCGGAGCGGCGGAACGGCCGCCCCGTGGGATCGAGTCTTCCATCCCGGTCCGGGCACGGGTCGACGGATGGCGGGTGGGTCGTCAGTGCGGGCCGAACGCGGCAGCCACCACGCGGGTCGCAGCGCCCAGCAGGACGGCGTCGTCGAGGACGCTCGGCACCACGGCGGGTCCGAGGGAGGGGTGCGAGGCGGCGCGGACCGCAGCGGCCGCTGCGTCCACCAGTCCGGCCCCGACGATGTCGGCCGGGCCGCTCAGCACGATCGTCGGCAGGTCGACGGCGGCGGCGATGACCGAGAGCGACGTGCCGAGGCGGGCGCCCGCGGCGGAGAGCACGGCGTCGCGGTCGCCCCCTGAGTCGTTCAGGCGCCTGGTCAAGGCGGGCGCGGAGGCCCACGCGTGGACGCAGCCCGCACGGCCGCAGAGGCAGACATCGCCCGGGTCGCCACCCGCGTCGACGTGGGCGAGCTCGCGAGCGCCGATGGATCGTTCGACCGGGGCCCCGTCGTCACCGACCACGCGGATGGCGGTGCCGATGCGGGTACCCACGCGGACGAGGAGGAAATCGGTGCCGACGGCGCCGAAACGCAGTTCGGCATCCGCCACGAGATCGGCGTCGTCGAAAAGATGGACCGGGGCCCCGACGACATCCGCGAGCCGCGGACCGAGACCGAGCAGGGCGGACGAGCCGGTGGGGGCGCCGATACCGACACCGAGCGCGGGGCCGTCGGCGACGCTCTGCAGTTCGGCGACGAGACGGGAGATGACGTCGGCGGCGTCGGCGGTGCGGGGGCGGCGGAGACGGTGCGCGATGCGACCGTCGGGCGAGGCCAGCGCCCCGACGACCTCATCGGGCGCGGAGAGGTCGAGGGCGATCACCTGCACAGCGCGCCGGTCGAACTCGAGCATCACCGCGGGCTTGCCGGGACGGGTCTCCTGACTGGGTCCGCTCTCCCGGATCACGCCGTCGGCCAGCAGGTCGCGCACGACCTCCGAGACGGTGGGGCGGGCCAGGCCGGTGAGGCGGGAGAGGTCGGCGCGGCTGAGGGCCGCCTGCTCCATGAGCGTACGCAGTACGAGGGCGCGGTTGCGCTCGCGGATGCCGCGGGCGTGACCGTTGGTCGAGGGCTGCGCGGCTCGTGCCCGATCGTCGGGGCGCTCTAGGATCTGGGGGTAGCGCACGATGCTCCTCCCGATCGTCGCTCGGGCCGACTAAGTTCAATGAATAAACTAACGAACCGAGCGTACGGAGCGGTACCCGTGCTGTCAATCGACGGACCTCGGCCCCGAGAAGGATCTCGCAGATGTTCACCCACGACGACGCGCTGGACACCCAGGCGGCGGTCCGGCGAGCGAACCTGCGACGGGCGCTCCAGCTCGTGTTCCAGGCCTCCGGGTCGCAGACCCGCGCCGGCATCGCCCGTGCGACCGGGCTTACCGCGGCGACCGCCTCGTCCCTCGTCGCGGAGCTCATCGAGAACCGGCTGATCGCGGAGGGCGAGCAGGCGGTGAGCACGGGAGGCAAACGGGCGACGACGCTCAGCATCGACGCGGAGCACCACCTGATCCTGGTGCTCGTGGTGCAGCCGACGAGTGCCTACCTCGCGCTCGTCGCACTCGACGGCTCCGAGGTCGCCCGACGCACCGTCTCCTACACGACGGACACCCGCGACCGCGTGCTGGACGAGACCGTCGCGGAGGTCGCTGCGGCACACGGGGAACGGCTGCTGGCGGTCGGGGTGCAGGTCCCCGGCACGACCGACGGCCGCACGGTGCTCGAGAGCGTTCAGCTCGAGTGGCACGACGTGGCGCTGGCAGACCGCTTCGAGGGCATCGCCGGAGTCCCCGTCCTCCTCGTCAACGACGTCGACGCCGAGGCCATCGCGGAGGCCGGCCTGGACGCCGCCCCTTCGGGGTACCGGTTGTTCATCCACAGCGGCGGGGGGATCGGCGCCGCGGTCACCCTCGACGGTGAACTCGCGCCCGGACCCCGTGATCGCGCCGGGGAGATCGGCCACGTGCAGGTGGTGTTCGGCGAGGCCGCGCGCCCCTGCCGGTGCGGCCGCCACGGGTGTCTGGAGTCGGCGGCGGCGATGGGCGCGATGCTGGGCGAGGAGTTCTCGGACGCGCTGGACGTGCCCGCCGTCCGCACCCTCGTCTCCCGCGCGGATCAGGCGCTGATCGACGACGGGGCGCGCGCGTTGGCCCGTGCCATCAAGCTCATCGGCGCCTTGCTCGACCCGATCGAGGTCGTCATCGGCGGGCCCGCGACGGAGCTCGGCCCCCGCTTCCTGGAGCGGGTCCGCGCCGAGAGCGGCTATCCCGCCCGCGGCACCGCCGACGTCCCGATCCGGTATGCCGATCCGCGCGTCAGCCCGTCGGCCGGAGCCGCGCAGGCCGCCCTCACCGCCGTCCTCGGCGTCCGGTGGAGTCCCGAGCAGCTCCGCTCCGGCAGCCCGCGCCCCTGATCCGACCCCGGCTCCGCCCCATACCCCGGCCTGGTTCCCGGCCCCCGACAGGTTCCGGTTGCACGACCGGAGCACGGGCGCACGACCGAACCCACCCACGGGCCCGCCACCGTGCCGCGGTCGTGCAGGCGTGCGGGGCCGGACCGGAGCCCCGACCCCGACCCGACCCCCGGCCCCAACCCCAACTCCGGCTCCGACCTCGGCGTGACTCCGGCTCCGTCCCGGACTCTCCGACGTTTCGGTTGCACGACCCGGGAACGGGTGCACGACCGGATCCATCCACGGGCCGGGCACACGTGCCACGGTCGTGCAGGCGTGCGGGGCCGGAACGGCAGGCGTGCTGGCGTGCGGGGCAGGAACGACCGGGGACCCGGGGGCGGAACGAAGCGGGGATCGGGCTACTTCACGCTGCCGGCGGTGAGGCCGCCCACCAGACGCTTCTCGATGAGCATGAACAGGATGATGACGGGCAGGATCGCGACGATGGAGACGCCGAACACGTACTGCCAGCTCGTCTCGTACTGACCGACGAACTTCGTGAGCGCGACCGACAACGGCTGGTTCTTGTCGGTGGAGAGGATCACGAGCGACGCCGCGAACTCGTTCCAGCACGCCACGAACGTGAACACGATCGCGGTGACGATGCCGGGCCACACGAGCGGGAGGTTGATGCGGAACAGCACGGTCAGGCGACCGGCGCCGTCGATCTGCGCCGCCTCGTCAACCTCCTTGGGGATGCCGGCGAAGAACGAGTGCATGATCCACACGGCGAACGACAGGTTGAAGGCCGCGTTGATGAAGATCATGGCCGTCCAGGTGTCACCGAGGCCGAGGACGGTGAACTGCCGGAAGAGGCCCGAGGTGAGCACGGCGGGCTGCAGCATCTGCGTCACGATCACGAGGAACAGGAACACCATGCGCCCGGGGAACCGGAACCGCGCCGTGTAGTAGGCGGCGGGGAGCGACACGAGCAGCACGAGGAGGGTCGCGAACACGGAGATCACGATGGTCGAGACGAGGTTGTACGGCAGTGGCGTCTCGGGCGTCGACCACATCGTGAGGTAGTTCTCCCAGTGCCACTCCACCGGGAGGTAGGTCGGGTCGACCGAGCGGATCTGTGCCTTCGTCTTCACCGATCCGAAGAACATGATGAGGTACGGCAGCACGAAGATCGCGAGGACGAGGAATCCGGCGGCGGTGCGCAGGATCACCCGGGGCAGCGTCACCTGGTCGGCGGTGTAGCGGCGACGGCGCCCGGGCAGCGGCGGGGTCCGCCGCCCCCGGGAGTCGGCGGTGGTCACGAGGGCGGTCTCGGTCACGGTCATGATCAGACCTCCTTCATGGGCTTGACGATCTTGACGTAGGCCGCGACGATCGCGATCACGATGAGGAAGGCCACGACCGACAGGGCGCTCGCGACGTCGACCTTCTTCTGCAGCTCGATGTACTTGAAGATGAGCGTCATGATCGTGTCGGCGCCGTAGCCCGGGATCGACCCGGTCATCACCTTGAGGATCGGCAACGAGTTGAAGACGTTGATGATGTTGATGAGGATCGCCACGGCGAGGGCGCTCCGCAGCTGCGGCAGGACGATCGACCAGTAGGTGCGGGCCGCTCCGGCGCCGTCCATCTTCGCGGCTTCGATCGCATCGGCCGGGACCGACTGGAGCCCGGCGAGGATCGTGTAGGTCGTGAAGGGGAGGGACACGAAGACGGCGATGACGATGGACCACACGAACGCCGTACTGGGGTTCTTGGTCCAGCCGTAACCCACCGCGTCGTCGGAGAGCCCGATGTCGTAGAGGAACTTGTTGAAGACCCCGAAGTACGGCTCGAGGCTGTAGTAGAAGACCATGGTCGTCATCACCACGGACGCGGCCCACGGCACGATGACGGCCATCCGCACGAGCTGGCGGCCCGGGAACGCCTTGTTGAGGATCTGGGCGAGGCCGAGCGAGATGACGACCGTGAAGAGCACGACCGACACGACCCAGACGATCGTCCGGACGAAGATCGGCCAGAACTCCGGGAACGTGAAGACGGTCACGAAGTTGTCGAAGCCGACCGAGCCCTTGTCCAGCCCCGAGAGGGAGATGTCCCGGGTGGAGTTGAAGAACATCACACCGGCGGGGAACAGCACGACGCCGATGATGAGCACCAGCGCGGGGGCGATCCACGGCAGCGCCTGGAGAAGGTCCCGCCCGCCGGGGCGACCGCGCACGGCCGCTCCGGCGTCCGGGGTGCGGGGGCGGCCGGGGGCCCCCCCCCCGAGGTTCGAGGATTCTGTCGTCTGGCTCATGGGGGGATTCCCGAACCTCTCCGTTCCGCGGGTCAGCCCGCGTCCACCTGGTCCTGGATCTGCTTCAGCACGTCGGCCGCCGGCTGATCCTGGATCTGCCCGAACAGCGACTTGAAGGCGCCGTCGGCGGCCGACCACTTCGGGTTCGTGGACGGGTAGAACTGCGCGTCGGGCAGCACGTCGAGGAACGGCTTGAGGGCCTCCTCACCGGACAGCTCCTCGGCGCCGGACTTCGTGACGGGCAGGAAGCCCTCCGCCTGCACCCACGGCACGTAGACCTCGGGCGAGTAGAAGTAGTCGAGGAACTTCGTGATCGCCTCCTGCTTGTCGCCGTCGTTCTCGAAGGCCATGAGCTGGTCCATGACGCCGAGCGTGAACGGCGAGCCGTCCTTCGTCGGGATCGGGACGATCGAGTAGTCGAGCTCGGGGTTGTTGTCGGCGATCTGGCCGACCGTCGGCGGCAGGCCGACCTGCATGCCGATCTTGCCCTGGATGAAGATGTCCATCAGCGGGGAGCGTTGCGTCGAGCCGGGGTCGGCCTGGGTGGCTCCGGCGTCGATCATCTTCTTGATCTGCTCGGCTCCTACGAGGTTCTCCGGGGTGTCGATCGTGATCTCCGACGCGTCGCCGAAGGATCCGCCGCCGCCCCAGAGCCAGACGGCGGCCTCGGCCTGGGCCTCCTCCGAGCCGAGCGGCATGCCGTAGCCCGCCACACCGCCGCCGAGGGCGGACACCTTGGTGGCGGCGTCGAGCAGGGAAGCCCAGTCGGTCGGCGCCTCGACGCCGGCCTCGGCGAGCAGGGCGTTGTTCACGAACAGGGCGCGGGCCGAGGCGATCATCGGCAGGGCGTAGGCGGTGCCGTCGACCTCGGCGTTCGCGAGGAAGGAGTCCTGGAAGTCGGAGTAGACGTCGTCGGACACGACCTCCTCGACCGGGTAGAGCAACTCGTCCTCGACGAAGCCGGCGAAGGGGCCGCCGTTGTAGATGTCAGGCGCCTCCCCGGCCTGGACCTTCGTGGAGATGACCTTCTCGAGGTTGTCCCACGACTGCACCTCGAGGTTGACGGTGATGTCGGGGTTCTCCTCGGTGAACCCGTCGATGACGTCTTCCCAGAGGCCCTTCGTGGCGTCGGAGTAGCTGGGGACGAGGAGGTCGAGCGTGTTGGCGTCGTCGCCGCCGCCGCTGTCCCCTCCCGATCCACCGAAACCGCAGGATGCGAGCGACAGCGTGGCGACGGCCGCGACCGCAGCGGCTCCGTATCGCCGTGACTTGTTCATGGGCATTGCATTCCTCACTGTGGGTGCTGCTCCAGCGGGCGGGATCCGCTCTCCGGAGAGGGGGGTGGTGCACAGTCGCAGAACACTCCACGCGACGGTGCGTGCTGATCGCGCCGCCGAGGTGGTCGCGATCGTCCGAGCGGGGGCTCGGGGGAACTCGTCCCGATTATTTGTCAGGCAAACAAACAAATCAAGATGTTGCTCTCTTGGGACGAAATACTATGATCGGATAACGCCTGAAACAATCACAAGTACGCAACATCTCGTCTGAAAGGCCCTCTCATGACCGATTCGCTGCCCGGCGCGCACATGCGCGAAGAGCTCCGCTCCCAGCCGCAGATGTGGGCCACCGCCGCCGAGCTCACCGCCGAGCAGGCCCTGCTGCCGGCCCGCGGATCACGGGTCGCGGTCGTCGGCTGTGGCACCTCGTGGTTCATGGCCCAGTCGTACGCCGCGCTGCGCGAGTCGTCCGGTCAGGGCGAGACGGACGCGTTCGCGGCCTCCGAGGCCTTCGTCGACCGTGGCTATGACGCCGTCGTCGCGCTCACCCGCTCCGGCACCACGACCGAGGTGCTGGAACTGGTCGACCGCATCAAGGGGCGCACCCGCACGATCGGCGTGATCGGCGACCCCGACTCGCCGCTCGTCTCGCTCGTCGACGATGCCGTGCTGCTGCCGTTCGCGGACGAGCAGTCGGTCGTCCAGACCCGCTTCGCCACGACCGCGCTCGCCCTCTTCCGCGCGTCGCTGGGCGAAGACCTCTCCGGGGCGATCGCCGACGCGGCGGCCGTGCTCGCAGAGGACAGCGATGACACCGACCTGCGCGATGCCGAGCAGTACACGTTCCTCGGACGGGGATGGACGATCGGCCTAGCGCACGAGGCAGCGCTCAAGCTGCGCGAGTCGTCGCAGTCGTGGACCGAGGCCTATCCGTCGATGGACTACCGCCACGGTCCGATCGCCATCGCCGCTCCGGGCCGGGTGACCTGGCAGTTCGGGGAGGCGCCGGAAGGACTGGCCGCGGAGGTGCGCGCCACGGGTGCCCGCTTCGAGCACCGCGCGATCGACCCCCTCGCCGACCTCGTGCGCCTGCACCGCACGGCCCTCGACCGGGCCGTGGCCCGCGGGCTCGACCCCGACCAGCCGCGCAACCTCACGCGATCCGTCATCCTGGATGCATGACGCCAGCGATCCCCGGAGCCGAGCGATGAGCCCGAACGACGCGGCGGACGCGGTCCCCGACGCGGCGAGGGACGAGACCGGCGACACGCTCGCCGCAGTGCGCACGCTCGGCGCCGGGGCGCCCGTCCTCGCCTTCGACGTCGGCGGGACCGACATCAAGTCGGCGCTGTTCGATGCGGACGGACGGGCGCGCGGACTCCGCCGCACGCCGACCCCCACCGCGGACGGCGATCGCACGCCCGCGCTGCTCGACCGGCTGGAGGTCCTCGCCGCGCAGCTCCGCGACGAGCATCCCGATGTGACGCCCCGCGCCGCCGGGCTCGTGGTGCCCGGCATCGTCGACGCCGCCGCGGGGGTCGGCGTGTTCGCGAGCAACATGGGCTGGCGGGACGCACCGCTCCGCGCACTCGCCTCGGAGCGCCTCCGCCTCCCCGTCGCCTTCGACCACGACGTCCGCGCCGCGAGCTGGGCGGAGCACGAACTGGGTGGCGCGCGGGCCTACGACGACGCGGTGATCCTCGTGATCGGCACCGGCATCGCCGGGGCCCTGCTCGTCGGGGGGCGACCATACACGGCCGGAGGCTATGCCGGTGAGATCGGGCACTCCCCGATCGCCGACGGTCCGGTCTGCCCCTGCGGTGCCCGCGGGTGCCTGGAGGCCGTGGCGTCGGCGGGAGCCATCGCGCGCCGTTACCACGAGGCCACGGGGACGGCTCCGGACGGGGCCAAGGACGTCATCGCCCGGGCGGCCGCCGGGGATCGGATCGCCGCAGGCATCTGGGATTCCGCGCTGGACGCTCTCACCCTGTCGCTCGCGCAGCTGACCGCCGTCGTCGCCCCCGAGGCCGTCGTGATCGGCGGGGGGCTGTCGCGGGCGGGCGGTGCGCTCTTCGACGAACTGCGCACCCGCCTCGCCGCCCGCCTCAGCTTCCACCGCCTCCCCGCGCTCGTCCCCGCCGAGCTGTCCGGCAACGCGGGACTGATCGGCGCCGCCCTCCGCGCCCGGGAGCTCGCATGATCCTCACCGTCACCCCGAACCCCGCGCTCGACCTCACCTGGCACGTCGATCAGCTCGTCGTGGGCGGGACGCACCGCGCCGACACCGGGGCGTCCCGCGCCGGCGGCAAGGGTCTCAACGTCGCCAGGGTCGCCCACGCCGAGGGGGCCTCCGTCCTCGCGCTGACCACGGCCGGCGGTCCCGTCGGCGCGGAGTTCGCCGCGGAACTCACGGCCAGCGGCGTGCCCCATGTGCTCGTGCCCGTCGCGGCCGATACCCGTCGGAGCATCGCTCTCGTCGACGAGGCCGCGGGCGACACCACGATCGTCAACGAGCGCGGGGTCAACCCGACCGATGCCGAGTGGGGCGGCCTCCTCGCGGAGGTCGTCGACCGGCTCCCCGGTGCCGGGGCCCTCGTCGTCTCCGGCAGCATCCCGCCGGGGGCGCCGGAGTCGCTCGTCCCGATGCTCGTCGCGGTGGGCGCCGACGCCCGGGTCCCCGTGATCGTGGACACCTCCGGTCCGTCGCTCCTGCGCGCCGCCGACGCCGGTGCGACCGTGCTCAAGCCCAACGCCGCGGAGCTCGCGGAGGCCACCGGCATCGCCGATCCCGTGGAGGGCGCGCGGTCGCTCCTGGCTCGAGGTTCGGAGCTCGTGCTCCTGTCGCTCGGGGCCGAGGGGATGCTCGCGGTCACCGCGACCGATCTTCTGCACGCCCGGCTCGACGAGCCGCTCGCCGGCAACCCGACCGGGGCGGGAGACGCCGCGGTCGCAGCCTGCGCCGTGCTCACGGCGGAGGGCGAGCGCGACCCCGAGCTCATCCTCCGTCGCGCCACCGCGTGGTCGGCGGCCGCCGTGCTCATGCCGCTCGCCGGCGACATCTCCCCCCGCTGGCGCGCGCTCGAAGAGCAGCTCCACGTCTCCCGTCCCGACCCCGCCTCCTTCCGGAAGGACCCCTCGTGACCCTCGTCTCCGCTCGGGAGCTCGTCTCCGCGGCTGCCGCCGCCGGCACCGGCATCGGCGCCTTCAACGTCATCCACCTGGAGACCGCGGAGGGTCTCGTCCGGGCGTCCGCGCTCGCACAGCTCCCCGTGATCCTGCAGATCTCGCAGAACTGCGCCGACTACCACGGCGGTCTGGAGCCCATCGCCCTCGCGACGCTCGCCGCGGCGCGACGCGCGGAGACACCGGTGGCGGTGCACCTCGACCACGCGGAGCGACCGGAGCTCGTCGATGAGGCCGTCGCCCTCGGCTTCGGCTCGGTCATGTTCGACGGCGGCGCGCTGCCTTACGACGAGAACGTGGCCGTGACCGCAGAGGTCGCCGCCCGTGCCCGCGCCGCGGGGGTCTTCGTGGAGGGCGAGCTCGGCGAGGTGGGCGGGAAGGACGGTGCCCACGCTCCCGGTGTCCGCACCGATCCCGACGAGGCGCGGGCGTTCGTCGCCGCGACCGGGGTGGACGCGCTCGCCGTGGCCGTGGGGTCATCGCACGCCATGACCGACCGCACCGCCTCGCTCGACCTCGACCTCATCGCCCGACTGCGCGCGGCCCTGGGGGGTGCCGCCGCAGACGGGAGCGACGTGCCCCTCGTGCTGCACGGATCCTCGGGGGTGGCCGACGCCGTGATCGCCGACGCGGTGCGCGCCGGGATGACGAAGATCAACGTCTCCACCCACCTCAACGGGTTCTTCACGCGCGCGGTCCGGGAGGTGCTGGCCGCCGACGAGCGCCTCGTCGACTCCCGCAAGTACATCGCCCCCGCTCGCACCGCGCTGGCGGATGAGGCCGCCCGGCTGCTGCGGCTGTTCGCGCTGCAGCCGTCGCAGAATCCCACTCCGGTCGCAGAGGATCCGGGGAAGGCTGCGACCTCGACGCGAAACGACGACCGGTGAAGCGCGCGGCCCGACTGCACGCGATCCTCGACCTCCTCGCCGCGGACGGGGAGGTGACGGTGGAGGAGCTGGTGGAGCGGTTCGGGGCCTCCCCGGCCACCACGCGCCGCGACCTCGACTCCCTCGCCGAACAGCGCCTCCTCACCCGCACGCACGGCGGTGCCGTGGCGCAGACCGTCGCCTACGAACTGCCCCTCCGCTACAAGAGCCACCTCCGCACCCACGAGAAGGAGAGCATCGCGCAGGCGGCGGCGGCTCTCGTCACCCCCGGGATGGTGGTCGGCCTCTCCGGCGGGACGACGACCACGGCCATCGCCGCCGCGCTCGCTGCCAGTGAAGACCTGGCTGCGGACGGCGGGATCACCGTCGTGACGAACGCCGTGAACATCGCCGCGCAGCTGGCCACCCGCCCGGAGATCAAGGTCGTCGTCACGGGCGGCGTCATCCACTCGCGTACGTACGAGCTCGTCGGCCCGTTCGTCGAGCAGCTGCTCCGCGGTGTGCGGCTCGACATGGCCTTCATCGGCGTGAACGGGATCGACGCGACCGCCGGCGCGACGACCCAGGACGAGCGCGAGGCAGCCGTGAACCGGATGATGGCGGAGCGGGCACGGCGCGCCGTGGTCGTGACGGATGGCAGCAAGCTCGGCGCTGAGGCCTTCTCCGTGGTCGGCGGGCCGGACCTCTTCGGCACGATCATCACCGACCGCGCAGCGGATTCGGCCGCCGTGACCGCGCTGCGCGCGGCCGGCTACACGGTGATCCTCGCCTGAGGTCGGCAACCGCGCCCTCCCCACGCCCCGAGGGCCTCGGCGTCCCCAGATCGCCGAGGCCCTGCAGGAACGGCGCGGCTGCATACCGCGACCCCCTGAGCAGATGGTGTCCGTCTCGTCTTCGCGCTCCCCAGCGGCGTTTCCCAGATCCGACGGCGCCTCCCTCGCGCCTCTCCCTTCGAGGCCATTCGCCCGACACCTTCCGAAGAACAGGAGAGAGCGCCCCCTGTTCTGATACCTCGACGCGGGAAAAAAGTCAGAATCCGTTGCCGTGACACTGGAATGGGGCGGAAACCCCCGTCACCGATCCTGCGCGCGCCAGCGCCTCGGCGGGTGAAACCCCCGCAGCGAGCCCCCCGTGCACGGCCGTGAGGAGCTCGCACGCGTCGTCATCGGGCACCGAGACCGGGGCCGCGATCACGCAGTCGGTGCCGGCGTGCAGCCACACGCGCGTCATCCCCAGCGCCTCCTCGCCCCAGCGCACCGACGATCGCCCCAGCTCGCACGCGGACAGCACCACGGTGGGCGGGACGCGGGGGATGAGGTCGACGTCGTAGCCGAACAGGATCCCGTCGGCGAGCTCGAACCCGGAGAAGAGGGGGTTGTCGACCGCGTGGCGCCCGTGTGCGGCGATGTGGAGGACATCGACGGAGCGCGCAAGGTCCGTGACCGCCGTGACGGTCGCTTCCGAGCCCTGCAGTGCGCGAGTCGTCCCCCGTCCTTCCCACGGCCCTGCGGCGCGCTCGACCTCCTCGACCGCGCGGGGAACCCGGGGTCCGGCCGCGAATCCCACACGCGGCGTCGTGACCGTGGCACTCGTGCCGTCGAACCAGCGCGAGGCCGAGGTCGCGAGCGTGAACGGCACCCCGTGCATGCCGGGCATCATCCCCCACGGCACGCCGCCGAGGATTCCCGGAACGGTGAGGACCAGCCGTCCGGCGCCCCCCGTCGCGCGGCGCATGGGGCCGAGCAGTTCGTCGTCGAGGACTGACAGGCGCGCCGCCAGCGTGCGTGCGGTCACCGGGCCCATGGCACCGCCGCGGGTGAGCGCAGCCATGTCGAGGTCGGCGCGGAGGCCGTCGAGGGCAGCCCGCACGCGCGGCCAGGCGAGGTCGACGACGACCGCCCCCTCCGGCTGCACCACGACCCCGTGCAGCCCGGTGCCGGTGTAGACGTACGCCAGCACCGCCGTGTCCGGCGGGAGGAGCGCGGTCGCCTCCGCCAGTGTCCGGCGCTCTCTCGTCGCCCCGGAGCCGGTGGCGGACCACTGCCGCTCCCGCACCCGGTCGCGGAGCGCGCGAACCGTGGGATCCGTCGTCCAGTCCGCCCCCGCGAGGTCGGCGCGCAGCATCCGCAGCTCGGCGAGGTCGGCGGCGAGCGCCTCGTCGTGCGGCGGCCGGACCGGGGCGACCTGCTGACTGAGGTGCCGGGCGCGCTCGGACCACTCGAAGAGCGTCGCCGGGTCGCGGCGGCGGACGGCCGCGGCGAGTCCCGTGAACACGAGGTCGCTGGCGTGCATGGCGACGGACGCTTGCAGATCGAGGGCGCCGAACGATCGCTGCCAGGCGGCCAGCAGGTCGAGCCCGGTGGCAGCGGCCCGCAGCGCTTCCCCGTCCCGACCTCGCCGCGCTGCCCGGACGGCGCGGACCTCGTGCGACCGGAGGCGCAGCGGCGTCGGGTCGGAGGCGGAGACGCGGGGGAGGCGCCCGGTACCGTCCCGGCGGGCGCTCAGGCGCAGGGCGGTGGCCTCGGTGCGGAAGCCGCTCCGGTCGAGCTGTTGCGCCACGCGTTCGAACGCCGCCGCGTCCGCGGGGCGATCGGGACGGAGCCGCTGCCGGGCCTCGAGCTCCACCGCCGCGGCGCGGGCCGCCCAGCCGCTGCTGCCGAGCGCGGTGAAGCGGCGGGCGGCCGTCCGGGCCGCGCGCTCAGCGGCCCGGGGGTCGTGGCGGACGAGGGAACGGGCGAGGTGGAACTCCGCCTCACCGCGTGCCTGGCGCATCCGCTGCGCGCCGAACTGCACGGCCACGCGGGCGAGCAGGGCCTCCGCCTCGGTCGTCAGTCCGGCATCGCGAAGCACCTCCGCGCGGTCGAGGTCGCTGATGGCGGTGGCGAGGGCACTGGTGGCCGCGAACGTCGGACGGGACTGGGCCATGAGGCGCAGGGCCGACACGAGGTCGCCTCCGAGGAGGGCTGCGTAGCCGAGATTGTGGGTGGCCTCGGCGAGGGAGTCGTGGTCTTCGTGCGCCTCGTAGATCGCGATCGCCCGTCGGAGGTCGGCCGTGCAGGTCTCCAGACGGTGACGCTGCATCCGCACCACCGCCCTGTTCATCAGGCAGTTCGCGAGCGCGGTGGTCTCGGCGCCGGTGGCGGCGAGAGCGTCGATCGCGGCGGTCAGGCACCCCTCGGCCTCGTCCAGCCGTCCGCCGTGCATGAGGAGGGCGCCGAGCTGGCCGCCGAGGAGGGCCACGGTCTCGGCCTGCAGCCCGTCCCTGCCCAGCGCCTCGCGGCACAGCGACTCCGCTGCCGCGGGCTCTCCGATCTGCGCGAGCACGTACGCGGTGGTGCCGTCGATGCGCGCGCGGAGGTCGGCGTCGTCGGTGCGGGCGGCGGCCTTCTCCAGTTCCCGCCGGGCGCGCGTGAACTGTCGGGCGTTCGCCGCCTCGACGCCGCGCCGATGCAGCGCGCTCGCGGACAGGGGCATCCGTCCAGGATGCCGTGCCGCGGTGGTCGCACGGAAGGGCGCGAGACGTCAGGTCCTCTCGTGCGGAGTCGGCAACGCCGACAGGACCGCCGCAACCGCCTTCGCGGCGACGGCCGGTGTCACCCCCACGGCGGGGACGGCACCGAGCTGAGCCGCGACGCGGCCGGCGATGAAGGGAGCGGCGAACGACGTACCGCTCCACACCGCGAAGCCGCCCCGGTAGTCGTCGGGATCGAGGGTCTGGCGGGGCAGCCCGTCGATGTCCGCGCGGGTGGCCGCCTGCGCGCCGCCGACGAAGGCCGGCGACGTGCTGACGACGGCGGCGCCCGGGGCGTAGACCTGCACCCACGGGCCGACGTTCGAGAACAGGGCGACGGAGCGTGCCGACGGGTTCAGGGCGCCGACCGACACGTGCGGGGCGCCGTCGTCGGACGGCAGCCCGTTGTCGGCGCCGGGCCACGGCCAGAGCGACGCCGGGAAGGACGGGCGGTCGATCGCGTCGTTGCCCGCCGAGCAGACCACCACGCAGCCCAGCTCCCTGGCCTTCGCGAGCAGCTCGTACAGCGTCGTGCTGAACAGTCCGTCAGTCGGCGTCTCGTGGTAGTAGCTGAGGGACAGGTTCAGCACGTCGATCGGGAAGCCGGTCTTCGGGTTCTCCCGGTGCCGTCGGAGCAGTTCCACGACCTGCGCCACGGTCTCCAGGAGGGTGCTCTCGTCGACCACGCCCAGCGCCCCGGCGACGCGGATCGAGAGGATGTCGGCGTCCGGAGCGGCCTGACGCACGATCCCGGCGATGAACGTGCCGTGCCCGGCGACCGCGTCGATCTCGCCGTCGAGCTGGCCGTACAGGTCCGGGTAGCGTTCGGGATCGGCGTCGTCCGTGAAGCCCACAGGGACGCCGTCGAGCTCGACGTGCCGGGTGACGATGTCGGACGGCAGCCATGCGTGCTCGCCGCAGCCCGTGTCGAGGATCGCCACGACGGGCCGCCGTCCCCTCCTCGGAGCGGCCGCGCGCGCCGGGGCAGGGCCGAGCCAGGTGACCGGCTGCCGCGCCCCGCGTCCGGGCTCCAGATAGTCGTCGCTGCCGCCGCCACCCGGTGCCGCGCCGCGGACGGGGTTCGTCCGGGTGAACGGGTTCGTCCGGGTGAACGGGTTCGTCCGGGTGAAGGGATTGAGCCCGACCGGATCGATCGACAGCACGTGCTCGAGGCTGGTCCGCGGCATCGTCGAGCGGGACAGGCGCCGCGCGCGCTGCAGCACACGCCACGCGTCCGGAGCCACGGGGGACTCCCCGCGGGTCGGCTCATCCGGCGTGGTCAGGCGCGCCCGGAGGAACCCCGCTACGCCGGGCACGAGCTCGCCGTTGCCGACCGCTCGCTCCCGGTCTTCGATCTCCAGCCGCCAGCCGAAGGAGTCGGCGGCGTCCCGCAGGGCGCGCAGTTCGCGGTCGTACGCCTCCTGCTCGTCGAGGGCGCGTGTGATCAGCAGGCGCTCCGGCAGGTACGCGGTGGGGAACGCTCGGATCCCGTCCACCGGTTCCGTACTCGGGTCGAGGGCGGTGCCGCGGCGGATCGACCCCTCCGCGCGGTCCTGCCAGGTCCATCCCTCGGGCTGCTCCATCGATCATCCTCTCCATCGTGACGCCGGCGACATCGTCGGCGTCGAGGGTCACAACTCGAACTGCGGCGTCTCGAGGGTGCGGGTCTCGTCGCCGACCGTCGCCGTCAGGCGCACCCGGCTCATGCCCGGCGGCACCTCGTCGAACACGAATCGACCGGTCTCCGCCGGTGTCGTGCGACGTTCCCGCTTGCCTTGCCGCAGCACGATCTCCGCGGCGGCGGTGTCCACCCAGCCGTCCACCCGCCGCCGTCCGGAGGCGGTCGTCGTGACGTGGAGGAGGACGCTGGTGCCGCCGTCGCTGAACTGGAGCGTCAGGGCGTCCGTCTCGCCGCGGATCGCGCCGAGCGGCCCTTCCACGAGGGTGAGCAGGGCGTACTCGCGGTTGAGCCCGTCCGCCGCGACCGCCGCGACCATTCGATCGATCAGTCCGGCAGGAACAGGGTCGACCGCTCCCCAGAGGCTGCGCAAGCGCGCGAACAGCCGGGCGTCGTCTTCATCGCTCATGATCGTCCCTCCGTCCGGGTGGCCGGGGTGTCGAGGAGGTCGCGAAGCTTCGCGAGGCAGCGGCTCCGGGTCGGGCCGATGCTGCCGACGGGCATGGACAGGTCGCGAGCGAGGCGGGCGTAGTCAGGGCGGTCCTCGAAGGCGATCACGCGGAGGAGGCGCTGGCATCGCTCGGCGAGACGACGGACGGCGGCCCAGAGCCGGCGGTTCTCATCGTCGAGCGTGGCGTGCTCCTCCGCGGACGCCTGCTCGGGAAGGAGCACGTCGAGGTCGTCGGATTCCGCGGTGTCGATGCGCCCGTGCGCTTTGCCGACCTTCCAGGCTTCGCGGCGAGCCGTGGTCGTCAACCAGGCGGAGACGGCGCGCGGATCGGCGATGGCCCCGTGGCCGCGCACGAGCTGGAGCCAGGTGGTCTGCACGACGTCCTCCGCGAGGGTGCGTTCGAGGCCGTAGGCGCGCACGACGTGCCACAGCACGGGGGTCATGAGCCGCACCAGTTCGTCCATCGAGCGGCCGTCGCCATCGCGCCAGGCATCGAAGAGGTCCGCGGCGCGTTCCCAGCGTGCGCGCCCGTCGTCGGATGCCGGATCGGAGGCGGCGCCGGGGGCACCGTCGATCATGAAGCCCATTGTGATCACACCCACCAGGAGCACGGCAAGAGCCCCGTGATACATGGCGCGGTCCAAGAATTCCGACGGCCGTTCCGTGGACCCGCGATGCCGTCGCTAGTCTCCACCTCAGTCCGCCTCGTACCGGGCGGCGTGCGCGGCCCATCGTGACTCGACCGGGAGGCTGCGGAGGGCGCGGTTCCCGATCGCGAGGACGGCGGCCACCACGCACAGGGCCGCGCAGATGAGGATGGTGCCCTGTCGTCCGAGCCCGGCCAGGCCGAAGCCGGCGATGAGCGGGGCGAGCGGCATCGCCCCCATCGCGAGGACCCCCATGGCGCTGTTCGCGCGTCCCAGCAGACGTGACGGCGTGGCCACCATGAAGTAGCCCATCATCCCGGCGTTGAGGGCGGGGACGAGAAGCACCGTGGCACCGAGGACGACGGCGACGGCCCACGGCGCCGACACGGACGAGAGCACGATGGTACCGAGGGCGACGACCGTCAGCCCGACGATCGTGAGTGGCCCCGCCGGGATCCGCGGGACGAGCAGCGGGGCGACGATCGCACCGGCGAGCATCACCGCGCCGATGGCGGCGCTGACCGTCCCGATGAGCAATTCCGAGTGGCCCGCCTGCTGCAGCGCGTAGACGGCGGTGGTGATCGCGGCATTGAAGCCGAGATTGACGATGGTCATGATGAGCATCACGCCGCCGAGGTCGGGGCGCGACAGCAGCCAGCCGAACCCTTCGCGGAGTTCCCGCCGGGCGTTCGGGCGAATCGCGGGTGCGTCGAGGCCCGCGTCCTCCTCGGCGCCGGTGTCGGTGATGCCCGCACGTCTGGTCTGGCGGCCGAGCAGCCCGGCGGTCACGGCCGCGACGAGGTGGCAGGCGGTCATGACGACGCCGACGAGCCAGCCGCCCACGCCGAGCAACAGCCCGCCGAGCGGCCCTCCGGCGAGCTGGAGGGCCGCATCGCGCCCCTGGTTCGCGGCCTGCGCGCGCCCCATCGCGTCGTCCGGGACGATCTCCTTCAGCGCGCTCTCCCCGGCGACGTCGAACAGGCCGCTCCGGGCCGCGAGCAGCACGTCGATCACGAGGAGGGTGGCGAAGGTGAGGGATCCGCTGACGGCGAGCAGCGTGAAAGCCCCGGCCAGCACGATGCCCAGGAGCGAGCCGACGAGCATGAGCACGATGCGCCGATGCCGGTCCGCGAGGATCCCGCCCCAAACGGTGAGCAGCACGCGCGCGACCATCCCCGCCCCCGCGATGATGCCGGCCTGCGCGGGATCGTTCGTGACGATGAGGGCGAGGAGCGGGACGGCGAACCCGAACAGTGCGGAGGCGAGTCCCTTGCTCGTATCGCTGACGAGCCACGTGAGGTAGCGCGTGTTTCGCCACAGGCGGTGGGGGGTCGTCGTCGTGCTCATGGCTCGACGATAGTTCCGCAAGATAAATTGCGCAAGGATTCGTGCGGAATTCGCCGACTAGGATCAGGGAATGGCCGACGATGCGGAAAAGACCTCCCGGGAGGACGCCGCCTTCATGACGTCGGCCATGCTCAAGGCCTACTCCCACCCGCTGCGCCGCCAGATCCTCCGCCTCATCGCGCGCCGTGGCTTCCTGCGCGCGGCGGACGTCGCGAGCGACCTCGACGTGCCGGCCAACAGCGCCAGCTTCCACTTGCGGACCCTTGCCGACGCCGGGCTCATCGAGGAGGCGCCTGACCAGGCCAGGGACCGCCGGGATCGGGTCTGGACGGGGCGGAAGGGTGCCCTCACCGTCGGCGGCCCCGAGAACCCGGTCGCCGACGAGGCGCTCGGCGGGGCGGTCGTGACCGCGCTCGCCGAGGATCATCAGGAGCTCGTGCGGCGCGTGATGGCCTGGACGCCCGAGTACGTGTCCGGTCGCACCGCCGAGGTGCACGCGTCGTTCGTGCAGCGGACCATCCGGCTGACCGAGAGGGAGTTCGAGGATGTGATGCGCCGGATCAACGACGTCCTCTCCGCGGCCGACGCGGCGCACGACGACGCCGACCCCGCGGGCCGTTACTGGCAGCTGGACATCGTCGTCGCCGACGACACCATCTGAATCACTCGCCCTCGTCGTCGGGGCGCTCGCCGCTCAGGATGAGGATACGGCGCAGATGCATGGCCGTCAGCACGCCGGGCCCCATCGAACTGCGGGCGTCGAACGTGCGATCGTCGACGCGCTCCAGCAGGAGCCGGATCGCTCGCGCGGCCTCCCCGCGGCGGCGATGCGCTGCGCTCGAGGCGGGGTCGTCCTCGGCGATGACGTCGGCGACGGCGTGGCAGGCCGCGGACAACGGCTCGGGCAGCGCGGGGTCCAAGGGCATGGCGGCCGGGCGCTCCCAGATCGTGTCGGCGGTCGCGTCGGCGATGTCACGGATGAGATGCGCGATGCGGTCGAGCGTGGAGAGCTGATCGTGGACGTGGGCGGTGCCGGCGTGGCGGCGGCGCGCCCGAGGGTTGTAGCGGACGCTCTCGTCGGCCTCCGCCAGGGCCGAACGGAGGTCGGCGGTGGTCTCGGCGAGGGCGGCGGCATCGTCCGCCCACTGGGCGGTCTCCGGGGGCCAGGACTCCGACACCGCGGAGCCGATGTCGTGCAGGTGTCCCGCGAGCTGCCGTCGGAACTGCTCCACCCGCGCCTCGGCGGACCCGACGAGCGGCGCGGGAGCGATCAGGAGGTTGACCGCCAGCCCGATCACGACCCCGACCCCCATCTGGGCCAGGTAGCCCAGGGAGTAGTCGTCCGCGTTCTGACCGCCGATGATGAGCACGAACAGCGCCGCCATCGGGACGTACTCTTTCCCGGCGCCGAACCACCCGGTGCCGGAGACGAGGACGCCGAGGCCGACCACGAGGGGGATCGTCCACCACGTCGGTCCGACCGTGAGCACGACCACCGTGGCCAGACCGATACCGGTGGCGAGACCGAACAGGGTCTGCAGGCTCGACCGCATGGACCCCATGAGCGTCGGATACATGCTCACCAGTGCCCCGAGGGGCGCGTAGTACGGATACTCGTCGGTGACCCCCGGCATGTGCGGCGCGATGGTCCACGCCAGCGCGACGGCGAGCGCGGTCTTGGCGACGAGGAGCAGGCGGCCCGGCCGCACCGCGTCGTGGAGGGTCCGGGCGAGGTATGAGCGGCGCTCGCGCAGGCGCAGCCGCGGGTGGTCGGGCGTCACGTCATCCTCTCGTCGCCGCGATCGGGTGGTCCTGACTGGCGAGGATAGGCGCCGCGACGGCGTGCGGCCACCCGGTTGCCCCGGGCGGGGTCGGAGGGTAGGGGCGGGAAGACGCGGATGCCGCGGCCGCGCGTCCTGCGCAGCCGCGGCATCCGCGGATCCCGACGGCTCCCGTCAGGGGGTGGCCCGCCGGAAAGCGAGGAAGGAGACGACGCTGAGGACGGCCACGATCACGAGCCCCCAGAGGGCGAGGCCCACGGCGCCGAGGTCGAGGATGCCGAGCCACACGTCGCCCCACAGCTCGAGTCGCGTCACGAGGAAGACGACCGCCACGAGGAGGAGAGCCAGTCCGACGCCCACGATGGTGAGCACCATCGGACCCCAGCTCTTGTAGATCGTCGCGCCGGTGAAGCCGACCACGAAGAAGAACAGGGCGAGGGTGAAGTAGACGATGAAGGCGCCGAGCGGTCCGGCCTCCCACAGCCACGGCAGGTGGAACACCCAGCCGTTCACGCCGTAGCCGTTCGTGGCCAGCTCGATCCCGCCACCAACGATGAACAGGAGGCCGAGCAGCGCGCTGCCGAGGGCCGCGGTGAGGAGCGTCCCGATGAAGAACTCGCGTCGGGTGACGCTCATCGCCTGCGAGAACGGGAAGGTCATGGTCATGGCCGACAAGCCGATCGCGAAGAAGTACCAGAGCGGCGCCTGGCCGCCTCCTCCGTACTTGGGGGCGTCGCCGGGGATCATCGCGTAGATGAGGACCGAGATCACCACCGCCGAGCCGAGGATGATCAGCGGCACCCAGACGAACGTCTGCCGGTTGATGAGCTGCAGACGGATGACGTTGAGCGTGCGTCGCATCAGCGGACTCCTTCCTTCGGGGCATCGGCTCTCGTCCCGGTGTGGGCCTCGGCCTTCTGGGTGAGACGGACGATGAGCTGCTGCAGTGAGACGGGGGCGAGGTCGAGGCCCGCAGCCCGCACCTCGGCCCGGTCCTCGGCGGTGAGCGCACCGAGCACGGTGACCGAGGCGACCCGTCCGAGCTCATCGCGGTGCAGGACCTCCCGGCCTGTGGTCCAGGCGTCGACCTTGGCGGCGTCGCCCACGACGGTCACGGCGCGGTCGCGGACGGCGTCCGTGTCCTCGTTGAGGAGGATCTGCCCGTTGTCGATCACGATGACCTTCTCGATGAGGTTCGCGACCTCGTCGATCAGGTGCGAGGAGAGGATGATCGTACGGGGGTGCTCCGCGTAGTCCTCAACGAGCCGGTCGTAGAAGATCTGCCTGGCGACCGCGTCGAGTCCGAGGTACGGCTCGTCGAAGAACGTGATCTCGGCGCGGGAGGCGAGGCCGATGATGACGCCCACCGCGGAGAGCTGGCCACGGGACAGCTTCTTGATGGCCTGCTTCATCGGCAGCTGGAACTCTGCGATGAGCTCGTCCGCGAGATCCTGGTCCCAGTGCGGGAAGAACAGGCGCGCGGCGGCGAACGCATGCCGCGGGGTGGCGTCGTCCGGGTACTTCTGGCTCTCCCGGACGAAGCAGATCCGGCCGAGCACATGAGCGTTCTCGTACGGGTGCTCCCCGAACACCTTCACGGTGCCGGACGACTCGAAGTTCTGCGCCGTGAGGATCGACATGAGTGTCGTCTTCCCGGCACCGTTGCGGCCGAGGAGCCCGTAGATCGAGCCTCCCTCGAGCGAGAGCGACACGTTGTCGAGTGCCCTCTTCTCCTTGTAGCGCTTGGTGAGGTTCTGCACCTCGATGACGGCGGTCATGCGGGGTTCTTCCCTTCTGGGGTGGGGGCGAGTGCGGCGCGCTGCCGGAGCAGGTCCGCGAGGTCTTCCGCGCCGAGGCCCAGCGTGCGGGCCTCCGCGAGGAGCGGGTCGATGTAGCGGTCGGCGAAGGCGGCGCGGCGCTCGCCGAGGAGCAGGCTTCTGGCGCCTTCCGAGACGAACATGCCGATGCCTCGGCGCTTGTGGAGCACTCCCTTGTCGGTGAGCATGGCGACTCCCTTGGCGGCGGTAGCGGGGTTGATGCGGTAGAACGCGGCGAGCTCGTTCGTGGAAGGGGCCTGTGCCTCCTCGGCCAACGAGCCGTCGAGGATGGAGTCCTCGATCTGCTCGGCGATCTGGAGGAAGAGCGGCTTGCCTTCTTCGATCACGAGTCCTCCATGGTTGCTGGGTTACTTACTTGACTAAGTAACCACGGAACCGCGAGTGATGTCAACCCCGGTCTCGCGCCCGGGCACAGCTTCGGCGATGTCCATCGACACGCCGTCGCGGGGTCGAGCCCGGCGGCGTGTCGGCCGCCAGCTCCGAAGCTGCGCCCAGGGCGGGGCGGGCGGCCGCGTACAGTGGGCTGGTGCCGGAGTTCCCCTACAGCCGTCTGCGTCGCTGGCCTGACGTCGAAGCGGACAACCTCCAGGCGCACGATGCGACCGACCTGCTGCTCGTGGAACGGGCGCTCGCGCTCGACGTGCCAGGGCCCGAGACGGTCGTGATCGGGGACGAGTACGGTGCCATCACGCTGGCTCTCACGGCTGCCGGGCGGAACGGGATCCGGGTGCATCAGGACCTCGCGACCGGTCGGCGGGCTCTGCAGCGCAACGCGGAGGAGCTCGGGCTCGACGGCTTCCACCCGCACGACCTGGAGGAGAGCCTGCTCACCGGCGCCAGACTGGTGCTGCTGCAGTTGCCGAAGGCCCTCGCCGAACTGGAGGAGATCGCGGATGCGGTCGCCCGGTGGGCGGCCCCCGACGTGGTGCTCGTCGCCGGAGGGCGGGTGAAGCACATGACCCTCGCCCAGAACGAGGTGCTGGGGCGGAGCTTCGCGCGGGTGCAGGCCCAGCGTGCCGAGCGGAAGTCGCGACTGCTCGTCGCCACCGAGGCCCTCCCCGTACCCGAGTCCCCGCCGTTCCCGGTCTCCGCGCGGCACGGCAGCCTCGTCCTCGTCGCCCACGGCGGCGCATTCGCCGGGCCCCGTCTCGACATCGGCACCCGCGTCCTGCTCGAGGTGCTCGACCTCGACGGTTCACAACTCAGGAGAACACAGACGACACGCGCCGAAAATGCGCCGAACGGCGGCGAGAGCGCCCGTTCTTCCGGAGTTGTGAACACCGACGGTCGCCGCATCCTCGACCTCGGCTGCGGAACCGGTGCGCTCGCCGTGTCCTGGGCGCTCGCCCAGCCGGGGGACCGGGTCACCGCGACGGATCGCTCGGCCGCGGCCGTGGCCTCCGCCCGTGCCACCGCGGCCGCGAACGGTGTGGGCGACCGGGTTGTGGTCACCCACGACGACGCCGGTTCGGAGCTGCCGGACGGGAGCTTCGACGCGGTGCTCCTGAACCCGCCGTTCCACCTCGGCACGAGCGTGCACACCGGTGCCGCGAGTCGGCTGTTCGAGGCCGCGGCGCGGCTGCTCCGGCCCGGCGGAGAGCTCTTCACGGTGTACAACTCGAGCCTCGGCTACCGGGCCGAGCTGACCCGGCTGATCGGTCCCACGGAGCAGCTCAGACGGACTCCGAAGTTCACCGTGACCCGCACCCTCCGGCGCCCGTGAAGCCGGGGTGCCGAGATTGCTAGACGCTCGTACTATCCCCCGGTCAGCCGCGGAAACCCGGGCACGTCGCCGAGGCAGGATTTGCCGCTGACCGGCCATTTCGTTACGTTGGGAGTCGGGCCTGACGGCCCGAAGACCAGTCCGCGGTCGCGTCCTTCCTTCGATGAGCTGTGCGGCGAAGAGGCGTGGGCGTATGGTCGATCCCCTCTGCGACGGATCCGAAATCCGACGCCTGTGCCGCCACAGCGAAGATGTCGAACGGCCTCGTGAGGATCACCCGGGCGTGACCGAAGCAGGCTCGGCCACCCGAGGCCGAGCCGCAGGGGAAACGTGTCCGAAACAGCACTCGAAGCGCGCCATCTGTACAAGGTGTTCGGGAGGAATCCGAGCACCGCCGTCCGCCGACTGAAGGCCGGGGAGAGCCGTGCCGCCGTCGCCGAGGCGGGCACCGCCGCCGTCATCGACGCCAGCTTCACCGTCAACCGCGGTGAGATCTTCGTCATCATGGGCCTGTCTGGATCGGGCAAGTCCACCATCATCCGCATGCTCAACGGGCTGCACGACATCACGGACGGCACCGTCACCGTCGGGGGCGACCCGATCACGGGCATCCCCGCCGGGCGGCTGCGGGAGATCCGCCGCGACCGCATCTCGATGGTGTTCCAGCACTTCGCCCTGCTGCCGCACCGCACGGTCGCCGCCAACGTCGCCTACCCGCTCGAACTCAAGGGCGTCGGCAAGGCCGAGCGCCAGGCGAAGGCCGAGGAGATCCTTGCGCTCGTCGGGCTCGAGGGCCAGGGCGACAAGCTCCCCTCCGAGCTGTCCGGTGGGATGCAGCAGCGCGTCGGCATCGCCCGTGCCCTCGCGGCCGACAGCGACATCCTGCTCATGGACGAGGCCTTCAGCGCCCTCGATCCGCTGATCCGCCGCGAGATGCAGGAGCAGCTCCTGGAGCTGCAGCAGAAGCTCCAGAAGACCATCGTCTTCATCACGCACGACCTCAACGAGGCCATGTTCCTCGGCGACCGCATCGCCGTCATGCGCGACGGTCGGATCGTCCAGATCGGCACGCCGGAGGACATCCTCATGGACCCGGCGAACGACTACGTCGAGCAGTTCGTGCAGGACGTCGACCGCGCGCGTGTGCTCACGGCCGCGAACGTCATGGAGCGTCCGCGCCCGGTCGTGGCCGAGTCGGCAGGGCCCCGAACGGCGCTGCGTCAGATGCGCGATGCCTACATGTCCGCGACGTACGTGGTCGGCAAGGACCGCCAGCTCGTCGGTGTCGTCACCGACCGCGACGCCGTCAAGCTCGTCCGTCAGGGCGCCACCCGCCTCGACTCCATCATCAAGCCGGTGCTGCAGAGCGTTCGCGAGGACGAGGTCCTCATGAACCTGTTCGTGCCCGCCGTCGAGTCGCCGCTTCCTCTCGCGGTGGTCGATGCCGACGGCCGACTCGCGGGCGTGATCCCGCGCGTCACCCTGCTCGCGGCGCTCGGTCCCGGGCCCGGAGCGACCGAGGAGATCCTGCTGCCGATGGCCCCCATGCCCCAGGCGGAGATCGACGCCGTGCTCGACGACGGGTGGACGGCCGAGCCAAGCCCTTCGACGAGCTCAGGGACCCAGGGCGGGTTCGGCTCAGGGACCCAGGCCGAGGCGGAGGGGGTGCGCTGATGGACGGTTTCCGCATCCCGGTAGGCGACTGGGTCGCCGCCGGCGTCGACTGGATCACCGCCAACCTCGACGGCCTGCTCGACGCCGTGTCGTTCGTCGTGAGTTTCCTCGTCGACGGCCTCACGCGCCTCCTGCTGACGCCGCACTTCGCCGTCATCATCGTGATCGCGGCACTGATCGCCTGGACCGTGCGCTCGTGGCAGCTCGCGATCGGCACGATCCTGTCGTTCGGGCTGATCGTCGCCATGGACCTCTGGGTCCCGGCGATGCAGACGCTCGCCCTCGTGCTCGTCGCCGCCGTCGTGGCCGTGCTGATCGCGGTGCCGCTCGGCATCTGGTCGGCCCGCAACGCGACGGTACGCGCGACGCTGAAGCCGGTGCTCGACTTCATGCAGACGATGCCGGCCTTCGTGTACCTGATCCCCGCGATCGTGTTCTTCGGCATCGGGGTGGTGCCCGGCCTCGTGGCCACCGTGATCTTCGCGCTGCCTCCGGGCGTGCGCCTGACCGAGCTGGGCATCCGCGGCGTCGACGCGGAGACCGTCGAGGCCGGGCACGCGTTCGGCGCGACCCCGGGGCAGATCCTCCGCGGGATCCAGTTGCCGCTCGCGATGCCGACCATCATGGCGGGCGTCAATCAGGTCATCATGCTCGCCCTGTCCATGGCCGTCATCGCCGGCATGGCCGGTGCCGACGGGCTCGGGAAGATGGTGGTCGAGGCGATCTCGACGATCAACATCCCCAAGGGTGTCGAGGCCGGACTGGGCGTCGTGCTCATCGCCGTCTTCCTCGACCGGGTGACCGCGGCTCTGGGCGCGCCGGGCGAGAACCGCTCGTCGCTGCTCGGGATGCTGAAGCGTCGCGGTTCGTCCCGGCCCTCCGCCCCCGTGGCGTCGGAGCCCGCAGCCGCCGCGCCCGCCGAGTCCGCGCCGACCGAGTCCGAGCTCGCCCGCGCCTGAGCGCCCCTGTCCCGCGCCCCCGTCTCCGTCCCACCCCCTTATGCCCGGTGCGGGACGGAAAAGGGGCGCGGGCGCCGGGATCCCGGCACTGTTTCGATCCCGCACGCCTGTCCCGCGGCCTCGGCCGCACCTCCGGAATCACATACGGAACGCAAGAGAGAGTCACATGACGAAGAAGATCCTGACCATCACCGCCCTCGGAGCGGCCGCAGCGCTCACCCTCGCCGGATGCAGCGGCGACGGTGCCGGCGGCACGAGCGGCGGCGGAGACGGCGCCGAGGACAAGGGCACCATCACCCTCGGGTTCCTGCCCTCCTGGACCGACGGCCTCAGCACCGCCTACCTCCTGCAGGACCAGCTCGAGAAGATCGGTTACACGGTCGAGATGAAGACGCTCACCGAGGCCGGCCCGCTCTACACCGGACTCGCGCAGGGCGACGTCGACATGTACCCGTCCGCCTGGCCGGAGCTCACCCACGCCGAGTACATGAAGAAGTACGGCGACGACATCGACGACCTCGGCGCGTACTACGAGAACGCGAAGCTCACCCTCGCGGTGCCGGAGTACTCCGACCTCACCTCGATCGAGGACCTCGCGGGCAAGGGTGCCGACTTCGACGGCAAGATCTACGGCATCGAGCCCGGTGCCGGACTCACCGCTCAGACCCAGAAGATGATGCCCGAGTACGGTCTCGACGGCGAGTACGAGCTCGTCACCTCGTCGACCGCGGCGATGCTCACCGAGCTCAAGACCGCGACCGACAAGCAGGAGGACATCGTCGTCACGCTATGGCGTCCGTTCTGGGCCAACGACGCCTTCCCCGTGAAGGACCTCGAAGACCCGAAGGGTGCCATGGGCGAGGCCGAGGGCCTGCACTTCCTGGGCACCAAGGGTTTCGCGGACGAGTTCCCCGAGGCGGCGGAGCTGATCGAGAAGATCAAGCTCGACGACGAGCAGTACGGCGCGCTCGAAGACCTCGTGGTCAACGAGTACGGCGAGGGCAAGGAAGCCGACGCGGTCGACGCGTGGCTGGAGGAGTACGGCGACCAGTTCGACTGGACCGTCACCAGCTGACACCCGTCGCACGTCTCGAAGGAGGGTCTCCCGCAGCGGGAGGCCCTCCTTCGTCGTCGGTGGGGCCCTTACATTCGCGGGAGGAAGGTGGAAGCATGGCGCGAAACCGGCGGGTCGACCGGCCCGCGGACGGGGGGACACGACCATGTGCACAGGACTGAGCTTCACGACGGCCGACCACTACTTCGGGAGGAATCTCGACCTGGAGTTCTCGTACAACGAGACCGTGACGGTCACACCGCGGAACTTCCCGTTCCCGTTCCGCCGCCTGCCGTCGCTGCCGGCGCATCACGCGATCATCGGAATCGCGACGATCGCCGACGGCTACCCGCTCTATTACGACGCGGTCAACGAGAAGGGGCTCGGGATGGCCGGGCTGAACTTCCCGGACAACGCGCACTACCCGGCGCCGGGGTCGGCGGACACCGAGGTCACGCCGTTCGAGTTCATCCCCTGGGTCCTCGGACAGTTCGAGACCGTGGCGCAGGTGAAGGACGCCCTGAGGTCCGTGAGTCTCGTCGACATCGACTTCAGCCCGGAGTTCCCGCTGTCGCCGCTGCACTGGATCATCGCCGACAAGACGGCGTCGATCACGGTGGAGAGCGTGCGCGGCGGCGTCAAGGTGTACGACAACCCGTGGGGCGTGCTCACGAACAACCCGACGTTCGACATCCACAGCTTCCGGCTCAACGACTTCCAGCACCTGTCGAAGCGGCAGCCGGAGAACACGTTCGCGCCGGAGGTGTCGATGGACCTGTACAGCCGGGGCATGGGCGGGATCGGGCTGCCAGGCGATCTGTCGTCGTCGTCGCGGTTCGTGAAGGCCGTGTTCACGCGCATGAACTCGGTGTGCGGGACGACGGAGTCGGAGTCGATCAGCCAGTTCTTCCAGATCCTCGGTTCGGTCGCGCAGCAGCGCGGCTGCGTGCAGGTCGGCGACGAGGAGAAGTACGAGATCACGATCTACTCGTCGTGCGCCAACACCGCCACGGGCGTGTACTACTACACGACCTACGAGAACAGCCAGATCACGGGCGTCGACATGCACAAGGAGGACCTCGACGGGTCCGAGCTCGCGGCGTATCCGCTCGTGAAGGGCCAGCAGATCGCGATGCAGAACTGATCTGTCGCCCGCGCAACCCCCTGATCGGGTGCGCGCCGGCGGCGTAGCCTGTGGCCGTGGACGGGTTCGCGGCGGTCGACTTCGGGTTCGCCCGCGAGGTCCTGCAGCGGGGCATCGCGGCGCTGTACCTCGTCGCGTTCGTCTCGACGCTGAACCAGTTCCGGCCGCTGCTGGGCGAGCACGGACTGCTCCCCGCCCCCGCGCTGCTCGACTGGGTGGCGAAGAAGCGCGAGCGACGGAAGCTGCTGCACCCCACCCTCTTCACCCGGGTCCGCTACACCGACCGGCGATTGGTCGCGCTGTGCGGGGCCGGGATCGTCATCGCCGCCCTGGTCGTCGCCGGGGTGCCGCAGCTCGGGCCGCCCTGGGTGCCGATGCTCGCTTTCCTCGCTCTGTGGTCCGGCTACATGTCGGTGGTGAGCATCGGGCAGACGTTCTACTCGTTCGGGTGGGAGATGCTGCTGCTGGAGGCCGGTTTCCTCGCGGCCTTCCTCGGCTCGAACGACCAGCCGCCGCCGACGGTCGTGATCGTGCTGTTCTGGTGGTTGCTGTTCCGGCTGGAGTTCGGCGCCGGGATGATCAAGATCCGCGGCGGCCGCGAGTGGCGCGACCTCACCGCGATGACCTTCCACCACGAGACGCAGCCCATGCCGGGGCCGCTCAGCCGGCAGGCGCACCTGCTGCCGCGGTGGTTCCACCGGCTCGAGGTCGTCGGGAACCATGTCGCGCAGCTCGTCGTGCCGTTCTTCCTTTTCGCCCCGCTCCTGTCGCTGTGGTTTCCCCGCAGCGCGTGGGTTCCTGAGCTTGTCGAAGGAGTCGCGTGGGTGGGCGCCGTCGCCGGCGGGATCGTGATCGCGACGCAGCTGTGGCTCGTGCTCACCGGGAACTTCGCGTGGCTGAACTGGGCGACGATCGTCCTG
Source organism: Microbacterium sp. 1S1 (assembly GCF_008271365.1). Lineage (NCBI taxonomy): Bacteria > Bacillati > Actinomycetota > Actinomycetes > Micrococcales > Microbacteriaceae > Microbacterium > Microbacterium sp. 1S1. The sequence continues at coordinate 996,055 of NZ_CP043430.1, forward strand.
GCGTTCTCCGCGATCGGGCTTCCCGGCATCGGCGCTCCTGCCGCGTCACCGGAGACTTCCCTGCCGGGGACCGTGTCGGGCCTGCCGCTGTGGTGGGTCGTGGTGACCTCGGCGGTCGGGCTGCTGTTCGTCGTCCTGAGTGTGCCCGCCGTGCGCAACCTCTTCGCGCGGCGGCAGCTCATGAACGCGAGCTTCAACCGCTGGCAGCTCGCGAATGCGTACGGCGCCTTCGGCACCGTCACGCGACAGCGGGTCGAGATCGTCGTGGAGGGGTCGGACGACGAGGAGGGCCGGCACTGGCGCGAGTACGAGTTCCGCGGCAAGCCGGGGGATGTGCGGCGGATCCCGCGGCAGTTCGCCCCGTACCACCTGCGGCTGGACTGGCTGATGTGGTTCCTCCCGCTCGGGCACTCTCTCGACGACTGGTTCTCCGTGTTCCTCGTGCGGCTGCTGGAGGCGGACCCCCGGACGCTGCGGCTGCTGCGCGTCGACCCCTTCCACGGCGAGCGGCCGCGGTGGGTGCGGGCCGTGTCCTACCGCTACCGCTTCACGACCCGCGCCGAGCACCGTGTCGACGGAGCCGTCTGGATCCGGACCGGTCGTCGTGTGGTGCTCGGTCCGGTCGGGCTCCGTTGACGTCGAGTCACGCACGCTGCTCCGTACCCGGTGTGGATGGAACAACGCAGGCGATTCGAACATCAGCCGAGCGCGGCGAAACGCCCCGGCCGGGGAGAGTCCCCGGTCGGAGCGTTCCGTCTCGCTTGACGTCGATCAGCTGACCTTCTTCCGGTAGGAGATGATCGCGAACACGTACGCGACCACGAGGATCCCGACGCACCAGGCGAGGGCCACCCAGATGTCGGACCCGACCGGCTCCCCCGCGAACAACGCCTGGATGGAGTTCACGATCGAGGTCACCGGCTGGTTCTCCGCGAACCACTGCACCGGCGCCGGCATCGTGTCGGTCGGCACGAACGCGGAGCTGATGAACGGGAGGAAGATCAGCGGGTACGAGAACGCACTCGCCCCGTCGACCGTCTTCGCATTCAGGCCGGCGATGATCGCCAGCCACGTGAGCGCCAGGGTGAACAGCATCAGGATGCCGATCACTCCGAGCCAGGCCCACACGCTCGCCCCGGTGCGGAACCCCATCAGGAACCCGACGCCGAAGATGATCGCGAGGGTGATCGCGTTGGCCGTGAGCGAGGTGAGCACGTGCGCCCACAGCACGCTCGACCGGGCGATCGGCATGGAGTGGAAGCGCTCGAAGATGCCGCTCTGCATGTCGGTGAACAACCGGAACGCGGTGTACGCGATGCCCGACGCGATCGCGATCAGCAGGATGCCGGGCAGCAGGTAGTTCACGTAGTTCTCGGTGCCGGTGCTCTGCTGGAGCGCGCCGCCGAAGACGTACACGAACAGGAGCATCAGCGCGATCGGCGTGACCGCCGTGGTGATGATCGTGTCGGGACTGCGGAAGATGTGCCGCATCGAGCGGCCGGTGAGCGTCGCCGTGTCGGCGGCGAAGTGCGTGGTCATGCTGCGTCCTCCTTCGTGGTCGAGGGGCCGATCAGGGTGAGGAAGATCTCCTCGAGGGTGGGCTGCTTCTCGACGTACTCGACCTGGGCGGGCGGGAGCAGCCGCTTGAGCCCGGCGAGGGTGTCGTTCGCGATGATGCGGCCCTCGTGCAGGATCGCGATGCGGCCGGCGAGCTGCTCGGCCTCGTCGAGGTACTGCGTGGTGAGCAGCACCGTGGTGCCGCCGTCGGCGAGCTGCTTCACGACGTCCCACACCTCGATGCGCGACTCCGGGTCGAGCCCGGTGGTCGGCTCGTCGAGGTAGATCACCTCGGGGTCGCCGACCAGGCTCATCGCGATGTCGAGCCGGCGGCGCATGCCACCGGAGTACGTGCCGACCTTGCGGCTGCCCGCGTCGGTCAGGCGGAACGTGGCGAGCAGCCGGTCGGCCACCGCGCCGGGGTCGGGCAGGTGGCGCAGCTTGGCGACGAGCACCAGGTTCTCGCGCCCGGTGAGGATCTCGTCGACCGCGGCGAACTGCCCGGTGAGGCTGATCTTCTCCCGCACGCCGAGCGGGTTCGCCGCCACGTCGATCCCCTGCACCGTCGCGGTGCCGGTGTCGGCCTTCAGCAGCGTGGAGAGGATGCGCACCATCGTGGTCTTGCCCGCGCCGTTCGACCCGAGGAGGGCGAAGATCGATCCCCGCTCCACCTCGAAGTCGACGCCGCGCAGCACGTGCAGGTCTTTGTAGGACTTCTCGATGCCGCGCACCGAGAGGGCGGTGTTCGTCATGACCGGTTCTCCTTCTTCTTCGCGTCGGCGACCGCCTGCGTCAGGCGATCGCGCTCCTTGTCGACCCACTGGGTGCCGCCGTACGCCTCGGCGTAGGTCTCGGCGAACTCGACGGGGTCGGCGCCGATGATGTCGTCGATCGGGGTGCGGTCGATCGCGGCGCGCTCCCAGAGGTCGGCGAGGTCGAGGAAGATCTGCACCAGGGTGTCCCCGTCGGTGATCCCTCCGTAGTACATGGTGTAGCGGTGCTGGGCGTTGGCGACCGTGCGGTACGGCTCGGGCAGCGCCTCGATCCGGGCCTTCGCCTGCTTGTACTGCTTCTTCTGCTCGAGCGATCCGGTGAGCGCTTCGATCCACTTGGCGGCCATGTCAGTTCTCCTTGCTGGGGGTGTGGGTGGTGTTGAGTCGTTCGATGTGCTGCGCCAGGAAGTTCCAGGTGGTCCAGAACTCCTCCAGCTCCTGGCGCCCGGCGGCGTTCAGGGTGTAGACCTTGCGGGGCGGTCCCTTCTCGCTCGGCACCTTCTCGACGTCGACGAGCTTCTTCTGCTCGATCCTGACCAGCAGGGCGTAGACGGTGCCCTCGGCGGTGTCGGTGAAGCCGTGCTCCCGCAGGCGGGTGGTGATCTCGTAGCCGTAGGCCGGCTGCTCGGCGAGGAGGGCCAGAACGATGCCCTCCAGGGTGCCCTTGAGCATCTCGGTCATCTGCTTGCCCATGTGGTCCCCTCCTCTCGTTGTTCTCCTCGTTCGGTACTCAGTGTTGCTGGGTACCGGTACAAAGTAACACTGAGTACCGGTACTTAGCAACACCGAATACTGAACTTTCTCATCCCTGTCTCGCCGAGACCCCGGGTACGCGGCGAGACCCCCGGGTAGCGACGCGAAGACCCCGGGGTCTCGACGACAACCCGGGGTCTCAGGGGGAGGACGTCAGGAGCGGAGGTAGGCGAGGACGGCGAGGACCCGACGGTGGCCGCTGTCGGTGGAGGCGAGGCCGAGCTTGGCGAAGATGTTGCCGATGTGCTTGCTCACCGCGGTCTCGGTCACGAACAGGCGTGCGGCGATCGTGGTGTTGTCGAGCCCCTCGGCCATCAGCCCGAGCACCTCCCGTTCGCGCGGGGTCAAGGTCTGCACGGGGTCATCGGCGCGACGGCGGCTCAGGAGCTGCGAGATCACCTCGGGATCCATCACCGTGCCCCCCGCGGCCACCCGGCGCAGGGCGTCGACGAACGCGGCGACCTTCCCCACCCGTTCCTTCAACAGGTAGCCGAGGCCGTTCGCCCCGGCGGCGAGGAGCTCGCCCGCATAACGGTCCTCGACGTACGCCGAGAGCACGAGCACCGGAAAGCCCGGGCGGCGGGCCCTCGCCTCGGCCGCGGCCTTGAGACCTTCGCTGGTGAACGTGGGCGGCATCCGCACGTCGACGACCGCGGCGTCGGCGTCGTCGAGGAGGGCGAGGAATCCGTCGGCGTCGGGCACGGCGCCGACCACGTCGAACCCCTCGCTGCGCAGCAGCAGCGCGAGGCCCTCCCGCAGCAGGGTGTCGTCCTCCGCGATCACGATCCGCATGGCAGCTCCGTCCGCAGGATGGTGGGTCCCCCGGCGGGACTCGACAGTTCCATCGTGCCCTCGAACGCCTCGACCCGACGACGGATCCCGGCAAGACCCCCGCCCGGACGCTCGATCGCGCCGCCGGCCCCGTCGTCCTCCACCGCGATGAGGAGCAGCTCGCCCTCCCGTTCGACCCGCACCGCGGCCCTCGTCGCCGCGCTGTACTTGTTCACGTTGGTCAGTGCCTCCGCGACCACGAAGTAGCTCGCGGATTCGACCGCCGCCGGCACCCGCCCGATGTCCGTGGCGTCCAGAGTGCACGGGACGACGCTGCGCCCGGCGAGCGAGGCCAGCGCGCCCTCCAGTCCGAGTTCGTCGAGGATCGGCGGATAGATGTCGTGCACCGTGCGGCGGAGGCCGGCGAGCGCGTCGGAGGCGGCGTCCTGCGCCCGCCGCAGGGGATCGAGCACATCGCCGCCCGTCTCCTGCGCCCGCTCTGCGATCCCGAGCATCATGACGACGTTCACCAACCGGTTCTGGGCGCCGTCGTGGAGATCGCGCTCGATGCGGCGCAGCTCGGCGGCATGGGCGTCGAGGGCCGCTGCCCGGCTGAGGGTCAGGGCGTCGACCCGGGCGGCGAGGCGGGATCTCTGCGGCGTCGCGAGGAGTTTCGCCGAGACGAAGGCCACGAGACGGGCGACCGCCGGCACGAGGAAGGCCGCAGCGACCGCGTACGCGAGGGCGACGAGCGGCATGGTCCACGCCAGCGCCCACGACGTGACGGGGTACGGCGAGCCGACCGGGTCGTCGGCCGGGGCGAACTGCCAGTACCAGGTGACGGCGAGGCTGTTGACGGCCGACAGCGGCAGGGCGAGCGTCAGCAGCGACACCCACATCACGGGGAACGCGTGAAGCACGAGCCACAGGGCGTCGCGGGCTGTCGCCCGGGAGAAGGCGAAGCGCAGCCGGTCGTCGATCGTCGCCCCGCGCGGGAGTGTACGCGCGAGCGGGGGCAGGTCTTCGGCCCGCCGCCGTCCGATCCGGCGGCGCGCGCGGTCACTCCAGACGTGCAGCACCTGGACGACCTGGGGGAAGAGAAGCACGCCGCCGGTGATGAGCATGAGCGGAAACAGCACGAGGATCACGCAGAACAGGGCGAGGGAGACGACGGAGGCGCCGAGTTCGATCCCGAGGAACCGTGCATCCCGCAACCAGCCCCGCGTCGCGCGGCGCATCCATCCGTCCTTCACCCCGCAAGTCTGCCCGAGCGGAGCGCGCCGCGCGGTATAGCCAGCTCCACCATCGATACGGCACCGGGCGGGATGGGAGCGGCCGCGCGGCGTTCGTACCGTCGACGCATGACCTCCCTCTCCTCTGCGCCGCTCGTCGAAGCGGCTCCCGCCGAGGCCCTGCGCCTCAGCGGCCTCGTCAAGACGTACGGCTCCGGCAGCACCCGCGTGACCGCACTCCGCGGCATCGACCTCGCCATCGGGCGCGGCTCGTTCACGGCGATCATGGGGCCGTCCGGTTCCGGCAAGAGCACCCTGCTTCACAGCGCCGCCGGCCTCGACCGACCGACCAGCGGTACGGTGCACCTGGGCGGCACCGAGATCTCCGCCCTCACGCCCCGCCAGCTCACGGCCTTCCGCCGCGATCACGTCGGCTTCGTGTTCCAGGCCTACAACCTGCTTCCGGCCCTCACCGTGGAGGACAACATCACCCTCCCACTGCGCCTCGGGCGGCAGGGTCTGGATCATCGCTGGCTGGAAACCCTGCTCGCCGCGGTGGGTCTCACCGACCGCCGCCACCGTCGCCCTGCCGAGCTCTCGGGTGGGCAGCAGCAGCGGGTCGCGATCGCGCGTGCGCTCATCACGCGTCCCCACGTCGTGTTCGGCGACGAGCCCACAGGGGCCCTCGACTCCCGCACCGGGAAGCAGGTGCTCGATCTCCTCGCCCACACCGCGAAGGAGCTGCACCAGACCGTCGTCGTCGTCACGCACGATCCCGTGGTGGCCTCGCACGCCGACCGCGTCATCTTCCTCGCCGACGGCGCCTTCGCCGGGCACCTCGACGGCGGCACGCCGCAGCAGATCACGGATCGCATGAGCACGCTGGGGGAGTGGTGATGTCGACCTCGACCCTCGGGCTCGGGCGGATCGTCCGCGCCGACCTCCGTCATCACCGGCGCAGTCTCGCCGGGGTGTTCGTCGCCATCTTCGTCGCGAGCGCCCTCGTCACCGGACTCGGCGTGCTCGTCGAGTCGGGCATCCGCGGCGGCCTCGCCCCCCAGCGCTACACGGCCGCCGAGGTCGTCGTCGGGGCCGTCCAGCAGGTCGACGTGCCGGAGGATCTTCCCGTGCCGCTGCGCGAGCGCGCGCTCGTCCCCACCGACGCCGTGCGGGAGATCGCCGCGCTGCCCGGAGTCGAGGCGGTGGTGGCCGACGTGACCGTGCCCCTGGTCGGCCCCGGCGAGGGGACGGATGCGGTGGTCGAGGCACACCCCTGGTCCGCGACCGCACTCACCGGCTTCACCGTCGCGGAGGGCCGGGAACCCGCTGCCGACGACGAAGCGGTGATGGTCTCCGGTGCCGGTCACGCTGTGGGCGACACCCTCCCGCTCGCCCACGGCGGCACCGCCGCGACGTACACGGTCGTCGGACTGGTGACCGCAGAGACGCTGCCGGAGCGAGCGGTGCCGGTGTTCCTCAGCGACGACCGGGTCCGCGAGATCGACCCGCACGGCGGCGCCCCGCAGGCCCTCGGCGTATTCGTCGACGGCGATCCCGAGCAGGTGGCCACCGCCATCCGAGAGGCGTTCCCCGAACTGGTCGCCCGGACCGGCGACGCCCGCGGCGACGTGGAGTTCCTCGACTCGGCCGCCGCCAGGACGATGCTCATCGCGATCGGCAGCGCCTTCGTCGGCACCTGCATCCTCGTTGCCCTCTTCATCGTCGCGGGCACGCTGTCGCTGTCGGTCCAGGCTCGTCGCCGCGAGTACGCGCTGCTCCGCGCCGTCGGGGCCACACCCTCCCAGGTGCATTCCCTCATCGCGCGGGAGGTGCTCGCGGTCGCTCTCGTCGCTGCGCTGCTCGGGATCGTTCCGGGATACCTGCTGTCCTCCGCGCTGCAGTCGGCGTTCGTGGCGGGCGGTGTGATCCCGGGGGACTTCGCCCTCGCGCTGAGCCCGTTCCCGGCGCTGGGGGCTCTGCTGCTGGTGCTCGGCGCGGCCTGGGGAGCGGCTCGTATCGCGGCCCGGCGTCCGGCGCGCCTCGATCCGATCGAGGCGCTGCGCGAGTCGTCGACGGGGCCGGGCCCGATCGGCCTCCCGCGCACCATCGCCGGGATCGTGTTCGCCGCCGCCGGCGTCTCCGTCTCCACCGTCCCGCTGATGCTCCGCGGAGATGCGGCGGTCGGGGCGTCGGCCGGCGCCGCGATCATGCTCATCGTGGCGCTCGCACTGCTGGGGCCGTGGCTGGTGGCCCTCTGCGTGCGACTCGTCGGGCCCGCGCTGCGTCGTTCGTCGGCGGCGGGTTTCCTCGCCGCCGCGAACGCCGCGGCGAGCAGCCGACGGATGGCGGCCGCAATCCTTCCCATCGCCCTCGGTATCGGGCTGGGTCTCGTGCAGATCGGCGGCCCGGCGATCGTCGCGGACGAGGCGGCGACCCAGGCTCGGGCCGGAGTCATCGCCGACCTGCGCGTCACGGCCCCGGCCGGGCTCTCCCCCGAGGTCGTCGCCGCGCTGCGGGCCGAACCGGGGGTCACGGCCGCGACCGGCGTCGTCGTCAGCACCGCCGTGCTCGACTCCCTCGACATCGAGGGCCAGGTCGAGCGCACGGAGTACGTGCTCCAGGGGGTCGACCCGGCGACCGTGAACGGTCTGCTGGACCTCCGTGTGCAGGAGGGGTCGCTGGCCGCCCTCGACGGTGGTGCCACCGTCGCCATCAGTGCCGAGGTGGCGCACGCCCTCGGCCTCGACGTCGGCGATCCCGTGACGGGCGTGCTCGGCGACGGGGCGCCGCTGGAGGCCACCGTCGTCGGCATCTACGAACGGGGCCTCGGCTTCGGCGATCTGACGATGGACGCGGATCACGTCCGCGTCCACACCTCCGCTGCACTCGACTCCTTCGCGCTCCTGTCGGCCGAGGGCGACGTCGACGGCGTGACCGATGCGCTCGCCGCCGCCGGATTGCAGACGGCTCCCGGCTCCGGGCAGAAGGCGAGCACGACCGGCGCGGTCTCGCAGCAGGGATGGGTGAGCCTCATCGGCCTGCTGGTCATCCTCGGGTACATCGCGATCGCCGTCGTGAACACCCTCGTGATGGCGACGGGGGAGCGCACGCGCGAGTTCGCACTGCTCCAGCTCATCGGCGCCACCCGGGGACAGGTGCGGGCCACGATGCGGCTCGAAGCGATCCAGATCGCCGCCCTCTCGATGATCTTCGGCGTGCTCGTCGCGATCCCCCCGCTCCTGGGCATGAGCTACGGGATCTCGGGGCAGCCGCTTCCGGCGATGCCGGTCCTCGGCTCTCTCGCGATCGTCGGCGGCATGGGGGCGCTGGCCCTGGTCGCTCTGCGGCTCGCGACCGGGGCCGCGCTGCGACGTCGTCCGATCGAGGAGATCGGGTCCCGCGAGTAGGCGACGATCCGGCGAGGGCGCACCGGTATCCCCGGTGCGCCCTCCGTCATGCGCGCTGGGGTGAAAAGGCGGGGTGAATTCTCCCGGTTCGGCCGGGGGCCGATGAGGCGTACCGGCATGCTGGCGGAGGCCCGGACCGAGTCCACCCTGCCCGAAGGGTGCTCGGCGGTCGCCTGAGGGGGCGGGGGCTTCCGTGTGCGCGGCTGCGCGGCGGAACGCGATGAATGGGGAGAGCAGTCATGGGATTCCGTGGTGCCCGCAAGGACCGCACGTCCGATCGTCTTCCGCCGGAGCGGCGCAGCCGCTGGCGGGGCCGGACGAAGAGGCTGATCGGTGGTGCCGTCAGCACGGCGCTCGTCGCATCGTCGATGATCGTCATCGGCGGCACACTGACGGCCGCGCCGGCCGTCGCCGCGGACCCGTTCCTCTGCACGCCGGGAGCGGTGTACGTGCAGAGCGCCACCGAGGTGCGCGAGTTCGCCGTCAACGAGCAGGGCGGTGCGCCCGGTGACGGCGGCACGCTCAGCTCCATCAACGTCGGCGCGAACCACTCCAACAACGCCCTCGGGCTCTCGTCGAACGGGCGGTATGCGTACACGGTCACCAATGCCGCCGGGACGAAGACACTGGCGAAGCACGACCGCGTCACCGATACCACCGCACGCACGACGTTCTCCCTGAACTCGTCGGTGCTGCGCGGGGCCGTGCACCCCGTGACGGGCGTGTACTACTTCGCCAGCGGCACGGTGAACGGCGCGATCAACCTCTACGCGTGGAACGAGAACGTCACGCCGCAGACCTACACGCAGGTCGGCACGCTCCGTCCGACCACCGGCAGCAGCGCCTTCGGCGCCAACGGCGACATGGCCTTCAGCGCCTCGGGTCAGCTCGTGCTCGTCGCCGACAACTTCATCTACTCCTCGGACCTCCCGGCCACGCTCGAACCGAGCACGGCGACGATCGACGCCAAGCAGGTGCACGACATGGGTGCCGGGGTGCAGGGGAACGGCATCGCGTTCGGCAACCTCGGCCACATCTTCGTGTCCGTCTCCGGAGGCGGCAATCGCATCATCGAGGTCGACCTCCCCCGGGGGCAGACGGTCAACACGACCCCGCTCGGCACCTTCTCGCCCACCGACATGGCGAGCTGCACGTTCCCGAACACGCTGACGTTGAAGAAGGACCTCCCCGAGGGCCGTCACGCGGCGAGCGACCAGTTCGGGCTTCGGGTGCAGTCGCCCGCCGGCTACCAGGTCGCTCAGACCGACGCCGTCACCCGTGGCGACCGCTCCGGTCTGCAGCCGGATTACGCCGGCCCCGTCTTCACGAACCAGGGCGACACCTTCCGGCTGTCCGAGTCGGCGGCGGGCTCGACCGACCTCACGAAGTACGACGCCTCGCTCGTCTGCCAGCAGGTGAACGCGGACGGCTCGACCACTCCGGTCGCCGTCACCGCCGACGGCCAGGTCACCCAGCCGGCCGGCCCGCTCGGCACCGACGTCACGTGCACCTACACGAACGTGCGCCTCGCGCCGGACCTCGCCCTGCGCAAGACCTCGGACCCCGCCGACGGCACCGCCGTGCAGGCGGGACAGCGTCTGACCTACACGGTGCAGGCCGAGAACACCGGCAATACGCGCCTCGACCCGGTCACCGTGGCCGACGACCTGTCCGGGGTGCGTGCGTTCGCCGAGTACCAGGGTGACGTGGCGACCGCGATCGACGGCGACCCGGTGCCGTCCGGCGCCGCCACCGTCACCGGCGACGATCTCGCCTGGACCGGTGCCCTCGAGCCCGGGCAGGTGCTCACGATCACCTACTCCGTGATCGTCGACGCCGGAGTGGAGGGCGAGCGGATCGCCAACCGCGTCACCGCCTCCGGCACTCCGCCCGGGGGACTGCCCCCGATCACGCCTCCGGCCGTCACCACCGAGCACCCGGTCGCCGGCTTCGAGGTCGCGAAGACCTCCGATCCCGCATCGGGCACCGTGGTGGAGCCGGGACAGACCATCGAGTACACCGTCACCGGCACCAACACCGGCGCGACCGTCCTCGACCCTGCGACGGTCACCGACGACCTCTCCGGCGTGCTCGCCAACGCCGCCTTCACCGATGACATCACGACCACGGTCGGCGGCACGACCGTGACCACGGGCGGCGCGACCCTGACCGGGAACGACCTCGCCTGGACCGGAACGCTCCAGCCCGGACAGACCGTGACGATCACGTACTCGGTGACCGTGGGCGACGACACCTCCGGCGAGATCCTGCGCAACAGCGTGACCGGGTCGGGCACGCCGACCACCCCGAACCCGGGCGATCCGACCGGGCCGCAGGTTCCCGGTGAGCCGATCGTCCCGCCGACGGTCACCACCGAGCACCCCGTGATCGGCTCCGGCTTCACCATCTCGAAGTCGGCCGACCCCGCCTCCGGCACGGCCGTGTCCGCGGGCGACACGATCACCTACACGATCACCGGCACCAACACCGGCGACACCGACCTCGACCCCGCGGAGATCGTCGACGACCTGTCGGGCGTGCTCGACTCCGCCGGCTACAACGACGACGTCACCGCCGACCGTGGCTCCGTGCGGGTCGCCGACGCCACCCTCACCTGGACCGGAAGCATCCCGCGTGGGGAAGCCGTCACCATCCGCTACACGGTGACCGTCGACGCGGGTGTCGAGAAGGCCCTACTGCACAATGTCGTGACCGGCTCGGCCACGCCGCAGATCCCGGTCGACCCCGCCGATCCCTCCGGCGCCAAGACTCCGGGGACGCCCATCGTCCCGCCGACGGCGGAGACGGAGCACCCCGTCGTGGACACGGGCTTCGAGGTCTCGAAGTCGGCCGACCCGGCCTCCGGCACCGCTGTCCGCGCGGGCGACACCCTCAGCTACACGGTCTCTGGCGTCAACACCGGCACCACCGTCCTCGATCCGGCGACGATCGTGGACGACCTCTCGGCCGTCCTCGCGAACGCGGAGTACGGCGGCGACGCGAAGGCCTCGTCCGGATCCGTCGTGCTCTCCGGCACCACCCTCACCTGGACCGGGACGCTCGCTCCCGGCGACCGCGTCGACATCACCTACACGGTGACGGTGGACGAGGATGCGACCGGCGTGCTGCTCCGCAACACGGTGTCCGGTGAGGGCACCCCGCTGATCCCGACCGACCCGACCGACCCCGAGAGCCCGACCACGCCGGGCACCCCGGTCGAGACGCCGCCCGCGATGACGGAGCACCCCGTCGCGACCCCCGGGTTCACCGTCACCAAGACGGCCGACCCGGCGACGGGCACACGGGTCGACCCCGGCAGCGTGATCACCTACACCGTGACCGGCCGCAACACGGGCGACACCGTCCTCGACCCCGTCCAGATCGGCGACGACCTGCGGGCGGCGCTCGCCCACGCGTCCTACAACGACGACGTGTCCGCGACCCGCGGCGACGTCCGCGTGGCCGACGGGGCGCTGTCGTGGAACGGCGTGCTGCGCCCAGGCCAGGACGTCGTGATCACCTACTCGGTGACCGTCGACGCCACTGCCGGCGGTGAGATCGTCGCGAACACGGCGACCGGAGAGGCGACCCCGCTGATCCCCGCCGACCCGAGCGACCCCGAGAGTCCCACGACTCCCGGCACGCCGATCACGCCGCCGCCGTCGAGCACGGAGCACCCCGTGAACGAGCCCGGCTTCACCTTCGCCAAGACCGTCGACCCCGCCGCCGGTACCGCTGTCGACCCGGGTGACGTGCTCACCTACACGCTGACCGCGGCCAACACGGGCCAGACGGCGCTCGACCCGGTGACGATCACCGACGACCTGTCCGGTGTTCTGCCGTACGCGACCTTCAACGCGGACGCGGTGGCGACCATCGCGGGTGCCACTGCGGCTCCGGCGACCCTGGACGGCTCGGAGCTGTCGTGGACCGGGTCTCTCGCGGTCGGCCAGACCGTGACCGTCACCTACTCCGTGACCGTGAGCGCCGAAGGCGTGGGCACCGTGATCGAGAACGCGGCGTCCGCGACGGCGACCCCGCCGGGAGGATCGACGATCACGCCGCCACCCGGTGTCACCACCAACCCGGTCAACGAGCCCGGATTCTCCGTCTCCAAGAGCGTCGACCCGGTTGCGGGCACGGCGGTCGACCCGGGCAGCGTCCTCACCTACACGGTGACCGGTGTCAACACGGGGGAGACGGCTCTCGATCCCGTCACCATCGCCGACGACCTCTCCGCTGTCCTGGCGCACGCGGAGTACAACGACGACGCGACCGCGACGATCGGCGGCACGGCGACGACGGCGCCGACGGTGGCCGAGGACCGGCTGTCCTGGACGGGTGCGCTGCAGGTCGGCGAGAGCGTCACGATCACGTACTCGGTGACCGTGCGCGCGGACGCCGGAGGCTCCGTCATCGAGAACTCGGCCTCCGGCTCGGCGACTCCGCCGGGTGGAGTGCCGCCGATCGAGACGCCGCCGGCGACGACCGAGAACCCCGTCAACGAGCCCGGCTTCGAGCTGCGCAAGTTCGCCGACCCCGCCTCCGGCACCCGGGTCGACCCCGGAAGCGTCGTGACCTACACGGTGACCGGCGTGAACACGGGGGAGACGGCGCTGGCTCCGGTCCGCATCGTCGACGACCTGTCGGGTGTGCTCGCCCATGCCGCCTCCAACGGCGACGCGACGGCGACCCTCAGCGACGGCACCGCGCCGGGGCCTGTCATCGCGGGTGACGAGCTCACCTGGACGGGCGAGCTGGCCGTCGGACAGCGCGTCACGATCACGTACTCGGTGACCGTTCACGGCGACGCCGGCGGCGCGATCCTGGCGAACACCGTCGAGGGCGCCGCGACGCCTCCGGGCGGCACCGAGCTCACCCCGCCGCCGGTGACGACGGAGAACCCCGTCGGCACCCCGGGCTTCACGTTCGTCAAGACGTCCGACCCCGCGTCCGGCTCCAGCGTCGCGACGGGGAGCGTCGTGACCTACACCCTCACCGGTACCAACACCGGCGAGACGGGCCTGGACGAGGTCGTCGTCACGGATGACCTGGCCGGAGTGCTGCGGCACGCCGACCTCCGCGGCGCGCCGACTGCCACGGTGGGTGACCGTGCGGTGGCCGCACCGAGGATCGACGGGACGACGCTGCGCTGGACCGGCAGCCTCGCCGAAGGGGAGCGCGTCGTGATCACCTACGCGGTGACCGTGCACGCCGACGCGGCGGGAGCGACGCTACGGAACGCGGCCACCGCCTCGGCCACGCCTCCCGGCGGTGAGACGATCACGCCGCCGACGGGCACGACCGAGAACCGGGTGCTGACGCCGCTCGCGCTCACGGGCGGGCAGCTGGCGCCGTGGGTCCTCGGGCTCGCGATCGCGCTGCTGATCGGCGGTGCGGTGCTGCTGCTGGTGCGCCGCCGCCGCAGGCAGAGCTAGGGTCCCGGATGAAAGCCCCGCCCGTCGTCTCCGACGGGCGGGGCTCTCGTCATCCGGAGAGGAGGCCGTGTCGGGCGGCCTGCTCGAGGGCCTCGGTACGGTTGGTCACGTCGAGCTTGCGGTAGATGCTGCGGAGCTGCGTCTTCAGCGTGTTCGGCGAGATCCGCAGCTCCGCGGCGATGTCGGGCAGCGGCGCTCCCGTCGTGAGCGCGTGCAGCACCACCTGCTCCCGCGAGGAGAGCTTCGGGCGTGCCGCGAACGAGGGCAGGGCGGAGCGGGCGGGCAGCGGGGGGTCGCCGACGGGAGCCAGGTCGGCCCGGACGGCGGCGAAGTCCTCCGCGCCGAGGAGCGCCACAGGCGTGCGCAGTCCCCTGTCCCCGAGCTGCGCGCTCAGCGCCTCGGAGACGGCCTGCGCGGCGGCCGGACTGACGCGATGAAGGGCCGCGCTCTGCACCGCCGCGGCCTCCGCGCGCTCGCGGGAGGTCGTCGGCTGGAGGCGGGTCTGAGACAGGAGACGCGCCGCTTCGGGGGCGCGACCGTCGATCAGGGCGAGCCTGGCGCGTTCCAGGAGGGTGCCGAACCGGTCCGTCCCGGCGTCGCGCTGCTTGACGCTCCGCGCCGCTCGAACGTCGCCGAGGGCGAGGTGCAGCAGGATCCGGGGGCGGCTCAGCGCTTGGCGAGCCGACGTCGATCCGGCCTCCCGGCCCCGCATCCGGGCGAACGACTCCAGTCGCTCCAGCCCTCCGGCGGCATCGCCCTCGTGCAGCGCGATCCAGGCTTCGACCGTTGCCATCGTCGTCCAGTGCTCGCTCGTCGCCCGGTGCGGGAGGAAGGCGCGCACGTGCTGCTTGGCCGCGGCGAGGTCACCGTCCTCGACCGCCAGCATCGCCTCGGCGACGCGGTAGAACGTGCCGCGGTACCCGTCGAGCAGCGCGGCATCCCACGAGCCGTCGCGGATGATCTCGACGTAGTGCCGGGCCTCCGGCAGGTCACCGTTGAGGGCGTGGATCCCGCCGAGGAGGCTCACGGCGTGGAACGCCTTTCCGCTCCCCTGCGACGCGGCGAGGGCGGCGGCCTCGCCGAAGAGGCGCACGGCCTGCTCTCGGCGACCGCCGTAGTAGAGCGAGATGCCGAGGTGCGTGCACAACAGCGGCATCTCCATCGCATACTGCTCCCAGTGGGATTCGGGTGTCTCGGTGAACAGAGCGAGGGCACGGGCGCCCACCTGGCCGGCCCGATCGGGCATCCCGACCACACGCAGGGCTGCGCTCTCGGCGGTCCAGATGAAGAGACGCTCCGTGGGGGAGAGGGCGCTCCGACGGGCGTTCGCGGCGGAGATCGCCAGCCGGAGCAGTTGCAGTCCACGCACCCGCCGAAGTCGGTTGGCATTGAGGCAGATGCCCAGCAGCATCGCCACGAGCGGCTCCTGCTTCAGCCGGGCGAGGGGCAGGTCGCCCAGCAGGGCCACGACCCGGCGACCGTCGTGGTCCAGCAGGTGGCTCCACCCGGACATGATGACGTGGGCCGCGAGGTGGAGGTCGTCCTCCTCCATCGCGAGGCGCAGCCCCTCGAAGGGGTCGCCGCGGCGGAGGGCGCCCTCGATCGCGAGGCGGCGGAGGAGACGGACCTCGGTCGGGAACCGTTGCACGAGGTCGTGGCGCAGCAGGGTACGGGCGGGCGCGGCGATCGTGAACGTTCGCGGCGTGGTCCCCGTCGACCACCGACCGAAGCCGAACGCTTCCGCCTCGTCCAGAGCGGCGCCGATGTCCGGGTTGCTGCTGAGAGCCTCGGCCAACGGGAGGTCGACGGTGTCCGTGATGCTGATCCGGATCAGCCCCTCCAGCACACCGGCACCGAACGTGCGCTCCTCCATGCGGCTGCGGAGATAGTCGTCGACCGCCGTGGCCGCGACCTCCACGATCGTCGCGTCCCGGGGCGCTCTGCCGCGGATGGCGACGGCGCGGACGACCGCCGCGAAGCCCGCGGTGGCCTCCCGCACGGCGACGGCGGTGTCCTCGTCGACCTCGAGCGCGCGTCGGATCTCGTCGAGGTCGAACGCGAGGTCTTCGGGAGAGATCAGCGTGGTGTCGATCACCAGCTCGACACCCTCGCTGTCGAAGGGGCTGGGGCGGTTCGTGGCGACGATCAGGCGGACGTGCGGCGGGACGGCGACCGTGCGGCAGAGGTCGAAGACCGCGTCGCGGTCGAGCGCGGCGGCGTCGTCGAGGATGATGACGACAGGCTCTTCGTGGTCGCACAGGTGCTGCGCGACCACGGGCCAGCCGCCCGCGGTCGCGGCGGCGGAGCTGCGCGGGTCAGCCGCTTCGCCCGTGTCACGCAGCGCCCGCAGCAGCGCCGATGCGAGGGCCGGGCTCGTCGCCAGCGCGGATGTGACCGTCAGCCACACGACGCGGGCGGGGGAGGTGAAGGCCCAGCCGACGAGGGCGGTGGTCTTTCCGGACCCCGCGGCCGCGCGCAGCACCGTGAGCGGCGCTCCGGCATCCAGCGCTGCGTTCAGGCGCGGACGTCCGATGACGTGCGCGGACACCCGCGGCACCCTCTTGTCCCCTTGCGCGCCGAAAGCCGACATCGTCCCTCCCCAGGTACGCATCCCCACTCTTACGATATCCAAACCCCGTGCGGCCGAGGACGGCACCGACCCTCTCCACGGTTCTAGGCTCGGAGGAGTGAGTGGTCCGTTGTCGCCCGTGTCCGCCCGTCGTGTGCCGACCAGTGCGCTCCTCGTGAGCGCCGCGCTCGGCGCGATGCAGGCCCTCGTGTTCGTCGCCGTGGTCCCGGCTACGAGCGTGCTGGCGGCCACGTCTCCGCCCGCGTATGCGCTGGTCGCCGCGGTGCACACCGCGCTGCCCTTCCTCGCGCGAGTCGTCACCCGCGTCCGGGGGATGGCGACGCTGGCCGCCTTCGTCGCCGGGGTGCTCACGGTCGCGGTGTCCCCCATCGGGCTGCTCGGGGTGATCCCCCTCGTCCTGGGCGGCGTGGTGCTCGACCTCGCGCTACCGCGCCGCGATGTCCCGATCCGCCCCGGCCGGATCCTGCTGGCCGGCGCCGCGGTCGGCGTGGTGCTCTTCTTCGTCGCCCTCCCCGTCTTCTCGCCGGAGCACCTGGTGCTCCCGGTGCTCATCGCCACAGTGCTCGGCCGGGTGGTCGGGGAGCTGGCGGTGGCGGGGGCGGTCATCGCCGTGCGGCGTCTTCTGCGCCGGGCGGGGGTCGCTCGCTGACCAATGGGGTTATACCCATACCCCGACGGGGTAACCTGGGCGTATGGTTGACCGACGCATACTCCGGGGGGCGCTGCTCGCGGTCGTCCTCGTGGGAGGCGTCGTGCTCGGCCTCCTCGGTATGCACGGGCTCGACACGCACGGTGTTCCGGGAGGTCACGCGAGGGCCGGGCACTCCGCGCCGGCACTCGCCCACGTCGCGGAATCCGAGTCGTCCTCGTCCGACGTGGCGGACACGGCGGTCATCCCCGGCGACCCCGTGGGCGATGTCGGGGCCGCCTGCGTCCTCGCCCTGCTCGGCGGGTTGCTTCTGCTGCTGCGCCCGTCCCGCGCGATCGACGCGGGGTCCGTGCTGCGCGTTCTCCGCTCGCGAGCCGACGCTGCCACCGCACTCCCCCGACCTCCCTCTCTCCACGTGCTCTGCATCAGTCGGACGTGATCGGCACCGCGTACGCTCGGGCGCCGCGACCGCGGACGCCCTTCCGACAGACAGAGAAGAGAGAGCAATGAAGAATCGAATCACCGCAGCCGCCGCCCTGGTGCTGGCCGGGACCCTCGCCCTCGCGGGATGTGCCTCCGCCGCGCCGTCCGGATCGACGGACCACTCCGGTATGGATCACTCCCCCTCGGACGCCCCGCTGACCGGTGCGAACGAGGCGGACGCGATGTTCGCATCGATGATGGTCGTGCACCACGAGCAGGCCGTCGAGATGTCCGACATCGTGCTCGCGAAGGACGACGTCGACCCGCGGGTGGCCGACCTCGCCGAGCGGATCAAGGCCGCGCAGGGGCCGGAGATCGAGCAGCTGGAGGGCTGGCTCGAAGACTGGGGTGCGGAAGCGGCCGACCCCGGCGCCATGGATCACGGTGACGGCATGATGAGCGATGACGACCTCGCCGCGCTCGAGGCTGCCGCGGGTCCGGAGGCGTCCCGGTTGTTCCTGGAGCAGATGATCGCGCACCACGAGGGCGCCGTCGACATGGCCGAGACGGAGGTCGCGGACGGCGAGAACGCCGACGCCGTGGCCCTCGCGCAGGACATCGTCGATGCGCAGACCGCCGAGATCGCCGAGATGAAGGAGATCCTCGCCACGCTCTGATCGCGATCGGACCCCGCGTCGCCCCGCGCCGCGGGGTCTTCGCTCGCGGGGCAGGTTTTCGCGGGCCGGACGCTGCCGCGAGACGCACCGCTAGCGACCGCGGCGGCCCAGGCGGCGGAGCGGGGCGGAGAGCCGCCGCCACAGCGTCGGTGCCGGCTCCTCGTCCTCCGCGGGCGGCGGGGCGACCGCGAACTGGACGAACTCCTCCGCACCGTGATGCACGACGCGGTACAGCGCGGTGCCGATGAGCACCCCGAGGGCGATCGACATCACGGAGACCAGGGCGGCGGTGAAGTCGGCGAGGCCGTTGTCCGTCGCGAACGCCTCGGTGAGCCCCACCAGGCCGGCCGCTCCGGGCACCAGCAGCCAGAAGGCCGGGAGGAAGGTGAGCTGCGACGGCGCCCCGTGGCGGAGCCCGGCGATCCAGAACACGACCGGGGTCACGGCCACCGCACCGAGGAACCCGCCGACGGCCGGGTCGATGAACTCCGTGCCCGCCCACTGGCCGAGGTACGCCACGACCAGCGCCAGCAGCACCCACCCGAACGTGGAGGGCGGCGCCGAGAAGTGCAGGTAGTTCCCGAGGGCGAAGACGAGGATGCCGAGCAGCGGCACCCACCAGGGCAGGAAGGAGGAGGCGTCGAGCGGCTCGTACGAGTCGGAGGAGACGCCGACCACCGCCCCGGCGGCGAGGATGCCGAAGGCGAGGAGTGCGAGCTGCACGAAACCGTAGATGAGCCGTGACGCCCCGGAGATCATCTGTCCCGCCGCGAGCTCGACGGTCGCCGTGGTGAGGACGCCGCCCGGCAGGAACGTCACGAGCGGGGCGATGAGCAGCCGGATCGGGTCGCCGATCTCGATCACCTCGGCGAGGAGGAACACCGCGGCCGCGCACACGAAGGCCGCGGCGATCGGCATGATGAGCTGGAGTGTGGGGGAACGCACGAGCTTGAGCAGGCCGATCCCGAATCCGAGGACGAACGCGACGAGCGCTCCCTGCCAGGTCGGCGCGAGCAGGAGCGCGAGGCCGGTCGTGAGGATCGCGTGCCCGAGCGTGCGGGTGAACCAGCCGAGGCGCGGCCGCATCGCGCCGATCTCGTTGAGCCGCCGGATGCCGTCCAACGGGTTCACCGAACCGGTCCTGGCCTGCGCGATCAGCTCGTAGAGCGCCGCGATCTGGTCGAAGCGGAACGAGGCGTTCGTGGCCGAACGGATCGCGACCCTCTCCTCCTCCGCATCGCCGGTCTCCACGATGATGATGGTCGGCAGCACGACGAAGTCGGTGTCGTCGCCGCCGGAGGCCGCCGCGACCTCCGCGATCGTGTCGCGGATGCGGTCGACGGACTCCGCCGACGCGTTCATGCCCTGCGCCAGCCCCAGCAGGAACTGCCGCAACGCCGACCGGTCGACGGCGTCGGTCATGTCACGAGAACAGGAACGACAGGGTCACCCCGACGACGATGGCCGTGCCGACGTAGACGAGGTTGGGCAGCTGGAAGGAGTGGTCGAAGACGAACTTGCCCATCTTCGTCGTGCCCGTCTGGTCGAACGCGACCGTGGCGACCTGGCTGCCGTTCGCCGGCAGCGTGTAGATGCCCATCGTCGCCGGCCAGAGCCCGACGAGCAGTGGGGCGGGCAGCCCGATCGTGATTCCGATCGGGACGATCGCGTTGGTGGCGCTCGATTGGCTGGTCGTGAGCATGGCGACCGCGAACAGGGCCAGAGCGAACAGCAGGGCACCGAGGAAGGCGGACGATCCGGAGACGACCGAGCCCAACCCGTCGACGATGAGGGTCTGGTTGGCGGCGACGAACGTGTTGGCGAGCCAGGCGATGCCGAACAGGGCGATGGCTCCGACGATGCCGGCGGGGAACGTCGGCTGCTTCGGCACGTCGGCCGCCTTCACCTTGCAGAACACGAAGATCAGGGCGGCGATGATCCCCATGGTGACCTCGATGATCACGGTGACGCTGAGACGAAGCGGGTCGCCGTTGTCATCCGTGCCGATGACCGGACGCAGGTTCTCGAACAGACCGAAGAACACGATCACCGCGACGCCCGCCAGGAACAGGGACGCCGAGAGCACAGCGGTCGGCGGGAGCTTGTTCTCATGCGCGTCGACCACGGGCGGCTTGATCTGTCCGTCGGCCAGCCGCTTCCGATACTCCGGGTCGTCCTCGAGGTCCTTGCCGTGGCGCATCATGACCAGCGCGGCGACGAGGAGACCCGCGATGGACGCGGGCCACATGATCAGCAGCAGGCCGCCGAGGTCGACGCCCTGCGGCGCGAGCAGCACGACCATCGATGCCGTGGCGGCGGACACCGGCGAGCACAGGATGCCGACCTGCGGGGCCACGGCCGAGACCGAGAGCGCCCTCTCCGGGCGGATCTTCTGCTGGTAGGAGACGTCGTAGATCACCGGCAGCAGCGGGTAGAAGATGTTGCCCGTGCCCGCGCCGACCGTGAACAGGAACGACATCGCGGGGGCGAGGAAGACGACGGACTTCGGCCGTTTGCGGATGACCTTCGCCGCGACCGACACCATCCAGTCGATACCGCCCGCGGCCTGCATGGTGGAGGCCGCGGTGATGACGGTGATGACGATGAACACCGCGTCCACGGGCGCGTTGCCCGGTGCTTCCCCGAAGACGAACACGAGGACCGCGACGCCGACGAGGCCCCACACGCCCAGGCCGATCCCGCTCGTGCGGGTGCCCATGAAGATCGCCAGGACGACGACGATGAGCTCGGCGATGAGGATCCAGACGCTGTCGTTCACGATGAGGGCCCCTTCACGATCGGCGCCGACCCGGTGAGGACCTGGACGGGCAACTCGGTCTCGACGATCTTCCCGTCCACCGCCTCGACCCGGAGCGCGAGGGGGTCCTCGACCGGGCTGATCGCCGTGACGAACTCGCTGTTCTCGAAGTGCAGCGACTGGAGGTTTCCCACCGCATAGCCGGTCGAGAGCTCGCCGCTGAGGAGCGAGGCGTGGAAGAGCGGACGGCGCTGGTCCTCCGCGTCGTAGTGCGGGCAGAAGCTGCCGTGCAGGAAGCCGAGGCCCTCCGGGAGCACCTGGAGCGTCGGCCCGTAGCTGTCGGTCGTGCCGCCCTCGAACCAGCAGATGCCGCCGGCGCTGCCTCCGGTGAAGACGACGTTCGAGGCCGGGTCCTCCCACATCTCGCGCAGGATCGCGTCGAGACCCTGACGCTTCCAGACGTCGAGCATGTTGGCGGTGTTGCCGCCGCCGACGTGGATCACGTCGAAACCCGTGACGAACCCGGCCAGGTCGTCGACCGCACGGTGGAAGAGCGGCAGGTGGTGAGGTGCGCAGCGGTCGGAGTCGTACGTGGAGTAGAAGCTGACGATGTAGGCCGCATCGTCGCCGGTGGCCGTGCCGAGGAAGAGGACGCGAGGTCGCTCCTTGCCCGTGAGCCTCAGGATGTACTCGTGCGTCGGATCGTTCCGACGTTCCATCATGGCCTTGCCGGCCCCGGTTGCGACGACGTGAGACATGCCCCCACCTCTCGGTCGAGTGTGCGAATGCGCTCAACGTACTGCGGCGGCGTCGCCGTCGTCCAGGGCGGTCACCCGGCGAGGGTGAGCGGCGGCAGACTCAGCCGAACACGCGCGCGGTGCCGACGATCCCCTCGAGGAGGGCGACCGTGCGGGCGCGCGGCCCCTTCGGCGCGATGCCGAGGACGCGGGCGAGCTCCACCGCGAGGGCGGCGTGTCCGGCGGCGCTCGGGTGGAAGGGATCGTTCATGAGGCCCCACGGCACTCCGCCGTTGCCCAGCTCCGCGAAGTGGGCGTGCTGGTCAACGAGGATCACGTCCTCCTCGCCGGCGACCCGGCGGACGGCGTCCGCGAAGGCGGCGATCCGGGCCCGCTCCGGCGCATTGCGGACGTCGATGGCGGGTGGAGTCTGGAGCACCGGGATCGCGCCCAGGTCGCGCACCCGGCGCACGAAGTCGTGCAGGGAGGCCGCGTAGTCGTCGGGGGAGATGACCGGGCGCGGCCCCCCGTCCGAGGCATCGTTGGTCCCGACCATGAGCGTGACCACGTGCGGCTGCCACAGGGCGACCCGGCGCTCCCAGTCGTCGAGGATGTCGACGATCCGGTTGCCGCTGATCGCGGTGTTGAGGACCACGTCGCGGACGCGTTCGAGTTCGCCGCGGATCAGTTCGTGGAGGTGCTCGGGGTAGCTCCGCCCGCCCTGCGTGTGCACGAGGCCGTGGGTGATGGAATCGCCGGTGATGACCCAGTTCAGCGGTGCGGGGTCGGCCAGGTGCGCGGCGATGCGGCGCAGGTCGGACGCGGCGGACGGGGAGGCGGCGGGCTCGGCATTCTGCACGGCTCCGAGCATATCGGCGTTGCCGTAATGGAGCCCCCGGATACGAGTCCTTAACCGGAGAGGTGCGCGCAGAGTTCCGCGCACAGCCGACCGGAGGAACATATGACGAAACACCTGCTGCCTTCCCCTCCCCGCTCGCGACGCGGGCGTCGCCGTGCCGGGAGGGGCATCCCCATCGCCGTCACGATGGCCGGGCTCATCGGAGCCGTGCTGACGCCGCTGGCCGCCGTGGCGGCTCCGCCGTACGCCACCGAGGCCACGATCACGTCGATGGCTTTCACGGAGAGCGTCGTGGAGAGCGGCACGACCACGGAACTGACTGGGACGTGGTCTCTGCCCGACAACCCCGAGACGCCGGCGGGCTTCGTCATCGACCTGCCGGAGGACCTCCAGGGAAAGCCGGACACGTTCCCGCTCCGCGACGGCGCTGGGGCCCTGATGGGCACCTGCGTGACCACGAAGACGCAGCTCGTCTGCGACTTCGACGCCGAGTACCTGGAATCGCACCCGATCGGACTCACCGGAGGATTCTCCTTCGGGGCGACCGTGACGACGGAGGTCACGAAGCAGACCACCGTGACCTACGACTTCGGCGATGTCACCGCCACCACCGACGTGACACCCGGTGCCGAGGCGTGCACCGAGAACTGCACCTTCCCCGGTCGACCGAACTACAAGACCGGCGAGTACGACAACGAGACCGACACCATCCTCTGGAAGGTCGTGGTCGCCGCCGGCCCGCAGGGCATGAAAGGCGGGGAGAAGGTCGTCGTCACGGACGCCCTCGGGCCGAACCAGGCCCTCGTCACCGATTCAGCTGGGAAGCGCTACCCCGTGCTGTGGGCGACCAACGAATTGGTGACGCAGCCCAACGGCGAGGTCGTCCCCGGGGCTTTCGGGCAGGTGCCGGTCGACGAGTACACGATCTCCGCGGACGGGACCACCGTCGAGTTCACGGCCAAGGAAGGCTATTTCTACGACGTGCACTACCTGTCGCGTGTCACCGACGGGGGTGCGGCCAAGACGTACACGAACGACGCGGAGGTGCGTATCGGCACGGAGGTGAGCACGACCGTCACATCGCAGGTCACGAAGTACGGAGGCGCCGGCACGGGAGGGGGAACGACGGTCGGTCGATTCGCGATCACCAAAGCCCTTCGCGGTGACTCCGCGAACCTCGACGGACTCGTCTACCGCGGCACCTACACCGTGACCACTCCCGCCGGCGCGACCGTTCCCGGGGAGTTCTCCCTGCGTGCGGGGGAGACCTGGTCCAGCCCGGCGTTCCCCGACGGCAGCCGGGTCGAGCTCTCCGAGTCGCTGGCCGGCCTTCCCGCGAACCTGGACTGGGCCGCCCCCGCCTTCTCGTCTTCGTCGATCGAGATCGCCGGAGGGTCCACCGTCGACGTCGCGCTGACCAACACGGCGACTCTGCGCACGAAGGCCTTCTCCGCGGTGAAGACGCTCGCCGGGTCCGCCGCCGCGGTGCGGGAGGTGCCGTCCGACGCCCAGTTCGTGATCGAGTACTCGTATCCCGCCGGTCCCGGGTTCCCGGCCGGCTCGGGTGAGCTCGTCCTCCGTGCCGGCGTCCCGGTGTCCGCTCCGGCGGTCCCCGTCGGTGCCGAGATCACGGTTCGCGAGCGGGAGCCGCAGTCGATCGACGGCCTCCGCTGGGGCGCCCCGGAGATCTCTCCATCCCGCTTCACCGTCGGCGAGGAGACCGTCACGGTGTCGGTCAAGAACCCCGTGACCACGACCACGCCACCCCCCGCGCGCGGCACCGGCCTCGCGAGCACGGGCGGGCAGGGCACGACCGGGGCTCTCGTCGGAGCGGCGGCGCTGCTCGTCACAGGGGCGGGCCTGCTCCTGGCGCGACGGCTCGGTCGTTCTCGCGGCTGAGCGGTGGGATTCCCGGCCGGTTCCGGGAATCCCTCAGGCGCGCGTAATCTCCCGCGCACCACGCCGTCCTGTGAGCGAGGGTGCGACGCCCCGGTGAACCCACCTCACCGCCCTCCCCGGCGCCGATCCCTCGGTGGGGGGGGCTTCTCCTCCCGGAGCCCGCCGCACTCCACAGGTTCGTGGCGAGGGGCCGCCGTCGGAGTCGATTCGGGGTAACGTGTAGCACGTTACTGCCGATCGGCAGCAACGCCCCATCCGTCCGCGTACGCGCTCTCACCTTCGAGAGGAGGCCATGGTGACCGATCATGCCGCGATCGCCGAAAGCAGGAGTGATCTCGCCGAAGTTCGGGACGGCGACCTTCTCGCGCAGACCCGGGAGGGCGATCCCCGCGCCTACGCGGAGTTGTGGGAGCGCTACGCGCCGATGGCCACCGCCGTGGCCCGCTCGTCCTGGTGGTCCTCCGACCCGGAAGACCTGGTCGCCGAATCCTTCACGCGCGTGTTCCAGGCCATCCGCTCCGGCAAGGGGCCGACGACCGCCTTCAAGCCCTACCTCTTCGCCACGATGCGCAACCTCGCCATCACCTGGGGACGATCCCGACGAGAGGTGCCCCTCGAGCACATGGAGGCCATCGAGGATCCTCGCACGAGCGACGCGGCGGCCGATGCCGACTTCGACGCCGATCTGGTGGCGCGGGCTCTCGTCGCTCTCCCCTCCCGCTGGCAGGACGTCCTGTGGCTCGCCGAGGTGGAGGGGCTCTCGATGCTGGAGATCGGCGCGCGCCTGGGCATCAGCGAACGAGCGAGCGCGGTGCTCGCCTTCCGTGCCAGGGAGGGGCTCCGTCAGGCGTGGATCACGGCGCATCTCGCCGAACAGCCGCCGACCGCGAAAGACTGCCGGTGGACGTTGAACAAGCTCGGCGCTCACACCCGCCGGCGGCTCACCGCACGAGACGACCAGCGCCTGCAGGCGCACCTCGACCGCTGCGACGACTGCGGTGCGAAAGCGGAAGAAGCACGCCGAGCGAGCTCCCGGATCTTCACGGTCCTCGTGCCCGGCGGAATCGGGGTCGGGGCCGCCGTGCAGGCGTGGCAATCCCTCACCGAGGGGGGCAGTGCCTCCGCCATGCCCACGTCGGTGATGGCCGCGTCGGTGGGCGCCCCCGTGACCGTCGCCCTCCCCGCGGGCGGATTCATCGCCGCGAAGGCCGGTCTCGTCGCGGTCGCCGCCACCGCCGTCGCGACCATCACCGTGGGCCTCGTCGCCGCGTCCCTCGACGACCCGACCGAGGTCATCGCCGACGCCGCCGTCGTTGCGGAGGGCGGCGGCGCTCCCACACCGGAGGCGTCCCGCCCATCCACGGCGCCGCCTTCCCGGTCGTCGGCGCCGACGCCGACGGCATCCGCCGCTGTCCCGACGGTCGCTCCGGAGACCGAGCCGGCCGCTCCCGCGCCCCCGGTATCGGCTCCGGCTCCGATTCCGCCGCGACAGACGATCGCGGCTCCGGCATCGCCCGTCATCCTCTCTCTCCCCTCGGAGATCGCCAGGAATCAGGTGCTCTCCTTCACGGTCCGGTGCGAACCCGGAGCCGCCCTGACGGTGTCCGCGTGGGACGTGACGATCGCTGCGGGCACCTGCGGCACGGATCAGCGATGGCAGGGAAGCGTCGACGTCAGTGCCTACCCGGTGCCGTCCGGTACCGAGATCATCCTCAGCTTCGCTCAGTCGAATGCGGCCGGGGTGTCCGCGACCGCGTCGGCGGGCGTCCTGGTCATGGACGCACCTCGGTGACAGTGCCATGCCCGTGCCGACATCATCACTCAAGCGACCGGAGGAAGAACCCGTGAAGTGGAAACGATCGAGCACGTCCCTGCTCGGACTGCTGCTGGCCCTGCTCGTGGCCGCCACCGCGGCGGGACCGGCCGCGGCCGTCGACGGCTCGGCCTCCGTCACCGTGCCGACGACCGCCCGCTTCGCGCTCGCAGACGGCACCGTCGCGACGGTGACGATCTCGGGAGCGGGCCCGCGGCGCTTCGCGGGCGAGACATCTCTCGCTGCTCTCAGCGGCACCGACGCGATGTACGCCGAGGGCGTCGTGGCGACGGACGTTCCGGCCGTCGGCATCCAGTCGTCGGCGAACTGCGGTGCGGCGCAGCGGTGCAGCGAAGGGCGGATCACGATCCGGTTCGACCGTCCCGTCGACGACCCCGCCATCCACATCGCCGAGTGGGGCGCCGGCGCCGGTTCCCAGTTCGCCAGCGATGGCATGCGCTTCGTCTCGAGTGACGGGGAGGCCAGCGGCGCCGTCGTCTCTCCAGGTGCGACGTTCGCGGATGCCGGCGAGGGGTATCTGCGCGGCGACCGTGGCATCACCTGCACGCGGGCCACCGCGCCGGGTGGGTGCGGGAGCTTCACCGTGCCGGGGACGAACATCACCACGATCGAGTTCGACGTCGCCCGATTCGCCCTGACGTCCGCGCAGTCCGGTTTCCTCGACGCCTACGCCTTCGGCGTCACGGCCTCGGCGACGCCGACGCCGGATCGTCCGGCGCTGACGCTGTCGAAGGTCGTGGACAAGACGGCGGCGGTCCCAGGAGACACGTTGGAGTACACGATCACGGTGGCCAACACCGGTGAGGCCGAGGCGCGTCAGGTGCCGGTGTCGGATGTGATCCCCGCCGGCCTCGGCGACGTCGTCGCCGATCAGGGAGCGAAGGCCTCGGGAGCGCAGCTGTCGTGGACGATCGACCGCATCCCCGCCGGTGGACGGACGAGCCTGCAGGTGACGGGGGTGGTGGAGCGCTCCGCCGCCGGCTCGACCCTCGTCAATCGGGCGACGGTGGGCACCCCGGCCGATGCGCCGGAGGGCACACCGGTGCCTTCCATCGCCACGCCCTGCACCGACGATACGACCGCCGCCTGCGCCCGCACCGTCGTCACCGCGTTCCCGGCGCTGTCCGTGTCGAAGACCGTCGACAAATCGGTCGCCGGTCACGAGGAAGCGCTCGCCTACACGATCGTCGTCGCGAACAGCGGCACGGCTGATGCCGTCGACGTGCCGGTCGTGGATGTGCTGCCCGCAGAGCTCGCCGCCGTGACGGCCGACCACGGCGGTGCGGTCGCCGACGGGCAGGTTCGGTGGACGCTGCCGAAGGTGCCGGCGGGCGGCGCGGTCGAGCTCCAGGTGACCGGGATCACGCCCACGGGCCTCGGCGAGGCGCTGATCGTCAACAGGGCCGCCGTGCGGAATCCGGCCGATGCCCCGTCAGGGACCCCGGAACCGGCCGTCCTCACCCCCTGCCCCGACGACGCCGGCCTGGCATGTGCGGTGACCACGGTGCCCGCACTGGCCACCCTGGAGATCGGCAAGACCGTCGCCCAGTCGACGGCACCGGCGGGGTCGATCCTCGACTATACGATCACGGTCGAGAACACGGGGCCGGGGGTCGCGGTGGACGTCCCGGTCGTCGACGACCTGCCGGACGGAGCCCGGTTCGTCAGCGCCAGCGCGGGCGGCGTCGCCGTGAAGGATCGCGCCGGCTGGATCGTGCCCCAGATCCGCCCCGGTGAGACCACGACCCTCACGCTCCGCGTCCAGGTGCCCCTCGGCACGACGGGGCCGGTGGTGAATCGGGCGACGGTCGCCTACGACCCGGTCATGCTCGACGCCCTGCGCGTTCCGGCCGCACGGCTCGGGGTCGAGTTGCCCGACAGCGTGTCGGAATTCCCCGCGCTGCCCCCGGTCGTTGCTGCCCCCGCGTGCGAGGACGACGCGTCCTGGTCCTGCGCGGTCACCACCCTCACGCCGTCGGGACTCGCCCAGACCGGGGCGACGTTCGGCCTCCTGCTCCCTGGTGCCCTGCTCGCGGCGGGTGGCGCCGTCTTCCTCCTCGTCGGGCGCCGCCGGCCCTCCGCCCGGTAATCGGGGAGACCGGGCAGGGACGGGCGTAATCGATCGCGCCCGTCCCTGTCTCTGTGTGTGGCGATGCACATCCGCTCGCCCCGTGTCAGGGAAGAAGGAAACCCATGGTGAAGAAGAAGTCCATCCTGAGGGGTGCTGTGACGGGAGGGCTGCTCGCCGTCATGGCGCTCGGCACTCTCGCCTCACCCGTGGCCGCCTCCGCGGCGGACGTGAGCGGCTGGTCGGGCACCGGCGACACGCGCACCGCCGCCGCAGCCGGCGCGACCGCGCGTATCACCGTCACCGACAAGATGCAGGTGAAGAGCTCGGGCGCAGCGGTCAACCTGGCCACCGTTCGGGACGGCGGCGAGCTGGGCCTGAACATCATCGGCCTGCCCGAGGGGTTCCCGTGTGCGCAGGGCAAGGAGTGCGTGCGAGGATCCGTCATCATCGACTTCGGTCAGCGGGTGACGAACCCCAAGATCAAGCTCGGCAACCTCGGCGGCGACGTCTTCACCAGCCCGGGCAACAGCGTCAACGGCACGGCGAAGTACACGCTCAGGACCGCGGGGGTCAGCCTCAGCTCCGTCGCGGGAAACCTCGACGTCACGGGCACCACGATCACCTCGAACGACTTCGGAGCGAAGAACGGCACCGTGCGCGTCAACGGCACCGTCTCGCGGGTCGAGTTCCAGGTCACCATGCGCTCCAAGGCCTCGTTCTTCGGGCTGCCCGTCTGGACCAAGGTGCCGAGCGACCTCCACAGCATCGACCTCGACATCGATGCACCGACCAAGCCGGTGCTCACGATCGACAAGAACGACCAGCAGACCGACGTCACGCTCGGACAGTCCCTGACGTACGACATCGTCGTGAAGAACACCGGGAACGGGACGGCGACGAACGTCGTCGTCAGCGACCCGCTTCCGGACGGACTCGACTTCGTCTCGGGCAGCGGCCCGGCCGGCACCACCGTGACGTCCTCGGGACGCACGATCAGCGCTGCCGTCGGTTCCCTCGCTCCGGGAGCGTCCGCGACGCTGAAGGTGAACGCCACGGTGAACCCGTTCGCCGCGCCGGGCGCGC
This sequence comes from Microbacterium sp. 1S1, assembly GCF_008271365.1. NCBI lineage: Bacteria > Bacillati > Actinomycetota > Actinomycetes > Micrococcales > Microbacteriaceae > Microbacterium > Microbacterium sp. 1S1. Next base: position 1,025,566 of record NZ_CP043430.1, read on the forward strand.
TCACGAACCAGGCCTGCGTGATCGCGACGAACGCCGCGAAGGTCTGCGACGACGACGTCGACATCGTCAAGCGAGGCTACTTCCAGTACACGTTCAACCACACGCCGGGAGACCCGAAGCCGGGCGACACGGTCACGTACCGACTGGAGTACAGCAACAACGGCAACGTCGACTCGGCGAACGCAGAGATCGCCTTCGGGATCGGACAGATCCTGGACGACTCGACCTGGAACCCGTCGACCCTGTCCGCCTCCTCCGGTGCCGTGTCGTTCACGGGCGACACGATCGACTGGAAGGGCCCGCTGGCCCAGGGCGCGAAGGCCGTCGTGACGTTCACGGGTGAGTGGAACGGCGAGGGCGACGGTCTGGCGTTCCCTGACGTCAGCTACTACGGCGAAGCGCGCTGAGTCGCTTCTCGCCATGGCAGGGAGAGGGTCGCCGTCACGGCGGCCCTCTTCTGCGTTCTCCCGCGTAATCGATGCGGCCGGGTGGCGTTAAGGAGGGTGACTGAACGTGCACATCCCATGCTGCGCAACAGGAGATCAGAGAAAGGCACACACATGAAGATCAAGAAGATCCGGACGGGGCTCGGCATCACTGTCGGAGCCCTCATCCTCGGGGGCGTGCTCAGCACGGCACCGATCGCGGCGGTCGCCGCCGAAGCCGTCGCACCGACCTCGCTCTCTCCGGAAGGCGTGCAGCCGCGAGGCTACTACGGTGCGGGGACGCAGTCGCCGGGACGGACGCAGACCATCGCTCCCGGTGCGGAGTTCACCGAAGGCGCCAACGTCCTGCTGAAGTACGACGAGCAGGTCTCGGGCGTGAAATACCGCGTCGTCATGCCGGTGCCGGCGGGCTCCACGTTCGTCTCGGCGACCCAGGGCGGCGTGTACGACCCTGCGGCGAACACGGTCACGTGGATCTTCAACGGCAAGACGCCTGCAGAGGCCGGCGGCGTCACACAGGAGTCGAAGAGCTTCCGGGCGACGTTCCGGGCGCCGTCCGGCTCGTCCGAAGCCGTCCCCGAGAAGACGATCCAGAACGCGGCCGTGCAGTCGATGATGGGCGGCTCCATCACCGACTGGCGTCAGCAGTTCACGTACACCTACGCCCACACGTTCGCTGCCCAACCGGGCACCTCGGCCGACCTCGGGATCACCAAGGACGTCGATCGGCCCAAGGCCAACGTCGGCGACGCCGTGAGCTACACCCTGACGGTGACGAACCACGGGACCGCGGCGGTTCCGAGCTACACGGTCACCGACGCGCTGCCCGCCGGCATCGACACGTGGTCGTCCCCCACCTCCGGCGTCTCGCTCTCCGGCGGCACGCTGACGTTCGAAGGAGGCGCTCTCGCGGTCGGCGAGTCCAAGACGGTGATCGTGAACGGCGTCGTGCGTGAGCCCGGTGCCACCATCACCAACATCGCGAAGGTCACGTCGGGCACGACCGACAGCAACCCGTCGAACAACTCCGACGACGCGAAGGTCGAGGTCCCGACCGCGGGCGGCCCCGTGCCGCTGGGCGGAGTCGCCGGCGCCACCGTCCTCGCCGGCGCCGCGGCGACGGCGCTGACGATCTCGCGGCGCCGCAAGAGGGCCTAGCCCGCCACGCGGACCCCGGCGTCGACCGGGGTCCGCGCGGTCCGACACGATCCTGCCCCCCGTCGCCATGCCCGAGGGCGACGACTCAAGAGAACGATGAACACACGACAGAGGGAGGTCACGAGATGTGGAATCTCGGCGAAAGGTTGACGGAAGCGACGGGGGAGCGCGAGCGTCGAGGGGGAGGGGAGGTGGTCCTCGCCGTCGGTGCCCACCCCGATGACGTCGAGCTGGGATGCGGGGCGACACTCGCCCGCCACGTCGCGGCGGGCGATCGCGTGGTGCTGCTGGTCGTCGCCGACGGCGCGAGGGGAAGCGGTGCGGATGCGGCGACGCGGAAGCGCGAGCAGCTCGCTGCCGCGTCGGTGCTCGGTGTCGACGTGAGCTGGTTGGGACTCCCCGACGGGCAGGTGGGGGATTCCCCCGCGGGGCTGATCGAGGCCATCGAAGCCGTCGTGCGGATGGTCGGCCCCTCGATCGTGTACACCCACAGTCCCCAGGACTCGCACCAGGATCACCGTGCCACGGCCGCGGCGACGCTCTCGGCGTCCCGCAATGTCGCGCGGGTGCTGCACTTCGAGTCCCCGACCACCTCCGGCTTCGTTCCCACGGTGTTCACGGACGTGGAGGAGTACGTCACTCCCAAGCTCATGGCCCTCTCCGCGCACGCGAGCCAGGTCGCGCACAGTCGACGGGTCGACCTCGAGGCGGTCGAGGCTCTGATGCGCTATCGCGGCTTCCAGGGTGGCGTCACCCATGCCGAGAGCTTCGTGCCCCACCGCTTCGTGTGGGACGCCGCGCATCCGGAAGGCGCTCTGGACCGGGCGCTGGGAGCGTGGGACGAGATCGCGCTGTGAGCGGAGCGCCGTCGGACACGGTCGCTCGACTGTCGCCCATGAAGTGGAACGGCCCCGGCCTCCGGCGGCCCCCCTCGGCCCGCCGCCAGTACCGGTCGGCCAGGACGGAGCGCCGCATCTGGTTCTCGGCGCTGGCGGGGCTCGCGATCACGGCGATCATGGTCGGGCCGACGTGGGCGGTGGGGGCGGCCTTCGCCGTGGTGTCATTCATCTTCATCGTGGCTCTGGTGCGCACCCTCACCATCTCCTTCACGGCGGGGCGCGCGATGATGCACCGCCCGTCGGACGGTCCGCCGGCCGCGCGACGGACGATCTCGGTCCTGGTCGCGTGCCACAACGAGGACCGGGTGATCGATGACCTGATGGGGCATCTGCGCGCCACGGACTATCCCTCCCACCTGCTGCAGGTGATCGTCGTGGACGACAACTCGAGCGACGCGACGTTGTCCCACCTGCGGCGGTGGGAGGCCCGATGGCCGGAGCTCACGGTCCTGGCACGCGGCGCCGGGGCCAGCGGCGGGAAGAGCGGCGCGCTCAACGCCGCTCTCGCGAAGGCCACCGGTGAGATCATCGTCGTCTTCGACGCCGATCATCGCCCCGACCGCCGCTGCCTCCGCTACCTGGCCGCGGCCTTCGACGACGAGACCGTGGCGGCGGCCCAGGGACGGTGCGTGGTGCACAACACGGGGGACAGCATCATCTCGGAACTCGTCGCGCTCGACTACCTGGGCGGGTTCATCGTCAACGAGCGGGGGCGGACCGCCTACGCCGGGGCGCCCTCCTACGGAGGCTCCAACTGCGCGGTCCGACGCGACGTTCTCGTCGAGATGGGGGGATGGAACGTCATGTCGGTGACGGAGGACACCGACATCACCATGCGGATCTACCTGGCGGGGGCGCGGATCGCGTACGAGCCTCGCGCGGTGGACTACGAGCAAGCGGTCTCCGGGCTGTGGGCGTACATGCGGCAGAGGCACCGGTGGGCTCTGGGGCACCAGCAGGTGTTCCGCGACTATCTCGCCGCGATGATCCGTACCCGGTCCGTGCGCGGCGTGCAGAAGGCCGAACTCCTCTTCTACCTGGCGATCTACCATCTCCCGGTGATCTGCACCGTCGGGCTCGCGCTCATCAGCGTGGCCGGCCTCTTCGGCGTCACCGGGCCGGTCGCGCCGCCCGTGCTCGTCGGCCTCTGGCCGCTACTCGTGTGGGGTCCGCTGATCCCGGTGGGCATCGCGCTCGTCGCCGCCCGCGCTCCCCTGCGGCGCTTCCTCATCGCTCCCCTGCTCCTGCTGCTCGTGGTGCTCGGCGCGGCGATCGTCACCACGGCATGGGCGCGAGGGCTCTTCGGCCGGCGCTACTCCTGGGCGAAGACCGCCCGTGCCGCGCAGCCCGAGGCCGAGGCGATCGAGCTCTCCGACGACGTGCCGGTGCTGCCGGAAGGTTCGCTCCAGGAGGCCAGGGGCGAGCGCATCATCGCCCCGCCCCGCCGTGCACTACCGCGCCGGAAGCTCCGACCGAGCTTCCGGACGGTCGGGGTGACGGTCCTCACCGCGGCGGTCGGCTGCCTCGTCTACGTCGTGTGCGAGCTCTGGGTCCGGCGGCTCGAGACGAGCGCGGTGGGGGCGGTGCTCCGTCTCGGGTCGTTGCGCGCCGAGGCGGAAGGCGACAGGCTCTGGCTCTACGACCGCGACAGCACCCTCTACCTCCTGATCACGGACATCGGCTGTTCCATCGCCCCCGTGCTCCTGGGGGCGCTCCTCGTGTGCGCGGCGATGAGATCGCTCGCCCCGACGTGGTCCCTCGTTCTCGCGGCCGCGGCGTCCGCCGCCTTCGCCTTCTGTGCCAACGTGATCCGCATCGCGGCCCTGGCCGTCCTCGCGAACGTCGCCGGTTTTGACGCGATGCGCGTGGTCCACGACACGGTGGCGTCGGCTTTCGCCCTCGCAGCGGTGATGGCGGCGTTCATCGTCCTCGTGGCGATCCCGGCCCGCGCCGCCCGGATTCACGTCGACGGCTGAGGCGCACCGCCGTCGAGGAGCCGCCCGGCGGCGGCGATGTCCGGCACGCAGAAGACGTCCGCGGCGTTCCGACAGGGAACGCCGCGGTACTCGCCGGTGTGGAGTCGGATGACGCCCAGGTAACCGGCGGCGCGCGCGCCGACGACGTCCTTCTCCCAGCGGTCCCCGACGTGAATGATCGCGGAGGCGGACACGCCCAGGGCGTGGGCCGTCTTCACGAAGGGCCGCTCGTGGGGCTTGCGGAAGGCACGCCCGAGCTCGTCGGACACGGTGATGACGTCGAAGAGCGAACGGATCCCGAGGGCGTCGATCTTGTTGTGCTGGCCGCCCGGGGCGCCATCGGTGATCAGACCGATGGGGACGCCGCGGGACCGGAGCCGGCGAAGCGTCGCCACCGCCCCGGCATACGGCTGCAGCGTCGCCGCGCGGTAGCGATGGAAGGCGGTCACGAGCATGTCGAGCTGTTCGCGGTGCAGGCGGGGGAACACCGAGTCGATGATGCCGCCGCGGCCGGAGCCTGCGGCGGCGGCGGCCGACAGCCGGCGATACGTGTCGTCCGGGTCGGCGCCGACGGTCGACGACGCGGCGCGGGCGACCTGCCGCCACGCACCGTCCAGCCAGGACGCCTGGTCGTAGAGCGTGTCGTCGAGGTCGAAAGTGACGGCAGCGGGCATGGCCCCCGGCGACCGCGAGACGCCGCGGTCGCCGAGCACGGAGCAGGAAGGGACGGCGGTCATGCGAGCGGCACCGATCGTCCGACGAAGTCCGGCTCCCCCGCCTGCAGCAGCCGGCCCACGGCGGGACTCCCGATGATGCGGGAGATCTGCGCCCAGCTCGTGCCGTCGCCGAACGGCACCCGACGAGAGGACAGCAGCTCGAGCGCATGGCGCGATCCGAGGGTCGCGACGTGCGCGCGGACCACCGCGGCGTCCAGCCCCGCCAAGACGGCGAACCCGTCTTCGAGGCCCTCCCACCGGGGGGTGGATCCGCGGATGATGACCGTCGGGACACCGAACCACGCCGCCTCCTCCTGAAGACCGCCCGAGTCGGTGACGACCGCTGTCGAGCGACGGAGGACGTCGACGAGGTCCCGGTAGCCCAGCGGATCCGTGATCGTCGCCCCGGTCGCCGCCAGCCGATCCGCCAGGGCGTGATGGCGCAGCCTGTCCCTGGTACGCGGATGCACCGGGAAGGTGACGGGGTGGCCGTCCGCCGTCAGGCCCTCGACGACCTCGACGACGCGGAGCAGGGTCTCGCGTGCGTCCACCGACGTCGGTCGATGCGCGGTCACGAGGATCCCCTCCCGCTGGGTCACGGGCACGCGCTCGACGCCGCTCTGGGCGAGCGGATCCAGGCCCGGGTTGCCGACGACGGCGATCGCGGAAGCCGGGACGCCTTCCGAGAGAAGGGCCGCGGCCGCGCGCTGTGTCGGGGCGAAGTGCACGCGCGCGGCGGCGCCGACCATCCGGCGGTAGCCCTCCTCCCGGGAGAGCGGGTTGTAGGACCGCAGACCCGCTTCGACGTGGACCAGTGGGATCCCGCGGTCGATCGCGGCCAGAGCGAAGACCGGAACGGTCGCCGTGTCGCCGAGGACCACGACGGCTTCCGGCTGCTGGCGCTCCAGCACGTCGATCGCTTGAGTGACGAGGCTCCCGATCTTCTGGGGGTCGGCTGAGGGAAGTGTCCAGGACTCGTCCAGGGGCACCCCGAGCTCTGTCGCGAGCCCTGCACCGAGCGCCCCGTCGCCGTGCTGGCCGGTGTACACCATGTGGACGTCGTGATCCGTCAGGAGGCTGCCGCGCGCGCCCGCGAACTTGACCACCTCGGGGCGGGTGCCGAACGCCGCGAGGAGCCGGCGACGAACCGGCGCCTCGTCCCCCGGCCGGAGGAAGAGGCTGCTCCGGGAGACCGCGGGGGCGAAATAGCGGTTGACCACGGCGCCGGGGGTGACGCGCGACGAGATGGCCGGCAGACCCGAGGCGAGTCGGAGGTAGCCCCCGACGAGATCCGCCCCGGCGGCCAGGCTGATCCCCAGACCCCCCGAGAATCGCGGATTGACCTCCACGATGTGCACGTCGCCCTCGGAGGAGACGAAGCCCTGGGCGTTGCCGGGGCCGACGTACCTCAGTCCCCGGACCAGCCGCGTCAGAAGGCGGTCCACCTCGGCGTCGGTGAAGACCTGGCCGCTCGCACTGATCCCGCCGCGGACGGTCAGGCGCCACCGGGCGGCGGAGGCGACGACACGCGACCCCGTGTCGGCCAGGAAGTCCACCGTGAACTCCCGACCGACGAGGCGCTGCTGGACGATGCGCATGTCGTCGGCCTCGACGGGCAGGCTCGCCTCGTCGTCGTGCATGACCACGCCGCGGGAACCCCTGCCGACACGGGGCTTCGAGATCCATGGTCCCGGCGGGGTGTCTCGCCGACCAGTGAGGTGGGCGGGTGGGGGATCCCGAGGTCCTCCAGGGTGCGCGCGAAGGCGAGCTTGTCCTGGCACACGGCGATGGCCGCGGCGGGCGGCATGAGGACGCGTGTGCCGGCGGCGGCCAGGGCCTCGTGCGCGGAGGCCAGGACGGCGAGCTCCTCGGCCGTGGTCACGACGAGCACGTCGACCTCCCACGCCGAGAGCTGCGCCACCAGGGCCTCGAGATAACCGGGGGCGGCGGCGGCCGGCACGACCGCGCAGGCGTTCGCGATCGTCTGACCCGCGCCCTCCGCGGCGATGTCGACGGCGCCCACCCAGTGTCCGCGTCGCGCGAGATGTTCGATGACCGTCGTTCCCGCCGGACCGCCGCCGGCTGTGACTGCGATTCTCATGGTGATGTGATCCCTCCCGGATGTCGCGGCGACGGCTTCGCCCGTGCGCCACCGGTCAAGACGCCGAGAAGGGGATCCGATTACGCGCGCCGTCCGATCCGGTCGCCCTGGCGCTCTCGGCGCCCCCCCCGACGAGGGAAGTGCGGAAGACTGGGGACATGGCCTCCTCTGCGCTCGACTCCCTCCTGGCACGCATCGTCGAGAGCGGGGTGCTGGAAGATCCCGTCTCGGCGAACGGCCAGATCTCCGGGCGCGCGCTCATCGACGCGGCGGGGACGACGGTGACCGTGACGATCGACCTCGAACTCGAGGATCACCTCGACGGCGAGGTCGATCAGGACGGACTGCTCGACGGCGTCACCCGCATCCTCGGCGTGAACGAGGGCCGGTGGCGCGCGATCATCGACGAGGTCGCGGCGGACATCGACGATGCGGTCGACGACGAACCCGTGGCCGAGCAGACCGACCTGCGCGACGACCTCGAGGCGACCTCCGTGGTCGTCTTCGCGGACGCGCTCGTGCTGAGCTTCCTCGCCCCGAAGCAGTTCCCTGACTCGCGGGTCGTCGTCCAGGTGGACGAGGACCTCCAGGTGGAGGACGTCGAGGTCCGCGAGGGCGACGGGACTGCCGGCGTCGAGGGCGAGTGACCGCGGCTCACAACCACTTCTTGTACTTGAACACCCCGTAGAGCCCGACCGCGAACGCCGCCATGGCGCCGATCGCCATCGGATAGCCGAACGCCCAGTGGAGCTCAGGCATCACGTCGAAGTTCATCCCGTAGACGGTGCCGACGAGGGTGGGCGCGAAGATGATGGCCGCCCAGGAAGAGATCTTCTTGATCTCGTCGTTCTGGGCGAGTCCCGCCTCCGAGTGCCGCCGCGCGACGAGGGCCGACTGCACCGTGAGGGCGTTCTCCAGGATCGCGCGGAACGAGTCCACGCGCTCGTTCACGCGGATCGTGTGGTCGAGGACGTCGCGGAGCGAACGCTGGAGTTCCTCGTCGATGCGGTACTTCTCCGAGCCGCGGCGCAGCCACTCCAGCATGCCGCTCAGAGGATGGACGGCGCGCTGGAAGTTGATGACCTCGCGGGACAGCTCGTAGATGCGGCGGGACAGCGCGTCGTCGTCGCTGTCCCCGAAGAGCTGGTCCTCGATCTCGTCGATGTCGTTCTCCAGACCGGCGACGACGGGCTCGTACTCGTCCACGACCTCGTCGAGGATCGCGTAGAACACCGCCTCCGGTCCCATCGCGAGCAGCTCCGGATTCGCCTCCATCCGGCGGCGGACCGCCGCGAGGTTCGGTGACTCGGCATGCCGGATCGTCACCACGAAGTCGGGGCCGATGAAAAGATGCAGCTCGCCGAACTCGATCGACTCCTCCTTGTCGCGGTACCGCGCCGGGCGGAGCACGGCGAAGAGGGTGTCGCCGTACCGCTCCACCTTCGAGCGCTGGTGACCGGAGAGGGCGTCCTCGACGGCGAGCGGATGCAGATCGAACTCGCGCGCCACCGAGGCGACCTCCTCGGGGCTCGGCCGGTAGAGGCCGATCCACGCGATCCCGCCGGCGGCGTCCAGCAGGCGGTAGGTCTCGTCCAGGTTCTTCGGGGTCTCCACGCGACGTCCGTGGACGTACACGCCGTTGTCGATGAGCGCCATGATGCGGCTCCGTTCTCGCGGGCGCACGGACGCGAGGGTGCGTGCGCATTCGTCAGGGGGCGGGAGACGCCGCCGATGACTGCGAGGCGGGGTGCGCGAGCGCGGAGCGGGGGCTCAACGCGCGAGCGCAAGGAAGCGCGACGCAGCGAGGGCGGCGTCGTTACTATCGTCGGACATCGCCATCACCGCCTTCCGTGCTTCTCTCCGGGGTCTCGTACCCCGATGTGCCAGCATACTCTCGTCCATCGTCGAGCCGCGCGAACGGTTCCGTCCCGGCCCGAGGCGCAGCGCAGGGCGACGCGACGGGTCAGGGCACGATCGCGTCGATGTAGCCGCCGTCGACCCGGACCGCGGCGCCGGTCGTCGCCGAGGCGAGCGGGGACGCGAGGTAGGCGACCATGTTCGCGATCTCCTCCGGTTCGATGAGCCGCTGCAGCAGCGACTGCGGACGGTGCACGCGCATGAACTCTCGCTGCGCCTCCTCCCACGGCAGCTCGGGATCCACGAGCGAGTACACGAAGTCCTCCACGCCCCCGGTGTGGGTCGGCCCCGCAAGCACGGAGTTCACCGTCACGCCGGTGCCCGCGGCCTCCTTCGCGAAGCCCCGGGACACGGCGAGCAGGGCGGTCTTTGACATCCCGTAATGGATCATCTCCGCGGGGATCACGACCGCCGAGTCGCTGGCGATGTCGAGCACCCGTCCCCACCCGCGCTCCATCATGCCCGGGAGGGTCGCGCGGATGAGCCGGACGGCGGCCAGCACGTTCACGTCGAAGTACCGGCGCCACTCGTCGTCGGTGATGTCGAGGGCAGGGACCGCCCCGAAGATCCCGAGGTTGTTGACGAGGATGTCGACGTCTCCGGCGGCCGCGAGCACGGTGGCGGCGCCGTCCTCCGTGGTGACGTCGCCTGGCGCGGGGACGAGGTTCCGCTCCGGGTTCTCCTCCTGCAGCGCCGCGATGACCGACGACACGGTGTCGGCGTTCCGGCCGTTGACCGCGACTCGCGCTCCCGCGTCGGCGAGGGTCGTGGCGATGGCGAGCCCGATTCCCTGGGTGGAGCCCGTGACGAGGGCGGTCTTCCCGGTGAGGTCGATGCGCATGCTGATGTCTCCTCCGTGTCGCTGCTGCTTCCGGTGCAACGCCCGCCGCCCCCGTTTCATGCCCGCCCTGTCCGGCGGCCGGTGTCCGCGGGCCGGACTCGCGCCGATGCGCACCCGTCCTTGTGCGGGACGGGAAACGGGCCGCCGGGGGCCGAGACAGGTGCGTTTTCGATCCTGCACGCCGGGTACTCGTCCGTGCGGGTGGGTGCGGGACGGGAAAGGGGCCGGGGGTGCGTGCGGGAGGGACGAAAGTGATCCCGCACGCACTAGAGGGGATGGGGGTGCCGGCGCGGGAGGCCGACTCCTGGGCGGCCTTCACGATCTCGACGGTCCGGATGCCGACACCCGCGTCGGGCTGGGGCTGACGGCCCGCGCGGACCGCTCTCACGAACTCCTCGAGCAACAGGGCGTCGAGGTCGGCCCCGACCGGGGTCCAGGTCTCGCCGCGAGCATCGTGTCCGGCCACGCCCTTGGCGAAGGGGCTCACGGTCACGGTCCCGCGCTCGGCGACGACCTCGAGCGTGAGGCCGCCCCAGGTCGGCGAACTCATCGGCCAGCTCCACGAGCAGTCGATCGTGGCGACGACGCCGCTCGGGTACTGGATCGTGACGAGGCCGCCGGTCTCGACCGCGAGGTCCCGCTCTCCGTGCAGGATGCGGTTCGACACCGCCCGGACGGTCTGCGCGCGCTCGCCGAGGAGCTCGTCGAGGAGGTCGGCGCAGTGCACGACGTGGTCGACCAGGGCACCGCCGCCGGCGAGCTCGGGGTCGGTGAACCAGGCCCGGTCCTGCGGCAGCTTGCCGTTGTTGATGCCGGTGACGCCGAGGATCGCCCCGAGGCGTCCGCTGCGCAACTCGGCCACGGCAGCGCGCACGGCGGGGGAGAACCGCACCGGGTACGCCACCATGAGGAGCACGCCCGCGCGGTCACAGGCATCGCGCATCGCGATCGCGTCCTCGACCGTCGTCGCCAGCGGCTTCTCGCACAGCACGTGCACCCCCGCGGCCGCCGCCTGCTCCACCAGCGCGCGGTGACGGGAGTTCTCCGCGGCCACCACGACCGCGTCCGGACCCCAGGCGAAAGCCTCGTCGTAGGTCTCGACGTACGCGACCCCGAGCTCCGCGGCCAGGGCGCCGCCGCGCGGGGCGTCGTCCGGAGCGGAGACGCCGTCGGGGTCGGCGGCGAGGAGCTCGACGTCGGGCATCTGCTGCAGTGCGTGCACGTAGCTGAGGGCGTGCGTGTGCGCGAAGGACAGCACGGCGATCCGCAGCGGGCGGGGACTGGTCATCGGGTGGCCTCCTCGGCGACGGCGACGGCAGGGGACGAAGCGGGGAGGGTGACCGGTGCTCCGGAGGCGATCGAGGCGTAGGCCGCCTCGGCGACCGCGACCGCCCGGATCCCGTCCTCGGGAGTCACCGCGGCGTCGCGTCCCTCCGCGATGGCGGCCACGAAGTCCGCGATCTCCGCGTAGTAGGGACTCTCCTCCGGCGACATCGGGGGCAGGTAGTCCGTCGCGCCATCGACCACCACGGCATCCGTGCGCAGCGTGTGGTCCTCGGCGCTGTCGTAGCGCAGACGCCCTTCGGAGCCGGCGACCTCGACGCTCGTGCGGAACGGCATGCCCGGCTGCACCCAGCTCGCGTGCACGTGACTGATGACCCCGTTCCGGTGGGTGAGCACGACGTGCGCCGTGACCGGGGCCGGCACACGGTCGTCGACCGTCGGCGGGTTCTGCACGGCGGAGACGCTGTCGACCGGCCCCGCGAACCACAGCGCCTGGTCGATGTCGTGGATCATGAGGTCGCGGATGACGCCGCCACCCGCACGTTCCGAGAAGAACCAGGGTGCCTGAGGGGCCGAGCCGAGGCGACGGAAGCGCTGCACGGCGGGGGTGCCGATCTGCCCGGCGTCGATGCCCGCCTTGATCCGGGCGTACTCCCCCATGTAGCGGACGACGTGCGCGGGGAACAGCCGCACCCCCGCGGCGGCTGCGGCGGCGGTGACCTCGGCCGCGGCCTCCGCGGTCGCGGCGAGCGGCTTCTCGCAGATCACGTCGAGCCCGCGGGCGATGGCCCGAAGGGCGAAGTCGGCGTGGGTGCTGCTGGGCGTGACGATGTCGACGATGTCGACCCTCTCGAGGAGCGCGTCGACGTCGCCCACGACCTCGAACCCGTACTCCGCGGCGATCTCGTCCGCGCCCTCCTTCGAGGTGACGAAGCCCTGCACGCCGAGCGCCCTCCAGGCGTCGGCGTGCACGCGCGAGATCCCGCCCGCGCCGATGAGTCCGACCTTCAACGTGCTCACTGCTTCTCCTCGGTGTGGTCGCCGGCCGCGGGGTCGTGCGGCAGGGGGTGATCGGCGGGGCGGGCATGTCCTCGATGCCGTAGATGTCGTCCGGATGCCGCTGGAACGCATGCACGACGGCGCCGTGCGCGGCTGCTTCGGCTCCCAGCCGCGCCTCGGCGACGGGGACCTGGAACGGCAGGCCGAGATGCCCGGGCAGAGCGGCGCGCAGGGGGTCGAGGAGCTGCTCGTGTGCGGCCGAGAGTCCGCCGCCGATCACGACCATCGCGGGGTCGACCGTCATGATGAGGGTCGCGATCCCATGCGCGAGCTCGTCGATGAAGTCGTCGAGTTCCGCCCTGGCAGCCGGTTCTCCGGCGCGGGCGAGCGCGAACACCTCGGCGGCGGTCGGCGCGGCGCGCCAGGAGATCTGCCCTGTCTCGCTGTTCAGACCGCGGAACGCGAGACGGCCGATGTCTCCCGCCGCGTTGTGGATGCCGCGCCGCGGACGGCCGCCGAGGATGAGGCCCATGGCGATGCGGTTGCCGACCGAGAGGTAGATGACGTCGTCGACGAGCTGCGCGACGCCGAGGTGGTGCTCCGCGACGGCCGCGAGCCGCACGCCGTTGTCGACGGCCACGGGGCAGCCGAACGCCTGGCGCAGCTGCGAGCCGATGTCGATGCCGGACCACTCCGGGATCACGACCGACGTGGTCACGCGCCCGGCATCGTCGACGATGCCGGGCAGTGAGACGCCGATCGCGCGCAGGGGCGTCCGCGGCAGGGGAAGCGCGTCGAGGGTGTGCCGCACCTGGTCGATGACCGCGGCGAGTTTGGCCGGTCCGTCCGGCTGCTCGGCGACGCCCGGGAAGGCGCGCTGGGCGATGACGACGCCCGCGAGATCCGCGATCACGACCCGCACGCTCGCGACGCCGATGTCCACGCCGACCACGACACCGGCGGCGGCGTGGAACGAGTATCGCCGTGCGGGGCGACCCGCGCCGCCGCCGTTCTGCGCCGGGGCGTCGATGAGGAGCCCGGAGTCGGACAGCACCGTCACCGCGTTCTCGACGGAGGTGCGGGAGACCTCCAGTGAGCGGGAGAGGTCGCTGACGGTCGCCGGCCCGGCGTCGCGCAGCCGGAGTGCGGACCGCGCCACGATCGAGAGCGGACTGGTCGCGCCCATCGGGTCCCTCCTTCGTCTCCGCCGTTGGTGCGATCAAATTAGCACACCCGATTCTCAGATCGGGGTTTGTTGTTCACCGCCGAGAAACACGGGGGAAACACGGCTCTGGGAACTTGTGCTTGACGAATTATCCAAAGCCAATGTCATAATGAACCGTACTCAGCACGGTTTACGCAAAGGAGCACCATGCGCGTCAGCAAGATCACCGGCGTCGTCGCGGGAGTCGCGGCCGCCACCCTGTTGGCCGGATGTTCGGCCGGCGGAGGCAACACCGCAGAGGGCGAGCAGGAAATCACGGTCTGGCTCTACCCCGTCATCGCCGACGAGGCGGTGCACAAGGACTTCTGGGACTCGACCATCGAGGCGTTCGAGAAGGAGAACGAGAACGTCACCGTGAAGTACGAGATCTTCCCGTGGGCGAACCGCGACGAGGCCCTGCAGACGGCGATCGCCGCCGGCAAGGGACCGGACGTCGTCTACCTCATCCCTGATCAGCTCGCGGCGTACGAGAAGTCGATCGCCCCCCTCAACGACCTGCTCAGCGAGGAGCGCCAGGGCGACCTGCTCCCGAACGTCAAGGAGTCCGTCACGCTCGGCGGCGACATCCTCGGCGCCCCGATCCTCACCAGCGCACAGCCCCTCATCTGCAACGCCGCGGCGTTCGAGGCCGCCGGGGTGACCGAGTACCCGGAGACGTGGGACGACATCGCCGAGATGGCCCCGGCCTTCGTCGACAAGGGCATGTACGCCCTCAACTACCCGGCGTCCGCCGAGAACACCCTCAACCTCACCTACTACCCGCTGCTGTGGCAGGCCGGCGGTGAGGTCTACACCGAGGACGGCGAGGTCGGCTTCGACAGCAAGGCCGGCGAAGAGGCCCTCACCTTCCTGACCGACCTGGCCGAGGAGGGCGCGCTCGACCCGGAGGCCCTCACGACCAATGTCCCGCTGGAGCAGACCGCCATCGCGCAGGGCAAGGTCGCCTGCACCTGGAACAACGCCGTGACCGAGGTCGCACCGTTCTGGGGCGAGGAGAACGTCAAGGTCCTCGCGCCCCTGACCGACGAGGAGTCCGTGGCCTACGGCACCGTCGGCTCGCTGTCCGTGCTCAAGGGTTCGAAGGCCCCCGAGGCCGCGGCCGCGTTCGCGGAGTTCGCGACCGGCGCCGACGTCGTCGAGCCCTACCTCAAGGCCGCCGGCTTCTTCTCGGCGCTCAGCACGACCGAGCCCCTGTACGCCGACGACCCGCTGCTCGGCGAGGTCGAGAAGTACGTCCCCGACACCACGGTGGGTGAGCTCGACGCCAGCTCCCGCGCGCTCATGGGCGTGCTCTCGCCGGAGATCCAGGCCGCCCTGCTCGGCCAGAAGTCCCCGGCCGACGCCCTGAAGGACGCCGCGGCCGCCGCAGCCCCGCTGCTGCAGAAGTGACATCCAGGGGGCGTGCGGGTACCCGCCGCACGCCCCCTCTCTCCGCCCCCCACGTGAGGAATCGACAATGACGACGGCCACCACGGCGCCGAAGCCCGCAGGACGGGTCACCCGGGTGCTCGCCCGACGGGAAGCGCGCGTCGCGTTCCTGTTCGTGCTCCCCGCCTTCCTGCTGTTCATCGCCTTCCGCTTCGGCCCGAGCATCGCGGGTGTGGCGCTGAGCTTCTTCGACTACGACATCTCCGGCGAGATCGCCTGGCGCGGCCTGGACCACTTCCAGCGGCTGGTCGCCGACCCGCTGTTCTGGCGGGCGCTGGGGACCACCCTCATCTACACGGTCTTCGCGGTGCCGATCGCGCTCGTGCTGTCGACGATCATGGCCCTCGGCGTGCGCCGCGCCTTCCGCGGCGCTCGGTTCTTCCGCTCGATCTTCTTCCTCCCCGTCATCACCTCGCTCGTGCTGGCCGGCTCGATTTTCGTCTGGATCTTCTCCGCGAACGGCCCCTGGTCCGCGCTGATGACCCCGCTCGGCCTCGGCGGCTCCTGGCTCGGCAGCACCGTGCTCGTGATCCCGGCGATCGTCGTGGTGGGCGTCTGGTCCCGGTTCGGCTACGGGATGATGATCCTCATCGCCGCCCTGCAGGACGTGCCGCGCGAGCTGGAGGAGGCGGCGCTGGTCGACGGCGCGAACGCCTGGCAGCGCTTCCGGTGGATCATCCTCCCGCACCTGCGCCCGACCTTCTTCTTCCTCGCGGTGATCGAGACGACGGCCGCCTTCCAGGTCTTCGACGTCATCTACGTGATGACCCAGGGCGGACCGGCGAACGCCAGCTACTCGCTCGTCTACATGCTCTACGACCAGGGCTTCCGCTACTTCGACTACGGCTACGCGGCCGCGGTGGGCGTGGCCCTGTTCATCATGACCCTCGTGGTCGCCCTCATCCAGCGCCTCGTGATCGGAAAGCAGAAATGACCGCCCTCCTGCAGCCGCCGACGCAGACGACGCCGCCGGCCCCGCGTCCCGCCGCGCGGAAGCGCCGCTCGTTCCGCGCGCTCGAGCCGACCGGCTGGGGCATCGCCGTCCGCTGGATCTGGCTGAGTCTCGCCGGCATCCTCAGCTTCTTCCCCTTCTACGCGATGGTCGTGCTGAGCCTGAAGCCGGGCATGGTCGTCGAGCTCCCGGGCTCCCTGCTCCCCTGGAACGACATCTCCTTCGAGGCGTACGAGCAGGTGCTCGGCGGACAGAACATCCTCGTGTGGCTGTTCAACACGCTCGTCTACTCGCTCGTGTCGGTCGTGGCCGTGCTCTTCCTCTCCGCACTCGCCGGATACGCCTTCGCCAAGAAGCGCTTCCGCGGCAAGGAGGTCATGTTCTGGTCGTTCCTCGCGATGGTCATGGTGCCGTTCCACGTGACGCTGATCCCGACGTTCATCCTCATGGCGAACCTCGGCGGCATCGACACCTACTGGGGCCTCATCCTGCCCACGCTCGCGAACGCGCAGGCCGTCTTCCTCATGCGCCAGTTCATCCAGGGTCTTCCCGACGAGCTGTTCGAGGCCGCCCGCATCGACGGCGCCGGCGAGTTCCGCATCTTCCTGCGGATCGTGCTCCCGCTGTGCAAGCCGATCCTCGCGACGCTCGGGATCTTCGTCTTCCTGTGGCACTGGAACGACTTCCTGTGGCCGCTCATCATCGCCAAGTCCAACTCGATGTTCACCCTCAGCGTGGGCATCTCGTCGCTGCAGCAGCAGGATGTGCCGCTCAGCACCATGCTCGCCGGCTCCGTCGTGGCGCTGCTGCCGATCTTCCTCGCGTACCTCATCGCTCAGCGGTACGTGCAGGAGGGCGTCACCGGCACCGGGATCAAGGGCTGAGAAGAAGGGAACCGCACGACAATGACGCAGTACGCATTCGCCTCCGAGGCCGAACTCGAGGAGGCGCTGGCCACCCCGAGCGACGGGCTCGTGGCCGACCTCGCCCGGGGGTCGGGAGACCTCGTGATCCTCGGCGCGGGCGGCAAGATGGGACCGACCCTGGCGATGCTCGCCCGACGCGGCCTGGATGCCGCCGGTCGCACGGGCGACACGGTGTACGCGGTCTCCCGCTTCGGCGACGCCGCCATCCGTGAACGCCTCGAGGCCGCGGGGGTCCGCGTCGTGCCGTTCGACCTCATCGAGAACGACGACCTCTCCGGCCTCCCCGACGCCCCCAACGTGGTGTTCATGGTGGGCGCGAAGTTCGGTGCGGCGACCAACGCCTCCTGGGCCTGGGAGGTCAACGCGGCTCTTCCCGACCGCATCGCCCGGCGCTACCGCGACAGCGCGATCTCGGTGCTCTCCACCGGGAACGTCTACCCGTTCGTCCCCGCCTCGTCCGGGGGCGCCGCCGAGGAGACCACGCCTGCCCCGATCGGCGAGTACGCCCAGTCCTGCCTCGGCCGGGAGCGCGTGTTCGAGTTCGGTGCTCAGGAGCGCGGCACGAAGGTCGCGATCATCCGTTTGAACTATGCCGTCGACCTCCGCTACGGGGTACTCGCCGACATCGGCAGCGCGGTGCACGCGGGGGAACCCGTCTCGGTCGCCACCGCCAACGTCAACGTGATCTGGCAGGGCTACGCGAACGAGGTCGTGCTGCGCAGCCTCGTGCACGCGTCCACCGACCCCTTCGTCATCAACCTCACCGGTCCCGAGCTGCTCAGCGTCTCCTCGATCGCCCGCCGCTTCGGCGCGCTGTTCGAGCGCGATGTCGAGATCGTCGACGAGCCGCAGCCGACCGCGCTGCTCAGCGACGCCCGGCGCTGCATGGCCCTGTTCGGCTACCCGTCGGTCTCCGCCGAGGAGCTGATCGGCATGCAGGCCGACTGGATCCGCGACGGGCTGCCGATGATCGCCAAGCCCACCAAGTGGGCCGTGCGGGACGGGAAGTTCTGATGGCCGACTCCGCTGGGCGGACGGCGACCGTGCCGTCGCTGCGTCCTGAGGCCGCCGCGACCCTGGCCCGCGGCGCCGTGATCCCGGCGCACCCGCTCGCCCTCACCGCCGCGCGCACGCTCGACGAGCGGCGACAGAGGGCCCTGTCCCGCTACTATCTCGACGCCGGCGCCGGCGGCCTCGCCGTCGGCGTGCACACGACGCAGTTCGAGATCCGCGACCCGGAGCACGCGCTCTTCGAGCCGGTGCTCGCCCTGGCCGCGGAGGAGATGGACGCCCGTGGCGATGCGACCCTCGTGCGCATCGCCGGAGTGGCGGGCGACACGGCCCAGGCGGTCGCCGAGGCGGAGCTCGCCCGCTCCCTCGGCTACGACGCCGTGCTGGTGAGTCCCCGCGTCGCGGGTGCGGACGAGCGTGCCCTGCTCGACCGCGCCCGCGCCGTCGGCGAGGTGCTGCCGCTGGTCGGCTTCTACCTGCAGACCGCGATCGGCGGTCCCGTGCTCGACCGCGAGTTCTGGCGGGAGTTCGCCGCGATCCCGTCGGTCGTCGCCGTGAAGGCCGCGCCGTTCGACCGCTACCGCACGCTGGAGCTGGTGCGGGGCGTGGCCGCCTCGGGGCGTGCCGACGAGATCGCGCTGTATACCGGCAACGACGACGCGATCGTCGCGGATCTGCTCTCCGAGTTCCACGTGGACTCCCCGTCCGGGCGGCGCACCCTGCGGTTCGTCGGGGGGCTGCTGGGCCAGTGGGCGGTCGGCACGCACGCGGCCGTCGCGCTGCTCGAACGTGTGCACCGGGCCTTGGCGGGAGACGCGGACGCCTACCGCGAGGTGGGGCGCCGCGCCTCGGACATGGTCGACGTGAACCAGGCCGTGTTCGACCCGGGCAACGACTTCCACGGGGTCATCGCCGGGGTGCACGAGATGCTCCGCCAGCAAGGGCTCCTCGAAGGCATCTGGTGCCTCGATCCCGCCGAGGGCCTCTCGCCGGGGCAGGCGGAGGAGATCGCCCGCGTGCGGCGGGCGTATCCCGAGCTCAACGACGACGCGTTCATCGCCGAGAACCTCGAGGCCTGGCTGCGATGACCGCCGGGACGAGCGCTCCGACCGTGGTCGCGGCCTGCTCCGCGGAGCTGTTCGCCGAGTTCTTCTCGCCCGGCGATGCGACCCGCCTGGAGGCCGTCGCGGCTCGGCTCGGTGGGACGTTCGTGCGCGTGGACCGGCTCGCGGAGGCAGTGCTCGACGAGGCGCGCGTCGTGGTGACGAGCTGGGGCGTTGGTCCCTTCGACCACGCGGTGCTCGCCACGCTCCCGAAGCTCGAGCTCATCGCGCACACCGGTGCCACGATCAAGCCCTTCGCGACCGACGCGCTGTTCGACCGCGGAGTGCGGGTGACGCAGGCCGGAGCCGGGATGGCGCGGTCCGTGGCGGAGGTGTCGCTGACCTTCACGCTCGCCCTGCTGCACCGGGTACCGGAGATGCACGACGCCCTGCGCGCCGGGGACGGGTGGTGGGACGCGGACGCCGTCGGGGTGCAGCACGAGATCCTCGGCGCGCCCGTCGCGGTCATCGGCGCCTCCCGGACCGGCCGGGCCTACCTCGAGCTGCTCCGTGCCCTGGGCGCCGAGCCGCTGCTCGTCGATCCCACGATCGACGCGGCCGAGGCCTCGTCGCTCGGCGCGGAGCTCCTTCCGCTCGACGATGCGCTCCGCCGCGCGCAGATCGTCGCCGTGCACGCCCCGACGCTGCCCGAGACACATCACCTGATCGGGACGCGCGAACTCGCCTTGATGCCGGACGGCGCGGGCCTGGTGAACACGGCGCGCTCGTGGCTCGTCGACGAGGCCGCCCTGCTCGCCGAGCTCCAGCGCGGCCGGTTGAGCGCCGCGATCGACGTGTTCGACGAGGAGCCCCTGCCCGCGGACAGCCCCTTCCGCTCGGCACCGCGCGTGCTGCTCACCCCGCATCGCGCGGCCGGGACCGTGGAGGGGCGGCTGCGCCAGGGGCGGATCGTCGCCGACGAGCTCGACGCCTTCGCCGCGGGGCAGCCCCTCCGGCACGCCGTCGACCGCGCCCAGCTCTCCTCGATGGCATGAGCGCCGTGGTCGTGCGGTCGGCGCGCGCGGAGGACCAGTCCGCCCTCGTGGCGCTCTGGGCGGCTGCGTTCACCCCAGCCCTCGCCCCGGACCAGTGGCTCGTGGACGCCGAGCGGCTGAGCCACACGCTCGTCGCGGAAGACGACGAGGGCGTGTGCGGGTCGATCTACGGACTGCCGAAGCGCCTGCGGGAGACCGCTGGCGGCGTGGCACAGGTGCACGCGATCGGCAGCGTGGCGGTCGCCGAGCGAGCCCGCGGTCGCGGTCTCGCGCGTCGGCTCGTCGCCGCCAGTCTGGACGAGGGACGCGACGCCGACTGGGCGCTGCTGTTCACCGGGACCCCCGAGGTGTACCGGTCCAGCGGGTTCCTGACCTTCTCGATGCCGCGCACGATGGCCGGGCCGTGGACGGCGCCCGAGGCGGTCGCGGAATCCGACGCGATCGCACGGGAGTCCGTGGGGCTGGGTGTCCTCGGAACCGTGCGCGATGCCTACGAGCACTCCCGCGCGGGCGGCATCGTGCTCGCACCGGTGCGCAGCGACCGCGACTGGACGATGGCGGAGGTGCGGCTGCGCGGCGCGACGCTGTATCGGCAGGTCGACGACGGTGCGACGGTCGGCTATGCCGTGGCGGAGGTGCGGGACGGTGTCGGGCTGCTGCACGATAGCGCGGTCGGTCCCACGGCAGGGGATCCTGCCGCGGTGCGTGGAGCCGTGCTCGACGCGGTGGCCGCAGACTGGGCCGCAGCGGGCGTCCGTGTCTGTGAGCTGGCCATCCCCGCGCTCGCCGCGGAAGAGGCCGCCGTCCGGGCGTTCGCTCCGGCGGCCGTGCGCCAGGACGACCGCACCGGGATGATCCGCCCGCTGCGCCGCGAGGCCCGGGTGGACGGCATCCGCCACTTCACGGCGGGCGACTACTTCTGAGCATCCGCTCGGAGAGCGCGGGGGATCGGGGACTGATCGGTGACCGCGATCCGGCAGACGGCCGGACGCCTGACCGCGGCGAGGACGCCGCAAAGGAGGATGAGCATGACCCAGCTGGACACCACCACCGAGACCGCGGCGCTGCGCAGTCGACGGATGCTGCTCGCCGGATTCGGCGCCGCCGCCCTGGGCGGGGTCGCGGCGATCGGCGCCCCCGCCGCCGTCCAGGCCGCAGGACCCGCCGTACCGCAGGAGGCGTCGGGCTCGAAGAACGTCGCGCACGGCGGCGTCGCCACCGCCCTCGCGACGCGCAAGGGAAAGGACGGCGACCTCGTGCGCACGAGCGGCTACGCCGTCCCCGGAGACGGCGGCGACGGGCTCTACCGGTTCGTGAAGAAGGACGCCCCTGCGGCGAACGGCGGCACGGTGCTCGCCGGGCCCAAGGGCGGCGCCTGGGTGCTCGTGCACGACGGCACGGTCGACTTCCGGAAGTTCGGCATCATGGATGCCTCCGTCCCCGCCGACGACGCGCTCGACGCGATGGTGGGAGACGGCCGCGTGCGGCGCGTGGAGGCGCACACCGACCTGAACTTCGTCCGCCGGCACAAGTTCTCCCGGTCGAACATCGCCTTCGACTTCGGGCACCACCTCATGACGACGGAGGGCATCGAGAACGCCGGCAAGGACGATCCCTTCGCCGCCGTCATGTTCTTCCGCGGCGAGGTGACCGACGCGGTCCAGGAGGCGAAGCTCGGTGAGGACGTGCCGGACCTCGCCGACATCTTCCCCGTCGCCGACTCGTCGTTCTTCGCGGTCGGGGAGTGGTACGCCGCCGAGGTCAACGCCCTGTCGGGCCGCTGGGAGCGCGAGCTGCAGCGGCTGGTGCAGGTGACCCAGATCGTCGACGGCCGGCACATCCGCGTGAACTACAAGAACGGCTGGCCGCTCGGCAAAGACCGCACGATGACGTGGCGGCACGTGAAGCCGGTGCAGGACGTGACGGTGTCGAACCTGAAGTTCCTCGGCAAGGGGACGGACGAGTACACGGGGTCGCACCCGCTGGCCTTCGAGTACGCGGTGCGCTGCGACGTGGACCACATCGACGGCACGGCGACGTTCTGGCCGCTGATCCAGCGCCGGTGGAACACGTACTTCACCACGGAGAGCTGCACGCTGAAGAACCCGACCTCCGTCACCTGGGGCGGGGCCGGCTACCTGACGCAGCAGATCTACTGCCTGTACGGGTACGTCGCCAACTGCCACACCGCCAACGCCCGGCACCTCAACGACTTCACCGCGAGCGCCTACTGCCTCGTGGAGAACTGCCACGGCGACGGCGACGACCAGGGTCCCTTCGTCACGCACGGCCAGTACGAGCACGACCTCACCTACACGGGCAACTCCGGTCTCATGACGTTCGCGAACTCCGGGGCCGCGTGGGGGTCGGCGGCCAAGCGCATCACCGTCCGCAAGCACGTGTGCTCGTGGTTCGTCGCGCGTGTGCGCATCACCGACCTGACGCTCGAGGACGTGCAGGTGATCGGCAAGCCCTCGCTCTCGGGCTCGGGGATGCTGTGGATCAACGCGGACGGCGCCCAGCTGCGCGGCTGCACCGCGTCGGACACGCTCATCATCACCCAGGCGTCCGACAACTCCGCCCGACCGACGGTGATCGCCGACTCCCACTTCACGTTCGTCGCTCCCGGTGAGCTCACGAACGCCACGGTGAAGACCCCGGTGACGTTCGTCGACACCGTGCTCGACCGGGTCGGCGGCATGAAGATCAACGGCCCGGGTGCGGTCACCTTCCGCGGCTCGACCCTCACCGCGGCAGACGATGCGGCGCCCATCGCGTCGGCGACGGCGAAGCTGCGCGTCGAGGGCTCCACGCTCCGCAACGCCCGCATCGCGGCGGCGGGGAAGGACCGTCAGGTCGTCGAGATCGCGGGTTCCGAGGTGTCGGCGAAGGGCGGGACGACGGTGTCGCGGTCGGGTCCGGGCGAGCTGCACCTGACGCTCTCCGACAGCACCTTCCGGGCCGAGGGGTCGACCACGCACGTCGCGGTGACGAGCGGCGGCACCCATTACCGCGCGGTCGGCAACCGGTTCGAGGGCGGTGCCCTGGAGCTCCGCGACGACGCGTTCGGGAGCGGGTCGACGCTGCTGCACACCGGCAACGTGGAGGCCGGCGTCACCCGCACGGCGTTCCCCGCCGAGGGCGACCGCGTCGTCGACACGGCCAACCTCGTCGTCGGCTGATCCCGCCGGGCACAACTCCGGAGAGGCGGCGCGACCCGCCGCCTCTCCGGCCCCGCACCCGGCGTGTCGCCGAAAATCTCCTGAGTTGTGCCCCGGCGAGTGCCGGTGCCGTCGCCGCGGCATCCCCCTACGGGGTCCGGCGAGACGTCAGACGACGGTGGATCCGACGACGGATGCGGTGCAGCAGCGGCATCTCGAGGTAGATCACGAGCGGGACGGCGATGGTGACGAGCACCAGCGTGCGCATCACGATCGGGAGTCCGGAGAGCGGCGCGGCGAGGAGCAGATTCAAGACGGTGAGGGTCGGGAAGACGGCGACCCAGATCATCAGCGCGAGCTGGTGCTGCGTGGGCGGGGGAACGGGGGTCGCCGTCGGGGCGGGTGCTGCGGACATTGCTGTGTTCCTTCTTTTCGGGGGTCAGGCGCCGCGGTGGGTCGCGAGCTGGGCGGCGAGGTCGTCGTCGGTGAGGTCGGCGTTGAGGGCGATCGCGGCGGCGGAGCCCCTGTCCGGCCGCGGTGATGAGCTGCGCACGCGGATCGGCGACGTTCCCGGCGACGGACACCCCTGGCACGCTCGTGCGTCCGCCGGCATCGTGCCGGACCCACCCGTTTTCATCGGTCTCGCAGCCGAGGGCGCGGAGGAGGGCGTCGTGGGGGCGCATCTCGGGGCGGACGAACACGGCGGAGCGCTCGACGCGGGTGCCGTCGCTCAGCTCCACGCTCTGGAGGCCGTCGGCGTCGATGATGAGGCGGGAGACCTCCCCCGGATGCACGCGGATGCCGCGCGCGTCGAGACGCTCCTGCTCGTCGTCCGTGAGGGGGCGGGTGTGGGGGAAGTAGACGACATCGGCGGACCACTGGGCGATGAGGAGCGTGTGGGCGACCGATGCCGCCGTGCCCCCGATCACCCCGAGGGCGCGATCACGCACCTCGTAGCCGTGGCAGTACGGGCAGTGCAGCACGTCTCGCCCCCAGCGCTCGCGCAGACGAGGGATGTCGGGGATCTCGTCGCGGAGCCCCGTGCTGATCAGGACGCGCCGGGCCTCCAGCCGGCGGCCGTCGTCGAGGGTGGCCGTGAAGCCCGGCGACAGCTCCGCGACGCGTCCGTCGATGATCGTGCCTCCGTAGCCCGCGACCTCGTCCCGTCCGCTCGCGAGCAGCGCGGCGGGTGCGGCGCCGTCACGGGAGAGGAAGCCGTGCAGGTGCGCCGCGGGGGCGTTGCGGGGCTCCCCGGCATCGACGATCGCGACCGTGCGTCGAGCACGGAGCAGGACCAGGGCGGCGCTGAGGCCGGCGGCACCGCCGCCGACGATGAGCACATCGAATCTCTTCATGCCACGAGAGTCGTCCCGGAGGTGCCGGAGCGGCAAACTTCGTTGCCGCTCCTGGGAAACACGGCCAGACTGAGGACGTGCACGGTGACGAGATCGACGCGACGCTCGACGGCGTGGGTACGCGGTTGCGGTGGCTGCGGAAGCAGCGGGGGATGACGCTGACCGACCTGGCCGACGCGACGGGGATCTCAACGAGCACGCTCTCACGGTTGGAGACGGGGCAACGCCGACCGAGCCTGGAGCTGCTGCTTCCCCTGGCCCGCGCCCACCGGGTGCCGTTGGACGACCTCGTCGGGGCGCCCGATGTCGGTGATCCGCGCGTGCGGTTGAAGCCGCGCCGCCGCCACGGCCGGATCGTCGTGCCGCTGACCCCGCACGCCGGACCGGTCCAGGCCTGGAAGATCCTCATCCCGGGGAGCCAGGTGACTCCGCGGCCTCGGGCGCACGAGGGCCGCGAATGGCTCTACGTGCTCAGCGGCACCATGCGGTTGATCCTCGGCACGCGCGACCTGCGCATGGCGGCCGGGGAGGTCGCCGAGTTCGATACGCACGTGCCGCACTGGTTCGGGAGCGCGGACGGGAAGCCCGCCGAGGTGCTCAGCCTGTTCGGCCGCCAGGGGGAACGCGTGCACGGCTGATCCCGCCGGGCACAACTCCGGAGATTCGGCGCGACTCGCCGTCGTCTCGCCCCCGCCTCCGGCGTGTCGCCAAGGATCTCCTGAGTTGTGCCCGGGCGGGCCGGAGGCTGTTCGTGAGGTCGAGACCTCATCGCCTGGAACTCTGAAGTCAGGCCCCGGACACGCCGACGAGCTCGGCGCTGCGCCGCCAGAGGGCCTCGGCGAGAGCGGGGTCGCTCGCCTGCGGGTTCACGCGGGTGGTGAGGACCCGCTCGTCGTAGTAGCCGCCGGAGATCCAGGTCTCGCCGGGAGTGCCGTCGAGGAACCAGCGCAGGGTTTCGCCGCCGCGGTCGCTGCCGATGAGCACGAGACGACGCAGCGGGGTGCGGTAGACGAGGCGCATGATGCTCGACGACTCCGCGGCGAAGTTCGTCGCCACCGTGCCGGGGTGGAAGGCCACGGCGCTGAGCCCCTGCGCGTGGAACTTCTCGTGCAGGCTCTTCGCCATCAGGACGTTCGCGAGCTTGGCGTCGCCATAGGCCTTGTTCGGCGAGTACCGGCGGGTGTTGTCGAGGTCGTCGACGTCGAGATGCCCGAACAGGCGATGGGCGACGCTGGAGGTGTTCACGACCGCGCCGCGGGCGGCGAGCAGCTGCGGGAGCAGGAGGTTCGTCAGCAGGAACGGGGCGAGGTGGTTCACCTGCATGGTCTTCTCGTGCCCGTCGACCGTGGGGGTGCGGTCGCCGAAGATCCCGCCGGCGTTGTTGGCCAGCACGTCGATGCCCGCCGCGCCCACGGCGTCCGTGAGCTGTGCGGCGAGCGCACGCACGTCGTCGAGGCGCGCGAAGTCGGCGGTGAACCACTCCGCGCCGGTCTCCTCCGCGACGGCCCGCATCTTGTCGGGCGAACGGCCCACGAGGAGCAGCCGGTGCGGGGAGCCGGCGAGCTGGCGGGCGGCGGCGGCGCCGATCCCGTCCGACGCTCCGGTGAGGACGATGGTGCGCGCGGTCACGGCGGCGGTCACTCGGCCGACGGCGTGATGCGGCGGACGGCCCTGGTCACGTGCTCGGCGATCACCGCGCGCGCCTGCTCCGGATCGCCGGTCGCGATGGCGTCGACGATCTGCTGGTGGCTGCGCACGTGCTCCTCCTGCTCGGCGGGGTCGAGGGCGGAGTTGGCGGCCTGGATGAACCCGGCGATCCGGCCGCGGAGCTGGGCGCTGAGCTCGTCGAGGAACCGGTGCTCGGCGAGGTCGGCGAGCGTCTCGTGGAAGAGGCGGTCCTGGCGCAGGACCTCGGCCACGTCGCCCGGTGCCGCCGCCGCCATCGCCTGGATGATGGCGTCCAACCGGGCCGCCGACTCCTCGTTCCAGCGTTCCTGCACTCGGATCGCCATGAACTGCTCGAGCACGATCCGCAGGCTCGAGATCTCTTCCAGATCCTGGGCGCTGAGCTGGGCGACGCGGGCGCCGCGGCGGGGCTCGCGGGTGATGAGGCGCTCCTCGGCGAGCCGGGTCAGGGCTTCGCGGACGGGGATGTGGCTGACGCCGAGGCGGTCGGCGAGCTTGCGTTCCACGAGGCGCTCGCCGGGGGCGAGTTCCCCGGAGTGGATCGCAGCGCGCAGCTCATCGGTCACCTGCTCCGCGATGTTCTGATCGGTCACGCTGCGCATCCGGGGGCCTTTCTCGAGCCGTACCGCCCGGTCGGGCGGAGGGGATCGTCCGCTCGATGCTATGGCATGGTCGCGGATGCTGGACACAGCGATGCGTTTGCTAGATGCTATAGCAAGAGGGGTCCATCGATGACGAAGGAGTTGTCCATGTCGGGAAATGAGAAATCGGTCGACGAGCGCACCGCGGAGGACGCGGTGGGAGCCGCCGCCATGAGGAAGGCGATCTGGAGACTCGGTCCGTTCCTCGGACTGCTGTACCTCGTCGCCTACATCGACCGGAACAACGCGGGTTTCGCGAAGCTGGAGATGACGGCCGCGCTCAACATCACCGAGGCCGCGTTCGGCTTCGCTGCGGGCATCTTCTTCATCGGTTACCTGCTGTTCGAGGTGCCGAGCAACCTGCTCCTGGAGAAGTTCGGCGCCCGCAAGTGGATCGCCCGCATCATGATCTCGTGGGGCATCGTCGCCGCGCTCACCGCTTTCGTGCAGGACGCGACGCAGTTCGCGATCGCGCGCTTCATCCTCGGTATCGCCGAGGCGGGCTTCTTCCCCGGAGTGCTGCTCTATCTCACGCTGTGGTTCCCCCGGCAGTACCGCACGCAGGTGCTCGCCGTCTTCGTGCTCTCGAACCCCATCGCCAACGCGGTCGCTGCGCCCCTGTCCGGCTGGATGCTGGAGCTGCACGGCCTGTGGGGCCTGGACGGCTGGCAGCTCGTCTTCCTGCTGCAGGGCATCCCCGCCGTGCTCCTGGCCTTCGTCGTCTTCTTCTGGCTTCCCGACCGACCGCAGGACGCGCGCTGGCTGAACCCCGCCGAGCAGCGCTGGATCACCGACACCCTCGCCGCCGAGACCCAGGCGACGGAGCAGCGGCACGGACGGCTGCGGTTGGGCGAGGTCTTCCGCAACGGCCGCCTCTGGACGCTGATCGTGCTGTTCTTCGGCGTCGTCTTCGGTGCCTACGGGCTGGGGATGTGGCTGCCGACGATCGTGAAGAGCATGGGTGACTTCTCCAACGCGACCACCGGATGGCTCGTGGCGCTGCCGAACCTGTGCGCGGCGCTCGTGATGCTGCCGTGGGAGCGCGCGGCCAGGAGACAGGGCAACATCCCGCTGCAGATCGGCATCACGCTCAGCATCACCGCCCTGTCGCTCATCGCGGCGGTGGCGGCGCAGGGCACGCCGGTCCTCGCGCTCGCGGCGCTGTGCGTCGGGATGTCGGCGCTCTTCTCGACCACCCCGCTGTTCTGGAGCCTGCCCCCGATGGTGCTCACGGGGACCGCCGCAGCGGCCGGCCTCGCCTTCATCAATTCGGTCGGTAACCTCGCGGGCTTCGCGGGGCCCTATGCGATCGGCTGGATCAGCGAGACCACGGGGTCGGCGGTGTGGGGTCTGCTCCTCATCTCGGGGCTCACGCTGCTCGGGGCGACGATCGCGTTCGTGCTCAGCCGACGAGCCGACTTCACCGTCCCGGCCGTGCTGCGCGACGCGGTGGCGACGACGACGGCGCGGCGATAGTGGAGGGGGACATCATGATCGAGACATCGATGACCGAGCGCACGGACGCGTCCGCGTCGGTCGATGCCGGGGAGCGGGTGCGGTCCACGGGCCGCCGCGCACTCATGGCGGGGCTCGGCGCGGTCGCGCTCGGCACGGCGGGTGCCCTCGCGAGCGCGGCACCGGCCCAGGCCGCTCCGGTGGCCGCCGGCGCCAAGGACGTCACGAGAGCGGAGACCGTCGCCGACCTCGCCCGCCTGCGGGCGCGCGACGGCGAGGTGGCGATCGTCGCCGGATACCGGAAGGCCGGCGACGCCGGGCTGCTCGTGTACGTGGGCAGCGAGAACGCGAAGACCACGGTCAACGGCGGCACCGTGATCGCGGGGAAGCGCGACACCCGCTGGATCCTGCAGCACGACGGCACCGTCGACTTCCGGGTCTTCGGCATCGCGGGACCGGAGACGCCGGCCGACGACGCGCTCGCCGCGATGGTGAACGACCCCCGCATCCGCCGGATCGAGGCGAGCACGGATCTCCTGTTCCAGCGCCGTCACCGCTTCACGCGCTCTCACCTGGAGATCGATTTCGGTGGACACGTCCTCACGACGGACGGCATCGAGAAGAACACCCACGACAACCCGTTCGGCGCGGTGATGTTCTTCACCGGGACGTCGAAGGACGTCACGGTCGAGCACGCGCTGGCCGAGCCCTGGCCGGAGCTGACCGACGCGGTCGCGGTGCCGGACGCGTCCCGGTTCCCCGTCGACTCCTGGTGGGCGGTGCAGTGCGACCCCGTCGCCGGAGGAGGGGCGGATGAGCGGGAGCTCCAGCGCTTCGTCCAGGTGACGCAGCAGATCGACGGCACCCACATCCGCATCGACTACCTCAACGGCTGGCCGCTCGACAAGGGACGGAAGCTCATCTGGCGGCAGATGGACCCCGTCGCCGGCGTCCGCATCGCGAACATGCGGTTCCTCGGCGCCGGACCGTTCGACGGCCCGACCGACGGCTCCTTCCCCGACTCGCGGGAGCTCACCGGCTCGCACCCGATCGCGTTCGAGTACGCGATCCACTGCGACGTCGCCGACGTGCACGCGAGCCGCACCTGGTGGCCGGTCATCATGCGGCGCTGGAACACCCACTTCACGACGGAACGCTGCTCGGTGGAGAACCCGCCGACCGTGTTCTACGGCGGCGCCGGCTACCTCACGCAGCAGATCTACAGCCTCTACGGCCGGGTGAGCGACTGCACGTCGTCAAACGCCCGGCACCTCAACGACCTCACCGCCAGCGCGTACTGTCTCGTCGAGAACTGCCACGGCGACGGCGACGACCAGGGCGGCAACCCGTTCACCACGCACGGCCAGTACGAGCACGACCTCACCTTCATCGGCAACTCCGGGCTCATGGACATCGCCAACTCCGGCACGCAGTGGGGCACCGCGGCCAAGCGCATCACGGTGCGCGACCACGTCTGCTCCTGGTTCGTCGCCGGCACCAAGATCAGCGATCTGACGCTGGAGAACGTGCGGGTCATCGGCCGCTCCACGTTCGATCCGCAGGCGACCATGACCATCAACGCCGACGGGGCCCAGGTGCGCGGGTGCACCGCGGGGCTGCTGGCGATCGGACAGCGGTCGCAGCGCTCGTCGCGGCCGACCGTGATCTCGGACTCCACCTTCGCGCTGCCGAAGGACCAGGTGCTCGTCCAGACCCCGGTCACGGCTCCCGTCCGCTTCGTGGACTGCACGATCACCGGAATGGACGGGGTCAAGGCCCGCGGGGCGGGGCCGGTCGAGTTCGTGGACTGCCGCCTCAGCGGCCCGGTGGCGGGTGCCCCCGTCGAGCTCGGTGCCTCCCGCGTCACCATCCGCGGCGGCTCGGTGCGCGACGTGCGCCTGAGCGCGACCGCGGTCCGCGACCAGCTCATCGCCCTGGAGGGGGTCGAACTCTCCACGGAGCGCGCGGACGGCGCCCTGGTGAGCAGAGCCGCCGGTGCCGGCGTCGTGACCTGGCGGGTGACCTCGACGGCGCCGAAGGGCGCGGCGCACCTCGACATCGGGGCGGGGGTGAACCACGCCCGCGTCACCGGCAGCCAGTTCGTCGGCGGACGGCTGCGTCTGGCGGACGGATTCGCCGAGCCGTCGACGCTGCTCTACAGCGACACGGTCGAGCGCGGCGTCGAGACGGCTGTGCCCGAGGCCGGACCGCGCGTCGTCATCGCGGACGTGCTGACGAGCGCCTGACCGACGGCATCATGGACATCAGGGAGGACCACGCGTGAACGACACCGCAGCGGCGACGCACCTCGGAGACCGCATCCGCATCCCCCGCACGCGGGCGCGCATCGGGGTCGCCCGACGCGACATCACGCCCCCCGTCGGCATCCGCGCCAAGAACTGGGGGCCCGCCGACTGGGAGAGGTCCGAGGGAGCGCACCGCCCGTTCGAGCTGACCGCGCTCGCCGTGGTCGCTGCGGACGAGCGCCCGCGGGTGCTGCTCGCGGTGGACGGCACGTGGTGGCGCCGGGTCGCGGATGAGCAGGGGGTGCGCGGGGCGATCCTCGACGGTCTTCGCCTCGAGCCCGATCAGCTGATGCTCTCGCTCTCGCACACGCACGCGGGGGCGGTGCTGTGCGCGGCGGACGCGCATCTGCCAGGCGGAGAGCTCATCCCCGGGTACCTGGAGGCGCTTTCGGCCGCGGGTATCGCGGCCGGGCGCGAGGCGCTGGAGGCCGCGCGCCCGGGGCTGATCGAGTGGACCACGGGCACCTGTATCCTCGCGGCGGAGCGGGAACTCGACCTCGACGGCCGCGCGCTCGTCGGCTACAACCCCCAGGGCATCGCCGACGACACGGTGACCATCGGCCGGATCAGCATCGACGGGGCGGTGCGGGCGACACTGGTGAACTACGCCTGCCACCCGACGACTCTGGCCTGGCAGCACCGTGAGGTGTCGCCGGACTATGTCGGGGCGATGCGGGAGACCGTGGAGGCGGCGACGGGCGCTCCGTGCCTGTTCGTGCAGGGGGCCTCGGGAGAGCTCGCCCCGCGGGAGCAGTACACGGGTGACGTCGCGGTGGCCGACCGGCACGGACGGTCGCTCGGGCACGCGGTGCTCGCCGCGCTCGACGCCCTCCCGGTGCCCGGTCAGGAGCTGACGCTGGACGGGGTGGTCGAGTCGGGGGCTCCGCTCGCGATCTGGACCGGGACCTCCGCGGACGGCGGCGACGGCGCGGCCGGGGTCGTCTCGGCGGTCGAACTGCCGCTGCGCGACCTGCCCAACCTGGACGAGCTCGCCGAGGAGTGGAAGGACATCGACCCCCGATCACGGGAGGAGCGCCTCGGCCGGGCACGGAACCTCCGCGACGGCTACATCGACGGCCCGACCGTGCCGCACCCGGTGTGGGCGTGGCGCCTCGGCGACGCGGTGATCGTGGGGCATCCCGGCGAGGCGTACTCGCGGCTGCAGACGACGCTGCGGGAGCGGTTCCCGGAGACGCCGATCGTGGTGATGAACCTCACGAACGGCCCCGGCTTCGTGTACCTCCCGACGCGCGAGGCCTACGACCGCGGTGCCTATCAGTCCTGGCAGACTCCGCTGGCTCCCGGGGCGCTCGAACTCCTGGAGTCCCACGCCGTGTCCCTCGTGGCGGGCCTCCTCTGATCTGGAGCGCCCGGGCGCGCGATCCCAACGGGCCGAGCTAGCGGCCTGCGATCTCGACCTCGCGGGGGTCGGGGTCGGGCACCGCTGTCCGTGCGCGCGCACGGGTGACGATGCGGTTGCGCACGGAGAGGACGAGCACGACACCCAGCAGCGCGTAGAGGGTGATGCTGATCGGGCCCTGGACGAGGACGGAGAAGTCGCCGTTCGCGCTCATCGCGGCATCCCGGAGACTCGTCTCGGCGAGCGGGCCGAGCACCATCCCGATGATCAGCGGCGCGAGGGGGAAGTCGAGCGCGCGCATGAGGAAGCCGAGCAGCCCCACGCCGAGCAGGAGGAGCAGGTCGAACGCCGACCCGGATGTGGCGTAGATGCCCAGGCCGCAGAACACGGTGATGCCTGCGTACAGGTACGCCCGCGGGATGAGGAGCAGCTTCGCCCAGAGCATCGCGAACGGCAGATTCAGGATGAGCAGGACCACCATGGCGATGAAGAAGCTCGCGAGAAGCGACCAGACCAGGTCGGGAGCACGGTCGAACAGCAGCGGACCCGGCTGGAGACCGTACTGGCGGAACGCGGCGAGCATGATGGCCGCCGTGGCGGAGATAGGCAGGCCGAGGGCCAGCAGCGCCCCCATGGCCATGCCCGTCGTGGAGTTGCCGGCGGCTTCCGGAGCCGCGAGACCACGGATCGCCCCGCGGCCGAACTGAGGAACCTTCCGCCGGGCATCGAGCCGCTTCTCCAGGCCGTACGCGAGGAACGTGGGGATCTCGGAACCTCCGGCGGGGATGACCCCGAACGGAAGCCCGATCGCCGTGCCGCGCAGCCACGCGGGGGTGGCTTCCTTGAGTTCGGCGCGGCGCAGCCAGGGCCGGCCGGAGGGGGCGATGAGCTTCGAATCCGAGGAGTGCCGTTGGAGGCAGGCGACGTAGATCACCTCACCGAGAGCCAGGAGGCCCACGGTGACGGTCACGAGGGACACGCCGTCGAAGAGCTGCGGCGAGTCCATCGTGAACCGCGGCGCGCCGGACACCCCGTCGATGCCGATCACCGCGATGCCCAGACCGAGGAACAGGGCGGTGAGGCCCTTGACAACGCTGTCGGAGACGACGGTGGAGGTGGCGGCGAACGCGAAGACGGCCAGAGCGAAGAACTCGGCCGGGCCGAAGCGGCTCGAGAAGTCGGCCAGCGCGGGGGCGAGGAAGACGACGACGATGGAGGCGATGAAACCGCCGATGAAGGCGCCGATCGCAGCGGTGGCGAGGGCTTGGGCCGCTCGACCGTTCTTGGCCATCCGGTGTCCCTCGAAGGTCGAGGCGATGGCCGAAGCCTGACCCGGCGTGTTCATGAGGATTCCCATCGTGGAATCGCCGAAGAGGCCGCCGAAGTAGATCCCGGCGAACATGATGAACGCGGCCGTGGGGTCGAGGGAGAACGTGACGGGCAGGAGGAGAGCGACGGCCATGGAGGAGCCGAGGCCGGGCAGTACGCCGACGGCCGTGCCGAGGACGCACCCGACGATCACCCACAGCAGGTTCGCCGGGGTCAGGGCCCCGAGGAAGCCTTCGCCGAGCAGCTGGAGAACATCCATGTCAGAACCCCCCGAGGATGCCGGACGGGAGCGGAAGCCCGAGCAGCATGTCGAATCCGATGTAGGCCGTCGCGCTCACGGTGAGCCCGACGGCGAGCGCCTGCAGCGGCTTGCGCGCGCCGAAGCCCCGGGCGACGCACCAGAACAAGAGGCTGGCGGCGATCAGCCAGCCCAGGACGTTCAGGGCGAGCGCGAACACGGCGAAGGAGATGACCACCCATGCCATCGATCGCGCGTCGATGCGCACAGCGCGCTCGGCGGGCGGGGCGTCGATCTCGCCGGCCCCCTCGGCGCGAGCGGTTGCCGTAGCGGGCGCGGCCCGGAGTTCGCGCACGGTCCCGATGACGAGGAGCGCCGCGAAGGTGTACAGGCCGGTGGCGATGATCGCCGGGAAGAACTGCGGGCCGGGGAACGTCGTCCCTTCCGGCACCCGCATGGTGAGGATGCCGACGAGGAGGTAGGTCGCGAAAGCCACGAGAAGGGCAGGCATGGTGAGACCTTTGAGCACGGCGGCGACGCCGGGCCCCGACACCAGTCGGAGACGGTCTCCGACCACGGCTGAGGCGGACGTGGGATTGGCGGGGAAGGTCATAGTCCCATCTCCTCGTACAGGGCGCGGATGCGGTTCTCCTCGTCATCGAGGAAGACCTGGAGCTCGTCCCCGGTGATGACGCGCTCCGTCCAGTGGTAGCGGTCGATGGCGTCCTGCCACTCCGGGGTCGCCACGCTGTCGACCACCAGGTCGGTCAGTGCTTCGACGTCGCCGTCGTCCAGGCCCGACGGTGCGGCCAGCATCCTCCAGTTGGAGAGGGAGATGTCGTAGCCCTGCTCGGCCGCGGTGGGGATGTCGATCCCGTCGATGGGTTCTTTCGCGACGAGGGCGAGCGCCCGGAGGCGTCCGGCCTCGATCTGATCGATGTTGTCGGGATAGCCGCCGGCGGCCGCGTCGGCGGTGCCGTTGAGCAGGGCCTGGATGGCTTCGCCGCCCCCGTCGGACGAGATGTAGGTCGTGTCGACCGGATCGATGCCGGCCGCGAGCGCGAGGTCCGTCACCACCAGCTGATCGAACGACCCTCCTCCCGTCCACGGGACGGACTTCGGGTCCTCCGCCCACGCCTCCACGAGGTCGTCGAGCGTCTCGTACGGCGAATCGGCGGCCACGACGATCACGTCGTACTCCTCGACGATCACGGCGAGGGGAGTGACGTCGTCCAGGGTGGCGGCCGAGTCGAACTGGATCGTCGCCGCCAGCAGGCCGGTGCCCCCCACGAGGAGGTTGTTCGGTTGACCGCTGAGGACGGAGACGTTGCCCAGGGCGATCGTGCCGCCGGCACCGGGCATGTTGACGACCTGCACGTTGTTGACCAGGCCGTTGGCCTTCTGTGCCTGTTGCAGCTCGCGTGCCACGCCGTCCCAGCCCCCACCGGCGGCGGCGGGAGCGATGATCGTCATCGAGGCGTTGATCTCCTGGCCGGTCGCCGCCGACGTGATCGAACCGACGGCCGCGACGGCGACGACGGCGACGGTGACCGCGCCGCCGATGACACGGCCCACGACGTGCCTCGTGCCGCCGGGGTTGCGGGGACCGGACGATCTGGTGAGATGCTTCATTGCTGCTCCATTCGCGCGGACATCGTCGTCGCCGCGGGACTGACCTAGGGTGTCATCACGGGCACGGGCCCCCGATGTCGACCCGAATTGTTCTCATAAACGCACACGCGGCGCACCGCCGCCCGTCCGGATCCGATCGCGAGGAGGCGACCGACCATGGCCCCGTCCCCGAGCCAGCGCGTCATCCGGCTCACGCTGCTCGTGCTGCCGTCGCTGATCACCCTGTCGTCCCTGTCGATCACGGTCGCGGTGGCGCTCTCGGCGCAGGCCAGCAGCATTCGGGAGTCCACCGTCGACCGGGTGCAGGAGGTGGCGTCGAGCCTCGCCGAGCTCCCGGACGTGCGGGCCACCGTGGAGGCGGCATCGTCCGCCGGCACGCCCGAGGATCTCGCGGACGCCGCCGACCTGGCGCCAGCGACGGCGAGGCTGCAACCCGTCGCCGAGCTGATCGCTCGCGCCGCCGGGGTGTACTACGTGGTCATCACGGACGACGAGGGTGTGCGGATCACGCACCCGCTCGCGTCTCAGCGCGGTGTGCAGGTCGCGACGACGAATCGGTCCGTCCTGGAGGGCACACCGTTCCTCGGAACCGAGACCGGCCCCTCCGGCCCTGCCCTGCGGGCCAAGATCCCCGTCCGGAACGACACGGGTGCGGTGGTCGGGATGGTGGCGGTCGGGGTCCGGGAAGCGGATATCGCCGCGAGGCGCGACGAAGCGCTCGCTGACCTGCTGCCGTGGGGGATCGGTGCGCTGATCGTCGGCACGATGGCCAGCTCCATCCTCACCGCCGCGGTCGAACGGCGCTTCCGGCGACTCGACGGCCTCGCGGTGGAGCATGCGCAGATGAGCCGCACGACCGCGGCCCTGAAGGAGCAGTCACACGAGTTCACCACCCGGCTCCACGTGATCCACGGACTGGTGTCGCGAGGTGACACCCCCGAAGCGCTTTCCTACATCGAGGACGTCGTCCCGGTCACTGCCCCGAGTCCCGCCGAGGGCACGGCGGCAGGGAGCGGTGACGCCGTCCGCGATGCGGCCGTGCACGCGATCCGCGCTGACCTGCTCGACCTCGGAGCCCAGGTCGAGTTCGACCTGGACACCAGGACGGGCTTCGACGACGAGCTGGTCTCGGTGCTGGCGAACCTCTGTCGCAATGCGGGCGAGGCGGGAGCCACCCGCGTGCGCTGCACGCTGCGAGAGCATGGGGGTCGCCTTCAGGGGGCGGTGGAGGACGACGGGCCGGGCGTCGATCCGCGACTGGCCCCACGGATCTTCCTGCCCGGGTACTCCTCCAAAGCCGGCCCGCGCCGGTCGGGAGTCGGTCTTGCGCTGGTGCGGCGGATCCTCCACTCCCGCAACGGGATGATCGAGGTCGGTTCCTCGCCGCTGGGCGGCGCGCGGTTCTCGTTCGAGATGTCGGGTACACGATGACCGCGCCGATCCGCGTCCTCATCGTCGACGACGACCGCGGGGCCCGCGCGCTGCACGGGGCATTCGTGGCGGAGACACCCGGGTTCGTCGTCGCGGGCACCGCGGCCACGGGCGAGGAGGCATCGGCGCTGGCGACTCGCGGCTTCGACCTGATCCTGCTGGACATGCGCCTCCCGGACATCAGTGGTGTCGAGGTTCTGCACCGGCTCCGGACGCTCGGGCAATCCAGTCCCGACGTCCTGGTCATCAGCTCCTCGCCGGATCGGACGACCGTGCGCCAGGCGATGTCCGCCCATGTCGTCGGCTACCTGTTGAAGCCGTTCACCCAGGAGGCCTTGCAGGAACGGCTGGAGCGATACCGTGCGAACCGCCATGCGGGGGCGGATCCCGGTCGGGAGAGCCCCCTGGGGCAGAGCGAGATCGACAGGCTCCTCGCCACCGGGGGGATCGAGGCGGGCGTGCGCCCCGCTCGCACCTCACCGCCGGACCGCCCGGCGCACGCGGGAGCGGCTCGTCTACCGAAGGGACTCGCCGAACCGACGCTCGCGCGCGTCGTCGCCGCCCTCGACCCCGTGGACGCACGCTCCGCCCGACAGATCGCCACCGCCTGCGCCCTGTCGCCGGGGACGACGCACCGGTACCTCGGCTACCTCCTCGATGCCGGCGTGCTCGACGTCGCCCACCGCTACGGCCGGCGAGGTCGTCCGGAGATCCTGTACCGGATCGTGCCCTCGGGGCCTGCCGAGACCCGCTGACGCGAAGTCTCCCCTACTATTGCTATAGCAAATCCCCGAGGTAGAGGAGAGACATGACCGCGCGCCCCGTCGCCATCGTCACCGGAGGCTCGGCCGGCATCGGCTGGGAGATCGGACAGCGACTCGCCGCGGACGGCTACCTCGTCGTCGCGACCGACCGCGTCCCCGGCCTCACCGCGGGCGAGAACCCCGCGGGCATCCTGTGGCGGGAGCTCGACGTCACCGATCACGCCGCCGTCGACCGGGTCTTCGGCGACATCGAGGCGGAGCTCGGGCCCATCGAGGTGCTCGTGAACAACGCCGGCATCCAGCGTCATCGCGGGATTGAAGACCTCACGTGGGACGAGTGGTCCGCGGTCGTCGACGTGAACCTGCACGGGGTGTTCTCGGCGCTCCAGGCCGCCGGGAAGCGCATGCTCGACCGGGGCGATGGCCGCATCGTCAACATCTCCTCCATCTCCTCCCGAGGCTCCGCGGGGCGGGCGCCGTATGCCACGACCAAGGCCGCCGTCATCGGACTCACCTCCACGGCGGGAGCGGAGTGGGCGGCGCGCGGTGTCCGAGTCAACGCCGTGGCCCCGGGCTATGTCGACACCGGCGTCTTCCGTCAGGGTGTGGAGCAGGGGACGCTGAGCCTCGACACGATCCTGT
This sequence comes from Microbacterium sp. 1S1, assembly GCF_008271365.1. Lineage (NCBI taxonomy): Bacteria > Bacillati > Actinomycetota > Actinomycetes > Micrococcales > Microbacteriaceae > Microbacterium > Microbacterium sp. 1S1. The sequence continues at coordinate 1,063,543 of NZ_CP043430.1, forward strand.
CCCGCATCCCCGCGAAGCGCCTGGCAGACGCCAGCGAGATCGCCGCCGCCGTGAGCTTCCTCGTCTCGGACCAGTCGCGCTACATGAACGGGCAGACGCTGTACGTCGACGGCGGGTTCATGGTGGACTACGGCGTGCCCCTCGCGAAGAAGCCCGAATGACCGCCGTCTCCCGGGTCGACACGGCCACGGCGATCCTGCCCCTTCCCGCCCCACTGCAGCTCGGGGCGATGACGGTCACGCGGCGGGAGTACTCCGCGGTGCAGGTGGCGGCGGACGACGGGACCACCGGGATCGCCTACTGCCTGTCGCGCGAGGCTCCGATGGCAGAGATCGTCGAACGCCTGGTGGCGCCGCACGCGGTGGGGGTCGATGCGGACGACCCCGCCGCCGCGTGGGAGCGGATGCTGCGCGGCAGTGCGATCGTCGGACGGGTCGGGCTCGTGCGGCGGGCGATCGGCCTCGTCGACATCGCCCTCTGGGATATCGCGGCTCGACGAGCCGGTGTGCCGCTGTGGACCCTGCTCGGCACGGGTGACGCCCCGCGCGAGGGAATGCTCGTCGCCGCGTATCCGTCTCTGCAGCGCACGCCGCGGGAGGTCGCCGATGAGGTGCTCGCGCAGACGGACGGGTGGGCGCAGGTGAAGATCTCCCGCATGCCCGATCCGGCATACATGCGAGAACTGCTCGCGATCCTCGGCGCCGAGCTGCCGTCGTCGACCGGGCTCGTCGTGGACGTGGGCTTCGGGTGGGCCGACGCGGAGTCCGCCGTGGCGGAGATCGAGCAGTGGGGCGAGCCGCGTCTGGCCTGGCTCGAGGACCCCTTGCTCCCCGAGGACGCGGCCGGTGTCGCCCGCATCCGGCGCGAGACCGGGCTGCCCGTGGCGGTGGGCGACGAGGTGACCGACCCCGCCGTGCTGCGAGCCCTGGTGGAGGTGGGCGAGGTCGACGCCCTTCGCCTCGACGTCGTCGCGATCGGCGGCATCACCCCGGCGCGCGAGCTCATCGCGTGGGCGGCGGAGCGCGGTGTCCCGGTCTCCGGGCACGTGTATCCCGAGGTCACGGCCCACCTCGGCATCCAGGTGGAGACGTTCGCGCGCGGTGTGAACCCCTACGATCCCGCGCCGTCCTTCGTGACGGGCGGCCCGGGATTCGCCGGGACCGTGACGCCTTCCGCGGCCCCGGGACTCGGCTTCGGCCTCGACCCCGCCGTCTTCCGATTCGAGAGGGACTGACATGACACCTTCCCCGCGCAGCGTCGTGGTGACCGGCAGCGGCAAGGGCATCGGGCGGGCCGTGGCCGAGCGGCTCACAGCTGACGGCTGGACCGTGGTGGGGCTCGAGCGCTCACCCGGCTCCGGGACCGTGGAGGAGGGCATCGTGGCCGAGGTCGTGCTCGGGGACGCCGCCGACCGGGACGCCCACGAACGCGCCGCCGCCGCCGCGCGTGCCAGGGCTCCCCTGGCCGGCTGGGTCAACAACGCGGGCATCACGAAGCGCACACCGTTGCATGAGCTCGATGAGACGGTCGTGCGTGAGATCGTCGACATCAACGGTTTCGGCTACCTCTGGGGCTGCGCGACGGCCGTGTCCGCGTTCGTCGATCAGGGCGTCGCGGGGGCGATCGTGAACATCGGCTCGATCCACGGGCGGTCGAGCTTCGTGGACCATGCGGCCTACGAGTTCACGAAGGGCGGCATCGACGCCCTCAGCCGCAGCGTCGCGGTGACATATGGCGGATTGGGCATACGGGCGAACACGGTCGCGCCGGGTGGTGTGCGCACCCCGCATCTGGAGGCGCAGATCGCACGGGCGGCCGACCCTGCGGCCGAGGAGCGGGCGCTCGCGGAGGGCCCGCCGATGGCGCGCATCGCCCGATCGGAGGAAGTGGCCGCGGTCACCGCGTTCCTGCTCTCCGATGAGGCTCCGTACCTCTCCGGGCAGTCCATCGCGGTCGACGGGGCCTGGACGGCGTCTTTCGGGGACATCACCCTCGACCCCGCGCTGCGCGCACGCTTCGACGCGCCGCCTGCTCCCTGACCGCCCGCGACGGGTGCCGATGTCCCCGGTCCGTGTGACGATGCGCTCGTCGACGGGAGAACGGGATGCGCGGGGAAGCGACGGTGCTGCATGCCGACCTCGACGCGTTCTACGCCTCGGTCGAGCAGCGCGACGCACCGGAACTGCGCGGCCGCCCTGTCATCGTCGGCGGCGGGGTCGTGCTGGCCGCGAGCTACGAGGCGAAAGCGCGCGGTGTCCGCACGGCGATGGGCGGACGGCAGGCGCGCGAGCTCTGCCCCGACGCGATCGTCGTCCCGCCGCGCATGGAGGCCTACTCCGCCGCGAGCAAGGACGTGTTCCGCATCTTCCGTGACACCACCCCGCTCGTGGAGGGGCTCTCCATCGATGAGGCGTTCCTCGAGGTCGGCGGTCTGCGGCGGATCGCCGGCAGTCCCGAGCAGATCGCCGTGCGGCTGCGCGAGCGCGTGCGCGCCGAGGCGGGCCTGGCGATCTCGGTCGGCGTCGCCCGCACGAAGTTCCTCGCCAAGGTCGCGAGCGCGGTGAGCAAGCCCGACGGTCTTCTCGTCGTGGAACCGGACCGCGAGGAGGAGTTCCTGCTGCCGCTTCCGGTCGAGCGGCTGTGGGGCGTGGGTGCCGTGACGGCGGAGAAGCTGCACCGGTACGGCATCCGAACGGTCGGAGAGCTCGCGGAGCTCGAGGCCGCGACCGCGGAACGGATGCTGGGGAAGGCGACGGGGGCGCACGTCCATGCGCTCGCCCGACTGCGGGATCCGCGCCCCGTGGACGCGACGCGGCGCCGCGGGTCGATCGGGTCGCAGCGGGCGCTCGGCACCCGTCCCCGGTCGGCGGACGACCTGGACGTCATCCTCACCCAGATCGTCGACCGGCTCGCGCGACGCCTCCGGGACGGCGACCGCGTGTGCCGGACGGTCGTGCTGCGGCTGCGCTTCGGCGACTACGCGAAGGCCACGCGGTCCCGGTCGCTGCGGGCGCCGACAGACCGCACCGCCGTGCTGCTCGCGGTCGCCCGCACGCTCCTCGCCGCCGCGCAACCGGAGATCACCGGTCGCGGCATCACCCTGCTCGGGCTTTCGCTGTCACAGCTCGACGCCGCGGACAGCGTCCCGCCCGAGCTGCCGATCGATTGGGGGGACGAGTCCCGCCTCGACTCCGTGCTCGACACGCTGCGCGACCGCTACGGCGCGGACTCCGTGTCCCGTGCCGCTCAGCTCGGCCGCGATCCCGGCTGGTCGTCTCCGGTCCTCCCGGAGCGCCACTGACCACTTCTCGACTCGCCCGATCGGTCCCATCCCGACCGAGCTGCCGCCTGTCGGGCAGCTCGAAGCGGGTCAGGCCTTGAGCATCGACGCCCGCGAGATCACGCCGCCGACGACGTCGAACGTCGCGATGGTCTCCGTGGCGATGCCGGCGTTGATGACACGCTCCTGCGCGACCACCCAGCGGGAGCCGAAGAGAACGCTCGTGTCGATCACGCAGGAGAGTTCGGGGTTCTGCAGCCGCGGCTCGTAGAACGCGCGGATCGCGGCGGACCCGACGAGGGGTTCCGGTGCGACCCCGGTGACCACGGCGTCGTCGGCGTAGGTCGCGACGAAGGCGTCGAGGTCGTGCGCGTTGAAGGCGTCGAGCTGCGCCTGCACGGTGTCGAGGGCGGAACGGTCCTGGGTGGCGCGGTCAGTCAATGCGAACTCCTCCGTTGACGTCGTAGGTGGCTCCGGTGATGAAGCGGGCCCGCTCCGAGGCGAGCGATGCGATGATCCAGGCCACGTCCTCCGGCTGGCCGAACGCGCCGAGGGGGATGCCGGACTCGAGCTTCGCGCGGCCCTCGCCCTGGAGCTGATCCGTGATCGCGCTGGCGACCGGTCCGGGGGTGACGGCGTTGACGCGGATGCCCTCGGCGGCGAGGTGGCGGGCGAAGCTGCGGGTGATAGCGAGGATCGCCCCCTTGCTCGCCGCGTAGTGGATGCCCGTCTGCAGGGCGCCGACCTGTCCGGCGATCGAGGCGATGTTGATGACCGAGCGGTCGCCCCCGGCGGCCCGGAGCAGGGGGAGCGCCGCGCGGGTGAGGAGGAACGTGCCGCGGGCGTTGGTCTCCAGGACGAAGTCCCACTCCTCGATGTCGATCTCGGGGTAGGGGGTGTACGGGCAGACGCCGCCGTTGTTGACCAGCACGTGGAGGTCGCCCCACGCGGCGGTGATCTCGGCGATCAGCGCGGCAATCGAGTCGGGGTCGCGGAGGTCGAGGCGCGACACCTGCACAGCGGGGGAGCCCGCGGCGCGGCACTCGTCTGCCACGCGGGCGGCTTCGGCCTCGCGTCCGGCGTAGGTGATCCAGAGGGCGACGCCCTCGCGGGCGAGTTCGAGGGCGGCGGCGGTTCCGATGCCGGAACTGGCGCCCGTGACGAGTGCGCGGCGAACAGTCATGACTAAACGCTATAGCAAGGACATGGCTTCAGCACATCGGGTAGGGCGAAACCGCTAGATGCTATAGCATCGCTTCCATGACCGCGCCGTTCATCCTCGTCACCGACTGTGACCTCCCCGGAACCGTCATCGAAGACACCCTCCGCGCCGCCGGCCTCCGCGCGGAGCGGGCCGCCTCCGGAAGCCCGGATGACATCGCGGCCGCAGGGGCCGACGCCGAGGCGCTGGTCGTGCAGTGGGCGCGCATCGACGGCGACCTCATGGACCGGCTCCCGAACCTCCGCATCATCAGCCGTGTCGGCATCGGCTACGACATGATCGACGTCGAGGCCGCCACCGCCCGCGGCATCGCCGTCGCGAACACGCCGAGCTACTGCATCGAGGAGGTCGCCGCGCACACCGTCGCGATGATCATGACGCAGGCCCGCGGCCTCTCGGCCTACGACCGTGCCGTGCGTGACGGCGTCTGGAAGGCCGTCGACGCCCGGCCACTCGCCGTGCGCCCGTCCACCACGACCGTGTCGGTCCTCGGCTTCGGGCGCATCGGCTCGATCGTCGCCCGCGGGTGTCGGGCGCTCGGATTCCGTGTGCTGGTCGCCGACCCGTATGCCTCCGACGACGCCGTGCGCGACGCGGGCTGCGAGCCCGTCGACATCCCGTCGGCGATCGCCCGCGCCGACATCCTCACGCTGCACGTGCCGCTGACGGACGAGACCCGCCACCTCCTCGACGCCGAGGCGCTCGCGACGATGAAACGCGGCGCCGTGGTCGTGAACACCTGCCGTGGACCGCTCATCGACGAGGACGCGCTGGCCGCGGCCCTCCGCGAGGGGCGGCTCTCCGGTGCCGCCCTCGACGTCTTCGCGGAGGAACCGCTCTCCGCGGCGTCCCCGCTGCGGGCGCTGGACCAGGTGCTCCTCACGCCGCACGCCGCCTGGTACTCGCCGGAGGCTCTGGCGGACTTGCCCGTGCACGCCGCCGAGAACGTGATCCGCTCGCTCGCCGGCGAGCCCGTGCCCCTCGTCAACCCGACCCCCGCCGCCGCGCGCTGAGAGGACACCCATGGAACTGCTGCGACTCGGCGCGATCGGCCGCGAGCGTCCCTACGTCCGCGACGACCAGGGCGTGGTGCGTGATCTCGGGTCCGTGACCCGCGACATCGACGGCGCCTTCCTCGCCGCGGACGGCATCGCCCGGGTCCGCGCGGCGCTCGCGGACGGCACTCTCCCGAAGGTGGAGACCGCGGGACTGCGCGTCGGTGCCCCCGTGGCTCGGCCGACCGCGGTGATCTGCATCGGACAGAACTATGCGGCGCATGCCGCGGAGTCCGGGTCCGAGCCGCCTGCGCACCCCGTGGTGTTCTTCAAGCACCCGAACACGGTGGTGGGCCCGGATGACGTCGTGCTCCTCCCGCCCGGGGCCGAGAAAGTGGACTGGGAGGTCGAGCTCGCGGTCGTCATCGGCCGCACGGCGCGGTACCTGCCCTCCGTGGAGGCTGCGCGCGACGTGATCGCCGGCTACACGATCTCGAACGACGTGTCCGAGCGGGCGTATCAGCTCGAGGTCTCCGGCGGACAGTGGTCGAAGGGGAAGTGCTCCGAGACGTTCAACCCCCTCGGTCCGGCCCTGGTGCCCGCGGACGAGGTGGACCCCCAGGCGCTTCGGCTGCGCTCTTTCGTGAACGGCGAGCCGCGGCAGGACTCCTCCACCGCCGACATGATCTTCCCGGTACTGCGCCTCGTCCACGAGCTCAGTCACTACCTCGTGCTCGAACCCGGTGACATCATCAACACCGGCACCCCGCAGGGCGTCGCGCTGTCCGGACGCTTCCCCTACCTCCAGGACGGCGACGAGATGACCATCGAGATCGAGGGGCTCGGGCGTCAGCACCAGCGGACGGAGCGGGTCCGTCTCGGGTGAGGCCTGTGCCCGGGGCACGGTTCCTTTCGCTGAGTGCAACCGTGTCCCGGGTAGAGGTCTTTCCTGGACTCCGCGGGGTCAGGCGTTCGCGCGGGCTCAGGCGGGTGGAGGGACAGGGTGCCTGTTGTCGCGCGAGTGCCTGTCGCGACGGGCGCCCGCGGGGTCAGGCATTCACGCGGGGTCAGGCGTTCGCGCGGGCTCAGGCGGGTGGAGGGACAGGGGGCCTGTTGTCGCGCGAGTGCCTGTGTTCGCGCCCGGGTCAGCCGGCGAAGGGGAGCACCGGGAGACCGTGCACCCCGGGCCGCACGGCGAAGACGGACCCGGCGGCAGTGCCGTGATCGGACGGCAGACCCTGTGCGGAGGTCGTGATGAAGAGCGTGCCGAGGTCATCACCGCCGAACGTGCACGCGCTGACCTGAGGCACCGGCAGCACGATGTCCTCGCGGACCGCCCCGGACGCCTCGAAGCCCCGTACGCGGCTCCCGCCCCACAGCGCGACCCAGACACTGCCGTCCGCGGCGACCGTGAGGCCGTCGGGCACGCCGTCGTCTTCGGGAATGTGCGCGAACACGCGGCGTCCGCGGAGGTCGCCCTCGGCCACGTCGAACACGTCGATCCGGCCGGTGTCGGTGTCGACGTAGTAGACGCGGCGGCCGTCCGGCGAGTAGCTCACGCCGTTGGACGAGGTCACGCGGGGGAGCACCGTGGTCACGTCCAGGGCGGCGTCGATGCGGAGCACGGTCCCTGCACCCGCGGTGGAGTCCGTGGACATCGATCCCGCGAGGAGCCGTCCCCGCGGGTCGCAGCAGCCGTCGTTCATGCGCACCGCGCCGTCGTCGAGCAGCGTCGCGACGGGTCGGGCCTCCGCATCGGGGCCGTCGGCGAGGTACAGGGTGCGCGCTCCCACCGCCACGAAGCCCCCGGACGTCCGCGGACGGAAGAACGCGAGGTACTCGTCGTCGATGTGCTGGCGGACGATCTCGTCGCCGCGGAGGGTGAGCAGGTCGCCCACGTCGCCGTCGACCCAGCGCAGTCCGCCCCACCCGGGCCACCAGATCGGGGCCTCGGCGTGCACGGCGACGGGGCCGGTGATGTTCTCGGGGGTCATGTGCCCTCCGTCGTCCGCCGCGGGTCGGTCACGGGCAGCGGCTCCGGAACGGCCTCGGCATGATCCGTCGCTGCGGCCGCGGACGGAAGCTCCTTCGCGACCTGCTTCTCGAGCACGGTCACGGCCTCGTCGGAGAGCAGGATGAGGCCGTCGAGCTCCTCGCGCACCCGCTTGTATGCGATGTTCCGCTCGGACTGCGTCGCCGACTCGTCCACGGCGACCTTGAGGAGCTGCTGCGCGCGGTCGAGGCGCTTGCGCTCGGCCTCGGTGAACGTCGAGTCACGCAGCCGACGTGCGTCCTTCTCCGCGATCTCGAACGCGACCGCGTAGTCGCCGACGGCCTGCAGGTACTCCGCGATCTGCTGCTCCGAGAGCTTCGCGTCGGCGGAAGGCGGACGCAGCGCGTCCGCGGTCTTCTTCGCGCGGAGGAAGGCGGCCGTCAGCGGCTGGCGGCCGTCGCTCATCGCGGGGAAGGCGATCAGCTTGGCGACGTCGAGCTCGTAGTCCAGCCACCGCGCGGTGATCTCGTCGTGCTCGGCGAACAGGCGGGCGAGCAGGTCGTCGGGGGTCACCGACGCGGTCGTGTCGACGACCGTCGGACCCTGGCGCTTCGCCTGCCGTCCGGCCGTGCGCGCCTCGATCTCGGCCGTCTTGAGCTGAGCCTTCATACGCAGCGTCTCCAGCCGGCGCTCGTGCCGACGCTTGGAACTGCGCTCCCAGGCCTTGGCGGCGCCGCCGGCCATTCCCATGATCGGGAAGACGAGCCACCAGTAGTCACCCGCGAAGTCCCAGAAGCCCCGGATGAACTCGTCCATGATGGGTTCAGCCTACTGCGCACCGAGGGGCCGCCGGGGGACAGCATGAGAGGGAGGACGGGCGGATGAAGAGCGTCGGCATCGTCGGCATCGAGAACAGCCACGCGACGGAGATCGTCCGCTTCCTGATCACCGGCGTCGCAGAGGTCCCTCTGCGGATCACGACCGTCGTCGCGGGGGAGCCGGAGCGCACGCGGGAACTGGTGGAGCTCGGGGGCATCGATCGGGTCGTCGACGAGGTGGCTGCGCTCCGGGGCGCGGTGGACGCGCTCATCGTGACCGCCCGCGACGGCGCCGACCACCGTGCCGTCGCCGTCCCTTTCCTCGAGGCCGGGGTGCCGGTGTGGGTGGACAAGCCGCTCGCGGCGGATGTCGCCGATGCCGACGCGATCCTCGCTGCCGCGCAGCGAGGCGGAGCACCCGTCACCTCGTCGTCGACGCTCCGCTGGCTCCACGACACCGCCGAGCTGGCGGCGGAGGCGGGCCGCATCGGGGAGGTGCAGTCGGTCACCGTCACGGGGCCGGCCGATCCGGACAGTCCGCACAGCGGCATCTTCTTCTACGGCATCCACGTCGCCGATCTCGCCCAGTGCCTGTGGCCCGGCGCTGCGGAGAGCGTCGACGTGGAGTTCCTGCCCGCGGGTGTGGTCGCCCGGTATCGCGTCGATGGCGTGCCGGTCACGCTCGAGTTCGTGCGTCCGGACGGTGACCGTCAGGTGCCGTTCCGTGCGGCGGTCGTCGGCCGTCACGGTATCGCGAGCCGGGAGATCGCGATCGGGCCCGGGTACGTGCAGCCCGGCGTCCGCGCGTTCGCCCGGATGCTCGAGACCGGCGAGTTCCCCGTGCCCGCCGCCGAGATGCGTGCCTCGATCGCCGTACTCGACCAGGTCGCCGAGGCGCTCGGCCCCCGCTGACCCGGGCACAGCTCCGGAGATCCGGGCCGACACGCCGGGGCCGGGGGCACCTCGTCGGCCTGTCGCCTGCCGTCTCCGAAGTTGTGCGCGAGAGACACCATCCGTTCACGCAGCGTTCGGTTACGGGTACGGCGGTCTCGTAATTCCTCGTCACCTTCGGGAGTTGGAATACCGATGGTCTCGGAATCCCGAGGCATCACCTCCCGAAAGGTCATCATGCGCCGCTTCACCCTGCCCGCCGTCGGCCTCCTGGGCGTCGCCGCCTTCGCGCTCACCGGGTGCCAGACCCCGACCGCCGATGCGGCCCCTGCCGACCCCGACGCTCCCCTCACGATCGCCACGATCCCCGTCGGCGAAGACCCCACGGCCGAGAACCCGATCGAGGTGTTCGCCGCGCTGCTGGAGGACGCGACGGGCCGTGAGGTCGAGATCACCGACGTGCCCGACTACCTGAGCGTGGTCGAGGCCCTCCGCTCCGACCACGTCGACATCGGCATCATGAGCGGCTTCCCCTCCGCGCTCGCCGTGAACACGGGCGAGGTGGACGCACTGGTGGCCTTCGAGGGCGACGGCAAGCCGGTGTCCACCTGTGTCGTGCTCGCGGACTCGCCCGTGCAGACGGTCGAAGACCTCGCGGGGAAGACCGTCGCCTTCGCCGATCAGGCCTCCAGCTCGGGCTACTTCATGCCGGTCTTCATGCTCCACGAGGCCGGGCTGGAGCAGGGCGAGGACTACGAGGCCATCTTCGCGGGCGGCCACGAGGGCAGCTTCGCGGCCCTGGAGCAGGGGCAGGTGGATGCCGCGTGCACCGCCGTCATGCTCACCGAGCTCGGCGCACCGATGTTCCCCTTCGCGGATGGCGAGTGGCGCGCGGTCGGCGAGAGCCCGGCCATGGACGTCGCGGGTGCCGTGCTCGGTCGCCCCTCGCTCGACGCCGAGACGCGCACGGTCATCCAGGACGGCATCGCCGCCGTGTTCACCCCGGAGAACGCCGAGAAGCTCGGAGCCTTCGGGGCGTTCGCCGCCGCTCCGCAGACGGTCGACCCCGAGGACAGCGCGTTCGCGTCGTTCGCCGAGATCGCGGCCGTCGCGGGTGTCGAGTTGAAGGACCTCCAGTGACGGGCATGAGCGTCGCCGCCGTGGCTGCGCGGCACCAGGATGACGGGCGCACGCCCACGGCAGAGGTGCACCAGGCGCTGCCGCTCGTCACCGTCCGCGGCCTGCGCGTCGCCTACGACTCCACGACGGTGCTGGACGGCGTCGACCTCGACCTCTTCCCCGGGGAGATGGTCGCCCTCCTGGGGGCCTCCGGATCGGGCAAGTCCACGCTGATGCGGAGCCTCACCGGTTTCGCGCCCATCGCGGCCGGGTCCGCGCGGGTCGCCGGGCACGACGTCACGAACCTCGGGCGAGGGGAGCTGCGGACGCTGCGCTCCGAGGTGGGGCAGGTGTTCCAGCAGTTCAACCTCATCCCGCGCCTCAGCGTCCTCACGAACGTGCTGACCGGGGCGCTGCACGGCGCCGGGCCCGCCAACCTCGTCGGCGGCTTCACGCATGCCCACCGGCGCCGGGCCCTCGACCTCCTCGACCGCGTCGGCATCGCACATAAGGCGACGGCACCCGCACGGTCGCTGTCCGGCGGGCAGCAGCAGCGGGTGGCGATCGCCCGCGCGCTCATGCAGCGGCCGAAACTGATCCTCGCCGATGAGCCGGTCGCCTCGCTCGACCCGAAGCTCGCCGACTCCGTGCTCGGGCTGCTCCGCGAGATCGCGGTGCAGGACGGGATCCCTGTGCTCGTGAGCCTGCACGTGTTGCCGCTCGCCCTCGCGCACAGCGACCGCATCGTCGGTCTGCGGCACGGGGAGATGCTCGTCTCCGGCGTCACATCACAGCTGGACGTGGCCGCACTGGAGGACCTGTACGACGACGAGGAGCACCGCGATGACGACGACCGTTGAGCGCCAAGAGCGGGCCGTGCGCCCCCAGCTCGACCCGGCGGAGCGCGCCCGGCTCGAGAGCGCCTTCCGTGTCCCCCGCGCCCGCTTCCTCCTCGGCCTCCCGGTCGCCGCGCTGCTGCTGTTCTGGTCGTTCGCCGGAGCCGGGTTCGACTTCGTGAAGCTCGGCGAGGGTGCCGTCAACATGGGGGAGTTCCTGTCCCGGTTGTTCCCGCCCGACTTCTCGAAGATCGGCACCATCCTCGCGCTGCTGCTGGAGACGTTCCAGATGGCCGTCGTCGGCACCGTCCTCGGCGCGGTGCTGTCCCTGATCGTCGCGTTCGGGGCGACGTCGACCCTCGCGCCGCGGTGGCTGTACTACCCGACGCGCTGGATCATGAACATCATCCGCTCCGTGCCCGACCTCGTGTTCGCGCTCATGTTCGTCTCGGCGGTGGGACTCGGACCGTTCGCCGGGATCCTCGCCATGACGCTCGGCTCCATCGGGTCGATCGGCAAGATCTTCGCGGAGGCCATGGAACAGGTCGACCGCGGTCCCGTCGTCGCGATGGAGGCGGTCGGCGCCTCGAAGCGTCAGGTGATCCAGTACGCCGTGCTCCCCCAGGCCGCACCGCTGCTCACCTCGTACACGCTGCTGCTGTTCGAGGGGAACGTCCGCGGCGCGACGATCCTCGGTCTCGTCGGCGCCGGCGGCATCGGGCTGGAGCTGACGACCGCCATGCGCATGTACGACTACGGCCACCTCAGCGCCATCATCCTCTGCATCATCGTGCTCGTCACGCTGATCGACCAGGGCAGTGCCCTCATCCGAAGGAGAATCACATGACCATGATCGACACCGGTCTCATCCTCAGCGCGCCGGTCAACCTGCGCGACCTCGGTGGCATCGCCATCGACGGCGGGGTGCTCCGCGCGGGTCTGGCCATCCGCACCGACGACCTCGCCTACGTGACCGCGGAGGTCGCGGACGAACTGCTCGCCGGCGGGCTCACCGCCATCATCGACCTGCGCTCGCCGCTCGAGGTCGCGGTCACCGGCCGCGGTCCGCTCGGCGAGCACCCGGTCGCCTACCACCACCTGCCGCTCATCGCCGACGTCGGAGCGTCGATCGACCGCGATCACCCCGCGCTGACGCACGAGGCCATGGGGCTGATGTACCTCCGCATGGTGGAGGGGGCGGCGCCGCAGCTCGTGACGGCGCTCAACGTCATCGCGCACACGCCGGGGGCGACGGCCTTCCACTGTGCGGCGGGGCGCGACCGCACCGGCGTCCTCGCCGCGATGCTGCTGCTCGCCCTGGGGGCTGCGGATGACGACATCGTGGACGACTATGCGCGTACCGGGGAGAACATGGTGGCGATCATGGCGCGCACGGCGCCGGTCATGGGGGCGATGTGGAAGGCGCTCGGCTTCGACGTCGATGCGCGGGATGCCTCGTCCGCTCTGCTGGAGGGGTCGATGGACGTGTCGATGCGGAGCCTCCTCGATACGCTCCGGGCTCAGCACGGCGACCCGCTGACCCCGCTCCGCATGGCTGGTCTGTCCGACGCGACCATCGCCCGGCTGCGCGAGCGGGCGCTCGGCGCGTGACGGTCGCGACACGGTCGCCGGAGGTGCGGCGTCGGCCCGGCCGTCCGCGTGACGAGGACATCGATGCGCAGATCGTCGCCGCCACGCTCGAGATCATCGACGCGGGGGAAGACGTGACGGTCGCGCGGGTCGTCGCCCGGAGCGGCGTCAGCCGGGCGGCGCTGTATCGACGCTGGCCGACGCTGACCATGCTCATCGCGGCGGCCCTCGACGTGGGGCGGGAGGTCCCTCCGGAGTACCCGGCCGACGCCGATCTGCGCGAGATCCTCCTCACCGGCCTCGGGCTCGGGGCGGACGGCGTGGCTCCGTCCGCGCCCGGGTATTCCGAGGAGCGGTTCCGCCAGCGCATCCGTCTCGTCATGTCCGACCGGGCGCTGCAGAAGGCGTACTGGGAGTCGCACGTGTCCCGCCGTCGGGTCCCGTTGCAGAACGCTCTGCGGGCCGGAATCGTGCGCGGCGAGCTCCGGGCGGATCTCGACGTGGAGGCGTGCTTCGACGCGGTGGCCGGTGTCGCGTACTACCAGCTCGTCGTCCGCGGGGACCGGATCGACGACCCGGCCGTGGTGGCTCGCCTGCGCGCCGCCGTCGACGTGATCTGGCGCGGCATGCTGTCCTGACGAGACCCTCTCGAGCGGCACAAGTGCGGAGATCCGGTACGGCGCGCCGCCGACACGTCGTTCTGGGCGGCGTGTCGGCCGCGTTCTCCGGAGTTGTGCCCGGCACGTCTCGCGGGTCCAGGATGCTCCGGCATCAGCGACCGAGCTTCTCGGCGCAGGCCACGCAGTACTCGGCGAACGGCCGCACCTCCAGTCGCTCCGGCGGGATGGGTCGCCCGCAGTGCGCGCAGATGCCGTAGGTGCCGGCGTCCATCCGCATCAGCGCCTCGTCCACCTGCCGGAGCTCGGCCTGTGCCGCCTCGGCGAGCCCTGACAGCCGTGACCACTCCGACGAAAGCGTGACGCCTTCCGGGTCGTGCTCGTCATCGTCGTTCGAGCCCTCGCGGTCGTGCATGAGCTCCGCGAGCGTAGCCGCCGTCGCCGTGACGCGGGCCTCGGCCTCGGCGCGGCGCTCTTCCAGCAGTGCACGCAGATCCATCCGCCCACTCTAGGTCCGCCGCCACCCGCGCTGGCCCGGACTCCGGAGACCGCGCGGGATCAGGCGCCCGCGCGGGATCAGGCGCTCGCGTGGGTTCAGGCGTCCGCGCGGGATCAGGCGTCCGCGCGGGGTCAGGCGCCCGCGCGGACTCAGGCGCCCCCAGCAAGAAGTCGCCTGAACTGCCGCGCCTGCCTGCCCTCCCCGACAGCCGGCACCCGCGACCGCTCGCGCAGCATCAGGCATCCGCGCGGGGTCAGGCGGCCCTGATCACAGTCGCCTGAACCCGCGTGAACGCCTGTCCCGGCCGAACGGGGTTCAGCCGCGACGCCGCTCGCGGGAGCGCGGGGGCTCCACGGTGGGCACGGAGTCGGTGTGCACGCTGGGGTGATCCCGCTCCAGCGCCGCGCCCTCCATGTCGACGTTCGGAACGATGCGGTCGAGCCACGTCGGCAGCCACCAGGCCGAGCGTCCGAGCAGGTGCATGAGCGCGGGCATCAGCAGCATGCGCACCACGAAGGCATCGAGCAGCACGCCGAACGCGAGACCGAACCCGATGGAGCGGATGATGGTCGACTCCGAGAACACGAACCCGCCGAACACCGACACCATGATGAGGGCGGCGGCAATGACCACCGAGCGACCGGCACGGAAGCCCTGCGCCACGGCATCGCGCGCGGAGGCGCCGTGCACGTAGGCCTCCCGCATCCCCGACGCGAGGAAGAGCTGGTAGTCCATCGCGAGTCCGAACAGGATGCCGACGAGGATCACGGGCAGGAAGCTCAGGATCGGACCGGTGCTGTGCAGCCCGATCAGGTCGGCGCCCCAGCCCCACTGGAACACCGCGACGATGAGCCCGTACGTCGCGAACAGCGACAGGACGAACCCGCCCGTGGCGATGAGCGGCACGAGCAGTGAGCGGAACACGACGATCATGATGAGCAGCGACAGCCCCACGACGACCACGAGGTACAGCGGGAGAACGCTCGCCAGGGCCTCGGAGATGTCGATGTTCGTGGCGGCCTGCCCGGCGACGCCGAGGGTGATGTCGCCGTCGATCTCGGGGAGCGCCCGGAGGTCCTGCACGAGCTTCTCGGTGGAGGCACTGTTCGGCCCCTCGGCGGGGAGCACCTGGAAGGCGAGGAGCGTATTGTCGTCCGACGTCGCGATGGGGGCCACCGCGACCACGTCGTCCTGCTCCGCGATCTTCTCCGCCACGGTCACCTGTGTGGCCAGGAGGTCGTCGTCGCTCACGGCGTCGTCGAGGGTCGCGGTGACGAGGAGTGGCCCGTTCGCTCCTTCGCCGAACTGCTCGTCGACGGTCTGGAACGCGCGGTAGCTGGTGGAGTCGGCGGGCTCGCTCGATCCGTCCGGGAGGCCGAGGCGCATCGACATCGCGGGAATCGCGATCACGAGCAGCGCGACGACGCTGACGAGCGCGGTGACGACCGCGCGCAGCGTCGACATCCGGCGCACGGGCCTTCCCGCGGCGTGTTCCTGACCGATCGTCGCCCGGGCCTTGCGGCCGAGCAGGCGGGTGCCGACGAGACCGAGGATCGCGGGGGCGAGGGTCACGGCCACGAGCACCGCGACGGCGACACAGACCGCGCCCACCGTCCCCATGAGGCCGAGGAACGGCACACCCGTCACGTTGAGGGCGAGGAGCGCGACGATGACCGTGGTTCCCGCGAAGACCACTGCCGTGCCCGAGGTGCCGGTGGCGAGGCCGATGGACTCGCGCACGGGCGAGCCCGCCAGCAGCTGCTTGCGGTGCCGGTTCACGATGAAGAGGGAGTAGTCGATGCCGACCGCGAGCCCCAGCATCACCCCGAGGACGGGGGTGACCGAGGCCATGTCGACGACACCGGAGAACGCGAGGGATGCCGTCACGCCGACGCCGACGCCGACCACGGCCGTGACGATGGGCAGGGCCGCGCCGATCAGCGAGCCCAGCATCACGATGAGCACGACCGCGGCGAACGCGAGTCCGATGGCCTCGCCGACGCCGAAGATCTCGGGCACGCCCTGGGCGATGTCGGTGCCGAAGTCGACCGTGACGCCGTCGATCTCCGCGTCCTGGAAGTGGGCGATGGTGCTCTGCTTGACCTCCTCGGACAGTTCCAGGCGCGGGTCGACGAAGGAGACGTTGACGATCGCGGTGGAGCCGTCCTCCGACACGACGCCGATGCCGTCGGCGAGGTCGAGCAGAGTGGTGCCGAGCTCCAGTTGCTCCGCGTTGTCGGCGAGCTCGGCGCGGTTCGCGTCGATGGTGGCCTGCTGTGCGTCGAGCTGCGCGAGCTGGGCGTTCAGTTCCGCGAGCTGCGCATCGAGTGCGGCGGTCTGCTCGGGCGGCGCGCCGGCGGCCTCGGCCTGAGCCCGCGCGCCGTCGAGCTGAGTGATGCCGGCCTCGAGCTGGGCCCGGCCGTCGTCGAGCTGCGCCTGCCCGGCGTCGAGCTGGGCCCGCCCGCTCTCGAGCTGGGCCTGCCCGTCGGTCAGCTCCTTCGCCTGCTCGTCCTGCTGCCGCTGGGCGTCGAAGGGGTCGACGACCGAGGCGACACCGTCGAGCTCTTCCGCGCTCGCGGCGAGGTCGGAGATCGCCTGCTTCTGCTCGTCGGTGAAGGGCTCGCCGTCATCGGTCGTGTAGACGACGGTCCCGGTGCCGCCGGCGGTGTCGGGAAGCTTGTCGGCGAGCTGATCGGTGACCTCGCCGGAGGCGGTGCCCGGAATGTCGAAGCTGTTGCTCAGCGTGCCGCCGAAAGTGAGGAAGGCGCCCACGCCGAGCCCGAGGATGAGCACCCAGGCGACCATCACCGTCCATGCTTTGCGCGCAGCGAAAGAACCCAGACGGAACAGCAGTGAAGCCACGTGATCTCCTTCAGACGAAAAGAGCATACGGCACGTCTCGTCTAGGGATCTGTGGCTATCCTGAACGCATGGTGAACGAGCATCGCAGCGGCCCTGTGCGCAGCACCGCGGCCCGCGAGGCGATCCTCGACGCGACGGCCCGTCTCTTCCACAATCAGGGGTACGACCGGCTCACGATCGAGGGCATCGCCAAGGAGGCCAAGGTCGGCAAGCAGACCATCTACCGCTGGTGGCCGTCGCGGGGCGCCCTCATCGGGGAGTGCCTGGCCGAGGGGCGTCTCATCCCCGTGGACTTCGTCGTCCCCGACACCGGAGACCTCTCCGCCGATGTCGAGACCTGGCTGCGCAGTGTCCTGTCGATCCTCGAGAAGCCGCAGGGCGGGGTGCTGCTGCGCTCGCTCGTGGCCGCGGCCACGGAGGACGCCTCGGTCGGCGCGCACCTGGGGGAGAGCCTCGGGGTGGAGAAGTACCTGTCGGAGCGTCTCCGCGGCGGCATCCGCGACGGTCAGCTTCCGGACGACGCCCCGGTCGAGCAGCTCGGCCGGGCGATCCTCGGGGCCATCATCGTGGAGTCCCTCGGCCGCGAGGCCCACGATCCGGGCTCCGTCGTCGCGCTGACCCGGTATCTCTTCGCCCGCTGAGGTCGCGGATCCGCACGAGGTCGCACGGATTCATGGAATCCCTGCGACACGGGTGCGAATCCGCGATGCCGCGCCGGATCAGCCGAGGAGAAGCGTGAGCACCGTCGCGCCACCGCCACCGAGGATCAGAGCCACGATGACGGTCCACGCGACGATGCGGATGCGTCGGTTGCGCTTCTCGCCGAGATCGCCGTAGTCCTCGCTGAGGCCGTCGCCGCTCATGAGGCCTCCGGCTCCGTGACGGTCGGACCGAAGTACGACGGCAGCGTGGCCCGCGAGCGCTCGCGGAGCTCGGCGGCCGAGACGGTGAAGACGTCCTGCACCTCGAGCTGCGGCTCGCTGTCCGTGACGCCGATGCGGGCGACGGGGTAGCCCCGGCCCTCGCAGAGTCCGCGGAACTTCACGTCGTCCTCGCGCGGCACGGTCACGATCACGCGGCCGGTCGACTCGGAGAACAGCGCGGTCGCGGCGTCCACGCCATCACGCTCGATGATCTCGTTCAGCCAGACGCGGGCCCCGACGCCGAAGCGCATGACGCCTTCGGCCAGAGCCTGCGCGAGCCCGCCCTCGGAGAGGTCGTGCGCCGAGGAGATGAGCCACTCGTCCCGTGCCGCGGCGAGCAGCCCGGCGAGGCGCTTCTCTCCCGCGAGGTCGACCTTCGGCGGGCGGCCGCCGAGGTGCTGGTGCACGACCTCGGCCCACGCGGAGCCGGAGAGCTCGGTCGACGTGGTGCCGAGGAGGTAGATGTTCTGCCCCTCGTCCTGCCAGCCGGACGGAATGCGGCGCGACACGTCGTCGATGATGCCGAGCACGCCGACCAGCGGGGTCGGGTGGATCGGCACGTCGCCGGTCTGGTTGTAGAACGAGACGTTGCCCCCGGTGACGGGGGTGCCGAGCTCGTAGCAGCCGTCGGCGAGGCCGTCGACGGTCTGGCCGAACTGCCACATGACCTCGGGGTTCTCGGGGGAGCCGAAGTTGAGGCAGTCGGTGATGGCGGTGGGCACGGCGCCGGTGACGGCGACGTTGCGGTAGGCCTCGGCCAGCGCGAGCTGCGCGCCCGCGTACGGGTCGAGCTGGCAGTAGCGGCCGTTGGCGTCGGTCGCGACGGAGAAGCCGAGGCCCGACTCCTCGTCCACGCGGATCATGCCGGCGTCGTCGGGGAAGCTCAGGGCCGTGTTGCCGAGCACGTAGTAGTCGTACTGGTTGGTGATCCAGCTCGTGTCCGCGAGGTTCGGGGAGGCGACGAGGGCGAGGAACTGCTCGCGCAGCGTCTCCGGGTCGTTCGCGCGCGGCAGGTCCTCCGCGGCGTCCGCCTGCAGGGCGTCGATCCACGTCGGGTACGCGACGGGACGGTCGTAGACGGGGCCGTCGACCGCGACGGTGGACGGGTCGACGTCGACGATGCGCTCGCCCTGCCAGTCGATGATGAGGCGTCCGTCGCCGGTGACCTCGCCGAGCACGGAGGTCTCGACCTCCCACTTGTTCACGACGGCCAGGAAGGCGTCGAGCTTCTCCGGCGCGACGATGGCCATCATGCGTTCCTGCGACTCCGACATGAGGATCTCCTCGGCCGTGAGCGTGGGGTCGCGCAGCAGCACGTTGTCGAGCGAGACGTGCATGCCGCTGTTGCCGTTGGCCGCGAGCTCGCTGGTCGCGCAGGAGATGCCGGCGGCGCCGAGGTCCTGGATCGCCTCGACGAGCTCGTTGCGGTACAGCTCCAGGCAGCACTCGATGAGCACCTTCTCGGCGAACGGGTCGCCCACCTGCACCGCGGGGCGCTTGGTCGGGCCGGTCGAGTCGAACGAGTCGGACGCGAGGATGCTCGCGCCGCCGATGCCGTCGCCACCGGTGCGGGCACCGAACAGGACGACCTTGTTGCCGACGCCGGTCGCGTTCGCGAGCTTGAGGTCTTCGTGACGCAGCACGCCCACCGCGAGTGCGTTCACGAGCGGGTTCGCCTGGTAGACGCTGTCGAAGACCGTCTCGCCGCCGATGTTCGGAAGGCCGAGGCAGTTGCCGTAGAAGCTGATGCCGCTGGTCACGCCGTGCACGACGCGGGCGGTGTCGGGGTGGTCGATCGCCCCGAAGCGCAGAGCGTCCATCACGGCGACGGGGCGCGCGCCCATCGAGATGATGTCGCGGACGATGCCGCCGACGCCGGTGGCCGCGCCCTGGAACGGTTCGATGAACGACGGGTGGTTGTGCGACTCGGCCTTGAAGGTGACGGCCCAGCCCTCGCCGACGTCGACGACGCCCGCGTTCTGGCCCATTCCGACCATGAGGCGTTCCTTCATCTCGTCGGAGACCTTCTGGCCGAAGCGGCGCAGGTAGTTCTTGCTCGACTTGTAGGAGCAGTGCTCCGACCACATCACCGAGTACATCGCCAGCTCGCCCGAGGTGGGGCGACGGCCGAGGATCTCCTTGATCCGCGCGTACTCGTCGTCCTTGAGCCCGAGGGCGCCGTAGGGCTGCTCCTTCTCGGGGGTCGCGATCGCGTTCTCGACGGAATCGGGGACGTGCTGGGGGGACGGTGCAGGGGCGGTGGTCACGCGCACTCCAAAGGAAGGGGCCGGCGGGGCGTCTTCAGTCTACCGGCGCCTTCCCCGGCTCCGGCGTCGCAGCTCACGGCAGGGATCGCGCGGTCTCCAGGCGGGCGGCGAGGACCCCCGCCGCGATGCGCAGCGCCTCCGGACCGAGGATCGTGAACGGGACGTCGAAGCGAGCGACCGCGGCGAGTACACCCGTCCAGGACCACGACCCGACGGTGAGCCGACAGGAGTCCGCGGTCAGGGGCTCGAGGGTGCCGTCCCCCACCCAGGGTGCGACCTCCCGTGCCGGCAGCGGCAGTTCGACCTCGCCGACGCAGGGCCAGCGGTCTTCCGTGGTCGCCCCCTTCGCTCGGGCCGCCAGAAAGGTGACGGCATCGGACGCGGGGAGCGGGCGCGGCGCGAACGCCGGGCCGGTCGGCGCCTTCGGCCGCATCCGGTCGAGGCGGAAGGTGCGCCAGTCATCCGCCTCCTGATCCCAGGCGAGGAGATACCAGCGGCCCTCCCTCGCGACGACCGCGTGCGGTTCCGTGCGCCGGGGCGGGCGATCGGTCGTGTCGCCATAGTCGAAGCGCAGGACCTGGCGGTCGCGGACCGCTGTGCTCGCGGCTTCCAGGACCGCCGGGTCGACGAGGAGCTCGGTCGGTGCCCCCGCGAACCGGATACCGTCCACCCGGTGCCGGAGGGGGGAGGGCATCACCTGGCGCACCGTCGCGAGGGCGCGCTCCGCATCCTCCGCGATGTCGATGCCGCCCGCTCTGGCGCTCTGCAACGCGACCGCGACCGCGACCGCCTGCCCGTCGTCGAACAGGAGGGGCGGGAGCTCCGACCCGGCCTCCATGCGATACCCGCCGTACGGCCCCTTGCTCGCGGCGATCCGGTATCCGAGCCCCCGCAGGCGGTCGACATCCCGCCGCACGGTGCGGGTGGTCACCCCGAGACGGTCGGCCAGGGTCTGCCCCGGCCAGTCGCGTCTGGCCTGCAGCAGCGACAGCAGGGAGAGCATGCGTGCGGACGTTCCGGCCATAGGTCCATTGTGCGGCGAGAAGAGGACAAGAACCGACCGCTACGCCTGTGATCGTGGAGGACACGCGGACCGAGAGTCGGGACGCTGAACGGAGGACACCATGACCATCACCACGACCACGCACCTGAACTTCCGCGGCACGGCCCGGCAGGCGCTCGACTTCTACCGCTCGGTCTTCGGCGGCACGGTCACCGTCGCCACGTACGGGCAGTTCGGCATGCCGGAAGGAGTTCCCGGCTTCGACAAGGTCGTCTTCGGGCAGGTGGACGGCCCCGTGCGGCTGATGGCGTACGACATCCCCGGCTCGGACGACGCCGCCTCCGCCGCGACCGCCGGCACGACCACCCGGGAGAACGGGATGACGATCACGGACCGCTCTTTCTTCCAGTCACTGCGGGCGGACTCGCTCGCGGAGCTCCAGCCCGTCTGGGACGCCCTCGCCGAGGGGGCGACCGTGATCGAGCCTCTTGCCGCGTCGGCCTGGTCGGCCGGCTTCGGCATGCTCACCGATCGCTTCGGCGTGACCTGGGTGCTCGACGTGGCCTGACCCGTCGTCGTCGTCGTCGAGCGTCGACCCGGCCCCTTGCGGGCGTCCCGGCCCGTTGCGATCGTCCGCAGGGGGCCGGGACGCCCGCAACGGGGTGGCCCGTCGCGCGAGGTGTGCGACACGACGTGTCAAGGGCCTCTTCCGCGTCGGTGGGCTCCCGTAGAAAGGAGGAGACGAAAGGCAGGGCATGGCCGCAGGAGACATCGAGACGTTCTCGCGCAATGGCATCTGGTTCAACCGGATTCAGGGCGAGTCGCACACGCTGGGCAGCAGCTTCGAGTCGATGGAGGAGGCGGTGAAAGTGGGCCGTGGTGCGGCGACGGCGCGCCAGGTGCAGCACTTCGTTCGTACGGAGGAGGGGCCGTCCGACGACGTCGCCCCGAACGAGCCGCACCCGCGCGACCTCATGTGGTGAGCCGCTGATGATCCTGCAGGCCTGCGTGAACGGTGCCAGGGACGTCGCGGAGCATCCTTGGCTGAGCGCCGACGAGTCGGTGGTCGCGCAGGATGCCGCGGCCGCCGTCGACGCGGGTGCCACCGAACTCCACGTGCACCCGAAGGACGCCGCCGGACGGGACTCCCTCGCCCCCGCGGACGTGCAGCGGTGGCTCGGGGCCGTCCGAGCCGCGTGCCCGGGAGTCCTCGTGGGTGTGACGACCGGAGCCTGGGCCGAGCCCGATGTGGCGCGACGGCTCGAGTCCATCGAGGGCTGGACCGAGCTCCCCGACTACGCCTCCGTGAACTGGCATGAGGCCGGGGCCGACGAGGTCGCGGCGCTGCTGGGACGGCGCGGGGTCGGCGTCGAGGCGGGGATCTGGGATGCGGCCGGGCTCGAGGCGTGGCGAGTGTCGCCGGTCCGCGGGCAGTGCCTGCGCGTTCTCGTCGAGCTTCCCGCGGAGGCTGCCGACGTCGTCCGGCCGCACGCCGAGGGGCTGATCGCGCATGTGGCCCGAGAGGAGCCCGATCTGCCGATCCTCCTGCACGGTGAGGAGCTGTCGACCTGGCCCGCCCTCGACCTCGCCGCAGAGCTCGGGCTCGACACCCGGATCGGCCTGGAGGACACGCTGCTCCTCCCGGACGGAGCCCCCCGCCCCGAGCAACGCCGCCCTCGTCCGCGCCGCCCGCGCCCGCCTCCCCCACTCGTAGCCCCCGCTCCGCCCCGCCCCGCGTCGCCCCCTTGCCCCCCGTGCCCCCCGTGCGGGTTCAAAAACGCACTTCCATACGTGGGTTCCGGCCCGTTTTCGCACTCCCGATCCTCGGCCGGGCCCCGACCTCTTCCGTGCGGGTTCAGAAACGTCCCCGCACTCGCCTCCCCGGGGACGTTTTCGCACTCGCAGCACCGGACACCCTCGCCGCCGCATCGCGTGCGGGTGCAGGAACGCGCCTGATCTCGCCTCACCGGGGACGTTTTTCGCACTCGCAGCACCGAGCACCCTCACCGCCGCGTTGTGTGCGGGCGCAGAAACGCCCCGGAGCTCGCCTCACCCGGCACGTTTTCGCACTCCGCACCCGCGGGACGGCGGGACGGCCCGGACGGCGGGACGGCCCGGGAGGGCGGGACGGCCCGGAGGGCGGGCGGGAAGGGGCGCGGGGCGGACTCATCCGGCGTTCCACCCGGGCCATTCCGGGCGGTCCACGACGCAGAAGCGGTTGCCCTCGGGGTCTTCCATGATGATGTAGTCGGCGTGGTCGGGGCGGCCGTCCCACTGCACCTCCCGCGCTCCCAGGCCCGCGAGTCGCTGTACCTCCGCGGCCTGGTCCTCCGCGTAGATGTCCAGGTGGATCCGTGGCGGCAGCACGCGCTCCGAGTGGTGGGCGTCGAGCGCGATGCACGGTGCGTCGGCGTCGCGGGGTTTCAGCACGACCCAGTCGTCCTCCGCAGGGTCTCGTTCGACGTAGTCGAGAGCGGCCTTCCAGAACGCGGTCTGGGCCGGGAGGTCGTTCACGCGGATCACGATCGACACGATCTTCAACATGCCGCGAGAATACGGCGGGGGTAGGTGCCCGCAGAGGGGCTTGCGGGGCCGCGGCGGATCAGTGTCCGGAGCGGCCGAAGTCGCTCGCGAGCCACTCCTCGACCGACCCGAAGGGGAACTCCCGCGCCGCGAACGCCCCCGGCAGCGTCCGTACCTCCCGCATCCGATCGAGCCGGAACAGCCGCCAGTCGTCGCGATCGATGTCGAAGCCGACCACGTACCACTGCCCTCCGCGGAGGACATGGCGATGCGGCGCTATCACCCGTTCCGAGGTGCGATCGTGCTGGTCGGTGTAGGTGAAGGCGACGCGAGCACCCTGGGCGACCGCGTCGGCGAGTGTCCCGACCGCCGCCCACTCGGTGGGTGCCGACTCCGCGTGGAGGATCTGCGTGGAGAGCGCCGTCGCGGCGGCCCGTCGTCTGAGGCCAGGCGGGAGGACCTGCTCGATCTTCCCGCGGGCGACCGCGGCGGCCGGGTCCTCAGGGCTCCATGCTTCGAGGACGAGCAGTCCGGTGATGATCGCGGTGACGTCGTCGGAGTCCAGGAGCAACGGCGGGATGCGCGTCCCGGGGCGTAGGCGATAGACGGCGCCGGGGCCCGGCCGGGAGTGCACGTCATAGCCGAGGTCGCGCAACCGCTGCGCATCGCGGCGGACCGTCCGCGGGCTCACGGCGAGGCGGGAAGCGAGTTCGGGCACGCTCCACTCGCCGCCGGTCTGCAGCAGCGAAAGCAGCTGGATGGTGCGGTGCGAGGGCGCGTCCACAGCTCCATCATCGCGCGAGATGCGGCCCGAATCAGGCCGCATCTGTCTCTAGCGTGGAGCGACAACGACCGAGAGGATCCTCATGCGCATCGCTGTCACCACCCCCTACGGCCACGTCGGGCACCACCTCACCCGGATGCTGATCCGCGCCGGCGTCCGCCCCGTACTGCTCGCCCGGGACCCTGATCGCATCGCCGCCGACCTGCGCCCGTATGTCGACGTCGTCCGGGCCGACTCGCAGGATGCCGAGGAGGTGACTGCAGCGACGCGGGGTGTCGATGCCCTGTACTGGGTGGACCCGTCGGTGTTCTCCGACGACCCGCTCGCCGACTACGCCCGTGCGACCGAGGCCCTGGTGCGGGCGGTTGAGGCCAACGGCATCGGGCGAGTGGTGTTCCAGAGCAGTGTCGGCGCGGAGAAGCGGCACGGAGTCGGCGAGATCGACGGCCTGGCGGCCACGGAGGTCGCGCTCGACGCCCTCGGCATCGACGTGACACATCTGCGCTGCGGTTATTTCTTCACCAACCTGCTGCTCGACATCGAGTCGCTGCGGGCGGGGACGCTCGCCACCGTGCTGCCGCTCGAGTTCCGGATGCCGTGGGTGGCGCCGCGCGATATCGCGGAGGTCGCCGCGCTCGCGCTGCTGAACCGGGAGTGGAGGGGGCGGCGGGTGCAGGCCGTGCACGGACCCGCGGACGTGAGCTGGACCGAGGTCGCCGCGATCCTGACGCGCGAGCTCGGCCGAGAGGTGACCGTGCAGCGCATCGACGACGAGGAGATGCGTCAGGCGCTCCGCGCTGCGGGGATGCCCGAGGCGATGGCGGAGGCCGTGCTCGGGATGTCGACCGGACTCCGCGACGACTTCACGGCGGAGCAGCCGCGGTCCGTCCTCTCCACGACACCGACGACCCTCGAGGCGTGGGTGCGCGAAGAGCTCGTCGGACTGGTGTGACCGGCATCCTGCCGGAACCGACCCCGTCCGATATCGTGCGGCCATGGAGACCACATCCGAGGTAACGCACGAGACCGATGGCGACGCGCGGTCGGGGATCGCACTCGAGGCGGAGGAGGCCGAGCTCGCACAGCGGCGACGGGTGGCCGTGAACCGCTTCGGGTGGATCGTCGCGTGGGGTGTGTCCGTCGTCGCCCTGATCCTCGGCATCAGTCTTACGGGAGTCGGGACGGCCGAGCACATCGTCGAGTACAGCGACGGCTACGACGTCTTCAGGCGAGAGGTCTGGCCCGCGGGTCTCGTGCTCCTCGGCGTCGGTGCGCTCGGCGTCATCGCCACGGCCCTCGCCACGGCGGTCCTCACGCAGAGGCGCTGACCTCACACGCAGAACGCCCCCGCCGTTCGGGTCGGCGGGGGCGTCGGTTCCCTGCAGTCGCGTTACTGCACGGACCAGCCTCCGTCGGAGGCGAGGATGGCGCCGTTGATGTTCACGGCGTCATCCGAGAGCAGGAAGGTGATCGACGCGGCCAGGTGCTCGGCGGTCGCGACGGTCGGGATGGCCTGCTGGAACGGGGCGAGGCGGCCGGAGCCGTACTCGGACATGTGCGGGGGCATCGGGATGCCGGTGGCGACGCCGCCCGGGGCGACGGAGTTCACGCGGATGCCCTTCGGCCCGTACATGAAGGCGGCCGACTTGGTGACGCCGATGATGCCGTGCTTGCTGGCCGTGTAGGCGTTGCCCGAGGCGTTGCCGCGGAGGCCCGCCTCGCTCGACACGTTGAGGATCGCGCCGCGACCGGCCTTCTCCATGACGGGGAGGACCGCGCGCATGAGCTTGAACGGAGCCGTCAGGTTGATCGCGATGACGCGGTCCCACACGGCATCCGGGGTCTCGCCGGCGGGGGAGAAGTCGTCGTTGATGCCGGCGACATTCGCGAGCCCGTCGATGCGGTCGCCCGCGGCGGCGACGACGGCGTCGATCGCCTCCTGCGTGGTGAGATCGCCTGCGACCGTGACGATGTCCGCGTCCGGCAGCTCGGCCTTGAGAGCGTCGAGCTTCTCGGCCGCGATGTCGCTCGCGATCACGCGTCCGCCTTCCCGGGCGATGCGCGAGGCGGTGGCCTTGCCGATGCCGGAGGCGGCGCCCGTGACGATGACGGTCTTGCCGGCGAAGCGGCCCGCGGTGACCTTCTCGGTCCAGCCCTCGGAGGCGTCGTCCTCGGGGAGCTCGCCGTTGTTCGCGGCGCGCACGAGGTCGTCGACGACCGACTGCGGGAGCTGGCCCTGGCTCATGGCGACGAGCTGCTGCAGGGGGAGTCCGAGCACGGGGGTGAGGAGTTCGGGGTCGGCGCCCGTCTGCTCGAACAGGCCGCGGATGAGCGGGCCGCCCGTGGGGTCGTTCATCCAGGCGCCGATGGTGGAGTGTGCGGTGAGGGCCATACTCTTTCTCCTTGCTCGGGTTTCGCAACGGTGCGTCTACTTATGTTCCAGTGTACGCCTGAGTACGCTCGAAAGGTGCCCCGCCCTCGTAGTGAAAAGGCCCGCCAGTCCGTGCTGGAGGCGATGCGTCGCGCGCTCGCCGCAGACGGATACGAGGCCGTGACGATCGAGGGCCTGGCCGAGTCGGCGGAGGTGTCGAAGCAGACGATCTACCGGTGGTGGCCGTCGAAGGCCGCGATCCTCGGAGAGGCGCTGCTTGAGGGGACCGTCCCTGGTTCAGATGTCGTCGTGCCCATGACGGACGACCTCGGCGCGGACCTGCGCGCATGGTTCACAGCGGTGTCCGCGGGGCTCGCTCGGCCCGAGGGTGTCTCGCTCGCGCGGGCGCTCATCGAGGTGACGGCAGCTGATCCGGAGTTGGGGCTCGTCTTGAACGAGCGGCTGGCGACGCCGATCCGGGAATGGGTGGCGGAGCGGATCTCCCGCGGACGCGCGGACGGAGACGTACGGGCGGACGTGGATGCGGCCGCGGTCGCCGACGAGTTCATCGCGATCGCCTCGTACTCCGCTCTTATCGGACAGCCGTTGAGTGCGGAGCGGGTGGAGGAGACGGTGGTGCGTTTGCTCTGGGGGATCGCGGCGTAACTAGCCCGCGGCCGGTGCTCGATGGGTCCTGAGGTGCTCGCGGCCATGTGGCGGGAGGCTTAGGCGGACGCAGAATATCAATAACGTCCTCATATGTATGCTTTCATTGCTCATGTGGCCAAGCTTGGCGGATGAGGCCAACTATCGGCGGGCCGCTACGAGTGAATGGACCACAGAGATGGTGCGCAGAACAAGCGAACTCGTCGTCGCGATAGCCGCCACCCTTGCCCTCATGACAATGATGGCCTCACCGGCTCATGCATCCGACAGCGACGTTGATGGCGCGGAGTCTGTTGCGGCCACCATTGAGGCGGCGACCCCGACAACGACTCTGTCCGAGCCGGGGTTGGTCGATAGCGGCCGGTTGAGCACGACGGCAGGGGAGATTTCAGCGGCCGTACCACTTTCGGCTGAAGAGAACGTCGTTGTGAGTGTGCCGATTGATGGAGGCAGCCAGACCGAAAGTCGGGTCATCGAGCTACCTGACGAGATCCCCATCAGCGATGGCGTGGTGGCCGAGGATGGCACCGTCGTCTTCACTGCCGACGACAGTTCCGGTGATGCAGTTGCTGTGCAGACACTCGCCGACGGATCGACGCGGATCCACAGGTCAACATCGCGCAGGGCGACAAACCCGAAGACCTGCTTGTTCCTGACGGCCGCTCCGGTTCCGGGCGTCATCATGAGGATCACGTGCTGATGGTTTGGGGAGGGTGACCATGACGATAGGTATCGAAGGCGAGATCCTGGTGTACGTGTTGACAGCTTCCCTGGCTGTTAGCGCAGGTCTCGTGCTCGGCGGACCGTCGTCGAGCACTCACCAATGGATGGGACTCACCTCCGGTCTTCTCATAGTGGTGGTCGTGGTCGTGGCCGGGTTCGCTCTCGGGCTGAACGCCCCGTGGGTCGGTCCGATCTTCGCTCTCGTGTGCATGTTGGCGGGGACCCTTGCTGCCACAGCGGCGAAGAGGAACGATCGTGCCTTGACGCCACTGAAGTGAGCTTCCCCGTCGTCGCGGATCCGACGGTGCAGTTCTTCGGACCGTACATCCAGGTCCACCTGAACAAAGCGGAGAGTCGCACGGCGATCGGCGGCTACGCAGCGTGTGCCGGAGTGTTGAGCAAGTCTCCTGTGCCGTTCGCAAAGCTCCTCCAGGTCTCTTGTACGACAGTCGCCGCGATCGGGGCGTCGCAGCTGGTGGGCAATCGATGCATCTCGATCCACTACGTTGTCGGTGTTGGTGGGCCGGCGGGTGTGTGGTGGCCGTGGGTGAGGAACTGCTAGAGGTGGACATCATGCTCTTCGTCGCGGTGGGCGTAGCTCTTCTCCTCTGGGGGGGCGTTGGTGGGGCGGGTCGGCAGGAAGCTCGGCACTCTTCTCGCCATCGTTCCCGTTCTGGTGTGGTTCGGGGTCCTTGCGTGGTTCGGCTCGTCGGGCAACCTCGACAGCCCGGCCGGAGATGCGCTTCCGGTGTACCTCGTGATCGGGCTCCTTGCGTTTACGATCGGAGTCAACCTCACCGATCGCTCCGTGTCCGTGCGCAATTCACGACGGAAGCCATGACCCGGGCGGTGTGTGATGCCGGCGTGTCCGGGACTACACGGCTGCGCTCGGGATGCGTGGAATCAACGAGCGGTGTGCGGGTATGGGACGACCCCGCCACCCTGATGGGTAGCGGGGCCGATCAAGCAGAGCTGTAGACCCTTGGTCACTCCTTTCGGAGGAGGATGCTTCCGAAGCCGACGAGCATGAGGCATGCGCCAAGCAGGCCAGTCAGAGCAGCAGGTGCGAGGTTGCCAGTCGTGTGCTCCGCGTCTGAGATGTAGCCCTCAGCAATCGCCATGACGATGGCGAGGATGATGACGCCGGCACCGACGAATCCTATGCTGACCATCGCTCGTCTCGTTCGTTGCTTCACAATCGCTCCTACGGGTTGCAGCCTGCGGCCAAGACGTCGCTGTACCTTACGTCAGGCCGCCACGCGTCGAGGTTCCATGGCGACTTGAAAGGGGCGATGTCGACGTGGCACCGAAGCTGGTTGTAGAACTTGTTGCCCTCGTATTGCGCACTCACCCAGAGCTTGTATTCCGCCCACCAATTGGAGAACGGCGTGATCGCCCAGCCGGAGCGGGGGGTGACTCCAACGGTGGTGCCGTAGCGGCTCCAGCTGAGCTTCACGTCGGTGATGAGGTTTCCCCGGACAGCAGGGTCTGCAACGACCGGATACGCGAAGTCCGACCTGTGGCCCACGACCTGCACCAGCGTGTTCCCCCGCTGCTCGTATCGGGTGGGCACGTCGCGACCGTTGGCATCCTTTTCCCAGGCCGGATCGATCATTGCTGCCGGCTGGCCGGTCTCGTCAAGAATGGCGAAGTATCCGTCTCCTGCATCGACGAGCTGGCCGCCGTCAGCAACGGTGATCGGATACTCGTAGATAGTAGGGGCTGATGCGGTTTCGATGATGGTCGTGATCTGGACGACCCCGTCTTCGCGAACCAGCGGGACAGTGGTGGATCCATCGGTGTTGTCGAAGTGGACGAGGCCGTCCCCATCAGCAATGCCATGCGCAGCCTCCGAAGCGTTGGGGAGCCCGACGGTCACGACGTTGCCGCCCTGATCCAGCGCGACGCCCGCCGAGGCATCTCCTGGAATCGTGATGGCTGTATCCCTCTCGGGGATGTCCACCAAGTAGTCCTCGGTGTTCGCGCTCTCTTGTACGGCGAGCACCTCCGAGTTCGCAGCCCCAGGCGTGGCCGATTCGATGACCTCCAGCGTACTGAGATCGTCGATCGGGTCAGCTGCCATTGCGGGAGATGCAGCACCGACGGACAAGGCTGCGACTGCGACGGAAAGGAGAGCGGCACGCCCTGGCAGCCCGACGAGGGTCAGCCTGTGGATGCTTGTGCCACTTCCCGACTTGCTCCTGTTCTCGGCGATGTTCATCATTGCTCCTTCGCTGATCATCCCGCCGACGTGTAAGACGTTACCCTGCACAGGGGGCCATGTCTGTCCGCCTTTAGGCCGACAGGCCGTGACAGAAAACGGGGTGCGCAGAGAGTCGGAAGCGATGCCGGAGACACGGGGGTAACGCAACGGTGAAAGGCGTCGCTGACCAGGCTGAGTGGATCTTGGCCCTATGTCGGGGTCGGCGTGCGCAGCGGCGCGATCGCGTACGTGGGCGGCACCGGTTTCGACCCAGAGCTGCGCGCATCTCGCCGAGGGCGGAACGGCGAGCGAACGGCGCGAAGCATTCATTCAGGCGGTAGACGTTCGCCGTGGGCAGGTAGGGCAAGAATCTGCTGCCCCGGGGTCGCCTCTTGGGGGTGGGCCGGGTTCTCCCCTGCAGTTCACGTCGATGCCGAGGCGATGTCGTCCGCGTGCTGGGAGTAAGACCGTCGCTCGCGTTCCGTCGGGGCAGCACGTGCGGCATCGCGAAACGCGGAGCTCGCTTCCTCGTCGCGCCTGAGGCGCTGCAGGAGATCTCCCCGAACCGCTGAGTAGAGGTGATGTCCTCCCAACGAGCTCTCGAGCGCCTCCGCCAGCGCGAGGGCTTCGGCCGGTCGTCCCGCGTTCGCGACGGCGACCGCACGGTTCAGGCGGACGAACGGCGATGCATCCACCTGCTCCAGCACCCCGTAGATGTCGGCGATGCGGGTGTGGTCGATCTCCGTCCCCGGGGCGGGGCGGACGTACTCGGCCGCGACGGTGGCGCGGATGAGGTGCCGTCCGCCGTGGATGCCCGCCCGTGCCGCCTCTTCGACGGCGTCATCGAGAAGCCGCAGCCCCTCCTCGATCTCGGAGACATCCCACAGGTCGCGATCCTGTTCGTCGAACGGCACGGACAGGCCGTCGGGCGTGGTGCGTGCCGCGCGGCGGGAGTGCTGAAGGAGAAGGAGGGCGAGAAGACCCGTGAACTCGAGTCGAGCTGGGGAGTCCGCGGGGAGCAGCTGCCGGCACAGCCGAGCGAGTCGAATGGCCTCGGCGCCCGGGTCGGGCTGGAGTGTCGGATCGGAGTAGCCGATGGTGAACAGGGCGGACAGGACCTCGCAGACGCTCGCGCTTCGGCTGTCGAGCTGCGCGGCATCCGGAACGCGGTACGGGATGTTCGCGTGCGCGATCTTGGCCCGCGCCCGCACGAGTCTCTTCTCCATCGTCGCGGGTGCGACCGCGAAGATCCCGGCGAGCTGTTCGATCGACACGTTCAGGACGGTGCGGAGCGTCAGCGCTGCGCGTGCCTCCAAGGTCAACGCGGGGTGGCAGGCGGTGAAGATCAGCTTCAGCCGCTCGTCCCCGTGCGGGAACGCGTCCTCGCGGTCGTCGGCTTCCTGTGTGATGACGACGCCATCGTGCGGCTCGTGCTCCAGCCGGGCCACCGCCCGGCGCTCGGCGTCCGCGTGCCGGACGAGGTCGATCGCGCGCCGGCGTGCGACGGTCGTGACCCAGGCGGCGGGATTCGCCGGAACCCCGTCGTCTGGCCACCGCTCGACCGCTCGGGCGAGAGCGTCCTGCGTGGCGTCTTCCGCGAGGGTCCAGTCGTGGACCGTGCCGATCACGCTCGCGACCACGCGGCCGTACTCGATCGATGCCACGTGCCGCACGGCGACCATGGCATCCGGAAGCATGCCCGGCGGCTCCTCCGGGGTGGTCACATCGTCGACCCGAGCGGCCACACGGGGCGCACCTCTACCAGGCCGAACCGGGCCATCGGGTGTGCGGCGGCGATCTCGATCGCGGCGTCGAGGTCGTCGGCATCGATCACGTCGAACCCGGCGATCCATTCGCGGCTCTCGGTGAACGGTCCGTCGGCCACGATCCGCTCGCCGGCTCGGACGCGCACGGTCGTGGCGTCTTCGACAGGCCGCAGACGGTCACCCAAGACGTAGGAGCCGCTATCCTGCAGCGACGCCACCCACTCCCCGGCGTTGTCCTCGGCCTCGACGTAGGGCTCAGCGGTCGGGTCGGTGCAGATGAAAAGTACGTAGCGCATGTGTTCTCCTCCAGGTCTTTCTACATCTACTTACCCAGACGACGGACGACCACCAGCGCAGAGGACACCGATCCGATGTGTGCCCGGAACTCCGGCGCGCGTCGCCATATCGCTTCATCATCCAGAAGTGCCACACGGCGGCGCCCGTCGCCGCAGTCGCTTCAAGCGCCGGAGCGAGCTGCGGCACAGAGTTCGCTCCCACGAGCACCGCGAGGAACCAGCCCCATACGCACAAGGTCGCGATGAGATGGCTTCGAGGGCGTGTGATCGTTGCGAACCACGTCGGACGCTCGACGATGAGTGGCTGCTCCGATCGCTCGTCACGTGCCATCGGGATTCCGGCCCTTCGTCGCCCTACGGGTGAGCCAACGCCTCATCATGTGCAGGTACCACGCGGCACCGATCAGCGCCGTGATCACGAACAACCACGGCCCTGTAGGGGGATAGAGCACTGAGAGCACCGTGGCTGCTGCGATCAGCAGGCCCATCGCGATTGTCAGCGCCCGTTCGCGCCCGCGCTCTGTGATCACTCCCCACCAGGTTCGCGGCACATCCCTCATCTGCAGGGACCTCCTCGGTACGTGTCGACCCACCACACCAAGCCCGGAACGACGTACGGCTGGGTGGCGGTGACCTGGACACAGCGTTTCGGCCTGGGCCTTTGGGTGCGAAGCATCGTGGCTCCCTTCTCGTGTGGCTCGGTGTGAGCGAAAGACGAGTGCATCACCGACTCGCGATGCGCTGCAGGTCCGCATCGGTGACATCCTGAAAGCCGATCGACACGGGCGCGAGGCGAGTGATGCGCGCCTTGCCACTGTCGTCGGTGTAGTCGATAGACGGGCTCATGACGCGAAAGTCGAAGTCTCCTTCGCACACGAGTTCTGCTGTGACGCTGTGCGACCGGGTGTCCAATGAGACCTCGTCTGCGTGGACGTCTGGTGAGCCCGGGTCGAAGCGCTGGACCGACGCCACCTCCTCAGGAACGGGGAAGTCGGCCGTTGTGCACCTCGGCATCCCGACCACGTCCGCACCGGCGTCTTCGGAGGCGAAATTGTCGGCCGGCTCGCCCCTCAGTGACCAACTGCCGACGGGCACCTGAGTGATCGTTGACGAGTCCGCGAAGACGAGGCCGACCGTACGGAACGACAGCCCGGCGGCGGGAATGTCGACAGTGAAGGTGACGTTCCCGAGCGTGACCTCGTTGGCGCCGTCTCCACGGATGACGGTGAAGTCGCCCGGTGGGATCGACAACTCGTCCGAAAGCACGATGCCGGTGAGGTCCGTCCAGATCGCGTCGTCGGGCTCGGCCACGAAGATCAGGTTGATCGGATAGGTCCCGTCGGTCGGCTGGACGATCGTCGCGGATGTCCGTGCGAAGGAGGCGGTCGAAGGTGTCGTTTCCTCCGGAGAGCAGGATGACAGGATCGCGACGAGGCTCAGTGAGAGCGCCCCCGCCCCCCATCGCAGAAGGCGCTTCACGTCAGCGGTAGTAGACGACGAGGAACTGATCCTTGGTGGGGGAGTAGAGGTCGCCGTAGGCCCAGGTTGAGCCAGGGAGGACCTTGCCGTTCTGGAACCAGGTGGACTTGACTGCGTACCGATTGAAGTTGGATGCGAGCCCGAGCTTGGAATACCTGCTGCTGTTCGCTGTGATATTCACGGTGACGCCGTAGCTCTTCGTGACACTCGACGAGACGCCGAGGTTGCTCGACGCCATGCCGGCACTGAGGCCCAGTCCGGACGATATCGACGACGTGACGGTGGTGTCCTCCCGCCACGAGTAGCCGGTCGAACGCGCCCATGCGCCCGTGAGGTACTCGACGAACTTCTTCTGGACCAGCACAGGGCCGCTGACCTTCACGGCCTTCTTGACGGGAGCCCCGCAGACAACGCAGCGGGGAGTGACGACGTTCGTGTGCCCTGATCTTTTCGTGTCGTCGGGTGGGATCGGTGAGGCCCCGGGAGCGCTGCTCAATGTTGATGAGCTGTCGGCCTCGGCCAAGTGGGCAGCCGAAGACGCAGCAATGGCGGATCCCGGCGATGAGACAAGCAGCGAAATCCCGGCAGCCAGCGCGAGTGCCGCCAGAGACATGGGCCTTCTGAAAACACGCATATGGTCCCCCTCAAGGGTCGTAGTGAGATGGGAACAGATAACTCTCGTATGAGGACTATTGCAATATATTTGAGGAGATCACGCACATTGTGGGGAGCACTAGGATCCAGGCATGGAAGCGTCGCTCTTCAGCTGGACCGGGTTCGCCATCACCGCAGCGGTCGCGGTCGTGATCCTCGTGCTCGCGTTCCTGCTCGTGCGCGGGGTGGCGCGAGTGATCGCGCGTCGCCGGAGCCGTGGCCGGGGGCGCATGCCGTCCGCACCTCGCCGACCGTCCGAAACTTGAGTGCGACCCGCCTCACGCCGTGGGCTCGTTCGCGGGCGCTGCCGTCGGGGCTGCTGTCTTTCCGTCCGTGAACCGCGCCTGCGCGCGGTCATGGCGTCGCGGTACGGGCACGTGCTCCGTCGCGGCTGCGAGGCCCATGCGCTTCGTCGAGACGTACACGCTCTCGGCGGTGTCGACGAGGAACGTCTCGTGCCACACGCCGACCGCTCCCGGAGCCTTGCGGGCGGCGCGGTTGAAGGCGGTCCACGCCGGACGATGCCGCTGGTCCGGGTTCGAGGCATAGGCGTAGAGCTTGTCGACGGACGACCAGAACTGCACGACGTAGGGTCCGCCCGATCCGAGGAGGAGCTGGTAGCCGAGCAGTCCGGAGTCGGGCTCGATGCTGAGCTCGCGGAGCATGCGCGGCATGGCGACGAATGCCGGCAGCCACAAGTCGGGGCGCCACCACCGGTTGATCTGCATCCCGATGTGGAACACGACGAGCTCGCCCTCGTGGCGGTGGGTCATGCGACCCGTGACAACTTTCGACATGGCGACTCCCCAATTGGATAGTAGTGCTATCCATAATGGATAGCACTACTATCGAAGTCAAGGGGTGGCCATGAGGATTTCCGAACTGTCAGCGCAGACCGGCGTGACCGTGCCGACGATCAAGTACTACCTGCGCGAGGGGCTGCTGCCCGAGGGGGAGCGCACCTCCGCGACGCAGGCCGTCTATGGCGAGAAGCACGTGGAGCGGCTGCGCGTCATCCGGGCGCTGCTCGACGCCGGCGTGAGCATCGCCGAGACGCGACGGGTGGTCGCGGCGTTGGATGATCCGCTTGCGAACCCGCACGAGCTGCTGGGGACCGCGCATGCCGCGATCACTCCGCCGGCGGATGACTCGTTGGACCTCGCCGGCGCTGAGGCGCTCGCCGCCCGACTCGGGTGGAAGCCGGGGATGTGTGACCCGGCCGTGCTGCATGCGGTCGCGCGGGCGCTGCAGGGGCTGGAGCGCGTCGGATTCACGGTGCCGGAGGCGGTGATGGCGGAGTACCTCGCGAGTGCGCGGCGGATCGCGGAGACGGAGATCGCGGGGGTGCCGGAGGAGTCGGCCGAGGCCGCGGTGCGGTACGTGGTGTTGGGGTCGGTGTTGGTGGAGCCGCTGTTGCTGGCGTTGCGGCGGGTCGCGCAGCAGGTGAGCTCGGCGGAGCGGTTCGGGGAACACTGACCTTGCCCGCACGGCGTGAGTGAGTGTACAGTCACTCTCATGCCATCCTCGCGCACCTCCATCCTCTCTACGGCCGACGCCCGGCGTCCGCTCGTGGCTGCTGCGGCGCTGAGGGAGTTCGCCCGCGGAGGCTTCCACGGCACCACGGTGGCGGACGTCGCACGCGAAGCGAAGATCTCCCCCGCCTATGTGTTCAAGCTGTATGCCGGTAAGGAAGCGCTGTTCATCGCGGCGCTCGAGGCATGCTTCGACGCGATCCTCGTCGCCCTGGAAGACGGTGCCGACGCGGCGTCCGACCAGAAGCCGGAATCTGTCCTCGATGCCATGGGAGACGCCTACGCCCGCCTCATCTCCGACCGCACGCTTCTGATGCTCCAGGTGCACGCGCAGTCAGTCGCCGACATCCCGGAGATCGGGGCGGCGCTTCGTGCCGGGCTCGGGCGCATCACGACATACGTCCAGTCGCGCTCCCGGGGCAGCGACGACGACGTGCAGCGCTTCATCGCCTACGGGCAGCTCTGCCACCTCATCGTCACCACGCAGCTCGACGGGCGAACCGAGGAGTGGGTGCCCGTCCTGACAAAGGGCATCAGTCACCCCGATTGACCCCGCGGGCGTGCGATGCCCGTTCGCATGTCCGCAAGAGTGAGTGAGTAATCACTCTCCACTAACCTCGATAGGAAAGAGAAGGCACATGTCCACACTCGTCGCCCCTCCCGCCCGCACGCTTACGGCGCCGCGAAGCACCCGTCGGTGGCTCGCGCTCAGCGTGCTCGCCCTCGCCCAGTTCCTCGTGGTGCTTGACGCGTCCATCGTCAACATCGCCCTCCCCGTTCTCGGGCGGCAGCTCGGCATGGATACCGCGGCTCTCGCCTGGGTCATCACCGCCTACGTGCTCGCGTTCGGCGGGCTCCTGCTCCTCGGGGGCCGCCTCGCCGACCGGTACGGACACCGCCGCGTGTTCCTCCTCGGCGCCCTGGGGTTCGTGGTGGCCTCCGCCCTCGCCGGCCTTTCAGTCCTGCCCGCGATGCTCCTCACGGCCCGCGCGCTCCAGGGAGCGTGCGCGGCGCTGCTCGCTCCAGCCGCCCTCGCCCTCCTCACGCATCTCTTCCCCGACGACACCGAACGCACCCGGGCGCTGGGCGTGTGGGGAGCTGTCGCCGGCATCGGGTCGGCGGCCGGTGTGCTGCTCGGCGGCATCCTTACTGCGACCCTCGGCTGGCAGTCGGTGTTCTTCGTGAACGTGCCCGTCGGCGCCCTCGTGCTCATCGTCGTCCCGCTCCTCATCACACGCGACACCGTCCGCGCCGCCGGACGCCTCGACGTCCCCGGCGCTCTCACGGTGACCGCGGCCCTCGTTTCCCTCGTCGGAGCCTTCAGCGCTGTCGAGCAGCTTGGCTTCCTCCACCCGCTGCCCGTTGTGCTGTGTGCCGCCGCCCTGGTGCTCGCGCTGGCCTTCATTGTCATCGAGCGCCGCACGCCGGAGCCGCTCCTGCCGCTGACGGTCTTCCGCAACCGGGATCTCGCCCTCGGCAACGTCGTGATGCTTCTCGGAGGCGCCGCTATGGTCGCGCTCTTCTTCGCCCTCTCCGTGTTCATGCAGGAAGTGCTGGGCTACGACGCGCTCGCCACTGGCCTCACGCAGCTCCCTCTGGCCGCAGCGCTCGTGATCGTCGCCGGAGTCGTCCCGGTCCTCATCGCGAGGGCAGGAGGCCGTGTCGTGCTCGCGGCATCGCTCGTGGGGCTGGGAAGCGGGCTCGTGTGGCTTGCGTTCGCTCCGTCCGACGCGGTCTTTCTCGTTCACCTGCTCGGGCCGACCCTGCTGATCGGCGTGGGCCTGGGTGGCGCGTTCGTCGCCATCACCCAGCTCGCGGTCGATGGCGTCCACGGAGGGGAAGCGGGGCTCGCTGGCGGACTCATCAACACCAGCCAGCAGATCGGAGGTGCGGTTGGTCTTGCCGTGCTCGGGTCCATCGCTGGACTCCGGACGTCGGCCCTGGATCTCGCTGGCGCCTCGCCGGCGGATGCTCTCACGGGTGGGTTCGCCTGGCTCTTCCTGGGAGCGGCCGCGTTGTCCCTCCTGGGGGCAGGTGTCGTCGCCGTGTGGCGGCGCGTATAGAGGCCGCGAGTTATGCCCCGCGCGCTCGGGATGTCACCGAGCGCGCGGGGATACGTGCCATTCCATAACAAACCCGCAAACAGCCGCTTTCGGCTCACAGCGTTCTGTCAGGATGAGCGCATGACAACACCCAACAACACTCCCGCGGGCTGGTACGACGACGGCTCGGGTCGGAATCGTTGGTGGGACGGTCAGCAGTGGGGGAATTTTGCCGATGAGGCAAGCGCTCCGGCTCCCGTCACCACCGCCGCGCCTGTCTCGCCCGCCGAGTCTCCGAAGAAGCTCAACGTTCTCGCGCTCGTGTCGGCGATCGTGGCCGTGATCGGCTTCGTCTTCGCCTGCATTCCCGGCGCACTGATTGTCGGCTGGATCCTTCTTCCCATTGCCTTCGTGTTGAGCATCGTCTCGCTCTTCCTCAAGGGAGACAAGAAGTGGCTCGGCATCGTCGGACTCGTCCTTTCGATCGTCGGAACGATCGTCGGAGTCCTCGTGTTCCTCGGAGTCGTCGCTGCCTCGGTCGATGAGGCGTTCAGCGGCGGGGAGACGACGGTGACGCAGCCGACCGAGGAGGGCGGCGCTGAAGAAGAAGCAGCGGAAGAACCGACCGCAGGCGAGCAGGGAAGCAGGGAGAATCCGCTCGCGCTCGGCTCGGAGGTCAGCAACAGCAACTGGACTGTCGTCGTCAACTCCGTGAACCCGGACGGCAACGCTGTCGTTGCAGAGGCGAACCAGTTCAACGAAGCCCCTCCGGCAGGGTCCCACTATGAGATCGTGAACTACACGATCACGTACAAGGGCGAAGAATCCGCGTATGCCGTGGAGGTCATGGTCGACGCGGTCACCTCGGCGGGAAATGTCATCAACGGCTATGACAACTTCGCGATTCTCACCGATAGCTTCTCCTCAGATGAGATGTACAAGGACGGCAGCGTCACGGGCTCTCAGGCGTTCCTCGTTCCGGACGGCGAGACGATCCTGATCCGCGTCACCCCCGGCGTCCTCGCCGACGAGGTCTTCATCAAGCCGTAACAGTGCGGCATGAGGCCCCGGAGCGCAGTTGCGCTCCGGGGCCTTTTCGCGTCAGCCGCCGGCTCCTCGGGTCGGCCCGCGGGTCAGGTCGTGCGCTTGCGGGGGGCGGCGCTCCGCGGGGGATTCGCCCGCAGATGGGCGCTGACCTTCGTCATGACCCGGGCGAGTGCCTCCACCTCACCGAGCTGGTGGCGCTGCTCGACAGCGGCGAGCTGACGTTGGAGGTCAGCCGTCGCATCCCTCTCGCCGACCTTCCGGCGTTGCATTCGGAAGCGGCTGAAGGCCGAATCGTCGGGAAGGTGATCGTGCTCCCGTGAGAGCGGACGGGGGGTGCGGACGCCGGTCGGTCAACCTGGGCTGATCGACCGGCGTGGCGTCGGCTTCCGATTAGGCGAACCCGCCCGTCAACCGTCCCCGCATCCGCGAACTACTCTCATTCATCCCGACGATCTCCACCGTCTTCGCCAGACTGGCATACTTCGTCTCAATCGCATCCAGCGCGGCAACGGTCGATGCATCCCACACATGCGACCCCGACAGATCGACGA
Organism: Microbacterium sp. 1S1; assembly: GCF_008271365.1. Lineage (NCBI taxonomy): Bacteria > Bacillati > Actinomycetota > Actinomycetes > Micrococcales > Microbacteriaceae > Microbacterium > Microbacterium sp. 1S1. The sequence goes on from NZ_CP043430.1 coordinate 1,103,095, forward strand.
CAACCCGAGACGGATCCTCCGTATAGGAGAACAACGTCGTCAGGTCGTTGCTCGACGCGAAGAACAACTCCCCCTCCACGACGTACGTCACCACGTCACCCGCCGCACTCAGAACACGGCGGACCGAAACGAAGTGCGCGACCCGCCGCACGAACAGCACCGACGCAACGAGCACCCCACCGACGACCCCCACTGCCAGGTTGTGCGTGATCAGCACCAGCACCACGGTCGCCACCATCACGAACGTCTCGCTCTTCGGCATCCGCTTCAGCGTCGACGGACGCACACTGTGCCAGTCGAACGCCCCGATCGCGACCATGATCATCACGGCCACCAATGCCGCCATCGGAATCGTCCCGACGAAGTCGCCGAACACCACGACCAGCAGGAACAGGAAGATCCCGGCGCAGAACGTCGAGATGCGGGTCCGCGCACCCGAGGCCTTCACGTTGATCATGGTCTGACCGATCACCGCGCACCCGCCCATGCCGCCGAACATCCCGGACAGCACGTTCGCGACGCCCTGCCCCCATGATTCGCGGGTCTTGTTCGAGTGGGTGTCGGTGATCTCGTCGACGAGCTTCGCGGTGAGCAGCGACTCCATCAGCCCGACGAGCGCGACCCCGAGCGCGAACGGCGCGATGATCGTGAACGTCTCCCACGTCAGCGGGACGTTCGGGATGAACAGCGACGGCAGACTCCGCGGCAGCTCACCCTGATCGCCGACCGTCGGCACCGTGATCCCGAAGGCGAGAACGACCCCGGTCACGATGACCACCGACACGAGCGGCGCCGGCACGATCTTGGTCAGCTTCGGCATCACCAGCATCACGACGATGCCGAGCGCCACCAGCGGATACACCAGCCACGGCACGTCGATGAGTTGCGGGAACTGCGAGCTGAACACGAAGATCGCGAGCGCGTTCACGAACCCGACCATCACGCTGCGGGGGATGAACCGCATGAGCTTCGCGACGCCGAGCACCCCGAGGACCACCTGGAAGATCCCGGCGAGGATGACCGTCGCGATGAAGTAGTCGAGCCCGTACGTCGGCGCGACGGGAGCGATCACGAGCGCCACAGCTCCGGTCGCCGCGGTCACCATCGCCGGACGCCCGCCCAGGAACGCGATCGACACGGCCATGATGAACGACGAGAACAGCCCGACCTTCGGGTCCACCCCGGCGATCACCGAGAACGCGATCGCCTCCGGGATGAGCGCGAGCCCGACGACGAGCCCGGCCAGTACCTCTCGCGTCAGCAGTCGCGGGTTCTTGAGCGCGTCGAGCACCGAGGGGCGGGCGCGATAACGGGCGCGGTCGTCGACCGTCGTTGCAGACATGGAGCTCCAGGGGAAGGTGCCTCAGAGAGGAGGCAGACGTTCCAGCCTAAAGCGGACGCGTCCGCCTCTCGGACGAGTGCTCGCGTGCGGCCGGTCGCTGTCGCGTGCAGTCACTCTCGGAAGTAGGGAGTGAACTCCGCCGTCACGTCCCGCCCCAGAGTCTGCGCGGCACGGAGAGACAGAAGGTGGCCATTCACATGCGCTGACCAGCGCGAAGCATTGCGTACCTCATTCGGTTCGATCTCCCTCGCCCACTGGAGCGCATACGTGCGCGAATCGAGCACCAGGAGCGTGGCAACGTCGAAGTCGAAGGACCGAAAGACGGAGAAGACCGCATTCGCACTCGTGGATGCGCTCCTTGTTCGTGCCTTCACCTGGATGCGACGGTCACCCGCGAGTACGTCGTGCGACTTGGCGGAGTTCGGCTCGAGAACGCCACCGTAGACCTGAGCGGCGATGTACTCGGCGTAGTCGCCGAGAGGCGCGTTCCCGGTCCGGACGACTCCGCGCATGCGCAGCTCGGCGAGAATCTGCGCATACTGCGTCAGCAGCGCGGTCGTCGGCTCCGACTCGAGAGGCCGTGCCACCTCCCCAGCGAAGACCTCATCGAAGAGACCAAGGACGTCCTCGGCGGTCAGCTCCCAGGCCTTGCCGCCCTTCGGAAGGGCACCGTGACGGGACCGTAGAGCGGTGCGCGCCTCTGCTATCGGCACGTCGAACCGGGCAGCGAATGCATGGGCGGTGATCTTCACCCTTTCACGCTATCCACGACGGAGGAGAAACCAGCCCCTCTTCCACCCGCCCCTCACATCCGCCAGGATGAACACGACCGCCCCGAAGGAGCCCCCGCATGTCGTCGCTCGCACCCTCCACCTCCCCGGACACGGCTTCCGCTCGACTCCCCGGCGCCGTGGTCATCGCCGCGATCCGCCGCGTCCTCCTGTGGTCGCTGATCGTCGCGTTCGTCTATCCGGTGTTCATGACCGCCAGCAAAGGCATCTGTCCCGGCGGCGTCGACGGGAACGGCGGGTTCATCGACTCCGCGGGTCAGCCCGTGGAGGAGGCTCCGCAGTGCATCCAGCTCACGCTCGCGCCGAGCCCCCTCGTCTACATCGCCATCGCCGTCATCGTGCTGCTCGCGCTCGGTCGCGTGATCAAGGCGACTGACGAGCGCGCGGCGCTTCGCACCCTGGAGTGGACCCTGCGCGGAGTCGGACTGTTCGTGGTGGTCGCGATCGTCGTCTCGCACGTGTGGTTCGCGCTGATCCCGATCGAGCAGTTCACCGGCGACTCCTGGAGCGTCGTCAGCCCGTTCCCGTTCGGCGCGATCGACGTCGAGGTGACGCCGATGACGACCTCGTGACCGCTTAGTCGCGCCAGTCGATCCCGACGCCGGCGATCCGTCGCCCGGCCTCGTCGGCGGCGACCGGCTCTCCGACGTCCGCCCCGCGTTCGAGCGAGACGGCGGAATGCACGATGGTGTCGGCGTACACGTGCACGAGGTTGTAGCCCTGCGCGGCGTCCTGTCCGCGGGTCGCCCCGACGGGCTGCGCGAGGTCCTGACCGTACGCGCTCGACGAGGCCACCGCGACGGGGATCCCGGCGAAGGTGCCGAACGACGGATGGTGCACGTGCCCGGACAGGATGCCCCGCGCGTCCGACCCCCGCAGCACCGCGGCGAGCGCGTCCTGATCCCGGAGCTCGACGGTCACGGCGAGGTCGAGCACCGTGGGCAGCGGCGGATGATGCAGGAGCAGCAGCGTGCCCTGTGGTGCCGCCGTCGCCAGCTCTCCCTCCAGCCAATCCAGCTGCGACGACGACACCTCCCCCCAATGCGCGCCGGGCACCGTCGAATCGACGACGATGACGCGCATCCCCCCGAACCACCGCACCTCGACGATCGGCTCGGCACCCGCCCCCGCGAGTCCGAGCTCCGATCGCATGGCACGGCGGTCGTCATGGTTGCCGGCCGCCCACACGACCTCGCACCCCAGCGCCGCGGCGGCGGGCGCCACGAGCTGGCGCAGGCGCTCGTAGGCGGGGGCATCGCCCCGATCCGTCAGGTCTCCCGTGAACAGCAGCGCGTCGGGGCGGAGCCCTGAGGCGACGAGCCGGTCGAGCATCTCCGCGAGGTTCGCGTCGGCGTCGGCCCCGCTGCCGTACAGCGGCGACCGTTCACCCGGCAGGTGCGTGTCGGAGATGTGCACGAAGGTGTGCGACGGGCGGGGGTGTTCGGTGAAGATCATGTCTCTTCCTGGTCGGCGGGCGGAGGCAGGTCGGGGCAGAGGTCAGACGGCGGAGGCCGTGGAACCGGGGACGAGGGTTCCGGTGAACGAGCGCCGCACGAGGGTCTCCGGCTCGTCGGCGGTGAGCAGCCGCTGCATGGTCTCGACGGCGGCTGCGGCCACCGCCTCCACGGGAATCCGCAGCGTGGTGAGCCCGAGCAGGTCGGCGCCCGGAAGGATGCCGTCGCAGCCGGTCACGCTCACGTCGTCCGGCACGCGAAGGCCCGCCGCGCGGAGGGCGCGCATGACGGCGAGCTGTCGGTAGTCCGACGCGCACATCACGGCGGTGGATCCGGCGCGCACGGCCGCGAGGGCTTCGTCGATGCCGTCGTCGGGGCGGGCGCCGGCTGAGATCATCGTGACGGCGACCCCGGCGCGGATCAGCACCTCGCGCATCGCCAGGGCCCGCAGGTGCTCGGGATAGGACGCCTCAGGACTCCCGGCGAGCACGACCACCTTCCGGTGCCCGAGGGCGACCACGTGCTCCGCGAGCAGACGTCCGTGGCCCTCGTCGTCGTAGTGGGCGGTGTGGATGCGGCCCGCCGACTCCACGCGCCCTGCGCGCAGGATCGGCACCTGGTCGGCGAACGGCTCGAGCTGCGCCGCCGAGATGCCGCCGGTGGCGACGATGAGTCCCGCGACGCGCATGCCGAGCAGCCGATGCAGCGCGCCCACCTGCTTGGCACCCTGCTCGTCGGCGCCGATGGTGACGGTCACGAGGTCGAGGCCGCGCTGATGCGCCTCCTCCTGCAGCCGGGAGAAGAGAAGGCCGTATGCGGGGTTGCTCGCATCGCGCAGCATGAGGCCGACGGTGCCGGTGCGTCCGGCGGCGAGTTCCGCGGCCATGGTGTTGCGCACGTATCCGAGTCGTTCGGCCGCTTCCAGGATGCGCTCCTGTGTCTCGGGCGCGAACCGACCCTCGCCCTTGAGAGCTCTGGTCGCCGTCGCCCTCGACACTCCGGCCGCGGCGGCGACGTCGCTGATCGTGACCCGCAGGGCGGGGGTCCCGGCATCGGCCCCACTCATGCGCGCCGCTTCCGTCGGCGGGGCGCTCCGGCGCGTGAACCTCGTCCATACACGAGATACATGGTGACACCCATGATGATCATGAGCAGCACGGTGTAGACGAACGTGATGGGCATCGCGTCGAGGTTGTTCTCCCCGCGGGTGCTCTCCTGGATCGCGACACCGAGCGGCTTGTACAGGGGGTGGTAAAGGAAGATCGCCGCGTCGTAGTCATCGAGCAGGCTGTTGAAGTTGAGCGCCGTGATCGCGGCCGCCGTCGGCAGCACGAGCGGGACGAGCACACGCCGGAACGTCGTCAGCGAGCGCGCTCCGAGGATGCGGGAGGCGTCCTCCAGGGAGTCCGGCACGGAGGCGAAGCCCGCTTTCAGCAGCCGCAACGTGAACGGGATCTTCACGCAGATGTAGGCGACGAGAAGCAGGATCGGCGTCCCCGTGAGCACGATGTTCCCGACGAGCACCTGCGGCGCGTCGAACGCCATGACGAACGCGAGGGCGATCAGCACGATCGGGAGGATCCAGGGGATGTGCAGCACGTACTCGATGGCCGTGGTGAGGAGGTTGCGGTGCTTCTGCATCATCCGCGCCACGAACAGCAACCCGCCCACGACGATGACCGCGGCCAGGGCACTGTAGACGACACTCACGATGAACGGCCGAAGAGCCGCCGCGCTGGAGAACACGGTGACGTAGTTGTCGAGCGTGAAGCTGTCGAGGGTGATCGACCCGGCGAGGATGCTCCGCGCGTCGACAAACGAGAAGATCACGATGAGCACGACCGGGATGAGGTAGATCACCCACAGCAGGTACGCCACGACGTGCACGACCGCGTTCGCGAAGGGGTTGCGGATCCGCTGCTTCTGGATCGGCGTCGCCACCTTCGCGACCGAGAAGTACACGCCGGACTTCTCGGCGCGGTTCATGATCGCGAGCAGGATGATCGTGGCGACACCGAGCACGATCGCCAGCAGTGCCGCGATGTCGCGCGTGATCGGGCTCCGCGACAGGTCGATGATGAGGGGCGCGACGGTCTGGAAGTCCGGGCCGCCGAGGACGAGCGGCGCGGTCAGGGCGCCGAGACCGATGAGGAACGTCAGCACCGTGACGGCGAACAGCATCGGCTTCATGACCGGCAGCACGATGCGGCGCAGGATCGTCCAGGTCGAGGCGCCCATGAGCTTCGCGGCCTCGATCGAGGCGTAGTCCACTTTGCCGAGCGACGACGACAGGAAGAGCATGTGGTTCGTCGTCGTGGCGAACGTCATCACGAACACGACCGCGAAGTACCCGGAGAACCAGTTGCGATCCATGTCCGGCCAGATGTTCACCATGAGGTTCGTGATGAAGCCGAACTTGCCGTAGATGAAGTTGTAGCCGGCGGCGAGCACGATGCCGCCGTAGATCAGGGTCGTGGCGTAGCCGAGCCAGAGGAGTTTCGCGCCGCGCACCTGGAAGTACTGCGTCACCAGCACGATGAACACCCCGACGACGTTCACCGTCACGGACAGCGTGATCGCGAGGAGGAAGCTGTTGCCGAGAGTCTTCAGGGCCCGCTCGCTGCCGAGCAGCTTCTCGACGGCGCGGATGCTGAACTGCCCGTCGGGGAAGAACGTCGTGGCGAGCAGTTCCGCGTTCGGCAGCACGAGGAAGGCGGCGGCGAACCAGATCACCACGATGCCGGTCACCCACGCGAGCGGGGAACGGAGCATCGCCCGCACGCTGCCGGGTCGGCCGCGGCGGAGGCGGGGCTTCGTCGCGGTGCCCGTCTCGGCCGCCTCGGTGGTCAGGGCGCCGGGGGTGTCCGTCATCGCCGCGGACGGCGGCGGCGTCGGACGGGAGTCGTTCTGCGGAGCGTTCATGTCACGCCGCCGGGTACTGCAGGACCCACCGGGGGTCGACGTGGATGCGCACGTCGTCGCCGACGTCCCACCGGCGCGCGCTCGCCGCGGCCGGCACGCTCACCCGGAGCGTCGCATCGGCCGCCGACACCGTATAGACGCTGTGGCTGCCGTGGTACGTGCGGCCGGCGACGGTGCCGTCGAGGGAGCCCGTTCCTCCGGTCGTGGCTTCGGCCGGCGAAGCCAGATGCAACTTCTCCGGACGGACGTAGCTCTCGGCCGTGGCGTCGAGGCCCGCGCCGATCGCGACGAGCTGGGCGGGGCTGAGCCGGTTGTTCTCGCCGATGAACCGGCAGACGAACGGCGTGGCGCTGCGGTCGTAGATCTCCTCCGGCGTGCCCACCTGCTGCAGGGTCCCGGCGTCGAGCACCGCAATGCGGTCGCTGAGGGTGAGTGCCTCCTCCTGGTCATGCGTGACGTACACGGTGGTCACACCGACCTCGTGCTGCAGCTCCTTGAGCTGCTCGCGCAGCTGCACGCGGAGCTTGGCGTCGAGGTTCGACAGCGGCTCGTCGAGCAGCAGGATGCTGGGGGTCAGGGCGAGCGCGCGGGCGATGGCGACGCGCTGCTGCTGCCCGCCGGACAGCTCCGCGACGTTCTTCTCGAGCTGCGACGCGGCGAGCCCGGTGCGGTCGGCGACCTCGTCTACGCGTCTCCGCTGCTCGGCCTTCGACACCTTCTGCACCGACAGGCCGAATGCGATGTTCTCCCGCACGTTCATGCTCGGGAACAGGGCGTAGTTCTGGAACACCATGCCCACGCCGCGCTTCTCGCTCGGCACCCTGGTCACGTCGCGACCGGCGATGTGAATCCGGCCGCCGGTCGGCTCGATGAACCCCGCGAGCGTGCGCAGGGCGGTGGTCTTGCCGCATCCGGACGGACCCAGGAGGGTGAAGAACTCACCCTCCTGGATCTCCAGATCGAGGTGCGAGACCGCACGGTGGTCGCCGAACACGACCTCGACGTCGTCGAAACGGATCATCGTCTTCTCTCTCTGCCGGTACGGGACTGCGCGGGTCAGCCGACGTACTTGAGCGTGACCTTCTCGACCCAGGCGCCGAGGTTCTCGCTCACGAAACCGAAGTCGATGTCCTGACGGTCGAGTGTGCCCATGAGCTCGACGACCTCGGGGTTGGCCTTCTCGACCGCGCCCTCGTTCACCGGCATGGCGTTGAACTCCGCCGCGAACTCGCCCTGCACCTCGGCGCTGCCGAACCAGTCGATGAACTCCTGTGCCTTCTCCTCGTTGTCCGTGCCGCTGATCTGCGCGATCTGCTCGGTCACATAGGGGACGCCGTACTCGGGCACGATCATGCCGGTGGTGGTGCCGTACTCCTCGTCGCGGGCCGCGATGCCGCTCGACGGGAGCACGCCGTAGTCGACCTCGTCGCGGGTGATGCGGGCGTAGAGGTCGGTGCCCTCCACGGCCGGGGAGCCGTTGGCGTAGTACGACTTCACGAGCTCCCAGCCTTCGTCGCTCACGCCGAGGTCGCCGTCCTCGTCGAGGTGCCGGGTGAGGATGCTCGCGAGCACGAGCTGCGGGGTCGCCTGGCCGAGCGCGGGGTTGACCTCGTAGCGGCCCGCGAACTCCTCATCGGTGTACAGGTCGTCGGGGTCGGAGGGCGCATCGGTGATGCGGTTCTCGTCGTAGACCGTGACGATGGCCTGCTCGACGAGCGGCCAGAACGCGCCGTCCTTCGGGTCGCCGGCGTCCGCGGGCACCTCGCCGCTCCAGCTCGGCTCGTAGGCCGTGATGGCCTCTTCCGTCTTGAGCTGCTCGAAGAACATGTTGTTCAGGCCGAAGACCACGTCGCCGACGGGGTTGTTCTTCTCCGCGATGATGCGGTTCGTCAGGTCGGCACCGCCGAGGCCCACGATCTCGATGTCGATGCCCGCCTCCGCCGCCTTCTCGGTGATCCATTCACCGCGACCGTCGCTGTTCGAGTTCGTGTAGACGATGAGGGTGTCGCCGGAGCCGCCGTCGCTACCTTCGCCCGCGTCTCCGTCGCCGCTCGCGGTGCATCCGCTGAGCGCGATCGCCGCCGCGGCCGTCAATCCGATGAGCGCCCAGCGCCTCTGCTGCCTGTCGGCCATGTTCGTCCCTTTCTCGCCTTCGAGGTGTGTCGATGCGACACTACCGGTTCTTGTGGTGAAGGCACAAAGATTGTCTGATTTCGTGGGCGCGGTCGCGCGTCCGCACTCAACCTAGGCGCCGGGCGTGAACGCGAGGGTGCGGCGAGGTGAACGGGTGGGGATGAGCGGCGGCCGGCGCTTACCGCGAAGGCCGAGCGACTGCTCGGTTGGCGAGCCGATTTGAGCATCGCGGACGGGGTCAGGGCCTCACTCGAGTGGGCAGAGAAACTCCCGGCGGTGCTCACTCGCGAGCGGGCGGGCACAACGGCAGCGGAGGTCAAGTGACGGCCGCCGTCAACGTTGTTCTGTTTCGGCACTCTTCTTCGTGACGTGGACGCCGCTTCGACGTGGAGGCGGCCCGGCGCGCGGCGGACCGCTTCGTCGCCCATCGCGCGACCTAGCGGCGTGACGGGGCGAGGTCAGTCTTCGTCCGGTACCCAGCGGAGGAGGTCGCCGGGCTGGCAGTCCAGTGCGGCACACAGGGCATCGAGAGTGGTGAAGCGCACGGCCTTCGCGCGCCCGTTCTTGAGCACCGCGAGGTTGGTGGGAGTGATGCCGATCCGTTCGGCGAGCTCGCCGACGCCGATCTTGCGGCGGGCCATCATCACATCGATGTCGACGACGACCGCCATCAGATCACCTCGTCGTCGAGCTCGGCCTGCAGGGCTCGCGCCTCGGCGTCCCGGTCGATGGCCTGGCGGAGCAGGGCCTTCATGACGACCACGAGGAGCGCGACCCCCGCGATCACGACCCCCGCACCGCCCACCAGCGCGACCACCCCGGGCGCGACCGTGCCCGCGGCGAACACGGCGGCCAGGGCCCAGGTGAGGACGGCGGCCGCGAGGATCGCCCCGATGATGACGTTGACGGGCCCGAAGGAGGATGCCGTGAAGATCGCTCCGCGGCGCACGCGCGTCAGGAGGAGCCAGACACACACCCCGACCACCTGCAGTGTGACGATGCCGGCGCCGAGCAGGGCCACGACGGCGATCCGCCCCCAGAGCTGCTCGTCCGCGAGGTCGAGCCACAGCAGCGGAAGGATCAACCCCTGCACCGCGACAGAGCCGAGGAGGGCTGCGGCGAGAAGGATCCGCAGCACCGTGATCGTCGTGTTGGTCATGCGCGCACTCCTGATGGCTATCGAAAGACAACGAGAATCTATCGTTAATCGTTCGATGCGGCAAGAAGCCTTACGTCAGCGGCGGAGTCGCGCGCGCACGCGCCGCGCGGTCCGCGCGAGCGAGTCGCGCCAGGCACCGCTCGGCCACTCCCGGCGCAGCCGAAGGCCTCCGTCCTCGGTCCGCACGAGTTCGACCCGTCGGCCGGCGAGGAGCGGCGACCGGCCGAGGTGCGCCGTCACGTCCGGGGCCGCGGTCAGTGGTGCGGCGAACATCCACCCGGCGTAGCGAACCGCGACGGACAGGTCGGCCTCGCGTGACCCGTCCTCGCGGAACACCTTCATCGGATCCAGGGCGATCGGCACCGCATCGAGACGCTTCGGGCGCCGGCCGCCGATCTTGCGCTCCGAACCCGCGGCCGACTCCGCAGCGTGTCCGGGCGACGGCGTGTCCCGTGCGATCAGGTCGACGCGATCGGCGCGGCGCTCCTTGCGGGCGTTGAGCAGCCCGGGGGGAAGGTCCTCGATCGTCGAGAGCGGGAGGGAAGCCAATCGGTCGGCGGAACCGACCGTTTCGAACACGAACGCCTCCTCGCCGTCGCGGAGCAGACGGACGCGCACGGTCAGCTGCAGCCCGCCGCGGGACCACCGCGCCGCCGTCACGGTGGCGGTGCATTTCGTCTCGGACTCGAATGTGGCGAAGGCGAGCAGATCGTCCCGGCGGTCGGCGCGCAGCAGGGCCGCCCGGATACGCTGCGGGAAGGACAGCCCCGTATCGACGCCGGGGCCGAACCGTCGCTGCGTGAGGGGCACCACCACGTCCAGCAGGCGGTCGCGGTACTCCGCCGGGTACTTCACCATCCGGCGTCCCGCGATCCGGTTGAGGATCTTGCCGCGGAACCAGTGGCGCAGCAGCCGGTCCCGCACCCGTCCGGGCTCCGTGTTCGCCTCGACGACGTCGAGCACGGTCTCCAGGTGCGGGAAGTACGACTCCGGTTCGATGCGGGAAGAGCTCGCGCTCCCGGGCTCTTTCACCCACGCGTAGCAGGGCTCGCTCGCGAGCACCGAGATCGTGTCGGCGGCGAAGTACGCCTGCATCACGAAGAGGTGGTCCTCGAGGCGCACCTTCCCGTCCGGGAAGCGGATGCCATGCTCCCGCAGGAAGGCCGTGCGGAACATCTTGTGCGGCGTCAGCATCTCCAGGATCGGGTCTTCGCCGAGCACCGCGTGCGGGATGTCGCGCTGGAAGATCTTGGCAGGCAGCTTCCGTCCGATCCCCACCTCTTTGCCGACCACGACGTCGGATCCGTGCTCGTCGGCGTAGTCGCACAGCCGCTCGAGCGCTCGCGGGTACAGCCGGTCGTCCTGATCGACGAACTGCACGTATGTCCCCCTGGCCTCCTCGACGCCCCGGTTGCGCGGGGTCCCCGGCCACCCGGAGTGCGGGAGCGAGAGCACGCGGACGTGCGGACGGTCCTTCGCGATGCTCTCGAGCCGCGCGGCCGTCTCCTCCCCGGAGCCGTCGTCGCAGAGCAGGACCTCGAACGACTCTCGCTTCAGCGTCTGCGCGTCGAGCGAGGCGATGAGGTCGTCGAACGACGCCTTCGGCCGGAACACCGGCACCACCACGCTCACCCGCACCCGGCCGTCTGCGGTCTCGCCCGCGGTCGCACTGCTCATGGACGTGTCCCCCCTGTGATCATGCCCGGCCCGAATCTCCCCCGCCGGTACTCCCAGCCAACCATCCCTTCCTGTGGAGCACGCCAGGCTCGCGGCGGACGCGGGTGTATGCGACGACCGCGGAGGATTCAGCGCAGGGTGAGGCCGATCTCGAAGGAGCGACGCCAGGGCAGGACGAGCTCCTCGATCCGCACGTCATCGGCAGGCAGCATCGACTCCAAGAGGGCTGTCAGCTCCGCCTGGATGACGCGCTCGGCCGTCGCGACCTGTGCGTCGTCGGCCATCGGGTAGACGTCCGGGAAGAGGGACGGCCCCGCATCCGTGCGGACGACAGCCTGGTACGCGAAATCGTCGAGCAGGCGGGTGAGCAGAGCGATCCGTGCGGCGCGCTCGTCGAAGGAGCCCGCGGCACGACCGACGACCCCGGCGGCCGCGACCGCGACCACGCTGCCCAATGTGTTCCCCGCCGTGTTCCAGCCGCCGAACGCCTCCAGCCGCCCGAGCAGCCCGGCCTCGGCGAGCGCCCGGACGAGCGCTTCGTCCGCGCCGTTCGGGTACCGCACGTCGGCGAGCGCCACGTGCTCCCCGGCGTCGAGGCGAGCTTGCACCAGGGCCACCGTCCCCGCGACGGCCTCCGCATCCACGGCCTGGGGCCGTCCGCGGAACATGTCGTGCCGGTCGGGATCGGGGGCGTGCAGCACGAGCGTGACATCGCCCCCTGCGGCGACCTCGACCGCTCCGGCCGCCCGGATCTGACGGCTCGCGGAGGCGGCGAGCGACATGTTCTCGTACGGCGGGATGCGCTCCATTCCGGCCGCGTCCGCGCAGGCGACCGAGAACGAGGCGGTCACCCCGGCGTTCGCGGCCAGAGCCCGGGCGACCAGCGCCGCGCCCACTTCGTCGGCCCCGGGGTACATCAGCACTCGGCGCCCCGACGGCAGCATCCGCATCCAGTGACGGAGCCACACCTGTTCCGCACTGCCTGCCGCGAACGGCGCGGTGTCGTCCGCGGTGATCGCGAGGAAGTCCAGCGTCTCGTCCTCCACGAGGCCGAGGGTCGAGAGGTTCACGATGTGATTGCGCAGCCGACGTGACGAGTAGTCCGAGACGACGTCGGCGGGCACCGGGGTCAGCTCGTCGAGTGGCAGCACCTCCGTCTCGCCGAGCAGCCGGTGCGCGTCGCCGCCGAGAGCGTGGATCTCCTTGCCGTGCTCCGTCCAGTAGGCCGGCTCCTCGGCGGCGGAGTAGGAGTTGCTCGCCCTGGTCACCAGCGACACCGCCGAGATCGGGAGATCGGGCCGCACCCGCCGCACCTCGCGCAGCACGTCGAGGCGCGCCAGCACGGTACGCGTCGTGTCGTGGCTCGTCCGGCTCGCGATGAGGCCCCCGTAGAGGAGCATGTCTACCGACACCACCAGGTGGACGGTGGCCGGGTCCGCGGCGCGCTCCCGCAGCCAGGCACCCAGCGCGTCCGCGTCGCCCGCGGTGCGGTAGGAGGGGAGGATCCCGGCGGGTGGGACGTCGAGCGTCACACCGGCGACGGCCGCGACATCGCCGGGGAGCTTGACGTTCACCGGCCGGTCGTCGAGAGGGAGCAGCGCGATGCGCGGGCGGAGGGTCGGGTCGGACACGAGGAGCCTTTCGTCGGTGAAGGGGATCGCAGGTCGGGGGAGGCGGATCAGGGGCGGGCGATGGAGACGAGGTATGAGTAGCGGTCGCCGCGGTACACCGACTCGGCGTACTCGATCGGGCGGCTGCGGGCATCGTAGGTCGTCCGCTTGACGAGGAAGGCGGGGGAGAAGGGCGGGGTCTGCAGCGCGGCGGCCTGCTCCTCGTCGAGCACCACCGCGTGGATCTCCTGGTCGGCGCGCACGGCGGTGATGCCGAACCGGGTGCGCAGGTCGTCGTAGAGCGAGTCGCCGACGATGCCGTCCTCCAGGCCCGGCACGGCGTCGGCCGCGATCGAGCAGACCTCGAGGCAGATCGGGATGTCGTCGGCTGTCCGGACACGGTGGATCCGCACGACGGGGGACTGCGGGCTGAGGTTCAGGGCGTAGCCCGCGGTCTGCCCGGCCGCCGCGGTGCCGACGTCGACGGAGAGGGATCCTGGCCGCATGTTCCGCGCGAGCATGTCCTCCGAGAACGAGGTCAGCTCGAACGCCTTGCTGATCCGCGAGGCGCTCACGAACGTTCCCGCGCCCTGCAGGCGGTAGACGAGGCCGTCGCGTTCGAGCTCGTCGAGGGCCCGGCGCACCGTCTGCCGGTTCACCTCGAGCGACTCGGCGAGCTCCCGCTCGGTGGGGAGCTTCTCGTGGGGCGCCAGACCCTGCTCGATGACCTGCTCCAGATGCCGTCGCACGCGTTCGTGCTTCGTGACGCCCTCGATGGCCGACATGTCTTCCCCCTCATTTGGACTAACCCAATCTTGACGATCACCCCGGATTGTGTCAATGTCTCCTCTCAGCGGTTCTTAATTGGTCTATTCCAATCCTTTGCACGGTCAACGATGAGCGGAGAATCCCCATGCACGTGAAGCACAACATGCGCCGACGCGTCCTGGTCGCCGGGGCGCTGGGTACGGCGACGATCGTCGCCCTGAGCGGCTGCGCCGGCGGCGGCGGTGACGCGGGCGGCCCCACCGAGATCACCTTCTCCTACCTGTGGGGTGGCGAGGAGGCGAAGGCGTTGGAGGAGATCATCGCCGACTTCAACGCCAGCCAGGACGACATCGTCGTCACGGGCGTCTCGAGCCCGGACACTCAGAAGCAGCTCACGTCGATGTCGTCGTCGAACGGCTCTTTCGACATCTCCGACAACTTCGGCAACACCGTCGGTGCGTGGGCCTCCAAGGGCATCCTCGCTCCGCTCGACGAGGCGATCGCCGCCGAGGGCATCGATGTCGACGACTTCGTCCCCAGCGCCATGGAGCAGATGACCTACGACGGGAAGGTCTACTCGCTGCCGATCGCCATCCACAGCTTCCAGCTGCTCTACAACCCGCAGCTGCTCGAAGAGGCCGGCGTCACGCCGCCGACCACGATGGACGAGCTCGCCGCCGCCATCCCGAAGCTCACCAAGAAGGACGCCTCGGGCCGGATCACGCAGCTCGGTCTCGGGTCCGCGAACGACAGCACCACCCTGACGACCCTCGGTTACGCGTTCGGCGGAAGCTGGGACGGCGAGGATGGCCCCACCCCCGCGGAGGACGGAAACCTCGAGGCCCTGCAGTGGTACCAGGACAACGTGATCGAGCCCGTCGGCGCGGACGCCATGGCGACGTTCGTGTCCGGCCAGGGTGAGTACCTCTCCGCACAGGATCCGTTCTTCAGCGGCCAGGTCGCCATGATCATCGACGGCGAGTGGCGGTCGGCCAGCGCGGCGAAGATCGCCCCCGACTTCGAGTGGGGCGTGACGGCGATCCCCGCCGCCGCGCCCGACCTGGAGAACAGCACGCAGGTCACCGCCAGCACCCTGTTCATCCCCGCGAACTCGAAGCACAAGGAGGAGGCCGCCACGTTCCTCGCCTACCTCGTCAGCGACGAGCCCATGGAGAAGTTCGCCGTCGCCCTCGGCAACCTCCCCGGACGTTCCTCCCTCGCCGACAGCGCCGCGTTCGACGAGCTGCAGGACTTCGGGGTCTGGGCGGACGCCGCGTCTTCCCCCAACGCGAAGTCCCTGGCCAGCCGTCCGTACAGCGCCGAGTATGCGACCGACCTCGCGACCGCGTTCGACGAGGTCGTGCGACTGACGGCCACCCCGGAGGAGGCGATCGCGACCGTCGAGGAGCGCATGGCCTCCTACGCGTCCGAGTGAGCCGGTCCTCGTGACCACGGCAACGGCACCCCGGGTCCGGCAGGGGCACGCTCCTGCCGGGCCCGGCGCTCCCGTCCGGCGGCGCCGCAGCCGTCGGACCACGCTGATCGGCCTCGCCTTCGCGTCGCCGTTCATCGTCGGCTTCCTGTTCCTGTTCGCCTACCCGATCGCGGCGTCGGCGTACTACAGCTTCACCGACTTCAACCTGTTCCAGGCGCCCGAGTGGGTGGGGCTCGACAACTACACCCAGATGCTCGCCGACGGGGTGTTCTGGAAGTCCCTCGCCAACACGGCCGTGCTCACGGTGTTCGGCGTGCCGCTCGCGATCGGCATCGCGCTGGCCGGGGCGCACCTGCTGAACACCCCGGTGCGGGGCCAGCCGCTCTATCGCGCGCTCGTCTACCTGCCGTCGATCGTGCCGGTCGTCGTCGGCGGATACCTGTGGCGGTGGCTGCTCAACGCCCAGTACGGCTTCATCAACCATTTCCTCTCGTGGTTCGGCATCGAAGGGCCGGCCTGGCTGCAGCAGCCGGAGTGGACGAAGCCCGCCATCATCCTCATGTCGCTGTGGACGGTCGGCGGCACGATGATCATCTACCTCGCCGCGTTGCAGGAGGTGCCGAAGGAGTTGTATGAGGCGGCCGAGCTGGACGGAGCCGGTGCTTGGCGTCGCTTCACGAACGTCACCTGGCCCACCGTGTCTCCCGTGACCCTGTTCCAGGTGATCGTGAGCATCATCGGGTTCCTGCAGATCTTCACGCAGCCCTACATCCTGTCTCAGGAGCGGCTGAACCAGGCGGGGTCAGGGCCCGGCCAGTCGATGCTCTCCTACGCGATGTACCTCTACCAGAACGCGTTCGTGTTCCTGAAGATGGGGTACGCCTCGGCCATGGCGTGGACGCTGTTCATCGTCACGCTCGTCGTCAGCCTCATCGTGCTCGCGACTTCGAAGAAGTGGGTGCATGATGGCGCACGCTGACCTCTCCGCCCGGCGTCGCCCCCGCCGCACCCGGCGCACGCTCCGCCGCATCCGGCAGCAGATCGCGGTGACGCTGCTGGCGTTGCTGTTCCTGTTCCCGCTACTCGTGATGCTGTCGACCGCATTCAAGACCCCCGGCGACGTGTTCTCCTCTCCCCCCACCCTGCTGCCCGCCGAATGGACCACCGCCAATTTCGCCGAGGCGTTCGCGCAGATCCCGGTGTGGCGGTACCTCGCCAACACGCTCTTCGTCTCCGGCATGAGCATCCTCGGCACGGTGATCTCCTGCCCGCTCGTGGCCTATGCGCTCGCGAAGGTGAAGTGGCGCGGCGCCCGTCCGCTCCTGATCCTCGTGCTCGCCACGATGATGCTGCCGCCGCAGGTGACGCTGATCCCGCTGTTCCTCGTGTGGAACGGGCTGGAGGCGACGAACACGTACCTCCCGCTCATCGTCCCCGCGTTCCTCGGCACGCCGTTCTTCATCTTCATGATCCGGCAGTTCCTCCTCGCGGTGCCGGACGGACTCATCGAAGCCGCCAGGCTCGACGGGGCCTCGGAGTTCCGCACCTATGCGACGATCGTGCTGCCGCTCGCGCGTCCGGCCATCGTGACCGCCGCGATCTTCCAGTTCGTCTGGGCATGGACCGACTTCCTCAACCCCCTCATCTATCTCAACGACCAGTCGACGTACACGCTGTCCATCGGTCTGTACGCCTTCTTCGGCGAGAACGACGTGGCCTGGGGGCCGCTCATGGCCGCGTGCGTGATGTTCACGCTCCCGGCCGTGGCGATCTTCCTCCTCGGCCAGAAGTTCTTCATCGGCGGCGTCAGTGCAGGAGCGCTCAAGTGACCCAGGTAGCCCTCGATCTCCTCCGCGGCCGGCTCGTCGCCTCGGTCCAGGCGTCCGCCGGCACCCCCGCACGGGACTCCCACGTGATCGGTGCTCTCGCCGAGTCGGCGCTGCTCGGCGGGGCCAGCGGGCTGCGCCTCAACGGGCCGGACGACATCCGGCGGGTGCGACACGCGACGGCCGTGCCGATCATCGGGCTCCACAAGGTCTGGAACGGCGTCCGCAACGTCATCACGCCGGAGGTCGCGCTCGCCGCGGGACTCGCCGCGGCCGGAGCCGACGTCATCGCGGTCGACGCCACCGCGGAGCAGCTCGGCACGGACTTCCGGCTCATCGGGGAGATCGTCGCAGCGACGGGGCGGCCGGTGATGGCCGATGTGTCGACCGCCGAGGAGGGGCGGCGGGCATGGGACGCGGGGGCAGCGGTCGTCGGAACGACCCTCTCCGGCTACACCCCGGACTCCCCGCAGCAGGACGGACCGGACCTCGACCTCGTCGCCGCGCTCGCCGCCGCGGGCATCCCGACCATCGCGGAGGGGCGCTACCAGACACCGGCGCAGGTACGGGCCGCCTTCGACGCCGGAGCCTTCGCCGTCGTCGTCGGCGGGGCGATCACCGATCCGATCGCCCTCACTCGTCGCTTCGTCGCGGCGACTCCCGCGGCACGGAGCCGGGTGTGATCGTCGGCGTCGACATCGGCGGCACGAAGATCGCCGTCGCCGGATTCCGACAGGAGCCGGACGGCGGGCCCCGTCGTGTGACCGCCGTGCACACTCTCTCCACTCCGGCCCGAGAAGGCGGCGAGGCCATCGTGCGGGCGGTCGTCCACGCGGTCGGCGCGATCCGTGGTGCGGAGGAGGTGGCGGCGGTCGGCGTGGGCACCGCGGGGGTCGTCGGTCAGGACGGCGGCATCAGCTCCGCGACCGATGCGATCCACGGCTGGGCGGGGTTTCCGCTGCGCGCGGCGCTCGCCCGAGCGCTCGGAGCGCCGGTGGCGGTCGTCAACGATGTGCACGCGGCGGCGGTCGCCGAGGCGGCGGCGGGAGCAGGCCGGGGAGCGCGCGGTCTGCTGATGGTCACGGTCGGCACGGGCATCGGCGGCGCTGTCGTGCTCCCGGACGGGCTCCGCACCGGCGTGTCCGGCACCGCGGGGTCGGTGGGGCACACCGAGCTGACCCTTCCCCCCGAACTCGCCGGCCGCCGCTGTGGCTGCGGACGAGTCGGGCACGTCGAGGCCGTCGCCTCCGGCCCGGCGCTGGAACAGACGTACCGGGAACGCACCGGCAGCACGCGCACGCTTCGGGAGGTGGACGCTGCCGCTCGCGCCGGGGACGCGGTCGCCGACGGGGTGATCCTCGAAGGGGCGAGGTTCCTCGGGCGCGCGCTGGCCGGCGCGCAGGCGCTGCTCGACGTCGAGGTCATCGCGGTCGGCGGCGGCGTGGCGGCGATCGGCGAACGGTACCGTGCCGAGGTCGCTCGCGCATATCGGGGAGCGGCCATGCCCGGGACGGTGGAAGCCGTCGTACGGTCAGCGACGCTGGGTATCGACGCGACCGTCACCGGGGCGGCGCTGCTGGCACCGGCCTGACCGAGAACTCCCACCCCACACCCAGTCCGAACGATATATCGTTGAGTATCGTTCACGACTGGGAGGTCATCATGAACAACGCATTTCCCTCCACCCCGTTCGGCAACAACGGCAACGGCACCAACGGCGGCGACTTCGTCGGCGGACTCGGCAACCTCTTCGGCGGCGCGCAGGGTCCGGCCGGAGCACTGTTCGAGGCCATGGATCAACTCCGCAAGTCGTTCGATTCCCGTCCCTCCGGGGGCTCCCGGATGGCCCGCGGCGACGTGCGTGCCGCCGTCCTGTCGCTGCTCACCGAGCGCCCGATGCACGGCTACCAGATCATCAACGAGATCGCCGAGCGCAGCGGCGGCACCTGGAAGCCGAGTGCCGGTTCCGTCTATCCCACCCTCCAGCTCCTCGCCGACGAGGGGCTGATCGAGGCTGAGGAGCAGAACGGCCGCAAGACCTACGCCCTCACCGAGGCGGGCCGCGCGGTCGCCGCGGAGAGCACCGAGACCCCGCCGTGGGTGCCGTCCTCCGACAAGGACCGCAGCCGCGATGCCCGGTTCAGCGCCCTGCCCAAGGCCGGCGTCGACCTCGCAGCCGCCGCCGCACAGGTGGGCCGCAGCGGCTCGCCGGAGCAGGTGCAGCAGGCCATCGAAGTGCTGGACGAGGCCCGCCGTAGGCTGTACACGATCCTCGCCCAGGACTGACCGCGCTGTGCGGCGTCCGGCGCGGAACGGCGGAAGGATGACGCGATGACGGCAGCGGCGGAACAGGGCGCCCATCGTGCCCGGTATCGTCGCATCCTGTCGTTCGCGAGCCGTGAGTTCCTGAAGATCTGGTGGTTCGAACTCGTCCTTCCGCGGTTCGGGCTGTCCACGGTCGCGGAGCGCACCCGCGCCCGCCGCATGCAGCGGTTCGCGCGTCGCTTCCACACGCTCGCGGTCGAGCTCGGCGGCCTCATGATCAAGGTCGGGCAGTTCATGTCCTCCCGCCTCGACGTGCTGCCGCCGGAGATCACCGCCGAACTCGAAGGACTGCAGGACGAGGTCCCGGCCGTGCCCACCCCGCAGATCCGGGCGCTCGCAGAGGCGGAACTGGGCATGCCACTCGACCGCGTCTACGCGTGGTTCGACGACACACCGGTCGCCGCGGCGTCGCTCGGCCAGGCCCACCGGGCTCGCCTTTCGGCGCGGGATGCAGAGGACACCGGGCTCGACGAGGTCGTGGTCAAGGTGCAGCGCCCGGGGATCGATGAGATCGTCGCGGTCGATCTCGCGGCTCTCCGCCGGGTGGCACGGTGGCTGACACGGGTGCGGATCGTCGCCGACCGTGTCGACGCCCCCGCTCTCGTCGAGGAGTTCGCCGTCACGAGCCTCGAGGAGATCGACTACCTCCACGAGGCCCGCAGCGCCGAGCGGTTCCGCGAGAACTTCGCCGACGACCCGCGAGTGGCCGCCCCCGAGATCGTCTGGGAGCGGACGACCCGCCGGGTGCTCACGCTGTCGGACGTGACCGCGATCAAGATCAACGACACCGCGGCGCTCCGGGCGGCAGGCATCGACCCGTCCGCCGTCGCCGACGCCTTCGCCGAGGTGATGTTCGACCAGGTCTTCACCCACCGCTTCGTGCATGCCGACCCGCACCCCGGGAACATCTTTGTCACCCCTGTCCCGTCGGAGCGGGGCTTCCGGCTGACGTTCATCGACTTCGGCATGATGGCCGAGGTCTCCGACAACCTCCGTCAGGGGCTCCGGACTCTCCTGATCGCGGTGACGGCACGCGACAGCCGGGGCCTCGTGCGCGCGGCCCAGGAGATCGGCGTGCTGCTCCCGACCGCTGACACCGGCGAGCTGGAGCGGGCGCTGACCGCCCTCTTCGCGCGTTTCGGCGGGATGGGCTTCGCGGAGTTGAGCAGGGTGGATCCGCGGGAGTTCACCGACTTCGCCGAGGAGTTCGGCGACATGGTGCGGCGCCTCCCGCTGCAGCTCCCGGAGGACATGCTGCTCCTCATCCGCGCCGTGTCCCTCACCTCCGGGATGTGCAGCGGTCTCGATCCCGCGTTCAACGTGTGGGATGCGGCCGAACCGTACGCCGCGCGTCTGCTTCGCGACGAGTCCGGGAACCTCATGCAGGACATGGCGGAGCAGGCGATGGCGAATGCGGCCACCACCTGGCGGCTCCCGAAGCGCATCGACGACATCATCACCCGCGTCGACGACGGCACCGTGTCCTTCGACACCTCGCGCCTGGAGCGGCGGCTGGACCGCCTGGAAGGGATCGCGCGGCGGATCGCCTCCGGGGTCCTGTTCGCGGCGATGCTCGTCGGCGGGGCCCTGCTCGTCGCTCCGTTGCCGCCGCTGGGCATCACCCTCCTGTGCGTGTCGGTGGTGCCGCTGCTCGGCGCGCTGTTCGCCGGTCGCCGCCGCCCGCGCTGACCCGCCCCGGCGGTTCCCGGCAGTTCTCGGGCCTCCGCCGGATCAGGCGATCACGCGGGTTCAGGCCGTCCTGCGCCCGATCCGCCTGCGCCGGCGCGGCGGCCTGAATTCACGTGCGCCCGCGCCGGGGCGTCGCACGTGGAAAGATGGTTTCTCATGGATACGCCGGACGAGAAGCACACCGAACGCTCCGCAGGATCCCCGACCCGTCCGCGCACCGACGCCGTCGTGACCGGGACGCACCGCCAGGCGGCGAAGGCCTCAGAGGCCGCGCGCAAGATCGTCCGTGACATTACGACGGTCCCGCCGCGTAGCGTCCACCCTGCGCTGGTCCCCGGTGTCTCGGTCGAGGAGACCGGGCGCACGTACCGCACGGACCCGCTCGTCTTCGGCGTCGCCGCCGCTTTCGCGCTCGCCTTCATCGCGTGGGGAGTGTTCGCGGGCGACAACCTCGCCGGAACCACGAGCGCGGTGCTCGCCTGGGTGGTGGAGTACTTCGGCTTCTTCTTCACGACGATCGCCACGATCATCCTCGTCTTCATGCTGTTCGTCGGCTTCAGCAAGTACGGGCGCATCCCGCTCGGCCGCGACGACGAGGAGCCCGAGTTCTCGATGTTCTCGTGGATCTCCATGCTCTTCGCCGCGGGCATGGGCATCGGCCTCGTGTTCTGGGGTGCGGCGGAACCGCTGACGTTCTTCGAGAACCCGCCGCCCGGCACCGTCGAGGCGAACACCCTCGAGGCCATGCACACCGCCCAGACGCAGGTGCTCTATCACTGGGGTCCGCAGGCCTGGGCGTTCTACGCGCTCGTCGGCGGCGCCATCGCGTACGGCGCCTACCGCCGCGGCCGTACACCGCTGATCTCGTCGATCTTCGCTCCGCTGCTCGGGGAGAACCGCACCACGGGCCCGGTCGGCCGGACGATCGACATCTTCTCCATCATCGTGACCCTGTTCGGCACGGCCGCCTCCCTCGGCCTCGGGGCGCTGCAGATCGGCCACGGCGTCGAGCTCGTCAGCGGAATCGGCCCGCTCGGCAACGGCATCCTCATCGCCGTGATCGCGGTGCTCACCGCGTGCTTCATCGCTTCCGCCGTCTCGGGCGTCTCCAAGGGCATCCGGGCGCTGTCGAACATCAACGCGGTGGTCGCCATCCTGCTCGCGTTCTTCGTCTTCTTCGTCGGTCCCACGCTGCTGATCCTCAACGTCATCCCGTCGGTCGCGGTGCAGTTCCTCGGAGACCTGCCCACCATGATCGGCCGCTCCGCCTCGCAGGGTGAGGCCGCGGAGGCCTTCCTGTCGAGCTGGACGATCTTCTACTGGGCGTGGTGGATCTCCTGGTCGCCCTTCGTCGGCATGTTCATCGCGAAGATCTCGCGCGGGCGGACGCTCCGCCAGTTCGTATCGGTCGTCATCGTGGTGCCGTCCGCGATCTCGCTCGTCTGGTTCGCGATCTTCGGTACCACGGCGATCCAGCAGCAGATGGAGGGCGCCGGGCTCGTCGTCGACCCGCCGGAGGAGGTGCTGTTCGGGGTGCTGGCGAACCTGCCGTTCCCGCTCGTCACCAGCATCGTGCTCATCCTCCTCATCGCGATCTTCTTCATCACCGGCGCCGACTCCGCCTCGCTCGTCATGGGCACGCTGTCGCAGCAGGGCCGCCCGGAGCCGTCGCGCTGGGTCGCGGTCGTCTGGGGTGTGCTCGTGGGCGTGATCGCCGCGGTGCTGCTCGTCAGCGGCGCCGAGGGGAGCGGCCTGCAGTCGCTGCAGAACGCGACGATCATCGCGGCGCTGCCGTTCGCGATCATCATGGCCTTCATGATGATCGCGTTCATGAAGGACCTGCGGCGCGATCCGCTGATCCTGCGCGACCGGTACGCCAGGGCGGCGGTCCGGCACAGCGTCATGGCCGGGCTCGAGGAGTACGGCGACGACTTCGCGCTCGTGCCCGTCGAGTACGACCACTCGGAGGACGACCTCGCCTGGATCGACGAAGACACCGTCGACGACACCCTCGCCGAGGTCTACGAGGCCGCGACCGAGGCGATCGACATCGTCCCGCCTTCTGAGGTGGACGCTGCCGTCGATGCCGCCATGGAAGCCCCGGCTG
Source organism: Microbacterium sp. 1S1 (assembly GCF_008271365.1). Lineage (NCBI taxonomy): Bacteria > Bacillati > Actinomycetota > Actinomycetes > Micrococcales > Microbacteriaceae > Microbacterium > Microbacterium sp. 1S1. The sequence goes on from NZ_CP043430.1 coordinate 1,126,333, forward strand.
CCGACGCTGCCGCTGCCGACGCTCCACCCCGCGCGGACTGAACGCGAGAGCTCAGGCGATCACGCCGGTTCAGGCACGTCCTCCTGCGGGACGCCTGAACTCGCGTGATCGCCGGCCTCCGCGGCCGCTGTGATCCGCGCGGCCATGCCGGAGAAGATGAGTCCGTGGAAGGGCAGCACGGCGAGCCAGTACAACCGGCCGAGCAGCCCGCGGGGGAAGAACACGGCACGCTGCTCGTAGCGGGCGCCCTCGCCGTCGGGCACCGCGCGCAACTCGAGCCACGCCTCGCCCGGCACCTTCATCTCGGCGCGGAGCCGCAGCAGCCGCCCGGTCTCGGTCTGCTCCACCGCCTCCACGCGCCAGAAGTCGATCGCATCCCCCACGCGGGCGGCGGTGCGACTCCGGCGTCCGCGGCGCAGCCCCACGCCGCCGACGACGCGGTCCATGAGCCCTCGGACAGCCCACAGCAGCGGTGACGAGTACCAGCCGTTCTCCCCGCCGATCCCGAGGATCACGCGCCACAGCTCCGCGACGGACGCGCGGGTGGCGACCGAGCGCTTGTCCGTGAACACGGTGCGTCCGGCCCAGTCCGGGTCGCTCGGCAGCGGGTCGCTCGGTGCTCCGGTGACCTCGGCGTCCTGCCAGCTGGTCTCGACGGCGTCCGCGTCCACCCGGCCGAGGGCGAGGGCCACGGAACGGCGGTACGGGGTGAGGCCGCCCTCGGGCCGCGGGATGAGCGCGTCGACGGCGTGATCCTTCATGATGCACTCGTTCTGCAGCGACGCGACGAGGGGGCGCGCGATGGACCGCGGCACGGGGGTGACCAGGTTCACCCAGTGCGACGCGAGCTCCGGCGTCAAGACAGGGAGCGCCGCGATGGCGCGCTGCCGCAGCCCGGCCTCCACCGCGTAGCCGTTCATCATCTGGCCGTAGCGCAGCACATCCGGGCCCCCGATGTCGACCGCGCGGTTCACGTCGTCGCCCACCCGCGCGGCGCCGAGCAGGTAATGCAGCACGTCGCGCACGGCGATGGGCTGGATGCGGTTGCGCACCCACTTCGGCGCCGGCATGTACGGCAGCACGTCGGTGAGATGCCGGATCATCTCGAACGATGCCGAGCCCGAGCCGATCACCACGCCCGCCTGCAAGACCAGGGTCGGCACGCCCGACTGCAGGAAGATCTCGCCGACGTGGACCCGCGAGCGCAGGTGAGGCGAGAGTCTCGCGTCGTCCGGATGCAGGCCGCCGAGATACACGATGCGCCGCACTCCGGCCAGGGCGGCGGCGGTGGCGACGGTGGTCGCTGCGCGCTCGTCGCTCTCCTCGAAGCCCTTGCCCGCCGACATGGAGTGGATGAGGTAGTACACGACGTCGACGTCGTCCATCGCGGAGGCCACGGCACGCTCGTCGTCGGCGGACCCCTCGAGGATCTCGCAGTCCTCGCCCCAGCCGAAAGAGGCCGCGCGGGCCGCGTCGCGCGCGAGGACGCGGACCCGATACCCGGCGTTCAGCAGGCGCGGGGTCAGGCGTCCGCCGATATAACCGGTGGCCCCAAGCACGAGCGCGCGGGGTGCGGAGCCGTCGTCTCGGGGGAGCGCCATCAGGGATTCCTCGCGACCGGTGGGCTGGGTGAGCTCGCTCATGCTCCGAGCGTAGATCCCGCCGACGACATCCGGTACGGGCTCGTGCCGGGCTTTCACCGCTCTTCGCGCACGGTCGCGGGCAGCCCCGCCGACGGGGTACGGTCGTATCCGTGACTTCCATCGAATCGATTCGACGCACAGCGGTGGATCGTGCGACGCAGCGCGCGCGTATCGCCGTCTCGGCGCTGTTCCTCACGAACGGCGCCCTGTTCGCGAACATCCTGCCGCGCTATCCGGAGATCAAGGCCGCCCTCGGCCTCGACAATCTCGGCTACGGGATCGCGCTCGCCGCGTTCCCCGCCGGCGCCATCGCGGCGGGACTCCTGGCGGCCACGCTGATCCGTCGCTTCGGGTCGGGGCGTGTCGCGGTGATCGGCACCGTCCTCACGAGCCTCGGTCTGCTGTCGGCGGCGCTCTCCCCGACCGGCCTCCTCTTCGCGGTCGCGCTGTTCGTCGGAGGCGCCTCCGACGCCGTCACCGACGTCGCGCAGAACGCCCACGGCCTCCGCGTGCAGCGGCGGTACGGGCGCTCCATCATCAACTCCTTCCACGCCATCTGGTCCATCGGTGCGGTGCTCGGCGGGGTGATGGCCGCGGGCGCGATCGCCGTGCAGCTCCCCCTCGCGGTCCACCTGGGGATCTCGACCGCGGTGTTCGCGACGGTCGCCCTCGTCGCCCTCCGCTTCTGCCTGCCGGGCCGCGACGACGAGTCGGAGGAGGACGCGGCGGCGGAGCCCGAGGAGATCGCCGGCGCGGTCCGCCGTGGTGTCCCGGCGAGGACCATCGTGGCCGTGATCGCGCTGACCCTCATCGCCATGGCCGGCGCCATCGCCGAGGACGCCGGCAACTCCTGGGCCACCCTCTACCTGGGTGACTCCCTGGGGGCGGCGGCCGCCGTCGCGCCGCTCGGGTTCATCGCCCTCGTCGGCGCGCAGTTCGTCGGGCGTCTGCTCGGCGACCCGATGACCGACCGCTTCGGGCAGCGCTGGGTCGCGCGAGTCGGCGGCCTCATCGCCGCCGTCGGGATGACGCTCGCTCTGCTGTTCCCGAGTGTCCCGGGCACGATCGTCGGGTTCGCGACCGTGGGCTTCGGAATCGCCACGCTCATCCCCGCCGCGATGCATGCCGCGGACGAGCTTCCGGGGCTGCGACCCGGTGTCGGGCTCACGGTGGTGTCGTGGCTCCTGCGGCTCGGGTTCCTGCTGTCGCCGCCGTTCGTCGGGTGGCTGGCGGAGACGGAGAGCCTTCGCGTCGGCCTCGTGGTCGCACCCGTGGCCGCGATCGTGGCGGTGCTGCTCGCGGGCTTCCTGGACGAGCGGCGCCCGCAGCACGGGTCGGACTAGGCCGGCTCTTCCACGAGCTCCGTGCCGCCGTGCTGGGCGTCGGCCTCTGCCGCCTCCTCGATCGCGGCGGTCATCCCGACGAGGAACCGCATGACCACCGCGCGCTCCTCGTCGGAGAGGTCGTCCACGAGGGAGAGCATCCGGCGGTGCATCGCGCCGAGCGTCGCCCGCACCTCGTCGTCACTGCTCACGGTCGGCACGACGATGCCGGCGCGGCGATCGGTGGGATGCGGCTCGCGGCGCGCATGCCCGCCCTTCTCCAGCCGGTCGATGAGCGTGGTGGTCGACGCGGTCGAGATGTCCAGCATGCGGGCCAGGTCGATCGGGCGCACGATGCGTCCGGCCTTCTGTTCGCGCAGCAGGAATCGCAGGGCGACGAGGTCGGTCTCGTTCATGCCCATGGAGGCGCGGGTGCGAGCGCGCATGGCGGTTTCGGCCGAACGGTATCGGCGCAGCATGTTGAGCACGTCGACGGTGCTTGCGCGTTCGCTGTCGGGGTACCAGTAGCCGGAGGCGTGGAACTCGCCGGTGCTGTCGGTCACGCGACCTCTCCTTCGTGGCTGGAACCGGCCTCTCGCTCGAGCATCTCCATGGCGCCCGTCTCGACCTCGGCGGGGATGATCCGCAGCAGGCCGCCCGTGATCGCATCGGTCTCTGCGCCGATGATCTGCTCGATCCGGCCTCGCGAGACGGAGGGGAAGAGTTCCTCCAGACGGGCGAGAAGGTCGGCGTAGCGGATGTACGACGCCTCCTCGAGAGTCAGTCGCTCGGGCATGGCATCCTTTCGGGGGCAGAGATCCATCTTCTCACCTCTGGAAGTCCCTGGTCGTCCAGGAATATCGCTAGTCAGCCTTACTGTCAGACTGTCGAGGTACCATGGGGTCGGGGAAGGAGGATCACCTGCATGGGGAACATCAGCACTGACGTCACGACCTCTGCGCTCGCGCGCGATGTCGATGATTTCCGCCGCGCCGACGCGCAGTTGAACCGACGCCTCGCCGCCCGGAGGGAACCCAACGATACCGACCGTGCGGCGATGCACTTCATCGGCACCGCCCCCGTCGAGAAGCCCGTCACGCCCCGCGACCTCGCCACTTACCTCGGGATCAGCACGGCGGCGGTCACGAGTGTCGTGCGACGGATGTCGGAGCGCGGGCAGATCGTCGTGGCGCCGCACCCCCTGGATGCCCGGTCCAAGGTCCTGCGCCCTTCCCTCCGTGACCTTCACGGCCAGGGAGATGAGCTGGCGCAGCGCGTGGCAGCCGTCGAAGGCGAGTTCACGTCGGAGCAGGTGGCCGTGATCTCGCGCTTCCTGCGGCGTCTCACCGACGAACTCGGCGATCTTCCCTGATCGATTTGATTTAACTAGTTAAACTAGTAAACTATCCTCGTCCAGCTTTTCTGCCACGAGGAGAAGAACATGGGAACGCTCACGTACGCTAACGCGGCTCCGATCGAGGTCGACGACGAGCTGCTCGCTCACCTTCGGGCCGCCACCGTCACCAAGCTCCGTCGCAACGAGCCGTTCGCGCTCACGGTGCAGACCGGGGCCGACCGGGCCGAGACGCTGTGGATCCACGCGTCCATCCCGATCCGTTTCGTCGTCGAGGGAACGGTCGCGCTGCACCGGCCACTGTTGGCTCGCCTCATGCGGGCGGCCGGCTCCACCGGTGGACTCGACCTCACCGACCCCGACCTGTCGCTGGAGGCGGCGTCGCGCGAACTGCACGCGATGAGCGCCTGATAACGGAGGGGTGCAGACCCGCCTCACCGCCTCGGGATCCTCTTCAAGGGCTCTCGGATCCCCGGGCGGTGACGGCTGCGGCGAGAACGGAGCGGGGGCTCTCGATCGCCGACCGCGGCATCCGGCCGCCGGGATTCGGGTTCCCGGCAGCCGGATGCCGTTTCTTCGTCAGAGGGCGGTGTAGCCGCCGTCGACCAGGTGGTAGCTGCCGGTGATGAAGCTGGCGGCGTCGCTCGCGAGGAACACCACGAGGTTCGCCACCTCGTCCGCCTGCCCCAGGCGCCCGATCGGGTGCTTCGACACGAGGAAGTCCTTCGCCTCGTCGCCCATGTTTGCCAGCAGCGGAGTGTCGATGAAGCCGGGACCGACCGAGTTCACGCGGACACCCTGCGCCGAGTACTCGAGCGCAGCGGTCTTCGTCATGCCGACGACGCCGTGCTTGGCGGTGACGTAGGCAGGGGAGCCGGCGAAGCCGACACTGCCGAGGATCGAGGCGATGTTGACGACCGAGCCGCCGCCGTTGGCGAGGATCGAAGGGATCTGCGCCTTCATGTTGCGGAACACGGCGTTGAGGTTGATCGCGATCACCTTGTCCCACGCGTCGTCCTCGTAGTCCGCGGTGGGCGCGGTGGCGCCGCCGATGCCGGCGTTGTTGACGCCGATGCGGAGTGGGGCGAGGGAGTTCGCGAGCTCGACCGAGGACGCGATCCAGGCCGGGTCCGTGGCGTCGCCGATCGACGCCTCCGCGGTGCCGCCGGCGGCGCGGATCTCCTCGACGACCGCGTTCGCGTGCTCCGCGTTGAGGTCGTTCACCACCACGGCGGCGCCGTTCTGCGCCAGCAGCAGCGCGACCGCGCGGCCGATGCCGCTGCCTGCTCCCGTCACGATCGCCGAGCGGTTCGAGACGTCGTACTGAGCCACTTTTCGGGCTCCTTCCCGGGCGGGCACGGTGCCGGGAGATCTTCTCGGACGGTCCGTCCTTCCTTCCAGCCTACGCCCGGAGGACCGAGGTGGATTCATGTGAATGGAAAAAGCAGGGCGAGGGGTGTCAGAATCGCGATGAAATCGGACTAAGTCCGATGTAAAGCGCTAAGTTCACTGCCTCACGAAGGGGCTGATCCGATCATACGGATCGGGTCGGACATCTCGCCTCACGGAGTTCTGAATCCCCATGGCGCGCATCTCGGCGACCCAGCGTTCCCCGTCGGCCAAGCAGGACAGCTCTAGCGTCGAAGCTCGTAACCCTGTTCGTTTAGTAGGTTGATTGCGATCTCGAGCAGCGTCCCAATGAACTCGATGAGGTCTGCAATCAGCTCCTCGTCTGGTTCGTACAGAGCCCCGCCCATCTGAGGCGTAGATGGGGGCGTCTCGATCGCGTGGCGCAGAGTGGTGATGAACTGCCCGTGCGCGTGGGCCGAGGTTATCGCCCAATAGTTGAAGGTCTGCAATGTGGGGCCCGGAACGCGACTCGCTATCTTCCTTGTGATCGAGGAGGGATCGATCAATGGTGCGCTGAGAACGTCTTCCGGATCGGATCCGAGGTTGCTCGCCGTGGTCCTGAGAAAACGTCCGAGTGCTGCTATTCCCTGTTCGGTCTTGTCATCCGGCGTTCGCGCTTTGCGCAGAGCGTTGGTCAGCTTCAGCCCGTGCCTGTGCTCGATACGAGCAATCTCAAGTGCCCTGCGGACTCTAGAAGGGGAATCGGTACCATCCAGAATCCAGATCACCTCCACGAGCCCCTCCATCACAGGACGGAACAAGGTGTAGTCAGCCTGCATATGAAGGAGCAACACGTCCTCTTCGGGGCTGGCGGCAAGCTCCGCCCAGGCGGATACGTGGTCTGCAACGGTGAGGACGAGCCCGGAGACTATGGCATGAGGGATGACGATGTTTCCTGCGAGGGCTTGATCTTCCTCCGCCATCGACCCCTTTCGAACCGTGGGCACTCCACTCTTGATCGCCGCCGCGAAGTCCCGGAATCCTTCGACAGCACCGCTGAGAGTCTGCAAGGTGGAACGCTGTGTCATAGCACTGAGCGTACGGGGGGATCGAGCGTCATCTGATAATCCGAGATCGCAGATTGCCGTCCTGGGGTGGTTCTACTTCTTGACGCGGTAGCCGAGTCTCTTCACGGCTTTCGCGAGGTACACGTTCGCACTGGAGGAGTCCAGTCGGGTGTGCACCAACGGCAACTGCGGGAACGAGTCCTCGGCAGGCGAGAACAGCGTCACCATCGGGCCGAAGTCGATCGATGACACGTGGTAGAGCCCGTCGATGCTCGACCCAAGTTGGTCATGGATCGCATTCGCCCAGTTCCGTGTGTATCGCTTAGGCTCCATCTGGATCGAAGAGGTCGTCCCGTTGATTACAGGCCAGTTGCTGGTGAGATCCAGTAACCGAAGCTCACGCGTCGGACGCCAAGCCGCGAGGGTGTTTCCACGAACGCGCCGATTGATTAGTCGGCCCTTCTGAAAAACCTCGCCGAGAGCTGTCGTAGATCCAGCAGCTGCGTACATCACGCCATAATCAGCATGATGCTGCTGTGGCTCGGGATGCGGGTCAAAGCGCATGGTTCTGATCGGCCCGAAGTGCCGCAGCTCATCCCACGCCTGCGGGTGAGGACCTCTTGTAGCGAAGACCCGCCAGAGGATCCCATCGAATGATCTCAGGTGCTCACGAGCGTCGAGTGTGAGCGGCGCCGGGGGTGTTGCGGGGACTTTCGCGTTCGACGGGCTCACGTGATGTCGGCGTCTTCGAGGATGTCCACTACGGGTGCAGGATCCTTCGCGGCAGCCAGCCACTCGATCGGCGTCATCCATTCCTGGGGGTCGACAGACTCATCGCTCGACCGCAAGTCGTCTTGAGGTGTAGTCATGAAGCCTTCGACGTCGGCCGGATCCCAGTCGGACGGGATCGCTCGGACGAGCAGGGGAAGGTGGGGGATCGTCGAGACCTTTTCGCCGGGAATGAACTGCCATCGAGGGTAGAGGCGGATCCTTCCCGCCCGGAAGCCGTACAGGGTGTTCTTGCTCTGGCGGTGACGCACACTGGAGGCATCGATGCCGAGGAGCGCTGCGACTTCGGATGCGGTGTAGGTGTTGGTTAGGGCGCGCACGTGAGTCTCGCGTTCGAGTTTGGCGAGCCCACCGCTGGTGACGAATGCGGCTGCCTCGGCGAACTCCTCCGGAGTGAAATCGCCGGACTCGATCAGGAAGTCGGCTTGCTGCTCTGTGAGGCCCAGCTCGGTCGATTGACGGTCGGTCATGGCATCGGCGAGCTCGTCGATGAGTGCGTTGAACACGGATACGTCGACGTTTGACGTCTTCGCCACCTGTGCAAGGCGCTCAACACCGGCTTGTACGTCGGTCTTTTCTGGGGCCTTGGTCGCCACGACGAGCTTCGGTTTCCCGTCGAGGAATCGACCTGTCGCGGTGCCGCGGTTCACAGTCGTCTCGCGGGCGGCGACGCGAGCTGAGGAGGCACGGGTGCGACTCTTCTTCACAGCCATCTTGCCTCCTCGTGGCGGCATCTAGTTAGTGCGTACACGCATTATCTTACGCGCGCTTTTGCGTGTATGCATCCCCGTGTGGTGCCGAAGGTGAGAGCGGTCAAGCGCTCCTGGACCGGGAGCAGCGGCGTTGTAGGGGGCATGTCGTGCGCCTTCAAGGCGGCTCCCCAACTCTTGCCACCTTCCTGCCCGGCGCAACGCTTTCAACGCGTAGCAATCAACGAGGATGTCGTTGGCCTACGCTTGAATGCTTGCGTGGGGAAGAGCAAAAACACTCGTAGAAACAAGCGGCCTCGATCTCAACGGTCGGCGGTGAGCACCGTGCAACGGGAGCCAGACGCACTCGAACTGGCCTTGTCAGCGTACGATCCGGACGAGCTCTGGACGTTGATTTTCGCCGCCGCCACGTCCCCGGGCAACAGGCATCGGTCGGTGACATTGGGAAGCAGCTTCGCGGCTGCGCTACGAGCCTCCGCCGCTCCGGCGCCGGACGAGTACCAACCGCTGCCGTCGATCCAAGCACTGTCCGATCTAGCGGCTACCACCTATGGGATCGGACTGGAGCGTGAAGATTTTATCGCCACCGACCCCACCCGAACTGTCTTCCTCGCCGTCGGCGCTGAGCCGCTGCGCGCGGTGCCTGGCCTCACCGAACGGCCGGTCGCCGACCTCACGCGTGCGCTCAGAATGGCGGAAGCGGTAGACGGTCGCCTCCACCGGCGATTTCGATTCGGTATCGCGAACGTGGTGAACGTGGCGATGAGGTACGGCGATTTCTGCGTGCGCCACCTTGCGGACGCATGGGTACCAGCCCCGGACCTGGAGCTCAACGATGAGGTCTCATTGCCGGACGTTGAGTATGAAGCGACGCGGGCCTTCCTCAACCTGGATCCCCTCGACCACATCGAACTCGGTGAGGCTGACAAAAGGGCGTTGGAATGGATGACGAACTCCGCAAGTAGGGCCGCGTTCGACGTGGAGAGTCTCTCCAGTCCGTTCGAAAGGTTCCTTCGCTTTGCTGACACGGCGGGTGGACACCGATGGGTGCCGCCACTCTTCATCCCGGAGATCATGGCTCATGCCGCCCGAGAGCTGGTGTCTGCGCTCGACCGAGACAGCCAAGCACGAAAGGCCCTCCGGAGCTCTTGCCTGAACCAGATCCGTCAAGCCCTGTGGCGTTTCTCCCACCAGTTGATCGAACCCCCGCCCTCCAGCGAAGGCGCCGCCATCCCGCTTCGAGGGATTGACGTTCAGTGGTTGGTACCAGTGAATCCGTCCACTTTCATCGCCGTCTCGGTCATCTACGTCCCCGACCTGGGGGCCTCGCCGCCGCCATACATCGGCTCAGTGGAGCTGGCGAAACAGGTGAGGGCGCAATCCGGCCCTGTGCCGGTGCGGATGGCGGGCGGGCGACGCGGAACCATCAAGTCGGGCGCGGAGGTCATCCCGTTGACGGTGTTCGCGGCGCCCGGTCACATCGCTGTGCCGCAGGCGGTCGGCGAGGCAAAACTCGCGCTTGAAGACCTGACATGGATTGCGGAAACTGCCACGTCCGACGATGATCTTTACGCATTCGCGCGGGATCTGAGCGCTCCCGATTTCCCTGAGAGCTTCGGGTGGGAGGCGATCAACTACTGGGAGCCGTGGAAAGCTAATGGCAAGTCTTTTTTCAAGGGTGGTGTGGTACCCAATGCCGTCTACTTTGAAGCGCACGCGGGCGAGGCCGAGTGGGATCGAGCGGTAGAGCTATCGGATCTCGAAGTGGCGCTCATCGGGGTTGGGCTTCCACCAATTCGAGACCTCCGAGCGGCAGAAGTCGCCCCGGGGCCCGTCGCAAACGTCGCGATAATCGCAGGCGACCCCACGTATGACGCCACCCGCGGTGTCAACACCGCGCCGAGTGTTGACGGGTGGTCGCTCGCTCTCACCGAACCCCCCGTTGCCGTGGCACGGGGGGTTCTAGAGGCAGCATCTACCGACCACCGACGGTTCGTCTTCGACTTATGCGGCGGGCTAATCTACGGCTTCGCTGCGCTTGGTGATCGATGGCGTTCCGCGCACCAGGCGATCGATGTGCCCGGATACGTCCTCTACCTCCACGTATCGGAAGCAGTCCCGGGTGAATCGTCCGGCGTGGTCACGCCGTATCTCGACCCGCATGTGCGTGCCATCGACGAACCGGTCAACGTTTTGTGGCGCATCGATGTCGAGGGCTTCGCCGACTCAGCGAATGGAGATCCGCAGGCGGCGAATCTCCTAACAGCGGACGCAGTGTTCGATCTGCTCCGCGCGGGAGGCATGGATGTCGACACCGCAGCGGCGCTCCGCGACCAGTGGCGCACAGCGAAACCCTTTCTCATCTTGGAGATGAAGCAGGCACGGACCACTCTCAATCACCTGCCTGATCCGTGGCGTCTACGACCCTCTGACGAAAGCCGTATGGTTGCGGCGTTGGGGCGACGACTCCACGATGCCGGCGTTCAACCTGGCGAGTACCGAGCGGATGATGCGAATCGACTTATCCGCGAACATCTTGCGCCCCTTGCTCTCGAAACCCTGACTGAAGGAATCAAGAGCCACGATGGGAGCGAGGTGGTGCTGACGGGTATGGAGCAACTGGCGAGGGTGATGGACAGCGCCATTCATCAGCAAGACGATCTATCCCGAGTCGCAGCGAATCTCTCGACCGAATGGGATCCGCTCACCCGCACGGCCGAACTCTCGGCGGAGACACTTCAGCTTCGTCAATGTAACGAGATCGTGGTGGAAGCCGCCCTGCGCATCCTGGACAAGCCGGCGGCGACGAAGCCGATCACTCCTCAGGCATGGAGCGGTCTCCTTGCCGCCGCAGATGCGTACCTCACCGCGACCACATTGAGCGAGCGGATGTATCACCAAGTCGCGCCCGCAGTCATCACCCTCAGCCCGATGTACGAGCTGACCGTGGACGACGATCCGCATCCCGACGCATCGGCGTGGGGCCTACGAAACGACGAACTGACCCGTGCAGCTGCGGGCATTCGGCTGCACGGCACGCAAGACGACGACTCGCTGCAACAGGCGAACGAAGAAGACCACGTCGAAGATGCGTTCCAGCAGGCATGGGGAGCGACGTCGCAGGACATGTTCTCCACCCTCGCCGCGCTCGCAAAGTGGGAGACGTTTGAGCCAGGCAGGACGACTGCCCACGTCACCGTGGCCGAGGCCACAGTGTGGGTCTGTGATGCGCTGGGCTCGGGCGCGGATGAGTCGCAAAGATCGCGTGTCGAAGCTGCCATCGAGATGCTCACGAGCACGGCCGTCCAGATGCAAGCCGTGGAGTGGAAGCCCTGGCAAACGCGCACTCGGCGCCATCGGCTCCTCGTGCAACCGCTGGTGCAAGATTCGGATGGACGACTCATTGTCAGCCCCCAGTACCTGCTGACCTCCTTTCAGGTCTACTACCGCCACCTCCTCCAAGGGGTTCTTCCCTGGGCGGGAGACGTTCCTCAGCCTGTCAGCAACGCGCTTGCGGACCGCCGTGCGCGCCGCAATATTCGGTTCGAGAGATTCCTTCAGAACCGGCTAGAGGAACTCGGCTACACCACGGTCGCCCGCGTGAAACCCAACGACCACGCGCGGCTCGGCGTGCCGACTCTCACCACCGAGGTCGACCTCGTGTGCGGACGCCCTGGCGATAGCACCATCTGGTTGATCGAGGCGAAGGACCCTGCGTCGGTGCATGGATTCGCTGAGACGGCGCGACAACTGCGCACCTTCTTCCGCGACCAGGTAGGAGACCGCGGGACCAAGCCCAGCTACACAACTCAGCTCGCCCGCAAGGAGAGCGAACTAGCGCCCCACGTCGCGAGCATTGCGACGCGTCTCGGGATCGGCGACCCCCCTGACGGCGAGGAGTTTCACCTAAGCACCCTCTTCGTAACCCGAAACCTCACTCCGGCAAGCTACGTCGACGAGCAGTTTCAGGTTGAGACGGCGACGGAGTTTCTCGCAGCTCGAGGCCACACACATTAGACGACGTGTGAGCGGTGCGCGCTACGCCGTTGCGTTGCCACGAGCTCTATCGCCACTTCTGACCTTCGATAATCCGGGCCAGAGCTGCTACGTCGCCGCCACGCCTGAACCATTCCACAGGGCTGTGCTGACCGTCGGTGACCATGGTCGACTGCGGCGTCGCCATCAGAGCAGATACCGACATCCATCCCTTGTCTTTTACGATGTCGATGATCTCGGTTAGGTGCGGTAGGAGTTTCCCCGGCGAGGAGAGGCTGAACTGCCACGACGGAAAACGCCGGGACTGTGCAACATCGACCATGTACAACTCGCCGCGGTCGGCGGCAGCAAAGAGCGACTCTTCGTCCATATGCAAGAAGCCAGCGGCTGCGGAAGCAGATACGGTCTGGAGCACGCTCGTCAGAAGAGTGCTCGCTACACTCGCGAGAAGACCCCCGCGAGCAACTTCGATCGATGTCGCCTCGAGCGACTCTGGCGTGAACGCCTTGGACTGGATGAGATAGCTGACCTCCTGCGGAGTCAGCTCTTCCTGATCCGCGATCGGTCGCTCTGCGCGGAGCTGGTCAGTCAGCGCTCGAACGATGAAGTCCCCGTCCGCGTTCAACCGGCCGACGGCGTCGACGAACGCCGCGATCGCATCGGTGGATGGCTGTGCCTGCCAAGGGCGGGTTCGTGGCTGGCCTTTGGTTTCATCCATGTGCGACAGCGTAGATGAGCCTCCGCTGGAAGGGGAGGTCTCCCGGGGAATCGACGGCGCGCATCCCATAGAGCCGATGACAGTCGGCGAGATCGCAGACGTCGTCTGCTGGGCCCGGGCGCGCCTGCGGGTCTGGTTGGGGCGCGTTCGCTCGCTACCCAAGAGAACCCCGACGCTATCGAACGCCTCTGCTTGCTTGGTTCAACCGGATGGGAGAACAGCACTGGTGCAGAATGTCACTGGAGCGCCTGTTCGGCGTCGACGTTGACCCGGAAGGACTTCGTGGGCCACTACAACCTCAACCGAATGGGCTGGCAGCAATTCGAGCACATGCTCCAGGCGCTCGCGAAGGCTGAGTTGGGCAATGGTGTCAGGCCGTTTGGTTCAGGTAGGGACGCGCAGCGCGACGCTACGTTCGACGGCCGCGTCGACTTCCCGGTCGGGGCGGGCGCGAAATGGGATGGCTACGGCGTCATTCAAATGAAGTACAACGAGAAACCGGTCTCAACGACGGCTGACTGGCGGTGGTTCCTTGACGAGGTCCGCTCCGAGCTGCGTGGCTGGCTCGTAAAGAAGAGGGTCGGCGAGAAGACGCCGGAGTACCTGCTTTTCTCCACCAACGTCGTGCTGACCGGGACGAAAGACACTGGCGGTCGTGACCAGTTCGACCAGCTTCTTGCCGCCAACGCAGAAGACTTGGGGCTGCGTGGATGGTACGTGTGGGACTACGACGAGATTCGCGTCATGCTCGACACCCACACGTCTATTCGACAGCGATACCTAGAGCAGATCGTCACCGGCGACTTTCTTGCGCAAGTCGCCGAATTGCTCCCCGAGAAGACGGCTCTCGAGGCGGATCGGCTCGCTGGGCACGCCGTCGCCGAGCTGATCAACCGGCAATGGGTTCGAACGGGCGATGCGGGGTACAACGATGCGTCGAAAGTGACACTCGCGGACATTGCAATCGATCTGCCCTTCACGGCGGGCGTGACCGCGGACGCGGAAGGCCAGTCGCGGAGGATGACCGCCGCCGAGACGGTGCGCATCGGCGACCTCCACCTGTCAACCACCGCCGGCCGTGGGCCCCATGGGGTGGTCATCGTCGGAGGCCCGGGTCAGGGCAAGAGCACGATCGCCCAAGTGATCGCCCACACGTATCGTGTCGCCTTCCTCGCTGACACGAACGTCGAGGAGTACGGCGAGAGGGCTAAGCGCGCCTTCGATGGCCTCGACACACGGCTCAGGAAGGCGGGTATCCCGAACCCGCAGAAACGTCGATGGCCGTTCGTGATCGAACTGGCGAAGGCGGGGGCCGTGATCGCATCCTCCCCGTCGACGTTTTCGTTGCTCACCTACATCGCCGATTCCATACTGATTCGGGGGAAGAAGTCGGACCCGAGTGCGTTGCTGGACTGGTTGCGCACCTGGCCGTCATGCCTCGTGCTCGACGGCCTTGATGAGGTGCCTGACGCGAAGATCCGCAGCCGGCTCATCGAGGCGGTCACAGCGCTGGTGAGCGAGCTGAGCTCGGAGAAGGCGGACGTGCTCTTCGTCGCCACAACACGCCCACAGGGGTATCGACGGGAGTTCGACGACGCGTTTCCCTGCACGCAGATCACCCTGTCTGAACTCACCGAGACGGAAGCGATCAGCTACTCGGAAGCTCTCACCGCGTTGCGGGCAGCCAATGATCCAGACCTCGCTGAGCAGGTTGCACAAAGGCTCATCACGGCGGTCCACGAACGAGTCACGCAACGACTGATGACCACACCGTTGCAGGTGACGATCATGACGGCTCTCGCTGAAGAGGCAGTCGACCTTCCGACGGATCGATTCGAGCTGTTCGACCGGTACTATCGCGTCGTCTACGACCGTGAACTGGCGAAAAGCGAAGCCTTCACGGAACTGAAGTCGCTGCGCCCCCACATCGACCATCTTCACGAGCAGGCCGGGCTCAAGTTGCAGGCACGAACTGAGCGACCAGGGAACTCGGACGCTGTCCTCACGAAATCCGAGATCTCGCGTATTCTTCGCCACCGGCTCAGCTCGGCCGGATTCGAAGAGAGTGAATCGGAGTCGATCGCGACGACCCTCCTCAAACTTTCGACGGAACGACTGGTCATGCTCGTCTCTCCGAAGACATCGAAGTACGAGTTCGAAGTGCGATCGTTGCAGGAATATATGGCGGCTCGCGCGATCACCGATGGTGACGAACAGGTCGTCTTGCAGAACCTGCGCGAACTCGTTCCATCGAGTCACTGGCGCAACACGTGGCTGCTCGCGGCGGGACGCCTGCTGAAGCGTCGAGAGCACCTCATCGATGACGTCATCGACATCGTCGTTCGATACGACATTCAATCTGCCGAGTCGCCGATCACAGCCCTCGGCGCGAGCCTCGCTGGCGACCTCTACCTAGACAACTTCGGGATCGAGTTCCCGGCGACACGACGCAAACTCCTCAGCGCCGCTGTGAACCAGTTCGCAGATCTCGCTGATGGCATGCCGGCCGGCGTTGCGAACCTTCTGGCGACTGCGTTGGAACAAAGCGAGCGAGAGCACGCCATCGTGCTTGATGCCCTGCACGAGCTCAGCCGCGAGAACCCGTCCAACCTTGCCACCCGCGCATTGAGCGACAATCGCACCGGTATGTCAGATCTCGCCAAGCAGGCACGAACGACGTTGACCGAGGGTCGGAAGTACATTAGACCCGAACCCGGACCGATCCACGCTGATGCGGCGATCCTCGCACGTGCTCTCGCCCGGGCATCCAACCCAGGCGCGGAGGTCCTACTCCTTGTCGAGCAACTGCAGACGCCTGGTGCTGTCTGGCGGGGACGTTCGCTCGGAGTCTCGGTCGACATGCTGATTGCCCTTGAGAGAGACGCCGCTCGCCCCGCCCTTGCAGCTGCCGCGAAGAGCTTGTCTCAGAGCAGCCCGGCAAGCGCCGCCCTCAGTATCGAGCTCCTCCGGTTGCACGCCGCGTCGAAGCTTCGAGGCGACACGTTCGCAAAGTAGTCACACCGCCGTCGCGCACGACTCAAGCACAAGCACAGCTGAGAAGCACGCAACGTTCGGCAACTAGAATCATGCCGTGACCGCTCAGCCTGCACCGAAGCCTCGGCTCGGAGGTGCGCTCGAGCGCGGTGCGGCCGAGGAACTTGCCCGCACGCTGCGAGCTGTCGCCGACCCGACTCGCCTGCAGATCTTGAGCATCATTCTGGGATCCGCGGACGAACGTGCGACTGTCGGGCAGCTGGCGGACATGCTCGGTTTGCGGCAACCAACGGTGACGCACCACGTCCGGATACTCCTTGATGACGGGTTCGTCACGAGGGTGCAGGATGGCAAGCTCGGATGGATCTCCGTCCATCCCGAGCGTCGTGCCGCGGTCGAAGATTTTCTCCGATGAGCGAGAAGCACACGCACCGTGTCGGGCGACCACTCGACGAGCAGGCGGCTCGGGATCGCGCGGTGCAGGTCGCAGTACTCGGTAACCCCGAGACCCTGCGCACCCTGAGCGCCTTGGCATCCGGTATGCACGAATCTGACCTTGCCGGCGAACTCGGTATCGATTCCACCGGTGTCGATCAAGCGCTCAGGTCATTGCAGATGGCCGGTCTCATCCGGCGCGAGAAGAGCGATGCATGGATGCCAACGATCGACGCGTGGGTGCGTTTCGGACGTCTGCTCAGCAGCGATTCTCTGACAGCGGGATCCCCAGAGAATCCCGTGATGGCGCTTCCTCGTGCGGTTGGCACCGTGGTTGAAGACCTCGCGTATCGCTTCAGTTCTACGTTCAGTCGAGAAACGGTCGCAGGATACGTCGCTCAAAGCTATCGGCTGCTGAGCCAACGGACGCGGGTCCGTGAGCACCTGTTGACGATGACGGCGCGGTACGCCGCGGACCGCCTAGACGCTCTCGCCACGGCCCAAGGCCTGGTACTACGGGACACCCCGGAGGTGCTATTCGTCTGCGTGCAGAACGCTGGGAGGTCGCAGATGGCGGGGGCGTTCTTGCGGCATTTCGCGGGCGGACGTGTTCACGTGCGCACCGCCGGGTCTGCTCCATCGGACACAGCGCATCCTCGCGTGGCTGCGGCGCTGAGCGAAGTCGGGGTTGAGCTGTGGGGCGAGTTCCCCAAACCGCTCACGGATGAAGTCGTGCGTGCGGCGGACTACGTCATCACGATGGGGTGCGGCGACTCGTGCCCGATTTTCCCCGGGCGACGCTACATGGAATGGGATCTCGCCGATCCGCTCGAGCTCGATGATGTCGGTCTTCGCGCCGTGCGTGATGAGGTCCGCTCACGGGTTCTTGACCTTCTTCAGGAACTGGGCATCGAGGCTCAGGAGGCGAGCCGGTAGCCGGCGACGCGGACAGTTTCGATCAGCGCCTGTGCTGGTGCGAAGGCGGCCAGTCGCGAGCGGAGTTTTGTCATTGCTACCCGCACTGAGGCGTGGGGATCTTCGAGGTCGGATCCGAAGGAAAGTGCTAGAGCGTCGATGCTCACACTGTCTGGGTAGGCGCGGATGATCTGATGCAGCAGCTCGAATTCTCGTGCGGGTAGCAGCAGCGCGTGATCTTGCCAGCGCAGGCTTCTGTGCGAGACGTCGAGCGTCAATTCCCCGATACGCAGTGTGCGATCTGGAGGGGCGGATCGTGGATGCAGCCGTGACACTTCGCGCAGTCGGTCCGGGGTGACGGGGAGTCGGACGGTACCGCGCACTCCGGCACTCATCGCCGCTGCGATTGTCGCGGTTTCCGTCGCATCGGAGATACCCAGGAATAGGGCACCGTCGCACACGGGACCCGCGATCTGGATGATCGCGGCGAGCTTCTCGAATGGTTCTCCGCTGCCGAGGACGAGGGATGCGTGATGGTCGTGCGCGAGGTCAGCGAGCGCTTCGACGACTTCTGCGTGGACGGTAACGGGGACTCCCGCATGGCGGAACTCGGCAAAGCTCCCGCGCAGTACGTCGGGTCCGCGTCCGTGGAGCACGAACCGCGGGTTCCCATCCCTGCCGGTGTCGGTCATCCGAATCGTCCGCTGATGTAGTCCTCGGTCCGCTGGTCTTGTGGCTGTTCGAAGATGTTGCGGGTGAGGTCGTATTCGACGAGCACGCCGGTGCGGTCACCGGTGCTCTCGTCGGCGAGGGCGGTGAAGAATGCGGTGCGATCGGCCACGCGCGCTGCCTGCTGCATGTTGTGGGTGACGATGATGATCGTGTAGTCCTTGCGAAGCTCGTGCATGAGGTCTTCGATCCGAGACGTGGCGATCGGGTCAAGGGCGGAGCAGGGCTCGTCCATCAGGATCACGTCGGGTTGTACAGCGATCGTCCGCGCGATGCACAGGCGCTGCTGTTGACCGCCGGAGAGGCCGAACGCGGATTGCTTGAGCTTGTCCTTCACTTCGCCCCAGAGGGCGGAGCGGGTCAGTGCCTCTTCGACGAGGTCGTCCATGTTGTCGACTTTCATCCCGGTGACCCTAGGGCCGTAGGCGATGTTGTCGTAGATCGATTTCGGGAACGGGTTGGGCTTTTGGAACACCATGCCGATCCGCCGACGGACCTCGATCGGATCCACGGCTTTGGCGTAGATGTCCTCGTCTTGGAAGAGGACGGTGCCTTCCACGCGGGCACCGTCGACGAGGTCGTTCATGCGGTTCAGGGAGCGCAGCAGCGTTGATTTTCCGCATCCGGAGGGGCCGATGAGCGCGGTGATCTCGTTACGCCCGAACTCGAGGTTGACGCCGGTCACGGCCCGGAACTCGCCGTAGTACACGTTGACGTCTTCGCAGCGGATCAGGCCACTGGGGGTGGCGGCGAGCCGTCGTGTTTCGGCGGCATGGAAGTTCGTGTGCGTCGCTGTCGCGGCGCTGCCTGTGGGAGTGCTCATGGTTACCACCGTTTCTGGAACTTGTTGCGGATGAAGATCGCGAGCGCGTTCATCAGGATGAGGACGGCGAGCAGCAGGATGCTGGTGGCGCCGGCGAGTTCGTGGAAGCCTTCTTGCGGGCGGCCGGTCCAGTTGAAGATCTGGATCGGCAGCGTGGTGTAGCCGCTGAGGAGCCCGTTCGGGTCGAAGGTGATGTACACCAGCGCGCCGAGCACGAGCAGCGGGGCGGCCTCCCCGAGTGCGCGGGAGAGCGCGAGGATGGAGCCGGTTGCGATCCCGGGAACGGATGCGGGGAGCACTTGTCTCCACGTGGTCTGCCATTGTGTGGCGCCGAGTGCGAGAGATCCGTCGCGAATCTCTCGCGGGACCGCGCGCAGTGCTTCTCTGGTCGCGATGATGATCACCGGCAGGATGAGCAGTGTCAGGGCGAACGCCCCGCCGATGACGATGTTCTTGTTGGTGACGCCGAGCATCGAGAGGAACGCGAGCGCGAGGAGCCCGTACACGATCGAGGGCACTGCGGCGAGGTTCTGCACGTTGAGTTCGATGAACCGGTTGAACCACCGCTTCCGGTCGGCGAACTCTTCCAGGTGCACGGCGGCGGCGATCCCGAGCGGGAGTGTCATCACGGCGGTCGCACCGATCGCCCACACGGATCCGAGGATGGCGGGCCGGGCTCCGGCCTCGTCGGGGTCGGCGGAGGGGAAGTTGAACAGCAGCGCCGTGGAGAGCTTGTTCTGCCCGGTGAGGAAGATCGTGATCAGAAGGGTGATGAGCACCGCGAACGCGACGAACAGGGAGAGCCACAACAGCAGCAGGAACGCCAGTGCGCTCGGGCGCATCTCACCGTTGCGGCCGGTCGCGATGGGGGCCGAAGCGCGCAACGGCTGCGTCGCGGTCGTCGAGGTGGGGGACATCAGTAGGCCTCCCGGAAGCGGCGGACGAAACGGATGCTGATGAAGTTGATCAGCAAGGTGATGAGGAACAGCAGCAGCCCGACCGCGAACAGGGTGTTGTATTCGAGGCTCCCGACCCGGGAGTCGCCGAGCGCGGCGTTGGCGATGAATCCCGTCATCGTCTGCCCCTGATCGAGCGGGTTGGTGACGAGTTGCGCTTGGTTGCCGGCGGCGATGGCGACGATCATGGTTTCGCCGACCGCTCGGGAGATGCCCAGTACGACGGCCGCGACGATCCCGGACAGGGCGGCGGGGAACACGACGCGGAGGGTGGTCTGCATCCGGTTCGCCCCGAGCGCGGCGCTGCCCTGGCGGAGCGCCTGCGGGACAGCGGACATGGCGTCTTCTGCGATCGACGCGATCGTCGGGATGATCATCACACCCATGACGAGGCCCGCCGCGAGAACACTGAACGCCCCGGTTGGAAGGTGAAGCCAGTCCCGCAGGACGGTGCCTTGCACGAACTGCAGGGCGAAGAACCCATACACGACCGTGGGGATGCCCGCGAGGATCTCGAGCAACGGTTTGAGAACCTTGCGGACGCGGGGGCGGGCGTACTCGGCGAGCAGCGTTGCAGCCCCGAGCCCGAACGGCACCGCCACGAGCAGCGCGATGAGCGTGGTCCACAAGGTCGCGGTGACCAGAGGCAGCACGCCGAACGACGCGTCCGCGAAGCGTGGCGCCCACCGGGTGCCGAACAGGAACTCCAGGACCGGGACCTCGGCGAAGAAGCTCAGCGACGGGATAAGCAGCGCGATGAGGATCCCCACCGTCGTCACGACGGTGACGGCTGCAGCCAGGCGCAGGGCGAGCTTGATGAGGAACTCGCCGGGGCGGCGGCGGCCGGCGAAACTGCTGGCGGGGGCAGGGGCCCGGCCAGAAGCCGGACCCCCACGCCGTTCAATGATGGCGGTCATGGAGCGTGCGGTGCTCAGCCGAGCGAGGCGAGCTCGTCGGTGGCGGTGGTGACCTGGTCCTCGGTCAACGGCACGAACAGTGCACGCTCAGCGATCTCCGCGGAGTTGGCGACGTAGAAGTCGATGAACGACTTCACCTGCTCCTTGTCGACGTACGAGGCGTTGTTCACGTAGATGAACAGGGGGCGACCCAGCGGGGTGTAGGTGCCGTCCTGCACGGTCTCGGTGCTCGGCATCACGCCGTCGACGGCGACTGCCTTCACGACACCTTCGTTCTCTTCGACGTAGCTGAGGCCGAGGAACCCGATCGCGCCGACGTCTCCCGCAACGCCCTGGATGGTGATGTTGTCATCTTCGGAGGGGCTGTAGTCGGTGCGGATCGCACCGTCTTCGCCGTTGATCTCCTCGGTGAAGTAGTCGAACGTGCCCGAGTCGGTGCCGGCGCCGAAGAGCGTGATGGCCTGGTCGGGGAAGCTGGGATCGACCTGGTTCCAGTTCGTGATCTTGCCCTCCGCCTCCGGCCCCCAGATCAGGTTGAGCTGCTCAACGGTCAAGTCCTCCGCCCAGTCATTCTCCGGGTTCACGATGACTGACAGGCCGTCGTTGGCGGCGACGATCTCGGTGTACTTGATGCCGGCGGCCTCGCAGTCCGCAGCTTCCTCGTCCTTGATCGGACGCGACGCGTTGGACACATCCGTCTCGCCGGCGCAGAACGTCTTGAAGCCACCACCGGTACCCGACGTCGCGACCGAGACGTTCACGCCGCTCTCCTCATCGCGGAACAGGTCAGCGGCGGCCTCAGTCAGCGGGGCGACGGTCGACGAACCGTCGGTGTTCACCGAACCGGTCAGTCCGCCCCCGCTCGCGCCGGATCCAGAGGTGTCACCACCGGAGGGCTGCCCGCCGCACCCGCTCAGGGCTAGTGCCCCGACCAGGACCAATGCGGTGGACGCGAAGATCTGTGCTGTGGACTTTCGCACGTGTGCTTCCTTCATCTCAGGTATTCGAGGGATGAAGCAGCCGAGTCGCCGCTTCACATAGATGCTTGTCTATCCGACGTAGTTATAGAAGGCTATCTATATGAACGTGAGGTGAACGGCGACGAAAGGGTTCGTTGATCTTCCCGCCCGGGTGTCGGATCGTGCCGTGATCGACGCGATGATCAGGTGCGCGGATGTCGCGCGTCGTCAAGGCTTCGCGGGCGGCGAGATCTCGACAGAAAGGACTCACATGCACCTGGTCGTGATCGGAGGAAGCGACGCGGGAATCTCCGCGGCGCTCCGTGCCCGAGAGGTGGACGAATCCGCTGATGTGACGGTCGTCGTTGCCGATGCGTACCCGAACTTCTCCATCTGCGGCATCCCTTATTACTTCTCGCGGGAGGTGCAACCGTGGCAGTCCCTCGCACATCGCACGCTCGCCGATCTGGAAGCGGCCGGCCTCCAGGTGCGCACCAACACGCTCGCGACAGGCATCAGCGTCGACGCCCGCACCCTCGCGGTGCGGACCAGCGATGGAGCGGGGTCCGCCATTCCTTACGATGCGCTCGTCGTCGGGACGGGTGCATCCGCGTCGACGGCGGGTATCCACGGGACCGACCGGCTCGGGCCTGCGGACGGTGTGCATACGCTCCACACGATGGGTGACACCTTCGCTCTTGAGAGCTACATCGATGAGCATCAACCGTCGACGGCGATCATCATCGGCGCGGGGTACGTCGGCCTCGAGATGGCCGAAGCGCTCACCATCCGCGGACTCCAGGTCACGCAGCTGCAACGCGGACCCCAGGTGCTCTCCACCCTCGACACGGAGCTCGGAGCGCTCGTGCGCGACGAGCTCCACCGCAATGGCGTCACGGTGGAAACGGGCATGCAGGTGCACGATATCGGTCGCGACAGTGGGCTCCTTGCGGTCCAGGGCACCCGCGACGGTGCCCCGTTCGTGCGTCGCGCCGAGCTGGTCCTCGTCGTGGTGGGTGTGCGCCCCAATGTGGAGCTCCTCACCGGAATCGGGGCACGAACCGGAGCCGGCGGCGCCGTCATCGTGGACGAACGGATGCAGACAGGGATTCCGCAGATCTGGGCGGGCGGGGACGGTGTGATCACCCGTCATCGCCTTCTCGGCGACACGTATCTTCCGCTCGGCACGACCGCGCACAAACAAGGGCGCGTCGCGGGCGCGAACGCGGTCGGCGCCGATGCGCGATTCCACGGCAGCCTGGGAACCCAGGTCGTGAAGGTGTTCGACCTGGTAGCTGCACGCACGGGCCTTCGCGATCACGAAGCCGAGACCGCGGGGCATCGGCCGCACAGCCACACCGTCACTGCCGACGACCACAAGCGCTACTACCCAGGCGCCACCCCGATCCATATCCGTGTGACCGGAGACCTTGAATCGGGGCGTCTCCTCGGCGCGCAACTGGTCGGATCGCGCAGCGCCGAGATCTCCAAGCGCGTCGATACATTCGCGACCGCACTGCACCACAGCATGTCCGTAGATGCGATCAGCGACCTCGACCTGTCTTATACCCCGCCGCTCGGCTCCCCCTGGGATGCGGTGCAGATCGCTACCCAAGCGTGGAGCACGTCAACCCGCGCAGCGGGATCGACGATCCCCGCCCACGCCGATACGTCGCGCAGTTTGGAGGCGGACGGCATCGACGGGGCGGAGAGATCAGGTGAAGCGGGCGAAGGTGAGTGACAGCCCGGCGAACCCCACAGCAACCCACGCCATGGCGGAGTACGACCCCGTCGCCACCGCGATGAGTGGGCCGAGCGCGGGACCGACCGCACCGATCGCCGTGATCGGTGCGGCGAAGACACCATTGATCGAGCCGTAGTTCCGGGTGCCCCACCGGTCAGCGACGGCAGAGCCCTGCACAAGCGTCTGTGCACCGCGCACGGCTCCGACCCCCACGCCGATACTGATGAGCAGCCACGGCGGGCCGGGCACGATCGCGATCAGAGCAAGCCCGATGGCGCTCAGCCCTGCCGTCGCCGCCAACGCCACCCAGGGTGCGGCGGTGTGTGGGACGGCGACATACAGCAGTCGGCCGATCACCTGGCCGGCGCCGAGCAGCCCCAGCGCCCATGCGGCGAGCTCGTACGTCATCCCCTTCTCAGTGAACAGCGGAATGATTGCGAGTGTGACGCTGAACAGCGCCGCCGCCAGGGTGAGCATCGACGCCTCGAGCATCCAGAAGCGTCGCGTGCGCACCACGCTCGCCACCGTGTGGTGATCGGCCGATGCACCATGAATGACGGGTGGCCAGGACGACTCGAGGAAGAACCAATGCAACGGTGTGGTCGTCACCACGAGGACGACGGCGAGGACAAGAAACACCGACCGCCAATCCATCATCGACAGCAACATGGCGACGAGGGGAGCAAAGACGGTCGACGCCAATCCTCCCGCGAGGGTGAGGATCGTCATTGCACCCCGGCGGCGGTCTCCGTACCGGCGAGCAATCACCGTGAACGCGGCCTGGTACAACACCGCGGCCTGCGCGGTCCCCGCCACGATCCACCCCGCCGTGAACACGACAAGATCCGGCGCGGCCGCCACGATGACCAGCCCACCCGCACCGACGATGCTTCCCACGGTCATGATCATCCGAGGCCCACGCTCGTCGAGCCAGCGCCCGACAACGACGCCCGCGATCGCCGAAGCAACGAGTCCACCCGAGAACGACAATGTGACCAGCACCACGGGCCACCCTGTCTCGTCCGCGATCGCGGGCGAGGCGACGATCAACGCGTAGAACAAAATGCCCCAGCTGATGACCTGACCCAGCGACAGCGCGACAAGCCGACCCCCGAACCGGGAGCCCGCGGCCCGAGCGGTCACACCGAACGAAGAGTGTCCGCGGCGGCGTCCAGCGCCCCGTCGGTGATCGCGAAGTACGCCCACTTCCCTCGCTGCTCGCGGGTGACGAGCCCCGCGTCGGCGAGCAGCTTCATGTGGTGCGACACCGTGCCCTGCGACAGTCCGACCGGAGCGGTGAGGTCGCAGATGCACGCCTCCCCACCGTCACCGGCGGCAATCAGCGACAACAGGCGCACCCGTGTCGGATCCCCGAGCGCTTTGAAGACCCGTGCGACGCGCTCCGCGTCCTCGACCGTGATCGCTGCTGTCACCCGAGGGGCGCAGCAGGACGTCGAGGTGTCGAGGGTGGCAGGAAGACTCATGACACCAGTATCGCACGCATTGACAAACTTCGATAGGAGGAGCAGGCTATTCATATTGAAGTTTTTCGATTTGAGGAGATGTGATGAACGAGCTTCCCGTCGTAGTCATCGGCGCCGGCCCCCAAGGGCTTGCTGCGGCCGCCCACCTGACGGAGCGAGGCATCGCCGTGACGGTCGTTGAGCGAGGCGATGGACCAGCTGCTGCGGTGTCCGAGTGGGGACATGTGCGCCTGTTCTCCAGCTGGCCGGAACTCACCGACACGGCCGCGCGGCGTCTGCTGGAGCCGACCGGGTGGACCGCACCGCACTCGGGTTACCCCACGGGAGCCGAATGGGTCGCCGGCTACCTGGACCCGCTCGCCCGCGTCCTCGGTGACCGCGTCATCTACTCGACCACCGTCACCGGTGTCGCCCGCAAAGGCCGGGACCTGATGGTCGACAGCGGCCGCAAGGGGCAGCCGTTCATCGTGCACACCCGGGACACGCAGGGGGCAGAAGGTCGGATCTCCGCGCGCGCCGTCATCGACGCCAGCGGCACATGGGCGCTCCCGAACCCTGCCGGGGCGGACGGGCTGCCCGCGCTCGGCGAGCGGGCCGCGGCCGCACGGATCTCATACCGCATCCCGGAGGATGTCTCCGCGTGTGCGGGGCAGCACCTGGTCGTGATCGGTGCCGGGCACTCCGCGGTGCATGCCGTCCTCCGGCTGAGCGAGTTGGCGCGCACGACCCCAGGCACCCGGGTGACGTGGCTGCTGCGTCGCGGCACGACGGGCAACGTCTTCGGTGGTGGAGCGGGCGATGAATTGCCCGAGCGTGCAGCTCTGGGCACTCGAGCGCGCAAGGTGATCGAAGCCGGTGTTGTCGACGTGGTGACGGGCTTCCGCGTCGCCGAGTTCCACGACGAGGCGGCGGGGCTGCGCATCGTCGCGGAGAACGGCAAGGAGGTCGACGGGGTGTCCCGGGTGTTCGCGCTGACCGGGTTCCGTCCCGATGTGAGCATCCTGTCGGAGATGCGCATCGATCTGGATGCGTCGCTGGAGGCGGTCGCCGGGATCGCGGAGGAGATCAACCCGAACGTCCACTCCTGCGGATCGATCGGCGCCACCGGGGCCCGCGACCTCACCCAGCCGGAGCCAGACTTCTTCATCGTCGGCGCAAAAAGCTACGGCCGCGCCCCTACCTTCCTCGCTCTCACCGGGTTCGAGCAAGTCCGCAGCGTCGCCGCGCACCTCGCGGGCGATCATGCAGGAGCCGAGCGCAACGAGCTCATCCTTCCCGACACCGGCGTCTGCGGCGGATCCGGAGACTTCGACGGGGCCGGAAGCAGTTGCTGCGCGGCGCCGGTCATCCAGCTCGAGCCCACCCGCGTCGCCGTCGGCTGACCGGCAGCTCGAGCCACCACCCAGCGCCCCGCGGGGCGCAATCAACCCAAGGAGTACTCACATGGCCAACCAGCTGATCGAGAAGAACGTCACGATCGAAGACCCCCGCGACGGCACCCCGCTCGCCGTCACCATCCAACTCGAGCTCGACCTGTCCGACTGCGCCTGCGCACCCCGCACGCCGTCGCTGGGCAACCCGGTCGGATACGGCTCCAAGTAGTCGACCCAACACCGGAAGAGGGAGCCCGTCCGTGATGGACGGGCTCCCTACGTGCATACTCGTTACAAGACGGGGTGCTGACCCCGCCGGCGGTCATTCCAGCAGTCGGGCTGCCAAGGCGTGCACGTTCTGGTCGACAGCGTCACGGAGTTCTCGCACGGCGTCGCTGTCCACGGACCAGTCCGCAGGATCAGGGAACTCCCACTGCACGACCTCACCGGAGACTGGCCCGGGTAGTTCCAAGCCCGGCTTCATCAGTACCACCACATCGGCGCTCGCGAGGTCGTCCGGGGTGACGGCGCGCGGCACTGCCGCTGAGGTGTCGATGCCGAGCTCGTCGAGAGACGCGGCGACCGCGGGGTTGATCGCGGCAGCGGGGTGTACGCCGGCGCTGTCTGCGATCAGTCGATCGCCAGCATGCCGGGCCAGCAGGTGCGCGCCCAGCTGTGAGCGTCCGGCGTTGTGTGTGCAGATGAACAGCACGGTCTGAGGGTCTGTCACGTCATCCTTCTCTCCTCCGGCGGGCCGCTCGCCCGCCGGACCGTTGGCGTGACACCAGGCTTGCACGTTGTATCGATAAGTGTCAATATAGACGCATGTCGATTCAAGAGGTTGAGCTGATCATCATTGGATCCGGGCCCGCCGGCTATACGGCTGCGGTGTATGCGGCGCGGGCGGGCCTTGCCCCGGTCGTGCTGGCCGGTTCCGTCACCGCGGGCGGTGCGCTCATGACGACCACCGAGGTGGAGAACTTCCCCGGTTTCGTCGATGGTGTCCAGGGTCCGGAGTTGATGGAGTCGATGCGCGCGCAGGCCGAGCGCTTCGGCGCCCGCATCCTTCTCGACGACGCTGTCTCGGTCGACCTGGCAGGGCCGGTGAAGACGGTGCGCACCGGATCGGGCGACACCTACCTGGCGCGTGCGGTGATCCTCACCATGGGGTCGGCCTACCGCAAGATCGGACTGGCCGATGAAGAGCGTCTCACCGGTCACGGGGTCTCCTGGTGTGCGACCTGCGACGGCTTCTTCTTCCGCGACCAGGAGATCGTCGTGGTCGGCGGTGGCGATTCGGCGATGGAGGAAGCGCTGTTCCTCACCCGGTTCGCGTCGAAGGTCACCGTGGTGCACCGTCGCGACACGTTCCGCGCCTCACAGATCATGGCGCAGCGGGTGCTCGAGCACCCGAAGATCGACGTCGCCTGGAACAGCGAAGTAGCCGGCATCCTCGGGACGGACAAGGTCGAGGCGGTCACGCTGCGCGACACGGTCTCCGGAGCGGAACGCGAACTCTCCGTGACAGGGGTCTTCGTCGCCATCGGGCACGACCCGCGCTCCGAGCTCGTCGCAGGCTCCGTCGACACGGACGCTGACGGGTATGTGCGGGTCGCCCACCCGTCCACCCGCACCACCCTCGACGGCGTCTTCGCCGCCGGCGACCTGGTCGACCACACCTACCGGCAGGCCATCACCGCAGCCGGCACGGGTTGCGCGGCCGCCCAGGACGCCCAGCACTACCTCGCGGCCCTCACGGACACCGCGCCCGCATTCGACGCCCAGGAGGTCCTCGCATGAGTGTCCCGATCGTGGTCACCGACGCCACATTCCAGAACGACGTCACCGACTCCGAGATCCCCGTCGTGGTGGACATCTGGGCCACCTGGTGCGGTCCGTGCAAGCAGATCGCCCCACTTCTGGACCAGCTCGCCGTCGAGTACGACGGCCGGGTCAAGATCGTCAAGCTCGACGCCGACCAGAACCCGGCCACGGTGACCGCCATCGGCGTCACCTCGATCCCCACGCTGGTCTTCTACAACCAGGGTGCGCGCGTTGACATGCTCATCGGCGCCCACGCCAAGCCCGCAATCGCAGAGAAGATGGAGGCGCTCCTCGCATGAGCTCCGCAACCGCACCCACCCCCACAACGACCACCCGCCGCCTGTCGACCCTCGACCGCTGGTTGCCGCTGTGGATCGGACTGGCCATGGTCGCCGGAATCCTCGTCGGCCGCTTCATCCCTGGCGTCTCCGAGCTCCTCGCCCACATCGAAGTCGGCGGCATCTCCGTGCCGATCGCGCTCGGCCTGCTGGTGATGATGTACCCCGTCCTCGCGAAGGTCCGCTACGACAAAGTCGCCGCCGTCACCGGCGACAAGAAGCTCCTCATCTCCTCGCTCGCACTGAACTGGGTCGTCGGACCGGCACTGATGTTCGCCCTCGCCTGGGCGTTCCTTCCCGATCTCCCCGAGTACCGCACCGGCCTCATCATCGTGGGCCTGGCCCGGTGCATCGCGATGGTCGTCATCTGGAACGATCTCGCCTGCGGTGACCGAGAAGCCGCCGCCGTCCTCGTCGCCATCAACTCCGTGTTCCAGGTCATCGCCTTCTCCCTCCTCGGGTGGTTCTACCTCACTGTGCTCCCCGGATGGCTTGGACTGGACTCGCAGGGACTGGAGATCTCGATCTGGCAGATCGCACTCAACGTGCTCGTCTTCCTCGGAATCCCCCTGATCGCCGGTTTCGCGTCCCGCCTGATCGGGGAGCGTGCGAAGGGCCGCGACTGGTACGAGGACACGTTCCTTCCGAAGATCGGACCGTGGGCGCTGTACGGCCTGCTGTTCACGATCGTGCTGCTGTTCGCCCTGCAGGGTGAGCAGGTCACCAACCGGCCGTGGGATGTGGCCCGCATCGCCCTGCCGCTGTTGGCGTACTTCGCCGTGATGTGGTTCATCGGACTGTTCACCGGGAAGGCGCTCGGGCTCGGATACGCCCGATCCTCCGCTCTGGCGTTCACGGCCGCGGGCAACAACTTTGAACTCGCCATCGCCGTCGCCATCGGCACCTTCGGGGCCGCCTCCGGTCAGGCCCTCGCCGGCGTCGTCGGCCCACTGATCGAGGTCCCCGTGCTCGTCGGACTCGTCTACGTCTCCCTGTGGGCGGCCCGGCGCTGGTTCCACACCAACCCGTACACCGCTGAAAGGATGTAGCCATGAACGTCACGCTGACGACCACCGGCGACACCTGCAGTCCCGTCGCCACCCACGCGATCGGCGTCGACGCCGCCACTTCGGTTGCGGCGACGCTGAAAGCGCTGTCCGACCCGCTCAGACTGCGCATGCTGTCCGCCATCGCCTCCGACCCCCGCGGAGAGTCGTGTGTGTGCGACCTGGCCGAACTCGCCGACGTCTCCCAGCCCACCGTCTCGCACCATCTGAAAGTCCTCAAAGACGTGGATGTCCTCGTCTCCGAGCGGCGCGGCACCTGGGTCTGGTACCGCATCAACCCGAACCGCCGCGGCGCGGTCACCGCACTCCTGGACTCGTTCGCGCCCGCGACCGTGAGTGAGCCGTGGAGCGTTGAGCGCACGGACGCAAACACACGACCCGACTTCGACGCGCGCGTGACTCATCTTGCTGACGAGCTCGCCGACGAGATCCCGGAGATCGACGCCGACGTGGTGCTCACCATCGTCCGCGAGTCGTACACGTCCCTTGCCCGCACTGCTCGCGTCACCTCTGCATTGATCCCCTTGACCGAGAGGTTCGCCCGGCAGCGCCTCGCTGACCTCACCAGGGACCGCGACGCCTCCGTCCCGCAGGTGCTGTTCGTGTGCGTTGCGAACGCCGGACGCTCCCAGCTCGCCGCAGCACTCGTGAATCAGATCAGCGGCGGTAAGGTCGTTGCACGTTCCGCAGGGTCGAATCCCGCGGACGTCATCCACCCCCACGTCCGATCGCTGCTCACGGACATCGAAGGTGACATTGCCGCTGACCGGTATCCCAAGCCGCTCACCGACGACGCGGTGCGTGCGGCAGATGTGGTTGTCACGATGGGCTGCGGGGACGTCTGCCCGATCATCCCCGGCGTTCGGTACGACGACTGGGCGGTGGGTGACCCCGCTCTCGCGTCTCGCGAAGGCGTCGAAGCGATCCGTGACGATATCGCCGCACGCGTCCATGTTCTCGTGGACGACCTTCTCCTCTAACCCCTCTACCGCCCATTCAGGAGCAAACATGACTGACACCACCGTTAAGCCTTCCGTCCTCTTCGTTTGCGTTCACAACGCCGGACGGTCGCAAATGGCGGCCGGGTTCCTTCGCGAGATCGCTGGCGACCGTATCGAAGTTCGCTCGGCCGGGTCCATGCCTGCGGATCAGATCAACCCCACCGCCGTCGACGCGATGCAGGAACTTGGTATCGACATCACCGCCGAGCAGCCCAAGGTCCTCACCACCGAGGCGGTGCAGGCCTCTGACGTCGTGATCACCATGGGGTGTGGCGACGCGTGCCCGTTCTTCCCCGGAAAGCGCTACGAAGACTGGAAGCTCGACGACCCCGCTGGTCAGGGCATCGACGCCGTGCGGCCCATCCGCGACGATATCCGTGGCCGCATCGAACAGCTGGTGAGCGAGCTCCTCTGAGAAGTCCACGGGCTCGACAATCCGCGACGCTGACGTGAGTGGCGAGTCGGCAGTGCGATCTTGGTCAGGCCTTCATCGCTTCTCGACTCGCTCGCGTTTGGGCGAGCAGCGAACACGTGAGCCTCTGACCTTCGTGCTCGAAGGGTTCAGGGTCGCCAACCGCAAGCTCGATGGCGTTGGCACCTAGAGTCGCTATTTCCGGCAGTCGGGGCAGCGGGCGTGAGGCCTGCGGGTTCTGGTCTGAACTCTCGATGGCCACGTATACCCGCAGGCACAGTGCCAGGTGACTTTTCTCCCCGATCCGACAGTGACCTCGGTGGGTGAGAGGGCGTTAGAGGCATCCCACTGCGCTGCGAGATCGGGTCGCAGGGTTGCAAGGTCAGTCTCCCCTGGGATGGGTAGCTTTCCTGCGCAGTACGGGCAGCCGCAGCCGGACGTCCGGTTTTTGACTGTCGCGGGCCACGAGTGATTGCGGTGGCAGATCCACGACACTTTCACGTGGGAGGAGACCGTGACCTGATTTGGGGAGCAGTCGTTGCTGGGATCCCACTGTGCGGCGATGTCGGGCCGCAGTGTCGCGAGGTCAGTGGCTCCCGGGATAGCGACCCGGCCGGAGCATGAGGGGCACCCCGAGCCCGCGTGTCGGTTGGCGACGGTCGCTGGCCACGTGTGATTCTCAGCGCAGCGCCACTGGGCTTCATAGGAGCTACTGACGGTCACTTCGGAGGGTGTTCGGTCGTTCGCCCCCGCTTTGTGGTCCCATTCCGAAGCCAGATGAGGGTCGAGAGTTCCTAAGTCGTTGAATCCCGCGAGGACGACGCGATTCGCGCAGACGGGGCATCCCGTCTTGTCCTTCGTGCGACCCCAGACGGGAAGCTCCCACGTGTGACTCAGCGCGCAACGCCATACTGCGGGGTAATCCGAACCCGCGGTGACCTCGCTCGGAGTCTTGGAGTTCGCGCGGTCCCATTGTTCGGCGAGTTGAGGGTGGGTGGTGGCGAGGTCGTTGAAACCGGCGAGGGTGCGTTGATTGGAGCAGTACGGGCACCCGTGTCCTGAGCAACGGTCGCCGACAGCCGCGTCCCAGCTGTGGTCGCAGGGGCCGTGCCACCAGACGACGCGGTCGGATCCGGGGGTGACTGTCTCCGGGGTGATGGAGCTGTCGTTGAGTTCGTGATCCCACTCTGCTGCGAGGCCGGGGTGAAGGGTGGCTAAATCTGTTTCACCCGGTATCGCCCGGCTACCGCTGCAATAGGGGCATCTGCTTTCTTGCGTGGTGCGGGAGCGCACCTGGGCGGGCCAGGTGTGCTCGTGAGCAGTACACCTCCAGTTGATTTTCCGGGCGGAGGTGGCGCTCACGTGATGGGGGTCCCCACGGTTGGCTCCTGGGGTGGTGTCCCATTCCGCGGCGATGTCTGGCCGCAGGGTGCCGAGGTCGGTGTGTCCCGGCCAGAAGTCCATGCCGATGCAATATTCGCAGTTGGTCTCGGCAGAGCCTCGCACGTGGGGGCTTGCTTCCCAGGAGTGCCCCTCCTCGCACAACCACCAGGCTTTGTGGGAGACGTCGACTCCGGACCAGGGGTCGCGGGTGGGCGGGTTGCGATCCCAGTCCCATTCGGAGATGGCTTTCGGGTGGCGGAGGATCCACAGCGGGTAGTTGGCGGTGGTGTCGAGGATGCGGGGGACGTCGACGGTGTCGAGGGCGGCTTCCAGGGGGCGGAATTTCGTGGGGATGGTGTGGCGGCGGAGGGGGCGGAGCCAGAGAATCACGCGTTCGACGAGGATGTCGCTGTTGGTGAGGCCCAACGTTGCGGTGATGTCGAGTCGTAGATCTGCCGCCGACTGAGTGCGCCATCGTGCGGAGTGTGCACGATTGGACAGGATCTGCAGGACGCGCACCGTCGCGCGGTACAGATGTGCGCGGCGATCGATCTCGCGTACCGCGCTCATCAAGGACGGATTCTGCCCGGTCTCTGCGTTCTGGGCGGAGAGCGTGTCGTTGTCGCGCACCATGGCCCACACTTGACCGTGCAGTTGCGTGGTGACCCGACCAGTGGCGACGAGTCGACGGAAAGAGAGTTCCGCGTTCCGAAGCGTGGGATCGAAGGGAACGATCACCTGGGTATCGGGTTCGGTTCCGGGACCGACCCACACCATCTGCCCCGGGTGTCGGAGACAGAAGTTCTCCCGATCGTGGGGAATCTGCTCGACCGTCTCCCCGGCACTGCATAGGCGGCACAGGAAGCGCTGCGGGTAGGCCCGTGTGGAGTCCGGTTGCGCTAGACCTTTCATGCGGAGGTAATGACCGGCTGGGCGCCCCGCCGTCGCCTCGACCGTCCGAGCGGCCGCTTCGTCGTCAATCCAGACGCGGTGGATGTTCGGTTGCGCTCGGCTGGTCAGTGCCCTTTCGGCGAAGTCGAACGGTACTCCTGCGGCGCGGCATTGCCGCTGCGCGTAGGAGCGTGGCGTCTCAAGATGATGCCACTTGGGTCGTTTCGCCCACGCCTGCGTGCTGATCATGCGGCGTCCACCAGGTCGTCCAGGGTGACGTTGTGTGTGTTGAGCGTGGTGCGCCGGAGAGTATCGAGAACCCCGAAGAGTCGCTCGCGGGTTACGGTCTCCGAGGTGCGCGATTCGTCGCGCAAGATGGACGCGACGAGGCGGTCCACGATCATCGCGAGAACGGCGAGTTTCCCGTCGGCGGCGTGGACTAGCGTGCCGGCGTTGCGGGTGAGAAGGCCGTGGGCGTGCCCGCATAGCGGTAGGAAGCTGTCGAAGGTGGCGACCCATTTGATCCATTGTTCGAAGTCCTCTTGGACGGCGGGGTCGATCTTGTCGAGTGTGACGAAGTCGCAGCGTGCGCTGACTTGCAGGCCGTCGCCCGTCTTGAATGCTTGGTCGAGATTGATTCCAACCAGGACGACGGTCGCACAGGACTCGTTCTGGAGGGCTTTAATGACACTGGAGGGTTCAGTCCCGCCGAGCTTGTGCGCTTCGTCGATCACGAGCAGCTTCGTGCCGTGACGGTGGAGGGCTTCGACGGCAAGCTTCCGCAGCCTGTCGGTGGCGATCTGTTTGGGGAGAACGATGGTGGGGGCGAGAAACTCCACGATCTGGGCAAGGAGAGCTTTCCCGGTCGAGTGTTCGGTCATCTCCACCCAGACGACCGGTGCGTCTCCGTCTCTGAGGTAGTCGGGGTGTTGGGCTGCGTGTCTTCGTTCTACGGATCGAGCCAACAGGAGAGCGAGCTCTGTCTTGCCGGAGAACATCGGCGCGGATATCATCAGCCCGCGCCGCGAGTTCTTCAGCCGAGGGTTGATCCGGATGAGGTCCTCCAGAATGCGAGCGCAGACCGTTTGCTCGCGTGTCTTCACCCTCAGCGTCAGTCGGAGAAAGTCTTCGCGAGCTTGGTCGTATAGCTCTCGTGCTTCACTGTCCAGATCTGTGTACTGACGGAAGGTGATCTTCGGCGGGGATGCGGGCTCGGCGTCGAATGCTTCTCGAAGCCCTGCAAGGCTGGTCTTGCGGTCATGGTGGAGGACGAGTGGGGTGATCTTCATGAATCAAGCTCCTCTGCTTGGGCGAGATGTATGTCGGGGGATGTCCAATCGATGGTGCTGATGTCGATGGGTTTGGCCCATTGCCGTAGTGGGATCGGTGTCGTTGTCGCGGGGCCTGGTTCACGTTGCGCTTCGACCTTGAGGCGCTGTTGCTCTCGCTTGTGCTGGGTGCGTTTCCGTTTGTCTCCTCGTTCGCGACTTTCGACGCGGTCGATCCACTCGCGGCGGCGGTCTGGATCGTCGACTGCGGCGTCGGGGTATCGCGCAAGGAGTTTCATGTCGATCTCGGCGACCATCGGTGCTGTCTTCTCCCGTAGAGCGATGTCCCAGCACTCGATCCACACACCGGTTTCTGGGTGACGCACCCAGACGGCATTGGCGTTGTAAGGGTCGAAGCTCACTGGGAATTTCCTGGCTTTCGCGGATCCCGGTTCAGCGCCCGTGAGGGAGCGATTGCGGAGATCTTCCAGGTGGGGTGAGTCATAGCGGCGATTGTGGAGTTCGATCCCTGCGCGACCGATCATGCGCCGTTCCGTGGGCAAGAGCGCGAGGTACTCCTCAACTCCGAAGGGCACGGGGACGCCGGGTCCTACAGCGAACAGTTCGGTGTACATCTGATTCGGGGTGAAGATGCGCCCCGGGGAGCTCGTCGACTTCAAGCCACGGTGGGGCCTGTTCAGGTAGATGTTCGTTATCCAGCTGTCGAGGATGAGGCGAAGCGAATCCAGGGTGAGGGTGGGGTCGTCTTTGGCGGCCCGATGGGCGACGGAGTTCCCCACGAAACCGGCCAGCCATGCGGCGAAGTCTGTCGAGAGGGTGCCGAAGTTGCGTTCAACGTGTGGTTTTACCGTCGGCGTTCTGGAGGGGGCAAGTTCCCTGTGGATTCCGTACGCACTGCAGGCATCTCTGAACGTGCGGGACCGAAAATCTGCTCCACCATCGATAGTGATCGATCGCGGGAAGATCCATGGGACGGCCAGAGAATCGTCGGTGAGGAAGGGGTTCACCTGCTTCATCAGGTCGGACGGCAACGTGGCTGACCCTGCGAGGGTGGCTGCTCCTGAACCAGGTACGGCTTTGCGACCGATGACAGCCCGGGCGAGCAGGAGCGCATGGTCGAATCCGCCGGGGCTGTCCGCGTGAATCGCCCAAGCGAGCGGTACCCGGCTTGCGACATCGAGAAGCACGGTGAGTGTCGGCCGGAACTCGCTGTTCTCATCCCAGACGAGAACGTCGAGTTTCGTTGAATCGATCTCGCATCGCTCCCCAAGTTGATAGGCAGCCCCGGAGTAGTACTGACGCTTGGGGCTGTTGTCGGTGTTTCGCCGGGTGGTCGCTTTGTCGAAGCTGTAACGGCCGGCAGCCCGCTCGTTGATGTAGCCCTGGAGGGTGCGAGCCTTGATCTCACATAAAGGATCGCCGGGGTAGGTGGTCTCGAGCGCTCGCCTCACCAAGACAGCGCACCGGCGTTTGCTGCTCGTCGACTTGTCCGTCTGACGATCGAGGAATCGATCGATGATCGTCACCAGCCGTGGATCTGCCCGGCTGATGGCGAGTCGCTGCTCGCCCTTGCGATGCATGCGGGCATTCAGTCCGGCTGCACCGCCTTGCTGGTACGTCTTCCACAGGAGGTGAAAGGTGCTGCGCGCTCGCCCAAGTGAAGTGCCTTTTAGCTCGAGCAGCTTCGCGTCAACACGTGCGTTCTGAGTTGTCAGTGCAGGGTCATATTGTGCCCGAGGAGCGGAGGCCAACGGATCCATCGGCTTGCCAGTGAACGCCTCAAGGAGATGGGCTTCCATATCGCATACGTCGGTCGGCCATGCATCCCCGTCCGGCCGAAGAGATACGATGCGATCCCGTTGGGCTGTTCCGGCCTGGAGCAGGAACTCGTCTACGGACATGATCAGGTGTCGATCGGGTGCGCTCTCAGATCGGAGCTTCACCTCTAGGCCAGGGATGATGTGGACCCAGACCCAGCTCTCGCCGTCAATGTCGAAAGTGTCTCCGAGCTTCAGCTTCTTCTCGTCAGACACCGATCGCGTCCGTTCTCTCCCGATGGGCGGTAGTCAGTAGCGTGTTGCTGTTGAAGACCGCCGACAGATCGAGCTCGAGCAGCCTGCGCCAGGCGAGGTTGTCAATCCAAGCGCAAGCAAGAGGTGGGCAATCTGGTGATGCCAGCTCGCATAACTCCCGGCGAGTCTTGCCGAGAGTTGCCGCCTCGAGGATCCGGTCCTTGACGGCAGCAGGCGGCCTGCAGCGGTCATGACGCGACGCCGACAACCATTCGACCACGCGGGTCGCATGAAGGCTGTGGCCGGAAAGCACCTGATATTGCCAGCCGAGCGTTGCCGACACTCGCGCCGTCTCATCGAACTGCAGTTGCGCATACTCGTCGATGAGTTCCTCTGGCCTCACGTCCCGAACGGCATAAGAGCCGTCCGACATCTGCAACAGGAAATCCGGCACATGCCAATGACCGGCCATCGGCGAGCGGACGCCGAACACCACGCCAAACGGCTGCGACCACACCCTTTCGGCCTGTCCGCCATAATCGAGCCACATCAACTCGTCGCGCTCGAACTGAGACTCACACCACACGTGGCTGCGGGTGCGACTCCAGAAGTACTCAGATCCTGTGAAGAAGTGGCTGGCGCCCTTCGATACTCGAACCTTCATGGGGTCGATGACAGACCAATCCAAACGGCCGAGACTTCGGTCGACCGGTGCGAACGAGGTGTTGTTCGCATAGCCAGTCTCCGAACGATGATCACGCGGCACCCAGTGCAGCTCCGACTCTTTCGAGAACCGTCGACGAGCGATCATCCGTGCGATCTCAGCTGGCTTCATCATCACTCCCGGAGGGAGGCGGAGTGCCGGTAGGCACATCTTCGTCGCCTGCGCCCAGGATCAGCCCGGTCGGCTTCGACGGGCTTCCGACACACCGGCGCGGACCGGATATCGTTCGATCTGATCTCGAGTGGCCCGACGTGAAGCGAGAACCGCATCGTTGGTCGCCCGATGTCACTCGGGACTCCACCGGCTTCCGTCGCAAGGTCTAGGCAACGCAAGGCCAGACTTGAACGAACGAGGGGAAAGCTCCCCCACTAGCCTTCGGGTGAACAGTACTCGCCGCCGGCTTCCGGTGAACATTGCCGGCTCCGGCGCTGCGGCAGACATTGAGATGCCGGTCGGCGTTGCCGTCCCGGGCGCTCACGCCTTGGCGTCCGCGGAGACCGTTGCGGACCCCGACCTCGTGAGACTGACCATCCCGCTCCCCCAGTGCAGGACCCGTCCCGCACGAGATGCTCGACGGGAACCTCGTCATCGACAAGGTGAACTACTGACCGCCACCGACGGGGTTCTGGAGGCCCTCGACTTACACAACGAGGGCCTGCACGTGTGCACGTGCAGGCCCTCAGGTTCGATTAGACGCGCTGGCTGATCGTGCCGCCCGGGTTGCGGTTGGCGGTCGATTCGGTGACGAACCGGCCCGACGACGCGGAGCGGTGCACCGTGGTCGAGTTGCTCGTGCCGGAACCGACACGTTCGGTGGTGGTCTTTCCGGGCCAGCGGGCCGCAGCGGCCTTGGAGACGAAACGACCGGTGGATGCAGAGCGACGAACGGTTCCCATGGGAACTCCTTCACTGATTGGTGCCGGGGTGCCATGAGATGGAGCGCCGCTAGTCTGCGGCTGCCAACTCCGGTACAGTCAGTGCTCTGGATGAGACCTGACCTTCTCAGGGCTTGTGAGCCGTCCCGTTACCGCGGGGCGGCTCTTTTCCGTTGTGATCCCGACATCTCGGTATATGTCCGCCGCTGGTCACTTCCCCTCGCGGCCTCTCAACTGCTTCGATTGAGTCTTGCCCGTCATCGATCGCGAGACGAGCGACTGCGCTTTGTTGGCGGAAACGGTTCGGCGTGCCGCCTTCGCGTTCTGGGTCCCGAAGGACGAGCGCTCGATCTTGCCTCGAAATTCACTGCTCATGCGGACTCCCGGTTCTGTCGTACTTGCTGACGTGCGCGCGCGATCGCCGACTCCACCGCTTTCGCGGTCATGCCAAGCTTCTCGCCGATCTCCGCGTGCGTGAAGCCATGCGTCACGTTCAGATAAAAGGCTGAGCGGACACGCTCGTCCTTGATGCTCCCGAATGCACGACGCAGCTCGTCCTTGATGTGCGCCGCCTCGCTCGCGTCGGGAGCAGCCGACGTCGACGGACCCTCCTCGAAGTCGTCGGCCCAGGCCGCTGCGGGCGGCGGAGCCTGCGGCTCCGCATATGAACGCAGCTCTTCTCGACGCCAACGCTTGTAGACGTTGCTGAACTGCAGAAGGCACTGGCCCACGAAGAACGTGCGCAGGGAAGCTCCCTTGGCGGGGTCCCACTTGCCCGGGACGAGCACCTTGTCTCGGAACGCGGTGAGGGCGAGCACGATCGTCTCATCCGCCAGGCTCTCGGCCTCTTCGATCATCGAGCCCGGGCGGGGCTCAGGCTCCAGTGCGCCGAAGCTTTTTCGCTTCACCTCGCCACGAATCTGCCCTTTGTAGATCCACCCGCGGATGACAGCCCACCCGTACTTCGCGATCTCATTCGCGAACAGATCGTAGTTCCGGCCACGGTATCCGCTGGCCTGGAGTGCGGTCGCGAGTTCGCGGTCTCCAGCGAGCCGGTCGAAACGTTCCTCGGCGCGATCGCGGTCTGCCTCGGCCAGCCAGGCCTGATCCGTTGCCCACGCGATGAGAGTAGGAACGCGATCGGGGGACGAATGCCCTTCGGGCTCGTCGTTACCGGTCATAGCGTTCCCTCACGATCCTGGTCAGCTCATAGTCACCACGATCCCTCATATGTCCGACATTGCAGACTTCCCCTCGCCTCTCGCAAGAAAATGTTGAGCAACCTCACGGTTCGGTGCCGCCCGCCGTACACGATCGTTTGCGGCGTGGTTTCGCATTCGGTTCTACTGGTGGTGCCGCAAGCGAGGCCTCGGACCCATCTCCGCTTTCCAAAATCTCCCGCTGAAGACGCGAGTGAGCACAGCAGGAGGGAGCGTGCAGCAGACGACCCGCCGAAAACGATCGTTTCCGGCGAGTTCGCGTCGCCCGTCATCGTGCGCCCGCCGTTAACGTTCGCCGGTATCTGCTTTCGGCAGACGTTTCCGGCGTTCAGGTAGCGGTCTCGCTCGTCGTCCGCCGATGCGAGTTGGCGAGGATGGTTTCGTTCCGCGCGGAGTTGTTGCTCGATCTTGGCGTGTGCTTTTCGTTCGTTGCGGTCGGCTCTGATGATGGACCGCAGGACGAACCAGAATGCTGCGACGACGGCGATCGTGGGGATGACGGACCAAAAGGCGTTGGTCCAGTAGTCATTGAGATTCATCCGCGCCTCCCGGGGGTTCACGCAGCACGAGCGCCAGTCCGACGATCGCGAGGATGAACGCTGTTTCGTAGCTTCCGAGCGTGTATGCCCAGAGTGACCGTTGGTCTGGAACGGTTGTGTCGATGAGGAGATGAGTTGCGATCAGTGCGACGGCGGCCAGGAGAAGGAAGGCCCCGATACGTACGAGGCGATCGTGACGCCGCTGTGGGGACATGTGGCTGGTGCGCGTGGGAACGTGTGCTCGTGGACGGTGCCGAGCTGGGTGCAGGTGGCGGGTCATCTGAATATGGCTCCGATGAGGTAGAAGCTCGCAAGGGCGAGAAGCAGGGCGAGGACTGTGGCGCACGCGATGAAGACGGATATGCGTCGGAAGGGATTGCGGCGGGGGACCATGGGTGGCCGTTCTGGTGGTGGCGTTCTCTACCGGGCGGGGGCGAGGATGGTTGTGTCGTCGGCTGTGATCTGGACGATGCCGCGGTCGTCGACAACGATGAAGCGTTCGTCATCGATCGCGGTGAAGGCCTGAGCGGCCCCTTGAAGCGCGTCGAGGCGTTGCCATGTTCCTTCGGTGTTCTGTGACCAGAGGGCGCCATCGGTTCCGACTCCTGCGAGCGAGCCATTGGGTTTGGCGTCGAGTGTGTAGAGCAGCGGGGCGTCGGCGACGGGGGTGAAGGTGGCGCCGTTGTCGGTGCTGAGGAGCAGTCCTTCTTCCGCGGCGGCGTAGAGACCGTCGCCGGTGGCGGCGAGGTCTGCCGCGGCAAGTGTTGCGCCGCGGGTCCATTCGAGACCGTCGTCAGTGCTGATGAGCAGATCGACGCCATCGGAGGCGATCCCGTAGAGAGTGCCGTCTGGTCCGGCGGTGAGGACATGGAAGTCCGTACTGCCAGTGAGGGCGATCGGTGACCACGATTCGCCGAAGTCGTCACTACGAATGACACCTAGGTTCGGGGAGCCGAGCTCTGCGGGTGTCTGTGTGCCCGGGTGACCGGATGCGAAGAGGGCGTCGTCGAGGACGGTGAAGCCCATCGCGTCGAAGTCGTGGCCTCCGATGGGGCCGGTGATCGCACCCTCGGGCGTGAGGGTGAAGAGTCCTCCGTGGGTGGCTATGAAGAGGTCCTCACCGCGGGGGTCAGCGGCAACACCGTGAATGTGTTGGATAACGGGGGGGACCGCGTTGGTGCCGGAGGCCTGCGGCACGGCGCAGCCGGTGAGGGCGACGGCTGCGAGAGCGATCGCGAAAGCGGGTAGGGGCGAGTGGCGGTTCATGAGACTCCGACGTGAAGAAATGCATGCAGGTGCGCGAGCGGTACGCGAATGAGAGTCGCGACATGGCACCAGCGCGGTGGCGTGGGTTACTGCGAGAAGGCCAGTTCGGGGGTGCGGGCGAGCGCCGCACCCCCGAAGGTAGATCAGAGTGTGTCGAGGAGGTCTTTCATCGTGGCGATCTCCGTGGTCTGCGCCTCGATGATCGTCTCGGCCAGAGCGATCGCGTCGCTGTTCTGGCCGTTGTCGACCTCTTCTTGGGCCATCTCGACGGCACCCTCGTGGTGCTGAATCATCTGCTCGAGGAACAGGCGGCTGGCGTCCGCACCGGTGGCGTCCTCGAGAGCCTGCATGTCCTCTTCGGACATCATGCCGCCGCCGTGATCCATTCCCTCCATGTCGGAAGTGTCAGCGCCCCACTCTTCGAGCCACTGGTCCATCTTCTGGATTTCGGGCTCCTGCGCGGCCTTGATCTCTTCCGCAAGGGCGACGACACGTTCGTCGACGCCCTCCTTGCTGAGAAGCATGTCGGACATGTCGATGGCCTGGGCGTGGTGCTCCTTCATCATGCTGGCGAACATGATGTCGGCGTCATTGGCGTCCGCGGAGGCCGGGGCGGAGCTGCTGCTTTCGTGGTTCATACCGGGCATGTCGCCGCCGCCCGAGGTGTTACCGGCGCAGCCGGCGAGTCCAAGCACTGCGGCGAGGGTGAGTGCGGCGGTCGCCGCAAAACGGGTCTTCATGATGGGTTCTCCAAAAGTCGATGAGGGTGCCCAGCGAGAGAGGCTGGGCAAGGGCGTTACCCGCAGAAGGCGGGCGCGCCTGCCATCACGTGCGACTGATGCAGAGAACGGTGAGAGACGGAGGCCGCAGCGGATGCAGCGCATCCCGG
This sequence comes from Microbacterium sp. 1S1, assembly GCF_008271365.1. Taxonomy (NCBI): domain Bacteria; kingdom Bacillati; phylum Actinomycetota; class Actinomycetes; order Micrococcales; family Microbacteriaceae; genus Microbacterium; species Microbacterium sp. 1S1. The sequence continues at coordinate 1,168,341 of NZ_CP043430.1, forward strand.
AGGTGTAGGCGGGACACGGGCGTTCCCAGGGAGTGCGCGACGGCTCGCCACCAGGCGGACGGCCGGGCGAGCAGCACGACGACAATGAGGAGCGCGAGAACGCAGGCCATCCACGCCATGCCGTGATCGTCAGAACACGTGGCGCACCCCGCCTCGACCACCGCTGCGGCGTCGCCTGAGGCGTGCGCGGGGTGAGCGTCGGCATGCGCGGGTGCGACGGCGATGGTCTCACTGTGCCCGGAGGGCATGGTGTGCGTGTTCATCGAGTGCATCGCCAGAAGCCCGAAGATCACGGAAAAGGCGACGGCGACGACGGTCAGGAGGGTGCGGGTGAGGGTGCGCTGGTCTTGCACGCGCCGTGCGATCGTCATCAACACTGTCCCACCTCCCTTTCTTCCAGGGTACGTCGCCGCCGCCCCTGACGCCTACTTGTCGACGACGGCGTCCGGGCTGAGGTTCAGCCGTCGCAGCAACTGCGCATTCAGCGCGACAACGATCGTGGACAGTGACATCAGCACCGCACCGACGGACATCGGCAACACGAATCCGACGGGGGCGAGCACACCGGCCGCGAGGGGGACGGAGAGCAGGTTGTACCCGGCGGCCCACCAGAGGTTCTGTTTCATCTTCCGGTAACTCGCCCGCGACAGCTCAATCACGGAGATCACCGATCGAGGGTCGTCGCTGGCGAGGATGACACCCGCTGAGGCAATCGCGACGTCCGTTCCGGCACCGATCGCAATCCCCACGTCCGCCTGGGCGAGGGCGGGGGCGTCGTTCACGCCGTCACCGACCATCGCGACCTTGCGGCCTTCGTGTTGCAGTTCTTTCACCTTGGAGGCCTTGTCCTCCGGACGGACCCCGGCGAAGTACCGGTCGATACCCAGCTCGCCGGCGACGGACGCGGCGACCGCATCGGCGTCACCGGTGATCATCACCACCTGCACGCCCCGTTCGTGGAGCGCATCGACCGCGTGACGCGACTCGGACCGGATCTCATCCGCCAGGCGCAGCGCGCCCATCACCTGACCGTCAACGAGCACGTGGAGGATGATCGCACCCTCACCGCGCCACTCGTCGGCAACCGGCAGCTCAACGGCGTGTTCTTGCTCGAGCATGTACGGGCCGCCGACCTGCACGACGTGTCCGTCGACACGGGCACGCACCCCCACGGCGGGGGAGGATTCAAAATCGGTCGATTGCGGAACGGTGAGGTTCTTCTCTTTCGCTGCGTTGACGATCGCACGGGCGAGGGGGTGCTCGGAGTCCGCTTCCGCGGCCGCCGCCCACGCGAGCAGCTGATCGGCGTCGGCCCCTGTGACGGGATCGATCGCGGTCACGGCGGGGGTGCCCTTGGTGAGCGTGCCGGTCTTGTCGAACAGGATCGTGTCGACGGTGCGCATGCTCTCCAGGGCGAGACGATCCTTGATCAGCACACCTCCACGGGCGGCGCGTTCGGTCGCTATCGACACGACCAGTGGGATCGCGAGACCCAGCGCGTGCGGGCAGGCGATGACCAGCACGGTGATGGTGCGGATCACGGCTGCCTCGGGCTGGCCGACGAGAGTCCACACAATCGCGGTGATCGCGGCAGCGCCGAGCGCGAACCAGAACAGCCACCCCGCTGCCTCATCCGCGAGTCGTTGCGCCCGCGACGATGAACTCTGCGCCTCCGTGACCAGTTTCTGGATGCCCGCGAGTGCGGTGTCTTCACCAATGGCGGTGATCTCTACCCGCACCCCGGAATCGGTGGCTACGGTTCCAGCGATTACCGGGTCACCATCGCTGCGGCGCACCGGCCGAGACTCTCCGGTGATCATCGACTCGTCCATGCTGGCCGAACCCTGCACGATCCGCCCATCCGCGGGGACCCGCCCGCCCGGACGCACCACCACCACGTCTCCGACCTGCAGATCAGCCGGTGCGACGGTGACAGTGGTGTCTCCGTCGACCTTCTCCGCCTCGTCGGGCAGCAATGCGGCGAGGGAATCCAACGCCGACGTCGTCTGGGCGAGGGAACGCATCTCGATCCAGTGGCCGAGCAGCATGATCACGATCAGCAGCGCCAGCTCCCACCAGAAATCCAGCTCGTGGTGCAGCAGCCCGATGCTCGCCCCCCAGGAGGCGAGGAACGCCACGGTGATCGCGAGGGCGATCAGCAGCATCATCCCCGGTTTGCGGGCACGAAGTTCACCGACCGCACCGGTCAGGAACGGGGCACCGCCCCACACGTACATCACCGTTCCGAGAGCCGGTGACACCCACGCGACCCACGCCGCGTCCGGCAGCGGGTACCCCAGGATCATCGAGAACATCGTCGAGAATCCGACCACCGGCACGGCGAGGAGCAGCATGATCCAGAACAGGCGCCGGAACTGCCCCACATGATCCCCGTGGCCGCCATGCCCGCCGTGACCGGCGTGATCTTCGTGGCCGCCGTGCCCGGTGTCTTCGTGCGGTGCAGCGTGATCGTGGCTCATCGCCCCATGGTCGTGCTCCGTCGTTGCCGCCGCCGTGTGGTTGCGGTGCGCGGTGTGATCGGTGTGTTCGTCGTGCTGGCTCATCGGAGACTCCTTGCTCAGGTGCGCCCGGGGTAAGCCGGACGCCGAAAGATGCAACTCAGGGCTGGCTGGTCGCGAGAGCGTAGCCGGCCTCCTCCACCGCAGCCTTCACAGCGGCGGGGTCAACCGGGGCGGTGCTGCGGATGGTCACCCGGGAGGTGCCACCCGCGTTGAGATCCACGGTGACGGACTCGACACCGTCGACAGCGCCCAGCTCCTCACTGACGCTCGATGCGCAATGCGAGCATGTCATCCCGTCGACGAGCACCTCCGATGTGACCGCAGAATCGTCGTGGACGGCTGTCTCTGTGTTCGATGGGGCAGCGCAGCATGCGCAACCAGCGTTCGCATCCGTCAGTCTCAGCTCGATGCGATCAGTCATGGTGTTCTCCTTTACTAAACAGACGTGTGGTCATGAACGAACCAGGCGGGCGATGGCTTCGTTGGCCTCACGAACCTTCTCCGCTGCGAAGTCGCCACCCTCAGCACTTGCCTGAGCGACGCAGTGACTCAGATGATCGCTCAGCAACGACAACGCCACCGTCTCCAGGGCCTTCGTCGCCGCAGAGACCTGCGTAAGGATGTCGATGCAGTACTTGTCCTCATCAACCATCCGGGAGATCCCCCGCACCTGGCCTTCGACGCGATTCAACCGCTTGCGCAGGTCGTCCTTGCTTCCGTCGTACCCGTTCATGCCTCGAGCATACCCCCTGGGGGTATGTAACTCAATGTTTTCGCTTCTATTCCCGCTAGGCGAACGTGGTCGCCGACTCTGTTCAGCTCACAGGCTGATCTGCGCAGCGCGGCGGCTTATCAATACCGGGTTACCAGACCCCAGCGGGGTATTCAAGGGCCTCAGTGCGCGGGCGATGCGAGCGTACTTTCGTGGCTCACGAAAGGAGTTCTCTCATGACCGTCACCGAAGAAATGCTCAGCACGTATCCGAAAGATCTGGGCGGAATTGATCAGAAGAAGCTCGTCGACTGCATCGACGCGTGTCTCGCGTGCGCGCAAGCCTGCACCGCATGTGCCGACGCTTGCCTCAGCGAGGACATGGTTGCTGACCTAATCAAGTGCATTCGCGCGAACCAGGACTGTGCAGACCTTTGCATAACCACCGCCCGGATCCTCTCCCGTCGCACCGGGCACGACGCCAGCGTCACCCGTGCCGCGCTCGAAGCTTGCCGAGCGGCGTGCCTGAGCTGTGCTAACGAATGTGAACAGCACACCATGCACGAACACTGCACGATCTGCGCTGAGGCATGCCGACGCTGCGAACAGGCGTGCGTTGCACTGCTGGAGTCGCTATGACAAGCCAGCACGCCGACAACGGTTCACGCCCGCCGGCCGGCCACTCCCAGGGGAAGAATCAGGGCGGGATGTCGAGCTACCTTAAGCTCGCCGTCTCGCTATCGCTCAGCTTCGTTGTGATGTACTTCCTCACGTTTGCGATGATCAACGTCCTGGACGATCTCTTCCTCAACATCAGCAACCTCTACATGGCACTGATGATGGTCTTCCCCATGGGCATCATCATGGTCATCGTCATGTGGAAGATGTTCCCGAACAAGGCCGCGAACATCAGCTTGCTCGTAGGTTTCGCCGCGCTTTTCCTTGTCGCCTTCTTCATGGGACGCTCGGAAGCGTTCGTCGGTAACGACCAGTTCCTCCGTTCCATGATCCCGCATCACTCTCGAGCGATTCTGGTGTGTGAGCAATCAGACATCAGCGACCCGGAGATCCAAGATCTCTGTGAGCAGATCATCTCGTCACAGCAGGAAGAGATCGACCAGATGAATGAGATTCTCGACCGTCTCGACGATTAGTGGGGCGTCGGCACCACCCTTGCGACGAGTGGACCGGCTACCGCGCTCATGACGAGCGGACCGGATCACCGCCGTCGACAGGGTCCGGGTCGACCAGGCAACCTTACGCCTCAGCCTTACGCGAGAGCTGCCGAAAACGATCGTTTGCGGCGCGGTGAGTGAAGGCACACCAGATCGAATGCCAGAAACGTGCGCCGTAAGCGGGTTTCGGTAGGCGTATTCGGTGGGGTGTGAGCCGGATGTACTTACACCCAGGCCCCAGAGATGTCGCCTGGGGTGAAGCCGTTCCAATAGGTCATCAATCACTGTATAGTTCAGTGTGTGCTGACTATTTCCTCACGCCTCGATGTCATGAACCGGCTCGGCCGGGCCATGGCCGATCCCACGCGTTCCCGAATCCTAATGTCTCTGCTCGGTGGACCGAGCTACCCGGCTGTGCTCTCTCGTGAGCTGGAGCTGACGCGTTCGAACGTGTCGAACCATCTCACCTGCCTGCGTGACTGCGGGATTGTCGTTGCCGAGCCGGAGGGTCGCCAGACTCGTTACGAGATCGCCGACCCGCATCTTACGGCTGCGCTCGTCGCGCTCGTGGACGTGACGCTGGCGGTCGATGAGCACGCGCCGTGCGTGGACTCTGCGTGCACGGTGGCTGGCTGCTGTGGGACGGGGGCGGACGCGTGAGCGCGGCGTGTGGCTGCGAGCACGAGCCTGCCCAGCCTGCCACTGCGGCGGAGGATGAGACCGAAGAGGTTGTGCGGCCCTGGTGGAGGGACCGTGGGATTATGGTGCCGGTCTTCTCCGGTGTCGCATTCCTGGCCGGTCTGATCCTTGAATGGTCCGGCCTCGAGATCCCGGCGCTGGTGTTGTTCTGGGCCGGTCTGCTCCTCGGTGCGTCGACGTTCACGCCCGGCGCGATCCGGAAACTGTTCAAGGGCAAGCTCGGTATCGGGCTGCTGATGACGATCAGCGCGATCGGCGCGGTCATCCTCGGCTACGTGGAGGAGGCTGCGGCTCTGGCGTTCTTGTACTCGATTGCTGAGGCGCTCGAGGACAAGGCGATGGACCGTGCCCGGGGCGGGCTGAGGGCGCTGCTGAAGCTCGTGCCGGAGACAGCGACCGTGCTGCAGAACGGCGTCTCTGCGCAGGTGCCCGCGAGAGAGCTGACGGTCGGCCAGGTCATGGTGGTCCGTCCCGGCGAGCGGATCGCAACCGACGGGATCGTCCGTTCTGGCCGCTCCAGCCTGGACACCTCGGCGATCACCGGGGAGTCGATCCCCGTCGAGGTCGAGCCCGGCGATGCGGTGTCGGCCGGTGCGATCAACAGCGCCGGCGCGCTGGAGGTCGAAACGACCGCTGCGGGCACCGACAACTCGCTCACCACGATCGTGGAGCTGGTCGAGAAGGCGCAGACCGAGAAGGGCGAGCGTGCACGTCTCGCGGACAGGATCGCCCGCCCGCTCGTACCCGGCGTTCTGATCCTCGCAGCGCTCGTCGCGATCATCGGGTCGCTGCTGGGCGATCCAGAGGTGTGGATCACCCGCGCGCTTGTCGTGCTGGTCGCCGCTTCTCCGTGTGCGCTGGCGATCTCGGTGCCGCTGACGGTCGTCGCCGCGATCGGCGCAGCAAGCAAGTTCGGCGTGATCATCAAGTCCGGCGCCGTCTTCGAGCGCTTCGGCACGGTCCGCCACGTCGCGGTCGACAAGACCGGCACCCTCACCCGCAACGAACCTGCGGTCACCGCGGTGCTCACTGCGAACGGCGTGACCGAGACACAGGCGCTGGCCTGGGCGGCCGCACTGGAGCAGCACAGCACGCATCCCCTTGCCTCTGCGATCACCGCCGCGGCCCCGGGCACACCGGCAGCTGCAGATGTGACCGAGCAGGCCGGGCACGGCATCGACGGCACTGTCGGCGGATCGAGAATCACCGTCGGCAGTCCTCGCTGGCTGGACGCGGGCGACCTCGGGAAGCAGGTCGCGGAGTTGGAGGAGCAGGGCATGACCGTCGTGATCGTCCACCGCGATGGAACCCCCGTCGCCGCGATCGGCGTCCGCGACGAACTGCGCCCTGAAGTCCCCGAGGTAGTCCGGACGCTCACCAACCAAGGCGCCGGCGTGACGATGCTCACCGGAGACAACGCCCGCACCGCTCGTGCACTGGCCGCGCAGGCCGGGATCAGCAACGTGCGCGCGGAACTGCGTCCCGAGGATAAGGCAACCGCGATCGGCGAGCTGTCAAAGGCGGGGCCGGTCGCGATGATCGGCGACGGAATCAACGACGCACCGGCCCTCGCTGGCGCAGACATCGGTATCGCGATGGGCGCCACCGGCTCCGACGCGGCAATCGAATCCGCCGACGTGGCCTTCACCGGCCATGATCTGCGCCTCATCCCGCGAGCGTTCGATCACGCCCGCCGCGGTCGACGGATCATCAACCAGAACATCATCCTGTCGCTGCTGATCATCACTGCACTGCTCCCGCTCGCGCTCTTCGGCGTCCTGGGGCTCGCGGCCGTCGTCCTGGTCCACGAGGTCGCGGAGGTCATCGTGATCCTCAACGGTCTGCGCGCCGCACGCACCCGCACGCCACGACTGGAAAGCTGATGCTCGCAACTATCGGTTCAGCGATCGGCCTGTTCGCGGCAACCAACATCGACGACATTGTCGTGCTCACCGTGCTGTTCCTGGCTTCCAGTCGAGGGAAGCCCCGGCCGTGGCAGATCGTCGCGGGCCAGTATCTCGGGTTCATCACCCTCGTCGTGATCAGCGTGATCGCCGCTCTCGGTCTCACCATCGTTCCGGACGAATGGGTCGGTTTCCTGGGTCTGATCCCGCTCGGCATCGGCATCTGGACGCTCATTCGCGGCCTGCGCCGTAACAGCGATGACGATGATGACGACTCCAAGATCACCGCGGTCGGACTATGGGGCGTCGCAGGGATCACGATCGCCAACGGGGCCGACAACATCTCCCTCTACACGCCGATCTTCCGCACCAGCGCCCCCAGCGACGTCGCGATCATGATCGTCGTATTCCTGATCCTCGTCGCGGTCTGGTGCGCGGCCGGCCGGCTGATCGGCACCAACAAGGCTGTTACCGAGGGGCTGGAGCGCGTCGAGCACTGGCTCGTACCGGCCGTGTTCATCGGCCTGGGCCTGTTCATCCTGATCGAATCTGGGGTCATCGTCCGTCTGATCGAGGTGCTCGCATGACCTCCTCCCAGTCAGAGGCTCATCCGCCCGCTGCGCGCAAGCTGTCGTCGACCCGGCGGCGGCAGCTCACTGGTGGAGCGCTCTTGATCGCCGTGGTCGTCGTGCTGATCGATCAGGGAACCAAGGTGTGGGCCGAAGCGACCCTCACCGACCGTGAGCGCATCCCGCTGATCGGTGACCTGCTGGGTTTGCAGCTCGCCTATAACCCCGGAGCGGCATTCTCCTTCGGGGAAGGCTTCACCTGGGTGTTCGCGCTGCTCGCTGTCGCCGCCACGGTCACAGCGATCGTGTTCGCGTTCCGAGTGCAACGCGTGAGATGGGCGATCGTCATCGGCGCGCTCGGCGGCGCTTCCGCCTCACACGCAGGCGACCGCCTTTTCCGGGACCCCGGATTCGCCCGTGGTCACGTCGTGGACTTCCTCGCCTACGGAAACTGGTTCATCGGCAACATCGCCGACATCGTAATCTTCGCCGCAGCGATCACCGGAGCAGTTTTCATGATCCGCGCCGGGGATGAGAGCACCGAGTGAGATCCGTTGTGCGGTGGTGGGACACCCATCAACTCGCCCTCTACATCGGCGCGATCGCCGTGGGCAGCCGTTGAGTGAGTTCACGCTTAGGCAGGCGGGCGGTCGCGATGTAGGCGCAGAGCCACCCACCAGCCGCATCGTCGACAGATGAAAGCGCGATCGTCTCCGAGTGCGTGCAGCTTCTTGCGTGGCAGATGTCGCCCGCAGCACGTGCACGCAACGTCCTCGTCAGTCGCCATGAGCGGAGAGCGCCTCTCGAATCTGTTCAACCGTTGGCATCCCGGCCAGCCCAGCAGGGGTGCTGTAAATACGGCAGGCGAGGTCATTGCTTCGCCCCGACCCCGGAAAGAGATCGTTGCCATCCAGGGTGATCGTGGGGGAGCCCGCGAACGAGACTGCGCCCGCGTCCTCCTCCGTCCGGATGAGTCGGTAGTGAACCTCCGATTCGTCGTGGCCTGTTTCTCGTAGCGCCTCAGAAACACGACGGCCAGCCTCAACCCAGCTGGGGCAACCGGCGATATAAAGCAGCTCAATCTCCACGACTCAATCATCCTCGACTTCGCTGTTGATGTCGTGCCCGGGCTACCACCGAAAACGATCGTTTGCGGCCGGGCACCCGTGGTGGTGCTGGGGAAGTGCGACACGCCGAGCGTCGCCCCGCCGTAACCCCCTGCCGAAACGTTAGGGCGCCGAAACGGGTGGTGTATGGGTTTCGGCGCAGGTTCTGCCGACCGCCAACCATCCGTATTCGGGGTCTGGATGTGCGCGCGTTTTGACCGTCGTCCTGCATGAGTCGGCCTGACGATCTGACTTTCCTCGCGACCGCAGCTGGCTTCATTGCCACTCCGAAGGGAGGCGGCCCCCAGCACTCTGCTTTAGATCGGACTCAGTCCGGCTCAGCCTCGGGTAGTCCGATGTAAAGCATCTAGTCCGATCTAAAGCCGCAAGTCACAAGGGGCTCTTGACGTGCGCCGAAGGCGGGTCTAACGTACAACCAAATGGTTGCACAAACGGAGTTGAGTGAAGCGGAGGTCGACCGTGTGTTCCATGCACTGGCGACGTCGACCCGGCGGGACATCCTGCGCCGGACGATCGAGCGGGAGCAGTCCGTCTCGACCCTCGCCTCCGAGTACGAGATGTCGTTCGCCGCGGTCCAGAAGCACGTGGCCGTGCTCGAGGCCGCGAACCTCATCGTCAAGCGCGCCGAGGGACGCGAGCGGCTCGTCCGCGCGAACCCCGAGATGATCGCCCGCGCCAGGGCGCTCCTCGCCCGATACGAAGAGCTGTGGCGGTCGCGCATCGCCCGGCTCGACGATCTCCTGGCCGAGCCGTCCCCGCCCGCGGGGAAGCGACCGGCCCCGACCGACCCCACCAGCAGTCAACGCAACGAATCGCAAGGAGACTGATATGCCTGTCACGGACATCATCACGGATGCCGAGAACCTCACCATGACCGTGGTCGCCGACCTCGCGGCTCCCGTAGAGCGCGTCTGGGCCGCGTACACCGACCCGCAGCAGCTCGAGCGGTTCTGGGGCCCTCCCGGCTGGCCGGCCACCTTCACCCAGTGGGACCACACCGTCGGCGGCCGGGCCGTCTACACGATGAACGGTCCGCGTGGGGAGAAGGCCTCCGGCACCTGGGAATTCCTGGAGATCGACGCGCCCCGCAGCTTCACGGTGCTCGATTCCTTCGCCGACGAGGACGGCACGCCGGATGCGAACCTCCCCTCCATGCGCATGACCTTCACGTTCGAGCCGACGGCCGAGGGCACGCGCATGGTCAACACGAGCCACTTCGCCTCGGCCGAGGCGCTCGAGCAGGTCGTCGCGATGGGCGCCGTGGAGGGCACCCGCATGGCGATGGCCCAGCTCGACGCGGTGCTGCAGGACCTCCGCGACTACGCGCAGGGCAAGGGCACGCGGGTGGAGCTGCTGGACGACACGCACGTGCGCATCACGCGGCTGGTCGAGGGTCCGCGCGAACTGGTGTGGCGCGCCCACTTCGAGCCCGACCTCATCCGGCAGTGGATGCTCGGCCCGGACGGGTGGGAGATGACCGAGTGCGTGTCGGCGACCGAGGTCGGCCAGTCGTACCGGAACTCCTGGGCCCCGGTGGGCGACACCGAGGGTGAGCCGTTCGGCTTCGAGGGGGAGGCGCTGCTGATCGACGCCCCGAAGCGCGCGGTCACCACGGAGCGCATGCAGGGCATGCCGACCGAGACGCTCAACGACCTCAACCTCTACGAGGAGGACGCCGCGACCCTCGTCACGGTGCTCATCGAGTACCCGGACAAGGAGACGCGGGACATGATCCTCGCCACCGGCATGGCCGACGGCATGGAGGCCTCGTTCGCGCGGCTGGAGCGGCAGCTGCTGTCCGTCTGACACGCAGGCACTCGCGCCGGAACAGGCGGTTCTCGTTGAGAGCCGCCTGTTCCGGCGCTTCTGCCTGTAGGAAAGCGGGATAAAGTGGCGGCACGATGAGGATCACGCGCCGTACCCTGCTCCTCGGCGCCGGAGCCGGTGTCGTCTCGGTGCTTCTCGCCTCCTGCACGCCGGAGCCGGAACCGACGCCGACCCCCACCCGCACGCGCGAACCCGAGCCGCCGCCCGGAGTCCCCGCCCCGAGCGGGAGCATCCGCAGCACGTGGACCACCGATCCGTTCGCCCGAGGCGCCGCGAGCTTCACTCCCGTGGGGGTGCTCGCCGCGACCCGCACGGCGCTCACCAAGCCCGTCGACGACCGGCTCTTCTTCGCGGGCGAGGCGACCGATGACGAGGCGCCGGGTACCGTCCGCGGTGCCCTGCGCTCAGGCCGCCGTGCCGCCCGCGAGCTCACCGTCGCCGCGGAGGACGGCGAGCGGGTGGCCGTGATCGGCGCCGGGATCGCCGGGGCGACCGCTGCCGCGCAGCTCGCGGAGGACGGCTTGCAGGTGACGGTGTTCGAAGCGCGCGACCGCGTCGGTGGCCGCATCCTCTCCCGGATGGACGACGACTGGCCGGTTCCGGTACAGCTCGGCGCCTGGCTGTTCGGCGAGGCCGACGCGGAGCTTCTCGAGACGATCGACGAGGGCGACGGGGACCTCGTCGACCTGGAGGGCGCACGGTGGCGATCCGCCGAGGGCGAGGTGGAGCCCGTCGATCAGCAGCCGGTGCAGGCCGCCGTGACCACGGCCCAGGCGGCCCCGCAGGACTCCTCGGTGGCGGACGCCCTGGTGGCCGCCGGCATCGACCCCGAGGATCCCGCGACCGCCGCGCTCCTCGCGCTCCTCGCCGCACGGACGGGTGCCGACGCCGCTGATCTGTCGAGCTGGTTCGCCCCGCCGCTGCCCGATACGGCGCTCCAGGGGGTCGGCGACGATCTGACCCCGTTCATCGAGAGCACCCTGGACGGGGTGAAGGTCGGACTCAGCTCTCCGGTCACCCGCCTCGCCTGGGACGACAGCGGCGTGAGCGTGCGCCTCGGCACCGGGGAGGCCCTCTCCTTCGACCGGGTGCTGCTGACGGTGCCCCTCGGGGTGCTGCAGGAGCAGGGTATCGAGTTCGATCCGCCGCTGCCGTTCGACAACCGTGGTGCCGTGTCCGCGCTCGGCATGGGTGCCATCGAGACGGTGTGGCTCCGATGGGACGAACCGTTCTGGGACGGCGACGAGTCCATCTGGCACGCGGTCGGTGCGGACATCGCGATCCCCACGTGGATCAACCTCCGCCCGTCAACCGGTGAGAACGTGCTCGTCGGGATCGTGGGCGGTGCGGCGGCGCGGGACTTCGCAGAGCTCGGGGACGCCGAGGCCGTCGAGGCGGCGCTCGCGTCCCTGGCTTTCTACGCCTGAACCGTCTCGCGCGGGGCCTCGGTCGGGGCGCTGTCCTCGGGTGACGGCTCCGAATGAGCACTGTCCCACGGGTCGGGCAGGCGGCTGATGAGCACGAGTGCGGTCGCCACAGCCGCGAAGACCGCCAGCGCGATGGCACAGGAGACCGTGAACTCGACCGGACCGCTCACCTGTCGCGGGTCGAGGAAGTAGTACGGGTACCAGCCGATCAGCGGTCCGCGGATGAGCGTCGCGACGCCCCACAGCACCGGGTAGGCCAGGGTCACCGGGATCACCCGCCACGGCACCGAGCGATGCCCGGGAGCCAGGGCCCAGGCGGCGACCGTCACCGCGGGGAGCCAGAAGTGCAGGACCTGGTCCGACCACGGCACGTCGATGCGGATCCCCCGGACGCCGGCCTGCCAGACGAGGATCGCGAACACGAGCCCTGCGGTGATGGTCCAGGTGAGGACGAGCGCGAGGGCCACGGTGAGCCAGCGCGGGTCCTGAGCCCGGCGCAGCGCGAGGACTCCGGCGACGGTCAGGAGAACGACGAAGGCGATGTTCGACTGATTGGTCAGGTACGCGAAGAAGTTCTGGCTCGCGATGGTGTTCGACGCGAGTCCCCACGCCAGGCGGTGGACGAGCGCGATGAGGCAGACGGCGGCGGCGGTGAGCCGGAGCAGGCCGAAGACGGTGCGCTTCTTCACCGTCGCCTCGTCCTCTCCGCCATCCGCCGAGTCTACGGAGCCGAGCCGTGCGCACGCCGCATCAGGCGGTCGCGCGGGGTCAGGAGCGGGCGGCCGTGGCGGCCTGGTCTCGCGTGGATGCCTGTTCTCGCGTGAGGGCCTGTTCTCGCGTGAGGGCCTGTTCTCGCGGGTGGGCCTGTTCTCGCGGGTGGGCCTGTTCTCGCGTGAGGGCTGATGGCGCGGGTGGGCCTGATGGCGCGGGTGGGCCTGTTCTCGCGTGGTGGGTCAGCGGCGCGGGGCGCGCGTGGACCACAGGGCCAATGCGATGAGGGCCGGCTGGAAGAACAATCGCACGAAGCGCTTCATGTCGGTGTCGAGACCGAAACCGTCCCGATGGTGCATCCACTGCGCCACGTTGCCGGGGAAGACCGCTGCGAAGAAGAGCGCGGCGACGGTGCCGACCGTACGACGGCGGCGGCGGCGGGCCAGGAGCAGAGCGGAGCCGAGCGCGACCTCGGCGACACCGGACGCGAGGACCGTGGTGTCCGGATCGAGCGGCAGCGATTCCGGCACCTGCGCCTGGAACTCCTCCCGGGCGAACGTGAGGTGGGAGATCCCCGCGAACACGAGCGAGGCGCCGAGGAAGATCCGGCCGATGGTGCGGGGAGTCGACATGGTGCGAGTGTACGCCTCGTACTCTCGGTCAGATCAGGCGGCGGAGCGCTTCTTCCAGCCCGACGCCCTGCGCCTCGGCGCGGTCCCGGAGACGGGCGTGCTCGTCGGGGGACAGCGGAACCCGGAGCACGATGGGGTCGTCCGGGGCGAGGTCGAGTCCGTCGAGGAGGTCGGAGGTCTCGGCCCACAGTGGCTGCGCGTCGTCCGCCTCAGCGAGGGTCGACGTGCGGGACGGGGCTGCCGTCGAGGGAGCGACCGGGGCCGCAGCGGCGACGGCGGCAGAGCCCGCGACGGCGGCGCCCGCATCGGTCGCGCGGGTGAAGCCGGGGCCTCGGCGCGGCTCCTGCTTCTGCTGGTAGGCCTTGGCGGCGGCGTTCGCGCGCTCGTCGGCGGCCTCGTTCAGGGGGTGTCCGGCATGACCTTTGACCCAGGAGAACTCGACGTCGCGCCCGCGCAGGGCTTCGTCGATGCCTTCCAGGAGGTCGCGGTTCAGCACGGGCCCGCCGTCGGACTTCCGCCAGCCGCGGCGCTTCCACCCCGGCATCCACTTCGTCACGGAGTCGATCACGTAACGGCTGTCGCACTCGATCAGCAGCTTCTCGTCGGTACCGGCCGTCGCCTGCAGCAGTTCGAGGACGGCGCGGAGCTCGCCCTGGTTGTTCGTGCCGTGCGGGGAACCGCCGGCCGCCCAGTTCGCGTCGTCGATGTACCAGGCCCAGCCGTTCGGGCCGGGGTTGCCCAGGGCGGAGCCGTCTGCGGCGGCGGTGATGGTCATCCGTCCACCGTATCGCTGCCCGCGGTCGGACTTTCGCGCCGCGGTCGCACCGAATCCCGGGAGTCCGGCGACGTGAGGGCGAGAGTGCGACGCCGTGCGGGGGTCAGTCCTCGGGATCGGAGTTCTCGGTGCTCTCGGCCTCGGGCGCGGGGGCGGCGACCGGGAACACGATGGAGCTCACCGAGGACGGGGAGTCGAGGCCGAGGCTCAGCGGGTCGAGCGCGGGCGCGGCGTCGAGCGTGTCGGCGGCCGACGTCTCGAGAGGCTCGGAGGGGAGTCCCCACTGCTTCTCTTCTTCCTCGGGTCGTTGCTGGAAGAGTCCCATGCGTCCATTCTCACCCCGGGGTGGCGTGAGGTCGCCGTTTCCCACCGAGGTCGCATCGATGCGGAGAGTTCGTGCGACGGGGGCGCGACTCTGCGACCGCGGGCTCAGGCGTCGCGCGCGGCCTCCCGCACGGCGTCGACGAGGGCGCGCCACGGGCCGTCCACGGCGGAGTCGGGTAGCTCTCGTTCCCGGCGCTCGGACGGGGTGCGGGCGCGGATGTTCCAGACGAACCGGTCGGCCCCGGGCTCGGTGTCGACGTCGTCGTCCCAGGGGCAGCTGTCGATGAGGCTGATCCACTCCTCGGCGTCCGGCGGCTCGGCCTCGACGCGCCACTGGCGACGGATGCCCGCGACGCCGCCCGAGCGCACGACCGCGATGATGACGGGGGCGTCAGGCGGAGTCGGGTCCTCGGTCATTCTCATAGACTCCCACGGCCGTCCAGGCGCGTCGAGCGGCGGCGACCGCCTCGTGGTCGACCGTGGCCGCCGCGGCGACCGTGGCGTCCGCGAAGTCCGTGAAGCTCGCGGTGCTCGACAGGCCGCCGGTGAGCGCCCGGTACCAGACCGTGCCGGCGCGCTCCCAGGCGTTGCCGCCGAGGTCGCGGGCGAAGAGGGCGAAGGCGCGGTTCGGGATGCCGGAGTTGATGTGCACGCCCCCGTTGTCCTCGGTGGTGCGCACGTACCCGCTCATGTGGTCGGGCTGCGGGTCTTTCCCGAGCTCGTCGTCGTCGTAGGCCGTGCCCGGCGCGATCATGGAGCGCAGCGCCGAGCCCTGCACCGCATCCGTGAAGATCTCCGCTCCGATGAGCCAGCTCGCCCGATCGGCGGACTGGCCCAGGGCGTACTGCTCGGTGAGGGCGCCGAACACATCGGCCACGGACTCGTTCAATGCGCCCGGCTGTCCCTGGTACTCCAGGTTCGCGGTGTGCTGCACGACACCGTGGGCGAGCTCGTGTCCGATCACGGTAAGGGAACCCGTGAAGTGCTGGAACACCTCGCCGTCGCCGTCTCCGAACACCATGCGCTCGCCGTCCCAGAAGGCGTTGTCGTAGTCGACGCCGTAGTGGACGGTCGCGTCGAGGCGGGCGCCGGCGTCGTCGAGCGAGTTGCGGCCGAACGCGGAGAGCAGCATCTCGAACGTCGCGCCCAGGCCGTCGAACGCCTCATTGACCGCGGTGTCCTCGACCGGCCCGTCGTCTTCCGTGCGGACCACGGCCCCCGGGAGCTGCTGCGTGTTGCCGGCGTCACTGATCGTGCGGTTCGGCGCATCGGAAAGCTGCGCGACGAGGTCGCCGTTCTCGTCGATCGAGAGGTCGATGCGGGCACGGAACGGCGGACGTCCGGCGGTGAGCGTCTGCCGGGCGGCGGCTGCGGCCTTCGGGAACCGGCCGGATGCCGCCAGGCGCGCGAGCAGGTAGGAGGGGACGACGCCGGGATGCGGGGAGGATTCTGCGCTGCTCATGCGTCGACCCTACGCCGGGGTGCGGACACGGCAGGAGACCCCCAGCGCACTCGCGTAAAATCGGCCCAATGACCGACGCGCCCGACGCCACCCCCGAGCTGGGCCCCGGCATCGACCCCGACGATCTCGCCACGACGCTGCGCGTCCTCGCCGAGCTGCACACGATCGACAACGAGCACCCCGACTTCGTGGCCGTGCGCCACGCGACCGCGGCGATGTTCAAGGCCGTCAAGCGCGTGCGCCGCAAAGAGATCCGGGATGCGATCGCCGAGGCCGACAAGGCCGTCGTCGCACGCACCGCGACCGGCGCCCCCGACCGCATCGACGACGAGACCCGCGGGCACGACCTCGCGTCGAGCGTGATCGACGCCCCCATCGCCGGCGAGCTGCTCAAGCCGCGCAACTGCTACATCTGCAAGCAGCCGTACACGATCGTCGACGCGTTCTACCACCAGCTCTGCCCGGACTGCGCCCGCTTCAGCCACGGCAAGCGCACCGCCCGCACCGACCTCACCGGCAAGCGCGCCCTGCTCACGGGCGGCCGCGCGAAGATCGGCATGCACATCGCGCTGCGCCTCCTCCGCGACGGTGCGCACACCACGATCACCACCCGCTTCCCGCGCGACGCCGTCCGCCGGTTCTCGGCCCTGCCCGACGCCGCGGACTGGCTGCACCGGCTGCGCGTCGTCGGCATCGACCTCCGCGATCCCGCCCAGGTGATCGGGCTCGCCGACTCGGTCGCGGCGCAGGGCCCCCTCGACATCCTCATCAACAACGCCGCGCAGACGGTCCGCCGCTCGCCGGGGGCCTATTCACTGCTCGCGGATGCGGAACTCCAACCGCTGCCGGACGGGCCGCTGCCGGAGATGGAGACCTTCGGGCATACCGTCGACCCGCACCCGCAGGCGCTGCAGGCGTCCGTCGACGCACACCCGCTGCTGTCGGTGGCCGCGCTCGGCGGCACGGTCGCCGAGCAGGGGGGCCAGGCGCTCACGGCCGAGGACCTCGCGCGCCTGGCGATGGCGCCCGGCTCCTCCTCGCTGGAGAAGCATGCTGATGGCACGGCGATCGACGCGGGCGGCCTCGTCCCGGATGTGAACCGCGTCAACAGCTGGGTGCAGTCCGTGGATCAGGTCGATCCGCTCGAGATGCTCGAGGTGCAGCTCGCCAACACCACCGCGCCGTTCCTGCTCATCAGCCGGCTGCGGGCGTCGATGGCCGCATCCCCCGCGCGCCGGAAGTACGTCGTGAACGTCTCCGCCATGGAGGGGCAGTTCTCTCGGCGGTACAAGGGCCCCGGCCACCCGCACACGAACATGGCGAAGGCCGCGCTCAACATGCTGACCCGCACGAGCGCGGGGGAGATGCTGGAGAAGGACGGCATCCTCATGACCGCCGTCGACACGGGCTGGATCACGGACGAGCGTCCGCATTACACGAAGGTGCGCCTGGCGGAGGAGGGTTTCCACGCCCCGCTCGACCTGGTGGACGGCGCTGCCCGCGTGTACGACCCCATCGTGCGCGGCGAGGCCGGCGAGGACATCCACGGCGTCTTCCTCAAGGACTACGAGCCCAGCCCCTGGTGACTCGCAGACTCGCCTCGACGTCGCAGGCACGGCTGCGGATCCTGCGACGCGCGTGCGAATCTGCGACCGCGGTCAGCTCGGGTAGGGGTGGGGGAACCAGACCGTCACGATGAGGCCGCCGCCGTCGCGGGGCGTCAGCACGAGCGTGCCGCCGTGGGTCTGGGTGATGCGCTGCACGATCGCGAGGCCGAGCCCGACCCCGGCGTGCTCCGTTCCCCGGACGCGGTCGGTGCCGCGCTGGAACGGCTCCACGAGGGTCGCGACCTGCGGGGCGGTGAGCTCCGCACCGGTGTTCTCCACCACGAGGGCCACCGCGTGCGGGAGCGCGTGCGTGCGCACCGCCACGGAGCCGCTGCCGTCGGTCCTGTTGTGGACGATCGCGTTCGCGACGAGATTCGTCACGAGCTGGGGCAGCAGCGCGGAGGAGCCGAGCACGGCCGCCGGGACCCCGCTCACCTCCACGGCGACCCCGAGGCGGTCGGCCAGGGGCACCAGCGCCTCGACGGACTCCTCCGCCAACAGCGAGAGGTCGACGAGCGTCCGCGGGAACGTGCGCTGTTCCGCCCTGCTCAGCAGCAGCAGCGCCTCGGTGAGGTCGATCGCGCGCGTGTTGACCTCGCGGAGCCGGTCGATCAAGGCATCGACGTCGCGGTCGGGGTCGGTGCGGGCCACGTCGAGCAGTGTCTGCGAGACCGCCAACGGTGTCCGCAGCTCGTGCGAGGCGTTCGCGGCGAAGCGCTGCTGCTCGGCGACGTGCGCCTCCAACTGCTCGAGCATCGTGTCGAAGACGTCCGCGAGGTCGCGGAACTCATCGCTCGGACCCTCCATGCGGATCCGGTGGGACAGAGAGCCCTGCGCCGCGAGCCGCGCCGCATCGCCGATGCGATCGAGCGGGGCCAGCATCCGGCCCGCGAGCAGCCATCCGCCACCCAGTCCGATCGCGAGCAGCGCGACCATCACCATCGCCGCGACGGGAACGAACGCCCGGATCAGGTCGGAGCGGTTCGGGACGAAGAACTCCACCACGGGGATCTGCACGTCCGGCACGTAGCGCAGCAGATAGAGAGCGACCGCGGCGAGCAGGAGCAGGCCAGACACGACGACGATCCCCGCATAGCTGAGCGTCAGCTTGAGCCGGGCGCTCATCCCGCGCCGCCTACGCATCCGCGTCCGTCCCGATGCGATACCCGACGCCGGGCACCGTGAGGATCAGCCCCGGATCGCCCAGGCGCTTGCGCAGCGACGAGACGGTGATGCGGACGGCGTTCGTGAACGGGTCGGCGTTCTCGTCCCACGCGCGTTCCAGCAGCTCCTCGGCGCTGACCACCCCGCCCTCCGCATCGACGAGCACCTCCAGCACCGCGAACTGCTTCCGCGTAAGGGCGACGTACCGGCCCTCGCGGTACACCTCCCGACGAAACGGGTCGAGGCGCAGACCCGCGAGCTCCAGCACGGGTGGTCGCACCCGCTGCCTGCGACGGTCGAGGGCACGCAGCCGCAGCACCAGCTCCCGCAGTTCGAACGGCTTGGTCAGGTAGTCGTCGGCGCCGATCTCGAAGCCGGACGCCTTGTCGTCGAGGCGGTCGGCTGCCGTGAGCATGAGGATGGGGATCCCGCTTCCCGAAGCGACGATCCAGCGCGCGATGTCGTCGCCGGACGGGCCGGGCACGTCGCGGTCGAGGACGGCGCTGTCGTACGTGTTGACGCTGAGGAGCTCCAGCGCGGTGTCCCCGTCGCCCGCGATGTCGGCGGCGATCGCCTCGAGCCGCAGCCCGTCGCGGACCGCCTCGGCGAGGTAGGGCTCGTCCTCGACGATCAGCACACGCATGGCAGCGATCCTACGCAGTGCGATATATCGGCGGTGTATCGAAAAAGCCATACGCCGTGGCAACCGCCCCCTCTCTTCACTGGAGGCATGAACGACCTCCGCAGTCCCCGAGCCGTCCGCGCACGGCGCCGCCGTCGGATCGCCACCACGGTCTCCGTGGCGGCGCTCGCCGTTGTCGGCGGGGTCGCCGTGCAGCAGTCGCTGTCGGCGGCATTCGCCGAGACCGCCCCGCACGTCGCCGGCCCCGCCCCTTCCTCCCATCCGCAGCCGCCGGCCGGGTCGGTGCTTGCCCGGAGCGACGCGGACGGCGTGGTCCGCGACGGCGACCAGCCGACCCCGTTCGACGTCGACAGGGTCGCCGTGGGCAACCTCGATGCGGCGCTGCTCGACGCCCTGCAGCGCGCCGCCGCGGATGCGGCGGCCGACGGGAGTCAGCGTCCTCGTGAACAGCGGATGGCGTTCGGCCGCGCTGCAGGACACCCTGCTCCGCGAGGCGATCGACGAGTACGGCTCGGAAGAGGAGGCGCGGCGCTGGGCGGCCACGGCCGAGACCTCGGCGCACGTCTCCGGGGAGGCGGTCGACCTCGGTCCCCTCCCGGCGCTCGACTGGCTCAGCCAGCGCGGCTGGCGCTACGGGCTGTGCCAGACCTATGCGAACGAGTCCTGGCACTACGAGCTGCGGCCGGAGGCCGTGGACAGCGGCTGCCCAGCGCCCTACGCCGATCCCACCGAAGACCCGAGGATGCAGCGATGACCACTCTGCTCACGGAAAGGACCACACCCTCCCGCCTGCAGGCTCCGACGCTGTGCACGATCACGGACTCCGTCGCCGAGAACCTGCGCCGGGTGCAAGCGGCCACCCCTGCGCCCGTCATGGCCGTGGTCAAGGCCGACGGCTACGGCCACGGGATGGTGACGGTCGCGACCGCCGCCGTGGACGCCGGGGCCGAATGGCTCGGGGTCACGGACGTCGCCGAGGGCGTCGCGCTGCGCGAGGCCGGGCTGCGCGTGCCGATCCTCGCCTGGCTGCACCCCGCGGGCATCGACGCGCCGCTCGCGGCCGCCGCCGGGATCGACGTCGCCGTCGGCTCCGTCGAGGAGCTGCGTCAGCTCGTGGCCGAGGCCGCGGCTCCCGTGCGGGTGCACCTGCAGCTCGACACCGGGATGACACGGGGAGGGTGCCCCGTGGACGACTGGAAGGACCTTCTGCGGACGGCGCGGGCGGCTCGCGGGCGCATCGAGGTCGTCGGGGTGATGGGTCACCTCCCCCGCGCCGACGCCGCCGACCCGCGAGCGAACGCGGCCGCGGTGCTGCGCATGCGCCAGGGGAGGGACGCGGTCCTGCGGGCCGGCTTCGGACCACTGCTCGTGCATCTCGCGGCGACATCGGGCGCCCTCACCGACCCGGCCACGCACTTCGATCTGGTGCGGGTCGGTGCGGCGCTCGTGGGGATCGACCCGTCGGGCACCGTGCCGCTGGTCGGCGCCTCCCGGTGGACGGCGCCCGTCGTGCACAGCGTCGCCGTGCCGCCGGGAACCGCGGTGGGCTACGGGGGGATGCACACGACGACGGCGGCCACGCATCTGAGCGTCATCGGTGTCGGGTACGCCGACGGCATCCCGCGTGAGCTCGCGCCGGAGGCGGGGGTGGAGATCGGCGGAGTGCGGCACCCGATCGTCGGCCGGGTGTCGATGGATCAGCTCGTCGTCGACACCGGGGGGAGGGCGTTCCCCCGAGGAGCGGTCGCGACGGTGTTCGGGCCGGACGGCGGCGCGGTGCCGTCGGTGCAGGAGTGGGCGCGGTGGGCGGGCACTATCCCGCACACCATCGTCACGGGCATCGGCCCGCGAGTGAAGAGGAGCGTGGCATGACGATGAAGGTCCTGGTCATCGGAGGGGGGCAGAATCCCGAGCACGAGGTGTCGCTCGCCTCGGCGGCAGCGGTCGCCGCGGCGCTGCGGTTGGGGGACACACCGTCACGACCGTGACGATCGACCGCGACGGCGTGTGGCGGGCGGACGGCATCCCGCCCGGCGCGAGTCCGGCGGCGTCGCTGCAGCACGCGCTCCCGCTGCTCGCGGCGAGCGATGTCGTGTTCCCTGCGGTGCACGGCGCGCTCGGGGAGGACGGCGCCCTCGCGGCGCTGTGTGCGCTCGCCGGGGTGCCGGTCGTCGGCTCCGCGCTGGGGGCGGGGGCGATCGGCATGGACAAGTGGGCCACGAAGCTCGTGGCCCAGGCTGTCGGGCTGCGGACCGCCCGCGGTCGGCTCGTCGCCGCCGACGACATCGGCGACGTGGAGTTCGACGGCGATGTCGTCGTCAAGCCAGTGACCGCCGGATCGAGCCACGGCGTGAGCCTCGTGACGGAGGAGCGCGACCTGCTCACGGCGCTGCGGGGGGCGGCCCGCCTCGATCGGAGGATCCTCGTCGAGGAGGTCGTGCACGCGCGGGAGATCGACGTCGCCGTGCTGCGGGAGAAGGGCGGGGTGCGGTGGGCCGCCCCACCCCTGGAGATCCACGCGCCCGGGTTCTTCGACACCGCGACGAAGTACGACGGCACGGCCCGGTTCACGGTTCCGGCGCAGCTCGATGCGGCGGCCACGACGGCGCTCAAACGCGCCGCGATCGCGATGTTCGACGCCCTGGGGTGCGACGGGGTCGCCCGCATGGACTTCTTCCTCACGGACGAAGGTCCGGTGCTCAACGAGGTCAACACGATGCCGGGGCTGACCGCCGCCTCCCAGGTGCCGCGGATGTTCGCGGCGGCCGGGGTGCACTACGTCGACCTCGTGGGCCGGCTCGTGCGCGCGGCCGTGTGAGAGGGGCTCGACACGGGGGGCGGACAGGCGGATGCTGGGGACATGGCAGCCTTCACAGCGGAGAATGCGTTCAGCGGTTTCAGCGTCGACGACATCGATGCGGCGAAAGAGTTCTACGGCACGACCCTGGGACTCGACGTCGAGGTCAATGCGATGGGGTTCCTCGAGCTGCGGTTGCCCCGCGGCGGGTCGATCCTCGTCTACGCGAAGCCGAACCACACCCCGGCGAGTTTCACGATCCTGAACTTCCCGGTGGCGGATGTCGACGCCGCCGTGGACGAGCTCAACGAGCGCGGGGTGCAGACGAAGATCTACGGCGACGACGAGTTCCCGTCCGACTCCCGCGGTATCGTGCGCGGGAACGGACAGGGGCCGGACATCGCCTGGTTCCGGGACCCGGCCGGAAACGTGCTCGCCGTCATGCAGGCGTGACGGGGCCCGTGGTCACAGCCGGTCGACCGCCGTCACCGTGACGACGGCTTCCCCCGCTTCGTCGGACGCGGCGAGGTCGACGGTGGCGCTGATACCCCAGTCGTGATCGCCCGCGGGGTCGTCGATGATCTGCCGCGCCGACCACTCGGCCGGGCCCTCGGTGAGCAGGAGCATACGGGAGCTGCGGGCGTCCGGTCCGATGCCGATGTCGTCGTGCTCGGCGAAGTACGCGTCCAGTGCGTCCGACCAGGCGTCGGCGCCGAACGTCGGGTCGAGTTCGGCCAGGGCGTCCACGTCCTCCCTGGCGGCGAGCTGCACACGCCGGAAGAGCTCGTTGCGCACGAGCGTGCGGAAGGCGCGGGTGTTGCTCGTCAGGCGCTTCGGCGCGGGCGGGACGATCGGCTCGTCCTCTTCTCCCCGCGCGCCCGGGCCGGCGGTCAGCTCGCTCCATTCGTCGAGCAGGCTGGAGTCGATCTGGCGCACGAGCTCGCCGAGCCACGCGATGAGGTCGTGGAGGTCTTCATCCTTCCGCTCCTCGGGGATCGTCTGGGAGGCGGCCCGATACGCATCCGACAGATACCGCAGCACGACGCCCTCGGAGCGGGCGATCCGGTAGAACGCGACGTACTCGCCGAACGACATGGCCCGCTCGTACATGTCCCGGACCACGGACTTCGGATGCAGCTCGAAGTCCCGGATCCACGGCTGCGCGGCGCTGAACGTCTCGAAGGCGGCGCCGAGGAGCTCCTCCAGCGGCTTCGGGTACGTGATCCCTTCGAGGAGCTCCATGCGCTCGTCGTACTCGATGCCCTCCCGCTTCATGGCGGCGACCGCCTCGCCCCGTGCGAGGAACTCCTGCTGGCTGAGCACGGCGCGAGGATCGTCGAGCGTCGCCTCCACGATCGAGATCATGTCCAGCGCATACGACCCGGTCCCGACTCCCTGGGCCTCCGCCCCCGCGTGGGTCCCTGCGCCTGTCGCGGGGTCCAGCAGGTCGAACGCCGCGAGGGCGAACGGCGACAGCGGCTGGTTGAGCGCAAAGTTCGGCTGCAGGTCGACCGTGAGGCGGACCCCCTTCGGCGCTCCGGGCAGGCCCGTGTCGAACGTCTCCACGACGCCCGACTCGCGGAGCGTCCGGAAGATCGCGAGGGCGCGGAGGGCGAGCGCGCGCTGGCGGGCCCTCGGCTCGTGGTTGTCGAAGACGAGCCGCCGGACGTTCCCGAACACATCGCCACCCCGGGCGATGACGTTGAGCAGCATCGCGCTGGTGATCTGCATGTGCGAGGTCAGCGTCTCCGGCGTCGCGTCGATGAGCTTCCGGAACGAGGGCTCGCCCCACGACACGAAGCCGTCCGGGGCCTTCTTGCGGATGATCTTCCGCTTCTTCTTCGGGTCGTCGCCGGCCTTGCGGATCGCAGCGAGGTTCTCGGTCTCGTGTTCCGGGGCCTGGGCGACGACCGTGCCCGCGGTGTCGTAACCCGCCCGACCGGCGCGTCCCGCGATCTGGTGGAACTCGCGGGCGTTGAGCTGGCGCATCCGCGTCCCGTCGAACTTCGTCAGCGCCGTGAGAAGGACGGTCCGGATGGGGACGTTGATGCCGACGCCGAGCGTGTCGGTTCCGCAGATCACTCGGAGGAGGCCGCGCTGGGCGAGCTGCTCCACCAATCGGCGGTACTTGGGCAGCATGCCGGCGTGGTGCACGCCGATGCCCGCCCGGAGGAAGCGGGAGAGCGTCTTGCCGAACGCCGTCGTGAAGCGGAAGCCGCCGATGAGGGCGGCGATCTCGTCACGCTGCTCCCGCGTCGCGACCTTCGTGCTCGACAGTGCCTGGGCCCGTTCCATGGCGGCCGCCTGCGAGAAGTGCACGATGTAGATCGGCGCCTGTCCCGTGTTCAGGAGGTCGTCGATGGTCTCGTGGAGGGGCGTCGTCTCATAGAAGAAATGCAGCGGCACCGGGCGCTCGACCCCGGTGACCGACGCGGTCTCCCGCCCGGTGCGCCGCGTCAGGTCGGCGGCGAGGGTGGTGACGTCGCCGAGGGTGGCCGACATCAGCACGAACTGGGCCTGCGGGAGCTCGAGGAGCGGCACCTGCCAGGCCCAGCCGCGGTCCGGGTCACCGTAGTAGTGGAACTCGTCCATGACGACGAGACCGACGTCGGCGCCCTCACCCTGGCGCAGGGCGAGGTTCGCGAGGATCTCGGCGGTACAGCAGATGATCGGGGCGTCGGCGTTCACGGACGAGTCGCCCGTCACCATGCCCACGTTCTCGGCGCCGAACACCTCCGCCAGAGCGAAGAACTTCTCGCTGACGAGAGCCTTGATCGGCGCCGTGTAGTAACTCCGGTGTCCGCCGACCATCGCCGCGAAGTGGGCGCCGACCGCGACGAGCGACTTCCCGGTGCCCGTCGGCGTGGACAGGATCACGTTCGCGCCGGAGACGATCTCGATGAGCGCCTCGTCCTGCGCGGGGTACAGGCGGATGCCGGTCGACTCCGCCCATTCCACGAAGGTCAGGTACACCGCGTCCGCGTCTGCCGCGTCGGGAACGAGAGAGGGTTCGAGCCGCGGCGTGGGTTTCATGGTGCTTCGATCATCCCATTGCGTCGGTCGGCCGAGGGGCCAGGCGCTCGCGCAGGATCAGGCCGAGGACCGCCGTGGCGCCTGTCGATGCGCGGGTGCCTGGTGCGGCGTGGACGAGCGCGCGTCAGCCCTCACGGCGGCGGACCATCTCGCCGATCCAGAGGGGCGCGAACGGGGACGTACAGCCCGGGGCCGTGGGGTAGTCGGCGAGGACCTGGAGCCGCTCGCCGATCTCCACCGCCCTGGCGCGCAGCTCGGGGTGGTCAATGCCGATGTTCGCGAGGGTCTCGTTCATCGCCCACTGCAGCCGCGGAGGGGCATCCGCGAGGTCGCGTTCGATGAGGTCGAGCAGGTGCGTCAGATCGAGGCCGCCCGGGTCCTTCGTCACGCGGACCGTGGTGAGGGACCAGGCCGCTGCGGCGACGGTGGGGTCGGCGTCGTCGAACCAGCGCAGCCGCAGCTCCTCCGCGAGGGGCGACTTCTTGAGCACGTAGTTCACGAACCAGTCGTTCACCTTGGGGGGCCGGGTGTCGCGCAGCATCGCGTCGAGCTCGTCCGCCGCGTAGTCCCGGGGGCGGCACACGAGCAGGGCCAGGAGTCGGGCGGACGTCTCCCCGGTCGCCCACAGCTCCCGCGCGAGGGGCTGGTCGGTCTTGCTGCGCTTCGCGACGGCGCGCAGCCGGCTCAGGTTGATGCCGTGGTCGTCCCCGCGCTTCTCGTTCGCCGCGCGCTGCTTCGGATCCTCGAGCGCCGCGAGTTCCGCCAGCGCCTCCTCCACTGTCATCCCGCCAGGGTAACCCTCGCCGACCCACCCCTTTCGGTGCGCCCCGGCCCGTTGCGGACGCCCGTACGGGGCCGGGAGGCGTGAAAGGGGTGGGACGGGTCGTCAGTCCTCGTCGAGGAGCTCGCCGCGGATCCGGCGGAGGTCCTCCATGAGGGAGCCGATGAGGATCCAGTGCTGCGAGGACGGCGGTCGAATCACGAGCGGAGCGGTCAGGGCGGGGATCGCGGAGGTCAGCGCCTCGGGCTCCGGGGCGGGCGCCGTGGTCTGCACGGCGAGGCGCACGTCGTGCCCTGCTCGACGGAGCTGCTCGGCGATGGCGGCGACGGCCGGCTCCTCGCCCAGGCGGTCGTCGTAATGGTCGAAGTAGGCCCGTGTCATGCCGATGGTCTGCGTGACGATGGGGGACAGCCGGTCGAGCAGCGCCTTGAGCTCCTGCAGATCCGCGCGATGGGTGGAGCGCCGGGGGTTCAAGGTCAGCGATTCCTCCCCGGCGGCGATCGCGGCGTCGGCGGCGTCCTTCATCGGACGAAGCAGCCGTACCTCGACCATGAGCTCCTGCAGCCGCGCCGGCGTCTGCGGGGCGGGCAGCGCGTCCGCGAGGCGGTCGAGACTCGCCGCGAGCTCCCTCCCGAGCAGCCCCACATTCCGCCGCGCCGGCTCCACGAGCACCGGCGGCACGATCAGCGCGTTCACGACGATGCCGATCACGACGCCGATGAGCGTCTCCACGATGCGGGCGACCGCGTACTCCGGACTCGACGACCCGAGCGCCAGGACGAGCATCGCCGAGATCGCCACCTGGTTGCCCGTGCCGGGGGAGGCCCGGAAGATCCACGCCACGAGCATCGCGACGACGATGGCCAGCAGCACGATCCAACTCGGCGAACCGAGGAGCAGCCCGAGGCCGACCGCGATGACGACGCCGACGATGACGCCGATGCTGCGCTCCAGCGCCTTCGACAGCGACTGGTTGACGCTCGGCTGCACGACCAGCAGGGCGGCGATCGCGGCGAAGACCGGCAACTGTCCGGGGAAGACCCAGCTCGCGATCAGCCACGCGGCGATCGTGGCCGCGGCCGACTTGACCACCTGCAGCAGCGGAGACCGCTGGGAGGCGCGGATCGCGGCGGGGATGCGCATGACCTCCACGGTAGTCGCGCAGATGTCAACCCCATCGCCCATCTCGCGGGCGCCGGGCTGAATGGAGGGACACGAACGACGAACAAGTGAGGAGCATCCCATGGTGCAGATCATCGAGACCATCGACGTCGACGTTCCCGTCCGCACGGCGTACAACCAGTGGACGCAGTTCGAGAGCTTCCCGAAGTTCCTCGACGAGGTCGTCTCCATCACGCAGATCGACGACACCCGCACGCACTGGAAGGTGAACGTGGGTGGCGCGGAGCGTGAGTTCGACGCCGAGATCACCGAGCAGCACCCGGATGAGCGCGTGGCGTGGAACAGCGTCGGCGGCGAGACCGAGCATGCCGGCGTCGTCACGTTCCACAAGCTCGACGAGTCCACCACCCGGGTCACGGTCCAGCTCGACTGGGAGCCGGAGGGCCTGCTGGAGAAGGTGGGTTCGCTGGTCGGAGCCGGATCGCACGCGGTGAAGAAGGACCTCAAGAACTTCAAGGAGTTCATCGAGAGCAGGGGCGTCGAGACCGGCGCCTGGCGCGGCGACGTGGACGCCTGACACAGCACGCAGGAGAAGGCCCGATGGCATCACGCCATCGGGCCTTCTCCGTGTCTGCGTCCGCGAGCCGCCGACGGCTCTTGCGCCGGCCGGATGCTCGCGGCTACGCTCTGCCTAACTAATAGTCGTTAGGCAGCCATGACCAAAGACACGATCCTCGCGCAGGCCCGGGCGATCTTCGCGCGTCGGGGCTACGCCGAGACGAGCCTGCGTGAGATCGCCGAGGCGGTGGGGATCAAGACCCCGTCGTTGTACGCGCACTTCCCGAGCAAAGAGGCCTTGTATGCGGAGGTCTACGCCTCCGTCTCGGTCGATCACACGGCGTACTTCGACGACCTCGCCCGCCGGAGCGCGGCGCTGGAGCCGCTCGCCCGACTGCGTCACCTCCTCGACGGCATCGAGGCGTACTATCGCGACCGCCCCGACCTCGCGGAGTTCAGCCTTCGCGCGGCCGTCACCGAGTACGGTCCGGCAGGCGGGCGCCTCCGACAGATCTTCCTCGACTCGGAGTCGACCCTCGCCGCCGCGGTCCGCCAGACCTACGAAGACGGTGTCACCGCCGGAGTCTTCGTCCCCGGCGATGTCGATGGGTTCACGGCACTGGTCTTCGTGATGATGGACGGCCTCTTCCTCCAGCTCACCCACTACACGCCCGAGGTCTACCGCGAACGGTTCGACCAGGCCTGGCGGCATCTCTCCGCCGTCCTCTCCCGATGACCGCCCGCCGCCTCCCCGCGGCGGGCGCCCTCACCCTTCCGCCGTCAGGAGCCACGAACCCCGAACCGGCGTGATGGGGCCGCACCGACAGGCCCCGCCCCCCGACCCGCCCTGCGAGCCCTCCGCACCCCCGGGAACCCGAATCCCCGTGGACCGGCTCGCAGGGCCACATCCAAGGAAGACAAGATGACCACCACCGACTACGAGCACGGGGTCGTGCCCCTGGACCAGCGCAAGAGCTGGCTGTCGATCGCGACGGTCTGGATCGCGATCGGCATCGACCTCTCCGGCGCATTCCTCGGGGTGTCGCTCGCCTCGGGGATGGCGTTCTGGCCGGCGATCGCGGCCACCATGCTCGGCTCCCTCCTCCTCGGCCTCCTCGCCATGGCCTGTGCGTATGTGGGCGCGGCGACCGGCCTGTCCACCGCGATGATCTCGCGCGCCGTCTTCGGCAGGATCGGCGGTGCCGTCCTCGCCCTCGCGATCGCGGTGAGCCTCGTGGGCTGGTACGCCGTGCAGGCCGGGTTCTTCGGCACGAACGCGCAGATCGCCTTCGCGGAGTTCACCGGCCTCGACGTACCGGTACAGGTGTTCACCGCGATCGGCGGGGTGCTGATGGCGATCACGGCGTTCTGGGGCTACCGGTCGATCAACCGCCTCAGCACCCTCGCCGTGCCGCTGCTGCTGCTCCTGCTCATCGTCGGGATCGTCGTCGCCTTCACGGTCAATGGAACCGCAGGCCTGGAGACGCCGGTCGAGTCGACGTTCACCTTCGGTGGTGCGGTGTCCCTGGTGATGGGCATCTTCATCCTCGGCGTGGTGCTCGCTCCCGATATGGCGCGATGGGCGAAGACGCCGAAGCAGGCGATGATCGCCGGGTTCGTCGGCTTCTTCTTCGGAAACTCGATCATCCTCGTCGTCGCGATCCTGCTGGCGCGCATCATGGACGGCACCGAGCTGATGGCGATCTTCTTCGCGCTCGGTCTCGGCGGCGTCGCGGTCATCGTGCTGATCCTCGCGCAGTGGACGACGAACACCACGAACCTGTACTCCTCCGGTCTCGCGTTCGCCTCGATCAGCGAGCGCCTGAACCGTCGGACCGTGACGATCGTCCTCGGGGTCATCGGAATCGTGGTCGGCGTGATCGGTGCGGCGGACTACTTCGTGCAGTTCATCCTCGTGATCGGCACCATCATCGCCCCGTACGGGGGTGTCTACCTGGCGTCGTACTTCAGCGGCCGTCGCACGGCGCGCTGGCAGCACGACGCGGACGTCCCCCTCGTTGACGGCTGGGCCATCGGGGCCTGGGCAGTCGGGATCCTGGTGGCCGTCGCCACGACGAATCCGGCGGACGGCCCCGGCTTCGGCTGGTTCACCCTGACCACGATCTCGGCTCTCGACGGGCTTCTCGCGGGCTTCGTCGCCTCCCTCGTGCTGCTCCCGTTGCGCCGACTTGGGCGCCCGGCGCGCGGCGCAGCCGTGGGCGACGAGGTGAAGGCATGACCGCCGCCATCACCGAGGCCGATGTCGACGAGATCGCGCTCGGCGCCGCAGTGCTCGGCACCGGTGGCGGAGGCGACCCGCATGTCGGGTCGCTCATCGCCAAGCGGCTCATCCGACTGCATGGGCCCGTACCGCTGATCGCGGTCGCCGACCTGACGGACGACGACTTCGTGCTCCCGATCGGCGGCATCGGCGCCCCGTCGGTGAGCGTCGAGCGGATCCAGGCGGAGTCGGAGTTGCTCGCCGCGGTGCGCGCGATCGAGCGCGCGGTGGGGCGCACGGCCACCGCCGTGATGCCGATCGAGGTCGGCGGAGGGAACTCGATGATCCCGATCGCCGCGGCCGCACTCGCCGGTCTGCCCGTGGTCGACGGCGACGCCATGGGGCGCGCCTTCCCGGAGGCGCAGATGGTCACCTTCCACCTGGCGGGCTACGGACCGGGCACGACGGTGCTCGTGGACCACCACGGCAACGAAGTGGTGAGCCGCCCCGTGGACGGTGGCTGGTCGGAGCGCATCGCCAGGGCCGTCACGGTCGAGATGGGGGGAGGGGCCACCATGATCGACTACGCGTACGGCGGCGACGTCGTCCGGGAGTGCGCCATCCCCGGCACCCTGGGTCTCGCCCAGCGCATCGGCCGCATCCTGCGCGGCCGGGACGCGGCGGGACGAGAACTCCGCGATGACGAGCGGATCGCCGCGCTGTGCGGCGACCTCGGCGCCGTGCGCCTGTTCGACGGGAAGGTCGCCGACCTGCAGCGGGCGGTCGACGGCGGATTCACGCGCGGGGCGGCCGAGCTGGCCGGAGTCGGCGCCGACCGGGGGAGCGCGTTCCGGCTGGACTTCCAGAACGAGATGCTGCTCGGACGGCGCGACGGTGTGCTCGCCGCCGTGACGCCGGACCTCATCGCGGTGCTCGACCTCGCCACCGGCATGCCTATCACGACCGAGTCGCTCCGCTACGGCGCCCGTGTCGCCGTCATCGCGATCCCCTGCCACGACAAATGGCGCACGCCGGTCGGACTGGAGACGGCGGGCCCTGCACACTTCGGCTACGACGTGGAGTGGGTCCCCGTGGAGGTCATCGCGCAGGGCTCCGGTCCGCGCACGACGGACGAGGAGGCCGCGTGATGGGTGGGTATCGGATCGGCATCGACGTGGGCGGCACGAACACGGACGCCGTGATCCTCGACGAGCGGCTCGAGGTCGTGGCCTCCGTGAAGCGCCCGACCACCGCCGACACCGGGGACGGGGTCGCCGCGGCGATCGATGCCGTGCTCGCGGCCTCCGGCGTCGACCCGGCACGGATCGGGCACGCGATGCTCGGCACGACGCACTGTACGAACGCCATCGTGGAGCGTCGAGGGCTGGGGCGCGTCGGAGTCCTGCGGCTCGGCGCGCCTGCCACCACCGCCGTCCCGCCGCTCGAGGGGTGGCCGGACGACCTGCGTGCCGCGATCGGCGGGCACACCTTCCTGCTCGACGGCGGGTTCGAGGTCGACGGCAGGGTGCTCTCGCCGATCGACGAGGAGGCCGTGCGCACGGCCTGCGCCCGCATGCGCGGAGAGGTCGATGCCGTCGCGGTCGTCGGCGTGTTCTCCCCGGTGGACGAGAGCCAGGAGGAGCGCGTCGCCGAGATCGTCGCCGACGAGCTGGGCGTTCCCGTCTCGCGGTCCGCGCGGATCGGCTCGCTCGGACTGCTCGAGCGGGAGAACGCGACGGTGCTGAACGCGGCGTTGATGAGCACCCTGCGGCAGATGGCCAGCGGCTTCGTTGCGGCCCTGCGCCAGCGCGGCATCCCCGCCACGCCGTACTTCGGGCAGAACGACGGCACGCTGATGCAGCTCGAGTACGCGCTGGAGTTCCCGGTGCTCACGATCGGCTGCGGACCCACGAACTCCATCCGCGGCGCCGCGCACCTCTCGGGCGCGACGGACGCCCTCGTCGTCGACATCGGCGGCACCACCACCGACATCGGCGTGCTCGTCGACGGGTTCCCGCGACAGTCCGCGCACGCGGTGGAGATCGGCGGCATCCGCACCAACTTCCGCATGCCGGACGTCCTGTCCGTCGGGCTCGGCGGCGGGACCATCGTCCGCGAGACCGCGTCGGGGACGACGGTCGGCCCGGACAGCGTCGGCTACCGCCTCCCCCAGGAGGCGCTGGCGTTCGGCGGGCGTACCCTCACCGCGACCGACGTGGCCCTCGCGGTCGGCGGCGCGCAGATCCCCGGTCTCACCGCCCCGACCGTGGACGGCCCGGTCGGCGCGGCGGCCTGGGCAGCGATGCGCGGGATCCTCGAGGATTCCATCGACCGGATGAAGCCCAACGCGGCGCCTGTGCCGGTGATCCTGGTCGGCGGAGGCGGCGTCATCGCTCCCGACCGGCTCGACGGTGTCGCCGCGCTGATCCGACCGGATCACTTCGGTGCCGCCAACGCCGTCGGGGCGGCTCTCGGCGAGGTCGCCGGTCAGATCGAGAAGATCTACCGTGTGGAGGCGTCCGAGCGACGCGCCGCCCGTGAGGACGCGGCTGCCGAGGCCACGGAGCGCGCGCGGCTCGCGGGAGCCGACCCGGCGACCATCGAGGTGGTCGCCGTGGAGGAACTTCCCGTGGCGTACTCCGACGGTACGGCGGTGTTGATCCGGGCGAGAGCCGTGGGACGCCTGGCCGCCTGACACGCGGCGTCCGCTCTTCCCGGCGTCCGAGGGGCGTGCTTGCATGGGCGCATGGAGCAGGCGGAGAGGCTGCGCGGCGAGACGGAGGCCGTCTGGGCGACCGTGGCCTGCTTCCTCGTCGGGGCGGTCGCCGGCTTCCTGTCTCTGGCCGGGACGACGCGGCGGCTCACGGGCGAGGGCGCGCTCGCGCCGACCCTGGCGGTCATCGCCGGCCTGGTCTCCTCGGCCGCGTTCGTCGCGAGCTCGCTCCGGCACCGACGGGGAGAGACGGCGCCGATGCCGCGGTGGCAGACGGCGGTGTCGCACTTCTCGTCGGGTGCTCTCACCCTCGCGTTCGGCGCCGTCGCGATGATGGGAGTCCTGCTCGCGGCCGAGGTCCTCGCGGCGGGGCTCGAGGGCATCGAACTCGATGCCCTCGGCGGTGCCGCCCTCTCGGGGGTCGCGGCGGCCGTCGGTGGCAGACTCGCCTTCGGCGCCGGCACCGGACTGCGCACGGCCGACCTCGCGGCGCTCCTGTTCGCCTTCCTCATCATCGGAACCCTCTTCGCCATGGTCACCGCGGCCGATCCGCGCTGGTGGGAGCAGAACTTCTCGCAGCTCGGGGTCGGGTGGGCGTTCAACGGCACCCTCGTCGTCGCCGGGCTCCTGGTGGCGACCGTCGGCGCCTACATCGGGCGCGATCTGCACCGGATGCTCGGGGACGGAGCACTCGGGCGCATCGCCCTGGTGGTCGGGCTCTGGGGGGCCGCCGGTGTCGCGCTCGCCGCGGTGGGGCTCCTGCCGCTGCACCGGGTGCCGGTCCCGCACGACATCGCGGCGTTCGCGACGCTCGTGCTGTTCCTGGCGGCCTCGGTGTGGACGACCGTCGTGGTGCCCGACACCCCGCGCGCGCTGCTGCTCACGTCGGTGGGGGTCGGCGTGCTCGTCGTCGTCGCCGTCGTCCTGTGGATCCCGTTCGAGCTGTACACGGCCACCGTGCTCGAGGCGGTGGTCGTGGGTCTCGGGCTGTTGTGGATGGCGACGCTGGTCCGGGTGCTGGCGATCCTCGCGCCGGATGACTCCCGCCCATCCGCCCGCGCCTCCCTCCTCCCCCGTCGCTCGTCCGTGCCGGGACAGGCGAACGCGGGGGAACAGGCAGCCGGGGACGGCCTGGCCTGATGCGGCGCGATCGCCTGCGCGGGGTAGGGAGGCGGAGGAGGAGAAGGCGCGGAAGATAGGGCATCCGTCCGATGTCGGGGGGCCACCTCAGAGCGGAGTGTAGGGATACGCCGAACCGATGAGGAGAGATCATGTTCGAGCACCCCTACTTCACCCAGCAGGTCACCGCCTTCGAGCAGGAGCGGATCGAGCGCGCGGTCGCCCGGCGCCGGATGATCCTCGAGCACGCGGATCAGATCGTGCCCCGGCCGGAGGGGCCGCTCCGTCGCTGGCTGCACCGCGGACGACGAGCGTCCGAGGGGCAGCGTGCGCCCCGCGGAGGAGCGTGCGATCCGGCCGTCGCCCGATGACCGGCGGCGTCGTGCTGCCCTTCCCGCTCAGCTCCCCGGATGTCCGGGGGGAGTGGGACGATGGGTCCATGCCCCCAGCCCCCGGTGCCGCGATGGTCGGTCGTGACGCTGAGCTCGCCGAGATGCGCCGCCTGTTCGACGGCGTCCGGGCGGGCGCGCCCGCCGCGCTCCTCGTGGAGGGCGAGGCGGGCATCGGCAAGTCGCGGCTGGTGCGGGAGTTCGGCACCGAGATCGCGAAGGCGGCGGACGTCCACGTCGGTTGGTGCCTCGACCTCGGCACCTCGCGCGCCCCGTTCGGGCCCCTCGCCGGCATCCTCCGCTCGATCGTGGAGCGGCTGGGGGTGGAGCGCGTGCGCGAGGCGGTCGGCGTGGGTGCCGAGGCGCTCGGCATGCTGCTGCCCGAGCTCGTCGAGACTCCCGCCGCCCGCGACCGCACAAGTCCCGAGCGCCTGCGCGACGCGATCGCCTCGCTCATCGAGGCAGCCACGGAGCTGGCGCCGCAGGTCATCCTCGTCGAGGACCTGCACTGGGCCGACGACTCCACGCTCGCGATCCTGTCCTTCCTGCTCCGCACGCTGGACCACGGACGGCTCCTGCTGCTCATCACGTGCCGCACCGACGACGTGCGCCGGGGCGACGCGGTGAGCCGGTTCATCGGCGAGGCCACCCGGGCGCGGCTGCTCGAACGGATGACCGTGCCGCGCCTCGACGACCACGCGGTCGGCGAGCTCGTCGCGCAGCTCACGGGACGCATGCCGACCGCGACCGCGTTGGAGCGGCTGCAGGTCCGCGCGGAGGGGGTGCCCTTCTTCGTCGAGGAGATCGCCGGGTGCGCGCAGGGTCCGTTGCCGGAGAGCCTGCGCGACCTCCTGCTCGCCCGCTTCGACCGTCTCGGCGACGATGCGAGGCGCGTGGTGCAGATCCTGTCCGGCGCCGAACGGCCGCTCACGGATCCGCTGCTCCTGCGCCTCGCCGAGCTTCCCGAGGACCGGGTCGACGACGCCGTGCGCGAGGCGGTGCGGAGCGGCATCATCGTCGTCGGCGACGACGACTACCGGTTCCGGCACGCCCTGCTGCGCGAGGCGGTGCACGACGACCTGCTGCCGGGGGAGCGCGCGCGGCTGCACCGCGCGTACGCCGAGGCGCTGGAGGAGGGCGGCGGCGACGACGCGGCGGCGCTGGCGTACCACTGGCAGCTCGCGCAGGACGACCGCCGGGCCATCACGTCCGCCGCCGACGCCATGCGGCACGCGAAAGCCCAGTACGCCTTCGCCAGCGCGGCACGGTTCGGCGAGCTCGTTCTCGAACTCTGGCCGCTCGTGCCGGACGCGGCGGAGGCGACGGGGTTCGCCCGCCTGGAGCTCCTGCATGTGCTCGGGTCGGTCCTGCGCAATGCCGGTGATGGCGAGCGCGCGCTCGCCGTCGCGAACCTCGCGCTGAGCGAGGCCGACCCGGCGACGGTCGATCCACGGTTGCATGCCCGGCTGCTGCGCAACAAGGCGCTGTACCTCGTCAACCTGGGGCGTCTCGGGGCCATCCCGCTGCTGCAGGAGGCGCTCGTGCTCGCGGAGCGTGTCGACGACGACGTGTTCCGCGCAGAGCTGCTCAATCAGCTCGCGAGCCGCCGCATGATCGCGGGCGACCGGGAGGAGGCCATCCGACTCGCCGACGAGGCGGAGCGTCGGGCGGCGGGGGCCGCGACGACGGATCAGCTCTCGATCGCAGCGAACGTCCGCGGCGCCTCGCTGGCCCACCTCGGCCGGGTCGCGGAGGGCGTGCGCGAGTACGAACGCGCGCGCGACCTGGCCGCCGGATCGACGGCCGAGATGCGCTACCGCGTCAACTACTCCGACCTGCTGACGCTGCTGGGCCGCTACGGCGAGGCGGTCGCCGTCGCCGAAGAGGGTTTGCGTCGGGCACGAGAGCTCCGCGTCGAGCGCACCTCGGGCTCGATCATGGCGCAGAACATGATTGTGCCTCTGCTCGAACTCGGGGAGATCGAGCAGGTCGAGGACATGCTGGCCCGTGACTTCCTGCAGGGCACGCTGCGGGTGTTCCGGATGTACGTGAGCATGACGCGGGTGCGTGTCCTGGCCTGGCGCGGCCGGGCGGCGGAGGCCGCGGAGACCCTGCAGGAGTGGCTGCCAGCGTTCGAGGAGACGGGGGTCTCGGAGCGGCAGATCTGGTACGACCGCATCACGATGACGGTGGCCGTCGCCGAGAGCCAGGGCGACCTTCGCCGGGCGCTCGACGTGATCCTGGACATGCTGCAGGACCCCGGCCCCGCTCTCCTGCATCAGAGACGGCTGCTCCTGGAGGCGGGGGCCTTCGTGTCCGAACTGCGGGCGGAAGGATCGCCCGTCGATACCGCGGTCGTGGCGATCCGGGCGGCCTGGGCCGTCCAGCCCCACGAGCTGCAGCACGACGCGTGGTCGGCGGTGCTCGACGCGCTCCTCGACCCGAGCGCCGCGGCGGTCGACGAGGCGCTGCTCCGTGCCGACGGGGGCGACGTGCCGGTGACCTTCCGGGTCGTGCTCCGTCTCGAGCGGGCCCGCCTCCACGTGGCGAGCGGAGAGCGCGCCGAGGCGGCGGACGTCCTGGCCACGGCCACCGCGATCGCGGACGGCCTCGGTCACGTCCCGCTGCAGCGGGCGCTCGCACGGTTCGGCGATGCGGCAGGGCTGCGACCGTCCGCTCCCCGGGAACGCGCGGAGACGGAGCAGCTGACGGCCAGGGAGCAACAGGTGCTCGCCCTCATCGCCGAGGGGCTGAGCAACCGGCAGATCGGGGAGCGCCTGTTCATCAGCGTGAAGACGGTCAGCGTGCACGTGTCGGCGGTGCTGCGGAAACTCGGTGTGAGCACGCGGACGGAGGCCGCGCTCGCCCATCGCGCGGCTGATGACGGGGCGTCCCGTCAGGCCGCCGTGATAGCGTGACCGAGCACGCGTGTCGGATCACCCGACGTGGTGCAGGTCGCGCGAGCGGCCGGTTCAACAGAAAGTAGAAAACACATGGCCACGGGCACTGTGAAATGGTTCAACGCGGAGAAGGGTTTCGGTTTCATCGCTCCTGATGACGGCACCGAAGACCTCTTCGCCCACTACTCGGCGATCGCCGGCTCCGGTTTCAAGGAGCTCCGCGAGAACCAGAAGGTCGAATTCGACGCTGAGCGTGGCCCCAAGGGCATGCAGGCGGCGAACATCCGCGCTCTCTGAGCGTGCGCTGACTTCCTGAAGCCGGCCGGATCCGTACGGATCCGGCCGGCTTTTCGCATGCCGGGACCGCAGTGCTGCGAAACGGGAGTGAGGTTGCCCTTACCTCCGTGTTAGATTAGGCCAGGCTTACCAAAGGCCAGACGCCTTCGCGTCGACACACCCCCGTCCCATCCCGAAGGGAACGCCTGTGCGCACCTCTCGACTCCTCGCCCTCGGCGCGGCCGCCGCGCTCGCCGTGACGCTGTCCGCCTGTTCGTCCTCCGCGCCGGAGTCGACCGCGACTGCCGGAGGCAACCCGGCCTCCGACGACGCGTTCCCCGTCACCATCGAGCACGCCTACGGCGAGACGACCATCGACGAGAAGCCCGAGCGTGTGGCCACGGTCGCCTGGGCGAACCACGAGGTGCCCCTCGCCCTCGGCATCGTGCCGGTCGGCATGAGCAAGGCGACGTGGGGAGACGACGACGGCAACGGCATCCTGCCCTGGGTCGAGGAGAAGCTCGACGAGCTCGGCGGCGAGACCCCGGTGCTCTTCGACGAGACCGACGGCATCGACTACGAGGCTGTGGCCGACACCGAGCCCGATGTCATCCTCGCCGCCTACTCCGGCCTCACGCAGGAGGAGTACGACACGCTCTCCAAGATCGCCCCGGTCGTCGCCTACCCCGGCGTCGCGTGGGGAACGTCCGTGGACGACATGGTGGAGATGAACGCGAAGGCCCTGGGGCTCGAGGACGAGGGCGAGGCCCTGATCGAGGACCTGCACACCGATGCCGACGCCGCTCTGGAGAAGAACAGCGCCCTGAAGGACAAGAAGGTGCTCTTCGCGTACTTCGACCTGAGCGACCTGAGCCAGATCGGGTACTACACCGCGGCCGACACGCGCCCCGGCTACCTGCACGGCCTGGGCCTGCCGCTCCCCGCGATCGTGGAGGAGAACAAGGACAGCGATCAGTTCTACCTCGAGGTGAGCGCCGAGGAGGCGCAGAAGTTCGACGACGTCGACGTGCTCGTCACCTATGGCGACGACTCCACCCTCGCCACGCTGCAGGCCGACCCGCTGCTGTCGAAGATCCCCGCCATCGCGGAGGGCCGCGTCGCGATCCTGCCCGATGCCACGCCCATCGCCGCATCCGCGAACCCGTCGGCGCTGTCGATCCCGTGGGGTCTCGACGACTACCTGGCCATCCTCGCCGCCCCGCTCGCGAAGTAACCCCCGCATCCGCCCCCCAGCGGAGAGTCGTCGTGATCTCAGCACCCGCCCTCGTTCCGGACGCCGCCACCCTGCGGCGCCCGGCGCTGGTGCGCACCCTCTGGCTGCTCGCCGGCCTCGGGGTGGTCCTGGTGCTCGTCGTGCTCTCGGTCTCGTTCGGGGTGCGGGCCGTCACGATCGACGACATCGTCGCGGCGCTCTCCGGCCAGTCGGACACGATCGAGCAGGCCGCGGTCGTCAAGCGCATCCCTCGCACGGTGCTCGCGCTCCTCGTGGGGGCGGCGCTGGCGCTGGCCGGAGCCACCATGCAGGCCGTCACCAGGAACCCCGTCGGCGACCCCGGCATCCTGGGCGTCTCGAACGGCGCCTCCTTCGCGGTCGTGCTCGGAATCGCGTTCTTCGGCCTGAGTAACCCCTACGGGCAGATGGCCTTCGCGATCGCCGGGGCCGCGGCGGCCGCCGTGTTCGTCTACACGGTCGGATCGCTCGGCCGTGGCGGGGCCACGCCGCTCAAGCTGGCCCTCGCGGGGGCGGCGACCTCCGCCGCGTTCGCCTCGCTCATCAGCGCCGTCATGCTGCCGCGGGTCGACCTGCTGCAGACGTTCCAGTCGTGGCAGATCGGCGGCGTCGGCGGGGCGGAGTGGCCGCGCATCGCGCTCACGGCTCCCGTCCTCGCGGCCGGTGCCCTCATCTGCTTCGTGTGCGCGCGGGGTATGAACTCCCTCGCGCTCGGCGACGACATGGCCACGGGGCTCGGTGAGCACGTGCTCCGGACCCGGATGCTGTCCGCGCTCGGCGCCGTGATCCTGACCGGCGCGGCGACGGCGATCGCCGGGCCGATCGGATTCGTCGGGCTGATCGTCCCCCACATGTGCCGGCTGCTCGTGGGAACCGACCACCGGTGGCTGCTGCCGTTCTCGGCCCTGGCCGGCGCCGCGCTGCTCACCGCCAGCGACATCGTCGGGCGCGTGATCTCGCCGTCGTCGGAGGAGATCCAGGTGGGCATCATCACCGCGATCATCGGGGCGCCGTTCTTCATCTGGATCGTCCGCCGACAGAAGGTGCGGGAGCTGTGAGCACGACAGAGCACACCCTCGTCCGCGTCGACGAGTCCGCCGCCGCCCGCACCGCGCGCGTCATCGCCGGGCGTCGGGCACGCCATCGCCGTCATGCGGTGGTCACCGTCGCCCTCGCGGCCGTCGTCCTCGTGCTGTTCGTCGTCGCGCTCATGGTCGGCAACACGTTCTACCCCCTGGACGAGGTGATCCGCGTGGTGTGGGGGGAGACCGTGCCCGGCGCCTCGTTCACGGTCGGCGACCTGCGCCTGCCCCGCGCGGTCCTCGCGGTCCTCAGCGGTCTCGCCTTCGGCATGGCGGGGGTCACCTTCCAGACCATGCTGCGCAATCCCCTCGCCTCGCCCGACATCATCGGTATCTCGAACGGCGCCGGAGCCGCTGCGGTCTTCGGGATCGTCGTCCTCTCGCTCAACGGCCCCGCGGTCTCGCTGCTCGCGCTCGTCGGCGCCCTCGTGACGGCACTGGCGATCTACCTCCTCGCCATCAAGGGCGGATTCGCCGGCACCCGCCTGATCCTCATCGGGATCGGCGTCGCCGCGATGCTGCAGAGCGTCATCTCCTATCTGCTCTCCCGAGCCGCGAACTGGGACATCCAGACCGCGATGCAGTGGCTCACCGGCAGCCTCAACAACGCGTCGTGGGAGCGCGTGCTGCCGATGGCGATCGCCGCCGCGATCCTCGTGCCGCTCCTGCTGTCGCAGGGCCGGGCGCTGGGGACGCTGCAGCTCGGTGACGACTCCGCCGCGGGCCTCGGCGTGCGGGTCACGGCCACGCGTCTGATCTTCATCCTCGGGGCCGTGGCGCTCCTCGCCTTCGCGACCGCCGCCACCGGACCGATCGCGTTCGTCGCCTTCATGGCCGGCCCCATCGCCGCGCGACTCACCGGCCCCGGAGCCACGCTGCTGCTGCCCAGCGGCCTCGTCGGCGCCGTCCTCGTGCTCGGCGGCGACCTCATCGCTCAGTTCGCCCTCGGTGCGCGCTACCCGGTCGGCGTCGTCACCGGCGTCGTCGGCGCGCCGTACCTCATCTACCTGCTCATCCGCACGAACCGCACCGGAGGCTCCCTGTGACCGCCGCCCACCGCCTGTCCGCCGAGGGGGTCACCCTCTCCTACGGCGACCGCACCGTGGTCGAGGGCCTCGACCTGCAGCTCGCCCCCGGGAAGATCACGACCATCGTCGGGGCGAACGGCTGCGGCAAGTCCACGCTGCTGCGCTCCCTCGCCCGCCTGCTGTCCCCGGTGGACGGCGAGGTCGTCCTCGACGGGAAGTCCATCCACGCCCGTCCGACGAAGGAGGTCGCGCGCGTCCTCGGTCTGCTGCCGCAGTCACCCGTGGCTCCCGAGGGCATCGCCGTCGCCGACCTCGTCGGCCGCGGCCGTCACCCCCACCAGCGCGCGCTGTCGCGATGGAGCGCGCACGACTACGAGGTCGTCGCCGACGCGCTGGACGCCACCGGCATCAGCGACCTCGCCGACCGCAGCGTCGACGAACTCTCCGGCGG
The DNA here is from genome assembly GCF_008271365.1 of Microbacterium sp. 1S1. Classification (NCBI taxonomy): domain Bacteria; kingdom Bacillati; phylum Actinomycetota; class Actinomycetes; order Micrococcales; family Microbacteriaceae; genus Microbacterium; species Microbacterium sp. 1S1. The sequence goes on from NZ_CP043430.1 coordinate 1,209,342, forward strand.
GCAGCGGCAGCGCGTCTGGATCGCCATGGCCCTCGCCCAGGAGACCGACATCCTGCTGCTGGACGAACCCACGACCTTCCTCGACGTCGCCCACCAGGTCGAGGTGCTCGACCTGCTCACCGACCTGAGCGTCGCCCGCGGCACCACGATCGTCATGGTGCTGCACGACCTCAACCTCGCCGCGCGCTACGCGGACGAACTCGTCGCCATGAAGGACGGCCGCGTGCACGCGATCGGCGCCCCCCAGGACGTCGTCACCGCCGAGCTCGTGCAGGAGGTCTTCGGCCTCCCCAACCAGATCACCATCGACCCGGTCTCCGGCAAGCCGATGGTCACCCCCATCGGAAGGCATCATGTCCGCTGAGTCCACCACGACCGAGCGCCCCACCTACATCCTCACCCGCGCGGAGGTGCGGGCCGTCGACCGCGTCTCCCCGTCGTTCGTGCGCGTGACCCTCGGCGGCGAGGAGCTGGGCGAGCTGGGGACGCCCGGCGCCGTGTACGACAGCCGCGTCAAGCTCGTCTTCCCGCCGGCGTCCGGCGTGCTCGCGGAGATCGACCGCTCGACGCACGACTGGTGGGGCTCGTACCTCGCCGTCCCGGAGGAGGAGCGCGGTTCGATGCGCACCTACTCCGTCCGGGATTTGCGAGTCGCCGACGACGGCAGCACCGAGGTCGACATCGACTTCGTGCTGCATCTGGAGCCCGGCCTCACCGGTCCGGCATCGCGCTGGGCGAGCACCGCGGCGGCGGGACAAGAGCTGTGGCTGGTCGGTCCGCGGCGGGGCGTCGTCGCACACGGCGGGGCGGAGTACGCGCCGGGGGCGGCCACCTCGGTGATCCTCGTCGGGGATGAGACGGCGGCCCCGGCCATCGCCCGCATCCTGGAGGACGCCCCGCGCGACCTCCGCGGCACGGCGTTCATCGAGGTGCCGTCGCCCGCCGACGTGCTCGCCATCGACGTGCCGGCCGGGGTGGACGTGCACTGGCTGCCGCGCGATGCCGGAGAGCCGCACGGGCTCCGCCTCATCCCGGCGGTGCTCGAGCACCTGGGCGACGACGACGCCGGGGACGAGATCCGCGTCACCGACATCGAGGGCGAAGACCTGCTCTGGGAGACGCCCGAGTACTCGAGCCTGGGGGAGGAGATCGCGTCCGACGACGCCGCCGGCCGCTACTTCTGGATCGCGGGCGAAAGCGGCGTCGTGACCACGCTCCGGCGGCACCTCGTGAAGGACCTCGGGATCGACCGCGCGCAGGTCGCGTTCATGGGCTACTGGCGCCGCGGCGTCGCGATGCGAGGCTGAGATGACCGACACCGACGGACGCCACGCACTGGAGGGCGAGTCCCTCGCCCTCGGCTACGGACGCACCCGCGTCGTGCACGATGTCTCGCTGCGCCTCGCCCCGGGCCGGGTCACCGCACTGATCGGCCCGAACGGCAGCGGCAAGTCCACCGTCCTCCGTGCCCTCGCGCGGCTGCACCGCATCGACGGGGGAACCGTGCGCGTCGGCGGGGACGAACCGCGAGACGTCGCCGCTCTCTCCGCCAAGGAGTTCGCGAAGATCGTCGCCATGCTGTCGCAGTCCCGACCGCATCCGTCCGGGATCGAGGTCGCCGACGTGGTCGCGTACGGACGGCACCCGCACCGCGGACGCTTCTCCGGCGTGAGTGACGCCGACCGTGCCGCCGTGTCGCGCGCCCTCGCCCTCACCGGACTCTCCGCCATGGCAGGACGCCCCGTCGACCAGCTCTCCGGCGGGGAGCTGCAGCGCGTGTGGCTGGCGACGGCCCTCGCGCAGGACACCGAGGTGCTGCTGCTGGACGAGCCGACGAATCACCTCGACCTGCGTTATCAGGTCGAGACCCTCGACCTCGTCCGCGAGCTCGCGGACGACCACTCCACCGCGCTCGGGGTCGTCCTGCACGACCTCGACCACGCCGCCTCGGTCGCCGACGACGTCGTGCTGATGCACCGCGGGCGCGTGCACGCGGCCGGGACGCCGGAGACGGTGCTCACCGGCGAGAACCTGTCGCACGTGTACGGCCTGCGCATCGACACCGCCCTCGACGCGGAGACCGGCCTGGTCCGGGTCCGTCCCCACGGCCGCCACCACGGCCGTCACCGCGCTCGCTCCGCATCCTGACCCCCTCACCCCGAAGGAACCACCGATGAAGAAGACCCCCCTCGCTGTGCTCGCCCTCGGCGGCGCCCTCACCCTCGCGCTCGCCGGCTGCGGCACCACGCAGACGCCGTCCGCTGAGGGGTCCGGCGCCCCGACCTCGACGAGCGCGGGCTGCACGGACGACACCACGAGCACCTCGACCGGGGCGGTCTCCGTCACCGACGACCTCGGTCGCACGGTCGAGCTCGACAAGCCGGCCGAGCGCATCGCGGTACTCGAGTGGCAGCAGATCGAGGATGCGCTCTCGCTGTGCGTGACACCGGTCGCGGTGGCCGACGCCGAGGGGTACAGCACCTGGGTCACGGCCGAGGAGCTGCCGGAGGACGTCGTCGACGTGGGGACCCGCCAGGAGCCGAACCTGGAGACGTTGTTCGGCACGGATCCCGACCTCGTGATCGTCGAGGTCAGTGCCGCGGACGATCCCATCGTCGCGCAGCTCGAGGCCTACGACGTGCCGGTGCTCGCGACGGTCGGCGCCGACGCGAAGGATCCCATCGCCAAGATGCTGAACACGTTCGACCTCATCGCCCAGGTCACGGGTCGGGAGGAGCGGGCCGAGGTCGTCGCGGAGGAGTTCCAGGAGCACCTGGACGCCGCGAAGGCCGAGCTCGCGGACCTCGACCTCGCCACCACCGACTTCGTGTTCTTCGACGGCTGGGTCGACGGCGGCAACGTGGCACTGCGTCCGTTCGGGCAGGGCTCGCTCGTCGGCGAGGTGGGCGAGGAGCTCGGGCTGACGAACGCCTGGACCGGCGAGGTCGACCCCGTGTACGGTCTCGGCCAGACCGACGTCGAGGGCATGACCACGGTGGGCGACGCCAACCTCTTCTACACCGGTACCGAGGACCCGGAGTCCGAGAGCTTCGTCGACGCCCTCGCGGACAACCCCGCCTGGACCTCGCTCCCCGCGGTGGCGGACGACCGCCTGACCGCGTTCCCGGCCGGTATCTGGACCTTCGGCGGCCCGCGCTCGACCGAGCAGATCGTCGACGGCTACGTCGAGGTGCTCTCGAAGTGACGGAGACCCTTCGCCTCGACGACACGACGGCGGCGCCGCAGTCCGGCGCCCCGACGTCCGTCGTACCCGTCGAGGCGGAGGGTCGCGGACCGCGTGCGGCCTGGACGGGGCTGGGCGTGCTCATCGCCCTCGCCGCGGTCCTGCTCGCGGTCGCCGGCTGGCATCTCACCCAGGGGACGAGCGGCGCCGTGTTCGCCGACGCCGACGTCCTCTGGGGCTCGCGCGTCCCGCGGCTCGCCGCGGGGGTCGCGGTGGGGGTCGCGCTCGGGGTCGCCGGAATCCTGCTGCAGTCCCTCGCCCGCAACGCCCTCGCCTCGCCGGACACGCTGGGCGTCACCGCCGGGGCCTACCTCGCCGTCACGGCGCTCGCCGCGTTCGGGATCGCCGTGCCGGTCTGGGCTTCGGGTGCGGTGGCGTTCGCGGGAGGCATCGTCGCGGCGGGCATCGTGCTCGGGATCGCCGGCGGGGCGGGGTCGTCCACGACACGCCTCATCCTCGCCGGCACCGCGCTGGCGCTCGCGTTCCAGGCCGCGACCTCGACCCTGCTCATCCTGTTCGACGAGGAGACCAAGGGGCTGCTCGCGTGGGGGAGCGGAAGCCTGTCTCAGCTCGGGTTGACCGCGTTCCTTCAGGCGGCGCCGGTCGTGCTCGTCGTCACCGGACTGGCCCTGCTGCTCGGACGGCGCCTGGACATCCTGGCGCTCGGCGACGACACCGCGTCGTCGCTGGGGGTGCCGATCCGCTCGACACGCGCGATCGGCATCGTGCTCGCCGTGGTGCTCACGGCGGTCGCGGTGACGCTCGCGGGGCCGATGGGCTTCGTCGGTCTGTGCGCGCCCGTTCTCGCGCGGCTGCTGGCGCGCGTGGTGCCGGGCCTCAACCGGCACCTGCTGCTGGTCCCCGCGTCCGGGCTGCTGGGCGCGATCGTCGTGATCCTCGCCGACGCCCTGCTGCGCGCCCTCATCGGCGCCGAGGCCGCGATCCTCATCCCGACGGGCGTCGCCACCACGCTGCTCGGTGCCATCGTGCTGGTGCTGATGGCCCGACGCCTGCGCGACGCCGGACCGACGCGCGAGCCGCCTCGCGTGCGCTTCGGGGTGCGCAGCCGCCTGCGCTTCCGCATCACGATCGCCGTGGTCGCGGCCGGGGTCGTCTCGGTCCTGCTCCTCGGGCTGCTCGCCGGGCACACCTGGCTGCTCACCGGCGACATCGCGCTGTGGCTGCAGGGGGAGGCCCCCGCGCCCATCGCCTTCGCTCTCGACGAGCGGGCGCCGCGGATCGTGGCTGCCGTGGTCGCGGGCTCGGCGCTCGCCCTCTCCGGCAGCATCATCCAGGGCGTGAGCCGCAACCCGCTGGCCGATCCGAGCATCCTCGGCGTCACGGGCGGCGGTGGTCTCGGCGCCGTGCTGGTGATCACGAGTGTCACGTCGTCGGTCGGCGGGATGATCGTGGGGGCCGTCGCCGGCTCGCTGCTGGCGTTCGCGCTCGTCTACCTGCTGTCGTGGCGCGGAGGGCTGAACGCGGACCGGTTCCTGCTGATCGGCATCGGGGTCTCGTACTTCACGGTCTCGCTCACGACCTTCTTCCTGCTGCGGTCGAACCCGTGGGACACCCCCAGGATCTACACCTGGCTGTCCGGCACGACCTATGGGCGGGTGTGGGAGCAAATCGTCCCGCTCGCGATCGTCCTCGCGATCGCGGTGCCGTTCGTGGTTCTGAGCCGCCGGGAGCTCGACGTGATGTCGCTCGACGAGGACACGCCGCGGCTGGTCGGCATCCGCTTGGAGCCCGCTCGGCTGACGCTGCTGCTGGTCGCGGCCGTCCTCGCGGCGCTGAGCGTGACCGCGATCGGGGTCATCGGTTTCGTGGGGCTGGTGGCGCCGCACGCCGCGCGGGCGCTCGTGGGGGCGCGGCACTCGCGGGTGATCCCGACGGCGGTGCTCCTCGGGGGGCTGCTCGTCGGTGTCGCGGACACGATCGGCCGGACGGTCATCGCCCCCGCGCAGCTTCCGGCGGGCCTCGTGGTCGCGCTGATCGGCGCCCCGTACTTCGTCTGGCTGCTCTGGCGCTCCCGCTGACCTGCCTCGAATCGCGCAAATGGCCCCATTCCCCGGGGGAAATGGGGCCATTCCGGCGATTCGAACGGGGTTACCGGGCCAGGAACTGTGTCAGCGCGGCGTTGACCTCGTCGGCGTGAGTCCAGAGGAGGCCGTGCGGGGCCCCCTCGACCTCGACGTACTCGGCCTCGGGCACGGCCTGGTGGAAGCGGCGCGCGGTCGCGTCGATCGGCAGGATGTTGTCCTTGGTGCCGTGCAGGATCAGGGTGGGCTTGGCGGCGGCGGCCACGGCCTTCACGTCGTCGCGGAAGTCCTCGATCCAGCTGGGGACCACGGCGTAGGCGGCGACCGGAGCGCTGGTGACCGAGAGGTTCCAGTTGGCGTCGACGACCTGCTGGCTGATGCGCGTGCCGAGGTTCTCGTCGAGGTTGTAGAAGTCCTGGTAGAACTGGGTGAACCAGGAGTACCGGTCGTCCTTGGCGGCGGCCTCGATCCCGTCGAAGACCTCCTGCGGCACGCCCTCGGGATTGTCGTCACGCTGCACGAGGAACGGCTCCAGCGACGCGAGGAAGGCGAGCTTCGCGACCCGCTCGTGGCCGTAGCGACCGACGTAGCGGGCCAGCTCGCCGGTGCCCATCGAGAAGCCGACGAGCACGACGTCGCGGAGGTCGAGGGTCTCGAGCACCGTGTTGAGGTCGGCCGCGAAGGTGTCGTAGTCGTAGCCGGAGCCGACCTTGGAGGACTGGCCGAATCCGCGCCGGTCGTACGTGATGACGCGGTAGCCCTGGGCGAGGAGTTCGCGCGTCTGGCGCTCCCAGCTGTGGCCGTTGAGCGGGTAGCCGTGGATGAGGACGACGGGCTGGCCGCTGCCCTGGTCTTCGTAGTACAGCTCGATCGGGCTGGTGTTCTCGGTGCCGACAGTGATGTAACCCATGATCCTGTTCCTTTCGATGCCGGTGAGAACGATCGTTCTCGCCTGATGTCATCAATCTAGAGAACGTTCGTTCTCACGTCAAGTAAACTCTTCGGTATGACCGAAGACGAGGCGCGCGAACGCATCCTCTCCGCCGCGGAGGACCTGTACTACCGCAAGGGCTACGCGGCGGTCGGCATGGACGAGCTGCGCTCCGCCGCCGGGGTGTCGCTGCGGCGCCTGTACTCGCTGTTCCCCGCGAAGACCGACATCGTCGCGGCGGTGCTCCTGCGGAAGCACGCCGAGTGGGAGCAGGGGCTCACAGCCGCCGTGGCGCGGAGCGGCGACGACCCGCGCTCCCGCCTCCTCGCCGTCTACGGCTACCTGGAGGACTGGTTCTGCAGCGACGGCTTCCGGGGCTGCGCGTTCATCAACGCGTTCGGCGAGCTCGGGGGCACGAGCCCGGAGGTCGCGGACATCGTCCGCACGCACAAGGCCTCGTTCCAGGCGTACATGGCGGGGCTCGTCGCCGCGACCGGTGCCCCGGTGGGTCTGGCGGCTCAGCTCTCGCTCCTGGCGGAAGGGGCGCAGAGCACCGCCGCGATCGGCGCTGACCCGGACGCCGCCGTGCATGCGCGCCGTGCCGCGGAAGTGCTGATCGACGCCGCCCTCGCCCCCGCCTGAGGCCTGTGGTCACACTCGCTAACCTGGTTAGCGAAGCCGTCCCGACCTGTCAAGGCCACTGCCTTCCGCTCCCGTCGCGCGTAGGGTGCGGGCATGGAGACCTCGACGAAGGGCGTCGCCCGACAGAGCCTCGTGATCGCTGCCGCCGTGTTCATGCTGATCGCCGCGGCCATCGGCGCCGGAGCATTCGGCGGTGACTCCGTCGACGAGCTGCAGAACGGTGCGCTCTCGGCCCAGGGCTCGTACCTCGCCCCCGCGGGACCGGCGTTCTCGATCTGGTCGCTCATCTATGCGGGATTGCTGGCCTACACCGTGTGGCAGGCTCTCCCCGCGCAGCGTCAGGACGAGCGTCAGCAGGCGGTCGGCGGCTGGATCGCGCTCTCGATGATCCTCAACGGCCTCTGGCTCGTCACCGCACGCTACCTGACCCTGTGGCTCACCGTGCTCGTCATCGCACTCCTGCTCGCCGCGCTCGCCCGGATCATCGTGCTCCTCGGTCGCTTCCCCGCCCGCACCCTCGCCGATCGCCTCCTCACGGACGGCGCGAACGGCCTGCACCTGGGCTGGGTCACGATCGCGACGGTCGCGAACATCGCGGCGTGGCTCACCCAGACGGTTCCGGAGATCGGGGCGGACGCCCCCGAAGTCTGGGCCGTGGGGGTCCTCGTCGTCGTCCTGGTGATCGGCGCCGCATCCGCCTGGTTCACCGGACGCCTCGCGCCCGCGCTGGCGACGGCCTGGGGCCTGAGCTGGCTCGCGGTCGGTCGCCTCACCGGAGAGCCGGAGAGCGCGCCCACCGCCGTCACCGCGGTCATCGTCGCCGTTCTGCTGGTCGTCGCCGGCATCGTGGCCATGCTCCGTCGGCGGCGCTCCGCCGGCTCGCACGACCGCGCGCCGCTCGGTCGCTAGACGACGAGCCGGTAGCCCATGCCCGACTCGGTCAGCAGGTGGACGGGCGCAGAAGGCTCCTGTTCGAGCTTCTTCCGGAGCTGGGACATGTACAGCCGCAGGTAGCCGGAGTCGGACACCTGCGCACTGCCCCAGATCTCCTTGAGGAGATCTTGCCGGGTGACCAGGGCGCCGGGGTGCCGGGCGAGGTGCTCCAGCATCCGCCACTCGGTCGGGGTCAGGTGCACTCGGCTTCCCGCGCGGGTCACGGTCTTCGTCGCGAGATCCACCACGACGTCGCCGAACCCGACGACCGACTCCCCGTTCGCCACGACCGCGCGTCGGGAGAGCGCTCGGAGCCGGGCCAGCAACTCGTCCACCTGGAAGGGCTTCGTGACGAAGTCGTCGGCGCCCGCGTCCAGCGCCTCGACCTTGTCCGCCGACCCCGTGCGACCGGACACGACGATGATCGGCACGCTCGTCCAGCCGCGGAGGGCCTGGATCACCTCGATGCCCTCGAGCCGCGGCATGCCGAGGTCGAGCATGATGAGGTCGGGATGGCTCTGCGCGGCGGCGGCGATCGCGGCGGCACCGTCGGCGGCCACGACGACCTCGTAGCCATGTGCGGCGAGCGTGATCCGCAGCGCCCGCACCATCTGGGGGTCGTCGTCGGCGATGAGGAGCTTCACTCCATCCCCTCCGTGTCGGAAGTCCCTGCGGCGAGCGGCAGGGAGATGACCATGGTGAGGCCACCCCCTGGGGTGTCCTCCGGAGTCAGGCTACCGCCCATGCCCTCCGTGAAACCGCGCGACAGGGCGAGCCCGAGTCCCAGTCCGGTCGTGTTGTCGGTGTCGCCGAACCGCTGGAAGGGCTGGAAGATGCGGTCGCGCCGCTCCGGGGCGATGCCCTCGCCACGGTCGATGATCCGGATCTCCGCGCGGTCGCCCAGGCGGCTGCTCGACACGAGGACGCGGCTCCCGGCCGGGGCGTGCCGGTGCGCGTTGGCGAGCACGTTCACGAGGACCCGCTGCAACAGCACGGGGTCGGCGTACAGCGGCGGGAGGTCGGGGTCGAGCGCGAGCTCGACGTCCGACGGGCCGAGGGCGAGCTCGTCCACCGCGGCGAGCACGGGGCCGGCCGCATCGATGCGCGAAGCCGAGACGGCGAGGACTCCCGCTTCGACGCGGCTCACGTCGAGCAGGTCGGTGACCAGAGTCGACAGGGTGGCCAGGCTCTCGTCCGCCGTCTCCAGCAGCTCGGCGCGGTCCGTGGCCGACAGGCCGTGCGCGCCGCGAAGCCCGCCGATCGCCGCGACCGCCGAGGCCAGCGGCCGCCGCAGGTCGTGGCTGACGGCCGAGAGCAGGGCGCTGCGTACCTGGTCGGTCTCGGCGAGGGCCTCGGCCTCGCGCGCCGTCGCCCGCAGGTCGGTGTGCTCGATGGCCGCCGCGAGCTGGGCGACGATCGCATCCAGCAGTCGTCTCTCGGGACCGGCGATCGGCTCGCCGTTGAGCTCCAGCAGCGCGCGGGGCCCGCCGCCGGTCGTCGCTCCCACCGGGATGGTCGTGGCGCGTCCGTCCGGCACCGGCTCGCCGTCGCTCGCCAGTACGTCTCCGGACGGGGTGAGCAGCCGCACGCCGCTCAGCCCGAACGCCTCGCGCGTGCGACTGACGAGGGCGAGTACGGCGTTGTCGCCGCGGAGCACGTTGCCCGCGACCGCGGCGAGCAACTCGGCCTCGGCGGTCGCTCGCTGCGCGGTCCTGGCGCGGCGGGCGGCCTGGTCGACGATGATGCTCACGAGGATCGCGATGATGACGTAGAGGGTGAGGGCGAGCACGTGCAGCGGATGCGCGATCGTGATCGTGAACTGCGGGGCGACGAAGAGGAAGTCGAGGGTGATCCCTGACAGGACGGCGGCGAACACGGCGGGCCGGATGCCGCCGATCAGGGCGACGACCACCACGAGGAGCTGATAGGCGAGCACCTCCGCCGTGATCGACTCCGGGCTCCGGAACGCGAACATCAGCCAGGAGAGCAGTGGGCCGAACACGAGGGCCACGCCGAAGCCGAGTGCCTGTCGTCGCCAGCCCAGCGCCCCGCCGGTGACGCGGGGGAGCGCGAGCCGGCCGCCGGCCGCGGCGTGGGTGACGATGTGTACGTCGATGTCGCCCGATCGGCGGATGACCTCGGCGCCGATCCCCGGCCCGGTGAGCGCGGCGGCGAGACGGCTCCGGCGGCTCACGCCGATCACGAGCTGGGTGGCGTCGGCGCCCTGCGCGAACTCCACGAGCGTCGCGGGGATGTCGTCGCCGACGACCTGATGGTACGTCCCGCCGAGCGACTCGACGAGGGAGCGCTGCGCGGCGAGCGCGCCGGGGGCCTCACCGCGCAGCCCGTCCTGCGCGGTGACGTGCACCGCGAGCAGCTCGCCGCCGGCGGAGCGCGCCGCGATCCTGGCCCCTCGGCGGAGCAGCGTCTCGCCCTCCGGGCCGCCGGTGAGGGCGACCACCACCCGCTCGCGCGCCTGCCAGGCCCCGGCGATGCCCTGCTCGGCGCGGTAGCTGCGGAGGGCGCTGTCCACCTCGTCCGCGAGCCACAGCAACGCGAGCTCCCGCAGGGCGGTGAGGTTGCCGAGCCGGAAGTAGTGTGACAGGGCGGCGTCGATGCGCTCCGCGGGGTAGACGAGACCGGCGGCGAGCCGGTCGCGAAGGGTCTGCGGGGCGAGGTCGACGACCTCGATCTCGTCGGCGGCGCGGACCACGGCATCCGGGATGGTCTCCCGTTGGGCGATCCCGGTGATCTTCTCCACGACCGCGTTCAGCGACTCGATGTGCTGCACGTTCACCGTGGTGACGACGTCGATTCCCGCGTCCAGCAGCTCCTCGACGTCTTGCCAGCGCTTGGGATTCCGGGACCCGGGGGCGTTCGTGTGCGCGAACTCGTCGACCAACGCGATCTCCGGGCCGAGGGCGAGCACCGCGTCGAGATCCAGCTCCGTGAGGGTCACCCCGCGGTGTGCGTCCTCCCGTCGTGGCACCTCCGGCAGCCCGGTGGTCAGCGCCGCGGTGGCCGCGCGGCCGTGGGTCTCGACGATCGCGATGACCACGTCGCGGCCCTCCTCGCGGAGTCTGCGGCCCTCGGCGAGCATCTCGAAGGTCTTCCCGACGCCCGGCGCAGCGCCGAGGAGGACGCGCAGCCGACCGCGGCGGTTCCGGTCCGTCGCGGTGCGCGGCGTCCGCTCTGCGCTCATGCACCCTCCCGGTCGTCGAGTGCGAGATTCAGCTCCACGACGTTGATGCGCTCCTCGCCGAGGAACCCCAGGTCCCGCCCTTGAATCCTAGACTCCACGAGGGCCAGGACGTCGTCCTCGGGCAGGCCGCGGGCGGCAGCCACCCGCGGCACCTGGAGCACGGCGTACGCGACGCTGATGTGCGGGTCGAGGCCGGAGCCGGACGCGGTGACGGCATCCGCGGGCACCGCGGACGGATCGACGCCTTCCCTGGCGGCGATCTCGGCCTTCCGCTCGGCGATGGCGGCGACGAGCTCGGGGTTCTCCGGCCCGAGGTTGCTGCCGCTCGACGCCGCTCCGTCGTACCCGTCGCCGGCCGCAGACGGGCGGGACTGGAAGTACTCCGCGAGCGCCTCGCCGTCGGCGTCGGTGAAGGACTGGCCGATGAGCGCGCTGCCGCGGTCGCCGGAGAGCATCGAGCCGTTCGCCTGCGCCGGGAGGAGGAGCTGGCCGATGCCGGTGACGAGCAGCGTGTAGCCGACGCCGAGGACGAGGGTGAGGACGAGCATCGCGCGGACGGCGACACCCGCGGTGCGCACGGTGGTGCGGGTGGTGGACGACATGGCGTTCCTTTCGGGCCCGGTCAGAAGCCGGGGAGGAGGCTGACGAGGAGGTCGATGAGCTTGATGCCGACGAACGGGGCGATCACCCCGCCGAGGCCGTAGACGAGCAGGTTCCGCTGCAGGATCTGCGAGGCGCTGGCCGGCCGGTAGCGCACACCGCGGAGCGCGAGCGGGATGAGGAACACGATCACGATCGCGTTGAAGATGATCGCGCTGGTCACGGCCGAGGCCGGCGAGTGCAGCTGCATGATGTTCAGCGCCGCGAGCCCGGGGAACACGCCCATGAACATCGCCGGGATGATGGCGAAGTACTTCGCGATGTCGTTCGCGAGCGAGAACGTCGTCAGCGCTCCTCGCGTGATGAGCAGCTGCTTGCCGATACGCACGATGTCGATGAGCTTCGTCGGGTCGGAGTCGAGGTCGACCATGTTGCCGGCCTCCTTCGCCGCCGACGTGCCCGTGTTCATCGCCACGCCGACGTCGGCTTGAGCGAGTGCGGGGGCGTCGTTGGTGCCGTCCCCTGTCATCGCGACGAGTCGCCCGCCCTGCTGCTCACGGCGGATGAGGTCGAGCTTGTCCTCCGGTGTGGCCTCGGCGAGATAGTCGTCGACGCCGGCCTCAGCCGCGATGGCCTTCGCGGTGAGGGGGTTGTCGCCGGTGATCATGACCGTGCGGATGCCCATGCTGCGCAGCTCGTCGAACCGTTCCCGCAGGCCGTCCTTGACGATGTCCTTGAGGTGCACGACCCCGAGGATCCGCGCTTCGACGGACTCGGTCCCTGAGTCCGTCGAAGGGCCGGAGCCGGTCGAAGGACGCTGCACCGCCACGACGAGGGGCGTCCCGCCGCTCGAGGCGACGTCGTCGGTGAGGGTCGTGAGCTCCTCGCCCGCGGCCTGCCCGAGCCACGCCGCCACGGCGGAGGCGGCGCCCTTGCGGATCTGCGTGCCGTCGGCGAGGTCGAGCCCGCTCATGCGGGTCTGAGCGGTGAACGGGACGACCACGGCGTCCGTCGGAGCGGTCACCTGGGTCCCGCGGGCGGCGGCGAGCTCGACGATCGAGGCGCCCTCCGGTGTCGGATCGGCGAGGGAGGAGAGGGCGGCGGTGCGCAGCAGCTCGTCCGCGTCCACCCCGGTGAGCGGCAGCACCGCGTGGGCGCGACGGTTGCCGTGGGTGATGGTGCCGGTCTTGTCGAGGAGCAGCGTGGTCACGTCGCCGGCGGCCTCGACCGCACGCCCCGACATCGCCAGCACGTTGCGCTGCACGAGCCGGTCCATGCCCGCGATGCCGATGGCGGACAGGAGCGCGCCGATCGTGGTCGGGATCAGGCAGACGAGCAGGGCGATGAGGACCGGGATGCTCACCGGCGACGCGGCGTACGAGGCGATCGGGTTCAGCGCGAGGACCACCACGACGAACACGATCGACAGGCTCGCGAGGAGGATGTTCAGGGCGATCTCGTTCGGGGTGCGTTGCCGGCTCGCCCCCTCGACGAGCGCGATCATCCGATCGACGAACGTCTCGCCGGGCTTCGACGTGATGCGGACCACGATCTCGTCGGACAGCACGCGGGTGCCTCCCGTGACAGCGCTGCGGTCACCCCCGGACTCGCGGACGACCGGGGCGCTCTCGCCGGTGATGGCCGACTCGTCGACCGTGGCGATCCCCGCGACGATGTCGCCGTCGCCCGGGATCAGCTCGCCTGCGGAGACGACGACGAGATCGTCGCGCTGCAGGTCCGCCGACGACACTGTCTCCGTCGGTGCTTCGGCGAGCCCAGCGAGCCGCTCCGCGCCCCCCTGGGTCCCAGAGCCGGGGCGCTGGGGCACTGAGCCTGTCGAAGGGCCGACCACCCGCCGCGCCGTCGTGTGGGTGCGGGTGTTTCGCAGGCTCGCGGCCTGGGCCTTGCCGCGCCCCTCGGCGACCGACTCCGCGACGTTGGCGAAGAGCACGGTCAGCCAGAGCCAGATCGCGATGCCCCAGGTGAACGCGGCGGGGACGGCGGTGCCGCCGGACTCCGCCGGTCCTCCGAGGAAGGGCTCCGCGATCGCGAGCACGGTCGTGAACGCGGCGCCGACCCAGACGAGGAGCATCACCGGGTTGCGGACGAGCGTCGCGGGGTTGAGCTTGCGCAGTGCCCCGGGGAGCGCCTGCACGAGCTGCGCGCCACCGAACGAGCGCGGCGGCCGGGCGGGGGCGGACGCCGTGGCGTCCTGCTGTTCGGGAGGGGTGGTGAGGAGGGTCATGGTCAGAGTCCTTCGGCGAGCGGTCCCAGTGCGAGCACGGGGAAGTAGGTGAGGGCCGTGACGACGACGGTCACGGTGAGGAGGAGGCCGACGAACTGCGGCCGATGGGTGGGGAGCGTCCCGGTGGTGGCGGGGACGCGCTCCTGCGCGGCGAACGACCCCGCGAGGGCGAGCACGAGAACGATCGGCAGGAAACGCCCGAGGAGCATCGCGACGCCAAGGGCGGTGTTGAACCACGGGGTGTTCGCGGTGAGCCCGGCGAAGGCGGAGCCGTTGTTGTTCGCGGCGGAGGTGAACGCGTAGAGCACCTCGCTCATGCCGTGTACCCCCGGGTTCAGGATGCTGGTGGACTCCACGTCCTCGCGGATGCCGGGGATCGCGAAGCTCAGAGCGGTACCGCCGAGGACGAGCACGGGGACGACGAGGATGTAGAGGCTCGCGAGGGTCATCTCCCGCGGTCCGATCCGCTTGCCCAGCCACTCGGGGGTGCGGCCGACGAGCAGCCCGCCCACGAAGACCGCGACGATCGCCAGCACGAGCATCCCGTACAGGCCGGAGCCGACACCGCCCGGAGCGACCTCGCCGAGCATCATGTTGAGCAGGGGCATCAGGCCGCCGAGGGCGGTGTAGGAGTCGTGCATCGAGTTCACGGCCCCGGTCGAGGTCAGCGTGCTCGCGCTGCCGAACAGCGTGGAACCGAGGATGCCGAAACGCTGCTCCTTGCCCTCCATCGCCGCGCCGGCGAGCTCGGGGGCGGCCCCGCGTCCCGCCAGTTCCAGGGCGGAGAGTGCGGCGAGCGAGGCGAGGAACAGGGTGCCCATGACGGCGACGATCGCGTAGCCCTGGCGGTGGTCGCCGACCAGTCGGCCGAACGTGCGGGGGAGCGCGAACGGGATCACGAGGATCAGGAGCACTTCGAGCAGGTTGGTCCACCCGGTGGGGTTCTCGAAGGGGTGGGCCGAATTGGCGTTGAAGAACCCGCCGCCGTTGGTGCCGAGCAGCTTGATGGCCTCCTGCGAGGCGACCGGACCGCCGGGGATCGTCTGCGTGCCGCCGGAGACCGTGACGACGTCGGTGAAGCCGTTGACGTTCTGGATCACGCCACCCGCGAGGAGAGCGACCGCGCCGATCAGGGCGAGCGGGAGGAGCAGGCGCCCCAGACCGCGGGTCAGGTCGACCCAGAAGTTGCCGATCGTGGCGGAGCCGCGTCGGGCGAGACCGCGGATGAGGGCGATGGCGATGGTGAGGCCGACTGCGGCGGAGACGAAGTTCTGCACCGTGAGGCCCGCGAGCTGCACCGTGTAGCCCATCGTCTGTTCGGGCGAGTACGACTGCCAGTTGGTGTTCGCGACGAACGACGCGGCGGTGTTGAACGCGAGTCCCTCCGGCACGGCGGGGAGTCCCAGCGACGCGGGGAGGAAGGCCTGCAGCCGTTGCAATCCGTAGATGAGCAGCAGTCCGACGAGCGAGAACAGCAGCACGCTGCGGGCGTAGGCGCGCCATGTCTGCTCGGAGCGCGGGTCGACGCCGATCACCCGGTACAGCCCGCGCTCGACGCGCAGGTCCCGTCCGGAGGTGTACACGTGGGCGATGTAGTCGCCGAGCGGGCGGTAGAGGAGCACGAGCACGACCACGACGGCCGTGATCTGGAGGATTCCGTACAGGATCGTCGCGTCCATCAGAAGCGCTCCGGGGCGACGAGCGCCGCGACCAGGTAGACGACCGCGGCGACGGCGAGGACGGTGGCGAGGATCTCGAAGACGATCATGCGCGGTCCACCGCCTTGGCGACGAGGGACACGAGGGCGAACAGCGCCAGGGTCAGCGCGAGGTAGATGATGTCGAGCACGTCCTCGATCCAACTGCGCCGTCCGGCCGCGGCCGCCGATCCTCACGGTTCCCCTACGCGGTCCCGCCGAATGCATGCGGGTTGCTCACGCCTTCCGCTTCCGACTCGCGCACCGGGTCGCAGACCCGCGCCGGGGGCCCGGTGCGCGCTTTGCAGGGCGGCGACGGCCCTATGCTCACGAGGTGGGGATCAGGAGCATGCGGATCGGCGTCGGCGCGGTGATCGTCGCCGTGCTGGTGGCGGTCGCGCTCGTGTGCGTGCTCACGGGATTCCTGCCGCGAGCGGACGCCGGTGCTCTCGGGGAGCGGATCGCGCCCGTGCTGGGGTTCGTCGTCGCGATCACGATCGTCGCCGAGCTCGCCCGCGACGCGGCAGTGTTCGACGTCGTCTCCCAGCGCCTCGCGCGGTGGGGTCGAGGCCGCGTGGTGGTGCTGTGGGCCCTCGTCGTCGTACTCGCGGTGGTGAGCACCGTGTTCCTCTCGCTTGACACCACCGCCGTGATCGTCACGCCGGTCGTCGTCGTCCTGGCGCAGAGCATCGGCGTCTCCCCGTTGCCGTTCGCCCTGGCCACCGTCTGGCTCGCCAACACGGCGTCGCTCGCCCTCCCGGTGTCGAACCTCACGAACCTGCTCGCCGCGCAGGGGGCCGGGCTCGGGCCCGGGGCGTTCATCGCGCTGAGCTGGGCGCCCACGCTCGTGGGGATCCTGGTGCCCGTCGCGATCCTCACCGTCCTGCATCGGCGCACGATCCTCGCCACGTACGCGACGCCCGTGCCCCGCCGCCCCGCCGACCCCACGCTGTTCTGGAGCGCCACCGGCATCCTCCTGGTGCTGATGCCCCTGCTCGCGCTGACCCCGGACGTGTGGATCCCCGCCACGGTCGCGGCTCTGGCCTTGATCGGGCTGTTCGCCGTCCGCCGTCGCCATGCCCTGCGCCTGTCGCTCGTCCCGTGGCAGGCGCTCGCGCTCGCCACGTCGCTGTTCGTGCTGGTCGAGACCGCGCACGCGCAAGGACTCCTCGATTTCCTGACCTCACCGACCCTGGCCGGCGACTCTCCCGGCGACCTGTTCCGGCTGGCCGCGCTCGGGGCCGTGAGCGCGAACGCGATCAACAACCTCCCCGCCTACCTGGTCCTCGAACCCGCGGCCGGGGATCCGGCCGCCCTGATGGCACTGCTGATCGGCGTGAACCTCGGGCCGCTCGTCACGCCGTGGGCCTCGCTCGCGACGCTCCTCTGGCACCACCGCGTGACGGCGCTCGGGGTGGAGGTCCGCTGGGGGCGTTTCGCGCTCTGGGGAGTCGTCGCCGCGGTCCCCACCGTCGGCCTCGCAACGCTGAGCCTGGCCCTCTGATTCGAGCGGGGGTCAGCCGCGGCGCATCTCGGCGGCCAGCGCGGGGTGGGCGGCGTCGAAGCGGGCGGCGATGCGCTCCCGCACCTCGGGGGCCTTGTTCTGGCTGAGCTTCGCGCGGGCGTCGAAGCGGGAGACGCGGAGGCGGAGCCCCACGGTGCCCTTCGCGGCTCGCCGGGTTCCCGCTTCGTCCTCCGCGAGGCGCCGCCCGTGCGGCTGCCCGCTCTCGAAGTGGTCGGTGAGCCGTGTGAGCATGGCGTAGTTCTCCTCCTCGGAGAGGATCTCCGGGGTGCCGAAGAGGTGCGCGGTCACGTGGTTCCAGGTCGGGACGAGGTCCCCCGGCTCGTACAGGCTCGATGACACGTAGTCGTGCGGGCCCTGGATGATCACCAGGATCTCGTGTCGCCCGAGCTCATGCAGCTCGTCGTCCGGGCGGCCGAAGTGGCTCGCCAGCACGATGTCCTCCTCCTCCTCGATCAGCAGGACCGGGTAGTGCGAGGCGACGAGGCCGGTCGAGCTCGGCGAGACGAACGTCGCCCACGGGTGGGCACGGATGAGGCGCTTCACCTCGTCGGGATCGGTCATGAGGTAGCGGGGGTGTGACGCATGGCGCCTCCTGTCGGGTGGGGTCGGGGCGGAGGTGGGAAGCGTGCTGCGGGTCCGCACGGCGAGCCCGGCGCACACGACGACGGTGAGCCCGCCGAGGACCGTGGCCGGACCGACGTCCTCGTGGAAGAGGAAGGCTGCCCAGGTGATGCCCATCACGGGCTGCACGAGCTGGATCTGGCTCACCTGCGCCATCGGGCCGATCGCGAGGCCGCGGTACCAGGCGAAGAACCCGAGGAACATGCTGACCGCGGCGAGGTACGCGAACGCCAGCCAGGCAGTGGGGGTGGCGACGGGCGGTGCGGCGACCCCGGCAGCGACGGCGATCGCGAGCATGACGGGAGCGGCGAGCACGAGCGCCCAGGAGATGGTCTGCCACGCGCCGAGCTCACGCGCGAGCAGACCGCCCTCCGCATAGCCGATGGCGGCGAGGATCACGGCGCCGAACAGCTGAAGGTCGGCGGGGCGGAGGGCGCCGGGTGTGCCGTTCTGCAGCGTCGCGAAGACGAGGGCTGCCGCGGACCCGAGGAGCGCGAACACCCAGAACGAGGGGGAGGGGCGTTCCCGGGTGCGCAGCACGACGGCGACCGCGGTCGCAGCGGGGAGGAGGCCGATCACGACCGCGCCGTGACTCGCGGGTGTCGTGGTCATGGCGAACGAGGTCAGCAGCGGGAAGCCGGCGACCACACCGAGCGCGACCACTGCCAGGCGCGCCCACTGGACGGAGTTCGGCGGCTGCTGGCGGGTCACGAGGAGGACGACAGCCGCGAGCGCGGCGGCGACGACCGCGCGGGCGGAGCCGATGAACAGCGGCGACAGTCCGCCGCCGAGCGCGATCCGCGTGAACGGGAGCGTGAACGAGAAGGCGGCGACGCCCAGGAGCCCCCAGGCGGGGCCGGCGGCACGGGATAGCGGTGTTCCGTCCGGGCGGATAACGCTACTGTGTTCTTTCATGAGTCAGGATAGCACTGAGCGGATCGTCTCCGGTCTCCGGACGTGGATCGCCACCGCCGCGCCCGGAGCGCGCATCCCCTCGAACCGGGCCCTGACGGCGGAGTACGCGGCAAGCCCCGTGACCGTCCAGAAGGCCGTCCAGCGGCTCGTCCGCCTCGGCCTCGTCGAAGCGCGTCCCGGCTCCGGGACCTTCGTCCGCGCGGCCCGCACCCTCGCCCCCGCGGACTACGGCTGGCAGGCCGGAGCACTCGGGGCCGCTGCCGTGCGGCTCGACGGTCTCTCCTCGGCGCAGCGCCCCACCTCGCCGGACGCGATCGGGCTGCATTCCGGGTACCCGGCCCCTGACCTCCTCCCCGAGCGCCTCGTCCGGCAGGCCCTGGTGCGCGCGTCGCGGACCCCCTCCGCGCTCACCCGGTCTCCAGCGGCCGGAGAGCCCGCGTTGCAGGAGTGGTTCGCGGCGGAGCTGGCCTCGGCGGCCCCGGCCGGGACCACGGTGCCGTCCGCGCGCGACGCCGTCATCATCTCCGGGAGCCAGAGCGGACTGAGCTCGATCTTCCGGGCGGTCGTCGGGGTGGGGCGCCCGTTGCTCATCGAGTCGCCGACCTATTGGGGCGCCCTCCTCGCGGCGGAGCAGGCGGGGGTCGTGCTCGTGCCCGTCCCCTCCGGCCCGCACGGCCCGGATCCCGATGCGGTCGACAGGGCGCTCGTCGAGACCGGGGCCAGGGCCTTCTACGCGCAGCCCACGTTCGCGAATCCGACCGGCGCGCAGTGGCCGGTGGCGACCGGGGAGGCGGTCCTCGAGGCGGTCCGTCGTCACGGTGCCTTCCTCATCGAGGACGACTGGGCGCACGATCTGGGCATCGACGCGGTTCCCCGCCCCGTCGCCGCCACCGACCACGACGGTCACGTCGTCTACCTGCGTTCGCTGACGAAGAGCGTGTCCCCGGCGCTGCGCGTCGCGGCGGTGATCGCCCGCGGTCCCGCCCGTGACCGCATCCTCGCGGATCGCGCGGCGGAGTCGATGTACGTCAGTGGCCTCCTGCAGGCCGCCGCCCTCGACGTGGTCACGCAGCCGGCCTGGCGGACACACCTCCGCGGCTTCCGGGAGCAGCTGCGCTCGCGGCGCGACCTGCTGTTGTCGTGCCTGGCGGACGAGGCGCCGACCGCGCTGGTGGAGGCCGTGCCGGTCGGCGGGCTCAATCTGTGGCTCCGGCTGCCGGACGGCACCGACGCCGCGGCCGTCGTCCGCGAGTGCGCGGCGCGCGGGCTCGTCATCGCGCCGGGGAGCGAGTGGTTCCCCGCCGAGCCGTCCGGGTCGTACGTGCGGCTGAACTATGCGAGCGCCGACCCGGCCCGTTTCCCGGAGGCGGCGACGATCCTCGGTTCGGTCCTCGCCGGAGCGTGACCGTCGCGGCCGGTCAGGACTCGGACGGCGGCCCGGCGGGGCGGTGCGCGCGGCGGCCCGCCACCACGACGGGCCGTCCCGCCCGCTCCTGACCCGGCAGCGGGCGGGAGCGACGCCCGTAGATGAGCTCGGACGAGTCGAGCAGCCACGGCACCAGGGTGATCGACACCCCGTGCACGAGCATGAGCTGGTTCGCGAGACGGCGGGCACGCCGGTTGTGCAGGAAGCTCTCCCACCAGTGACCCACGATGTACTGGGGCAGGTACACCGTGACGACGGAGGAACCGTGCTTCTCGCGGTACTGCCGGATGAACTGCGTCACGGGCTGTGCGAACGACCGGTACGGTGACTCCACGATGACGAGGGGCACCGGCACGAGGTGGTCCGCCCACTCCTGCTGCAGGTGCGCGGCGTCCTCCTGCGAGACGGCGACGTGCACGGCGAGGGTCTTGTCGTGCTTCGCCGCGATGGCGTAGTCGATGGCCTTCATGACGGGCTTCTGCAGATGGTTCACGAGGACGATGGCGACGTCGCCCGAGGCGCCGAAGCGGGTGGTGTCGTCGATGGCGATCTCGTGCTCGACGTCGCGGTAGTACCGCTTGACGCCGATCATGAGGAAGGCGAGCACGGGGATGGCGAAGAACACGAGATAGGCGCCGTGCGTGAACTTCGTGATCGTCACGATCACGAGCACGAGCACGGTCAGCGTCGCCCCGGCGGAGTTGATGAGCAGCCCGACCCGCGCCGAGCGCCGGTCCGCGGCGCCGTCGCGTGTCGCGGGCGCGGGCTCTCGCAGCACCCGCCGCCAGTGCCGCACCATGCCGATCTGGCCCAGGGAGAAGGAGACGAAGACGCCGATGATGTAGAGCTGGATCAGCGTCGTCAATCGTGCCTGGAACACCACGAGCACGGCGATCGCCGCGATCCCGAGGAGGATCATGCCGTTCGAGAACACGAGCCGGTCGCCGCGGGTGTTCAGCGACTTCGGGGCGTAGCCGTCGCGGGCGAGCACAGCGCCGAGCAGCGGGAAGCCGTTGAAGGCGGTGTTCGCCGCGAGCAGCAGCACGCAGGCCGTGGCCGCCTGCACGATGAAGAACGGGATGCTGCCGCCGCCGAACGTGGCCGCGGCGATCTGCGCCATGAGGCTCGGCTGCGGGGTCGTGCAGTCGAAGCCGATGAGGTCGCAGGGGTTCTCGGCGTAGTGCACGCCGGCGATGAGGGCGAGGGCGGTGAGGCCGGAGAACAGGCAGATCGCGATGGTGCCCATGAGGACGAGGGTGGATTGCGCGTTGCGCACCTTCGGTGCCCGGAACGCGGGAACCCCGTTCGACACCGCCTCGACTCCGGTCAGCGCGGAGCAGCCGCTCGAGAACGCGCGGAGGATGAGGAGCAGCACGGCCGCCTGGCTCAGGCTCTCGGCCTGCACGGCGAAGTCCGCACTGGAGGCGACCGGAGCGTCGCCGAGCGCCGTGCGGACGAGCCCGCTGACGATCATGACGCCGACCGAGCCGATGAACACGTACGTGGGGATGGCGAACACGAGCGACGCCTCGCGCACGCCGCGGAGGTTCACGATGATGATGAGCACGACGAAGCCGACCGCGAGCTCCACGCGGAGCGGGTCGAGACCCGGCACCGCCGAGATGATGTTGTCGACGCCGGACGCCACCGACACCGCCACCGTGAGCACGTAGTCGACGAGGAGGGCCGCGGCCACGATCACGCCGGGGACCTCTCCGAGGTTCTTGGACGCGACCTCGTAGTCGCCGCCGCCGGACGGGTAGGCCTTGATGAGCTGTCGGTAGCTCAGCACCACCACGAGCAGCAGCACCACGACCGCCGCCGCGACGAGCGGCGTGAAGGACAGGAAGGTGAGGCCGCCGATGAGCAGGATCATCACGAGCTCCTGGGGCGCGTAGGCCACCGAACTCAGTGCGTCGGAGGCGAAGATCGGCAGCGCCATGCGCTTGGGGAGCAGCTGCTCGTCGACCTGTGCGCTCGTCAGCGGTTCGCCGAGGAGGATGCGCTTGGCGCGCGGCGGCGCGTCCGGGGTCGGCTTCGTTTGTTCTGACACGTCCGGCGACACTACGCCGGGCGACGCCGTCCTCACGCGATCCTCACGGAATCCCTACGGCCCGGTGGCTCTCCCTCACGGAATCCTCACGGCCAGCCGGTATCCTTGCGTCGGTGGGGGATCAGGTGGTTCTGGGCATCATCGCCGTGGCGATCGGGCTGGCCGTCGGCGTCGTCCTCTTCGTGCCCTTCGTCGCGATCAGCTACCGGCGACGAGGGCGGCTCACGCTGGGTCGTACGCTGCTCTGGCTCGCGGCGCTCGTCTACTTCTGGGCCATCTGGACGTACACGCTGCTGCCGCTCCCCGATCCGGACGCCATCCGCTGCGTGGGGGCGATCACCGACCCGATGTCCGTCGTGCGGGACGTGCGGAAGGCGTTCGCCGCTCCGGGGAGCCCGCTGAGCCAGCCCGGCCTGCTCCAGCTCGTGTTCAACGTGCTGCTGTTCGTCCCCCTCGGGGCCTTCCTCCGCGTGCTGGGCGGCCGTGGTCTCCCGACCGCCCTCGTCACCGGGTTCGGGCTTTCGCTGCTCGTCGAGACTACGCAGCTCACCGGCGTCTGGGGCCTGTACCCGTGCGCCTACCGCTTCTTCGATGTGGGCGACCTGATGACGAACACGACCGGAGCCGTCGTCGGGTCGGTCCTCGCCCTGATGGTGCCACGGTCGCTGCGCGGGCTCCAGGCCCGCCCCGATGCCGACGCGCCCCGCCCCGTCACCCGTGGACGGCGGGCGTTGGCGATGCTCTGCGACGGGCTCGCGAACGGCTTCGTCGTCGCCGCCGGTGGTGTCGCCGTGCAGCTCTGGCTCGCATACGTCGTGCAGGATCGTCAGGCCGTGCTCGACGGCACCCTCGCCAGCACGGTCAGCACGGTCGTCGCCTGCGCGCTGTGGCTCATCGTCATCCTCGCCACCGGGAGGTCGGTCGGCGATCTGGCCGTGCAGCTCCGGTACACCGGTTCCCGTCTGCCGATCGCGCTCAGCCGGTCGCTGCGGTGGGCGGGTGGCATCGGCGGGCTCACGGCGCTCGGGCTGCTCGGCGGCGTGTTCGGCACGCTCTCCTCGGTGTTGATCCTCGTCGCGATCGTGCTGCTGTTCACCACGCGCCACGGCCGCGGTCTCCCCGGACTCCTCTCCGGCCAGCACCTGGAGGACGCCCGCGTCACGCTCTCGAATCCACAGGCGTTTCCGATCACGGATCGATAACGTCGTCCGCATGAGCGTGATCCCCGTCGACGAGCACCTGATCTCCGAGGCGAAGGAGCTCCGCGACCAGCTGCAGCGCTTCCTCCGCGAGTACGAGTTCGGGATGCGCGAGGTGGAGACGAAGATCTCGATCCTCCGTGACGAGTTCACCCACGACCACGCGTACAACCCGATCGAGCACGTCAAGAGCCGGCTGAAGTCTCCGGACAGCATCGTCGAGAAGATCGCCAGGAAGGGCATCGACGACCCGGACTTCGACCGCATCCGCGCCGAGATCACCGACATCGCCGGCGTCCGCGTGACGTGCAGCTTCGTGGCCGATGTGTACCGGCTGTTCGACCTGCTCACGGCGCAGGACGACGTGACCGTGCGCACCGTCAAGGACTACATCGCGAACCCGAAGCCGAACGGGTACAAGAGCCTGCACGCCATCATCGAGGTGCCCGTGTTCCTCTCGACCGGTGCGCTGTCCGTACCGGTCGAGGTGCAGTTCCGCACCATCGCGATGGATTTCTGGGCCAGCCTGGAGCACAAGATCTACTACAAGTTCTCGAACCAGGTGCCCGCGCATCTCGTCGACAGTCTCAGCGATGCCGCGGATGCCGCCGCCGAGCTGGACACCCGCATGGAGCGGTTACACCGGGAGGCGCACGGCGTGCCGCAGCGGCAGCTCGCCCCGCCGCCCCCGCCCGCGCCGCGGGTCGTCGAGGTCTGACCGCGTCCGCCCTCCTCAGGCGAGGAACTCGCGCGCGGCCGCGGACATCGCGGTGACCCCGACCTCGATCGTCGGATGGATCTCGGGCGCGAAGAAGGGGGAGTGATTGGTGGGGATGTCCTTCTCCACGGTGCCCGCCGCGAGGGCCTCGGCGAACCGGGTGGGTTCGACGCCGCCCCAGAACCAGAAGACGAGCGGCACGTCGGCGTCGCGGGCGAACCATGAGACGTCCTCGCTGCCGGTGAACATGCCGGGGTCGACGACGGCCGACTCGCCGAGCGCCCGACGCAGGGCCGCGGAGACCCGCGTCGTGGCCTCCTCGTCGTTGATCGTGGCGGGCAGTGTGTGATCGGTGCGGATCTCGGGCTCGCGCTCGGCGCCGGAGGCCGTCGCCTCGGCGCGCACGATGCGCTCGACGCTCGTGAGCACCTTGTCGCGCACCTCCTCGTTCGGATAGCGGAGGCTGAGCTCCAGCTTCGCCTCGGCCGGAATGATGTTGTTCTTGAGCCCGGCGTGGATCGAGCCGACCGTCACCACGGCCACCCCCTGCGGATCGATCTCCCGCGACGTGATGGTCTGCAGGCGCATCACGGTGGCGGCCGCCATCACGACGGGATCGATGGTCGCGTGCGGGCGGGAGCCATGGCCGCCGCGGCCGTGCAGCGTGACCGTGAGCCCGTCGGAGGCGGCCATCTGGGTTCCGCTGCGCACGCCGATGATGCCGGCGGGGAGCGGGGTGACGTGCTGGCCGAGCACCACGTCGGGCTTCGGATACCGGGTGAGCAGGCCGTCGTCGAGCATCGCCCTGGCACCGGCGCCGTACTCCTCCGCGGGCTGGATGAGCACCACGAGGGTGCCCGACCACTCGTCGCGGTCCGCGACGAGCCTCTCGACGGCGCCGATCATCGCGGTGACGTGCATGTCGTGGCCGCAGGCGTGCATCACGGGCACCGTCGTGCCTGTCGGGTCGACACCCTTCGCCGTGCTCGCGTACGCCAGCCCGGTCTGCTCCTCGACGGGCAGGGCGTCCATGTCGGCGCGCACCCACACCACCGGTCGCGGGAACTCCTCGCCCGCCTGGCTCCCTGAGCCCGTCGAAGGGTCTGAGCCCGTCGGAGGGTTCCGCAGGACGCCGACCACGCCGGTCACGCCGACCCCCTCCTCGACGTCGAGCCCGAGGTCGCGGAGGTGCTGGGCGGCGATGCCCGCGGTCCTCGTCTCCTGGAACGACAGCTCCGGGTGCTGGTGCAGATCGATGTAGAGCGCTTCGAGGTCGATGGCCATGCGCCCGAGCCTAGTCGGGTGGTCAGGGCTGCGCGTAGGACTCCAGAGCCGGTCCCGGATGCAGCACGCCGTTCACGATCGCGCGGATCGCGAACTCGCTCGCGGCGCCCAGGGAGACCGCTCCGGGGTGCAGGAGCCACTGGAGCTGCAGGCCGTCCATCACGGCGAGGATCGCGGCGGAGGCCGCGGCGATGGTCGCGGGTTCGGTCACGCCTTCCTGAGCGCAGAGCTCGCCGAACGCTGCGGTCACCTCCCGGCGCAGCGTCGTGTAGCGCTCCTCGAAGTACTCGCGGCCGGGGTGGTCGTCGGTCACCGACTCGGACGACAGGACGGTGTAGGCCTGCACGATGCCCGGCCGCTTCTCGTTGGCGAACGCGGTGCGGACGAGGTGCAGGAAGAGCTCCGGCCCGTCGGGGATGTGCTTCTCGGCGAGGTCGGCCACGTCGGCCTGGTCGCGGTAGGCGAGCACCTCGAGGAGGAGCTTCTGCTTCGAGCCGAAGTGATGCAGCACGCCGGCGTGGGTGATGCCGACCTGCTCGGCGACGTCGGCGAGCGTGCCGTTCGTGGAGCCCTTGTTGCCGAAGATCTCCACCGCCGCCTTGAGGATCTGCTCGCGCTTCTCCCGCGTCGCCGGGCGCACCCGCACCGTGTGCACGTCGTCCGTCATGCGCCCACCTCCCGTCGTCCCGCTCTGCTTGCCATCCAACTTACTCCTCGGTAACCTCTCCACAGCTTACTTTCTCGACAGTAAGCAAAACGCAGCGGCCGGAGGCGGTCCCTCGGCCGCGACGCCGCACAAGGACCCGTGCCCAAGGAGAAGCAATGAAGCTCACGAAAACCCTGATCGCCGCCAGCGCGGTCGCCGCCCTCGGCGTTTCGGCGCTCGCCGGATGCTCGGCCGGCGGTGGATCCGACGACGCCGTCGGATCCGCCTCCCTCACCATCGCGAAGCCCGACGGCGCGATCACCACCGAGTCGAACAACCCGTTCGTCGGCGACTCCGCGGCGTCGAAGTACGGCTACGCCAAGGTCGTGTTCGAGACCCTGGCCCTCGTGAATCAGACGGGTGACCGCGGCGTGACGCCGTGGCTCGCCGAGAGCCTCGAATGGAACGACGACTACACGCAGCTCACGGTCGTCCCGCGCGAGGGCGTCACCTGGAGCGACGGTGAGCCGTTCACGGCCGACGACATCGTCTTCTCGTTCGAGACCGCCTCGATCCCAGCCCTCGACACCGCCGGCCTCAAGTTCGAGGGTGCCGAGGTCGACGGCGACACCGTCGTGCTGAGCTTCGGCGACTCCAAGTACGTCAACCAGGCACGCGTGCTGCACGTCCCCATCGTCCCCAAGCACATCTGGGAGAAGTTCGAAGACCCCGCCACCGACCCCGTCAAGGGCGACGATCTCGTCGGCACCGGCCCCTACGCGATGGCGAACTGGTCGACCGAGTCGGTCACGCTCGACGCGCGTGACGACTACTGGGGCGGCGATCTCGCCGTGCCGGAGCTGCACTACGTCTCCTACGGGGACAACACCGCCCTCACCACGGCCCTCGCGAACGGCGACGCCGACTGGGCGCAGGCGTTCATCCCGCAGATCGAGGAGCAGTTCCTCTCCGCCGATCCCGAGCACAACAAGTTCCTCGCCTCCCCGACCACCGGCTCCGCCACGCTGTTCATGAACCTGCAGCAGAAGCCGTTCGACGACCCCGCCTTCCGTCAGGCGCTCGCCTGGGTGATCGACCGCGACGCCTACGTCGACATCGCGCGGGAGGGTGCCAGCGAGCCCGTCTGGTCGGTCACGGGCCTGTCGTCGATCCTCGAGGGCGAGATCCAGCCGGAGTTCGAGGGCGTCGAATACGAGGTCGACCCCGAGAAGGCACGCGGCCTGCTGGAGGCCGCCGGGTACACGTGGAAGGACGACGCGCTCATCGACCCGGACGGCACGCCCGTCTCGTTCACGCTCTCCGTCCCGTCCGGCTGGACCGACTGGAACACCGCGCAGGAGCTCATCGCCGAGGACGTGAAGGACGGAATCGGCGCCGAGGTCAAGATCGACATGCCCGACTGGGGTGGCTGGGCCGACCCCCGCGACAACGGAACGTTCTCGGCGATCATCCACTGGCTGGAGGACAGCGGCACGGCGTACGGCCTCTACACCTCGACCATGGACCCGCGGTGGATCTCGCCGGAGGGCAAGGCCGGCTTCAACTTCGGCCGCTTCGACGACCCGGAGGCGACCGCCGCACTGAACACCTACGCCAACGCCTCGTCCGACGAGGAGCGCACCGCCGCCATCGACACCCTGCAGACGATCTTCTCGGAGCAGGTGCCGGCCATCCCTCTGGGTGCCCACCCGCTGCTGGGTGAGTTCAACACGCGCAACTACGTCGGCTGGCCGTCGGAGGACGACACGTACGCGTCCGCCGACCCGACCCAGCCGAACATCGTGCAGATCTTGACGAAGCTGAAGCCCGCCGAGTAGGACGTCGACAGGCTCAGCCACCCACCGCGAAGCCTCGACAGGCTCAGCCACCCAGCTGGGTCCCTGAGCCTGTCGGTGGCCCGCCCCCACGAAGGACGCCCCATGCCAGATCCCCTGCTCACCGTGCGCGACTTCTCTGTCGTGTACGACGTCGATCCGCCCGTCGAGGCGGTGAAGAACGTGACCCTCGAACTGCAGCGCGGCGAGATCCTCGGCCTTGCCGGAGAGAGCGGATGCGGCAAGACCACGCTCGCCTACGGGGTCCAGCGCCTGCTGCGCGCTCCGGCCGTCATCACCGGAGGCAGCGTGACCTTCCACGACGCGGCGGGCGTCGACGTCGACGTCAACGCGCTGGACGTCGACGCGATGCAGCGATTCCGCTGGGACAGGGTGTCGATGGTGTTCCAGGGCGCGATGAACGCCCTCAACCCTGTCGCCACGATCGGCTCGCAACTGGAGGACGTGTTCGAGATCCACCGCCCCGACATGAACCGCCGGCAGCGGCGTGCCGAGGTCGAGGAGCTGCTGGAGATCGTCAAGGTCGGACGCCAGCGGGTGCGCTCCTTCCCGCACGAGCTCTCCGGCGGCATGCGTCAGCGCGTCATGATCGCGATGGCCCTCGCGCTGCGTCCGCAGCTGATGGTCATGGACGAGCCGACGACCGCGCTCGACGTGCTGGTGCAGCGGGAGATCCTGAAGCAGATCTCGCACCTGCGGCATGAGTTCGGCTTCTCGGTGATCTTCATCACGCACGACCTTCCGCTCCTGCTGGAGATCAGCGACCGGATCGCGATCATGCGCGAAGGCGAGATCATCGAGCTCGCGAGCGCCGAGCGCATCTGGACGCAGCCGGAGCACGAGTACACGAAGACGCTGCTGTCGTCGTTCCCCCGGCTCACCGGGGAGAGAGGAGTGCTGGTGCGATGACCACCCTCGAGTTCCGGAAGGTCACGAAGGCGTACGCCGTGCGCGGTGCCGGCCAGATCAAGGCCCTCGACGACGTGAGCTTCACCCTGAGGTCCGGTCGGACGATCGGCCTGGTCGGACAGTCCGGCAGCGGAAAGTCCACGATCGCGAAGATCCTCACCCAACTGGAGAGCCCGACCAGCGGTGACGTGCTGCTCGACGGGAAACCCATCCCGCGCCGCGGCCGGGGTCTGCGGACCTATCGCCAGCAGCTGCGCATGGTGTTCCAGGACCCGTTCGCCTCGCTCAACCCTTATCACTCGATCCGCTATCACCTGGAGCGGCCGATCCGCCTCGACGATGTGGTGCCCAAGAAGGAGACCGAAGACGAGGTGCGCAGGCTCCTCGACCGGGTGCGGCTCGATGCGGACGCGGTGATCGACCGCCGCCCGCATGAGCTCTCGGGCGGGCAGCGGCAGCGCGTGGCCATCGCGCGGGCTCTCGCCTCCCGGCCGTCCCTCCTGGTCGCCGACGAGCCGGTGTCGATGCTGGACGTCTCCATCCGGCTCGGGGTGCTGAACCTGCTCGCCGATCTGCAGCGCGAAGAGGGACTCGGTGTGCTCTACATCACGCACGACCTGGCGACCGCCCGGCACTTCAGCGACGAGATCATGGTGCTCAATCAGGGGCGCGTCGTGGAGTACGGCACGGCGGACGACGTGATCCTGAATCCGCAGGACCCGTACACCCGCGAGCTGCGCGCCGCCTCTCCCGATCCGGAGAGGCACTTCGCCGCGGCGGCATCGAACGGAGGCACCCTGTGAGCACGGCATTCCCCCAGCTGGACGACAACGACCTCGTCGCCCGCGACGCCCTCGAGGTCGGCACGACCGCGACCACGGCGCAGCGCACGAGACGGCAGGTGCCGTGGCGCTTCTTCGCCGGTCGCGCCGGGTTCTACCTGTTCACGCTGTGGGCGGCGATCACGATCAACTTCTTCCTGCCCCGGCTCATGAAGGGCGATGCGGTCAGCTCGTACCTCGCGCGCAACCGCACCGTGAGCCCCGAAGCCGCCGACGCGTTGCGGGTGCTGCTCGGCATCGACAGCGACAAATCGATCGGGCAGCAGTACCTCGAGTACTGGGGCATGCTGCTGCGCGGCGACCTCGGCATCTCGACCCTGCACGGCCTACGGCCTGTCTCCGAGGTGCTCGCCGCCGCCCTCCCCTGGACGCTCGGGCTGGTCGGCATCGCGACCGTCATCTCCTTCACGATCGGCACCCTTGCGGGAGCCGTCGTCGGGTGGAAGCGCGGCAGCAGGCTCGACGCGATCGTCCCCGTGACGACCTTCTTCAACACGATCCCGTACTTCTGGCTCGGACTCATCGCGATCGCGATCTTCTCGTCGACGCTGAAGTGGTTCCCGTCCTCGCACGCCTACGACAAGGGGCAGTCGCCGGAATGGAGTCTCGACTTCATCGGCCAGGTGATCATGCACGGCACGCTCCCGGCATTGACCATCGTGGTCGCCTCGCTCGGCGGCTGGGTGCTCGGGATGCGCAACATGATGCTGACGGTGCTCGACGACGACTACATCACGGTCGCGCAGGCGAAGGGCATGCCGAACAAGCGGGTGCTCTGGGGGTACGCCGCCCGCAACGCGGTGCTGCCGCAGATCCAGAGCTTCGCGCTGTCGATCGGCTTCATCGTCGGCGGCACGATCGTCATGGAGATGGTGTTCAGCTATCCGGGTGTCGGCAAACTGCTGCTCGACGCGACCAACGCCAAGGACTTCGCCCTCATGCAGGGTGTGTTCCTCGTGATCACGCTGTCGGTGCTCGTGGCCAACATCCTCGCCGATGTCGTCTACGCGTACCTCGACCCGCGCACGCGCCAGATGGAGTCCTGACATGACCGTTCCCCCCACCGCAGCGACCACGGCACCGGACGGATCCGCCGTCGTCACCGGCATGCCGGAGACCGCCACCCTGCGCACCCCACCGGTCGGAGCGCCGCCCCGCAAGACGTTCTGGTCTCAGCTCGCCCAGGCGTTCGCCATGTTCCGCAACCCGAAGTCGATCACGGGGCTCCTCATCCTCGGGGCGTTCGTGCTCATCGCGATCCTCGCTCCGTGGATCGCCCCGTACGGACCGACGCAGAAGGACCGCGCGGCGCTCCGTCAGCCGCCTTCCTGGGAGCACTGGCTGGGTACGACGCACATGGGCGAAGACGTCC
This sequence comes from Microbacterium sp. 1S1, assembly GCF_008271365.1. Classification (NCBI taxonomy): domain Bacteria; kingdom Bacillati; phylum Actinomycetota; class Actinomycetes; order Micrococcales; family Microbacteriaceae; genus Microbacterium; species Microbacterium sp. 1S1. The sequence goes on from NZ_CP043430.1 coordinate 1,240,243, forward strand.
TGAGCCAGATCATCTACGGCACCCGGGGGGTGATCGTCGTCGGCTTCCTCGCGGCGTTCATCGCCACGATCATCGCGATCACGATCGGTGTGATCGCCGGCTACGTGCGCGGGTGGAAGAGCGAGTCCCTGTCGGCCCTGACCAACGTGTTCCTGGTGATCCCCGGTATCCCGCTGATCATCATCATCGCCTCGCAGTTCGAGAACCCGCCGCTGATCGTGATCGCCGCGGTGCTCGGGATCACCGGCTGGGCGTGGGGTGCTCGCGTGCTGCGCGCGCAGACCATGTCGCTGCGCAACCGCGACTTCATCCAGGCCGCGCGCGCGAACGGCGAGCCGCTGCGCCGCATCATCACGGTCGAGATGCTCCCGAACCTCATGGCGCTCATCGCCTCGAGCTTCGTCGGCACGGTGACCGCGGCCATCCTCGGTCTCACGACCCTGGCTTTCATCGGGGTGATCCCGGTCAGCAACCTCAACTGGGGCACCATCCTGTTCTGGGCGCAGCAGAACGGCGCCTTCCCCCGGTTGTGGTGGTGGTACGTGCCCGCAGGGCTCTGCATCGCCGTCATCGGAGTGGCCCTCTCGCTCATCAACTTCGGCATCGACGAGTACGTCAATCCGAGGCTGCGGTCGGCGGGAGAGCGAGCCAGGGCGATGAAGAAGAAGGGGCTGAACGTGAACGACGCCGTCACGGTCGTCCGCAGCGTGCCCCTGCCGGAGAAGGGCCCCGATCCCGTATCGTCGGCGACCCCACCCGTCTCCTCCAGCACCGCCGACTCCTCGAAGACCGCGACACCGAACACGGACCAGAACACGAAGTGATGACCTCTCAGACCCTGACCACGCAGCTCCCGTACCAGGACCCCGCTCTCTCGATCCGCGAACGCGTGGCCGACCTCCTCGGCCGGATGACGCGGGAGGAGAAGGTCGGGCAGATGCTCCAGCTCGACGCCCGCGACGACATCGACGACCACATCGCCCGCCGTCACGCGGGATCGATCCTGCACACGTCCCCCGAGCGCATCCTGCGGGCGAACGAGCTCACCGCGCGGACCCGACTTCGCATCCCGCTGCTGGTGGGGGAGGACTGCATCCACGGACACTCCTTCTGGCCGGGCGCGACGATCTATCCGATCCAGCTCGGCATGGCGGCGTCGTGGGATCCGGCGCTCGTCGAGCGCGTGGCGCGGGCGACGGCAGAGGAGGTCGCGGCGACCGGCATCCACTGGACGTTCTCGCCGGTGCTGTGCATCGCACGCGACCTGCGCTGGGGGCGCGTGGGAGAGACCTTCGGCGAAGACCCGTTCCTCATCGGGGAGCTCGCGAGCGCGATGGTCCGCGGCTACCAGGGTGACGGCCTCGACGATCCCACCGCGATCCTCGCGACGGCCAAGCACTTCGCCGGCTATTCCGAGACGCAGGGCGGCCGTGACGCGAGCGAGGCGGACATCTCTCCGCGCAAGCTGCGCTCCTGGTTCCTTCCGCCGTTCGAACGGGTGGCGCGCGAGGGCTGCCGGACGTTCATGCTCGGTTACCAGACGACCGACGGGGTGCCGATCACGCTGAACGACTGGCTGCTCAGCGATGTCCTCCGCGGCGAGTGGGGGTACACCGGCACCCTCATCACCGACTGGGACAACGTGGGCCGGATGGTGTGGGAGCAGCGGGTGCAGCCCGACCTCACGCATGCCGCCGCCGCGGCCGTGCGCGCCGGGAACGACATGGTGATGACCACGCCTGGGTTCTTCGAGGGCGCGCTGGACGCGGTCGCCACGGGGCTGCTGCCGGAGGACGCGTTCGACGACGCCGTGTCCCGCATCCTCACCCTGAAGTTCGAGCTCGGGCTCTTCGAAGACCCCCGTCTCCCCCGCGACGACGTGTCCATGGTGGTCGGCAGCGCCGGCCACGCGGAGCTCAACCTCGACATCGCGCGTCGTTCACTCGTGCTCCTCGAGAACGACGGCGTCCTGCCGCTCGACCCTGCGGCGCCGCTGCGGGTGGCGGTGACCGGGCCGCTCGCGGACGACGCGCAGACCCAGCTCGGCGACTGGGCGGGAGGTTCGGGGCAGGCGGGCTGGCTCGACGGGCAGCCCCGCGAGATGATCACCACCGTGCTCGACGGCCTCCGCGCGGTGGGCGCGTGGAACGTCACGCACACGCGCGGCGCCGACATCCTCACGCTCGCCGACGACCCCCGCGGCACCCACTTCCCGGACAACCAGCCGCGTCCTCCCGTGGTGCAGCCGTGCCCGCCCGATCCGGCGCTGATCGCGGAGGCGGTCGCCGCCGCCGAGGCCGCGGACGTCGTTGTCGCGGTCGTCGGCGATCGCATCGAGCTCGTCGGCGAGGGGCGGTCCACAGCCACGCTGGAGCTCATCGGCGGCCAGAACGCGCTGCTCGACGCGCTCATCGAGACCGGCAAGCCCGTCGTCGTGGTGCTGCTGGCTTCCAAGCCCCTCGTGCTCCCGCCGTCCGTGCAGCGCGCGGCGGCGGTGGTCTGGGCGGCGAGCCCGGGGATGCAGGGCGGACGGGCGCTCGCAGACGTCGTCACGGGCGCCGTGGAGCCCTCCGGGCGGCTGCCGATCTCGTTCGCGCGCCACGTCGGGCAGCAGCCGACCTATTACAACCAGATCCGCGGCCAGCACGGCGACCGCTACGCCGATCTCACCCAGTCGCCCGCGTGGGCCTTCGGCGAGGGGCGGTCGTACACGACCGTGGCGTACGCGGACCTGGAGCTGGAGCGGGACGAGCTGGGGATCGATGACACCGCGGTCGGTCATGTGACCGTGACGAACACCGGCGACCGGCCCGTCCGCGAGACCGTGCAGGCGTACATCCGGGACGAGGTGACGAGCGTGAGCTGGACCGACCGCGAGCTCAAGGCCTTCCGGCAGGTCGAGCTCGCGCCGGGCGAAAGCGCCCGCGTGCGGGTCGAGGTCCCCGTCGCCGAGTGCACGATCGTGACCGCCGCAGGAGTCCGCACCGTCGAGCCCGGTGCCTTCACGCTGCTCGTCGGACCCAGCTCCCGCGAGGACCAGCTCCTCTCCGCCCCCTTCCAGATCACCTGACGAATCCGCCGAGGCCCCGCCTTCTCGCCGAGACCCCGTCGAATCCGCGCGGCGCGGACGGGGTCTCGGCGAGAGGTCGGGGTCTCGGCCTCGATTTGACCTCAAGTGCGCTTGAGGTTTTACGGTGGAGGGCGTGAGTGGGACAAGGAAGAAGTCGCGATGACGTACGTGATCGCGTTGCCGTGCGTCGACCTCAAGGACAAGGCCTGCATCGACGAGTGCCCTGTCGACTGCATCTACGAGGGGGAGCGGTCGCTCTACATCCACCCGGATGAATGCGTCGACTGCGGGGCCTGCGAGCCGGTGTGCCCCGTGGAGGCGATCTACTACGAAGACGACCTTCCCGACGAGTGGCAGGACTACTACAAGGCCAACGTCGAGTTCTTCGACGAGATCGGCTCGCCCGGCGGCGCCGCCCGGACCGGGCTCATCCGGCACGACCACCCCCTCATTGCCGCGCTCCCGCCGCAGGAGGTCCACGAGTGACCGCGCGCATCGCCATCGGGCGATCCGGCCGCGATGACCAGGACCCGCCCCTCGACCTCCCCGGCGTGATGGACTGGGAGGGCTGGTCGCACATCGACGAGGCCGAGCGCCGCGCCGGAGTCATCCGCGGCCGGGAGCGCACGAAGCTCGTCGACCACGTGGCCATGCGCGCCCATGCGGCCCCCACCCCCATCCCTCTCGAGGAGAGCACCCGATGACCCCCGACCCGAACACCACCCCGCATCCCGCCGCTCCGGTGCCGACACCGGTCGGGGAGGGCCTCAAGGCGGCGTTCCGCACCCATCCCGCCGGCGTCGCCATCATCACGGCGCAGGGCCCGGACGGACCGGTGGGGCTCACGGCGTCGAGTGTGTCGTCGGTCGCGGTCGACCCGGCGGCGATCGTGTTCTCGGTGACCAGGGCGACCGGCAGCGCCGGGGCCATCCTCGGCGCCGAGACCTTCGTCGTGCATCTCATCGACGACGAGCACTCCGCGCTCGCCCAGAGCTTCTGCGGTGAGCGGTGCCGAGCGCTTCACGCCGGAGCAGGGCTGGACGACGCTGCCGACCGGGGAGCCGCACCTGGCGGAGGCCCGGGTCGCGCTGCGCTGCCGAGCGATCCAGACCGTGCCCGTCGGCTCCTCGACCGTGGTGATCGCGGAGGTGCTCGAGGTGCTCACGGGGCGCCCCGCCCGCCCGCTCGTCTACATCGACCGCCGTTTCCACGCCCTGTCCCACGACACCGCCCTCTGACCCCGACACGAAAGGAACACCATGTCCACTCCGTACACGCTCCCCGAACTGCCCTACGACTACTCCGCGCTCGAGCCGCACATCTCGGGCAAGATCATGGAGCTGCACCACTCCAAGCACCACCAGGCCTACGTGACCGGCGCGAACACGGCGCTGGAGCAGCTCGCGGCGGCCCGTGACAGCGGCGACCTCGCCGCCGTGAACAAGCTCGAGAAGGACCTCGCGTTCAACCTGGGCGGTCACATCAACCACTCGGTGTTCTGGCAGAACCTCTCGCCCGAGGGCGGCGGGGCTCCGGAGGGCGAGCTCTCGGCGGCGCTCGCGGACTCCTTCGGGTCGATCGAGGGCTTCCGCGCGCACTTCACCGCGACGGCTCTCGGCGTGCAGGGCTCGGGCTGGGCCGTGCTCGCGTGGGACTCGGTCGGTGCCCGCCCGGTGATCTTCCAGCTCTTCGACCAGCAGGGCAACGCGCCGCTCGGCGTGACTCCGCTGCTGCAGCTGGACGTGTGGGAGCACGCCTACTACCTCGACTACCTCAACGTCCGCGCCGACTACGTCAAGGCGTTCTGGAACCTCGTGAACTGGCCGGACGTGCAGCGCCGCTTCGAGGCCGCGCGCACCGCGACCGCCGGTCTCATCGTCCCCTGACACCCTCGTCGACCCGGCCCCTTGCGCGCCTCCCGGCCCGTTGCGATCGTCCGCACCGGGCCGGGGTGGCCGCAGGGGGCCGGGTCGCGTTCAGGCGAGGGTGAGGAAGAGCTTCTCCAGGTCGGGCAGGGGAACTGCATCGTCCTGCGCGGGGTCTTCCAGGCACGTCTTCATCGCCGAGGCGATGATCTGGAACCCGGCCTTGTCGAGAGCCGAGGTCACGGCGGCGAGCTGGGTGACGACCGCCCGGCAGTCCCCGCCGCTCTCGACCGCGGCGATCACGGCGCCGAGCTGTCCCTGCGCGCGCTTGAGGCGGTTGGCGATCTTGCGCTGCGTGTCGGCGTCGACGGTGGTCATGGTCACTCCCTGAAGGTCGGCTGTGTATCTCACTATACCCCCGGGGGTATAGTCTCAATATACCCACCGGGGTATCCAGTGAGGAGAGTGAACACATGTGTCGAGCAGCCCGTTGCCGAACCTGCGGCAAGACCACCTGGGCGGGGTGCGGTCAGCACGTCGATGCCGTCCGTCGCACCGTGCCGGCGTCGGACTGGTGCGCGGGCCACCTGAAGGACGAGGCCAAGGGCGGGCTCCTGTCGCGGCTGTTGGGCCGATGAGCGCAGCACTTCGCGTCGTCATCGTCGGCGGTGTCGCCGGCGGCATGTCGGCGGCGACCCGGCTCCGGCGGCTGGACGAGTCCGCCGAGATCGTCGTCTTCGAGCGCGGACCCGAGGTGTCCTACGCCAACTGCGGCCTGCCCTACTACGTGGGCGGTGTCATCGAGGAGCGGGACACCCTGCTGCTGCAGAGTCCGGAATCGCTGCACCGCCGCTTCCGGCTCGACGTCCGCGTTCGCCACGAGGTCGTCACCATCGACACCGAGCGGAAGACGGTCGAGGTCATCGATCTCGAGAGCGGCCGCTGTGCCACCCACCCGTACGACCGCCTCGTGCTCGCCACCGGTGCCCGGCCCCGCGGCGACGAGCCGACCGGAGCCCTCCCCGCGCGGAGCCTGCGGACCGTGGCGGATGCCGATGCGATCGATGCCGCCCTCCGCCCCGGACTACCGGTGGTTGTCGTGGGCGGTGGGTACACGGGACTGGAGGCCGTAGAGAACCTCGTCGCCCGTGGCGCTGCCGTGACCCTGGTGCAGCGCGGTGCCCACCTGCTCGCCCCACTGGACCCGGAGATGGCCGCCCCGCTCGCGGCCGAGGTCCGGCGCCGCGGCGTCGACGTGCGGCTCGGCGTCGAGGTCGTGGCCACCGGCGCGGACTCGGTGACATTGAGCGACGGCACCGCCGTGCCTGCAGCGCTCCTCATCGACGCCTCCGGCGTGGTGCCCGAGGCCGGACTCGCCCACGCCGCCGGAATCCGCCTCGGCGAGACCGGCGGGATCGCGGTCGACGAGATCTGCCGCACCAGCGCCCGCGACGTCTTCGCGGTCGGCGACGGCGTCGAGAAGACCGACCTCGTCGGCGGTGGGGCGGCGCTGGTCACCATGGCCGGTCTCGCCAACCGCCACGGTCGCATGGTCGCCGACGTCATCGCGGGTCGAGAGGAGTGGGCGCGCCCCGCTCTCGGGACCGGAATCGTGCAGGTGTTCGGCCTCGCGGCCGCGAAGACCGGATGGAGCGAGAAGCAGCTCCGTGACGCCGGCCGCGACCACTATGCCGTGCACGTGCACCCCGGATCGCACGCCGGCTACTACCCGGGGGCGGAGACCCTGTCGATGAAGCTCCTCGCCGACCCCGCCACCGACCGTATCCTCGGGGCGCAGATCGTGGGCCGCGACGGTGTCGACAAGCGGATCGACGTCATCGCGACGGCACTGCAGGCGGGAGTCACCGCCGCCGGGCTGGCGCACCTGGAGCTCGCGTACGCCCCGCAGTTCGGCTCTGCCAAGGATGCGGTGAACATCCTCGGATACGTGGCCGAGAACACTCGCAGCGGCACCACCCCGACCGTCCAGTGGCACGAACTCGATGACGCCGTGCAGGCGGGCGCCGCCCTCATCGATGTCCGCTCCCCGGCCGAGTATGCGGACGGTGCCATCCCCGGCGCGCGGAACATCCCGCTCGACGAGCTCCGCGACCGCCTCGATGACCTCCCGGACGGACCCCTCGTGGTGCACTGCCAGGTCGGCCTCCGGGGGCACATCGCCACCCGACTGCTGCGGCAGCACGGGCGCGCGGTGCGCAATCTCGACGGCGGTTACCGCACCTGGCGGGACGCGACCGCGGCCTGATGAACTCGGCGCGTTCACAACTCAGGAGAACCGAGGCACCTGCGCCCGTCGGGGGCGGAACCGCGGGCTCCGCGCGCCACACTCCTGAGTTGTGAACGCCTGCGCACTCAGACGAGCCGAGCGGTCGTCCCGCGGACGTTGAGCTCGTAGGGCAGCGCGGCGGCCGGTCGCTCGGCCCCCGGATCGGTGAGCTTCGCGAGCACAGCGTCGGCCGCCCGCTCGCCCTGCCCGAGCGGGAACTGGTCGACCGTGGTGAGGCGGAAGAACTCGCCGAGCTCGTGACCGTCGATGCCGACGATGGACAGGTCTCCCGGCACCGCGAAGCCCAGGTCGCGGGCGGCGAGGAGTGCCCCGATCGCCATCTCGTCCGACGCCGCGAACACCGCGGTGGGACGAGGCCCCGGACGACCGAGGAGCTGCTTCGCGGCGCGGTAGCCACCCTCGACCGTGAAGTCCGCCGGCTCCAGGAACGCCGGGTTCAACGGGACCCCGGCCGTCGCGAGCGCCTTCTCGAAGCCGAGCCGCCGGTTCGTGGGGATGTGGAAGTCGATGTCGAACTCCGGGTTCGCACCGATGTGGGCGATCTCCGTGTGTCCCAGACCGAGCAGGTGCTCCGTCGCGAGTTGCGCCACGGCGACATCGTCGACCGTGAGCGTGTCGAGCTTCGGGTTCGGGCCGCCGATCGCGATGACGGGCAGACCGAGGTCGAGGAGCTGCTGCGTCTCGTCCTCGTCCAGCTCGATCGACACGGCGATCACGGCATCCACGCGCTGGCGGCGCAGGAAGGTGTCGAACACGTGGCGCCGCACGTCCTTGTCGGCGGTGATGTTGTAGAGCGTGATGTCGTAGCCGGCGCGCATGAGTGCGGCCGAGACCCCGGACAGCACGGTGCTGAAGAACCAGCGGTCCAGGAACGGCACGACGACGCCGACGTTGCGGGTGCGCCCCGACGCGAGGCTCGAGGCGCGGGAGGAGACCACATACCCGAGCGAGGCGGCGGCGGCCTGGACGCGCTCGCGCGCCGACTCCGAGACATGCCCGCGGCCGCTCAGCGCGCGGGAGACCGTCGCGGTGGAGACGCCGGCGAGCCGGGCGACCTCGTCGATGCTCGCCATCGTCTGCCCTTCGGATCGGAGACGTCCGTGGCGCGCCCCGTGTGAAGCGCGCCACGGACGTGACGGGTTTGTCAGGCCTTGGTGTACCAGACCGCGGTGTCGACGGGGACTTCCGAACCGTCGAACGGCTGGCTGCGGAGCAGGACGACGGCGCCCTCCGGAAGCTCGAGAGGGGCGGTGCCGAGGTTCGCCAGCACATGCACCTCATCGCGGCGGAAGGCCACGGCGTCGGGACCGGCGTCCTCCCACACGAGCGATCCGGTGCCGAAGCCGAACTCGCGGCGGCCGGCGAGCAGGCGCTTGTACAGAGCCAGCGTCGACGCGGGGTCGACCTCCTCGACGTCCCGGGCATAGTCCGCCCACTCCGCGGGCTGCGGGAGCCACGAGAGGCCCGTGTCGTTGAAGCCGAACGCCGGAGCCTCCGCCTCCCACGGCAGGGGCACGCGGCAGCCGTCGCGTCCGTAGCGCTCGCCGTTCGTGCGGAACCACGTCGGGTCCTGACGGTACTCGTCCGGGATCTCCATCGCCTCGGGCAGCCCGAGCTCCTCGCCCTGATACAGGTAGGCGGAGCCGGGGAGTGCGAGCATCAGCGTCGTGGCGGCGCGGGCACGGGCCAGGCCGATCGCGGTGTCCGGCTTGTCGGGGGTGTTCGGGCCGATGCCCTCGCCCTGCGGGTTGTCGATCGTGAGGGCGAGGCGCGTGGCGTGCCGGACGACGTCGTGGTTGGACAGCACCCAGGTGCTCGGGGCGCCGACTGCGCCGAACTCATCGAGCGACTCGCGGATCACGTCACCCAGGTCCTTCGCGTTCCACGTCGTCATCAGGTACGGGAAGTTGAAGGTCTGGTGCATCTCGTCCGGACGCACCCAGAGGGCGGTCTCCTTCAGCGTCGGCATCCAGGCCTCGCCGCAGAGCGCGCGGTCGCCGTCGTACTCGGCGAGCACCTTGTGCCAGTCGCGGTAGATCTCGTGCACGCCGTCCTGGCCCCAGTACGGCACGTTCGACTCGCCGCCGCCCATCGAGTCGGCGTCCGTCGGGGGCGTGTAGTCGGGCAGGCCCTCGGTCTTGATCATGCCGTGGGCGACGTCGACCCGGAAGCCGTCGACGCCGCGGTCGAGCCAGAAGCGCAGGATCGAGCGGAACTCCTCCTGCACCTCCTCGTTGTTCCAGTCGAAGTCGGGCTGCGTGGCGTCGAAGATGTGCAGGTACCACTGGCCGGGCGTGCCGTCGGCCTCGGTGACGCGCTGCCACATGCCGCCGCCGAACACCGACTCCCAGTTGTTCGGGGGTAGGTCACCGTTCTCACCGCGGCCGTCGCGGAAGATGTAGCGCGCACGCTCCGGGCTGCCGGGTGCGGCCTGGAGCGCCTCCTGGAACCAGGGGTGCTGGTCGGAGGAGTGGTTGGGGACGAGGTCGACGATCACCCGGATGCCCCGGGAGTGCGCGGCCTCGAGCATCTCGTCGAAGTCGGCCAGCGTGCCGAACAGCGGGTCGACGTCGCGGTAGTCGGCCACGTCGTAGCCGGCGTCGCGCTGCGGACTCGTCATGAACGGGCTCAGCCAGATCGCGTCGACACCCAGCTCCTGCAGGGCATCGAGGCGCTTCGTGATACCGGGGAGGTCGCCGATGCCGTCGCCCGAGGCGTCCGCGAAGGAGCGGGGGTAGATCTGGTAGATGACGGCGCTGCGCCACCACTCGGAACCGGGGGCTGCGAACTGTTCGAGCTGTGCCATGCGATCAGGCTACTGCAAACGCTTACACTCCCGCCACCACAGGTATCGAAACGGTTCGAGACTCCCTCCGCCCGTTCCGCCGACCCACCCCTTTCCGTCCGACCCACCCCTTCTGGACGGCCGGAACGGGCCGGGAGGAACGCAAGGGGTGGGTCGACGGGGGATGAGGGTCAGGGAGTCGGCATGCCGCCGTTGACGTTCAGCGTTTCGCCGAGGACGTAGCTCGACTCCGGGGATGCGAGGAAGACGTACGCGGGGGCGAGCTCGGCGGGCTGACCCATCCGCCCCAGGGGCGTGTCCTGGCCGAACTGGTCGATCTTCTCCTGCGGCTGGCCATCGCTCGGCTGCAGCGGAGTCCAGATCGGTCCCGGAGCGACGGCGTTCACGCGGATGCCCTTCGGCGCGAGCTGCTGGGCGAGACCCTTCGTGAACGCGTTGATGGTCGACTTCGTCGACGCATAGTCCACGAGGATGTCGGACGGCGAGTAGGCCTGGATCGATGTCGTGTTGATGATCGTCGACCCGGCGGGCAGGTGCGGCAGGGCTGCCTTCGTGATCCAGAACATCGCGTAGACGTTGGTCTTGAACGTGTCGTCGAACTGCTCGTCGGTCACATCGGTCAGGGACTCCTGGAACACCTGCTTGCCGCCGTTGTTGACGAGGATGTCGAGGCCGCCGAGCGCCGCGACGGCTTCGGCCACCAGCGTGCGGCAGTACTCGGGATCGCGGAGGTCGCCGGGGATGGTGGCGACGGTGACGCCTGCCTCACGCAGGATCCCGGCGATACGGCTCGCATCCTGTTCCTCCTCCGGGAGGTAGGAGATCGCGACGTCGGCGCCCTCGCGAGCGAACGCGATCGCCGTGGCCGCACCGATGCCGGAGTCGCCGCCGGTGATCAGGGCCTTGCGGCCGGTGAGTCGCCCGGTACCGCGGTACGACTCCTCGCCGAGGTCGGCCTTCGGAGTGAGGTCCGCGTCGAGGCCGGGCTCGCGCATGTGCTGCTTCTGCGGCTGGATGTCGGCGTAGAGCTCGACCGGGTTGGTGAAGGTGTACTGGTCGCGGGACATGGGGTGTCCTTTCCGGGAGGTCGGGGACGGGAGGACCATCGTGCGCGCCGCCTCCCGGGTGCGGCAAACGCCTTGCACCCATCCCGGGGCTTTGGTACACGCGCATGTGGCCGAAAGACACTTCCGGTAGTGCCTCCTGTCATGACAGGGTTGCGAGCATCCCCCCGTGTCGCTCGCGGCATGTCCCCCTGGGGGAAGTGCCGTCGAGAGGTCGTGATGTCCGCTTCTCCCCGCCGATCCGCGCCCTGGGCGGTCGTCGCCGCGCTCGTCGTCGGTGCCGTCCTGGCCGGCGCGGCGCCCGCCGTCTCCGACGCGTTCGGGGCGCGGCAGCAGCCCGCAGCGGACCCCGTGAACGACCCCGCCGCCTCGGTCGCGCTCGCGTACGAGTTCCTCGACGCCCGGGTCGACGAGTTCTGCGATGGAGACGGGCTGTGCCTGCCCCGCAGTTACGAGGGCGGCTTCTTCACCACGCCCGCCTGGGATTTCACACCGTCGTTCGTCTACGACGACGCGCTCGTCGTGATCGCCTACACCGCCCGCGGTCTCCCGGAGGACCTCCGTCGCGCCAGGGCGGTCGCCGACACGCTGCTCTTCGTGCAGGAGAACGACCCGATCGGCGACGGCCGCGTCCGTACCTCGTATGAGCCCCACGGCATCCGCCAGGGGCGCATGGAGATCACCGGGCCCGGGACCTTCACCGGCAATCAGGCCTGGGTCGGAATGGCCCTCGCGCGGCTCTTCCACGCCACGGGCGAGACGACCTACCTCGATGGTGCGGTGCGCATCGCGGAATGGATCCAGGACAACACCGCCGACATGACCCGCGCGCCGTACGGGTACACGGGCGGGCAGACCGACGCCGGAGTGCCGCTGGAGTGGAAGTCCACGGAGCACAACAGCGACATCGCCGGATTCTTCACCCAGCTCGCCCAGCTCACGGGCGACGGGGTCTGGGCGGAGCGGGCTGCCGTCGCTGCGGGTTTCGTCGCGGCGATGCAGAGCGCCGACGGACACGTGGACACCGGGACGCTGCTCGACGGCAGCACGATCAACACCCGTCCGATCCCGCTCGACGCGCAGACGTGGAGCCTCCTCGGTACCGGGGACACCCGGTACGGAGCGGCCATCGACTGGGCGCTCGCGCACCTCATGGCCCAGGACGGCCCGTATCGCGGTCCCGGCATCAGTGATGTGGACGTGTCCAAGGTCTGGTTCGAGGGCAGCGGACACCTCGCGCTCGCACTACAGGAGCGCGCGGCCGCCGGTGACCAGGCTCACGCGGACGAACTGTTGGCCGACATCCGGCTGGTGCAGCGCGACGCGGTGAACGGCGACGGCAAGGGCATCGTCGCGACGTCGACCGACGGGCTCGACTCCGGCTTCGGAGACCTCTACTACGCGAGCCTGCACACCGGCACGACGGCCTGGTACCTGCTCGCTGCGGTCGGCGACAACCCGTTCCGTCTCCCCTGACCTTGTCCGTCGACCCGGCCTCTTGCGATCGCCCCGGCCCCTTTCACGCGTCCGAACCGGGGTTGCACGCACACAGAGGGGTGGGTCGAGGAGGTGTCAGGCGGCGACGCGGGCGACCGCGGCGATGGCGCTGGTGAAGAAGTCGAGGCCGTCCACGCCGCTGCGCATCGCGACGGCGGTGTCCGGGCCGAAGCCGGGCTCGGTGGCGTGTTCGGGGTGCGGCATGAGCCCCACGACGTTGCCCGCCTCGTTCGTCAGCCCCGCGATGTCGCGCAAGGATCCGTTCGGGTTGACGCCGGCGTAGCGGAACGCCACGAGACCCTCGCCCTCGATACGGTCGAGTGTCTGCTCGTCGGCGATGTAGCCGCCGTCCGCGTTCTTCAGCGGGATGACGATCTCCTGGCCGGTGCGGAAGGCATTGGTCCAGGCGGTGTCGGCGTTCTCGACCGTGAGCTTCTGGTCACGGCGGACGAAGTGCTGGTGGTTGTTGCGGATCAGGCCGCCGGGAAGCAGATGTGCCTCGACGAGCATCTGGAAGCCGTTGCAGATGCCGAGCACCGGCATGCCCTTCGCGGCGGCGTCCTTGACCTCGGCCATGATCGGCGAGAGCGCCGCGATGGCACCGGCGCGCAGGTAGTCGCCGTAGCTGAACCCTCCGGGGAGGACGAGCGCGTCGACACCCTCGAGGTCGTGCGAGCCGTGCCACAGGGCGACCGGCTCCGCTCCGGCGATGCGGACGGCGCGCTGGGCGTCGACGTCGTCGAGCGAGCCGGGGAAGGTGACGACGCCGATGCGGACGGTCACTCCGCCACCTCGACGCCCACGACGTCTTCGATCACGGAGTTCGACAGCACCTCGTCGGCGAGGCGACGGGCCTCGGCGAGCACCTCGTCGGTGACCTCGCCCTCGACGGTGAGCTCGAAGCGCTTGCCGATGCGGACGTCGGTGAAGCCGTCGACGCCCAGGCGGGCGAAGGCGCCGGAGACGGCCTTCCCCTGCGGGTCGAGCAGTTCGGGCTTCGGCATGACGTCGACGACGATGGTGGGCATGACGGCTCCAAGAGTCGCGGGCGGACGGGCGCCCTCAGTCTACCGGCTCCCCGATGCTCCACCGAGACCCCGGCTTCCCGCCCAGACCCCGCCCTGCGCCCGCCGCAACGCCGGGGCGTCGGCGGGAAGCCGGGGTCTCGGGATCAGGTGGAGGGAGGAGGTAAAGGGGTCAGGAGTGGAAGACGGTGTGGAGGTCGCCGATCGCTTCGCGGCCGCCGAGGCCGTCGATCTCGAAGAGCACCGAGATGCCGGCGACGTGGCTGCCGAGTCGCTCCACGAGCTGGCGGCCGGCGGCGAGGGTGCCCCCGGTCGCTAGCACGTCGTCGATGAGGAGGACGCGGGAGCCGACGGGCAGGTCGTCATGCATCTCGATCGTGGCGGTGCCGTACTCGAGGGCGTAGTCGACCGAGGCCGCCGGACGGGGAAGCTTGCCGGCCTTGCGGATCGGGATGAGTCCGACCCCTGCGGCGATGGCGGCCGCTCCCGCGAGGATGAACCCGCGCGCCTCGATGCCGGCCACCACGTCGAACTGCCCCGCGAAGGGCTCGATGATCGCCTCGGTCGTCACGCGAAGGGCCTCGGCGTCGGCCAGGAGCGGCGTGATGTCGCGGAAGATGATGCCGGGCTCCGGGTAGTCCGGGATGCTGCGGATCAGGGCTTCGGCGCGGGTGAGGGCGGGGGAGAGGGTGGCTTCGGGCACCGGACAAGGGTACGCCGCGTTCACAACTCAGGAGAATTCGCACGGATCGGGCGGGAAGCGGCCGATAGGGGAGCTGGGGCGTCGGTACTCCTGAGTTGCGAACCGGCGGCGGCGGTGACGGCTCTCTCTTGACATCGTGGGAGCGCTCCCATAGAGTTCCCGACAACCCGTGGGAGCGCTCCCACGATCCCCGAAGCACCACCACGCACGAACCCACAAAGGAGTGAACCGTGAACTCACGTGCCCGCACCCGGATCCTGGCGACAGCCGCCGTGGCATCCGTCTCCGCTCTCGCCCTGGCCGGCTGCTCCGGCAACACCGGCGGCGACGGCGACACCGGCGCCAGCAGCGACGAGAAGGTCACACTGACCGTGACCACCTTCGGCACCTTCGGCTACGACGACCTCTACGAGGAGTACGAGAAGGCGCACCCGAATGTGACGATCGAGGCGACCAACATCGATACCGGCGGCAACGCCCGCACGGACGCCTTCACCAAGATCGCCGCCGGCTCCGGTCTCAGCGACATCGTCGCGATCGAGGAGGGCTGGCTCGGCGCGATCATGGACGTCTCCGACACCTTCGTCGATCTGCGGGACTACGGAATCGAGGACCGCAAGGACGACTGGGTCGACTGGAAGTACGGCCAGGCCACCGATGCCGAGGGTCGCGTCATCGGCTACGGCACCGACATCGGCCCGAGCGGGATCTGCTACAACGGCGCGGCGTTCGAGGCGGCAGGCCTCCCCAGCGACCGCGAGTCGGTCGCCGAACTGCTGAATGGCGACTGGGAGAACTACTTCCAGGTCGGGGCCGACTACACCGAGAAGACCGGCAAGGCCTGGTACGACCACTCCGGCTTCGTGTGGAACGCCATGGTCAACCAGCTCGACGAGGGCTACTACACGGCCGACGGCGACCTCAACGTGGAAGGCAACGACGAGCTGAAGGAGCGCTTCGAGCTCCTCGGCGCGGCGACGGAGGGCGGCCAGTCCGCGGCGCAGACGGCCTGGGACTGGAACGGCGGCAAGTCGTTCGTCGACGGCACCTTCGCCACCTTCGTCTGCCCCGGCTGGATGCTCGGCGTCGTGCAGGGCCAGGTCGAGGCCGGCGGCGGTGACGCGTCGACCGGCTGGGACTTCGCGGACGTGTTCCCCGGAGGCGCGGCCAACTGGGGCGGCGCGTTCCTGTCCATCCCGGAGTCCTCGAAGCACAAGGAGGCGGCGGCCGAGCTCGCCGACTGGCTGACGCAGCCTGAGCAGCAGGTGAAGCAGTCGGCGGCGGCGGGCAACTTCCCGTCGACCATCGAGGCGCAGGAATCCCTCGCCGAGGAGGCCACGCCCAACGCGTTCTTCAACGATGCGCCGACCGGCGCCATTCTCGCCGAGCGCGCCAAGGGCGTCGTCGCACAGTTCAAGGGCGCCGATGACTCGGTGATCCAGGAGAACGTCTTCGGCCCGGCGCTGAGCGCGCTCGACCGCGGTGAGACCGACACGCAGGGCGCCTGGGACCAGGCGATCGGCCTCCTGAACGACCTCGTCGGCTGATCATCTCGCTTCGACAGGCTCAGCGACCCAGCGAGGATGCTCAGCGACCCCGCAGATGGGTGGCTGAGCCTGTCGAAGCCCGGCTAAGGACTTGCCCATGACCCTCACCGCCCCGCCCGCGGAGCAGCAGGCCGCCGCCCTCGCGGCGACCGACGCCCCGCCGCGACGCTCCTGGCGCACCCGCGTCTCCCGGTTCGATCACCGCGCCTCCCCCTACTTCTACATCTCCCCGTTCTTCCTCCTCTTCGGACTCGTCGGCCTCTTCCCGCTGCTGTACACCGTGTGGGTCGCGGTGCACGAGTGGGATCTCCTGAAGGGCGAGGGGCCGTTCGTCGGCTTCGGCAACTTCGCGGCCATCCTCGGCGACGGGATGTTCTGGAACTCCATCCGGAACACATTGAGCATCTTCCTGCTCTCCGCCATCCCGCAGCTCGCCGTCGCGCTGGTGATCGCGTACCTGCTCGACCGCGGACTGCGGACCCCGACGTTCTGGCGGATGAGCGTCCTGATCCCGTTCGTCGTGACGCCGGTGGCGGTGGCGATCATCTTCTCCAGCATCTTCAACGAGGCGGACGGACTGGCCAACAACCTCCTCAACCTCGTCGGGATCGCCGATCAGCAGTGGAAGCACGACACGGTCCTGTCGCACATCGCGATCGCCGTCATGGTGAACTTCCGCTGGACCGGGTACAACGCGCTGATCCTCCTCGCCGCGATGCAGGCCGTGCCGCGCGACCTTTACGAATCCGCCGCGCTGGATGGCGCCGGGGCCGTTCGGCGGTTCTTCGCGATCACGATCCCCACCATCCGCCCGACGCTGATCTTCGTGGTCATCACGGCGACCATCGGCGGCCTGCAGATCTTCGCCGAGCCGCGGCTGTTCGACGTCTCGACCGCGGGCGGCATCGGCGGAAGCGACCGGCAGTTCCAGACGACCGTGCTGTTCCTCTGGGAGCTGGCCTTCTTCCGCCGGAACCTCGGGGAGGCCTCGGCGGTCGCGATCCTGCTCTTCCTGCTCATCGTGGCGATCGGCCTCATCAACTTCCTGATCTCCCGGCGCATCGCCACCGGAGACGCACCGAAGAACCGTGCGGCCCGACGCCGCACCCGCCCGACCGGGAAGGAGGAGGCGCGATGACCGCCACCCAAGCCCTCAGCGTGCCCGAGCGGATCCGCCGCCGGCGCGGCACCGCGAGCGGAAGCGCCGGCCTCGGCAGCCGCCCCGGCTTCCTCACCTACGGGCTCCTCGCGGCATTCGTGATCGGCGGCGCCTATCCGCTGTGGTGGTCGTTCGTCGTCGCCAGCGGCACGAACGCCACCCGCGGCGAGACCCTGCCCCTCATCCCTGGCGGCAACTTCCTCGCGAACGCAGTGAAGGTGTTCGATGCGATCCCGTTCTGGCTCGCCCTCGGCAACTCGTTCCTCATCTCGGCGATCATCACGATCTCCGTCGTGACGTTCTCCACGCTCGCCGGCTACGCGTTCGCGAAGCTGCGCTTCCGGGGGCGGGACGGCCTGATGGTCTTCGTGATCGCGACCATGGCCATCCCCACGCAGCTCGGCATCATCCCGCTGTTCATGCTCATGCGCGAGCTCGGCTGGACCGGTACGATCGGCGCGGTGATCGTGCCCACCCTCGTCACGGCGTTCGGGGTCTTCTTCATGCGGCAGTATCTCGTGGACGTGATCCCGGACGAGCTCATCGAGGCCGCCAGGGTCGACGGCGCGAACCAGTTCCGTACCTTCCTCACGGTCGGGGTGCCCGCGGCGCGGCCGGCCATGGCGATCCTCGGACTCTTCACGTTCATGACCGCCTGGACCGACTACCTCTGGCCCTTGATCGTGCTCTCCCCCCAGAACCCGACACTGCAGACGGCGCTCAGCCAGCTGCAGTCCGGTTACTACATCGACTACTCGATCGTGCTCACCGGTGCGGTGCTCGCGACCCTTCCGCTCCTCGTGCTCTTCGTGATCGCGGGGCGGCAGCTGGTCAGTGGCATCATGGCGGGCGCGGTGAAAGGATGACCCCTATGACGCGTGCCTTCCCCTCGGACTTCCTCTTCGGCGCGGCGACCGCGGCCTACCAGATCGAGGGCGCCGCCTTCGAGGACGGACGGACCGCCTCCATCTGGGACGCCTTCTGCCGGGTGCCGGGGGCCGTGGTCGGCGGCGACGACGGGGATGTGGCGTGCGACCACTACCACCGGTATCCGCAGGACGTGGCGCTGATGAAGGAGCTCGGCCTCCAGACGTACCGCTTCTCCACCTCGTGGTCGCGCGTGCGCCCGGACGGTGGCGCGGTCAACCAGGCGGGGGTCGACTTCTACAGCCGCCTCGTCGACGAGCTCCTCGCGGCCGACATCCTGCCCTGGCTCACGCTGTACCACTGGGACATGCCGCAGGCCCTGCAGGAGGTCGGCGGCTGGACGAACCGCGACTCCGTCGAGCGCTTCCTGGAGTACGCGGGCACCATGCACGACGCCCTCGGCGACCGCGTGAACGTGTGGACGACCCTGAACGAGCCGTGGTGCTCGTCCTTCCTCTCCTACACCGGGGGCGAGCACGCCCCGGGGCACACGAGCGTCGCCGAGGGGCTGTTGGCCTCCCACCACCTCCTCCTCGCGCACGGCACGACGGTGCGTGAACTCCGCGGCCGCGATGCCTCGCTCAACCTCGGCATCACGCTGAACCACACGGTGGCCGACCCCGCCGACCCGCAGAACCCCGCGGATGTCGACGCGGCCCGACGGCTGGACGGCCAGTTCAACCGGTGGTTCCTCGACCCCATCTACCGCGGCGCCTACCCCGCAGACACCGTGGAGGACATCCGCGCGGTGGACCCCGAGGCCGTGGCGCGGTTCGAGGCGGCGGTGCACGAGGGTGACCTCGACACGATCGCCCAGCGCATCGACACACAGGGTGTGAACTACTACCACGGCGACCTCGTGTCCGGCACGGGGCCCGACGACGCGGCGGTGTCCAGCGGCCCGGAGACGGCGCACGTGACGCGGAGCCCGTATCCCTCGCACGAGGGCATCCACGCGGTCGAGCGCGGACTGCCGCGGACCGCCCAGGGCTGGGAGGTCCAGCCCGAGGGACTGACGCGACTGCTGCAGCGGCTCTGGACCGAGTACGCCGAGCCCGCGGGTGTGGTCCTCTCGGTGACGGAGAACGGCGCGGCCTACGACGACACCGTCGTGGTGGAGGACGGGGAGACGCGGGTGTCCGACGCCGACCGCACCGCGTTCCTGCGCGCGCACCTCGACGCCGTGCTGGACGCCAGGGACAGCGGCGTGGACGTCCGCGGCTACTTCTACTGGTCCCTGTTCGACAACTTCGAGTGGGCCTGGGGGTATGACAAGCGCTTCGGCATCGTCCGCGTGGACTACGACACGCAGGTGCGCACGGTCAAGGACTCGGGCCGCGAGTACGCCCGCATCATCGCCGACCGCGCCCTCTGACCCGATCGCGTCGCCCGAGCGGCTCCCTCCGCGGCCGGGACAGAGCTGATCGGGCGATTCGAAGTGGCACAGTGTGCACGGGCACGGGTCCGGGTGGATGAGAATGGGGCGATGGAAGAGAGCATGCGGTGATGTCGCCCCGGGCGACCATCGAGGAGGTGGCGGCGGCCGCGGGGGTGTCCCGATCGACCGTGTCGCGCGTCGTGAACGGGTCGACGGCGGTCAGTCCCGAGGCGCTCGCCGCCGTGCGCGCCGCGATCGACGAGCTCAACTACGTCCCCAACCGCGCCGCGCGTTCGCTCGCTTCCCGCCAGACCCACGCGATCGCCCTCATCGTCCCCGAGGACACGACCCGCTTCTTCGGCGACCCGTTCTTCGCGGCGATCGTGGCCGGCATCACCGGCGCCCTCCGCAGCTCCGACTACCTGCTGAACCTGCTGATCGCGAGCGACGACCCCGGCGACAAGATGACGAGCTTCGTACGCAACGGCGGTGTCGACGGCGCACTCATCGTGTCGCACCACACGAGTGACGCGTTCGTCGACCGGATCGCGGACGCCGTACCCGTCGTCTACGGTGGCCGCCCCGTCCGACGGAGCGAGGGCGACTACGTGGTCGACGTCGACAACGTCGCGGGGGCGCGGGAGGCCACGCAGCACCTCGTGGCCATCGGTCGCACCCGCATCGCCACGATCTCCGGCCCTCTCACGATGCTGTCCTCGGCGGACCGCGTCCAGGGGTTCCGCGCCGCGCTCTCCCAGGCCGGCTTGACGCCCTTCGCGGAGGAGGAGGGAGACTACAGCGAGGCGAGCGGGGCCGATGCGGCACGGCGCCTGCTCGCGGAGGGGCGACCGGATGCGATCTTCGTCGCCAGCGACCTCATGGCCCGTGGGGCGCTCACCGCGCTGCGGGCCGCCGGCGTCCGCGTGCCCGAGGACATCGCCCTCGTCGGTTTCGACGACTCCTCGGTGGCCCTGACCACCGACCCGCAGCTGACGACGATGCGCCAGCCGATGTACGCCCAGGGTGAGGCCATGACGCAGGTGCTCCTGTCCCGGCTCGCCGGGGAGGAGCCGCCGCGGACGACCATCCTGCCGACGGAACTCGTCGTCCGCGGCTCCGCCTGAGCCGCGATCCCGGCACGGGTGAGGCCCGGTCGCGGGGCGACCGGGCCTCGGAGGTGACGGAGCTGGTGCGACGGCGGGGTCAGTTCCCGTAGAGCGAGACGACGCCGGTGCGGTCGGCGGCCGTCATCGACAGGTCGTCCGAGCTGCCGTTGCACTGCGGGTAGTGCATGATCGAGGACGAGTCGTACGGGGTGAGCGGGCGCCAGTTGTTGTCCTCGAAGCAGGTGCCCGCCTCCGGACGGGTGTGCTCGTGACGGAAGCCGAGGACGTGGCCGAGCTCATGGCCGAGCACGTTCGTCGGCGTCCACGCTCCGGCGCTCCAGATCGAGTCGTCGATGAGGACGTTCTGCTGACGAGCCGGCGTGCTGGGGAAGAATGCGCGGGCGATGTACTGTGTCGTCGCCACGGGTTCGACCGAGAAGACGACGGCATTGTTGCGCGTGGTGCAGTTCGCGTCGGCGCTGCTCACGTAACGGAAGTCGATCTTCGAGGACGCCGACTCCCAGAGCGCGGCACCGCCCTCCATCGCCCGGACGACGTCCGCGTGCCGGCTGCCGAACTTCGTGCTCACGCAGTAGGTGAGGTTGGCCACCTGCGAGGCCGACCACTTGTCGTCGATGTTGTTGACCGTGTTGACGATGAGGCCGTCGTTGCGGGTCTCGGGACCCAGGAGGCGGTCGTAGAACTCGCGCAGCTCCTTCTTGTTCGAGATCACCTCGTCGCCGTTGACGACGTAGGCGCCGTCGACATCCCGATAGGTGGACGACGCGAACTCCTGGTAGGAGGGTGCGGAGTCGTCCGGGGATGCGGCCGTGGCGGGGATGACCGCGCTGAGGCTGAGCGCGGCCGCCGCGGTGGCGGCGATCGCGAGTTTTCTGCTGAATCGCATGGAAGATCCTCTTCGATCTGAGCGGTGCCGCGCGCCCGGTGAGCGAGCGGACTCCGGCCGGAACGGTGAGCATCGCTGCCATCGAGGGGCCGAAGCCCGCTCACGCTAACCTCGCGATTTCGACGGGGTCAAGGCGCGACACGGCTCGCCGAGCGCTTTCTGCACTCAGGTCAGGAAGAGGCGGATGGGTCGCCGTCGAAGGTCCCGCCACGGCTCGGCCGGACGTCGGCACGGGCGGTCGACGACCGGGCCTGGTCGTCGGTCCCTCGTCGTAGGCCGGGGGTCGAGGATGACCACGGACGCGTCTCCGCCACCCCCTCCATCGGCGGAAGACGCGTCCGTGGCCCGCTGCGGCAGGCCCCCCACGCCGCGAGTGCTCGCACCCTCCATAGGTTGAACGAGCATTCAGTGATTAATCTATCCCGAGACGGCCCGTGAGGGAATTCCGCCGGAGGACCCGGGAGGTGGACACCGCATGGCGCGATCGGATGCGCAGAACCGTGCGGCACGGGAGCGAGCACGCGAGAACATCCTCCAGGCGGCGATCGAGGTCTTCAGCGAGCGCGGCGTCGCCGGGGCGGGCATCGCCGAGATCACCCGTCGCGCCGGAGTGGCCCAGGGGCTGGTGAACTATCACTTCGGCGGCAAGGACCAGCTCGTCGCCGCGGTGATCGACCGCTGGTTCGAGACGGTCCTGGCCTTCGCGAAGGTCGAGGGCACGCCCGACGAGATGCTGGCCGCGATCATCGACGGGGCGATCGGCGCCACGGCCTTCGCGATGCCGCTGCAGCGTGCGGTGCTCGCCATGCAGCAGCAGCCGCTGACACATCGGCTGTTCGCGGAGTCGGAGCAGCGCTACGCGGAAGGCGCGACGGCCGCCGAGGATGCCGTGCGCGCGGTGTTCCGCGCCCGCGGTGCCGAGGACCCGGCTCTGGAGGAGGTCATGCTCCGGAGCACGCTCGAGGGCGTGTTCGTGAAGTACTGCGTCTTCGGCGACACGTATCCGCTCGAGGACGCGCGGCGCTGGCTGCACCGCCGGTACGGTCTCCCGGAGCCGACCGCCGCGCTGCCCGGCCTGCCGGCCTCGCCCCAGGGCGAACCCCGACCCCGCGCGACGGCGGCGCTGCGGACCGACCCGTCCTGAGCCGCAGGCCCCGCTCAGTCCAGGTGCATGCGCGCGAAGGCCCCGAGCACGACCCGCTCCGACTGGACGAGGTAGCGCTCCAGCTCGGCCGCCCCGGCCTCGGCTCCCCGGGTGAGGAAGGTGTCGAGGACGGCGCGGTTCTTCCGCACGAACGGCTCGTGCAGCGCGCGCGGGTCGTCGATCTTGAGGAAGGCCAGACGCAGCTCCGCCGCGACGTTCCGGTAGGTGCGGGCGAGGCGGGGGCTGTCCGCGAGGTCGACCAGGGCGACGTGGAAGGCCATGTTCGCACTCCCGACCGCGCGCCAGGCGGACGTGTCGTCGGCCGAGACCCCGGCCACGGCGGCCTCGGCGGCGGCGACCGCGTCGGTCATGCGCTGGACGGCGGGATGCTCGGGCTCGGACTGCCGGAGAGCCGTGCACTCGATCACGCGGCGGGCGCGGTAGATGTCGATGACGTCGGCGATCGACGGGGAGGCCACGGAGACACCGCGGTGCGGGACGTGTTCGACGAGGCCCTGTTCCGCGAGCACCCGGAACGCCTCGCGCAGGGTGTTGCGCGACACGTCGAAGCGCTCGGCCAGCGACGACTCCGACAGTCGCGACCCCGGGGCGACGTCGCCGTCGATGATGCGCTGACGGAGCACGTCGGCGAGCGGGCCCTGCTGATTCATGCCTTCATCGTAGGTGGCACATGAAAGCAACCGTGCTGTAGCACGACGGAAACATGATTGTTGAACAATCGAGGTCTGTCCGTTCTACACTGGGGGTCACCCGACACCCACCAACGACGATGGGACCCCCCTATGTCCGAGCAGTCCGCCCCCTCCCTGACCCCCGAGGACGAGGCCCGCGCCGCCCACGCGAAGAAGCGCGCCGGCCGCAGCGCCGTCATCGGCGCGATCTTCCTCATGGCGACGAGCGCCATCGGTCCCGGCTTCATCACCCAGACCGCGACGTTCACCGCCCAGATGGGGGCCGCGTTCGCGTTCGCCATCCTCGTGTCGATCCTCGTCGACATCGCGGTGCAGTTGAACATCTGGCGCATGATCACCTCGTCCGGCAAGCGCGCCGGCGAGCTCGCCAACAGCGCCATCCCGTTCTCCGGCCACGTCATCGCCGTGCTCGTGGTGATCGGCGGTCTCGCGTTCAACATCGGCAACATCGCCGGTGGCGGCCTCGGCCTGAACGCCCTCCTCGGTCTCGACCCGAAGCTCGGCGGTGCGCTGACGGCGGCCCTCGCCATCATCATCTTCCTCGTGAAGAAGGCCGGCAAGGTGATGGACATCGTGCTCATCGTCCTCGGCATCGGGATGATCGTGATGACCCTCGTCGTGGCACTCATCGCCCAGCCGCCCATCGGCGACGCGCTGCGGCAGACCTTCGTACCCGACCAGCTGAACTTCGCCACCATCACCACGATCGTCGGCGGCACCGTCGGCGGTTACATCACCTACTCCGGTGCGCACCGCTACCTCGACTCCGGCCACGTGGGCCCGCAGTACGCGAAGCCCGTCATGCGCGCCGCCGCCAACGGCATCCTCGTCACCGGCATCATGCGCTACGTGCTGTTCCTCGCGATCCTCGGCGTCGTCGCCTCCGGCGTGGCGCTCGACCTCTCCTCGCAGGCCGCCAACCCCGCCGGTCAGGCATTCGGTGCGGTGCTCGGCGACGCCGGTCTGCGGATCTTCGGCGCGATCTTCTGGGCGGCCGCGATCAGTTCGGTCATCGGCGCGGCCTACACCTCGGCCACGTTCCTCTCGACGTTCACCGCCAAGCTCCGCGGGGGCTGGCCGCTGCAGCTCGCCACCGTCGCGTTCATCGTCGTCTCCCTCGGCGTCTACCTCGCGATCGGTACGGCTCCCGCGGCGATCCTCGTGTTCGTCGGTGGCTTCAACGGCCTGATCCTTCCCATCGGCCTGACGGTGTTCATGTACATCGGCTGGTTCCGCCGCGACCTGCTCGGCGACCGGAAGTACCCGCTGTGGCTCCTCATCGCGGGCACGGTGGTGACCGCACTCACCTGGTACATGGGCGCCGTCTCGATCGGCCCCATCTTCGCCTTCCTCGGAATCGGAGCGTGACGACATGGCGACCATCGACCTGAACTCGGACCTCGGCGAGAACGTCCCCGACCGGATCGTCAGCGACGACGCGAGCATGCTCGAGATCGTCACGAGTGCGAACGTGTCCTGCGGGTTCCACGCCGGGAGCCCGGAGGGCATCCGCGAGACTCTGGCCGCGGCCGTCGCGGGCGGCGTCGTGATCGGCGCCCACCCCGGGTACCGCGACTACGAGAACTTCGGGCGCACGAAGGTCGACATCGACTCGGCGACCCTCCAGGCGCACGTGGAGTACCAGCTCGGCGCCCTCCTCGGGCTCGCCGCGGCGGTCGGTGGACGGGTCTCCTACGTCAAGCCGCACGGGGCGCTCTACAACACCATCGCTCGTGACGAACGACAGTCGAAGGATGTCGTGGCGGCCATCAGGGCGATCGATCCCTCGCTCGTGCTGCTCGGCCTCGCCGGCGGCGTGGTGCTCGACGTCGCCGAGCGGGCCGGGCTCGCGGTCGCCGCGGAGGCCTTCGCCGATCGGGCTTACCAGCCGGACGGTCAGCTCGTCTCCCGCACCGAGGACGGGGCCGTGCTGCACGACCCCACCGCGGTGGCGGAGCGGATGGTGCGCCTGGCCGCGGACGGCGTGATCCGGGCGATCGACGGCACCGACGTGGCCGTGTCCGCCCAGTCGATCTGCGTGCACGGGGACAGCCCGGGATCGGTCGCGATGGCCGCGGAGACGAAGCGCCTGCTGCAGGCGGAGGGCATCACCATCGCCCCGTTCGCCGGAGTCTGACATGGCCGTGCTCGCGACCCCCGCCCAGCTCGCCGACGCCCGCGCCGTCCGTGCCGCCCACCGGGCCGGTCACTCCGCGCCCACCAGCGGGGTCGCTCCGGGTCTGACCCAGGCGAACCTCATCGCCGTGCCCGCGGACTGGGCCTTCGAGACCCTTCTGTACGCGCAGCGCAACCCGAAGCCGTGCCCCGTCCTCGAGGTGATCGAGCAGGGGCAGGTGGCGTCGCGGCTCGCGCCCGGCAGCGACATCCGTACCGACATCGGGCGGTATCGCATCTGGCGGGACGGTGAACTCGTCGAGGAGGTGTCCGACGCGACGGCGGCGTGGGACGAGCATCCCGACCTCGTCGCCTTCCTCATCGGCTGCAGCTTCACGTTCGAGACGGGTCTCGTGGAGGCCGGGATCCCGATCCGTCATCAGGAGCTCGGACGCAACGTGCCGATGTACCGCACGGCGGTGGCCTGCACACCGGCCGGGCGGCTGCGCGGCGAGATGGTGGTCTCGATGCGGCCGATCCGCGCGGACCGCGTGGCCGATGCCGTGCAGATCTCCGGTCGTACGCCGGCCGTGCATGGCGCGCCCGTGCACATCGGCGATCCGGCCTCCCTCGGCATCGCCGACGTGATGGCGCCCGATTTCGGCGACGCCCCCGAGATCCGCCCCGGCGAGATCCCGGTGTTCTGGGCCTGCGGCGTGACCCCGCAGGCGGCGATCATGGCGTCGAAGCCGCCCTTCGCCGTCACCCACGCCCCTGGCTACATGTTCGTCACCGACGTGCCGGATGCGGAGTACCGGGTCTGATGCGCATCCTCACGGCCTCCGACAGTGCGCTGCTCGTCGAGGCGGACGACCTCGAGCAGGCCATGCGTCTCAACCTCGCATGGGACGGCGTCCCGGGCGTGGTCGAGCGCATCCCCGGTGCCCGCACGGTGCTCGTCCGTTTCGACCCGCACCAGACATCGGCTGCCGCGCTCGCCGAGGTGCTGGCCGCGACGGAGGTCGATACCGCGGTGCTGCCGGATGCGGGAGAGGTGACCGTCCCCGTGCGGTACGACGGGGAGGATCTGGACGAGACCGCTGCGCTCCTCGGCGTGTCGGCGGACGGGCTCGTGGAGCGCCATCTCGCCGCGGACTGGCGCGTCGCGTTCTCGGGCTTCGCCCCCGGCTTCGGCTACGCGGTCAGCGGCGACCCGCTCTTCGACGTGCCCCGGCGGTCGTCGCCCCGCACCCGCGTTCCCGCCGGGTCGGTCGCGCTCGCCGGCGCGTTCAGCGGTGTGTATCCGCGGGAGAGCCCGGGCGGCTGGCAGCTCATCGGCCGGACCGCCCTGGAGATGTGGGACATCCACCGCGATCCGCCGGCTCTGCTCGCGCCGGGGCGCCGGGTGCGCTTCGTGCGCGCGGAGCGGGAGTCGGTGCCGGCGTCGTCTGCGTCGGTCGCCCGCCCGACGGGCACCACCCGACCGGACACCACTCCGGCAGTGGAGATCGTGCGACCCTCGCTGCAACTCCTCGTGCAGGACGCGGGACGCCCGGGCTTCGCGGCCCTCGGGGTCTCGGCCTCCGGCATCGCCGACCGCGTCGCCATGCACACGGCGAACCGGGCGGTCGGCAACACGCCCGTGGCTGCGGTGCTGGAGAGCGTCGGGGGCGCGGTGCTGCGCTTCCACGGCGCCGGTGTCGCCGCGGTCGCCGGGGCCGTGGGGCCGCTCACCCTCACGGACGCCGACGGCGGAGAGCGGACGCTCCTTCCCGGGGTGCCGTTCGCGACGGTGGACGGCGACGAGCTCACGCTGGGCCACCCCGAGCGCGGTCTCCGGTTCGTGATCGCCGTCCGCGGCGGCTTCGCCCCGGCTGCGGCACTCGACAGTCGCGCGACCGACACGCTCGCCGGGCTGGGTCCCGCGCCCCTGACCGCGGGCGACCTCCTTCCGATCGGGGATGCCGCTGTGGCCGCCGTCGAGCCGGACCCGGTGCCACGCCCCCTTCCCGCAGCCGGAGAGCTGGTCACGTTGGAGATCACGCTCGGGCCGCGCGACGACTGGTTCACCGCCGCGGGGATCGACGCCCTCACCGGACAGGAGTGGACGGTCACACCGCGCTCCGATCGCGTCGGCATCCGGCTGCAGGGAGACGTCCCCCTGGAACGGGCGGTCGGTGGTGAGTTGCCGAGCGAAGGGGCGGTGACCGGCGCCATCCAGGTGCCGCCGGACGGTCAGCCCGTGCTCTTCCTTCCGGATCACCCGCTCACCGGCGGCTACCCCATCATCGGCGCCCTCACCGATCGCAGCCTCGACCTCGCCGCCCAGCTCCCGCCCGGCGTGCGGGTGCGCTTCACCGTCAAGGAGACCCCATGACCACTGTGCTCATCGCCAACCGCGGCGAGATCGCGGTCCGCGTGATCCGCGCGTGCGCGGAGGCCGGCTACACGTCGGTCGCCGTCTACGCCGACCAGGATGCCGATGCCCTGCACGTACGGCTCGCGGACCAGGCGGTGGGCCTCGGCGGCGACACCGCGGCGACGACGTACCTGTCGATCGAGGCACTCATCGACGCGGCACGCCGGAGCGGTGCCGACGCCGTGCACCCCGGCTACGGCTTCCTGTCCGAGAGCGCCGCCTTCGCGCGCGCGGTCGAGGACGCGGGCTTCGTCTGGATCGGCCCCTCGCCGGAGAGCATCGACGCCCTGGGCGACAAGATGACCGCGCGCCGAATCGCGCAGCGCGTCGGGGCGCCGCTCGCCGCGGGCACGGATCAGCCGCTGTCGGGCCCGCAGGAGGCGGTGGCGTTCGCCGAGGAGCACGGCCTGCCGATCGCGATCAAGGCGGCGTTCGGGGGCGGCGGTCGTGGCCTGAAGGTCGTCCGCGAGCTCGCGGAGGTCGCCGACGCCTTCGAGGCGGCCACCCGTGAGGCGACCGCCGCGTTCGGCCGCGGGGAGTGCTTCGTGGAGCGCTTCCTGGAGAGCCCGCGGCACATCGAGGTGCAGGTGCTCGGCGACGGGCGCGGTGGCGTGGTCGTCGTCGGCGATCGCGACTGCTCGATGCAGCGCCGCAACCAGAAGCTCATCGAGGAGGCGCCTGCGCCCGGTCTCACCGACGCGCAGCGGACCGCGATCCACGATGCGGCCCGGGAGATCTGCGGCGACGTGCAGTACCGCGGTGCCGGCACCGTCGAGTTCCTCCTCGCCGCGGACGGCACGATCTCCTTCCTCGAGGTGAACACCCGGCTCCAGGTCGAGCATCCGGTGACGGAGGAGGTCACCGGAACCGACCTGGTCCGCGAGCAGTTCCGCATCGCGTTCGGGGAAGGCCCGTCCTTCACGGAGACCCCGGCACCGGCCGGGCACGCGTTCGAGTTCCGCATCAACGCCGAAGACCCCGGGCGCGGATTCCTGCCCAGCCCCGGACGGGTCGACGCACTGCGCATCCCGGGCGGCCCCGGCGTGCGGTGGGACAGCGGCATCGAGGCCGGTGACACCGTGCAGCCGGCGTTCGACTCGATGATCGCGAAGCTCATCGTGCACGCGGACACCCGGGACGCGGCTCTCGTGCGGGCGCGTCGCGCGCTGCGAGAGCTCGCCGTGGAGGGTCCGGCGACCGTGGTCCCGTTCGACCTCCGAGCCATCGACGACCCTGCGTTCGCGACCGAGACCTTCGCCGTGCACACCCAGTGGATCGAGACCGTGCTGCTCCCGGCGCTGGAGGCGCAGCCCCGCCCCGCGGTCGCCCCGGTCTCGGGGCTGCGGCGGTTCGCGGTGGAGGTCGACGGCCGTCGCGTGATGCTCGGTCTCCCCGCGGAACTGCTCGCCGGGATCGGCCGTTCGGTGGCGGTCGACGGGGAGCCGGTGTCCACGGACGACCCTGCCGAGCTTCGGGTCCCCGCGCCGGGAACCCTTGTCCGGTGGCTCGTCGACGACGGGGCCGAGGTGAACGCGGGAGACCCGGTGGCCGTGCTCGACGCCATGAAGATGGAGACGACGGTCGCCGCCCACCGTGCGGGTACCTTGACTCGGCGCGCGGACGCCGCCGCGACCCTCTCCGCCGACGCCCTTCTCGCCACGATCGCCTGAGCCCGCGCCGGCCCCCATCCCGGCCCCGTCCCGCTCCGCCCCGGTCCCGTCCCCGGTCCCGTCCCCGTCCCGTCCCGTCCCGGTCCCGTCCCCGGGTGCGGGGTGCGAAAACGCTCCCCCGCCCGCCCGTAAGCCCCGTTTCCGATCCGGCACTCCCTATCCCGAAAAGGCCCTCCCCGCGTGCGAGGGCGAAAACGCCCCTCCTGGACCTCGCGGGCGTCCCGTTTTCGATCCCGTACGCCCCGATCGCGCAGCACACCTCGGAGAGTGCGAAAACGCCCCCTCCTCGTGAGAGGAAGGGGCGTTCTTCATCCCGGCCGCGAAGCTCCGGGCTCCTACGCCCCTGCGGAGAGGCGGTCCGAGTGCGAAAACGGGCGTCCGCGGGGTCCAGGAGGGACGAAAGCCGTCCCGCACGCATCGCGAGGGGGAGAGGGACGAGGGACGAGGGGACGGGGGAGGGGAGGGGGCTAGGCGGGGTCGCCGCCGAGGGGCCGACGGGCTCGAGGGGCTTCGGGTCGTCGGCGCCGGTCTTGCGCGCCCGGGCGATGAGGTTGCCGAGGTGGTAGATCAGCAATGCCGCGACCGTCCCGAGCACGATGCCGCCGAAGGCGAAGTCGCCGAGCTGCATCGTGAACCCGGCGATGCCGATCACGAGCGACACCGCGGCGGTGTACTGGTTGACCGGGCGGGAGAAGTCGACGCGGCTGTCGACCCAGATCTTGATGCCGATGATGCCGATGAGACCGTAGAGCGCCGTCGTCGCGCCGCCGAGCACGCCCGCGGGGATCGAGTTGAACACCTCGCCCACCTTCGGCGAGAACGCGAGGAGGATCGCGAACAGACCCGCCACCCAGTACACGGCCGTCGAGTACACGCGGGTCGCGGCCATGACGCCGATGTTCTCGCCGTAGGTCGTGGTGCCCGATCCGCCGAAGCCGCCCGCGATGGTCGTCGCCACGCCGTCCGCGATGAGCGCGCGGCCGGTGTGACGGTTGATCGCCGGGTCCTCGGTCATGGTCGCGACGCCGCGCACGTGGCCGACGTTCTCCGCGATGAGGACGAGCACGACGGGCAAGAACATCGCGATCGTCGACCAGGTGCCCGGCTCGACGAAGTCCGGGAACTGGAAGTGCGGGAGGCCGACCCAGGGCGCGTCCGCGATGAGCTCCGCCGGGGTCTTGTCGCCGCGCAGCGGGTTGGGAACCGCGAAGGATCCGTTGAACGCGGCCCAGACGAAGCCGACGGCGACGCCGAGGAAGATCGAGATGCGGCCGAGGAAGCCCCGGAAGAGCACCGCGAAGAGGATGATCGCGACGAGGGTGATCGTGGCGGTCACGGGATCGAGCGCGAAGTTGCTCCAGGCCGTCGGGGCGAGATTGAAGCCGATGAGGGCGACGATGGCGCCGGCGACGACCGGGGGCATCAGCGCGTCGACCCAGCGGAGCCCGACGAACTGCACGACGAGCCCGACGACGGCGAGGAGCACGCCCACCGCGACCACGCCGGCAAGGGCGGAACCGGTCCCGCCCGCGGCGACCGCCGCGGTGATGGGGGCGATGAACGCGAACGACGAACCGAGGTAGCTCGGCAGCTGGTTCTTCGTGATGAGGAGGAAGAGCAGGGTGCCGATGCCGCTGAAGAGCAGGGTCGTCGAGACCGGGAAGCCCGTGAGCGTCGGCACGAGGAAGGTGGCGCCGAACATCGCGACGACATGCTGCGCGCCGATCGCGATGGTCGCGGGCCAGGACAGGCGTTCCTCGGGGGTGACGACGGTGCCGGGCTCGACGGTGCGGCCGTCTCCGTGCAGCTTCCACAAAGCCATGCGGGCTCCTCAGGGTTCGGGATCGGGGGCGGAGTGCTGGAGCAACACTACCGATTCCTGAGTTTTCCCTGGGCGTCGAGCGGTCGCGGCGAACGTGTCAGGCGCCGAGGCGGTCGATGAGCTCCCGGTACCGCGCGGTCGTGCGGGCGACCACGTCCTCCGGCAGCGCGGGGGGCTCGTCCTGCTTGTCCCAGTTCGCGGCGAGCCAGTCGCGCACGATCTGCTTGTCGAAGCTCGCCATCCGCTCGGTCGGGGTCGTCCCCGTGCGCCAGGCCTCGGCGTCCCAGTAGCGGGAGGAGTCGCTCGTGAGGACCTCGTCGGCGAGGCGGAGCGTGCCGTCGGCGTCGGTCCCGAACTCGAACTTCGTGTCCGCGAGGATGAGGCCCTTCTCCTCGGCGATGGCCGCGGCCCGGCGGTAGATCGCCAGGGACGTGTCGCGGAGCTCGGCCGCCCGCTCCGCGCCGACGAGCTCGACGACGCGGTCGAACGTGATGTTCTCGTCGTGCTCGCCCATCGGCGCCTTGTAAGCGGGGGTGAACAGCGGCTCGGGCAGCCGATCGCCGTTCTGCAGCCCCGCCGGCAGAGCGATGCCGCACACGGTGCCGTGCTCCTGATATTCAGCCCAGCCGGACCCGGTGATGTACCCGCGCACCACGCACTCGATCGGCAGCATCTCGAGCGACTGGGCGAGCATGGCGCGATCGGCCACTTCTTCCGGGAGGTCGCCGTCCGCGAGATGGTTCGGCACGTCGAGCTGAGCGAACCACCAGCGGCTGAGGCGGGTGAGCAGGGCGCCCTTGTCGGTGATACCGGGGGAGAGCACGACGTCGAAGGCGCTCACCCGGTCGGACGCGACCACGAGGATGCGGGTGTCGTCCGGATCCTCCGACGCGTAGAGGTCGCGGACCTTTCCGGAGTAGAGGTGTCGCCACCCGGGGATGACCTGCGCGTTGCCTGCGGACGGTGTGCTCACTCGCCCATTATCCCGGTGATGCGTCTTCTTCCGTGCCGAGACCCCGCGGTGGCGTCGAGACCCCTGGCTGTGGCGTCGCGACGCCGGGGTCTCGCCGGAAACCCGGGGTCTCGGCTGAGGCGGCGCGGGTGTATAGTCCATGTGGACTATTTGGAGATACGGCAGGGGAGGCGCATGGGCAAGGATCCGGTGGCGGCGCTCACGCCGCTCGGCGTCATGGTGCTCGCCCTCCTCCGCGAGAGCGACATGCATCCGTACGAGATGGTGCGCCTGCTCCGTGTGCGCCACGACGACCGGCTCATCACCGTCACCAACGGCACGCTGTACCACACGGTCGCCCGGCTCCAGCGGGCCGGACTGCTCGACGAGGTCGGCACGGACCGCGAGGGCAACCGCCCAGAGCGCACGACCTATACGCTCACCGACGCCGGACGGGAGGCCGTGGTCCTATGGGTCCGCCGCGCGCTCCCACGCATCGACCGTGAGGCCGACGCCCGCGTCGCCCTCGCCGAGGCGCACAACCTCGAGCGCGACGACGCCGTCGCTCTGCTGCAGGAACGCCGGGAGGCCCTCGTCGCCTCGCACACGCTCCACCACGACGGACTCGCCGCCGCCCGCGCCAAGGGTGTCCCGCCGCAGGTCCTCGTCGAGATCGAACGGCAGGAGGCGCTGCTCGACGCGGAGCTCCGCTGGCTCGACTCGCTCCTCACCCGCCTCGCCGGCGACGAGCTCCGCTGGGGCCCGGACGCCTTCGACGACACCGACCGCTACCGCGCTCAGCGAAAGGCTGCACAGCAATGACCGACTCCCGCCAGACCTCGGGACCCGAGACCGGGCCCTTCGCCGCCGGTCACGCGCCGAAGAGTCCGTGGCCCGCGCTGTGGGCCCTCGTCATCGGGTTCTTCATGATCCTCGTCGACACCACGATCGTGTCCGTCGCGAACCCGGCGATCAAGGTCGCCCTCGATCCCGACACGAACAACCTCGACAACGTGGTGTGGGTCACGAGCGCCTACCTGCTCGCCTATGCCGTGCCGCTGCTCATCACCGGGCGGCTCGGCGACCGCTTCGGGCCGAAGAACATCTACCTCATCGGGCTCGCGGTGTTCACGCTCGCCTCGCTGTGGTGCGGACTGTCGACGACGCTCGAGGGGCTGATCGCGGCCCGCGCGGTCCAGGGGCTCGGTGCCGCGTTCATGACCCCGCAGACCATGGCCGTCATCACCCGCACCTTCCCGCCGAACCGCCGCGGTGCGGCGATGGGCCTCTGGGGCGCCACGGCCGGCGTCGCCACGCTCGTCGGCCCCCTCGCGGGCGGCCTGCTCGTCGACGGCTTCGGGTGGGAGTGGATCTTCTTCGTCAACCTCCCCGTCGGCGTCGTCGCCTTCGTGCTCGCCTGGATCCTCGTGCCCACGCTGAAGACGCACCCGCACCGGTTCGACCTCGTCGGCGTCGTCCTCAGCGCGCTCGCGCTGTTCCTCATCGTCTTCGGGCTGCAGGAGGGTGAGAAGTACGACTGGGGCACCATCGCGGGTCCGGTCTCGGTCTGGGGCCTGATCATCGCCGGCGTCGTGGTGCTCGCGCTCTTCATCGTGCAGCAGGCGCGCACCCGCAGCGAACCCCTCGTGCCGCTCGCGCTCTTCCGCGACCGCAACTTCTCCGGCGCGAACGTCGCGATCGCCGCGGTCGGCTTCACCGTCACGAGCATGTCCCTGCCGATGATGTTCTTCCTGCAGACCGCGCGCGGTCTGACCCCGACCGAGGCGGCGATGCTGCTCATCCCGATGGCTGTGCTGTCGGGCGTGCTCGCCCCGGTCGCCGGGAAGATCCTGGACCGCGTCGACCCCCGGATCATCCTCGTCCCCGGCCTGCTCTGCGTCGCCGGCGCCCTCGTCTGGTATTCCACCCTCACCACGATGGACACCCCCATCCTGATGTTCCTGCTGCCGTCCGCGCTGATGGGCATCGGCAACGCGGGCATGTGGGGGCCGCTCGCCACCACGGCAACGCGCAAGCTGCCGCCGCGGCAGGCCGGTGCCGGTGCGGGCATCTACAACACCACTCGCACCATCGGCTCGGTCATCGGCTCCGCGTCGATCGCCGCGTTCATGCAGTCGCGGCTGGAGGCCAACCTCCCCGGCCTGTCCGACGCTCCGGCCGGCTCGGGCGACGGTGCGCTGCCGCCGCAGATCGCCGAAGGCTTCGCGGCAGGCATGTCCCAGACGCTGCTGCTGCCCGCCGGTGTGATCCTCGTCGCGCTGGTCGCCTCGCTGTTCCTCCGCGGCCAGGATCGGAAGGACGAGCCCGTCGCCACGACCCCTCCGGCCTGACCGCGCGAACCCCGACACGCCGGTATCCGCGCGGGTTCCGGCGGGGGTCGGCGCCCCGCCGGGATTCCGGTGCGCGGGAGCCGCAGGGTTAGGGTGGATGGTCGGCGGCCGCCGGGTCGCCCCATCTGATCCCCGAGGAGCTCTCGACGTGAGCCGAAATCCGTCCTCTGCACCGAGCCGTCTGCGCCGCCTCGGCCGCACCGCCGGCGCGTCCGCGCTCGCCGCCTTCGTCGCCGTCGGCGCGTTGCTCGTCGGCGCGACCCCCGCCACAGCCGCCGACGACGGCGAGACCTATGTCATCGGCACCGACACGACCTTCGCGCCGTTCGAGTTCACGAACGAGTCCGGTGACCTGGTCGGCATCGACATGGACCTCCTGCGTGCGATCGCCGAGGACCAGGGCTTCGACGTGGAGATCCGCCAGCTCGGCTTCGACGCCGCCGTGCAGGCGCTGCAGTCGAACCAGGTCGACGCCGTCATGGCCGGGATGTCGATCACCGAGGAGCGCCAGCAGACCTTCGACTTCAGCGACCCGTACTTCACGAGCGGCGTGCAGCTCGGCGTGCTCGAGTCCAGCGACATCGAGTCCCTGGATGACCTCGACGGCAAGACCGTCGCGGTGAAGACCGGCACGCAGGGGCAGACCTTCGCCGAGGAGAACGCCGACGAGTACGGCTTCCGCATCACGCCGTACCAGGACACGACCGACATGGTCGATGCGGTCAAGGCGGGTCAGGCCGTCGGCTACTTCGAGGACTTCCCGGTGCTCGCCTACGGCATCCAGCAGGGGTCCGGCTTCCGGCTGGTCGGCGAGCCCGCGCTCGGCGGCGAGTACGGCTTCGCGGTGAACAAGGGCGAGAACGCCGAGCTTCTGGAGATGTTCAACGCCGGCCTCGCCAACCTGCAGGACTCCGGCGAGTACGACGAGATCGTGGACACCTACCTCGCGTCGGGCGACGACGCGCAGGAGGCGCAGCCCACCGACATCATCTCGGTCGCGGTGAAGTACTGGCCGGCCCTCATGCAGGGGCTCTGGCTCACGATCCTCGCCACGATCGTCGCGGTGGTCGCCGCGTTCATCCTCGGGATCATCTTCGGATTCGGACGCCTGTCGAAGTTCGCGCCGTTCCGCTGGGTCGCGACGGCCTACGTCTACGTCTTCCGCGGGACCCCGATCCTGATCCAGGCGTTCTTCGTGTTCTTCGCCATCCCGCAGCTGATCCCCGACCTCAAGTTCGATCCGTTCGTGGCCGGTGCGATCACCCTGTCGCTGAACACCGGTGCGTACATGACGGAGATCATCCGCGGCGGCATCCAGGCCGTCGACCCCGGTCAGGCGGAGGCCTCCCGCTCGCTCGGCCTGAGCCACTGGAAGACGATGCGCAAGGTCGTGCTGCCGCAGGCGTTCCGGATCATGATCCCGTCGTTCGTGAACCAGGGCATCATCACGCTGAAGGACACCTCGCTCATCAGTGTCATCGGTCTCGCCGAGCTGACGTTCGTCTCGCGCCAGATCATCGCCTCGACGTATCTCTCGGCGCAGGTGCTGACGATCGTCGCCATCATCTACTTCGTCGTGATCACGCTGTTGACGCTGCTCGCGAACCGCCTGGAGAGGAAGGCCAACGCATGAGCAAGATCGAGGTCAGGGACCTGCACAAGTCCTTCGGCGACAACGAGGTACTCAAGGGCATCGACCTCACGGTCGAGGACGGCGAGGTCATCGCGGTCATCGGCCCCTCCGGCTCGGGCAAGTCGACGCTGCTGCGCTGCCTCAACAAGCTCGAGGAGCCCACCTCGGGGCACGTCGTCATCGACGGCGTCGACCTCACCGACAAGAGCGTGAAGCTGGACGAGGTGCGCCAGCGCATCGGCATGGTGTTCCAGCACTTCAACCTGTTCCCGCACATGACCGTGCTGGAGAACATCACGCTCGCCCCGGTGGAGCTCGGCCGCATGACGAAGGCCGAGGCCCGCGACCGTGCCCGGTCGCTGCTCGAGCGTGTCGGTCTCTCGGAGAAGGCGGATGCGAAGCCCGCGTCGCTCTCCGGCGGTCAGAAGCAGCGCGTGGCGATCGCCCGTGCCCTTGCGATGGACCCCGAGATCATGCTGTTCGACGAGGCCACCAGCGCTCTCGATCCCGAGATGGTGGGTGAGGTGCTGCAGGTCATCCGCGATCTCGCCGAGGGCGGCATGACCATGGTGCTCGTGACGCACGAGATGGGCTTCGCCCGCGAGGTGTCCGACCGTACGGTCTTCATGGACGGCGGCGTCGTGGTCGAGGAGGGCGCCCCCGCCGACCTGTTCGGTGCTCCCAAGAACGAGCGCCTCCAGGACTTCCTGTCCAAGGTGCTCTGACCCCGTTCGATTCGCACACAGGGCTGCATTCCGTCGAGGAATGCAGCCCTGTGCGCTACTCGCGGCGGTGGTCAGTCGGCGACGCGGGCGGCGATGTCGGTGCGGTGGTGGGCGCCGTCGAGGCGGATGCGCCCGATGGCGTCGTACGCGCGGGCCCGCGCGGTGCGGAAGTCTGGGGCCACGGCCACGACGTTCAGCACGCGGCCGCCCGTCGCGATGAGCGATCCGCCCGGGGCGTCGGGGCTGGCGGTCGCGGCGTGCACCAGACGCACCCCTTCGACGGCGGCGGCGTCGGCCAGGCCCTCGATCGGGCGCCCGGTCTGCGGCGCCTCCGGGTACCCCTCGCTCGCCAGGACCACGGTGATCGCGACCTCGTCGCGGAACACGGGCTCCGGCTGATCCTCGAGCGTGCCGGACGCGGCGGCGAAGAGCAGCTGTGAGAGCGGGGTCTCCAGTCGCGGCAGGACGACCTGAGTCTCCGGGTCGCCGAACCGCGCGTTGAACTCGATCACGCGGACGCCGTGTGGGGTGAGGATCAGACCGGCGTAGAGGAGCCCGATGAACGGCGTCCCCTCGGCGTCGAGCTGCCGGACGACCGGGAGGGCGACGTCGCGGGTGACCTCCTCGACGAAGGCCCGCTCACTGCCGAACTGCTCCGCGAGCCAGGGCAGCGGCGAGTACGCGCCCATCCCACCCGTGTTGGGACCGGCATCACCGTCGAACGCCCGCTTGAAGTCCTGCGCCGGGCTGAGAGCCCGAACCGTGTCGCCGTCGCTGAGGAAGAACAGCGAGACCTCGGGTCCGGACAGGAACTCCTCGACGAGGACGGGGCCGGCCGGGAGGTACTGCTCCGCGTGCGCCAGGGCTTCCGCGCGGTCGGAGGTGACGACGACGCCCTTGCCCGCGGCGAGTCCATCGGCCTTGACCACGTGCGGGGCGCCGAGCTCGTCGAACGCGGCCTCGACCTCGGCGACGGTGGCGGCGCGGACCGCGCGGCCGGTGGGCACACCGGCGGCGTCCATGACCCGCTTGGCGAAGGCCTTGGAGCCCTCGAGCTGCGCGGCGGCCTTGCCGGGCCCGAAGACCGGGATGCCGCGGCCGCGGAGCTCGTCCGCGACGCCCGCGACGAGCGGAGCCTCCGGGCCGATGACCACCAGGTCGACGGCGTGCTCATTGGCGAAGGCCGTGACCGCGGCACCGTCGAGCGGGTCGAGGGCGACGGGGGTCGCGTCCTGCGCGATGCCCGCGTTGCCCGGGGCGACGAGGATCTCGTGCGCGGTGGACTCGGCGCGCAGCGCCAGGATGATCGCGTGCTCACGGGCACCGGAACCGAGGACGAGGATCTTCACGCGTCCAGCCTAGCGAGGCGTGTAGCGGGGGTTTCGGGCAGTGCCTCGTTCACAACTCAGGACGATGGGTCCGGCTGCGGCGAGCCGGCGGCTGATCCGGGCAGATCGGCCGTGGTTCTCCTGAGTTGTGCACCGGGTCGGTGGGTGAGAGGCGGCGGGGTCAGAGCTCGATCGGGCGCTCGGCGGCCGTGTCCCAGGGCACGGTCCAGCCGGTCGCGTCGAACAGCGCGTCGAGCACCATGGCGGTGAACCCCCACACGATCGTGCCGTCCACGTCGAACGCGGGCCCGCGGAACGTGCGGCCGGCGCGGGACACGGTCGAGGTGAACCGGGTCGCGGGGTCGAGGAGCTGGGCGACGGGCACGCGGAACACCTCCACGGTCTCGGCGTGATCGACGGCGACGACGCGGGACGGCGACTGCCACCACGCGAGGACGGGGGTGACGAGGTGGTTGCTGGCCGCGAGCGGGATGGCGGGGAGGGTCGCGAGGACCTCGACGCCCGCGGGGTCGAGGCCGGTCTCCTCCTCGGCCTCGCGGAGCGCTGTGGCCACCGCATCGGCGTCGGCCGGCTCGGTGCGTCCGCCAGGGAAGGAGACCTGACCGGGATGCGACGAGAGAGTCGGGGCGCGGCGTTGCAGCAGCACGTCGAGGTCGCGCGCGACGGCCGCGTCGACCGTGGGCGCGGGGACGCGGTCGAAGACGCCGAAGAGGATCAGGACGGCGGCGTCGTGCGCGGTGCCGGGGTCGGCGAGAGGCGGGATCGGCACGCTCCAGGACGGGTCGGCCGCGGCGGCGAGCAGCTCGGCTCGGGCGCCCTGCGGATGCATGCTCATGTCATCGAGCTTATGACCGGGCCGCCGTGGCGGATCTAGGGTGGGGGGATGGCCAAGAAGATCGACGTCGTCGACGGGCGTGCGGCGCTCGGTGCCGTCCGGGACGCGGAGGCCGCCGGCGCCAAGCCGCCGAGGGCGGAGCTCGCCACGGCCGTGCGCTATCTGCTGCAACTGCTCGACGAGAAGGCGCCGGGCAACAGCGTCGAGGTGCGGGTCCCGCCGTTCGGGGCCGTGCAAGTCATCCAGGGTCCGCGGCACACGCGCGGCACACCGCCGAACGTCGTAGAGATGGACGCCGCCACCTGGATCGCGGTCGCCACCGGCGCCGAGGCCTGGGCCGACGCCGCGACAGCCGGACGCATCCACGCCTCGGGCACGCGCGCGGACCTCGCCGCCGTGCTCCCGCTGCGGCCCTAGCGTCGCGACGGCGGCCGTCCCCGCGCCGGCGACGACCGAGCAGGCTCCGGTGTGGCCGTGGATCATCGGCGGCCTGGTCGTCGTGGCCCTGGCGGCGGGCGGGGTGCTGATCGCACGCCGCGTGCGGAGGGGGGAGCCGGCCGAGACGACGACCGAGGGCTGAGTCCGGCGGGCTGCGGAACCGCCGTTCCCCTGGCGCACAGGGAGGAGGGCGGTTCCGCCTACCGGGTGCGCGGCGCCTCTGGACGGTGGGACAATGGAGACATGCCCTCTCACGACAGCCACCAGACCGTCGAAGCGACCGTGCGCCGCGTGCCGCGGTACGGCGTGCTCATGGGCATCGGCGTCGTGCTGGGCGTGATAGCCGCCGGCATCCTCACCATGACCGGTAGCTTCGAGCAGTCGGAAGCGCTCGACGTCGTCTATCCCCCGGGCCAGGTCTTCGGCTTCCTCCTGCTCTGGACCGCCCCGATCGGGCTCGCTCTCGGGGGCGTCGCCGGGCTCGTGCTCGAGCGTCTCGCCCGTCGCCACGATCGCGTCGTGACCGTCGACCGGGAGACCGTGGTCGACGACGACGACGACACGGACCGCGGCTAGGCGAGCTCGGCGATCACGGGGCGGATGGCGGAGTCGAACGCCACGACGTCCCGTCGGAGTCCGTCCGTCACCGCGACCGTGAGGTCGCCGATCCACCAGACTCCGCGCTGCGACAACGGCAGCACCTGCACGTTCAACTCGAACGAGTGGGCGCGGCGGCCGATGTCGCGCTCGAACTCCGCGATCGCGCTCGCGTACGCCCGATAGGCGTCTCCGCCGGTGTGGCTCTTCATCGCTCTGACATAGCGATCGTGCGCCGTCTCCGCATAGCGCACCGCGCTGCCGGCATGCGGACGGATCGCCGCGGTGAGCGCCTCGGCGCCGCTCGCCGGGAGGGCCACCAGAGTGTCGAAGCCGTCGATGAGTTCCAGCGGGACGTCGGAGTGATGCGCGCGCGGTTCGACGGTCATGTCCCAGTAGTCGCGCCACTGCGCCTCGACCTCGGAGGACGCGTCGGCGGCGTCCGGCGCGCGGACCGGAAGGTCGCGGAGGGCCGGCAGATCCAGCGGCGCCCGGATGCCCAGAAGCTGCCGGAGAGCGAGCGCGACGAGCACCGAAACGCTCGCGTCTTCGCGGATGAGCCACTGCGGCTTGTCGGCCATGGCCCCATCGTAGGCGGGCGCGGCGGCCGCGCCGAGCCCCGGCACGGTAATGCTCTGCGAGAGCCGCGTCAACCCTCGCTGCGATCCTCGACCCCCGGAGTAGAACTGCAGGCACGTCGGCGGCCGTCGGCGGGAGTCGAGAGGAAGAACGATGTCGCAGAGCAATGCACAAGGTGCCGCGGGCGGCGGTACGACCGAGTCTCCGGGGACGGTCCGGACCGCTGCACACGAGGCGGCAGGTGTCGCCGGCACGGCGAAGGACGAGGCGGCGGGCGTCGTCGAGACCGCGAAGTCCGAAGTCGGCGCGGTGGCTCACGAAGCCAAGGATCAGGTCCGAGACCTGTATCACCAGACCAAGAACGAACTGTCGGAGCAGGCGGCGGTGCAGCAGCGCCGGGTCGCGGACGGACTCCGGTCCGTCGGCGGCGAGCTGGATTCGATGGCGCAGAACGCGGACGGGGGCGTCGCGGCCGACCTGGTCCGCCAGGCGTCGACGCGCATCCAGGGGATCGCCGGCTGGATCGGCGACCGCGATCCCGGTTCGCTCCTCACCGAGGTGAAGTCGTACGCACGCGCCAAGCCCGGAACGTTCATCGCCGTCGCGGCGCTCGCCGGTCTCGTGGCCGGCCGGCTGACCCGTGCGCTCTCCGAGGGCGCAGCGGACTCCGCCTCCTCGGGTACGGGGTCCGGCACGCCCGGTTCCGCCGCCGCAGGGGCGACTCCGGCCATTCCGCCTCGCCCCGTCGTCCCGGCTGCGGGCACTCCGGGGGCCGTCCCCGGCAGCGCCGGTGCCGCAGGAGTGGTCGGCGGTGCAGGAGTCGCCGAGAACACGACCCTCGGCGAGCCACCCCTGCCGACCGACGGCACGGTGCCCGGCGCACCGGACGGCATGAGCGGGATCGACGCCGGCACGGCACCGTGGGGTGTCACTCCCCGCGGCGAGACGGTGGACGACGGGGACACGCCGCTCTACGACCGGACGGACGCCGCCAACCGCGGATCCGGTGACGAGGAGCGACCATGACCGACGCCACCCCCACACCCTCGGAGCAGAAGGCCGAGACGACGTCTCTCGGCGATCTGCTGAGCGAGGTCACCAGCGA
Source organism: Microbacterium sp. 1S1 (assembly GCF_008271365.1). NCBI lineage: Bacteria > Bacillati > Actinomycetota > Actinomycetes > Micrococcales > Microbacteriaceae > Microbacterium > Microbacterium sp. 1S1. The sequence continues at coordinate 1,282,052 of NZ_CP043430.1, forward strand.
CCTGTCGACCCTGATGCGGCAGGAGCTGGAACTGGCGAAGGCGGAGCTCAAGCAGTCGGCCACCCGTGCCGGTCGCGGGGCGGGCATGCTCGGCGGGGCGGGATACGCCGCGCTGATGGCCGTCTTCTTCCTGTCCGTCGCCCTCTGGTGGGCCCTGGGCGCGTACGTGACCGGCCTCGGCTGGTCCGCCGTGATCGTCGCCGTCATCTGGGCGATCGTCGCCCTCGTCCTGTTCATGACCGGACGCAAGCAGTTGAAGAGCATCGAAGGGGCTCCGCGCACCGTGGACAGCCTCAAGCGCATCCCCGATGCGGTGAAGAGGAATGAGGAGAACAAATGAGCGATTCACCCGACGCGATCCGCGCCGACATCGAGCGGACGCGAGCGGAGTTCGGCAGAGATGTCGACGCGCTCGCCGACAAGGTCACGCCCTCGAAAGTCGTCCACCGTCAGACGCAGAAGATGAAGGGCGCAGTGCGCTCGGTCGTCGACCGCGTCATGGGCGCTGCCGACGACGCAGGGGACCGGCTGGGGGACGCCTCCTCCTCGGTCGCCGACGCGGGGCGGCACACCGTCGCCAAGGCGCAGGGCAATCCGCTGGCCGTGGGGCTGATGGCCTTCGCCGCCGGTCTCGTCGTGGCTGCCGTCATCCCGGCGTCCTCGAAGGAGAAGGAGTTGGCCGAACAGGTCAAGGACAAGGCCCAGCCGCTGGTCGACGAGGCGACGGAGGTCGCCAAGACGATCGGACAGGACCTGAAGGAACCGGCTCAGGAGGCCTTCGCCGCGGTCAAGGACGAGGCCGCGGGGGCCGCTGCGCACGTCAAGGACGACGCGACTCGCGCCGTCGACGAGGTGAAGGGCAGCGCCCAGGACGCTCGCGACACCGTCGCCGGCGGGAGCTGACCCCTTCTTCCCCGATGACGAGGGCCCGGTTCGCGATGGCGACCCGGGCCCTCTCTCTGTCTCAGGCGTTGGCGGCGGGGAATGTCGGCGGCCGCTTCTCGAGGAAGGCGGCGAGGCCCTCCTCGCTGTCGTCGAGCCGGAAGGCCTCCCCGTACAGGCGGGTCTCCTCCCCGAAGGCGGCGCGCCGGCTGCTCTCCACGGCGGCCCGCAGTGCGGACCGGGCGAGGGCTGTCGCCGCTCGGGAACGGGGCGCACCGGCCGTGAGGGCCGACGCGGCCTCCTGCTGCAGCGCGGGAGCGGCCACCACTCGGGACGCCAGCCCGCAGGCCCGCGCCTCCTCACCGTCGAGTGTGCGGCCCGTCAGGACCATCTCACTCGCCAACGCCGGCCCCACCCGCTCGACGAGCCTGCGCACGCCGCCGAAGCCCGGGATGAGTCCCAGAGTCGGCTCGGGCAGCGCGAAACGCGAGTCGGCGGTGGTGTAGATGGTGTCACAGGCGAGCGCCAGCTCCAGTCCCCCGCCCACGGCGGCTCCGTCGACGCACGCGATGGTCGGGAACGGGGCCTCCTCGATCCGCATCATCAGCGCCTTGGCGCTCCGGGCGATCGCCTGACCGGCGGCGGCGGGGTCGGCGGAGGCGCGGGCCTCGCGGAGCTCTCCGATGTCGGCCCCGGCGGAGAACGCCACACCCGCGCCGCTCAGGACGACTCCTGCCAGGGGGCGCGGTGCGAGGCGGTCGAAGACGCGGGCGAGCTCGGCGAGGAGAAGGCCGGACAGCGCGTTGCGACGCTCGGGGCGCCGCAGGCGGATCTGCGCCACGGGCCCGGCTGTGGTCAGTTCGATGGTTTCGAAGGTGTCGTTCATGAGTCCCAGATCGCTCCAAAGGCAGGGATGCCTTCTCGTTCGAGCCCCTCGACGAGGGGCCAGGTGGTGTTCTTGTTGGAGATGCAGATCACGGCCTCGGCACCGCTCGTCTGCACCGCCCGGCGGGCGAGCATGAGCAGGTCGGGCTTGCCGTCTGCGCGGGTGTCCCAGATCAGCGCATCGGGCACCGCGTCGCGGATCTCGGACACGAGGCCCGGCCCGTACGTCTCGACGGGCGACCGCGTCGACCACACGAGGTGTGCGGGTGCGGTGCGGGCGAGGAGGTGCGGCAAGCAGGGGCCGATTCCGCTGCCCGTGGCGACCCAGACCACCTTCGTGAAGAGCCGGTCGATGTTACCCACCCCGGCGGTCGGGATCCCTTTCACCCAGAGGTGTCGCGGTTTGTCGTCGATGAGCCGACTCGTCCAGTCGCCGGCGCGCGAGACGGTCAGGCGGAAGCCGGACTCCCCGGGAGCGGGGATGTTGGCGAACGCATGCCATTCCCGGAGCGGGCTGCGACTGATCGTCGTCGACGACCCGGCGAACGGAGTGACACCGTGGTCGAATCGTGCGATGGCGACATGGCTGGACGGGGTCTCGATCTCGACCGGCACGCGACGCAGCCGCAGCCAGGGCAGCGCGATACTGACCGTGGTCGCCGCGAGCAGCCACAGCGGAGCCGAGGTGAGGTACTGCGCCGGTGTCGCCTGCGCCTGGGCGAGCATCGCGACGGCCTGCACCCAGACGATCGCCAGCAGTGCCCACCCTCCGAAGCGGTGCGTGAGCTCGAACGCGTCGTGGTGGCGGGCCCGCAGCCCGGGCAGTGAGGTGACGAGCATCGACGCGAGGATGAGCGCTCCGGCCACGCTCGTGGTGAGGAACAGCGTGGACGCTCCATCCGCGATGGTGCGCGCGGTGAACACGGCGTACCAGGCGGCCGCCCCGATCGCGGCCCCGACGTGCACGCCGCCGAAGCTGTAGATCTTCCCCAGCCCCCAGCGGATGCGCAACGGGAGGGTGTGCGGTGCCCGGGTGGCGATCCGGAAGAGCAGGTTGATCACGTACTGCTGGCGCACGATCGCCGCAAGCGAGACGTTGATCCCCGCCGCGACGAACGCCTCCGCAGCCGTCGGGTGCGGCATCACCGCGAAGCCCACGGCGTTGAGAGCGACGATGAGGATCGCGAGCCGGTTGTACGGCTTCACATGCCGGGAGCGGCGCAGGCGCGACCAGCGCTCCGTCAGGGCGGGCTTCCGGTCGGCAGGCGTCGCCGTCGTGGCGGTCACGCGGCCGCCTTGGTCGAAGAGGACGCTTCGAGGAGTCGGAGGACCGCGGTCCGATCCACCTTGCCGCGCGGGGTCAGGGGCAGCCGGTCCACGGCCACGACCTCCGTCGGCACGCAGTAGTACGGGAGGAGCTCGGCGACCGCGGCGCGTGCCGCCGCGGGATCGGCGGTGGCCGGGACGATCACCGCTGCGAGGCTCCGGGCGTCCCACCGCACCGTGACCGCGGCCGTGCATCCTGCTGCGGTCTCCAGGGCGCGGGAGACGGAGTCGAGTTCGACGCGGAAGCCGCGCACCTTCACCTGGTCGTCCGTGCGGCTGAGGTGCTCGAGCTCGCCGGCCTCGGTCCAGCGTCCGACATCGCGCGTGCGGAACATCCGGCCGCCCGCGACGAACGGGTCGGGTCGGTAGCGCTCGTCCGTGAGCTCCGGATTGCCGATGTACCCGGTCGTCACCCCCGCTCCGCCGACCCACATCTCGCCGCTCTCTCCGGGCGCGACGGGGCGGAGATCCGGACCGAGCACGTACACGCTCGTCCCCGGCACCGGGCCGCCGATCGTGAGCGGCCGCCCCGGGGTGTGCTCCACGAGGGTGTTGATGATGGTGATCTCCGTCGGGCCACAGGAATTGAGGAAGCGGCGGTCCTGTGCCCACTCGTCGGCCAGCGCCTGCGGGCAGCGCTCGCCGGCCACGGCGACGGTGTGTGCGGAGCACCGCGCGGACGAGAGCGTGGCGAGGATGCTGGGGGTGGCGACGAGCACGTCGACTCTCTCGGCGGTGGCGGCGATGTCGGCTCCGCGGATCACGAGCGTGCCGCCGTGCACGAGCGCGCCGAACGTCTCCCACATCGCCATGTCGAAGGCGATGTTGAGCACCTGCCCGACCCGCGTGCCCGGCGTGATCCCGAGGTCGCCCGGCGACTGGGCGAGGAGGTTGACGAGATTGCCGTGGCTCACCTGGACGCCGTTCGGCGTCCCCGTGGTTCCCGAGGTGAAGATGACGGCGCAGGTGTCGGACGGGTCGGACGCCGCGGCCGTGCTCTGGTCGGCGGCCGCGTACTCGTCGTCGATCCGGACGACGTCCACGTCCTCGGGCATCAGTCCGAGGAAGCGCTCGGTGGTGAGGACGACGCGCATGCCGGCCTGATCGGCGACCTTCCGCAGCTGGGCGCGCGGCGAGATGCGCGCGTCCTGGGGGGCGTAGGCGGCGCCCGTCTTCAGGACGGCGAGGATGCCGACCACCATGGCGATCGATCGTTCGAGGAAGACGCCGACCACGTCGCCGCGACCGACGCCCAGGACGCGCAGATGCGCGGCCAGGCGCTCCGCCGCGTCGTTCAGCTCGCCGTACGTCACCGTGGCCGTGAGGTGCTCCACGGCGCAACGATCGGGATCCTCGGCAACTCGCGCCTCGAACAGCGCCGTGATCGAACGCGGCGGTGCGGCGGCGGGCGCTCCGAACGAATGCGCGGGCAGACGTGGCTGTTCGGGGCGTACGGGCGGGGTCGGGTCGGTCATCGCAGGTCCTTTCTGTCCGGGCCCTCGCTCGAGACCGGTGAGGTCGGGTCGCGAGGCGGGACCGCCCACGCTAGGCAGGGCGACGGGCGAACGGGCGACATCTTTCGGAACCGTAAGCAGCAGGGGAGCGACGGGCCGGCGGCCCGCCGACGGGCGGTAGGCTGTCTGGGTGGCTGCCTCCCCCACCAACCCCTATTCCGAAGCCGGCGTCGACACCGCGGCGGGCGATCTCGCCGTCGAGCTGATGAAGTCATCCGTCCGCGCGACGCACGGCCCCGAGGTGCTCGGCGGTGTCGGCGGTTTCGCCGGCCTGTTCGACGCCAGCGCGCTGCGCGACTTCCGGCGCCCGCTGCTCGCGACGAGCACCGACGGCGTCGGCACGAAGGTCGCGATCGCGCAGGCCATCGACAAGCACGACACGATCGGGCAGGACCTGGTCGGCATGGTCGTCGACGACATCGTCGTCGTGGGCGCGAAGCCGCTCTTCATGACCGACTACATCGCGTGCGGCAAGGTCGTTCCCGAGCGCATCGCGGACATCGTGCGGGGCATCGCCGAGGCGTGCGCGGCGACGGGCACCGCGCTCGTCGGCGGCGAGACGGCGGAGCACCCCGGCCTCCTCGGGCCGCGCGACTACGACGTCGCCGGCGCGGCGACGGGGGTGGTGGAAGCCGACGCCATCCTCGGTGCGGAGCGCGTGCAGGACGGCGACGCGGTGATCGCTGTCGCCTCCAGCGGCCTGCACTCCAACGGCTACTCGCTGGTGCGCCACATCATCACCCGTGCCGGGATCTCCTACGGCGACAACGCCGCCGACTTCGGCTGCACCTGGGGCGAGGCTCTCCTGGAGCCGACGCGGCTGTATACTCTTCCGCTGCTGCGCCTGATCGAGGCCTCCGGCGGGGTCCACGCCCTGAGCCACGTGACCGGCGGTGGCATCGCGGCCAATCTCGCGCGCGTGCTCCCGCAGGGGAGCTGGGTCGAGGTCGACCGCAGCACGTGGTCGCCGAGTCCCGTCTTCCGGGTGTTGAGCGACATCGCGGGTTCCACGCTGGAATCGGCCGAAGGCACCTGGAACCTGGGCATCGGATTCCTCGCCGTGGTGGCGGCGGACAAGAAGGACGCCGCGATCGCGGCGCTGACCGCCGAGGGCATGCCCTCCTGGCAGGTCGGCACGGTGGGTTTCGGCGCGCGTCCGGCCGGCGAGTTCGAGCAGGGCGCCAAGGGCGTCGATGGTGGAGCAGTGCGCCTGGTCGGCGCCTACGCGGACGGAGCGAAGTAAGAGCCCATGTGCGGCATCGTCGGAATGGTGGGCTCTGCCCCGGTCAATCAGGACATCTACGACGCCCTCCTGCTGCTGCAGCATCGCGGGCAGGACGCGACGGGCATCGCCACCGCAGAGGCGAACGGCGTCATGCACAACGCCAAGGCGCAAGGGATGGTGCGCGAGGCGTTCCGCACGCGCGACATGCGGGCGCTCCTGGGCAACGTCGGTCTGGGCCACGTCCGCTATGCGACGAAGGGCACCGCGTCCAGCGAGGAGGAGATGCAGCCGTTCTACGTCAACGCGCCCTACGGCATCATCCTCATCCACAACGGCAACCTCACGAACACCCGCGAGCTCACCGCCGACATGGCCCAGCGCGACCGGCGGCACCTGAACTCGTCCAGCGACACGGAGCTGCTGCTCAACGTCCTCGCCGGTGAGCTCCAGGCCACCACCTCGACGGTCGACCTCGACCCCGACCGGATCTTCGAGGCCGTCGCCCGCACGCATGACCGGATCGAGGGCGCGTACGCCGTGATCGCGGTCATCGCCAACTACGGCCTGCTCGCGTTCCGCGATCCGTTCGGCATCCGTCCGCTGATCCTCGGGCGCCGCCCGTCGGTCGTCCCCGGGGCCGAGGGGAAGGACGAGTGGGTCGTGGCGAGCGAGTCCCTCGTGCTGGAGAACGGCGACTACGAGGTCGTGCGCGAGGTCGAGCCCGGCGAAGCCGTCTTCATCACGAACGACGGCGAACTGTTCACGAAGCAGTGCGCCGCCGAGACGCACCTCGCGCCCTGCGCGTTCGAGTACGTCTACCTCGCCCGTCCCGACTCCGTCATGAACGGCGTCTCGGTGTACGAGTCCCGCCTGCGGATGGGGGACAAGCTCGCCGATACGATCGCGAAGCACGTGCCGATGGACAAGATCGACGTGGTCATGCCGATCCCGGACTCGTCCCGCCCTGCCGCGATGGAGGTCGCCCGCAAGCTCGGGATCGAGTACCGCGAGGGCTTCTACAAGAACCGCTACGTCGGCCGGACCTTCATCATGCCGGGCCAGGCGGTGCGCAAGAAGAGCGTGCGCCAGAAGCTCAACGCCATGTCCACGGAGTTCCAGGGCAAGAACGTGCTGCTGATCGACGACTCCATCGTTCGCGGCACCACCTCGAAGCAGATCATCCAGATGGCGCGTGACGCCGGGGCCGCGTCGGTGACGTTCGCCTCCGCTGCTCCGCCGGTCCGGCACCCGCACGTGTACGGCATCAACATGCCGTCGCGGCACGAGCTCATCGCCCACGGGCGCACGATCCCCGAGATCGCGGAGGAGCTGGGCTGCGACCACCTCGTGTACCAGGAGGTCGACGACCTGAAGGCCGCGATCACCGAGGGCTCCGTGCTCGAAGACCTCGACATGAGCTGCTTCGACGGCCGCTACGTCACGGGCACCGTCACCGACGAGTACCTCGCGTGGGTGGAGGGGTCGCAGACCTCTTGATGTCCGGGTCCCTGAGCTCGCCCCAGGGCCGACCCCTCTGGCAGGGTCGTGCCCTCGCGTTGATCGGGATCGTGCTGGTCGCGTTCTCACTGCGATCGGCCGTCGCCTCGCTCTCCCCGGTCCTCGACCACGTCGCCGAGGACTTCCCGGTGGCCCCGGTGATCGTCGGGCTGATCGGTGCGGCTCCGCCCGTCTGCTTCGCGCTCTTCGGGCTGCTCACCCCGCTGTTCGAGCGACGGTTCGGGCTGGAGCGGATGGCGGTCGTGGCGATCGTGCTGATGGCGGCGGGCATGCTGCTGCGGGGTCTCGCCCCGGACTCGTGGAGCCTGCTCGCGGCGACCGCGGTCGTGTTCGCCGGAGTGGGGTCGGGGAACGTCCTCCTGCCGCCGCTGGTCAAGAAGTACTTCGCCGACCGCCTCGGCGTCATGATGACGGCCTACTCGACGACGCTGGCGGTGTCGACCTTCCTGCCGCCGCTGGTCGCCGTCCCCGTCGCCGACTCGCTCGGGTGGCGGATCTCGCTGGGGATGTGGGGCGTGGTGGCCGCGCTTGCGCTCGTGCCGTGGGTCACGCTGCTGGTGCGCTCCCGCGGCGGCGACGAGCGCCCGGTGCCGACGGAGCTCCTGGTCCCCGACCCGACCGACGGTGTGGACGATGTGCGCGACGCGGTCGCCGCCTCGACCGGGCCGATCACGACCCAGTCGGCGAGCCCTCGCGTCTTCGCTCGGCTCTGGCGGTTGCCGCTGGCGTGGGCGCTCGCTCTCGTGTTCGGCACCTCGTCGACCATGGCCTACGTCGCCTTCGCCTGGCTGCCCACCATCCTCGTCGATCTCGGCGGCGTGACCCCGGCGACCGCCGGCTTCCTGCTCTCGCTGTTCGCGCTCGTCGGTCTGCCCTGCTCCATGCTGGTTCCCGTGCTCGTCGTCCGGTTCCAGGCCACGCGCCCGCTGTTCTTCGTCGCCGTGATCGCCGGCCTCGTCGGGCTCACCGGTCTGCTGCTGTTCCCGACCGTCGCGCTGCCGCTCTGGGTCGCGATCTTCGGGCTCACCGCGATCATGTTCCCGCTGAGTCTCGTGCTGCTGAGCATCCGCGCCAGGACGCCGGAGAGCGCCGTCGCCCTGAGTGGCTTCGTGCAGAGCATCGGCTACGCGATCGCCGCGGTCTTCCCGCTCCTCGTCGGTCTCCTGCACGACACCAGCGGCGGGTGGCAGGTGCCGCTCCTGGTGGTGGCGGGAGTGTTGGTCGTCTCCGTACCCGCGGGGATCATCGCGGGTCGCCGCCGCACGATCGAAGGCGAGTGGGAGCGGCGCCACGGCCGCTGGTGACGATCGGCGTCAGTGCGCTCTGCGGGGCGGCGCGGTCGAGGAGCGCACGATGAGCTGCGGCTCGGTCGAGGGCATCTCCCCGATGGGCTCCTGACCTTCGATCTGGGCGATGAGCCGCAGAGCGGCGGCGCGGCCCATGGCCTCGAACGGCTGACGGATGGTGGTCAGCGCGGGCGAGGCGTAGGCGGCGAGGGCGATGTCGTCGACGCTCACGACGGAGATGTCCTCCGGAACGCTGCGCCCGGCCTCGTGCAGGGCGCGGATGAGGCCGAAGGCCATCTCGTCGCTGCTGACGAACACCGCGGTCGCCTCGGGGATCGCGGCGATGGTGCGGCCGGCCCGGTACCCGGACTCCGGGGTCCAGTCCGCCGGTATCACCGGCGGCGGGACGATGCCGCGCTCGCGGAGCGTCTGCTCCCACGCCTCGCTGCGCTGCTGCGTCTCCGTCCAGTAGTCGTCGCCGGAGACGTGCCAGACGGTCTCATGGCCGAGGTCGAGGAGGTGCTCCACAGCGAGACGCGCGATCGCGCGCTGGTCGACCGCGAGCGGGGCGTCCTCGTCGAGGGACGTGCGCTCGCTGCGGGTGGCGGGGGTCCGCTCGGTGCGCGCGCGCATCGCCGGGGTGTCCAGGGCGATCGGCACGCCGAGGATGATGCCTTCCGCGCCCTGCCGCTCCAGGCGATCGAAGGCCTCGAGGAAGGCATCGTCCGAGGCGTGGTCGGCCACCGCGGCCGTGGTCACGGTGTAGCCGTTCGCCGCCGCGGCTTGCTGGATGCCGACGCCGAGCGCGGCGGAGGAGTAGCGGTCGGTCGAGACGACGATCACGCCCAGCACGCGGGTGCGCCCCGACGCGAGCGAGGCGGCGGCGGCGTGCACCCGGTAGCCGAGCTCCTCGACGGCGGTGAGCACCCGTCGCGCGGTGTCGGGGCGGACGTTGTTCTGCCCGGACATGACGCGCGAGACGGTCTGCGTGGAGACGCCGGCGAGGCGGGCGACGTCGACCTGGCTGGGGGCGCGGTCGTCTTTCGGGCGGCGAGGGGACATGCCCCAATGGTAGCGATCCATCGGCGGAAAACCAGGGAGCGCGGGCCCCGGCGATGCGATAATGTGAACGCAAACAATTCGACTGGGAGAGCAATGTCCGACCTTCTCGCCGCGGCTTCCGACGGCTCCACCACCGCCGTCGCCGCGCGGACAGCCGCCGCCGCCTCCGGTGGTCCCGCTCTGTCCTGGCGCGATAGAGAGATCCTCCGTGACGGCGTGCCCCACCGCATCCTCTCGGGTTCGATCCACTACTTCCGCGTGCATCCCGACCAGTGGGAGGACCGCCTGCGTCGGCTGGCCGCGATGGGCGCGAACACCGTCGACACCTACGTCGCCTGGAACTTCCACGAGCGGGTCGAGGGGGACATCCGCTTCGACGGCTGGCGGGACGTCGAGCGCTTCGTGCGACTGGCGGGCGAGGTCGGCCTGGACGTCTTCCTCCGGCCGAGCCCCTACATCTGCGCCGAGTGGTCGAACGGCGGGCTCCCGTTCTGGCTCACCGGGAGGGTCTCGGCGCTCCGGACGAGCGACCCCGCGTTCCTCGCCGCGGTCGACGCCTGGTACGACGCCCTGCTCCCGCGGCTCGTGCCCCTGCAGGCGGCCTACGGTGGCCCGATCGTGGCGATCCAGATCGAGAACGAGTACGGATCGTTCGGCAGCGATGCCGCCTACCTCGCCCACTTGCGCGACGGGCTGCGCCGACGGGGCATGGTGGAGATGCTGACGACGGCCGACGGGATCACCCGGGACATGATCGCGCACGGAAGCGTGCCGGGCGCGATGACGACGTTCACGTTCGGCACCGGGGTGCCCGTGGCCGCCTCCCTCCGGCGACACGGCGAGGCGCTCATGTGCAGCGAGCTCTGGGGCGGCTGGTTCGACCACTGGGGTGAGCGGCACCACGTGCGCTCGGCGGACAGCATGGGCGGCACGATCCGGGAACTCCTCGACGAGGGAGGGTCGGTCAGTCTCTACATGGCGCATGGGGGGACCAACTTCGGCCTGTGGAACGGGGCGAATCACGATGTCGTGCTGCAGCCGACGGTGACCAGTTACGACTCCGATGCCCCGATCGGCGAGGACGGCACCCTCGGGGAGAAGTTCCATGCCCTTCGTGCGCTCTTCGCGCCCTTCCATCCGAAGGCACTGCCGCCGGTGCCCGATCAGCCGCGACGGCAGTCCGCGGCCGCTGCGCCCCTGGAGCCACGGGCGGCGCTCCTCGACGTCGTGCGGGCGACCCCGGCGGCGGGAGGGCTCTCGCCGCGCCCGCTGACGTTCGAACAACTCGGGGCGGAGGACGGCCTGGTCGCCTACGAGGCCGACGTGTCGTTTCCGGACGAGGCGACGCTGACCGTCGACGGCCTGCACGACCGGGCGGTCGTGTTCCTCGACGACCGGCGCCTCGGGGTGCTGGAACGCGACGGCGAGACGACGATCGCGCTCCCCGTCACCGGCGGTTCCGGGCGGCTGACGCTCGTCGTCGAGAGTCTCGGACGCATCAACTACGGGCCGTACACCGGCGAGGGCAAAGGCGTCATGCGCGGCGTGATGATCGGCCGTCGTCTCGTGAACGGCTGGACGCACCGCCTCATCCCGCAGACGGCCCCGGTTCCCGGGACGAGCGCCACCCGCGGGGCCGACGGCGTCGCCGTCGCCGTGCTCGACGTCGATGAGCCGCTGGACGCGTGGCTCGCGTTCCCGGGCGGCGGCAAGGGCATGGTGTGGCTGAACGGGTTCCTCCTCGGTCGCTACTGGCGCGTCGGTCCCCAGGAGACGCTCTACGCCCCGGCGCCCGTGTGGCGCGCCGGGCGCAACGAGGTCGTCGTGCTCGACACCGACGGTCTCGGCGAGACGGTGGAGATCCGCGAAGCACCGGCCTTCGGGGAGACCGAGGAGTTCATCGGCTCCTGAGTCGGGTGCGAACCGGGTGGGGACCTTCGGCCAATGTTTGCGCATAGCTGGTCTCCAGCTCTTGTCTTAAGGCGCGGGCACGTCCTACGGTGATAGCGCAAACATCGATCGCGATCGATGATCCATCTGCGGCGCATCGGGGCGTCCCGTCCTCCGGCCGTCGCACCGTTCGAGAGGCAAGACGTGTCGACACCTTCCCGACCGCCGCGCACCGCCGTCGCCGTCAGCTCCCTGCTGGCGACGGCTCTCGCGCTCGGCGGAGCGCTCCTCCCCGCGACCGCTGCGCAGGCCGCCGATCTCATCCCCGTCCCCCCGTCGGACTACCGGCTGCACGCGGTGTCCAGCGAGTCCGATCCGTACCCGGCGCCGCCCTCTCTCGACGGCACGGCCCTCGGCGCCTTCGACGGCGACTACGCGACGCAGTGGACCTCGCGGTACTCGTCCAACGCCCCCTTCCCGCACTGGATCGCCGTCGACCTGCAGCGGTCCCTCTCGGTCAAGGCGCTGGACTACTCGGTCAAGCGCGGGCAGAGCGTCGCGGCGAAGACCGTCGAGGTGTACGTCACGGATGACGCCGACGCCGCGCGCACCTCCCCGGCCGACGGGGGATGGGGCGACGCCGTCGCGGCTGCCACCCTGCACGCGCCCACCGCGAACGACGAGAAGCAGCGCATCACGCTGGAGACCGCGACGGACGGCCGGTTCGTCGCGCTGCTCATCCTCGACGCGCAGGGCACCACGGGCGGCGGCGCCGGCGAGCTCCAGGTGCTCTCCGATGAGGAGCTCCCGCCCATCGCGACCGAGCCGGAGACGCCGGAGCAGCCGGAGACCGGCGACACCGTCGAGATCGCCGCGGGCGGCACCACGGCCACCGTCTCCTCCGCCTTCCCGCAGATCCTCGGCTACCGCGTGGGCGATGAGCGCATCGGCGGGCAGAAGAGCTCGCCGCGTACGTGGGCGGTCAACGGCACCGCCTATGCGTCCACCACCACCTCGACGGCGACCGCGAACGGCGTCGACTACGTCTCGGCCCTCACCGGCATCGACGTCACGGTGCGCAGCAGCATCCGTGTCAGCGCCGAGGGTACGGTCGAGTTCGCCGTCACGGCGGTGGAGGGCTCCGCCGCCGTGAACACCCTCGGGCTGCCCGACAACGCCTTCCTCTCGGCGACGGCCGCGGACGGCGCCGTCCTCGACCGCACCGTGATCAGCCCGAACAGCACCACGAACGCCGATGAGCACATCGCGGTGGGAGCGGCGACGGCCACCGGGACGAAGGGCGCGGCCTTCGCGTTCCTCGGCGACGGGACCCTCGCCGGCAGCGTGATCACGAACGCCACGACGCAGGCCTCTGGCAGCACCGCCTCGTGGAACACCCGGCTCACGACGCGGGTGACCGCGGCCGACGGGCGGACGGCAGAGATCGGCTCGAACACCTGGCTCATCCACCCGACCGCGGCGGTCGACAGCCGGGTGGCGACGTACGCTCTGCCGAAGGTCACCGTGCTCCTCACGGCCGACCGCAACGGCGACGAGACGGTGGACTGGCAGGACGCCGCGATCCGGTACCGCGAGGTCGACGCCCCGCGCCTCGGTGCCGACCGGGTCGCCGACCGCGTGGTCAGCCGCATCCCGTTCAACTTCGCCTCCAGTGCCACGAACTACTTCGACCTCGTGCTCGACAACACCAAGCGCATCGCGAACCAGACCGACGGCCTCGGCCAGTGGGTGCTCAACAAGGGCTTCGGCAGCGAGGGTCACGACTCCGCGAACACGGACTACGGCGGGAACTACAACGAGCGCGCCGGAGGCCTGGCGGATCTCAACCGTCTCGTCGACGAGGGGGCGAAGCTCAACGCCGACATGAGCGTGCACGTCAACGCCACGGAGATCTACCCGCAGGCGGACGCGTTCGACGCGGCGATCCTCGACGGTGCGCCGCCCTACAAGCCGGGCTGGAACTGGCTCGACCAGTCCTACTACATCAATCAGCAGACCGACCTCGGCACCGGACGCGTGCTCGACCGCTTCCAGCAGTTGCGGGACGAGGTTCCGGGGCTCAGCGGCGTCTACATCGACGTGTACTACTCCAACGGCTGGGTGGCCGAGGAACTCGCGGACGAACTGAACGCCATGGACCTCGAGGTCGCGACCGAGTGGGGTGACAAGTTCGTCGACAGCACGGTCTGGTCGCACTGGCCGAACGACCTCGCCTACGGCGGCAAGGACAACAAGGGCATCAACTCGACGATGGTGCGGTTCATCCAGAACGCGCAGGCGGACGTCTGGAACGACGACGTCCTCCTCGGCCAGCAGCGCCTCGTCGATGCCGAGGGCTGGGTGGGCAACCGCAACTGGGACGGCTTCATCGGCAACATCTGGTCGCAGAGCCTGCCGACGAAGTTCCTCCAGCACTTCGACCTGCAGACGTACGAGGCCGGGGTCGAGGCGACCTTCACCGACGGCGTCGCGGCCCGGATCGACGGCGGCACCCGGGTCGTCACGATGGACGGCGCGACCGTCCTCCGCGGCGACTCCTATCTCCTCCCGTGGCAGTCGCTGGAGTCGAGCGCCGAATCGGGTTCGCCCGTCGACGCCGACAAGATGTACTTCTTCACGGCCTCCGGCGGCGAGAAGACCTTCGGTCTCACGGACGCCTTCCGCGGCAACACGACCTTCGACGTGTTCGCGCTGGGCGACCAGGGGCGCGAGAAGGTGGACACCGTCACCGCGGTCGACGGTGAGCTCACCCTCTCCGGCGACAAGGGGACGGCCTACGTCGTCGTGCCCCAGGGCGGGGCACAGCGGACGCCGATCGAGTACCGCGACGCAGGCCTGATCGATCCCGGGTTCAACTCGGGCTCGCTGGACGGCTGGAGCCCCCGAGGTGACGTGACCATCGAGCGCACCGACCTCGGCGGGGTGAAGAACGCCTCACGGGGCGACAACATCGCGGTATTCGGTTCGTCCGCCTCCGCGATCTCGCAGACCGTCACGGGACTCACGCCCGGGAAGCGTTACACGTTCTCCGCCCAGGTGCAGATCGATCCGAAGGCTACGCGTGATGTGAGCGTCGCGGTCGACACCGGGGACGGCGTCGTGAGCCGCACCTGGAACCTCTCGCCGACCTACAACTACATGCGCGCCGACTCCAAGGCCGGACAGTACTACCAGCGCGGATCGGTGTCGTTCCTTGCTCCCTCCTCGGGCACGGTGACCGTCTCGGTCTCGGCGGTCGCCGGTGACGCGGCGGTGCGGATCGACAACGCCAGGGTGATGGCGGACACGACGGCACCGGCCGCGGCCGGCACCGTGTACTCGAACGACTTCGAGGGCAATCAGCCCGGGTGGGGGCCGTTCGTGAAGGGCGACGCCAACGGCATCGACGATCCGCGCACGAGCATCTCGCGCCGACACGACCCCTACACGAGCAGCGACTGGCGCAACACGGCCAAGCCGTTCGACAGCGGAGCCCTCGCCGGCCTGGCGGTCGACACCACGCTCTCGGGAGAGCACTCGCTCCTGTCGCACTCCGAGAACTCCGGCGTCGTCTACCGGACCGACCCCACGCTCGTGCCGTTGCAGGCGGGCCACACGTATCGGATCGGATTCGACTACCAGGCCGGCGCGAGCGGGGCGTACCGCTGGCTGACCGGTACGGACGCCGTGCTCGACGGGGAGATCTCGTCGACCACCGTGCGCCGCACGCCGATCGTGCAGGCACGGGAGACCACCGCCTTCCAGGAGGACGTGATCGTGGGCTGCGGCGACTACACGTGGGTCGGTCTCGAGCGCGTCGGTGGCCCGGACGTCGACTTCGTCCTCGACGACTTCACGGTCACCGACCTCGGTCCGACGGAGGGCGGCACCCCGTGCGCCACCGTCTCCGGCGAGGCCGTGACCCTGAGCCCCGGGGCGCAGACGCCGTTCACCACGACCTTCACCAACAGCGAGGACATCCTGGCGGAGAACGTCGGCGTGCAGCTCGACCTCCCGGAGGGCTACACCGTCGAGGTCGCGGACGGGTCCTCGAACCTGTTCGCGAAGGTGGCCCCCGGTGAGAGCGTGACGACGGACTGGCTGCTGACGGCACCGGCATCGGCCGCGGGCTCCGCCGTGAGCATCGGCATCGCGGCCACCTATCTCGTCGACTGCGACGTGCGGACCGTGCAGACGGCGCAGGAGGCGGCGGTCGCCTCCCGTGCCCGCATCCCGAACGCGCAGATCACCGCGAGCGCGAGCTCTGAGGAGACCGCGGGCGAAGACGGCAAGGCGGCGAACATGCTCGACGGCAACGCCGGGACGTTCTGGCACAGTCGCTGGAGCAGCGACGCCCCCGGGTACCCGCACGTGCTGACGTTCGATCTCGGGGCCGCGGAGACGGTCGACGGCATCTCCTACCTGCGCCGGGGTGCGAACCAGAACGGTCCGATCAAGGGCTTCCAGGTCGCGGTCTCCACCGACGGGCAGACGTTCACCGACGTCGCCGCGGGAGAGTGGAACAACGTCGCAGACTGGCAGGACGTCGACTTCGCAGCGACGACGGCCCGTTATGTGCGGGTGACGGCGACCTCGTCGATCTCGGGCACGCCGTTCGCGGCCGTGGCGGAGATGGCGGTGTACGGTGTCACCTCCCCGCAGGCCGGGCACGCACCGGAGGCGCGACCTGAGGACGACCTCGGGGCCTGCGCTCCGGAGACCGATCCGGTGCTCACGCTCGGCGCGGATTCCGTGCGGGCAGGGGAGATGGTCGAGGCCGTGCTCTCGGGCTTCGCGCCCGACGCCGCCGTCTCGTTCTGGCTGGACGGCGTGCGGCTCGCGGACGCGACGGTCGATGCACGCGGCGCGCTGACCACCCGCGTGCTCATCCCCTCGGACGCGACGCTCGGGAAGCATCGGTTCATCGTCAAGGACGCCTCTGGCGCGGAGGTGGCCGGTGCGACCCTCAAGGTCAAGAAGGCGAAGCCGGCGAAGAAAGCCGTCCTCACGCCGTCGGTCGGTACCGCGGCGGCAGGAGACTCCCTTCGCGTGCAGCTCCGCGGCTTCGAGCCCGAGGCGGTCGTGCAGCTCTGGCTCCACTCGGAGCCGGTCCGCGTGGGCGAGGTGACGATCGCCGCCGATGGCAGTGCGGTCGCGACCGTCCTCATCCCGGCGGCCACGCCCGCCGGCGCCCACGCGCTCGTCGCGACGGACGCCGAGGGTGCCGAGCTGGCCCGTGCGGACCTGACGGTCACCGGCGCGGCGACGGGTGCCGGCGGCGCTCTGGCCACGACCGGAGCCGACGGGATGACCTGGCTGGCGGTGGCCGTCGGGGCTCTCGCGCTGAGCGCTCTCGGCGCAGGACTCTGGCGGCGTCGTCGCAGCTGAGTCCGTCTCCACGGAAGAGGCCCGGGTTCGCCCGGGCCTCTTCTGCACGCGGCGCACGCTTCGCGAGTCTTCCACGGGTCACGGTTCTGCGGAGGGAGGGCGTCCCTGCGGCCCTCGAGACTCGACGGGTAGCCCCGAAAGGAGTCTCACATGCATACTGTAAGCATGCCGAACGTCCTCATCCGCGACCTCGATCCGGCCGTGCATTCCGTACTCGCCGCACGCGCGCGCGAGCGAGGTCAGTCGCTTCAGCAGTACCTGTCGACGGAGCTCGCCCGCCTCGCCTCGCGCCCGACGCTTTCGGAGTTCCTGAGTGGACGAGCGGAGCAGCCGAGGGCGACCGCGCTCACCCCGGAGACCATCGTCGCCGCCGTGCACGAGGGGCGCGCCGAGCGGTGATCGTCGTCGACGCTTCGATCGTCGTCGACCTGGTCTGCACCGGGACATCGATCCGAACCCTGGCGGCGCGGGTGGAGGCTGAGGTGCTGCTGGCCCCGGACCTGTTGCCGGTGGAGGTGGCCAGTGCGCTGCGGTGGCTCGAACGCGGCGGTGTCCTCAATGCCGCGGCGCTCGAATCCGCAGCCGACGACCTCGCCCGCCTTCCTGTCGACCTGCAGCCCACGCTGCCGCTGGTGCCGCGCATCCTGGCGCTGCGCGCGAACCTCACCGCCTACGACGCCGCGTACGTCGCGCTCGCCGCGGCGCTCGGATGCCCGCTCCTCACCCATGACCGGAGGCTCGCGCGGGCGGCCTCCGGTCTGTGCGCGGTCGAGGTGCCCTAACCCTTGACGGCGCCGGCGGCGAGACCCGAACGCCAGTACTTCTGCAGCGTGAAGAACAGGGCGATGAGCGGGATCACGCCGAGCAGCGCGCCGAGCATGACGGCGCCCTTGTCGGGGGAGAAGTAGCTCATCATGCCGTAGAGGCCGAGGGTGACCGGCTTGAGGTCGGGGCTCGAGATCATCATGAGCGGGAGGAGGAAGTTGTTCCACGTGGCCACGAAGATGAACAGGAAGATCGTCACCATCGCGGGGCCGAGCAGCCGCAGCACGATCGTGAAGAAGATCCGGGCCTCGCCGGCGCCGTCGATGCGAGCGGCCTCCAGCAGCTCGGTCGGCACGGACGACTGTGCGTAGACCATGCCGAGGAAGACGCCGAACGGGGAGACGGCCGACGGGATGATGATCGCCCATACCGTGTTCGTGAGGCCGAGCGCCTGGAACTCGATATACAGCGGCACCGTGAGGAGGGCGACCGGCAGGAGGAGCCCCGCCATGATGATGCCGACCGCCAGCTTCTTGCCGGGGAAGGCGAACTTGGCGATCGCGTAGCCGGCCATCACGGCGAACAGCGTGCCGATCACCCCCGCGCTGAGCGAGTAGAAGAGGGAGTTGCCGACCCAGCGCCAGAACAGGCCCTGCGTCCAGCCCATGAGGCTCTCGTAGTTGGCGGCGAGGTTCGGCTCGGCGAACCAGAAGCCGAACGTCGACGTGAGGTCGGTGTTGTTCTTCGTCGAGGCGACCACGAGCCAGAACACCGGCACGAGGAAGTACAGCGTGGCGACGACGAGGGCGATGATGCCGAACGTGCGTGCGGCGGGGCCGGGGGCGATCGACGGGGGAGGGCGTCCGCCGCCTGCGGCTTCCGCGGGCGTCGCTTCGTCGGCGGAGCCACGGTGACGAGTCGTGTGGTGGTCATGCGTCGCCCTTCCGCCGCTGGAGCAGTGCGTACACGATCGCGAGCACGCCCGCGATGCCGGCCATGAGGAGCGAGTACGCCGACGCCGGACCGCTGCCCGACGGCGACAGCTCGCCCATCATCGTGTTGTAGGTGAGCATCATCGGTGTGAAGTCCTTGCCCATCCAGGAGTTCGCGGCCTCCAGGATGACCGGCTCGTTGAACAGCTGGATGGTGCCGATGATCGACAGCAGCACGGCCAGCAGCGCGGCGCCGCGTACGAGCGGCACCTTGATGCGGGTCGCGATCTGGAAACCGGTCGCGCCGTCCAGGCGGGCGGCCTCGTAGAGGTCGCGCGGGATGGCCTGCAGGGCGCTCAGGAAGATGAGCATGTTGTAACCCGTGTAGGTCCACGTCGTCATGTTCGCCATCGAGAAGAGGATCGTCTGCGGCGACATGAGGTCGGTCCCCTCCGGCAGATACGGCAGGAAGGGCGACACCTCGGGCGTGTAGAGGTAGAGCCACATCATCGCCGCGATGATGCCGGGGACCGCGTACGGGAGGAAGAAGGCGAGGCGGAACAGGGCGGGGCGGCGCACGATGAACGAGTCCAGCAGCAGGGCCAGGGCGAGGGCCGCGATGATCATCACCGGGATCTGGAAGGCCGCGTAGAGCACGACCCGTCCCATGCCGGCCCAGAACGCGCCGTCCGTCGCCGCCGCCGCGAAGTTGTCGAGGCCGACGAACGTGTCGACGAGCTCGCCGCCGCCGTACAGGCCTCCGCCGGCGGGTACCTGCGCGAAGAACGACGACCGGACCGACACGATGATCGGGATGAGGAAGACGACGGCGAACAGCAGCGCGAACGGCGCCATGAACAGCCACCCGGTCAGCCCCTCCCGTCGGATCCGCGATCGCCTCGTCGACGGGGCGACGGGGCGGCGCGCGGGAGGGAGCGGCGCCGCTGCCCTCGTCTCGGTCACTGTGGCCATGATGTGCCTCTCGCTCTCACGACGACGGCGGAGTGCGCGATCGCCCGTGCACTCCGCCGTCGTTCATCCGATGATGCCGTCCGGTCCGGTCATTCCGCGACCGGGAGGCCGAGGTCCTTGAGCGACGCGACGGCCGTGTCCTGAGCCGTGGTGAAGATGTCGGCGACCGTGGCCGTTCCGGCGGCGGCCGCGGCGGCCGTCTCGTTCATGTTCGCCAGGGTCGAGAAGCCGGGAGCGTACGGGAAGTCCGGGTTGAGGTTCTCGGTGGCCGTGCCGAGCTCTGCCAGCACATCCTGGCCGCCGAACTGACGCAGCATCTTCTCGGGCGTCTCGACCTCCCCCTTCGCAGCGACCACGAGACCCTGCGAGGCGAGGTCGTCGACCTGGGTGTTGAACCAGTCGTTGAACTCCATGGCGGCCTCGGGGTTCTCGCAGCCCTTCATGACCGAGACGCCGGACCCGCCGTCGGGGCCGCTCATCGCCCCGGCGCCGAAGTCGGGAAGCTGGGCGACTCGCCACTGTCCCTCGGCGGGCGTACCGTCGAGCGAGTCGAGGAGGAAGCCGGCCTCCCACGCCGCGCCGACGTGGCCGATGAGGCTGCCGTTGTTCAGCGCCGCCGTGAAGCCCTCGCCCCACCGCTCTGTCGCGAGCGTCTGCTTGCCGTCGAGCAGGCCCTGCCAGAAGGCGGCGACCCGCTCGGAGCCCGCTCCCTCGGCGTCCACCTTCCACTCCTCGCCCTCGGTGGAGAACCAGGTGTCGCCGGCGGCCGCAGCCTGTCCGGAGAGCCAGTTCTGTGCCTCGTCCGGCGTGAACGCCGTGACGAACTTGCCGGCAGCGGCGGCGGTGGCCGAGGCGGCGGTCAGGTCGTCGAGCGTCGCCGGGGCGTCGATGCCGAGCGCCTCGAACTCCGCTGCGTTGTAGAAGTAGACCAGGGGTCCGGTGTCCTGGGGAAGACCCACGATGGCGTCGCCGACCCGCATACCGCTGAACGCTCCGGCCGAGTAGTGATCCTCGTACTTCTCGGCCTCGGCGGCGACGTCCTCCAGCAGCCCCTTCACGTAGAGCTGCGGCACCTCGGAGTATCCGGTCTGCGCGAGGCACGGACCGTTCCCGGCCTTGATGTCGGTCTCGAGCTTGAGGATCATGTCGCTGGCCTTGCCATCGAACTTCGTGGCCTTGACCTGGATGTCGGGGTGCTCCTCGTTCCAGCGGTCGACGATCTCGGCGACTGTCGTCATGCCCTCCCCGTCGGGGAGGCGGTGCATGTACTCGATGGTGACCGGCTCTCCGCCGGCGTCGCCGCCTCCGGAGGCCGCCGGGGCGCAGGCCGCGAGTCCGAATGCCGACACCGCGCCGAGGGCGACGACCGCGGCGACGCGGGGGGTGCGTGAGGTGGGTGCCATGCTGTTCTCCTCTTTGAGGTCATGTTCCTGCGGATCGCCCGAAGCGGGAACGCGGCGAGGGTGCGCCGTCGATCACATGCACATCAAATCAGAAAATGTTTGCGCTCACAAGACGCGGATCGGCGGTATCTCGCCGAGTCTGCGAGACCTTGAGGGAGCGCTGACATCACGGAGGACACGTGCGCCGTGCACCAGACGGCGACAGGGCGAGGGCGCGCGGGCCGCGCATCGTCCTCCGGGTACGACGAAACACCCGCACGAGCCGTGCGGGTGTTTCGAACCGAGGGGCTAGGCCTTCTCTAGTTCGTCTTCGTCTTCGTCCGCGTACTCATCGGCCCACTTGTCGACGTAGGCGTCTTCGTCGGAGTCGCTCGAGTGCGCGAGCTCGCGCTCCAGCGCCGAGTAGTTCACCGACGGACTGTACGCCTTGAGTTCGCGGGCGATCTTTGTGTGCTTCGCCTTCTGACGGCCACGGCCCATGCCTGAGACCCCCTCACGAGTTAGCTGCGGGCAGACGGGCGCCCGAGTCATTCACGACACCGGCTCGAGGCCGGTAAGAGTAGCATTCAGGATAGCACGCGGGGAACAGGCCCTGGCCCCGGCCAGGCTGGCGAAGGGAGCGATCTCCATGACCGACAACACCTCCACTCCGTCCGATGAGGCCACGCAGAACGCCGCTCTGCAGAAGGCCGTCATCGTCGGCATGCAGGTCGATCAGGATCCGCACGTCCTCGACGAGGCGGTCCGGTTCGCCCGGCTGCTGAATACGCCGCTCGTCGTCGCACACGTCGACGTCACCCGGTTCGTGACGTACGAGGATCCGGACGGCTACGTGCACTCCGCCCCCATCGACATCAACTTCGACGCCGGCGCGGCCGAGTTCGAGGCCGTCGAAGCCGCCGCCGCCACGATCCTCGCGGGCAAGGGTGTCACGTGGACCGCGCGTCAGCTCGTCGGCGACCCCGCTCTGGCCATCAAGCAGCTCGCGAACAAGCTGGACGCGCAGCTCATCGTCGTCGGCACCAGGAAGCGCGGCATCGGCGAGTCGATCCGGGAGTTCTTCACCGGCTCCGTCGCCGCGCGCCTGGCCCATCGCCAGCACCGCTCCGTGCTCGTCGTGCCGCTCGGGGAGTCCGTGCCGGACGAGCAGAAGGAGATCTGGCCGGAGTGATCCGGACGCGATGAGGCCCCGCCGATGGATGTCGGCGGGGCCTCGTGCGCCGCTGTCGGAGGCTAGGACTCCGGCCGGCTCAGCGCGATCGTGACGGTGCGGGCGGCGTGGTCCAGCGCGTCTTCGAGCTCGGAGACCACTGCGGCGGGCAGTACTCCGCCTTTCGCGACGTGGGTGCGCAGATCCGTCCGGATCCGTGCACGGAAGGCGTTCACCACGGCGTCGGCGCGATGCAGCTCCTCCCGGCTGGTCAGCCGCGCGTCCTCGCCCGCCGTGCGGGGCTTGTTCTTCGCCGCCGACCGGTCGTCCTTGGTCGCGGTCGCCAGGTCGGCGCGCAGGCTCTTCATCGCCTCCTGCACGCTCTGACGCACCTCGTTCGCGATCAGGCGGACGGTGTCGGTGATGCCCGCCTCGATGTGGGCGAGGTCGCCCTCGCGGGAGGCGAGTTCGGCCCGTCCGGCCTCGGTGATCGCGTAGATCGTGGTGCGTCCGTCGACCGTTTTCGTCACCAGCCCCTCCTCCTCGAGCTTCGCCAGCCGCGGGTAGATCGTGCCGGCGCTCGGGGTGTAGGTGCCGCCGGTGCGGTCCGTCAGCGACTGGATGATCCCGTAGCCGTGCTGCGGAGACTCCGCGAGCAGCGACAGCAGGTACAGGCGCAGATCGCCGTGGGAGAAGACCGCGGGGCTCATGCTTCCCACTCCGGGTCGTTCTCGATCGTCTGCGGCACGCGACGGAGGACCGTCACCCCTCCGGAGACGGAGTTGGCGCGGAGGTCGACGAAGCGACCCGCGAGCTCGCCGGTCGTGCCGTTGTAGGTGCTCGGCCCGGAGGAGCTGCGCTCGACGCCGTCGATGAGGAGGCGGCCGCTGAGCGATCGGATGACGTAGTTCGCCGCGAGGGACTCGTCGAGCCGGACGGTGGTGCCGCCGGAGACCGAGTTCACGGTGATCGTGTTGACGTCGCCGGCCGCGTCCACCAGCGTCGAGCCGGAGACGATGTCGACCGTGGCCTTGCGGATCGCGCCGGTGACGGCCACATCGCCCGAAACGCTGTTGGCGTTGATCGAGCCGGTGAGGTTGCGCACCTGCACGTCGCCGGAGACCGAGTTCACGCTGAGGTCGCCGATGAGGGTGTCGACGATGATGTCGCCGGACACGGTGTTGAGTCGGGTGTCGTTGCGGATGCCGGACACCAGCGCACCGGCGCTGACGACTCCGAGGGTCAGGGCGATGGAGCGCGGGACCGCCACGCTCACCTCGGCGCGCGGGCCGCCGGAACCGAAGTTCCGGAACACCTCGAGGAAGTTGTCCCAGCCCAGCTGGGGGTGGTCGATCTCGACCTCGCCGTCGCGGGACTCGATGCGGAGGTCCTTGGTGGTGACGCCGTGCACTTCGATTCGGATGCCGGGTTCGTCGTGCGCGATCACGTCCACCTGCCCGCCGACGAGGCCCACCTTGAGCCGGGTCGCGGAGGCGATGTCGATGACGCGTTCCTCGCCGGGGGCGATGAGCCACTTCTCGGTCATGTCTGCTTCTCCTGTGTCGAGGGATTCACGATATATCGTGTTGCCGTCACGATAACACGATATATCTCGATCGCACCACCCCCTCTTGCGATCGCGCTTGACCTTGACGTAACGGCAACTTCTACGGTGGAAGTCGACGAGCTGAGGAGGACGCATGGAGGACCGGGACTGGTCGATCCAGGAGATCGCGAGACTCGCGGGGACCACCAGCCGGACGCTGCGGCACTACGACGACATCGGGCTGCTGCCGCCGTCCCGCATCGCGAGCAACGGCTACCGGCACTATGACGCCGCGGCGCTCGTGCGGTTGCAGCGGATCCTCCTGCTGCGGGAGCTCGGGCTCGGGCTGCCGCAGATCCGCGACGTGCTGGGCCCGTCCGCGGGCTCAGGGACTCGCCCCGCGGGCTCCGGGAGCAGGAACGCGGAGGCATCGGCTCTCGAGACCCATCTCACGCTGCTGCGTGAGGAGCAGACCAGGCTGGCGCGGCAGATCGCGTCGGTCGAGAAGACCATCACGGCATTGAGAGGAGGTGAGAACCTCATGGCAGAGAACATGTTCGACGGCTTCGACCACACGCAGTACCAGCAGGAGGTCGAGGAGCGCTGGGGGAAGCAGGCCTACGCCGACAGCGACCGCTGGTGGCGGGGGATGAGCGACGCCGAGCGCGCCGACTGGCAGCAGCGCGTGTCCGACCTCGGGCGCGACTGGATCGCCGCGGCGGAGAGCGGCGTCGACCCCGCGTCCCCCGAGGCCCAGGAGCTCGCGCGACGTCACGTCGCCTGGCTCACGGGCATCCCCGGCACTCCCGCCGCCGCCCTCCGACAGAGGCCGGATCCCGCGGTCAGGGCGTACGTCATCGGACTCGGAGAGATGTACGTGGCAGACCCCCGCTTCGCCGCGAACTACGCGACGTCCTCGGGCGGCACGCACGGCGCGGAGTTCGTCCGCGACGCGCTCCGCATCTACGCGGAAGCCTCCCTCTGATCCGTCGAGCGGCCCCTTTGCGTGCGTCCCACCCCGGTGCGGACGTACTCAAAGGGCCGCTCGCACGCAAGGGGGTGGATCGAGAAAGGAGGGGAGGGCGTAGGGTCGAGCCATGACGGGGCGAGGCCGACGAGCGCGACGGACGCGCGAGCCCGACCACCGCCCCGCATCGGGAGTCTTCGCGGCGGCCGCGACGTCCTACGCGGCGAACTGCGCCCTGGGCGCCGCGGTGGCGGCGCGCCTCATCGACACGCGTCGATTCCGCTGGGTCCACCACGCGCTCTACATCCTGACCTGCGTGACGACCGGATTCGCCGTCGTCGCGGGTCTCGCCACCGGCACTCCGCGTGGCCGCCGCGCCGCCCTGGCCCTCCTCCCCGCCGCCGTGCCGCTCGCCGTGATCCCCTCGGCCGGGACGCACACGCGCCGGCACCCCCTCGTCGCTCTCACGGCGGCTCCCTTCGTCCTCGCGGGCCTCGTGGTCTCGCGCCGCCCCTCCGACCGGAAGTGACTGCATGGAACTCCTCGACGCCATCCGCCGCCGCAAGACCACGAACGGGGCGTTCCTTCCTGACCCGGTCTCCGAGGAGCATCAGCGCATCCTCCTCGAAGCGGCCGGTCGCGCGCCGTCGCAGCTCAACAGCCAGCCGTGGCGCTTCGTCGTGATCGAGAACCGCGACACGATCGACGAGATCGCGCGCATCTCCGGCGAGAGCATGACCGAGGCGATGTCGAACGGGACGTTCTTCGAGCGGTACAAGCCGTACTTCCGGTTCAGTCAGGAGGAGATGGAGGAGAAGCGCAGCGGCATGCTGTTCGACAAGCTCCCCGCGGCACTGCGTCCCTTCACATCGCAGGTGTTCACGAAGCGTGGGCAGACGCTCATGAACACGTTCGGCGTGCCGAAGACGCTGGGCTCGGAGAACCGGAAGCTGGTCGCCGGATCGCCCCTGCTGCTCGGCGTCATGCTCGACCGCAGCGAGTACCGACCGGGGCAGCTGTCGTCGTTCTACTCCGTCTTCAGCATGGGCGCGGCGATGGAGAACGTCTGGCTCACCACGGTCGAGCTGGGCATGGGCATCCAGTTCATCTCCTTCCCGATGGAGGTGCCGGGACGCTGGGACGAGATCGTGCGGCTCCTGCGGGTGCCGGACGACCTGGAGCTCATGGCCGTCTACCGGCTCGGCTACCTGCCGCCCGAGCAGCGCCGTCCCGCGATCGACTGGTCCAGCAGTCAGCGCAAGCTCGTGTCGCAGTACGTGTTCCGCGAGGACTGTGACACCCCGCAGCGAGGCTGGGACGCGCCGCCCACACGGTCCTGAGTCAGGCGCCCCCGGCCTTCCGCGGCAGCTCCTCGAGGTCGTTCAGCGCCGGTCCCTCGATGCGGGTGCCGTCCGCGGCGAACCGTGAGGCGTGCAGCGGACAGTCCCACGTGCACTCGGCGTCGTTCCAGTCGAGCACGCCGCCCAGATGCGTGCACACCGCGCTGACCGCCCGCGTCACGCCGTCGACCGTGGAGATCGCGACCGGGCGACCGCCGCGGTTCGCCACCACGCCCTCACCCTCCGCGGGCTGTGGCACCGGCACGGGCGTGGTCTCCGCCTCGACCCAGCCCTTCGTGGCGGCGGCGGCAACCTTCGCGCCCTCGACCGCGCCGCGCGCGAGGTCGGCGGGGACGGTCAGGCGGGTGCCGAGGCGCAGCATCCAGGAGGGACGCTCGCTGCGCTTCGTCCCGATGATCTCCTCCGTGAGGCGAAGTGCGGCAGCGGGCGCGTTCGACAGCCCCCACTTCGCATAGCCGGTGGCGATCCGGATGCGGCCCAGGCCGCGCGGCAGCGCGCCGACGAAGGGGATGAGGTTGTGCGACTGGTAGTCCTGTGCAGACCAGCGGTGGGTCTCCTCCGCGTCCGGGAAGTGCAGCCGGGTCCACGCCACGAGATCCTCGATCGCGGCCGTCTCGCCGTCGGAGCGCCCGACCGGATGGCCGTTGCCGCCGACGATGAGCTGCGCCGTGCCTGCGGGGCCGTCGGCGGGGGATATCGGTCGGATCGACCGGGTCGGGCTGTCGGCGGAGATGAAGGTTCCCTCGGGCACGCCGCCGGAGACCCGGAAGGAGACGCAGTACGACCGCATCCCGGCGACCTTGGAGAAGTACAGACCGCGGTCGAGGATGGGGGTCCCCGTCGCGAGGACGATGTGCTCGGCGAACATCGGGCCCGCCGTCGTCTCCACCCGCGGCTCCGGCAGGGCGTGCGCCCCGGTCACGCGGACGCCGGTGTGCAGCGTGCCGCCACCGGCGACGAACTCCTTCGCGAGTGCGTCGGCGGCGGCGACCGGATCGATCGTCACCTGCGAATCCAGGGCAACCGCTCCCGCGACGGGGAACGGCGTCGAGAGCTCCCCCGCGGTGAGCAGGCGGGTCGGCAGTCCGGCCTCCCGCGCGGCCGCGTGCTGGGCGCGGACGGCTTCGAGCCCGTCCGGACCCTGCGCGTAGGTGTGGTCCGTGCGCTCGGTGTAGCTCAGGCCCGCGCTGTCGGCGAAACCGGTGAGCCACTCCATGCCGGCGCGGTTGGCGTCGACGTACGCCTGGACGAGAGCGGCCGGATGGTGCGTGCGGATGGTGGCGAGCTGCTGCCCCTGCAGAAGGGAGAGCTTGCCGGTGTTGCCACCCGTCGACAGCTCCGCCACGTCGCCCGCGTCGACGACCACGACGTCCAGCCCGGCGCGGGTCAGCAGCACGGCCGTGGAGAGTCCGGTGAGGCCGGCCCCCACGATGAGAACCTCGTGCCGGGTGCCCGGATCGAAGGGAGTGCCGTGGGGTGCGTCCTGGTCGACCTTCCAGAGTGGCTTCATGCCGACAGTCAACGCCTCTCCGCGGGGCGGCCCCAACACCTTGACATCCGACGGCTGCGCTGGCATGCGGCGACTACAGTGGCCAGCGTGAATCTGCGTCGTGTCCTGCTCGTGGCGCTCGGCGGCACGCTGGGGACGGCGGCGCGGCTGGGGCTCGGGCTTCTCCTACCCGATCAGGGCGGATTCCCCGTGGCCGTACCCGTGGCCAACGTGCTGGGCGCGGTGCTCATCGGGGTCGTGGCGGCACGGCTGCCGGCCTCCGCCGACCTGCGCATCCTGCTGGGCACCGGTGTCCTCGGGGGCTTCACGACCTACAGCGCCTTCATGACGGGGACCGTGGACCTGTGGGCGTCGGCTCCGCTCCTGGCCGCCGCGTACGCCGCAGGCAGCCTGGTCCTCGGCCTCCTCGCGGCGGCCGCGGGCCTGTGGCTGGGACGCCCGCGCCGGGGAGCGCCGTCGTGAGCCCGCTGCTCTTCCTCGCCGCCTCGCTCGCCGGGGGAGTCGGCGCCGTCCTGCGGTACCTCGTCGACCTCGGGATCGCGCGGCTCGCCGGGCGGCGGTTCCCGTGGGGGATCCTCGTCGTCAACCTCACGGGCTCGTTCGTGCTCGGGCTCGTCGCGACAGCGCTGCCGGACGCGGCGTTCGTGCTCGGAGCGGGGCTTCTCGGGGGCTATACGACCTTCAGCACCGCGATGCTCGATGCGGTCGTGCTGTGGCGGGACGGTGAGCGCGCGGCCGCGGTGTTCGACGCCGCCGGCATGCTCGCCCTCGGTCTCCTCGCCGCCGGACTCGGGCTGGCGCTGGGGTCCGCGCTCTAGACCGGTGCTTGCGGAGGGCCGACGCAGCGCGCTATTCTCGCTGCTAATCGTTTAACGCTAAACGGTTAACATCGCGCACCGCCTTCTCGTGCACCCGTCAAAGGAGACCTCGATGCCCCGCACCTCCCGCCGCGCCCTCGGCGCTCTCGCCGCCTCCGCGGCCGCCGTCCTGGCACTCTCCGCCTGCTCGTCCTCCGCCACGGGGGAGTCCTCGGGCGGCGACATCACCCTCAGCTACGCGATCTGGGACGAGAACCAGAAGCCCGCGATGGAGGACATCGCCGCCGCCTACACCGAGGAGCACCCGAACGTCACGATCGAGATCCAGGTCACGCCGTACAAGGAGTACTTCACCAAGCTCCAGACCGCGGTGACGGGAGGCTCGGCCGCCGACGTCTTCTGGATGAACGGCCCGAACTTCCAGCTCTACGCCTCGAACGGGCAGCTCGCCCCGCTCGACGGCGTCGAGACCTCCGACTACCCCCAGGGGCTCGTCGACCTCTACACCTACGATGGTGAGCTCTACGGCGCCCCCAAGGACTTCGACACGGTCGCGCTCTGGTACAACAAGTCGTTGTTCGACGCGGCCGGTGTGGAGTACCCGAGCGCGGGCTGGACTTGGGACGACTTCCGGGCCGCGGCCGCGAAGCTGACCGACCCCGCGAAGGGGCAGTTCGGCGTCGCCGCGAGCCAGTACGGCCAGGAGAACTTCTACAACTCCATCGCGCAGGCGGGCGGCGAGGTGATCTCGGCGGACGGGACGGAGAGCGGGTACGGATCGGCTGAGGCCCTGGAGGGCATCGAGCTGTGGACCGATCTCATCGCGGACGGCTCCTCGCCCTCCGCGCAGCAGATGACCGACACGAACCCGGAGGACTTCTTCCTCTCCGGCAAGGTCGCCATGTTCCAGAACGGTTCGTGGGCCGCCATCGCCTACGCCGACAACGCCGACATCGGCACGAGCGTCGACGTGGCCCCGCTGCCCGCCGGGCCGGAGGGCAACCAGAGCGTGATCCACGGCGTCGGGAACGTCGCGAACGCCAAGAGCGCGCACGTGGAGGAGGCCAAGGACTTCGCGGCCTTCGCGAGCGGTGAGCAGGCGGCGAAGATCCAGGCCGAGACCGGCACCGTGATCCCGGCGTTCAACGGCACGCAGCAGGCGTGGGTCGACGCGCTGCCGCAGTTCGATCTGCAGGTCTACATCGACGCACTGGAGACCGCCGTCCCGTACCCCGTGTCGAAGAACACCTCCGCGTGGACGAGCATCGAGAGCGAGGTGCTGTCGCAGGTGTGGTCCGGAGCGGTCTCCCCGAAGGACGGTCTGAAGGATCTCGCCGCGCAGATGCAGACCGCGCTGGACGCCGAGCAGGAGTGACGGCATGACCGCCCTCGCGCCTCGCACGGTCGCCCCTGCGGCCGGGCGGACACCGGAGGCCTCGCCCTCCGGTGTCCGCCGGCGCCGCCGCACCCCCGGCACCTCACCGTGGTGGGCCCTCGTCTTCCTCGGCCCCACCGCCCTGGGCCTGGCCGTGTTCTACCTGTGGCCGACCGTGCGCACGCTTATCATCTCCTTCACGAAGTCGGGCCCGTTCGGCGGTTCCGAGTGGATCGGGTTCGAGAACTACGTGCGGCTGGCCCAGGACCCGGAGCTCCTCGGTGCCCTGCGCAACACCGCGGTCTACACCGTGATCGCCCTCATCGGGATCCCCCTCGCGGTCGCGATCGCCGCACTGCTGAACACCACCGGTCTCAAGGGCCGCAGCGCCTACCGCACCCTCTATTTCATCCCCGTGGTCACCATGCCCGCGGCGATCGCCCTCGTCTGGCGCATGATCTACAACGGCGACTATGGCGTGCTGAACTCGGCCCTCGGTGCCGTCGGCATCGAGGGACGGAGCTGGCTGACCGACCCGAACACCGCGCTGATCGCGATCGCCGTCGTCGGCATCTGGGCGGGGCTCGGGACCAACATCGTCATCTTCCTCGCCGGACTCCAGGGCATCCCCGACACGATCATGGAGGCCGCCGACCTCGACGGCGCGGGACCGGTGCGGAAGTTCTTCTCGATCACGATCCCGCTGCTGTCGCCCTCGATCTTCTTCGTCAGCGTCATCAGCGTGATCGGGGCCTTGCAGGTGTTCGACCTCATCTACATGATGCTCGGCCGCAGCAACCCCGCGATGCCGAACACCCGCACGGTCGTCTACCTGTTCTATGAGGCGGGCTTCCTCGACAACGACCGTGGCTACGCGGCCGCGGTCGCCTTCCTCCTGCTGCTGATCATCCTCGTGCTGACGATCGTGCAGTTCCGGTTGCAGAAGAAGTGGGTGCACTATGAGTGACGTCTCCCTCGACACCCGTGCGGTCGTCGGTGCGGCCCCCGCACGATCGCGGACGGCGGGTACGCCCCGGAACCGCGGACTGTGGATCGTGCACCTCGTGCTGATCCTGGGCGCCGCGCTCATGGTGTTCCCCTTCGTGTGGCAGCTGCTGACCTCGTTCAAGACGCTGTCGGACTCGGTGCAGGTACCGCCGTCGCTCCTCCCGCGGGAATGGGTCTTCACCAACTTCGCCGAGGTCTTCGACTCGATGCCCTTCGGGCAGATGTTCCTGAACTCCGTGCTCCTGACCGTCGGCCGCACGGTCGGGCAGGTCGCGCTGTGCACCATGGCGGGCTACGCCTTCGCGCGCATCGCCTTCCCCGGCCGGAACGCCCTGTTCGTCGTGTTCCTCTCGGTGCTCATGGTGCCGTCGCAGCTCTACCTGCTGCCCCAGTACGAGATCATCCAGTCGCTCGGCTGGCTGAACTCGCTGCAGGCGCTCATCGTGCCCGGCATCTTCAGCGCCTTCGGGACCTTCCTGATGCGGCAGTTCTTCCTCTCGATGCCTGCCGAGCTCGAAGAGGCGGCGCGCATCGACGGGGCGAATCCGTGGCAGACCTTCTGGCGGATCATGGTTCCGCTCGCGAAGCCTGGCATCATCGCACTTGTGGTGTTCACCGTGCTGTGGTCCTGGAACGATCTGCTGTGGCCGCTGATCGTGACGACCGATCCGGCGAAGATGCCGCTGTCGGTCGGACTCTCGCAGCTCGTCGGCATCCACGGCACCGACTACCCGGTGCTCATGGCGGGCGCCCTGCTGGCGACCCTGCCCATGCTGGTGACGTTCATGATCCTGCAGCGGCAGTTCATCCAGGGCATCGCGTTCAGCGGGACGAAGGGCTGAGACATGGCACAGCGTGAGCACGCCCCGGGCCGCCGTCCGACCTTGCGGATGGTGGCCGAGCGGGCCGGAGTGTCGACCGCGACCGTGTCGTACGTCTTCTCCGGGCGCGCCGGGGCGAGCGGGGCGGGCGTGGCCGAGGCCACCGCAGCGCGGGTGCTCGCCGCGGCGGACGAGCTCAACTATCGTCCGAACACGGCGGCCAGGGCGATCCGCACCGGCCGCAGCGGCATGGTGCAGCTCTCCCTCCACATGCTGAGCGACCCGTGGTCGCTGGCGGTCGCCGACGCCGTGAACGCCGAGGCGAACAAGCACGGCCTCACGACGCTCATCCTCGCCGACGGCGACTGGCACGCGGCCCTCGACCGGGTCGAGAGCGACGTGGCCTATCTCGACGGCGTCGGGCTGGACGAGGCGGATGCACGGCGGCTGGGCGACCTCGTCAAGCGCGGCCAGCGCCTGGTGGTGTTCTCGGAGCACCTGGAGCCGGACGGGTTCGACGTCATCCGCTCGGATGCGATACCGGGATGCGAGCTCGCCATGGACCACCTGCTGGAGCGGCACACGGCCATCGGCTGCATCGCCGCAGAGGGCGCGGTCCGCCTCGCGGGGACGCGCGTCACGCGGTACACGCCGTACGTCGAGAAGCTGGCGGCCGCCGGGATCCCGCCGGACCCGGCATGGACCGTGACCTATGCCGAGACGCAGGCCAGCGCCTTCACCGCTGCCATCGAGTTGCTGTCGCGGGAGAACCGCCCGGAGGCCGTGTACGCGACGACCGACTTCGCCGCAATCGCAGCCATCAACGCCGCGCACATGCTCGGGCTCCGCGTGCCGCACGACGTCGCGGTGATCGGCGTCGGGAACACCCCGGACGCGCAGCTCATCGCCCCCACCCTCACCACCGTCGGACCCACGGACTTCTACGAGCGTCAGGCGCGCATCATCGTGGAGCGGGCGCTCGAGAGCGACCCCTCACCCGGCGCGCTGCACGAGTTCCCCTGGGCGCTCATCCCCGGCGGTTCGACCGACCTCGACGCCCCGGCGCCCCGCGGCCGCTGAGCCGTCCCCATTCTCCCCCTCTGTCACGAAGGACTTCTGTTGGACCTCCACATCGGCATCATCGGCTTCGGCGCGCGCTCGACCCTCCAGGAAGAGGTGCACCGGCCGGGGCACGGCTCCCGCATCACCGCCGTCTGCGACCTCGCCCCGCGCGCCCGTGAGGACGCCAGGGCGCTCGTCCCCGACGCGCTCATCACCGACTCCCTCGACGAGCTGCTCGCGTCCGGGGTCGACGCGGTCATGGTGCTGACCCCGGACGACACGCACGCCGCGCTGACCATCCGTGCTCTCGAGGCCGGGGTCCCCGTCTTCTGTGAGAAGCCCCTCGCGATCGACCTGGCCGACGCCGACCGCATGCTGGAGACCGCCCGGCGGACGGGGACCCGGCTCTACATCGGCCACAACATGCGGCACATGCCCGTGATCACCCTCATGCGCAGGCTCATCCAGGCCGGCCGCATCGGTCAGGTCAAGGCCGTGTGGGTGCGGCACTTCGTCGGGCACGGCGGCGACTTCTACTTCAAGGACTGGCACGCCGACCGGAGCCGCACCACGGGACTCCTCCTGCAGAAGGGAGCGCACGACCTCGACATCATCCATTGGCTGGCCGGCGCGTACACCGAGCAGGTGGCGGCGATGGGCGGCCTGAGCGTCTACGGCGACATCACCGATCGGCGGGACCGCACGGGGGAGCGGATGCCCGACTGGTTCAGCATGGACAACTGGCCGCCGACCGCGCTCACGGGACTCCACCCCGTCGTCGACGTCGAGGACATCTCGATGGTGAACCTGCGGCTCGAGGGCGGGATCTTCGCGTCGTACCAGCAGTGCCACTTCACCCCGGACTATTGGCGGAACTACACGGTGATCGGCACGGAGGGGCGCATCGAGAACTTCGGCGATGTGGCCGGCAGTGAGGTGAAGCTGTGGAACCGCCGGCATGCCGGGGCGGCCGACGCGGACGAGGTGTTCATCGTGCCCGAGGTGCCCGATGCCGGACACGACGGGGCCGACGCGCTGCTCGTGGCGGAGTTCCTCCGGTTCGTGCGGCACGGTGGTCTCACGGCGACCTCCCCTGTCGCGGCGCGTGAGGCCGTGGCCGCCGGGATCCTCGCCACCGCGTCCCTCCGGGGCGACGGCTCCGCGATCTCCGTCCCCCGCTCGACCCCGACCTCGTCGCCTACTTCGACCGCGGCCAGTCCCCCGCCCCCGCCCCTTCTTCCCCTTCTTCTCCTCCTTCTCCTTCTTCTCCTCCTTCTTCCCCCTTCTTCCCCTTCTTCTTCCCTCTCCTCCACCGCCTCGTCCTGACCCCCACCCCCGTGGGGTGCAATATGCCACCTCCACGGCGCCCCCCGCGCCCCTTTCCCGTCCCATCCCGCACCCCCCGACCCGCCCTGCCCGTCCCCTCCGTCTCCGGTGGGGGTGCAATATGCCACCCCCGCCGCGCCTCCCACGCTCCTTTCCGATCCCGCACCCCGGCCCGCCCTCCCCCGGCCCCGCCCCGTCGTCCCCTCCGTCTCCGGTGGGGGTGCAATATCGCCACCCTCGCCGCGCCTTCCGCGCCCCTTTCCCGTCCCGCACGCCCCGAGCCCCCTGCCCCGGGTCGTCCCTCGGGCAGGGGAGCCCAATATGGCACCCCGCGCGCAGCCCGCAGGCGCCTTTCCGATCCCGCTCCCCGCACTGCCACAGGAGGTCCCCGCGCCCCCGGGGGGAGGCGGTGCGTGCGAGTGCGAAAAGGAGCCGAAAACGGGCGTCCGGGGTGCGGAAGTGATCCGGCGTCGCGGGAGGACGAGCCTGACGGAGCGGCTCTCAGGGAGTTCACACCGGAGCAAATGTACAAACGTACATGTACGCGCGTCCAGGAGGTGAGCGGTGGCGGAGAGTCTGCGTCGACGACGTGACCCCGAAGCGCGCCGCCGAGAGCTCGTCGCCGCGACCGCCGAACTGATCGTCGAGGTCGGGGCCGACGCCATCACCCATCGCATGGTCGCCGCCAGAGCCGGAGTGCCGCTCGGCGCGACCACCCAGTACTTCGACACCCTCGACGACCTGCGCACCGCCGCCTTCCGGTCTCTCGCGGACGAGATCGAATGCCGGCTCGACGGCGTGCGGCAGACTCTCGTCGAACGCGGAGCGGGGGCGGACGTCATCGCGGCGCTCGTGTACGAGAGCGCCCGCGACGGGCACGCGGTGCAAGCGGATCGGGCCGTGGTCACGGCAGCCGTCCACGACCCGCGTCTGCGTGAGCTCGCCCGGCACCTGTCGGACCGTCTCGTCGAGCTCCTGGAGCCCACCTATGGCGCCGACCGGGCCCGAGCGGCGATGATCTTCATCGACGGCGTCATGTGGAGCACGCAGATCCGCGACGTCGATCTCGAACAGTCCTTCCTCGAATCCGCACTGGCGCGGATCCTCGGAGAACCTCTCTCCCTCCCATCCGCAGCGACCGCCACCCCCTGACACCGAGGACCCCGCCTTGTCGAAACTCGCCATCCTCAGCCTGAAGAACCGAGCGCTGATCGCGCTCGTGACGATCGTCGCCGCGGTGTTCGGCGGCCTCGCGCTCACGAACCTGAAACAGGAGCTCATCCCGTCGCTCGAGCTGCCGGCGCTCGTGGTCATGACCACGTACCCCGGCGCCTCCCCGGAGGTGGTCGAGAACGACGTCTCCACGCCGATCGAGTCCGCGATCCAGGGCGTCCCCGACCTCGAGTCGACGACGGCGACGAGCACGACCAACGCGTCCATCGTGCAGGCGATGTTCTCCTACGGCACGAACCTCGCGACCGCGGAGCAGAAGATCCAGCAGGCGATCAACCGCATCTCCTCGCAACTGCCGGAGGACGTCACGCCCCAGGTGCTCTCGGTGTCGATCGACGACTTCCCGGTGATCCAGGTGGCGGTCACCGGGTTCGAGGACGCGGACAACGCCCAGGCGCAGCTCGAGAGCGTCGCGATCCCCGACCTGGAGGATGTCGACGGGGTGAACGCGGCCGAGATCGTCGGCGGCGTCGGACAACGCATCACCGTCACGCCGGACGCCGCGAAGCTCGCGGCGGCGGGGCAGAGCACGCAGGCGATCACCACGGCACTGCAGCAGAACGGCACGCTCTTCCCCGGTGGCGACATCACCGAGGACGGCGAGACGCTGACGGTGCAGACCGGCGCCAAGATCACCTCGGTCGACGAGATCGCCGCCCTGCCCCTGGTCGGCACGGAGCTCACGATCGGAGACGTCGCGACCGTGGCCCAGGTGTCCGACCCGGTGACCTCGATCTCCCGCGTCGACGGCGAGGACGCCCTGTCGATCTCGATCACCAAGCTCCCCGCCGCGAACACAGTCGAGGTGTCGCAGGGGGTGCTCGCCGCGCTCGACGAGATCGGGGAGGCGCTGCCCGATGCCGAGTTCACGGTTGTGTTCGACCAGGCACCGTTCATCGTGCAGTCCATCGACACCCTCGCCACGGAAGGCCTCCTCGGCCTCGTGATGGCGGTGCTCGTGATCCTCGTGTTCCTGCTGTCGGTGCGCTCGACGCTGGTCACCGCGATCTCGATCCCGACCTCTGTCCTCATCACGTTCATCGGGCTGCAGGCGTTCGGCTACTCCCTGAACGTGCTGACCCTCGGGGCGCTCACGATCGCGATCGGCCGCGTGGTCGACGACTCCATCGTGGTGATCGAGAACATCAAGCGCCATTACGTCGGCGACGCGGACAAGGGCGATGCGATCCGGCTCGCGGTGCGGGAGGTCGCCGCGGCCATCACCGCGTCGACCATCACGACCGTGGCGGTGTTCCTGCCGATCGTGTTCGTCGGCGACATGGTGGGCGAGCTGTTCCGTCCGTTCGCGATGACGGTCACGATCGCGATGGTCGCCTCGCTCTTCGTGGCGCTGACGATCGTGCCGGTGCTCGCCTACTGGTTCCTCAAGCCCGGCAAGCCGCTCCTCGACGAGCACGGGAACGCGATCGACCCGGAAGACCCCGCCGCGCCGCCGACCACGCTCCAGCGCGGCTACCGCCCGATCCTCGGCTGGACGCTGAAGCACTCGGGCCTCACGGTGGCGCTCGCCGTGGTCGTCCTCGCCGGAACCCTCGCCGCCGCGCCGCTGATGAAGGTGAACTTCCTCAGCGACTCCGGTCAGAACACCATGACCGTGACGCAGGACCTCGGGCCGACCGCGAGCCTGCAGGCGAAGTCCGACGCCGCTGCTCCCGTCGAGGAGGCCCTCCTCGACATCGACGGCATCGAGCACGTACAGGCGTCGATCGGATCGAGCGGCTCCGCCCTTCGTGACGCCTTCTCCGGCGGGGCGGGGATCACCTACTCCGTGCTGACCGACGGAGACGCCGACCAGGAGAAGCTGCGCGCCGAGGTCCAGGACGCGATCGACGGCCTCGGCGACGAGGCCGGCGAGGTCACCGTCGCGGCGTCCGCCGGTTTCGGATCCAGTGACATCGAGATCACCGTGACGGCGGCGAACGGCGATGACCTCGCCACTGCGACCTCCGCCGTGGTGGAGGAGCTCGACGGCCGGGAGGGCATCGGGCAGGTCACGGACAACCTCGCCGAGGCGCTGCCCTACATCGCCGTGGTCGTTGACCGTGAGGCCGCCGCGCGGGTCGGACTGTCCGAGGTCGCCGTCGGCACGATCGTGTCGAACACGATGCGTCCGCAGCAGATCGGTTCGGTCGAGATCGACGACACCGCGCTGACCGTGTACCTCGTCAACCCGGAGCCGCCGACGACGGTCGCCGCCCTCCAGCAGCTCGCGATCCCCACGGCTACGGGCATCGTGCCGCTGCAGGACATCGCGACCGTGGAGCAGCGCAACGGTCCCACCTCGATCACCACCGAGCAGGGCCGCCGCACCTCGACGGTCACCGTGCCGCCCGCCTCGGACAACCTCGCGGTCGCCACCCAGTCGGTCACCGAGGCGCTCGCCGCGGCCGACCTTCCCGACGGCGCTTCGGCAGAGGTCGGCGGCGTCGCCTCGCAGCAGGCCGATTCGTTCGCGCAGCTCGGCCTGGCGATGCTCGCCGCGATCCTCATCGTGTACGTCGTGATGGTGGCGACGTTCAAGTCGCTCCGTCAGCCGCTGCTGCTGCTGATCTCGGTCCCGTTCGCGGCGACCGGTGCGATCCTGCTGCAGATCGTGACGGGTGTGCCTCTCGGCGTGGCCTCGCTGATCGGCGTGCTGATGCTCATCGGTATCGTCGTGACGAACGCGATCGTGCTCGTCGATCTCGTGAACCAGTACCGGGAGAAGGGACTGTCGACCGCGGAGGCCGTGATGGCCGGTGGGGAGAAGCGTCTGCGTCCCATCCTCATGACCGCGCTCGCCACGATCCTCGCCCTCACACCGATGGCGCTGGGGATCACCGGGCACGGCGGGTTCATCTCGCAGCCGCTCGCCATCGTGGTGATCGGCGGCCTCGTCTCGTCCACGGTGCTGACGCTCATCGTGCTGCCGACCCTGTACAACCTCGTCGAGGGAGCGCGGGAGCGGCGTCGGGCACGCAAGGACGAGCATCAGGACGCCCCGCCGGTGCCCGTCCACGCGGACGGCACCCCGGTCAGTCGTCGGGAACTCCGCGAGCAGCACGGCGACTAGCCGCCGCGCGTCCACAACTCAGGAGAAGAGCCCCGGTTCCCGTCCGTCAGACGGGGACCGGGGCTTTCGCGAGCGGTTCTCCTGAGTCGTGAACCGCGGTCAGGCGAAGGAGAGGCCCCACTCCAGGGTCCAGGTCTCGCCGGGAGCCAGGCGGCGCAGGCCGAGGCCGCTGTTGAACGCGTCCGCCGGGGCCGTCATCGGCTCGATCGCCACCGCCAGCGGGGTGCCGGGATAGTTCGTGGCCGTGTACACCTGCACGAAGTCGAAGCCTTCGCCCTGCCAGAGGGTGATCGCGCGACCGTCGGGGGCGGTGAGGGTGTGCCGTACCCGTCCGTCGGGGTCGCGCTCGAGGTCGGTGAACCCGGTGTCGAGGGAGACGTCGCCGACGCGGAGGCCCTCGCGGAGGGCCGGATCGGCGGGGCGGGTGCCGATCGGGAGCATCCGGTCGTCCGTTTCGAACGCGGTACGGGCGGGGACGCGGAGCATCAGATCGTGCGGGTCGACGTCGCCGATGGTCGGGAACGGGTGCGTGCCGAGAGCGACCGGAGCCGGAGCGTCGGACCAGTTCGTGAGAGTGTGCGTGACCTCGACGCCGTCCGCGGTGAGGACATAAGCGACGGACGTCTCGATCAGGTACGGGTATCCCGTCTGCGGGAACACCGTCGCGCTCAGGGTCGCGGCGCCCTCCGTCTGCTCGACCGTGTAGGCGGTGTAGCGGAGGAGCCCGTGGCTGGCGGTGTTCGTCTTCGGCTCGCTGAGGGAGAGCTGGCGGTTCGTTCCGTCATCGTCCCACCGCCCGTCCCGGATGCGATTCGGCCAGGGCACCAGCACGACTCCGGAGCAGGACGGTGTGGGGACGTCGAGGGGGTACGGCGAGATGAGATCGACCTCGCCGATGCGCAGGCGACGCAGCGAGGCGCCGACCTGGGCGATCTGTGCGGTCACGTCACCGAGACGGAGGTGGACCTGGGTGCCGGTGGGGGAGACGGAGTTCACCTCGACATCGTAAGGCCGGAGGCCGCAGGAGTGCGGGGGTCTCCCAGAGTCGGCGAGTAGGATGGACTGGTCGGCTTCGGACACCCGCGCAGGGCGCGGACGTTTTTCAGTGTGTGAAGTGTGAGTCCAGGGGCCGATGGTGCACGTCGATCGACGTGAATCAACCATCACAGGAATGGCCCCGGCCGCAGATCGTCCGGACTCCGCCCTCGTCGGAGTGCTTGCGCGTGCGCGCAGCGCTGTTCTCGTGCGAGAACGCAAGAAGGACACCCGAATGCCCAAGAACAAGAAGCCCCGCGGCGGTCGCGCCGCCGCGAACTTCGAGCCGCGCTACGGCGCCAAGAAGACATCGTTCCACGACCGTCACCGTCCGTCCGGCGGTCGGGACGCGGCGCGCGATGAGCGCCCCGCCCGCGACGACCGCGAAGGTCGCGCGACGAGCGGTTACGACCGCCGCCCGGGGAGCCGCAGCCCCGGCCACCGCGGCTACCGTCCGGACGAGGCGGAGTCCGGTGCCCCGAAGCGTCGGTGGAGCTCCCAGGAGCGCGCCGGCCGCGACGAGGCCCGCAACATCCGCAACCGTGCGGAGTCCGGGCGCCGCGAGGCCCCGCACCGCCGCGACGACCGCACCACGGGAGGCCGGTTCGAGGACCGCTCCGAGCGTCCGCGGTACGGCGACCGTGCCGGAACCGCGCGGTTCGACGCCCGTCCCCGTCGCGACGACCGGGGCGGTTCCGCACGCCAGGGATTCCGTGACGGCGACCACCGTGACGGCGGACGTCCGCGGTTCGACGACCGCCGGACCGAGCGTCCTCGGTTCGACCGTGACGACCGCCCCCGCGGGGCCGACCGACGCGACGACCGCGGCCGCGCCGGCGATCAGGGAGGCGAGCGTTCCTACGACGCCGCCCGTGCGCGCCGTTCCTTCGACCGCGACCGCACGCAGCGCTCCTTCGAGGGGGGCCGCGAGCGGCCGTCGACCGGAGGGGCGTATCGCACCGAGCGCCCGCGTCGCGACGAGCGCCCTCCGCGTGACGAGCGTCCGACCCGCAGCGACTGGAACGCGAAGCCGAAGGCGTCGTTCGAGCAGGCCGACGACGTCGTCCACGAGCGCCTCGAGGCACAGGCCGTGCAGGCCGTCGAGGTCGAGGGCGTCACCTTCGCCGACCTCGGCCTCGGCTCGAACATCACCGAGACCCTGAACAACATGGGCGCCGCGACGCCGTTCCCGATCCAGGCGGCGAGCATCCCGGCCGTCCTCGAGGGGCGCGACGTGCTCGCCCGCGGACGCACGGGCTCCGGCAAGACCATCGCCTTCGGCGCACCGCTCGTCGAGCGGGTGCTGCAGTCGCAGGCAGGCAAGCGCCGCGAGTTCGGCCGTGCGCCGCGCGCGATCATCCTCGCTCCGACGCGCGAGCTCGCGCTGCAGATCGACCGGACCATCCAGCCGATCGCCCGCAGCGTCGGCCTCTTCACGACGCAGATCTACGGCGGCGTGCCGCAGGGACGTCAGGTGGGCGCGCTGAAGAAGGGCGTCGATATCGTCATCGGCACCCCCGGTCGTGTCGAGGACCTGATGAACCAGGGCAAGCTCGACCTCTCCGACTGCCGGATCGCGGTGCTGGACGAGGCCGACCACATGTGCGAGCTCGGATTCGTCGAACCCGTGCAGCGCATTCTCCGCCGCACGGCCGAGGGCAGCCAGAAGCTCCTGTTCTCCGCGACCCTCGACCGCGAGGTCGCGGCGCTGGTGGACGAGTTCCTCGTGGACCCGGCCGTGTTCGAGGTCGCCGGTGAGGATCAGGAGTCCAGCACGATCGAGCACCGGGTGCTCGTGATCGAGCACCGCGATAAGGCCGACATCCTCACCTCCCTCGTCGACCGGGAGGGCAAGACGCTCGTCTTCGCCCGCACCCGTGCCTACGCCGAGATGCTGGCCGACCAGTTCGACGACGCCGGCATCCCCGCGGTGTCTCTGCACGGCGACCTCAACCAGGCCAAGCGGACGCGGAACCTGGAGAAGCTGACCTCGGGCCGGGTGAACGTGCTGGTGGCCACCGACGTCGCCGCTCGCGGCATCCACGTCGACGACATCGACCTCGTGGTCCAGGCCGATGCGCCGGACGAGTACAAGACCTACCTGCACCGCTCGGGTCGCACCGGTCGTGCGGGGCGTTCGGGCCGCGTCGTCACGCTCATCACACGTCAGCGCCAGCGTCGGATGACCGAGTTGCTCGGTCGCGCCGAGATCGAGGCCCCGTTCGAGCACGCTCGCCTCGACGACGACGTGATCGAGGAGATCGCCGGCCGCGCCCCGTCCGCCGCCGAGCTCACGTCCTGATCGCGTTCACAACTCAGGAGATGCGCATTCGAAGGCCCGGGAACCGCGGTTCCGGGGCCTTCCCACGCCCGGCCTCCTGAGTTGTGGACGCGTGTCAGCCGAGCGTGTGCTCGTGCAGTGCCGTCGTCATGGTCGTGCCGTTGAGGTCGAGGTAAAGGACCCGCTCGGTGACCGTGAGGGTCAGGGTGTTCCGCCGCGCGAGGTGGGGCGTCGCGGTGTCGATGAAGCCGGGATCGAAGCTGTAGACCCGGATGTCCTCGGCGTTGTGGATGCGCTTGTCGGCCCACGGTGCCATGACCTTGGCCGGGTCGCGGTGCGTATAGACCACCGTCCGCTCCGCGAGGCGGGAAGCATGATGCAGTCGTGCGGCATCGGGAGCGCCCACCTCGATCCAGACGGTGATCCGTCCCGTGAGGTCGCGCACCAGAACCGCGGGCTCCTCGGTCTCGGAGACGCTGCCGCCGAACGCGACGCCCTCGGCGAACTCGAGCCCGTAAGCGAGGACGCGCGTGAGCATGTATGCGTCGGTCTCGGACGGATGCCGGGCCGCCCGGAGCGAGACGTCTTCGTACACGCCGCGATCGGTGTCGGCGAGCTGCATCTCGAACGTGTGGACTGTCGAACCGATCGCCATGATTCCCGAGCCTACGCGGCGCGGAGACCTCGCGCCGACCGGGTCAGAACAGCATCGGCTGCGTCGGGGCGGTGGCGCGCCCGCTTGGGGTGAACATCACCGTACCGCCCACCGGCGGCCCCGCCTGGACATGGCCCTGTCCCGGACGGAAACCGCGCCGCGGATAGTCGTCCTCGTGGCGGCCGTCGAGTCCGTGCATGCGGATCAGGGGACGAGC
Organism: Microbacterium sp. 1S1; assembly: GCF_008271365.1. Lineage (NCBI taxonomy): Bacteria > Bacillati > Actinomycetota > Actinomycetes > Micrococcales > Microbacteriaceae > Microbacterium > Microbacterium sp. 1S1. The sequence continues at coordinate 1,324,538 of NZ_CP043430.1, forward strand.
CCGTTTGGCCAGCCACTGCCGATACGGTTTCGGGGCCTCGACGGACGCCCCGGGGTACAGGCCGCGGTACGACGAGACGAGATCGGGACGGTTCTCACCGAGCCACTGGAAGAACCACGGCTTGACGCCAGGACGCAGATGCAGCGCGCCGTAGATCACGCTCCGTGCCCCGGCGGCCTTGATGCGGCGCAGGGCGTCGTCGATCGCGGCGAGAGAGTCGGTCAGGTGCGGCATGATCGGCATGAGGAACACCGTGACGGGGAACCCGGCATCGGCGAGGGCCCGCACGGTGTCGAGGCGGGCCTGCGTGGTCGGGGCCCCCGGTTCGATCGCCTTCTGCAGCGCATCGTCGTACATCGCGATCGACATCTGCACGTCGACCGGGACGCGCTGCGCCGCCTTCCTCAGCAGAGGGATGTCGCGGCGGATCAGCGTGCCCTTCGTGAGGATCGACATCGGCGTTCCCGACGCGGCCAGGGCCTCGATGATCCCCGGCATGAGGGCGTAGCGCCCCTCGGCCCTCTGGTACGGGTCGGTGTTGGTGCCGAGGGCGACCGTCTCGTGCTGCCAGCTCCCGCGGCGCAGCTCCCGCTCCAGCACCTCGACGACGTTGACCTTGACGACGATCTGCGAGTCGAAGTCGGCGCCGCCGTCGAGATCGAGGTACTCGTGCGTGCCTCGGGCGAAGCAGTACGTGCAGGCGTGAGAGCAGCCGCGATAGGGGTTGATCGTCCAGGCGAAGGGCATGCGGGAGGCGCCGGGGACGTGGTTCAGGGCGGACTTCGACAGCACCTCGTGGAACGTCATACCGGAGAACTCCGGTGTGGTCACCGTGCGGAGGACACTGGATCGATTCTCGAGGCCCGGCAGTGCCGCCTCGTCGCCGTCCGCGAGCTTCTGTCCCTGCCACCGCATGGTGCCATTCGAACAAAGAAACGAAACAATGTCAAGCGAGTATGGCATCAATGTTCGAATGGAAGAATGGAGCGCATGCCCTCCTCGCCGCACGCTCAGCATGCGGCGCCGCGCTCCCCGATCTTCGGCCCCGCCCTCCCGGTCGGGCTGGCGGTGACCGCGCTCGGCATGGTGCTGTCTCTCACCGGTGCGGCCGCGTCGCCGGCCGCTCCCGAAGAGCTGCCGCGCCCCGCCGCCGTCCTGCAGGTGCCGTCGGTCGAGAACGCCGCGACGCCCGCGGCCGACCCGTGTGCCGATCCCGCGGTGCAGAGCGCGATCGAGGCGGGAGACGACGCGGCCACCATCGCGGCGTTCGGCGGCGGGCTGCCCTTCCGCGACGCGGTTGTTGCGGGGAACGCGCCCTGTGTCTCCCTCAGCGATCCTGCCCGGATCTGGGTCGTGGTGAACAAGGGGCGTCCCCTCGACCCCGCCGCCTACGAGCCCGCGGGACTGAGCCAGGTACCGTTGCAGATGACGACGCCCTCCGGTCGCGTCCGTGCGGAAGTCGCCGACGCGGCCGGGCGCATGGCCGAAGCCGCCGTGACCGCGGGGGTCGGGCGCATCGGGGCGAACAACGGCTACCGCTCCTACGGTTTGCAGGTCGCGACCTACGATGCGCACGTGCGGGATCAGGGGCAGGCCGACGCGGATGCCGGCTCGGCGCGACCGGGGCACAGCGAGCATCAGACCGGGCTCGCCCTCGACGTCGTGGCGTGTGATGGAGGCTGTGGGGGCCTCGACGGGTTCGGCGCCACACGGCAGAGCGACTGGGTGGCCGCGCACGCCTGGGAATACGGATTCATCGTGCGCTACGAGGAGGGCGGCACCCCCGTGACCGGGTACGCCCCGGAGCCCTGGCACCTGCGCTACGTCGGCACGGAGCTGGCGGCGGCGTATCACGAGGGCGGCTATCGCACCCTCGAGGAGTTCTTCGGGCTGCCCGCGGCGCCCGACTACGGTCACTGAGCGGCGGCGTCCGGAGGAGTGAGAAGCCGCCTCTGAGGCATTCCACAAACGCGGTACCCAGTGTCACCGTCGATGGGATGCATTCTCACAATCGCGTGTCCTGCCCCGTCTTTCCGCCGTAGACTCGCCGGAGCAAAGACGCACGACACGTTCGGGAGGACGGCATGGAACGCGACATCTACGAAGAGGATCACGAGGCATTCCGCGACCTCGTCAAGGATTTCGTCAAGCGCCACGTCACGCACGCGGCGATCGAGAAGTGGGACGCCGCCGGAGAGGTGGACCGCGCGACGATGCGCGCCGCGGGTGAGGCGGGCATCATCGGGCTTTCCGTGCCCGAGGAGTTCGGCGGCGCCGGGATGCTCCAGGACTACCGCTTCCGCGCGATCGTCAACGAAGAGGTCATCGCTGCCGGAGCGGGCTCGCTCGCCGGGGCCTTCGGCATCCAGGACGACCTGGCCGTGCCGTACCTCGTGCACATGGGTACCCAGGAGCAGAAGGAGAAGTGGCTGCCTCGCATGGCCACGGGCGAGGTCGTCGGCGCGCTCGCCATGACCGAGCCCGGCGCCGGGTCCGACCTCCGCGGCATCAAGACCACTGCGAAGAAGGTCGACGGCGGCTACCTCGTCAACGGTGCCAAGACCTTCATCTCGTCGGGCGCGACCGCCGACCTCGTCGTGACCTTCGTCAAGACCGGCGAGGGCAACCGGCCCGACGCGTTCAGCCTCGTCCTCATCGAGAAGGGCATGGAGGGGTTCGACAACGGCAAGAAGCTGTCGAAGATGGGCTTCCACGGCCACGACACCGCCGAGCTGTCCTTCAGCGACGTGTTCGTGCCCGAGGAGAACCTCATCGGCGGCGTCGAGGGCAAGGGCTTCATCCAGCTCATGATGAACCTCCCGCTCGAGCGCCTCTCGATCGGCGTGGCCGGAGCCGCCGCGGCACAGGCTGCGCTCGACTGGACGGTCGCGTACACGAAGGACCGCGAGGCCTTCGGCGAGCGCATCATCGACTTCCAGAACAGTCGCTTCACCATCGCCGACATGTCCGCCACGGTCGACGCGCTGTGGGCCTTCATCGACCGCGCGCTCCTCGCGTACAAGGACGGCAAGCTCTCGGCCGAGGAAGCCGCGAAGGTCAAGTTCTGGGCCACGGAGCGCGAGTGGGAGGTGCTCGACGCCGGGGTCCAGTTGCATGGCGGCTATGGCTACATCACCGAGTACCCCATCGCCCGGGCCTTCCTCGACGCCCGCGTGCACCGCATCTACGGCGGCACGAACGAGATCATGCGGGAGATCGTCGGACGGCAGATCGCCGGCAAGCGCTGACGTCAGGCCCGGTCCCTGGGCATAACTCCGGAGAATCCCGATGACACGCCGGGGCGGTCCCGTCCGCCCCGGCGTGTCGTGCCGTGACTCCGGAGTTGTGCCCGTGGATTACGGGAGGGGTGCCGCGGCGGCCTCGCGGGCGGCCCTGGAGGCGGGGGAGGCGGCGCCGATCTTCCAGTACCCGCAGAAGCTCACGGCGTTCTTGTCGACCCCGCGCTCGCCGACGAGCTGCTTGCGGGCGCCGGAGGCCAGCGCCTGCTCCCCGGCCGCATAGGCGTGGAACGGAGCGTCCGGGAGTGCCGTCCTGCCCAGGGCGTCAAGTGCAAGGGCACCGGGCGGGATCTCCCCCGGCCGCACGATCCAGACCACCTCGAGCCCGGGCGGGTGCGGGAACTCCAGGGCATCCTCCGCTGAAGGGACCTCGATGATCGCCGTCCCCGCGGCGTCGGCCGGCAGGGAGGCGCTGATCGACGCGATCGCGGGGAGGGCGGTCTCGTCGCCGACCAGCATCACTCGGTCGGTGCCGCGCTCGGGGTTGAAGGTCAGGCCCTCGTCGATGATGAGGACGTGCTCGCCGGGGGAGCAGGTCTCCGCCCACCGCGAGGCCGGACCGGCGGTGCCGTCGGCCGCCGAGCCGTGCAGGACGAAGTCGACGTCGAGCTCGGCGTGAGTTTCGGACGTGGCCGGGCGGTAGGCGCGCACGGTGTAGTTGCGCATCACGGGGCGCTCGCCGTCGGGGATGCGGAGGAACTTCAGGTATCCGAACATCCGGTTCGCCTTGGCGGGCACCCGCTCCAGCCCCGCCTCACCCCCGATCGGCAGGAACAGCCGGAACCACTGGTCGAAGCCCATCGGGCGGAAGCGGTCGATCTCACCGCCGCCCAGGGTCACCCGCATCCAGTGCGGGGCGAGCCGTTCGGTGCGGAGCACGGTGAGGTGCAGGAGCTCGGGCGTCTCCGGCTTGACCATCTTGCTGAATGCCATGGGTCACCTTTCAGGGGAGCTGCCAGGGGAAGAAGAGGAGGAAGAGCGCGGCCGACACCGCGAGCATGGCCACGGTGAACACGGTGTCCCGCGTCCGGAACGGCACGAGATGCCGCTCGGTCCGCGTCGGATGCGCGCCGAACGCGCGGGAGTCCATCGCGAGGGCCACGCGCTCCGCATGCCGGATGGCACCGGCGAGCAGCGGCACGATGTACCCCCAGCCGCGAGCGATGCGGGCGAGAGGCCCGCGGCCGCCGTGGTAACCGCGCACGCGGTGCGCAGCCCGGATCACGCTCAGCTCGTAGCCGAAGCGCGGCACGAAGCGGAAGGCCGCCAGGGCCGTGTAGCCGATGCGGTACGGCACGCGCAGCTGCTGCACGCTCGCCCGGACCAGGTCGGACCCACTGGTCGTGAGACCTCCGACGAGGGCGAGCGCGACGATCGAGCCCAGCCGCAGCGCCGTGGCGAACCCGATGAGGAGCGCGCCGCTGTACAGGGTCCAGTCGCCGATCGTGAGGAGGGGTGCGGTGTCGTCGACCAGGGCAGCGTCGACCCAGAGGGCGAAACCGACGCCGATCGCCACCATCGCCCCGGGCAGGCCGAGCAGCAGCAGCGCGAGGAGCCGCCCCGTCACCCGCGCGCCCACGAGGAGGAGCACGTACGCGAGCACGAGGAACGCGGCCGGCGCCGCCAGGTCCCGCACGAAGACGAGGAGCAGCATCGCGGGGGCGAAGCCGGCGACCTTCGCGAGAGGGTTGAGCCCGTACAGGAACTGGCGCCGTGAGGTGGCCGTCAGCGGCGCGTACGGGTCGAGTGTGGTCATCGTCACGGGGCCGCCTCCCATCCGGCCTCCGCGAGCACGCGCTGCAGGGCCGGGACGCGCAACCCGGCGGAGGGGAGGATCACGGGGTCCGCGAAGAGCGCGGCCGTCGGGCCGGCGGCGCGCACCCGCCCCTCGGCCAGGACGACTGTGTCGCTGGCGTGCTCGGCGACGAGCTGCAGGTCGTGGGTGACGATGACGACGGTCGTGCCATCGGCGCGAAGACTCGCCAGCAGGTCGAGGAGTTCGGCGGCCCTGGCGCGGTCCTGGCCGAACGTGGGCTCGTCGAGGGCGAGCACCGCGGGACGCGTGATGAGGGCGGTTCCCACCGAGAGCCGTCGCTTCTCGCCACCGGAGAGGAGGAACGGGTGCACGCCGGCCTTGTGCGCCAGGCCGAACCGGTCGAGCATCTCCGCCACGCGGGTGGCCACCTCGGCGTCGGGCACATGGCGCAGCCGGAGTCCGTGGGCGAGTTCGTCGAACACCGTGGCGGCGATGAACTGGTGCTCCGGGTTCTGGAACACGAAGCCGATGCGCGCCGCGAGGTCACGAGGGGAGGCGGTGCCCGGGTCGATGCCGTCGACGGAGACCCGTCCCTTCGGTGGCGGGACGACCCCCGCCAGCGCCTGGATCAGCGTGGTCTTTCCCGCGCCGTTGGCCCCGACGATCGCGGTGAGACTCCCGGCGGCGATGTCGAGGTCGACCCCGTGCAGGATCTCAGTGCGACGCCGCGCGACGGTGAGGCCCCGTGCCCGGATAATCGGCCCCCGATCGGCGGAGCGGGATGCCACGTCGGGCCTCCCCGCCGCGCGGGCAGGGCCTGGAGGCAGGGCGGCGGCCAGTGCCTCGGGCGTCAGCGGCAGCGGCTCGAGGACGATGCCCCGGTCGCGGAGGCGGAGCGCGGCGAGTGTCGCGGCAGGCAGCCAGACCCCCATGGCGACGAGCTCGTCCGCGTGCTCGCGGATGGTGTCCGCAGCCGGACCGTCGAAGACCACCCGGCCCTCGCGGTCGAGCACGATGGTGCGCGTGACGAAGCGCATCGCGGCATCGAGATTGTGCTCGACGAGGAGGATGGCGCGGTCTCCTGCCGCCACGACGTCGGTCAGCGCCGCGTAGACGTCGTCGATCCCCTGCGGATCGAGGTTGGCGGTCGGCTCGTCCAGCACGATGAGCGGAGAGCCCATCGCGAGCGCGCAGGCGATGGCGAGGCGCTGTCGGCCGCCGCCGGACAGGTGATCGGGGTTGTCGTCGCGGCGCTCCCACAGGCCGACGCGGTGCAGCGCGTCCTCGACACGGGTGCGCACGATGTCGAGCGGGAGCAGGAGGTTCTCGGGCCCGAAGGCGACCTCGTCGTACACGGTGCCGGTGACGATCTGGGCGTCCGGATCCTGGAACACCATGGCGACGTGCGTGCTGAGCGTCGCGGTGTGCGCCGTCGCCGTGTCGATGCCGCCGGCCTCGACGGTGCCGGACATGGTGGCGGGGAGCGCGTGCGGGATGAGGCCGTTGAGGGCCAGGGTGAGCGTCGACTTCCCGGAGCCGGAGGGTCCGAGCAACAGGACGACCTCGCCGGGATGGATGTCGAAGGTCACGTCACGCGGGGACGGGTGCGCCGCGTCCGCGTGGGTGAGAGTCAGCTCTCGCACGCGGAGGAGGGGTGCGGATGGGCGCACGGCACGTTCCTGGTTCGACGGTGGGTGTGCCTCTAACTTAGCTGAGCCTTACCTGTGCTGCCAGAACGGTCCGTGCGCGATCAGCGGCGGGCGACGCCGGCGGTGCGCAGCGAGGAGCCGACGGCGAGGCCGATCGCCGTCCAGACCACAGGGCCGAGCACCGAGATCGCCAGGTACAGCAGCTGGGCCCACAGGGGCATCACCGCGAGGTTCGCGGCGAAGAACACCGCGACCGCCACGACGACGCCGATCACGACGGCCGACGCGAAGAAGCGCCAGGCACCCCAGGAGCGGTAGCGGGTGAGCGCGGCGACGCCCTCCTGGATGAGCCCGAACAGCAGTGCCGTGCCGATGAACCGCAGCGACCACGCCGGGTTGAAGGCGCTCGCGATGAGGGCGGCGAACACGTGCGTGATGAGCGCCACGAAGGGCAGCCGCAGCACCTCCTGCGCGATGATGCCCGGCAGCACGTGCGAGCCCAGCACGAGGCCGTAGAGGAACAGCAGCGGACTGGCGAGAAGCAGAGGGGTGACCCAGCCGGCGATGCCGCCGAGGATGCCCGTCGCCACGCCGATCGCTGCGCAGATCAGCAGCACTCTGGTCGACAGGACGGAAGTTCGGGCCACGTCTCCAGCCTACTGGCGACATTCGGAGACCCGGCCGCCGTCCACCCTGACCGATCGGCGTGAGCGGACTCGACCATCGTTCAGTTCTCGATCCTGCGCGGAGAAGCGGGGCTATGGTGAGCCGCGGTGCGGCAACGACGCCGCATCGGGATCATCGGGATCATCAGGAGCGAGATATGGGTCGAACACCCCTTCGGATCGCAGCAGCCACCACCCTGGCCACGCTGTTCATCGCATCGACGGCCAGCGCGGGCTTCGCAGCGACCGGGGAGGTGACGCACCCGGTTCCGGTCGCCGGCACGCCAGGACACTACATCGTGGTCATGAAGGCCGACCCGCTCGCCAGCTACGAAGGGGACATCAAGGGGCTCAAGGCGACGAAGCCCGCCGAGGGCGAGCAGCTCGAGACGCAGTCGCAGGACTCGCAGCGCTACGTCAAGCACCTCAAGTCCGAGCAGAAGAGCCTCATCAACGACGTCGGCGTCACACCGGACACGACCTACCAGGTCGTGCTCAACGGCTTCAGCGCCGACCTCTCCGGCGAACAGGTGGACCAGCTCCGTGCCTCGAAGGATGTCCTCGGTGTGTACCCCGATGAGATCCGGCACCCCGATGCGCAGACCTCCACGGACTACCTCGGCCTCGGCGACGACCGCAAGGGCCGCGGCGGAGTGTGGCAGCAGACGGGAGGCGTGAAGAAGGCCGGTGAGGGCGTCGTGGTCGGCGTCATCGACACCGGCATCGCTCCCGAGCACCCGTCGTTCGAGGGCAAGAAGCTCAAGCAGCAGAAGAAGCAGAAGAGCCGGCACAAGGGCTCGGAGCCCTACACCGACGGCACCTACGTGTACTTCGACAAGTCAGACGGCGGACAGTTCCGTGGCGCGATGGTCGAGGGCCAGGACTGGGACGAGCGCGACTACTCGTCGAAGCTCATCGGCGGACAGTACTTCTTCGCGGGAGCTCAGGCCGCCGGCTTCGACTTCCAACACGACTATCTCTCCCCGCGCGACGGCGACGGCCACGGCTCCCACACGGCGAGCACCGCGGCGGGCAACTTCGGCGTGGAGGCCGGGATCGAGGGCGTCGACTTCGGAACGATCTCGGGCGTCGCACCCGGGGCGAAGGTCGCCGCGTACAAGGCCTGCTATGTCGGGCCGGACACGAGCGTGACCACGGATGACATCTGCGCGCTCAGCGACCTCGTCGCCGCGATCGACCAGGCCGTCGCCGACGGCGTCGACGTGATCAACTACTCGATCGGGGGCGGGGCCGCGAGCACCGTGATGGCGCCGGAAGACCTCGCGTTCCTCAGCGCCGCGGCCGCCGGTGTCTTCGTCGCGACCAGCGCCGGCAACGACGGACCGGATCCGGTCACCGCCGACCACGCCTCGCCGTGGTACACGACGGTCGCCGCCTCCACCATCCCGACGTGGGAAGGCACTGTGCAGTTCGACGGCTTCGAGCAGGCCGGCGCTTCGGTGACCGTGCCCTTCGGGGAGAGCGTCTCCGGGCCCTCCATCGCCGCGCTGGATGCCGCGGCAGCCGGGGCGGTGGACGCGCAGCTGTGCTTGCCGGGCACCCTCGACCCGGCGAAGGTCTCCGGGCACATCGTCGTCTGCGATCGCGGCGGCAACGCCCGCGCCGAGAAGTCCCAGGTCGTGAAGGACGCCGGCGGCATCGGCATGGTCCTGGTGAACGTGCCGGGTGGCGCGGACTCGCTCGACAACGACTTCCACGCGGTGCCGACCGTGCACCTGAACGCCGTGCACCGCGAGGCCGTGCTCGCCTACGTGCAGGGCGGAGTCGACCGGCCGATCACCCTCGTCGGAGAGAACACCACGGGCGTGACCACGCCGACCCCGCAGATCGCGGGCTTCTCGAGCCGCGGGCCGATGCTGGCCGACGGGAGCGATGTGTTGAAGCCGGATGTCGCGGCGCCGGGCGTCGCGATCCTCGCCGCCACGCACAACGCCCCGGGCGAGGAGCCGACCTTCGGCATCCTCTCCGGGACGTCGATGGCCTCCCCGCACATCGCGGGCCTGGGTGCGCTGTACCTCGGCGAGCACCCGAGGGCCACCCCGGCGGAGATCCGGTCGGCCATGATGACCACCGCGTACGACACCGTGCTCCCCGACGGTTCGAAGAACACGAACCCGTTCGAGCAGGGCGCCGGACAGGTCGATGCGACGCGGTTCCTGAACCCCGGTCTGCTCTACCTCAACGGCTTCAAGGACTGGGCGGCGTTCCTCGACGGGAAGGGGCTGTCGGACTTCCCCGGCATCGACCCCATCGACGGCAGCGACCTGAACCAGGCATCGATCTCGATCGGCTCCCTGGCCAGCGCGCAGACCGTCACCCGCTCGGTCACCTCGACCGAGAAGGGCGTGTTCACGGCGAAGGCCTCCGTCCCCGGCGTGAACGTCACGGTCACGCCGTCCCAGCTCTCCTTCGACAAGCCGGGGCAGACCAAGACCTTCACGGTCACGTTCGACAGCACCACCGCGCCGGTCGAGCAGTGGGCCACGGGTTCGCTCACCTGGACGAGCAAGAAGAACACGGTGCGCTCGCCGATCGCGGTGTTCCCGGTCACGGCGGATGCCCCGGCCGAGGTCACCGGCACCGGCGTCGACGGCAGCGCCTCGGTGGAGATCATCCCCGGGCTCGACGGCGACCTCGCGCTCGGTCTCTCGGGTCTCGCACCGTTCCAGCTCCTCACCGATCCGGGCAACCCCGTCGAGGGGCACTCGGGCAACGAGAACTCGGGCGACGCGAACAAGGACGTGTCCTGGATCGTCGACGTGCCGGAGGGCGCCACGCTCTCGCGGTTCGACCTCGACTCGTCCGACGACGAGGGCAGTGACCTCGACCTCACCGTCTACCGGGTCGTGGGCCCCGACGACCTGCGCTATTACGAGCGGTGGCAGTCCGCGACCGGGTCGGCCGACGAGCAGGTCACGGTCCCGACACCGACCGCGGGTACCTACCTGGTCGTGGCGAACGTGTACGCGACCACGGGACCGATGACGTGGGACATGACCTACGCCACCGTGCTTCCGGAGGGGGCGGGTTCGTTCACCGCGACGCCGAATCCGATCGCCGCGGTTCGTGGGGAGAAGGCGAGCTACGAGCTGAGCTGGACCGGTCTGGCCGCCGGCACCCGCTACCTCGGCCTCGTCCAGTACGGCGATTCGGACGTGCGCACCGTGGTGACCGTGACCGCGCCGGCCGGCGAGGCGCCGAGCCCGACGCCGGAGCCCTCGCCGACCCCGGACCCGACTCCGGACCCGTCTCCGGACCCGTCTCCGACGCCGGACCCGTCTCCGACCCCGGACCCGAGCCCGACGTCGGAACCGACCCCGGATCCGACCCCGGAGACCGACACCCCCGGGTGACCCCCGGCACGGCTGCACGACACCGGCACGGCCGCACGACGGAATCCGTCGTGCGGCCGTGCCGTCATATGCGGGTCGTGCAGCCGTGCCGACGTGTGGGGGCGTCCGTTCGTCGCACGACCGCCGCCGCTCGTCGCAGCGTCCCCCGATCCGGGCGCGACGGCGAGGCATGCTCCCTACCGTGGGGACACGCAATGATGCGTCCACCGAGGAGAACCCCATGACAGTACCTTCGTCGCGCCGCCGTGACGGCGCCGGGCTCGTCGACGACGACCCCGTCATCGAGACCGACCCGAACCTCCCACCCGTCGCCCTCTCGGCGGAGCACGAGGCGAAGAGCCGCCGCTGGACCCTCCCGAAGATCCTGCTGTGGACGGCCATCGCCCTGCTCGGCGGCGTCGCCTGGGTGATGCTCGCCATCGTGCGCGGCGAGACCGTGAACGCGATCTGGTTCGTGTTCGCCGCTGTCTGCACCTACCTCATCGGCTACCGCTTCTACTCCAAGGTCATCGAGCGGTACATCACCCGCCCCGACGACCGCCGGGCCACTCCGGCCGAGGTGAAGCAGGACGGCAAGGACTACGTCCCCACCGACCGTCGAGTGCTCTACGGCCACCACTTCGCCGCCATCGCCGGTGCCGGCCCGCTCGTCGGCCCCGTGCTCGCGGCGCAGATGGGCTATCTCCCCGGCACCATCTGGATCATCGTGGGCGTCGTGCTCGCGGGAGCCGTGCAGGACTACACCGTCCTCTTCTTCTCGATGCGCCGCGGCGGCCGCACCATCGGCCAGATGGCGCGGCAGGAACTCGGCAAGATCGGCGGTACCGCGGCGATCATCGCCTCGCTGCTCATCATGCTCATCATCGTGGCGATCCTCGCGCTCGTGGTCGTCAACGCGCTCGGCGAGAGCCCGTGGGGCGTCTTCTCCGTCGCGATGACCATCCCGATTGCCCTCTTCATGGGCGTGTACCTCCGCTATCTGCGTCCCGGCAAGGTGACCGAGGTCTCGATCATCGGGTTCGTGCTGCTCATGGCCGCGATCATCGGCGGCGGCTGGGTCGCCGGCACCGAGTGGGGTCAGGCCATCTTCCACCTCGACCGCACCACGATCGCGTGGGGCATCATCATCTACGGCTTCATCGCCGCGGTGCTGCCGGTCTGGCTGCTGCTCGCTCCCCGCGACTACCTCTCCACGTTCATGAAGATCGGCGTCATCGTGATGCTCGCCGGCGCGATCGTCCTCGTGCGCCCGGAGATCTCCGTGCCCGCGATCAGCATCTTCGGCGAGAACGGCATGGGGCCGGTGTTCGCGGGCCCGCTCTTCCCGTTCCTCTTCGTGACGATCGCGTGCGGTGCGTTGTCCGGCTTCCATGCCCTCATCGCGTCGGGCACCACGCCGAAGCTCGTGGAGAAGGAGCGGCAGACCCGGTTCATCGGCTACGGCGGCATGCTCATGGAGTCGTTCGTCGCGATCATGGCCCTCGTCGCCGCGATCTCGATCGATCAGGGCATCTACTTCGCGATGAACGCCCCCACGGCCGCGACCGGCGGCACCGTGGAGGGAGCCGTCGCCTTCGTGAACTCGCTCGGGCTGACCGGGGTGAACCTCACCCCCGACATGCTCACCGGGACGGCGGCGGCCGTCGGCGAGGAGTCGATCGTCTCCCGCACCGGCGGGGCTCCGACCCTCGCGCTCGGCCTCGCGCACATCATGCAGCAGGCCCTCGGCGGGCAGGCGCTCATGGCGTTCTGGTACCACTTCGCGATCATGTTCGAGGCGCTGTTCATCCTCACGGCGGTGGATGCCGGCACCCGAGTCGCCCGCTTCATGTTGCAGGATTCGATCGGAGCCTGGTTCCCGAAGTTCCGCGACGTCTCCTGGCGCCCCGGCGTGTGGATCTGCACGGCGATCATGGTGGCCGGCTGGGGAGCGATCCTCATCCTCGGCGTCACCGACCCGCTCGGCGGCATCAACACGTTCTTCCCGCTGTTCGGCATCGCGAACCAGCTGCTCGCGGCGATTGCGCTCGCCGTGGTGCTGGCCATCGTCGCCAAGCGCGGTCGCAGCTACGTCCGCTGGCTGTGGATCATCGCGCTGCCGCTCGCCTTCACCGCGGCCGTGACCATCACCGCGTCGCTCTACAAGATCTTCTCGCCGGTGCCGGCGATCGGATACTGGGCGAACCACTTCCGCTACCTCGAAGCCCTGAACTCCGGCGACACCGCGCTCGGCGAGCCGGAGGTGCTGCAGGCCGTCATCCGCAATACCGCGGTGCAGGGCACGCTGTCGATCATCTTCGTGGTGCTGGCGATCATCGTGATCGTCATGGCGGTCATCGCGACCGTGAAGGCGATCCGCAACGGCGGCGGCGAGAACACCGAGGACCCGGCCGTGCCGTCCCGCCGCTTCGCCCCGGCGGGGTTCCTGCCCGACGCGGAGGAGCGCGAGCTGGAGAAGCGGTGGGAGCCGATCCTCGCCGACGAGCGCGCGGCGGCACGGCACTGAGATGACCCACGCGATGGATCGGACGGATGCCGCGACCTCCCCGCTGCGGGCGCTGTGGAGCGCCCTCGGCCGGGTCGGCCGCGGCATCCGCTGGTACATGACGACGCTGATGGGCGACACCGCGTACGCCACGTACGTCGCCCATCACCGTCGGCATCATCCGGACGAGGAGCCGCTGACGGAGCGGCAGTTCTGGCGTCAGCGGATGGACGACCAGGACCGCAATCCCGGTGCCCGGTGCTGCTGACCCGTCGACGGGCTCAGGACCCTTCGATCGGCTCAGAGGCCCAAGCCGGGTCGCTGAGCCCGTCGAAGCGTCGGCCGCTGGACCCGCCGTCGCGTCCCTAGGCTGAACGCATGAACGACGTCGTCCTCGCCGCGGTCCTCGGCGCGCTCGGCGGCATCGTCCTCACGGCGCTGCTGCTCCTCGCCCGACGGTTCGCGCGCGGGGCGGCGGACCTCGGCAGCGAGGCGGAACAGGGGGCGCTGCGGGCGTTGCATCAGGCGAGTCTCGCCGCGCCTCACCTCCGCGGCGGACTGACCGGCCCGGACGTGGTCACGGCGGCGCGGCACCTGCGGACTCTGCTGGGGAGCGCCGCGGTCGCCATCGTCGCCGAGGGCGACACGGTCACGCTCGACGGGGCGGCGGACGGGCTGGAATCCGCCGCCGTGCGGATCGCCGCCCAGGTGCGTCGATCGGGTCGGCGTCAAGTGTTCCCGGCGCCGTCGCGGACGGACGACCTGGAGGCCGTCGGCGCGCCCATCCTCGTCGACGGGGTCATCGTCGGGGTGGTCGTCGCCTTCGCGTCGCCCGTGCGCGCTGCACTCGTGCGGGCGGCAGAGGAGGTCGCCGACTGGTGTGCGGCACAGGTCGAGCTCGGCGGGCTCGAGGCGTCGCGCACGCAGCTCGCCGAGGCCGAGCTCCGCGCCCTGCGCGCGCAGATCTCCCCGCACTTCATCTACAACGCCCTCACGGCGATCGCCTCGTTCATCACGACCGACCCCGACCGCGCCCGCGACCTCGTGCTCGAGTTCGCCGACTTCACCCGGTACTCCTTCCGACGGCAGGGAGAGTTCACCACGCTCGCGGAGGAGCTGGGCAGCATCCACTCGTACCTCGAACTGGAGCGTGCGCGCTTCGGCCATCGCCTGAGGGTGACGCTGCAGATCGCACCGGAGACCTTGGCGACGGTCATCCCCTTCCTCTCGGTGCAGCCGCTGGTGGAGAACGCCGTGCGGCACGGCCTGGAGCCGGGGGAGGGCGGCGGCGAGATCCGCATCACCTCGCGCGACGACGGCACGCACACCGAGATCCTCGTGGAGGACGACGGCGTGGGTATGGACCCTGAGGGTCTGCGCGCTCTGCTGACGGCGCGCGACGAGGGCGGTCACGTGGGCCTGCGGAACGTCGACACCCGGCTCCGCCAGGTCTATGGGAGTGGGGGAGGGCTGGTCGTGGAGACCAACGCCGGCGCGGGTACCCTGGTGCGCATGCGAGTCCCGAAATCGCAGCCCCTCCACGATCCGGACGACGACTGAGGAGCGGCATGATCGACGTCCTCGTCGCCGATGACGAGCAGCCGGCCCTCGATGAGCTCGTGCACCTGCTGCGTGCCGACCCGCGCATCGGCGAGATCCTCACGGCGGGCAACGGCGCCGACGCCCTGCGGCAGCTCTCCGCCCGTGCGGTGCGGATCGCATTCCTCGACATCCACATGCCGGGCCTCCGCGGCACCGAGCTCGCCCGCGCGCTCCTCGCCCTCGCGGAGCCACCGGCGGTCGTCTTCGTCACCGCCGACGAGGCCCGCGCGGTCGAGGCGTTCGAGCTGCGTGCGGCCGACTACCTCCTCAAGCCGGTCCGGCGGGAGCGGTTGCGCAGCGCGGTGGACCGGGTGATCGAGCAGGACGCCGCCCCGCGCGGGGAGGACGAGGTGCTGCCGGTGACGGTCGGTGCGGCCGTGCGGTTCGTCCGACGCAGCGACGTTCGCTGGGTGCAGGCGCAGGGTGACTACGCGCGCCTGCACACCGAGGACGACGGTCCGGGCCACCTCGTGCGGATCCCCCTGTCCGAACTCGAGGCACGGTGGGCCCCCGCGGGGTTCCTGCGTATCCATCGCTCCACCCTCGTGCGGATCGACGCGGTGACCGAGGCACGGCTGTCCGGCGGGGAGCCCACGGTCGTCGTCGGCGCGCTGGTCCTGCCGGTGAGCAGGAGACTCGTCTCGGCGGTGCGGGAGGCGCTCCTGCGGGGGAGGGGCCGGGGTGAGCGAGGCACCGAAGCGGGTGCGGGTCACCGCGGACGCCCCGCCCCGCCGCTCCTCCGCCGCGACGCGGGGGATCGCTCTGCCCGGAGCGCCGGTCGCGGAAGCCGACGCCGTCTACGCGCGTGCTCTGATGCGCAGCCAGCTCCGGCTCGCGCTCGGCACCGTCGCCGGCTTCGTCGTGGTCGTCGTCGCGCTGGCGCTCGGGATCGCGCTCATCCCCGAGATCGACGACATCGTCATCGGCGGGCTGCCGCTGTCGTGGCTGCTCCAGGCCTTCGCGTTCTATCCCGTGATCCTCGTCTTCGCGGTGCTGTACGTGCGCACGGCGGTCCGCAACGAGCGGCGCTACCGTGCCCTGCGGGACAGAGAATGAACGTCGTCCTCGACCTCGTGGGCGTCGCACTGGTCGTCATCGCGACCCTCCTCATCGGGGTCTACGGGCTGCGGGTGTCGCGGACGACCAGCGACTTCTTCGTGGCATCGCGAACGGTCCGTCCGGTATGGAACGCCTCGGCGATCAGTGGTGAGTACCTCTCGGCCGGTACGTTCCTCGGCCTCTCCGGGCTGGTGCTGCTGGACGGGGCCCGCGGGTTCTGGTTCCCCATCGGGTACGCCGCGGGCTATCTGCTCGTCCTCGTCTTCGTCGCCGCGCCCCTGCGCCGCAGCGGTGCGTACACCATCCCCGACTTCGTCGAGGCCCGGCTCGGCTCGGCGACAGCGCGCCGCGTCACCAGCCTCGCGGTGCTCATCATCGGCTGGCTCTACATCGTCCCCCAGCTCCACGGCGCGGGGATCACGCTCGTCGTGGTCGCCGGACTGCCGGAGTGGGTCGGCGCCGTGACGGTCGCGGTGCTCGTGGCGGCGGCGGTCGCCGCGGGGGGCATGCGCGCCATCACCTTCGTGCAGGCGTTCCAGTACTGGCTCAAGCTCACGGCCCTCCTCGTGCCGGTGGTGTGCATCGCATTCGCGCTGGGCGGCGGTCCCCACGATTTCGATCCCGCGCTCGTCTTCCCCGTGGAGGCCGGACCGTCCGGCTTCGACGCCTACGAGACCGCGTCGCTGCTGCTCGCCCTGCTCCTCGGGACGATGGGGCTGCCTCACGTCCTGGTGCGGTTCTACACGAGCCCGACGGGGGCCTCCGCGCGGCGGACCACCGTGATCGTCATCGCCATGGTGAGCGCGTTCTATGCCGTGTCGAGCGCGATGGGGCTCCTCGCGCGGATCGCGGCCCCGGACCTCGCACGCCCCGGGCTCGCGGACACGGTGGTGCTGCAGTTGCCGTCACGGGTGTTCCCCGGGCCCGTGGGCGAGGTGCTGACAGCCCTCATCGTGGCCGGGGCCTTCGCCGCCTTCCTGGCGACCTCGGCCGGACTCGTGGTTTCGCTCGCGGGGGTCATCAGCCAGGACGTCTTCTCCGGCTCGGTGCGCTCGTTCCGCCTCTCCGCGGTGCTGTGCGCGCTCGTGCCGCTGGGCGTCGCGCTGCTCAGCGCCCCCGCGGGCCTCGTCTCGAGCGTGGGGGTGGTGTTCGTCGTGGCCGCGTCGACGCTCTCGCCCGTGGTGCTGCTGGGCGTGTGGTGGCGTGGCCTCACCGGGCGCGGGGCGGTCGCGGGCATGGTGTGCGGCGGCGTCGCGACCGGGCTCGCCCTGCTCGTGCACGCCGCGGTGGACGGCGTGGGCGTCGCGGCGCCCTACCTCGCGCAGCCCGCCGCCTGGACGATCCCGCTGGCGACCGGGGTCACGGTCGCCGTGTCGCTGCTCGACCCTCGCGGGCCCTCGCCCCGGACGGACCGCTTCCTCGCGCGCGTGCACACCCCCGACCGCGTCTGACCCTGCTTCTGCTTCCTACTCCCGCTCTCGCTCTCGCCGGGACAGGCGACCGCGCGGTAGCAGGCAGGTGAATGCCCATCGAGCCTGAGCCCGCGCGAGTGCCTGAAGAGCGGGGTCGGTGTGGCCCGGTCAGGGGGCTCCAGCGCGACGGCAGGCACTGGAGCGAGAACAGGCAGGGAGCAGGGAGGCCTCAACGGGCGGGAGCGCGTGTCGGGGCGCGGTAGCGAGTTCGCGCGGGAGGGCAGGCGGTGGCCCGAGAACAGGCAGGGAGAGTCAGGAGTGCCTGCGCTGGCGGGAGTGTCTGACCCCGCGGGAGGGCCTGACCCCGCGGGAGTGCCTGACCTTGCGGGAGTGCCTGAGCTAGCGGGAGTGCCTGACCCCGCGGGAGTGCCTGCGCTGGCGGGAGGGCCTGACCCCGCGGGAGTGCCTGACCCCGCGGGAGTGCCTGACCCCCGCGGGAGTGCCTGACCCCGCGGGAGTGCCTGACCCCGCGGGGGTGCCTGCAGTGACGCGGGTACCCGGGGCCGGGGCCAGCGGGGTCGTGTACGGGGACAGGTGATCGCGCGGGAACAGGCAGGGAGCATCAGGAGTGCCTGTGCTGGCGGGAGTGCCTGACCCCGCGGGAGTGCCTGACCGCGCGGGAGTGCCTGACCGCGCGGGAGTGCCTGCCCGCGCGGGAGGGCCTGCAGCGGCGCGAGGACCCGGGTCCGGGGCTCGCGGAGTCGTGTGCGGGGACAGGTGATCGCGCGGGAACAGGCAGAGGGCACTGGGAGTGCCTGACCCCGCGGGAGGGCCTGCAGTGGCGCGAGGGTCAGAGGGTGCGGCTGCGCGGCATGAGTCGCACCGGCGGCAGCGGGGGCGCGGGGATGCGCTGATCGTGCCCCTCGACGACGCCGAAACGGGAGGACGCGGACTCCCAGTCCTCGCGGGCGGCGGCGATCTCCTCGTGGGAGCGTCCGGCGAAGTTCCACCACATCACGACGTCGTCCTCGAAAGGCTCCCCGCCGAGGAGGAAGAGCAGCCCGCCCTCGCTGCTGGTGACCTCGACGCCGTCGCGGGAGTCGCCCAGGTAGAGCATGTCGTTCCGGGTCATGGCGTGCTCCGGTACCGCGGCGTCGCCCTCGACGAGAAGCAGCGCATGCTCCCACTCCGGCTGCAGCGGCAGGCGCACGGTGGTCCCCGCCGGGACGACGATCTCCGCCCCGACGATCGGCGTGTGCACGGTGGCGGGCGAGCGCACGCCCGCGAACTCGCCGAGCACCACGGTGGCCGTGGCGTCCGTGCCGGTCGCGGCCGGGAGCGTCGTCGTGGGCAGGTCGGTGTGCCGCTCGAAGCCGCCGTCGCCGTGGCGCGCCGAATCGGGGAGCACGACCCAGAACTGCAGCGCGTCCAGCGGCACCGGCCCGTCGCCGACGGAGTACTCCGAGTGTGAGATGCCGTTGCCGGCGGTCATGAGGTTCAGCTGGCCGCGCCGGAGGTCGGCATCGCTGCCCAACGAGTCACGGTGCCGGATCTCGCCGACGAGCGGCCAGGTCACCGTCTGCAGCCCGATGTGCGGGTGCGGCTCGACACGCATCCGGGTCTCGGCCGGGCCGAACCGGTCGAGGAAACACCATGCGCCGATCGTGGGGAGGTTGCGATGCGGCAGCACCCGCAGCACCTCCATGCCGCGTACGCCGCCGAGCGGGACCGCCCGAGGCTCGAGGACGATGCGACGCTGCCCGATCATTCCGCCCTGCCCGTGGGGTCCTCGCTCGCGCGCGTCGACTCTTCCTGCACCGGGAGGTCCTGCACCGCGCCGGGGCGCCGCGGCCAGCGGATCTCGGCACCGGGGACCTCGTGGGTCTGCAGGTACTTGGCGATGTACGGGCAGAGCGGCACGATCGCGTCGCCCGTCGAGGCGACGTCGGCCAACGCCGCCGCCGCCAGCTTCCCCGCGAGCCCCTGGCCCTGGAAGGCGGGGTCGATCTCCGTGTGCAGGAAGCGGATCGCACCGGGGCGGGTGTCGAACTCGGCGAACCCGGCCAGCACCTCATCGGAGTGGATCTCGTAGCGGGAGGCCTCGTCGTTGCGGGTCACGGTGATGTCGGTCATCGGGGGTTCCTTCCGGCGTCTGAACCAAACCTACGCCCGGGACCGGCGGTTCGGGCCTGTGGACGTGGCCGTGCCGCTGTCCGTCGGGGTGATTACGCTGGAGGAATGCCGCACACTCCCCGTGACCCGTACGAAGGATGGGTCCCCGAGCTGGGTGCGGGGTCAGAGCAGCCGTGGGACGACGGGTGGGAGCCGACCGAGCCCCCGGAGCCCATGGACTGGGAGCCGCAGGGCCCGGGCTTCGAGCCGCCGCTCGACTGGGGTCCGGGGCCAGCGACCGCCGTCGCGCCAGCCGTCCGCCGTGCCGCACCGCGCCGGTTCCCGTCGGCGCGCGAGGCGCTGCACACGGTGTTCGGCTACGACGACTTCCGCGGCGATCAGGCCGCCATCGTCGAGCAGGTCATCGGGGGCGGTGACGCCGTCGTCCTCATGCCCACGGGCGGTGGCAAGAGCATCACCTACCAGGTGCCCGCGCTCGTCCGCGAGGGCACCGGACTGGTGATCAGCCCGCTCATCGCCCTCATGCACGACCAGGTCGACGCGCTGCGCGCCAACGGTGTGAACGCCGCGTACCTCAACTCCACCCAGTCGATCGAGGAGCGCCGCGAGGTCGAGCGCGCGTACGTCGCCGGGGAGCTCGACCTCGTCTACGTCGCACCGGAGCGACTGTCGAGCGCGCAGACGACGTCCCTCCTGCAGCGCGGCACGCTCAGCGTCATCGCGATCGACGAGGCGCACTGCGTGTCGCAGTGGGGACACGACTTCCGACCCGACTACCTCGCGCTCGGCGACCTCGGCGAGCGATTCCCCGGCGTCCCGCGCATGGCCCTCACGGCCACCGCGACGCGGGCCACGCACAGGGAGCTCACGGAGCGCCTTCGTCTCGACACGGCGAAGCACTTCGTCGCGAGCTTCGACCGCCCGAACATCCAGTACCGCATCGTCCCGAAGGTCGACCCCCGCAAACAGCTCGTCCAGTTCATCCGGTCGCAGCCGGAGGGGGCGGCGGGCATCGTGTACGCGCTCAGCCGCAAGTCCGTCGAGCAGACGGCGACCTATCTGTCCGCGCAGGGTCTCGACGCCCTGCCGTATCACGCGGGGCTGCCCGCCGAGGTGCGGGCGGCGAACCAGTCGCGCTTCCTCCGCGAGGACGGCGTGGTGATGGTGGCGACCATCGCGTTCGGCATGGGCATCGACAAGCCCGACGTGCGCTTCGTCGCCCACATCGATCTGCCGAAGTCGGTCGAGGGGTACTACCAGGAGACCGGTCGCGCCGGCCGCGACGGCGAACCGTCCGTGGCGTGGATGGCCTACGGGCTCGGCGACGTCGTGCAGCAGCGCCGTCTCATCGACCAGAGCCCCGGCGACCGCACGTTCAAGATGCGGATGGGACAGCACCTCGACGCGATGCTCGCCCTCTGCGAGACCGTGGAGTGCCGGCGACAGAACCTCCTGGCGTACTTCGGACAGGACTCGCAGCCGTGCGGGAACTGCGACACCTGCCTGGATGACACGGCGACCTTCGACGGTCTCGTCCCGGCGCAGAAGCTGCTGTCCACGATCGTGCGCCTCAAGCGTGAGCGCAATCAGGCCTTCGGTGCGGGCCACCTCATCGACATCCTTCGCGGGGCATCGACCGAGCGCATCCGCCAGCAGCGGCACGATTCGCTCGCGACCTACGGCATCGGCGCCGACCTCTCCGACCAGGACTGGCGGAGCGTGGTGCGTCAGCTCCTCGCCCGGGGCATCCTCGTGGCGCAGGGCGACTACGGCACGCTGGCCCCCGGGGAGGCGGCCGCCGGCGTGCTGCGCGGCGAGACTCCGGTGCCGCTTCGGAAGGACACCATCGGGCGTTCGTCGTCGCCGGCTCGCGCGCGGAAGGCGAGTGCCGCCGACACGCTCGACGCCGGCGACCGCGAACTGTTCGAGGCGCTCCGTTCCTGGCGCGCCGAGACGGCGCGGGAGCAGGGTGTCCCGGCGTACATCGTCTTCGGCGACGCGACGCTGCGCGCTCTCGCCGAGCATCGCCCGGCCTCGCATGCCGATCTCGACGGCATCACCGGGATCGGGGCCAAGAAGCGTGAGGCCTACGGCGACGGCATCCTCGCCGTGATCGCCGCGTCCTGACGCTCTCTGCGCCGCCCCACCCCTTTCCGTGGGAGCCACCCCTCTGCGGACGCCCGCAACGGGCCGGGACGCACGGAAGGGGGTGGGTCGACGGGCCGGCCGAGGCGGAAGCTGTCGCGAGCCGACAATGAGGGGCGCGGACGGGGCGGCCAGGCATTGGAGGGTGTGGACAGGGGACTTCGTGTCGTTTTGTCGCACACCTACCATGAAGGCATCCACCTTCGTCTCTCCGAGAGGAATGCTCATGGTCGACGCCGCCGTCCGCCCTTCGACGACACCTGACCCGCGCGAGAGCGCGACCGCCCCGCGGATCGATGTCGCCCGCCTGAACGACGCCCTGATGGGCACCTGGGGCGACGTGCGCCGCCAGGCCCGCGAGATGATCAAGGACTCCGCGTTCTGGCGGAAGGACGAGCTCGGCAAGGACGACCACCGCGAGCGCGTCCTCAGCCAGCTCCACCTGCTCGTCGACAACAAGGCCGTGCACCGGGCGTTCCCGAAGCGCTTCGGCGGCGAGGAGAACAACGGTGGCAACATCGCCGGGTTCGAGGAGCTCGTGGCCGCCGACCCGAGCCTGCAGATCAAGTCGGGCGTGCAGTGGGGACTCTTCGGCTCCGCGATCCTCCAGCTCGGCACGAAGGAGCACCACGACACCTGGCTCCCCGGTGTCATGGACCTGTCGATCCCCGGCGCGTTCGCGATGACGGAGATCGGTCACGGCTCCGACGTCGCCGCGGTCGGCACCACGGCGACCTACGACCCGGAGACGGAGGAGTTCGTCATCCATACGCCGTTCCGGGGCGCGACGAAGGAGTACCTCGGCAACGCGGCGCTGCACGGCGTCGCGGCCACGGTCTTCGCCCAGCTCATCACCAACGGCGTCAATCACGGCGTGCACTGCTTCTACGTGCCCCTGCGTGGTGAGGATGGCGTGGACCTTCCCGGCATCGGCCGCGAGGACGACGGCCTCAAGGGCGGGCTCAACGGCATCGACAACGGGCGCCTCTCGTTCGATCACGTGCGCATCCCGCGCACGAACCTGCTGAACCGCTACGGCGACGTCGCCGCCGACGGCACCTACTCCAGCGCGATCGACAGCCCCGGCCGCCGCTTCTTCACGATGCTGGGCACTCTCGTGCAGGGACGGGTCTCACTCGACGGCGCCGCCTCCTGGGCGTCCGCCCTCGGCCTCCACATCGCGATCACCTACGCCACGCAGCGGCGCCAGTTCGACGGAGCGGACGGCCAGGAGGTCGTGCTCATGGACTACGGCAAGCACCAGCGCCGCCTGCTCCCGCGCCTCGCCACGACCTACGCGCAGATCTTCGCGCACGACGAGTTCCTGCAGAAGTTCGACGGCGTCTTCTCCGGTCGCACCGACACCCCGGACGACCGTGAGGACCTCGAGACCCTGGCGGCGGCACTCAAGCCGCTGTCGACCTGGCACGCGCTCGACACGCTGCAGGAAGCACGCGAGGCCTGCGGCGGCGCCGGCTTCATGTTCGAGAACCGTCTGGTCGGACTCCGCCAGGACCTCGACATCTACGTCACCTTCGAGGGCGACAACAACGTCCTGCTGCAGCTCGTCGGCAAGCGGCTGCTGACCGACTACGCGAAGCAGTTCCAGGGCAAGGACGCCGCGGCGCTCGCCCGGTACGCCGTCGGCATGACCGCCGGCAAGGTGTTCCACGGTGCCGGACTCCGTCAGCTCGGCCAGGCGGTGACCGACTTCGGTCAGGTCGCCCGTTCGGTGGAGCGCGGACTGCGCGAGGAGCAGCAGCACGACCTCCTCGCGGGGCGTGTGCAGCAAATGGTCGCCGACATCGCGACCCGCCTGCGCGCCGCCGGGAAGGACAAGACGCTCGGAGCGCGGCTGTTCAACGAGAACCAGGCCGAGCTCATCGAGGCGGCCAGGGCGCACGGCGAGCTTCTCCAGTGGGAGGCCTTCACCGACGCCGTCCACGTGATGGACGACGCCGAGACGAAGAAGGTCATGACCTGGCTGCGCGACCTCTTCGGCCTGCAGCTCATCGAGAAGCACCTCGCCTGGCACCTCATCCACGGCCGGCTGTCCACCCAGCGAGCCGCGGCCGTGTCGAGCTACATCGACCGGCTGTGCGCCCGACTGCGTCCGTACGCACTCGACCTCGTCGATGCATTCGGCTACCAGCCCGAGCACGTGCGAGCACCGATCGCGAGCGGTGCGGAGAAGCAGCGGCAGGACGAGGCCCGTGCGTACTACGCCGAGCTCGAAGCCTCCGGTCAGGCCCCGGTGCTGGAGAAGGTCCTCAAGCGACAGAAGCGCTGAGCGGATTCATCGGCGGGGGCGGATAGTCTCGGCGGGTACCGACCCGAGGAGCACCATGTCGACCGTCAACGCCTACGCCGCCCCCGCCGAAGCAGCCCCGCTGGAGAAGACCGTCATCGAGCGGCGGGAGCTGGGCCCGCACGACGTCCTCATCGACATCGCCTTCGCCGGCATCTGCCACTCCGACATCCACACCGTCCGCGGCGACTGGGGTCCGCAGCAGTACCCGCTCGCCCCGGGACACGAGATCACCGGAACCGTCGCCGCGGTGGGGGCTGAGGTCACGAAGCACGCCCTCGGCGACCGCGTCGGCGTCGGCTGCCTCGTGAACTCGTGCCGGGAGTGCGTGTACTGCCTCCGCGGCGACGAGCAGTTCTGCACGCAGGGCGCGGTCGGCACCTACGGGGCGGTCGACCGCGACGGCACGATCACCCAGGGCGGCTACTCGCAGCAGGTCGTCGTCACCGAGGACTTCGTGCTGCGCATCCCTGACGCCCTCCCCCTGGACGCGGCGGCTCCGCTGCTGTGCGCTGGCATCACCACGTACTCGCCGCTGCGGCACTGGAAGGTCGGACCCGGCTCGCGCGTCGCGGTGGTCGGGCTCGGCGGCCTCGGCCACATGGGCGTGCAGATCGCGCATGCCCTCGGCGCGGAGGTGACGGTGCTGTCGCAGACCCTCGCGAAGCAGGACGACGGTCTCCGCCTCGGCGCCGACCGTTACTTCGCCACGGGCGACCGCGACACCTTCCGGGAGCTTCGCGGTTCCTTCGACGTGATCCTCAACACCGTGAGTGCCGTCATCGACCTCCGCTCCTACCTCGGGCTGCTCGACGTAGACGGCACCATCGTGTGCGTCGGTGCTCCGGCGGAGGCCCTCGCCCTGAATGCGGGGTCGCTGATCGCCGGGCGACGCTCCATCGCCGGCTCCAACATCGGGGGCATCCGGGAGACCCAGGAGATGCTCGACTTCTGCGCCGCACACGGCATCACCGCGCAGATCGAGGTCATCCCCGCGTCGGGGATCAACGAGGCGTACGAGCGTGTCCTCGCGTCCGACGTCCGTTACCGGTTCGTCATCGACGCCGCCACCTTCGCCGACTGACGCGTCCCCTCGCGGCTCTCCCGCCTCGGGACCGAGGGAGTTCGCGGTTCGGGATGAAAGACGTGCGTGTGGATGGCCCGTCGGGTGGGCTATCGATCCCGCACCCCTGCAGGGAGGAAGGGAAGAGGGGAGAGGGGAGGGTCGGTGGAGGCGGCTACGGTGAGGGCATGACCTCGCTCCTCACGGGCCCTGATGGCCGCGTCCGCTGCGCCTGGGTGGGCGACGACGCCGAGTACCGCCGGTATCACGACGAAGAGTGGGGCACCCCCCTGCACGGCGATCGCGCGCTGTTCGAGAAGATGGCGCTCGAGGGATTCCAGGCGGGGCTGTCCTGGATCACGATCCTGCGGAAGCGCCCGCGGTTCCGCGAAGTGTTCGCCGGATTCGAGCCTGAGCGGGTGGCGGCGTTCGACGAGGGCGACGTGGAGAGGCTGATGACCGACACCGGGATCATCCGCAATCGCGCCAAGATCCTCGCGACGATCGGGAACGCGCGCATCGTGCAGGAGCTCGCCGACGGGGAGCTGGACGCGCTCATGTGGTCGTTCGCCCCGGAGCCGACGGGAGTCCGGCCGGCGACCTTCGCCGACGTGCCGGCCGTCACTCCGGAGTCGACCGCACTGAGCAAGGAGCTTCGGCGACGGGGCTTCCGTTTCGTGGGGCCGACGACCATGTACGCGCTGATGCAGTCCGCGGGCATGGTGGACGACCACATCGCGGGGTGCTGGCGCGCATGACCCGCGCGGTGATGGGGAAACCTCCCCATCGAGCGATATTCCGGTACGTGGTTAGGATGTACGGGAGTTCCGTGGGCCATCGTGCCGCGGTGGAGTCAGAGGGATGTTGACCCTGGGGGGGAACCGGGAATGAAGGCGCTGTCCTGGATGCGGGCGCGACCCAAGACGCTGGCGTCCGCCGCCGGCGTGACCGTGGGCGTCATCGCGCTCACCACGATGGCCTTCACCTACGAGGGGTTCCCGACCACCAAGGTCGACCTCAACGACGGCGGCGTCTGGATCACGAAGACGTCGAGCCTGCTCGTCGGGCACTTCAACCACGAGTCGACGGTCCTGGACGGCGGTCTGCGTACGACCAGTGAGGACTACGACATCCTGCAGGATGCGTCGAACGTGCTCGTCGTCGACGAGAGCGCGTCCACCGTGACCGCGGTCGACCCGGCCCGCGTCTCCCTCGGCGACTCCACCCTCATCCCCTCCAACGCCAAGGTCGCCCTCGGTGGCGACACCGCCGCCATCCTCGACCAGGACTCGGGCGATCTGTGGGTCGTGCCGGTGGAGGGCATCGCGTCGTTCGCGATCGAGGCCGCCGAACCCGTCGTCGAGCTGGGGGACGACTCCGACGTGACCGTCGCGCAGGACGGCACCGTCTTCGGCCTGTCCGGCGAGCGCGGCGAGGTCGTCACGGTGCCCGTCGACAACGAGGGCGCCCCCGGCGAGCCGTCCGCGGCGTCGGTCGGCGAGCTCGACGTGAGCGAGCGCCCCTCCATCACGGCCGTCGGCCGCACCCCGGTCGTGCTCGATCCGGCGGCGGGCGTCGTCACGTCGCCCGGCGGCTTCCGCACCGAGGTCGCGAACGTGGCCGACGCGGTGCTGCAGCATGCCTCGGCCGAGACCGACGCGGTGGCGCTGGCGACCCCGTCGGCCCTGGTCAGCGTGCCGCTGGACGGCAGCGAGCCGCAGGAGACCTCCGCCGGCGGCGAGGGGACCGCTGCGGCCCCGGTCTGGCTGCGCGGCTGCACCTACGGAGCCTGGGCCGGCTCGGCGACGTTCATCCGCGAGTGCCCGGGCGACGGCGACGACGTGAACGCGCCGATCGACGGGGCCGAGGACTCGTCCAGCCTCACCTTCCGGGTGAACCGCGACGTCATCATCCTCAACGACGCGGTCGGCGGTGCCGCCTGGCTCGCCAACGAGAGCCTGCAGCGCGTCGACAACTGGAACGACCTCACGCCGCCGGAAGGCGAGACGGAGAACCAGGAGGACTCGACGGAGGAGACGGTCGAGACCACCCTCCCCGAGCGCAGCGAAGAGAACACACCGCCGATCGCCGAGGACGATTCCTACGGCGTGCGACCGGGGGCGACGACGCTGCTGCCGGTTCTGGACAACGACAACGACCCCGACGGCGACGTGCTGGTGGCGGCCCTCGCGGAGGCACAGCCGTCCATCGGGACGGTGCAGCCGATCAACAACGGTGGCTCGCTGCAGATCGCGGTGGACGAGAACGCCTCCGGCACCGCGAGCTTCACCTACGAGGTCGACGACGGCCGCAAGGGCAAGGACACGGCGGTGGTCACGCTCACCGTGCGGGACTGGAGCGAGAACAAGGCCCCCGAGCCGAAGCGGAAGACGTCGCTGGCGGTGGAGACCGGCGGCACGATCTCGTACAACATCCTCCCGGACTGGATCGATCCGGACGGCGACGACATCTACCTGAAGGAAGTGGTCGCCGCCCCCGGAGACGAGGTGGACTTCAGCCGCGACGGTCAGATGACGTACAAGGCCACCGCGAGCCTGCAGGGCCGCAAGGACATCATGGTCACGGTCGCCGACGCCTCGGGCGAAGTGGGCACGGCGTCGATCGCGCTCGACGTGCGGCCGCAGGGCTCGACGAGCCCGAAGACGAACGCCGATCACGTGGTGACCCACGCCGGTGAGCAGGTCACCGTCGCGCCCCTCACGAACGACACGAGCACGAGCCGGGAGCAGCTCCGCCTGACCCGTGTGCTGGAGACCCCCGGGGCGACCATCGAGCCGAACACCCCGAACAAGACGTTCACGTTCATGGCCCCGAACCCCGGGGTGTACTACGTGCAGTACCAGGTGTCCACCGGGCCGAAGAACGGCGAGGGGCTCGTGCGCGTCGACGTGATGCCGGAGTCCGAGAACGACCTGCCCCCGGTCGCGGTCCGCGACGTGGCGCTGCTCCCCACGGGAGGTGACGTGCTGCTCGGCGTGCTCAACAACGACACCGATCCCGCGGGCGGCATCCTCGTCGTGCAGTCCGTGTCGATGGACCCGAGCACCGGCATCTCGGTCTCCGTGCTCAACCACGAGACCCTCCGCATCACCGACCAGGGAGCGCTGGACGAGCCCGTCCGCATCGGCTACCGCATCTCGAACGGCTCGAAGTCGGCGGACGGCGAGGTGGTGGTGATCCCGATCCCCGCTCCGGACGAGATCCTGCCGCCGATCGCGAACCCGGACACGGCGACCGTCCGGACGGGCGACGTCGTGACCATCCCCGTGCTCGACAACGACTCGCACCCGAGCGACGACGTGATGCACGTCGAGCCCGAGCTCGTGGAGACGGTGGACCCCGACGACGGGGAGGCGTTCGTGTCGCAGGATACGGTGCGCTTCAAGGCCGGCTCCGAGGCGAAGACCGTCTACCTCACCTACGAGGTCTCCGACTCGCGGCAGCAGAAGGCCGCCGGATACGTCACGATCCAGATCCTGCCCGTCGACGAGGAGACCAACGCGGCGCCCCGTCCCAAGGACCTCACCGCCCGCGCCCTCGCCGGCAGCGACGTGGACATCGCGGTGCCGCTGGACGGGATCGACACGGACGGCGACTCGGTCGAGCTGCTCGGCATCGATTCGAGCCCGACCAAGGGTCGCATCACGACGGTCGGGCCCAACTACTTCACGTACGAGGCAGGCACAGACGCGTCCGGAGTCGACTCGTTCACCTATCGCGTGCGCGACCGCCTCGGCAAGGAGGGCGTCGCCACCATCCGTGTCGGCATCGCTCCCGCCGAGCAGGTCAACCAGGCGCCGTACGCGGTGAAGGATGCCGTCGTCGTGCGTCCGGGCCGCGAGATCGCGGTGCCGGTGCTGGAGAACGACTCCGACCCCGAGGGTGACAAGATCGCTCTCGTCGAGGACGGTCTCGAGGTGCCGGAGAACCTCAAGGCCCGCGTCTCGGGGGACCGCGTGATCGTGACCGCGCCCGACAGCGAGGTGGAGACCTCCCTGCAGTACACCGTGAGCGATGCTCGCGGGGCGTCGTCCACCGCGACGCTGCAGATCACGGTCGACGAGGACGTGCCGCTGCAGGCCCCCGTCGCCCGGGACGACCGGCTGCAGCCCTCCGACCTGAAGGACGGCGGGCTCTCGGCCGACCTGGAGATCCTCAAGAACGACGAGGACCCCGACGGCACGAAGGACCGCCTCGACGTCGAGGTCGGCGCGGGCGGAACACTGCTCGAGAACGGGAAGGTGCGGGTCACCGTCACGGACGAGCTGCAGCTCATCCGCTACACGCTGACCGACCCGGACGGTCTGCAGGCCTCGGCCTTCATCTTCGTTCCCTCGCGCGACGGCCTGCGTCCCACCCTCACCTCGACCAAGCCCGTCGAAGTCGTGAGCGGTGAGACGAAGAAGCTGCCGCTGTCGGAGTACGTCACGGTTGCCGGCGGCGGGGAGGTGCGCATCACCGAGAAGGCGAAGGTGAGCGCGATCCATGCCGACGGCGCGGACCTCCTGGTCGACGCCAGCACCCTGGTCTACACCTCGGCCGAAGGATACTTCGGCCCGGACGCCCTGACGTTCGAGGTGACGGACGGCGACGGCCCGGACGACCCCGAGGGGCGGAAGGCGACGCTGAGCATCCCGATCAACGTGCTCCCGCCGGACAACCAGCAGCCGACCTTCATCTCGGGTCAGGTGGATGTCGCCCCGGGCGAGGACGCGAGCGAACTCGATCTGGCCGCCCTCACCGACGACCCCGATCCCGAGGACAAGGGCGAGCACGAGTACACGTTCGTGGGCGGCGACGGGAACGGCATCTCGGCCCGCGTGGACGGCGACAAGCTCCTCGTCGAGGCGTCCTCGACCGCCAAGAAGGGTACCTCCGCCTCGCTCCAGATCCGCGTGACGGACGGCGAGACCGAGCCCGTCGACGGCACAGTGACCGCACGGGTGACGGCGTCCACGCGGGCGATGCCGACCGCGAACACCGACACGATCGCCGAGGCGGACGCGGGGCAGACGATCACCGTCCCCGCCCTCGCCAACGACTTCAACCCGTTCCCGGAGACCCCGCTGAAGATCGTCGGCGCGGTCACCGAGTCCGGCCGCGGCGAGGCGTCGTTCACCGACGACGAGGTCCGGGTCACCCCGGCCGAGGGTTTCGTCGGGACGCTCGTCGTGCGCTACCGCATTCAGGACGCGACGCAGGATGTCGACCGCGAGGTCAACGGCCAGATCGTCGTGACGGTGCAGGACGTTCCGGAGGCCCCCGGCACCCCGGTCGTGACGAGCGTGCAGGACCGCACCGTCGTGGTGTCGTACTCGGCGCCGTCGAACAACGGTGCGGTGATCGAGAAGTACACGGTGAAGTCCGTCGGCGGGAGCGCCTACTCCAAGGAGTGTTCGTCGACGACCTGCACCCTGGACGGGCTGACGAACAACGTCGAGTACACGTTCCAGGTGACCGCGACCAATCGCGTGGGCGAGTCGGAGCCCTCCGGCGTCTCCGAGGTCGCCCGCCCGGACGCCCGCCCCGACACCCCGAACCCCCCGACGCTGAAGTTCGGCGACAAGTCGCTGGAGGTCGCCTGGAAGACCCCGAGCACCCCGGGCTCCCCGGTCGAGCGCTACACGCTGGAGATCTCTCCCGCACCGCCCTCCGGGATCACGCAGAAGGAGGTCACGGGGAACTCCGTCACGTGGGAGGGACTCGAGAACGGGTCGGACTACCAGGTGCGGGTGCAGGCCCACAACCGCGCCCCGGAGCCGTCGAGCTGGAGTGGGTGGTCGGCCTCCGAGATCCCGGCCGGTCCGCCGATGGCCGCGGGGGCTCCCGCGACCAAGGAGCTCGAGCCGGTCGGCAACCAGGCGCAGATGCTCGTGAGCTGGACGCCGCCGAACAACAACGGCGACGCGATCAGCGCGTACCAGCTTCAGGTCCTCGAGGGGGGTTCCGCGTTCCGGACCCTGACCCCCGGCGCCCAGGCGCAGAGCCAGGCCGTGACCGTTCCCACGTCCGAGTCGGCGTACACGTACCGCATCCGCGCCTACAACAAGGCCGGGTGGGGACCGTGGAGCGAGCAGTCGGCGCCACGTCGCGGGGTGACGCCCCCCGGTGCGCCCACGAGCCTCCGCGTGACGCAGGAACTCGATCGTGCCCTCGAGATCTCGTACCAGCAGGCGTCCCGCAACGGCGCCCGCACGGACGAGATCAGCTACCAGTACCGCCTCAACGGCGGGGACTGGAGGGGCCTGAGCGGCACCCGCATCGGCGGCCTCACGAACGGCCAGAACTACCGCGTCGAGCTGCGTGCCGTCGCGACGGTCGACGGCGTCACGTACTCGGGCGCGGTGTCGAACGCGGCGAACGGCAACCCGTACGGCAAACCGGGCACCCCGCAGGCCTCGGCCAGCGGCGGCGCGACCCAGGTCACGCTGAACTGGAACGCGAACGGCACCGCGAACGGTCGCGACATCACCCGCGTCCAGATCTCGATCGACGGGGGCGGCTGGGAGGACGTCGGTATCTCCGGTTCCCGCACGGTCGGCAACGGCTACAACCAGGGCCACAGCATCCGCGTGCGCGCGCAGGATGCGGCGGGGCAGTGGACGCCCGAAGCGTCGGCCTCCGCGAGCTCGGGCCCACCCCCCGCGCCGCGGGCCTGGGTCACCCGGGGCACCTCGGGCTACTGGCCCGGACAGTGCACCGACGGCACGTGTGCGAAGTTCGTCATCAACACCTCCAACTTCCCGGCCGGTCGCTACCAGGTGTATTGCAACAGCAACGCCCCGACGGCCGGTCCCCGGTTCGCCGGCGGCAGCAGCTGGAACATCCCGGCCAACGGCGCCATCGAGATCGGCTGCTTCCACGGTGCGGGCGGCCGGGGCTACCAGGTGTGGGTCACGATCGGCGGCACCGACTACGAACGAACGAACTGGTGACGGGCACTCCGTCCATCCGAGAGGAAGCAGTGACTCCATGACAATGACCCCCGAGCAGGCCGCCTGGTTCCACGGCACCTTCCAGCGCCTGGTGGAGAACGTCGACAAGGCGGTGCAGGGCAAGCGCGAGATCGTCGGTCTCGTGCTGGCCTCGATGCTGGCGGAGGGCCACGTGCTCCTGGAGGACGCCCCTGGCACCGGCAAGACGAGCCTCGCGAAGGCCCTCGCCGCGACGGTGCAGGGCACGAGCGCGCGCATCCAGTTCACGCCCGACCTGCTGCCCTCCGACGTGACGGGTGTGACGATCTACGACCAGCAGTCGCACCGGTTCGAGTTCCACAAGGGTCCGATCTTCGCGTCGATCGTGCTCGCCGACGAGATCAACCGCGCCTCCCCGAAGACGCAGTCCGCACTGCTCGAGGTCATGGAGGAGTCGCGGGTCACGGTCGACGGCGTCACGCACGAGACGGGCCGCCCGTTCCTCGTGATCGCGACCCAGAACCCGGTGGAGCAGGCCGGAACGTACAAGCTGCCCGAAGCGCAGCTCGACCGGTTCCTCATCAAGACCTCGATCGGATACCCCGACCTCGCCGTGACCGAGAGCATCCTCGCCGGTGCCTCCGACCGCAACCCCTCCGCCGGCCTGTCGGCCATCATCACCACGAGCGCCGTAGCCGACATGGCTGACCTCGCCGCCACCGTGCACGTCGAGCCCGCCGTACTCCGCTACGTCGCAGAGCTGGCGGAGGCGACGCGTGCCGACAGCGCCATCCGCCTGGGCGTCTCGGTGCGCGGAGCCATCGCGATGGTCCGCGTCGCCAAGGTGTGGGCAGCCGCCCAGGGCCGGCACTACGTGCTTCCCGACGACATCAAGGCGCTCGCCCGTCCGGTGTGGCAGCACCGCCTGCTGCTCGACGCCGAGGCCGAGTTCGCCGGCACGAGCAGCGAGACCGTCATCGGCCGCGTGCTCGACGGCGTCGCGGCCCCCCAGGCGCGAACGGCGGCCTGATGACCGCGGAGGCCCTGCAGGCGCCGCCGGCGCCGACGGATCGCGACGCCGGGTGGCGGGACATCGCGGCCGTCGTCGGCGCGCGGGTCCTGGCGCGCCTCCGGCTCATCGCCGCCGCCGTCCGTCCGCTCGCCTGGGTGCTGATGGCGCTCGCGGTGGGCTTCTGGGTCCTCGGGCAGCTCGCCGGCTGGGTGGAGTTCACCGTGGCCGCCGTCGTGATCGCGATGGCGGTCGCCGTGTGCGCCCTGTTCCTCATCGGACGCACGGCGTACGACGTCTCGCTCGACCTGGCCCGCACCCGCGTGGTCGTGGGAGAGCGGGCGGTCGGCGCACTGACCCTCGCGAACCGGGGGACGCGGGCGATCCTGCCGTCGCGCGTCGTGCTGCCCGTGGGATCCGGCCGTGGCGAGTTCGGCATCCAGCGGCTCGCGCCGGGCGAGGAGGCCGAGGAGCTCTTCGCCATCCCCACCCACCGTCGCGGCGTCGTGAAGGTCGGACCGGTGAGCGTCGTGCGCGGCGATCCGCTCGGGCTGTTCGAACGGGCGCATCGGCGAGATGAGCCGGTGGACCTCTTCGTCCACCCCCGCACGGTCCTCTTCGACGGCCAGTCGCTCGGCTACCTGCGCGACCTCGAAGGGCTCCCGGCGGCCGACCTCTCCCGCGACGACGTCTCCTTCCACGCCCTGCTCGAGTATCAGCCGGGAGACGACCTCCGGCACGTGCACTGGCGCTCGACCGCGCGCACCGGCACGATGATGGTCCGCCAGTACGAGGAGACACGGCGCTCGCACTTCGTGATCGGCCTGTCCCGGTCCGCCGCCGACTACGACACCGCGGACGACTTCGAGCTCGGCATCTCCGCAGCCGGGTCGATCGGGCTCCGGGCACTGCGCGACTCGCAGCGCGTCGACCTCCGCGTGCAGGGGCGCGAACTGCCGTCGGGCACGGGGAAGCAGCTCCTCGACTCCCTTTCCGCGGTGGAGCACAGCAAGCCGCGGGAGGGCGGGATCGCCGAACTCGCCGGTGTCGTGGCCGCCACGATGCCCCTCGCGAGCGTGGTCGTACTCGTCTGCGGCTCGCGGGTGCGCGCCGACGACCTCCGTCTGGCCTGCTCCCGGTTGCCGTTCGGCGCCCGCGTGCTGGCCGTGGTCACCGACACCACCGCGTCCGCCCCGTCCCTGCGCCGGATCGGCGAGGCGGACGTCGTCACCGTCGGCGCGCTGGAGCAGCTCCCGCTCGCGCTGCAGAAGGTTCTCGCATGACCGCGTCCGCTCCGGCACCGGGCGGCCTCGCCCTGCGCCGCTGGATCCTCGACCTCGCGGCCAGCGTGCTGCTCATGGTCACGGCCCTGGTCGGCTTCTGGCCGACGTTCGCCGGGCCCTCGTTCCTTCCCGCTGTGGTGGGCGGCATGCTGCTCGGCCTCGCGATCGCGGCCGTCGCCGCCTGGCGCCGGTGGGGCATCCTCATCGTCACGGGGCTGACGCTCGCCGCCTACTTCCTCTTCGGCGGGGCGCTCGCCGTACCGCAGACGGCCATCCTGGGCGTGATCCCGTCGCTGGAGACGCTGCAGAAGCTCGCCGTGGGCACGGTCACGTCATGGAAGCAGATGCTGACGACCGTCGCCCCGGTCGCGGCGGCGGACGGTCACCTCATCGTCCCCTTCCTGCTGTCGCTGGTGTTCACCGTGGTGACGGCCTCCCTCGCGCTGCGCCTGGACCGGGTGGCCTGGGCACTGATCCCCGCGGGCGTGCTGTTCATGCTCGTCATCGCCCTCGGCACGCCGGAGCCGGCCTTCCCGCTCGTGCAGGGGCTCGTCTTCGCCGTGGTGAGCATGGCATGGCTCGCGCTGCGTCAGCTGTGGGCGCCGCAGAACATGGCGGTCTCGGTGAGCGAGGTCGATCCCGCACGGGCCGCCCACATGCGCACCCGACGCCTGCTCGCGGGGGTGGCCGTGCTGGCCGTCGCCGGGGGCGCCGGCGTCGCCACGAGTGCGATCGCCTCCCCCGCGCAGCCGCGGCACGTCTTCCGCGACGTGATCATCCCGCCCTTCGACATCCGCGACTACCCCAGCCCCCTGCAGGCGTTCCGCAAGAACGTGCGCGACGACGCCGACGAAACGCTGTTCACGGTGCAGGGGCTGCCCAAGGGCGCCCGCATCCGCACAGCCGTCATGGATCAGTTCGACGGCATGGTCTACAACGTCACCGACGGCGGTCCGACCTCGTCGAGCGCCTTCTCTCCTCTCCGGTCGAACATGGCGCCGGAGGCCGAGGGCGTGCCCGTCACGCTGAAGATCGCCATCGACGGCTACCGCGGCGTCTGGATGCCGACTGCCGGCGAGCTGGCGGAGATCCGGTTCGACGGCGACCGCGCCGAGGACCTGCGGCGGGGTACCTACGTCAACACGGCGACCGGCACCGCGGTCGCGACCCCCACGCTCGGGAAGGGCGACGAGTACGCGGTCGACGCGATCCTCCCCACGCAGCCCGACGACAAGCAACTGGCCGAGGTACCGTTCGGCCGCGTCACGATGCCGAAGCCGAGCAACGTGCCGGAGGAGCTGACCTCGCTCGCCGCCGAGACCGTGGCCGGTGCCGAGACCCCGATCGAGCAGGTGCGCGCGCTGGAGAACTTCCTCGCCGAGGGGGGCTTCTTCAGCCACGGCCTGGAGGGCGAGGTGCTGTCCCGCGCCGGGCACACGGCCGAGCGCATCTCGACGCTGGTCGGCGCCGATCAGATGATCGGCGACGACGAACAGTACGCGGTCGCCATGGCCCTGCTCGCCGGCCAGCTCGACATCCCGGCGCGGGTCGTCATGGGGTACTACCCGGACGAGGAGCAGGCCGACGCGGCGGTGTTCGAGGCCACGGGCGACACCGTGCACGCGTGGGTCGAGGTGAACTTCGACGGCGTCGGCTGGGTGACCTTCAACCCGACGCCGCCCGAGGACCAGGTGCCCAACGACCAGAACACGAAGCCGCGGGTGGACCCGAAGCCGCAGGTGCTGCAGCCGCCGCCTCCCCCGCAGGAGCCGGTCGACCTGCCGCCCACGCTGCCCGACGACCGCGAGTCCGAGGACGAGACGCTCAACCTCGCGGAGATCATCGGAGTGATCCTCCTCATCGGCGGGATCTCGCTCGCGGTCATCGCCCTGCTCATGTCACCGTTCATCGTCATCGGCGCGTGGAAGGCCGCGCGTCGCCGTTCACGCCGATCGGCTCCTCGCACCGCCGACCGCATCAGCGGCGGCTGGGACGAGCTGACCGACCGGGCGATCGACTACGGCGCCCGACTGGCTCCGAACGGCACGCGGGGGGAGGAGGCCGCTGTCGTCGCCTCGACGCTCACGGTGCCGCGGGTGACCGGACTGGCCGCGCGCGCCGACGCCGAGGTCTTCGGGCCCACCGAGCCCACTCCCCAGGACGTGGACGCCTTCTGGCAGGAGGTCGATGAGATCGTCGGCGGCCTGGGCGAGGAGGCCGGGTTCTGGAAGCGCGTCAAGGCACGCCTGAGCCTGCGCTCGCTGCTGGGCGGCAGCGCCGTCTCGCAGGGCTTCCAGAGCCTGAAGGACGCCGCGGCCGCCCGAGTGCGGCGCGAACCTGGCACCATCGAGAGCAACAAGGACACGACGCCGTCGTCCTCCGAGAGGGAGACCCCATGACGCAGCCCGCGCTCGAACAGATCGCGCCGATCTCCCGCCGTGCCATCGCCTACCTGATCGACGCCGCGATCGCCGGCGTGCTCGGCGCCCTGCTCGGCGGGGCACTGGTGCTCGTGGCGCAGTTCTCCGGGAGCCTGGAGGCGATGCTGACCACCCTGCTCATCGGGGCGCCGATCGTGGGCCTGCTGCTGCTCGCCTGGTTCGTCGTGTACACGGTGATGCAGACCGGCGCTGGCTCCGTCGGGATGCGCCTGCAGCGGCTGCGGCTCGTGTCGGCGGCCGACGGCTCAGCGATCGGCTTCGGTCGGGCGCTGCTGCGCAACATCGTGTTCGGGCTGGCCGGTGCGATCGTGGTCGGCTACTTCAGCCCGCTCTTCGACGGGTCGGGACGGTTCCAGGGCTGGCACGACAAGGCGGTCGGGTCGCTGATGCTCGATGCCGAGGTCCCGGCCCCGGAGCCCGAGCCGGAGCCCGTCCCGGTCGAGGAGGCTCCGCCGCTGCTGCCGGCCCCCTCGTTCGAGCGGCTCCCTCCCGCGCCGATGCCCGGGTTCGCCCCGGCCGGTGCGCCCGCCGCTCCCGCGGCGACCCCTGCGGCGCCCGTCGGCTCTCCCGCAACGACCGCAGCGCCGCCCCTGCCGACGTCTGACTCCGGGATGATCGCGTACGTGCCGGGGATCACCCAGGGCTCACGCCCGGTGCGCCCGCCGATGCCGCCCGCCCCGGCGACTCCCGCCGCGGAGACTCCCGCGTCCACGGACACCGCGCCCCCTGCTGCCCCGCCGGCACCTCCCGCTCCCGCGGCTGCTCCCGCTCCCGCGGCTGCTCCCGCTCCCGCGGCTGCTCCCGCCACTCCGTCCGCCGTGCCCGCGCCGCCCGCCCCGCCGGCCGCGGCGGTCCGCGCTCCTGTGGCGGCACCCGGCGCGGCCGCCACTCCGGCCACCGTGACCGAGGACGACGACCTCGAGGAGACGCGCATCAGCATCCCCGGTCACCGGCTCGTGTTCACGTGGGATGACGGCACCCGGATCCCGGTCTCGCGCCGGACGGTCTTCGGGCGCAACCCCGCAGTGGAGGAGGGCGCGACCGTGGTGCCCGTGCGCGACGAGACGCTCTCGCTGTCGAAGACGCACTTCGAGGCCGCGTCCGAGACCTCCGGCGGCTGGGTGCTCGACCGGCACTCGACCAACGGCCTGACCATCGTGCGCGACGGGCAGCGGATCGCGTGCCCGCCCGGGCAGCGCGTCCCGATCCGGCTCGGCGACGTCATCGAGATCGGCGACCGGGTCGTGATGGTCGGAGGCTACGCATGAGCGCCCCGCTCCTCGTGTCCACCGGCGCGGCCACGCACTCCGGACTCCGTCGTCCTCTGAACGAGGACTCCTACATGGCCTCGGCACCGTTGTTCCTCGTGGCCGACGGCATGGGCGGACACGAGGCGGGGGAGCGCGCGAGCGCGGCCGTGATCGACGAGTTCGCCCGCTACATCGGCCGCACCGACCTCGAACTCGACGATCTGCTCGAGGCGTTGGCTCGGGCGCGGCAGGCCGTCGAGGACCTGTCCACCGCGGGGAACGGTCGAGCGGGGACCACCCTGAGCGGCGTCGTGGTCGCCTCGGTCGAGGGCATGGGTTACTGGCTCACCGTCAACATCGGCGACTCCCGCACCTACCGTTTCGCGGACGGGGAGCTGGAGCAGATCAGTGTCGATCACTCCGTCGTGCAGGAGCTCATCGAGTCGGGCGAGCTGACGGCCGAGGAGGCGGCGACCGACCGCCGTCGCAACATCATCACGCGGGCGATCGGGGCCAGCAGCACGGGCGACGCCGACTACTGGCTGTTCCCTGCCGAGCTCGGCGACCGGATGCTGGTGTGCTCCGACGGGCTCACCACCGAGGTTCCCGACGAGCGCATCCGCCAGATCCTCGCCGCGGAGCCCGACCCGCAGCGCGCCGCCGACGTCCTCATCGACGAGGCCGTGCAGTCCGGGGGCCGCGACAACATCACCGTGGTCGTCGTGGACGCCGTGTCGGTCGCCTCACGACCGGGCACGCGCCTCCTGTCCGACGACACCGACATCGACGCCGACACGCGCCCGCGCGAGGCCGCAGCAGGAGGGGTTCGCTGATGCAGACGAGTTACCGACCGGGACAGTGGTACCTGATCGTCATCCCCGGCGCCCTGGTGGCGCTGCCGCCGGACGTCCCCGGAGCCACCGTCACGGCGCTGTGGGAACGTCTGCCCGCCGAGCGCAGCCTCGCGACGGTCATCGACGTGCTCACGACGCAGGCCGGCGGATCGTTCGCCGCCATGCCGTCGTTCGTGGCCGCGGTGCTGGAGGGCGCGGATGCGCGGGTCGCCGTCCGCGGTCCGCTGACCGTGCGCGTGACCGGGGGCGAGACTTCTGCGGCCGCTTTCTCGGGCGCGGACGTGACCACCTGGAGCGAGCGTTTCGTGCCCGGCGCCGCGACGATCGAGCTCACCGTCGAGGAGGACGGCAGCGGCACCGCGCTCCCGGTCCACGCGGGCATCGTGCTCGCGGCGGCGGTCACCGCGGACATCGAGCCGGCCGATGCCGACACCGTGCTCGACAGCGCCGGACCGGCGCCGGTACTCGACGAGTCCGTGCGCCCGACACCGCCCGCCACGGACGCCGCCCCGCAGGCCACCGCGCCCCCCGTCTCCGGGCTGCCCGCGGCGCCCGTGCCCGGCACCTCCGTGCCGCTGCCGCCCCCGCCTGTCGTCGCGCCTGTGCCGGCGGCGGCGGAGGAGGAGCCGTCCGTCCCGGAGGAAGAGACGGAGTCGCCGACGCCGGTGACCGACGACGCGGTGATCGAGGCGACGCTCGTACCCACCGAAGCGACCTTCGCGCCTCCGGTGGACGAGTTCGACCACCTCTGGGGCGAGACCGTGCACACACCCATCGAGGCCGCCGCTGTGCGCCCGAGCGAGGAGCCCGAGCCGGCCGCCGCCGACCCGGCCGTCGTGGATCCCGGAGGCGACCACGACGGCTCGACGATCTCCGCCGCCGATCTGCGCGAGCTCCGCCAGCAGCCGGCCGCCGCGCCGGACGCACCGACCGAGGTCATCCCGGTGGCCGAACCCGCCGCGGTCGCCGCCGGGCGCATCCGCGTCTCGACCGGCCAGGTCGTCACGCTCGACCGCACCGTCATCATCGGCCGCCGCCCGCGGTCCACCCGCGCCAGTGGGACGAACATGCCGCACTTGATCGCGGTCGACAGTCCCCAGCAGGACATCTCGCGCAGCCACCTCGAGGTGCGACCGGAGGGCGACACGGTCGTCGTCATCGACCTGCACACGACCAACGGTTCGACGCTGCTCCGCCCCGGGGCCGACCCCGTCCGGCTGCACCCGGGCGAGCAGACGCTCGTGCTGTCCGGCGACGTGGTCGACCTGGGCGACGGGGTGACTGTCGCCTTCGAGGACCTGCCGTGAGCCGTCGCCCCTCCCCGCCGCCCGCCCTCCCCGGCTTCACGTACGTGGAGCCGCTGGGCACCGGTGGCTTCGCGGACGTCTTCCTGTACGAGCAGGAGATGCCGCGGCGCCGGGTCGCGGTCAAGGTGCTGCTCGCCGATCGCATCTCCAGCGGTGCGGCGCAGGAGTTCGCCGACGAGGCGAACGTCATGGCCATGCTGTCCACCCACCCCGCGATCGTCACGATCTACCAGGCGGGAGTCGCAGGAGACGGCCGCCCCTACCTCGTGATGGAGTACTGCCCCCGGCCGAACCTGCAGCTCCGTTCCCGCAAGGAGCCGTTCTCGGTGGCCGAGGCGTTGCGCGTGGGCATCCAGGTCGCGGGCGCGGTGGAGACCGCTCACCGCGCCGGCGTCCTGCACCGGGACATCAAGCCCGCCAACATCCTCGTCACGGAGTACAACCGTCCCGCGCTGACTGACTTCGGCATCGCGTCCACGACGGGCGCGACCGGCGAGTCCTCGGGCATGTCGATCCCGTGGTCCCCGCCCGAGTCGTTCGCCGAGCCGCCGCAGAGCGGCCCCCGCACCGATGTGTGGGCTCTCGGCGCCACGCTGTACACCCTGCTCGCCGGGCGGTCGCCGTTCGAGCGTCCGGGAGAGCGCAACTCCAGCGCCGACCTCATCGAGCGCATCGAGCGGGCGGCGCTGCCGGCGCTCGCCCGACCGGACTCCCCGGAGAGCCTGCAGCGGCTGCTCGAGCGGGCGATGGCGAAGAATCCGGACGACCGGTTCCCCAGCGCCGTGGCCTTCGCCCGCGCCCTGCAGAAGATCCAGATCGAGCTCTCCCACTCGGTGACGCCGATCGACATCGTCGACGACCACCCGCCTGCGGAGGATCTGGAGGACGACAACGACGGTCTCACGCGGGTGCGGGAGATCGTCAGCATCGACCCCGGTATGGC
This sequence comes from Microbacterium sp. 1S1, assembly GCF_008271365.1. Taxonomy (NCBI): domain Bacteria; kingdom Bacillati; phylum Actinomycetota; class Actinomycetes; order Micrococcales; family Microbacteriaceae; genus Microbacterium; species Microbacterium sp. 1S1. The sequence continues at coordinate 1,365,510 of NZ_CP043430.1, forward strand.
CTCCACCTCGACCCGTCCGTCCGCGGCCACGCAGCCGAAGGGGCCTGCTGTCGTCGTGCCGGACGCGCCCCGGTTCACGCTCCCCGTGCGCGTCGACGATGCCGTGGAGCAGACCCAGCGCCGCGATGCCGCTGCGAATTCCGCGGTCGCCACCCCGGAGGCTCCCGTCGCGCCGGCGGCGCCCGGCCCTGACCGCGACGACCGGACCATCCTCCGACCGCCGCAGGTCGTACACCCGGAGGCCGCTCCCGTGCCGGCGCCGTCACCCGCGCCGGCCGCCGAACCCGCCGCGCCGGCACCGGCCGCCGACACCGTCGCGCCGGAGAAGCCGCGGTCCCGCCGCGGACTCTGGATCGGCCTGGCCGCTGCGGCGGTCGTGATCGTCGTCGGCGGCATCGTCGGCCTCAACCTCCTCGTCGCCGGGCTCGCGCCGGAACCGGCGCCCGAGACCACCGAGGCGGCGGTGGATCCGCAGGACCCGGTGTCCGACGCGGTCCCGAAGGTCACGGAACTCGCCGGGACACGCTCTGGCGATCAGGTCACCTTCACCTGGCAGAACCCCGACCCCCGCGAGGGCGACAGCTACATCTGGACCGAGACCGGGGGCGCCGCCGACGGCGCGGTGAAGCAGGCCGCTGAGGCGACCGTGACGTTCGCGCCCGCCTCGGCGGGTGAGGTCTGCATCGAGGTGATGCTGCGCCGCGAGGACGGTCGGGCGTCCGAGCCGGTGACGGGATGCGTCGGATGAGCGGGGCGGCGAGAGTCACGGTCGAGTTCGCGGGGGAGTACTTCCCGATCGCCCAGGGCAGCCGTTTCATCGTGGGCCGCGAGGGCGACCTCACCCTCGACGACAACCTCTTCCTGCACCGGCACTTCCTGGAGATCAGTGAGGGCGACGGGTTGTGGTGGCTCAGCAACATCGGCACGCGGCTGACGGCCACGGTCACCGACTCTGCCGGTGGGGTGCAGGCGTGGCTCGCGCCGGGCGCCCGGCTGCCGCTCGTCTTCGAGACCACCACGGTCGTGTTCAGCGCCGGCCCGACGACCTACGAGCTGGTGCTGCACGCCGCCGAGCCGGCGTTCCGCGCCACCAAGCGGGACTACGACGACGACGGCATGTCGACCATCGGGGACGTGCCGCTCACCGTGAGTCAGAAGCTGCTGATCCTGGCCCTCGCCGAGCCGCAGTTGCGGCGCGACGGCACGGGGATGAGCGAGATCCCCTCGTCGGCCAAGGCGGCCGAGCGGCTCGGCTGGACCGTGACGCGCTTCAACCGCAAACTCGACAACGTGTGCGACAAGTTCGACCGCGTGGGCGTGCCGGGTATGCGGGGCGGCCAGCGCAGCTTCGCCACCAATCGGCGCGCGCGCCTGGTGGAGCACGTCATCGCCTCACGGCTGGTGACGAAGGACGACCTCCCGCTGCTGGATGCCCCGCAGCCGAGCGAGGCAGAGGGAGACAACGAGTGAAGGTACGGCTGACCCTGCTGCGTCAGGGCGCGGCATCCAGCGACATCGAGGTCACGGCCGAGAGCACGGCGACGATCGGCGAGATCGCAGCGATGATCGTCCGGGCCGACCCGCTGGGGGCGTTCGCGCACGCCGACCCGTCGGCGGTGACGCTGGAGGCGTACAGCTCGGTCGTGGCCGGCGCGGGCGACCTGCTGGCGCCCGAGTCGACGTTCGCGCACGTGGGTCTCGCCCACGGTGCCACGGTCCGCGTCGTGCCGGCGTCGTACGAGCAGCGGCCCGTGGTCGGGCGCATGGAGGTCGGCTCCGGTCAGGGCGCGCGTTCGATCGCCCTGACCCGCGGCACCATCGTGCTCGGACGGGACGAGTCGTGCGACGTCGTGATCGACGACCCGCTCGTGTCGAAGAAGCACGCGCGACTGGAGATCGGCGACCGGGTCGAGCTCATCGACCTGAACTCCGCGAACGGCATCCTCATCGACGGAGCCTCGGTCGTGCGTCTCGTCGCGGCGGACGGTGAGCTCGCCGTCGTGCTGGGCGACACCCCCGTCCGCGTGAAGGTCGAGACGGGCGCGACCGCTCCCACGACCGCCGAGGCGTCGATCCGCCAGGTCGAGTTCGTGCGTTCGCCGCGCGTCGAGGAGCGCTACCTCGGCGAGGAGCTCGACGGGACCGATCTCCCCGTCCCGGCGCGCAAGCAGCCCTTCCCGCTGCTCACGCTCGTCGCCCCGCTGCTCATGGGCGGCGCGATGTACTTCTTCACCCAGAGCATCCTCTCGATCATGTTCGTGGCGCTGTCGCCGCTGCTCATGATCGGGACGTGGCTGACGACGAAGAATCAGCAGAAGCGCGAGCTGGAAGAGGACAAGAAGCGCTTCGAGGAGCAGCTCGAGCGCCTGGAGGCACGGCTGGAGAGCGAGCGCGAGCGGGAGATCGACGTGCGTCGTCGCGAGGTGCCCCTGCTCCGCGAGGTCAGCGACGCCGCTCTTGCCGCCGGGCCGCTGATCTGGACCCGCCGCACCGAGCACTGGTCCTTCCTGCACGTGCGCCTCGGCATCGGGGACACCACGTCGCGCAGCTCGGTCAAGGACTCGAACGGTCGCGACCGGGCGATCCCCGAGTACGTCGAGAAGCTCGACGCCGTGGTCGACGCCACCCGGATCGTGCCCCAGGTGCCGATCCTGGAGGACCTCACGGATGTCGGCGCCCTCGGCATCGCCGGCCTCGGCGGCCGTTCGACCGGCTACGCGCGCGCCCTGCTCGCCCAGCTCACGGGATTGCACGCGCCGGCCGACGTCGGCGTTGTCGGGCTCTGGGGCCCCCGCTGGGGTGCGCAGCTCGCCGACACCAAGTGGCTGCCCCACGCCTGGTCGGCACAGGCGGTGCTCGGCGTGCCGCCGATCGGCGACGGACCGACCTCCGCCGGGCAGATCGTCGCCCGGCTGGAGGAGCTCATCGCGACGCGGTCGACGCGCAACGGCGACGCCGTGGAGCTCGGCGCGCTCGAGGCCGAGAAGGCCGCGACGAACAGCGGCTCGAAGGTCGGCGAGGACTCGCGCAGCCGCCATGACGGGGTGCCGAAGCCGGCCATCGTCGTCCTCATCGCCCCGGATGCGCCCATCGACCGCGGGCGCCTCATCCAGCTCTCGGAGCGCGCCGCGTCGCGGGGGATCTTCCCGGTGTGGCTGACCGAGGACGTCGCGACGCTGCCCGCCTCCTGCCGGACGTTCGTCGAGCTCGGCGCGACGGACAGCGCCCACTTCGTGCGCCTCGGCGAGGTCGTCGAGAACCTCGCCGTCGACGAGCTGACACGCGAGCAGTTCGCCGTCTTCGCCAGGGCGCTCGCGCGCTTGACCGATGCCGGAGAGGTCGCGCTCGACCGCAGCGACGTCCCGCGGACGATCTCGATGCTCCACCTGCTCGGGCGCGACATGGCCACGCAGCCGGAGAGCGTCGTCGACCGCTGGACGCAGAACGATTCCCTCCACTCCCGGCGAAAGAGCGGCTCCGCGCGGCGGTACCAGCCCAAGCTCCGCGCCCTCGTCGGCGCCGGTGCCGAGGGGGCGCTGCAGCTGGACCTGCGGCAGCAGGGCCCGCACGCGCTGGTCGGCGGCACGACGGGGTCGGGCAAGAGCGAGTTCCTGCAGGCCTGGGTGCTGGGCATGGCGACCGAGTACAGTCCCGAGCGCCTGACCTTCCTCTTCGTCGACTACAAGGGAGGCTCGGCATTCGCCGATTGTGTGAGCCTGCCGCATTGCGTCGGCATCGTGACCGATCTGAACGAGCACCTCGTGCGCCGCGTGCTGGTGAGCCTCCGCGCGGAGCTGCACTACCGTGAGCATCTGTTCAACCGGAAGAAGGCCAAGGACATCCTGGAGCTGGAGCGGGCGGGCGATCCGCAGGCCCCGCCCGCGCTCGTGCTCGTGATCGATGAGTTCGCCGCCCTCGCCAAGGAGGTCCCGGAGTTCGTCGACGGTGTCATCGACATCGCCCAGCGCGGGCGCTCGCTCGGCATCCACCTCATCATGGCGACGCAGCGCCCTGCGGGCGTCATCAAGGACAACCTGCGGGCGAACACGAACCTCCGGGTCGCCCTGCGCATGGCCGACGAGACGGACAGCAACGACGTCATCGGCACGAAGGATGCGGCGCTGTTCGACCCCGGCACGCCGGGTCGCGGTATCGCGAAGACGGGTCCCGGCCGCATGACGCTGTTCCAGTCGGCGTACTCCGGCGGCTGGAGCCTGGGCGAGGACGAGGGCACGGACGTGACCATCGCGGCGTTCGGCACGACGGACCAGGGTCCGTGGGAGCTGCCGATCGACGAGAACGCCGTCGTCGTCGACGAGGATCTCGGGCCCAACGATCAGCAGCGCCTGGTGAGCACGATGGTCCTCGCGGCACAGGCGGCGCAGGTCGATCCGCCGCGCCGCCCGTGGCTCGACGAGCTCGCGCCGACCTTCGATCAGCTCAAGCTTCCGCAGCGCACCGACGCCGCTCTGCTGCTCGGCGTGATCGACGAGCCCGAGCGCCAGGAGCAGGTGCCGTTCCACTTCCTGCCGGACACCGAGGGCCACATGGTGATCTACGGCACCAGCGGCTCGGGGAAGAGCGCCGCGCTGCGCACGCTCGCGGTCTCCGCCGGCATCACTCCGCGTGGCGGCCCCGTGCAGGTGTACGGCCTGGACTTCGGCTCAGGGGCCCTGCGCATGCTCGAACCGCTTCCTCACGTCGGATCGGTGATCTCGGGGGACGACGCCGAGCGTGTGGCGCGTCTGTTCGCGACCCTGCGCAGCGAGCTCGACCGCCGCGGCGATGCCTACTCCGCGGTGGGCGCGGCGACGCTGACCGAGTACCGGGCGCTGTCGGGAAAGGCGGACGAGCCGCGCATCCTCGTGCTGATCGACGGCTTCGCCGCGTTCCGCAATGACTACGAGGCGGTGATCGGTCGCACCGACACCTACAACGCGCTGCAGGAGGTGCTGTCGGACGGCCGCGCGGTGGGCATCCACGTCGTGCTGTCCGCCGACCGTTTCCAGAGCATCCCGAGCGCGCTGAACGCGATGCTGCAGCGCCGGGTGGTGCTGCGCATGGCCGACACCGACGCGTACAACATCCTCAATGTGCCGAAGGACGTCCTGACGCCCGAGTCGGTCCCCGGGCGGGCGATCGTGGGCGAGAACGAGGCGCAGATCGCGATCATCGGCGGTACGCGCAGCATGAAGGAGCAGTCCCTGGCGATCGAGCGGATGGCGGCCTCGATGTCGCGCCGTGGTGTGCCAGACGCCCCGCCCGTGCGCGCCCTGCCGCTCAGCTACCGCCTCGACGAGGTACCGGCGACGCTCGGCGACCAGCTCGTGGTGGGTCTGGCGGACACCGACCTGGGTCCGTTCGGCATCGAGCCGACCGGCACGTTCGTGATCGCGGGGCCGCCCGCGAGCGGCAAGAGCAACGCCCTGGCCGCGATCACTCAGCAGGTGCTGCGGGCGCGGCCGGGCACGCCGACCCTGTTCCTCGGCTCGACCCGCTCGCCGGCGCGTAATGCCGTGTCCTGGACAGCGACCGCGGCGGACGGCATCAGCGGCACCGCGGCGGTGGCGGAGATCGTCGAGAAGGCGGAGCAGGGGCTGAAGCCGGTCGTGGCCGTCGAGGGCGTCGCGGAGTTCGCCTCGTCGCTGCTGGAGATGCCGCTGTCCGACCTCGTCAAGCGGGCGACCCGTGGTGAGCTGCTCCTGCTCTTCACCGGCGACACGAGTGAGTGGACGAGCAACTTCGGCCTGCTGGGCGAGATCAAGCAGGCGCGTCGGGGGGTGGTGCTGCAGCCGGAGACGATCGACGGCGAGCTGGTGCTCAAGGCTCCGCTGCCGCGCATCGGCCGCGGCGAGTTCCCGGTCGGGCGGGCGGTGCTGGCGCAGCGCGGCAAGGTCGTGCGGCTGCAGTTCCCGCTCGTGATCCCCGAGACCGTGTGACGAGTCCCGCACGCCGACGTCCATAAGAAAGCCATAGCGGCAGCGACGCCGCAGGGCCCCGCCTACGCGGGGCGTCTGCTTCCGCGCACCGACGAGGAGGTGGTCGATCAGGGAGCGGCTTTCGACCTGGACACGCTCTTCAGCCCCCGCGGGGTGCTCGGGCTCGGCGGCGCTCCGCAGGGCGGTCCGGACGGGGGCGGACGGCCGCCGGGGAACTGATGGGGACTTCTCCCCATTTGCGCGGAGGGTCCCCTTCGTTAGTCTCGAAGGACAAGAACACCTCCGGCACCCGCCGGGGCGACCGGAAGGTAACACCATGACGAACCTCAAAGTCAGCTACGCCGACATGAAGGACGCTGCTGGCCGTCTCCGCACGGGCCAGCAGGACATCGAGACTCAGCTCAAGAACCTGCGCGCCTACGTGTCGCAGCTCGTCTCGGGCGGCTTCGTGACCACGTCCGCCTCGGGCGCGTTCGACGCCTCCTACGCGCAGTTCAACCAGGGCGCGACCGCGACCATCGCCGGTATCGAGGGCATGGCGCGCTTCCTCGACGTGGCAGCCCAGTCGCTGCAGTCGACGGACGAGCAGCTCGCCGCGCAGATCCGCCAGTAAGGTCTCAGCGAGAAGAGGGGATGCCGATCCGGCATCCCCTCTTCTGCGTCCGGACCGCGATCAGCGCACGGCGGCGGCGGCGTCGGCCAGGTGGCGTGCGTTGTGGTTGAGGACCTTGACGATGATCCCGTGGCGGCGGAGTTCGGCCACCGTCCGGGCACCCTCCTCGCTGTTGCGGCCGAGGGCGGCGATGGTCGCGACCACGAGGACGTCGCCCGGGTTGAGCGTGTTGATGAGCCGGGCGATACGGTCGTTCCAGCTCTCCAGGATGTCGGGTGCCGGGTGGCGGAATCCCTCGATGGGAACCCCGAACCGCGTGAGGTCGGCGCGCTGCTCCACGACGGAGGGCATGTCGTCGCGAGAGACGACCAGGCCGACCAGACGGGAGCCTTCGGGGCGGGCGAGCCAGAAGTCGCGGTTCGCCTGCAGCTCGGTGAAGCACTTGGGGCATTCCGCGGCGGCATGCGGGAGGTGCAGCGGGCTCGTCAGGGTCTCATCCGCCGCAGCCTGCGCAACAGGTTCGATCGTCTCGCTCATCGGGCACCTCCACGTCCATTGTGCCCTGTCCGCGAGGGGGACGGAGCACGATTCCCGTGAGCGGGTCAGGGGGTGCCGTTGCTGGCAGCGCTGGTGATCTCGGCTTCCTGGGTCTCGAACGCGGTCGCGGAGTCGCGGGCGACGACGCCCGCGCCGGCGGTCATGCTCTGCAGCTGCAGCAGGGTGCCTTTGGCCCACAGGGCCCATGTGTCCGCGGCTGCGGAGACCGCGGAGCTTCCGCAGGTGCCCAGCGCCAGGTCCACGTCGAGGCTCATGCCCCACGCCGTGGACTGCAGGGTGCTGCCGGTCGCACCGACGGCGGCGGAGTCGAACTGGAGATCGGTCATCACGGCACCTTCACATCGTCGGGCGAATAGGTCTCTGTGGGGTCCGGCTGAGGGTCGAACAGGCCGACGGCCGCCTCCGACACGTCGCAGCTCTCGGTGGTGACGCTGTCGGTCTCGACGAGGTACCGGTCTTCCTCGCGGGTGACGCGGTAGACGACGGTACGCCCGTCGCCGAGCGACGGCGGCTCGGTCTGCTCGGCGTCGAGGTACCAGTCGCGCGCCTGGCACACGGTCACCACGGCCTGCTCGCCCTGCTCCTCGACCTCGACCGGGATCATCGGAACCGGACCGGGGTACGTGAAGAAGCGGCCTGCCTCGGCCTCGTCGCGCTGGAGGCTCGCGGCCGCGTCGATCGCTGCGGGCGTGGTCGTGCGGGCGAGGGCATCCGAGGTGTAGTCCCGGGTGACGGTGGCGATGCTGAGGGCGGTGTCGGAGGCCCGTACCGCCTCGACCCAGGGGTCGGACTCCCACTCGCCGGACGGTTCGCCGTCGGCCCAGGCGACGGTCGGCTCCTCCACGGCAGCAGGGGCGCACGCCGTGACCAGGGTTCCGAGGGCCAGGAGCCCGATGACTCCGATCACCGACGTCGGTCTTCTGTGCGCCATCCTCAATGCCCTTCCGCCCATGACGTGCTGGCCTCCACACCGCGCTGGTAGTCGGCCATGATCGCCTCCGCGCGGTCGGTGACCTCCGCGGGTGACAGCCCTTCGGTCATCCCGAGATCGCTGAGAAGCTGCTCGATCGTGGTGATCATCGCGATCTCGCGACCAGAGGCGCTGTCCTGCTGCTCCTGCAACAGTACTTCGTGCGAGTTGCCCCACGCGGCCGTGGCCTGCCCGGAGGCGAAGTCGGTGATGTTCCCGACCGCCGCGCTCTGAGCGATGTCGATGACGACGCTGCCCCCCTCCATCACGAGTTCGCCGGCCGCGGGGATCGGGATGAGTCCCACGATGGTCCCGACACCGTCGATCGCGGCCTGCACGGCCTCGTCGTGCCGCGTCGCCTCGGCGAGCGCCGCTCCCGCGCTCGATCCGTCCAGCAGACCCTGCAGCTCGACGACACGGGCGAGCGCTTCGGTCGCGAAGCCGCTGTCGGCGGGCGCGAGGTCGGCGAGCCCGATGAGCGCGTCCTGGTACTGCCGTACCGACTGCCCGATGACCTCAGCGCCGGCCGAGGGCGTGTCGCCGTCGCTCCATGTCGCCGTCCCGAGCAACTGCGAGAGCTGCGTCTGCGTGAGGTTCGGGATCGCGCGGGGGTCACTGGTTCCGATGAGTGCGTCCTGGACGGAGAGCGCGCTGGCGGTGCGGGGATCGTTCTCGCTGAGGTTCTCCGAGAAGTAGGGCATCGACAGGGAGATGCCCTCGGCGAGGCGTACCTGACCGATGCTGGTGAGGTTCTCCGGGAGGAACGACTCGTTGGAGAGGAGCTCGCGGACCACCTGGGTCGTGAGCTCGGCCACGCGCTCCCACGTCTCCGGGTTGTAGGTGTGTGCGGCGTCCGCGGGGCCGCCGGCCGCCTGCTGGGCGCCCGCCCACAACGCGCTCGGACCCTCGAAGCCGTCCCCGGTGGTGTTGGCGCTCCAATCGCGTTCACCGAACCAGTAGCCCACCCGACCCGTGCCGAGGTCGCCGTCCCCGAACGGGTCGTCCTCCGTGGACGTCAGCCAGTCGAGCGCGGCGTCGGGGTACGTGCCCAGGGTGGAGAAGATGCGCCCGGCCAGGTCGTCGACGCGGTTGCCATCGAGTCCGGTCTGCTCGCCCTCCAGGAAGGCGAGGGTGCGACCGCCGGCGTTCGGGGAGAAGTCCGTCCAGTTGCCGTACTGCATGCTGGAGGGGTCGCGCTCGATGCGGTCGATCTCGTCGGCCATGGCGACGGTGAGGTTCACGCCGAGCGGGTGGTTCTTCTCGTCCGAGAACAGGAAGCCGATCGCGGCGACGGCCCCGCCCACACTCGACGAGGCGCCGGTGAGCATGCTCTCGGCGAAGTCGCTCGACGTGGACGGCATCCAGATCTGCGAGCCGGTGGAGAGTCCTCCGCGGATCGAGGTCGCCAGGGCGAGGGCGGTCGCTCCGGCGAGGCCGTCGACCATCACCGCGTCGCCGAGGTTGTCGATCATCGAGACGGTGTTCTCGCCGCCGACCTCCAGGAAGAACTGCGACATGACGAACGTGTCGTCGCCCCACACGTCGAAGAAGTCCTGCATCGCCTGCAGGTTCTCGTCGGTGATGTCGCCCTCGGCGATCTCGTCCGCGACGTTCGCGAAGGCGTCGCCCAGGTTGTCGTAGGTCAGCTCGTCGATGTCCTCGATGCCCGCGAAGCTCAGCGCCGACTGCATCGCGTCCCACCGCGGTGACGACGGCGGGGCCAGGGCGGCGATGAGCGCATCGTCCGCGGCCTGTCGCTGGGTGGCCAACGCCTTGAGCTGGTTCGCCGCCTGCCGCATGTCCGCAAGACCCGGCTTGGTGCCGCTGGGGACGTACAGGCCGGGCTGCAGGGTGGGGTTCGGTGCGTTGAAGGTGTAGGTGGAGAGCGGGAAGAGGCTCTCCTCCTGCTCGGCGGCCTTCCAGGTGGCGTATCCGCTCGCATAGGCCTGGTGCGCGGCGGTGGTGGCCGCTCGGATGCGGTCGACTTCGGCAGCGTACGCCGTGAGGGCCGACTGGACGGCCGCGAACTCCGTCGTCAGTTCCGTGCACAGGGTCTGCGGCTTGGTCAGCGAGGTCCGGAAGGCGGCTCCCGCGTCACCGGCCCACACCTCCTCCGTGGTCCCGGTCGCTGCCGTCGACAGTGCCGAGCGCACGGTCTCCGTACCCGTGCTGCGGTTGCCGACGCGCGTCGCCGCGTCGTTCACCACGCCGGTGTTGCCGCGCCCCGGATGCAGATCGTCCCACTGTGCCATGTCGTCGCCCCTCCTCGACGGTGCTCCCGTCCGCAGTCAATCTACCCGGGGCGGACAACACCCTGCGATGGGCAGAACTCCCCATGCGGGGGCGAGCGGCGGTCAGAGCAGACCGAGCGAGCGGACCGCCTCGCGCTCCTCCACGAGTTCGGCGACCGACGCATCGATGCGGGCACGCCCCCGGTCGTCGATCGGGAGACCCTCGACGATGCGCCACTCGCCGTCGACGGACTGCACGGGGAACGAGGAGACGAGACCCTCCGGAACGCCGTACTCTCCGCGCGAGACGACGGCGGCGGAAGTCCAGTCCTCGGTCCCGCGGACCCAGTCGCGCACATGGTCGATCGTCGCGCTCGCCGCGGAGGCCACGGAGGACGACCCGCGGACCTCGATGATCTCGGCGCCGCGCTTGGCGACCCGGGGAATGAACGTCTGGTCCAGCCACGCCGGGACGTCCCCGACGATCCGCTCCAGGGCGTCCTGCACGGGCTTTCCGCCGACGGTCGCGTGCGACACGTCGGGGTACTGCGTGGCGGAGTGGTTGCCCCAGATGGGGACGCGCTTCACGGTGTGTACCGGGGCGCCGAGGGTCTGGGCGAGCTGGGCCCGCGCCCGGTTCTCGTCGAGCCGTGTCAACGCGGTGAAGCGGTCGGCGGGGACGCCCTCGGCCGCCGCGGCCGCGATCAAGGCATTCGTGTTCGCCGGATTGCCCACCACCGTCACCCGGACGCCGGGGTCGGCGTTCGCGGCGATGGCGGCTCCCTGCGGACCGAAGATACCGCCGTTCGCCGCGAGCAGGTCGCCGCGCTCCATGCCGGGTCCGCGGGGGCGCGCGCCCACGAGCAGCGCGAGGTCGCACCCGTCGAAGCCGACGGCGGCGTCGTCGGTGACCTCCACGTGCTCCAGCAGTTCGAACGCACCGTCCTGCAGTTCCAGTGCGGCACCTTCCGCGGCTCCGAGCCCCTGCGGGATCTCGAGGAGACGCAGCCGCACCTTCTCGTCCGGACCGAGCATGTCCCCGGCGGCGATGCGGAAGAGGAGCGCGTAGCCGATCTGTCCGCCCGCGCCGGTGATGGTGATCGTGGTGGCCATGGCACGAGCCTACGTCCGTCGGGGCGTCACCGCGCGGAGTACCCTCGACGCATGACGTTCAATCCCGACGCCGACCTCTCCGGCAACACCACGCGTCGCCGCGGACGCACCGCCGCGATCGCGGGCGGCACCGGGATCGGCGTGCTCGGCCTCCTCGCGCTGATCGCCGGCCCTCTGCTGGGCATCGACCTGAGCGGACTCGTCGGTGGCGCGCCCGGGGGCGGGAGCGAGCCCGCAGGCGGCTCGGCCATCGAGAACTGCGACACCGGCGCCGATGCGAACGCGAACGTGGACTGCCGCATGGCGGGGGCGCAGCTCGCGCTCGACGCCTTCTGGGAGGACAACGTGGAGGGGTACAGGGCGCCGCAGCTCACCGTGGTCGACGGCGCGACCTCGACGCAGTGCGGGACCGCGTCCAACGCGGTCGGACCGTTCTACTGCCCGCCGGAAGAGGGCGTCTACGTGGACCCCACTTTCTTCCAGCTCATGCAGCAGCAGTTCGGTGCCTCGGCCGGGAACCTCGCACAGCTGTACATCGTCGGCCACGAGTGGGGCCATCACATCCAGAACATCACCGGCGCCATGGAGCGGTATCCCGACAACGGCACGGGCCCAGGCAGCAACGGCGTGCGCATGGAGCTGCAGGCCGACTGCTACGCCGGCGGTTGGCTCGGCCGCATGACCGAGCAGACGGATGCCGACGGCGACCCGTACCTGGAGAAGCCGACGGAGACGCAGATCGAGGACGCCCTGAACGCGGCCGCCGCCGTCGGCGACGACCATATCCAGGAGCAGGCGGGCGTGGTGAATCCGGAGAGCTGGACCCACGGCTCCAGCGCGCAACGTCAGCGCTGGTTCGCGGAGGGTTACCGCAACGGGCTCGACGCCTGCGGCCAGGTGTTCACGCTCCCCGCCGATCAGCTCGACCCGTAGACACGGCGGTGCCGCCGGTGTCAGATAACGTGGACTCGGCAGGACCGCACGACCGGTTGGGGGACCGAACATGACGAATACCGAGGGGCTCTATCCGCCGATCGAACCGCACGAGACCGGTGTGCTGCTTGTCGGCGACGGCCACCGCGTGGCCTGGGAGGTCAGCGGCAATCCCGAGGGCAAGCCGGTGGTCTTCCTCCACGGAGGCCCCGGGAGCGGCACGTCGCCGTGGCAGCGGCAGTTCTTCGACCCCGACGCCTACCGCATCGTCCTCCTCGACCAGCGCGGTTGCGGCCGCAGCACGCCGTCCGCCGCGGATCCGAACGCGGACCTCCGGCACGTCACGACCGCGCACCTCATCGCCGATCTCGAGCTGCTGCGCAAGAACCTCGGCATCGAGAGCTGGCAGGTGTTCGGCGGATCCTGGGGCAGCGCTCTCGCCCTCGCCTACGCCCAGGCCCACCCTGCCGTGGTCTCCGAGCTGATCCTGCGCGGGATCTTCACGCTGCGTCGCGCCGAGCTCGAGTGGTTCTACGAGGGTGGAGCGGCGGCGCTGTTCCCCGACCTGTGGGAGGACTTCATCGCGCCGATCCCCGTGCTCGAGCGTTCCCGGCTGATCGAGGCCTACCACCGGCGGCTGTTCGACCCGGACCCTGCGGTGCACGAGCCGGCGGCTCTCGCCTGGGCGGCATGGGAGGCGTCCACCGTCACCCTGCGCCCCGACCCGGAGCAGATCGCAGCGATGGCCGATCCGCGCCGGGCGGTCGCGTTCGCGCGCATCGAGAACCACTTCTTCGTGCACCGCGGCTGGTGGGCGGAGGGACAGCTGCTCGCCGGGATCGACGCCATCCGGCACATCCCGACCGTGATCGTGCAGGGTCGTCACGACGCCGTGACTCCGATGATGACCGCCTGGGATCTGCACCGCGCGTGGCCGGAGGCCGACTTCCAGGTCATCGACGACGCGGGCCACTCCGCGGCCGAGCCCGGCATCCGCGAGGCGCTCCGCGCGGCGACCGACCGGTTCCGCCCCGCGTCGTGACGGCTGAGCGCGTCAGGCTCTGAGCGCTCGCATCAGCGTCGTCACCAGGCCGAGCGTGCCGCCGTCCGCGCGATGGCGCGTGAGACCCTCGCTCACGACTGCACCGGTGCGGGACGAGACGAACCACGGTGGCTTCGGCAGGATGGTCAGCCGTCCGCCGCCGTTCGCGAAGGGGAGGGAGCGTGGGAACGGCCGGAAGGGGCCGCGCAGCACGGAGCGCTCCACCCGATCCAGGAGCAGGGCGTTGTGGACGACGCCGATGCCGCTTCCGACGTCATCGATCGTGCTGCCGGGGAACGCGCCCCAGGTGAGCGTCGGCGTGATGAATCCGAAGGCGGTCCAGCCGTTGATCGCGATCGAGCCGTAGTGCAGGGCGGTGAGTGCGCGCTCGAACCCGCTGCCGAGCGCCTTCTCGGTCGCCGGGTCGATGAGCAGGTTCGCGCCGAGCGTGCCCTGTAGCTTCTCGTTCGCGTGGGCGACGGCCGCGTCGAGGAACTCCTGGCCGGTCCCGGGCAGGCTCACCACGCCGAGGACCGGCGCGAAGTACTCCGTGCTCTCCAGGGCGGCCGCGTCGTCGTCGGCATCGATCTCGACGAGGAGCCGGTCGCCGAGCACGAGGGCATCGGGGTAGTCCTCTGCGGCGGTATGCATGCGGGAGGGTGCTCCCGGGTACCAGATGGGGCGCTCCGGGGCGGCAGCATACGCGCGGCGCAGTTCGGCGCGGAAGGCGTCTGCCTGGTCCCAGTCCGCGGAGAGGATGACGACCTGCCCCGCGATGCAGTTGTGCCCGCTGTTCTGCAGGCGCATGGTCGCGATGTGCTCGGCCTGATAGGCGAGGTCGGCCGCGGTCCACTTCCCCGGCACGACGATGATGGGGGAGACCCCGCCGAGCTCGGCCGTGATGGGTTTCTTCAGCAGGGGGCGGTTCTCGCGGCGGCGCCGCTTCGTCGCGGCCGCCCCCTCGCCCGAGGAGGGGCCCCACACGATGGTGTCGAAGGTCGCCGCCGAGCCGGTGATGTGTACGTGCGCGAGGCCGGGGTGCTGGGTGAGGTAGGCGCCGGCGGCCGGGCCGCCGCGCACGATCCGCAGCAGTCCCGGTTCGATGAGCGGCGCGAGGGCGCGCTTGTAGACGGGGACCAGGGCGTCCTGCGTGGGGTTCACCTTCAGTAGCGCCGTGCGGTTGTGCGCCAGCAGTTCGTAGAGCACGTCGAGCACCGGGATGGAGGTGACGTTGCCCGCGCCCAGCACCAGCCCCACGCCGCCGGACACCGTGGGGGTGCGCTGCGCGAGGCCCGCCCCCGCCCGCGCCGCGTTCGGCGTGGTCCCGGGCTCGAGCCAGACCTCGCCGGTGAAGCCGGACAGGAGGAACCGGTCGATGCCGGTGAGGGGGAAGGCGTGGACGCGCGCACGGCCGCCGGGCGCGCGGTCGACCCGGATGCCGTCGAGAGGGTTGGTGCCGTTCGCGATCCGGGTGAGCGTGGCGATCGAGGCGTCGAGAGCGCCGAGGACGCTGTACGGACCGCTCAGCCACTCCTCGCCGCGGAGCGGATGCCGCGCGTCCAGGCCCTTGGAGGCGGCGGCGATCGTCGCCCAGTCCTCCGCGGTCGCGGCGACGCTCGCGTGGACCTGACGGAGCAGGGTCGCACGCTGCGCCACGGTGAGCGCGGTCCACACCGCGGTCCCCGTCTGCAACTCGGCGACGGCGGCGTCGAGGCGTTCCTTCTCGCCCTCGCCGAGAGCGGGCGCGGCGGGCGCGGTCGTGGGCGCAGAAGTCATCGGCGTCTCCTTCGAACGGGCTTTCAGCTTAGGCTTCCGCGGGGAGATCCGCCGAGTGCGAGGACGATCAGATGATCGAGAGCTCGCGCAGCTTCGACTCCACGTCGGCGTTCGACGGCTCCACGTGGTGCGAGGCATCGGGGTAGACCACGACGGGGATGTTCGTGCGGCCGGAGATGTCCTTCGCGATGTCCGCCGCGGCGGGGTCGGCGACCAGGTCGACATACGTGTATGCGACGCCGAGTTCGTCGAGCTGCTTCTTCGTGCGGATGCAGTCGCGGCACCAGTCGGCGCCGAACATCGTGATGGTGTCGGAGGCGGGGTTGGTCATGCCTCCAGCCTACGTCCGTGGGGGAGAAGCGGCTCCGAAGAAGCCCGCCAGTGCGGCGGCGAGAGGTTCCGGCGCCTCCTCCGCCATGTGGTGCCCGCTGTCGATGCCGTGGCCACGGACATCGTCGGCCCACTCCCGCCAGATGCGGAGAGGGTCGCCGTAGAGCTCTTCGAGGTCGTCGCGCTGTGACCACAGGACGAGCACGGGCATCGCGAGGCGGCGTCCGGCGGCGCGATCCGCCTCCTCGTGCGCGCGGTCGATCGTGAGACCCGCGCGGTAGTCCTCGAGCATGGCCCGGACGACCGAGGGTTCGCGGATCGCTCGCAGGAACTCGGCGTGGTTCGCGGCGCCCATCGTCGCCGGGTCGGCCTTGGGGGCGTACCACGCCTCCGGATCGGCGCCGATGACGCGCTCCGGGATGTCCGGCTGGGCGAAGAAGAACCAGTGCCACCAGTGCGTGGCAAAGGTCGCGTCGCAGCGCTCCAGATGTTCCGTGATCGGCAGGCAGTCCAGCAGAGCCACCTGCTCGATGACCTCCGGGTGATCGAGGGCGAGGCGGAGCGCGACATAGCTGCCGCGGTCGTGGCCCACCAGCCGGAAGCGTCGGTGACCGAGGCTCTCGGCCACGGTCCGGATGTCGCGGGCGACGGCGCGCTTGGAATGGGCGGAGTGATCGTCCGCGGGGGCGGGGCCACGGGAACGCCCGTAGCCGCGCAGATCCGGGCAGATCACGGTGAAGCCGCGCGAGACCAGCAGCGGAGCGACCCGATGCCAGGTCGCCGAGGTCCGTGGATGACCATGGAGGAGCACCACAGCGGGGCCGGAGCCGCCGTAGCGGACGAAGATCTCGGCCTCGTCGGTCCGGACGAGGGCCGTCGTGAAGCCGGGGAACAGCATCTCGTCGCTCATCGTCCGGGATCCGCTTCGTCTGGCAGCTCCTCGACCGGGATGATCACGACGTCCTGTACCTTCCAGTCCAGGTCGGCGATCCCCTCGGCTGCCGCCGTCAGATCCGCCGTGCGGACGGCGCGGTGATGCGGCACCACGAAGGCCTCGATGTGGAACACCTGCCCCTGGTCGCGCATCCGGACGGCGGCACCGTCGACCCACGGGCGACTGCGCAGGTACGAAACGATGTCCCTGGCCAACGGGTGCGGCTCCTTGCTGTCGAAGGTCCGGGCCCGCTGATCCATGAGGTCGACGATCGCCGTCCGCGTGTTGCGGAAGCCGTCCCAGATGATGCCGAGCGAGATGAAGAGCGCGGCCGCTCCGTCGAGCCACCACATCCCCGCTCCCACCCCGAGCACACCGATGATCGAGGCGACCGTCGTCTGCCAGTCCGCTTTGGCCATGTCGGCGTCGGCATAGAGCAGCTTGTTGTGCAGGACCGGTGCGAGCTTGGCCTTGGCCGGGCCGTAGAGGAACACCGGGCCGACGATGACCACGGCCATGACGGCCACCATGAGCCAGCCGAGCCAGATGGTCTGCCCGAACAGCTGAACGGTGCCGATGGTCGGGTGTTCGCCGCGGATGAGCCCGGTGACGGCTTCGAACGAGAGGTTCAGGCCGACCGCCAGGAGCGCGACGCCGGCGACGAGGTGGCCGACTCCCATCGCGCGGTGCAGGCTGTAGGGGTGCGTCCTTGTGGGGCGGCGCCGCACGAACAGGAGAGCGAGGAGGAAGGCGAACTGGGGGATGAGGGACAGCATGTCCTCGATCCACGCCGTCCGCATCGCCTGCGACTCCCCGACCACGAGCGCGATGACGGTGATGGTGATCGACGTGTAGACGATCGTGAAGACCTCCCAACGGACGGCCTTCCGTGTCGCCTTCTGCTGTTCGTCCGGGAGCTCCGTGCGGCCGAACTGCTTCGTCTCGGTCATCCGCCGACCTCCTCGTCGAGGTACGTCTCGAGTGCCGTGAGGAACGCGTTCTCGCCCAGGGGGACCAGCATGACGAGCTCCCGGTCTCCGGCGCCCTCGATCCCGGGATAGCCGCGCGTGACGCCGGCCTTGTCGATCCAGGGCGTGTCCGGGGTCAGGCCGCCGGCGACGAGGTCGAGGTCGCCGGTCTCCAGCATGCCCACGAGAGTCTCCTCGGTCGCGACCGTCCACGTGACGTCGGCCTCGATGCTCGCGGCGAAACCGTCGACGAGGTCGACGACCGGACCGCTGGGGTCGCCGCTGCCGGTGTCGACGAGGTCCGGATCGGGTGAGGTGCCGACCCGCAACTCCGCGCCGGTGACGCGGTCCAGGGTGCCGTTGGGGTCGACGGGGACGGTGGCCCCGCACCCGGTGAGGATCGCGGCCACGACGAGGCCGACCAGCGCGCCGACCCTGCGCCGCCCGGTGGACGTCCATCGAATGCTGTTGCTGCTCACGGACTCAGGGTGGCGCGCGCCCCCGTCCCGAGCAACGGCGTTGACGGGCGTCGCAGCGGGGGTCTAGCGCCTCTTGCTGGTAAGGATAGCCTTACCTATCATGGAGTCATGAGCAACGCGTGCGAACACCTGGAGGATCCGGAGTGGGAAGCGATGGAAGGTGCCGTCCTCATCGCGGGCGATGCCGCCGACGTGGGAGCCATCGCGCGCGTCGCGTCTCGGCTCCCGTGGGACGCGCAGGGGGTCATCCTCATCGAGGTGGCGGCCCGCATCCAGCTCCGGCACATCGACGTTCCCCCGGGGGTCTCCGTCCGCTGGCTCCTGCGCGCCGAGGGTCCGCGCGCCCATGAACGCGGCGAGCGCCTCGCGAACGCCGTCTACGCCTGGTGCCTGGAGTGGACGTGCAGCGAGCCCCCCGAGCACTGGACGGTCTGGCTCGGTCCGCACACCCCGCCCCGTGTCGCGCGGATGGCACGCAGCCTTCTCGGCGTCGCCAACTGACCCGCGCCGGCCTCAGCGCGTCGCGCCGACCGCGGGCACCGCAGCGTTCGCGGTGATGGCATCGAGGGCACGGCGCAGCGCCGAGCTCGAGGTGTGCGCGGTGTAGGGGAAGTAGACGACCTCGACACCCACCTCCGCGAATTCGCTCTCCAGCCGCAGGCCCTTCTCGGTGCCGCGCCAGTCGTCGCCCTTGAAGAAGTGCGTGAAGCGCACATCGCGCCACGAGTCCATCTTCGACGGCGTGGTCTCGACGTAGACGTCGTCCACGAAGGAGATGTGCCGGACGATCTCGGCGCGCTCCGCGGTCGGGATGACGGGCTCGATCCCCTTGACCTGGCGCAGCATCTCGTCGCTCACCACCCCGGCGATCAGAATGTCGCAGTGCTGCTTCGCGTGCCGCAGCAGGTTGAGATGCCCGACGTGAAACAGGTCGAAAGCTCCGACGGCATAGCCGATACGCGTCCCCATGATCTCCCCAGATCGATCAGTCCCCAGTCGAACGGATCCCCATCCGTTCGTCGCGACTCCCACAGCCGCAGACGACACTCTAGCAGCAACCTGTTCCCCGGCCCATAGGAACCCATGGAACGATGGAAGCCGGAGCCGATGGGGCTGCGGAACGAAAGGGACCACGTGGGGGCAGGGGTCACGGTCATCGTGCCGACGTTCAACGAGCGCGACAACGTCGCCGAACTCGTGGAACGGACGGCAGCGGCGCTGGCGGGGCGAGACGCCGAGATCCTCTTCGTCGACGACAGCACCGATGACACCGCAGCCGAGGTGGAGCGGGTCGCCGCCGACGCGGCGCTGCCGGTCCGCGTCATCCATCGCACCACCAACACCGCCGGCCTCGGCGGCGCGGTCGTCGTCGGACTCGGTGCCGCGGCGGCCGACGTCTGCATCGTGATGGACGGGGACCTCCAGCACCCGCCCGAGCTCCTGCCGGCGCTGCTGGACCGGTTCGCCGCCGGAGATGCGGACGTCGTGGCCGCCTCGCGCTACATCGGCGGTGGGGACACCAGCGGACTCGGGACGGCGGTGCGGTTCGGCGTCTCGCGGGCGGCCACCTGGCTGACCAGGGCGATGTTCCCGCGGCGGCTCGCCCGGAGCTCCGACCCGATGACCGGGTTCTTCCTCGTCGACCGGAGACGGCTCGACCTCGCTTCCCTGCAGCCGCAGGGATTCAAGATCCTGTTGGAGATCCTGGCCCGCACCGACCTGCGGACCGCAGAGGTGCCGATGGAGTTCGCGGAACGGCGGCACGGCACGTCCAAAGCGAGCCTCCGGCAGGGCGCGACGTTCATCGCCCACCTCGCACGCCTCCGTTTCGGCAAGATGTCGCTGTTCGCCGCGATCGGCGTGCTCGGAGCCGTCGCCAACCTCGCGATCATGTGGGCGCTGACGGCGGCGGGCGTGCCCTACATCTGGGCGGCCGTCATCGGCGCCGAGGTCACGATCATCGGCAACTTCCTGCTGCAGGAGCGGTTCGTCTTCGCCGACATGCGCACCGACGCCCGCAGCGCCGGCGTGCGCTTCGCGGCGTCGTTCACGTTCAACAACGTCGAGGCCGCGCTGCGCATCCCGGTGATGGCGCTCATGGTCGAGACCTGGCACATCTCCAGCGTGCTCGCCACGGCCCTGTCGCTCGTCGTGGCGTTCTTCGCCCGATTCCTGTTCCACTCGCTCGTCGTCTATGCGCCGCGGCGACGGCGCAAGGAGCGGGAGGCGGCGGGCGAGCCGGAGCCCGACACCGCCACCCTGCGCGTGATCCGCGCGATCGACGCGGAGGCGATGAAACCGGGCGAGCTCTAGGCGTCCGCGGACAGGTAGTCCGCGAGCGCCGCATCCGCATCCCGCGGGGTCCAACCGGTGGACCGGATGCGGGTGAGGTCGAGGACGCTGTTGCGGGGGCGCGGCGCGATCGGTCCGGCCTGGTCCGCGAAGTACTCCTCCGTGGTCACGGGCGTCACCGCCTCGGCGTCGTGGCCCGTCAGGCGATAGACGGCGCGCGCGATGTCCGCCCACGAGCGCGGTTCGCCGTCCCCGGTCACGTTGTAGAGCCCGTAGGGCGCGGAGACGTCGAGCAGGTGGCGGATGGCGGAGGACAGATCCGCCGTGAAGGTGAGCCGCCCGACCTGGTCGCCGACCACCCGCGGGGCGATGCCCCGCTCCGCCAGCGAGGCCATCGTGCGGACGAAGTTGCGGCCCTCGCCGATCACCCACGAGGTGCGCAGGATGTAGTGGCGCGGCACGGTCGCGACGATCGCGTCCGCGGCGGCCTTCGTCTGTCCGTAGACGCCGAGCGGACGGACGCCGTCCTCCTCGGTGTAGGGGTCGGGCTTCGTGCCGTCGAACACGTAGTCGCTGGAGACGTGCACGAGCGTGAGGCCGTTCTCGGTCGCGATGCGGGCCAGCGCGGACACGCCGGAGACGTTCGCCGCCCAGGCCTCCGCGCGCCCCTCCGCGGTCTCGGCGAGGTCGACGGCCGTGTAGGCGGCCGCGTTGATGATGGTGCCGAAATCGCGCCAGCGTCGCGCGCCGGGGAGGCTGGGATCGCGGAGGTCGAGGCTCTCCCGCGTGGCGTACTCCACGTGCGGTGCGTCGCCGAGCTCGGCCCGCAGCGCCAGACCGAGCTGACCGGACGCGCCGATGACGAGAGTCTTCCGCGGACCGATCGGCGTCACCGCCGACAGTCGTGGGTGCGCGCGGTCCTTCGGCGAGATCTCGACCTGATCGAGCGGGATCGGCCACGCGATCGCCGCGGTCTCGTCCGCGAGGTTCAGGAACGAGTAGGCCGCATCAGGGGACCAGTGGTCGTTGACCAGGTAGGTGTACGCGGTGTCCGCCTCGAGCGTCTGGTACGAGTTGCCCACGCCGCGGGGGACGAGGATCGCCCGCGACGGGTCGATCTCCGCCGTGAACACACGACCGAAGCTCTCGCCCTCGCGGAGGTCGACCCACGCGCCGAAGATGCGGCCGGTGGCGACCGAGACCCACTTGTCCCACGGTTCCGCGTGGATGCCGCGGGTGGTGCCGACCGCGTCGTTGAACGAGACGTTGTTCTGGACCGGCCCGAAGTCGGGCAGACCGGCGGCGACCATCTTCTCGCGCTGCCAGTTCTCCTTGAACCAGCCGCGGGAGTCCCCGTGCACGGGGAGGTCGACGAGGAGCAGGCCCGGGATCGGCGTCTCGGTGACCGCGAGCGTCTTGCCGAATGCGGTCATCACTGCCCCCTGGCCGCGTAGAACGACTCGGTCGCGTCCTTCGCGGGCGCCCACCAGTCCTCGTTCGCGCGGTACCACTCGATGGTCGACGCAAGGCCCGACTCGAAGTCCGAGAACCGCGGCGCCCAGCCGAGCTCCGTGCGCAGCTTCGTGGAGTCGATCGCGTAACGCAGGTCGTGGCCGGCCCGGTCGGTGACGTGGTCGTAGGCGTCCGACGGCTGCCCCATCTGGGTGAGGATCAACTCGACGACGGACTTGTTGTCCTTCTCGCCGTCGGCGCCGATCAGGTATGTCTGACCGATCTCGCCCTTCTCCAGGATCGTGAGGACGGCCGAGGAGTGGTCGTCGGCGTGGATCCAGTCGCGAACATTCTGGCCGGCGCCGTAGAGCTTGGGCCGGATGCCGCGCAGCACGTTCGTGATCTGGCGCGGAATGAACTTCTCGACGTGCTGGTACGGGCCGTAGTTGTTCGAGCAGTTCGAGATCGTCGCCTGCACGCCGAACGAGCGTACCCACGCCCGCACGAGCAGGTCGCTCCCGGCCTTCGTGGACGAGTACGGCGACGACGGGTTGTACGGGGTCTGCTCCGTGAACCGGGAGGGGTCGTCGAGTTCCAGGTCTCCGTACACCTCGTCGGTGGAGATGTGGTGGAAGCGGCGCTCGTGACGACGAGCGGCTTCCAGCAGCGTGTAGGTCCCGATGATGTTCGTGTCGAGGAACGGGCGGGGGTCGTGCAGCGAATTGTCGTTGTGCGACTCGGCCGCGTAGTGCACGACGGCATCGGTCTTCGCGAACAGCGAATCCACGAGTTCGGCGTCGGCGATGTCGCCCACCACCAGCTCGACCCGGTCGGCGGGCAGGCCCGCGAGGGAGGCGCGGTTGCCCGCGTAGGTGAGCTTGTCGAGCACGGTCACGTGCGCGTCCGTGTGCGCGACGACATGGTGGACGAAGTTCGAGCCGATGAAGCCGGCGCCTCCGGTCACGAGCAGGCGGGTCATCGAGCGCCCCTTTCCAGCAGTTCGAGCAGATAGGAACCGTAGCCGGACTTCACGAGCGCCTCGGCGCGGGTGCGCAGGCCGTCGTCGTCGAGGAAGCCCTGGCGCCAGGCGACCTCCTCCGGTACGCCGATCTTCATACCCGTGCGGCGCTCCATCGTCCGCACGTAGTCGGCGGCGTCGGTCATCTGGTCGAACGTCCCCGTGTCCAGCCAGGCGGTGCCACGGGGAAGCACCTCGACCTGGAGCTTCCCGCGTTCGAGGTAGGCCCGGTTCACGTCCGTGATCTCGTACTCGCCGCGGGCGCTCGGCGTGAGGGCGCGGGCGATGTCGATCACGTCGTTGTCGTAGAAGTACAGGCCCGGGACGGCGTAGTTGCTCTGCGGAGCGGACGGCTTCTCCTCGAGCGAGACCGCCTGACCGTCCGCGTCGAACGCGACGACACCGTACGCGGTCGGCTCCGCCACCCAGTACGCGAAGACCGCCCCGCCGTCGATGTCGGCGAAGCGCTTGAGCTGCGTGCCCAGTCCGGGGCCGTAGAGCAGGTTGTCGCCGAGGACCAGCGCGACGCTGTCGTCACCGATGAAGTCGGCCCCGATCGTGAACGCCTGGGCGAGGCCGTCCGGCGACTCCTGCTGGGCGAAGGAGAGCGAGATGCCGAACTGGGAGCCGTCACCGAGCAGGCGCTCGAAGTGCGCGGCGTCGTGCGGCGTCGTGATGACCAGGATGTCGCGGATACCGGCGAGCATGAGGGTGGACAGCGGGTAGTACACCATCGGCTTGTCGTACACCGGGATCAGCTGCTTCGAGACCCCCAGCGTGATGGGGTGCAGCCGCGTCCCCGAGCCGCCAGCCAGAATGATGCCCTTCATGATTCCCCCTCGTGAAACATCGATGCTCGTGGCGGCGTCACAGAGAGGACGGCCATCCCCTGCCGTCCGACGACCCCCACAGTCGTACGCTCGACTCTAGCGGAGAACTCGCTCTTTACACCGCCCGGGTCGGGGGCCATAGTGGCCTCGTGGGATCCGAGGACGGCCCCGCGCTGTCCGTCACCTGGGCGCATCGTGCCGAGCAGTCGGCATCCGCCTGGGCGCGCGCACACGCCAGGGGAGAGGTTCCGAGTGTCTGGCCGTACGGGTTGGACGCTCTCCGCGACCATGCCGCGGTGCAGGTGGAGGAACTCCCCGCCCCGGGCCGGGTCGCGCGGCTCCGCTCACGCGTCGGCCTCGGCCCTCGGCCCCGTCCGGGTCTCGCGCTCGCCTGGGACGAGAACACCGCGTACCGCATGCAGATCCTTCGTCCACGGACGCGCTTCGCGACCGGCGTCATCTGGCTCACCGATATGGCGGTTGCCGGCAGGGCGCCCGCTCGCTTGGTGGCGATGCTGCGCGCGGCGACCGCCGTCTGGGTGCTCAGCGCGGCGCAGGTGGTGCCCCTGGAGCGACTGCTCGGACCCGGGGGGCCGCCGGTCTTCCTGGTTCCGTTCGGGATCGACCACGAGTTCTTCGCCGCGCAGCCGCCCGCGCCACGTCCACGCATCGTCAGTGCCGGAAACGACCGGGACCGGGACCCCGCGACGCTGTACGCGGCGCTCACCCTGGTCCTCGCTGCGCGCCCGGATGTCGATGTCGTCGTGCAGACGCCCTCCGAACTGCCGCCTCCGGACGGGGTCCGGCTCGTCCGTCGTCTGTCGCACACCGCCCTGCGCGACCTGTATGCGACAGCGAGCGTGGTGGTGACCGCGACTCGTCCGAACCTGCACGCCTCCGGGATGACCGTCGCCCTCGAGGCCCTTGCGACCGCGAGACCGGCGGTGGTCTCGGACACCCCCGGCATGCGGGACTACGTCAGCCCCCGCATCGGCGCCCTCGTACCTCCGGGGGAGCCGGCGGCATTGGCGGAGGCGCTGCTCGGGATGGTCGACGATCCGGACCGCGCTGCTGAGCTCGGGCGGCAGGGCCGGATCCAGGTCGAGCGACGATTCACGACGAGGACGATGGTCGACGCCCTCGTCCGGGGCGTGGTCGCGGCCGGCTGACGTCTGCGGGACCGTTGCCCAGCGCGAGACGCGAAGGTCGCTGCCGACGTCCTTCGTGGTGCGCCGTGCAGGTGCCCCGTCGGTCGGACGCGGGTGAGTTCAGACGCGGGTGAGCCGCCGCCGCTTGTGGGCGATTCCCTCGCGGAAGGCGTCCCGGTGTGCCGGGCCGGCATCCTCCCACTCCCGCCGGGACAGATCGGGAACCCCGGTCGATGTCGAGGCCGAGCGCCATGCCGCCACGACGGTCGACGCGTCGAGGTCTCCGTCGTACATGAGCACCCACTCGGCACCCACTTCGCGTGCCAACGCTTCGTTCGCCTCGTTCCGCGGTACGAGGACGGGCCGTGCCATCGACAGGGCCGCGAGGACGCTGCCCGAGTTGTGCATGAACCGGTAGGCCAGCACGATCAGCTCGGAGGATGTCGCGAGCTCGACGAGCTCGACATCGCTCAGGAAGTCGAGGTGCAGTTCGACGCCGGGGAGCCCGGCCGTCCGCTCCCGGAGGTCATCGGCGAGCTCGGGGGTGGAGGGGCGGCCGCCGATCTTCAGGCTCAGCGACGGCTCGATCGCGACGGCTTCCGCGTAGGCGTCGATGAACCCTTCGAGTCCCTTGTAGCGGCGAACCCCGCCGAACGACCCGAGCCGACCCGGCACGCGGTCGGAGGACGGGAACTTCGCGTACCAGTCGCGATAGTGGCCGTGCAGGATGAGGCTGTGCGGCGTCCCCGGAGGCAGGGGCGTGGTCTCGTTGATGACGATCCGATAGTCGGTGTGCCGGTCGATGTAGCGCAGCAGCCACAGCCGCGGCGCGTTGTCGTCGGGGAGCTCGATGTTGTGGACCGTCCGCACCACGGCGATACGGCGGGACAGCCGGTGCCGGGCGACGAGGGCGGCGGTCAGAGCGTACTTCCCGGCGGACTTCCACCATGACGAGCCGTGGAGTTTCGCCTCGGGCCAGTGCCAGTGGAAGGCGTCGTAGCGCCCGAAGAGCGCGGTCTTCCATGAGAACCGGAGGTGATCGAGTCCCTCCGTCGACCCGAGGGCCTCGTCGAGCATCTTGTTGTACGGATTCGTCGTCGGGCGCGGGGCGCCCAGGGACTGCATCACGCGGATGCTCGCGGTGGATCCGGTCATCGTGTCTTCCTTCGAAGGGCGACGGTATTCGTCGTAGCGGTGGCCGAGCGCGGCGGCGATGGTGCCGCGGCCGCGGTGGATCAGGCGGGTGCCGCGAGCATGGTGGGTGATGTTCGAGGTCACGGCGCCGAGGGCCCGCCGCAGCGCGCCGACGACGATCCGCGCGACACCGCCGACCAGTGCCCGCACCCGGAGCAGGCCGCGGCGCAACCGCCCGTGCGTGAGCTTCAGCGCGATGCGGGTGCCGGCGTTGGCGGAGCTGAACGCCCGCTGCGCCGCCCATGCACGGCTGAGCCGCGCGGCGACCACGAGGTCCTCGGTCTCGGACTCGTTGCACCAGACGATGCGCGCACCGCGCGCGACGAGCTCGCGCGTGAACAGGGTGTCCTCGCCTCCGCCGAGCCCGAGCGACGGATCGAAGCGCACGCCGAACCCGCGCACGGACCGCAGATCGAGGAGGAGGTTCCCCGCCGCGGCCACCGGCAGCACGGTGCCGGTGGGCCGCGGCGGACGGCGGAAGGTGCCCGAGGCGAGAAGCCAGGGATCGACGTCGTCGTCGAACACGGAGATCACGCGGCCCATGACGGCATCCGCGTCGAAAGTGCGCCACGTGGTGATCAGCGCGGACAGCCAGCCGGCCCGGGGGACTTCGTCGTCGTCGATGAAGGCGAGCAGCTCGCGCTCGCCGCATTCGTCCAGCAGGCGGTTGCGAGCGGCGACGATCCCCGGCGTCGGCTCGACGACGTACCGGACCGGCAGCGGGGCGGCGGCGATCACCTCTCGGGCGGAACCTGCCGGGTCGTTGTCGACGACGAGGACATCCACGTCCACGCCGAGGTCCGCGCACTCCGCGATCCGGTCCGGGAGCGCACGGAGCAGCGCCGCCAGCAGTTCCGGCCTCCGGTAGGTCGGCACGCCGATCGTCACGGCGATCGCGTCGCCCGTCTCCGGTCCCCTCGTCATCCGCCTCATCCCCATGGCAGTCGTGCGCCTGTGTCCCCGCGCCGGCTCATCGTACCGTGAACGCCGGGTGCGCCGAACCGGCTCTGGCGTATAGTCGGTGTCCTGGGAGTCGACGCCGGTCGCGACTCTGGGGATTTCGACCGGCGACCCGAAGTGGTCCGTGAGGCGGATCCGGGGGGAGGATCGCGTGTCAATCGTGCACGGACGGCTGGCCGTCGTCGTCGTGAACTACGCTTCGGCGCGGCTGCTCGAACGCAACCTGGCGGTCGTGGAGCGGGAGGCCCGCGCGATCGACGAGGATGCGCTGGTCATCGTCGTCGACAACTGGGCGGGCGCGGGTGAGCGCGAGGCCGCCGCGACCGTCGCCCGGGCACACGGCTGGACCCTGATCGCCTCCCCAGACGAACACCGGATTCGGCGGCGGGGGTCAACATCGGGGTGGCCGGGGCGCTCGCCGAGGGGGCAACCGACGTCCTCGTGATCAACCCGGACGCCCACATCGACCGGACCTCGCTGTCTCGCCTGGCCGAGATCACCGCCGGGTCGCGGACGACGCTGGCGTCGCCGGTCATCACCGACTCCGACGGACGGACTTGGTTCGCGGGGATCGACCTCCTGCTGGACGACGGCACCATGCGTGCGCGCCGGAAGCGTCGGGCGGAGGACACGCGGCCCTACGAGCCGTGGCTGAGCGGTGCCTGCCTCTGGATCACCCGCGAGGTGTGGGAGCTCGCCGGGGGATTCGACGACGAGTACTTCCTGTACTGGGAGGACGTCGACTTCTCGCGTCGCGTCGTGTCGGCCGGGGGAGCCCTCGCGCTCGTCGAGGACGCGAGGGCGGTGCACGACGAGGGGGGTACCCAGCGCGCCGACCCGGAGCTGTCCCGCGCCAAGTCGGAGGGGTACTACTACTACAACATCCGCAATCGGATGCTGTTCGCGGTCCGTCACCTCGACGACGAGGCCGTGCGCCGCTGGCGCCGGTCGATACCCCGCACTGCGCGGGAGGTGATCCTCCGCGGCGGACGGCGGCAGTTGCTGCACTCCGCCGCTCCGCTCCGCGCGTACCTCCGCGGTGTGCGCGAGGCCCGCCGGATCGCACGGACCCCGCGGCCGGATCGTAAGGAGAGCACGTGGTCGTAGACGCCTATCGACAGCTCGCGAAAGCGCAGAAGGGGCACGCGCGCGGTGCCCCCGCCTACTCGGTGTACGTCAACCGTCGGCTCGGCCGGGTCCTCGCCGCCGTGGCATTCCGGCTCGGGCTCACGCCGAACCAGGTGTCGATCATCAGCGCCGTCCATTCCTTCGCGGCGATCGGCCTCATCGCCTTCGCGCCGGTGACCGTACCGCTGGGGCTGCTGATCGCGCTCCTGCTCGTCCTCGGGTACGCCTGGGACTCGGCGGATGGACAGGTCGCCCGTCTTCGTGGCGGAGGGAGCCCTCAGGGCGAGTGGCTGGACCACTTCATCGACACGCTCAAGATCGCTTCGCTGCACCTCGCCGTGGTCGTCGGTCTGTACCGGGTGCTGCCGGAGACGCCGGCGCTGCTGCTCATTCCGATCCTGTTCAGCATCGTCGCCTCGACGACCTTCTCCGGCATGCTCCTGAACGATCTGCTCAAGGGCAAGCATGCCGTGGCGTCCACGCACGAGCGCGGCGGCGGGACGCTCACGCGTTCGCTGGTGCTCCTACCGACGGACTTCGGTCTGGTCTGCCTCGTCTTCGTCCTGTGGGGCTGGACGCCGGGATTCCTGGTCGCCTACACCCTGCTGTGCGCCGCAGCGGTCCTGTTCCTCGCGCTCGCCGCGGTGAAGTGGTTCCGCGAGATCGGAAGGCTGGGGGACCCGACATGACCGGAGAGTCGATCCTCGTCGTGTGCGCCGCCAACGTCTGTCGGTCACCGCTGGCCGAGCTGACCCTGCGGCGCGGGCTGGGAGCGGGCTCCGCCATCGCCGTCCACAGCGCCGGCGTGCGCGCCCACGAGGGCGACCCGATCTGCACGGAGGTCGCCGGACGGCACTCGGAGGACGACTGGCAGGAGGAGGCGAAGGCGCATCGAGCGCGTGTCGTCTCGCCGGAGCTCCTCGCGGGCGCCTCCCTCGTCCTGACCGCGTCGAAGGACATCCGGGGCGAGCTGGTGCGGTCGGCCCCCGAGTTCCGCGATCGGATGTTCACACTCCGCGAGGCCGCGCATCTCGGAGCCGGCTTCCGTCCCGGCGGCTCCGATCCCGTGGCGGGCTACGTGGCGTACCTCGACCGTGCCCGCACCCGCGCGGTGCCCCTCGGAGGCACAGCGCGCCGCGGACGGGGGGTCCGGCGGCTCTTCGGGAGCCGTTCCGTCGCAGACCCGACCTCCATCGCCGATCGGCACGGAAGCCGGGGACACGCCGAGACGATCCGCGAGGTCGAGCAGGCCGTGGATGCCATCGTGACGCAGATCGGGGAACACCGCCGGCGCTCCTCCTGACCCGAAGGGTTGTGGATTTCCACGGGGCGCACTACGATTAGCCGACGCCGTGTTTCGCACGGTTGGGGGGAACCGGAGCCGAGGGGGCTTCGGCTGGGGAATCTGGGTTCTGGGGAGCTGCAGTGTTCACTGTTTCAGCATGCCGTTCTGGGGACGGCTCTTCGCGCGCTCGACGCGCGCTTTTCATCGCGCCCGTCGTGGCGTTCGCGGTTCTGCTCGCCGGGTGCACGGCGGCTCCGGACACGTCGGCGTCGCCGGCACCCGAGGGCACCAGCACGACCGATTGGACGCCGCCCGCCGATCCTGACGCGGAAGGGCCGACCGAGGCCCCTGCGCTGACCGAGGAGAGCGGTGCGCTGGACGCGGAGATCGCGCTCTCCACCGACATGGTCGTGACGGTCGACGACATCTCGACGACCGAGATCACGCCGCAGACGCCCGGCGAGTACGCCGGCTCCGCCGTCGTGGTGACCGTGAAGGTGGCCAACGACTCGAAGCGGACGCAGAGCGTCGACTCGGCCGTCGTTAGCCTCGTCACCGATGACGGCGACGTCGGCGTCGCCACCACCGCCGGACCGAACGAGCCGCTCCGCGGGGAGCTGGCCGCGGGCGACGAGGCCACCGGAACCTACGTCTTCATGCTCGACCCCATCGAGGGCCGCGCCGTGAAGATCAGCGTGAACTACGCCGCCGGCGAGCCGGTGGCGACCTTCGCGGGCGAGCTCTCCTGAGCCGCGGGCGCGAGAGATACCACCGCGTCTCGTACGTGACATTTTCGAAGAAGAAATCTGGGGCTGGGGAGCAACATGGGTAAGACATCCATTGGGAGGCGGGCGCGGAGCGCACTCGCATCGGTCGTGACGGCGGCGCTGCTGATCACGGGCATGACCACGCTGGGGGCGACGGGGGCCGCGGCGGCCGACACGCCGTCGACGCCGCCGCCGCTGCTGCAGCGGAACGATGACGTCGTGACGTCCGATCCGATTCCGACCGTGCAGATCGACAACGGCTACGTCTGGTCCCAGACGACGATCGGGTCGACGGTGTATGCGGTCGGGAAGTTCGACAACGCCCGTGCGCCGCTCGCCGCTCCCGGCACCAGCCTCACTGCGCGGTCGAACGTCCTCGCCTATGACATCAACACGGGCCAGCTGCTGCCGTTCGCGCCGCAGGTCAACGGCGTCATCAAGGCCGTCGCCGCCTCGCCGGACGGAAGCCGCATCTACATCGGCGGGTCGTTCAATTCCGTCAACGGCCAGACCCGCTGGAACTTCGCGGCGCTGGACGCCGCGACAGGCCAGCTCGTGCCCGGTTTCTCGCCCTCGATCGGTGGCAGCGGCGTGTACGCGCTGGCCACCTCCGGATCGAGCGTCTACGTGGGCGGCCTGTTCACCCAGGGCAACGCGACGCCGCGAAAGAACCTCGCCGCGTTCTCGGCCACGAACGGCGCGCTGCTCAGTTGGGCACCGCAGAGCGACCTTCAGGTCGACGCCATGGTGATGGACCCCGCGGGTCAGAACGTCATCGCCGCTGGCCGCTTCTCGCAGGTCAACGGCGACCTGACGATGCGCGGCACCGTCGCCCTCGACAAGACGACCGGCGCGGTCGACAGCGGTTGGGCGCTGCCGCAGACCGTGAAGAACGGCTCGAACACCGGGTCGAACTCGGGCAAGGCAGGAATCTTCGGCCTCGCAGCCGACGCCAACGCCGTGTACGGAACCGGCTGGGTCTACGCGGATGCGGCCACGGGTAACCTCGAGGGCACCTTCGCAGCCGAGGCCGGCAGCGGCCAGGTCCGCTGGATCGCAGACTGCCTCGGTGACCACTACGGCGTCTACTCGACCGGCAAGACGGTGTACACCACCAGCCACACCCACGCCTGCAGCACGATGGGCATGCACCCGGAGCAGAACCCGCGTACGCACCGCTATTCGGAGGCGTACACAGCGGATGCCCGTGGCCTGCTGGGGAACCAGCCCGCAGCGGGAGGCACGTACAAGAACTGGGCCGGCACGCCCGCGCCGTCGGCGTACGCCTGGACGCCCGACTGGGCCGTTGGCGTGACGACGGGCATGGGACAGGCCGGTCTGTCCATCACCGGGGTCGGGAACATGATCTCGATCGGAGGCGAGTTCCGCTCCGTGAACAACGGACGCTTCGAGGGACTCGTCCGGTTCTCCACCAACCCGCCCGGCGGGGCGAAGGACGGCCCTCGCCTGTCCGGAGCGAACTGGACCGGCACAGCGCAGTCCTTCATCCCCGGGCGTGTCCGGGTGTCGATCCCGGCGAACTGGGACCGCGACGACCTGACGCTCACGTACGAGCTGCGCCGCAAGGGGACCGCCGCTCCGGTCGCCACGACCACGGCCCGAGGCACCTGGTGGGACCGCCCCTCGGTGAACCTCGAGGACAAGACGGCTGCGCCCGGCTCGACGCAGGAGTACACCGTCGTCGCGAAGGACAGCGCGGGCAACACCGTGTCCAGCCAGGCGATGAGTGCGACCGTCACGGAGGGGGCCGTCTCGACCTATGTCGACGCCGTCACCGCGGACGGACCGCAGCTCTACTACCCGCTCGGCTCCGCCGCGCAGGACTGGGCCGGGTCGAACACTCCGGTCTTCGGCTCGGGAGTGACCGCATCGACCTCCGGCGTGGAGAACACGGCGACCGGTGCCTCGACCTTCACCGGCACGAGCTCCGGCCGGGTGGCCTCGGGCAGCAAGATCGCCGCACCCACGGAGTTCTCCACCGAGCTGTGGTTCAAGACCAACACGAACAGCGGCGGGAAGCTCATGGGGTACGGCTCCGCGCTGTCGGGCGACTCGACGAGCTATGACCGTCATCTCTACATGACGAACAACGGGCGACTGGTCTTCGGCACGTACAACGGCAGCACGCAGACGGTGCAGAACGACACCGCTCTGAACGACAACGCCTGGCATCACGCCGTCGCGACGCAGAGCGCTGACGGAATGAAGCTCTATGTCGACGGGCAGCTCGTGTCGTCCCTG
The DNA here is from genome assembly GCF_008271365.1 of Microbacterium sp. 1S1. NCBI lineage: Bacteria > Bacillati > Actinomycetota > Actinomycetes > Micrococcales > Microbacteriaceae > Microbacterium > Microbacterium sp. 1S1. The sequence goes on from NZ_CP043430.1 coordinate 1,397,732, forward strand.
AACGGGGCGACCACGGCGGAGAACTACACAGGATATTGGCGTATCGGTGGCGACAATCTCTCCGGATGGCCGTCCGCACCGAGCTCCAAGTACTTCAAGGGGTCGCTGGACGAGGTGGCGGTCTACCCGTTCGCCCTCACGCCCACGCAGGTGAAGACGCACTACGGCATCGGCAAGGGCTTCCAGGCTCCGACCGCCGACTTCACCGCCACGCCCGCCGACCTCGCCGTCGCGTTCGACGCAGGAGCCTCGGCACCGGCGGGGTCGGCCACCATCGCCGGATACCGGTGGGACTTCGGTGACGACTCGCCGACGGAGACCGGCAAGACGACGAGCCACACGTACGAGGAGTCCGGCACGTACACCGTCACGCTGACGGTGACCGACAGCAACGGACTCGCGACCTCGGTGGAGAAGCAGGTCGTGGTGCAGGCGCCGAACGTCCTTCCGACGGCGTCCTTCGAGACGACCGCGAACGGACTCTCGGTGTCGGCCGACGCGTCCGCCTCCTCCGACTCCGACGGATCCATCGCGACGTACGCCTGGAACTGGGGGGACGGCACGACCTCGACCGGTCAGGTCGCGACGCACGTCTACGCCACGGCGGGTACCCGCACCGTGACGCTGACCGTCACCGACGACCGCGGGGGCAGCTCGTCGACCACCCGCCAGGTGGTGACGACGCACGCCGATCCGGTCGCCGCCTTCACCGCGACCGCCTCCGGGCTGAACGTCGACGTCTCGGCCGCGGGTTCGAGCGCGTCCGACGGAGCCACGCTGACCTACTCGTGGAACTGGGGCGACGGTTCTGCCGCCGGCTCCGGGGCCACGGCCGCGCACACGTATGCGCAGGCCGGCGCGAAGGACATCACCCTCACCGTGACGGACAGCCTCGGCGCGTCCTCCACCCTCACGAAGACCGTGACCCTGACCGCGCAGGTGTTCGCCGCGTCCGATGCGTTCGGCCGCGTCGTCTCCAGCGGGTGGGGTGCGGCGGACAAGGGCGGCACGTGGGCCCCGATGAGCGGGTCCGCTGCGGTGCTCTCCGTGGGTGACGGCGTGGGCAAGGTGAACCTGACGCCGGGCGAGACGAGGGAGATGCTGCTGCAGGGCACGTCGGTCCTCGACTCCTCCGCACGCATCACGTACACCCTCGCCTCCGGACCGTCGACCGGCGTCGCCTACGAGGGGCTGGGCGCGCGGCGCTCCGGATCCTCCGGCTACCGGGCACTCGCCTGGCACCGCGCCGACGGGACGACCTGGCTCGTGATCCACCGCAACGGCACTGCGATCGCCAGCACCGCCGTCTCCGGACTCACCTGGAGCGCGGGCAGCTCGTTCACGCTCCTGATGGAGACGACGGGGTCCTCGACCACGACCATCCGGGCCAAGCTGTGGACGGCCGGGGCGGCGGAGCCCGCGAACTGGCAGCTCACCACGACGGACGCGACCCCGGCCCTCCAGGTCGCCGGTGCTCCCACGGTGTTCTCCTACCGGGCCGGCAGCGCGACCGGCACCAACCTCGCCAGCTTCGACGACTTCACGCTGAAGAACCTCGGCGCTCCGGCCCCCGAGCCCGAGCCGCAGCCGGAGCCGGAGCCCGCGAACGTCGCTCCGACCGCCGCGTTCACCGCCACTGCGACGAACCTGACGGTCGCGGTGGACGGTAGCGCATCCACCGACTCCGACGGCACCGTCGCGTCGTACGCCTGGAACTTCGGGGACAACACGACGGGCACGGGTGCGACCAGCTCGCACACCTACGCGGCGGCGGGGACGTACACCGTGACGCTCACCGTGAAGGACGACAAGGGCGCCACGCACACCACCAGCAAGCCGGTGACCGTGACGGCGCCGCCGGTCGACCCCGAGCCGGAGCCCGAGCCGGAGCCGGAGCCGGCCCCCGTCGCGGACGACGCCTTCGACCGCACGGCCGGTCCCGGCTGGGGCACGGCGACGGTCGGCGGGGCATGGACCATCGCCGGCGGCTCGCAAGCGGCGGCGACGGTCGCCGACGGCCAGGCGAAGCTGAATCTCATCGCCGGAGACACCCGCCACGCGACGCTGAACACGACGTCCGTCGCGGATGCGCTGCTGGAGACGCAGTTCCGCGTCGACCAGGCCCCGGCGGCGGGTGGCGCCTACATCGGTGTGATCGCCCGACAGTCGGCGGCGGGGAAGTACTTCGTCCGTGCCTGGCTGCGACCCGACGGCACGGTCTGGCTGGTCGTGCACCGGGAGGGGACCGTGCTGCGCACACAGACCGTGCCCGGGCTCGTCTGGGCCGCGAACACGTCGTACAGCCTCGAGGTGTCCGTGACGGGGACGACGTCGGCGACCGTGTCCGCCAAGGTCTGGCCGACGGGGACGACGAAGCCGGCGACCTGGCAGCTCACCACGACGGACGCGACGCCGCTGGGGGCGGGCGCGGTCGGTCTGAGCGGCAACCGTTCCGGCAGCGCGACCGCGCCGCTGGGCGTGTCGTTCGATTCGTTCCGCGTCACCGCACCGCAGTAAGATCCTGACGCATGGCCACTGCTGTACCGATCGCGCTCCTCGCCATCGGCGGAATCGCGGCAGTGGCCATCGTCGTGTTCGGGCTCCGTCTGCTCCCGCGCACCGCCTTCGTGGTGTGGGCCTGCGTGCTGTTCTTCGTCCCGCTCTGGGTGGGGGTGAACGTCGGCTTCTACTGGGCGGCGATCACCCTGCTGACGGCGCTGCTGATCATCGTCAACTGGTCCGTGGTGCCCCTGCGCGCGGCCGACGCCTGGGTCGCGGTGTTCGTCCTCCTCGTCGTCGGCCTGTACGGCTTCGGCACGGTCGACCTCGCCTCCCTCGTGGCGTCGCTGCTGGAGTGGGTCATCCCCTACATCTGGGGTCGGGTGGTCCTCGCCCGTGTGACTCCGGAATGGGTGACGTCGACCATCGCCGTGGTGGCGATCGTCGCGGCGGCGCTCGCCGTCGTGGAGTTCGTGACCTCGTTCAATCCGTTCGTCCTGATCCCCGGTTCCGGCGTCGTCTACGAGACGTGGAGCCCGTTGCAGGAGCGCGGCGGTGTCCTCCGTGCGGAGGGCGCGTACGGCCACTCGATCGCCCTGGGCGCGGCCCTGGCGATGTCCTCGGCTTTCGTGGTCGCGACCAGGTGGCGACTGTTCCCGAAGATCACGGGAGTGGTGGTCATCGCGATCGCGACGGTGCTCACCTTCAGCAGGGCCGGGCTGTTGACGCTCGTGCTCACGCTTGTGCTGTCCACCTTCCTCATCGTCGGCGTCTCGACGAGGTTCCGGGTGACGGTCGCGGTCGCGGGAGTCATCGGGGCGGCCATCGTGATCCCGATCATCGATTCCGTCTTCGGAGCGGCGGGTGACGAGGCGGGGGGAAGCGCCGACTACCGGACCGATCTGCTCGTGCTCCTGGAGCAGGTGCAGGTGTTCGGCAACCCGGGTGACTGGCATTCCCTCGTCTCCGGCGACTACTACCTCGGCTACTTCGCCCGCTCGGTGGACAACGCGCTGGTGCTCACGCTCCTGCGGTACGGGTACGTGCCGACGCTGCTCATCATGGCGGCCGTCGTCTGCGCCGCGCTGATGGCGGTGCGGCGGTCGACCAGAAGTCCCGCCGCCCTCGCCGTCGTCGGCCAGCTCCCGAGTCTGGTCGTGGTGGCGCTCATCACGCAGTACAGCATGTTCCTCTGGTTCTGCGTGGGGCTGGCGATCACCTGGGCCAGGGATGCGGGTGCGCGGTCGGCGCCGGGGGAGGACGCGTTCCTCCGCGAGGTGCCGACGGCGTCGTCTCCGAGGCTGGCGGCTCGAGCCGCTCCGCAGGCCGGGCAGACGTGAGGGTGCCGTGCAGATGGCTCCTCTAGAATCGAGACCTCAGGGGGAATGGGGAGTCATGGGCGAGAGCCGGGTCAGTCTGCGTATGATCGCAGGCTCGCTGCGCAAGTTCTGGTGGTTGATCGTGTTGTGCGGCGTCGTGGGCGCGGCGGGCTCGTACGGCTACGCGTCGTTGCAGACGCCGCTTTTCCAGGCGACGACCTCGCTCTACTTCGCGCTCAACCAGGGCACGAGCGCCTCGGATCTCAACCAGGGCTCGGTGTACACCCAGAGCCAGATGCTCTCCTTCGCTCAGCTCGCGACGAGCTCGCGGGTTCTCGAACCGGTGATCGAGGAGCTGGATCTCGACACCACGCCCCGAGCGCTCGCCAGGGATATCGAGGTCGCGATCCCGCAGAGCACCGTGACCCTGCGGGTCACCGGAATCCAGGATGATGCGGAGGCCGCCGCCGCCCTGGCGAATGCCGTCGCCGAGCAGCTCATCGTCGCCGTCAAGGACGTTGCGCCGAAGGATCCGCAGGGGGAGTCGACGATCACCGCGGAGGTGATCGACGACGCCGTCGTGCCCGAGTTCCAGTTCACGCCGAGCAAGCCGAGGGACGCGCTTCTCGGAGGCTTCCTCGGGGGAGTTCTCGGTCTCGCGGCCGCCGTGCTCATCGGCGTCCTGGACACGCGCGTTCGCAACGAGGAGGCGCTGACCCAGGCCGGTGGCGACCCCGTGCTCGGAGTGGTCTCGAAGTCGCCGCTGCTCGCGGAACGCGGCATCGCGGTGGCCCAGGAACCCCTCGGTCACACCTCGGAGGAGTTCCGCCGCATCCGCTCCGCGCTCGCGTACGCGAACGTCTCCTCCCGCGTGAAGGTGCTGCTGGTGACGTCGGGCATGCCCGCGGAGGGCAAGTCCACCGTCTCGGTGAACCTCGCCATGACCCTCGCCGCCCTGCGCAACTCCGTTCTCCTGATCGACGCCGACATGCGGCGACCGCGGGCTCACGAGCACGCCGGTATCGACGGTTCGGTCGGTCTCACGAGCGTGCTGCTGGACGAGGTGGGGTTCGAGGTCGCCAAGCACCGCGTCGCCGACACCACGCTCGACATCCTGCCCGCCGGCACGATCCCGCCGAACCCGGCGGAACTGCTCACGTCGGCCCGCATGACGCAGCTGCTCGACTTCGCCGCCGCGGAGTACGACTACGTCGTGATCGACTCGCCGCCGACCCTGAGCGTCGCGGATGCCAACCTCTTCGCCACGCAGACCGACGGCGTGATCCTCGTCGTGGACGCGACGAAGACCCGGCGCGCAGCGTTGACGAAGAGCATCAAGTCGCTGGAATCCGGTGGTGCGCGCATCCTCGGCACCGTCCTCAACCGCGCGCGGCCGGACCGGCATCGCAGCGAGTACTACAGCGAATGAGCGAGCTGTGCGCCGTGCCGGTGGGTCACCGCGCGGGCACGCAGCATATTGGCTGAGGTCGTCGCACCGTTTGCCTTCACCCAGACGGGCGGTTATTCTTCATGGGTTGCGAGGGGGGCTCGCTCTTTGTCGCCGGGGTTGAAACTGCGGCGAAGTGCGGGTGACCGTGCAGAACGCCCCAGAAACGGTGACATCGTGTCCTTTCCGTTCCCCGCTCGTCCCTTCTCGACACCGCACGGCGCGCCGCGCCGGCACCGTCGGTTCCTCGCCGCGTCGCTCGGCGCCATCGTCGCCCTCTCCGGTACCCTCGTCGCCGGTCCCGTGGCTGCAGCCACCGCCGGTTCCGCGACCACCGTCCCCGCGGCCCCGGCCGCGGCGCCACTCCTGTCCGACTCGATGAACCGCACCGTGGCGTCCGGGTGGGGCGCATCATCGACCGGCGCCTGGCGCGTGGTCGAGGGACCTTCGAGCGTCTCGAACGGTCGCGCCCTGCTCGCCAGCCGGAAGCCGGGGATCACCGCGAGGGCGACCGTCGCCGGGGTGAGCGCGGCGGACCTGAGCAGTCGTTTCACGGTCGCCGTACCCGCTCTCCCCGTCGGCGGCCCGCTGTATCTCGCGCAGGCCGTCCGAATCGTGGGCAAGAACTCGTACGGCGTCCGGCTGCGCGTGCACCCCGACGGTTCCGCCTACGTCTCCGTGGTCCGGATGACCGATCTCACCACCGTGCAGAGTCTGAGTGAGCGTCGTCTCCCGCTGACCGTGACGAAGGGCATGTCGCTGCGCGTCGCGCTGGAGGTCACGGGCACGAGCCCGGTGACGCTCGCGGCGAAGGCCTGGGTGAACGGGGCCGCCGAACCGTCGGCGTGGCAGGTCAGCCACGCCGACTCGTCCACCAGCCGGATCACCGCCGCGGGCGGCTACGGCTTCGCGCTGTACACCTCCGCGGGGGCGAAGGCGGCTGTCCCGCTGGCGGTCGACGACATCCTCGCCACCGCGCCCGTTCCTCCGGCCGCTCCGGCACCGACCCCTGCTCCGGCACCGGCCCCGAACCCGGCACCGGCCCCGAACCCGGCGCCCGCCCCGAACCCGGCTCCGGTTCCGCCGGTGACGCCGGCGCCGCCCACGACGCCCGCACCGCCGGCGACACCGGCAGGCGTCCGCGGGAAGCCGGGAGCGGCGGCACCGGGTTCGCTCTCCTACCCGGCACCGGCCACGGCGGTGTACGCGTCGCCGGGAGGATCCGACGGCGCGGCAGGCACCAAGGCCGCCCCGGTGCGGACGATCGCGGCGGCCCTCAGGATCGTGCCGAACGGCGGCACGATCGTCCTCCGCGGCGGTAGCTATCACGAGGAGATCGTCGTCCCCGCGCAGAAGCGCGTCACGATTCAGCCGGCCCCGAACGAGGCCGTATGGATGGACGGTACGAAGGTCGTCACCGGGTGGAAGGCCTCCGGGAAGACCTGGACGGTGGACGGCTGGACCACGGCTCTCGACTCCAGCCCCACGTACACCAAGGGAGCGCCCGACAACACCCAGCCGGAGTGGCGCTTCGTCGATCCGGCTCATCCGATGGCCGCGCACCCGGACCAGGTCTGGGTCGCGGGGGTGCAACTGCGCGAGGTGGGGTCCGCTGCCCAGGTCGTCGCCGGTACCTTCTACGTGGACGACCGCGCCAAGCGGCTCGTGATCGGTACGGATCCGACCGGCAAGACCGTGGAGGCCAGCGTCCTCACGCAGGCCCTCTCGATCCGTTCCGCCGGATCCGAGGTGCGCGGAATCGGCGTCCGCCGGTACGCCACCAGCGTGCCGCAGATGGGCACGGTCGTCGCAGCAGCCAACGACATCACCCTCACGGACGTCACCATCCGCGACAACTCCACGACCGGCTTCTACTCGTGGGCGCCGCGCACGACGCTCACGCGGGTCTCCTTGGTCGGCAACGGCCTCCTCGGCGGTGGCGCCTCCCAGGCCGACGGGCTCACGGTGAAGCAGATGCTGTCCGTCGGCAACAACGCCGAGCACTTCAACCACTCGCCGGTGTCCGGTGCGTTCAAGGTCACCCGGACGCGCGGTGTCACCGTCGCCGACAGCGCCTTCACCGGCAACGCCGGGCGTGGGCCCTGGTTCGACGAGTCGGTCGTCGACATCGCGTTCACCGGCAATGACGTCATCGGGAACGCCGGGCACGGCGTCCTCGTCGAGCTCTCGGAGCGTGCCGTCGTCGCCGACAACATCATCGCCCGCAACGGTGACTTCGGGTTGTTCGTCCTGAACTCCGGCAACGTGAAGATCTGGAACAACACCTTCGTCGGCAACGCGAACCGCAACGTCAGCATCGGTCAGGACGCCCGCCGTGCCTCCGATCCGAACGCGGCAGGCCACGACCCGCGCACCCGCAATGCGCCGCTGGCGCCCTGGATCGTGCGCAACACCGTGATGTCCAACAACGTGATGGCGGAGAGCGCGGGCAACTGCCTCGTCTGCGTGCAGGACTTCTCGACCACGTTCACCGGCGCGCAGATGGTGTCGAGCGTGAACGGCAACCTGTATCACCGCACGGCCCCCGGCACGCCCCGGTGGTTCTCGGCGTGGTCGAAGGGCTCCGTCTCGCGGGACCCGGCCGTTGCCGACACCCTCGCGGCGTTCACCGCCGCGACCGGGCAGGACCGTCGGTCGCAGTTCGTGCAGGGAGCCTCGGTCGTGACCGGCGCGTACGTGCTGTTGCCCGCGCAGGTGCAGCGCCAGGCAGCCATCGCGGTCCCGGTCCCGACGGATGTCGCTTCGGTATCGCGACTCCCCGGTGGCAGCGCGACCCTGGGGGCCCTCCCGCGGTGACGATCTAGGTATGGGTTCTCTTCTCGCTGTCGGCGCCCGCGCGCTGACGATGGTCATCGCGCTGGTGTGCGGCGTTCTCACCACCCGGATGATCATCGGAGACGCGGGCGTCGGCAGCTTCGCCCTCTACACCCTGCTCACCACCATCCCGTCGCTGCTGACGTTCACCGACCTCGGCAGCGGCGCCGTCCTCGTGAACGCGGTGGCCACGAGCGACGATGTCCGGACGGACGAGAAGCTGCGGTACCAGCTCACATCGGTCGGCCGTGTGCTGCTGATCTTCGCGACCTCCGCGATGGCGGTCAACACCGTGCTGCTCGCCACCGGCGCGTGGGAGTTCGTCTTCGGCGACGCCGGGGGAGAGCCGGGGGCGTCGTTGGCGGCGTTCTTCTGTGTCACGATCTTCTGCCTCGGGATTCCGCTGGGCATCTGGGCCCGGATCATGCTCGGCCAGCGCAAGAACCACATCGTCATCCTGTTGCAGGGGCTCATCTCCCCCCTGACCCTGGCCGGTGTCTGGCTGCTGCTCACGTACGGAGGTGACAACCTCCACTCCTATGTCGCGATCGCCTCATTCGCCGCCTCGTTCATCGTGTCGGTGCTCGGCGTGCTCATCACGGCGCGCACCACGTCGCCGCTGATCCCCGCGGCGGCACGCATGGTCCTCCGGCCACGGCGGTTCCCCGGCGTCCGGGTGATGGACGTCGGCTGGCCGATGCTGGCGCAGATGGTGACGTATCCGATCGCCGTCGGGTCGCAGCGTTACGTGATCGCTCAGCTCGGCGGTCCGACGGACGTCGCCGAATACGGTGTGGCCGGGCAGGTCTTCTTCGCGCTCAACGGACTCGTGATGGCCGGCGGGCTCGCCCTCTGGCCCCACTTCGCCCGGTTGCGGCATCAGGGCGATCTGCGTCGGGGACCATTCCTCCTCTCCGCGCTGTTCGCCGTGGCGGTGGCCCTGGCGACGGTCGTCGTGTGGCTCGTCGGCCCCTGGCTGTTCGGCTTCATCACCCAGGGGGAGCTGGAGGTGCGCCCGACGACGATCTTCGCGTTCGGCCTCATGATCATGCTCACCGCCGCCGTCTACCCCCTCGGAATGTTCATCATGGACAAGCCGGGAATCCGCTTCCAGGTGATTCCGACCCTCAGCATGGCGGCCGTGGGGATCACTCTCGCTTTCGTGCTCACGCCGGTCCTCGGCATCGCGGGGCCGCTCCTCGGCGTCGCCTTCGCGCTTCTGGTCTGTCAGTTGATCCCGTTCTCGATCTACATCGTCCGTCACCGAGCTCGGCTCACGGGCGATCGCTCCACCGCAGCCGTCTGACGTCGGCTCGCCGAAGGGGCGCCGGACCGCGGAGGTCCCGAAGCAGAGGGCCGGGTCGGTCAGTCCAGGACGCCGGCGGTGATGTCCGCGCGGTAGACCGCGGGGGCGTGACGGCGCTGGGCCTCCGCCCGGCTCTCGGCGACGTTTCCCACGAGCTCGCCCCACTGATCGCGGACGTTGTCGAGCGCGGCCGCGATGGCAGCGGGATCGTCGGGCGTGACGAGCTGCGCGGTGGCATACCCGCCCGCTGCCTCCCGCAGACCGCTGCTGTCGCTGGCGATGACGGGGCGCAATGCGAGAACGCCCTCGACGGCGGTGTTCCCGAACGGCTCGTCCACCCGCGACGGCACGATCAGCACATCCGCGTCGGCGAGGAACGGCCAGACGTCGGCGTGGAAACCGGCGAAGTGGACGGGTACTCCGGTCTGAGCGGCGCGAGCGCGGAGCTCCTCTTCGAACCACTCGTACCCTTCGAAGACTGCGCCGAGCAGAGTGACCTCGACGGGACGGCCGGCTGCCTGAAGAGCAGCGGCGGCGTCGATGACCAGGTCGGGGCCCTTCCGCGGCGAGAGGCGCCCGACGTAGAGCACGCGCAGGGCACCGTCGATGCGGGTGCGGGGAGGCGCCGGGTGCTCCGGGGACGCGACGCCGTTGAAGACGACGCGCGTGCGAGCGGCCAGGGGCGGCAGAGCGCGCCGGATCGTCTCGAGGCTGAATCGGCTGTTCACCAACGCGCGGGTGGACGCGAGGTGGGGGGCGTAGAGGAGGCGGTTCACCAGCGTGCTCCCGGAGGCCTCCGCTTCGTGCACGTGGCTGATCGCGCGAGTTCCGCGAAGCCGGGCGATGAGCGGCCACTGCGGGATGATGATGGTCGATACGTACACGGCGTCCGGGCGGACGCGCCCGATCAGCCGCCACGCGGCGCCCAGGCCGCGGAACATGTCGCGGAACAGACGCGGCAGTCCGCGTGGCGTGAGCAGGACCTTGCGCAGGACGAGCATCGGCACGATGACGACCTCGGCTCCGGCGGCGCGGAGCGGCGGCACGAGCAGGCCCGTGCTGGGGAGCGCGACGATGACGCGGGCTCCGGCCTCGACGAGCCCGATCGCGCTCTCCAGCAGCATGCGGTCGGAGCCGAACATCTCCGCACCCGGATGCACGAGCAGAACCGTCTTCCGGTGCCCCGTGGCGGTCATCGTGCGGCGTCCGCGGGGGCTGGGGCCCAGTCCGTGCTCCGGCGACGCGCGCGGCGAGCGGAGGCATGGATGCTGGAACCCTCGGCGAGACGGCGGGCGAGGTCTTCGTACTCATCGGCCACGTCGTCCCAGCGGAAGCGGGTGCGTGCGATCTCCTTGACCGCAGTGGCGTGCAGGCCGCGGAGCGCGGGGTCCGCTTCCGCCGCCGTCACGTGCCTGGCGACGTCGTCCGCGCCGGCGAAGAACCAGCCGTTCCCGTCCAGCACCTCGCGGTTGAACGGCACGTCGAAGCCGATGACCGCCGTGCCGGCTCCCATGGCGCGCAGGAGCGACGGGTTGGTGCCGCCGACGGAGTGGCCGTGCAGGTAGGTGGCGGCATGGGCGTAGAGCGCGTCGAGGAGGTCTTGATCGTAGACGCCCCCTACCAAGCGGATACGCGGGTCGGCCTCGGCGGCCTGCTGGATCTCCTGCGTGTATCCGGCGGAGTACGGTGCGGAGCCTACGACGACCAGGGGCAGCCGAGCGGCGCTCGCGCGGTACCCGCGGACGATCTCGAGAACGTGGTTCTCCGGCTCGAAGCGCGCCACCACGAGGTGGTAGCCGCCGGGAGTGAGGTCCATCTCGTTCAGACGGTCCGCCGCCGGGTCATCGAGGATCGGCGCGCCGTAGCGGATGAGCTCCGTCGGCACGTCGAACTGGTGGCGATAGTAGTCGGAGATGCCCGGAGCATCGGCGATGAGCGCATCCGCGGTGCGGACGCCGAACTGCTCGGCCCACCGGTAATAGGCCTTGCCACGGGGGCCCCACTTCGAGCGACGCCACTCCAGACCGTCCATGTGCAGGGCGACGGGCGCTCGCCGTACCCGCAGCAGAGGCAGGAACGGGGAGTTCGCCGCGTTGAAGACGAAGGTCGCGTCGGGCCGACGGTGGAAGAGCAGGTGCAGCGCCGACAGGCCGGTGTGGCTGAGCGTCTCGACCTGCTTCACCGGGACCGCCGGCAGGTGTACCACGCGCATGCCGAGGTACTCCTTGTCCCGGTGTTCGGAGCCGCGCGTGTACACGACGACGTCGTGACCGCGTTCCGCGAGGCGGCGACCCACCTCCTCGATGGCCGTCTCGAACCCGCCGTAGGCGGCGGGCACTCCGCGGGTCCCCACCATCGCGATCGTGAGGGGTGTCGAATTGCTCATCCGCTCAGTATGCCCCGCTGGGCTGCGCCATGACCTTCGCGGTGCGCCACATGATCTGCAGATCGTTCATGACCGACCAGTTCTCCACGTAACGCAGGTCGAGCCGCACGCTCTCGTCCCACGACAGGTCGCTGCGCCCCGAGACCTGCCACAGGCCCGTGATACCGGGCTTGATGTAGAGACGGCGGAACACGGTGCCGTCGTAGGCCGTGACCTCGCTGGGCAGCGGTGGACGCGGACCGACGACGCTCATGTCGCCGATCAGCACGTTCCAGAACTGCGGGAGCTCGTCCAGCGACAGCTTGCGCAGCACCTTCCCGACCCGCGTCACTCGCGGGTCGTCCTTCATCTTGAAGAGGAGGCCGGCGCCCTCGTTGTGCTCCTTGAGCGCCGCGAGCTGCTTCTCCGCGTCGGTCCGCATGGAACGGAACTTGACCATCTTGAAGGTTCGGCCGTCCCGCCCGACGCGCTCCTGGAAGAAGAACACCGGTCCGGGGGAGTCGAGCTTGATGAGCGCGCTGAGCACGGGGGTGAGCACCGCGATCGGGATCAACGCGACGGTGGCGACCACGACATCCAGGGCGCGCTTCAGCAGATGCACGCCGCCCTCATAGGTCGGGATCTTCACCTGGATCAGCGGGAGGCCGTCGACCTGCCGCAGAGAGATGCGCGGACCCGCCACATCGGTCAGGCGGCTGGAGAGCACGAGCTCGGCGGCGGTGCCCTCGAGCTGCCAGCTGAGCTGCTTGACGAAGTCGGGGGACCCCTCGGGGCGGCTCGCCACGATGATGGTGTCCGCCCCGAGCTGTGCCGCCGCCGCGGCGACGGTGTCCACATCGCCCACGACCGGATAGATGCTCTCCCCGATCCTGAGCGCGCCGGACGTGCGATCCAGCAACGTCGTCCCCACGACGTGATAGCCGTTCTCCCCGCCCTTCTGCAGGGAGTCGATCACATATTCGACGTCCTCGGTGGCGCCGACCACCAGTGTCCTCGACGCGAATCGTCCGGAGAGGCGCTGCCGCTGCAGCCAGCGGCGCCAGGTCCAGCGAGCGAAGAGGAGACCGAGCATGCCCACCGGGAGTGCGATGAAGAACAGCGGCTGCAGCCCTTCCCACTCCAGGAGCACGCCCGCGATGGCGGTGAGGCCGAAGGCGAGTCCCGCGGCGTGCGCGACGCGGCGGTACTCGGTGGCCCCGGACCCGAAGATGGCGGCGGCTCGGCTGTTGAGCGCCGACAGCATCAGGTACCAGGCGAGGCTCAGCAATACGGCGTTGCGCACGGCCTCGATCACCGTGACGCCGGTGATCAGTTGGACCGCCGCCGTCAGCGCGACCGCGATCAGGATGACAGCCGCATCCGTGATCCGCAGCCGCATCCGATAGCGACGCTCCCACTGACGGCGTCGTTCGAGCGTCGCCGACACGCGCGGCGTGCTCGCCGCAGGCGTCACCGACGCGGTTGCTCGCGGAGCCGTGATCGGCGTGAAACCCGTACGAGCGATGCTCAGAGCATCCTCGACGGAAGTCATGCCGAGGCCCCTTGAGCCGTGAATGTACGCAGATAACCCCAGTGCGCCATCGTTTCCCCAGTTTTCCCCAGACCGTGAACCCCACGTTCACGGACACGTCTGCGTCCCGACCCCTCGGGTCCTGCTGGTGCTCCGCGATCCCACATCGCGAAGGTCCTCCTCGTCGTCCCAACCGACGAGGGGTGCAGCAGGCACTGCAGACGTCCAACACTGTAGCGGATCCCGGCAGCGGACGGAAGCTCCACCCCGAGATGCGCGAGATCCGAGTTCCGGCATACCGCGCCTCCGCTGCCGCCGGCGCTAGTCTGTCGCGGTGACCGTGCCTCCCGCCTCGAGCCCTCGCCTCCACCTGCGTGCCATGGGCCCGCGTGATCCGGGACAGCCGCATCGTGCGGCGAGTCCGCTGGAGCTCTTCTTCGACCTCGTCTTCGTCGTGGCGGTGAGCATCGCCTCTGCCCAACTGCATCACGCCCTCAGCGAGGGAGACTTCCTCCACGGGATCACGTCCTACGCGATGCTCTTCTTCGCGATCTGGTGGGCGTGGATGAACTTCACCTGGTTCGCGACGTCGTTCGACACCGATGACTGGCCGTACCGCATCGCCACGTTCGTCCAGATGGCGGGTGTCCTCATCCTCGCCGCCGGAATCCCCCGGGCATTCGAACACGGAGACTTCACGCTGCCCGTGATCGGTTACGTCGTGATGCGCGTCGCGATGGTGGCGCAGTGGCTGCGCGCCTCCCGCTCCGGCGGCCCGCTCCGTTCCGTCGCGCGGCGCTACGCCCTCGGCATCGCCGCCGTGCAGGTGCTGTGGATCCTCTTCCTGCTGATCCCGTCCGGCTCCGTGCAACTCGTCGCGTTCGTCGTCTTCGCGCTGATCGAGGTCGGGGTCCCGGTGTTCGCCGAGCGCAAGCACCAGACCCCGTGGCATCCGCGCCACATCACCGAGCGTTACGGGCTGTTCACGCTCATCGTGCTCGGCGAGAGCCTTCTCGCCTCCGCCAACGCCATCATCGACGCCCTCGACGAAGTGGAGGTGCTGGGGCCCCTCCTCGCGATCTCCGCCCTGGCGTTCATCGTCACGGCGGCGTTGTGGTGGATCTACTTCTGGCCGCCCCACCACCGCGCCATCACGACCCTCGGCCATTCCCTGCGCTACGGCTATATCCACTATTTCGTGTTCGCGGCTGCCGCTGCCTTCTCCGCCGGTATCGAGGTCGAGCTGGACGTGATGACGGGGGAGAGCCACCTCGCCCCCGTGGCCGCCACCTTCACCGTGTCCGTACCGATCGCGGTGTTCCTCATCGGCGTCTGGTGGATCGCGATCCGGGACAACGCCGACCGCGTCGTCAACACGGTGATACCGGCAGGCGCACTCCTCGTCCTGCTCGACCCCTTCGTGCCCGTGCCGGTGGCGCTGACGGCGACGGTCATGGTCGCGATCGTGGTGGTGCTGGTGGCCCGTCCCCCGGTTCCCCATGGCGCGACCGTGACGGACGCCTGACCACCGTGGTCAGACGCTGGCGGCGAACAGGTCCAGACATTCGCGGCGCAGGCGGGCGATGGCGTCGTGATCCCCACGCAGATGCCGGATCAGCGTGTGATGGATCATGCCGTCGGTGAGCGCGTACGCGAACAGCGGGGTGAAGCGGCAGGGGCGTCCGCACAGCTCCGCGTAACGCTCGACGACCTGCCAGATCGCGTCCTGCACCTGGGTCTCGACCTCCGCGATCGTGTCGCCGAATCCCGGCTCGAACAGGGATTGGTTGCGAAGGTCGTACCAGAGCCGGTGCAGGCGGGCGTCGTCGCGGACGCTGCGGGCGAGCTCATCAGCGACGCCGGCCGCGAGATCGTCCGCCGTCTCCGCCTCGTCCAGAACCGCCAGGTAGCGGTCGCCGAGTCCGCCCTTCGAGATCCGGACCGCTTCCGCGATGAGGTCGTTCTTGTCGGTGAAGTAGTAGTGCAGGGAACCGTGCGACAGTTCCGAGTGCTGCGCGATCTCGCGGAGCCCGGTCCGCGCGAATCCGCGCTCTGCGATCGCTTCCAGTGCCGCTTCGGCCAGTGCGCGCCGGCGGAGCGCGAACTTGTCCACGCCTGCTCGCTCCGCCCGCTTGATCGCCGTCGTCATGGTGTGCCCCCGGTCTCGTCCCCTTCGGGATCGGTGCGGGCTATGCTATGGCATTCCGACGGATCTGGACAGCCGTCCGAGAAAAACTTGACAGGTGACAAGCTCCGTGTTCCACTGGATGCGCTACGGCCGTCCATGT
This sequence comes from Microbacterium sp. 1S1, assembly GCF_008271365.1. Taxonomy (NCBI): domain Bacteria; kingdom Bacillati; phylum Actinomycetota; class Actinomycetes; order Micrococcales; family Microbacteriaceae; genus Microbacterium; species Microbacterium sp. 1S1. The sequence goes on from NZ_CP043430.1 coordinate 1,413,322, forward strand.
CCCCTGCATGCCGGCCGTCTTCATGGCTGCGCGAGCGATCCCCCCAATCGCCCCGGCCCAGCGTTGCCCGCCGATCTCTTCGAGCGCCAGCGCCGCAGAGCGGAGTGATGTCCCCCCATCCTGCGCTCTGCTCTCGCTTCCGCGGTGTGTGTCTGCTAGGCTGATCGTGCAACGTGTGCGTATCGCCCCCTCTCGGCCGCCTCGTCGCCACTGATCAGGGCCATCAACGGACCACGCACATCGACGCGCGCGGGATCCGCCCTCGGTCTCTCCATGTGCGGAGCGCGACAGCGCGCCCGCCCCACAGCAATGAGCATCAGCATGAGTACTACCACCACCGTCCCTCCGTCCACCCCTCTCACCTGGAAGCAGGCCGACGTCGACGTGCACGTCGCGACGCGTGACGGCGAGTTCGCCGGGTTCGTCGAGTTCGACGGGTCCGCCCATCGACTGCGCGATGAGCGCGGCACCGACCTCGGGTCCTTCCCTGCGCTCGACGACGCCTTCCGTGCGCTCGCCGACGCCCACGAGCCGAAACGAGCGCCGGCGTCGGCGGCTCTCCCGCGCGCGCCGCGCCGCCGGATGCGGCGGGCGCGAGCCTGAATCGTATGCCGCCTCGCGTATGCGGGCGGGGTTAGTGTGGCCACAGCGATCGGCAACCGCCCTTGGCTTCTTCAGCTCGAGGGCTCCCGATCGACAGGAGAGCATCATCTCTTCCACATCCTCCCCGTCCGCCACCGCCACTCTCGGACCGGTTCGCCAGACCTACGCGGGAAACGCCGACTTCCCCCCGCTCGCCCGGGCCTACCGGGACGTCCAGCAGGTCGTGAAGGAGACCGGGCTCCTGCAGCGCACGCCTGTTTTCTACACGGCCATCGGCGCGGCTCTGGTCGTCGCGTTCGCCGGCTGTGTGGCCGGTTTCCTGCTGCTCGGAGACAGCTGGTTCCAGCTCCTCATCGCCGCCGCGTTGGGCATCATCTTCACGCAGGTCGCCTTCCTCGCCCATGAGGCGGCACACCGCCAGATCCTCTCCACGGGTCCGGCGAACTTCCGGCTGGCTCGCGTGCTCGCCGGCATCATCGGCATGAGCTACCACTGGTGGGACTCGAAGCACACCCGCCACCACGGCAACCCGAACCAGGTCGGCAAGGATCCCGACATCCAGGTCGACACCGTCTCCTTCCTGGAAGCGGATGCCGCACAGTCTCGCGGCATCGTTCGGCTCATCACGCGGAAGCAGGGCTGGCTCTTCTTCCCCCTCCTGACGCTCGAGGGGCTCAACCTGCACTACCTGGGCCTGAAGCACCTCCTCACGCGGAGGAACGTGAAGGGCCGCTGGACAGAGCTCGGGCTCATCGCCCTCCGGTTCGCCGTCCTCCTCGTGCCGCTGTTCCTGCTGCTCCCGGTCGGGATGGCCTTCGCATTCCTGGGCGTACAGCTCGCCGTGTTCGGCGTCTACATGGGCGCGTCCTTCGCGCCCAATCACAAGGGCATGCCGGTCATCGCCCCGGACGCCAAGCTCGACTTCTTCTCGAAGCAGGTGCGGACGTCGCGCAACATCCGCGGCGGATGGTGGGTCACGGGGCTGATGGGCGGCCTCAACCACCAGGTCGAGCACCACCTGTTCCCGAACATGTCGCGGCTGCACCTGTCGAAGGCGCGCGGGATCGTGCGCGACTACTGCGCTGCGAACGGCGTCCCGTACACCGAGACGAGCCTCGGGCGGTCATACGCGATCGTCATCGCCTACCTGAACCGGGTGGGCCTGGCGGCACGCGACCCGTTCGACTGCCCGGCGGCCGCTCAGCTCCGCCGCGCCTGAACCTCCGGATACGACGAAGGGGCGAGTAGATCTCCTGCTCGCCCCTTCGTCGTATCCGCGCGGGATCAGCGCTTCGAAGAGTCGTCCGTCTCGACGACGTCGATCGTGATCTTCTCCAGCGGGCGGTCATCGTCGAGCTCGTCATCGAGGACCTCGTCGCCGCGGAAGGTCTCGACCGGCGCCACGACGACATCGTCCTCGGCCTCGTCGTCATCCTCGATCGTGGCCTCGGTGACGGCGATCTCCGTGGGAAGGCCGTCGTCGCTGAAGATGCCGTCGGGACGGATGAGCTCGCGCACCTCGGCCATGAAGCTGGTGAGCTGCTGCTGCTGCCAGCGCAGCTGACGGGCGCGATCCTCGGCGTCGCGGAGGACGGTGGATGTGTGGCCGGTGACCGCATCGACGATCTTCTGCGACTTCACCCGGGCACGCTCGAGGATCTCCCTGGCACGTACCTGGGCGTCGGCCTCGATCGCCTGCGCCTGCGAGCGCATGAGCTTCTCGTAGCCGTCTGCCTTCGCGGAGATGCGCTGCGCGTGCTCGAGCGAGGCCGTGACCTGCTCGTTCGCGTCGGTCGTGATGCGCTCGGCGTGTGCGACGGCCTGGTTGTGGAGGACGAGGAACTCCTGCTGCGCGTCGTCCTGACGACGGGTGAGGGTCTCCTCGAACTCCAGCACGCGGGCGTTCATCTCACGGACCTCGCGCTCGGCGTCCGCACGCAGCTGGGTGGTCTCGCGCGTGACCAGCGAGCGGAGCGCGGCGGCACCCTTCTCGGCCTCGGTGCGGATGGCGGTGGCCTCCTGGGAGGCCTGACTGACCTTCTCCGCGGCGTGCGCCGCCTCGCGCTCGATGCGCGCCTCGTGGGCCGTGTACTCGGTCTCCATCTTCAGTCGCACCTGGTCGGCGTCGCGCTGAGCCTGGGAGATGATGCGCTCGGCGTCCGCCTCCGCCTCAGCGCGCTGCGCGGCCACCTCCTCGCGGGCAGAGGTCATCAGTCGATCGGCCTGCACCGCCGCGTTCTGGATGAGCACGTTCGCCTGCTCCTCGGCCACGCGCAGGATCGCCTCGAACTGCTGACGCGAGGGAGCCTCCTCGCCATCGGCCTGCGGCATGTCGACGAGCTCGGACGTCAGCGTCGCCACCTGCTGCTCCGCGTCGGACGCCTTGGCGTTCGCGGCGGCGAGCTCGGCTTCGAGGGCCTCGCGCGCCTCGCGCTCCTCGGCCTTGACCGCCTCGATGGACTCGGCCTCCCGGGCCTTCGCCTCGGCCACTTCATCGGCAGCCTGCTGGAGCTGGGCGCGCATCGACGCCAGCGCGGCGTCGACTTCGCCCTTGTCGTAGCCGCGGAAGCCGATGGTGAACGCAGACGTGGACGAGGACGATGCCTCCCGCGGAGTCGTCTCGATCAGCTGATCGAAGAAATCCGGCGACCGGTCGTCGTCGCGGGGAGTGCCCGAGGAATCGCTCATGGGTTCAAGCCTTTCTGGCGTGTCCGCGACACGAAGCGGTGTTCGTTTCCGTGGACGGGTTCGCTCGCGCGGGGGAGGAGGCCCCCGGCGTGCGCCGCGACCGGGTCCTCCTCCGAGTCCCTGCGGGGGCGCGGCGCGCGTCTAGCCTAATTGCGTCGGCTGGGAATCGTGACCCCCATCCGTGGGGCGGCCGGGCGGCGATCAGGGTCGGCGAAACCACCGGGCGTTGCGGTCATCGAGCAGGGAGCCGCGCTCGAAGACCGAGACCGGCCCGTCGCTCACGGTGACCCCGCGGGCAGCGGCGTTCGCCGTCACCAGCCCACGCAGCTCCCGCCACAGCGGTGCGGTCTGCGGGAAGCCGAGGTAGTCGCGGAAGGTCTCGATACGGAGCAGGGTCCCCCCGGGGCCGGGAACGAGCCCTGCGATCGTGTCGTCCGGCTCGACGAAGCGGATGCCCAGGGTGCCGTCCGCCAGTGGAGTGAAGCTCTTCGCCCGGCCGGCGACGGCATCGTGCACGATCTCCGCCGCGGCGATCGGGGATCCATGGATCACGAGTGTGGAGCCGAGGTCGGCGAGGATCTCGTCCATCCGGGCGGCTGTGTATCGTCCGGCGGCGCGTTCGCCGGCGGACGATGCGCTCCGGCGCACCCAACCGCGCAACAGGGCCGCCCCGACGATGAGGCCGATGATGATCGCGACGAGGACCAGGGTGAGGGCTGTGTCCACGGGCAGCGGCCTTCCGAGGCGAACGGGATCAGACACTGCCGACGGTACACCGGTGCGGCGCCGTCGGATCCCCGGCGGGCGGGGATCCGACGGACAGGAGTGGCGTTCGCGGCGCGAAGGGCGCGCGCTTGGTACGGTGACCGCGGAGGACATCACGTCCCTGGGGCCACCGACCAAGAGAGAACTTCGAGATGAAGCGCACGTCCCGCTTGCGTCTTGGCCGCATCGGGATCGTCGCCGTGCTCGCGATCGTGCTGGGCGCGCTGGCTCCTGCCGTCACCACGGCCGGCCCCGCCGTCGCCGCGTCGGACGGGTACATGGTCTATCCCGCGTCGGGCAACATCCAGTCGAAGGTCGGCGATGGCTGCCTCGGCAACTACCGCGCGCACGACGGCATCGATATCTCCCGCAACGGCGGGACGCCGATCCTCGCGGCGTACGACGGGGTCGTCAAGAGCCGCACGGCGAATGGCGGCTACGGCAACTACGTCGACGTCCAGCACCCCGGCGGCTATGTCACGCGCTACGCCCACATGGCGGCGCCCGGGTGGTACGCCCCCGGCACCAAGGTGCTCCGCGGCCAGCAGATCGGTGTCGTCGGCAACACCGGCAATTCCGCGGCCTACCATCTGCACTTCGAGGTGTGGCTGAACGGCAAGGTCTACTCGCAGATCAACCAGGGGTTCACGTGCCTGTCGAACGTCACGCGCGGAGGGACCATCCCGCTGTTCTTCCCGGGACTCGGTAACGGCGACCCTGCTGGCGTGAGCGCGGCCGACTTCACCGGAGACGACAACGCCGACCTTCTCGTCGTCGCAGGGAACGGTGACCTGCGGCTGCGGTCGGGCAACGGCCGCGGGGGTTTCGCCGACCCCACGACCCTCTTCGGAGCCGACTGGGGGAACGCACGGCGGCACATCACGCACAGCGACTTCAACGGCGACGGCAACGCCGACATCCTCGTGGCCCGGTCGGACGGCGTCCTGGAGTTCTACGCCGGGAACGGTGTCGGCGGATTCCGGCCGGCGACCACCCCAGGCGCGGGCTGGTACACCATGCGGCACGTCGCCTCCGGAGCCGACTTCACCGGCGACGGTCGGCAGGATCTCATCGGCGTGTCCGAGACAGGTGTGCTCACGGTCTACCGCGGCAACGGAGCGGGCGGCTTCAGCACACCCCACGTGACCTACGGCGGTGGCTGGGAGGGATTCCACTACCTCGTGGCGGGGGACTTCGACGGGGACGGCCGGGGCGACATCCTGGCGATCACCGGCACGGGCGCGCTGATGCTCTACACCGGAGCGTCCGGATTGCGTACGTCCCGGCAGGTGGGTACCGGATGGCAGGAGTTCACGGAGGTGACCGGCGGCGTGGACTACAACGGTGACGGCCGCGCCGACATCCTCGGGCGGACCGCGGCAGGGCAGCTCTATCTCTACCCCGGCACGGGCAGCGGCGGGTTCGGAGCGAAGGTCCTCGTGGCCTCGGACGCCGCGGACTACCTCGCCATCGAGTAGAGGGCTCGCGTCGGGGCGTCGCGGCGCCGCGTATCGTGGGCGCATGGCCGCTCCGACACTCGACGACATCGCGGTGGCGCTCTATGCCGGGCAGCCCGAGGAGTTCACCGCCACGCGGAACGCGCGCGCCAAGGAGATCGAGGATCGTGCGCTCGCCGCGGAGGTGAAGGCGCTGCGCAAGCCGTCGGTCGCCGCATGGGTCGTCAACGTCTTCGCCCAGGAGCGCGCGGCCCAGCTCGGGGAGGCACTGACCCTCGCCGCAGAGCTGCGCGAGGCTCAGGAAGACCTGGATGCCGCGGCGCTGGCGAAGCTCAGCAGGGAACGACGCGCCCTGACCCGACGTCTCGCCGAGACCGCTGCCGATCTCGCCGGATCCCGGGGCGAACGCGTGACGGCGGCGACGCGGGACGCGGTGGAGCAGACGATCTCCGCGGCGTTCTTCGATCCGGACGCCGCGGCTGCGGTCGCCTCCGGTCGGCTGGTGCGTGCGCTGGAGCCGTCCGGGTCGACGGAGGACATCCGCGACGCCGTCGCCGGGACACTCCCTACGCTGCGGCCCCAGCCCGCGCCGCCGGCGGACGAGCTCCAGGCGAGGCGGAAGCGCCGGGATGCGGAACGTCGAGTCGCCGCCGCGGAGAAGGACGTCGCCGCGGCGGAACGCGCCCTGGCCAAGGAGGACGAGGCCGTGCAGGCGCTGAGCGATCGCGCGGAGGAGCTGGCCGAGGGCATCGCCGCGCTGGAAGCCCAGCTCGAGAAGCTCCGCGAAGAGGCCGCGCGCGTGGAGCGCGACCTCCCCGCGGCGGAGCAGCGGCGTGCGGCGGCGACGGACGAGAAGAACACCGCCGCCGAGGCCCTGGAGGCCGCCAGGGAAGCCCTCGACGACCTCTAGACGGCGTGTTGCACAGGTCCGCCGCCGCGGAGCGCGTTCAGTCGAGGGTCGCGGCTCGTTCCTCGTCGGAGTTGGGCGTCCACCCGAACCAACCGTCCTCGGCCGGAATGACGCTCCAGTTCCCGCAGGCGAAGACGGTGCTCGCCTCGTACGCGGAGGGGGCGTCGTCCAGAGCCCACGACGGGGCGGACGTCCGCTCCGTCTCCACGCAGGCGCCGGGGAGCATCGTCGAGGCGCTCTTCAGCAGCAGCACCGCGTCGTCGGCGTCCTTGGCCGTCGACGTCCGGAGGGTGAGGGCGGTGGCATCCGCCGGGACCCACTCCGCCTCGACGGCGGCGTCCGTTCGGAAGGCGTCGGCGTCATCGAACGTTCGGGTCGACTGTCCGTGGACCAAGTCGTCGACAGCGGCGCACCCGCCGAGCAGCAGGGTGCCGCCGAGGAGAAGGCCGGCAACGGGAAGAAGCATGCGTCGTCGTGTCATGGGTCCACTCTCCCCACCGTCGGGTCCGACGGCGTCCGCACAGGGAGGTATCACTCGTCACTCGCAGGAGTGACTTCGCGGCGCGGGGGAGCGGACCGGATGTGCGATCCTCCTAGAGTGACCGCCATGAGCGAGGACCTCGGCCGAGCGGTGATCGCGGATCTCTGCCGGATCCCCAACCCCGACGCGATCGACCGGACGGCGTTCGTCGAGCTCGGCGGCGTCGCCCAGTTCGTCTCGATCCGTGGTCGCAGCACCGCGAACCCCGTGCTGGTCGTCTGCCACGGCAGCCCGGCCGTGCCGTCGTTGCCCTCGTCGTGGGTCTGGCAACGCGGAGTCGAGGACTACTTCACGGTCGTCAACTACGACCAGCGCGCGAGTGGCAAGTCGGCGGGCACCGTTTCCGCGGACACGGACCTCAGCGTCGACCGCTATGTCGACGACCTCGTGGAGCTGATCGCCTGGCTCCAGGCGGAGCTCGGCGTGCGGAAGGTCGGGGTGCTCGGGCACAGCTGGGGGACGGTCCTCGGCGTGACCCTGGCCCAACGACGCCCCGACCTGTTGTGGGCGTACGTCGGCGTCGGCCAGGTCGTCTCCGGGCCTGAGAACGAGGAGGAGAGCTTCCGCCACGCGCTGCGGAGTGCCGTGGCCGATCAGAACGACCTGGCGATCTCCCAGCTCCGGGCCCTCGGGGAGTACCCGGGTGAGGAGCCGTTGACCGTCGAACGCATCGTGACCTGTCGCCGGTGGGCGCAGTACTACGGAGGCCTCTCGGCGTATCGCTCCGACTTCGCGTACTTCACCGAGTCGCAGGAGCTGTCTCCGTACTACACGGACACGGACCTGAGCCTCATCGGCGTCGGGCAACAGGCGACCATGCCCGAGGTGCTGCCCGCTCTGCTCGGGTTCGACGCCCGCGATCGGACGGCGTTCGACGTGCCGATGCTCCAGTTCCTCGGACGTCACGACTGGACCACGCCCACGGGCCCTGTCACGCGCTGGCTCGAGAACGTGACGGCCCCGGCGAAGCACGTCGTCTGGTTCGAGAACTCCGCCCACCTGTGCATGTTCGAGGAGCCGGGGAAGTTCCTCGTGAGCCTCGTGACTCACGCGCTACCCCATGCGGTCGACGCAGGGGACTGCGGGCAAAGCAAAACCCCCGCGATGTAGAAGCTACGCGAGGGTTTCTGGGCTGATTGTAATGATCAGCCTTGTGGCTCCGACCGGCATCGATCCGGTGACCTTTCGATTTTCAGTTGGGTTGCGCGGGTCAGCCGGTGCTCGTTGGTCGCCGTTCGCCGCGTGATTCCGCGGAAGTCGTCATGGTTGGTCGCGGCTGGTTGAGGATGGTTTCAGCGGAGCTACCGGCACAGAGCCGGCACGCGGTGGCTAGTCGGAAAGGTCCTTCAAGAATGTTCGGAAAGAGTCGAAAGCCGTTGCGTGTGGGTTGATCACTTCGGTCTTCCTGACGGCTACGGGAATCGACTTGACGTGGTCGACCTGGCCAGCGAAGTACGCCTGTACGACTGCTTTGCGAGGTTTCTTAGGCGGAGCAAGGGCTTGGGATACGTTCTCGATGTACGACTCGGCAAGAGCACGTCGAGCGGAGTCGACTCCGTCGAGGAGCAGTTCTTCTAGAGCCCCGTTGTCCTTGCCATTGGGCATGAGAAAGAACCCGGTACGGATGTCACCCTTCGCCACTTGAGCGTGGTTCGCAGGCACCGATAGCCCGACATTTCGCAAGTACCCTCTCGCCTTGTCTGCCGCAGCCGCCGGATTCAGGTCGCTATCGAGAACAATCCCGATCGCGAACCCGGAGTCTTGGAACGGGTCGCTGTTTAGTATGACGCCCAGCATCCCCGTCCAGTCAGTAGTGTTGCCCTCCATGTGGTGCACGTGCCACCGGTCTCCGGAATCGAACGCCTCGATCTGCCGAGCGGCGAACGCGCGATCGTCTGGGCCCTCGACGAGTAGGACGCAAGGCCGGTCGAAAACGATCGGCTTTCCGCTGGCTTGCGGCGTCTCCTTTACCGTCAACGAAGCTCCGCGTTAGCTTCGATAGCACTCGCGAGCGTCGCTCCGGCGTACCGGGTGACCCGGGTCGATGCCTCGGGAGACGTGCTTCTGCGCATGCGGTAGACCGAGAGCCCGTCCTGACGGTCATTGATGACCTGATGGGCGGCGACAAGCGCCTCCTGACTGTGGCTGGTTGCAAAAACCTGCACATTTAGCCGTTTGGCCGCTCGGTATATCGAGCGCCACATCGTCTCAAGCACGGAATAGTGGACGCCGCTTCCTACCTCGTCAATCAGGAGGACGCCGTCGCGCGCCGCCCACATTGACACGAGGTACTGTGCCACCGCATTCGGCCCATCGCCGAGGAGCTCGAAGGGGATAAGCTGACCATTAACTTCGGCGTGGAGCTGCGAGCGGCCGTTCTCGGAGAGAACTTCGATACCAGAGATGCGATCGTCGATCTTTTGGATGGCCTCGAGCAAAGTCGCGCCCGCACTGCGCTTGCGCATCTCGGAGTAAACCGCTGCTAGGTCCGCGCCCAGAACGCCGGGTTTGACGATTGCTGCTTTCCACAGCGCCTCGCCGCGCGGCGGATCCAGTCGGAACTCGAGGGAGACATTAGTGGTGGCTCCCGACGATGACGTATGGAAGATCATGGACTGGCGGAAGTGTTCTGGGAGGAGCGTCTTCTCCGTCTGGACGCTGACGGTGATCGACGTTCGGGGTTGTTGGTTGTCCGTGATGGGCTTGCTGCCGACTGCAACCTGCCCGTCAGTGCCCTTGTCCTGCGTGAGAGTGACTGTCTGAGGGCCTCGGCTTGTGGTGGCGTCGAGCTTGATCTCTCCATCAACGTTGAAGTTATGGAACAGTGGCGCCCAGGGGTCGTCGATTCCGGTCGGCGTAACTGCGATCTCATCCTGTCGTCTGCCAGGTCGAAGTGCTTGGACTGCAAAAGCGCCAGCGAGCGGTCCGCTCGAATGCAGGAAGAGCGCTTCGAGGATGCTCGTCTTCCCGGCGTCATTGAGGCCGGTGAGGATGTTCACGACACCGAAGTCTGCGAACTCGGCCGAATGGTGGCCGCGGAAGCCATCAACGCGGAAAGAGCGGTACACAGCATCAGCTTACGCAAACACGTGAGGCGAGCGCGAGGTGGGGAAGCAGGCGACGCGGATCCTGCGGTGGGGTGCGCAGCTCGACGTGCAACCGCGGATGAATGGGTATCGATCAATCAGGCTGTCGATGGCCCCGGGAGCATCAAAGTTTGCGATCAGTGATCAGTCTTGTCGGTGAGCCGGACACCTATGAAGACGAGTGGGTGCTGCAGTTTCCCATCCTGGACGAGTTCGATGCACTGCCGCTCGGCGCGGCCGAAGCCTACCGCTTCGGTCATCGACTACCCGCACCATGGAGTTGTCGGGACTGAGAGTCCGGGCCAGATGGAGGTTGCTCGGGACTTGTACGCAGTTCTGTTGGGATCGACGGTCGGGGAACGCGCGAACGCGGGGCGTAGAGGACGTGAGAGCTTCGCCTCGGGGCTGGAAGGAATGAAGATGGCTGGAGGGGATGTGACGGCTGTGGGAGACGGCCTGAGCTCGATGTTCGACTTCGACGTCGTCGATTTCATGACCAGCGATCATCACTTCAGCCACGCACGTATCAGCGAACTCGCCGGCCGCCCGTTCACCACGGTAGAAGAGATGAACACCGTCCTGATTGAGCGGTGGAACGCCCTCGCGCGGCCGGAGCATGTCGTGCTGCATCTCGGGGATCTCGCGCTCGGGCCGATCGAGGAGAGCGCCGGCCTCACAACACGACTGAATGGCCAGCGCCTGCTGGCTCCTGGGAACCACGATCGCGTGTCGCCGGCGACGCAGTCGAACCACGCCGTGGAACGGTTTCGGTCGCTGTACGAGGATGCGGGGTGGATGGTCCTCCCTGAGGTGATTGATGGACGCCGTCATGGGGCTCGGCTGAGGGCCTCGCACTATCCTTACTCCGGCGGCACAACCGGGGTTGAACGGCACCGCGCACATCGACCAGCGGAGGATGGGACGCCGCTGCTTCACGGGCACACGCACGTCCGGGATTATGGGCCGCATAGCTCCCACGGGGTTTCATGTTGGCATTGATGCCTTCGACTTCGCGCCGGTTCAGTTTGAGCTGATCGACGCGTGGCTCGAGGACCTGTGTCGAGAGGACGAGCAGATCGTCAAAGTCCCTCGCCAACATACAGTGGCGGCGGAAAGCACGTCACTTGACCCGGGGGCTCGTGCCTTTGGCGCTCAGTGGCGACGACATCGATGGAGCGGGCGGCCAGGAACGCCGCAGTTGATGGTTGGGGCGATCGGGAGTGATCGCCAACTCACCGGCACAAAACCGGCACAAGCTCCACGTATGCGTAGGCGGCCGCGACCCCTCGACAGGCTCAGGGGACCGGGGGAGCGAGGGCAACGGGTTAGCGGCGCTAGCGTAGAGGGCAACCGGGTAGCCGTAGAAACCGCCCCTCACCAGGGCAAAGCAAAACCCCCGCGATGTAGAAGCTACGCGAGGGTTTCTGGGCTGATTGTAATGATCAGCCTTGTGGCTCCGACCGGCATCGATCCGGTGACCTTTCGATTTTCAGTCGAACGCTCTACCAACTGAGCTACAGAGCCGCGCGGCGATGGTGCTGCCGCGTCCTAGACGAAGAGCCCTCTCCGAAGAAAGAGCTCATCGCACGGAGCGACCCTGACGGGACTTGAACCCGCGACCTCCGCCGTGACAGGGCGGCACGCTAACCAACTGCGCTACAGGGCCATACTGGTGTTTTCAATTGTATCGGATGGAGTGACCCCAACGGGATTCGAACCCGTGCTACCGCCGTGAAAGGGCGGCGTCCTAGGCCGCTAAACGATGGGGCCGAGTCAGTCCCGGAGGACTTCCTTGCCGACGCTCAAGCATAAGGGATCATCCGGGCAAATCGCGAATCGAGGCCGATACCCGCTTCCCCCGGGCGTGTTCGCGCGCGACCATGGACGTGCCGGAACCCTTTCCGATGCTGGACGGGGGCGCTGGTGCTGGTGTGAAAGTTGTTGTTACTGTGGCAACTGTGAAACCGGCGGAAGGGGCCGTGTGAACGACAGGACCACGCAGGATGCGGCGCTCGCGGCATCCGCGGATTGCGGGTGTGCGCCCAGCCCGGCGGAGCGCCGTGCCCTCTTCCGGGACGGCATCAGCCGTCGCGGAGCTCTCGGACTCGGCGCGCTGAGCGTCGTGGCGCTCAGCGCCTTCGGCATCTCCTCTGGGGTGTCTGCCGCCTACGCCGCGTCGTACCCGAGCTGGGACGACGTGCAGAAGGCCAAGCAGAACGAAGCGACGAAGGCCGCGGAGGTGCGACGCATCGAGGGGCTGATCCAGTCGCTCACGCAGAAGGTCTCCGAGACGCAGGCCGCGGCCGAGGTGGCCTCCACCGAGTTCTACAACGCCCAGCAGGCGTACTTCGCCGCGATCGCCGAGGCCGATGCGCTGCAGGAGAAGGCAGACGCCCAGGCAGCCGTCGCCGACGAATCCGCGCGCAAGGCCGGACAGGTCGCCGCGCAGCTCTACCGGAACGGCGGCGACGACACCTCGCTCGAACTGTTCTTCGCGGGCTCGGCGAGCAACGCCGACGAGCTCCTCGCCCGCCTCGGCTCGATGGACAAGCTCCTCGAGTACAACCAGACGGTCTACGACGACGCCGTCGCCGCGCGCAACTCCGCGCAGTCCCTCAGCGACCAGGCCGTCGTCGCCCGGGACGAGCGCGACCGCTTGCAGCAGATCGCCGAGGAGAAGATGGTCGCGGCCCAGCAGGCCGCCGATGCCGCGCAGGCGGCCCTCGACGAGCAGTCAGCGAACCTCGCCACGATGCAGGCACAGCTCGCCGCGCTCAAGGACACCACCGCGACCACTGTCGCGGGGTATCAGAAGGGTGTCGAGGAGCGCGAGAAGGAGCGCAAGCGCCGCGAAGCGGCCGAGGCCGCCGCCAACGCCGGCGGCAACAGCGGCGGCGGTGGAACGCCGGGCAACGGCGGCTGGGTGCGCCCACACGGCGGTTACCGCAGCTCCGGCTACGGCCCACGCTCCCAGCAGTGCAACGCCAACGGGTGCTCGTCGAGCTGGCACTACGGAGTGGACCTCGCCAACGGCTGCGGCGCGGCGATCTACGCGGCGCACTCCGGCACCGTGGACGCGGCGTTCTACAACGGCGGGTACGGCAACTACGTCCGGATCCAGCACGGCGGTGGTATCGCCACCGGCTACGCGCACATCAAGCCCGGCGGGTTCGCCGTCCGGAACGGCCAGTGGGTACGCGCCGGGCAGGTCATCGCATACGCGGGTAACACGGGCGGCTCGTTCGGCTGCCACCTGCACTTCGAGGTCTACATCAACGGCCGCTACACGAACCCCATCGAGTTCATGGCGGGCAAGGGCATCTCCGTCTGACGCTTCCTCGGCAGCAGAAGACCCCCGGTCGCCACCGCGACTCCGGGGGTCTTCGCTTCGACGGGCTCAGCGACCCGGGGACGCCGACCGGCCCAGGCGGGTCAGCGTCCCGGGCAGGTCAGTGACCCTGCTCGCCGAAGCGGGTGATCGCCTCGTCGAGGATGCGCTGCGCCTCGGCGGCGTTCCCCCACTCGTCGACCTTGACCCACTTGTTCGGCTCGAGGTCCTTGTAGTGCTCGAAGAAGTGCGCGATCTCCTTCTTGGTGTACTCGGGCACATCGTCGATGTCCTGCACGTGGGCCCAGCGCGGGTCCTTGGAGAGGACGGCCACGAGCTTGTCGTCGCCGCCGGCCTCGTCGCTCATCTTGAGCACGGCGACGGGGCGGACCTCGACGACGACACCGGGGTAGATGGCGTGGTCGAGGAGCACCAGCACGTCCAGCGGGTCGCCGTCCTCGCCGAGCGTGTTGTCGAAGTAGCCGTAGTCGGCCGGGTAGCCGAAGGTCGTGTAGAGCACCCGGTCGAGATGCACTCGCCCGGTCTCGTGGTCGACCTCGTACTTCACGCGGCTGCCGCGCGGGATCTCGATGACGGCGTCGTGTGCGCCCATGCGTGTGCTCCTCAGGAAGATCGGTTGGATGCCGCCGACCAGCCTACTCGGGGGCCGCTGGATGCGACTCCGGCCGTCGTCTCCGCACGACGCGATGGAGGAGACCGGAAAGGGTGCGTTGCGGGAGGGCGATCGGTCACGGCATCGGGGTCGTGCCCCGGTTCCGGCCGGAACGCGGGATCGGGACGGTGCCCTAGCGTGGAGGGATGCCGTCCCTCGCCCCCGCCATCGCCGAGATCCGCCTCGCCGTCCGCACCGCGCTCGCCGACCTCCCGGAAGGGTCGACGGTCGTGGTCGCCGTCTCGGGCGGGGCCGATTCCCTCGCCCTCGCCGCCGCCACCGGGTTCGAAGCCGCGAAGCGCGGGATGAGAGCCGCCGCGCTGACGGTCGACCACGGCCTGCAGGAGGGGTCGGCCGAGATCGCGGCCGAGGCCGCACGCACGGCGGGGCGGCTCGGGCTGGACCCGCTCGTCGTCCGCGTGGAGGTGGGCGGAGACGGTGGTCCGGAGGCGGCCGCGCGGGACGCGCGCTACCGCGTGCTCCGGGACGCCGCGAGCGACGTCGGGGCCGTGGCGGTGCTCCTCGGTCACACCCTCGACGATCAGGCGGAGACTGTGCTGCTCGGCCTCGCCCGTGGATCGGGGGCGACGAGTCTGCAGGGCATGGCGCCGAGCCGGGAGGACGACGACGGGCTCCGCTGGCTTCGACCGCTGCTCGGGGTGCGTCGGGAGACCACCCGTGCCTTCTGCGCCGCTGCCGACCTGCACCCGTGGGACGACCCGCACAACGCGGACGAGCGCTACGCCCGCGTTCGTGTGCGGCAACGGGTCCTCCCCGTCCTCGAGACGGAGCTCGGCCCGGGGATCGCCGAGGCCCTCGCGCGCACGGCCGAGCAGCTCCGGGAGGACGCGGAGGCGTTCGACGAGATGATCCACGAGACGATCGAGGACATCGTCGAGCACGCGGAAGCCGGGATCTCAGTGAGCGTCGCTGCTCTGGCCGCGAACCCGGCCGCGCTGCGCAACCGCATCATCCGCCTGGTCGTCGACAGCGAGTTCGGAGTGAGCCTCACCCGCGCACAGACGGTCGAGGTGGCGCGCCTCGTCACGGACTGGGCGGGGCAGGGGCCGATCGATCTTCCCGCGTGCGCCGCCGCGCGTCAGGGCGGCAGGCTCGTGTTCACCGCCACGACTCGCTGAGCCGGAGGCGGCCGCCGACCGAGGCGCTGTCCTACTTCTTGCCGCCGAACAGTCCGCCGAGGACACCGCCCAGGTCGATCCCGCCGCCTGACCCGCTCGTGCCGCCGCCGAGGATGCCACCCAGCACGTCGCCGATCCCGCCGGAGGATCGGTTCCCGCCACCGAGGATTCCGCCAATCACGTCTCCGATCCCGCCGGAGTTCTCGTCGGCGGAGTCCGCCTTCGGCGTCTTGCTCTTCGTGGCGTTGGCGATCAGGCCCATCACGATCGGCGCGAGGATGGGAAGCAGCGTACCGAAGTCGATACCAGGGGTCGCCTTCGATTCCGTCAGCTCCTTCGTGACCTCCTTCTCCTTCCCGCCGAGGATGTGCGAGACGATCTTGCCGCCGTCGGTCTGATCGATGTCGTCGACCGTGGAGGGACGGGTGGCGCCCTGGTGCTTGCCGAGGGCTTTCTCGATGGCCGCCGACCCCTCCGTCGTCTGCGCATTCTTGGCCAGGCCGCCGAGAAGGACCGCACCGCCCTGCTCGACCGCGACCTTGGCCTCGTCGCGGGACACTCCGAGCTTCCGCGCGAGGTCGTCGAGGGGAACCTGGCTGAGGATGTCGTCGAGGGCCATGGAGCTCCTTCCGTCGGGGGCAATCGCCCGTCTTCCCGCCCACAGTAGTGCGGGGAGGTGGGGATGGGGAGATGTCCCCATCGACCGCGATGCCGGGCCGCTCCTATCGTGGAGGCACCGGGGGGAAGGAGCATCGATGACGGACCTCGATGTGCAGGGCGAGACGCTGGAGGCGGCTCGCGGACGACTGACCGCGGCGGGTGCGCCGGTCGTCACCTCGTGCCTGTCGTTCGGCGGCGTCGGCTCGTCGACCGTGGAGGCGGCGCTCGGCGAGATCGAGTCGCTGGTGTCTCAGGCCCTGTCGGCGCTCGCCCAAACGGCGACGAACTCCGCATCCGACGCGGCGGCGGCGGCGAGCACCTTCACCGCCTCGGACGACACGCTCGCGCAGGCGGCACGATGAGCCTGCCCGGACTGATCGACGACCCTGCCCGCGGCGACGTGGGGGCCGTGACCGCCGCCGCCACTGCCTTCTCGACCCGCGCCACCTCCGCCCGCGCCCGCACGGGTGACGCGGACGCCGCGCTCGCGAGCCTCACGTCGATGACCGCCTCCGCGGCCGACGCCCTCGGCACCCGCGTGCTGCTGCTCGCCCAGCGCTTCGGGGAGGCGGCCGAGGGCCTCGACGGCATCTCCGCCGCGATCACGACCTACGCGACCGACCTCGAGACGCTCAAGGGCGAGGCCGCCCGTCGGCTTCGAGCCGCGCAGAACGCCTACGACCACATCTTCGTCCGCCGTGCGGAGGCGCTCAACGCCGCGAGCGAGTTCGTCACGGGGTGGGCTCTGCCGTGGGACGCGGTGCTGCCTTCCTGGATGTACCTCGACGACCCGGGATATCTGCACCGCTGGCAGGCCGCGATCGACGCGTACCTCGCTGCACGATCCTCCTACAACGCGCTGGCCGGCGAGCGCGAGACGATCGACCAGCGCGCCGTGACCGCGCTCTCGGCGGTTCCGCTCGTCGTCGCCGTGACGCAGGGCGGGAAGGTCGGGCCCGGCGGGTTCTCTGCCGCGGGGCTCATCTGGGCGGGCGACGTGAACGGCATCACGGCGGAGTCGCTGGCCGGCCTCGGCGACCCCGACCTCATCCGCGAGACCTGGAACGCGATGGACGAGGAGACGCGCACGGCGCTCCTCGCCGCCTCCTCGCTGCTCCTCGGCAACCTCAACGGGATCCCGATCCGCGACCGCGTGACCGCGAACCACCGGAACATCCGCGACGAGATCGCCAGGCGGGAGGCGGAGATCGCGCGGCTCCAGGCGCTCGTGGACAGTCTCAAGACCGGTGACCGTGCCGACGCGTGGGAGGCGAAGGGGTACCTCGACGAGATCGCGAAACTGCGCGAGCCGATCGACTACTGGCAGAGCCTGCTCGACCAGGACTACACGTGGTGGGACGAGAGTGAGCGGAAGCACACGGACAAGGGCGCCGGTGCGCGCGTCGTCGTGTTCGACCCCGATGCCGATGCGGTGGCGACTTACCACGGACCGATCGACCCGACCACCGGCGACATCCCCGCCTGGATCCGAAACGTGGCCGTCTCGGTGCCGGGCACGACGACCACCATGACGAACTTCGGTGACGGCACGGGCGCACAGCTGTACCGCTCGGCCGGCCCGGACACGGCCGTGTTCCAGTGGGCGGGGGGCACGTTCCCGCAGCTGGAGCTTCCTGGACCGACGGACTCCTCCTACTCGCGAGACCTCGCCCCGAAGCTCGTCGACTTCGTCGCGGGGATCGGCACGCCGAGCGACGCGACCCTCACCGTGCTGGGCCACAGCTACGGCGGCGCGACCGTGGGTCTCGCGGAGAAGGCAGGACTCGTCGCTGACCGCATCCTCTACGTCTCGGCGGCGGGAATGGGCGCCGGCGTGAGCGGCGTGGAGGACTTCCCGCACACGTCAGGTGTCCCGCATTACTCGATGATGGCGCGGGGTGACCTCGTCGTCGGACTCATCCAGGGCAACGGTGCCGGCCAGATGCACGGGCAGTCGCCGCTGACGGCCGACGGCGTGACGCGTCTCGAGACCGGCTGGATCCAGGACGAGCGCGGCGGACGCGTCGTCGACTTGGAGGACTACAACGTCGAGGGAAACGGGACACCGCGGGGTATCGACAGCCACAGTTCGGTCTACGATCCTCGATCCGTCGCCTTCGACAACATCATCGCCGTCATCACCGGTGGCGATGCGATGCTGTTCGCGGAGGACGACGTCTACAACCCGCGGCCGATCGTGGTGCCGGGGGCGGGCCCGATCGTCCACGCTCCCGTGCGCACCGACGGTATCGACAAGCCGGACTTCGTGCCGGAGTACGCGAGGATCGAGGGATGAACAGGACCGCACGTGCCATCGCGCTGATGGCCGGCGTTCTCGTGGCCCTGACGCTGGGAGGATGCACGACGATGACCACCGACGACAGCCGGATCGACGAGTACCAGACGGAGGCTGAGGCCCTGGCCGACGAGATGGTCGCCCTGATCCCGGCCGACCTGGCCCCGGCGACCGAGCCGGACGTCGAGTCCCGCGGACGCATGGTGCAGAACCCGGTCTCTGCCGACCCGTCGCCCGACGACTCGGTGTGGTGGCAGGTGGACGTGTACGTCGAGCCCGTGCAGCGCGCAGCCGCTTCCGAGGACGCGGCGTCGGCGATCGCGGCCGGCCTGCTCGCCGACGGATGGGAGCACACGGACGCGCGCGAGACCGGAGAGGGCCGGCGGACCGCGGACGCGTACACGAAGGACGACTGGTACGTCGAGGTGACCTGGGTCCGCTCCGAAGAGGGCAAGTTCGAGACCGTCGAACTGTCCGTCCTCAGCCCCCAGACGACCCGCGGCGACCACGACGAGATCCGCTCCTGACGCGTCGGGCGGCCTCGGGGCGGAGCATCGGCCGTCGTCGCCTAAAATCGATCCATGCGCGCCGCGGAGATCCAGGATGACCTTGCACAGATCCTCGTCACCGAGGAGGAGATCCACGCCAAGCTCGACGAGCTCGCGGCGCAGGTGGCGAAGGATTACGAGGGCAAGGACCTCATCCTCGTCGGAGTGCTGAAGGGCGCGGTCATGGTCATGGCCGACTTCGCGCGGGCGCTGCCGTTCCACGCCCCCATGGACTGGATGGCGGTGTCCAGCTACGGAGCCAGCACCAAGTCGAGCGGCGTCGTGCAGATCCGGAAGGACCTCGACACCGACTTGCACGGCAAGCACGTGCTGATCGTCGAGGACATCATCGATTCGGGTCTCACCCTGAGCTGGCTGCTGGAGAACTTCGAGTCCCGGGGTGCGGAATCGATCGAGGTCCTCGCGCTGCTGCGCAAGCCGGAGGCGGCGAAGGTCGAGATCGACTGCAAGTACGTCGGGTTCGACATCCCGGTGGAGTTCGTCGTCGGCTACGGGCTCGACTATGCCGAGCGCTACCGCAACCTCCGAGACGTCGCGGTCCTGGCGCCGCACGTCTACAGCTGACGCCTCGACGGGCTCAGCGACCCACCGTGCTTCCGCGATCCGCCGTTGGCGGGCGTTGCGCCGTGGGTGAACGCACAGCGGCCGCCTAGCGCGGGGCGATACGCTGATCCGACCATGGATGTGAAGAAGCTCACCCGCAATCCGCTGATCTACGTCGCCCTGATCGGCGTGCTGCTCTTCGGCGGATTCCTGCTGATCTCGAACCTCGGTGCGCCGAAGCAGATCACGACGCAGGAGGGCCTCGAGCTGCTCTCGGGCACCACCGTGACCGAGGTCGTGACCACGGACGGTGACCAGCGGGTGGACATGACCCTGTCCAAGCCGTTCCAGGGCTCCGAGAACGTGCAGTTCTACTACGTGGAGGCCCGTGCCGACGAGGTGGTCTCGGCCATCGACGCCGCGGCCCCGAAGGACGGCTTCAACGACGCCGTCCCGCGCGCGACCTGGTTCGACGGGTTCCTCTCGCTCCTGCTCCCGCTGGTGCTGCTCGGCCTGCTGTTCTGGTGGCTGCTGTCCTCCATGCAGGGCGGTGGCGGCAAGGTCATGCAGTTCGGCAAGTCGAAGGCCAAGCTCGTCAACAAGGAGACGCCGACGGTCACCTTCGCCGACGTCGCCGGTGCCGACGAGGCCATCGAAGAGCTTCACGAGATCAAGGAGTTCCTGCAGGACCCCGCGAAGTTCCAGGCGATCGGCGCCCGCATCCCGAAGGGTGTGCTGCTCTACGGCCCTCCCGGAACCGGTAAGACCCTCCTGGCGCGGGCCGTCGCCGGCGAGGCCGGTGCGCCGTTCTACTCCATCTCCGGGTCCGACTTCGTCGAGATGTTCGTCGGCGTCGGCGCGTCCCGAGTGCGGGACCTGTTCAGCCAGGCCAAGGAGAACGCCCCTGCCATCATCTTCATCGACGAGATCGATGCCGTGGGTCGTCACCGCGGGGCCGGGATGGGCGGCGGCAACGACGAGCGCGAGCAGACGCTGAACCAGATGCTCGTGGAGATGGACGGCTTCGATCCGAACGCGAACGTCATCGTGATCGCGGCGACGAACCGTCCCGACATCCTCGACCCCGCCCTCCTGCGCCCCGGTCGCTTCGACCGGCAGATCGGCGTCGACGCTCCCGACCTCAAGGGCCGGCAGAAGATCCTCGAGGTGCACAGCAAGGGCAAGCCGCTGTCGAAGAACGTCGACCTCGAGGTCGTCGCCCGCAAGACCCCCGGATTCACGGGTGCGGACCTGGCGAACGTGCTGAACGAGGCCGCGCTGCTCACCGCCCGCTCGAACGCGCAGCTGATCGACAACCGCGCGCTGGACGAGGCCATCGATCGCGTGATCGCCGGTCCGCAGCGTCGTACCCGTGTGATGAAGGACAAGGAGAAGCTCATCACGGCGTACCACGAGGGCGGCCATGCGCTCGCGGCGGCGGCGATGAACTACACCGACCCCGTCACCAAGATCACGATCCTGCCCCGAGGCAAGGCGCTCGGCTACACGATGGTGCTGCCGCTGGACGACAAGTACTCCGTGACCCGCAACGAGCTGCAGGACCAGCTCACCTACGCGATGGGCGGACGCGTCGCGGAGGAGATCGTCTTCCACGACCCCACGACCGGTGCCTCGAACGACATCGAGAAGGCGACGTCGATCGCCCGCAAGATGGTCATCGAGTACGGCATGACGACGCAGGTCGGCCCCGTCAAGCTCGGGACCGAGGGTGGCGACATGTTCGTGGCCAGGGACATGGGCCGGGGTCGAGAGTACTCCGAGAAGGTCGCGGAGCGCGTCGACGCCGAGGTGCGTGCCTTGATCGAGCAGGCCCACAACGAGGCCTACGCGGTGCTCAGCGAGAACCGTGACATCCTCGACCGCCTGGCCCTGGCGCTCCTCGAGGAGGAGACCCTCGACCACACCCGCATCGCCGAGATCTTCACCGAGGTCAAGAAGCTCCCCGAGCGGCCGCTGTGGCTGTCGAGCGAGGACCGCCCGGTCTCCGAGCGGCCGCCGATCGAGGTCCCGAAGAAGGACGTCTCGCTCGCCGCGTCCGTCGAGGCGCCGACGACCCCGGCGCGCCCGCAGCAGGGCTCCGCCGGAGCAGGCAACCCTCGTCCCGCGACGGCGTGACGTGACCGTCGACAAGGGACGGGTCGAGCGACTCACCAGGGAACTCCTGGAGGCGATCGGCGAAGACCCCGATCGCCCCGGCATCAAGCAGACACCCTCCCGGATGGCCGAGCTCTACGCGGAGTTCTTCGCCGGCGTGGGGGAGGATCCGGCCGAGCCGCTCGCGCACACGATCAGCGTGACTCGCGGGCCGGCGCCGGACACCCTCCCCTCGGGGGCGGTGCTGCTGCGCGACATCCGCTTCCGCTCCGTGTGCGAACACCATCTCCTGCCGTTCGCCGGGCATGCGCACATCGCCTACCTCCCCGGCGAGCAGGTCGTCGGTCTCGGTGCCCTCGTGCGCGTCGTCGAGATCCTGGCCGCGAGGCCGCAGGTACAGGAGCGGCTGGGGGAGCAGATCGCGGACACGATCGCGGAGCACCTCGATGCGCGGGGCGTGCTCGTGGTGCTCGACGCCAGTCACGGCTGCGTGACCATGCGGGGCGGGCGGCAGACCGAGGCGTCGACGCTGACCATCGCGGCGCGCGGCGCCTACACCGACCCGGTGGCGCGTGCGGAGCTGGTGACCCTGATCGGCATGGCGGTACCGGGCGCCGGAGCGGCGCGCGGATGACCGGCATCTGGGGCATCGTCAACGTGACGCCCGACTCCTTCAGCGACGGCGGGCGCTACCTCGAGGCGGACCGCGCGGTCGCCCACGGCCTCCGTCTGCGCGCCGAAGGGGCGTCCGTCCTTGACGTCGGGGGCGAGTCGACCCGGCCGGGCGCGGAGCGCGTCGGCGTCGAGGAGGAGCAGCGCCGCGTCCTTCCGGTCGTCGAGCAGCTCGCGGCGGTCGGCGTCGCCGTGAGCATCGACACCCTGAACGCGTCGACGGCAGCGGCGGCGGTCCGTGCGGGGGCGCGCATCGTCAACGACGTCTCCGGTGGGCTCGCCGACCCGGACATGCGTGCCGCGGTCGCGGAGTCCGGAGCGGACTTCGCGATCGGACACTGGCGGGGCTTCTCGGCGGACATGTACGCGAACGCCGACTATCGGCGCGTCGCCCGGGAGGTCGCCGGGGAGCTGCGCGAGCGGATCGGCGAAGCCGCGGCCGCCGGAATCGCCCCGTCGCGCCTGATCGTCGACCCGGGCATCGGGTTCGCCAAGGCGGGGGCGCAGAACTGGGACGTGCTGCGCGGACTCGACGAGATCGTCGCGCTCGGCCCGCGCGTGCTGATCGGGACGTCGCGCAAGCGGTTCCTCGCCGACGTGCTGGGCGCGGCGGCTCCGGAAGATGACGTGTCGGAGGCCCGCAGAGACCTCGCCACCGCGGTGACGAGCGCTCTGGCGCTGCGCGCCGGCGTCTGGGCGGTGCGCGTGCATGACGTCGCCGCGACGCGCGACGCCCTCGCGATCGCCAGCGCCTGGGAAGGCTGAGTGCAGCGTCAGGGCCTCGCCGTACGCTAGACGCATGGACTTCCTCGACGAGATCGTGCTGACAGGGCTGACCGTGTTCGGCCGCCACGGCGTCTACGCGCACGAGCGAGAGGAGGGGCAGGAGTTCACCGTCGACCTGCGGCTGCGGCTCTCCCTCGAACAGGCATCGACCTCGGACGACGTCGCGGACACCATCCACTACGGGGAACTCGCCGAGCGGGTGGCCGCGGTCGTGGCCGGCGAGCCGGTGAACCTGATCGAGACGCTGGCCGAGCGCATCGCGGTCGTCGCGCTCGATGACCGCCGCGTGCAGCAGGTGACCGTGACGGTGCACAAGCCGCACGCGCCGATCGCCCAGCGCTTCGCCGACGTGGCCGTGACGGTGCACCGCACGCGGGCACCGGAGGCGCTGGAGGACATCACCGCATGAGTCGCAACCTCACTCGTCCCCCGGAGGTGCCGGCCCCCCGGTCCCCTCGTCCGGAGACGGTCGCGGTCGTGGCGCTCGGAGCCAACCTCGGCGAACGGGAGGAGACCGTCCGCGCGGCGGCCGCGCGCATCGGCCGGCTGCCGCTCGTCTCGGACGTGCGGCTGTCCCGACTGTTCGAGACGGTGGCGCTGAGGGTGGACGGGCCCGATCCGGAGGCGCCGGGCTACGTCAACGCCGTGGCCCTCGTGACCACGCGCCTCGCGCCGGAGATCCTCCTCGGGATGCTGCACGCCATCGAGGACGAGAACGGCCGCGTGCGGGGCGAGCGGTGGGGAGACCGGACCCTCGACCTCGACCTCATCGCCTATGGCGACGTGGTCTCGGACCACCCTCAGCTGGAGCTGCCCCATCCGCGTGCCGCGGAACGGCTGTTCGTCCTGGAGCCGTGGCTCGACGTCGATCCCGATGCCGAGCTGGTGGGGTCGGGGCGAGTCGCCGATCTCGTGGCGGCGCTCCGTGCGCGGGGTCAGGGATGAAGCGTACCTCTGCCGGGCTGCTCGCCGTCCTCGCTCTGATCGGAGCCGGCGTCGGTTTCGCCACCGACCAGATGCTCACGGCCGCCGGACGGGCGACTTTCACGCCGTCGTTGTTCCTGCCGGTGCTGCTCGTCCTCATCGCGGGTGCCTCCCTCGGGGTCGCCTGGCCGGTGCGCCGGAGCGTCCGTTCCGGTGTGCGCATCGACCCGTTCCGCGCGCTCCGTGCCGCGACCCTCGCCCGGGCGTCGAGCCTGCTGGGGGCGATCATGGCGGGCTTCGGCGCCGGGCTGCTGACCTTCCTCCTCACGCGGCCCATCGATCCCCCGATAGGGTCGACTGTGGCGATGGTGGCGCTGATCGCGAGTGCGGTCGTGCTCGTCATCGCCGCACTCGTCGCCGAACAGTTCTGCACCCTGCCGAAGGATCCTGATGACTCAGAACCCAGAGACCGCGCCCCTGAACCCGGCGGAGGGCACTGACCTCGGCGCCCTCGACCAGGGCACGTACACGCGGCTGCGCACGGCGCGGAACGAGGCGCGGCTCGAACTCGACGGCACCTGGCACCAGATCTCCCCGCGTTACGTCGTCTCGCAGCTCGTCCAGAACGTCATCTTCCTCGCGATCGTCGCGGCCGCCGCGGTCGTGCTGAACATCGTGCTGGAGCAGGACTGGGTGTGGATCCCGGCCGGCGTCATCATCCTCATCACGATCGTGACGCTGATCATCCTTCCGCGTCAGGCCAGGGCGATCGGCTACATGCTCCGCGCCGACGACATCGTGTTCCGCAAGGGCATCCTGTGGCAGCGCATGATCGCGGTGCCCTACGGCCGCATGCAGCTCGTCGACATCACGCAGGGGCCGCTCGACCGCGCCTTCGGGGTTTCCCAGCTCAAGATGGTCACGGCCGCCGCGACCACCGGCGTCCAGATCCCCGGACTCACCCAGGCGGCGGCCGAGGCGCTGCGCGACACCCTGATCCAGGTCGCCGAGACCCGTCGGACCGGCCTGTGAGCGAGTCGCAGCTTCCCCCCGCGTCCGCAGGACAGACGCCCGCCGGCGCGCCGTCGACGAACCTCGCGGACGGCGAATGGCACCGGATGCATCCGCTGACGCCGCTGTTCAAGGGCGGCCTGGCGCTCATCATCGTCGGCGGCATCGTGATCGCGAACATGCGCGATCGGGTGATCGCCTGGCTGGTCGGACAGTTCGCGCCGGAGGAGGCGCACTACGACGACTACACCGGCGGCGACCCCGTGGACTGGGTTCTCGCCAACAACTTCGCCCTCATCGCTCTGCTCGGTGTGCTGGGCCTCGTCGCGGTGCTCGTGGCGATCTTCTGGTTCGTCTGGCGTTTCCAGCAGTTCCGGATCACCGGAGAGCACGTCGAGGTGCGCAAGGGCATCATCTTCCGCTCGCACCGCCGCGCCCCGCTCGACCGTGTGCAGGGCGTGAACCTCACCCGGCCCTTCCCGGCGCGTATCATCGGGCTCGCGAAGCTGGAGGTCGTCGGCGCCGGCACCGACGCGAACGTGGCACTCGAGTATCTGGCGACGCCGCGCGCCGAGGGCGTACGTGCGGAGATCCTCCGGTTGGCCTCGGGTGCGCGCGCAGCGCGGCACGCGGCCATGAACCCGGGAAGCGCGGCGTCGGCTGCTGTCCCCGGCCCCTCAGCTCCGGCCTCGGCCCGCGCACAGCTCGTCGGCTCGATGAACGAGGGCGTGAACGGGCTGCTCGCGGGCGTGGACCTCCAGGACGTGGTCCCGGAGAGCGTGGTCAAGATCCCGGCCGGGCGGCTCATCGGGTCGCAGCTCATCTCCGGGCTGCTGTGGCTGGTGTTCTTCGGCGTGATCTTCGCGATCGCGCTCGGCAGTACCCTCATCGGAGTCCTCGTCGACGGAGATCCTGACGGAGGCATCGTGCTCCTCGGCATCGGTCTCGGCATGGGTGTGCCGATGGTCATCGCCGTGGTCGGCATCACCTGGGCGCAGATCTCCAAATCGCTGCGGTACTCGATCGCGCCGACCCCGGACGGCGTGCGCATCACGTACGGCCTGCTCACGACCGTCACCGAGACGCTTCCGCCGGGGCGCATCTTCGCGGTCGAGGTGTCCCAATCGTTGCTCTGGCGCCCGTTCGGCTGGTGGACCATCAAGATCAACCGGATGAGCGGCAAGAGCGTCGCGCAGCAGTCGTCGAGCAGCGGCCAGCAGTTCAACGTCGTGCTGCCGGTCGGCAAGCGCGCGGACGTCGAGCGCGTCCTGTCGCTCGTGCTGCCCGATGTCCCTGCGGACAGCATTCCGGCGCTGTGGGACCAGGGCGTCATCGGTCCCGCCGACAGCGATCCGTACCGCACGATGCCGCGCCGGGCCTGGTGGCGACGGCCGGTCTCCTGGAAGCGCCACGGCTACGCGGTGACGACGGACGGCCTGCTGCTGCGTCGCGGCGTCGTGTGGCGCAAGCTCGCGATCTTCCCGCTCGCGCGGCTCCAGGGCGTCTCGCTGAACCAGGGACCGATCGACCGTGCGCAGCGGGTCTCCGGCGCACAGGTGCACACCGTGCCGGGACCGATCACCGGTCTCCTCTCGGGTCTCGAGCGTGCCGATGCGCTCGCATTGCTCGACGAGGTCAGCATCGCCGCGGCGGAAGCGGCCTCCCGGGACCGGACGCACCGATGGAGCGAGCACGCCGCAGCCGCGGCTCCGTCCGTGGCTCCGGCTCCTCCAACTCCGCCCGTGTTCGGCGGTCCCGCGTCGGCGCCGCTCGTCTCACCGCCGCCCGTGTTCGGCGGTCCCGCGTCACCGCCCCTCCCGCCGCCTCCCGCTCCGTCGGCTCCGCCGTCGACGCCGCCTGTCGCCCCCGGGGGCCCGTCTGCGGTTCCGCCGGTGAGGACTCAGGTTGAGCAGCCGCCGGTGCCTCCGGTCACGGCGCCTCCCGTGGCTCCGCCGCGGCTGCCCCCGGTCACAGCGCCGCCGGTGGCTCCGCCGCCCGTGCCTCCCGTGACACCGCCGGCCCCATCGACCGATCCGTCGGCGCCTCCGCCTGCCCCGCCGGCGCGACCGGACGCGCCGCGCGAACAGTGACCGTGGTACGGGACGGGCGTCTCGGCGTCGGCATCGTCGGCGCCGGGCGCGTGGGCCCCGTCCTGGGGGCCGCTTTGGCCGGGGCGGGGCACGCGATCGTCGGGATCACGAGCGGGTCGGACGACGAGCGGGCATCCGCCGTCCTTCCCGGCGTCCCGGTGCTCGAGACGCAGGAGGTGGTCCGTCGTGCCGAGCTGGTGATCCTCGCGGTCCCGTCGGATCAGCTTCCGTCGCTGGTTGCGGGCATCGCCGAGGTGGGCGGGTGGCAGATCGGGCAGCTCGTCCTGCACACCGACCCGGGCCAGGGTATCGAGGTGCTGAGACCGGCGGCAGAGCGTGGGGCCATCCCGCTGGCGGTGCATCCGGCGATCACGTTCACCGGAACCTCGATCGACCTGCGGCAGCTGCAGGCGGGCTTCGCCGCGGTCACCGCACCGGCCGCCGTGCTCCCCATCGCGCAGGCGCTGGCGGTGGAGATGGGATGTGAGCCCGTCGTCATCGCGGAGGCCGACCGCGGCGCCTACGCCGATGCGATCGCGACCGCCACGGAGTTCTCCCGCTCGATCATCGGGCAGTCGACCTCCCGGCTCCGCGAGATCGGCGTCGAGAACCCGGGTGGCTTCCTCTCCGCGCTCGTGCAGTCGACCGTGGAACGCGCGTTGCGCGAGGCTTCAGACCCTCCTCCGCTGGTCTGACCCGGCGCGACGAGACGCGAGGGATCATCGGCCGCCCGAGAACCCTCCTCCTCCGCCGCCGCCGGAGAAGCCTCCGCCGAAGGAACCGCCCGTGCCGGAGGACGTGCCCGTCGACGGGGCCGAGTACGTCGCGGCCGCGGTCGACGAGCTCATGAACGCCATGAGCGATGTCCGCAGGACGAGGGACCCGGGGTCTCCGATCCAGTTCGGCCCGTGGTCCTCACGCGTGTATGCGCGCTCGAGCACGCGACCCCACTCGTCCTCCATGCTGAACAGCATCGCGTACGGCAGGAGGCGCTCGTAGACGTGGATGACGTCGACACCGTCGTCCGTACGGCGTTCGGCCCCGGTGTAGGACTGGAGCACCCGGAGGCGGTCCTCCTCCGCGACCCTGATGAACTCGCGCACGCCTTGCAGGTGCTCGTACGCCCGTGCCCCCTCTGGCGTGAGGACGGTGTGGCGCGAGAAGGTGAACAAGCTCGCCGCAAGGACGAGGAGTGTCCCGATCGAGATCGCCACGAGCCCGGGGCCGGCCGAGAGCCGTCCGGACGCGACGGCGCTCACGCCCACGACGAGTCCGATCGCGGTGACGGCGATCGCGATCGACTGCAGGATCATCGCCGCGCGACTCCGCGCCTTCACGGTCAGTCTGCGTCCCGCGGCCTCCTCCTCGCCCTTCGTCGTGAGAGCGGTCATCCGGGAGGCGAACTCCTCGTTCGCGGACGGCAGCTCGACCACACCGTCTGTGTCGGCTGTCGCGAAGAGCGCTGTGAGGGCGGCCTGGTCGAGCGGGTCCGGCGCCGTGCCGCGCGCGGTGCGTCGCAGCCGGGGCTCCTCCGTCGACGCGCCCTCCTCGATTCGGAGCGCACCGCGGACGGCGAGGTGGACGATCTCCGCGGGGACGACACTCTTCGCCCCGGGGATGAGGGCCGCGGCGAGCAGAGGTGGCTGGTCGTCCGGGACGTCGTACTGCGCCACGATGATGCCGGTGGCTCGGCGTCGGCGTCGACCGGCCGCCACCGCCGCAGCCCACCCGGCCGCAGACAGGCCGACGCCGCCGACGGCAGCGACGACGGGGGCGAAGTCGGCGACGGGGTCGGGCGTCCGCGCGGCGGGCTGGGCGACCGTCCCTGCCTCGAAGCCGACGGCCACCGTCACGCCGTCGCCGGCGGGGAGCGCTGCAGCTTCCACCTGGAACGACGTCCCGTCGCCCTGCGCGGTGGGCCCCTCGAGGTCGCAGGGGGCGGTGGATCCCGAAGGACCGACGTAGCACCGGGTCGCGCCTGTGAGGTGGGAACTCAGGCTCGCATCGAAGCGGATGTCGGCGCGGAACTCCTCGATCGGTTGCGTGCTGTCGAGCGGCAGGAGATCCCAGTAGAACTCGTCGGCGGAGCGTGAGCCGGACGCTTCCCGTGCACTGCCGACGATGACGTCGCGCATCTCGTACTCGATGACGTAGGTGGTGAGACCGCGGACGAAATCGTCGTCACCCGTGAGGACGAAGAGCGTCCCGTCGTCCTCGTCGGTCTCGTACGGGACCGGTGCGCCGTTCCCGTCCATGACGCCGAGCACCTGCGTGTCGATGCCCGCGCCCTTGTACGTCGTCGCCAAGCCCCGCACGATGCCCCGATTCTGGTCGGCGTCGGGGAACCGCGCGACGAGAGTCTCCGTCACGCGCATGTGCGCGCGGCCCTCGTCGTCGAGACCGACGTCATAGACCGCGTCCCACGAGGCATACGAGAAGTCGTTCGCGTCGGCAGCGGACCACGAGGAGTTCTCGGCCGGGACGGCCTCCGCCGCGGCCACGGCGCCTCCCGGCACGAGGATGGCGAGAAGGGCGGGGGCGAGCACGGCGCTCGCGCGGACGATCCGGGTGGGGGCCATGGTTCGAGGCTACCCAGCCGCGCCGCGGCACGAGAACGGCCCCTGGTCGTTCTCTCCCCGCCCCGCCGAAGGCTCCGGCCCCGTCTCGGTAAACTGGGTACGACTTCCAAGGAGCCCCGCACATGACTGACGCGCCTGCCGCGCCCGAAACGGCCTCGGCCGCCCCTTCCGCCGAAGAGGACATCCACGAGCAGAAGGCTGTCCGCCTCGCCAAGCGCGAGCGTCTGATCGAGAAGCGCTCGGACGCGGGCGGCGGCGCCTTCCCCGTCGGCGTGCCTGTGACGCATGGCATCCCGGCCCTGCGCGCGGAGTACGGAAACCTCGAACCCGGTGCGGAGACCGGCGTCATCGTCGGTGTCGCGGGACGTGTGGTGTTCAGCCGCAACACCGGCAAGCTCTGCTTCGCGACCTTGCAGGCCGGCGACGGCACCCGGATCCAGGCGATGATCTCCCTGGCCAACGTCGGCGAGGAGTCGCTCGCGGAGTGGAAGGAATACGTCGACCTGGGTGACCACGTCTTCGTGCATGGCGAGGTCATCTCCAGCCGACGCGGCGAGCTGTCGATCATGGCGGACGACTGGGCCATCGCGTCCAAGGCGATCCTTCCGCTGCCCAACGCCTATGCCGAGCTCAGCGAAGAGGGGCGTGTGCGCAGCCGGTATCTCGACCTCATCGTGCGGGAGCAGGCCCGGACGACCGTGCGCGCGCGAGCCGCGGTGAATGCGAGCCTGCGGGCGACCTTCGCCGCCCACGGGTACCTCGAGGTGGAGACGCCCATGCTGCAGGTGCAGCACGGCGGCGCATCCGCACGCCCCTTCGTCACACACTCCAACGCCTTCGACACCGAGCTTTACCTCCGCATCGCGCCGGAGCTGTATCTCAAGCGTGCGGTCGTCGGCGGCATCGAGCGGGTGTTCGAGATCAACCGGAACTTCCGGAACGAGGGAGCCGACTCGACGCACAGCCCCGAGTTCGCGATGCTCGAGGCCTACCAGGCATACGGCGACTACAACCAGATGGCGGCGCTGACGCAGGAGCTCGTGCAGCAGGCGGCGATCGCGGTCGCCGGGTCGACCACCGTCACCTGGGCGGACGGCACCGAGTACGACCTGGGTGGTGAGTGGGATCGCATCTCGATGTACGAGTCGCTCTCGGCGGCCTCCGGTCGGACCGTCACGCCCGCGGACGCCGTCGATGACCTGATCGCCTTCGCCGAGGAGAACGGTGTCGACGTGCCGGCCCAGGCCACGCACGGGAAGCTCGTCGAGGAGCTCTGGGAGCACTTCGTGAAGGGCGACCTCGTCCGGCCGACGTTCGTCATGGACTTCCCGGTCGACACCTCGCCACTCGTCCGCGAGCACCGATCCGTCGAGGGCGTGGTGGAGAAGTGGGACCTCTACATCCGCGGCTTCGAGCTCGCGACCGGCTACTCCGAGCTGGTGGACCCGGTCATCCAGCGGGAGCGCTTCGAGGAGCAGGCGAAGCTCGCTGCCCGTGGTGACGTCGAGGCCATGCCCATCGACCAGGAGTTCCTGCGCGCCCTCGAGCACGGCATGCCGCCGTCCGGGGGCATGGGGATGGGGATCGACCGTCTGCTCATGGCCATCACCGGACTCGGCATCCGCGAGACCATCCTCTTCCCGCTGGTCAAGTAGGGCCCGAGCCGTCACTCGCTGACCCTCCGGCGGAAGGCCCACTCCGGCAGCACGGCGCCGCTGATCATGCTGTCGAGCAAGAGGGCCAGGGTGTACGACGGATCGATCTCCCTCGCCAGGTCGAGGTAGCGGCCGGCGTGCGTGGCACGGCCGAGCGCCCACGAGAGCCAGGCCGCGACCGTGAACGGTCCGGGTCGTGCCTCTCGCGGCGCCCGTGCGGCAGCGTGCCGGACGGTGCGCAGGGCGGTGCGGAGCCGCTCGCCGTCCGGGGCCGGCCCCTGACCGAGGAAGACCCGTCCGATGTCGTCGGGCACCGGTGCGCCCGCGGCCGCGAACGCGAGCTGCGCTTCCAGGGTTCGAATGCCCTGGCGGTGATCGGTTGCCCACTGCGCGATCGCCGTGTCCCGGATCGGCGGCCGGCCCAGGCACCACACGAGTGCCGCGGCAGCGAAGGGCTGTAGGGGCTCGGGCGCGTCGAGGACCGACTCCAGGAAAGCCGGGATGTCGTCGAGGAGGGCGGACGCCGCGATCACCTCCGGCTCCCCGGGACTGGACGTTTGCCGCCGCCGTGCTCCGAGCACGCCGTCCAGGCCGGACAGCACGCGTGCGACCTCCTCTGCTTCGGCGGCCGGCGCGGGCGGGAGTCCCGTGCCGGAGAACTGGTCGCCGGAGACGTCACCGAGCGCGGAGGCCCCCGGCGGCGGAACGATGTCCGTGAGCGGATGCAGCTCCGGATCGGTGTCGTCGTAGCGGCTCCAGCCGTGCGGCGTCACGCACAGCGCTTCGACCACCCGGAGCCCGGACGCCTCGGCGCAGCCGAGCAGCGTGTCGACCGTCACGGCCTGCGGCAGCACGAGGCCGTCGGGCGTGCGCTGCGGCGACTCGTCCGTGTAGACGACGACGGCCACCGCGTCGGTTCCCGGAACGCGGTTCACCAGCTCGACCGCTGCCACGGCGTAGTGCAGGACGGGGAGGGCGGGATCGGGGAGGTCGAGGCGCATGGCGCCGTCGCTGCGTGTGCCGTGGAAGGGCAGGAGAGCGATGCTCTCGCGGGGCGTGAAGCCGGCGAGAGCGGGCACGATGCCGAGGAACTGGGCGGAGCCGGAGGCGCGGAGCACGGTTGTCATGGGGAGAGGTTCGCGCCTCGACGGCGGCGTCGGGACGCCTCGTGAACGATGTGGACGGAAATCCTGAGAAGCGTCTCCTGTGCACAAGGAGTCGCTCGCGTACGATGGAGGAATGGACAACTTCTGGCTCGCCGCGGCATGGTCGCTCCTGCCGACGGTCGGCGTCAGCATCGTCTTCTTCGTCGTGCTCCGCGGCATCCTCCGATTCGACCGGACGGAGCGCAAGGTCCACGCGCAGATCGAGGCCGAGGAGCGCGCCGCGCGCGGGCTGCCCCCGCGGGCCTGAGTCCGACCCATCCGCTACTGTGAAGCGAGCGCGCCGGGCCGGCGCGCCCCAGGGTGAACATCCTGGCGTGGATGAGGGGGCGTGATGACCGCGGAGTCGTGGGGGTGGTGGGTCGCCGCCTTCATCCTGGTGCTCGACATCGTCATCCGCATCACCGCCATCATCGTCATCCCGCGCAATCGCCGCCCCACGGCGGCGATGGCCTGGCTCCTGGCGGTCTTCTTCATTCCGGTGGTCGGCGTCTTCCTGTTCCTCCTGATCGGCAACCCCCGGCTGCCCCGCGCGCGACGCCGCAAGCAGGAGCAGATCAACGAGTACATCGCAGAGACCAGCGAGCACCTGCACTTCGGGACACTGCGACCGAACGCCCCCGCCTGGTTCGGGCCGATCGTGCAGATGAACCAGCGCCTCGGCGCTCTGCCCCTCTCGGGCGACAACGGCGCGCACCTCATCTCGGATTACCAGGAGTCGCTCGACGAGATGGCGGAAGCCATCCGCACCGCACAGGACTACGTGCACGTCGAGTTCTACATCCTGCAATCCGACGAGTCGACGGACAACTTCTTCCGCGCGCTCGAAGAGGTCGCGGCACGGGGCGTCGCGGTGCGCGTCCTCCTGGACCACTGGGCGAACCGAGGCAAACCGCGTTATCGCCAGACCATCGCCCGCCTGAACAAGATGGGCGCGGAGTGGCACCTGATGCTGCCGGTGCAGCCGCTCAGAGGGAAGATGCAGCGGCCGGATCTCCGAAACCACCGCAAGCTCCTCGTCGTGGACGGCACCGTGGCCTTCCTCGGCTCGCAGAACATCACCGACTCCACCTACAACCTCCGCAAGAACATCCGCCGAGGTCTGCACTGGGTCGACCTGATGGTGCGGTTGGACGGGCCCGTGGTCCTGAGCGTCAACGCGATCTTCCTCAGCGACTGGTACAGCGAGACCGACGAAGTACTCGAGGAGATCGACATCTCCCACGCCAACATCGGCTCCGGCGACCTCGACTGCCAGGTGGTGCCGTCCGGGCCGGGGTTCGAGGTCGAGAACAACCTGCGGCTCTTCCTCGCCCTCCTCTACGCGGCGAAGAAGCAGATCATGATCGTCAGCCCGTACTTCGTGCCCGACGAGGCCCTGCTCCTGGCGGTCACCGCGGCGGTCGACCGCGGCGTCGAGGTGCAGTTGTTCGTCTCGGAAGAGGGCGACCAGGCGATGGTCTACCACGCGCAGCGCAGCTACTATGAGGCGCTTCTCCGGGCGGGGGTCAGGATCTGGATGTATCGGAAGCCCTACATCCTGCACACCAAGAGCCTCACGATCGACGACGAGGTGGCCGTCATCGGCTCCAGCAACATGGACATGCGGTCTTTCGGTCTCAACCTCGAAGTCTCGATGCTCGTCCGCGGTGAGGAGTTCGTCGCCGAGATGCGCGAGGTCGAGGACAAGTACCGGTCGTTGAGCAGGGAGCTGTCGCTCGAGGAGTGGATGCAGCAGCCCCTTCG
Source organism: Microbacterium sp. 1S1 (assembly GCF_008271365.1). Taxonomy (NCBI): domain Bacteria; kingdom Bacillati; phylum Actinomycetota; class Actinomycetes; order Micrococcales; family Microbacteriaceae; genus Microbacterium; species Microbacterium sp. 1S1. The sequence continues at coordinate 1,447,321 of NZ_CP043430.1, forward strand.
CTCCACCGTGCTGGACAATCTCGCGCGGCTCACCTCCGCCCTGCAGTGAGCGCCGCATTCCGTCAACCCCCGTTTCGGGCGGAGGAACCCCTGGGTACCCTGAGGGCATGACTCCCCGCAGGATGTTCCTCGCCGTGTCCTCCGCGCTCGCCGCGGCTCTCGTCCTCGCCGGCTGCACGGTGGGACCGGGCGGTGCCGCACCGCACTCGACGTCCGACCCGTCCAGCGGTCCGGGGAACGCGGGGACCGGCGACGACCAGGACGACCTCGACGCGGTCCTCCTCGACGACGGACGCATGTTCGCTGTCGTGAGCTGGGGCTCGTCGACGTGTCTGCCGCAGGTCGGCGAGGCCACCGCGGACGGGCAGCGAGTGTTGGTCACCCTCGTCGATCCGGAGGGGGAAGGGGCCACGGAGCAGGCGTGCACGGCGGATCTCGCGCCCCGAGCGAGTGTCGGCGCACTGCCGGAGGGCGTGGATCCGACCAAGGACGTCACCATCGTGGTGACCTACGGCGACCTTCTCGACGAGATCGACGTCGACGGCGACCCCGACGCCAGCGGCGCGCCGGGCTCCGCGAGCGAGTTCGAGCCTTCGGCCGCATGGTTCGACGACGGCGGGGTCGTGCTCCTGACCTGGGGGTCGTCGAGCTGCGCCCCGGTCGTCGAATCGGCGGAAGCGGACGGCAGCACGGGGACTGTGACGTTCGCCACCGAGGAGGACCAGGTCTGCACCATGGACATGGCGCCTCGCGCGACAGTGGTCGAGTTCGCGGAAGACGACGTCGACGAGGACGCACCGTTCCAGCTGACGCTCGTCGGGGGCGGCCTCGACGGCACGGTCGAGGTTCGCTGAACGCGAGAGTCGTCAGAGGATGTGCACCGGGTGACCGGTGGGCAGCGCGAGCAGGAGCGCACCCGGGTCGGCCCGGCACGTCACGTGCACGGCCTCGCCGAACTCGTCGCCGTCGAGCTCGATGGGGGTAGGACCGGGGGCCGCTGCTTCGGCACGCGCTCCACGGAAGTAGTGGACCGACGCGTCGGTGCCGCGCCGTTCGAGCACGAACCGTCCGGCGCGGAAACGGCGCAACACGGAGTTGTCCCACCAGATCTTCCGCCACACGCCGAGCCAGCCGAGAACGCCCGTCGGCTGGATGACCGCCACGTCGAGGGTGGCATCGGTGATGGAGGCGTCGGGGATGAGGGAGATGCCGGCCGGGAGCGTGCCGCAGTTCGCGAAGAGGATGCTGTGCACCTTCGTGGAATGCAGGCGCCCCGTGCCGATTTGGTACACCGCGCGGAAGGGCTTGGCACGTGGCAGCGACCGTGCGGCGCCGTCGACGTAGGCGATCCAGCCCACCGACTTCTTCAGGTCGGCGCGGGTGTTCGCGATCATGTCCGCGTCCAGCCCGATGCCGGCGAGCACGACGAAAGCGTGTTCCTCCTCGCCGCCGTCCTGCCGGGTCATGCGCGCCCAGCCGATGTCGATCGCATGGCGGAAGTCGCCGAAAGCGGCGCGGATCATCTCGGCAGGATCGGTGAGGGGGAGGCCGAGGTTCCTCGCGAGGAGGTTCCCCGTGCCGCTCGGAAGGATCGCGAGGGGGACTCCGGTGTTGGCGATGGCCTCGGCGACCGCCCGCACCGTGCCGTCACCTCCCGCGACGAGAACGACGTCAACGCCGCGCGCGAGTGCCTCAGCGGTCGCGGCCTGCCCCGCGTCCTCGATCGTCGTCGGATAGAACGCGGGATGCTCCCAACCCGCCTCGCGGGAGAGATCGCGCACCTGGGCCCGCAGCCGCTTGCCGTCCACCTTCACCGGGTTGTACACGAGAGCCGCCTGCTTGAGGGCGGGGGGACTCGTGGCCATGGCGCTACTCTAGACCGGCGTCGTCCGAGGCCGGGACGCTTGGGCAGAGGTCTCTCCCGCCGCCCGGTCTCTCCCCGCACACCTCGTAGACTTGCGGAATGATCGACCTCGCACTCCTCCGCGAAAACCCGGAGATCGTCCGCCGTTCGCAGGCTGCCCGTGGCAACGACCAGAGCACCGTCGACGTCGCACTCGAGGCCGACCGGTCGCGCCGGGCCGCGCTGGCCGCATTCGAGGAGCTGCGCGCAGAGCAGAACGCCTTCGGTAAGCAGGTCGCCAAGGCACCCAAGGAGGAGAAGGCCGCGCTGGTCGCACAGGCGAAAGACCTCGCCGACCGGGTCAAGCGGGCCCAGCATGCCGCGAACGAGGCCGCCGACGCGGCATCGGCCGCCCTTGCACGGATCGAGAACGTCGTCATCGACGGCGTTCCCGCCGGCGGCGAGGCGGACTTCGTCGAGCTGCGCCGCGTCGGCGACGTGCCGGCCTTCGACTTCGAGCCGCGCGACCACCTCGAGCTGGGAGAGATGCTCGGCGCCATCGACATGGAGCGCGGGGCGAAGGTCTCGGGCGCACGCTTCTACTTCCTGCGGGGCATCGGTGCGCGGCTCGAGATCGCGCTCATGAACCTCGCCCTCGACAAAGCGCTGCAGAACGACTTCGTCCCGCTCATCACGCCCACGCTCGTGCGCCCCGAGATCATGCAGGGGACCGGCTTTCTCGGCGAGCACGCCGACGAGGTCTACCACCTCGACAAGGACGACGACCTCTACCTCGTCGGCACCAGCGAGGTCGCTCTCGCGGGCTACCACAAGGACGAGATCGTCGACCTCTCGCGCGGTGCGCTCCGCTACGCCGGATGGTCGACCTGCTACCGGCGCGAGGCGGGGTCCCACGGCAAGGACACCCGTGGCATCATCCGGGTGCATCAGTTCAACAAGCTCGAGATGTTCGTCTACACCACCGCCGAGGACGCCGAGGCGGAGCACCTGCGGCTCGTGGCCCTGCAGGAGGAGATGCTGACCTCACTCGGTCTCGCCTACCGGGTGATCGACGTCGCGGCGGGAGACCTGGGATCGAGCGCGGCGCGCAAGTACGACATCGAGGCCTGGGTTCCCACGCAGGGCGCCTTCCGAGAGCTGACCTCCACCTCGAACTGCACCACGTTCCAGGCGCGGCGGCTGGATGTCCGCTACCGGCCCGCGACGGAGGATGGCGGCACGGCACCGAAGACGCAGCACGTCGCGACGCTCAACGGCACGTTGGCGACCACGCGCTGGATCGTCGCCCTGCTCGAGACGCATCAGCAGGCTGACGGGTCCGTGCGGATCCCCGAGGTGCTGCGCCCCTACCTCGGCGGACTCGAGGTGATCCGCCCGCTCGCCGACGAGGAGAGCGTACGATGACGTCGCCGTGGCTGGTCGGGCTGGACGTCGACGGGACCATCCTCCTCCAGGATGAGACGATGAGCCCGGGTGTGCCGGAAGCCGTCGCGCGTGTGCGGGACGCCGGGCACGTCGTGACCATCGCCACCGGGCGGAGCTGGATGGCGACCCGTCGCTACGTGGAGGAGCTCGGCCTCACCGCCGACTACGTCGTGTGCTCCAACGGCGCGGTGACCATGCGTCGCGACGGCGACGACTGGGAGCGTTGGCACGTCGAGACCTTCGACCCGACTCCGGTACTGGCGCTGTTGCAGGATCGGCTTCCCGACGCGCGTTACATGGTCGAGCTCGGCTCCGGGCAGCGCCTGTTCACCGAGCAACTCGACGACTGGACGCTCGACGGCGGACGCCAGGTCGACTTCGAGGAGCTCGGGGCCCTCCCCGTCTCCCGCATCGTGGTCGTCTCGCCGGGGCACGACGAGGAGGACTTCCACCGCCTCGTCGCCGATGCCGGGCTGAACGAGGTGTCGTACGCGATCGGCTGGACCGCCTGGCTGGACATCGCCCCGCAGGGGGTGGACAAGGGCACGGCGCTGGAGCGCGTCCGGGAAGAGCTCGGTCTCGACGGCGCGCGGGTGCTCGTCGCCGGCGACGGTCGCAACGACATCGGCATGTTCGGATGGGCACGCAGCCACGGCGGCCGAGCCGTGGCGATGGGGCAGGCCCCGGCGGAGGTGAAGGACGCCGCGGGGGAGATCACCGCCGACGTCGAGGAAGGTGGTCTGGCGACGGCACTCGACACGCTTCCAGCGCCCGCCCAGGTCGACGCAGGAGAATAGAACTCGGCTAGACTCACGCCTGGTCGGCAGGTGTTCCTGTCGGGAGGGTTGTCCGAGCGGCCGATGGAGCTGGTCTTGAAAACCAGTGGGCAGAGATGTCTCGTGGGTTCGAATCCCACACCCTCCGCTTCCTGAGCGCGGCACCCCGCCGTCGCTGAATCCGAAAGGGCCCGAGTGAGCGAGAACACCCGCCGCCGTCGCACCGTCGCGCGACATGGTCAGCTGCACTCGCCCGGACCCGTCAGCCAGATCCTGAAGTTCATCGCGATCAGCATGGCGGTGGTGCTCGTCAGCGGCATCGGTGTCGCGGCCTACATCTGGTTCGACTTCTCCAGCACGGTCTCGGCCAACGCCGTCGACCTCGACGGGCAGGAAGATCTGCCGCCGGACATCGGGGAGTACAAGGGCGGTTTCAACCTCGTCCTCACCGGTGTCGACACCTGTGAGGACGACTACAAGCAGTACTTCGGCGATCGGTGCACCGGCGGCGACGCCGAGGGCACGCTGAACGACGTGAACCTGCTCGTGCACGTGTCGGAGGAGCCCCGACGGATCACCGTCGTCAGCTTCCCGCGCGACCTCATGATCCCGATCCCGGCATGCGAGGACGAAGACGGCAACGCGACGGCGGCGATGAGCAAGCAGCCGCTCAACGTCGCCTACACCGACGGCGGACTGAACTGCGTCGTTCGCACGATCTCCGCCCTCACGGATCAGGAGGTGCAGTTCGCGGCCTCCGTGACGTTCGGCGGCGTCATCGAGATCACGAACGCGATCGGCGGCGTCGACGTCTGCCTCGCGAACCCGATCCGCGACCGCTACACCGGGCTGGACATGGAGGCCGGGACGCACACGGTGCAGGGACTGGAAGCCCTGCAGTTCCTCCGCACCCGCCACGGCGTCGGAGACGGCAGCGACCTGGGCCGGATCGGCAACCAGCAGCAGTACATGTCGAGCCTCGCCCGCAAGCTCATCAGCGGCGAGGTGCTCGGCAACGTGCCCGTGATGCTGAAGCTCGCCAACACGGGCATCCAGAACCTCGAGACCAGCACGTCGCTCGCCGACCCGATGATGATCGTGCAGATCGCCCTCGCCGTGAAGTCCGTGCCGTTCGAGGACATCGTGTTCGTGCAGTATCCGACGCTGACCGACTGGGACGACCCGAACAAGGTCGTGCCGAACGACGAGGCGGCCGCTGCCCTGTGGGACGCGATCGAAGCCAACGCTCAACTGCAGATCACGCACGAGAACACCAGCAACGACGGTGTCGTCGTGCAGGAGCCCACGACGCCCACCGAACCTGCCGAGCCCACCACGCCGACGCAGGGGGCGACACCGCCACCGACGACCTCCCCCGACGTCGTGGCGCTGCCGGATTCGATCAAGGGCAACTCCGCCGCCCAGCAGACCTGCTCGAACGGCAACGTGCGCTGATCGGCGCTCAGGCGCTCCGCGGGCGGTAGGCCGTCGCCGGGCTCAGGCGATTCGTCGGATACGGGCCACGAACCGCTCGATCGTCGCGGTGAAGGCCGGCTCGTTCGGGCGGTTGAGGTGGCCGTGAGTGGTGCCCGGTTCGACGACGGTCGTCACCTCCACGCCCGCGGCCTCCAACGATCGGGCGAACGCCTCACCCGAGACCCGCAGCTCGTCGGTCTCGTCGTTGACGATGATCGTCGGCGGGAATCCGGCCAGGACGGCCGGGGCGGCCATCCCGGGGATGGCATAGACGTCGGCGTGCGCGGGGTCGCCGCCGAGGTAGTTCGCGTACATGCCCCGCACGAAGTCCGGCTGGAAGACGTCGGCCGTGGGGTCCGCATCCAGCAGGGCGCGAAGGTCGGCGGACGGGCTGCTCTGCACCGCCTGCAGCGTCGGGTACGCGAGAACGGTCAGGGCGGGTGCCGGGCCGGTCTCCTGAGAAAGGCGGAGCGCGGCGCCGGCGGCGAGGTTCCCTCCGGCGCTGGCACCGCCGATCGCCCAGCCGGACGCTGACCCTGACGACGCGGCCCAGCGGAACGCGGCCACGAGCTCGTCGTGGGGAACCGGGTAGTGAACGCCGTCGCGCTCGGGCACGCCGAGCCGCGGGCTCCACTCCGCCGTCACGGGTGCCAGTGCGTAGTCCACGCTCACGACCAGGACCCCTCGATCTGCGAAGGCTCTGGCCACGGCATCGGCCTCCGGCATGTCCAGATCTCCGCCGGCGAAACCACCCCCGTGCGCCCAGACGAGTCCATGCCCGGTCGGTGCATGTGGTGTGTAGACGCGGACCCGAAGAGGTCCGTGCGGTCCGGTCAGGACATGGTCCACTGCGGGGGGCGTGCTCATCCGACCCACAGTACCGCCGGCGGCATCAGGCCGAAGTCGGCGTGGAGCGCTGTGCGCTCGCGCCGCGCATGATGCGAGCCACCGCGGTGATGAGGAAGAGCTGCCCGGTGATCCCTTCCGCGACGGCCACCGTCTGCACCCCCGGGCCGACCGGGACCAGGTTGCCGTAGCCGGTCGTCGTCAATGCCGTGAAGGAGAAGAAGAGCTGGTTTCCGAGCGAGTCGCTCGCCGCATCCCCGAACAGCGGCGTCGGCAGCAGCAGCGACAGCAGGTTGTAGACGAAGGCGAAGAACATGCCGACGAGGATGTACGCCGTCACCGCGGCCAGGAGGGCTTCGACGTCGAGTCCTCGCCGCGTGACCTGGTGCGCGATGATCGCCCACGGCGCGACGAGCAGGGCGATCATGGAGGCGGCGGACAGGGCGACGGCGAGTGCCGGACTGTCCGTGGCGAAGAACGCCGCGAGGAGGGCCGCCAGTCCGGCGACCGAGAGCACGACCCACGACACCCGCTGCACGAGGGCGTGTGCCCTGGTCACGCGGAACACGATCGCGACCGTGACCAGCATCGCCAGGAACGCCCAGGGGCTCGGGACGGTGCCGGGCTGGGCCGCGCACAGGCCGTACGAGATGAGGAGAAGGACCAGCACCGTGGCGTACCCGAGGGCACCGCGCCTCGGATCGGCGGGGGCGGCGAACCCCGCGCGGACGTGCGCTCCCGGTGGCATGGACATGACGTCTCCTCTCGGGTTCGGGAGCGCCAGCCCCCGGAACGTGCGGCCAGTATCGCAGGGTGATCGGTCCGCACCGAGGAGCGCGCGCGACCGGCGGTTCGTGACCGGGCGCCGGACCCGTTATGATGGTGGGGTGCATCCGTGCTTTCGAGTCGGATGCCTGGAGACGTCGCATAGTCCGGCCTAGTGCACCACCCTGCTAAGGTGGAGTCCCCTTACGGGGACCAGGGGTTCAAATCCCCTCGTCTCCGCACTGAGAAGCCCCGACGAGTCCGCTCGCCGGGGCTTTCGTGTTCGCGCTGCCGGTGGTCTTCAGTTCGTCGGCTCCGGCGCCCAGGTCGGGTCCGGGGAGAGGGCTGCAGCGATCTTCCGGCTGGCCGCGCCGAGGTGACGGGCTTGCGCCGGGGTCAGGGTGTCGAAGACGACGCGGCGGACGAACGCGTGGTGGGCAGGGGTCGCCTCGACGACCGTTCGGTGGCCGGCATCGGTGAGGATGCCGAGCGTGAAGCGCCCGTCCTCCGCATCGACCTCGCGACGGACCCAGCCTTTCGCCTCCAGGCGGGTGACCGCGCGGGAGAGCCGCGACAACGTGCTGTTCGCGTAGCCGGCGAGGACGCTGAGTCGGAGCGTGCGTTCCGGCGCCGCGTCGAGGGCGAAGAGGATGCCGTGCTCGAAATGAGTGAGCCCGCTGTCCCGCTGCAACTGCGCGTCCAGGGCCGCGGGCAGTCGTTCGAGGAGGGTCGCGAGTGCCGACCAGACCTCCAGCTCATCGGCGCTCAGGGGGGCGGCGGGAAGGGTCGGCGACATTCCTCCACCGTAGCGGCTGAGTCGCGCTTCTCGCTTGCCGAGGAAAGTGAGGCGTGACTAGGCTGACTTGCTCAGGCAAGTGATGGCGGGGTTCCGCCAAAGGAGAGGAAGACGGATGGAACTGGGGCTACGCGGCAAGAGGGCGTTCATCAGCGGATCAAGTCAGGGGATCGGCTATGCGGTGGCGTCCGCTCTCGCCGCCGAGGGGGTCGATGTCGTGATCAACGGTCGTGACGAGGGACGCGTCGACGCGGCGGTCAGCGTCTTGGCTCGCACGCATCCGGAGGTGACCGTTTCGGGGATCGTCGCCGACTTCGCCGACCCGTCGCAGGTGGCGCGGCTGACGGAGCGACTCGGCGACGTCGACATCCTCGTCAACAACGTCGGCCTCTTCGGACTCGCCGACTTCGTCGACGTCGCCGACGAGGACTGGTCGCGCTACTTCGAGGTGAACGTGATGAGCGGCGTCCGCCTCTCCCGGGCGCTCCTGCCCGGGATGCGGGAGCGGGGATGGGGGCGCATCGTCTTCGTCAGCAGCGAGTCCGGGGTGAACGTCCCGGCCGACATGGTGCACTACGGCGTGACGAAAGCGGCGATGATCGCCCTGGGTAACGGGCTCGCGAAGCTCACGCGCGGCACCGGCGTGACAGTGAACACCGTCCTGGGCGGCCCCACCTATTCCGAGGGTGTCGCGGAGAGCGTCGCCGCCGTCGCCGCGGCCCAGTCCGTCTCCGTCGACGCGATGAAGCAGGCCATCATCGGGCGGAACACGACCACGCTGCTCGAGCGCTTCCTCGATCCCGCCGAGGTGGCAGACCTCGTCGTCTACCTCTCCAGCACCCGCGCCTCGGCGACGAACGGGGCCGCTCTGCGAGCGGACGGCGGCGTACTGACCGCGATGCTGTGACCGACGCGAGTCGCTCGCCGGGGCCTGCGCGTTCCGGTATCCTCGCGGGCATGCCTAGACCCACCCAGACCCCGCAGCGAGAGGCCTTCGGCTCGCGGAACGTGTTCATCCTCTCGGCGATCGGCTCGGCCGTGGGTCTCGGGAACATCTGGCGCTTCCCGTACGTCGCGTACGAGGGCGGCGGCGGCGCGTTCCTCATCCCGTACCTGTGCGCGCTGCTGACCGCCGGCATCCCGCTGCTGTTCCTCGACTATGCGATCGGTCACCGGTTCCGCGGCTCCGCACCGCTCGCGTTCCGACGCCTGCACCGGGCGGCCGAGCCGCTCGGCTGGTGGCAGGTGCTGATCTGCGTCGTCATCGCCGTCTACTATGCCGTGATCGTCGCGTGGGCCGGCATGTACACCTGGTTCTCGGCGCAGCTCACGTGGGGCGCCGGCAATGAGAACGACTTCTTCTTCGTCGACTTCCTGCAGTCGGCCGACGTCGCGGAAGTCGGCCTGTCCGGCGAGTTCGTGCCGCAGGTGGGCCTGCCGCTGATCGCCGTGTGGCTGATCGTCATCATCATCATGGCTCTTGGCGTCAAGCGCGGCATCGGTCGGGCGAACATGATCCTGATGCCGTTGCTCACCCTCATGTTCGCCGTGCTCGTGGTGCAGGCGCTCTTCCTCCCTGGCGCCTTGGACGGCCTCAACGCGTTCTTCACGCCGAACTGGGAAGCGCTCGCCGCCCCGGCCGTCTGGGCCTCGGCCTACGGGCACATCTTCTTCTCGCTGTCCGTCGCCTTCGGCATCATGGTGACCTACGCCTCGTACCTGAAGCGCAAGACCGACCTCACCGGCTCCGGTCTCGTGGTCGCGTTCGCCAACTCCGGTTTCGAGATCCTCGCCGGCATCGGCGTCTTCGCGGCCCTCGGGTTCATGGCTCAGGCGCAGGGGACCGACGTCTCGGGTGTCGCGACCTCGGGCATCGGTCTCGCCTTCGTGGCCTTCCCCACGATCGTGTCGCAGGCGACCGGCGGATCCATCATCGGGGTGCTGTTCTTCGGCGCCCTGGTGTTTGCCGGGATCACCTCGATGATCTCGATCCTGGAGGTGATCGTCGCAGCGCTGCAGGACAAGCTCGGCTGGGCACGGGTGCGCACCACCCTCGTCGTCTCGATCCCCCTGGCGATCATCTCCGCGGCTCTGTTCTCCACGACCACAGCGCTGTCGGTCCTCGACACCACCGACGCGTTCGTCAACGCATTCGGCATCATGGCGGTGGCGCTCGTCGCGGTGATCGTCGTCGCCTGGGTGCTGCACAAGCTGCCGCAGCTGCAGGAGCACCTGAACCGCCGGTCGAGCTTCCGGGTCGGCATCCTCTGGCGCCTCCTCGTGGGTGTCCTCGCGCCGCTCGTGCTCGGGTACCTGCTCATCACGGAGCTGCTGACGAAGGTCGCGGAGCCGTACGGTGGCTACCCCGGGTGGTTCCTCGGCGTGTTCGGCTGGGGCATGGTGATCGCCCTGGTGATCGGGGGAGTGCTGCTGTCGCTGGTGCCGTGGAGCAGGCGGTCCCGCGCGAAGGACGACGTCGGATACGACGACTTCCTGGACCAGGAGGACTACGCCGCCGACCCCGAGACGACGAGCATCGCCGTCCCGGCCGGGCAGACGAAGGGAGCAGCAGCATGACCGCCACCGCGATCGTCATGATGATCATCGCCATGGTCACGGTGTGGGGCGGTCTGGTCGCCGCCGTCGTGAACCTCGCCCGGCACCCCGAGGCGGAGGACGCCGAGCCGGCGGTCCCGACCGAGCTCTGAGCCCGCGATCCGACCGCATCGGTCCGGAACGATCGGGCGCGCGGAGCCACGGCGGCGACACGATGAAGGGGAAAGGAGGGCCCCCGTGATCGGCATGCTCAACGCCCTGGTCGACCTCATCGACACGAACCGCAGTCAGGAGATCGACCTCCCCTCGTTCGCCCGCACGCACGGCACGACCGAGTACCACCTGCGCCGGATGTTCTCGGCGCTCGCCGGCATGCCGCTGACCGAGTACGTGCGCCGTCGGCGGATGACGCTGGCGGCTGCCGAGCTCGTGTCGGGCGCACCGAGCCTGCTGGATGTGGCCGTGCGATACGGCTACGGCTCGACCGAGGCTTTCGGTCGAGCGTTCCGCGCCGTGCACGGCATCGGGCCGGCGGACGCGCGTCGGGACGGGGGTCCTCTCCGCACACAACCCACGCTCCGGTTCCGCCTGAGCGTCGAAGGGAGTACCCCGATGGACGTCACCATCACCCAGCGTCCTGCGTTCGTCCTCATCGGCCATGCCGCCGAGATCCCGCTCATCCATGTCGGCGTCAACCCGCACATCCAGGCGCACATCGCCGCCATCCCCGCAGAGGAGCACGCCCGCCTCAAGGCACTCGGGGACGAGGAGCCCGCGGGCATCCTCGCCGTGACAGCCGACATCGACCCGGACGCCCCGGAGGGGACGCCGTTGACCTACCTGCACGGCGTGGCCGTGCGCGGCGACACCGCGGTCCCGGACGACCTCGACAGCCTGCCTGTGTCGGGTGGGTCCTGGGCCGTGTTCGCCGCGAGCGGTCCGTTCCCCGAGACCCTCCAGAGCCTGTGGGCGGCGACGGCCACGGAGTGGTTCCCGTCGAACCCGTGGCGGCTGCGACCCGGCCCTTCGATCGTCCGCTACCGGGAGTTCACAGGCGACACGGCCTCGTGCGAGCTCTGGCTGCCCGTCGAGGAAGGCTGACCGCGCATCGGGTCGGGCTCCGACGGCTCGACCCGATGTCGGTCCCCGGTGGCACACTGACGGGGACGGAACGACCGAACCCGGAGGCAGGCCATGGCGGCGACCGATCCCAAGAAGACCCTTGAGGCGTACCGGGCGAAGCGTGGGACCTTCCGGATCGTCGAGGTGCCTCCGCTGACGTACCTCATGATCGACGGCGCGGGCGATCCGAACACCGCGCCGGCGTTCTTCGACGCGGTCGCGGCGCTGTACCCGTTGGCGTACACGCTCAAGTTCGCCGCCCGGGCCGAGCTCGGCATCGACCAGGTCGTGATGCCTCTGGAGGGCCTGTGGCACGCGCCGGACATGGCGTCGTTCACCACCCGACGCGACAAGTCGACCTGGCTCTGGACACTCATGATCATGGTGGGAGACCACGTCACCCCGGCCCTGTTCGACCGCGCGGTCGAGATGGTTGCGACGAAGAGCGCGAAGAAGGGGGAACAGCTCCCGGCGCTGACCGCGGTCCGGCGCGAGGTCCTTCACGAGGGCCTGTGCGTGCAGACGCTGCACGTCGGGCCGTTCGACGACGAAGGGCCCGTGCTGGAAGAGCTGCACGACCGCTTCGTCCCGGAGAACGGGTTGCAGCTGCGCGGACGGCACCACGAGATCTACCTCAGCGACCGCCGACGGACGGCCCCGGAGAAGCTGCGCACCATCCTGCGGCAGCCGGTCGAGCCGGTTGAGCCGGTTGTCTGAGCGCTTCCTCATCGCGCATCCGCAAAGCAACCCCCTGATCCCGGCCTGCCGCGGCGGATACTCTTCGAGGATGAGCACCGTCAAGCATGCGGCGCGCGTGGCGAAGGATTCCACCGCGTTTCGGCGGACCGCCCGCGCGGGATTCGTGGTCCTCGGCGTCATCCACATCATCATCGGGGCGATCGCCCTCACGATCGCCGCTGGTGGGGCCGGCGACGCCGACCAGGACGGCGCGATGCAGCAGGTGCGCAACAACCCGATCGGCGGACTCCTGCTGGTCGCCATCGCTGTCGGACTCCTCGCGCTCGCCGTGTGGCAGGTGGCGAGCGGCTTCCTCGCCGCCGACCCGGCCGAGACGAAGAAGTGGGGGAAGCGCCTCAAACTCTTCGGGATCTCCGGCACCTACCTCGTGATCGCCGGCCTCGCGCTCGTCTACGCGGTGGGCGGGCGAGCGGAGTCGGAGGAGGCGTCGAAGACCCTGAGTCAGGTGGTGCTCGCCGCCCCCGGCGGGGTGGTCCTGCTCGTGGTCATCGGTCTCAGCGTGATCGGCGTCGGCATCGGCTTCATCGTGGGCGGCATCACGCGCTCCTTCCGCAAGCTGATCGACGTGCCGACCGGAGCTGCCCGCCCCGGCATCATGGCGCTCGGCGTCGTCGGCTACATCGGCAAGGGCATCGCGGTGGGCGTCACCGGCGTGCTGTTCGTGGTCGCCGCCGTGACGCAGGACCCCGAGAAGGCCGCCGGCCTCGACGCCGCGCTGCACAGTCTGCTGACACTGCCGCTCGGCGGGCTCGTCCTCGGTGCGGTCGGCGTCGGGTTCGCGCTCTACGGGGTGTTCTGCATCGCACGGGCCCGCCTCGCCCGCATGTCTTAGCACCTCCTCTCCGAGGCTGTGCCCGCCCGGAGCCGGACCCCTGTCGCCCGGAAGATGGGAGACTGGAACGATGAGCGCTTCTCCCGGAGTCGACGTGTTCACCCCGCTGACCGAGACCGAGGTGCAGCGGATCCGCGAGGACTTCCCGATCCTGCACACCCACGTGCACGGGCACCCCCTGGCGTACCTCGACTCCGGCGCGACATCGCAGCGCCCGGAGGCCGTGCTCGACGCCGAACGCCGCTTCGCCACCACCGCGAACTCCGCCGTGCACCGCGGGGCTCACACCCTCGCCGCCGAGGCGACCGAACTGTTCGAGGACGCCAGGGGGACCCTCGCCCGCTTCGTGGGTGCCCACGACGACGAGATCGTCTGGACATCCAACGCCACCGAGGCGATCAACCTCGTTGCCTACTCGCTCTCCAACGCCTCGCTCGGCCGGGGCGGTGCCGCCGCGGCGGGCCTTCGGCTCCGCGACGGGGACGAGATCGTCACCACGGAGATGGAGCATCACGCCAACCTCATCCCGTGGCAGGAGCTCGCCGCACGAACCGGTGCCACCCTCCGGGTCATCCCTCTCGACGACGACGGAGCCCTCCGCCTCGACGTCGCCGCGGAGCTCATCTCGGAGCGCACGAAGCTCGTCGCCTTCACCCACGTCTCGAACGTTCTCGGGGTCATCAATCCGATCGAGACCCTCGTCGGCCTCGCCAGGGAGGTCGGCGCCCTGACATTGCTCGACGCCTGCCAGTCGGCCCCCCACCTGCCGCTGGACGTCCACGCGCTCGGCGTCGACCTCGCGGTCCTCTCGGGTCACAAGATGCTCGGCCCGACCGGCATCGGGGCCCTGTACGGCCGGCGCGAGGTTCTCGCCGCGATGCCCCCGTTCCTCACCGGCGGCTCGATGATCACGACGGTCACGACGACCGAGGCCGAGTACCTGCCCGCACCGCAGCGCTTCGAAGCCGGGACGCAGCGGGTGTCGCAGGCGATCGCGCTCGCCGCCGCCGTGGACTACCTGTCCGCGGTCGGCATGGAGCGCATCGCAGCGCACGAGGCCGCCTTCGGGCGACGCCTCGTGGACGGCCTCGGTGAGATCGAGGGCGTGCGGGTTCTCGGTGCGGGCATCGCGCTGCCACGGGTCGGGCTCGCGAGCTTCGACGTCGCCGGCATCCACTCCCACGACGTCGGCCAGTTCCTCGACGATCGGGGCATCGCCGTCCGCGTCGGCCACCACTGCGCGCAACCCTTGCACCGCAGGCTCGGTGTCACCTCGTCGACCAGAGCTAGTACCTACCTCTACACCACCGCGTCCGAAGTGGACGCCGTCATCGAGGCGGTCGCCGGGGCGATCGCGTTCTTCGGGAGGGGCGCATGAGCGACCTGCAGAGTCTGTACCAGGAACTGATCCTCGACCACTCGCGCACACCGCATGGCTACGGGCTCCGCGAGGAGACCCCGGCGCAGTCACACCAGCTCAACCCGACGTGCGGCGACGAGATCACCCTGCAGGTGCATCGCGGCGCAGACGGAGGGGTGGAAGCGATCGCGTGGGAAGGACACGGGTGTGCCATCTCCCAGGCCTCGGCGTCCCTGCTCGCCGAGCTGGCCGAGGGCCTCACCGTGGACGAGCTGGAGGTGCGCATCGCGAAGTTCCGTGAGGCGATGCGCTCACGGGGCACGATCGCACCGGACGAGGAGCTGCTCGGCGACGCGGCGGCGCTCGGCGGTGTGTCGAGGTATGTCGCACGGGTGAAGTGCGCGATGCTCGCGTGGGTGGCCGCGGAGGATGCGCTCACGCGCCTCTGACGCCGTCCGAAACGGTCCTCGACCGGGAATAGCATTGCGCGCCTGGCGTTGGGCCGAGCATGACAACTCTCGGAATCATCGGAGCAGGCAACATCGGCAGCCAAATCGCTCGCGTGGCGGTGGCGAACGGCTATGGCGTGGTGATCGCGAACTCGCGAGGACCGGAGACCCTCTCCGACCTCGTCGCGGAGCTGGGGCCGCACGCGAAGGCGGCGACGGCGGAGGAGGCGGCCGCCGCGGCGGACGTGGCCGTGGTCACCGTGCCGCTGCATGCGATCGATCAGCTCCCGGCCGCACAGCTCGCCGGGAAGATCGTGCTCGACACGAACAACTACTACTTCGAGCGCGACGGGCACATCGAGGCCCTCGACAAGGGCGAGACCACGACGTCCGAGCTTGTGCAGGCGCAGCTTCCGGAGTCGAAGATCGCCAAGGCGTTCAACCACATCTACGCCGCCGACATCACCACCGACGGGACCCCCGCCGGTACGCCGAACCGTCGCGCGCTGGCCACCGCCGGAGACGACGCGGAGGCGGTGGCCTTCGTCACCCGTTTCTACGACGAGGCCGGTTTCGACACGGTCAATGTCGGCCCGCTCAGCGAGTCGTGGCGCGTCGAGCGTGACCGTCCGGCGTACGTCGTGCGGCAGAACGCGGAAGAGCTGACGGCGAACCTGGCGCGGGCGAACCGCCTCCCCTGAGAGCCGGAGCCCTGCCCCGGTCTGGGATACCAAACTTGGCCATTCCCGGGCCGGGGTGGGAGAATGCCCGGATGGTGGGGGGGCTGTGGGGGCAGGCGGGGAACTCGAGTCGGTCAGGGTCACGAGGATCCTGCGAGACGACATCGTGCTGGGGAGGCGCGCTCCCGGGTCGCGTCTCGTGGAGCGCGACATCGCCGCAGAGTTGAACGTGTCGCGTCTGCCGGTGCGCGAGGCCATCCGGACGCTGGTCGCGGAGGGCGTCGTGGTCGCGCGGCCGCGTACCTGGGCCGTGGTGCGGGAGTTCACGCACGACGACATCCGCGACTTCGCCGAGGTGCGGGAAGCGATCGAGACCCTCATCTTCGTGTTCGCGGCCGAGCGGCACGACGCGGCCGGGCTCGCGCGGCTGCGTGACGCCTACGAACGCGAGGCGGAAGCCGCCCGGTCCGGTGATGCCGAGGCGGCGCGCACGGCGGCGGCGACGTTCCATGAGGTCGCCGTCGGCTTGGCGGGCAACGAGATGCTCGGTGAGCTCATCGCCGTGTTCCTGACCCGGCTGCGATGGTTGTTCGGCCAACACGACGACCTGGAGGCGATGGCGGACGAACATCGGGTCATCCTCGAGGCCGTCGCCGCGCGCGACGCTGAGGCCCTGCGCCGGATCGTCCCGGCGCATCTGTCGAGTGGGCAGTCGGCAGCCGAGCGTCGGTTGGCCCGCACCGCCGAGCGCTGAGGCAGCTTCGCTCCGCGAAGACGCCCCCGATGGGCAGCGCGGCGGTTGTATCCTTGTCCGGTCAGAGTCCGTCCGGTCTGTTCGTGTTGTTCTGGGGAGCGAGATGCGAGGTCTTGCTGTCACCGTCGGAGGGATCCTCCTGCTCGGTGGTGCCGCTCTCGTCGTGGTGGCCGACCAGGCGCGCGCCGGCGATGTCGCGGCCGTGAAAGCGGAGATCGCGCGGATCGAACAGATGCTCGAGGAGTCGCAGAGCGAGAACCTCGCCTTGGCGGAGCGGCTCACCGACCTCCGGTTACGGATCGCGGCGCAGGACGCGGAATTGTCGGACACGACGGGCTTCCTGAAGTGATCCGTCGGGTGCTGGCGGTGACCGCGACGGCGGCCGTGCTGCTCGCGGCCGCAGCGGCCGCGAAAGCCGAGGGGCTGGAGGGCGAGCGGGCAGAGGCCATGGCCGAGCTCGCCGTCATCGCGGACCGTTCTCACAGCGCTGCCCAGCGCACCGATCACCTCTCGGGCGCCATCGCGCAGGCCGAGGAGGACACGGCCGATCGAGCGGCGGTGCTCGCGGTGCGTCCCGCGTTCATCGACGAGCTCTCCACCCTGGCGGCAGCCCTGCGCACCGCCGACGGCAAAGTCGACACGGCGGTGCAGGTCGCGTCGGCGCGCTCGGCCCAGGAGGCGGTGCGGACGGAGCGTACCGACCCCGACACCGTGGTCGCGGCGACGGCGACGCTCCGAGCGCTCACGCAGAAGGTCGGCACAGAGGTCGCGGGCTGGCAGGCCGCGCAGCTCGCCGGCTCCGGTGGCGCGCCGTGGTCGTCGAGCGGCCCGGGCGGCTACGCGCGAGTGCGGGCGGCTCTCGACCGGGTGGGCGGCGGGGGCGTCGGCCTGTACGAGTCGTCGTCGTGCGCGGGGGGCACCGCTCCCGCCTGCGCCAAC
Organism: Microbacterium sp. 1S1; assembly: GCF_008271365.1. Classification (NCBI taxonomy): domain Bacteria; kingdom Bacillati; phylum Actinomycetota; class Actinomycetes; order Micrococcales; family Microbacteriaceae; genus Microbacterium; species Microbacterium sp. 1S1. The sequence goes on from NZ_CP043430.1 coordinate 1,464,720, forward strand.
AGCAACGGTTACATCAAGTACCGCGCCGACATCACGGGGTGGAGCGACGGGCGACTGAACTGGGCGATGGCGCATGAGCTCGCGCACATCTATCAGTTCCGCGTCTGGGGCCCACTCACCGCGTCGAACACCTATGCGGCGATGTTCGGGGGAGACCCGGAGTTCCTCGCCAACTGCATGGCCGTCGTCCGGGGCTTCCCCGGATCGGTGGGGTGCTCCGGCGAGCAGCAGACGTGGGCGTCCGGCATCTGGGTCGGCGTCGTCCGCTGAGCCGCCGCGCCCCGCGCCCGCGTGCCGATGTCGGACGCGTGCGGCATGCTGATCCCGAGCCGTTCCGGCCGAGACTGCTCGGCATCGATACCGGTACGCTCGACGGAAGGAGGTGCCGGTGGGACGGACTGCGGATGCCATCGCCGAAGGCGTCGCGATCGCGACGGCCGCTGCGCGCCTCGCCGTGAAGAATCACATCCTCATCGGCACCATCGCGGAGGACGGCGTCTTCGACCTCGACAAGTACGTCGAGGACGCGAGGGCTGCGCTGGCGGCGATGGCCGAGGAGTCCGAGGAGGCCGCCGCGACCGTCACGGCTCTGCGGAAGCGTGCCCGTGGCCGGCATTCGGACCCGGTCGGCACGCACGACTACCGGGACCGCGACGTGCGCAACCTGCGGCGGCGAGCCAAGCAGTCGCTCGGCGTCGCGCAGCGCCTGCGCGAGATGATGGACGACCGGCCTCAGCTCGAGAGCATCGTCGAAGAGGCGCGCGCGGCGGCGTGGGCGGACGTGCGGCACAATCTCGACCGCCGGCTGCGCGTCGAGGGAATGCGGCCGGACCAGGATCCGGACTACGGCCGCATGCGCGAGGCCCGCATGCAGGCGCTGCGGCTGGTCGACCTGCAGGCACTCTCGTCGCAGCAGAGAGCGAAGGAGAAGCGGCGGAAGAAGCAGGAGAAGGCGGCCGCGAAGGGCGAGTGAGCCCTCGTTTCGCTTTCCTGTCTCGACTGTTGTAGGCTGGTCGTCGGCCCGCTGAGCGGTAACGCACCGCGGGTCCTGCGCCTCTAGCTCAATGGATAGAGCATCTGACTACGGATCAGAAGGTTGGGGGTTCGAGTCCCTCGAGGCGCACACTGTGTTGAGACAGTACGGAAACCCCCGTCGCGGAAGCGGCGGGGGTTTTCGCTGTCCCGGGAGGGTGCTTCGATCAGAGCAGGCTCGTGATGGCGGGGTCGCGCTCGGCGAGCTCGGCCGCCGTGGACACGATGGCTGTGCGCATCGCGGCGACCGCGACCGCGGGGGTGACGTCCGAGCGATGGGCGAGGCTGATCGTCCGGGACATCGCCGGATGCGTCAGACGGGTGGACCGCAGCGCCGGGCGTTCGTAGAGCACCATCGCGGGGACCACCGCCACGCCGACGCCCCTTTCGACGAAGCGCAGTACGGCGTCCATCTCGGCGCCTTCGAGCGCGAGCGTCGGGGTGAGGTCGGCGGCTCGGAAGGCGGCGTCCATCGCAGCCCGGAGCTCGTAGCTCTCGTCGAACTGGATGAGGGGGAGGGTGGCGAGATGCGCCAGGCTCACGGACGGGCCGTGGGTCACCGGGGGTGCGGCCGCCGATGAGATCACCACGAGTTCCTCCGCGAGCAGCGGGACGTGCGTGAGGCTGACTCCGGCCGGCACCGGACCCTCGGACTGGGTGACGAGGGCGATGTCGACCGCACCGACGGCGAGCTGTTCGACGAGCAGGCGCGAGCCGCCCTCGGTGAGGTGCAGGTCGATGCCGGGGTGGGCCGCGTGGAACGTGCTCAGCGCTTCGGCCACGAGGCTGATGCACAGGGTCGGCGGGGCCCCCAGTCGCACACGGCCACGGCGGAGCCCGGCGAGTTCGGCCACTTCGTCGCGGATGGCATCCGCCTCGGCGAGCATCCGCTGCGCGCGGGGCAGGAGCGTCTCGCCGGCGGCGGTCAGGGCGATGTGACCCCGCGCGCGATGGAACAGTTCGGCCCCGAGTTCCCGCTCCAGGGTCGAGATCTGGCGGCTCAGCGACGGCTGAGCGAGGTGAAGGTGCTCGGAGGCGCGGGTGAAATGTCCGAGGCGGGCGACTTCGACGAACCCGCGGAGCTGCTCGAGGTTCATATCCATAGCGTACCCGCATGGTTTCCAGACGAACTATGCATTGGAGTAATTAGGATCGCCTAACTACCGTCGAAGGCATGAATGCACCCGAACGACAGATCTCCACCACGGTGCTCGTGATCGGCACGGGCGGCTCCGGACTCCGTGCCGCGATCGAGGTCGCCGAACACGGCGTCGACGTGCTCGCCGTCGGCAAGCGCCCGCGGCAGGACGCCCATACATCGCTCGCGGCCGGCGGTATCAATGCGGCCCTCGGCACGATGGACGCCGAGGACAGCTGGCAGCAGCACGCGGCCGACACGATCAAGGAGAGCTATCTCCTCGCGAACCCCCACACGGTGCAGATCGTCACCCAGGGCGCCGAGCGCGGCATCCGCGACCTCGAGCGCTGGGGCATGGACTTCGCGCGCGAAGGCGATGGCCGCATCTCCCAGCGCTTCTTCGGGGCGCACACCTACCGGCGTACGGCGTTCGCCGGCGACTACACCGGCCTCGAGATCCAGCGCACGCTGGTGGCCCGTGCCGAGCAGCTCGAGGTTCCCATCCTCGACAACGTCTACATCACGCGTCTGCTGGTGCGCGACAACGTGGTCTTCGGCGCGTACGGGTTCGATCAGGCGGACGGCACGCGCTACCTCATCCACGCCGACGCGGTGATCCTCGCCGCGGGCGGGCACAACCGCATCTGGCGTCGCACGTCGTCGCGGCGCGACGAGAACACCGGAGACTCCTTCCGGCTCGCGGTCGACGCGGGGGCACGGCTCCGCGACCCCGAGCTCGTGCAGTTCCACCCGTCCGGCATCATCGAGCCGGAGAACGCCGCGGGCACCCTCATCTCGGAAGCCGCGCGCGGCGAGGGCGGCATCCTCCGCAACGCGCTCGGTGAGCGCTTCATGGAGAGATACGACCCCGAGCGGATGGAGCTGTCGACGCGCGACAGGGTCGCCCTCGCCGCGTACACCGAGATCCAGGAGGGTCGAGGCACGACGAACGGCGGCGTCTGGCTCGACGTGTCGCACCTGCCCCGCGAGACGATCATGACCCGGCTTCCCCGGGTCTACCAGACGATGATGGAGCTGCAGATGCTCGACATCACGGCGGAGCCGATCGAGATCGCCCCGACTGCGCACTACTCGATGGGCGGCGTCTGGGTGCGCCCCGACGATCACCAGACTGACGTCGAGGGGCTGTATGCGATCGGGGAGGCGTCGAGTGGCCTCCACGGGGCGAATCGTCTCGGCGGGAACTCGCTCATCGAGCTGCTCGTCTACGGCCGGATCGTCGGGCAGGCCGCCATGGCGCACGCCGCGGGGCTCGATGCACAGCGCCGGTCGGCTGACGCCGTCGCGGCCGCCCGAGCCGAGATCGACGACCTTCTCGCCGCCGAGGGCCGGGAGAACGTCCGGGCGCTGCAGCGCGCGATCCGCAACCTCATGACGGAGTACGCGGGGGTGGTGCGGTCGGAGGAGGGGCTCAAGGCCGGCCTTGCGGACCTCGACATGATCGAGGGACGGATGGAGGACATCGGTATCCACCCGGACATCGCCGGCTTCCAGGACCTCGCGCACGCATTCGACCTCAAGGCCTCGGCGCTCGCTGCGCGGGCCACCCTGGAGGCGGCGCGCGAGCGTCGCGAGACGCGGGGATGCCACAACCGGAGCGACTTCCCGGACACCGACCCCACCCTGCAGGTTAACCTCGTGTGGTCACCCACTCAGGGCGTCAGCCGAGAGGAGATCCCGGCGATCCCCGCCGAGATCGCCGAACTCATGAGGGACGTTGACACCACCGGCAAGCTCGTCGAGTAAGCCGGGCGCGGGGCCGGTGGCGCCGCGGTCCCTCGGTGCGGTCAGTCTTCGGTGTCGCCGTTCTCGCCGACCTGGGGCTGCCCGACGACGCCGATGCCGACCGCCTCGTGGTCCGGCTGCGGGTCGTCACGCTTCGGCGCCTTGGGCTCCTCGCCCGGGGTCTTCTCGGTGCTCGGCTCCTCCAGCTCCTCGGTGCTCGGCACCTCGGCGGGGTCGGCGTCCTCGGGGGAGTCGGCCTGTTCGGGTGTCGTCGCCTCGCCCTGCGTGGTGTCGGACGCCGGCGTCGGCGTGGGTGTCTGTGCCTCGGGCGAGAGCTCGTCGTTCGCGGTGGGTTCGGGAGTGCTGTCTGTCATGATCGTCCCTTTCTGCGCTGTCGTCTTTCCAGGGTGTCTCCCCCTCATCGGGAGATGAAGGGGCTTGACGCGAGGCCGACGTCCCGCGGTTAATCCCGGTGAACCGGTTTGGGGAAGTCGGCGTAGCCTGGAGGGGTGACAGCGTACGTCTCGGCCTTCGACCTCTTCTCCATCGGCGTCGGCCCGTCCAGCTCGCACACCGTGGGACCCATGCGAGCGGCACTCGACTTCGCGCGGCGGCTCTCCGCCTCGGGTGAGCTCAGCCGCGTCGACCGCGTGGAATGCACGCTGTACGGCTCGCTCGGGGCCACGGGCATCGGTCACGGCACCCCGGATGCGGTGGTCGCGGGCCTCCGAGGCCTCGCTCCGGAGACCTGTGACCCGGCAGCGGTCCGCGCGGCGTGGGCCGCGTACCCGGACGGTGAGCCGCTGCGGATCGACAACGCCCACGCGGTGCCGTTCCAGAAGGACGACATCGTGTTCGCTCCCCGCACTCGCCTCCCCGGTCACCCGAACGCCATGACGCTCATCGCGCGCGACGGCGACGACCGCACGCTCGTCGAGCAGACGTACTACTCGATCGGTGGCGGGTTCATCCGGCGCGAGGGCGAGGCGGCACAGCTCTCCACCGGCGCTTTCCCGCATCCGTACACCGATGCCGCCTCGTTGCTCGCGCTGTGCGATGAGCTCGGACTGTCCATCGCGGAGGTCGCCCGACGCAATGAGACCGCGCTGCGGAGCGAGGAGGAGGTCGCCGCCGGCCTCGATGCCATCTGGGACGCGATGTCCGGCTGCGTGGACGCGGGGCTCCATGCCGACGGCGTCCTCCCGGGCATGCTGCAGGTGAAACGCCGCGCCGGCACGATCCGCGCGCAGCTCGAAGCCGTCGAGGCCGACGGGCACCGAGAGCTGCCCGGCGAGTGGCTCGGAGCGTTCGCGCTGGCCGTGAACGAGGAGAACGCCGCGGGCGGCCGCGTCGTCACGGCCCCCACGAACGGTGCGGCCGGGATCCTCCCCGCGGTGGCCATGTACTGGTGGCGCTTCCTCGCCGACTCCGGCCTCGGCGCCGGGAACGCAGTGACGCCGTACGGGGAGCTCGTCGGCAGCGCCCTTCTGGGGTTCGACAGCGCTTCGCCGGCTGCAGCCGCTCTCGACGGTGAGGAGGCCGGGATCGCGGAGGCCAATCGACGCCGCGGCATCCGACGGTTTCTGCTCACCGCCACGGCCCTCGGGTCCCTGTTCAAGGCGAACGCCTCGATCTCCGGTGCCGAGGGCGGCTGTCAGGCCGAGGTCGGGTCGGCGTGCGCGATGGCGGCGGGTGGGCTCACGGCGGTGATGGGCGGCACGAACCGTCAGATCGAGAACGCCGCGGAGATCGCGATGGAGCATCACCTCGGCCTCACGTGTGATCCGATCGGCGGACTCGTCCAGATCCCGTGCATCGAGCGCAACGCGATCGCCGCCTCGACCGCCGTGACGGCTGCGCGCCTCGCCCTCCGCGGTGACGGCAGTCACTACGTCTCGCTGGACGCGGTGGTCGAGACGATGCGCCAGACCGGCGTGGACATGTCGACGAAGTACAAGGAGACCAGCGAGGGCGGCCTGGCGGTGAACGTCATCGAGTGCTGACGGTGCCGACCCACCCCCTTCGGTGCACTCCGGCCCGTTGCGTGCGCACGAGAAGGGGTGGGAGGCGCGCACAGGGGTGGATCGACCGAGAGGGGAGAGCCATATGCGGCAGCAACCGGTCGTCGCGGTGCGGCCGAACGAGGAGGCGCCGGCCCCGGGCGGGACGTGGCCGACGAGCATCCCCGCGGTCGCCCAACTGCTGAGGGAGGGGCTGGACCTGGAACCGGGGGTGACGTTCCTCGTCGGCGAGAACGGCAGTGGGAAGTCCACTCTCGTCGAGGGCATCGCGATCGCGTACGGCCTCTCCCCGGAGGGCGGTTCCCGGCAGGCTCGGCACACCACACGGGCGACCGAGTCGCCGTTGTCCGATTGGCTGCGACTCCAGCGCGGCGTGGGCTCCAGTCGCTGGGGATTCTTCCTGCGGGCGGAGACGATGCACTCGTTCTACACGTACCTCGAAGACAACCCCTCCCTGCGCGGCGACGTGCCTTTCCATGAGATGAGCCACGGAGAGTCGTTCCTCGCCCTGCTCGACAGCCGCTTCGACGACCCGGGCTTCTACTGCCTCGACGAGCCGGAGGCCGCCCTGTCGTTCCACTCGACCCTCACGCTGATCGCGGTGCTGCAGCGCATCGCGGAGGAGGGCGGCCAGGTACTGTGCGCGACACACTCCCCGGTTCTCGCGGCCCTCCCCGGTGCAAGGATCCTGGAGGTCGGCGAGTGGGGGTTCCGCCCTGCCGCCTGGGAAGACCTGGAGATCGTGGCGCACTGGCGCTCGTTCCTCGGCGCGCCGCAGCGGTACCTGCGGCACCTGCTCGAGGACGAACGGGGAGCCGCGGAGTCGTAGGCTGGCGGGCATGACCGAGCAGAGGGCGCCGAGACGACGCGGACGCCCGCGCGGAGGCACCGACTCCCGGGAGCGCATCGTCTCCGCCGCCGTCGACGAGTTCGGCGAGCAGGGGTACGACGGCGCCACGGTGCGGTCCATCGCTGCCCGCGCCGGGGTCGACTCCGCCCTCGTCCACCACTACTTCGGCACCAAGGCGGACCTGTTCGCCGAGGTCGCAGGCATCCCGTTGCGACCCGACCTCGACGTCCCTGAGATCCTCGCCGGCCCGAAACAAGAGGCTGGAACACGGCTCGTGCGCTACGTGCTCGACGCCTTCGAGACCCCCGACGTCCGCCGCCGCGGCGTGCTTCTCCTGCGCACGGCGGTCGGAAGCCCGCTGACGACGCCCCTGCTCGCGGGCTTCCTCTCGCGCGAACTGCTCACCCGCGTGGCGCGCCGCCTCGACGTCGAGGACGCCGACCTCCGCGCGGCACTCGTCGCTTCGCAGATCGCCGGCATGCTCATCGGCCGCTACGTGTTGCGGCTTCCCCCGCTCACCGGAGCATCCGTCGATGAGCTCGTCCACCGTGTCGGGCCCACCGTCCAGCGCTATCTCTTCGGCTGAACCCCACCATCCGCGGGGCATTCTTCGGGGACCTCGGCCATCGCCCTGCGCCTATCGAGGCGTGTCGATCCGGTGCTCCGAGATCGTGCCGGCCGAAAGACGCCGTTGACCGGGCGAGGGCCGAGGCGGATAATTCATCGCATGATGAATAACGCGGCCGTCGAGATCGCGCAGCTGCGGGTGCGGCGTGGCGCCACACACGTATTCGACGGCGTCGACCTGAGCATCCCGCGCGGCCAGATCACGGGCCTCCTGGGCCCCTCGGGGTGTGGCAAGACCACGCTCATGCGATCGATCGTCGGGGTGCAGCGGATCGCGTCCGGCGACGTCACGGTCCTGGGCGAGCCGGGCGGTTCGCGCTCGCTGCGGCATCGAGTGGCCTACGGCACGCAGGGCGCGTCGGTCTACGGCGATCTCAGCGTGCGGCAGAACCTCTCGTACTTCTCGGCGCTCGTGAAGGCGCCGAGGGGCGACGTCGATCGGGTCATCCGAGAGGTCGGTCTCGACGCACAGGCGGGGCAGCGCGTCGACTCGCTGAGCGGTGGTCAGGCGACACGGGTCTCGCTCGCGGTGGCGCTGCTCGGATCCCCCGAGCTCATCGTGCTCGACGAGCCAACCGTCGGGCTCGACCCGGTACTGCGCGCCGAACTGTGGACCCTGTTCCGCGGCCTCGCCGATCGAGGTGTGACGCTCATCGTTTCGAGCCATGTGATGGACGAGGCAGTGCGCTGCGACCGGCTGCTGCTGATGCGGGACGGTCGGATCATCGCCGACACGACTCCGTCCTCTCTGCTCGCCGACACGGGAGCGACCGACGCCGAGACCGCGTTCCTGACCCTGATCGAACGCGACGCGGTCGCCGGCATCGGAAACACGCGACGAGCGCGCCGAGAACGGCATGAGGAGGCCGACGGATGAACAGCGGACGGCTTCTCGCGACCGCCGGCCGCGTGCTCACCCAGCTTCGGCACGATCCGCGGTCCATCGCCCTGATGCTCATCGCGCCGAGTCTGCTCGTCGGCCTCTTCGCCTGGCTGTTCAGCGACCAGGACGGTGTGTTCGACCAGTTCGGCGGGGCGATCCTGGCCCTGTTCCCTTTCATCGTGATGTTCCTCATCACGTCGATCACCACCTTGCGCGAACGTCGTTCCGGCACGCTCGAACGGCTGATGACCACGCCGCTGGGGAAGGCCGACTTCATTCTCGGCTACGCGCTCGCGTTCGGCCTGATGGCGCTGGTGCAGGCGGTGATCACCGTGTCGTTCGCGGTCGGGGTGTGCGGACTCGAGGTCGACGGACCGCTGTGGCAACTGGGGCTCGTCGCCGTGGTGGACGCTCTGCTCGGCACGGCACTGGGCCTGCTGGCGAGCGCGTTCGCGCAGACCGAGTTCCAGGCGGTGCAGTTCATGCCGCTCCTGGTGTTCCCGCAGATCATCCTCGGTGGTCTCTTCATGCCGCGCGACCAGATGCCCGACGTGCTGCATGCGATCTCCGACTGGCTGCCCCTCAGCTACGCCATCGACACGATCAACGCGGTCGCGGCGGGGGACGAGGGCGAGGACGTCTTCGGTCCGCTGCTCATCGTCGCGGCCTTCGCGGTCGGCGCCCTGATGCTCGCCGCCCTCACCCTCCGCCGGCGCACGCGCTGAGTCGGACGTCTGACTGGGGGTCAGCGCGCGGCGCGGTTCTTGGTGTGCTTCGTCGGTACCGCGGCCCAGGGATCCTCCGGCCAGGGGTGCCGGGGGTAGCGACCGCGCATCTCGGCTCGTACCTGGGCGTAGGGGCCGGACCAGAACGAGGCCAGGTCGTCGGTCACGGCGAGCTGCCGCCCGGCCGGCGACAACAGATGGAAGAGCACGGGCACACGTCCATCCACGAGCCGCGGAGTCTCCGCCCAACCGAAGCACTCCTGCAGCTTCACCGCGACGACGGGCCGAGCGGCCGGGTCGTCGTCGGACTCCGGATACCTGATGCGCACGCGGGACCCGCTGGGGACCTCGAGCCGCTCCGGGACGAGCGCATCGAGGTTCACCGCATCGGGCCAGGGCAGGAGACGGCGCAGAGCAGACGTGAGGTCCAGTCGGCTCGCGGGCGCTCCCGCCGCGAGGGCGTCGAGTTCCGGCGCCAGCCAGGCGTCGAGTGCGTCGACCAATCCGGCATCCGACACGTCGGGCCAGGGCTCGCCGAGCTCGCGTCGCAACAGCGCGAGCCGGCGGCGCAAGGCATCCGCCCCTTCGGACCAGGTGAACATGCCGAGCCCGTCGCGTCGGAGCGCTCGGCCCACGGCATCGCGACCTTCCGAGGCTGCTGCTCGCACCGGCACCGAGGAGCGCAGGATCGCACCGATGCGCCGCTCACGGCGGGCTTGCACGCGTCCTCCCACGAACTCGGCCTCGACGCGGTCGCTCACGAGATGATCAGCCGCACGCTCCACCTGCTCCTCGGTGAGGGCCGCCGCAGCGCGGATGACGGCACCGGTACCGGCCGCCGCCCGGGAGGAGGCCCGTGAGACGTCGGCTACGGCGAGCCATTCCGCGGCGGCGAGAGAGCCGTGCACTCCGGCCCGCGTGCCCGAAGCCAGCAGGAAGGTGGCTCCCGAACCTGTGCGTTCGACGCGGCGGGCGACGCGTTCCGGGAATGCCAGCGCGATCACGAGACCGGCGCCGTCCACCCCCGGGCGCGTGTCGGGCGTCGGCTCGATCAGGCGTTCCAGCCGACGTGCCTCCTCGCGCCAGCGGCGCGACTCCGCAGTCCCTCCGCCCCGCAGCGCGACGATCGCGTGGGCGACGTCGACATCCGGGACGCGCTGATCGCCGCCCAGAAGCGCCACGACCTCGGCGGCGAGCCGGCTCCCCACCACAGGGCCGCCGTCCCGCAACGCCCTGGCCAGCCGCGGATCGGTCGGGACGCGCGCCAACACCCGGCCCTCCGGTGTGGCGCGACCGTCATCGTCGACCGCGCCGAGACTGCGGAGCACGGTGACGGCCTCGGCGAGGCTGTCGGCGCGCAGCGGCTCGATCAGGCGAAGGCCAGCTCCGCCCGGGGCGCCCCAGCACGCGAGGAGAAGGGCCGCGGCGGCAAGGTCGGCCGTCGCGATCTCCGGCGACGGACGAGCGGGAGCCGCGGCGTAGGTGCGCTCGTCGACGCAGCGGACGACCGTGCCGGGGCCCTGCCGCGTGGCGCGCCCTGCCCGCTGAACGCACGAGGAACGGGAAGCGGCAGTGGTCACGAGGCCCGTCATACCCCGGGCGGCGTCGCGCTGCGGCTGCCGTGACAAGCAGCTGTCCACGACCAGCCGGACGCCAGGCACCGTGAGAGAGGACTCGGCGAGCGACGTGGTGACGATGATGCGGGGGAGGTCTTCCGGTCTGCGCCCGCGGATCACGGCATCCTGTTCCGCGGGAGGGAGCTGGCCGTGTAGCTCCCTCACGTCGAACGTGTCGCTCAGAGCCCGGACGCGTCGAGCGATCTCCGACACCTCGCGAGCGCCAGGGGCGAAGACGAGCACGTCGGAGCCGGGGTCCTCGTGCAGCAGGTCGCCGGCGGCCGCGGTCGCCACGCTCGCGACGTGATCGAGGAATCCCCGAGTGACGCCCCACTCGTCGAGGCGGGGTACGGGACTCGGCGCCCACCGCTCGATGAGGGGGAAGGCGGGGACGTCATGCTCGACGATCGGCGCGGGAGACGTCTCGGTGCCGATGACGGCGGCGATCCGGGCGGCGTCGAGCGTGGCGGACATCGCGACGACGACGAGGTCATCCCGCAGCTCGCGGACCTCGGAAAGCAGACCGATGAGGAGGTCGGTCTCCAGGGCGCGCTCGTGCACCTCATCGATGATGACGCCGTCGACGCCCTCGAGCCCCGGGTCGTCGAGCATCCGTCGCAGGAGGACGCCGGCCGTGACGAATTCGATCCTCGTGTCCGGCCCTGCCGTGCGCTCGCCGCGGACGGTGAAACCCACCCGGGCTCCGAGAGACGATCCGTCGAGCTGCGCGAGGCGGCGAGCGGCTGCGCGCGCGGCGACCCGGCGCGGCTGGGTGACGATCACGCGACCGGAGCTTCGTGAGGCGAGGAGCGGAGGCACGAGGGTGGTCTTGCCGGTTCCCGGGGGCGCAGTCACGACGACCGATCCGCTGGTGTCCAGGGCAGCGGAGAGCTCGTCGAGCGCGTCTGCGAACGAGAGGCCGGCGCCGATGGAGGCCAGGTCGAAGGCGTCGCGCGTCATCCGTCCAGTCTGCCCGGTCGCTCGCCGCGCGGAGCCGTTCACAACTCAGGAGAGGCGGCGCGATACGGAGGAGGGGGCGCCTCCGTGCTGGCTGAGCCCGTCGATCTCCTGAGTAGTGAACCGAAGGGGGACGGTGCCCGAACGGGAAACAGCGGATGCCGCGACCGAAGCGGTCGCGGCATCCGTTGTGGTGTGCCGGCTACTCCCCGGCGGGAGCCGGCGGCGCGGGCGGCGGCGGGGTGGTCGGTGCGGGCGTGCGCGGTGCCGGCGTGGGCTGGGACGCTTCGGCGACTCCGGCCCCGAAGCCGCGGCCGACGGCCTGACCCTGGATGATGCCGGCGAGGTCGAGACCGGTCGCGGAGTGCACGCTGTCGAAGACCGAACGCAGGGCTTTCGCGCTGTCGGCACCGACGACGTTGGACGCGCCGTCCTCGCCGGAGCCGCCGACGATCGACACGTTGCCGATGGCGGCGTAGCCCTTCGCGAACTCGGACATGATCGATGGCAGCACTTCCAGCACGCGCTGCGAGAGGAACGCATCCTGGTTGGAGGCGATAGCCTTGGCCTCGGCCTCGACGGCGGCAGCACGGGCCTCACCTTCGGCGCGGATGGCCTCAGCCTCGGCGTTGGCCCGGAGGCGGCGAGCCTCGGCTTCGGCCTCCGCCTGGGCGCGCAGCGCGTCGGCGTCACCGGTGGCCTTGGCGATCGCGGCGGCGGCCTCACCGTCGGCGCGAGCCTTGTCGGCCTGGGCCTGCTGCTCGGCGATACGCGTGCGCGCCTCGGCCTGCTTGACCTGCTCGATCGCCGCCGCCTCGGCTGCCCGCTCACGCGTGTAGAGCTCCGCCTGCGCGCGGGTCTCTGCTTCGTACCGCTGCGCGTCGGCGACGCGCTTGACGTCGGCGTCGAGCTGCGCCTGCTTGTTCTCGGCCTGCTGCTGGAGCACGGCCTGCTCTGCCTGGGCGCGAGCGAGCTGCTCGGCCTGCTCCGCCTCGGCACGCGCGCGGCCGATGCCGGCGTTGGCGTTGGCGGTGTTGGTGTCGAGCGCGGTCTGCTCGACGAGGTTCGCCTCCTGGTTGGCGATGTTCTTCTGGTTGATCGCGCGGTCGGCGTTGGTCTGCGAGATCTCCGCGGCCTGGCGCTTGGCCTGGATCTCCGGAGCTCCGAGGGACTGGATGTAGCCGACCTTGTCGGTGATGCCCTTGATCTGGAACGAGTCGAGGATGAGACCCTGCTCGGCGAGCTCCTGGGAGACGTCCGCGGCGATCTGGTCAGAGAACTTCTTGCGCTCCCGCATGAGCTCGACGACCGACAGCGTCGCGACGATGCCGCGCAGCGCACCCTCGAGCTGCTCGGTCGTGAACTGCTCGATGGCCTTGTCCTGAGAGGCGAAGCGCTCAGCGGCCCGGCGCACCAGCAGGGGGTCTGAGCCGATCTTCACGATGGCGACGCCGTCGACGTTCAGCGTCACGTTGTCGAGGGACTGTGCTTCGGCGTTGAGCGACACCTGGCGGGACCGCAGGGAGATGATCTCGTGACGCTGCGTGATCGGGTTGACCAGCGACTTCCCGTTCACGATCACGGTGACGGGCGACTCCGACAGCTCGGAGCGGCTGGTGCCGTCGGCCGACACCACCGCGCGTTGCACCTTCTGCTTGCGTCCGGAGATGACGAGCGCTTCGTCGGCTCGAGCCACCTTGATCCAACTGCGTGCGAACAGCAGCAGGATCAGAAGGACGACGATCGCGGCGACGACCGCGATCCCGATGACGATGAGGATGCCGACGATTCCGGCGATCTCCATGGATGACCTCCCTGGTTCCCCCCGAGGGGGCGGTCCGATATGCCCACGGTCGATGTGGGCGTGCGCAACCCACCCTGCCAGAAAAGCGGCTCCCACCACCGGGCCGGACGCGATCGCGCGGCAGTAGGGGACGACTTCTGCCGCTCGATCCGTGTGGAGGAAGGAGCGAGTCAGCGAAGGCGGAGCTTGTCCGCGAGGTCGCGCAGCAGGCGCAGCTCGTCATCGTCGAGGCGCGACATCCGTGTGGCGATCGACCGGCCGTGCACCGTCGCGAGGGAGCGGAAGGCTCGTGCGCCGTCCTCGGTCGCGCGGATGAGCGCACCGCGGCCGTCGTCCGGGTCGGGGCACTTCGCGACGAGTCCTCGCGTCACCATCCGGTCGACGAGGCGGGACACGCTGGGTTGGCTGATCAGCATGTTGGCGGTGATATCGCGCAGCCGCGCCGTCATGTCGGGCGCGCGTGTGACGGTGAGCAGCACGTCGTACTCCGCTTGCGTGATGTCGCCGTGGTCGAAGTCCGCCGCCATCTCGGTGAACAGCTCGTGCTGCGCGCGGAACAGGCTTTCCCAGGCCTCCAGCGCGAGCTTCCGATCGGTCATCCTCACAGAGTACCGGGCACAGTAAAGGGCCGGTCGGAGAGGCTCCCGACCGGCCCTTGTCCCTTGCACCAAGAGTGTCCTGCAATCACATGCGGTGGATGCCACAGCAAACATTCACCGTGCGATCACTGTATAACGGCCAGGTAACGAATGCAACGGTTTGGTCACAGATGTTCATGGCGCCCGTCAGTGTGGCGGGCGCCCGCGCGGCCGCCGTGTTCAGAGGACGAACGCCGCGGTCACCAGCAGATACGAAGGCACGGACCGCCTGTTGCACCATGCGTAGATGCAGCCGTACAGGACGGCCGCTGCCATCGCGTAGAGGCCGGTCGCGGGGCCCTGAAGGAGGATGTGGACGGCGCCCCAGGTGAGGGCGAGGACGAGACCGCCCCAGGGGATGGCCGGATGTCCGAAGGCGGTCTCTCCCGCGCGCTGCCCCAGCGCGATGACAAGGAGGATGACGCAGGCCTCGCAAAGGTAGTAGACGAGCAGCAGGGCGAAAGCGAGTGGGGTGGCATCGCCCTGAGCCGACGCCAGCCGCTCGTACTCGCCGACGAGCTTCCACTCCTGCAGGATCACGACACGGAAGCCGATGGCGGCGGCCGTCGCGAGGAGCACGCCGAGAGTGCGGAGCGCCGGATGACCGCGAAGAGAAGGGGTGAGCAGGGTGCCGGGTTCGCCGTCCGCCTTGCGTGTCACGCGGAAGACGAGGAGCGCCCCGATCGACCACCCCGCCGCGGTGACCGCCCAGTGCAGGAGTGCGCCGGCCGCAGCACCCGCCGAATCCCACAGCGGATCGAGCAGCATCGTCACGATGAGCTCCCAGCCGAACACGGCGAAGGCGTACAGGGCCAGGATCAGCGAGCGGCCCGCCGTCGACGTCAGGCGCGGGTCGTCTCGGCGTTCTGTCACCGGACGAGCGTATCGACAAGTGCCAGGACCTCCCGCCGGCTGGAGGCGTGAGAAAGACAGTCGCGCGAACCGGGCCCCGCAGACCGGACGGATACTGGAGGAGACGGTTTCGAGAGCCCCGGCCTCCGCACCGCGCGGCAGACCTCTCGAACGCCAGAAAGAAGATGCTCATGAAAGCTCTCCGCTACGTCGAGATCGGTAAGCCCCCGGTGGTGGTCGACATCCCGATTCCGAAGCCCGGCCCGGGCCAGGTTCTGCTCAAGATCACCGCGGGCGGTGTCTGCCACTCAGACGACTACGTCATGGGGCTGCCCGAGAAGGACTATCACGAGCAGGGCTACCCGCTCCCGTTGACTCTCGGGCACGAGGGTGCCGGCATCGTGCACGAGATCGGCGAGGGCGTCGACTCGACGCTCAAGGTCGGGGATGCCGTGGCGGTCTATGGTCCGTGGGGTTGTGGTCGCTGCCACAACTGCTCGATGGGTAAGGAGAACTACTGCACGAACGCCGCTGCCGAGGGCATCCGTCCTCCGGGGCTGGGCAGCCAGGGCTCGATGGCCGAATACATGATCGTCGACGACGCCCGCCATCTCGTGCCGCTCGGTGACCTCGACCCCGTGCAGAACGTCTCGCTGACCGACGCGGGCCTCACCCCGTACCACGCGATCAAGAACTCGCTTCCGAAGCTCGGCGCCGGCACGGTCGCCGTCGTGATCGGCACCGGCGGTCTCGGCCACGTCGGCATCCAGATCCTCAAGGCCATCTCGGGGGCCACGGTCATCGCCCTCGACGTGAACGACGAGAAGCTGAAGCTCGCCACCGAGGTGGGCGCCGATCACGTGCTGATCAGCGATGCATCGGCAGCCGAGAAGATCCGCGAGCTCACCGGGGGTCTCGGTGCGAACGCCGTGTTCGACTTCGTGGGCGCGAACCCGACGATCGCCCTGGCCCAGAGCGTGGCCGCGCTCGAGGCCGACATCACGATCGTGGGCATCGGTGGCGGCAGCATGACGCTCGGCTTCGGTTCGATCGCCTACGACGCCGCGGTGCGCATCCCCTACTGGGGCTCACGCGCCGAGCTGATCGAGGTGCTGGACCTCGCCCGCGCCGGGAAGATCCACGTCCAGACCGAGAGCTACACCCTCGACGACGGCCCGAAGGCATACGAAGATCTCGCGTCGAACAGCATCCGCGGGCGCGCCGTCATCGTCCCCTGACGTCGACCGAGAACGCCCGGGAGGCATCGCCTCCCGGGCCTTCGTCGTGCAGGACTTCAGCCGCGAGCCCGCCGGTCGGCGAGGAGCGCCAGCGCCGCGTCGATCGCGCTCGCCGCAGCGTCCGGGGCGACGCGGACGAGCGCGAAGGCGGAGACCACCAACCCCGTGCAGGCGTCGGCAAGCGTCTCGACCTGTGTGTCCGCGAGCTGGGGGAGTGCGGCCCGGACGCCGTGGGCGAAGGCCTCCCGGAGCTCCGCACGATAGGACGAGACGACCCGGGCGACCGCGTCGTCGGTGCCGATGGGGGCGGCTGCGGTGTTGACCAGCAGGCAGCCGCTCGTCGCCGGGAGGCTGCCGGTCGTCAGGAGCGCCGCGCGGAGCCGGGCGAGGTATGTCTCCAGAGCGTCCGGCGCCACGACCTCGCCCGTCAACGGAGCGAGCCGGGGGCGGATGACCTCTTCCAGGTAGCTCTCGACGGCGGCGTCGAAGAGTCCGCGCTTGGAGCCGAAGGCGTGATAGATGCTAGAGCGGCTGAGGCCGGTCGCGCGCTCGAGCTCCGGGAGCGGTGCACTCTCGAAGCCCTGCTCCCAGAACACGCCGCGGGCCGCGCGGACCGCCTCTGCGGTGTCGAAGGTCTGCGGGCGCCCCATGCGCTGTCTCCCTGCTCTTTTGTGAATCGCTTGATCCAGTATATATTGGAACGAACGATACAGAATGCGCGGATCGGCCGCGTCGAAGGGGGACCGTCATGACCATCGCCGGGCTCGTGCTCGCAGGCGTCGCAGCGCTCGTGCACGTCTACATCTTCTGGCTCGAGTCGTTCGCGTGGACGAGTGCGCGAGCCCGCCGCACGTTCGGCACCGGTACGGCGGAGGAGGCGGCACGACAGAAGGAGCTCGCCTTCAATCAAGGCTTCTACAACCTGTTCCTCGCGATCGCCGTCCTCCTCGGCATCGTCCTGTTCGCCACGGGAGCGACGGCCGTCGGCGCGACCCTCATCTTCACCGGCGCCGGCTCGATGGTCGCGGCGAGCCTCGTGCTCCTGCTGTCGAGCCCCGACAAGGCGTCCGCCGCGCTGAAGCAGGGCGCCATCCCGGCGCTCGGCGTCATCGCGCTCGCCATCGGCCTCCTCGTCTGAGGCCGGCCGCAGCACCCCCAGATCCTCACGAAGGAGAGAAATGACCCACGCCACCAGCACCCAGATCCAGCTCGCGCGTCGCCCCGAAGGGTGGCCGACGCACGAGGACTTCCGTACCGTCGAGGTCGAGTTGAGCGACCCGGCGCCGGGGGAGGTGCGCGTGGCCAACGAGTTCGTCTCGGTCGACCCCTACATGCGAGGTCGGATGAACGACGTCCGCAGCTACGTCGCCCCCTACGCCCTCGGCGAGGTCATCGCCGGTGGGGCCATCGGCCGGGTCGTCGCGTCCGCCGCGGACGATCTGCCCGTCGGCACCGTCGTGCTGCACCAACACGGCTGGAGTGATGTCGTGCAGGCGGAGGCATCGACCTTCCGCGCCGTGGCCGAGGTGCCGGGAGTGCCGCTGTCGCTGCGCCTGCACATCCTCGGGATGACCGGCCTCACCGCGTACGTCGGACTCACCGCGATCGCCGACCTCAACCCGGGTGACACGGTCTTCGTCTCCGGCGCTGCCGGCGCGGTCGGCACGGCGGTTGGTCAGATCGCGAAGCTCCTCGGCGCTGGCCGCGTCATCGGCTCGGCGGGATCGGCCGAGAAGGTCGCGCTACTGACGGAGAAGTACGGCTACGACGCGGCGTTCAACTACAAGGACGCCCCGGTGCGTGAGCAGCTCGCCGCGCTGGCTCCCGAGGGTGTGGACGTGTTCTTCGACAACGTCGGTGGCGACCACCTGGAGGCCGCCCTCGACGTGATGAACGACGGCGGCCGGATCGCGTTGTGCGGCGCCATCACCAGCTACAACACCACCGAGCGCGTGGCCGGCCCCGACAACATGGCGAACATCATCACGCGCGGTCTCCGCCTCCAGGGCTTCACCCTGGCGAACTACCTGCATCTCTCGCCGGAGTTCAGCGAGAAGATGACGCGGTGGTTCGCGGAGGGGCGCATCGCCTACGACGAGACCATCGTCGACGGCATCGACAACACGGTCGACGCGTTCCTCGACATGATGCGCGGAGCGAACACGGGAAAGATGCTCGTCCGGGTCGCGGCCTCCGCCTGACGTCAGGAACGGGTCGCCACCGCGTTTGAGATATATTGCTTGAGACGTAGAACTTCACTCTCCAAGACCCCCACTGGAGGCAGTGTGACACTCTCTGGCGGCCCCCTCGAACGCCGGTCGATGAGCGATGAGGCTTTCGTGCGCCTGCAGGACGCCATCATCAGTGGCGAGCTCCAGCCGGGCGAGCGCCTGCGCGACTACGAGCTCGCCGAGCGCCTCGGCACCTCGAAGACCCCGATCCGGCACGCTCTGGATCGCCTCGCGGACAACGGCCTCGTCGAGATGCAGCGCAACCGGTACACACGCGTCGCGCCGATCGATCTCGAGCGCGTGCGGAACGCCGTCGACCTGTTCGGTGACATCTGGATCGGCTCGGTGCGTCACGTCATGCCGGTGATCCAGGACGACGACGTCTCCTACCTCGTGGAGCTTGCCGACGACATGGCGGCGGCGGTGCAGGCGCGGGACATCATCGGGTTCGGAGCTGCTCTCCGCAGTGCGGCGACCGGTTTCGCCCGGATCGAGGGCAACGCCACGCGCGCCGGTTCCATCGAGCGACTCGGGCCGCAGATCCGCCGGTTCACGCAGCACGCGAAGGACGCCGTCGACTGGGCCGCGGTCGAGGAGTTCGTCGGGGCTATCCGAGGGGCGATCTCCGAGCGTGACGCCGTCAAGACGCGCGCGGTCCTCGTGGGCTTCTTCGATGAGGTCCTGCCGGCGATCATCGACAGGGCCGAGCAGTCGGGACTGGCGGAGATCGCGGAGTGATCCGCCGCTGACGACGAGGGCGACCGCGGACCGCGGTCGCCCTCGTCGCGTCTGTAGCCTACGGCGTGAGGCGGTGGAGGTCCCTCGGGAACAGCGTCACCTCACGGACGTTGGCCGCCCCGATGAGCCGGCCGACCCAGCGCTCCAGCCCGATCGCGAAGCCGCCGTGCGGAGGCATCCCGTGTGCGAACGCTTCCAGATAGCCCTCGTAGGCCGCGGGAGACTCGCCCCGCGACTCGATCGCCGCGACGACCTCGCTGTGGCGGTGCAGTCGCTGTCCGCCGGTCACGAGTTCCAGTCCGCGGAACAGGAGGTCGAAGCTGTTGCTCCACTCCGAGTCGTCGGGCTGCGGATGCGTGTAAAACGGGCGCTTGCGCATCGGGTATCCCTCGACGGCCAGGACGTCGCTGCCGAACTCCTCCTTCGCCCAGGCCCCGAGCGCCCGCTCGTGCGCGGGGGACAGGTCGGGCTCGTCACCCGGAGCGCCGACCCGGCGGAGGGCGTCGCGGAAGTGCACCACCGGGATGTCCTCCGGGATCACCGGCAGCGTGACGTCGAGCAGCGCGAGCTCGGCACCCGCGTCGGCGCGGATGCCGTCGAGCATGCCGCGGAGCACGTCGCCGAGGAGGCGCAGGACGTCGCGGTGGTCGCGGATGAACCCGAGCTCGACGTCCAGCGACACGTACTCCGACAGGTGCCGCACGGTGTCGTGCGGCTCGGCCCGGAAGACGGGCCCCACCTCGTAGACGCGCTCGAACACGCCTACGAGCTGCTGCTTGTAGAACTGCGGGCTCTGTGCGAGGTATCCGGTCCTGCCGAAGTAGTCGACCGGGAACACGTTCGCCCCCGACTCGGTCACGGTGTCGACGATCTTCGGGGTCTGCACCTCGGTGAAGTCCGCGGTGTCCAGCACCCGTCGGAACGCGCGGACACTCGCCGCGGCGATCTGCCACGTCGCGCGGCGCGCGGGATGGCGCCAGGTCACCGCCGCGTGGTCGAGCAGAGTGGGCAGGGTCGTCTCCAGCGCCGGACGCCAGAGCTCCACGACCGGCGGGGACGCCGGTTCCGACAGGCTCTCGATCCGCGGGTCGACGATCTCCACGCCGCTGGGCGCCTGCGGGTTCGCGGCGACCGTCCCCGTCACGCGCACCACCGTCTCCTCCGAGGGGAGGCCGTCGGCCGGAATCTGGGCGGGACGGACGACGGCCTGCGCGAGTCCCGAGCGGTCGCGGAGGATCAGGAACGCGACGGCGGCCAGCTCCCTCCGCCGGTGGACGTGACCCAGCAGTGTGACCGGGGTGCCGGGGGTGGCGTGGACGAGCTCCGCTGCGAGAGTGCGGGCGGGGTCGGGTGATCTCATTTCTCCTCCAGGTTGTGGGAGCCCTGGAGGTGTGGGCGGGGGCCAGATCGCGGTGCCACCACACCTTCGCCGGTGAGAAGCCGGCCTCTCGTCGATACGCCGGACGCGCGGGGACCGCCTGCCCGGAGGCCGGGGGTCGTCACGCCCCGGCGGTCGCCGCGTCCAGTCTGGGGGCGTCGTTCTCGGCAGATCCACAGAATCCCGGAGGGGCCGTCTCGTACCCTGGATTATCCAAGGGGAGTACTCCGATACGGTCGGGTCGTCATTACGGATGCCTCTGCATCCCGGCTCACCGGTCCCGCTCGGCGGGATGGGGAAGACTTTGGCGCTGTTCAACCACGCCCGAGTCTGGAGTACCCGTTGGAAATCACCCCTCTGATCTGGGTCATCACGATCGCGGTCACCGTCGCGTTCTTCGTCTACGAGTTCTTCGCGCACGTCCGCAAGCCGCACGAGCCGAGCATCGGCGAGTCCGCGCGGTGGTCGGCCTTCTACATCGGGCTCGCGCTGCTGTTCGGCGTGGGCATCGGCATGGTGTCCGGCTGGACCTACGGCGGTGAGTACTTCGCCGGGTACCTCACCGAGAAGGCCCTGTCCATCGACAACCTCTTCGTCTTCCTCATCGTGATGACCGGCTTCGCGGTGCCGAAGAAGTATCAGCAGAAGGTGCTGATGATCGGCATCGTGATCGCGCTGATCCTCCGCGGGATCTTCATCGCCGTCGGCGCGACCCTCATCGAGAACTTCTCCTGGATCTTCTACGTCTTCGGCGCGCTGCTGCTCTTCCTCGCCTACCGGCAGGCGTTCAGCGACCACGAGAGCAACCCGGCGAACGGTCGGTTCATGACGTTCGTGCGCCGGCACCTCCCGGTCAGCGAGGAGTACAACGGCGACAAGCTCACCGTCGTCACGAACGGCAAGCGCTTCGTCACCCCGATGCTGCTGACGATCATCGCGATCGGGTTCATCGACCTCGTCTTCGCCGTCGACTCGATCCCCGCCATCTACGGTCTCACCGACCAGGCGTACATCGTCTTCACCGCGAACGCGTTCGCCCTGATGGGTCTGCGCCAGCTCTACTTCCTCATCGGCGGCCTGCTCGAGCGCCTCGTCTACCTGGCTCAGGGCCTCGCCGTGATCCTCGCGTTCATCGGTGTGAAGCTCGTGCTGCACGCCCTGCACGTCAACGAGGTGCCGTTCATCAACGGCGGCGAGCCGATGCTGTGGGCGCCCGAGATCCCGATCTGGTTCTCGCTGCTCTTCATCGCCGCGACCATCGCCGTCGCCACCGTGGCGAGCCTGATGAAGACGCGCCGGCACCGCAACGCCGTCTCTTCCCGGACCGATTCCACCCCCACCATCGACAAGGAGCACTCTTGAGCGCGTCGCGCTGTTCTGACTCTTCGGACTCTGACAGTACGAGCACCCGGTTCATCCCGGGTGCTCACCCCGCCACCGAGGAGGTCGCCCGCTGATGGGCGATCTGCTCTGGAACATCGCCCTCGTCCTGCTCTTCGTGCTGATCGGCGGTGTCTTCGCCGCGACGGAGATGGCGCTGGTCACGCTGCGTGAGAGCCAGCTCAACGCGATCGCCGCGCGCGGCCGACGCGGGGCCAAGGTCGCCGCCCTGGCCCGCAACCCCAACACCTTCCTCTCGGCGGTGCAGATCGGCGTGACCGTGGCGGGTTTCGCGTCCGCCGCGTACGGGGCCACCTCGATCGCGCCGTCCGTCGTGCCGCTGCTGGAGGGCTGGGGCGTCGCGCCTCCGCTTGCGATGACCCTCGCCACGGTCGTCTTGACGCTCATCATCGCGTACCTGTCGCTCGTGCTCGGCGAGCTCGTGCCGAAGCGGCTCGCGATCCAGCGCAACGCGCAGTTCGCGTACGCGGTGGCACCGGCCCTGAACGGCTTCGCGACCGTCATGCGGCCGGTGATCTGGCTGCTGTCGGTCTCGACGAACGCCCTGGTCCGCGTCCTCGGCGGTGACCCCCACAAGACGAGCGACGAACTCACGGACGAGGAAGTGCGCGACATCGTGGCCACCCACCAGGGGCTCCCCGATGATGAGCGCCGTATCCTCGATGACGTGCTCTCCCTGCGTGGACGCCAGGTGAGCGAGGTCATGCGGCCCCGTCCCGAGGTCGTGGCCCTCGACGAAGCGGCGACCGTGGGCACAGCGATGGAGCAGGTCCGCGAACTGCCCTTCTCCCGGTACCCGGTGTCGCAGACGTCGATCGACGACATCACCGGATTCGTCCACGTGCGCGACCTCTTCGAGGCGGCGGCCGATGACCCGGAACGATCGCTGCAGGGGATCGTCCGTGACATCCCCTACATCCCGTCCACCGCGCGCGTGCTGCCCACTCTGACCCGCATGCGGGCGGAGGGACACCACATCGCCGTCGTCGTGGACGAGTACGGCGGCACCGACGGTCTCGTCACGCTGGAGGACCTCGTGGAGGAGGTCGTCGGCGAGATCTTCGACGAGTACGACGCCGAGGTCTTCATCGCGGCCGACGACGGCTTGGACGGGCGCCTCAACCTGCAGGACTTCGAGGAGGCGACGGGGCTCGCGATGCCCCGCGGTTCTTCCGACACCATCGCGGGATTCGTGACGGAGCAGCTCGGACGCCTCGCGGTCGTCGGTGACACGGTCGAGGTGCCGGGCGCGACCCTCCAGGTTGCTGAGGTCGACCGACGTCGCATCGCGCGGATCCGTGTCTCGATGCAGTCTGATCCGGATGCCGGACGGGGCGCCGAGGAGTGATGTCCGACCGGGCGGCGGGGCGCGTCAGGCGCGCGTTCCGCTGCCCGGCTCGCGCCGACAGCAGCGTGATCGCGCGGTCATCCTGACGCGGGCATCCGCCATCGCCGTCGTTCAGCGGATGGCGTACACGGCGCTGCCGACGATGACCGCGATGACCGTCGTCCAGCCGACGATCGCCACGGCCTGCCAGAGGAGGATACGCCCCTTGCCGATGCCGGACGCCGCCAGCATGGTGGCGGTGAAGTGCGTCGGCAGCAGCAGCGGTCCGAGCAGGCTCACCCCGGGGACGCCGTAGCGCTCGAACGCACGCTGGAACTTCTCGCGGCGGGCGGACCCGCGTCCGGTTGCTGCCGGGACTCCGTCCGCTTCCAGGCTGGTGCCCCCGCCCACCGTCACCGGCTGCTTCGCCCGCGAGCGGTCCACGATGGCCCGGCGGGCGCCGGCACTGGCGAGCACCAGGATCGCGACGCACAGGAAGTTACCGACCATCGCGGCGATCGCCGCGACGACCGGCGGGATGCCGCCGAGGATGCCGATGCTCGCGGCGCCCTCGCCCTCGACGAACGGGACGGCTCCGGCGAGGGCGACGATGAGCGGCTGCACGAGGTCGGGGACCTGGGCGACGAGGTTCTGGAAGGTCTCGATGAGGTTCATGGGGGAATCTCCGGGTGTCGGTGCGAACGGACTCTCCGTCGCGATGACCCCAGTCCAGTCGAGTCCACCCGTCGCTGACAGTGCCACCGCGTCACCGGTATCCGGGCGGTTCGCACGCCGATCCCGTGACATTCGTCACGGCTCTATCGTGGAGGCGTGCACAGCCCGACCCCCATCCCGTCCGATCCCGGTCCCGGTGCCCGCCACCTCGCGCGCGGCATCACGGCCACCTGGTGGTACACGGTCACCGCCGTCCTCTTCATCGAGCTGATGCTCGTCGGCGCGTGGACCGGGATCGCGGTGGCTCTCGACCTCTCCGGCGGCACCCTCCTCGTCGTGGGAATCGGCGGCATCGTCTGGGCGGCGTCCACCTTTCCGCTCCTGCTCGACTACCGTCACCGCGTCGACGTCGGGCCCGGGGTCGCGTGGTCTCGGCTGCTCGCGCCGGCCCTGGTCGCCGTGGCATACGGCGCCGCCGCGGGAGCTCTCGTCGGCTCCTGGCAGCTCGCCGCGATGCCGATGGTGCAGGTCTTCGTCCTGTCGAGCTGGCCGCGCGGGATCCGGGTGCGCGTCGTCGTGGTCGGCACCTTCGTTCTCGTCGCTCTCGCCCTGGTCGACTCGGCCGTGGCCTTCGCCGCCGGCGTCCCCTGGTGGGTGCCGGTGATCTACGGCGCCATGCTCCCCGGGATGACCGTGAGCTCATTGTGGTGGTGGGACGTGCTTGTGACACTCGACCGGGCGCGGGCGTCGGAGGCGCGACTGGCCGCGACCCAGGAGCGCCTGCGCGTGGCCACGGACGTACACGACCTCCAGGGGCATCATCTCCAGGTGATCGCGCTGCAGCTCGAATTGGCGGAACGTCTGCTCCCGGTCGATCAGGACGCGGGGATGGAGCAGCTCCGCGCGGCACGGGTGAGCGTGGACGAGGCGCGACAGGGCACCAGGGACCTCGCGACGCGATTCCGTTCCGTGCCGCTCGGCGATGAGTTGGCAAACGCTCGTGATCTGCTCGCCGCGGCGGGGCTCACCGTGGACGCCCGGATCCATCCGGACGCGGACGCCGCACCCGCGTCCGACCTCGGGCCGGTGATCCGGGAGACGACGACGAACGTGCTGCGGCACGGACGAGGCGGTCACGCCCGTCTGCTCCTCGACCGGACAGCGGGTGCGTGGCGGTACGAGATCGCCAACGACGCGGGCCCCGCGACAGGCGATGACACGGGCGGCTCCGGGTTGGCGGGTGTCCGTCGCCGGATCGGCGAGGCCGGCGGTACCTTCGAGCAGCGCCGGGACGACCAGGAGTTCGTCGTCACGGTCACGGTGCCCGCCGGGGCGGAGGCCGCACGATGATCCGCGTGCTGCTCGCCGACGACGAGGGCATGATCCGCTCGGCCCTCGCCGCCCTGCTGCGCCTCGAGCCCGACATCGACGTCGTCGCCGAATGCGCCGACGGCGAGGAAGCCGTTGCCGCGGCTCTTCGGCTGGAGCCGGACATCTGCCTGCTCGACCTGGAGATGCCGGGGCTGGACGGCGTGCAGGTCACCGAGAGGCTCACCAGGGCGATCGCCACTCGGTGCATCGTGGTCACCCGGCACGCCCGCCCCGGCGTGCTCCGGCGCGCGCTCGCCTCCGGTGTCTCCGGGTTCCTGCCGAAGTCGCGCGGCGCGGACGAGCTCGCCGCGATCATCCGTCGGGTGTCGGCCGGGGCCCGTTACGTCGATCCGGAGATCGCCGCCGATGCCCTGAGCGACGAGCGCTCGCCACTCACCGATCGCGAACTCGATGTGCTCCGCGCCGGGCGGAGAGGCGAGACGACGGGTCAGATCGCCCGGGCACTCGCGCTGGCGCCGGGTACGGTGCGCAACCACATCTCCGTCATCCTGGGGAAGCTCGCGGTGGGCACCCGTCAGCAGGCGGTGCTCATCGCCGAGGAGCGCGGCTGGATCTGACCGTTATGCTGGCTGACATGGGAACAATATGCGCCGCGCCCGTGATGGGGCGCACCCTCGTGTTCCGCGACCGCCGCTCCTGACGGCGCGCTCGCGTTCCGCACGGCTCTGCGCGCCGTCCACCGAGATGTCATCGCACCTCGGGACGGGCGATCCAACGACGCTTCCCGCGTCCTCCCATTCTTCGAGGTGCTCCGATACTTCCTCTGGAGCGCACTCATGCCTCGTTCAATCCACGGCGGCCGTCACGAACTCGGCCAGAACTTCCTCACCCACCGTCCGACACTGACTCGCATCACGACCCTCGTCGCCCGGACGTCCGGTCCCATCCTGGAACTCGGATGCGGCGACGGCGCGCTCACGCGCTCCCTCGCCCGACTGAATCGTCCCCTCACGGCCATCGACATCGATGAGCACCGCGTGCAGCGGCTGCGCCGGACACTGCCGGATGTGCAGGTCGAGGTCGCCGACGCGCTGCGTCATCCTCTCGACGCGGAGGTCGTCGTCGGAAACATCCCCTTCCACGTGACCACGCCCCTTCTGCGGCGGCTGTTGTCGAACGCGCGGTGGCGCGAGGCCGTGCTGCTCACCCAGTGGGAGGTAGCGCGCAAGCGCGCCGGCGTGGGCGGCGGCACGATGATGACGGCGCAGTCGGCTCCGTGGTTCACGTTCTCCTTGGAGAGCCGCGTACCGGCGTGGGGATTCTCACCGCAGCCGAACGTGGACGGTGGACTGCTGTCGGTCACTCGGCGCGGTTCACCGCTGGTCCCTCTATCCGAACGGAAACCATATGAGGCGTTCGTGCGAGCGGTGTTCACAGGCCGGGGGTCCTCTCTCGCAGCGGTTGTGGCGTCCGCCGCCCGTATCCCGACCGCCCGCGCACGACGTGCCGTCGCGGACGTCGGGGCCGACGGGCAGCGCCTCCCTCGCGATCTGCGACCGGAACATTGGGCAGCGCTCTGGCATCACGTCTCACGACGATGAGAACGCGCCCGTCATCCCGTCAACTCGATGCGGAACGGCCTGCGAGAATGGAGGCGCCGAGTCCCGAGCCGAGGAGCACACGTGCCGTTCATCTCCACCCGCGGCGGCATGCAGCCGCAGTCGTTCAGCGAGACGCTGCTGGAGGGCCTGGCGCCCGACGGCGGTCTGGCCGTCCCCGATGTCATGCCCGAGGTCGACGGCGAAACGCTCGAACGCTGGCGCGCGCTGACGTATCCCCAGCTCGCGACCGAGGTGCTCGGCCTCTTCGCGACCGACATCCCCCGGGAGGACCTCGCGCGCATGACGGCGGCGGCGTACGCCGACTTCCCCGACGGGGTGGTCCCCCTGCGTCGCGTGGACGACGACCTCACCCTGGTCGGCCTCTCCGAAGGACCGACGCTCGCCTTCAAGGACATGGCGATGCAGTTCCTCGGGCAGGTGCTGGAGTACACGCTTGAGCGCCAGAGGTCTGTCCTCAACATCCTCGGTGCCACCTCGGGCGACACGGGCTCGGCGGCGGAGCATGCCTTGCGCGGGAAGGAGCGCGTCGCGGTGTTCATGCTGTCGCCCCAAGGCCGGATGAGCGCCTTCCAGCGGGCGCAGATGTTCTCGCTCGACGACGCGAACGTGCACAACATCGCGGTCGAGGGTGTCTTCGACGACTGCCAGAATCTCGTGAAGAAGCTCGCCGGCGATCTCGACTTCAAGCGCGCTCAGCACCTCGGGGCCGTGAACTCCATCAACCTGGCGCGCATCACGGCGCAGACCGTCTATTACTTCTGGGCGTGGCTGCGCGCGACCGACGCCGGGGGATGGGCCGAGGTGTCGTTCACCGTGCCCTCGGGCAACTTCGGCAACATCCTCTCCGGGTTCTTCGCGAAGCAGATGGGGCTGCCGATCCGGCGCCTCGTGCTCGCCGCGAACGAGAACAACGTCCTCGACGAGTTCTTCCGCACGGGCGTCTACCGCCCGCGCAGCGCCGCCCAGACGCTCGCGACGTCGAGCCCCTCGATGGACATCTCGAAGGCGTCGAACCTCGAGAGGTTCATCTTCGAGCTCGTGGACCGCGACCCGGCGCGGGTCGTCGGCGCCTGGGACGATCTGGAGGCCCAGGGCTTCTTCGACTTCTCGGCCGAGCAGGCACGCTTCGAGGAGGAGTTCGGAATCGTGAGTGGCACCTCGACCCACGAGGACCGGCTGGCGACCATCCGGGCGGTGTACGAGGCCTCGGGCGAGGTGATCGACCCGCACACCGCCGACGGCGTGAAGGTCGCACGGGAGTATGTGGAGCCCGGTGTGCCGATGCTGGTGCTGGAGACGGCCAAGCCCGAAAAGTTCGCCGAGACCATCCACGAGGCCATCGGAGTCGAGCTGGCGTACGCGCCCGAGCTCCGCGCCATGCTCGACGCCCCGCAGCACGTGACCGAGATGCCGGACGACGAGCGCGCCCTGCGCGCCTTCATCGAGGAGCACGCCCTGCGTTGATCGTGGTGCTGCACCAACTTTAGGCAGTTACTGCCTTTTATTGTTACCATGGATGCATGGAAACGATCCGTCCGGCGAACCCAGCACCCCTCACCCTCGAAGCGCGCCACCTGACGAAGTCGTACGGGAAGGGCGACGGACGGTTCCGTGCCCTCGACGACGTGTCCGTGGAGGTCGTACGGGGGGAATCCCTCGCGATCGTCGGCAAGAGCGGGTCGGGCAAGTCCACCCTCATGCACCTGCTGGCGCTGCTCGACCGGCCGGACGACGGCGAGATCCTGGTCGACGGGGCTGTCGCGTCCGAGCTTCCGAAGCGTGCCGTGAACCGGATCCGCAACCAGCGCTTCGGATTCGTCTTCCAGCAGTTCTTCGTCATCCCCAATGCGTCGGTGCTGGAGAACGTGATGCTACCGCTGAAGATCGCGGGCGTTCCGAGGGCGGAACGCCGTCGACGCGCACTGACCGCCCTGAGCCGGTTCGGCCTGGAGGACAAGGCCGGGAACCGAGCGAACGACCTGTCCGGAGGGCAGAAGCAGCGGGTCGTGTTGGCCAGGGCGCTCGTCGCCGAGCCTGAGGTGATCTTCGCCGACGAACCCACCGGCAACCTCGATAGCAGCACCGGCGCGATCGTCGAGAAAGAGCTGTTCGCCCTTCAGCGGGATCACGGGATCACGCTCGTGATCGTGACGCACGATGAGGATCTCGCTGCCCGCTGTGACCGCCGGGTGGTCGTCCGGGACGGCCGGGTCTGGGACGAGACGGAGGTGGCGGCATGAGCGCCCTCGATCTGATCCGCACCGCCGTCGCCCAGACGTTCCGCAGCAAGCTGCGCACCACCCTGACGGTGCTGGCGCTTTTCGTCGGTGCGTTCACGCTCTCCCTCACGACCGCACTCGGCGCTGGCGTCTCGGACTACGTTGCGAAGCAGGTCGCCGCGCTCGGAGCCGACGACGTGCTGCTCATCTCCGCGGGCACGTCAGCTGCGACGACCGACTCGGGGCTCCAGCTCTACGATCCCGAGACCTCAACGGCCGCGAACGGCACGGCCAACCCGCTCACGGGAGGGGGTGCGCTCACGCCGGCCGACGTCTCCGCGCTGGAGCGGATCGACGGGCTCTCGGCCGTGACACCGCTCTCCGCCGTCGCGATCGACTGGATCGAGGGGCCGAGCGGTGACCGCTACGAGTTCGCGATCGCGCCGACCTCGTCGATCGCTCACGCAGACCTCGCGGCCGGAACACAGCTCGCCCCGGAGGCATCGGAGAATCAGATCACCGTACCGCTCGACTACGTGGAGGCTCTCGGCGTCCAAGACGCGCAGGACGCGGTGGGTCGCACTGTCCAGCTCGGGTTCACCGATGTGTTGGGTGGAGACCACACGATCGAGGCGACGATCGTCGGCGTCTCCAACACCAGCCTCCTGAACGCGGGTGCCGGCGCGAACACCGCGCTCGTCGACGAGGTGGCCTCGCGGCAGCGCGCGGGCTCCACGGCGCCCGAGCGCTATCAGGCGGCGGTCGCCACCTTCGACCCCGGCGCCGGGCAGGATGCGGTCGACCGCATCAAGGTGGAGGTCTCCGCGGCGGGAATGACCGCCCAGACCGTGCAGGACCAGCTCGGGCTCGTGCAGACCGTCATCGGCGGCATCATCGGCGTCCTCACTGCATTCGCGGTGATCGCGCTCCTGGCTGCGGCGTTCGGCATCGTCAACACGTTGCTGATGAGCGTGCAGGAGCGGACCCGAGAGATCGGGCTCATGAAGGCGATGGGTGAGAGCGACGCGCGAGTGTTCGCCCTGTTCAGCATCGAGGCTGCGGTCATCGGCCTGCTCGGAAGCGTTCTTGGTGTCGCGGTAGCGGTACTCGTGGGGCTTCCGCTGAACGCGGCCCTCGCGCAGGGGCCGCTGTCCGGCCTCGCCGGCCTCGACCTGCTGCTCTTCCAGCCCCAGGGCATGCTCGGAGTGGTGGCGCTCATCGTCGTCCTGGCCTTCGTCGCCGGCACCCTCCCGGCGCGACGCGCGTCGCTGAAGACGCCGATCGACGCGCTGCGATACGAATAGAACATGCCTGCGTCGCCCAACACGAACAGCAATGCCCGCGGGCGCGCGACCGCCCGAGCTATCGAAGCGGCGGCGGTGCGGCTCGCCACGGAGAAGGGCGTCGCCGCGCTGACGGTCGATGAGATCTGTGTCGCAGCGGGCGTCAAGCAGCGCACGTTCTTCAATCACTTCCCGACCAAGGAGGATGCGCTGCTCGGGGCGGCGCAGCCGCGGCTGAACGAGCAGCGGGTGCGGGAGTACCTGAGCGACGATGGCGTGGGTGTCCTCACCGGGGCGCTGGGCCTGGTGGAACTCCCGGCGGCGGCGGACGGGCAGGAGGATCTCCTCGAGGCGAGGCTCCGCGTGCTCTCCGCCTCCCCGGCCTTGGCGGAGCGGCAGGCGGCCCGGCTGCTGCCGCTGGCACAGGAGGTACGGGAGATCATCCGGCTCAAGCTGCGCGCGCTCGATCGGGAGCGGCCGGCATCGCAGGTGGACGCCGCGGCAGACGTGCTCACGCGTATCGCAAGCGCGCTCATGCTGCGGCCCGGCCCGTCCGACGGGGCAGGCGCGGGGCTGGACGACCTCCGATGGGTGTGGGCCCGTCTGCTCTGAGGCGTCCGCAGCCTGTGCATCATGCACTGCGATGGGAGATTTTCAGGCGTAACGCACATTCCGGATGACGAGGACCCGTGGCTACTGTGGCCGCAACCCGTTCCTCCTCCTCCCGAAGGAATCCTCATGGCACGCACGGCGCACGCAGACGACTTCGCGCTCTCCCGAGTGACGCCCGAGGCCCGCAAGCCCTGGTTCGGAATCGCCGTTCAGCGATTCGGACAGGTCTCGGCCCTCTCGCAGTTCCTCCTCGGCGCGACCCTCGGTTACAGCATGACCTTCGGCGAGGCCGTCCTCGCCTTCCTCTTCGGCTCGATCATCCTCGAGGTGATCATGTGCGTGGTCGGCTTCATCGGCCAGCGCGAGGGCCTGAACACCGCCCTCCTGGCCCGCTGGACCGGCTTCGGCGAGATCGGCGCCTCGCTGGTCGGCCTCGCGATCGGTATCAGCCTCATCGGTTGGTTCGGCATCCAGTCCGCGATCTCGGCGCAGTCGCTGGACGCCCTGATGCCGGGCGCGCTCCCGGTGTGGGCCTGGAGCCTCATCTTCGGCCTTGCCGTCACCGCGATCGTCGCCTTCGGTTTCGTCGGCATGCAGTGGCTCGCGAACATCACCGTCCCGCTGTTCCTGATCCTCGTCGGGTGGTCCGTCATCTCCGAACTCACCCGGCACGACATCGGCGAGCTGCTGATCGGCCCGGCACCGGGCCCGACCATGAGCGTCTGGGCGGGCACGGGGATCGTGGCCGGCGGGCTCATCGTCGGCGCGATCATCACCGGCGACATGACCCGGTTCAACCGGTCGCGCGCCGACGTCGTCAAGCAGACGGTGCTCGGCGTCTCCCTCGGCGAGTTCGTGATCGGCCTCGCCGGTGTGCTCCTCGCTCACGCGGCGGCGACCGGCGACATCGTCGCGATCGTGACCTCGTCCGTCGGGTTCATCGGCCTGTTCATCGTCCTCACCGGCACGCTCAAGATCAACGACTGGAACCTGTACTCCTCCACGCTCGGCCTGGTGAACTTCATCTCCACGGCCTTCGGCAAGAACCTTCACCGCGTCACCACCACGATCGTTCTCGGGGTGGTCGGCTCGGTGCTGGCGGCGGTCGGGATCCTCGGGCAGTTCACCGAGTTCCTCGTCGTGCTGAGCGTCGCGTTCCCGCCGATCGCAGGAATCATGGTCGCGGAGTACTACGTCGTGCGGCGCTGGCGCCCCGAGCTCGACGCGACCCGCGAGGCGGGAATCCTGCCCGCCACCGCCCCGCGCATCGTCCCGGCCACGATCGTCGTCTGGCTGATCTCCTCCCTGGTCGGCTACTTCGTGACGTGGGGCATCCCGTCGTTGCTCAGCCTCTTCCTGTCGATGGTGCTCTACATCGTCGCCGGCAAGCTCGGCTGGGTGCGCGGTGTCGGCGTCGCCACCACCCGCCAGGCCAGCCCCGCCGACAGCGCCCCCGCCGCGGTCTGAACAGACCCGCCGGAACAGAACCACCCTCCACGAAAGCGAGCATCATGCACATCGGCATCGACGTCGGCGGCACCAACACCGACGCCGTCCTCATGGACGGCACCCGCACCCTGGCCGGGGTCAAGCACTCCACGACCCCGGACGTGACGAGCGGGATCGTCCAGGCCATCGAAGACCTCCGAGCGGGGCACTCCTTCGAGGGCGGCGACATCGACGCGGTGATGATCGGCACGACGCATTTCATCAATGCGCTCGTACAGGCGAGCCGGCTCGCTCCGGTCGCGGCCCTCCGGCTCGGCCTCCCCGCGACGCGGGCGCTGCCCCCGCTGATCGATTGGCCCGAAGTGCTCGTCGCCGCCACCCAGGCGCGCAGCTATCTGGCACACGGGGGCTACGAGTTCGACGGCCGCCCGATCTCGCCGCTCGACCCCGACGAGATCCGTGCGCACGCCGAGGACATGAAGGCGCACGGCATCCGCTCCGTCGCCATCTCCTCGGTGTTCAGCCCGGTCAACCACGACCTCGAGGTGCAGGCGGCCGAGATCGTCGCCTCGGTGCTGGGGGCGGATGCTGCCATTTCGCTCTCGCATGAGATCGGCCGGATCGGACTGCTGGAGCGCGAGAACGCGACCATCATCAACGCCGCCCTCCGCGAGCTCGCGTCCGAGATCGTCGACGGGCTCACTTCGGCCGTCCGCGCCCAGGGCATCGCAGCGCCGATCTTCCTCAGCCAGAACGACGGCACGCTCATGGACGAGGACTACGTGCGCCGGTACCCGGTGGCGACGTTCGCCTCCGGGCCCACCAACTCCATGCGCGGGGCCGCGGCCACGAGCGGTCTCGTCGACTGCGCCGTCATCGACGTGGGTGGCACCACGGCCGACATCGGGCTGCTCATCAACGGCTTCCCCCGGGAAACGGCGAACGAGGTGAAGGTCGCCGGCATCCGCACGAACTTCCGGATGCCGGACGTGCTGTCCCTCGGGATCGGCGGCGGCAGCATCGTGGACGAGGAGACGGCCGAGGTGGGCCCGGCCTCGGTCGGCTACAGGCTGACGACGGAGGCTCTGGTCTTCGGCGGCTCGACCCTCACGGCCACCGACATCGCGGTCGCCGCCGGCCGGGCCGAGGTCGGCGATCCCGCCAAGGTCGCGCACCTCGACCCCGTGTTCGTCGAGCGCGTGCTCGCCCGCATCGCCGAGCGGGTGGCGGAGGCGGTCGACCGCATGCGCACGTCGCCGGAGCCCATCGCGGTCGTGGCCGTCGGTGGCGGGTCCATCCTGCTGCCCGACGAGCTGCCGCTGTTCGGCGTCGTGCACCGTCCGGAGAACTACGCGGTCGCCAACGCCATCGGCGCCTCGATCGCGCAGGTCGGCGGCGAGATCGACAAGGTCTACGCGATCGAGCCCGGCCGTCGCGACGAGACGATCGCCGAGGTCCGCGCGGAAGCGGTCGACAAGGCGATCGCGGCCGGGGCGAAGCCCTCGACCGTGTCGATCATCGACTTCGACGAGGTCCCGATCCCGTACCTACCCGGCAACGCGACACGCATCCGCGTGAAGGCCGTCGGCGACCTCGACATGGGGGCCTGACATGAGCACGATGATCACCGCCGCCGACATCGACGGCCTTGCCCGCGGCGCGGCCGTTCTCGGTACGGGTGGCGGTGGCGACCCGTACATCGGCGCGCTCCTCGCCCGGCAGGCCCTCGCCTCGGGAGGCGTCACCGTCGTGGCGCTCGATGAGGTGCCGGACGACGCCCTCGTCCTGTTCGTCGCGATGATGGGTGCACCCACCGTCATGGTCGAGAAGCTGCCGAGTCTCGCGGAGGTCGTCGAGCCGGTCAGGGCGCTCGGCGTCCACCTCGGCCGTCCCGTCACGCACATCGCCTGTGCCGAGGTCGGCGGCGTGAACTCGACGATCCCGATCGCCGCGGCCGCGGCCCTCGGTCTTCCGCTCGTCGATGCGGACGGCATGGGACGCGCGTTCCCCGAACTGCAGATGGTGCTCCCCACCCTGTACGGCGTGACGGCCTCGCCGCTCGCGTTCAGCGATGAGAAGGGGAACACGGGGGTGCTGCAGACGGCCGACAACTCCTGGACCGAGCGCATCGCCCGTGTCGCCTGCGTCGAGATGGGCTGCTCCGTCATGATCTCCGGCTTCTCGATGTCGGGTACCGCCGCGCGGGAGGCGCTCGTGACGGGATCGCTGTCCCGGTGCATCGAGATCGGTCAGCGCATCGTGGAGGCCCGCGGGGCGAAGACCGATCCGGTCGCCGCGGTCGTGGAGCTGCTGGGCGGCCGCGAGCTGTTCGGCGGCAAGGTGGCCGACGTGAACCGCGCCACGACGACGGGTTTCGCGCGCGGTCGCGCCCGGATCGACGGAGACGGCGGGGCATCGCTGACCCTGCAGTTCCAGAACGAGCACCTCGTGGCGGAGGCGGACGGCCGGGTGCTGGCGACCACTCCCGACCTCATCATGGTGCTCGACGCCGAGTCCGGGGAACCCGTCACGACCGAGGGGCTGCGCTACGGCCAGCGTGTCCGCGTGATCGCTGCTCCGGCCGACGAGCGCTGGCACTCGGCTGCGGCTCTCGGCATGGTCGGCCCCGGCTACTTCGGTTACGACATCCCGGCACATCGGTTCGACGGCACGGTCTCGGCCGGGAGCGCGACGGCAGGAGTGGTGGCATGAGCTGGGAGCTCACGGCGGCGGACCTTCCCGACCTCGCCCGCGGGGCGACGCTGCTGGGCACCGGTGGCGGCGGAGATCCCTACATCGGGAAGATGCTCGTGGACCGGGTGCTCGGCGACGGGAGCATCACGATCCTCGACCCCGACGACCTCGCCGATGACCTCTTCGTCATCCCGACCGCCCAGATGGGGGCGCCGACCGTGATGGTCGAGAAGATCCCCGCCGGGACGGAACCCACGCTGGCATTGCGCACCCTCGAGGAGCACCTCGGTCGCCGAGCCGACGCCACGATGCCGATCGAATGCGGCGGGATCAACTCGATGATCCCGCTCATCGTCGCCGCGGAGACCGGGCTGCCGGTCGTTGACGCCGACGGCATGGGGCGGGCGTTCCCCGAGCTGTCCATGGAGACCTTCGCGGTCTACGGCGTGCACGGCTCCCCCCTCGCCCTCGCGGGGGAGCGGGGGGAACGTGTGGTGATCGACACCGGCGATGACGACCGCCAGATGGAGTGGCTCGCGCGCGGGATCACGATCCGCCTGGGCGGCGTCGGCCACATCGCCGAATACGCCATGAGCGGTGCCGACGTGCGACGGACGGCCGTGCCCCGCACGATCTCGATGGCACTCGCGCTCGGCCGAGCGATCCGGCTTGCGCGGGAGCAGCACCGCTCGCCCTTCGAGGCGATCGCCGCGACGCTCTCGACCACCCTCTATCCGCGTCTGCGTGAGCTCTGCGTCGGGAAGGTCGTGGACGTCGAGCGACGGACCACCGAGGGCTTCGCCAAGGGCAGGGCGGTCATCGCCCCGCTCGGTGCCGCAGAGGGCGACACGTTCGAGATCGCCTTCCAGAACGAGAACCTCACAGCGCGGCGCGGCGGAGAGCTCGTCGCGATCGTTCCCGATCTCATCTGCGTCGTCGACCACGAGACCGCCGAACCGATCACGACGGAGGGGCTCCGCTACGGACAACGTGTCCGGGTGCTCGGCATCTCGACGCCCGCGATGATGCGCACGCCCGAGGCTCTGGCCGCCTTCGGCCCCTCGGCCTTCGGGCTCGCGGAGGAGTTCGTCCCCGTCGAGGGCGCAGCCGCGTCCTAGGCTGGATCGCATGAGGCTGGAGCGGGACGATCTGGAGGCGCTCGCCCGCGGGTACGCGCTGCTCGGCTCCGGCGGAGGCGGCTCCACGACGATGCTCGAGCTCATTCTCGGCACCACCGCGCACTGGCCCCTCGATGTCGCGCCCGCGGACGCGCTCGATGCCGCGACGCCCTGTCTCGGGGTGGCCTTCGTCGGGTCGACGATGCTGCTCGGCGAGCGGATGCCCGGCGCCGCGCCCTTCGCCCCGCTGCTGCGGGCGGTGGAGCGGTGGCTCGGTCACCCCGTCCCGGCGGTGTGCTCGCTCGAAGGCGGGGGGATGAACGGCCTCGCGCCGCTCACCCTCGCCGGATCGCACACCGTGGTGGATGCCGACTGCACGGGGCGCGCGGTCCCGGGGCTCGATCAGATGTCGCTCTTCGTCGACCGCGTGCCTGGCCTGGTCTTCGCCTGCGAGACCGGGGCGGACGGGGTGGCCCTCGTGGAGGCGACCAGGGCGATCGATGCGGAGCGCGTGGTCCGCTCGGCCATCGTCCAGGCCGGCGGGGTGGGCTGCGCCGTGCTGGCCGGCTTCACCGTCGGCGACCTGCGGGAGCACGCCATCGCCGATCACCTCTCTCGTGCCCTGGCGCTCGGCCGCAACTTCCTGGCGCATCGATTCGCCCCGCTGCCCGTGCTGGCGCACGCGCTCGGCGGCGCGCTGCTCGCCGAAGGGCGCATCGTCGGCGGCGCGCCTTCGCGCACAGACCCCCACGTGAACGCGATCGAGATCGCGGGTCTCGGCGGCGCGGTCCACCGTGTCGTCACCCGTTCCGAGACACTGGCCGTGCTCACCGATGGCCTGCTCGTCGCGGCGGCACCCGACATCATCGTGCTCGTGGACGCGGTCTCCCGAGAGATCCTCGAGGTCACGGAGCTCGGCCCCGGCCGCACCGTGGCGGCCATCGCCCTGCCCGCTCCGGAGTGGTGGAACGAGCGTCCCGACCGGCGGCTGCGGGTCGTCCCCTCCGCCTACGGCTTGGCCGATCTGGACGTGGCGTGAGCGGGACACTGGAGCTTCGAGCACTGCTGGCGCAGGAGGAGAACGGCACTGTCCGCCACGTCGCCGGCCCCCGCGGGACCGGGTGGGACGCGGTCGTGGTGGAGGCTGCGGAATCGGACCTTCCCGACGACGGGGGCGCCCGCCTCGCGATCCTCACCGCGGCCGCGCCGACGACGACCTGGCAGCAGGACGCGATGCTCCGCCGGGTCCGCGACCGGGGATTCACCGGCCTCGCTCTCCCTGCCGCGGCGACGCTCGATGCCGGAGCGCTTCGT
The DNA here is from genome assembly GCF_008271365.1 of Microbacterium sp. 1S1. Lineage (NCBI taxonomy): Bacteria > Bacillati > Actinomycetota > Actinomycetes > Micrococcales > Microbacteriaceae > Microbacterium > Microbacterium sp. 1S1. Next base: position 1,502,240 of record NZ_CP043430.1, read on the forward strand.
CTCGCCGATCGGATCGGTCTCACGGTGCTCGACGTCGAGCGGCCGGTCCAGCTCGCGCGCGCCTGTTGGATGCTCATCGAGGCCAGGGACGCGCTCACGCTCACGCGCGTGCGGAAGGTCGCGCAATCCTTCGAGTACGCCGCCGACGACCTCGGCGACCTGCTCGGGCACCTCGCGGCGAACCTCGGCGTCGGTGTCGCGCTCATCGACGCCGCGGGAGTGCTGCGTGAGGCCGGGGGACATCTCGATGCCGAGCTGCACGCGGTGATCCGCTTCGACGCGTGGAGCGACGGTGCCAGGGCGGGGGACGGCGCGGCCGCCTCCGTCCGCGTGGACAGCCCCGGCCGGTCCGGTCTGCGTCTCGTCCTCTTCGGGAGCGGCTTCGGGGAAGCGCAACTCCAGTCGCTCACGGTGGCTGCAGAGGTCGCCATGCCCGCCGTGGCCGCCCGCATCCTCATCGATGAGATCGCGGCGGTGAACGACGTCGCCGCGTCGTCCGGACTGCTGCGCGACTTCGTGGAGCTGCGGGGTGCGGCCGACGCCGACGTGGAGCGCCGGATGGCGGAGCGGGGATGGCGCACCGGCGGGCATCATCTCGGCTTCCGCATGGTGGCGCGCGGACGCGTGGAGCCGCTCGGGCTGCTTCGTGCCATCAGGCCGGGGCTCAGCGCGATCGATGCCGAGGCGCACGCGACGACAGCGGGCCGGGGCCTGAGCGGCTGGCTCTCGTTCGCTGAGGCACCGGAGCCGGATCGCATCGAGCGGGCCGTCGCCGCGCTACGCGCACTGCACCTCGCCATGCTCCGGGACTTCGCCGTGGCGACGGGCGTGGGCTCGGCTCAGTCCGGACCGGAGGGGCTGGCGGCGACGCTCGACGAGGCCGGTGATGCGGCGCGTATCGCCGCTGCCCGATCCGCGACGGGATGGTTCGTCCGCGTCGACAGTCTCGGGCTCGAACAGCTCCTGCTCGCCTGGACGGGCAATGACACCTTCGTCCCGGCGGCGCAGTCGCTGCTGGCGCCCCTCGCCGAAGGCAATGGCGAGTTGCTCACCACGCTGTCCGCCTACCTCGATCACGAGTCCGGCATCGCGGCCACGGCGGCCGCGCTCGGCCTGCACCGCAACACGGTTGCCGTGCGGATTCGCCGCGTGCAGGAGCTCCTCGGGATCGACATGAGCGATCCCGAGGCGCGGCTGGCGCTGCATCTCGCGTGCCGCGCCGTGCTGCCGCGCTGAGTGCCGCGGTCACTCCGGGTCGCCGTGCAGCATCCAGGCGATCCCGAAGCGGTCGATGAGCATGCCGAACGTCCCGCCCCACGGCGGCACGTCGAGCGGCATCGTGATCGTGGCGCCCTCGGAGAGCCGGTCCCACACCTGCTGCGTGACGTCCTGGGTGTTACCGCTGAGGGACACGGAGATACCCTGAGGCTTCTCGTAGGTCATGCCCTCCGGCGTGTCCGAGGCCATGAGGACGAGACCGTCCGGCGTCGTGAGCTGGGCATGCATCACGAGATCAGCCTGACTCGGATCCTGCACCATGTCGGGGAACTCGCCGAAGACGCTGATGTCGAGGTCGCCGCCGAGGACGCTCTGGTAGAACTCCATCGCCTCGCGGGCCTCGGTGCGGAAGGACAGATACGGATTCAGGTTCGCCATGCGTGCTCCCGGTGGCTGTCGACAGTGGAAAGGCCCCGCCTGCGTTCAGTCTGCGCGTCGTTCCTCCGATGCCGCAAGCCACTCTTCGAAGGTCTGGGTCCCCAGCATCGCGTCGGGCCCCGGCAGCGCTTTCCCCGCGCGCATCCCTGCCATCTGCGGACCGGGGACGTTCAGCGCCGGGACCCAGCCGCGGTATCCGATGCGTCGCGCATACGCTCGGACCATGGCGGCGAGCTGCTCCTCGCGGGGCCCGGCGAGGTCGGGCACCCGACCCTGCGGCTTCCCGGTCGCGAGTGCCACCAAGCGTTCGGCGACCTCGCGTGCCGCCACGGGCTGGGTCCGCGCGCGCGGAGCGAGGTGCAGCGGACCGACCTTTGCCCGGGCGAACATCTGCGCGGCGAACTCGTGGAACTGCGTGGCCCGGAGGATCGTCGAGGGGACGGCGGATGCGGAGACCAGTTTCTCCTGCGCCACCTTGCCCGCGTAGTAGTCGTAGGGGATCCGGTCGACGCCGACGATGGAGAGCAGGACGACGTGCCCCACGCCGGCGTCCGCGGCAGCGGCGAGGAGGTTCCCGGTGGCCGCCGTGAAGAACTCGATCGCTGTGCTCGCCTTCAAGGTCTCGACGCTCACGACATCGATCACGGCGTCGGCTCCGGATAGCGACGCCTCCAGCCCGCGCCCGCTGACCAGGTCGACGCCGTGCGAACGGCTGAGCACGACGACCTCATGACCCACGCTCCGGACGGCCTCCACCGTGGGCGTGCCGACGACGCCGGTCCCTCCTGCGACGACGATCCTCATGCGTCGATCCTCACTCCCGATCCAGTCCGAAGCTGCGCTTCACGAGCGCCTGCACATCGCGGTCGAGGCCGTCGATGCGGGTGCCGACGGCGTCGAACCGGGCGTTGACCGCGTCGAAGCGCGCGCTCATCTCGTTGCGCAGGCCGCCGATCTGACCGTTCATCTCCTCGCGCACGCCGCCGATCTCGCTGCGCACACCGCCGATCTCGCTACGCAGGACGCGGATGAACAGGGTCGAGACGACCGTGAGCATGCCCGTCATCAGCGCCGTGAACGCGCCGATCATGGTCCAGACCTGTGCACCGTCCATGGTTTCCATCCCCTCATCGTGGCACCGGATCCTTCAGCCTGCCAGCATCCTGGCGAGTGCCAACTTCGGGGGCCCGCGCTCTGTGGAGTCATTACGGAAGCGCACGGATTGGGGAGGAAGAACCGGGCGAGAATCCCTCCTCGCCCGGTTCCTCGTCAGTCGCCCTTCACGTTGACGAGCTGCCGCAGCGTGTGCCGGATCCGCACCAGGCTCGCCGCATCCTCCATCACACGGTCGATGGGCTTGTAGGCCTGGGGAATCTCATCGATGAAGGCGTCGGTGTCGCGGAACTCGATGCCGACCATCGCCTCGCGCAGCTGCGCGTGCGTGAACGTCTTCCGCGCCGCGGACCGGGAGTACTCCCGCCCGGCGCCGTGCGGTGAGGAGTTCAGCGACAGCGGGTCGCCGAGCCCCTCCACGACGTAGGACGCGGTGCCCATCGACCCGGGGATGAGTCCCGGCCGGCCCGCATCCGCCTGGATCGCGCCCTTCCGGGACACCCACACCCGCTTTCCGAAGTGCATCTCCGACTCCGTGAAGTTGTGGTGGCAGTTGATCCGCTCCATCTCCTCCACGGGGGCGCCGAGGAACGCGGAGAGCTGCCGGATGACGCGGTCCATCATCTCCTCGCGGTTCAGGAGGGCGAAGTGCTGCGCCCACCGGAGTTCCCGGATGTAGCGCGTGAACTCCGGTGTCCCCTCGACGAGGTAGGCCAGGTCGGGGTCGGGGAGGTCGATCCACCACTGCTTCGCCAGCCGCTGCGCGACCGCGATGTGGTGCCCCGCGATCCTGTTTCCCACGCCGCGGGAACCGGAGTGCAGGAACAGCCAGATCCGGTCGAGCTCATCCGCCGAGACCTCGATGAAGTGGTTTCCCGACCCGAGTGTGCCGAGCTGGAGCCGCCAGTTCTTCGCATAGCTCTCCGGATCGAGCTCGGCAGCGGAGGCCCGCTCCTCCAGCTCGGCGATGCGCGGTGCGGCCGTCGCCACGATCTTGTTGTTGTAGCGCCCGGCGGACAGCGGGATCGCGCGCTCGATCTGCTCCCGGAGCGCGGCGAGGTCGTGCCCGACGAGGTCGTTCTTCGTGAACGGCGTGCGGACGGCGATCATGCCGCAGCCGATGTCCACGCCGACGGCCGCGGGGATGATCGCACCGAGCGTCGGGATGACCGAGCCGACGGTCGCTCCCTTGCCGAGGTGCGCATCCGGCATCAGCGCCAGGTGCGGGTGGATGAACGGCATGCGTGCGGTGGTGCGGGCCTGATCGAGGGTCTTCTCATCGATCAGGGATGCCCACGACAGCAGCCGTGCGGAGAGCCTCTCCATGATTCCTTTCCTTGTGGTGGTGTCCGGCCACAGGTCGGGAAGGTCTCGTCATGGAGAACGCCCCGGACCTGACGGTGCGGGGCGTGGTGAGAGCGGATGCTGTCACACGGCTCGCGCCGGAGGGTACGACTCGTCGCGGTCATTGCGCTTCTGCGGAAGCGGCAATGCCACGGCGTAGGGAAGGTTCCGCAGGGCGGTCATCCGTCGTCTCCTCGGCTGGCGTACTGGGCCGATCGGCACAGGGTTGCCACCCTAGGATGCGACACGCCCGGGCGTCAAGCGTCCTTCGGCGGGTTGTGCATGAACTCGAGTCGGATGCCGTCGGCGTCCTCGACGAAGGACGCGTAATACCGCTCGCTGTATCGCGGGTACTCTTTCGGCTCGCGCACGGAGGTCCAGCCGGCTTCGAGAGCGAGGTCATGCAGCCGGTCGACCTCGGCGCGCGACGGCACCGCGAAGGCCATGTGCTGCCAGCCGACCCGGCCGTGGCGGTGGGGTGCGGAATCGTCGTCCCACGTATAGAGGATGATCTCGGTCTCGTCGCCGGTGTGCCAGGAGATCGAGTGATCGTCCTCCCCGCCGGACTCGTAGCCGAGTGCGGCGAGCACGGGATGGAACTGCGCCCGTCCGCGTTCGAGGTCGGCGACGGTGATGCCCAGGTGATCGAGGAGAGCCATGCGCCCAGTCTGTCAGCGCAGCGACTCCCTGTCAGTGGGGTGCGTGGTACTCGGCCTCGCCGCGCTTCCAGTAGCCCTTCACGACGGCGTTCGCGCTGTCCACGCCCCAGCGTGCGAGCAGGGCCCGGCCGGGCTTCACGATGGACTGCTCGGCGGCGATGAACACGAACGGGTCGTCTCCGACGAGGTCGTCCGCGGTGAGGGCGTCGAGGAAGGCGATCAGCGCGGAGCCGGCAGGCGCCTCGCCGCGGTGCAGCCACTCGACCGGCACCGGAGCGTCGATCTCGACCTCGCGGCCGGCCGACACCGTCTCGATGACGATGCGTGCGGGGGCGCCCTCGGGGATGAGGGCGGAGAAGCGGCGGATGGCGGGGATCGCGGTCTCGTCGCCGACGAGGAGCCAGGATCCTGGCTCTCCGGTGAGGACGGCGGCGCCGCGCGGCCCGCCGACGCCGATGGTCGACCCGAGCGGGGCCTTCGCGGCCCACGGCGCGGCCACGCCCTGGTCGCCATGCACGGCGAACTCGACGTCGAGCCAGTCGTCTCCCCAGGCGAGCGGCGTGTACTCGCGGCTCGGGGCGGCGCGCAGCTCCTCCACCGAGTCCACGGGGCCGCTCGGGAAGAAGAGCCGCATGTGGTCGTCGGAGCCGGGGGAGTCGAAGCCGGCGAGGTCCGGCCCGGACAGGCGAACGCGCACGAAATCCGGGGCGAGCCACTCGCGGGCGCTCAACGTGACGTTGCGGAAGCGCAGCTCGAGGCCGCGACGCTCGATCGAGAAACCGGATTTCGTATCGCTCATAAAGTAAGGCTAACCTAAAAACCGACGCGGTCGGCTCGCCCGCCCGCCGGTCCGGCGCCCCGCAAGGGCGCACACATCCCCGCAGAACAGGAGTCTCTCCATGTCCGTGCCCAGAACTCTCACCGTCCCGAGCGTCGCTCTCGTCGGACTGCTCGCCCTCTCCGGCTGCGCATCCGGCGGCGAAGCCGAACCGGCAGCGACGACGGCGGAATCGGGGACCGTGACCATCGAGGACAACACCGGCACGCACGAGATCGCGACGCCGCCGACCTCGGTCGTCGCTCTGGACAACCGGACCTTCCAGACCCTCTCCGACTGGGGCGTCGAGCTCTCCGCCGGTGCGGTCTCCCTCATGCCGGAAACGGTGTCGTACGCGAAGGACGAGGACATCGTCGACGTCGGCCTGCACACCGAGCCCGACCTCGAGGCCATCGTCGCCGCCGATCCCGACCTCATCATCAGCGGCCAGCGGTTCACTCAGCACAACGAGGCCATCGCGGACCTCGTCCCTGACGCCACGATCATCGACCTGGAGCCCCGGGACGGCGAGCCGTTCGACGAGGAGCTCAAGCGGCAGACCACCACCCTGGGCGAGATCTTCGGTAAGCAGGACGAGGCCGAGAAGCTCGTCGAGGAGTTCGACGCCGCCGTCGACCGCGCGAAGGCGGCCTACGACGACGCCGACACCGTCATGGCCGTGAACACCTCGGGCGGCCAGATCGGCTACCTCGCCCCGACGGTCGGCCGCTCGCTCGGCCCGATCTACGACATGCTCGGCCTCACCCCGGCGCTGCAGGTCGACGACGCGACCGACGACCACCAGGGCGACGAGATCTCGGTCGAGGCGATCGCGGCATCGAACCCCGACTGGATCCTCGTGCTGGATCGCGACGCCGTGTTCGCCGCGGAGACGCCCGACTACGTCCAGGCCGCGGAGATCATCGAGAGCTCCGAGGCGCTCGCGGGCGTGACCGCGGTGAAGGACGACCAGATCGTCTACATGCCCACGGACACCTACCTCAACGAGAGCATCCAGACGTACACGACGTTCCTCAACGACCTCGCTGACGCGCTCGAGAAGAGCGCCGACAAGTAAGGGCTGTGCGGCGGCGTCCCCGACCGGGGACGCCGCCGCCGGCATCTCCCTCATGACCTCTTCTCTCCTCACCTCGGCACCGCGGGCGTCCGCACGGCTGTTCGATACGAAGCTGCTCATCGGCGTCGTCGTCGTGGCGGCGCTCCTGGCGCTCTCGCTCTTCACGGGGGTGTACGACATCGCCGGTGCGGACGACGGCGCGCAGATGTTCCAGATCACGCGCGTCCCCCGCACGATCGCACTCGTGCTCGCCGGCGCCGCGATGGCGATGGCCGGCCTCGTGATGCAGCTGCTCACCCAGAACCGCTTCGTCGAGCCGACCACCACCGGGACCACGGAGTGGGCCGGGCTCGGGCTCCTCACCGTGATGGTGCTCGTGCCGCAACCGTCCCTTCCGCTGCGGATGGCCGGCGCCGTGCTCGCCGCGTTCGTCGGGACGATGGTGTTCTTTGCCTTCCTTCGCCGCGTCGCGCTGAAGTCGTCGCTCATCGTGCCCATCATCGGCATCATGCTGGGCGCGGTGGTCGGCGCGATCACGACCTACTTCGCGCTCGTCACGAACTCCCTGCAGATCATCGGCGTCTGGTTCGCTGGCAGCTTCACGTCGGTGATGCGCGGACAGTACGAGATGCTGTGGATCGTCGCGGTCATCGGCGTGATCGTGTTCCTCGTGGCCGACCGGCTGACCATCGCCGGGCTGGGGGAGGAGATTGCCACCAACGTCGGGGTGGACTACAACCGGATGATCCTGCTCGGCACTGCTCTGATCGCGGTGACGACGGGTGTGGTCACCGTCGTCGTCGGCAACCTTCCCTTCCTGGGACTGATCGTCCCGAACATCGTCTCGATGGTCCGCGGCGACGACCTGCGCAGCAACCTGCCGTGGGTGTGTCTGCTCGGCATCGCCATCGTCACCGTCTGCGACATCATCGGCCGGACGATCATCATGCCGTTCGAAGTGCCGGTGTCGCTGATCCTCGGTGTCGTCGGCGCTGTCGTGTTCGTGCTCCTCCTCCTTCGGCAGCGTCGTCGTGGCTGAGGCGACGATGACGGCGACGGAGGCCGCGCGGACGGCGCGCTCGGCCGGGGCGTTCACGACCCCGCGGGCGCGACGCCGATACATCGTCGTGCTGGTGGTCCTCGGCGTGATCGCCGTGGGCTCCGCGTTCGGTCTTCTCGCCTGGGACAACCCCCTGCCCGTCGGCACGGCCGGATTCTGGCGCATCGCTCAGCATCGCGCGACGGCCGTCGTCGTGATGGCGCTCGTCGCAGTCGCGCAGGCCGTCGCCACGGTCAGTTTCCAGACGGTCACGAACAACCGGATCATCACGCCCTCGATCATGGGGTTCGAGTCGCTGTACCGCGTCGTGCAGACCACGACCGTGTACCTCTTCGGCGTCGCAGGGCTGGTGGCGATCCAGGGTGTCGGTCAGTTCGCCCTCCAGGTGCTCATCATGGTCGGGCTCGCCGTCCTGCTCTACGGGTGGCTCCTCTCCGGCCGTTACGGCAACCTCCAGATCATGCTGCTCGTCGGCATCGTGATCGGGGGCGGTCTCGGCGCGATCGCGACCTTCATGCAGCGGCTGCTCACCCCGAGCGAGTTCGACGTGCTCGCCGCCCGGCTGTTCGGCAATGTCTCCAACGCCGACCCGTCGTACCTCCCGCTCGCGATCCCCCTCGTCATCACGGCGTCCCTCCTGCTGTGGCTGCGCTCCCGACGATTGAACGTGCTGGCGCTCGGTCCCGACGCGTCGCGGTCGCTCGGGCTCGACCACCGCCGGGAGCAGTTCCTCGTCCTGACGCTCGTCGCCGTGCTGATGGCCACCTCGACGGCCCTGGTCGGGCCGATGACCTTCCTCGGCTTCCTCGTGGCGACACTCGCCTACCAGTTCGCCGACACGCACGACCATCGGTTGATCTTCCCGGTCGCCGTCCTCACCGCGTTCTCGATCCTCGCGGGGGCGTACTTCGTCATGAAGAACGTCTTCTACGCGCAGGGCATGGTGTCGATCCTCATCGAGATCGTGGGCGGCACCGTGTTCCTCATCGTCATCCTCCGAAAGGGCAGACTGTGATCGCACTCGACGGCGTCCGCCGTGACTACAGCAGCGAGGTCGCGATCGGCCCCGTCGACCTCCGCATCCCGACCGGCGGGATCACCGCACTGATCGGACCGAACGGGGCGGGCAAGTCGACGCTCCTGACGATGATCGGGCGGCTCAACGGGATGGACGCCGGCGCCATCGAGATCGCCGGCCTCGACGTCGCCACGACGAAGTCCAAGGACCTCGCCAAGGTGGTCTCGATCCTGCGCCAGGAGAACCACTTCGTGACCAGACTCACGGTGCGTCAGCTCGTGGGCTTCGGACGCTTCCCGCACTCCCGGGGACGCCTGACGAAGGTCGACGAGGAGGTCATCAGCCAGGCGATCGACTTCCTCGATCTGGGGACGCTCGAGGGACGCTACCTCGACGAGCTTTCGGGCGGGCAGCGGCAGCGGGCCTACGTGGCCATGGTCCTCGCCCAGGACACCGAGTTCGTGCTGCTGGACGAGCCCCTCAACAACCTCGATATGCGGCACGCGGTGCAGATGATGAAGCACCTGCGGCGGGCGGCCGAGGAGCTCGGGCGCACGATCGTCATCGTGCTGCACGACATCAACTTCGCCGGGCACTATGCCGATCACATCTGCGCCATGAAGGACGGCCGCGTGGTGGAGTTCGGCACCCCGGCCGAGATCATGACGGACGACGTGCTGAGCCGCGTCTTCGACACCCCGGTGCAGGTCGTGGACGGCCCGTCCGGCCCGCTCGCCGTCTACTACTGAGGCGGGTCAGAGCTCGACGCCGTGGTCCTCGTCGTTCACACCGGCGTTGTGACCGCGCCGGGACTCGTAGCCGAGGAACCAGCCGAACCACACGATCGCCGCGAGCAGCACGCCGAGCCAGACGTTCTGGAAGATGAGGCCGAGGACGACACCGGCGATCAGAAGGCCGACCGTGACGAAGATGCGCAGGGCGGAGCGGGACATGCGCTCAGCATACGGGGCCCATCGCGAGAACGGACCGGTCAGCGCCGTCGGTGGTCTTCCGGGGCGAGCCGGGGTCCTCGTCGCGGTTCGACGACGCCGCTCGCGAAGATGAGGCGGATGACGCGCTGGCGATGTCCGGCCCAGGGGGCGAGCAGCTCGATCATTCCCGCGTCGTCCGTGCGGTGTCCGGTGAGAGCGTGCCCGACCTCGTGCGCCAGATGGTAGTCGCCCACGCTGACGGCATCGGGGTCGCCGAGGGCGCGGATGCGCGTCTCCGCGGCCGTCCAGACGCCGACTCCGGGCAGGCTCGTGAGCACGCGGTCGCGGTCAGGGCCGGTCGGGGCGGCCCGCACGGCAGCCGCGATGCGGTCGCCGCGTTCCGCCGCCCGCACGATGGTCTTCGACTGCGGCGGCTCCACCCCGGCGCGATGCCACGCCCAGGACGGGATGCGTCGCCACTGCGCTGCTGTGGGAGCAACGGCCATCGGTCGCGGCGTCGGCCCCGGTGCCGGGTCGCCAAAGCGCGATACGAGGTACCGCCAGGCACCGAAGGCCTGCATGGAGGTCACCTTCTGCTCGAGGATGGCGCAGGCGAGCGCGTCGAAGACCTCGTCCGTCCGCGCGAGCCGGACGCCGGGGTGGCGCCGGGCGGCCTCGGCGATGAGAGGATGCCGCGAGGGATCGAACCCGGAAGGATCGTCGGAGGCGCCGCACAGTGCCGGGACGAGCGCGAGCGCATACTCGGCTCCGGGCCCCCAGGCGGTCGCCTTCACCTCGTCCCCGGACATCCGCAGGGCGAGCGTCGACGCACCCTGGGGGGTGCGGACCGCCCGCCAGATGACCGGACCGTCGAACAGCATCGTCGGGTCGGTGCCGCCGCGGCGGAGCATGCCGACGGTGCGCCGGAGATCGAGCGGATGCGGCGGGCGGTACGTGGTCTCCCGCGGAGCCTCCGCGTGGACGGCGCCCGCCGTCGCAGGGGCGGTGGCGAGGGTCATGTGCCCACCCTACGCGCGGCTCCTGACACCGGCCTCCGGGACGATGCGGAGCGGCTCAGAAGCGGTCGGGCGACGGGGTGCCGTGCCCGTACCGGATGACGACGTCGGCGTGACGGTCGAAGCGGTAGCCGATGCCACGGACCGTGCGGACGATGTCCTCGTAACGACCGAGCTTCGCGCGCAGCCGGCGCACGTGCACGTCGATCGTGCGCTCGCCGGGCGTCTCGTCGTCCTGGGCCTGCCACAGCGCCGCGACGAGCTCGCTCCGTTCGATCGTCCGGCCCTCGCGGAGGACGAGGTACTGCAGCAGCTCGAACTCCTTGTACGTGAAGGCCGCGGACTCGCCGTCGATGAGGACGCGCTTGCGGGAGATGTCGACGGTCACTCCGGACTCCTCCGGTGTCGTCTCCTCCTCGGCGGCAGCTTTGGTGCGGGCGACCGCCCCCGGCTCCTGCAGGGCGAGGCGCACGACGTCGAGGTCGCGGCCTCCGGAGCCGTGCGGGGCCAGAGCGACGGTGGCGTGGGTCTCGGCGCCGGGCGCGAGCTCGGCCAGCGTGCGGCGGAGGGCGTCGACGAGCAGCGGCAGGCTCACGCCGGCCTCGGCGGCCTTGATCTCGTCCAGGCCGACGTAGAGCGCGAAGCCGCGGGGGGAGCGGACGGCGGGAAGGTCGGCGCCGGCAGGGGCCAGCGGTGCCGGCGACTCGGCGGGACGGGCGGTGCGGGTCGCGGCGGTGACGGCGGGACGCTCGAGAAGGGCGGAGTTCGACATGATGATGGGTCCTCAGGACGTGAGCCCGACGGGAAGGGGGCTCGGATGCGTTGCATGAATGACCGGCGGAGCCGGGGAAGCGAGCACGGGTGTGTGCTCGGGACGCTGCTCTCGCAGATGGCGAGGAGTCAGGTCAGGCGGGGTGGCTGTTCGTTCAGCGACACATTCGGCAACACATGTCAACGCGACCGGGCATCATCATCCCGGCAGTCCCGTTCGCCTCCTGGGCGGACAAAGGGCGTGCGTTGATGGTCATGGGGGGATTATGTCGGATCGTGACGGGACATGTCAAAACGCCCGGGCGCGTCGCAAGAGGCGTAACGTGACGGGGATGACGATCTCGCACACCGTCGGCGGCTTCATCCTGACCGACGAGAAGGACGCATCGCGATACACGCTCACGCGCGACGGGAAGCTCGTCAGCGTGCTCGACTACCGGGACGACGGACACACCGTCGCCCTCACCCGGGCCTACACCGTCCCGGCATTCCGCGGGAACGGATACGCGGGGAAGGTGGTCGAGGGGGCCGTCGCCGACATCGCGGAGCGTGGCGACCGCAAGGTCGACGCCGTCTGCTGGTACGTGGCGGAGTGGTTCGCCGCCCACCCCGAGCGGGCGGGGCTCCTCCGCACGCGCTGACCCTCCGGCCGTGTGACGAACTGTTACGACGACCGCCTGCGAGGATGAGGACATGAGACTCGCCGAAGCCCTCGCCGCCCGCGCCGACCTGCAGCGCCGCATCGAGCAACTGCGGGCGCGCATCGTCGCGAACGCCCGCTATCAGGAGGGCGAGGAGCCAGCCGAGGACGCTGCCGCGCTGATCGAGGAGGCGGACGCCGCGCTCATCCGGCTGCAGGGGCTGATCCGTCGTATCAACGTCACGAACGCCCGCCTCGATCTCGGCGCGGACGGGACGATGACCGACGCGCTCGCCGCGCGGGACGTGCTGCGCCTACGCCACTCCGTGCTCGCGGACGCGGCGGCCGCGGCCTCGGGGGCCAGCGAGCCGTACCTGCGCCAGATGCGTTCGGAGCTGCGGCAGGTGTCGGCGCTCCCCGTCGCCGCGCTGCGTGCGCGGGCCGACGTCGTCGCCCAGGAGCTCCGAGAGCTCGACAACCGGATCCAGCAGGCGAACTGGTCGAACGACCTCGAGGAGGAGAGCGGAAGTCGGTAGTCGCGGCGGAGCGGGCACAACCCTCAGCCGGCGGGGCAAGCCGGCACCTGTGGGCGGAGGGCAGCCCAGATCTCGCATCGCGCAGCCCCGCACGCCGCACAGGTGAAGGTGCACAGCGCATCTCGCATCACCGCGTGCCGGCCGTCGCGACGAGGGTGGGTCACGGGGACCTTCCGCTTCCTCCTCGTCGATCGGGTGACGGCTCACGCGGCACGCCTCTGACGGAATGTCCGAGGGGCTTCGTACCGTGGGGCTATGCGGATCCTGCACACCTCGGACTGGCACATCGGCCGGACGTTCCATGGCAACGCGACCATGGACGCGCTGGCCGAGGTGCTCGACGCCCTGACGGCTCAGGTCAGGGAGCACGCGGTCGACGTCGTGGTCGTCGCCGGCGATGTGTTCGACTCCGCGACGCCGTCCGCCGCCGCGTACACGCTGCTCGGTGACGCCCTCGTCGCTCTGCACGAGACGGGCGCGCGGGTGGTCGTCACCAGCGGTAACCACGATTCCGCCGCGCGTCTGGGGTTCCAGGCTCGGCTCCTGCGTGACGGCATCCACGTCCTGACCGACCCCCTCGCGGTCGGCACCCCGGTCACGATCGACGACATCCACGGGCCCGTGCACTTCTTCGGGATCCCCTACCTGGAACCCGCGATCGTCCGCCAGCACTGGCCGGAGGGCGACGTCGAAGGGCGACAGCTGCGCACGCAGGCGCAGACGATGACGCACGCGATGACCCTCGTCCGCGCGGGCATGCAGGCGCACGAGGGCCGATCGGTTGCGGTCGCCCACTGCTTCGCCGCGGGGGTGGAGCCGACGGAGGGCCTGGAGCGCGAGGTGCGGCAGGGCGGGCTCGACGTCGTCCCCCTCCGCGCGTTCGACGGCCCCGACTACGTCGCGCTGGGTCACATCCACGGACGCCAGCAGGTGAGCGAGCGGGTGCGGTACGCGGGTGCTCCGCTGCACTACAGCTTCGGTGAGCAGCACAAGCCGCGGGGCTCCTGGCTCGTCCACCTGGATGCCGACGGCCTCGCGGGTGTCGAGTGGCTGGACCTCCCCGTACCGCGTCGCCTGGTCACCCTGACGGGTTCCTTCGACGAGATCCTCTCCGCAGAGAACATCGCCGCGCACGCTGACGCCTGGGTGTGCGCCGTCTACACCGACTCCGTGCCGCAGACCGAGCCCATGCGGCGGCTGCGCGAGGCATACCCGCACTGCGCCATGGTGCAGCATCAGCCCGCGGTGGTCGGGGAGGAGCGTGACCGGTCGTACGGCGAGCGACTGCGCTCCGCGGTGACCGATGCCGACCGCATCGAGGCGTTCCTCGAGCACGTGCGCGCCGGCCAGGGAGCAACCGAGGTCGAGCGCGAGTTGATCCGCGAGGTGCTCGACGACCGGGTCCGCGCGGAAGCCCTCGTCTAGTGCGGCTGCATCGCCTGGAAGTCGAAGGGTTCGGGCCGTTCCGTGCGCGGCAGACCGTGGACTTCGACGCCTTCGCCGACGACGGGATCTTCCTCATCGCCGGCCGCACCGGTGCCGGGAAGTCGAGCATCCTCGATGCGGTCTGCTTCGGGCTGTACGGCGGGGTGCCCCGGTACGACGGCGGCGAGAAAAGGCTCCGGAGCGATCACAGCGAACCGGACGACCCCTCCGAGGTTGTCGTCGAGTTCAGCACGCCGTCGGGTCGATACCGGGTCACGCGTTCGCCCGAGTACCTCCGGCCGGCACGTCGGGGCGGCGGCCTGACGAAGCAGGCGGCGGCGGTCTCCCTGGAGGAGCTCACGGACGACGGCTGGGTCGGGCGCGCGGCGCGGGCAGTCGACGTGGCGCACGAGCTGGACGACATCCTCCAGCTCAGCCGCGAGCAGTTCCTGCAGGTGATCCTGCTCGCCCAGAACAGATTCTCCGAGTTCCTCCTGGCGGGCAGTAGAGACCGCCAGGCCCTCCTACGTCGGCTCTTCGGCACGGAGCGTTTCGAAGACGTGCAGGCGCGGTTCGACGAGCGCCGGCGCCGCGCCGAGCAGAACCTCGGGACCCGTCTCGCCACGGTCTCCGCGCGGCTGGACGAGGCGGAGCGCCTGGTGGCGGACGCCGACCTCGGGCGCGATGCGGCCGACGGCGAAGAGAACACCCTGGCCGAGGGTGAGGGCACGGGCTCGACGGCCGCCGAGCGTCTGGCGGAGCTCGAACGAGCGCGGTCCCGCGCCGCGTACCGGGCCGAACGTCGTGCCGCTGATCGGCTGGAGGCGGAGAAGCGGTCTGAAGCCGCCGATGCCGCCCTCGGCGCAGCGCGCGACGACCAGCGTGCGCAGAGTGAGCGGGACCGTGCGCGCGTCGCGCTGGCACGTCTCGACAACGAGGACTCGGCCATCGCCGAGGCGAAGGCGGAACTCGCCAAGGCTCGGGCGGCCGAGGCGCTGCGGTCGTCGATCACGGCGGCCGAGCGCGCGGCGTCGGCCGCCTCCGAAGCCGTCGTTGCGGCGGCGCGAGCGCGCGAGGCGTGGGATCTGCTCGGTATCGAGGCCGACGATCTGGACGGGTGGATCACCGAGCGCACGCGCGAGTCCGGAGGCTGGGAACGAGCGGCCGCGCTGGAGGCGGAGGCACCGCTTCGGGCCGAGGAGCGCGAGAGCGCGGCGGCGGCCGTCGCCACCGCCGAGCGACGGTGGGAGGACGGTGAGGCGGAGCGCGAAGCCCTGCCCGCGCGGATCGCCGAGGTGACCGCCGGGCGGGATGAGGCTCGTCGGCTCGCCGATCGGCTCCCCGGCCTGGAAAGCGCGCGGGTCGCCGCGGAATCTCGGCGCGAGGCCGCGGAGGAGGCCGAGCGGCTGCGACAGGAATGCACCGCCGCCGAGCGGACGCTGGCGGAGATGACCTCCGCGCACGCCGCCGCCCAATCGGCTCTCGCCGACCTCCGACAGCGCCGGATGGACGGGATGGCGGGGGAGCTCGCCTCCTCCCTCGTCGATGACCACGCCTGCCCGGTGTGCGGTGCCCGCGAGCACCCGGCCCCGGCGGAGCATGTCGACCCGGTGTCCGCAGAGGACATCGCCACCGCAGAATCCCGACGGGACGAGGCCGCGAAGCGCGAGCAGCAGGTGGCATCGACCTGCACCGCGCTGCAGGTCCGGCTCGCCACGGCCACGGCGCGCGCGGACGGGCGTGAGGCGCGGACGGCGGCGGCCGAGCTCGACGCCGCGGTCGCCGCGGAAAGGGAAGCCCGCGCCGCCGCAGAGACCCTGGAACAGAGGGACGCCGAACTCGCGGCGCTCGCGTCCCAGCAGGACGCACTCGAGGTTCGTCGCAGCCAGGACGCCGCGGCCCTCGCCGCGGCACGCGAGCGACTGGCGCTGGTCACACAACGGGACGACGACGCCCGAGCGTCGATCGACGCGGCCCGCGGGGACTACGTGTCGGTCACGGAGAGGCTGTCGGAGGCGACGACACAGCTGGCCGTGGCCCGACGGCTCCTCGACGCCGAGGCCGAGCGTGTGAGGCGGCAGCAGGCGGCGACGGAGGCCGCCGACGAGCAGGATGCGGCTCTGGGGTCCTCCGAGTTCCCGGATGTCGGCGCGGTCGTGGAGGCGCTCCGTCCGCTCGCGGTGCAGACGGCGCTCGAGGAACGGGTGACGACGCACGCGGTGCAGCGGGAGAAGGAGCGCGCCCTCCTCTTCGACCTCGAACTGCGAACGCTGCCGGAGGAGCCCATCGACCTCGCGCCGGTGGAGCAGGCCGCACGCGACGCCAGAGCGGCCTGGTCGGCGGCCGTCGACCAGGCGACGCAGGCCGCCGGGGACGCAGCGCGGCTTGCCGGTCTCATCGACGCGGCGAAGGAGGAGCACGCCCGCACCGCGGAGGATGCCGCAGCGTTCGAGGTGCTGCAGGCGCTCGCCGACACGATCGCCGGACGAGGGGCGAACACCCGCAAGATGACGTTGGAGACCTTCGTGCTGGCGGCGGAGCTCGAGGAGATCGTGGAGGCCGCCAACCGCCGCCTCCACGACATGTCGGAAGGCCGGTACCGCCTGCAGCACTCCGATGCGCTCGCCGCGCGGGGCGCCGCCTCCGGCCTCGGTATCGTCGTCGCCGACGCCTTCACCGGACAGACCCGCCCTCCGCAGTCGCTGTCCGGCGGGGAGACCTTTCTCACGTCACTCGCACTCGCCCTCGGACTGGCCGAGGTCGTGACCGCACGCGCCGGCGGTATCCGCCTGGACACGCTCTTCATCGACGAGGGGTTCGGTTCGCTCGACGGCGACACCCTCGACGTCGCGATGCGTACGCTCGATGAACTCCGGCAGGGCGGACGCACGGTCGGCGTCATCAGCCACGTGGAGGCGATGCAGGAGCAGATCCCCGCGCAGCTCACCGTCCGGGCCCTCCCGAACGGACCCAGCGTCATCGAGACCCGCTGAGGTCAGACCCCGTACTCGGCGCGGATCACCTCGCGCAGCTCGATGCTGCACCGGGCGATCGCCTCGCGGAAGTCGGCCAGGGCACCGTCCTCCGCCTGGTCCGACACGGCGCGGAAAGCGCGGATGGGCACGCCGAACTGTCCCGCGACCCAGATGTACGCGTAGGTCTCCATGTCCACCAGCGCCGCACCCATCGGCCGGATCACGGCGGTGACCTCGGCGTCATTCACGAAATGGTCGCCCGTGGCGATCACGACCCCCTCGCGGCCCGTGCTCACCTGCGGCGGGAGCGAGACGTGCCGGCCGACGACGCCGTCGAGGTCGATCACGTCGTGCTGCACCGCGGTCGCGATCTCGTGCACCGCATACGGGCGCCCCTTCTCGATGGAACCCGCGGTCCCGACGACGACGACCTCGTCGTAGGTCTTCGCATCGAGGGCGCGGGTGAGGGCGTAGGTCGCCGGCAGCTTTCCCGGGCCGGTCACCAGGCGATCGAAGCCGTCGAGCTCCTCGGGGAAGGCGGACAGTTCGGACTCGAGGGCGGCGACGAGGAGCTTCACTGCCCCAGTCTCTCAGGTCGCGGCTGGATAGCGCGTCCGCGCGGCGGTGTGACCCGCGCGAAACACGGAAGGGGGATACTGGAGCGAACCGATGAGCGGAGGACAACGTGTCGTTGCAGAAGCAGATCGCCGAAGACCTGGGCGCCCGGCCCGACATCGATCCCGAGGCGGAGGTGGAGCGCCGTGTCGGCTTCCTCGCCGAGTACCTGCGCACGACGGGGGCGAAGGGATATGTCCTCGGCATCTCCGGCGGCCAGGACTCGACGCTGGCCGGACGGCTCGCGCAGCTCGCAGTGGAACGCGTGCGCGCCGAAGGGGGCGAGGCGACGTTCCTGGCGGTACGGCTCCCGTATCGCGTGCAGCACGACGCGGAGGACGCCCAGGCCGCACTGGACTTCATCGCGCCTGACGCGTCGGTCGAGGTGAACATCCAGAACGGCGTCGAAGGCGTCGAGAAGGACATCGAGTCCGCCGTCTCCAGTGACATCTCCGACTTCAACCGCGGCAACATCAAGGCCCGCCTCCGCATGGTGACACAGTACGCGCTCGCCGGGCACGAGGGACTGATCGTCATCGGGACGGACCACGCCGCCGAGGCCATCACCGGCTTCTACACGAAGTTCGGAGACGGGGCGGCTGACGTCCTCCCGCTCGCGGGGCTCACGAAGCGGCAGGGGCGCTCCCTCCTCCAGTTCCTCGACGCTCCGGAGCGCCTGGCCTTCAAGGTGCCCACCGCCGACCTCCTCGACGACCAGCCGGGGCGAACGGACGAGGACGAGCTCGGACTGACGTACGAGCAGATCGACGACTTCCTCGAGGGCCGGGAGGTGGACCCCGAGGTCGCCGGGCGTATCGAGGCGCGGTACCTCGCGACCCAGCACAAGCGTCACCTGCCGGTGACGCCCGACGACACCTGGTGGCGCTGACCGGGGCACGTCAGGGGGGACCGCCCGCTTTTCGCCGTGTCGGATGCCGCGGATAGTGTCGAAGCAGCCGACAGAACGGGAGAATCGTGCGGATCGACACGGAGGCGCAGCGGGTCATCTGGAGCGCGAGCGACCTCAAGGCGGCAGCCGAGTGCGAGTTCGCCTGGTCCCGCGCGATCGACGCGAAGCTGGGGCGGGTCCCGGCGGTCGAGGAGCCGGAGGATGCGACGCTCCTCCGCGCTGCCCAGCTCGGGGACGTGCATGAGCAGAACGTGCTCGACCGGTACGTCCGCGAACTCGGCGAGGACCGTGTGCACCGCATCGCCAAGGTCTCGTCGAGCGATTCCGACGCCCTGTCGGCCGCCGTCGACGAGACGCTGAGCGCTCTCCGGTCCGATGCGCTGGTCGTCTTCCAGGCGGCCTTCGCCACCGACGAGTTCGTCGGGTTCGCCGACTTCCTGCGCCGCGATGCCGACGGACGCTGGCGCGTGCAGGACTCCAAGCTCGCCCGCAAGGCCCGGGTGACGGCGCTCATGCAGCTCGCGGCATACGTCGACCAGCTCGACCGGCTCGGCATCCCGCGCGCCGACGAGGTCGACCTCATCCACGGCGACAACAGCGTCAGCACGCACGCGGTCGACGATCTCCTTCCGCTCTTCCGCGTCCGTCGGGCGCGCCTCCGCGCTCTGATCGCCGACCGCGCCGTAGCCGACGGCGTCGCCGGCGCACCGCTGGCCTGGGGCGACGACCGCGGCGACCTGCGCGTCGTCGCCTGCGGGCGCTGCGCCACCTGCGAGGAGCAGGTGCTGGCCCACCGGGACCTCCTCATGGTGGCCCGCATGCGTCCCGTCCAGCGCGCGCGGCTCCGGGCCGCCGGGATCCTCACGATCGACGAGCTGGCCGCGGCGACGCGCGCTCCCGAGGGCATGAACGTCGACACGTTCGAGAACCTCCGCGCCCAGGCCCGTGTGCAGTTGCGCGCCGATTCCGAGGGCGCCCCGACGTACGACGTGCATTACGCCGCAGCGATCCACACCCTCCCGGTTCCGAGTCACGGAGACATCTTCTTCGATTTCGAGGGTGATCCGCTGTACACCGAGCCTGCCCCCGACGGGGAGGCAGAGTGGGGACTCGACTACCTGTTCGGCTGGGTCGACAACGCCGACCAGTACACCGCGCTCTGGGCGCACTCGTTCGCGGAGGAGCGACGTGCGCTGGAGACCTTCCTCGACTTCGTGAAGGTGCGCCGCGCCGCGCACCCCGGCATGCACATCTACCACTACGCCCCCTATGAGACCTCGCACCTCGTCGCGATGGCCGCCCGCCACGGGGTGCGTGAGGGCGAGGTCGACCGCCTGCTCCGCGAGGGTGTCTTCGTCGACCTGTATCCACTGGTGCTGCGGACCGTGCGCGTGGGGTCCCGCTCCTACTCGATCAAGAAGCTCGAGCCCCTCTACATGGGGGCCGACGTCCGCACGAGCGATGTCCAGAAAGGCGACGACTCCATCGTGCAGTACGTCGCGGCGCGGGAACTCGCGGCGGCGGGCGCGCAGGCCGAGGCCGAGGCCGTGTTCGCCGACCTCGCCGACTACAACCGCTACGACTGCGTCTCGACCAGGCGGCTCCGCAACTGGCTCATCGACATCGCCCGCGCCGAGGGCGTCGCGCCAGCGCCGCCGGACGACGCGGACGAGGTCATCTACGAACCGTCGCCGCGCTCGCTCGCCCTGCTCGCCGACGCGGAGCAGGCGGCCGAAGCGGGAGACGACGGGCTCGTGCACCGGATCGCGGCGGCGGCCATCGACTACTTCCCCCGCGAGGCGAAGAGCTTCTGGGTCTCGCACTTCCAGCGGCTGCGGGAGCCCGTCACGATGTGGGACGGCACGCGCGACGTGATCAAGGTCGATGTCACCCGCTCCCGCGTTCGACGAGACTGGAGCATCGGCGAAGGCCGCAGGGTGATGTCGCGGGAGCTGGAAATCCGGGGCGAGGTGTCCCCGGGCACGACCCTCGGTCCGGGCGCCCAGCCCTTCGCGCTCTACGACGTCCCCGCCCCGTTCGACACCGACGTCCCCTCTCGGGCGGTGCACGTGCCGCACGGGGTCACGGTCGTCGAGGTGCTGGACGACGGGTATCTCGTGGCCGAGTCCGCGGTGCAGGGGCAGACCTGGGACGAGCTCCCCGTCGCGCTGACCCCTGCTGCGCCGCCTCGCGTGGTGTCGCTGCAGCAGGCGATCGACGAGTGGGCGGACGCGGTGCACGCGGCCGCCCCGGACTTCCCCCACGACGCGGCCACCGACATCCTCCGCCGCCTGCCTCCGCGCACGGTGTCGGGGAATGTGCTTCCGGCCGCCGGCGACGATCCGATCGACGCGATCGTGCGGGGAGTCCTCGACCTCGACCGCAGCTACCTCGCGGTGCAGGGCCCTCCCGGCACAGGGAAGACCTACACGGGCTCGCAGGTGATCGCCCGTCTCGCCAACGAGCACGGCTTCCGGATCGGCGTGGTCGCGCAGTCCCACGCGATCATCGAGACGCTGCTGGAGCGCGTCGTCGCCGACGGAGTCGCCCCGGCACAGGTGGCGAAGTGCCCCAAGGACGCCAGCGCCGACGCCGGCTACACGGTGATCCCGAAGACCGGCATGGCCGCCTTCCTCGCCGAGCACGAGAACGAGGGTGCCGTCGTAGGCGGCACCGCATGGGACTTCAGCAACACGCAGCGGGTGGCCCGCGGGGAGCTCGACCTCCTGGTGATCGACGAGGCGGGGCAGTTCTCGCTCGCCTCCACGATCGCGGTCGCCGCCGGTGCGCAACGGCTGCTGCTCCTCGGCGATCCGCAGCAGTTGCCGCAGGTGAGCCAGGGCGCGCATCCCGAGCCCGTCGATACGTCGGCGCTGGGCTGGGTCATGGACGGCGACCCCGTCGTGCGACCGGAGTACGGCTACTTCCTCGCCCGCTCCTGGCGGATGCACCCCTTCGTGGCTGCCCCGGTGTCGAAGCTCGCCTATGCGGGAAAGCTCGCCTCCGCTCCCGGTACCGAGCGGCGCGCGGTCGAGGGCGTCGACCCGGGTCTGCACGTGGTGCCGCTGCGGCACCGCGGCAATGCGACGCAGTCGCCCGAGGAGGCGGCAGAGGTCGTGCGCATCGTGCGCGACCTCGTCGGCCGTGCCTTCCACGACAACGATCCGGCCGGCACGGTGCGGCCGCTGACGCCGGAGGACATCATCGTCGTGGCGCCGTACAACGCCCAGCGGCAGCTCATTAACGATGCGCTCGCCGCGGCGGGATTCGGAGGCGTCCCTGTGGGCACCGTCGACAACTTCCAGGGCAAGGAGGCGGTCGTCTCGATCACGTCGCTCGCCGCGTCCAGTGGCCGCGACGCGCCACGCGGGCCGGAGTTCCTGCTGCTGCAGAACCGCCTCAACGTCGCGATCTCGCGCGCGCAGGTCGTGGCCTACCTCGTCCATTCGCCGGCTTTGCTCGACGACCTGCCGTACACGCCGGAAGGCGTAGCGCGACTCAGCGCGTTCGCTCGGCTGGTGGGCGCCGCCGAAGAGGGGGAGTCATGATGGCCGCATCCGCGCAGACGGCATCCGGCGACGGCATGCCGACGAACGAGGAGGTCCTCCGCGCCGCCGCGGCGTGGGCCTGGTTCCCGCGGGGGAGCGAGCATCTCCGCGACGACCTGCTCCTCGTCCGCTACCCCGGGCGGTTCGGCGGCGGAGTCCGTGGCTCACAGGTCACGTCGGCCCGCCCCGCCGCCGAGGTCGTGGACCGCGCGCTGGAGCGCGTCAGGGCCTGGGGGGAGACCGTGTTCACGTTCTGGACGAACCCCGCCGACACCCCGGACCTCGAGGACGAGCTCTCCCGCCGCGGGGCCGTGCACTTCGACACCGTCACCGTGTTCGCGCGCCCGACCGTCGGACGCGACATCGCGGTGCCGTCCGGTGTCTCCGCGGAGGTCGTGCGCACCAGGGACCAACTTCGCGAGGTCGACGCGATCAACGTCCCGGTCTGGGAGCAGCAGCCGCTCGACGAAGACGGCTTGCGCGCCGAGTTCGCCGACCTGACCGCGGCCCTGGACGCCGGCGAGGGCTTTCGTGTGCTCGGCCGCGTGGATGGTCGCGCGGTGAGCACCGGCGGGTGCACCATCGTCGACGGGTTCACGCGACTGTGGGGGGCGGCGACGCTCGAAGCCGACCGCGGTCGCGGCGTCTACCGTGCCGTGCTCGCCGAACGCCTGCGGGAGAGCGCCGCGCGTGGTGCACGGACGGCGCTCGTGAAGGGGCGCGTCTCGACCTCGGCCCCGATTCTCGCCCGGGTCGGGTTCACCCGCTATGGCGAGGAACGCGGCTACCGGTTGACTCTCTGACGAGGGGATGCGGTCCTGGGACGAGCTCCCCGACCGGGTCGCCGTGCTCAGACGGTGCCGTAGAGGCGGTCGCCCGCATCTCCGAGGCCGGGCACGATGTAGCCCTTCTCGTCGAGACGCTCGTCGAGAGCGCCCAGCACGAGCGTCACGTCGCGGTCGCCCGCCATCGCCTCGATCGCCGCCACACCCTCCGGGGTGCCCAGCAGGCAGATCGCCGTGACGTCCTTCGCTCCGCGGTCGAAGAGGAACTGGATGGCAGCGGCCAGGGAACCACCCGTCGCGAGCATCGGGTCGATCGCGAAGCACTGGCGGTCGGAGAGGTCGTCCGGCAGGCGCTCGGCGTACGTGGTGGGTTCGAAGGTCTCCTCGTCGCGGACCATGCCGAGGAAGCCGACCTCGGCCGTGGGGAGCAGCTTGACGAGACCCTCGAGCATCCCGAGGCCCGCGCGCAGGATCGGGACGACGATGGGGCGAGGCTCGGAGATCTTCACACCGGTGGTCGTGGTGACCGGGGTCGTGATCTCGATCGGCGTGACCTTCACGTTCCGGGTCGCCTCGTACGCGAGGAGCGTCACGAGTTCCTCCGTCAGCTGCCGGAAGACAGGCGACGGGGTGCGCGCGTCGCGCAGCACCGAGAGCTTGTGGGTGATGAGGGGGTGGTCGGCGACGTGAACACGCATGGATACAGGCTAATGCGCCCCGCGTCCGCGCACGACATCGGCCACCGTCGCGGTCGCCCCGCGCTGCCGTAGGCTCGGGGCATGACCGCTGCCGACAGCCTCGCGATGGAGCGCGCACTCGCGCTCGCCGCCGAGGCCGCGGATGCCGCGGAGATCCCCGTCGGGGCGGTCGTCCTCGATGCGGACGGCCGTGTCCTGGCGGAAGGGCGGAACACCCGGGAGGCCACGCACGATCCGACCGGCCATGCCGAGATCGAGGCGATCCGTGCCGCAGCGGCCATCCATGGATCCTGGAACCTCGACGGCTGCACCCTCGTCGTCACCTTGGAGCCGTGTGTCATGTGCGCGGGCGCGATCCTGCAGGCGCGCATCGGTCGCGTGGTCTTCGGGGCGTGGGACGACAAGGCCGGCGCGGCAGGGTCGATGTACGACGTGCTGCGCGACCGTCGCCTGCCCTACCGCGCCGAGGTCGTCGGCGGCGTGCGAGAAGCGGACGCGGTCGCCCTGCTGCGCGGCTTCTTCGAGGAGCGTCGCTGACCGGTCAGTCCGATGACTTGAGGACGAAGACGTCCGTCGAGGGCTCCGGGTCGATCGCAGGCCGGTAGACGTCCGGTTCGATGTACACGACCCGGGCGACCGGCACGGCAGTGCGGATACGCTCTTCGATCTCGTCGATGTCATCGGCGACCTCGCGCAGCGGCTTGTCGGCGCGCAGGGCGATCTTCGCCGCGACCATCAGCTCGTCCGGCCCGAGGTAGAGGGTCTTCATGTGGATGATCTTCTCGATCTCCGGCCCGTCGTTGATCGCGTCCACGATCCGGTCGTAGTCGGCGGGGGTCGCTCCCTCCCCGACGAGCAGGCTCTTGGTCTCGATGCCCAGAACGATCGCGATGAGCACGAGCAGCGCCCCGATCATGACGGTCCCCAGGGCGTCGAAGACCGGGTTGCCCGTGAGCAGCGTGAGACCGACACCGAGAAGTGCGAAGGTGAGGCCGGTGAGGGCCCCGACATCCTCGAGGAGGACGACCGGCAGCTCCGGCGCCTTGGACCGCCGCACGAACGAGAACCAGGACTGCCCCTTCTCACGAAGGACGTTGCTCTCGCGCACCGCGGTGCGGAGGGAGAACGACTCCAGGCCGATCGCGATGAGGAGCACCACGAGCGGCAGCCACCACCAGGTCTGGTCGATCTCGTGCGGGTGGGTGAGCTTCTCCACGCCCTCGTAGATCGCGAAGAGGCCGCCGACGGAGAAGAGGATGATCGACACGACGAAGGCGTAGACGTACCGTTCGCGACCGTAGCCGAACGGGTGGGCACGATCCGCGTGACGCTTCGCCTTGCGCCCACCGCGCATGAGCAGCAGCTGGTTGCCCGAGTCGGCGACGGAGTGGATGGCCTCGGCGAGCATCGATGCCGACCCGGAGAGGGCCCACGCGAGGAACTTCGCGAGGGCGATGCCCAGGTTCGCCAGGAACGCCGCGACGATGGCCTTGCTGCCTCCGGATGCACTCATGCGACGAGTCTAGGACGGGAGTCCGGACGGCACAGGAGCGCCCGCCGTAGGATGACGACATGGCTGACTCGCTCCCCTCCCTCGCGTTCCTCGGTGCCGGTTCGATGGGGGGAGCGATCCTCCGTGGCGTGCTCGCCTCGGGTGTCCCGGTGGACGGCGGGATCACGGCGACGAACCGCACGCCGGAGAAGGCGGAGGCGTTCGCCGGGATCGAGGGCGTCACGAGCATCGCGCTGTCCGAGCGGCCGGAGGGCAACGCCGACGCGGTGGCGGACGCGAGGGTCGTCCTGGTCGGGGTGAAGCCGGCGATGGTCCCCGACCTCCTCCGCGAGATCGCGCCGCACCTCAGCCCGGAGACCGTCGTGGTGAGCCTGGCCGCGGGGGTCACGCTGCAGACCTTCGCGGATGTGCTCGGCCCGGAGGCCGGGGTCATCCGCTCCATGCCGAACACCCCGTCGACGATTCGCAAGGGTGTCACCGGTCTCGCAGCCGGGGCGGCGGCGACCGCCGACGACCTCGCGCTCGTTCGGCGTCTGTTCGAGACGGTGGGAGCCGTGGTGGAGGTCCCCGAGTCGCAGATCGATGCGCTCTCGACGATCTCGGGCTCCGGTCCCGCCTACGTCTTCCTCCTCATCGAGCAGTTCACCGCGGCCGCGCGCGAGATGGGCTTCGCCGACGCGGACGCCCGGCTGCTGGCCGAGCAGACCTTCATCGGCGCGACCGCACTGCTGGACTCCACGGGGGAGGATCCCGCCGAGCTGCGCCGCCGGGTGACGAGCCCGAAGGGGACCACGGAGCGCGCCGTCGCCGTGCTGCAGGAGGCTCACCTGTCGGACACGTTCGCCGCTGCGGCCGCCGCCGCCCTTGCCCGCGCGAACGAGCTCGCCGCAGGCGCCTGATCCCGCACGCACCTCCCGCGGCCCCCGCCCCACGAGAACAGGCGGCCACGCGAGTTCAGGCAGCCAGCACCCCTGGAGCCTGAACTCCCGCGAGTGCCTGCTGCGGCGAGGGGGCGGGGGAGCAGGCGTTCACGCGAGTTCAGGCAGCCAGTGCTCCTGGAGCCTGAACTCGCGCGAGAGCCTGTTGCGGCGAGAGCGCCGGAGGCTAGGCGTCGCTGGCGACCTCGGTGAGCACCTCCGGCCAGCGCCGCTGCAGTGTTCGGCCCCCGAGGATCGTGCCGCCCCACAGGGCAGCACCCCCGAGGACGACGGCGGCCGCGAGGCTCGCCCAGCCGAGCGGCGGGATCCACATCGACGCGATCGCGAAGCCGAGCGCGGGGCCCCCGAGCAGCAGGGTGATCGGCGACATGATGAGCATCGCGAGGAAGGACTGCGCGCCGCCGGAGGAGCCACGCCCGAACGGGTTGGCCTCGGGCGCCGGAGCTCGTCCTGGCAGGAACGCACCCACCCAGGAGCCTGCCCCTGCCGACACGGCCATGAGTCCCAGAGCGGCGCCGAGGCTGCCCGGCAGCAGGTCAGGTCGTCCCGCCAGCAGGCAGGTCGCGACGCAGAGGACGACCGTGATGGGGACGCCGATCATTGCGAACCCGAGCAGCCGTCCGGCGCGGTCGGCCGTGCCGCTCACGCCCGTGAGGATGTGCAGCGCGACGGCGTCGTTGTCGTAGGCGATCGCCATCTGCACGATGCTGCCGGTGAGGAGGGCGTTGATCGCCGGGATGAGCGTGATCGCGGGCGCGAAGCCGGTGGCGTCCTGCTGCAGCCCGTTCATGAGAGCGAGTCCGAGGAAGATGGCCGGCAGCAGCAGGAGCATCACGATGTTGACGACCTGGCGGGGATCGCGGCGGAAGTAGCGGAGCGTCCGTCCCGCGATGGCGCCGACGGGACCGGCGGGGAGCACGCGGTCGAGCAAGCCCCGCGCACGCACGCGTCCGCCGCCGCTCGACTGCAGCGGCGCGACCAGGCGTGCGTCGAGCATGCCGCGGGCGGCGAACCAGAAGACTCCGAGCGTGGCCACGGCGACGAGCAGCCGCAGCACGGCGGCGGGTACGTCGCCCTGCGCCACGGCGGCCGGGACGCCGAACACCGCGGCGACCGGGGTCCACGCGGCGATCTCGGCGACCGTGGTGAACGCGCCGCCGACATCTCGCACGGTCGAGAGTGCCTGCAACCCGATGTTGAGGAGGAGACCGGAGGAGGCCAGCAACACGACGCCGAGCGTGAGGACGAGGTCGCGCGTGCGCCGACGGGCGAGCCACCCCGCGAGAAGCCCGCTGACGACGCGGGCGCCGAGCACGCACGTGGCGAGGGCCACCGGTGCCATGACCACGGCGACGAGGAGGGCCGGAACGCTGACCGACCAGCCCACGAGCATCAGCAGCAGGGCCAGCGCGGTGCCGACACCGCCGATCGTCGTCATGCCGGCGACGACCAGCCCCGGAAGCAGGGTGCGTGCGGTCACCGGGAGCAGGGCGAAGCGCTCGGGGGCCAGGGAGTCGTCGGCGCTGACGAGGATCGAGCCGACCCACCAGCCGAGCACGAGGATGGCGCCGGTGAGCACCATCGCGGTCACGGCGGCATCGGGGGCGCCCACGCGCAGGGCGATCAGTCCGACGGTCAGCAGGCCGAGCATTCCCAGCGCGATCAGCCCCACGATCGCGAGGGTCACGATCATCCAGGGGTTACGGGACAGCTGGTGTCCGAGCTGCCGCAGCCGCAGGCCTACGAGGAGCGCAACCACGCGAGCGTCTCCGTTCCGAGATCGTGCGCGCCGACCAGGCTGAGGAAGCGCTCCTGCAGCGTGAGCCCCGCCCGCACCTCGTCCAGCGCGCCATGCGCGAGCAGTCGCCCCTCCGCGACGATGGCGACGCGGTCGCACAGCGACTCGACGAGCTCCATGACGTGGCTGGAGAGCACGACCGTGCCGCCTCCGTCCACGAACGAGCGCAGGATCTGCCGGATCGTCTGCCCCGAGACGGGATCGACGGCCTCGAGCGGTTCGTCGAGGATGAGCAGCCGCGGCGCGTGGATGAGCGCGCACGCCAAGCCGATCTTCTTCTTCATGCCGGCCGAGTAGTCGACGACGAGAGTGTCGCGCGCCTCGGCCAGGCCGAGGGCGTCGAGCAGCTCACCGGAACGGGACAGGACCTCCGCTTCCGGCATGCCGCGGAGCAGCCCGGTGTAGCGCAGCAGCTCGGCGCCCGTGAGCCGGTCGAGCATGCGGATGCCATCGGGCAGCACGCCCATCCGTGCCTTCGCGGCGGCGGGGTCCTGCCACACATCCGTCCCGAGCACCCAGGCCGTCCCGGCGTCCGGGCGCAGCAGTCCCGTGGTCATCGCGAGCGTCGTCGTCTTGCCCGCACCGTTCGGTCCGAGCAGCCCCAGCATCGAGCCCGCGGGAACGTCGAGCGACAGGGAGTCGACGGCGACCTTCTGTCCGAACTGCTTGCGAAGCCCTCGGAGGGCGAGGACGGGCGGTGCGGGGGCGTGATCGCTCATGCCCCCCATCCCACCATGCCCCGCAGGACGGGCGCATCCGTCGCGTGGGGGAGTTCCGGGCGGGGTCCGGCTCAGCGGTCGAGGGCGGCGAAGCGCTCGATGTCGCTGTTGGTCCCGGACACGATGATGAGGTCGTGGTTTGTCACGATGGTGTTCGCCTCGGCGTAGCGGAACGGCTTACCGGGGCTCTTCACGCCGACGACGGTGACCTTGTACTTGGAGCGCACACCGGACTCGTTGAGGCCGACGCCGCGGATGAACTTGGGCGGGTACATCTTGGCCAGGACGAAGTCGTCGTCGAACCGGATGAAGTCGAGCATCCGTCCGCTCACGAGGTGTGCGACGCGCTCGCCGGCCTCACGCTCGGGGTAGATGACGTGGTTCGCCCCCACGCGGGCGAGGATCTTGCCGTGCGACTGCGACACCGCTTTGGCCCAGATCTGCGGCACCTTGAGGTCGACGAGGTTCGCGGTGATGAGCACCGACGCCTCGATCGAGGAGCCGACCGCGACGACTGCGACCTGGAAGTCCTGTGCGCCGATCTGGCGGAGGGCGTCGATGTTCCGCGCGTCGGCCTGGACGGTGTGGGTGACGCGGTCCGACCACTTCTGCACGAGCTCGAGGTTGTCGTCGATCGCGAGCACTTCGCGGTCGAGGCGGTCGAGCTCGCCGGCGCAGGCGGCGCCGAAACGACCGAGACCGATGACGAGGACGGGAGCGTCGCCCCGAAGGACTTCAACCAACGATCGGCCTTTCCACGGGCAGTGAGTAGTACTGCGTGCGCGATGTCGCGGCGACTGCCGCAGCGAGAGTCACTGTACCAACGCGTCCCATGAAGATCGTCGCGGCCATGACGTAGGACGCGGAATCGGGGAGCTCTCCGGTGAGGCCCGTCGAGAGGCCGACGGTGCCGAACGCGGAGATGACGTCGAACAGCACGTGGCTGATGTCGGCCTTGGTGATCTGCGCGATCACGATGGTGGACAGCGCCACGATCGTGGCCCCCCAG
Source organism: Microbacterium sp. 1S1 (assembly GCF_008271365.1). Classification (NCBI taxonomy): domain Bacteria; kingdom Bacillati; phylum Actinomycetota; class Actinomycetes; order Micrococcales; family Microbacteriaceae; genus Microbacterium; species Microbacterium sp. 1S1. The sequence goes on from NZ_CP043430.1 coordinate 1,531,813, forward strand.
GCGACGACGCTGAGGGCGACGCGCTGGACATCGCTGGGGATGCGGCGGCCGAACGCCTCGACGGACTGACGCCCCTTGGCCTCGGACCACACGGCGATCGCCAGGACCGCGAGGGTCGTGACCTTGATGCCGCCCGCCGTCGAGGCGGATCCGCCGCCGACGAACATGAGCATGCTCGCGGCCAGCAGTGAGGAGCCGTTGAGGTCGTCCATCTCGATGACGTTGAAGCCTCCGGAGCGCGTCATCGCGGATAGGAAGAACGCCTGGAACGTCGTGTCCGCGGCGTCCATCGAGCCGAAGGTCTTCGGGTTGTCGTACTCCAGGACGAGGAAGGCCGCCGCGCCGAGGATGAACAGCAGCACCGTGGTGACGATCGTCAGCTTCGAGTGCAGCGACCAGCGCTTGACGTGCCAGACGTGCTTCGCGAGCGTATAGATCACCGGGAAGCCGATGCTTCCGAGGAAGACGCCGACCATGAGGAGCGACAGCACGAGGTAGTCGTCGGCGAAGACGGCCACACCGCCGTCGTTCGGGGCGAAGCCGGTGTTGGTGAACGCCATCGCCGAGAAGTACGGGGCCTCCCAGAGGGCGGCGATCGGGTCGACACCGGCCATCACCAGCGCGGGGTAGAGCAGGGCGGCGAGGGCCGCTTCGATGAACAGGGCCGAGAGGGCGACCGTGGTGAGCAGCTGGCCCACCTCGCCCAGGCGCACCGTCTGGCTCTCGTTGACCACGCCGCCGTGCGCGCGGAGCGGGTTCGTGTCGCCGGCCGCCATGAGCTTGGCCCGCAGTCCGAGGCGCTTCGAGATGAGCATGCCCATGAGGGAGGCGAGGGTCAGCACGCCGAGGGCGCCGATGTTCACGCCGATGAACACCACCACGTGCCCGAAGGGAGACCAATGGTTCGCCATGTCGACGGTCGCGAGGCCGGTCACGCAGATCGTGGAGACAGCGGTGAAGAGCGCGTCGCTGAGCGGGGTCACCGTCCCACTCGCGGAGGCGATCGGGAGAGAGAACAGCACCGTGAAGACGAGGATCAGCAGCGCGAAGACGGCGATCGCGAATCGGGAGGGCGACGACGTGATGAGGTGCTTCACCCGTCCGGCGGCGCCCGGGAGACCGGTGCGAGGGGACGACGCCGAAACGATGCCCGACATCGCTGCCCCCTTCTTCTGTGCCGTCCGTTCCGGGCGGCAGCGCGGCGTCTCTCGCCGAGCCTTCGTCATGGTACTCCGTGCCGGGGCGCACTACCCTGAACACATGACGGACATCTTCGACGTGATCGCAGACGGTACGAGGCGCGACATCCTCCAGCTCCTGCTCCGACACACGTCCGAAGGGGAGTCCGGCACGAGCGTGAGCCAGATCGTGGCAGATCTCGGGATCAGTCAGCCCACTGTCTCCAAGCACCTCAAGGTGCTTCGCGAGGCCGAGCTCGTCACGGTGCGTGAGGACGGACAGCGGCGCTTCTACAGCCTGTCCGTCGCGCCGCTCGAGGCCGTCGACGACTGGCTGGTCCCGTTCCTCGTGGACGCGTTCGGTGAAGGCGCCCCCGACATCGCCTACCCCGGCAGCGCGGCGATCCCCGACGGCGCCGCGCACGCGGCCGAGGTCGTCGGGCGTGCGGCCGCGTCGGCGAAGCACGTCGTGGCGAACGCCCTGAAGCGCCTCGGGGCGTGAGCAGCCGCCGACAGTCGCTTCCGTAGACGGAGAACCGCCCCTGACGGCAGGGGGGGGATGCCGTCGGGGGCGGTGTGCGGACCCCAGCTCCGCGGGGACTCGGCAGGTGCCGGCACGAGTCCTGTTCCGACACTGGCAGGGCCGCCTGAGCGATCGGAGAGCGTCGGCTATGCGGCGGCTGGACGCGGGGTCATCGTCGCGCCGCCTGGCGCCGGAACAGCCACGCGCCCCACGGCACGGCGACGAGGAGGATGACGGCGCACCACCCGACGGCCCACCACGGCTCCGCCTGCAGGGGGGTGTCCATGATCAGCCCGCGGATGGTCTCCACGATCGGAGTGACGGGCTGGTGGGCAGCGACCGGCTGCAGCCAGTCGGGCATGCTCGCGACCGGGACGAAGGCGCTGGAGAGGTACGGCAGGAACAACAGGATGAAGCCGTAGCCGTTCGCCGCCTCCGGACTGCCGGCTGCGAGACCGATCGCCGCGAAGAGGTAGGTGATCGCGAGGATGTACAGCGCGATCATGCCGGCCAGGGCGATCCACTCGGCGGGGCTCGCGGACGGGCGGAAGCCGACGAGCACTCCGACGCCGATCACGACGGCGGTCGCGACGAGATTCCGCAGGACGCTCGCCACAACGTGCCCGGTGAGCACGGCCCCGGCGCGCAGGGGCATCGTGCGGAATCGGTCGATGATCCCCGTGCGCATGTCGTTCGCGACGTAGACGGCCGTCGAGGAGGCGCCGAATCCGGCGCACGTGAGGATGATGCCAGGGACGACGTAGTCGACGTACGCCCCCGAGGGGTCGATGGCACCGCCGAAGACCCACGTGAACATGAGCATGAGCAGGACCGGCAGCAGGATCGCCATGAGAAGGGACTCGCCGTCCCGCAGCGAGTGTCGGAGACTGCGGCCGACGAAGACGGCCTCGGCCGTGAGCCCGCCGAGACGGGGGCGCGGAGCGGGGGCGATGGGCGAGGGGCCTGAGATGTGCGGCGCCGCCGCGGGGGAGATGTTCACGCGAGCTCCTTCCGGGGCGAGGCGTCCGCGGTGGGGCCGCCGGGATCGGTGACGGCGAGGAAGACGTCGTCGAGGGTGGGCCGTCGGAGGGTGACCGTGCCGTCGTCGCCCTCCTCGTCCAGCAGGTCGAGAGCGCGGCGCAGGCCGCGCACGGTCCCGTCCGTCGGGATCTCGCGGCGCAGCTCTCCGCGGTCATCGCGGAGTTCGACGGTGTCACCGCCGACCCGCGCCTTCAGCGCGGATGCCGTACCGAGGGCCGCGATGCGACCGTCGTGGAGGACGGCGATGCGGTCGGCGAGCTGGTCCGCCTCCTCGAGGTACTGCGTGGTGAGGAAGACCGTCGTTCCGTTGGCGGCGAGGGCCCGGATGATGTCCCAGAGGTCCCGGCGGCTCCGGGTGTCGAGACCGGTCGTCGGCTCGTCGAGGAACAGCACCTCGGGTGTCACGACGAAGCTGAGGGCGAGATCGAGGCGGCGCCGCATCCCGCCGGAGTAGGTGCGGACGGCGCGGTTCGCGGCGTCCGCCAGATCGAAACGGGCGATGAGCTCCGCGGCCCGGCGGCGCGCGGCCACTCGGCCGAGCCCGGAGAGGCGGGCGAACATGACGACGTTCTCGGTGGCGGTCAGTGCGTCGTCCACGGCGGCCGATTGACCCGTGAGGCTGATCCGACGCTGGACTTCCCGTGGATGGGTCCGCACATCCCAGCCGGCGACGCGGGCCGAGCCGCCGTCTGCCGCGGTGAGGGTGGTGAGGACGTTGATGGTGGTGGTCTTGCCGGCGCCGTTGGGCCCGAGCAGGGCGAACACCTCCCCGCGGGCGACGGTGAACTCCAGATTCTCGACGACCACTCTGGCGCCGAACGCCTTGCGCAGACCGCGCACGTCGATGGCTTCGTGCATCGCAGGTCCCTTCTGTGTATCACTGAAACTGTGTATGGGTAAAGCAACTGTGTATGACCGTAACACACTGTTTAATCAATAAACAGATCTAGGATGGGATCATGATCGACAACGAGCCTCCGGAGCTGCCGCGCGGGATCGCGCTCGCTTGGGGTGTCGCGGCAGACCCGCAGCGTGGACCCAAGCGCGAGATGAGCGTCGAGAAGATCGTGGAGGCCGCCGTCGCGCTCGCCGATGCCGAGGGACTCGGAGCCGTGTCGATGGCCGCCGTCGCCGCGCGGCTCGGGTTCACGCCGATGTCGCTCTACCGCTACGTCTCGGCCAAGGACGACCTTCTGCTCCTCATGCAGGAGGAGGCCACCGGGCTGCCGCCGGAAACCCATCGGGAGGCTGAAGGGTGGCGGGAGCGTCTGCTCGCCCTGTACGAGGCGCAGATCCTCGTCTACCTGCGGCACCCGTGGATGCTCTCCGTGCCCATCTCCGGGTCGCCGATCACGCCGAACAGCTCGGCCTGGCTGGACGCCGGTCTCGCAGCGCTCGACGGCACCCCGCTCACCGCGGACGAACGTGTCGCGGTGGCCCTGGCCGTGACCGGCCACGCTCGGTGGTGCGGCATCGTGCAGGCCGGCTACACCGAGCAGTCGCGCACATCCGGGCTGAGCCCGGAGGAGGTGGCCGCCCGCGAGGCGTCGCTGTTCGACCGGGTGATCACCGCCGACGAGTTCCCCGCCCTGCGGCAGGCGATCGAGGACGGCGTGTTCCTGTCTCCCGCCGATCCGTTCCGCTTCGCCGTGGAGCGCACGCTCGACGGCGTCGCCGCCTACATGGCCGGCCTCGAACGGGGAGAGGGGCATGTCGCCGCGGAGGACTGGATCGACCTCGACGCCGCTGAGCTCGCGGGGGACAAGCGGCTCAAGGAGGCGCAGAAGGCCAGCCGCGAGGCGGAGAAGGCTCTGCGAGCCGCCCGCAAGCTCGAGCGACAGGCCCTGCGGGAGGCGCGCGATCGACTGGCCAGGGGGAAGAAGTCCGGCTGAATTCCCCGCCTCGGCGCGGCACTGGGCAGGATGGGGGCATGACGGCCGAGCATCGCGCGCACTTCGACTTCGAGATCACCTTCGCCAACGGTGGCGGCCTGCAGGGGCAGGGATTCCGGCTCGACCTTCCCGCGGCGGAGACGACCGGCGACGAGGTCGCGGCCCTGCTCGTCGCCCATCTCGGGCTGGCGCTCGTCGGCGAGGTCGAGCTTCGTGATCTGCGGATCGTCGAGGAACCGCACCGCGGCAGCCGTGGCGTCCCGGCTCCGGCTCCGGCAGACCGCACCGAACGGGTCATCGACCTGAGTCACCCGATCGCGGAGGGCATGGTCACCTACCCCGGGCTGCCGGCGCCGACCATCACCCCGCACCTCACCCGTGCAGCGTCGCGCGAGCGCTACGCGCCGGGCACCGAGTTCGCGATGGACGTGATCACGATGATCGGCAACACGGGGACCTACCTCGACGCTCCGTTCCACCGCTACGCGGAGGGGGCGGACCTGGCGTCGCTCGACCTCGACACCCTCGTCGGTCTCCCCGCCGAGGTGTTCCATCTCCGCGACGCCTGGACCCCGGAGCGTCGGGGTATCAGAGCGGCGACGCTCGCGGATCGCGACCTCCGCGGCAGCGCCGTCCTCCTGGACACCGGCTGGAGCCGGCTGTTCGGTACACCCGCCTACGGCGCCGGAGCACCCTTCCTCGCCGAGGACGCCGCGCGCTTCCTCGTGGACGCCGGGGTGCGGCTGGTCGGCATCGACTCGCTCAACATCGACGATACGGAGAGTGGCGGGGAGCGGCCGGCGCACACCATCCTGCTCGCGGCGGGCGTGCATGTCGTCGAGCATCTGACGGCGCTGGACCGACTGCCCGCTCGCGGTGCGCGGTTCACCGCCGCACCACCGGCGATCCGCGGGTTCGGCACCTTCCCGGTCCGCGCCTTCGCCACCCTGCCGGCATCTCGCTGACCACAGCAGCCACATGGGTTTACACGTGTCCCAGCGACCCCATAGAGTGTGCTCATCGAGAAAGGGGTACGTGGGATGCCCGAGGTTCCAGACGTCCGATTCCTGACGGTGGCCGAAGTCGCCGAGCTCATGCGCGTGTCCAAGATGACCGTGTACCGGCTCGTCCACGCCGGCGACCTGCCCGCCATCCGGTTCGGTCGAAGCTACCGCGTGCCGGAGTCCGCTGTCGCCGAAGCTCTGCAGCGGCCCATCGCCGACGCCGGCTGACGGAGGGCGCGGGGCACCCTCCCGAGTTTGCTAGGATGATCCGAGGCATTTTTCGTGCTCGTACCCGGGTGTCCGATTCCAGCGACACCCAGCCCCTGACTTAGTGAGGTTTCCGTGGGTTCTGTCATCAAGAAGCGCCGCAAGCGCATGGCGAAGAAGAAGCACCGCAAGCTGCTTCGCAAGACTCGCCACCAGCGCCGCAACAAGAAGTAAGCGGCCAGACACCGAGCGCCTGTCTCCGGACGGGCGCTTTGTGTCTCTGCGCGCCGTTCCGCACCGCCGAGAGGATGTCATGAAGTCGATCACCGTCGCCGAACTCGCTGAGCGCTCCGGCACGCCCCTCATCGATGTCCGGGAGGCGCACGAGTTCCAGGCGGGCCACGTCCCGGGTGCCGTGAACATCCCGATGTCCGAGATCGGCAACCGCCTCGACGAGCTCCCCGCCGAATCGTTCGACGTGATCTGTCAGGCCGGCGGTCGCTCCGCTCGCGTCGTCGAGGCCCTCGAAGCCCGCGGCTACGACGCCACCAACGTCGAGGGCGGCACCGGCGAGTGGATCGCCCAGGGACGCGAGGTCGAGGTCCCGTCGTCGTGACGACGCTGACCCTCATCGGCAAGCCCGATTGCCACCTGTGCGACGTGGCCTCCGAGGTCGTCGACGCGGTCATCGCCGAGCTCCCGGACGCCGCCGCGGAGCGCATCCAGATCGTCGAGGCGTCCATCCAGGACGACCCTGCCCTGTACGAGCAGTGGTGGGAGAAGATCCCGGTCGTCCTCATCGACGGCCGACTGCACGCGCACTGGCGCGTGTCCCCCGACCGGCTGCGCGAGGCGCTGGAGGAAGCGGTTGACGCGGAGGCCCGCGCCGACCAGAAGGAGCTGCGATGACCATCCGTCATGTCGTGACCTGGAAGCTCGCCGCGGAGGACGCGGGCGAGCGGCAGGCACAGGCCGCCGAGGTGGCCCGTCGGCTCAACGCTCTCGACGGCGTCGTGCCCCAGCTCCGCAGCATCTGGGCCGGCGCGAACGACGTCTACCCTGACGCGAACTGGGACGTGACGCTGGTCGCGGACTTCGACTCCGTCGCCGACCTCGAGCAGTACCAGGTGCACCCCGCGCACGAGGAGGTCGCCCGGTACATCCGCTCCGTCGTCTCCGGCCGTGTGGCGGTCGACGCCGAGCTCTGAGCGTCGATCGTCGTCCCCACGGCACCGAAACACAAACGTAATGCGGCGCGAGCGGATGTCATTGGTCACGCGACGAGCCGCATGTTTAGATGAACTCCTACCCGTCCGTGGGCTCACCCGCCCCCCGACTCCCAGGAGCCGACATGTCCCGTCGTAACCTCTTCGCCGGCCTCGCGATCGCGGCCACCGCCACCCTCGCGCTCGCCGGATGCGCCACCGGCTCCTCCGATGCGGGCAACGGCGGCGAGCCCGCCGCCGGCGACGAGTACGGACTCATCGAGGCGGGCACGCTCACCGTCTGCTCCGACATCCCGTACCCGCCGTTCGAGTTCGAGGGCGAGAACGGCGAGTACACCGGCTTCGACATCGACCTCCTCGGCGCGATCGCCGAGCAGCTCGACCTCGAGCTCTCCGTGCAGGACGTCGGCTTCGACGCACTGCAGTCCGGCACGACCCTCGCCGCCGGTCAGTGCGACATCGGTGCCTCGGCCATGACGATCACCGACGAGCGCAAGGCCAACATCGACTTCTCCGACCCGTACTACGACTCGCTGCAGTCGCTGCTCGTGCGCACCGACTCGGGGATCGAGTCCATCGACGACCTCGACGGCAAGAACGTCGGTGTGCAGCAGGGAACGACCGGCGAGGCTTATGCCACGGAGAACGCGAAGGGCGCGCAGCTCGTGCAGTACCCCTCGGACGGCGAACTGTGGCCCGCGATGCAGGCCGGGCAGATCGACGCCATCCTGCAGGACCAGCCCGTCAACCTCGAGCACGAGAAGGCTGACTCCGCCTACAAGATCGTGGAGACCTACGAGACCGACGAGTCGTACGGCTTCGCCTTCGCCAAGGGGGAGAAGGACGAACTCCGCGAGGCTGTGAACGAGGCTCTGCAGGAGCTCCGGGACAACGGCGAGTACGACACCATCTACAACGAGTACTTCACGGCCAACTGAGTCGAGAGCTGAGTCGGTCGGGAGGACCTTGACAATGGCGTTGAGGCGCACCACGAAACAGAAGCTGTATCGGTATTCGATCTACGCGGTGCTGCTCGCGATCGTCGTCTGGGCGATCGTCAGCACCGATTGGGCACGGATCGCGCAGCTCTACTTCAACCCCGAGGTCGCGGCGAAGATGCTCCCGGGCATCATCACCACGGCACTCGTCAACACCCTGTGGTTCACGGCGGTGGCGTTCGCCGGCGGCCTGCTGCTCGGCATCCTGCTGGCGCTGATGAAGCTCTCAGTGATCGCGCCCTTCCGGTGGATCGCGACGGCGTGGATCGAGCTGTTCCGCGGTCTGCCCGCGATCCTCACGATCTTCGCGATCGCGTTCATCCTGCCGATCGGCCTCGGCGTGCCGGCGACCCGCCTCGGTGGGCCGGTGGTCCTGGGGCTGATCGGTCTGATCCTCGTGGCCTCCGCCTACATGGCCGAGACCATCCGGGCCGGAATCCAGGCGGTGCCGAAGGGGCAGACCGAGGCGGCGCGTTCGCTCGGCATGTCGCCCATGAAGACGACGTTCTGGATCATCGTTCCGCAGGGCTTCCGGATCATCATCCCGCCCCTGACGAACGAGTTCGTGCTGCTGCTGAAGGACACCTCACTGCTGTTCGTCGCCGGCTCCTTCATCTGGTCGAAGGAGCTCACGAACTTCGCGCGGGACGCGGCGACGCAGAATGCCAACGGAACGCCGCTCATCATGGCGGCGATCCTCTACCTGATCGTGACGATCCCGCTCACGCGTCTCAGCGCGTGGCTGGAGCGTCGGATGGCGAGGACACGATGAGCACCGACCTGATCGACGTGCAGGCCCCCGCGATCGTCATCCAGGACCTGCACAAGAGCTTCGGCGACAACGAGGTGCTCAAGGGCATCGATCTGACGGTCCTCGCCGGCGAGGTCGTCTGCGTGATCGGCCCGTCCGGGTCGGGCAAGTCGACGCTGCTCCGCTCGGTGAACCTCCTGGAGGAGCCGACGGGCGGGAAGGTGCTCATCGAGGGCATCGACATCACCGACCCCGACATCGACATCGACCGGGTGCGCACCCGCATCGGGATGGTGTTCCAGAGCTTCAACCTCTTCCCGCACCTCAGCGTGCTCGGCAACCTCACGATCGCGCAGCAGCGGGTGAAGAAGCGCTCGAAGGCGGAAGCGGAGAAGGTGGCCCGCGCCATGCTCGAGCGCGTCGGGCTCGCCGAGAAGGCGGACGCCTACCCCGGGCATCTCTCCGGCGGTCAGCAGCAGCGTGTCGCCATCGCGCGGGCGCTGTGCATGAACCCCGACATGATGCTCTTCGACGAGCCGACGTCGGCCCTCGACCCGGAGCTCGTCGGCGAGGTGCTGCAGGTCATGCGGTCGCTGGCGGACGAGGGCATGACGATGCTCGTCGTCACGCACGAGATGGGCTTCGCGCGCGAGGTCGGGTCGCGGCTGATCTTCATGGACGGCGGACACATCGTCGAGGAGGGCGACCCCCGCGAGGTGCTGGCGAATCCGCAGCACCAGCGCACCAAGGACTTCCTCTCCCGCGTCCTGTAACTCTCTCGCGCTCTCCCGGTGTCGCCGAGACCCCGTGCATCCGCCGAGACCCCCCGGCTGCAGATGTCTGCAGCCGGGGGTCTCGACGTGAACCCGGGGTCGCGGGTCAGCCGCGGGGGCGCACGACCACCGGGACGGGGGTCACCGCGATGCGGACGCGGTCACCGAACGACGGGTGCACGGAGGGAGCGTGCTGCACGCGGACGAGCTCGCCCGACTCCGTGCGCACGAGGGTCCGCCGCATGCTGCCGAGGAACGTGCTCTCCTCCACGAGGGCATCGGTCGCGGCGTCCTCCGAGGAGGTGAAGTGGACGTTCTCCGGACGGAGGTACACGTCGACGGGGCCGTCGGCGGAGGTCTGCAGCGGAAGACGCTGCCCCCACACGACGACGTGATCGCCCTCGGCGACCCCGGACACGACGCTGGAGAGGCCGACGAAGGCGGCGACCTCGGGGCTCGCGGGGGCCGTGTACAGCTCCTCCGGAGAGCCGATCTGCTCGATGCGACCTGCGTTCATGACCGCGATCCGGTCGGACACCGCGAGGGCCTCCTCCTGGTCGTGGGTAACGAACACGGTCGTGATGCCGAGGCGCAGTTGGATGCGCCGGATCTCATCCCGAAGCTGCGCCCGCACCTTGGCATCGAGGGCGGAGAGCGGCTCGTCGAGCAGCAACACCCGGGGTTCCGTCACGAGGGCGCGCGCCAGGGCCACGCGCTGCTGCTGTCCGCCCGAGAGCTGATGCGGGAACCGGTCGGCGAGGTCGGCGAGGCCCACGAGAGCCAGCGCATCGAGAGCACGCCGCGCCGCCTCGCCCCTGCCGACACCCCGACGACGGAGTCCGAATGCGGTGTTGTCGACGACGCGCAAGTGCGGGAAGAGCGAGTACGACTGGAACACCATGCCGATGTCGCGTCGGTTGGTCGGTACCCGGGACACGTCGCCGCCGCCGAGCAGCACCGCGCCCTCGTCGGCGCCCTCGAGCCCGGCGAGCACGCGGAGCAACGTCGTCTTGCCGCAACCGGACGGGCCCAGGAGCGAGACGAACTCCCCGGGAGCGATGTCGAGGTCGACGCCGTGCAGCACTCGCGTGCCGCCGTAGCTCTTCACGATTCCCTGAAGCTCGACTCGCGTGCCCTCGCCCGCCTGGGCGAGCAGCAGGTTGTCCTTGGTGCGCGGAAGCGCGTGATCGGTGGTCATGAGCGGGCCTTTCGCGGACCGCGGGCGACGCGGCCGATGAGCAGGAGCAGGAGGAAGACGAACAGCAGAGCGAGCAGTGTGAAGATCGCGGGTGCGTACGGATCCTGCTTCTGCACGACGACCATGGCGGTCTGGAACACCTGGCGATTCAGGAGTGAGGCGATCGTGAACTCGCCGAGCACCACCGCGATGGAGATCAGCGAGGCGGCGAGCAGTCCCTGGCGAAGGTTCGGGGCGAGCACGCGGACGACGACCGTGGGCCAGCCCGCGCCGAGCGAGCGTGCGGCCTCCGACAGCGTGCGCAGGTCGGCGGCATCGATCGACGCCTGGATCGAGCGGAAGGCGAACGGGAGGACCGTGATGCCGTACGCGAAGGCAAGGGTCCAGGTGCCTGTGCCGACGGTCCGACCGATCTGCAGGTAGATCGGCGCGAGCCCCACCACGAGGACGATCGCCGGGATCGAGATCGGCAGGAGCGCGGCGAACTCGAACGCGGCCTTGAGGCGGGGGAAGCGCAGGTTCACCAGGATCATCGTGGGGGCCAGGAGGAACAGCACGATCGCCACGGTCACCGCGGCAAGGACGAGGGAGTTCGCGAGACCCGTCCAGATGGGCCGCAGCGTCGCGGACGCTGCGGGGTCGAACAGGGCCGCCCAGTGCGCCAAGGAGAGGCCGTTCGGGCCCCGCAGCGTGAAGAGGAACGTCGACACGAGGGGCACGGCGAAGAACAGCCCCACTACGATGCCGATCACCGCACGGGTCAGGCGGGACGGGGCGAGGCCGTTCATGCCTGCCACCGGGCGGCGCGTCGCTGAATGAGCGAGTAGAGCGCCATGACCACGCCGACCACGACGATCATGCCGAGGGCGAGAGCGCCGGCGAGGTTCTCCCGGCCGAGCAGGGTCTCGCTTGTGAGCGCCGTGCGGATCTGCAGCGGGACGATCTGCGATCCCTGACTGGCGAGGGCGGCGGCGGTGGCGTACGAGGAGAACGCGTTCGCGAAGAGGAGCAGCAGACTGGCGAAGAACGACGGTGCCAGCACCGGCAGACCGATGCGCAGCCAGAAGCTCGCCCTGCTGCCCCCGAGGGTGAGGTTCGCCTCGACCCACTGCGGCTTGAGGGCGGCGAGGGCGGGCAGGAAGGTGATGACCATCAGCGGCACCTGGAAGTAGATGTAGGGGAGGACGAGGCCAGGCAGTTCGTACAGCCAGGTGCCCTCCGCGAAGATGTCGACACCGAAGGCGTCGCGGAGGGAGACGGTGACGACGCCCTGAATGCCGATCGTTGCGATGAAGGCGAAGGCGAGCATGACCCCGCCGAACTGCGCGAGGACCCCCGCGGCGGCATCGACGGACCGGCGCACGCCGCCGTCCGGATCCATGCCGAGCAGCGCGTACGAGACGAGGGCGCCGAGGACGGCGCCGACCACCGCGGTGAGCAGGGACAGTCCGGCCGAGCTCGCGAAGGTCGTGAGCACGACCGGGTCGGCGAGAGCGGCGATGTTCGTCCAGGTGAAGGCGCCGTCGCCGTCGAAGAACCCGCTGCCGATCGCGAGCACCGTGGGCACCGCGAGGAAGAGCAGCACATAGGCGGCGAAGGGGACGAGCCCCAGCCACGCCGCGGACGACGCCGACCTCCGGACCCGCGCGTGCGACGCGGATCCGGAGGGGGTGACGGGGGCGGACGCCGTGGCGTCCACCCCCGGTGCGGCGAGGACGGTCACTGGACCGCCGCTGCCCACTTCTCGCCGAGCAGCGTGCCGGCGTTCTCGGACTGCTCCTCGGTCGGCACGACGGTCTCCTCCGGAGCCTCGGGGAGAGCGGATGCGAGCTCCTCGTCGATCGTGCCGGCCTCGGTCATCGCCTCCATACGCACGGGACGGGCGCCGCCCTTCAGCCACAGGTTCTGCACTTCGTCGCTGTAGAGGAACTCCTGCCACAGGCGCGCGGCGGCCGGGTTCGGAGCGTCCACGTTGATGGCCTGGTTGTAGTACCCCGCGTAGCCGGTGCCGTCCAAGACCTCGACCTTCCAGTCCGGGTTGTCAGCCGTGTGTGCGGCGTTCAAGTAGTCCCAGTCGAAGACCACGGGGGTCTCGCCGCTGGCGACGGTCGCGGTCGTCACGTCGACCTTGAGCAGGTTTCCCGCCTTCTGCAGCTCGGAGAAGAAGTCGATTCCGGGCTGGAAATCGTCGAGCGTGCCGCCCGACTGCACGGTCGCGAGGCCCACGGCCGCGAAGGCCGCTCCGGCCTGGGTCGGGTCACCGTTGATGGCGACGGCGCCCTTGTAATCAGCGGAGAGGAGATCGGACAGTTCGGCCGGCGCCTCGAAGGCCGAGGAGTCGTAGCCGATCGACATATAGCCGCCGTAGTCGCCGACGAAGAGTCCGGTGGGCTCCTTCAGCTCGTCGGGGATGTCGTCCCAGGTCTGGACCTTGTAGGGGGCGAAGGCGTCCGTGTTCTGCAGAGCGACGGTCAGGCCGAGGTCGAAGACGTCGGGAGCGGTGTCGAGGCCCTTGTTCGTTTCGGCGGCCTGGATCTCCTCGGCGCTGGAGACATCGGGCGAGGCCTCGTTGATGGTGATCTCGGGGTACTTCTCGGCGAACAGGTCGAGGATCTCGCCGTAGTTCGCCCAGTCGCGCGGCAGCGCGATGACGTTGAGCTGACCCTCTTCCTTGGCGGCGGCCTCGAGGTCGGCGAAGGAGCCGAAGTCCTCGACAGAGGTCGCGCTCGCCGCATCCACGGCGTCGCCTCCCGCCGCCGGGGCGTCCGTCGCGGAGGCGCAGGAGGTCAGTGCGATGACGGCCGTGGTGGCCAGGGCGATGCCGGCGCCGATGCGCGCGCGGCGGGGGGAGCGTGCCATGAGTGTCCTCTCGGTGTCCGGCGCTGTGAGCCGGGGTCGGGTTGCGAGAGGACACTATGAGGCCCAGGTAGCCGCGCGGAGCGGCCGGGGTGAACGGTCGGTGTCCGGAGGGTGGCGTGCTGCGTCGCGAGGTCAGTCGTTCGGGACCGCGTACTTGAAGCCGCGGTGCGAGCCCACGTAGCCGAGTCGCTCGTAGAACCGATGGGCGTCGGTGCGGGCGGCGTCGGAGGTGAGCTGCACCATTGCGGCACCGAGGGCGGGAGCCGCGGCGTCACCGACCCAGCGCATGACCGCGGAGCCGATGCCGGCAGAGCGGAGATCGCTGCGGACCCGGACCGCCTCGACGAGCAGCCGTCGGGCGCCGCGCCGCGCCATCCCCGGGATCGAGGTGAGTTGCAGGGTACCGACCACCGCATCGTCGAGCTCGACCACCAGCAGATCGTTCGACGGATCGGCCAGGATCTCGCGGAGACCCCGCTCGTAGGCCGGACGGTCGTCATCCGAGGCCACATCCCCGCGGGCGGCGCTGATCGGATCGTCCGCGAGCAGCGCGATGACGGCGTCGGCATCGCCCTCGGTCGCCCTCCGGAGCACGGCGTCCCCGTTTCTCGACGCGATCGGGTGCGGCAACGGGAGAGCGTGGAGCATGACTCCAGTCTGCCAGCGAGGCCGATGCGGGGCGGACGCCGCGACTCTGGAATCATGGCGTGGTGGATATCGGCAGCCTCCTCGGACTCGAGCAGCTCACCTGGGGGATGCTGATCCTCATCGTTGTGGCGGCGTTCAGCGCCGGATGGATCGACGCGGTCGTCGGCGGGGGAGGGCTGCTGCAGCTTCCGGCGCTGCTCCTCATCCCCGGCATCGCCCCGGTCCAGGCGCTCGCGACGAACAAGCTCGCCTCCGTGTTCGGGACCGCGACGAGCAGCATCACCTACTACCGTCGCGCGAAACCCGACCTCCGCACGGCTCTACCGATGGCGGTGATCGCGCTGATCGGCTCGTTCGGGGGCGCGGCGGTCGCGACCGTCCTGCCCCCGGCCGCGTTCAAACCGATCATCGTGATCGCGCTGCTGGCGGTGGCCCTGTTCACCGCTCTCCGGCCGCAGCTCGGGGCCGCGACGCAGTTGCGCTTCCACGGGCACAAACACCACATCATGGCCGGGCTCGCCGGGCTCGGCATCGGGTTCTACGACGGGATGATCGGTCCGGGAACGGGTACCTTCCTCGTGATCACCCTCGTCGCGCTCCTGGGCTACGACTTCCTGCAGGCGAGCGCGAAGGCCAAGATCGTCAACCTGGCGACGAACGCGGGGGCACTGCTCCTGTTCATCCCGCACGGCTCGGTGCTGTGGCTGCTCGGTGGGATCCTGGCGGTCGCGAACGTCGCCGGCAGTTACCTGGGATCGCGGATGGCCATCTCGCGCGGCACGACGTTCATCCGCGTGGTGTTCCTCGTCGTGGTGGTGGCTCTCATCGCGAAGCTCGGCGTCGACGTGTGGAACGAGAACCTCGCCCCGGCTTTCGCGTCGTTCGCATAGTCTCCTTTTCCTTCGCCGAGGCCCCGGATACGCGACGAGACCCCGGGCTGCCAGCGGCAGTGTCCCGGGGTCTCGGCGGTAATACGGGGTCTCGGCGGGTCAGGCCTCGTCCTCGGGGGTAAAGTCCACGCCGGCCTCGGCGCGCTGCTCGGGGGTGATCGGCGCGGGAGCGGACGTGAGGGGGTCGAAGCCGTTGCCGGACTTCGGGAAGGCGATGACATCGCGGATCGACTCGGTCTTCGTCAGGTGCTGGAGCACGCGGTCCATGCCGAGCGCGATCCCGCCGTGCGGGGGAGCGCCGAACTTGAACGCGTCGAGGAGGAAGCCGAACTGCTCCTGCGCGACCTCGTCGCTGATGCCCATGACCTCGAACACCCGCTTCTGGATGTCCTCGCGGTGGATGCGGATCGATCCGCCCCCGAGCTCCGAGCCGTTGCACACGATGTCGTACGCGTAGGCCAGGGCGGAACCGGGGTCGGTGTCGAACGTGTCCTCGAACTCGGGCTTCGGTCCGGTGAACGCGTGGTGCACCGCGGTCCAGGCACCGGCACCCACCGCGACGTCGCCGGAAGCGACCGCATCGGCTGCCGGCTCGAACATCGGTGCATCGACGACCCAGGTGAAGGCGAACTCGTCCGGGTTCAGGTAGCCGAGGCGGCGGCCGATCTCGACTCGCGCGGCGCCCAGCAGTGCCCGGCTCTCCTTGGCGGACCCGGCGGCGAAGAACACGCAGTCGCCCGGCTCGGCGCCGACGAACTCCGCCAGGCCCGCCTGCTCGGCCTCGGAGAGGTTCTTCGCGGCGGGGCCGCCCAGGGTGCCGTCTTCGTTGAACAGGACGTAGGCGAGACCCCGGGCACCGCGCTGCTTGGCCCAGTCCTGCCACGCGTCGAGCTGCTTGCGGGGCTGCGAGGCACCGCCGGGCATCCGCACCGCACCGACGTACTCGGCCTGGAAGACGCGGAACGGGGTGTCCTTGAAGTACTCGGTCGCCTCGACGAGCTCGAGCCCGAAGCGGAGGTCGGGCTTGTCGGAGCCGTACTTCGCCATCGCGTCGGCGTAGGTCATCCGCGGCAGCGGGGTCTGCACCTCGACGCCGATCGTCTGCCACATCGCCACGATGAGCGACTCCATGAGGGCGATCACGTCCTCCTGGTCGACGAAGCTCATCTCGATGTCGAGCTGCGTGAACTCGGGCTGGCGGTCGGCGCGGAAGTCCTCGTCGCGATAGCAGCGGGCGATCTGGAAGTACTTCTCGACGCCGCCCACCATGAGCAGCTGCTTGAAGAGCTGCGGTGACTGGGGGAGCGCATACCAGCTGCCGGGGTGCAGGCGGGCCGGGACGACGAAGTCGCGGGCGCCCTCCGGCGTGGAGCGGGTGAGGGTCGGGGTCTCGACCTCGGTGAAGTCCTCGGCGTGCAGCACATCGCGGATCGCCTTGTAGACGTTCGAGCGCAGACGCAGCGCGGACGCGGCGGACGGGCGACGGAGGTCGAGGTACCGGTACTTCAGTCGCGCCTCCTCACCGACCGTCTCGGTGTCGGCCAGCGCCGTCGAGACCTGGAACGGCAGCGGAGCCGACTCGTTCAGAACCTCGACGTCGGCGGCGATGACCTCGATCTCGCCGGAGGGCAGGTTCGGGTTCGCGTTCCCCTCGGGACGACGCGACACCTCGCCGGTGACCTTGAGGACGAATTCGTTGCGCAGGGGGTGCGCGATCTCCTCGTCGCGGATGACGACCTGGGCGATGCCCGACGCGTCCCGCAGATCGATGAACGCGACGCCTCCGTGGTCACGACGACGATCGACCCACCCCGTGAGGGTGACGGTCTGACCGATGTTCTCGGCGCGCAGGGAGCCTGCGGAGTGGGTGCGCAGCACGGAGGATTCCTCCTGATCCGGGGAAAGATGAACCCGCCCAGTCTACGCGGGCGTCCCGTCGCTTCCCGGCCGGGTCGCCAGCGTGAGGCAGCGGCACCTCAGTAGGATCGCCACGACGAAAGGCGGACCCCCATGCACCTCTCCATCTCGGACGGCAACGGCCTTCCCGACCTGTTCGGCGCGATCTTCTCCGGCACGACGGGACTCATCGCCCTCATCTTCTACATCCTCGTCGTGGTCGGACTGTGGAAGGTCTTCACGAAGGCGGGGTACCCCGGCATCCTCGCGATCATCCCGATCGTGAACGTCGTGTTCCTCGGGTTCGGCGACTCCCGCTACCGCGAGGTCTGACGTGGCGGCATCACTTCTGCACCTCGTCCGCCACGGGGAGGTGCACAATCCGTCCCGCGTGCTCTACGGACGGCTGCCCGACTACCACCTCAGTACCGCGGGGGAGGAGATGGCCCTGGCGGCGGCGGAGCACGTGGCGGGACTCGGCGATCCGGTGACCGCGCTGTTCGCGTCGCCCCTGGAGCGCGCGCAGGAGTCTGCCGCCCCGTTCGCGGAGGTGTTCGACCTCGAACCCGAGACCGACATCCGCCTGATCGAGCCGACGAACGTGTTCGAGGGCACCCGGATGCGGCGGTCGCTGATGAATCCGTTGAACTGGTGGCACCTCCGGCAGCCCTCGCTGCCGAGCTGGGGTGAGCCGTACGCGTCGATCGCGGAGCGCATGCTCGGCGTCATGGACGAGGCGTGGACGGTCGCGGCCGAGACCCGGACCGCGGGGGACATCGTGATGGTGTCGCATCAGGCACCGATCTGGATCACGCACCTGCGCGTCGCCGGTCTGCCGCTGCAGCACGATCCCCGCACACGCCGCTGCGCGCTGTCGAGTGTGACTTCGTTCGAGCGCGTGGGCGACGTCTGGCGCGAGGTCTCGTACGCCGAGCCCGCCGCGACGGGCGGCGCTGTCGACGTCGGGGCCGTCTGACGCTCCTTCGCATCGCCAGACGGGTCCCATCCCCGACCGGGGAATCCTCGCGCGATCCGAGTCAGAGGGACTGCAGCACCCCCACCGCGGCGACCTGTCCCGCGGCGGCGGCGAGCAGGACCGAGGCCATCGGGCCGGGGAGCGTCGCGCGATGGGCGAGGTCGCCCGCGGCGAAGACCCCCGGAAGCGACGTCCTCCCGAACTCGTCGATCTCGATCGACCCCGACTCCAGGAGCCGCAGCCCGAGGTCTACGGCGAAGGGCGCCCGGTGCCGCATCGTGCCGGAGGCCACGAACACGCCCGCGACGTCGAGCGTGCCCTCGGCGCTCTGCACCCGCACCCCGTCCGCGTGCGCCGCGACGGCCTCGACCGGTGCCGTCGCCACCCGCACCCCGAGGTTCTCCAGTGCGACACGCTCCTCCTCGGCGAACGGTCCTCCCACCGGGACCACCGTGATGTCGCCGACGATACGGCCCAGCAGCGCGATCAGATGGGTCGCCCGCGGGGCCGCCCCGAGGATCGCGATCGGCTTCCCCGCGTGCTCGTGCCCATCGCAGAACGGGCAGCTGAAGACACGGACGCCCCACAGCTCCGCGAGACCAGGAACCGACGGAAGGTCGTCCGCGACACCGGTCGCGAGGATCACTCGCCACGCCTGAGCGACGGACCCGTCCGCGAGGTCCACGGAGAACCCGCGCTCCGGGTCGCCGGAGATGCGGTGTGCCGCGACGTCCCGCACCGTCACGTCCGCATAGGCCGCGAGCTCCACCCGTGCCTGTGCGCGGAGGTCCGCCGGGGCCTTCCCGTCCGCGCCGATCATGTTGTGCATGTGCTGCACCGTGCCGTTCCGGTACTCGCCGGAGTCCAGCAGGAGCACCGGTCGATGCATCCGGCCGAGCGTCAGTGCCGCCTGGAGCCCGGCGGGGCCGGCGCCGATCACGATCGCATCGTGCATGGGGTTTCCCTTCTCGCGTCTTGTGTTCGGATCCAGTCTGTGACTTCATGTCAACATGAAGTCAAGCGACCCGCACCCCTGGTCCGTCGGCGAGGTCGCCGCGCGGTTCGATCTCCCCACGAACGTCCTGCGGCACTGGGAGGCGGTCGGTCTACTGCGGCCGCCCCGCGACCCTGCCGGTCGGCGACGCTACGGCGAGGACGAGGTCGTGCGCATCGCCGTCATCCAGCGCAGCAAGGCCGCCGGCATGAGCCTCGACCAGATCGCGGTGCTCCTCGACGACGGGAATGCCGGTCGCCACCAGGTGCTGCAGGAGCATCTCGATGACCTCGACCGGCGCATGGAGGAGATGCGGCGATCGCGGGAGATGACCGAGCATGCCATGGGCTGTCGCGCGCACGACATCGCGACCTGTCCGCGCTTCCGGGCGGGTGTCGACGACGTGCTCGCCCGCTTCTGATCCCCCCGGGGGTACCCGGCCGATGCATAGGAAGCTCTGCGTAAACTCGGAGTCGTGTCCCGCGATTCCAGGATTCATCCGATCCGCAGCGGCCGCCCCTCCCGTCTCCGGCCCCTCGGCCGCCTGGGCGGAGCCGCGCTCGCTGCGGTGCTCGCCGTCGGTCTGAGCGCCTGTGCTCCCGACGCGGTGAGCGAGTCTTTCCTCAGTGGCGACAACACCGGGTACGTCGCGGCCGACGGTGCGATCGTCGAGATCCCGGTCGCCGAGCGCGGTGAGCCGGTGGAGTTCAGCGGCGTCACGGAGCACGGCGAGGACTTCGACAGCGCCGACATCGCCGGCAAGGTCGCCGTGGTCAACTTCTGGTACGCCGGCTGCGCACCGTGCCGTGTCGAGGCCCCCGACCTGGAGGCCGTCTGGCAGGAGAACCGCGCCGAGGGCGTGCAGTTCATCGGCATCAACACGAGGGATCAGCCCGACACGGCGGTCGCCTTCGCCGAGGAACTCGGCGTGACCTACCCGAGCCTCATCGACGTCGACACGGCCCAGGCCAAGCTCGCCTTCGCCAAGGTCGTGCCGATCTCGGCCACCCCCACCACGCTCGTGCTCGACAAGCAGGGTCGCGTCGCCGCGAAGATCATCGGTCCGATCGACGGCACCTCCGTCCTCTCCACGCTCGTCAAGGACGCGCTCGCGGAGGACTTGTGATGTCTGCGGGGGCACCGTGAACCCCGAAGCGATCATCGGCTCCGGCGCCCTCTGGATCGCGATCCCGGTGGCGATGCTGGCCGGACTCGTCTCGTTCCTCTCGCCGTGCGTGCTCCCGCTCGTGCCCGGCTACCTCGGCTTCCTCGGCGGAGCCGTGGCGCCGCGGGAATCGACCACGACAGGCGACGGCGGCACGAGGACCGCGACCCGCAGCCGCCTCGTCCTCGGGGTGCTGCTGTTCATCCTCGGGTTCACCGTCGTGTTCATCCTCTACACGGTCCTCGGCGGCACAGCCGGCGTCTTCCTGCTCCAGTGGGGCGACCTCATCACCCGCATCCTCGGCGTGGTCGTCATCGCGATGGGTCTGGTCTTCCTCGGACTGTTCGGCTTCGCGCAGCGAGAGCTCCGCTTCCACGTGGACTCCAAGGCAGGGATGGTCGGAGCTCCCCTCCTCGGCGTCGCGCTCGGCATCGGGTGGGCGCCCTGCATGGGGCCGACCCTCGCCGCCATCCTCGCGCTCTCGTTCAACGCGGGCGACCCGGTGCGCGCGGGCTTCCTCGGCCTGGCGTACTCCCTCGGCCTGGGCATCCCGTTCCTCCTCGTCGCGCTCGGCTTCGGCTGGGCGACGAAGGCGATCGGCTTCCTGCGCCGCCACATCCGGGTCGTCAACATCGTCGGCGGCGTGCTGCTGATCCTCCTCGGCGTCCTGATGGTCACCGGCCTGTGGACCGACATCATGTCGCGGCTGACGGCGGTGATCGGCAGTGTCATCCTCCCGCTCTGACCGCTCCGAGACGACCATGACGAAGAACAAGGGTTCCGTGACCAACGACTCCAGCGATCCGCTCCGCCCGTCCGATCACGTCGACGGCGACGACACGATCACCCAGCCGCGCCTCGGCTTCGTGGGCTGGCTGCGATGGGGGTGGCGTCAGCTCACCTCGATGCGCACCGCGCTCATCCTGCTGCTCGTCCTGGCGATCGCCGCCATCCCCGGCTCGATCTTCCCCCAGCGCATGGCCGATCCGAACGGCGTGACGCAGTGGGAGCGCGACAACCCCGACCTGTTCCCGGTCCTCGACGCGCTCAAGCTCTTCGACGTGTACCTGTCGCCGTGGTTCTCGGCGATCTACCTGCTCCTGTTCACCTCGCTGGTCGGCTGCGTCATCCCGCGGATCAAGCACCACGCCAAGGCGCTGCGGGCTCGCCCGCCGCGCACGCCAGCCCGCCTGCGCCGCCTCGAGGACTACCGCGCCGTCACCCGCGACACGGTCGCCGGGTCCGGGACGGGCACCGGGGACGCCGACGCGGAGGCCGCTGCGTCGATCGACGTCGCCACGAAGCAGCTCAAGGCGCTCGGCTATCGGGTCGAGCGCTACGACCGGGGTCGCACGTACTCGGTGTCCGCGGAGCGCGGCTACTCGCGGGAGACGGGCAACCTGCTCTTCCACCTCGCCCTCGTCGGCGTGCTCGTCACGATCGGCGTGGGGGGCGGCTTCGCCTACACCGGTCAGCGCGTGCTCGTCGAGGGGGAGACCTTCGCCAACACGCTCCTCGACTACGACTCCATGAACCGTGGACGCTTCGTCGGCGACGATGCCTTCGCGCCCTACTCGATGCGGCTCGACTCGTTCGACGTGACCTATCAGCCGTTCGGCGAGCCCGGTTCCGGCCAGGCGGGCGACTTCTCGGCGAACATGACCATCCAGGAGAACGGCGAGGAGCGTGAGGGTGCCGTCAAGGTCAACGAGCCGTTGAGCGTCGCCGACGACGACGTGTTCCTGCTCGGCAACGGCTACGCGCCGACGGTGACCGTGCGCGACCCCGAGGGTAACGTCGTATTCCGCAACAGCACGCCGTTCCTCCCGCAGGACAACAACATGACCTCGCTCGGCGTGCTCAAGGTGCCGGACGGACTCGCCGAGCAGGTGGGCCTGGTCGGGTTCTTCTACCCGACCACGGGCGTTCTCGACACGGGGGCCTTCTTCTCCGCGTACCCCGACCTCACGAACCCGACGCTCACGCTCGACGTGTACACCGGCGACCTCGGGATCAACGACGGCGTGCCCCGTTCCGTGTACGTGCTCGACACCTCCGACATGACGAAGCTCACCGGACGCAGCACCGACGTCGAGTCCATCGAGCTGTCCCCGGGCGAAACCGCGCAGCTGCCGAACGGCCTGGGCTCGGTGACCTTCGACGACGAGTCCCCGGAGGGTGCCACCGACGCGTCCGAGTCCGTCAAGCGCTTCGCCTCCCTCCAGATCCACCGCGACGAGTCCGGGGTGTTCGTGCTCGGATTCGCGCTGCTGGCTCTCGGCGGACTCATGCTCGCCCTCTTCGTGCCGCGTCGGCGCGTGTGGGTGAAGGCGACCGCCGCCGACGGCGCGATCGACCTCGAATACGCGGCCCTGGCTCGCGGCGAGGACCCGACGCTCGCCCGCGCCGTGGACGACATCCGCGCCGGTCACACCCGGCTGCTCGACGCTGCGGGAGGCACGACCGCCCGCACCCCTGATGATGCCGACGAGGACTCCGCGGACGCCGCCGCGGGCCCGGCGGCCACGGCACCCGGAAAGTAGACTGACACCATGCTCGAGCTCAACGTGATCTCGCCGGTCCTGCTCTGGACGGCGATCGCGATCTACGCGGCGGCCTTCGTGGCCTACGCCTTCGATCTCGCGCGCCGCTCCCAGGCGACGGCTGACGCCCACACCGTTCGCGAAGGCGAGCTCGTCGCCGCCGGTCGGGTCGGCGTCGCCTCCGCGCCCGTCGACGCGACCGGGACCCCTTCGCCGACGCCGCAGCGCTTCGTCATGGCGCGGATCGGTACCTCGCTCACCGTCCTCGGGTTCGTGTTCCACCTCGCGGCCACCGTGACGCGCGGCATCGCCGCCGGTCGGGTTCCGTGGGCGAACCTGTACGAGTTCGGCATGGTCGGCACGCTGCTCATCATCGCCGTCTACCTCGCGGTGCTCACCCGCCTCGATCTGCGGTTCCTGGGCACGTTCATCACCGGCCTCGTCGTGGTGCTCCTCGGCCTCGGGGCGACGAACTTCTACGTCGAGGTCTCCCCGCTGATGGACCCGCTCAAGAGCGTGTGGCTCATCATCCACGTGTTCGTCGCCTCGCTCGCCACGGCCTTCTTCGCGCTGGCCTTCGCGCTCTCCGTGATCCAGCTCCTGCAGGCTCGGCGCGAGCGTCTGATCGGGGAAGGGGCGGCGAAGACCGGCCCCGGCTTCCTGCGCACGTTCCCGCCCGCGGAGCGCCTGGAGAGCCTGGCATACCTCTTCACGATCATCGGTTTCATCCTCTGGACCTTCACGCTCATCGCCGGGTCCATCTGGGCGTACTACGCGTGGAGCCGCTTCTGGGGCTTCGACGTGAAGGAGACCTGGACCTTCGTGATCTGGGTGCTCTACGCCGGCTACATCCACGCGCGAGCGACCCGCGGCTGGCGCGGCAACCCCTCGGCCTGGCTCTCGATCGTGGGCTTCACGGCCGTGATCTTCAACTTCACCATCGTCAACGTCTTCTTCAAGGGGCTGCACGCCTACTCCGGCCTGAGCTGAGCCCACCGAGACGGAGCGTCAGGCGCCGAGGGGGATGACCTCGGCATGCTCGACGCCGCCCTCGTACCAGACGAACTCGGCCTCGGTGACGACCTCCGTCGGCGCGGGTGTGAGCGGACGGACTTCGGTGGCGGCGAGCTGCTGCCATGTCTCGGGATCCAGCGTCTTGCCGTAGAGCACCGAGAGGTGGAAGGTCCAGTCCTCGACGGAGAGCTCATCGAGGCGGCGGAAGTCCGTCGGCCGGAGCGCCTCCGTCAGCGAGGCGTACGCGTGCACGAGGGCGGGCGTGCGGGCGAGGCGCACGATCACGATCTGCCACGGCGCGGGGAAGACGTCCACGGCGTCGGCGGTGAGTTCGAGAGGACCCTGTTCCGCGGCCCAGGCGCGGATCACGGCTCGCAGCTCCTCACGATGCTCCGGCTCGAAGAAGCCGCGAAGCGTCACGTGCTCCGTGTGCGGATGCCGGAGCGGCGTGTCCAGACGACCGAGCGCAGCCTCCTGGATCGCCCGGTATTCCGCGGCGACGGCCCCGGTCGGCCGGAGCACGAGATACTGCTGCCCGTCGAGGCCCGCGAGCTGGTCCGGAGTGTCCATGAACGGTCGGCGCATGCCACGAGGGTACGGGGTGCCGTCGTCCGGCCCGTGCACAACTCCGGAGAGCGGACACGACACGCCGCCGAAGCGGGGTGCCGGCGGGGTGTCGGCTGCGATCTCCGGAGTTGTGCGCGGGGGTCAGGCGGTGACGACAGCATGGGCGGTGGTCGTACGGCGGACCGCGACGACCACCGTCGTGGCGACGAGCGACAGCACGCCCCAGACGACGAGGGCGGCGACGGCTGCCCCGCTCGCGCTGACGAGACCCGCGAAGGCGGGAGCGGTCGGCAGGGCGCCCCCGATGCTCGCGAGCCAGTCGGGCACGGTCGAGATCAGCCCGGTCGCCACGGCGATGACGCCGACCAGCGCGGCGATCCAGCGGCCGACGCCGCCGAACACGGCCACGAGGGCCTGATTCACGGCCGCGAACACCACCGCCGCGAGGACGGCGGTGCCGGCGAACGCCCACCAGGTCGCCGCGTCGTAGTCGGCAACGGTCTGCACGATGAGGGAGACGAGCAGGCCCTGCGCCGCACCGATCGCCGCGGCCGGCCAGAACCCGCGGAGGGTGAGGGCGGCCGACGACCGACGGGACGTGAGCGTCCGCGCGGTGTGCGCCCGCAGGACGAGGAACGACGCGAGACCGCCGAACCACAGCACCACCGCGGTGAGCAGCGGGATCGCGGTGGGACCGAAGAGCGAGCCCATGGAGGAGTCGGTCGACACCGGATCGGCGATGACCGACGCCAGCGACGTCGACTCCTCGTCGCTGAAGGACGGAAGGGAGTCCGCCGCGGTGCGCAGCCCGCCCGCGAGGTCGCCGGTGCCGGTCGCGAGCGCGTCGAGGCCGGTGGCGAGTTCGGTGCTGCCGTCGGCGAGCTGGGTCGCGCCGTCGGCGAGCTGCGTCGCGCCGGACGACAGCGCCCGCGCTCCCGCCGCGGACTGATCCACGCCCTCGGCCGCGAGGCGGTTGAGCCCGCCGGCGAGCTCGGACGCCCCCGTACCCGCTTCGCTGAGCTGCGTGGCCAGTGTCGAGAACGACCCGGGGAGCGCGGCCACCCCCTCGGCGACCTGCTTGTCGTTGAGGATGCCGGAGGCGGTTCCGGCCGACGTGGCCGCTGCCGCCGCCTGCGAGGCGAGGCCAGAGAGCTGCCCGCACTCCGGCGACTCGGGATCGGCGGCGCACGCAGTGGCCGCCATCGCCCCGAGACCCTGTGCGACCGCGGCCGAGTCCGCCGCGGCCGACTTCGCCGACGCGCCCGCCGACTGGATGCCGCTCGTCAGCTGCTGCACGCCGGCGACCCGACCCTGGAGCTCGGTCGCCCCCGAGGTGAGTCCCGCTCCGAGAGTGCCGGCGCCGGTCGCGGCCTGCCGGGTCTGCGCCGCGATGGTGTCGAGGCCGGACGCGAGAGTGGAGGCCCCGGTGCCCAACTCCCCGGCACCCGCGGCGAGCTGCGTCGCGCCGTCCGGGAGTGCCGCGGCGCCGGTGGCCGCGTCGCGGGTGCCCTGCGCCACCTCGAGCGCCCCGTCGGCCGCGTCGCCGATCTGGTCGCCGATGGTGGTGAAGCCGACGAGGATGTTCTCGGTCGTGGCCTCGGACAGCATGGTGCCGAGCGTCGAGGCCGCCACATCGGCGATCTGCCCCGTGATGAGGTCGTCCGCCACGAGACCGTCGTCGGGCGTCGTCACCTGGATCGTCGCCTGCTGCGGGTCCCCGCCGCCGTCTGCGACCGCCTGGCCCGCGGAGGTCGCGGCGGCCGAGAAGTCCTCGGGGATCGTGATGACGGCCTGGTACGAGCCGTCCGCGAGCCCGTCGGCGGCGTCCTCCTCGTTGGAGATGACCCAGGTGAGGTTCGAGTCGAGGTCGTCCGAGCCCTCGACGAGTCCCGAGGCGAGCTGCCGCCCGAGGGGAGTGGTCTGACCGTCGATCTCGACGGGTTCGTCGAGGTTGACGATGGCCGCGGTCATGGAGTCGAGACGCTCGGTCGGGTTGTAGAGCGCCGCCATCAGGATGCCGCCGACCGCCGCCGGCAGCAGCAGCACGCCGAGGATCGTGAGCCAGGTGATGGGCTTGCGCGAGCGGGCGCGCTCGAGGGGGAGAGTCATGCGGGCACCTCGGTGGTTTCTGCGGCGCTCGGGCGGGGCGCACGCGTGTCGATGGCGTCGGCGGACGGCCATCCGGCGTCCGCGAGGAGGGAGCGGGCCGCGTCGGCATCGGCGGCGGTGGCGAAGACGGCGAGGTCGCGGCGGGACTTCGCGTCGCGCAGCATCGCGGTGACCTGGTCGCGCTCGCCGCCGCGGAGCCGGTCAGCGCCGTCGATCACGACGAGCTCGGAGCGACCGCGCAGGGCTTCGCGGAGGTCGGCGAGGACGGATCCGTCGTCGGCGAGCACGCAGCCCACGTGGGAGCGGACCCAGGCCGCGCGACCGGGCAGCAGGTGCCCGACGACGCGGAGGCGTCCGTCGATCGGTGCGATCCGGGCGCCGACGGTGAGTGCGAGGGCACGCAGCGTTGCGGCGTCCGCGCCGCTGGCGACCAGAGCCGCGCCGGGCGCGAGTCGCAGCGACAGGCCCTGGAGCGCACACGCGCCGGTGCCGAGTTCCAGGTCGTCGGCCGCGACGAGCGACCCGTCGCCGGGCCACGCCTCGAGGTGCCGTTCCCGTTCCACCGCCTCGCCCTCGATGTCCACGCGAGGGAGGATCCGCTCCAACCACGACGGGATCTCCCACGCGCGTTCGCCGAGGATCGCCATCAGCGCCGGGATCAGGGTCATCCGCACGAGGAAGGCGTCGAAGGCGATGCCGGCGGCGAGTCCGAGCGCGATGGGCTTGAGTGAGGAGTCGCCCTCCGGCACGAACGCGACGAACACCGCGAACATGATGAGGCCGGCCGCCGTGACGACCTTGGCCGACCCGGTGAAGCCGCTTCGCACGGCACGCAGAGCGGCGGCACGCCGGGTGGCGCGGTCGCCCGCGCCCTGGCGGAGGGCGGGGTCATGCACGAAGTCCTCCCGCATGCGCGACACGAGGAACACCTGGTAGTCCATCGCCAGCCCGAACAGCACGCCCATGAGGATGATCGGCATGAAGCTGATGATCGGTCCGACCTTCGCGACGTGCAGGAGGTCGGCGAACCAGCCCCACTCGAAGACCGCCCCGACGACGCCGAAGGCGGCGACGATCGACAGCAGGTAGCCGGCCGCAGCAGTGATCGGCACCCACAGGGAGCGGAACACGATGGTGAGGAGGATGAGCGAGAGGCCGATCACGAAGATCCCGAACGGCAGCAGTGCGGCTCCGAGCTGATCCGAGATGTCGATCCCGACGGCGGTGAAGCCGGTGACCTTGAGGTCGATGCCGAACTCCTCCAGCCATTCGTCGTGGTGGCTGCGGAGCTCGCGCACGAGGTCGGCCGTCGCCGGGTCGTCCGGGGCGGTCTCCGGGATGATCTGCACGATGCCGGTGTCGGCCGTTTCGTTCGGCGTGGCGAGGGCGACCTCCTTCACCCCGGGAACCTCGGCCACGGCGTCTCCGAGGTCTTCCATGAGGCCGAGGGGATCGGTCGAGGTGACGATCGTCCCGGTGAGGATGAGAGGCCCGTTGAAGCCGGGGCCGAACTGCTCGCCGACCATGTCGTAGTTCTGGCGGGCCTCGGAGTCCTTCGGGAGGACACCGGCGTTCGGCAGGGCGAGGTCGAGGCTGAGGGCGGGGACGGCGACGATGCCGAGGCCGAGGACGACCGCGAGGGAGACGAGGACGGGGTGCTTCGTCACGCCCTCCACCCACCGACGGCTGCCGCGGGGCCGGGAGACGGCCGCCTTCCGTGATCCCCTCGCACGCTTCGGCCGTCCGGCCACGCGCCCCTTGAGGAAGCCGAGAAGAGCGGGGGTCAGGGTGACGGCGATGGCGACGGCGACCGCGACCGCCACCGACGCGGCGACGCCCATGGTGGTGAGGAACGGGATCCCGGCGAAGCCGAGGCCGATCAGCGCGATGAGCACGGTGACGCCCGCGAAGACGACCGCCGACCCGGCCGTGCCCACCGCGCGGGCGGCCGACTCCTCGGGTTCCACGCCGTCGCGGACCTGGTCCTGGTGGCGCGCGACGATGAAGAGGGCGTAGTCGATGCCGACGGCCAGCCCGAGCATGAGGGCGAGCAGGGGCGTGGTGGAGGAGACGGTCGTGAACGCTGTCGCGGTGAAGATTCCGGCCATCGAGATGCCGACGCCGAGGATCGCGGTGAGCAGGGGGAGGCCCGCGACCACGAACGAGCGGAAGGTGACGATGAGGACGAGGAGGGCGATGAGCAGGCCGACCGCCTCGGTGAGCGTGACGCCGGGGATCGAGATCGCGAAGAGGTCGCCGCCGAGCGAGGCCTGGGCGCCGTCCGGGAGCTGACCGGCGAGGTCGTCGACCGCCGTTCGCAGGGCGTCCTTCGTCTCCTCGGAGACGTCGGTGGACTCCCCGTCGAACTGCAGGCGCACGATGGCCGCCGTGTCGTCGTCGTTGATCATGCCGTTGACCATCTCGTCGTACGGCGAGGTGGCGGCGAGGACCTCGTCGAGGTCGCCGAGCTCGGACACGGCGTCCTCGATCGGCTCGCGGTACTCGTCATCCGTGATGCGGTCGCCGTCTGCGGCCACGACGATGAACTGTGCGTTGGTACCGCTCACCTGGGGGAAGGAGCGCGAGAGCTGTTCCAGGCCCGCCTGGGATTCGGTCCCGGGAATGGAGAACGTGTTGTCGGTGCCCGCGCCGAGGACCACGGCTCCTGCTCCGGCGATGCCGAGGGCGAGGAGCCACGAGACGAGGACGCGCCACGGGTGACGGAAGGACCAGCGTCCGAGGGACGAGAGGAGTGTGGACACGCGAATCTCCGTGAGGGTGCCGGGTGGATACACAGGTGTATCCGATACATAGATGTATCGTAAGGTCGGTCATCATCCGGATGCTGTGCGCCGGGTGTGAATCGCCGAGAGGGAAGGCCAGGAGGTTCCGATGTCGTCACCCGCCACCCGCAGCCGCGAGAACACGAAGGCCCGCCTGCTCGAGGCGGCCGCGCAGGTGTTCGCCGAGGCCGGTCTGGACGGCGCCTCGGTCGAGGCCGTCTGCGAGCGCGCCGGCTTCACCCGCGGAGCGTTCTACTCGAACTTCGAGTCGAAGGACGAGCTGTTCCTGACTCTCGCGGCCGGTGTCGCGGACGCCAGGGTGGCGGCTGTGCGGACCCGCGTCGAGCAGATGCGGGCCGACGGGGAGCTCGCGGAGGACTGCGATCCCGCCGACCTCGTCCAGCAGATCATGGAGCTCGGCAGCGACGACCGCCTTGGCGTGATGCTGATGAGCGAGATCCGCATCCGCGCGCTGCGGGATCCGCAGTTCGGGGAGGCCTACCTCGCGCAGGAGCGCGAGATGGTGGCGAGCATCGCGCGCATCGTGGAGGACATCGTGGAGGCTGCGGGCACGCTGCGTCTGCGGCTACCCGCCACCGATGCCGCACGCATGCTCATGATCCTCTGGGAGGGCATGACCGTGCGCGGTGCCATGGCGGGTCGTGACGACGCGGCGCTGCGGCACTCCGGCGGCGAAGAGCTCGGGCGCCTGGTCGAACTCCTCGTCGAGTCCTAGGCGCCGCGGGCCGCGAGCAGCTCGTGGTGGCAGCGCGCCAGGCGGGCCAGCCACCACTCGCGGCGTTCATCGGCGGCGGCGAGGCGCGTGAGGGCCACCGGGCTCGGCGACACGCGTCCTACCGGGATCGTGCCGTCGATGGGGCGGAGGTCGGCGACATCGTCCTGGAACAGGGACGCTGTGCCCAAGCCGCAGTCGTAGTCGAGGGTCGGAAGCGCGGCAGCCAGGGCGGCCCCCTGCGACAGCCCGACCGCGGTATCCAGCGCGCTGGAGACCACGGCGGGCAGACCGGCCGCCGTGACGACCTGCAAGGCGTGAGTGACCCCGCCGAGCGGCTGCGCCTTGATGACCACGATGTCCGCCGCTCCCGCGCGCGCCACGGCGAGGGGGTCGCCGGACTTCCGGATGCTCTCGTCCGCCGCGACCGGGATGTCCATGTAGGCGATCCGCCGCCGCAGCTCGACGAGCTCGGGCACCGACGCGCACGGCTGCTCGACGTACTCCAGGTCGAACGGGGCGAGGGCGTGCACGGCGTGCTCGGCCTCGTCGACGTTCCACAGGCCGTTCGCGTCGACCCGGATGCGGCCCTCCGCCCCGAGGGCTTCCCGGACGGCGCGCACCCTGTCGACATCGTCCGCCAGCACCTGCCCGGGCTCGGCGACCTTCACCTTCGCGGTCCGGCATCCGGAGAAGCGCGCCAGGACCTCGGGCACGCGCGCGGCCTCGACGGCCGGCACGGTGGCGTTGACGCCCACGCGGTCGCGCACCGGGGCGGGCTGCGGCGCGTAGGCGAAGTCGATCGCCGCGGCGAGCCAGGTCGCGGCCTCCGCGTCGTCGTACTCGAGGAACGGCGAGAACTCGGCCCAGCCCTCGGGGCCCTCGAACAGCAGAGCCTCTCGCGTGTCGACACCGCGGAAGCGGGTCTGCATCGGCAGCGCGACGACGCGGGCGGACTCGAGCAGTTCCGTGACGGCGGGGATCATGACCCCATTGTGCGCCACGACGGAGGCGATGAGGCCGCACGCATATGTGCCGTTGACAATGGTGTGCGTCGCACAGTAATGTAGCCGACATGAATGAGACGCTCGACACGCATCTGCAGGAACTGCGCCGCGGCACCGTGGTGCTCGCCTGCCTGCAGCTCCTGCGCACGCCCGGCTACGGGTACGGGCTGCTCGAGCAGCTCGAGACCCGCGGGTTCGCGACCGACGCGAACACGCTCTACCCGTTGCTCCGTCGTCTGGAGAAGCAGGAGTACCTGACGAGCGAGTGGAACACCGACGAGGCCCGGCCCCGCAAGTTCTACCGCGCCTCGGAGGCCGGCATCCGCTTGGCCGACACCCTCACCGACGAATGGCGCGCGCTCACCACCGCGATCGCCTCCCTCACCCCCGAGGAGAACTGACATGACCGCCACGACCACGCTCACCGAGCGTTACATCAGCGCCACGATCCGCAGCCTCGCGCCGGAGGCCCAGGACGAGGTCCGGGCCGAGCTCGAAGCCGCCATCGCCGACGCCGTCGACGCGCGCCGCGAACAGGGTGAGAGCCCGGAGGAGGCGGAGCGCGCCGTCCTCACCGACCTCGGCGATCCGGGCATCCTCGCCGCGGGCTACGCCGACCGGCCGCTGCACCTCATCGGCCCGCGGTACTACCTCACCTGGTGGCGCCTGCTGAAGCTGCTCCTGTTCATCGTGCCGCCGTTCGCGGCGGTGGGAGTCGCGATCGGCCAGCTCATCAGCGGCGGCGGCCCGGGCGAGGTGATCGGTGCGATCGTCTCGGTCACCCTGTCCGTGATCGTGCACCTGTGTTTCTGGGTCACGCTCGTCTTCGTCGTGCTGGAGCGTACCGGCGCCGACACGGGCGTGCGCTGGAACGTGGATCAGCTCCCGGAGCCGACCGAGCACGGGGCCGCCCGCGCCGACGTGATCGCCTCGCTCGTGTTCCTCCTCGCCGGGATCGGCGCGATCGTGTGGGACGCGACGTTCGGCTTCTTTCCCACCGGGGGCGAACCGATCCCGATCCTGGCGCCCGGTCTCTGGCCGGTGGGGATCGCCGTCCTCGTCGCGCTGATGATCGCGGAAGCGGTGTTGGCGATCGTCGTCTACGCACGCCGACGCTGGACCGTCGCCACCGCCATCGTGAACACCGTCCTCGCCGTCGCCTTCGCCGCGTGGGCTCTCACTCTGCTCCTGCAGGGGGAGCTCCTCAACCCGGCCTTCCTGGAGTTCGTGTTCACGGACAACGGGGTGGAGGCCGACACGATGCGCGTGCTCTCGGTGATCACCGCCGCCTGCCTCGTGGCCTTCCCGCTCTGGGACATCGTCGACGGCTGGATGAAGACGGCCCGCGCCCGGGGAATAGGCTGAACACCGTGACCGATGCCTTCGTCTCCGACCTGTTCGACCCCGCGGAATGGGAGCTCGCCCCCGGTGCCGAGCACTACACCGACATCACCGCGCACGTGAGCCGCGACGGCGGGGTCGCCCGCATCGCCTTCCATCGGCCGGAGGTGCGCAACGCCTTCCGCCCGCACACGGTCGACGAGCTCTACCGCGCCCTCGACATCGCGCGACAGGACGCGCGTATCGGCGCGGTGCTGCTGACCGGCAACGGACCGAGCCCGAAGGACGGCGGGTGGGCGTTCTGCTCCGGCGGCGATCAGCGCATCCGCGGCCGGGACGGGTACAAGTACTCGGATGCGGAGACCGCCGTCGTCAGCGGGGCGTCCGCGGCCGCCGTCGGCCGGCTGCACATCCTCGAGGTGCAGCGGCTCATCCGGTTCATGCCGAAGGTCGTCATCGCCGTGGTCCCCGGGTGGGCGGCCGGCGGCGGGCACTCCCTGCACGTGGTCTGCGACCTGACGATCGCGTCCGCCGAGCACGCGCGCTTCAAGCAGACGGATGCCGACGTCGGCAGCTTCGACGCCGGGTACGGCTCCGCCTACATGGCCCGGCAGACGGGGCAGAAGTTCGCGCGCGAGGTGTTCTTCCTCGCCGAGGAGTACTCGGCGCAGCGGGCCTACGAGGCCGGCGCCGTGAACCGTGTCGTGCCGCACGCCGAGCTCGAGCGCGAGGCGCTGAAGATGGCGCGCACCGTGCTGACGAAGTCGCCGACGGCGATCCGGATGCTGAAGTTCGCCTTCAACGCCGTCGACGACGGGCTCGTGGGCCAGCAGGTGTTCGCCGGTGAGGCCACCCGTCTCGCCTACGGCACGGACGAGGCCGTGGAGGGACGGGACTCCTTCCTCGAGAAGCGCGCCCCCGACTGGTCATCGTTCCCCTGGCACTACTGAGCCCGCAGGAGAGAGGGAGCCGACCGTGACCGCGCTGATCCCGACCGATGCCGAAGACACCGGGCTGCTGCGGGGCGCGCTGCTCCGGGCGCTCGACGAGGGACCGGCCCTCGGCTTCGGGATGCTCGCCGACGCTCCGGGAGAGGTGGACGACGGCATCGCCGCGGTGATCGCGACCTCCGGGTCTAGCGGCGTGCCGAAGCGGGTGGCCCTCAGCGGCGAGGCGCTCCGGGCGAGCGCCGAGGCCACGGCCGCCCGGATCGGCAGCGGGCACTGGCTGCTCGCCCTGCCGGCCGGCTACGTCGCCGGACTGCAGGTGATGGTGCGGTCGATCCTCGCGGGCACGGAGCCGACCCGGATCGAGGGGCGGTTCACGCCGCGTGCGTTCGCCGAGGCCTCCCGTGAGATCCTCCGCGCCACGACCGACGGCGTCGTCCCGGCGCTCTACACCTCCCTCGTCCCGGCGCAGCTCGCGACGCTGCTCGACGCGAGCGAGGATCCGGGGGTACTCGCCGCTCTGCAGGCCTATGAGGCGATCCTCGTCGGCGGACAGGCACTCCCGGAGCCTCTGCGCGAGCGGGCGGCCGACCTCGGCATCCGCCTGGTGCGGACGTACGGCTCGACGGAGACGAGCGGCGGCTGCGTGTACGACGGGGTCCCGCTCGACACCGTGAACGTCCGCGTGGCCGACGGTGAGCTGCGGATCGCCGGCCCCATGCTCGCGGAAGGGTATCTCGGCGACCCGGAGCTGACCGCACGCACGTTCCCGCGCGACGAGCACGGCATCCGCTGGTATCGGACCGGCGACCTGGGCATGGTCGAGGACGGCGTGGTCCGGGTTCACGGCCGCGCGGACAACGTGATCGTGTCGGGCGGCATCAACATCTCCCTCGACAGGGTGGAGCGGATCGTCCGTACGGTTCCGGGACTGCATCAGGCCGTGGTCGTCGGAGTGCCCGACGAGCGCTGGGGGGAGGCCTCGGTCGTCGTGGCGGCGCGGGGGGAGGCTCTGCGCCGTAGCGAGTCCGAACAGCTCGCCCAGGCCAGGGAGGCGGTCGCTGCGGACATCGGCGCCCACGCCCGTCCGTCCCGCCTGATCCTCGTGGACGAACTCGCGGTCCTCTCCTCCGGCAAACCCGACCGCGAGGCGATCCGTCGGATGGTCGCCTCCCTCTGACCCGTCGACCCACCCCTTTCGCGCCGTCCCGGCCCCTTACGGGCGTCCGGAAGGGGCCGGGACGCACGGAAGGGGTGGGGCGGCGGGAATGCCAGACTGAGGGCATGGCCTCGTACACGCATGGACACCACGAATCCGTCCTCCGCTCGCACAGTGTGCGGGACATCGCGAACTCGGCGGCCTACCTTCGACCGTATCTCACGGCCGAAACCCGGCTCCTCGATGTAGGAGCCGGCCCCGGATCGATCACGGTGGACTTCGCGGGAGTGGTCCAGCACGTCACCGCAACGGAGATCGACGACTCCGCGTTGGCCCTCTCCCGCGACCTCGCCGCCGCGCGCGGCGTGACGAACGTCTCCTTCTCCGTCGAGGACGTGCACGCCCTGAGCTTCCCCGACGACTCGTTCGACGTCGTGCACGCGCACCAGGTGCTGCAGCACGTCGCCGATCCGGTGCAGGCGCTGAGGGAGATGCGGCGGGTGACCCTGCCCGGCGGGATGGTGGCCGTCCGGGACGCCGACTATGCGGGCTTCCTGTGGTTCCCCGTCCTCCCGGAGCTCGACCGCTGGCTCGCGCTGTATCGCGCCGCCGCCCGAGCGAACGGCGGGGAGCCGGATGCCGGGCGCCGCCTCCTGGCCTGGGCGCGGGCGGCCGGCTTCGAGGAGGTCGCGGCCACCGCGTCGACCTGGTGCTACGCGACCCCGTCCGAGCGCGCATGGTGGGGCGGGATGTGGGCCGACCGCATCCTGGAATCCGCGCTGGCCCGGCAGCTCGTGGACCAGGAGATGGCCTCGCCCGCCGACCTCCAGGAGATCAGCGACGCCTGGAAGCGCTGGGCGGACGACGGCGACGGCTGGTTCCTGGTGCCGCACGGGGAGATCCTCGCCCGCGCCTGAGGGATACATCGCGCGACGGATGCCGCCCCCCGTCCGCTCGCGTAGCGTGGGGGAGTGATCCGTCCGCTGTCCCGCGCCGGCCTCGTCCTCGACATCGTCGGGGCGGTGCTGCTCTTCCTCATCTTCACGCCGCTCGGGGTCGTGTTCTACGCGCCCCAACCGGAGATGGGCGGCTCGTCCGCGGTCAACGTCTTCGGGCTGGTCGCGTCGTCGATCTTCCTGTTCGGCGGCGTCGCGATCGGACGCCTCGCTCCCGGTCTCGCGCTCGCCGCCGCCTGGGCCGGGGCCATCGTGCAGATGCTGGCGGGTTTCGGACCGCTGCCGACGGACATCGCAATCCTCCTGGTGCTGTACGCGACCTCGGCGTGGGGAACGCGTCGCGTGCTCTGGTGGGGCTTCGGCTCCGTGATCGTGGGCGGCATCGTCGCCTCGCTGTACATGGTCCTCGTCGGAGGCGTCGCTTTCGGATCCGGCAGCGGGTGGGAGCTCGTGACCGGCGGGACTCTGCTCGTCTCCGCCTCGATCATGGCGCTCGGGTTCGCGTGGGTGTGCGGTCTTCTCTGGCGGGTCGTGCTGCGGAGCCGGCGGACACGCGCAGCGCAGTTGCAGGCCGAGGCCCTGGCGGCCGAGGAGCAGGAGCGGGTCCGCATCGCCCGCGACATGCACGACGTCGTCGCCCATTCCCTCGCCGTCGTCATCGCCCAGGCCGACGGTGCGCGCTATGCCGCGGCGGTGAAGCCGGAGATCGCGACAGAGGCCCTCGGCACGATCGCGCAGACGGCCCGTGGGGCGCTGAGCGACGTGCGCATGCTCCTCACTCAGCTTCGTCATCGCCAGGGTGACGGCCCGCAACCGACACTCGCCGACCTCGAGACGCTGTTCGCCCAGGTGCGTCAGGCGGGCATCGAGCCCCGGGTCACCGTCGACCCCATGCCCCCGGGCGAGCCGCCCGGTGCGATCCAGCTCGCCGTCTACCGGATCCTCCAGGAGGCGCTGACGAACGCGATCCGGCACGGTGACGGCGCGGTGGACGTGCATCTCGCGTGGCTCCCCGACCGCGTGGACATCGAGGTGCGCAACACGATCTCGCCCGAGGAGACCGCGGCGACGCCGGGCGGGCACGGCCTCATCGGGATGCGCGAGCGGGCCCAGCTCGTGGGCGGTAGTCTGCAAGCCGAGCGCCATGGTGCGCAGTTCGTCGTCCAGAGCAGCCTTCCGATCGGAGCCCCGCAGTGATCAGAGTCGTGCTGGTGGACGACCAGGCGCTGTTTCGGGCGGGCATCCGCATGCTCGTGGCCTCTCAGCCGGATCTCGAGGTCGTGGGCGAGGCCGGGAACGGGCGCGAGGCGCTCGACGTCGTCGCGGCCACCCGGCCCGACGTGGTGCTCATGGACATCCGGATGCCGGTGATGGACGGGCTGACCGCGACCGCCGAGATCCTGGCACGTCCGGAGCCCCCGCGCATCGTCATGCTCACCACGTTCGACCTCGACGAGGCGGCGGCGCGGGCGATCCGGCAGGGGGCGAGCGGCTTCCTCCTCAAGGACGCCGACCCGGAGTTCCTGCTCGCCGCGATCCGGACGGTGCACGCGGGCTCGAGCGTCATCGCGGCCGCGGCCACCAGGGAACTGTTCGAGCACTTCGCGGAGGCGCCGAAACCCGTCCCTCCGCAGTACGCGGAGTTGACGGAGCGCGAGCGAGAGATCTTCGCGCTCGCGGCCCGCGGCCTCTCCAACGCCGAGATCGCCGCGCGGGAGTTCCTCAGCGAGGCGACGGTGAAGACCCACATCAGCCGCATCCTCACCAAGCTCGCCCTCCGCGACCGGGTGCAGCTCGTCGTGTTCGCGTTCGAGCACGGCCTCGCCTGACGTCGACCCACTCCCTTCGGTTCGACCCGGCCCGTTGCGGCGGTCCGCAGCGGGGTGGGAGGAACGCAAAGGGGTGGGTCGAGAGGAGAGCGGGGATCATCCTCGCGATGTACCGGGATGCTCCCGACGGGCGACGCGGAAGGCGGGGTCGCGGAAATAGCGTCGTGGACATGGAGATCACGACCACCGACCTCGGGCTCGCCGCCCGCGTCCAGCACCTGAAGAAGACCTACGGTTCGGGCGAGGGCACCGTCCGCGCGCTCGACGACGTGAGCGTCGGCATCCGCCGCGGACAGTTCACCGCCATCATGGGCCCGTCCGGCTCCGGCAAGTCCACGCTCATGCACATCATGGCCGGCCTCGACAGCCCGACCGAGGGGCGGGCGTGGATCGGCGACACCGAGATCACCGGCCTCGGCGACCTCGACCTCACGATCCTGCGCCGTCGCCGCGTCGGGTTCATCTTCCAGGCGTTCAACCTGGTTCCCACGCTGGACGCCCTCGGCAACATCCTGCTGCCGTTCGAGCTCGACGGCCGTCGTCCGAGCGCCATCGAGCGTGCCCGGATCGACGGCCTCATCGAGACGCTGGGCCTCGGCAAGCGCCTCGGCCACCGTCCGCACCAGCTGTCTGGCGGGCAGCAGCAGCGTGTCGCGATCGCGCGCGCCCTCGCCACCGCTCCCGACCTCGTGTTCGCGGACGAGCCGACCGGCAACCTGGACTCCCAGACCGGACGGGAGGTGCTGCGGCTGCTCGCGGCCGCCAGCCGGGAGCACGGCCAGTCCATCGCGATGGTCACGCACGACGCGATCGCGGCCAGCCACGCCGACCGGGTGCTCTACCTCGGCGACGGCCGGATCGTCGCCGACCACCCGCGGCAGACCGCGGAGCAGATCTCGGCCTACATGCTCGCCGCCGAGGTGTCGGCATGACCGCGCTCGCCACCGTCGTCCCGGAGACGCGGACCACCGGACCCCGGCTGGCGTGGCTCCGCGACCGCGGCATGGGCGCGAGCGTCCTCGTCGCGGCGCTGTCGTCGGCGTTCGGCGTCTTCCTCGTCGAGATCACGGCCTACATCGGCGCCGTCCTCCAGGCCGATCCGTTCATCGGAGACAGCGGTACCCTCGCGGTCGTCGTGACGATCCTGTCGGTGCTGCTCACCGCGGTCGCGATGTACGTCGCGGCGATCGTCACGGCGAACACGTTCTCGACGATCATCGCGGGGCGCACCCGACAGATCGCGCTGATGCGCCTCATCGGGGCGACGGCGCGCTCGCAGCGGGCGCAGGTCGGTCGGCAGGGTCTCGTCGTCGGGCTCCTCGGGGCGGCTCTCGGCCTGCTCGCTGGCCTCCTGCTCTCCGCCGTCGCGGTCCAGCTCGGGGGGACGCTCATCGACAACCCGCCCTCCTCCTTCTCGCTCGCGCAGCCCGCTCTCGCCCTCCCGGCGGTCGGGGTCGCGCTCACGACTTGGGCTGCCGCGTGGGTGGGCTCGCGCC
This sequence comes from Microbacterium sp. 1S1, assembly GCF_008271365.1. NCBI lineage: Bacteria > Bacillati > Actinomycetota > Actinomycetes > Micrococcales > Microbacteriaceae > Microbacterium > Microbacterium sp. 1S1. Next base: position 1,570,516 of record NZ_CP043430.1, read on the forward strand.
GCGTCCTCGCGGTGACGCCGCTGCAGGCACTGGGCGGTGCCGTCGAGCGCACCCGTGACGAGGTCTCCGGGCGGAAGGGCCGCCACATCGGAGCCTGGGTGCTGCTGATCTCCGGCGCCGCCCTGCTCGCCGGCGGAGTCGTCCTGGGTCTCGCGACGCCCCTCGGCGTCGTCGTCGCGTTCTTCGGCGGGATCCTCTCCTTCACGGGGCTCGCGCTGGGCTCCGTGCTGTTCATGCCGCCGGTGCTCCGGCTCGTGGGGCGGATGTTCGGCTCGAGCGCGACCGCGCGACTCGCGGCCGAGAACGCCCTCCGGTACCCGGAACGGTCGTCGCGGATGGCGATCGGCGTCGTCATGGGCGTGACGCTGGTCACGATGTTCGCGGTCGCCCTGGAGTCGGCGAAGCGCCTGATGACGAGCCAGACCACCGAGGAGATCCCGCCGGAGTTCTTCGCGCCGTACGATGCCTTCGCGGCGATCATGATGGTGCTCGTCGCGGTCTCCGCCGTGATCGCCGCCGTCGGACTCGTCAACCTCCTCACCATCGGGGTGGTGCAGCGGCGACGGGAGCTCGGGCTGCTGCGGTCGATCGGCCTGTCCAACCGGCAGGTGCGCCGCATGGTCCTCCTGGAGGCGACGCACATCACGGTGGCCGCGACGCTCACCGGGCTCGTGCTCGGCGTGCTCTACGGGTGGATCGCGGCGCAGTCGCTGCTCGGCTCGGTGCCGGTCCTGCCCGAGTTCACTCCCGCGGGCCTGGTCGCCCCGCAGGTGCCGTGGCTGCCCGTGGCGATCATCGTCGCGGCGACGGCCCTGCTCACGCTCGTGGCGGCTGCGACGCCGACCCGGCTGGCGACCCGCGTCGCTCCGGTCGAGGCGCTCGCCGCGGACTGACGGCTCTAGGCTGGACGGATGCCCTCGCCGTTCGATCAGTCCCCGTATCAGGTCCGACTCGACTGGGGCGTGTCCGGGCTCGCCCGGCTCGCCCCGGCCGACATCGTCGTGGTGGTCGACGTGCTGCGGTTCTCCTCGACGGTCATCGATGCCGTGGCCGAGGGGATGGAGGTCGACCTCGCGACCGCGCTCGAGTGGTCCCGCAACGGGGCGGCGGTGGCAGCCGCCGCCCCGACCGGCACGACAGTCCTGGTCGGCGGGATCCGCAACGCCGGTGCCGTGGCCAGGGCGGTGCAGGTGGAACAGGAGCGACGCCGGGGCCGCACCTCCGTCGCGCTCGTCCCGGCGGGCGAGCTCGATGGCGCGGGCGAGCTGCGCGTCGCCGTGGAGGATCAGCTCGGAGCCGGGGCGATCGCCGCAGCGCTCACCGACCTCGGCATCGACCACACGGCCCCGGATGCGGCGGTGGCCGCCGAGGGTTTCCGCTCCCTCCGTCGCGCGCTGAAGCACCTGATCGGAGCGTCGGGCTCCGGGCGGGAACTGCAGATCGGGGTGCCGGCGACGGACCGGATCCAGGCGGCAGGACTCGTGCCGACGAGCACCGCGGCTGCAGCGGTCCTCGACGCCGTGGACGCGGTCCCGGTCCTCCGCGACGGGCGGTTCACGCTCTTCGCCTGAGCCGGCGTTCCCCGTAGGGTCGAGGGATGAGGTTCCTCCCCGCTCTCCTCGTCGACGCCGTCCTCGTCCTCGTCTTCGCCGCCATCGGGCGGGCTTCCCACCAGGAGGACCCGGCAGGGTTCCTCCTCACGGCCTGGCCCTTCCTCGTCGGCCTGGTGCTCGGGCACGCCGTCGCGCTGCTGCTTCCCGGGAGGCCGCGTCGGCCCTGGTCGATGCTCTGGGGCGTGGTCGTCTGGGTGGTCACGGTCGTCGGCGGCATGCTGGTGCGAGTGCTGAGCGGCGAGACCGCGGAGGTGCCGTTCATCGTCGTCGCCACACTCGTGCTCGGCGTCTTCCTCGTCGGGTGGCGTGCTGTCGCCGCACTCGTACGCCGTCTCCGCGGTGGAGCGACGGAGGAGGACACCACCGCCTCCCGGTGAGATCAGCGGGGTGCCTGCGCGGCGAGGCGGGCGTCGGTCGTGATCTCGCGGCGGGTCCACGCGAACAGATGCTGCGCGTCGAACGTGCGAGAGCACCGTGCGCAGGAGGTGGCGCGCGTCGGACGACGATGGCGGTACGTGACGTGACCGGCGGGGCAGCGGCCCACCCACGGGGCGAGTTCGACCGCGGTCTCGCCGTGGTGCGTCGTCCCGCCGACATATCCCAGCTCACGGGCGACCCGCTTCCAAGCGGGGCCATGCGCGGCCTGGGGTCCGGCGAGGGCGTGGGCGACCTCGTGCAGGAGCACCTGGTGGATCTCGTCGTCCTCGAAGCGCGCCGCGAGGTACCGGGAGACCGTGATGCGCCTCCTGGTGTAATCGCATTGTCCGGCACGCCGCTTCGCGTGGTCGAAGTCGAACGACCAGCTGTCGTCCAGATGCAGCCGGATCAGTGCCTCGCCCCAGACGCGCACTCGGTCAAGTTCCGCCATGCGCTCAGGCTAAGGCATGCGGCGGACACTCCGGCGCTACGACGTCAGCCGGCGATGAGCTGCGACGGGCGGCGGCGCTCCACGGCTTCGATGGCGAGGAGCACGGTCTCGAGTTCCCGGTCCTCGGCGCCGGATTCGCGTCGCAGGAACAGCGACTGCTTGAAGCTCTCCCGCGCCGTCTCGTAGTCCCCGGCGTCGTAGGCGTTCTTGCCGTGGTGCTGGTACGCGAACGCCGCGATCGACAGCCAGCGCTGCCCTTCCGCCTCCGCGGCACACGTCGCGAGCTCCTGCTCGGCGGCGGCGTGGGCTCCCCGGTATTGCAGGATCGTCGCGTGGAGTACGCGGGCGCGGAGGACGTCCTTGCGGGTTCCGGCCATGCGCGCCTGCCGCACGGCCTCGTCGGCCAGCGCGAGGGCGTCATCGAGGCGACCGAGCACCTTCAGCAGCCAGACGCGCTCGAGCAGGGCCGGAAGACTGCGCTGCTCCTCGATCTCGGACAGGCGGGCGGCGCACTCGTCGAGATCAACCCGTTCGCGGAGGCTCTCCTGGTCGTATCCCCGGATCAAACTCATTGCTCTCCTTCCGCGCGTCCCCGCAGCTGTCCCTTTCCAGTGTGCCTGCCGCTCCCGCGGTCCGCGGGGCGGCGCGCCCGGTCAGCGCAGGAACAGCGAGGCATCCGGACGCGGCGAGGCGACGGCGTCCGCGTCCGTGACGATCCGGGCGCCCTGGAGGAAGGCGCGGGCCTCGTCGCCCTGCGCGATCTTCGCCGGATGCGGGCCGGCGGCGAGCAACCGTGGCAGCCACTCCGTGGGCAGCGGGGCGGCGGAGGCGGCCACGACGAGGTTGCCGAAGCGGCGCCCCTTGAGCACCTGGGTGTCGGCGAGGATCCCGATCTCGGGGAGCACATCGGCGATCGTCGCCGCCTGTCGCCGGGCGAACGCGAGGCCGGGGCCGTCCGCCACGTTGACCAGCAGCACTCCGCCGGGGGCCAGCAGCGCGGCGAGCTCTCGGTAGAACTCCACGCTCGTGAGATGGGCCGGGGTCTGCGCCCCCGAGTACACGTCCGAGACGACGAGGTCGCACGCGCTGTGGAGGGCGGCCGGGAGCTTGCGGACTCCCTCCCTGGCGTCGCCGATGCGCAGTCGGATGGACGCCCCCTTCGGGAGCGGCAGATGCTCACGGACGAGGTGGACGAGGGGGGCCTCCAGCTCGATGACCTGCTGTCGGGAGCCCGGCCGCGTCTCATCGATGTAGCGGGGGATCGTCAGGGCGCCGGCGCCGAGGTGCACGGCCGTGAGCGGCCCGGGGCGGAGCTGATCGATCACCGCGCCCATCCGCACGATGTACTCGAAGTGCAGGTGCGTGGGGTCGTCCAGGTCGACGTGGGACTGCGGGGTGTCGTCGACGACGAGCTCGAAGCCGCTCGTGAACTCGGAGGGGACGATCCGCGCGACGCCGCCGTGGTCGAGACGCGTCTGGGGGTGCTCGGTGTCCCGCGATCGCGTCCGTCCCATGAGGTCGAGCCTACGCCGCCCGAGTCCGGGGTCAGCGCTGGTTGCCGACCGCGCACGTCTCCTGCTCGAGCGTCTGACCGGAGATCTCCGGCGGCAGCGTCGCCCGGGCATCCGGCGCTGCGCTCGCCCCGGGCGCCGGGGAGGTCTCCGGGGTCGCCGGGGTCTCAGGCGCGGGGGTCACCAGCTCCACGCCGCGGTGCGTCGCGACATCGCCGGTGAGCTGTACGGGCTTCCCGGCCCGCACCGCATCCCACAGGGCGGCGGCGGCGCTCTCGTCCGGCACCACCTTGTCGTCGTCGAACGGGTCGGCGACGTTCGGGTACTGCACGAACACGAAGTCGCTGAACTCCACGTCCTTCAGCGCGAGTGCGAGCTGCGTCAGCCGCAGCGGGTCGGCGAGCTCGTCGCTGGGGTCGATGTTGTCGGCGATCGCGTTGGTCACCCGCAGCACCTTGGGGATGTCGGTGAGCGTCTCCTCGCTGAGGACCTTCTTCGCCAGCCGGGACATGTACTGCTGCTGGTTGGAGATGCGCGCGAGGTCGCTCTCGTCCCCGACGCCGTGCCGCGTACGGATGAACTGGAGCGCCTCCACTCCCGACACCGTGCGCATGCCCGCAGGCCAGTCGATGCCGGTGTGGCGATCGCGGATGCCGTCCCCGGCGATGCAGACCTCGACCCCGCCGATCGCGTCGGTGACGGCCATGACACCGTCGAAGCCGATCTTGGCGGCGAACTCGACCGGGATGTCGCCCAACTCGCTCACCGTCTTCGCCACGCACGACAGCCCCGCGTGCTCGAAGAGCGCGTTCATGGGTGCCTTCTCCATCGCCGAGGCGACGGAGCCGTCCTCGCGCGTGCACTCGGGTACGGGGACGCCCAGGTCGCGGGGGAGGGAGACCACGGTGACGTTGCGCGGCGCGGCGGAGACGTGCACGAGGAGGTTGACGTCGTTGCGGCTCCGGCCGTCGGCTTCGGCACAGCGCTCGTCGAACAGCGCGGTGGCCTTGGGGCCGCACTCGTCCGTCCCCACGATGAGGATGCTGAAGGCCTTGTCGTCCGGATATGCGCCGATGGACGGCGGCTCGACCTCGGGCGCCCCCTCCAGGGTCACCGCCCCGTCGCCCACGCGATTGAAGACGTCCCACACGAGAAACCCCGCGACCGCCGCGGTCGAGACGAGGACGACGGCGAGGCCGATCCCCAGCCCGCGCAGGACGCGGGACGCCCGTCGGCGTGCGGGCTGCGGGGCGTGCCGGGGAAGCGGGCGGCGGTCGGCGTCTGGTCCTCGGCGGGGCATGCGGGGAGCCTACCCCGAGGGCCTGATGTTACGGGGGTATGACGATTGTGGGAGGAACTTGCAGCGAATTAGTTAGTCGTGAATACTTTTTCCTATCCCCGGTACGCACCCGATGCACACCTGGACTTTCAAAGAGGAGATCCCCCCATGCACAAGCGCATTCTTCCGGCGGTGGCGCTCGGCGCCGTCGCCTCGATCGCTCTGGCCGGCTGCGCCGGCGGCAGCGGCGACAACGGCTCGACCAACGGCGAGGGCCAGGAGCTGACCGTCTGGATCATGAAGGGGACCAACCCCGACGCGACCGCCTTCTACGACAAGGTCTCGGAGGCCTTCGAGGAGGAGACCGGCGCGAAGGTCACCATCGAGGAGATCCAGTGGGCCGACGCCCACGACCGCTTCGTGACCTCGATCGCCGGCGGTACGACGCCGGACATCGCCGAGACGGGCACCACGTGGACCGCCGAGTTCGCCGACGCCGGCGCGCTCCTCCCGCTCGACGAGTACGTCGACGCCGAGGACGGTCTGCGTGACGACCTGGTCGAGGGCCTCGCCGTCGCCGGCACCTACGAGGACGAGCTGTACGGCATGCCGTGGTACGCGGGTGTCCGCTCGATCGTCTACCGCACCGACGTGTTCGAGGAGCTCGGCCTCGAGGCTCCGAAGACTTGGGACGACATCGTCGCCGCCGGCGAGGCCATCAAGGCCGCCAAGCCCGACATGCTGCCCTTCCCCGTCGCGGGCGACGCCGAGTTCCAGGTCTACCCCTGGGTCTGGGGCGCCGGCGGCGAGATCGCCACGAAGGACGGCGACACCTGGACCAGCGAGCTCGACAGCGCCGAGTCGCAGGCCGGCATTGAGTTCTACACGGGTCTCGCGACCGAGCACGGCTTCTCGTCGGCCGGTGCCACCACGTGGAAGGAGACCGACCTCCGGGACGCCTTCACGCAGGGCAACGTCGCGATGATGCTCTCCGGCTCCTGGACGCCGAACGCCCTGATCGAGGCCAACCCCGAGCTCGAGGGCAAGATCGGCGCCGCGGTCATCCCCGGCCAGGACGGCGGCATTGCACCCTCCGTGCTCGGCGGGTCGCACCTGTCGGTGTTCAACACCACGAAGAACGCCGACCTCGCGTGGGAGTTCGTCAAGCTCATGACCACCGGTGAGTTCGCCGAGCAGTGGTCGAACGAGACCGGTTACTTCCCCGGCGTCCAGTCCGCGATGGAGGAGGCCCTCGCCTCGACCGACCCGCTCGTCGCTCCGTTCGCCGAGCAGATGGTCGACGGCGGCGCGTCCGTCCCGGTCACGCCGAACTTCGGTGCCGTCCAGGCGAAGAAGACCACCAACGCCATGATCCAGGCCATCCTCAGCGGGCAGAAGGACGTCGCGACCGCGACGAAGGACGCTGCCGCCGAGATGACCGAACTGCTCAACCAGTAAGGAACCATTCCTTCCATGTCGATGGTGCAAGCGCCACTGCCGGCCACGAAGGCGGAGCCCTCCTCCGCCTCCGTGGCCGGCGGCCGGAAGCGTCGGGGTCTCTCGATCGTCACGGCCCGCCCCTGGCTCCTCCTCGCTCCCGGGCTGATCATCCTCGCGGGGCTCATGCTCTGGCCGCTCGTGCAGGTGTTCCTCTACTCGCTGCAGGACTACGGTCTGCGCGAGATCAACACCGGTGAGAGCAACTGGATCGGGCTGGACAACTACGCCGAGGCGCTCACCAATCCGACCCTGTGGACGGTGGTGCTCCCCAACACGGTCGGCTTCGCGGCCGTCGCGGTGTTCACCACCGTCGCACTCGGGACCCTCGTCGCGCTGCTGCTGGCGCGCCTGGGCACCGTGTGGCGCACCATCGTCTCCAGCTGCATCATGGTCGCGTGGGCGATACCCGCCGTGACCGGCACGTACGTCTGGACGTTCATCTTCGATGCCGACCGTGGCATCTTCAACAGCGTGTTGCAGGACCTCGGCCTCATCGACGGTCAGGTCAACTGGTTCACCAACCAGTGGTCGTTCTACGCGATCGTCCTCCTGAACGTCGTCCACCACGGCTTCCCGTTCGTCGCGATCACCGTGCTCGCCGGGTTGCTGGGCGTCTCGAAGGAGATGCTCGAGGCCGCGGCGCTCGACGGAGCCGGCGCGTGGCGCCGCTTCTGGAAGATCATCTTCCCGACGCTCAAGCCCGTCTTCTCCGTCGTCATCATCCTGTCGACGATCTGGGACTTCAAGGTCTTCGCGCAGGTCTACCTCATGCCCGGCGGCAGCGGCGGCAACCGTCAGGTGCTCAACCTCGGCGTGTGGTCGTACGTGGAGTCGTTCGGTCAGAACCGGTACGGCTTCGGTGCCGCCCTCGCGGTGCTGCTGACGCTCGTCCTGATCGGCATCACGATCGTGTACATCCGCTCCCTCATGAAGGAGGACGAGCTGTGAACCCCCGCCCCAGGCTCCGGTCGCGCATCGGACTCGGCATCGGCGTCGCCGCCGTCCTCGTCTTCACCCTGTTCCCGGTCTACTGGATGGTCTCCAGCGCGTTCGACGCCAAGGCTTCCAGCGGTGGGCAGTCGCTCCTTCCGCAGGAGTTCACGTGGGACAACTTCGCCTTCGTGCTCACCGATGGCGGCTTCGGTACGTACCTGCGCAACTCGGCCATCGTGGCGCTCGTCACCGTGCTCGTCAGCGCCATCGTCTGCCTGCTCGCCGCGGTCGCCGTCGCGCGGTTCCGCTTCAAGTTCCGCACCACCGTCCTCATGATGATCCTCGTGGTGCAGATGGTGCCGCTCGAGGCGCTCGTCATCCCGCTGTTCCTCCAGGTGAAGAGCCTCGGTCTGCTCAACAGCATCATCGGCCTCATGGTCGTGTACGTGGCGCTGTCGCTCGCGTTCGGGATCTGGATGCTGCGCGGCTTCGTCGCCGCCGTCCCGGTCGAGCTCGAGGAGGCCGCGTACATCGACGGCGCGAGCTGGTGGCGGATGTTCCGCTCCATCCTGCTGCCGCTGGTGATGCCGGGTCTCGTCGCGACGAGCATCTTCAGCTTCATCACGGCATGGAACGAGTTCATCTTCGCCATGACGATCCTCGGAGCGCAGACCGACCAGTACACGGTCTCGATCGGACTCAAGTCGTTCTTCGGCCTGTACTCCAACGACTGGGGCAGCATCATGGCCGCCTCCACGATCATCACGTTGCCCGTCATGATCTTCTTCGTCATCGTGCAGCGCCGGCTCTCCGCCGGCATGGTCGCGGGAGCGGTGAAGGGATGACCGACGATCTCGAGCGCCTCGCCAACGGCGTGCTCTGGCCTGGATTCTTCGGCACCACGGCACCTGCCTGGCTCGTGGAGGAACTGCGCGACGGCCTGGCCGGCGTGGTCTATTTCGGGCAGAACGTGGGGGAGGGGCTGTCAGCACTGAGCGCACAGATCCTCGACGCGAACCCGGACGCTCTGATCGGCGTGGACGAGGAGGGCGGCAGCGTCACCCGTCTGGAGTCCGCGACCGGTTCCACGCTCCCCGGCGCCGCACAGCTCGGCGCGCTCGACGACGTCGTCGCGTCGGAGCGCACCGGCGCCGAGCTCGCCCGCCGCGTGCGCGCCGTCGGCGCGAACGTCGTGCTGGGCCCGGTCGCCGACGTCAACACCGACCCCCGCAACCCCGTCATCGGCGTGCGCTCGTTCGGTTCCGACGAGGCGCTCGTGACACGTCACGTCGTCGCGACCGTCGACGGCATCCAGGACGGCGGAGCGGCCGCGTGCGTGAAGCACTTCCCCGGACACGGGGACACGCACCTCGACTCGCACCACGCGCTGCCGGAGATCTCGCTCGATGTGGCCGAGTACCAGCGTGTGCACCTCGAGCCCTTCCGGGCGGCCGTCGAGGCCGGGGTCGACGCCATCATGACCGCGCACATCGTCGTCCCCGCGTGGGGCGAGCAGCCGGCGACGCTCAATCCGCGGGTGCTCGGCATGCTGCGCGAGTGGGGCTTCCAGGGCGTCATCATCACCGACGCGCTCGATATGGCCGCGATCAGGGAGACCGTGGGGCTCGGCGGCGGTGCGGCACAGGCCCTGGCGGCCGGCGCCGACCTCCTCTGCATCGGCAACCCGACCAACCCCGGCGATGCCGCACTGCCCGACCAGGACCTGCGGGACTTCCTCGCCGCCCGCGACGGGATCGTCGCCGCCCTGCGCGACGGCTCGCTCGCACGGGAGCGGGTCGAGGAGGCGGCCGGCCGCGTCTCCGCCCTCGCCGCTCGCCTGCGCGCTGCCGCGACGGCCGACGACCCGTCCGAGACGCCCGCCGCCGACGCGGCGTACGACGCCGACGAGATCGTCCGCGGGGCCCTGTCGCTCTCCGGCGACGTCCCGCTCGGCGCCGACGCGCTCGCGGTGATCGACGCCCGACGCCGCTCGACGCTCGCGGTGGACAGCGCCGCCTCGTATGTGGCCGAAGCGCTCGCGGGAGACGGACTGCGGGTGCGGCTCGACGTGGCCGCCCGCCCGGTGGACGAGCAGGACGCGGTGATCGCCGAGGTCGCCGCAGCGACCGGCACGACGGTCCTCCTCGTGGACCGCCCGAACACCGAGCCCGCGCAACGTGCGCTGATCGAGCGGGCGGCGCTCCGGGACCCGAAGGCCGTCGTGGTGAACGTCGGCCTCCCCGTGGAGGATCCGCTACCGCTGCCCACCGTCGAGGTCGGCGCCGCCAGTCGGCTCGGCGCCCAGGCCGCGCGGGATGCCCTCCTCGGCGGGTTCCGGCCCCGACAGAGGACGACCGCCGCCGGTTGAGACGGGATCAGCGCATGGACGACGACGTTCTGGCCGTGGTGCGGCGCTCCCTCCCCAAGCTCAGCGCGGCGGAGGGACGCGTCGCCGAGACGATCCTCGGGGACCCCACCCTCGTCGTGGACCTCGCGATCAACGACCTCGCGCTCCTCTGCCGGACGTCGCTCTCGACGGTCGCGCGCTTCGCGCAGTCGCTGGGGTACAGCGGCTATCGGGAGCTCCGGGTGGCCGTCGCTCGAGCGGTCACGCTGGCTCAGGCGCAGCAGGCGCGCTTCGGCCTCGACTCCACGGCGATCGATCCTGACGACGGACCGGCCGCGATCGCCGCGAAGCTCGCGGCGCAGGAGATCGACGCGATCGAGAAGACCGCACGGGCTCTGGACGCGGATGCCCTCGACCGGGTGGCGAGGGCAGTCGTCGCCGCCCGGCACATCGATCTGTTCGGCCAGGCCGCCTCGTCGCTGACGGCTCAGGATCTCCAGCTCAAGCTCTCCCGCATCGGCTGCTCGGTGACGCATTCGGCCGATCCGCACCTCGCGATCACCGCAGCCTCTCTGCGTTCCTCCGCTGACGTGGCGATCGCGTTCTCACACGGTGGCGAGACGGCCGAGACCGTTCGCGCTCTGGAGGTCGCGCGTGGCACCGGTGCGCTCGCGGTCGCGGTCACGAGCGCGGCGGGTTCCCCGCTCGCGGCCGTCGCCGACGTCGTCCTGCTCAGCCAGGCGCAGGAGTCGCCGTTCCGGATGGCCGCGATGTCGAGCCGGATCGCGCAGCTCGCGCTCATCGACGTGCTCTTCGTGCGGATCGTCCAGCAGAGCGGGGAGCACGTCGCGGTCTCCCTGCAGCGCACCCACGACGCGGTGCCCCCGCGGCGCGGGCGTGAAGCGGACTGAGGGCCTCTGTCAGTCGACGTGGTCGCGCGTGCTGGCGATGGCGCGCGTCGCGATGCGGTGCGCGCGGGCGAGGCTCCCCGCCAGCGACAACCCGGTGAGCACACCGGCGAGGAAACCCGCGGCGAACGCGTCGCCCGCACCGATCGTCTCGACGACCGGTGCGTCGAGGGCGTCGCTCGCCGCACGGTCGCCGCCGTCGAACGCGACGGCCCCTGCCGGATCCGTCACGACGAGGTACCGGGGTTCGGGGAGGAGCGCACGGAGGTCGTCCGGCGCGCTCGTGCCGAACACGGCCTCGGCGTCCGGGCGCGTGCAGAACACGACGTCGGCGCGGTGGGCGAGGTCGGTGAGAACAGCGTGCGCCTCGGCCTCCCGGCCCCGCCACAGCGCCGGACGCCAGTTGAGGTCGAAGCTGACGAGGCGGCCGGGACGAGGTGCTGTGACCAGAGCCTCCTGGGCCGCACGTGCCGAGGGCGACAACGCGGGCGTGATGCCGGTGGTGTGCACGAGGGCCGCCGTCGCGAGCAGTTCGGCGGCCACGGGCGACTCCAGGGAGCGCGGCGACAGCGCGGCGGCCGCGGACCCGGCCCGGTAGTAGTGCATGGTGCCGTCCACCGCGCCGTCCGGACGCGGGGACAGCTCCTTGACGTACAGCCCCGTCGGTGCCAGCGGGTCGACCTCCACCGCGCGGTCGTCGACGCCGTGCGCCCGCAGCTCCGCCGTCAGGAATCGTCCGAAGCCGTCGTCGCCCACCCTCGACACGACCGCGGTCCGGATGCCGGCGGAAGCGAGGGCGATCGCGGTGTTCCACTCGGCGCCCGCGAGCGAACGCTGGAAGGTGCGGCAGGTCTCGAGCGGTCCTGCGGTAGCGGAGACGAGGGCGACCAGACCCTCGCCGAGGCACACGACGAGGGGAGTGGTGTCCGGCACGTTCTGGACATTACCGGATCGAGGGTGGCCGTGCGTCGATACCGGATCGCAACCTCGGAGCCTTGGCATCGGACGGACCTCTGGGTACCTTCGAGGAATCACCGTCTCCGCAGCGACGATGCCCGGAGACGCGCAAGGAAGCGCCCGACAGGGAAGGTCATACACACATGCACCAGTCAGCCATGCCTCGGCGAGGAATCGCCGCCGTCACCGGAGCGACCATCGCCGCTCTCGCTCTCGCCGGATGTGTCGCCAGCGAGCGCGGGGACAACGGGTCCGAGGGTTCCGGTGACGTCGACGGGACGTTCGTCTTCGCCGCCTCGTCCGATCCCGCGAGCCTCGACCCGGCGTTCGCGCAGGACGGCGAGACCTTCCGCGTCTCCCGGCAGATCTTCGAAGGTCTCGTCGGCACCGAGCCGGGGACGGCCGATCCCGCGCCGCTGCTGGCGGAGTCGTGGGAGTCGTCCGAGGACGGCATGTCGCACACCTTCGCGCTCAAGGAGGGCGTGACCTTCCACGACGGCACCCCGTTCAACGCCGAGGCCGTCTGCGCCAACTTCGATCGCTGGTACAACTGGACCGGTCTCGCCGCCTCGGAGGCCTTCGGGTACTACTACAACAAGCTGTTCAAGGGCTACGCGTCCAACCCGGAGGACGCGGTCTACAAGTCCTGCACGCCTGACGGCGACAACTCCGTCACGATCGAGCTGAACAAGCCCTTCGCCGGCTTCATCGCCTCGCTCTCGCTCCCGGCCTTCGGCATGCAGAGCCCCTCGGCCATGCAGGAGTTCGGGGCGGACGAGGTCGGTGGCACCGCCGAGGCTCCGCAGCTCTCCGAGTACGCCATGGGCCACCCGGTCGGCACGGGGCCCTACCAGTTCGACGAGTGGGCACCGGGCGAGCAGGTCACCCTCAAGGCCTACGACGACTACTGGGGCGAGGCCGGCCAGATCGACGAGATCATCTTCCGGACGATCGACGACCCGACGGCACGCCGTCAGGCGCTCGAGTCCGGCTCGATCGACGGCTACGACCTCGTGGGCCCGGCCGACACGAAGGCATTGGAGGAGGACGGCTTCACGATGGTGTCGCGCCCGCCGTTCACGATCCTCTACCTCGCCTTCAACCAGGCGATCCCGGAGCTGCAGGACCCGAAGGTGCGTGAGGCGCTCTCCTACGCGATCGACAAGGACGCCCTGATCAGCCAGGTCCTTCCGGAGGGCACCGAGAAGGCGACGCAGTTCGTCCCGCCGGTGGTCAACGGCTACAACGACGAGGTCACCACGTACGACTACGACCCCGAGAAGGCCAAGGAGCTCCTCGCCGAGGCAGGCTACGACGAGGCGAACCCGCTGTCGCTGACCTTCAACTACCCGGTCAACGTCTCGCGTCCGTACATGCCGGACCCCGAGCAGATCTTCACCGTGCTGTCCTCGCAGCTGTCCGAGGTGGGCGTGGAGACCACCCCGGTGTCGGAGGAGTGGGTCGAGTACCTCGACCGCACGACGGGGACCGCGGACCACGGCATCCACCTGCTCGGCTGGACCGGCGACTACAACGACACCGACAACTTCGTCGGCGTGTTCTTCGGCCAGCAGAGCTCCGAATGGGGCTTCGACAACCCCGAGCTGTTCCAGGCGCTGACCGAGGCGCGCGGGGTCTCCAACCTCGAGGAGCAGACGGCGCTGTATGAGGACATCAACGAGATGGTCGCCGAGTTCATCCCCGGCGTCCCGCTCGCGCACCCGGCGCCGACGCTCGCGTTCGACCCGCGCGTCGAGAGCTACCCCGCCAGCCCGGTGAACGACGAGGTCTTCACGGACATCGTCCTCACGAAGTAGGCCTGACCATTTGGCACGCCGAGCCCCGGTTCCGCTCTCGCGGGACCGGGGCACGGCGTACCTTCTGATCGACGGAGAACTCTGTGCTGCGCACCATCGGCAGGCGACTGCTGTTCCTCATCCCCACCCTGTTCGGGCTCAGCATCCTGCTGTTCGCCTGGGTCAGGGCCCTCCCCGGCGGCCCCGCGGTCGCCCTGCTCGGCGAGAAGGCGACGCCGGAGGCCATCGCGAGAGTCAACGAGCTCTATGGCTTCAACAAGCCCCTCATCGAGCAGTACTTCATCTGGATCACCCGGCTGCTGCAGGGTGACTTCGGCACCTCCATCCAGACCAATCGCCCGGTCGTCGAGGAGTTCCTCCGCCGGTTCCCCGCGACGATCGAGCTGAGCGTCACGGCGCTCATCTTCGCGGTCGGCGTCGGCATCCCCCTCGGGTACTGGGCGGCTCGCCGCCACGGGAAGTTCACCGATCACGCGTCGGTCGTCCTGAGCCTCGTCGGCATCACGATCCCGGTCTTCTTCCTGGCGTTCATCCTCAAGTACGTCTTCGCGGTGCAGCTCGGCTGGCTGCCCTCGGACGGCCGGCAGAATCCTCGGATCGATGCGACCCACCCCACCGGCTTCTACGTCTGGGACGGCATCATCACGGGGGAGTTCGACGCCGCGTGGGATGCGATCCTCCACCTCATCCTCCCGGCGCTCGCCCTCGGCACGATCCCGCTCGCGATCATCGTCCGCATCACGAGGGCGAGCGTGCTGGAGGTGCAGAACGCCGACTACGTCCGCACCGGCCGCGCGAAGGGTGTCGGCTCCGGCACGCTGCGCAGCCGCTTCATCCTCCGCAACGCGATGTTGCCGGTCATCACGACCATCGGCCTGCAGACCGGTCTGCTCATCTCGGGGGCGGTGCTCACCGAGACGGTGTTCGCCTTCCCCGGCATCGGGTCGTTCCTCGCGCGGGCCATCTTCACGCGCGACTTCCCGGTGCTGCAGGGGTTCATCATCTTCATCGCGATCGCCTACGCGCTCATCAACCTCGCGGTGGACGTCTCGTACAGCCTCATCGACCCGAGAGTGAGGGTGCAGTGATGTCGTCCTCCCTCATCCGAAAGGAGGCGACCGCATGAGCATCGCCCTCCCGCCCGCACAGGGGCCGTCCGCCGAGAGCGGCGGCAGCATCGACACGGTCGCGATCGCGCAGGCCGATCTGAAGGACGGCGGCGGCGGCTTCTGGCGCGACGTCTTCCGACGCCTCCGGCGCAACCCGACGGCTTGGATCGGTGCGGTCATCGTGCTCCTCTTCCTCGTCGTCGCGGTGCTCGCACCGGTTCTCGCCCCGTATCCCGAGACGGCGCTCCCCGGAGCGAAGGAGATCACCCCGACACACATCCCCGGGCCGGGGGAGCTGCCGCAGTTCCCCCTCGGCCTCGACCGCTTCGGCGGCGACGTGCTCTCCAAGCTCATCTGGGGCGCCCAGGCCTCGCTGCTGATCGGCGTCGTCTCCACGGCCATGGGTCTCGTCGGCGGCATGATCCTCGGGCTCCTCGCCGGCACGTTCGGCGGCTGGGTCGACACGGTCATCATGCGCCTGGTCGACATCATCCTCTCGGTCCCGAACCTCCTGCTGGCGGTGTCGATCGCCGCGATCCTGGGGCAGACGCCCTTCGCGGTGATGATCGCCATCGGAGCCTCCCAGGTGCCGATCTTCGCGCGCCTGCTGCGAGCATCGATGCTTCAGCAGCGCTCCAGCGACTACGTCCTCTCGGCCCAGACCCTGGGTCTCGGGCGTGGCCGGATCACGATGTCGCACGTCCTCCCGAACGCCATCGGGCCGGTCATCGTCCAGGGCACCCTGACGCTCGCGACGGCCGTGATCGACGCCGCCGCGCTGTCGTTCCTCGGGCTCGGCGGCGGGCGGCCGGAGACGGCGGAGTGGGGACGCATGCTCACCTACGCCCAGGCCGAGCTCGCCATCGCGCCGTGGCTGGCGTTCTTCCCCGGCATCTGCATCGCCGTCACCGCGCTCGGGTTCACCCTGCTCGGCGAGGCATTGCGCGAAGCCATGGACCCGAGGACGAGGGCACGATGACCACCCGTGACGAAGGCGCCGTGCGCGCCGCGAAGGAGGACCGCATGGCAGACGAACCCCTGCTCTCGGTCGAGGGCCTGGCGGTGGACTTCGCCACCATGGACGGCGTCGTGCACGCCGTCGAAGGCGTCGACCTCGAGATCCGGCCCGGCGAGACCGTGGCGATCGTCGGCGAGTCCGGATCCGGCAAGTCGACCACGGCCATGGCGATCATCGGGCTGCTCGCGGGCGGCGGGAAGGTGGCTGCGGGACGCATCCGCCTCGACGGTCGCGACATCTCGCACGCGTCGGAGAGCGAGCTGCGCACGATCCGGGGCCGGGACATCGGGCTCGTGCCGCAGGACCCGATGTCCAACCTGAACCCGGTTGCGAAGATCGGGACCCAGGTGGCCGAGACGCTGCTCGCCCACGGCCTCGCGACCCGACAGAACGTGCAGGCCAAGGTCGTCGAGGCCCTTGCCGCGGCGGGTCTGCCGGATCCGGAGCGGCGGGCGAAGCAGTATCCGCACGAGTTCTCCGGCGGCATGCGACAGCGGGCCCTCATCGCGATCGGCCTGGCGTGCAAGCCCCGGCTGCTCATCGCTGACGAGCCCACCAGCGCGCTCGACGTGACGGTGCAGCAGACGATCCTCGACCAGATCGGCGAGATGACCAGGGAGCTCGGCACGGCCGTGCTGCTCATCACGCACGACCTGGGGCTCGCCGCGGAGCGCGCCGAGCGCGTGATCGTGATGCACCGCGGCAAGGTCGTGGAGCAGGGGCCGGCGCGGCGGATCCTCGAGGATCCCCAGCACCCGTACACGCAGTCGCTGGTGAAGGCCGCGCCGTCCGTGGCGGTGGCGCGACTGCGTCCGGAGGCCTTCGTCCGGGACGCTTCGACAGACCCAGCGTCCCAGGAGACCCCGGGGTCCCTGCGCTCGTCGAAGGGCAACATCGTCGAGATCCAGAACCTCACGAAGGTGTACCCGGTGCGCGGCAGGCATGAGGACTTCGTCGCGGTCGACGACGTCTCGCTCGCGATCCCGCGGGGGGAGACCGTCGCGATCGTGGGGGAGTCGGGGTCGGGCAAGACCACGACGGCGCGGATGCTGCTCAAGGTGATCGAGCCCACGAGCGGCCTCATCCGCTATGAGGGCAAGGACATCTCGACCCTGAGTCGCGCGGAGACGAAGGACTTCCGGCAGCGGGTGCAGCCGATCTTCCAGGACCCGTATTCGAGCCTGAACCCCATGTTCACGATCGAGCGCCTGATCGCCGAACCTCTGGAGTTCTACAAACGGGGCAGCGGGGCGGACCGCCGCAAGCGCGTGCGACAGCTCCTGGACGACGTCGCGCTGCCACAGTCGATGCTGCGTCGGTACCCGTCCGAGCTGTCCGGTGGCCAGCGGCAGCGTGTGGCGATCGCGCGGGCGCTGGCGCTGTCGCCCGACCTGATCGTGTGCGACGAGCCGGTGTCGGCGCTCGACGTGCTCGTGCAGGATCAGATCCTGCGGCTGCTGGGCGACCTGCAGCGTGAGTACGGTCTCAGCTACCTCTTCATCTCGCACGACCTCGCGGTGGTGCGGCTCATCAGCGACTACGTGTGCGTGATGAAGGACGGGAAGCTGGTGGAGGCCGCGTCGTCGGAGGAGATCTTCACGAACCCCCGCGACCCCTACACGCGCCGCCTCCTCGCCTCGATCCCCGGCAACGAGCTCAACATCGCGTCCTGACGGTTCCTGGCCCGAGACCCCGTTCTCGCGTCGAAACCCCGCCTTGCCCCCGCGGCGAGGGTGGGGTTTCGACGCGCAGGCGGGGTCTCGGCGGTCCCATTACCGCAGCATCGAGAATTGGTCAAGGATTGCGCTTGCCATGTCGCGAGATCGCGTCTATAGTTGGTAGTTGCGCTCGCTTCTCCCTGCCCTCATATGGTGGTCGGCATCTCGTGAGCTTCTGAGCGCACTCCACCTGACGACAAAGGAATCGAGAAGCCCTGCGGGGCTCACGGAGGTTATTCCCTTGGCTGCTGCTCCCAACGCATCCACATCCACCACCACCAAGAACGGACGCGGAGCTTCCCGTCTCTCGTTCGCCAAGATCTCCGACACGCTGACGGTCCCCGACCTTCTCGCCCTGCAGACCGAGTCCTTCGGTTGGCTGGTCGGCAACGACGCCTGGAAGGCGCGCGTGGCCGAGGCCAAGGCCGCCGGTCGCACCGACGTGAACGAGAACAGCGGTCTGGGCGAGATCTTCGAGGAGATCTCCCCGATCGAGGACCTCGGCGAGACGATGCAGCTGTCGTTCACGAACCCGTACCTCGAGCCCGAGAAGTACTCCATCGAGGAGTGCAAGGAGCGGGGCAAGACCTACGCGGCGCCGCTCTACGTCGAGGCTGAGTTCATGAACCACCTCACGGGTGAGATCAAGACCCAGACGGTCTTCATGGGCGACTTCCCGCTGCAGACCGACAAGGGCACGTTCATCATCAACGGCTCCGAGCGCGTCGTCGTCTCGCAGCTCGTGCGCTCGCCGGGTGTCTACTTCGACAAGACCCCCGACAAGACGAGTGACAAGGACATCGTCTCGGCGCGCGTCATCCCGAGCCGTGGTGCGTGGCTCGAGTTCGAGATCGACAAGCGCGACCAGGTCGGCGTCCGCGTCGACCGCAAGCGCAAGCAGTCCGTCACGGTCTTCCTCAAGGCGCTGGGCATGACCAGCGAGGAGATCCTCGCGGAGTTCGCCGGCTACACCTCCATCGAGGAGACGCTCGCGAAGGACACGATCGTCACCAAGGAAGACGCGCTGCGCGACATCTACCGCAAGCTGCGTCCGGGCGAGCAGGTGGCCGCCGAGGCCGCCCGCGCGCTGCTCGACAACTTCTACTTCAACCCGAAGCGCTACGACCTCGCCAAGGTCGGCCGGTACAAGATCAACCACAAGCTGGGTCTCGACACCCCGCTGACGGAGTCGGTGCTGACGGTGCAGGACATCGTCGCCACCATCAAGTACCTCGTGCGTCTGCACGCGGGCACCGAGGAGACCTTCGAGGGCATCCGCGGCGGCAAGAAGACCGAGATCCGTCTCGCGACCGACGACATCGACAACTTCGGCAACCGTCGCATCCGCGCGGTCGGCGAGCTGATCCAGAACCAGGTCCGCACCGGTCTGTCCCGCATGGAGCGCGTCGTCCGCGAGCGCATGACCACGCAGGACATCGAGGCCATCACGCCGCAGACCCTGATCAACGTGCGCCCCGTGGTCGCCGCGATCAAGGAGTTCTTCGGCACCTCGCAGCTGTCGCAGTTCATGGACCAGAACAACCCGCTCGCGGGTCTGACCAACAAGCGCCGCCTGTCGGCTCTGGGCCCCGGTGGTCTGAGCCGCGACCGCGCCGGCGTCGAGGTCCGTGACGTCCACCCCTCGCACTACGGCCGCATGTGCCCGATCGAGACGCCGGAAGGCCCGAACATCGGTCTGATCGGTGCGCTCGCGACCTTCGCGCGCATCAACTCGTTCGGCTTCATCGAGACCCCGTACCGCAAGGTCGTCGACGGTGTCGTGACCGACCAGATCGACTACCTGACCGCGTCCGAGGAGGTCGACTACAACATCGCGCAGGCCAACGCGCCGCTCGATGCGAAGGGTCGCTTCCGCGAGAGCCACGTGCTCGCGCGCCCCAAGGGCGGCAGCGGTGAGGTCGACCTGTTCCTCCCGGAGGAGATCGGCTACATCGACGTCTCGCCGCGCCAGATGGTGTCGGTCGCGACCTCGCTCGTGCCCTTCCTTGAGCACGACGACGCGCAGCGCGCCCTCATGGGCGCCAACATGCAGCGTCAGGCGGTGCCGCTGCTGCGCAGCGACTCGCCGCTCGTCGGAACCGGTATGGAGGGCTACACCGCCATTGACGCCGGTGACGTGATCACCGCCGAGAAGGCCGGTGTCGTCTCCGAGGTCTCCGCGGACCGCGTCGTCGTCATGCTGGACGAGGGCGGCACGCAGGAGTACCACCTGCGCAAGTTCGACCGCTCGAACCAGGGCACCTCCTACAACCAGAAGGTCGTCGTCTCGGCCGGTGAGCGCGTCGAGGTCGGAGAGGTCATCGCCGATGGCCCCGCCACCGAGAACGGCGAGCTGGCCCTCGGGAAGAACCTCCTCGTCGCGTTCATGACGTGGGAGGGCTACAACTTCGAGGACGCCATCATCCTGAGCCAGGACCTGGTGAAGGACGACACCCTCTCGTCGATCCACATCGAGGAGTACGAGGTCGACGCCCGCGACACGAAGCTCGGCAAGGAGGAGATCACGCGTGACCTCCCCAACGTCAGCCCTGAGCTGCTGAAGGACCTCGACGAGCGCGGCATCATCCGCATCGGCGCCGAGGTGCGCCCCGGCGACATCCTCGTCGGCAAGGTCACGCCGAAGGGCGAGACCGAGCTGTCGGCCGAGGAGCGCCTGCTCCGCGCGATCTTCAACGAGAAGAGCCGCGAGGTCCGTGACACGTCGCTGAAGGTGCCCCACGGTGAGCAGGGCACGATCATCGCGGTCAAGGAGTTCAACGCCGAGGACGGCGACGACGAGCTCGGCTCCGGCGTGAACCGCCGCGTCGTGGTCTACATCGCCCAGAAGCGCAAGATCACCGAGGGCGACAAGCTCGCCGGCCGCCACGGCAACAAGGGTGTCATCGCGAAGATCCTGCCCGTCGAGGACATGCCGTTCCTCGCGGACGGCACCCCGGTGGACATCGTCCTCAACCCGCTCGGCATCCCGGGTCGAATGAACTTCGGCCAGGTCCTCGAGACCCACCTCGGGTGGATCGCGAAGCAGGGCTGGAAGGTCGAGGGCACCCCGGAGTGGGCCGCCAAGCTGCCGCAGCAGGCCTTCGAGGCCGCCCCCGGCACCAAGGTCGCCACCCCGGTGTTCGACGGCGCCAGCGAGGAGGAGATCGCGGGCCTGCTCGACTCGACGCTCCCGACCCGTGACGGCCTGCGCCTGATCGACTCGAGCGGAAAGACGCAGCTGTTCGACGGTCGTTCCGGCGAGCCGTTCCCGGCACCGATCTCCGTGGGCTACATGTACATCCTGAAGCTCCACCACCTGGTGGACGACAAGATCCACGCCCGCTCCACCGGTCCGTACTCGATGATCACCCAGCAGCCGCTCGGTGGTAAGGCGCAGTTCGGTGGACAGCGCTTCGGTGAGATGGAGGTGTGGGCCCTCGAGGCCTACGGTGCGGCTTACGCCCTCCAGGAGCTCCTCACGATCAAGTCCGACGACATCCTCGGCCGCGTCAAGGTGTACGAGGCGATCGTCAAGGGCGAGAACATCCAGGAGCCCGGCATCCCGGAGTCGTTCAAGGTGCTCATGAAGGAGATGCAGTCGCTCTGCCTGAACGTCGAGGTCCTCTCGGCCGACGGCACGCTGGTCAACCTCCGCGACACCGACGACGAGGCGTTCCGCGCCGCAGAGGAACTCGGTATCAACATCTCCAGCCGCTTCGAGGCCGCCTCGATCGACGAGATCTAATCCTTCGACGGGCTCAGCCGCCCCCGCGGCGGCTGAGCCGGTCGAAGCCCAGACTTCTCAAACAGAATTTCCGACACAGGAGAACTAGTGCTCGAGTCCACAACCTTCGATGAGCTTCGCATCGGCCTGGCGACCGCAGACCACATCCGCGCGTGGTCCTACGGCGAGGTCAAGAAGCCCGAAACCATCAACTACCGCACCCTCAAGCCGGAGAAGGACGGTCTCTTCGGAGAGCAGATCTTCGGCCCGTCCCGCGACTGGGAGTGCGCCTGCGGCAAGTACAAGCGCGTCCGCTTCAAGGGCATCGTCTGCGAGCGCTGCGGCGTGGAGGTCACCAAGAGCTCCGTCCGTCGTGAGCGCATGGGTCACATCGAGCTCGCCGCTCCCGTCACCCACATCTGGTACTTCAAGGGCGTGCCCTCGCGCCTCGGCTACCTGCTGGACATGGCGCCGAAGGACCTCGAGAAGGTCATCTACTTCGCCGCGTACATGGTCATCTCGGTCGACGAGGAGGCTCGTCACCGCGACCTGGGCACCCAGGAGAACAACATCCGTCTCGAGCTGAAGACGCTCGGCGACCGTCGCGACGCCAAGATCGCGGAGCGCCTGGCGAAGCTGGAGGAGGAGCTCGCGGCCCTCGAGGCCGAGGGCGCCAAGGCCGACGCCAAGAAGAAGGTCAAGGACGCCGCCGAGAAGGAGATGTCGCTCATCCGCAAGGGTGCCGACGAGGCGATCCTGAAGCTGGAGCGCGTGTGGGAGGACTTCCGCACCCTCGAGGTCGGTGCCCTGCGCCCGGAGGACGACGTCTTCCACGAGCTGCAGGACCGCTTCGGCCAGTACTTCGAGGCCCACATGGGCGCCGAGGCGATCCAGCGTCGCCTGGCCGCGTTCGACCTGGCCGCCGAGGCCGAGAGCCTGCACCTGCAGATCTCGGAGGGCAAGGGCCAGCGTAAGATCCGTGCGATCAAGCGCCTCAAGGTCGTCAACTCGTTCCTCGAGACCGGCATGAGCCCGGCCGCCATGGTGCTCGACGTCGTCCCGGTGATTCCGCCGGAGCTGCGTCCGATGGTCCAGCTCGACGGTGGCCGCTTCGCCACCTCCGACCTGAACGACCTGTACCGCCGCGTGATCAACCGCAACAACCGCCTCCGTCGCCTGATCGACCTCGGTGCCCCCGAGATCATCGTCAACAACGAGAAGCGGATGCTGCAGGAGGCCGTCGACGCGCTGTTCGACAACGGCCGCCGCGGTCGCCCCGTCACCGGTACCGGCAACCGTGCCCTGAAGTCCCTGAGCGACATGCTCAAGGGAAAGCAGGGTCGCTTCCGCCAGAACCTGCTCGGAAAGCGTGTCGACTACTCGGGCCGTTCGGTCATCGTCGTCGGCCCGCAGCTCAAGCTGCACCAGTGCGGTCTGCCCAAGCAGATGGCGCTCGAGCTCTTCAAGCCGTTCGTCATCAAGCGCCTGATCGACCTCGGTCACTCGCAGAACATCAAGGCCGCGAAGCGCGCCGTCGAGCGCACCCGTCCCGAGGTCTGGGACGTGCTCGAGGAGATCATCCGCGAGCGTCCGGTGCTGCTGAACCGTGCACCCACCCTGCACCGTCTCGGCATCCAGGCGTTCGAGCCGCAGCTCGTCGAGGGCAAGGCCATCCAGCTGCACCCGCTCGTCTGCGCGGCGTTCAACGCCGACTTCGACGGTGACCAGATGGCCGTGCACCTGCCGCTGTCGGTCGAGGCTCAGGCCGAGGCCCGCGTGCTGATGCTCGCGTCGAACAACATCCTGAAGCCGTCGGACGGTCGTCCGGTGACCCTGCCCTCGCAGGACATGATCATCGGTCTGCACCACCTGACGACGGTCAAGGCCGGCGCCAAGGGCGAGGGTCGTGCGTTCGGCTCCGTCGGCGAGGCGCAGCTCGCGTACGACGAGGGCACGCTCGACCTGCAGGCGAAGGTCCGCATCCGTATCCCGGGTCTGGCCTTCCTCGAGGGCGAGGCTCCCGAGGGCTACGAGAAGCACGGTCTGGTCGACGCGTCGCTCGGTCAGGCGATCTTCAACGACGCGCTGCCGAAGGGCTACCCCTTCGTCCGCGAGCAGGCCGACAAGGGCAAGCTGTCGCAGATCGTCAACAAGCTGGCCGAGGAGTACCCCAAGGTCGAGACGGCCGCCACGCTGGACCGCATCAAGGATGCCGGTTTCTACTGGGCGACCCGTTCGGGTGTGACCGTCGCGCTGAGCGACATCCTCACCCCGCCGAACAAGGCGGAGATCGTCGCGGGCTACGAGAAGCAGGCCGCGAAGGTCCAGTCCCAGTACGAGAAGGGCCTCACGACCGACGCCGAGCGTCGTCAGGAGCTCATCAAGATCTGGACCGAGGCGACCGACGAGGTGCAGGCCGCGATGAAGGCGCACTTCCCGGAGGACAACACCATCAACCGCATGGTCTCCTCTGGCGCCCGTGGTAACTGGCTGCAGATCCGGAACATCGCCGGTATGCGTGGTCTGGTGAACAACCCCAAGGGTGAGATCATCCCGCGTCCGATCATCTCCTCGTACCGCGAGGGCCTGTCGGTGGCGGAGTACTTCATCGCGACGCACGGTACCCGTAAGGGTCTGGCCGACACCGCTCTGCGTACCGCCGACTCGGGTTACCTGACCCGTCGTCTGGTGGATGTCTCGCAGGACGTCATCATCCGCGAAGAGGACTGCGGCACGTCGAAGGGCCTCGAGCTCCCGATCGCGGCTCCGAACTCGCAGGGCGAGCTGGTGCGCGACGCGAACGTCGAGAACTCGGTGTTCGCCCGTACGCTGGCCTCCGACGTGGTCAACGCGTCGGGCGAGGTCCTGGCCGCGGCCGGCGACGACGTGGGCGACGTGCTCATCGACAAGCTGGTCGCCGCGGGTGTCGAGACCATCAAGGTCCGCTCGGTCCTGACCTGCGACTCCGCCGTCGGCGTGTGCGCGCAGTGCTACGGCCGTTCGCTCGCGACCGGCAAGACCGTCGACATCGGCGAGGCCGTCGGCATCATCGCGGCCCAGTCGATCGGTGAGCCCGGTACTCAGCTGACGATGCGTACCTTCCACACCGGTGGTTCGGCGTCGGCGGATGACATCACGCAGGGTCTGCCCCGTGTGCAGGAGCTGTTCGAGGCGCGTACCCCCAAGGGCGCGTCGCCGATCGCCGAGGCCGACGGCCGCATCACGATCGACGAGACCGAGAAGGCCAAGAAGGTCATCCTCACGCCCGACAACGGCGACGAGCCCGTCGTCTACCCGGTGCTGAAGCGTGCCACCCTCCTCGTCGAGGACGGCCAGCACGTCTCGGTCGGTCAGCCCCTGCAGGTCGGCACGCTCGACCCCAAGGAGGTCATGCGCGTCATGGGTGCCCGTGAGGTGCAGAAGTACCTCGTCGGTGGCGTCCAGGGCGTCTACCGCTCGCAGGGTGTGCCGATCCACGACAAGCACATCGAGGTCATCGTCCGCCAGATGCTCCGCAAGGTCACCGTCGTCGATCACGCCGACACGACCCTGCTGCCGGGTGAGATGGTCGACCTGAAGCGCTACCAGCAGATCAACCGCGAGGCCGTGGCCGAGGGCAAGCGCCCCGCGTCCGGCCGCCCGGAGCTGATGGGTATCACGAAGGCGTCGCTCGCGACCGAGTCGTGGCTGTCCGCTGCGTCCTTCCAGGAGACGACCCGCGTGCTCACGCAGGCCGCCATGGAGGGCAAGCGCGACCCGCTGGTCGGTCTCAAGGAGAACGTCATCATCGGAAAGCTCATCCCCGCCGGAACCGGTCTCTCGAAGTACCGCGACGTCACGGTCGAGGCCACCGAGGAAGCCAAGAGCGAGCGCTACCCGAACCGGATCTTCGCATCCGACGGCGCGTACGCGGACGGCGACTTCGGCTACGTCGACTTCGACGCGTTCTCGACGGACGACATCACCCCCGGTACCTACAACTGAGGTGTGAGTGAGTGAACGAAGGCCCCGGGCATCAGCCCGGGGCCTTCGTCGTCCTCGGCGCGTTCGGGTGTTCATAACTCAGGAGATCCGTGGCGACACGCCGCCTTCGGGCCCTGGCGGCAGCGTGCAGGCGATGATCTCCTGAGTTGTGCACGCGGCTCCGCAGGGGGCCGCGGACCGCGGACGGGCGCGGTAGGGTCGGCGAGTGAGCACTGAGATTTCCCCCGGCGGCGCGGCCGTCGTCATTGGAGACGCCCTGATCGACGAGATCCGGGATGAGAGCGGCGTCCGTGAGTTCGTCGGCGGTGCGGCCCTGAACGTGGCGGTGGGGCTGCGGCGGCTCGGAATCCCCACGACGCTCATCGCGATGGTGGGGGAGGACGTCGCCGGGGCGCACATCCGCGAGTACCTCGCGGACCACGGCGTGCGGCTGATCGCGAGTGCGGCGCCGCATGGGTCGTCGCGGGCGGTCGTGACCCGGGCGGCGAACGGTGAGCCGAGCTACGTCTTCAACCGCGCGGCCCAGGAGCGCACGATCCGGTACTCGGAGGAGGGCAGGGCGGCGATCGCCGAGGCGGATATCGTCGCCGTGAGCTGCTTCCCCTTCGATGTGCCGGCGGAGGTCGCTGCCCTCGCGAGTGCGGTAGAGGGCGCACGGCTGGCGATCGATCCGAATCCGCGCACGGGGATGCTGAGCGACCGTGAGCAGTTCGTCCGCGGCTTCGAGCAGCTCGCCGCACACGCACACCTCGTGAAGGTCGGCGCCGACGATGCGGACGTGCTCTATGACGGCGACCTCGATGCCCTCCGCGCGCGGCTCCGGGACCTGGGAGTCACCGCGGTGCTCGCGACGGCCGGGGCGGACGGTGCGGTGCTCGAGACGGACACCGGATCGGTCTCCGCGCCCATCTCCGCGCTGCCGGGTCGTGTGGTCGACACCGTGGGCGCGGGGGATGCGACGCTCGCCGCCGTCGCCGCCGGGCTGGTGGACGGCACCCCGGAGACGGCCGAAGAGTGGGCGGCACTGCTGGAGCGGGCCATGGATGTGGCCGCGGCGACCTGCCGCGCCGAGGGCGGACTGCTGCGCACGCCGGAGTCACTGGCCGCCGCCGACCGAGGCGTCTACGGGAGCTGACGCCTCGATTTCTCGCGCCCGCATCCGACAGGTATGATTGTTCTTCGTGCCCCCGGTTGGCTGTTCAAGTCGGGCGGGTGCGCTCTGGCGAGTTACCCAAGTGGCCAAAGGGATCTGACTGTAAATCAGCCGTCTTCGACTTCGGGGGTTCGAATCCCTCACTCGCCACCACGGAAGCCCCCGCTCGCGGGGGCTTCTCCCGTTCCCGGCCTCACCTCCGCGCCGAGTTCCTAGACTGGAGCGATGCGACCTCTCACCGAAGCCGAC
Organism: Microbacterium sp. 1S1; assembly: GCF_008271365.1. Classification (NCBI taxonomy): domain Bacteria; kingdom Bacillati; phylum Actinomycetota; class Actinomycetes; order Micrococcales; family Microbacteriaceae; genus Microbacterium; species Microbacterium sp. 1S1. The sequence continues at coordinate 1,597,204 of NZ_CP043430.1, forward strand.
GTCCGGGCCTCGTTCGTGAACGCGGACGCCGAAGAGCTGCGCGTCATGGAGATGCCGCACGACTTCCTCCTCGTGGACTGGGACTACCTCGACTTCTTCGCCTGGCGTGACCCGAGCGCCGGTAAGCGCGGCTACGTCCTCATCCCGCACGAGGGGCGCGTGGTCGGTGTGGTGCTGCGGGCGTCGGAGCCCGGTCGCGGTCGCTCCGGCATGTGCAACATCTGCCACACGATGCAGCCGGGGAACCAGGTCTCGCTGTTCGCGGCGCGGCGTGCGGGGGAGGCGGGGGAGCGCGGAGACTCGGTCGGCACCTACATCTGCGCCGATCTGTCCTGCCACGAGAACGTGCGTCTGGCGCACCCGCTCGCACCGAATGAGATCCGAGCGGCCGGTCAGGTGGACTTCCGGCTCGACGGCACCCGGCGGCGCATGGAGCGGTTCGTCGCGCGCGTCTGGGAGGGCGCCTGAGCGCGACTAGCCTGGAGGCATCCGCCTGTGCTCGAAGGAGAAGCCATGAGTGATGCCATCCTGTTCGCCGTCGACGAGGGGATGGCGCGGCTGACGCTCAACCGTCCGACCCGTCTCAACGCCTTCAACGCCGACCTGGCCTACGCCTGGCGGGATGCGACGGTCGAGGCGACGTCGCGGGACGACGTGCAGGCCATCCTCATCGACGCGGCGGGACCGGCGTTCTGCGCGGGCGGCGATGTGATCGACATGGCGACGACCATGGGGTCGTCCGGGGCGGAGATCACCGCGCTCGCGGAGGTCATCAACACCGGTATCCGCGCGCTCACGGAGTCGAGCGTGCCCGTGGTCGCCGCGGCGCATGGCACGACGGCCGGCGGCGGACTCGGCATCCTGCTCGCCACGGACTACGCGGTCGTGGGGTCACGGTCGCAGCTCGGAAGCCTGTACGCGAACATCGGCCTCACGCCTGACCTCTCCGTGTCGGCCCAGCTCGCGCGTGCCGTGGGCCAGCGTCGCGCCCTCCAGCTCGTGCTGCAGGACCGGCTGCTCTCCGCTGCGGAGGCCCTCGACTGGGGGCTGGTGGCGGAGGTCGTGGAGGGTGAGGACGGCAGGACGGAAGCCGACCGAGTGCGTGCGCGCGCCGAGGAGATCGCGCGGTTCTGGCTCGCCGGAGCCGCCGATGCGTACGGTCAGGCCAAGCGTCTGGTGCGGTCCCAGCCCGAGCGCTCGTTCGCGGAGCAGCTGAGCGAGGAGGCCCGGTCCATCGGTGCCGCCCTGGAGACCCCGGACGCTCAGGCGCGGGTCGCGGCCTTCGCCGCCGCGTCCGCGAAGAAGGCCGGCTGACTCGTCCTCCCCAGAGCGCGGTCGCTTCGCGATCTTCCAGACCCCTGAAGGAACCCCGAACGAGAGGGCCCGCGCGTGGCAGGATGAAGGCATCGCCGCTCGACGAGAGGAACCCCATGTCCCAACCGGACATCGCCCGGCCGCAGCCGCAGGGTGAGAAGAAGAACATGTCGCTGCTCATCAGGGGGTCGCTGTGGGTCGCCATCGGTGCCCTGATCGCCGCCGCCCTCGTCTGCGTCGTGTGGGTCCTGGTCGGTGATCAGAACGGACTCATCGGACGGGCCTTCCTCACCATCCTCCTGCTGGCCGCTTTCGCAGGCATCGCCATCCTCGAGGCGGGCCTCGCGCCGAACCGGCCCGATTGGCTCCAGCTCGCGAGCATGGTGACCTGGGTCATCGCGCTCCTCGTCGGGCTCGTCAAGATCTGGCTCCCGGAAGACGGCCTCTACTTCGGGGCGGAGCGCTTCTTCCAGCTGCTGCTCGTGATCGGGATCCTGCAGCTCGCGCTGCTCCATGTGCGGTTGTTCACCCGTGCGGCGCAGCGCCACGTGACGACCTTCACGAAGGTGATCCACATCGTGACGATCGTCTTCCTCGGCGCCCTCGTCGCGCTGCTCGTGTTCTTCCTCGCCTTCCCGAACACCTTCGATTACACCGAGCTGTACTGGCGCATCGTCGTCGCGCTCACGATCCTCGTCGCCGTCGGCACCACGCTGATCCCGCTGCTGAACGCCCTGTTCGCCCCGAAGAAGGCCCCCGCCGCGCTGCCGGCCGCCTCCGCGGCGTCCTGGCCCACGTACGCGGACGGGATCACGCCGCTCCCGGTCCTCCCCGACGGGAGCCCCGACTGGAACGCCTATTACACCGGCTACCCGTCGACGGCGCCGCCTGCCCTCGGTCAAGCGCCCACCCCGGCGTTCCCCGCGGCGACGGCGCCCATCGCTCCGGCCGCTCCCGTCCTTCCCGACTTCGCTGCTCCTCCGGCTCCGGGACCGGTACCGCCTGCGCCATCAGACCCCGCGCCTCCGCAGCCGACGTCGGCGCCTCCGGTCCCGCCGCAGCCGGCCCCCGCCGCAGCCCGCTGCACCCTCGCAGGGTGAGCCCCCGGCCTTCCCGCCGCCGCCGCCCGCACCGTCGCACCCGACGCCGTGACCGATCCCCTCGAGCTCAGCGCGCTGGCGACCGAGATCGCCGAGGAGGCGGGGGCGCTCGCCCGGACCCGTCGACGCGAGGGCGTCCGCCTGGCCGCGACGAAGTCCACTCTCGCCGACATCGTGACCGACGCCGATCGCGAGGTCGAGGCGCTCATCCGCGAACGGCTGCACGCGGCCCGACCGGCTGACGGATTCCTCGGAGAGGAGTCGGGCGCAGCGAGCGGCGACAGTGGCATCACGTGGGTCGTCGACCCCATCGACGGCACGGTGAACTACGCCTACGGCATCCCGGCGTACAACGTGAGCATCGCGGCCGTCAGCGGTCCTCCCGAACCCGATGCCTGGGAGGCGCTGGCCGCCGCCGTCCACGCGCCCGCGGTGGGAGAGACCTTCACCGCCGCGCGCGGTCACGGCGCCTGGTTCGACGGGGTTCGTCTCGCGGTAACCGAGGTGACCGACGCCGGCGCACTCCTGGCGACCGGATTCGGCTACGACCCGGCGACCCACGACGGCGACCTCAGCACCGTCCGCCGGGTGATGCCCATGGCTCGCGATCTCCGCCGCATGGGTTCGGCGGCCCTGGACTTGGCCTACGTCGCCGCGGGGCGGCTGGACGGGTACTTCGAGCGGGGGCTGAAGCCGTGGGACCTCGCCGCGGGTGCCCTGCTGGTGCAGGAAGCAGGCGGACGGGTCAGCCGGATCGACCGGGGATCGCCTCGCCCCTTCCTCATCGCGGGCGGGGTGACAGTCCACGACCGACTTCGCGATATCCTCGATGAGGAAAAACACTGATCGATCCATGGCTTTCCCAGGTGGATCCGGGTAGTGTTTACCCGATCGTTACTTTCACCACCCGAAGGTGAGAGTTGTCATTGCGCCCCCGAGCATCACGAACGACCGAGAGATTAGTTTTGCCCTTCGAGAACCCCCAGGCTGCCGCTGCGCCCACGCGTCGGTCCAGCCGTCCTCGCACTGCGGCCTCCGAGGCCTCGGCGAGCGGGTCGACGGCGCCGCTCGCTGACGCGGAGACTGTGGTCGCCCTCTCCGCCGTCATCCCGCTCTCCCGCCGTGCCGCGCGTCAGCGGCAGGCCGACATCCCCCCGGTGCCGGTCGCGCCCGGAGAGCCGTTCATCGCGGTCGCGCCGCCGGTCATCGCCGACGTCCCCGCCGCGTCCGTCGTCGCGGAGATCGTCGAGAAGGCCGCGGACACCGTCCCTGTCGAGGACATCGCACCGGCCTCCGAGCCCTTCGCCGCCGAGGCGGACGCCGATGGCGACGCCTTCGAGCGGGCCTCCCGGGCCTTCCGCAACACCGGCTCCATCCCGACCTCGTCGGCCCCTCGCCGCTCGGCCTTCACCGCGAGCGCCACACCGCAGGCGGCGCCGAAGATCGACACCGCGGCCCTTGGCGCCGTCGGCCCGCGCCGCACCCGCAGCATCCGCAAGGCCCTGGCTGCCGGTGCCACCGTCGGCGCCATGGGGCTCGCCGGCCTCCTGGCCGTGTCCATGACCCTGCCCGCCGAGGCGGTCGCTGCTGCTCAGGGCGGTTCTCTCGCCTCGACCTCCCTCGTCACGTCGGCCGCCGCCGACGCGGCCGGTTCGGCGGACGAGGAGATCCAGGCGTTCGTCGCCCCGTCCGGTGTGCAGAACGAGCCGCTGTCCCGCGCCGACAACTTCAGCACGGTCTCGCTCGCCGAGGTCGCCGCGGAGCAGGGCATCAACTACTCGGGCGAGATCTTCACCAACGACCCGGACGCCGCGATCCAGTGGCCCTTCCTCGTCGGCGTCGGCATGAGCTACGGCTACGGCATGCGCAGCGGGCGCCTCCACGAGGGCATCGACTTCGTGCCCGGCAACGGCGCGCCCATCCAGGCCATCGCCGACGGTACGGTCCGCATCGCCACCGAGCAGGGCGGCGCCTACGGCGTCACGGTGTACATCGACCACGTCGTCGACGGGTCCGTCATCACGAGCCACTACTCGCACATGCAGTACGGCTCGCTGCAGGTCAAGGCGGGCGACACCGTCAAGGTCGGCGACATCGTCGGCAAGACCGGCAACACCGGCCGCTCCTACGGCGCGCACCTGCACTTCGAGCTCATCGTCAACGGGACGACGATCGACCCGATGCCGTGGCTCAAGAAGAACGCCGGACGCTCGTCGCTGACCTCAGAGGAGTGACCGTCTCGATTTCATGAGGACGCCACAGTGATGGTATTCTCGTGTGGTTGCCCCGCGAGGGGCAGCACGCCCCGATAGCTCAGTGGCAGAGCACTTCCATGGTAAGGAAGGGGTCGTCAGTTCAATCCTGACTCGGGGCTCGGAGTTCGCATCTGCGATGCGGATGCCGTGCGGCAGGGTAGCTCAGTTGGTGAGAGCGCACGACTCATAATCGTGAGGTCGCGGGTTCAAGCCCCGCTCCTGCTACAGATGAAAAACCCCCGGAACCTTCCGGGGGTTTTGTCGTCTCCGGAGGTCGCCAGGAGGCGGCCCCGCGCCGTCAGCGCTGCGGGGCGAACGATCCCCGCTCGGAGGCCCCGACCCGACCGCGGATGAAGATCATCAGCACGAGACCCGCGACGATCACGACGATGTTGCCGAGACCCGCGACGGCCGTGAGCCCACCCTCGGCGGGGTACAGCGTCTGCAGGAAGATGCTCGGGTCGGTGCTCGCGTGGAGGAGGATCGGGGCGATGATCGTCCCCGTGACGCGGAGCGCGAGGTACATGCAGATGCCGAACGCGAAGGTGTAGACGAGCTGGAACGCCGTCGGCAGCAGGTCCTGCCCGGTCAACAGGTTCCCCGCATGGAGAGCGGCGAAGACCGCCGCCGAGACGACCGCGACGACGAGCTCGCGCGCGCCCGCATCGCGCATCAGCTTCACGACGAGTCCGCGAGTGAGAACCTCTTCCGCGAAGCCGATGGCGAGTCCCGCGAGCAGCCATGTCGCGACCACGTCCAGCCCGACGCGACCGTAGTCGACCGTGAGGAAGCGGAGGATGTTGAACACCAGCACTGCCGCGATCGCGACCCACATCCACCCGGCTCCGCGGATCGGCTGGCGACCGAAGACCGGTCGCCACCACCGGACCGATGCGATGAAGGCGACCAGCAGCAGGCCGCCGACGAGGATCGGCAGGGTGTCATAGACGAGGACGCCCGCGGCGCTGTTGGGGTCGTCGACCCGGGCGGACAGCGGCAGGAACGCGAGCGAGAGCGCCTGATAGAGCCCGTAGTACACGGCGGCGAGCAGGAGCGCACGCCACCACCCCCCGCGGTCCCAGAAGTTCTGCCAGGCGGAACGGTGCGGGGCGGTCTCGATCACGGATGCTCCTCGACGGGAAAGGACTGGACACCTCCAGTGTGGCGGCTCCGTATCGGGCGGGCGGGCGCTCGGCCTGCGACACGCCGTGTCAACCCCCTCTGCGGGAGGCCGTGCGTCCGCGCAGACTGGCGGTCCGAATCCCCAACGTCAGGAGGCGCCATGTCTGACACGTCGAACAGCCAGGACAACCAGGAGGAGATCGAGGCCGTCGGCGTCGACCCCGACTTCGTCACCACCGACCACGACCCCGAGCCCGACGACCTGCCTTCGACGGGCGAGGGGGAGGACGACGTCGACGTCGCCGACCTCCCCTGACGCGGACTACCGCCCTGAGGACGCCGAGCCGGTCTCTCCCGGCTCGGCGTCCGTGCGTCCTGACGCGTCCGCACGGCTCGCCCCGCGGAGCTCCGCCTCCAGCCGTTCAGCTTCCTCACCGCTGATCGCCTCGCCGCGGGCGACGAGACCCGCCTGATCCGACAGCGGGATCTGCTTGAGGAAGAGCGACAGGATCAGCGCGAGGGCGATGAAGGGCACGAGGTACCAGAACACGGGAGCGAGGGCATCCGCGTAGGCGGTGACGATGCCGTCGCGCACCTCGTCCGGCAGGCTGTTCAACGTCGCGGGGTCGATCGTGGATGCCGCTTCGGACGCGGCATCCGGGGAGGCTCCGGCGCCCGCGAACACCCCGAGGAGGTTCTCGGTCAGCCGCGTGGTGAAGATCGTGCCGAACACCGCGGTCCCCAGCGAGGCGCCGACCTCGCGGAAGTAGTTGTTCGTGCTCGTGGCGGTGCCGATCTCGCCCGCCGGGACGGCGTTCTGCACCACGAGGACGACGACCTGCATGATGAGCCCGAGTCCGGCGCCGAACACGAAGAGGAACGCACAGATCAGCCAGATCGGCGTCTGCGCCGACAGCGTGGTCATGGCGACCATCGCGACACCGGTGATGATCGTGCCGAGGATCGGGTAGATCTTGTACTTCCCCGTCTTCGAGATCGCGATCCCCGAGAAGATCGAGGTCCCCATGAGGCCGACCATCATCGGGATCATCAGCAGGCCGGAGGCGGCTGCCGACGTGCCGGACGACATCTGCAGGAACGTCGGGACGAAACCGATCGCGGCGAACATGCCGATGCCGAGCACGAGGCCGATGGCAGTGGCGTTCACGAAGATCGGGTTGCGGAACAGGCTGAGCGGGATGATCGGGTCCTGCACGCGTGACTCGGTGATGACGAACGCCGTCGCCGACACCACGAGTCCGGCGCCCCAGGCCCAGGTCGCGAGCGAGTCCCAGCCGAAGGCGGCGTCGCCGCCGAAGTCGGTGAAGAAGATGAGGCAGGTGGTGGCCGCGGACAGGAAGACCACACCGAGGATGTCGATCGGCTTCTCCGCCTTCTTGCTGGGGAGTTTCAGCGCCACGAGGGCGATGAGGAAGGCGGCGATGCCGACCGGGATGTTGATGTAGAACGCCCACTGCCAGGTCAGGTGGTCGACGAAGAAGCCGCCGAGCAGGGGACCGGCAACGGCCGAGAGGCCGAACACGGCGCCGAGGGGACCCATGTATTTGCCGCGCTCGTTGGCCGGCACGATGTCGGCGATGATCGCCTGCGACAGGATCATGAGCCCTCCGCCGCCGAGACCCTGAAGGGCGCGGAAGACGACGAACATCCAGAAGTCGGTCGCGAACGCGCAGCCGACGGAGGCGAGCGTGAACAGGGCGATCGCGACGAGGAACAGCGATCGCCTGCCCAACACGTCGCCGAACTTGCCGTAGATCGGCATCACGATGGTGGTCGCGAGCAGGTAGGCGGTGGTGATCCAGACCTGATGGTCGACGCCGCCGAGCTGGCCGACGATGGTGGGCATCGCGGTCGACACGATGGTCTGGTCGAGACTCGCGAGCAGCATGCCCGCGATCAGGGCGCTGAAGATGATCCAGATGCGGCGCTTCGTGAGGAGGAAGGGGGCGTCCGCGGTGGCGGTGGCTGACATCAGGGGGCTTTCTGTGAGGGGGAGTAGAGGCCACGCGCGAGGCGCAGCCGGCGGGTGATCAGGTCGGCGAACGGCTCGGTGGAGTGGTGGTGCAGCAGCTGTTCCATGCAGAGACGGACGAGCGCGCCGACGGAATGCACGAGCACCTCTGCCCGGAGCTCCGCGTCGGCGTCCTCGCCGATCCGGCGGGCGACGAGGGCGATGTCGCGGCGCTCGTGCTTCTCCTGCTGCTCGAAGGCCGCGCGCAGCAACCGGGGCTCCTGCTCGATGACGGCGAAGAGCTCGGCAGCATGCTCGATCGGGTCGTAGAGGGCGAAGCGCTCGACCGTGAGCAGCACGAAGTCGTCCAGGAGGTCGCCGTCGCGTTCGAGGAAGTCCGCTTCGAGCTCCTCCTGTCGCGAGTCGACGACGGCGAAACCGAAGACCGCGTTCTCCTTGCTCTCGAAGTAGTTGAAGAACGTCCGTCGAGAGACCCCGGCGTCGGCGCACAGCTCCTCGACCGTGAAGCCGGCGAAGCCGCGCTCCGTGGTCAAGCGTCGCGCGGCCTCGGTGAGCGCGCGCGTGGTCCGGCGCTTCCGCCGCTCACGCGTGGATTCTGCACTGTTCTCCATAGAGTGCAATTTTGCACTTTCAACCTTGGAGTGCACTGAAAGCCCGCGCACATTGGTGCGGAAGAAATTCGTCGAAAGAAGTTTGTGACATCCTGTGCTCCCCGTACGTCTTAGTGGTGTCGTGAGAACACGGCCCGCGCCCGAACGGCGCGGACACACGGATGAAGGAGCTTGAGATGGCGAACGTGACTGGGGGCACCCAGCCCAAGGCTCAGGTCGTTCCGGCGTCGCAGGGAGCGGCGGGGAAGACCACGATCGAGGACGCGGTGGTCGCGAAGATCGCCGGCATCGCGGCGCGAGAGGTCGACGGCGTCTACGCGCTCGGCGGCGGCGCCGCCCGCATGATGGGCGCGATCCGCGACGCGCTCAACACGACCGACCTGGCGCAGGGGATCAGCGTCGAGGTCGGCGAGACGCAGGTGGCCGTCGACGTCACGATCGTGGCGGAGTACCCGGTCTCGCTGCAGAAGGTCGCCGACCAGGTCCGCGCTGCGATCCACCGGGCCATGGTGGAGCTCGTGGGCATGGACGTCGCCGAGGTGAACGTGACCGTCAACGACGTGCACATCCCCTCCGAGGACGACGACGCCCCGGAGGCGCGAGTCCAGTGAACGCCTCGGTGATCGGCGGAGCTGCGGCGACGGTGCTCGCGCTGACCTGGATCGTCTGGGGCTTCTGGGCGTTCCTGCTCGTCGCCCTCGCGATGCTCGTCGGCGGGGTCGCCGGCCGCATCGCCGACGGTCGCCTGGACGTACGGGCGCTCGCCGACGTGGTGCGGGGGCGGCGGTCGTCCTCATGAGCGCCGCACCGACCGGGGGATCGACGGCCGTGGCGGGGGCCACGGTCGTCGAGGCCCGCGCCTTGCATCGGCTCACCACGGGGATCGTCCAGGATGCCGCTCGGGTCGGCGCCGACGACGTGAGCGTCGAGCTCACGGACCGTCGCGGCGACCTGCGGGTGTCCGTCGTGGTCCCCGTCCTCCTCGGGAACCGTGGGGACGGTGACGTGAGGGTTCGGGCGGATGCCGTGCGCGACGCCGTGATGCGGGGCATGCGGGAGCTGGCGGCTCGTCGGGTGGCGGCCGTGGACGTGCGCTTCGCCGGAGTCCGGCGCGAGAGCGAGAGGAGAGTGGCATGACGATGAACACGGCGGTATCGAGGCGGCTGCTCCGTCGCGAGGCCAGGGCCACGCGCCGAGGCCCGGCGATCACTCTCGCGCTCCTGCTGACGGCGATCGCCCTGGTCCTGCTGGCGGGAGTGCTCGCCTCGACCCTCGACGCAGGGTTCCGCGCGCAGGCCGCGGAGTGGCTCGCCCCCGCCGCGGCGATCGTTCAGTCCCCGGCGGCCCTGATCGCGGTCGGGGCCGTGCTCCTGGCCCTGGCTGTGGTCCTCGTCGGGCTCGCCCTGGTGCCCGGGCGGCGCGCGAGGCGCACACGCCTCGACGCCCGAGCGGCCCTCGTGATCGACGACGGCGTGCTCGCCGACGCGCTCGCGGACGGTGTCGCGCGGCGGATCGGAGTGCCGCGCGGTCAGGTGAGCGTGACCGTGGCACGTCGCTCGGCACTGATCAGGGTCACGCCGACCAGCGGTGTGCCGGTGGATGCGGCGACCGCCGAGGAAGCGGCCCTCCGGGTGCTGGACGAAGCCGGCTTCCGGCTCTCGCCACGGGTTCACGTGGCCCGGGAAGGGGTGATCGCATGACATCGGCAGGAACGATGGCGAACCGGACCGTGCTCCTGGGGGGAGGTGTGCTCCTGCTCTGCGGGGGCGGTGCCCTCCTCGCCACGGGGCTCCGGAATGCGGGGGCGCTCCCGGCCGTCGTCGACGATGCGCTCGCTCTGGCCGACGCCCTCGTGGCGTGGTCAGGGGCACGGGGTCTCGACATCCCCGGCACCGGCTTCGTGCCGCTGTGGGCGATCGTGGGACTCGCGGTCGCTGTGCTGCTGGTGCTGCTGCTCGCGGCGTTCCTGCTCACCCGTCGGCCGCGGCGCGAACGCACCGTTCTCCGCCTCGTCGGCGAGCGGGGCGCGACCGCCGTCGACCGGAGTGTCGCGGAGGAACTTCTCGCAGCGCCCCTTTCGGAGCGCGCGGACGTGCTGACGGCGCGGGTGACCAGCCGGAAGGTCGGTCGTGAGGTCGCCCTCGGCGTCGTGGTGACCCCGCGCCAGGGCGCGGCGCTCGGCGCCGTGCTCGCGGCCGTCGACGCGGTGGCGCAGGAGTGGGACGCCCTGACCGGCACCCGCATGCCGCTCGTCGTGCACATCGCCGACCGTGGCTGGCGAGAGCTCTTCCGCTCACGGCAGCGGATGCGGCGCGCGCTCGCCGCTGACCAGACCGCGGCACCGAACGAACGGACTGCCGCACGGATGTCGACCTCGACCGTCGGGGTCGTGTGAGGAAAGGAGGCGCCATGGGCGCGGAGAACAAGATCAAGGCCGCCGCGGAGAAGGTGGCGGGCAAGGCCAAGGAAGTCGTGGGCGAGGTCACGAACAACGACAAGCTCGTGGCCGAGGGCAAGGCGGAGCAGGCCAAGGGCGACGTCAGGAACGCGGCCGAGGATGTCAAGGACACGTTCACCAAGTGACGGAGCGGGAGGAGACGCCTGTGGGGGCGTCTCCTCCCCCGCGCACCGGGTCACTCCGATCCGATGCGGCGCAGGCTCCGAACGCCTGGAGAACCGTGAACGAGGGGTGGGGGAATGGCAGCCGACCGCTGGGGTGAGGCGCTGGAGCAGGCGGGGGACGGTATCGTCGCCGGCCGGGCGATGGATGGCGACGTCGCCGCGTTCGCGGTGCTCGTACGCAGGTACACGCCGATGATGAGGGCCTACACGCAGCGGATGCTCAACGCGTCCGCCGAGGTCGACGACATCGTGCAGGATGCGTTCGTGACCGCGTGGCAGCGGTTCGGCGAGCTCGAGGATCCTGCGAAGGTCAAGAGCTGGCTCATGCGGATCGTGAGCCGGAAGGCGGTGGACCGGCTGCGTCGGACGCGACCGGCGCTCGACGTCGACGAGCTCGACCGTCCGGCGCCGCCGCAGGCCGCGCCGGACGCGGTCGTCGAGGCGCGGGCGGGCGTGGCGGCCCTGGGAGCCGCCCTGAACGAACTGCCGGAGGCGCAGCGGGAGTGCTGGGTGCTGCGCGAGCTGGGCGAGTACAGCTACGAGGAGATCGCCGAGGAACTCGGCATCCCCGTCAGCACGGTGCGCGGGCTGCTGTCCCGCGCGCGACGATTCCTGATCACGCGGATGGAGGCGTGGCGATGACCGACCACAACGAGCACGACGAGCTGCGCCGCCTCGGCCTGGAGCCCGACGACCTGGACGGGCACACGATCGAGGAGCTCAGCGACTACCTGGACGCCGGGCGCACCCCGAAAGACCTCACGATCGAGGAATCGCCGGGGTGCCAGCTCGCCCTCGACGCCCTGGAGCGACTGCGCGGGCTCGGCAGCGCACTGATGGACGAAGACGCGGCAGCGGCCCCACCCGCGGACGAGAGCTGGGTCGAGCGCGTTCTCAGTGGCATCGCGATGGATGCGCAGGCGGGACGACGCATCCCGTTCGCCTCCGACGATCCGGGCGTGGAGCTGGCGATCACCGAAGGGGCCGTGCGCGGACTGGTCCGTGCCGCAGAGGAGGCCGTTCCCGGAGTGCTGGTGGGCCGCTGTCGGCTGCACGGCGACGTCACCGTGCCAGGGGCCCCGGTGCGTGCGGCGATCGATGCGAGCGTGCGCCTCGGCGATCCGATCCGCAGCGCGGCCGATCGGCTGCGCGCGGAGGTGGATACCCGGCTGCGTCGTCATACCGAGTTGCAGGTCGTCGGGATCGATGTCGCGATCACCGACGTCAGGGAGGGGGCCTGATGAGCGAGGCAGAGCTGACGAAGGAAGCCCGCGCGGACCTCGCGTTCCGGATCGAGTCGGCGCTGCGCTCGTGCTCGGGCGTCCGCGGCGTCTACCGGTCCGCGTCGCTCGTCTCGAACCTCGTCCGCGCGGGTGCGGCGGCCTGGGGAGGCCCGCACGCAGCCGACCCGCTCGTGTCGGTCGCGGTCGGCGTGGACGGCGTCGCGGTGGGTGCTTCGATCGGGGTCGACGGGCGGGTGAGCAGCGTCGCGACGCTCCGGCACGCCCGCGACGCCGTGGACGCCGTGCTGCGAGCGGCCGGTCTGCACCGCACGAGCCTCACGCTGACCGTGGCCTACGTGCAGAGCGCCGGCGAGCCGGTCCCGGGGGAGCGCCGCCGACCGTGACCGCCGTCGGCAGCGCCCCTCCGCTCACACCAGGGCGCGGAGGCCCTCGACGAGCGGCGTCGTCGGGCGGCCGATGAGGCGCCGCAGCGTGCCGTCGGTGTCGGCAAGCGCCCCGTCGCGGATGCCCGCGTCGAGCGCGACGACGAACCCGGCGGTACCCTCGTCGAGGCCGGCGGCCCGGAGCGCGGCGAACTGTTCGTCGGCGGACAGCGGCAGGAAGGAGACCTCGCGTCCCGTGACCTCGGACATCGCGGTCGCCAGGTCGGCGTAGGTCCAGGCGACGTCTCCGGCCAGTTCGTACACCGCGCCGATGTGGCCGTCCTCGGTGGCGACGACGGCCGCCGCCTCGGCGAAGTCCTTGCGGCTGGCGGAGGCGACGCGGCCGTCCCCGGTCCCGGCGCTGAGCGTGCCGGTCTCCGCGGCACGAGCGAGATCAGCCGCGTAGTTCTCGGTGTACCAGTTGTTGCGGAGGATCACGGCGGGGAGGCCCGCCGCCGCGATGAGCTCCTCGGTGGCCTTGTGCTCGGGAGCCAGGACGAGAGCGCTCGTTGTGGCCTTCGGAGCACTCGTGTAGATGAGCTTCGACACGCCGGCGTCCGTGGCGGCGTCGATGACCACCCGATGCTGCGCGACGCGCTGCCCCACCTCGGAGCCGGAGACGAGCACGACGGTGTCGACGCCGTCGACCGCGGCCGTGACCGAGGCCGGGTCGGTGTAGTCCAGGTGCACGACCGGGACGCCGAGGTCGGAGCCCTTGGCGACGTCGCGAGCGCCGGCGCGGATCGCCTGCGGGTCGACACCGCGGTCGAGGAGCGCGGCGATGATGAGGCGGCCGAGGTGACCGGTGGAACCGGTGACGAGGATGGTCATGGGGGTCCTTTCGTTGCTGACACCCCGGACAACCACCGGGGCGGGGCCTGACATTCCGGCGGGAGGGTACCCACTTTTTGGTAAGGTACCCACGTGACGGTGAGTTTTGCGCAGATCCGCGGTTCGCAACCCGCTCTCTTCGACCAGGGCTGCGGCACGCGCATTGTTCTGGACCACATCATGAGCAAGTGGGGCGTTCTCGTGCTCTCGAGCCTCTCCGACGGCACGCGGCGCTGGGGTGAGCTCCGGCGCGAGGTGGATGGGATCAGCGAGAAGATGCTGGCCTCCACCCTCCGCACGCTCACCGACGACGGCCTGGTGCACCGCGAATCGCTGCCGACCGTGCCGCCGCACGTCGAGTACAGCCTCACGCCTCTCGGGCGCGACCTGATGGAGCGGATGCTCCCCTTGATGGAGTGGGTGGCTGCACACGCGGACGGAATGCTCGGTCGGGAATGAACTACGGAATCCTTCGCTGATCGCGCAACGACATATGGAATCCGTCGCGGGATGAAAACTATTGACGGGATCCCGCGGTCAGCCCTACTGTTCTGAGCATGGCAACGACGCCCATCCACCTCGAACGTCCCGACGGCAAGGGCCTGGCAGCAGGCACGCTCGGCCTGTGGGGATCCACCGTCATCGGCCTGGCCTCCACGGCCCCGGTCTACTCGCTCGTCGCAACGCTCGGCTTCGTCGTGCTCGCCGTCGGCGCGCAGGCGCCGATCGCGTTCATCATCGCCTTCGTGCCGATGCTGCTGATCGCCTTCGCCTACCGCGAGCTCAACAACGCCGTGCCCGACTGCGGGACCACCTTCACCTGGGGCACCAAGGCCTTCGGGCCGTGGGTGGGGTGGATGGGCGGCTGGGGGGTCGCGGTCGCCGGAATGGTCGTGCTCGCGAACCTCGCGCAGATCGCCTCCGTGTACTTCTGGTCGCTGCTCGGTCAGGACCTGGAGAACAACGACTGGCGGGTCGTGGTCGTGGCCGTCCTCTTCATCGCCGCGATGACGTGGGTGAGCTGGCGCGGCGTCGAGATCGGCGAGCGCATCCAGAACGTGCTCCTCGCGATCCAGTACCTCGCGCTCGCGATCTTCGTCGTCACGGCCCTCTGGCAGTTCTTCACGGGCGACGCCCCCGACGCCACCCCGTTCTCGTGGGAGTGGCTGAACCCGTTCGGGTTCACCGACTGGTCGGGCTTCACGGAGGCCATCCTCCTCGCGCTCTTCATCTACTGGGGCTGGGACACGTGCCTGGCCCTGAACGAGGAGACGAAGGACCCGAAGCGCATCCCCGGACGGGCCGCGGTGCTCACCTGCGTCATCCTCCTGGTGACCTACGTCGCCGTGACGATCGCCGCGATGATGTACGCCGGTCTGGGTGAGGACGGCACCGGGCTCGGCAACGAGGCCAACGCCGACGACTTCTTCCTCGCCATCAAGGACGGCCTGCTCGGTCCGTTCGGCTGGGTGCTGGTGGTCGCGGTCATCATCTCGGCGATCTCGTCCACTCAGACGACGATCCTCCCGACCGCCCGCGGCACGCTCGCGATGGGTGTCTATCGCGCGCTCCCGGCGAAGTTCAAGGACGTGCACCCGGTCTACAAGACGCCCTCGTTCTCGACCATCGTCATGGGCGTCGTCGCCTCGCTGTACTACGTCGGCATGACGCTGATCAGCGACAACATCCTGCAGGACTCGATCCTGTCGCTGGGACTCGCCATCGCCTTCTATTACGCGATCACCGGCTTCGCCTGCGTCTGGTACTTCCGGGCCGACCTGCGCCGCTCCGCCCGCGACCTGTTCTTCAAGGGGATCTTCCCGCTGCTCGGTGCGCTGCTGCTGACGGGGGCGTTCGTCCAGTCGGCGATCGACATGTGGGACGTGGACTACGGCTATACCGTGCTCTTCGGGATCGGCGGCACGTTCGTGATCGGCATCGGCTCGCTGGCGATCGGCCTGGTCCTGATGTTCCTCTGGTACCTCTTCCCGCGGTCGAAGCGGTTCTTCCGTGGCGAGAGCCTGAACCGCGAGACCCAGGTGATGGTGCCGGAGGAGCCGGGCGCGATGATCCGCTCGGTCGACGGGGGCATCTGAGACGCAGGATGCGCGCGTGGCTGTCCTAGGCTGGCCTCGTGCGCATCCGGCTCGACATCGCCTACGACGGCACCCATTTCCGCGGGTGGGCCACGCAGCCGACACTCCGCACCGTGCAGGGGACGCTGGAGGCGGCGCTCGCCCGGATCGTCGGCTCCGACGTGCGGTTCGTCGTGGCCGGCCGTACCGATGCCGGCGTGCATGCGAGCGGGCAGGTGGCGCACGTCGACCTCGACGACGCGCAGTGGGCACGGATCCAGGCGCGGCACGGCCGCGCCGCCGAGGACCCGGCGGGCAGCATCGCGGCGCGGATGCGCGGGGTGCTCGGCGCCTACCCGGATGTGACCGTCACCCGTTCCTCCCTCGCTCCGGCGGGATTCGACGCCCGTTTCTCCGCCGTCTGGCGGCGCTACCGCTATCGCCTGGCCGACGACCTCGCCGGTTATGACCCGTTGCGGCGTCTCGACACCACGACGATCCGCGGTCGGCTGGACGCGGAAGCCATGGACGCCGCCGCCCGGACGCTCATCGGGTTGCATGACTTCGCGGCGTACTGCAAGCCGCGGGAGGAAGCCACGACGATCCGCACGCTGCTCGACTACCGGTGGGAGCGCGACGCGGACGGTGTGCTCGTGGCCGAGGTCAAGGCCGACGCGTTCTGTCACAGCATGGTGCGGGCACTGGTCGGCGCCTGTGCGGCCGTGGGGGAGGGGCGCCTCGACGTGGGCGACCTCGTCGTCCTCCGCGACGCGCTGACGAGGACGAGCGAGTTCAAGGTGCTCGCGGCCCGCGGGCTCACCCTCACCGAGGTCGGATACCCCGCCGACGACCTCCTCGCCACCCGGGCGGCGCAGACCCGCGCTCGGCGCGACCACGAGGCCGGCTGATCGTCGGGATCCGGAGCCGGGGGCACAGATGGGGCGGGTAGCGTGGGGACGATCATGAAGGTCATCTCCTACAACCTGCGCAAGCACCGGGCCGCCGGCGAGCTCGCGGCGCTCGTCGACGAGCATGATCCCGACATCCTCTGCCTGCAGGAGTGCGACGTCCCAGAGCTGCCGGATCGGATCGGCGGTCTCGTGCTCGCGGACGCGACGCAGGGCAACCGGCTCGGGCTCGCGCTGTTCTACCGCGAGAGCACCTACCGCCTGCAGGGCATCCGGACCCTCGGCCTCAAGAAGTCGCTGCACGACCGGATCGCGAAGCCTGCGCACGAGCGCGTCCTCGGGGCGCGCCTGCGGGACATCGACGACGGGGGCGAGTTCATCGTCGCATCCTTCCATGCCGCGCCCCTGACGGCCTTGAACTCGCTGCGCCGGCATCAGATCCGCGCCGCCCTCGCGGAGCTCGCGACCCTCGGGGAGGGGCTGCCGCAGCTCATGGTGGGGGACTACAACTACCCCGTCTTCAAGGAGAACCTCGGTCAGGCGGTCCGCGATCAGGGGTATGCGCTGTCCCTCAGCGACGACCACACCTACACGCGGTACCGCGTCTTCCGCGGGCACTACGACTTCGCGACCTCGTCCGGGTTCGAGATCGAGCGCATCACCACCTTGCCCCAGCGCTCCAGTGATCATCGGCCGATCCTCGTGTCGGTTCGTCCGAACTGAGCGGCGGACCGGGCGGTTTGGGAATGCCGTCCGGGTGGCGTATGCTGACTCTTTGGTGCCCTTCCCTGCCTGCGGGGAAGACGCACATCCGAACGTGAGCCCTCCACTGGCGTGTTCCTCCCCGTAGGGAAGGAACCACCCCGGAGTGGGATTCACGAACACCTCCGTTCGACAAGAAAGCAGCACTATCGTGACGCGCACATACACCCCCAAGGCTGGCGAAGTCCAGCGCGACTGGGTCGTCATCGACGCCACCGACGTCGTTCTCGGCCGCCTCGCCTCGCACGCGGCGACGCTCCTGCGTGGCAAGCACAAGCCGACCTTCGCCAACCACATCGACTCGGGTGACTTCGTCATCATCGTGAACGCCGACAAGGTCGCGCTCACCGGTCAGAAGCTCCAGAAGAAGATGGCCTACCGCCACTCCGGCTACCCGGGTGGCCTCAAGGCCGTCAGCTACGCCGAGCTCCTCGAGAAGAACCCGGTCCGCGCCGTGGAGAAGGCCATCCGCGGCATGCTCCCGAAGAACAGCCTGGGCCGCCAGCAGCTGTCGAAGCTGAAGGTGTACGCCGGTGCCGAGCACCCGCACGCCGCTCAGCAGCCCCAGCCGTACACCCTCGACCAGGTCGCCCAGTAAGCGCCGTACAGACTAAGGACATACTCGTGGCTGACATCCAGGACTCCACCGAAAACCTCCAGAACTTCTCGACGTCGACCCCGGAGACCGACGCGGTCGAGGCGGCTCCCCGCCCCGTGCTGAGCGTCCCCGGCGCCGCTGTCGGCCGTCGCAAGCAGGCCATCGCCCGCGTGCGTCTGGTTCCCGGCTCGGGCACCATCACGGTCAACGGCCGCACGCTCGAGGACTACTTCCCGAACAAGCTGCACCAGCAGCTCATCAACGACCCGTTCACCGCGCTGAACCTCGCCGGTGCCTACGACGTGATCGCCCGCATCTCGGGTGGTGGCGACTCCGGCCAGGCCGGCGCCCTGCGTCTCGGCATCGCCCGTGCCCTCAACGGCATCGACGCGGAGAACAACCGTCCGACCCTGAAGAAGGCCGGCTTCCTCTCCCGCGACGCCCGCGTCAAGGAGCGCAAGAAGGCCGGACTCAAGAAGGCCCGTAAGGCGCCTCAGTACTCGAAGCGTTAAGGTCCACTGCTCCGATGCCGATCTTTGGCACGGACGGCGTGCGAGGACTCGCCAATGGCATCCTCACCGCCGACCTGGCGCTCACCCTGGCCCAGGCGACTGCTGTCGTCCTGGGCCAGGGCCGTACTGCGGAGGCTCGCAAGGCCGAAGGCAAGCGACTCACCGCAGTAGTCGCCCGTGACCCCCGGGTCTCCGGACACTTCCTGACCGCCGCCGTCGCCGCGGGTCTCGCCTCTTCCGGGGTCGACGTCCTCGAGGCCGGGGTCATTCCGACGCCCGCTCTGGCGTTCCTCGTGGCGGATCGCGACGCCGACTTCGGCGTCATGATCTCCGCATCGCACAACGCGGCGCCCGACAACGGGATCAAGATCTTCGCCCGCGGCGGGCGCAAGCTCCCCGACATCGTGGAGCAGCGGATCGAGGAGGCCATGCACGGCGAGATGCTGCGCCCGACCGGCGCCGGCGTCGGCCGTATCGACCGTTTCTCCGACGCGGAGGACCGGTACGTGGTGCACCTACTCGCGTCGCTGCCGCACCGCCTCGAGGGCATCCACGTGGTGCTCGACTGCGCCCACGGTGCCGCCTCCGGGGTCTCGCCGGAGACGTTCCGCGACGCGGGTGCCGAGGTCACGGTCATCGGCGCCGACCCGGACGGGTGGAACATCAACGACGGCGTCGGGTCGACACACCTCGACAACCTCGCGGAGGCGGTCGTCCGGCTCGGGGCGGACGTGGGCATCGCGCACGACGGTGACGCGGACCGCTGCCTCGCCGTCGACGCGCAGGGCAACGTCGTGGACGGCGATCAAATCATGGCGATCCTGGCCCTCTCGATGAAGGAGCGCGGCCGTCTCACGGACGACACGCTCGTCGCGACCGTCATGAGCAACCTCGGTCTGCACGTCGCGATGCGCGAGCACGGCATCACGGTGCGCCAGACCGCCGTGGGCGACCGGTACGTGCTGGAGGACATGAACGAGGGCGGCTACGCGCTCGGCGGTGAGCAGTCCGGCCACGTGATCATGAGCGAGTACGCCACGACCGGCGACGGCCTGCTCACCGGCCTGCACCTGGTCGCGGAGATGGCGCGGCAGGGCAAGTCCCTCGCGGAACTCGCGTCGATCATGACGGTCTACCCGCAGCTGCTGATCAACGTCCGCGACGTCGACAAGGATCGCGTCGCCGAGGACGAGGTGGTCCAGCAGGCGGTGCGTGACGTCGAGGCCGAGCTCGGGGACACCGGACGCGTGCTGCTGCGCAAGTCCGGGACCGAGCCGCTCGTGCGGGTCATGGTCGAAGCGGCCGACTCCGAGTCGGCCCGCTCCTATGCCGAGCGCCTCGCGGCGGTCGTGCAGGAGCGCCTGGCTCTCTAGGACAGCAGTGCCCGAACCGGCCGGTCGCCTCGGCGACCGGCCGGTTCGTCGTCTCCGGTCGTCGGCAGGTCAGGGAGCCGCGCAGAGGCGACTGGTGGTCCCCTCGGCCAGCGTCGCCGTGGTACACGTGCCGAGCGTGAGGCGCGGAGCCTCCGACATGGAGGGCGCGTCGTGCAGGCCGAGATGCGCGCCGGTGAGCACCACCAGGGGCACCGCCCATCCCCAGGGCTCCGCGGCGACCCACTCGACGTCGTTCTCCGCCACCCAGGCTTTCAGCGGGGCCACGTCGGCGCGTTGCATCGCGAGCGTCAGCCCGCGGGGGCTCGCGGCGTTTGCGACCTGCAGCACGGCGCCCGTCGCGACGATGACGCCGATCATCGACACCGCCACGGTTCCGCCGACCCGCCACGCGCGTCGCTCGGGAAGCCGCCTGACCGCCCAGACCGCGACGGCGGCGAGGACCGGGAAGAACGCGAGGATCCCGGGGGCGGGATGGCGGACCCACAGGGGCAGCCGTGACGCCGTCGCCCACCAAGCCACGAACGCGAGGGCGCCGACGACGGCGGCGAGCGCGTACGCGATGACGACCCGCTCCTCGGCGGTGGCCGTGCGCCAGCGACGGACGACGCCGACCGTCGCGAGCGTGAGGGCGAGGACCGCGCCGACCACCGCAACGGCCGGCGGCAGCGACCAGGAGTCGGCGAGGGTGCCGAGCTTCTGCAGCACGGTCGTGGCGGCGTCCGTCTGACCGCCGCTGCGCACGAAACGGACGAACGCGCGCAGATGCTCGATGAACCCCGCTGGGCCGAGGGTGAGGAGCGCCCCCAACTCGAAGAGAGCGGTCGGTACCGCCGAGAGAAGGAGCGGAAGCCAGGCGCGGCGAACGGTGTCGCGAAGACGCGCCCACCCGTGGCCGTCGGCGAGGACCCAGAGCGCGACCGCGAAGGCCGGGAGGGCAAGGGCGGCGATCAGCTTGGCCTGCACGGCGAGGCCGACGAGCAGCCCCGCGAGCCAGGCCCGACGCGGCAGGACGGCCAGAGCCCAGACCAGGAGCGCCGCCGCGGGGATCTCACCGAGGAGGTCGGCCGGCCCCTGCAGGGGAGAGACACCGGCATCGGCGGTGAACGCGAGCGGGACGGCCACGGCGAGGAGCGCGGCCCACCGCCCCGCGATCCGACGCCCGAGGACCGCGAGCCCCGCGAGGAGGAGCACCCAGAAACCGAGCGGGACGAGACGCGCGGCCAGCACCGGATCCATCCCGGTGGCCAGCAGCGCCGCGACGGGCAGGAGCACGACCGGTCCGGTGGAGATGCGTGGGTCGAACGGCGTGATGGTCGATCCGGAGAGAGCGCCGTCGCTCGCGTAGCCGAGACCCGCGAGGAGGTTGCGCGGCACGGTGAGGTTGAACGCCTCGTCCTCCCAGAAGCGCGCCACCGTGAGGCTCTGCCAGGCGAGGACGACATGGCCCACCACGAGGGCGGCGACCGCCACCCCGAAGAGGACCGTGCGTAGCCGGCTCATCGTCGCACGGGCTCCGGGCGGCGGACGGCGCGGAGCGGAGCGGACGGGCGCAGCGAGAGCAGCCAGGCTTCGGCGAGGGCCGAGCGGACGAACACGCGCAGGCGCTTCGGGGGCAACGGGAGCCCACCGCCCCGGCCCCACATGGTGCCCGTGGCCGACGTCCCGCGACGGGGGAGGCTGGCGACCCGGACGTAGCGGACCCGGAAACCGCCGCGAGCCTCCGCGAGGGAGAAGTGCACGTGGGGCACGGTCGCGTCTGCCGGCACCGCGTCGACGAGTACCCGCAGCGCCTCCGGACGGTAGGCCCGCAACGGCGTGTTCACATCGGGGACGCGCCGCCCTGCCGCGACGGCGATGAGAACGCCGACCGCTCCGGTCAGGGCTTTCCGATACCAGGGGTCGGTGCGTCCGTCTCGCACGCCGTGCACGACGTCGGCGTCCTCGGTCGTGAGCGCACGGAGGAGCCGGGCGAAGTCGGCGCCGTGGAACTGGCCGTCGCCGTCGACGTGCACGAGAGCATCCGGCTCGACGGCGAGGCCGGCGCGGTACGCCGCCAGGGCGGTCGGGCCGTGGCCGCGGTTGGTCGGCTGCACCTGGACGGTGGTGTCGACGACATCGTCGAACACGGCGGCCGTCGCGTCGGTCGAGCGGTCGTCGGCGATGTGGAAGGTGACCTCGTCGGCGAGCGGGGCGACGGCGTCCCTGATCTCATCGATGAAGCCCCGGATGCCCTCCACCTCGTTGTAGGCGGGCATGACGATGGCGAGGTGGCGGAGAGTCACGGAGTCCTTGCGGTGGCGGTCTGCGGGGGTATCAGCCAGTAGCCTAGTTGAGCCATGAATCCTCCCTCCCGACTGCGTCGCCTCGCCGGCGTGGGCAGCCGCTTCCTCGTGGTCGGTGCCCTGAGCACCCTGATCGAGGTCGGCGTCTTCAATCTGCTGGTCTATGCGTGGGGATGGGACGTCGTCGCCGCGAAGGTCGTGGCCTCGCTCGTCGCGCTGATCAACGCCTACATCGGCAATCGGGAGTGGACCTTCCGGCACCGGGACCGTCGGGGACGCGTCGCCGAGGTCGCCCTGTTCCTCGCGACGAACGCCGTGTGCACCGCCCTCGGCGCGGCGCTGGTGTGGATCGGCGTCGAAGCGGTCGGCGGCGTCCTCGGCCGGACTCCCGGAGCCGTGGCGGTCAACGTCGTGAACCTGGTCAGCATCGTCGTCGTCGTGCTGCTGCGCTTCGTGCTGTACCACTCCATCGTCTTCCGCGTCGCGACGCCGAAGGCCTGATCGGCCGCCGGGATCGCCGTCAGACACGGGCCGTCGTGCGCTTCTTCGGAGCGCTCTTCTTGCCCTTCCGGCTTCCGAGCTTCGTGGTGGTCTTCGCCGAGGTGGTGCCGTCGAGCTCGTGGGTCGAGCCGTACGTGTAGGCCCCGTACCCGTAGCTGTCCGGTCCCTTCGTGGGCAGCATCGTGACCACGACGCCGAGCATCTGGACGCCCGCGTTCTCCAGCGCCCGTACGGCCCCCGAGAGTTCCTGCTTCTTGGTCTTCCCCGAGGCCGCGGCGAGGATCACGCCGCGCGTCTTGGTGCCGAGCACCGCCGCGTCCGTCACGAGGAGCAGCGGCGGAGCGTCGATCAGGACGTAGTCGAAGTACTCACCCAGGGACTGGAGAACGTCGTCCATCGCCGCCGAGCCCAGCAGCTCACTGGGGTTCGGCGGGACCTGGCCGCTGGGCAGCACGTACAGGTCGTTGCGTCCCCACTTCTGGAGGGCGTCCGCCACGTCCAGGCGGCCGATCAGGACGTCGGTGAGGCCCGCGCCGCCCTCCAGCCCCATGTAGTCGGCGACGCGCGGAAGACGGAGGTCGCCGTCCAGGAGCGCGACCCGCGCACCGGTCTCGGCGAGAGCGATGGCGAGGTTCGCCGTCGTGGTCGACTTGCCCTCGCCGGGGCCGGCGCTGGAGACGACGAAGATGCGGGGTCCGCTGTCGAGGTTCAGGAACTGCAGGTTCGTGCGGAGGCTGCGGAAGGACTCGGCGCGCGGGCTGCGGGGGTCGGCGTGGACGATCAGCGGCCGCTTCGGCGCCTCGGGGTCGAAGGCGATGCCGCCGAGCACGGGGCGGTCGGTCAGCGTCTCGATGTCGTGCAGGGTGTGGATGCGGTTGTCGAGCATGGTGCGGAGCACCGCGATGGCGACGCCGAGGGCGAGACCGATCACGGCGCCCAGCAGGATCAGCATGCGGGTGTTGGGGCTCACCGGCGAGGTCGGGACCTCGGCCGGCTCGGTCACGGTGATCTGTACGGGGCTGGTCGCGCCCTCGGCGGCCGGCTGCTCCAGCGTGTTCTGCACCGCGTTCTGGAAGCTCACGGCCACGGCGTCGGCGATCTCGGCCGCTCTGGCCGCATTCCCATCGGTCACGCTGACGTCGATGAGGACGGTGTTCAGCGGGGTCGTGGCGGTGATGCGGCGGCTCAGGCCGGCGACCGAGTCGTCCAGGCCCAGGTCTTCGATGACCGGGTCGAGCACGAGGGCCGTGCCGACCACGTCGACATAGCTGGTGACCATCTGCCGCGCGAACGTCGTCCCCTGCACCAGGTCGCCGGTCGCGGCGCCTTCTGTGCGCACCGAGACGTACAACTGGGTCGAGGCGACGTATGTCGGCTGCTGGAGTGCCGCGTATCCGGCACCGCCCGCGACGCCGAGGACGAGGAGGACCAGGATCATGATCCAGTTGCGGTGCAGGATGCGCACATAGTCGCGAAGTTCCACGCGGCAGTTCTTTCTGTTGCTGGGCAGCTCCCGGTCATCGGTGAGCCGCAGAGTCAAATCCCGATATTCTCACAAAAGCCGCGCGTCGTGCCCCACGTCTCCGTCATCGCGTCGCCCCGGCCCCGGTGGAGGCCTGCGCGGCGGCATCCCGCCGGCCGAACGGCGCCTTGGTGAGGACGGTGCCGAGAACGGTGGCGCCGACGGCCTCGATGCTCTTGGCGGCAGCCGAGAGTCGGCCCGAGGGGGTGCTCCCCGACGCGGCCACGAGGATGGCACCCGTCGTCACGCGAGCGATGACCGCGGCGTCCGTGACCAGCAGGAGGGGCGGCGCGTCGATGATGACGACATCGAAGGCGGAGGCCGCCGCCTGCACGAGCTGCTCCATGGCCGAAGACCCCAGCAGCTCCGCGGGATTCGGGGGCACGGTTCCGGCGGGGAGGACGAACAGGGCGCTGCGTCCCCACCGCTGGATGACGTCGTTCAGGCGCACGCGGCCGACGAGGACGTCGCTGAGTCCGACCCCGCCTTCGATCCCGAAGTACTCCGCGACGCGCGGGAGCCGCAGGTCGGCGTCGATGAGCGCGACCCGATGTCCGGCGTCGGCGAAAGCGAGGGCGAGGTTGGCAGCGGTCGTGGACTTGCCCTCGCCGGGTCCGGAGCTGGTGATGACGAAGACCCCGCGGTTCTCGCGGAACAGGAAGTGCACGTTCGTGCGCAGGGCCCGGTAGGCCTCGGCTCGCGCGCTCTGCGGTGCCGAACTGATGGCGAGCGGTCGGTCGCTGGTGTCCGTGTCGAAGGGAATACGGCCGAGCAGGGGAGCGGACACCGCCGCCTCCACGTCGGCGCCGGTTCGCACCCGCTGATCGAGGAGTGAACGCAGCAGCGCCGCGGCCAGGCCGACGCCGAGGCCCAGGACCGCGCCCACCGCGAGGGAGAGCTGCATGTTCGGCGCGACGGGCGTGGTCGGCACCTGGGCCGCCTGCAGGGTCACGACGCGGATGGAGAACGGGGTCTCCTGGCCGCGGTTCTCGAGGGTGTCGGCCACGACGGCGGTGAAGCTCTCGGCGATCCCGTTCGCGACCCGTGCGGCCTGGCCCGGATTCGTGTCGCGCACCTGGATGGAGAGGATCGCGCTGTTCAGCTCCGACGACACCGAAGTGGTGGAGGCGATGTCGGACGGCGACACGGACAGGCCGAGGTCTTCGATCACGCGGTCGAGCACGAGCGAGCTCGTGACGACGTCGCGGTAGGTCTGGACGATCTGGGTGGCGTAGCCGGTGGCCTGCGCCCGCTCCGTGGGGGAGGCCGTCTCGGACAGCTGTACCGTGACCATCATCTGCGTCGTCGCCTCGAAGCGCTGGGGCGTGAGCATCGCCGTCATGGCGCCCACCGACAGGCCGATGAGCAACCCGGAGAGGATCACGACGATCTGCCGTCGGACGACCCGGAGATAGTCCTGGAGCTGCATCGGTCTCCCCGTGTGGTCGGTCCGGATCGGCGGTATGTTCTCTTGAGACTACCGATTCCTTGAAGGCGGCATGACGGCTCTCGACGAACTCTTCCCCGACGGCCCGCGCACGGACCGTGGAGGCTCCGGCGCGCGCGAGGCGGCGTCGGACGCGCGGCTGCGGGAACTGGTCGGGGATCCGCGCACCCGGTCGCCCCGCCCCGCGGAGCTGACGGACACGCGGGAGATCGCGCGCCGCGCGGAGGCCGCTGCCCGCAGCGCCGTCCCTTTCGCGGCAACGGCGCCCACCGTCGCCCGCGAGGCCCCGCGCCGTCGTCGTCGGCCCGATCTGCTGTCGGCGTCCGCCGCCGGACTCGCCGTCGTCGCCGTCATCGCGGCGGTCACCGTCGGCGGCATCCAGGCGGCGACTGCGAGCCCCGCGGACAGCGCCCTCGAGTCCCTCCGGGCCGACGAAGCGACCATTCAGAACGCGCAGCAGGCCCTCGTGACGACCAGGGACGGCATCGTCGCCGACATCGGCACGCAGACCGCGGAGGCGACGGCGCTGCGCAGCGCTCTGCTCGACACGGCGACCGTGCCCGATCCGCTCTCCTCCGAGGAAGGCGTCCTCGACGTGACGGACCCCGGCCCGCGGCAGGCGGCGGTGGCGGCCCTCGACACGTACCTCGCGGGTCTCGCCGCCATCGAGGTGCCCGACGCCCCGGCCGAGTACCGGCGCGAGGAGCTGGACGAGGATTCGCTGGTCGAGGTGGGCAGCGCCATCGACGAGGCGCAGGAACACCTCGTCGCCCTCGACCGCGAGACCGTGGAGATGCGAGCAGTGCGGACGAGGCTCGACGGGCTCCGACCCGCCGCCGAACCGGCATTGACCGCTTTCACCGCCTCCTTCGTCCCGTCCGCCGAGACCGCGACGGACGAGCGGCCCGGTGCCGAGGAGTCGTTCCGCGTGGCGGTGACGCAGACGGCCGCGACGATCTCGGCCGCTGACCCCTGGAGCGCCGAGGCGCAGACGGCCTACGCGGCGTACCGCGATGCCTTCCGTGCCCTCGTCGAGGATCAGGTGCGCGCCGAGCGTGAAGAGGCCGATCGCCGAGCCCAGGAACAGCAGCCGGTCTTCCCCCAGAACCCGCCGGACGAGGGTACCGGCGAGCCCGAGCCCGTCGACACCGCCGCGCCCGCCGAGCCGGACACGCAGGAGGGCGAAGGAACGCCATAACGCACGGACCTTCTCGTTTCCTGTGAGAGCATGGCTTGCAGCTGG
Source organism: Microbacterium sp. 1S1 (assembly GCF_008271365.1). Classification (NCBI taxonomy): domain Bacteria; kingdom Bacillati; phylum Actinomycetota; class Actinomycetes; order Micrococcales; family Microbacteriaceae; genus Microbacterium; species Microbacterium sp. 1S1. The sequence continues at coordinate 1,623,962 of NZ_CP043430.1, forward strand.
AGAAAAATACGAGGGGGGCACACTGTCGTGGAGGGCGCACATGCGGGCGTCGACGAGTCCGGAGGCACCCGGATGGCGTCGCAGGCGTCGGTGAAGCAACGGCGACGACGCTGGCTCGCCGCGTTGGTCGACGGTCTGTGCTGGAGCTTCGGAGTCATCCTCGCGGTGGCGCTCCGGTTCGAGTTCCAGATGGACGCTCGCGTGTGGATCGCGACCACCGTGCTCGCGGTCGTCGCCGGTGCCATCCAGATCCTCGTCGGATTCCTGACCGCGCTGTACCGGGGACGCTTCACGTACGGGTCTTTCGATGAGGTCCGCACGCTGGCGCTGATCGTCGTCGTGGAAGCACTGCTGCTGTCGCTCGTCGTGGTCCCTCTCGGCCCGCTCATCGGGATCCCCCGCGCCACCCTGCTGCTGGCCTTCCCCTTCGTGCTGCTGCTCATGTTCGGGGTGCGATACGTGGCCCGGCTCGTCATCGAGCGGTCGCGCAAACCCGGGTCCGACGCCGAACCCGCCCTCATCCTCGGAGCCGGATTCATCGCCGACAAGCTCCTCGCGAACCTGACCACCGACCCGCTGTCGCCGATCCGGCCCGTCGGTCTCCTCGACGACGACCCCGACAAGCGCAACCTGCGCCTGCGGGGGGTCGCCGTGATCGGCACGACGCGCGACATCGCCTCCGCGCGCGCCCGCACCGGGGCGACTCTCGCCGTGATCGCCATGGCCCGTGCCGACAGCTCGTTGCTGCGCACGCTCACCGACCGCGCCGAGGCCGCCGGGTTGCGCGTGGCGGTGACCCCCAGTATCGAGATGATGGCGTCGGGGAAACGGGCGCTCACCGACGTCCGCGACATCAGCATCGAAGACCTCATCGGCCGCCATCCCGTGGACACCAACGTCGAGCTCATCGCCGGCTACATCACGGGCCGTCGGGTGCTCGTGACGGGTGCCGGCGGCTCCATCGGCGCGGAGCTGTGCCGCCAGATCGCCAAGTTCGGCCGCAGCGAGCTCATCATGCTCGACCGTGACGAGACGGGATTGCAGGTCGCACAGCTCGGCACTGCAGGGCACGGGCTTCTCGACACCCGCGACGTCGTGCTGGCCGACATCCGTGACACGGTGACGCTCCACCGCATCTTCGACGAGCGCCGGCCGGAGGTCGTCTTCCACGCCGCCGCGCTCAAGCACCTGCCGATGCTCGAGCAGTACCCCGACGAGGCGTGGAAGACGAACGTCATCGGAACGCTCAACGTCATCAACGCCGCGCGCCGTGTCGAGGTGGCGACCTTCGTCAACATCTCCACCGACAAGGCGGCCAATCCCACCAGCGTGCTCGGCCACTCCAAGCGCGTGGCGGAGAAGCTCACTGCCTGGGCCGGAGAGGACACCGGTATGCGCTACCTGTCGGTGCGCTTCGGGAACGTCATCGGCAGTCGGGGTTCCATGCTGCCGACGTTCCAGCGGCTGATCGCGGAAGGGCGGCCCATCACGGTCACCCACCCGCAGGCGACGCGGTACTTCATGACCATCCCGGAGGCGTGCCAACTGGTCGTGCAGGCCGGCGGCATCGGGCGAGCCGGCGAGGTCCTCATCCTCGACATGGGCGAACCCGTCTCGATCCTCGAAGTCGCGAAGCGGATGATCGCGATGTCCGGGAAGAACGTCGAGATCGTGTTCACGGGGCTGCGGTCCGGCGAGAAGCTGCACGAGGAGCTCGTCGGCTCCCGGGAGAACCTCGAACGGCCGTTCCACCCGAAGGTCTCCCACACGCGTGTCGACACGATCACGCCCGAACGCCTCGACAAGGAAGGCTGGATGCGCCGGATGTTCGCGACGCCCCGCGAGAACGACACCGTCACCATCACTCCGGTGAGGATCGGAGGGGTGGCCGAGCGATGAGCGCGCGGATCTACATGTCCTCGCCGGACGTCGGGGAGGCGGAGGAGGAGGCGGTCGTCGCGGCGATGCGCTCCGGATGGATCGCCCCCCTCGGGCCGGACGTCGACGCGTTCGAGCGGGAGCTGGCGGAGCGGGTCGGCGTCGCGCACGGCGTCGCGCTGAGCTCCGGCACTGCCGGGCTGCACCTGGGTCTGCTCACCCTCGGGGTGAAGCCCGGGGACGTGGTGCTGACCTCGTCGATGACCTTCGCCGCCACGGCCAACGCGATCACGTACACCGGCGCGGAGCCGTACTTCATCGACGCCGATCCGCGCACCGGGAACATGGACCCGGCGCCGCTGCGGGAGGCGTTGACCGAGCTCCGCGACGCCGGGGAGCGCGCGGCCGCGATCGTCCCCGTCGATCTCCTCGGCAAGGCCGTGGACTACACCGCCATCCTGGCTCTGGCGGAGGAGTTCGGCGTGCCGGTGCTGGCGGATGCCGCCGAGTCGCTGGGCGCGACCCACGCCGGGCGTGCGGCAGGGAGCTTCGGACACGCGTCGGTGGTGTCGTTCAACGGCAACAAGATCATGACCACGTCCGGCGGCGGCATGCTGCTGACCGATGACGAGAGGTTCGCGCAGCACGTGCGATACCTCGCGACCCAGGCGCGGCAGCCGGTCGTGCACTACGAGCACACCGACGTCGGCTTCAACTACCGGATGAGCAATCTCCTGGCGGCGCTGGGGCGGGCGCAGCTCGCCCGTCTCGACGCGATGATCGCGCGGCGCAGGGAGATGCGCGAGCTCTACAAGCGCCTGTTTGCCGACGTCGACGGCGTCGAGGTGTTCGGAGCCGAGGGCGACGATGCCGACAACGTCTGGCTCACGTCGATCCTCGTCGACTCCGAGGCGACCGGGTGGGAGCCGTCCGCGCTGGCCGCCGCGCTCGCGGAGGACGAGATCGAGAGCCGCCCGCTGTGGAAGCCGATGCACGCGCAGCCCGTGTTCGCGGCGGCCCGTCGACGGATCACCGGCGCCTCGGACTCCCTGTTCGCCCGCGGCCTGACGCTGCCCAGCGGCTCCGCCCTCACGGACGACCAGCGCGAGCGCGTGGTCACCGCGATCCGCGGCTTCCTGAACCGATGAGCGCCGGCTTCCGGCCGTACGACATCGTGAAGCGCGGCCTCGACGTGCTCGTCGCCGCGGCGGCCCTCATCCTGCTCTCGCCGGTGATCGTCGCCACGGCGGTCCTCGTCGCGCTCCGTCTCGGACGGCCGGTGCTGTTCGCCCAGCCCCGCCCCGGACGGCACGGCCGCATCTTCACGCTCTACAAGTTCCGCTCCATGCGATCGGTGGACCCGGCCCGGGGCTGGGTGACCGACGCCGACCGGCTCACTCCCTTCGGGGTCCGTCTTCGATCGACGAGTCTGGACGAGCTCCCCAGTCTGTGGAACGTGCTGCGCGGCAACATGAGTATCGTCGGACCTCGTCCGCTCCTGGTCGAGTACCTCGACCGTTACACGGCGGAACAGGCGAGACGGCATGAGGTGCGGCCGGGCATCACCGGACTCGCCCAGGTCACAGGGCGCAACGCCGTGACCTGGGAGCAGCGCTTCGCGCAGGACGTGCGGTACGTGGACCACCGCAGCGCCGGGCTGGATCTGCGTATCGTGATCGCGACGATCGGCGCGGTGTGGCGCCGAGAGGGGATCACCGCGGAGGGGCAGGCGACCATGGCGAAGTTCGGAGGCGACGCATGACGGAGCGGATCATCGTGATGGGGGCCGGAGGATTCGGCCGGGAGACGCTCGACGTCCTCGCCGCCCTCATCGCGGGCGGCGCCGCGCTGGACCTCGTCGGCGTGATCGATCCCGGTGCCCGCGACCTCGATCGCGAGCGGCTCGCGGCACGCGACGTCCCCCTGCTCGGCACGTTCGAGCAGTGGCGGGAGGAGGCGCGTGGCGACGAGCGCTTCGTCGTCGGAATCGGTGCGCCCGCCGTGCGCCGGAAGGTCGCCGCCACCCTGCACGACGCCGGGTTCCGCGCCGCCACCCTCGTCCACCCGACCGCCGTGATCGGCACCCAGACGAGAATCGGCGCGGGCGCCGTGATCACCGCGGGGGTGCAGGTGTCGACCAATGTCGACATCGGTGCGCACGTCCACCTCAACCCAGCGAGTGTCGTCGGCCATGACGCCGCCCTCGCCGACTTCGTGTCCGTCAATCCCGGAGCGATCGTCTCGGGCAACGTCGTCGTCGAGACCCGAGCACTCCTGGGGGCCGGATCGGTCGTCCTGCAGGGGCTCACGGTCGGCGCGGGGGCGACGGTCGGAGCCGCGGCCTGTGTGACCAGGGATGTCGCACCGGGACAGACTGTGAAGGGGGTGCCTGCACGATGACTGTTCGAGAGTGCACGCGTTGCATCATGAACTCTGACGTGGACCCAGACATCGTCCTCGTGGACGGCGTATGCAATCACTGCCTCCGGTACGACGCGCTGCTGGAGTCCCGTGTCGTCCCCGTCGAACAGCGCCCGGCGAAGCTGGCGCAGGTCGTCGAAGCGATCTCCCGCGCGGGGCAGGGTCGGGAGTACGACTGCATCATCGGCGTGAGCGGGGGAGTGGACAGCTCCTACGTGGCGCTTCAGGTGAAGCGACTCGGCCTCCGTCCACTCGCCGTCCATGTCGACAACGGCTGGAACTCGGCCCTCGCGGTCCTGAACATCGAGCGTCTCCTGCGCACCCTCGACATCGACCTCCATACGGAAGTCCTGCGTCTCGACGAGTTCTACGACCTGCAGCGATCGTTCCTGATGGCGTCGACGCCGGACGCCGACATCCCGAGCGACCATGCCATCCAGGCCACGCTCTGGAAGGTCGCGCGTGAGCACGGTGTGAGGTTCATCATTTCCGGGATGAATTTCGCCACGGAATCGATCAGCGTGCCGTCGTGGTCGTACGGTCATTCGGACTGGCGGTATCTCAATGACGTGCACCGCCGATTCGGTCGGGTGCCGTTGCGCACCTACCCGCACTTCGGATTCGTGACGCTCGCCTGGACGACGTTCGTGCGACGGGTGCGAATCGTCTCCATCCTCAACTACCTCGACTACGACAAGTCGAAGGCGATGGAAGAGCTCGTCGAGAAGCTCGGCTGGGTGCCGTACGAAGGAAAGCACTACGAATCCATCTTCACCCGCTGGGTGCAGGGCTTCTACCTCCCGAAGAAGTTCGGCATCGACAAGCGTCGCGGTCATTACTCCGATCTGATCAATTCGGGACAGATCTCGCGCGCGCAGGCGCTGGCGGCTGTAGCGGAAAGCGACTACAGCGAGCGCCTGCGCGCTGAGGATGAGCTTCTGCTGCTCAAGAAGCTGTCCCTGACTCCTGCCCAGCTCACGGACATCGTCGAACGGCCCGCGTCGAGCTACCGTGCCTACCGGAACTCATACGGGTTTGTGCAGTTCCTTCGCGGAACGGTCAATCGGCTGCGAAAGCTGGGGCTCTACCCCCGATGACAGAGAGCATGAACATCCACGTTTATCCCGCCCCGATCGTCAACGAGAGCCGTATCTTCCGCGAAACGAAGGCTGTCGCGGAGGCCGGTCTGTTCGAACAGGTGGTCGTGACCGGACAGAGGTCCCCCGGTCTGCCCGACGTCGAGCGACTCGACGAAGTACGGTCGATCGAACGTGTCGGTTCCGTCGGGGATGAGAGGCCGCGGTCGATCGTGGGGCGCATCCTGGAACAGATCTCCTGGTCGGTTGCGGTCTACCGTCGTTGGCGATCGCGTCCGGTGCGCGTCGTCAACGCCCACTCCGTGGCCGTTCTTCCGGTGTGTCATGCGATCGCGCGCCGCCATCGCGCCGCATTGATCTACGACACACATGAGCTCGAGACCGAGACGTCGACGTCGAACGGCATCCAAGGGAAGATCTTCCGGATGATCGAGAGGCACTACGTGCGTCGGTGCGACGCCGTGTTCGTCGTCAACGACTCGATCGCGGACTGGTACCGGGCCGCGTATCCCGGCGCGCGTGTGACCAGCGTGCGCAACGCACCTACCCGGGAGCGGGATCCGCAGGCCGTCGATTTGCGTCGGAGGTTCGCCATCCCCGCCGGCGACCGCATCTACGTGCACGTGGGGAACATCGTCGCCCATCGCCGCATCCCGGAGATCCTGGAAGCGTTCCGCGCGCGTGAGTCCGCCGGGGATCACGTCGTCTTCATAGGATCCGGGGTGCTGCAGAGCCTGGTGCGGGGCGCCGCGGAGCGGCACACGAACATTCATCTCCTCGGATCCGTCCCTGCGGACGAGGTGGTCGACACCGTCGCGGGCGGGGACGTCGGCCTCTGCCTGATCGAAGCGACATGTCTGTCGTATGCGTTGTCGCTGCCGAACAAGGCACTGGAGTATTCGATGGCGGGCATCCCCTTCTTTTCCACGGACCTCGTCGAGATCGACCGTCTTCTCGGATCCGACGCGGCAGCCTGGAAGGTCGACGGCGATGCGGACTCGATCCTCCACGCCCTGTCATCGCTCAGCGACGCTGACATCGCGGCCGGACGCCGGGCGGTCGCTGCTGTCGAGCTGCCGCACTGGCCGACGGAATCCGCGAGCATGCTCGATGAGTACCGACGAGTGCGGGGAGCGGCATGAAGACCGTCTGGATCGTCAACCACTATGCGACGGACCCTCAGGAGACCGCATCTGGGTCTCGTCACTTCTCCCTGGCACGGGGGCTCGTCCAGCGCGGTTGGACCGTGGTTCTGCTCGCCGCAAGCACCGAGCATCCCTCCGGTCGCCGTCGAGCCGGGATTCCGGACGAGCGCGCGAGCGATCGGATACGCGACGGTGTCCGGTTCAGGTTCCTGCGAACTCCGCAGTACGACGGAGGGCTAGGCCGCCTACGAAACATGGCCGCCTTCACTGCGGCTCTTCTGCGTCGGGCGAACGTGGCAGACCTCCCTCGCCCCGACGTGGTGATCGGGAGCACCGTCCACCCGCTCGCGGCGTGGGCGGCTTCGGTCCTGGCCCGCCGCGCCGGAGTTCCGTTCCTTTTCGAAATCCGTGACCTCTGGCCGCAGACTCTCATCGACATGGGAAAGCTCTCGCCCCGGAGTCCTCTGTCCTGGATGCTGCGCCGCCTGGAGCGCATGCTGTGCGACCGCGCCGAAGCCGTGATCACGCTGCTACCGTTCGCCTCCGAGTACCTGGTCGCCCAGGGGGTGCCGGCGGAGAAAGTGGTGTGGATCTCCAACGGCACGGACGCTGACGACTTCGACGGTGCGCCGCCGCCCGGGGGAGATGACTTCGTCTTCATGTACCTGGGTTCCGTCGGGCGGGCCAATGGCCTCAGCGCCATCGTCGATGGCTTCCTCTCCGCCGCCGCTACCGAGCCGAGGCTGCGGCTCGTCATCGTCGGGACGGGAACGGAGCTTCCAGCAATCCGTACGCGGGCTGGCGGATCTCCGCAAGGCGTCCGGGTCACGTTCGAGCCGCCGGTGCCCAAGGACCAGGTTCCCATCCTGGTCGGTCGGGCCGACGCGATGGTCATCAACATCCTCGATCTCGATGTCTACCGCTTCGGGGTGAGCATGAACAAGATCTTCGACTACGCTGCTGCTGCCCGCCCGATCCTCGTGGCGAGCAACGCGCGGAACAACGTGGTCACCGAGGCCGATGCCGGGATCGTCGTCCCCGCTGACGACGCGGAGGCTCTCGGAGTAGCGATGATCAGGATGGCATCTCGGGACGCCGCTGATGACCGGGCACGGTGGGCGGCGAATGCGCGCGCCCATGTCATGAATCACTACGACTATCGCGCACTGGCCGAGCAGCTGGACCATGTGCTCGAACGATGCGTCACGCGCGAGGGAGACAAGCAACGATGATCACGATCGTCGACTACGGGGTGGGAAACATCGGGTCCCTCATCAACATGTTCCGTCGGATCGGCCAAGAGGCCGGACTCACGGCGGACCCGCAACAGATCGTGAGCGCGGAACGCCTGCTCCTTCCGGGGGTGGGGGCCTTCGACGCCGCCACCGCGAAGCTCCGCGAAGGAGGGTTCGACGTAGCGATCCGCGAGTTCGCCCACACCGGACGCCCGCTTCTCGGGATCTGCCTCGGAATGCAGCTCCTGCTTGATTCCAGCGAGGAAGGCGCCTCGCCAGGGTTGGGGCTCATCCCCGGCGGCAGCGTGCGCTTTGACGACTCCGGGGGGACCCGTGTGCCGCACATGGGCTGGAACCAGTTGGTCGTGCAGAAACCGGCGGCGATCGTCGACGGACTCCCCGAGAACCATCGCTTCTACTTCGTGCACAGCTACCGCGTCGTCGTCGCGGACGAGCGCGATGAGCTGGCACGGAGCGAGTACGGGGGGGAGTTCACCTCGATGGTGCAGCGGGAGAACGTCACCGGTGCGCAGTTCCACCCGGAGAAGAGCCACGCTTTCGGGATGCAGATGCTCGACCAGTGGGCACGCTCGTGATCGCCCCGCGGGTGATCCCCGTCCTTCAGATCGACGACGGAGGATGGCTGGTCAAGACACGCCAGTACCGGAGCCCGCGCTACCTCGGCGATCCGATCAACGCGGTGAAGATCTTCAATGAGAAACAGGTCGACGAGCTCGTTGTGGTTGACATCGCTGCCAGTCGGTCACGTCGTGACCCGGCGTATGACGTCCTCACCGACATCGCATCGGAGGCCTTCATGCCCGTGGCGTACGGCGGCGGCCTGCGTTCGGTAGACCAGGCCCGGCGTGTGGTCAACCTCGGCATCGAGAAGGTGATCGTCAACTCCGCCCTCTTCACCGCGCCGGAAGCGGTGGAGGCGATGGCGGCGGCTCTCGGGTCGCAGAGCGTGGTCGCGAGCATCGACGTGCGCCGTGGCGTGGACGGCGAGCTCGTCACGACCAGCGCATCCGGCACACGCCGGGAGCCGGAGAACGTCGGAGACGTCGCTCGTCGTGCCGTCGGCCTTGGCGCGGGCGAGATCATCCTCTCCGCCGTCGACCGGGAAGGGACGCGGGAGGGATACGACCTGGAGGCGATCCGGCTGGTAGCCGAAGTGGTGCCTGTGCCGCTGGTCGCTCTCGGCGGCTCCGGTTCCTTCGAGGACTTCGTTGCAGCGATCTTAGCCGGAGCGGACGCCGTTGCGGCGGGCAGTCAGTTTGTGTTCTACGGTCGACGCGATGCCGTGCTGATCACGTATCCAGAGCCATCAGAGGTCGCGGCACTCATGAAGGCGTCCCCCAGCGGGACTACTTACTGATCGGCTGCGTCGACGCGCGGGGTGCGCCGGCATCCACCCCTGCTGTCCTGGCCTCGGTCAACCACATCGCCAGAGCAAGCATCGACGCGAATGCCATCCAGGTGTACGACGGCTCAAGACTCGCGCTGGCCATCATCGTCATCAGGGGCGAGAGCAGCGCGAACACGACGAGCGCCAGGCCCGCGATCTGTCTTCCTCGACCGAAGCCCCTGTCGCGATGAGAGCGCCATCCTGCGCGTGCGATGTGGAACATGACCACGACAGTTGCGGCGAAGACGAAGATCCCATACTGGCTCAAGATCTCCAGCGCTGCGCTGTGCGGGCTCAGAATTCCCTTCGTCGCCAGATCGTACGGGTGCACTTCGGCTGTGCGCGGCTCGTATCCGCCGGGCCCGAGACCGAGGAAACCCGATTCCAACGCAAAGTTCACACCATTGCCCAACAAGTTGAAGCGGATCGCACCCGTCTGCCCCTCGTCGAACCAGGAGACTTGAGCGCGCTCCAGGCCGATGATCCCGGCGATCCCGCCGGGTGAGGTCACCACCAGTAGTGCGCCTGCTGCGATCACGGGAGCGACGATGATCATCGTCCGCGGGAACCTGGCCAGGACCAAGCTCAGCACGATGACCGAGAGGGCCACGAACCCCAGCGTTGATTGCGTCTCCCGTATGAGGAACGCTATTCCGACCAAGAACATGATGATCAGAAGACCCAGGGAGCGCTTGCGGACAACGGCGAACCCCGCGACGAGCATGAGGAAAGCGATCAGCAGGAAATACGCGAAGTCGTTCGGGTTTCCGAAGGTGCTGGCCAGGCCAGGATCGGTGAGCACGCTCTCCGCGTCGCGGTTCGCGAAGTAGTTGCTCGCGCGCCATCCCGTCCGCAACTCATACGCGGCGAGCGCACCCGTGACGATGACAGACGCCGCCCATCCGAGAAAGAGAGCAGTCACGAATCGCTGGTCGAGCCGCGCGAGCAGGACGGCAATCACCAGCATGCCGCCAAAGAAGCACGAGACAAGCTCGGACGCGGCGTAAGAGTCCACTCCGTGGACGAAGCTCAGCCCCAAGGCGGCGAGCGTGCCGATGACCAGGAGGACCCAGGTCGCTTTCCGCAAGGCAGACGGGACTCTCTTCGGGCGGCGTCGGAAGACAACGATGAAGAAGAACAGAAGAGTGGCAACACGGAACGCGAACAGGTTCCCGAGCCCGGGCGCGAGGGGGCCGAGGGCGGCGAGCGTCGGAAGGACGAAGATCAAGGCACGCTCAGCTCTGGTGCTGGACGGGATGGGATCCTCACCCGGCGACACGAGCTTTGTCTGGCGCGGTAGCGCGGTGTTCGTCGCGGCGGCCCGTTGCATCGCGGTATCTCCAGGCTCGGTGGCCGCGTGGTGCGAACACGCAGACGGGGTCGAAGGTAGGGGCAGTCTATCCCGACCTATCCCTGGTGCGCGGCTCCGCGGAGCCAGTCATCCAGCACTGTCGCCGCGGTGGTGCCGTCATGCCATTGTTCGACGAACGCAGGTCCGCTCGCAGCGACTTCCCTCGCGCGAGCCCGATCGGCGAGCACGTTGTCGAGTACAGCCGTGATGGTCGCGGGGTTAGCGTCGAAGAGAGGGACGACGCCCCCCAGAACTTGTCGCGTGTGCTCCGACACGCTGCTCACCACCACACGGCCCGCAGCCATCGCCTCGATCGCGATCACTCCGTATGCTCCCGTCTGGATCTGATCGATCACGATGTCGGCGCTGTGCAGGAGAGCAGGCATGGCGTCGTGCGAGACCACACCGGTTCGGATCCTCTCGATGCTTCCCTGGCGCTCCAGCAGCTCCAGTGCGCGATCGATGTGCCGGGTTCCCTTCGTCACGGCGGCGTTGGCACTCGGGCGGTGGAGCACGCGAGGCACAGCTCGACGTAAAGGAGCGTCTGTAGCAGCCCACCTGGCCGGTGAGACCGTGATGGGGAGGAGGACGGATCCCTCGACATGCAGCAGCATGTCCGGGGTCGTCACGAAGGTAGGAAGACCAGCCGCCGCCACCGCGCTACGGTTCCGCCGAGCATGCTCGCCCAGTCGCTGCACCCACTCGGGGTCGGCTTCGGTGAAGAACGAGTGCTCGTTGAGTTCGATGCTCCGTTCAGGATCCCTGGCGTCGCTGCCGTGGAACACCACGGCCGTACACACGCCGAGACGGCGGTACAACTCCGCCTCGTCGGTGAAGCGGGTGACGTGCGGATCGCCCACCAGAGGCATGTTGCTCTCGTTCAGGAGATGGGTCACGCGGCCCATGAGCTGACGTACCCGTGCTCGCCGCAGCCAGGGCGGCGCAAGGCGATAGTGGGGAAGAGAGTGGCCGGAACGGTCGTTGACGCGTCGGTCACGAAGAAGGCTCGCAACCGGGCCATCGAAGGCGACCGTGAATGCCTCGTGCGCCGTCCGATCTCGCAACGAACGGGCCCAGGCGCTCGCCTGTGACGCGGAGTTGAGCGGACCGATCGAGAGCGTTTGGTTCACGACGGCGCCTTCGGTCGAGGGACTCGACACGGTCGAGTCCGAACCGTGTGCCGATAGTCTATGCCCGGGGTCTCAGACTCGTGCACCTGTGCCTTGGCGCCCTGGGGAGTCCGGACTCGAATCCGAAGAATGAGGTGCGTTGACCAGATCGAGAATGTTCGCGCGCCCGGCGTACGACCGGACGACCACGAACGCGCTCGGACGTAAGGGGGTTCTCGCGCTGCTGAGCAGACTCGCGCCCGGGCTCACCACTCTCCTCGTCAACGTCGCAATCGGCCGAATCGCGGGAGCCGGGCTGCTTGGCCTCACGCAGACTGTCACCTCCACTGCGTCGATCGCAGCCCTGGTCTACCCGGCGGGGGGTGCGGCGAGCAGGTATCTGTCGAGCCTCGGTGCCCAGGGGGAGCGGGAGATGGCACGGGCCGTCGCCACCCACCTGTCTCGTCGGGTGATGCTCGCGTCGACAGCGGCGGCCTTGATCGTGAGCGCGGTCGTACTGCTCGGAAACCGGGGCAGCGGATCAGTCGCCCTGGTCAGTGGCCTCATGGTCGTTGCCGTCGCCGGACGCGCCTTCGTCGAAGGCCTCCATTTCGGAGGCGGGGAGGGTGCGCGCCTTGCGAAGTGGAGCCTGGTGATCGCGTGTCTTAGCGTCACTGCGACGATCGTTCTGCTCCTGTTCGGCGTCCGCGACGTATGGGTCATGGCTCCTCTCGTCGCGCTCCCGATCATCTTCACGGCCGTCTCCTGGCCGCGCCGGTCTTCTCGGCGCCTTCCAGCAGCCCTGATCAAGGAGATCCGCGGCTTCGTCGCGCTCTCCGTCGTGGGAACGCTCGCGAGCACGGGCTTCGCGCAGGCTGCGGTTCTGGTTGGGGGAATCGCCCAGGGACTCTCCTTCGTCGGTCAATACTCGGCAGCGATGACCATGACGACGCCGCTGGGAGTGCTCGCCGCCGCGCTCGCCGCAGTGCTGTTCCCCGCGCTTGCCGCAACGCACAGCGTCGGGGCGACGGAGGCGGTCAAGCTTCGCCTAGGTGCCGTGACATCCATCGTCATCACCGTGATGGTCGCACTCTTCATACCGCTCGCGGTGCTCTCGGAGCTTCTCGTATCGCTGATCTGGGGCTCGAAGTTCCCGCAGACCGCATGGATAATTCTGATCCTGCTCCCAGCGATTGTCATCAGCACCATCGCCGTGCCTGCAGTGAGTGCGGTCACGGCATCCTCGAATCGCGGTATGGCGACATCGGCAGTGTCGAGCGTCATAGGCGCGGTCGTCGGGGTCGCGGTGTGGGTGGCGCTCGTCCCGAGCGGCTCACCGACGGCGATCCCGCTCGGCTTCGCCGTCGGTACCGTTCTCATTTCGGCGATTCCCCTCGCCATCGCGTGGAGGCGGTACCGCATGGCCTGGGCGGCCGAGATGGTCATTGTCGTGGCCGTTCTGGCCGTGACGCTCGCTCTCGTCGTGCTCGGGCAGCACTGGGAACTGAGTCCGGTCTACTCGGTGCTGGGAGCAGGGGTGCTGACGAGCTTGTGGCTGCTCGCCCGTCATCGCACCGTTCGTCTTCTGCTTGCTCGCGTCCGTCGCCGCGCGTGAGTCGTGCACGCAACCATGGTTGAATCGCCGAGTGACAGATCCCAGCCTTCCGCCTGCGACGCGGCGAGAGCAGCGCGCACTGCGCGCGTCTTCCTCCGACGCTCCGACGACCGCTGCCGACGACATCGAGCAGGAACCGCCACGGCGACGCCGACGCGTCTGGCTCTGGATGACGATCATCGGCGTGCTGCTCGTCGCCCTGGCCGTGGCCGGAGTGTGGGCAGGAAGCCGGATCTATTCGCAGGCCATGCAGGCGCGCTCCCACCTGCTCGCAGCCATGCCGTACGTCGCCGAGGTGAAGACGGCGATGCTCGCTTCCGACCCGGAAGCGGCCGCGACGGCTGCGGCGGCATTCCGAGCAGAGGCGGCAGACGCGCAGGCGGCCGCATCCGGCACGCTCTGGGGCTTTTTCGAAGCCATCCCGCTCCCGCCGCTCGAGAACCTTCGTGCCGTAAGCACCGTCGCCGATGTCGCGGTGTCGCTCGCCGATGATGTGCTCGTTCCGGCGAGCGGTGTGAGCGTCGCAGCTCTCGCGCCGTCGGGCGGAAGGATGGATGTCGCGGCTCTTCAATCGCTTTCGGGGCTGCTCGATCAGATTGAGGCGGGGACCGCTGCCGCGGTCGAGCGCCTGGCGGCGCTCGACCACAGTGCCCTGATGGACGAGGTGCGCTCCGGCGTGCAGCAGGTCGAGACGGCACTCACCGAGATCCAGTCGGTGGCCGGGCCGGCCCGCGACGTCATCGCTGTGCTGCCGGATGCCCTCGGTGCGTCAGGACCGCGCAACTACCTCGTTATGTTCCAGGGCAATGCCGAGGTGAGGGCGAGCGGCGGCGGTCCTGGATCGTTCATCCTCCTCAGCGTCGACGACGGTGCCCTGTCGATCGTCGGAGAGGCGGCGGCCACAGAGTTCGATTTTGCCATCCCGGAGCCCGTCGTGCCCATCGACGCCGAGACCGAAGCGCTGTACTCCGACATCATCGCTCGGTGGATCGCGAACCTGACGGCGACCCCGGACTTTCCCACGAGCGCGGCGCTCGCGAAGGGGTGGTGGTCGACACTTCACGACGATCGGATCGACGGCGTGATATCGATCGATCCGATCGGGCTGTCGTACATGCTGAACGCAACCGGACCGATCACACTGCCCACGGGCGATGTGCTGACCAGCGAGAACGCGGCGCCACTGCTCCTCAACGAGGCGTACTTCAAGTACCCGGACGGCGCCGACTCCAACCGGTTCTTCGCGGCCGTCTCGTTGTCCGTCTTCGACGCTCTCACCGGTGGGAGCATCGAGCCCGTCCCGATGATGACCGCGCTGACGCGAGCCGCCGACGAGGGTCGTCTGAAGGTCTGGAGTTCGGACGAGGAGGAAGCCGCACTGCTCGGGGAATCGCCGCTGTCCGGACGACTCCCAACGACGAACGACACGGAGACTGCGGTCGGGGTGTTCTTCAACGACACGACGGGGTCGAAGATGGACTACTACGTCGATGCCACGGTGGCTGTGCAGGCGGATACCTGCGCCGCTGACACTCCACGCTGGACCACGACGGTCACACTCCAGAACCACATCACGGCGAGCGCGGCCGCAGAGCTCCCGCGCTACATCACGGGTCCATACTTCACGCCCGGGGACATCGGGACGGATTTCGTCGTCTATACACCGGTCGACGCCACGATCGAGGGGTGGACGTTGAATGGCAAACCGTTCGACGCAATCACGCACACGACTCATCTTGGGCGCGACGCGGTCCGGGTGAACGTCGTTCTACCACCAGAGTCGACGGCCACGCTCGAGGTAACCATGGCGGCTGCAGCAGGAAGCGCTGCCGCTGAATTCGGACCGACGACAGTCCGTCACACTCCTATGGTGCGTGACACACCGGTGAGCATCGATGAGTCGAGCTGTGGTTAGAGGACCGCGTTGAGCGCCGTCAGCTGACCGCCGCCCGGACGATCCGCTCGACCTCGTCCAGGGCCGGGGTGAGTTGCGCGCCGGAGAGCGCGTAGGTCTCCCGTGAACGGCGGTACGGGTCGACGACGTCGTCGTCCTCGGGCGGTGCGGGCGTGAGACCGCGCTGGTCGCCGACGGCACGGAGCACGGCGGCGAACCTGTCCTGGAGCGAGCCGTCGGTCTGCCGGGCGGTCTCCAGCGCCTCTTCGGTGCTGAGCGTCGAGGCGAGCCGCGCGAACTCCCGCAGCGTGAACGTGCGGCGGAGAGCGCCGGGCATCATCTTGACGACGGCGGAGCGGTGCTCGCGCGCCATCGTGAGGATGAGGTCGGCGTCGGCGAGATACGGCTCGACCAGGTACCTCGCTCGGTGAGCCTGCGCGATCGCCGGGTCGGCACCGGCCAGCGCGGCCAGTTCGAGGGCGGGCTCCTGCATGCCGTGCCCCTCGAGAGCGTGCGTGCCGGCACTGTGGATGCGGATGCCCAGGGGCGCGAGTCGCTGCCTGAGCAGCACTTCCGCCAGCGGGGATCGGCAGATGTTGCCGGTGCACACGGTGAGGATGGTCAGCGTCTCGTCCGTGGCGGCCGGTCGGCTCGGAATGCTCTCGGCGGCCGCAGCGCGGGGCGGCTGCTCCTGTTGCTCACGCCACTCTCTGCGGCTCATGCCGGCCGGGGGGCCGTCCAGGGGAGGAAGGGTCACGACGCCAGCCTACGGCTCCGCTGCCGTCGGGGATCGCGCGACAGCAACGCCAGCAGGACGGTCGTGACGACGGCGCCCAGGAAGGTGCCGGTGGTGTTGGCGATCACGTCGCTGAGCGTGGGGAACCGGGACGGCATCAGCCCCTGGACCGTCTCGATCATCACGCTCATCAGCCCGCCGACGAGCGTGACCTGCCAGAGCCGCAGACCCGGCCAGGCGAGCGGGAGCAGCAGCCCCACCGGGACGAAGAGGGCGACGTTGGCGAGGACCTCCAGGACCACGGCGCTCTGCTGGTAGGGGGCGATGCCGGCCTCCGCGACCCAGCGGGCCATCACGCCCACCAGCCCCGTGACCTTCGATGACACGCTCGCGGGCAGCCAGACGGTGAAACCCACGAACAGGAGGTAGGCGACCAGGGCGACGCGTGCCGTCGCCGCGCCGCGTCGGGGGCGGACGGCGAGCGACGAGGTCATGGCGTCATGCTATCCAGGCTGCCGGAGCGCGCCTCTCAGGATCCGGATCCGGGTGCGAGCTGCTCGATGTAGCGGAGGAGCACGCCCTCGCGGAGCGCCCAGGGCGACACCTCCAGCTCGTCCACGCGCAGCGCGGTCATCGCGGCGTGCAGCGACACCGCCGCCGCCACGATCTGGAAGGTGCGATCGGGGGTGATGCCCGGCAGCTCCTGCCGCGCAGAGGCGGGCAGCCGGGCGAGCCGGGGGATCCACGAGCCGAGGGCCGCGCGCGGCAGCAGCATCCGTTCGATGCCGGACCAGCCGGGCGCGGGGTAGCCGACGAGTCGGGCGAGCGAGCGGATCGCCTTCGACGACCCGACGACGTGATCCGGGCGGGGAAGTTGGCGGAATCGGGGAACGACGGTCCCGAGCGTCGCCTCGGCGTGCGCTCGCAAGCGTTCCACGTCGGCCTCTCCCGGGGGGTCGGAGGGGAGGAACTGCACCGTCATGCGCCCGGCGCCCAGCGGCACGGACGCCGCGACGTCGGGGAGCTCCTCGGCACCCGCGGCGATCTCCAGCGAACCGCCGCCGATGTCGAGCAGGAGCAACTGACCCGCGGACCAGCCGAACCAGCGCCGCACGGCGAGGAAGGTGAGCTCGGCCTCTGTCTCCCCGTCGAGCACCTGCAACGGCTGCCCGAGTACGGCCTCGACCCGGGCGATCACGTCCGCCCCGTTGCGGGCGTCTCGCACGGCGCTCGTGGCGGTGGCGAGGAGCGCGTCCACCCGTTCGGCTTCCGCCACCCGGCGCGCCTGCGCGACGGCGGCCTCGAGGGCGTGCACTCCCTCTTCCGCGATCGCGCCGTCCGGTGTCAGATACCGCATGAGCCGCAGCACCGTGCGGTCGCTCGTCGTCGCGAGCGGTCGTCCGCCAGGGCGCACGTCGGCCGCGAGCATGTGGACGGTGTTGGATCCGATGTCGAGGACTCCCAGGCGCACGGGATGAGGATACTCGGGCGCGGTTACGATGGACGACGTGACCACCGCCGACCCCACGCTGCCGCTGTCGCCGTATCGGGAGATCGGGCGCGCGGAGTGGGCGCGCCTCGCCGCCGGGCTCGACCAGCCCCTCACCGAGACCGAGGTCGTGGAGCTCCGAGGGATCGGCGACAGGCTCGATCTCACCGAAGTGCGCGAGGTGTATCTGCCGCTGAGCCGGCTGCTGAGCCTGTACGCCAGCGCGACGAAGCAGCTCGGTGCCGCGACCTCGACCTTCCTCCAGGAGGACGACACGACGACGCCGTTCGTCGTCGGCGTCGCCGGCTCGGTGGCCGTCGGCAAGTCGACGATCGCCCGCCTCCTCCGCGAGCTCATGAGCCGGTGGCCGGGGACGCCGCGCGTCGAGCTGGTGACCACGGACGGCTTCCTCTACCCGAACGCCGAGCTCGAGCGACGGGGCCTCATGGACCGCAAGGGCTTTCCGGAGTCCTATGACCGTCGGGCGCTGATCGAGTTCCTGACGAAGGTCAAGAGCGGGGCCCCCGAGGTGCGCGCGCCGTTCTACTCCCACATGCGCTACGACATCGTCCCCGACGCGCACGTCGTCGTGCGTCGGCCCGACGTCGTGATCGTCGAAGGGCTCAACGTCCTGCAGCCTCCGCCCGCCCCGAACGACGTGGCCGTCAGCGACCTCTTCGACTTCTCGATCTTCGTCGACGCCGACACCGCGCACATCGAGAAGTGGTACGTCGACCGGTTCCTCGCGCTGCGGCAGGGCGCCTTCAGTAACCCCTCCTCCTACTTCAACGTGTTCGCGCACCTCACCGACGAGGAGGCGATCGCGACCGCGCTGGGGTACTGGAACGAGATCAACATGCCGAACCTGGTCGAGAACGTCATGCCGACCCGGCATCGGGCGCGGCTCGTGCTGCGCAAGGGTGCGGATCACGACGTGGAGAGCGTCCTCCTGCGCAAACTCTGAGGCCCGGCGGGGACCGCCTATTGTTCGGACGACTCGCAAAAATTCCCGCTTACCCTTATCCCCATGTGTGGAATCGTCGGATACGTGGGCCCGCGGCCCAGCCAGGACATCCTTCTCGCCGGCCTCGCCCGTCTCGAGTACCGCGGCTATGACTCCGCTGGCATTGCCGTCATCGACGGCGAGGGAACGCTGGGCATGCGCAAGAAGGCGGGCAAGCTCGCCAAGCTGCGCGATTCGCTCGGCGACGCGCCCCTCGCCGACGGCACGACCGGCATCGGACACACCCGGTGGGCCACGCACGGCGGCCCGACCGACGTCAACGCCCACCCCCACCTCGCGGACGACGACAAGCTCGCGGTGATCCACAACGGCATCATCGAGAACTTCGCTGCCCTCCGCGACGAGCTCCTCGCGGACGGCGTCGCGTTCCGCAGCGAGACCGACACCGAGGTCGCCGCGGCCCTCCTCGGTCGCGAGTACGCGAGCAACGGCGGTGACCTCGCCCTCGCGTTCCGTGCGGTCGTCAACCGCCTCGAGGGCGCCTTCACGCTCCTCGCCATGCACCAGGACCACCCGGGCCTCGTCGTCGGCGCCCGCCGCAACTCGCCGCTCGTGATCGGTCTGGGCGAGGGGGAGAACTTCCTCGGCTCCGACGTCGCCGCGTTCGTCGAGCACACCCGCAAGGCGCTCGCGATCGGTCAGGACCAGATCGTCTCGATCACCCCCGACGCCGTGACCGTGACCGACTTCGCCGGCACGCCCGTCACCGCCGAGCCCTTCGACGTCTCCTGGGACGCCGCCGCCGCCGAGAAGGGCGGCTGGTCGAGCTTCATGGCCAAGGAGGTCGCCGAGCAGCCGGAGGCCGTCGCGAACACCATCCGCGGCCGCATCCGTGACGGTCAGGTCGTGATCCCGGAACTCGACGGCCTCGACGACCTGTTCGTCGGCATCAACCGCGTCATCATCACGGCCTGCGGTACGGCCTCCTATGCGGCCCTCGTCGGCAAGTACGCGATCGAGCAGTGGGCCCGCGTGGCCGTCGACGTCGAGCTCGCCCACGAGTTCCGCTACCGCGACCCGGTCATCGGCGCTGACACCCTGGTCGTCTCGATCAGCCAGTCCGGCGAGACCATGGACACCTTGATGGCCGTGAAGTACGCCCGCGAGCGCGGTGCCCGCACCCTCTCGGTCTGCAACACGCAGGGCGCCACCATCCCGCGCGAGTCCGATGCCGTCGTCTACACGCACGCCGGCCCGGAGGTCGCGGTCGCCTCGACCAAGGCGTTCTCCGCCCAGATCACGGCCCTGCTGCTGCTCGGCCTGCACATGGGACGCGTTCGCGGCGTCGTGGCCGACGCCTCGACCGGCGTCGAAGAGCTCTCGGCACTGCCGGAGAAGGTCGCGAAGGTGCTGGAGAGTGAGCACGAGCACGTCACCCAGCTCGCGGGCTGGATGGCCGACACCCGTTCCGTGCTCTTCCTCGGTCGCCACGTAGGCTACCCGATCGCGCTCGAGGGTGCGCTCAAGCTCAAGGAGATCTCCTACATCCACGCCGAGGGCTTCGCCGCGGGCGAGCTCAAGCACGGTCCGATCGCCCTGATCGAGCCGGGGCAGCCCGTCTTCGTGCTCGTGCCGTCGCCGCGGCACTCCGCGCTCGTGCACTCCAAGGTGGTCTCGAACATCCAGGAGATCCGCGCCCGCGGTGCTCGCGTCATCGTGGTGGCGGAGGAGGGCGACGCCGCCGTGCTGCCCTTCGCCGACGAGGTCATCCACATCCCGCTGGCCGGGCCGATGTTCGAGCCGCTGCTGGCAGTCGTGCCGCTGCAGATCTTCGCGATGGCGCTGGCCACCGCGAAGGGCCTCGACGTGGACCAGCCGCGCAACCTCGCGAAGTCCGTCACGGTGGAGTGAGTCCCGCCGACCCACCCCTTCCGTTCGTCCCACCCCTCTGCGTGCGCACGTAGAGGGGTGGGACGTTCGTATCGGGGTGGGTGGAGGAAGCGCGAGTAGGCTGAACGCGTGATCATCGGCACCGGCATCGACCTCGTGGACATCCCCCGGTTCGAACGCACGATGACCAGGACGCCGCGGCTGAAGGAGCGGCTGTTCGCCCCCTCCGAGCGCGATCTGCGACTGCCGTCGCTCGCCGCCCGGTATGCCGCGAAGGAGGCGCTGATCAAGGCCCTCGGCGGCTCCGACGGCGTGCACTGGACGGAGATCGAGATCGCCTCCGAACCCTCCGGGCGCCCGCACTTCGTCCTCTCCGGCTCCACCGCGGCCGTCGTCGAGGAGCGCGGGATCCTCACCCTGCACCTCACCCTCACCCACGACGCGGGCCTCGCGGCCGCGTTCGTCGTCGCTGAAGGAGCCCCGCTGTGACCGTCCCGTTCCGCGAGGCCACGATCGACCTCGATGCGATCGCCGACAACGTCCGGCACTTCCGCCGCCTCACCGGCGTGGAGGTCCTCGTCGTCGTGAAGGCCAATGCCTACGGTCATGGCGCCGCGGCAGCCGCCGTCGCCGCGCTCTCCGCCGGGGCCACGCGCCTCGGCGTGGCAGAGATCCCCGAGGCGTTGGAGCTGCGACGCCAGGGCGTGCACGCTCCGGTCGTGGCGTGGCTGCACGCCCCGGGGGAGCGGTTCCTGGAGGCGGCCGCCGAAGGGATCGAGCTCGGCATCTCGTCGTACGACCAACTGCAGGCGGCGGCCGCCGCGGCGTCCGCCGACCGCCCTGTCGCCGTGCACCTCAAGCTCGAGACCGGCCTCTCCCGCAACGGCATCGCCCCGGACGACTGGGGCACGGTCCTGGCCGAGGCAGCGCGCCTGGAGCGCATCGGACGCCTCCGCATCGTGGGACTCTTCAGCCACCTCTCGAACGCGTCGCCCGCCGACGACCGCGCCGCCCTCGCGCGTTTCGAGGAAGGGGTAGCGCAGGCGGCCGCGCTCGGCATCCGCCCCGAGCTCCGCCACATCGCCGCCACCGCCGCCGCGATCGACCTGCCGGAGACACGACTGGACGCCGTGCGCATCGGCATCGGGACGTACGGTCTCTCGCCCTTCGAGGACCGTTCCTCGGCGGAGCTCGGCCTCCGCCCGGCCATGACCCTCCGTGGATCCGTGGCCGCCGTGCGCCGGGTCCCCGCGGGCACCGGGGTGTCCTACGACTACGTGCACCGGACGGAACGCGAGACGACCCTGGCGCTCGTGCCCCTGGGCTACGCCGACGGGGTGCCCCGCAGCGCCTCCGGCCGGCTTCCGGTGTCGATCGGAGGCCGCCGCTACACGAACGTCGGCCGCATCGCGATGGATCAGTTCGTGGTGGACGTCGGTGACGCTCCGGTGTCGGTCGGGGACGAGGTCACGCTCTTCGGGGACCCGACGCTCGGCGTCCCCTCGGCTGCGGACTGGGCGGAGGCCGCCGGGACGATCGGCTACGAGATCGTCACGCGCATCGGCCACCGGGTACCGCGGAGGACGGCATGAGCCTGGACCCGGCGTTCCTCGGCCGCCGTCGCATCGCCACCTCCGACGAGATGGAGCAGCTCGGCCTGCGCATCGGCGAGCAGCTCGAACCGGGCGACCTGCTGATCCTCACCGGGCCCCTCGGGGCGGGAAAGACCACATTCACCCGTGGCCTGGCCGAAGGGCTCGGCGTCCGCGGCCCCGTGCAGAGCCCGACCTTCGTGATCGCCCGGACCCATCCGTCGCTCGTGGGCCGGGCGCCGCTGGTACACGTCGATGCCTACCGCCTCGGCTCCGCGGCCGAACTGGACGACCTCGACCTGGACCTGGACCGATCGGTCGTCGTGGTGGAGTGGGGTCGCGGCATGGCGGAGGATCTCGCCGACGCCTGGTGGGACATCGAGATCGAAAGACCTGTCGGAGCCGATGACGAGGCCGACCTCGACCCGGCCGAACTCGACTCCGACGCCCCGCGTTTCCTCACCATCACCCGCGAGGAGCGGTCGTGACGGTGGGGGAGGGGACGCCGCTGGTCGCGGTCATCATCGAGGACGATCCGGGCGTGCAGTCCCTCCTGGACGAGGTGTTCCTCGCCGCGGGCTTCCGCACCGTGCTGGCGGGATCCGGCCCGGAGGGCCTCGAGGCCATCGCGGCAAGCAGTCCCATCATCACGACGCTCGACATCAATCTCCCCGGCATCGACGGCTTCGAGGTGGCCCGGCGCATCCGCCAGGTCAGCGACACGTTCATCATCATGCTGTCGGCTCTCGCGGAGGAGTCGGACGTGGTCCTCGGTCTCACGTCCGGCGCCGACGAGTACCTCGTCAAGCCCTTCCGGCCGCGGGAGCTGCGGGCGCGGATCGAGGCCCTGCTCCGCCGCACCCGTACGTCAACGCCGGACCAGGCCGCGGTCACCGCCCCGACGAACACCGTCCTCGGTGCTGCGCCGACGACGCCAAGCGCCCCGCTTCCCGTCGTCGCCGCCGCGGACGCCACCGTCGCCACCTGGCGCGGCCGGGTGCACCGCGACCTCAGCCTCGATCTCGACACACGGCTGGTGCTGGTCGCCCAGCGGCCCGTCGAACTCACCCCGACCGAGTTCGACCTGCTCGCCGCGCTCCTCGAAGCCGGACGTCGGGTCAGCAGCAAGGCGGAGCTCGCGCTCGGGCTGCGCGGCATCCCCGGCGACGTCGGCGACCGCGTGAGCGAGCCGGACAAGCGGGCCATCGAGACGCACATGGCCAACCTTCGTCGGAAGCTCGGCGACAGCCCGACCGCTCCGCGATACATCGAGACGGTGCGCGGCGTCGGATATCGACTCACGTCCGACGACCGCACCGTCTGAGTCAGGGGTCGAGGCCGCGGCTCCCCCACCGCGGCCCCGGATGCCTTGCGAATCCCCACTCGCGCGGCCCCAGCTTCTGCGAAATCCCCAGTCGCAGCGTCGGCTCCCATCCAGAAGCGTACGGGGCGGAGGGCGCCTGAAGAGCGAGATGTGGCGATCTTTGAGTAATCTTGCGTGAATGCTGAGGATCGACCGGGAGGCGGGCCTTGATGATCCGCACGGTGTCGATCTGGCGCTGGCAACTGGTGTTCACCGCGAGCATCGTCGCCATCGTGGTGATGGTCGCGGGCTTCAAGCCGCAGACGCTCACGATTCCGCTGTTCGTGGGGGGAATCGGGCTCATCGTCGTCACGACCCTCGTGGCGCTCATGGTGCCGTGGCACCGTCTCCCGCGCGCGGCGGTGACCGTCGTGCCGCTGCTCGACGTGTTGGGTGTCGGACTCACGACGAACGTCCCGGATCTCCGGCTCGGCTTCCTCTGGGTGTTCCCCGTCGTGTGGCTGGCCACCTACTTCTCGATGCCGTGGGTCTTCGCGGGAATCGTGCTCAGTGGCGGTTGCCTGGTGTTCTTCGCCGACCGCTCCGGCGATCCGGCTGACGTCCTGCTGCGGGTCCTCACGGTGGTCATCACGCTGAGCTTCCTCGGCGTGACCGTTCGCATCGGGGCACAGCGCTCGGGGGCGGCGAGACGGCTGCTGCAGCGACGCTCCGAGCAGGTGAACAGGGCGGCGGAGCGCGCGGAGACGAATCAACAGCGCGTCACGCAGATCATCGACGCGCTGGGTATCGCACTGGTCGTGGTCACGGCGGAGGGGCGCATCCTGCAGATGAACGATGCCTACCGCGCGCTCTACGGACGAGACCGCTTCGGGACGGCGCTGCCGTCCGCCTCGGTCGAGTACGACGCGCGGCGCGGCGCAGCGCTCGTCCCTGAGCGGACGACGCTGTCGCGGGCGGCCGCGGGGGAGCAGATGCGGGAGGAGCGCGTGTGGCTGTACGACGGCGCGGGGCAGTGGCACGCGCTCGCGGTGACCACGCAACCCATCGCCGGTGCCAGGGAGGGGGAGCGGATCACCCTCGTCGTCATCGACGACGTCACCGCCCTCCTGGAGGCGGCGGAGGAGCGCCGCGCCCTCACCGCCGTCATCTCCCACGAACTGCGCAACCCGCTCACCGCGATCATCGGCCACGTCGAGCTCCTGCGGGAGCGCGACGACCTCCCCGGTCGGGTGCCGGCGCAGATCGAGGTCATCGCCAACGCCGGCGAGCGGATGCAGGACCTCGTGACGAGCATGCAGGCCCAGACCGGGCGGTCGTCCCACGACCCGTTCGAGCCGGTCGATCTGCGGGTCGTGGTGGAGGAGTCCGCCGCCTCGTTCGCACCGTTGATGGGAGCGGCCCGCCAGGAGCTGGTGCTCGACGGCGCGGACCGCATGGTGATCACGGGGGACGCCTTCCGATTGCGCCAGGTCCTGGACAACCTCCTGGGCAACGCCGTCAAGTACACAGCGGCGGGCGGACAGATCACGGTGCGGCTGGCGCAGTCGGACGAGCACGCGGAGATCACCGTGGTCGACACGGGCATCGGCATCGCCGAGGACGACCTCCCGCGGCTGTTCGAGCCGTACTTCCGCGCCGACGGGGCGGTGCGCGGCGGGATCGCCGGCACCGGGCTCGGCATGGGCATCGCCCGCGACATCATCGTCGCGCACGACGGCGACATCCGCGTGGCGAGCGAGGTGGGCGTCGGCACGACCGTCACCGTCCGTTTCCCGCGGCGAAGGAAAGAGGTCCCCGCATGACTCCGCTGGTCCCCGTGAGCGTCGACGTCACCACGAGCATGGTCGTGGTCGTGACCGTGCTCACCGCGGTCGTTGTCGGCCTCGCGACCCTCGCCAGGCCGAGCAGGGCGACCATCGTCTGGGGTGTCGCCTTCGGTATCGGGATGCTGGGCGCCTACCTGTGGGCCGCGGGCCATTACACCGGCAGCCCCGTCCTCAGGGCCGCCGCCTCGGCGATCGTCGTGTCCTTCGTGCCGCTCGTGTGGATCGGCGTTCGGCTGCACTTCCGGCGCACGGCCCCCTGGCTCCCCGTGATCCTCGCCCTCGTCGGCGTGCCGACGGCTCTGATCCTGACGGCGGGTACGCGCTGGTACCTGCCGGTCTTCCACGTCGTCTTCCTGGCGATGGCGGTCTTCGCCGGGCTCCTGGCCTGGGAACTGCTGCGGGGGCAGCCCGCGGCGAAGGACGTCGTGATGCCGCTCGCGCTCGCCGCCTGCGGCTTCGTCGTGGTCGCCGTGGTGAGCGCGGCGTCGGCGCTCGTGTCCGGCGCCGTGAGCACCGAGGCGCAGCTCAGCGTACTGCGGGGGATGAATGCGGTGGGGACGATCGTGGTGAGCACGTGCGCGGCGTTCACCCTCGTGCTCCTCGTGCGCGTGGAGGACGCGGCCCCCGGAACCGACGGAGCCGGGGACCGGGCGAGGGACCGGCTTCGCAAGGCCGCAGCGCAGAAGGACACCGCGTGGTCGGTGCTCGACATCCGGCTGGACGATCCGATCGATCTGCGGGAGGCGTCGAGCAGCGCCGGCTTCCGGCGCATCGCGGACCGGTTCCACGCGGACATCTGCGAGGCACTGCCGGCGACAGCCGACGCGGAGCGGGTCGCCGACGACCGGGCGATCGTGCTCATCCACGGCAGCGACGAGGCGGTGCGCCACCACCTGCGGGCGATCCTGGCCTCCGTGTCGATCATCGATCTGGAGTCGCCCGCGACCGGGATCCGCTCCTCCGCCAGCATCGGCTGGGCGACGGCATCCGTCGCGGGGTACGACTACGACACGCTCGTCGCGGCGGCGGCATCCGCGGCGGAACGGGCACGCGACGCCGGCGGGGATCAGTGGAAGCGGGCGCAGGAGTCGGATCTGACCGCCGTCTGAGCTCGCGTTCCGGCGTCAGGCGAACAGCCTCTTCACCGTATCGAGGTGCTCGCGGGAAAGGGCGCCGGCTGTCCGGGGGTCGCGCGCGGCGATCGCATCGCCGATACGCGCGTGCGCGTCCTGGTCGGCGGCGTCGCCGTGACGGCCGCGGATGCGCAGCATGTCGATCATGGCCTGCAGCGAGCGCGGGGCGAAACCGTCGAACAGCTCTCGCAGCACGGGATTGCCGGAGGCGACGACGACGGCCCGGTGGAAGGCCATGTCCGCCTCGACGTGCGCGCGGATGTCCGTGCGTCGACGGTCGCGTTCGGCGAGCGTGCGCCTCAGCTCGTCCAGGTCGGCCGGGGTCCGGCGCTCCGCAGCGAGCACCGCGGCCTCGACTTCGATCGCGGTGCGGGCCTCGAGGACCGCGATGATGTCGGCGCGGTCGAGGACGGCATCCCAGGTCGGAAGGGGCTCGACGGCCGTGACGAAGACGCCCGCGCCCTGGCGGGTGGCGAGCACACCGCGCCCGGCCAGGATGCGGATCGCCTCGCGGGCCGTCGAGCGACCCACGCCGAGCTGCGGAGCGAGTGTGGTCTCGCCGGGCAGCTTCCCGCCGATCGTCCATTCACCGGCTCCGATCCGTGCCAGGAGCAGCTCGGCGGCCTGTTCGGCGAGGGATTCGCGGCGCACGGTCGTCATGGATCCATTCTCGCAGGTGACTCGACTGCTCTGCTTGTCTGAGGAGTTGTGCTACATTTCCCCTATGCGCACACTCGGGTTCCTCGTCCTTCGTCGCCACGACGGGGTCTAGTCAGACCGGCTCCCCGTCGTGGGGCGCAGGACGCGCCGGTCGCCTTCCTCGCGATCCGAACAGGAACCAGATCATGACCCTTTCCCGCGCCTTCCCGACCCTCGCCACCCCGTCCGGTGCCCTCCCCGTCGATGCTCCGCACTGGAACAGGCAGCGGCCCTCGCAGATGCCCTCGCACCGCTATCGAGACGTGTACTCCCGCGTCGCCGTGCCGCTGCAGACGCGGACCTGGCCGAGCGCGCGACTGACCCAGGCCCCCCTCTGGGTCCCCGTGGATCTCCGTGACGGGAACCAGGCGCTGGCCGAGCCGATGGACCCCGCCCGCAAGCGGCGCTTCTTCGAGCTCATGGTCGCGATGGGCTACAAGGAGATCGAGGTCGGGTACCCCTCGGCCTCCCAGACGGACTACGACTTCGTCCGGCTCCTCGCCGAGACCGACCTCGCTCCTGCCGACGTGACGATCGTGGTGTTCACGCCCGCGCGGCGCGACCTGATCGAGCGCACCGTGGAGTCCGTGCGAGGCATCCGGAACCCCGTCGTCATCCACATGTACACCGCCACGGCGCCGACGTGGCGCGACGTCGTCCTCGGCCAGGACAGGGAGGGGCTGAGGGCGCTGATCCTCGCCGGCGGGCAGGACGTGCTCCGATCCGCGGGAGACCTCGACAACGTCCGCTTCGAGTTCTCTCCCGAGGTGTTCACCCTCACCGAGCCGGACTTCGTCCTCGACGTGTGCGACGCGATGACGACCCTGTGGGACGCGACCCCCGAGCGTCCCGTGATCCTGAATCTACCGGCGACCGTCGAGGTCGCGACCCCGAACGTCTACGCGGACCAGATCGAGTACATGCACCGCAACCTCGGCCGTCGCGACGGGGTCATCCTCTCCGTGCATCCGCACAACGACCGCGGCACCGGTATCGCCTGCGCGGAACTCGCCGTCCTCGCCGGCGCGCAGCGGGTCGAGGGGTGCCTCTTCGGCAACGGGGAGCGCACCGGCAACGTCGACCTCGTGACCCTCGCCCTCAACCTCCACGCGCAGGGCGTCGATCCAATGATCGACTTCTCCGACATCGACGAGATCCGCCGGACCGTCGCGCACTGCAACGGCATCGACATCCATGCGCGGCACCCGTATGCCGGCGACCTCGTGCACACCGCCTTCTCGGGCACCCATCAGGACGCCATCCGGAAAGGGTTCGCGGAGCATCGCGCCCGTGCCGCGGAGGAAGGCCACGCCGAGGGCGACATCGAATGGCGCGTGCCGTATCTGCCCATCGACCCGGCGGACATCGGCCGCAGCTACGACGCCGTGATCCGCGTCAACTCGCAGTCCGGGAAGGGCGGCATCGCGTATCTGCTGGAAGACGCCTATGGGATCGAGCTGCCGCGGCGCCTGCAGATCGACCTCGCCCGTCTCGTCCAGCGGCGCACCGAGCAGACGGGACGCGAGGTCACGGCCGCGGAGGTGTGGGACATCTTCGACGCCGCCTACCTCGCGAGCGCGGACACGGGACCGCTGAGGCTGCGGGCGGATGCCGACGTCGCGGGAGGGTGCACGACGATCACGCTCCATGCCGACGGCGTCGAGACGCGGACCCGCCACGACGGCGTCGGCCCGGTGGAGGCGCTGGGCACGGCGCTCGCGGCAATCGGTCTGCCCGTCGAGGTCCTGAGTCTGCACCAGACGAGCGTCGGAACGGGCACGGAGAGCGACGCGCTCACCCTGATCGAGTACCGCGACGGCGCACGCTCGGAATGGGCGGCCGGCCGCGACCGCTCCGTGCTGACGGCGACCCTGCACGCCGTGCGGAACGCGGCGGAGCGCCGCGCCGCGACGACGCCGGCCCGCGGGGCCTAGGGGGTCTGCTTCTCGCGCCCTCGCGCGAGGGCCGCGGTGATGGCGTCCGCGGCACCGGCGTCGGAGTCGGCGGCGGCGGAGACGTTCTCGGCGACGACGGCCTCGATGATCTCGGTGCGCTGGATGCGCGTCTCCCGCGGGGCCTTCACGCCGATGCGGACGCTGTCACCCTTGATGTCGAGCAGCGTGACCTCGATCTCGCCGTCGATGCGCACGCTCTCACCGATCCGCCTCGTCAACACCAGCATTCGTTCAGCCTACTGGTGCGGCGGGCGCGGCTCCGAGCGACGCGGTCGAGGAGTCGCGGACCACCCCGATCGTCTCGATCGTGAGGGGCGCGGCGGTCGCCTCGCTGTAGGAGAGGACGGGGAGGCCGTCGGTCTGGGCCGAGACGAGCCGCCGTACGGCCGGACGCAGGGAGGGGGCGCACACGAGCACCGGTTCGCCGCCATCCGGCTGCGCGGCGACGGCCTGCTTCACGGACGCGATCACCGCTTCCAGCCGGGGCGGATCGAAGACGATCTGTGACCCCTCGTCGCCGGGTCGGAGGCTCTCCAGCATCGCCTGCTCGAGCAGCGGGGCGATCATGACGACGCGGAGCGTTCCGTTCTCGGCGAAGCGGGCGGCGATGGCCGGGCCCAGAGACGCGCGGGCCGCCTCGATCAGGCCCTCCGGTTCGGTCGAGGTCTTGGCCCGCAGCGCGAGGGCCTCGTAGATGCGGCTGAGGTCGTTGATCGGCACCCGCTCCGCGAGCAGCCCCTGCAGCACCCGCTGGATCTCCGCGAGCGACAGCAGCGCGGGGGTCAGCTCCTCGACGGCCGCGGGGGAGACCTGCTTGAGGGCGTCGGTGAGCTGGCGGACGTCCTCCCGGCTGAGGAGGCGCGCGGCGTGGGTCTGGATCACGCTCGACAGGTGCGTGATGATGACGCTCGCCCTGTCGATCACGGTGGCTCCGGCGAACTCCGCGCTGTGGCGCATCTCCATCGGGATCCACTTGCCCTCGAGGCCGAACACCGGGTCCAGCGCGGCGGTCCCCGGCAGGCTGTCGAGTCCCTGGCCGAGCGCGAGCACGGACCCGACCGGAGCGGTGCCCCGCCCCGTCTCGACGCCGGCGATCCGGATCACGTAGGTGGCCTGCGGGAGCTCGATGCTGTCCCTCGTCCGCACGGGAGGGGTCACGAGGCCGAGGTCGAGCGCGATCCGGCGTCGCAGCGCCTTCACCCGGGCGAGCAGGTCGTCCGGGCCGCCCGTCACGAGGTCGACGATATCGGGGGCAAGGAGGATCTCCAGCGGGTGCACCCGCATCCGCTCGATGAGCTCTTCCGGCTGATCGACCGGGGCCGGGGCGGGAGTGTGTGCCGCCTCCGCCGCCTCCCGCTTGCGCGTCGCCGTGATGCGCTGCGCGATGAGGAGCAGCAGCGCGCCGATCGCGACGAACGGGAGCATCGGCATGTGCGGGATGAGCGACATGACGATGGCGGCGCAGCCGGCGATGATGAGGGCGTTGCGCGACTGCCCGAGCTGTGCGGAGGCGGCCGTGCCCATCTCGGCCTCCGCCGTCGAACGGGTCACGATCATGCCGGTCGAGACCGCCATCAGCAGGGCGGGGATCTGGGTGACGAGGCCGTCGCCGATCGTGAGGAGGCTGTACGTGCTGACCGCCTGGTCGATCGACATGCCGTGCTGGACGAGGCCGATCGCGATGCCGCCGACGAGGTTGATGATGATGATGACGAGGCCGGCGATCGCGTCGCCCTTCACGAACTTCGAGGCGCCGTCCATCGCACCGTAGAAGTCGGACTCCGCCGCGACCTCCGCCCGCCGCTCGCGGGCCTCGGTGTCGCTGATGAGGCCGGCATTGAGGTCGGCGTCGATCGCCATCTGCTTGCCCGGCATGGCGTCGAGCGTGAACCGGGCGCCGACCTCGGCCACGCGCTCAGCCCCCTTGGTGACCACGACGAACTGGATGACGACGAGGATGAGGAACACGACCGCGCCGATGATGAGCGAGCCGCCGACCGCGATCGCGCCGAACGCCTCGATGACCTGACCCGCGTACGCCTCTCCGAGGACGAGACGGGTGGAGGCGACGTTCAGTCCCAGCCGGAACAGCGTCGCGACGAGCAGCAGCGAGGGGAACACCGAGAAGTCGAGCGGCTTCTTCACGAACATCGACGTGAGGAGGATGACCAGCGCGAACATGATGTTGAGGATGATCAGCACGTCGAGCAGGAACGGCGGCACCGGGACGACGAGCAGCATGATGATGCCGACGACGCCGATCGGCACCATGAGCGTGGTGAGCAGCTTCTTCGCGTTCATACGGTCCTCCGGTACGGGAGCGAGTGGATGCCGCGGGCGGCGCCGCGACGCCGCAGGGCGTCGACGAACACGAGCACGCGCGCCACGGCGTTGTAGAGGTCTTCGGGGATCTCCTGGCCCAGGTCGCACGCGGCGTGCAGCGCCCGGGCGAGGGTGATGTCGCGGACGAGCGGGACCCCGGACTCCAGGGCCTTCTCACGGATGCGCTCGGCGACGACGCCGCTGCCCTTCGCCACGACCCGGGGAGCCGACGTGCCGGCGTCGTACTCGAGGGCGATCGCGATGTGCGTCGGGTTCACCACCACGACATCCGAACCGGCGACCGCGGCGATCATGCGGTTCCGGCTCACGGCGAGCTGACGCGAGCGACGCTGCTGACGGATGAGGGGATCGCCCTCGGAGTTCTTGTTCTCGTCGCGCACCTCGCGCTTGGTCATGCGCGTGTGCTTGCGGTTGCGACGCATGACGACGAACAGGTCGATGGCCGCGAGCACCAGACCCACCGCGATCGCCGTCTGCAGCAGGGCGGCGGTCCCCGCCGTGGCTGTGCCGAGCAACCGGGAGATCGAGTGAGCGCCACTGGCGGTGAGCACGGGCATGAGCCCCGCGATGACGATCCACAGCGCGATGCCGATGGCGGCGGTCTTCAGCAGCGCCTTGGCGCCCTCCCAGAGCGCCTGCAGACCGAACACCCGTCGGACGCCCGACACGAGGTTGAACTGCTCGTAGCGCCCCGACAGCTTCCGCAGATGCACGCCGCCCTGCACCACCGCGCCGAACAGTGTCACGATCGCGACGGCGGCCAGCAGCGCGCCCAGGGTGGGCAGTACCGAGGCGAGGCCCCGTCCCAGGGCCCCCAGGGCGGCCTCAGGCGAGGGCGCCTGCATGAGCCCGGCGAGGGTGACGAGCTGCTCGGTCCCCGCGGCGGTCCCCGCGGCGATCGCGGCGGGCATCATCACGGCGGCCGCGCCGATGCCGAGCCACGCGGTGAGGTCCTGGCTCCGGGCGAGGCGCCCCTTCTGCCGCGCCTCGCGCAGGTGCTTGTCGGTGGCCTTCTCGCTGCGCTCGCCGCTGTCCGACCCGCTCATCGTGTCACCCCCTGCATCAGCCGGAAGGCCTCTGTGGCGAGGGCGTCGACGATGCCGGGGAAGGCGACGTACACGGCGCCGGCCAGCAACAGGGTGAGCAGGATCTTCACCGGGAAGCCCATCGCGAAGGCGTTGAGCGCCGGCGCCACGCGCGTGATGAGTCCCAGCCCGACGTCCGCGAGGAACAGGACGAGGACCAGCGGCCCGGCGATCTGCACGGCCGCGAGCACCATCTGGGAGACCCCGTCGACGAGCAGCTCGGCCGGGCCGGACACGCGGAAGACGCCGTCCACCGGCACGGCGTCGAAGCTGCGCGCGAGCCCGGCGAGGATGAGCTGGTAACCGCCGGAGGCGAAGAGCAGCGTGAGGGCGGTGAGATGGAAGAGGCGGGTGAACTGTGCCCCGTTCACCATGGCCGCGGGGTCGAAGGCCTGGGCGAGCTGGAAGCCGCCGAAGACGTCGATCAGGCTGCCCGCCGCCTGCACGGCCGAGAAGCACAGCAGCACGAGGAACCCCAGCAGCGCGCCGGTGAGCAGTTGGATCACGAGCGCGCCGAGGAACGGGCCGGTGGCGAGGCTCTCGTACCCGGGCGCCACCGCCCCGCCCACCGCGAGCGACAGTCCGATCGAGAGCATGGCCTTCACGCGCACCGGGATCGCGCCGTACGAGAACGGCGGGGCGATCATGATGAACGCCGTGATGCGCACGGCGGCGAGCAGGGTGGCCTCCAGCCACGCGAAGTCGATCGGGATGAACATCGGCTCAGCCGCTCAGCAGCGACGGGATGCGGGCGAACATCTCGTTCGTGAACGCGATGATCTCGGCGATCATCCAGTTGCCGGCGATCAGCAGGGCGATGCCGACGGCGACGATCTTCGGCACGAACGACAGCGTCACCTCCTGCACCTGCGTGATGGATTGCAGCAGCGAGATCGCGAAGCCCACCACGAGGGCCGTGACCAGCATCGGCGCCGCGAGCTTCGCCGCGATCAACAGCCCCTGGGCGCCGATGTCGAGGACCGCTTCCGGGCTCATCCGACCCCTCCGTAGCTCTCCAGGAGGGCCTTGATGATGAGCCCCCAGCCGTCCACGAGGATGAACAGCAGGATCTTGAACGGCAGCGAGATCATGACCGGCGGGAGCATCATCATTCCCATCGACATCAGCGCTGCCGCGACGACGAGGTCGATCACGAGGAACGGCACGAAGATCACGAACCCGATGATGAACGCGGCGCGCAGCTCGGAGATCATGAAGGCCGGGATGAGCGTGTACATCGGGACGCTCGCGGCGTCCTCGGGATTGTCCTGGCCGGCCATGCGGGTCATCAGTGCGAGGTCCTCCTCGCGGGTGTAGTGCAGCATCCACTCGCGCAGCGGCCCCTGTCCGACGTCCACGGCCTGCGTGAAGGTGAGCGCGCCGTCGATGTACGGCTGGACGGCGAGAGTGTTGATCTCGGTCAGCACCGGCCACATGATGAACAGCGACAGGAAGAGGGAGAGCCCGGCGAGGACCTGATTCGGCGGGATCGTCGGGAGCGAGAGCGCATTGCGGGTCATCGCGAGCACGACGAAGATCTTCGTGAACGACGACATCATCAGCAGCAGCGCCGGTGCCACTGAGAGCAGGGTGATCCCCAGAAGGGTGAGGATCGAGCCGGACGGACCGCCGTCGATCCCGTTGATGTCGATCGTCACGCCCTCGCCGTCATCCGGGGCGACCTCGGCGTGCGCGGCGGTGCCGGTGAGGGCGGCCAGGAGCGCGCCGAGGAGGATCGCGACCGCGACGAGGACGAGCAGCCGGGAGGCGCGACCGCGGTCGACGGCACGGGTCTCGGTCATCGCGCGCGCCGCAGGACCTCGGCGGTCTGTCGCCAGGTGTCGGGGGAGAGGATGGAGCCGCGGAGCGGATCGTTGCGGTGCCGCACGCGACGGCGCAGCTCCGGGGAGGGGAGGCCGCGGGTGGGCTCGTGAGGGCGGCGGCGGCGAGGATGCGGTCGAACTCGGCGTCGTCGGACGAGGGCTCGGCCGTCGACCCCGTGCCCTCGCCGTCCACCGGAGCCGGTCGGAGGGGAAGGCGGTCGACCACGCTCACGCCGTGCTCGGTGACCCCCAGCACGTAGCGCGCGTCGTCCGTCTGCACGACGACGAGCTGCGCCTTCGGGCCGATCCCCTGACGTCCGAGCACGGTGATCGGCTCGGCGTCGCGGCGCCGCGCCTGCGTCTTCGAGACCCGACGCTGCAGGAACCAGAGCAGCCCGAGCACTGCGGCGAGCGAGAGCCCGACCCGCAGCGCGAGCAGGAGGTCGTCCAGGGTCAGGCCTCGACGTTCTCGAGGATGCGGGTGATCCGCACCGCGTAGTCCTGGTCGACGACGACGACCTCACCATGGGCGATCGTCCGACCGTTGAGCTTCACGTCGGCCGGGGCGCCGGCGGAACGGTCGAGCTCCACGATGCGACCGGGCTCGAGGTCGAGCACGTCGCGGACCGCCATGCGTGTGCGGCCGATCTCGACCGTGAGCTCCATCTCGACGCCGGCGATGCGGTGCAGGCGCCCGTCGCCACCGGTCGGCCGTGCGGGACGGTGGGTGATCCGGACGGCGAGCCGGCCGATCGTGCGCTCGGTGTGGTCCACCAGGTCGAAGAGCTGGGTCTGCGGGTCGGCGAACACGGCCGAGGCGTCGCCGACCGCGGCCTCGCCCAGCAGTCCGGGTCCGAGGGCGGTCGCCGCGGCCTCGAGGGCATCCAGCAGCCGATCGGTGAGAGGGCGGTCGCCCAGGCCGTCGACGAGCACATCCGCGTCGAGGAGTTGAACGGCGAGCTGGGCGCTCGCCTCGCCCACGAACTGCGCCACGACGGCCTCACCCGTGTCGCCGGACACCTGAGAGGCGCGGGCGGTGACCGGGGCGGCGGTGGGCAGTCGGGCCGCGAAGGCGGCGGCGACGGCGGACTCGTAGGCGGTGGTGCTGATCACGCGGACTCCTGAGCGGGGGCGGGGGCGGGGGCGGTGGCGGGGACGGTGGCGGTCACGACGCACGCGAGTCGGGCGCCGGCGCTGCCGACGGCCGCGGTCGCGACGGTCTGGTCGCCGACGGTGAGGAGCAGCGCGCGGTCCGCGGCATGCGGCAGCGGAAGCAGATCCCCGACGGCCAGGTCGAGCACCTCGCGCGGGAGGATCGTCCGGGGGGCGAGCTGCAGGGCCACCTCGACCGGTGCGGACTCCACCTGACGTCGCACGAGGGCCGGGGCATCGACGCGGTCGGCGTCGGCGGCGCGCACCGTGAACCCGGCGAGCACGGAGGCGGGCAGCATGATGCTGGCCGGTACCGTCCGACCGCCGTGACGCATCGACAGTCGGGCCACGATGACCGGTTCGCCCGCGGCGGCGACCTGCGCGAACTGCGAGCTGTACTGGATTCCGGCGACGGCGACCCCCGAGGGCAGCAGGCCGTCGAGACTCCCGGTGAGGTGATCGATCGCGTCGGTGACGAGCGACCGGATGAGGGCCTGCTCGATCGGGGTGAACGTGCGGTCCTCGGCGGTGGCCGTGGACCGACCGCCGACCATCTGCACGATCCAGGACGTCGCGGTCGGGATCGGCACCTGCACGATCACGCGCTCGTCCGAGTCCGGCAGGGCACATACGATCATGGTGGTCGTGGTGGGGAGCGACTGCGCGTACTCGGCGTAGGTCAGCATGCCGACGTGCTCGACGGCGATGGTCGCGCGCACGTGGATCTTCCCGGAGAGCTGGGCGGACCATTGGCGGGCGAAGGTCTCGAAGGCGAGCTCCAGCGTCCGGGCGTGCTCGCGCGACAGCGTCGCCGCGCGTCCGAAGTCGTAGACCTCGACGTCGGCGATCGCCGTCTCCGCGCGCACTCGCGAGCGCACGCCGTCATCCATCACCACGAACCCGACTATCGGGCGGTGATCGGCGTGCGTTAGCGGACGGTCAGGGGGACGTCTGCGCCGCGCCCGCGGCCGGGATCAGCGCTCGCACCTCCTCGCTGGCGTCGGAGAGGATGACGATGTCCACCCGGCGGTTCTCCGCAAGCTGCTCGGGAGTGCTGCCGGCGGCCACCGGTCGGGTGTCGCCGAAGCCCACCGACTTGAGATGAGCGGGCGGCAACCCGGCGGATTCCACCAGGTAGCGCAGCACCTGGGTGGAGCGCCCAGCGGAGAGCTCCCAGTTCGTCGGGAAGGGCGCGACCGAGCCGCGTGCGTCCGCGTGGCCCTCCACCGAGATCTCGTTCGGAGCGGTGACGAGCACGGAGCCGAGCGCGTCGAGCACCTGGGTCGCAGCGGGGCTGAGGTCGGTGCTGTTGGTGGTGAAGAAGGTCTCCGCGCTCACGAGTCCGATCGTCAGCCCGCGCTCGTCGATCGTGAAGGTGACGTCGGTCTCCAGCCCGCGCTGGGCGAGCACCTGGCGCAGGCGCTCGCGGAGCGCGGAGAGTTCATCGAACTCCCGCTGTGCGGCCTCCAGCCCGGTGTCGGCGAAGTCCTCGCCCTTCTCGTCCACGAGCTCGGGTGGCACGACCACGCCGCTCGTCACGTCGATGTCCTCGGAGGGCTCCTGGCCGAAGCCGGTCGCGAGCGAGGCGCTGAGGGCTTCGAACTTCTCCTGATCGACGGTCGACATCGCGAACAGCACGATGAACATGCACATCAACACGGTCACCATGTCGAGATAGGACGCCATCCAGCGCTCGTCCGGTCCGCTGTGCTCGGCCTCCTGGACGCGGCGTCGAGTGCGCACGCTCATGAGAAGAGGTCCTCGTGCTCCTCCGTCTCCGCGGGCTGCTCGCGGCGGCGCGAGCGGCCGGGGGAGCGATCGGAGACGAGCGCGCTCAGCCGCTCACGGACGTGCGCGGGGGCGGCACCGGCCTGGACGGCGAGCATGCCCTCCATGAGCACCGTCATGCGCTCCAGCTCCAGCTCGCCCAGACGCTGCAGGCGGCCTCCGATCGGCAGCCAGATGAAGTTCGCCGACAGCAGGCCCCACAGCGTGGCGACGAAGGCCGCGGCGATCATCGGGCCGAGCGTGTCCGGCTTGTCGAGTTTCTCCAGCACGTGGGTGAGGGAGACGACCGTGCCGATGATGCCGACGGTGGGGGCGAATCCGCCGAGGGTCATGTAGAAGCGGGAGGCGGTGCGGTTCCGAGCGGCCGTCGACGTCAGCTCGTCCTCGAGCAGTACCCGCAGGTCCTCCGCGTCGGTGCCGTCGGCGATGCTCTGCAGAGCCTGGCGCAGGAACGGGTCCTTCTCCCCGTCCAGGCCCTGCTCCAGCGCGAGCAGGCCCTCCGAGCGGGCCTTCTCCGCATAGCCGACGACGGTGTCGATGGTGCTCTGGGCGGTGCGCCGCTCGCCGCGGAAGGCGCGGGGGAGAGACTTCACGGCGTGCAGGGCGTCGCGCAGCGTGCCGCTGGCGAGTCCGACCGCGATGGTCGCGCCGAAGACGAGCACCATCGGGGCGGGGAGGAGGAGCGATCCGATCGTCGCGCCCTCGAGGTTGATCATGGCGATCAGCGCGCCGAAGGCGAGGACGAGACCGAGGATGAGGGACGGGTCCATCAGGCGTCGCCTCCCGTCGCGGGGACTCCCGGCGGCGGCGCGTGGTCTCCGGCTGCGATGAGTGCGGCGGCTGTCGCGAGGACCCCCGCACGGAAGCGGGTGATGCGGGCGATCACGTCGTCCATCGTCTCCGTGACGACGAAGGTCGCGCCGTCGACCATCATGATCGTCGTGTCCGGCGTGGCCTGGACACGTTCGATCAGGTCGGGGTTCACCGCGAACCGGGAACGGTTCAGGCGCGTGAGGACGATCATGGGCTCCATCCTGGAAAGCTCGCCCCGCCCGGAGGCGAGGAACAGACGGCCCGTCCTGGGCTGTCGGAGGGGACTGTCGGCCGGGCGACGCGTGACGTTAGGGCGAGACCGGGACGGACGCGATCTTTCTCACGGAGGGCGCGTCGTCGCCGATAGGGAGGAGGAGCGGGGGACGATGAGCAGCGGGCGAAGGGAGCCTTGTGCGGGATCGGAACGTGGAGGAGGCCGCCGCGACGGCGGCCGAGGAGTGCGGCTGCGCGCCGACGGACGCCGAACGGGGTGCGCTGTGGAGCCGGCCGGTCAGCCGCCGTAGCGCCTTCGGCATCGGGGCACTGGGCGTCGTCGCCCTCGCCGCGTTCGGCGTCGGTTCGGGAGTCACCGCCGCGCATGCCGCGTCGTACCCGAGCTGGGACGACGTCCAGCGCGCGAAGAACAACGAGGCAGCGAAGGCCGGCGAGGTCTCCCGCATCCAGGGGTTGATCCGGTCGCTGGAGCAGAAGGTCGCGGAGACCCAGGCGGCGGCCCAGGTCGCGTCGGACGAGTTCTTCGAGGCGCAGCAGGCGTACTTCGCCGCGATCACCGAGGCCGACGCGCTGCAGAGCCAGGCCGATGAGCAGGCGGCGCTCGCCGATGAGACGGCGAAGAAGGCCGGCCAGATCGCGGCCCAGCTCTACCGCAGCGGCGGCGACGACACCGCGCTGGAGCTGTTCTTCGCGGGATCGGGGGCCAACGCCGACGAGCTGCTGTCGCGTCTCGGCACGATGAACAAGTTCCTCGAGTACAACCAGACCACGTACGACAACGCCGTCTCGGCGCGCGACACCGCGCAGGCCCTGACGGAGCAGGCGCAGGTGGCCAGGGACGAGCGCGACCGCCTCCAGCAGGTGGCCGAGCAGAAGATGGTCGCGGCGCAGCAGGCGGCGGATGCGGCTCAGGCCGCGCTCGACGAGCAGGCGGCGAACCTCGAGACCCTCAAGGCCCAGCTCGCGGCGCTCAAGGACACCACGACCAAGACGGTCGCGGGGTACCAGGCGGGAGTCGAGGCGCGGCGGCGCGAGGAGGAGGCCCGGCGCAAGCGCGAGGCGGCAGCGGCCGCCGCCGCGGCGGCGGCTGCCGGTCGCGGGAACGGTGGCGGCGGCGGAGGAGGCGGCGGCGGATCGGCGGGCAGGGGCGGCTGGGTGCGCCCGCACGGCGGCGCGCGCAGTTCGAGCTACGGTCCGCGCACCCCCATCTGCGGCCCCCGGGGCTGTTCGTCGAGCTTCCACTACGGGGCGGACCTGGCCAACGGCTGCGGAGCCCCGATCTACGCCGCGAACTCCGGCACGGTCGACTATGCGGGACCGAACGGGAACTACGGCAACTACATCCGCATCCAGCACGGCGGCGGCGTCAGCACCGGCTACGCCCACATCCAACCCGGCGGCATCAACGTCCGCAGCGGCCAGTGGGTTCGCGCCGGCCAGGTCATCGCGTACGCCGGGGACACCGGCCGCTCGTTCGGCTGCCACCTGCACTTCGAGGTCTACATCAACGGCGGGTACACGAACCCGGTGCGTTTCATGGAGCAGCGCGGCATCTACGTCTGACCCTGCCGAGACCCCGTCTTGTCGCCGAAGCCCCGCCGTATCCACGGGGATACGGCGGGGCCTGGGCGCGAACGCGGGATTTCGCGGGAAGGGGTCAGCGCTTGAGGTTCGTGAGCTCCTGCAGCACCTCGTCGCTCGTGGTGATGATCCGGGCGTTCGCCTGGAAACCGCGCTGCGCGACGATGAGGTTGGTGAACTCCTGCGAGAGGTCGACGTTGGACATCTCCAGGGCGCCGCTGATGATGCCGCCGAGACCGCCGGTGCCGGCCTGCCCGAGCTCGGGCTGACCGGAATTGCCGCTCGGCCGGAACTGCGAGGAGCCGACCTTCTCCAGACCGCCGGGATTGACGAAGCCGGCCAGCGCGACGCGGGCCAGTACCTGGGTGTCGCCGTTGCTGAAGGTGCCGACGAGGCTGCCGTCGTTGGTCAGGGCGTAGGAGCTGAGTGTGCCGGCCGGCTTGCCGTTCTGCTCCTTGATGGCGATGTCGCTGACGTCGGCGAAGCCGGTCACACCGGACAGGTCGACGGTGACGCCGCCGGACACGATGCTCCCCGCGCCGTTCTGCACGCCGTCGGTGAAGGTCAGCGTCGAGCTGGCGCCCGCGCCGTCCGTCACGTTCCACCCCGTCGCCGTGCGCGTGAACGTCAGCCGCAGCGTCGAGGCCGTCCCGTCGGCGTCGTAGGTCTTGATGTCGCGCACGAGCGTCTCGCCCACCGCGGCCCCGGAGGGCAGGTTGCCGGTCGCGCGCGCGGTCGTCGTGGCGGCCGCGGGGCTGAGCGCACCGACCGGGAGGGTGATGTCCCCGATGCCCTGCCCGGGGACGATCACGCCGTTGCGCGCCGTCCAGCCCTGCACGAGGGCACCGCCCGCGCCGACGAGACGGCCGCTCGCGTCGAACGTGAAGCCGCCGTTGCGGGTGTACAGCGTCTCGCCTCCCGAGCGGACGACGAAGAACCCGTCGCCCGAGATCATCAGGTCGGTGGGCACACCGGTCGGCTGCGGCGCGCCGCCCGCGAAATTCGTGCTGATCCCCGCGACCTGCACGCCCAGTCCGACCTGGGCGGGGTTCTGCCCACCGGTCGTCTGCCCCGGCAGCATCGAGTTGCGCAGCAGCTGCGAGAGGGAGTCCTGGAACTGCACGGACGAGGCCTTGAAGCCCGTCGTGTTGACGTTGGCGATGTTGTTGCCGGTGACGTCGAGCATGGTCTGGTGGGAGCGGAGTCCGGAGATGCCGGAGAAGAGCGAACGAAGCATGGTGGTGCCTTTCTGGGGAGCGGGATCAGGCAGCGGAGCCGGGGACGAGGGAGACGCCCGAGACGGCGTCGAGGGCGATGGACTTGTCGCCGATGGTCACGGTGGGGATGGCCCCCGCGTAGGAGACGGCGGTGACGATGCCCTTCTGGGTGACGCCGTCGGCGTCGACGTACTGCGCCTCCTGCCCGAGCAGGGCTGCAGCCGTCTGACGCATGCTGAGCGCGAAGCTCTCCGTGCTCGTGGAGGCGAGCGCGGTCAGCTGCTCCATGGAGGCGAGCTGCGTGGTCTGGGAGATCATCTCGTTCGTGTTCATCGGCGAGCTCGGATCCTGATTGGTGAGCTGGGTCACGAGCAGCTTGAGGAACACCTCCGAGTCGAGTGTCTTCTTGCGCTCGGTCGCGGGAGTCGTGCTCCCGGTCTGCACACCGGACGTCGGGGTGGCACCAGGCGGCAGGGTGCCGGTGATGGAGTCGACCGTGGTCATGGGGTCCTCTCTGGTCAGGCGAAGACGTCGATGCCGCCGAGCGGAGCGACGGGCGGTGCGGGCGGAAGGGCGGACGGGGGTTCAGCCGGCGCGGGCGGCGCGGGGGCCCGCGGGTGTTCTGCGGCCGGTGGGCGTCGTGGCCACCGCCGTTCTGACCTCCGGCGGTCGCCCCGTGCTGCGGTGAGGACGACGAGCCGTCCGCGGTCGCGAGGGTGAGGGTGGCCTGCGGGGCAGCGATCGCGAGGTCCCGGCGAAGCTCCCCGAGGATCGCGCGCAGGGCGTCCCGTCCGAGATCGCCGGGGGCGTGCAGCTCGATGCGGATCGTCGGCCCCGCGATATGCGCGCGAACCGTGACGGGTCCCAGATTCTCCGGCGAGACGGTCAGCGTGATCCGGTGGTCGCCGTCCGGAGCCTGGGCGAGCGACACGACCGGAGCCGTCACCTGCGGAAGGAGCCCGGCGCGGACGGGCGGGGGGACCGCGGGGGGCGGGGCAGCGGGCGGTGCGGCGACCGGGGCCGGTGCGGCGGACACGCTCGGCGCCGACGCGAGCGGGTCCGCGGTCGTCGGTGCCGCGGCGGAGGAGGCGCCGGGAGCGGAGGCCGGGGTCGACACGGGGGCGGCGGAGGGGACGGACGTGGTCGTCCCCTCGGTGGGGTGCGGTGTGGCCGTGGGCCCCGCCGCCGCGGTCGGCGGGCGTCGGGGAAGCGGCGCCTCCGACCCGGTGCCCGTTCCGGCTCCGGCGCCGCCGCGTGTGCCGGTCTCGGTGACCGTCTCGATCGCGGTGCCGGGGAGACGCTCGCCGCGGTGCTGGGCGACATCGGGGACGGCGCTGGCGTCGGGGCTGACGTGGCCGGCCGGGAGCCCTCCGCGCCGGAGGACGATCCGGGGACGACCTCGGTTGGCGAGGGGGACGCGGTGCCTCCGGAGACCGTGCGGGGCCCGTCCGGCGCGGCTGCCCCTGGCGCCGGTGCCGCAGGGGCGGCCGAGGACCCTGCCGGCACGGCTGCCGCGGACGGCAGCGCCTCCGCCTCCAGCGCCGCGGGGAGCGGGGCGCAGAGGTTCGTCTCCGCGGGAGCCGGCGGAGTGGTGGTCATGGTGGGCGGAAGGACGGCCGCTGCCTCGCTCGGAACGGCGGCCGCGGGGTCCGTCTCGGTGCCCGGCTGCGAGGCTTCGGCGCCCTCGGAGGTACCGGAAGCGTGGGGTGCCGTCTCCCGGGCCGCATCCCGCACCGCTTCGGCGAATGCGGCCGCTCCGGGCGTGCCGGTCCGTGCGGCCGGGGCCGCGGGCCGCGCCGGCCGCACGTCCAGAGCGGCGAGGAGGTCGAGCGTCGTCATGCCGAACCCTCCGTCCGCGACCGTACGGCGATCTCGTCCAGCTCCGCCTGCTCGGTGTGCAGGTCGGCGGCACGCACGGCGTCCGCGTGTCCCTCCGCGAGCCTTTCGAGGCCGCGGAGCGTGCGGCGCGCGTCGGCGTGCGCGGTCCGTGCCTCCGCCACGCTCTCCTGCTGGAGGTCGGCCAGAGCGGTGAGGTCGGCGAGCAGTGCCCGGCCGGAGACCCGGGCTGCGGCGAGGGCGGCGAGCGCGCGGACGTCGACGGCCTCCATCTCGGTGCCCGCGAGGTGCGCCCGTAGCGCGCGGTCCCTGGCCTCCGTGTGCTGCGCGTCGATGACCGCGCGCGACAGGCGTTGTGCAGCCGCGCGCTCCTGGATCTCCCGTACGCGCAGGAGTCCGGCGAGGGAGAATCCTCTGCTCATGACACCCCCTCGAACGCCGCTACCAGGCTCTCCAACCGCGCCCAGGAGTCCTCCACCGCGCTCGTCTCGTCGAGCGGCTGGGTGAGGAACGCCGAGATGGCGCGCTCATGCGCGATCGCGGCGTCGATGCGCGGGTCGGCGCCGGCATGGTAGGCGCCGATGTCGATGAGGTCGTTCGCCCGTCGGCGTGCCGCGAGGACGGCGCGGAGGGTGGCCGCATGCGCGCGACGCTCCGGGCTCGTGATCTTGGTCGCCACGCGGGAGACGGAGCCGAGGACGTCGATCGCGGGATGGTGACCGGCGAGCGCGAGCGCACGGTCGAGCACGACGTGGCCGTCGAGGATCGAACGGACCGTGTCGGCGATGGGCTCGTTGTGGTCGTCGCCGTCGACGAGCACGGTGTAGATACCCGTGATCGAG
Organism: Microbacterium sp. 1S1; assembly: GCF_008271365.1. Classification (NCBI taxonomy): domain Bacteria; kingdom Bacillati; phylum Actinomycetota; class Actinomycetes; order Micrococcales; family Microbacteriaceae; genus Microbacterium; species Microbacterium sp. 1S1. The sequence continues at coordinate 1,667,437 of NZ_CP043430.1, forward strand.
CCGGCGCGATCGGTGCCCGCGCGTTCCAGGAGGCCGGCGAGGAGCGAGAAGGTGGAGGGGGGATAGCCGCGGGTGGCGGGCGGCTCGCCCGCAGAGAGCCCGATCTCGCGCTGAGCCATGGCCACGCGCGTCAACGAGTCCATCATGAGGATCGCGTGCGCGCCCTCGTCCCGGAACGCCTCGGCGATCCGGGTGGCGGTGAAGGCGGCACGGATGCGGGCCATCGCCGGCTGGTCCGAGGTCGAGACGACGACGACGGACCGGGCAAGTCCTTCCGGGCCGAGGTCGTCCTCGATGAACTCGCGCACTTCGCGGCCGCGCTCGCCGACGAGCGCGATGACGGTCACTTCGGCATCGGTGCCGCGGGCGATCATCGACAGCAGCGAGGACTTCCCCACCCCGGAGCCGGCGAACAGGCCGACGCGCTGTCCGCGGCCGACGCTGACCAGGGTGTCGAGGGCACGTACGCCGAGGGGAAGTGAAGTGGCGATGCGGTCCCGCTCCATGATCGAGGGCGTCGCGTGGTCCAGGCCGACGTGCGGCGTCGCGAGTGGTCCCTTGCCGTCGATGGGACGTCCGAGCCCGTCCAGGACGCGGCCGAGCAGGGCCGGTCCGGTGGGGACGCGCATGGGCCCACCGCTGCTGCGCACCGGGGCGCCCACGGTGAGTCCGGAGATCGAGCCGAGGGGCATGCAGCGCAAGCCGTCCTCGCCGGTCGCGACGACCTCCGCGTCGATGCCGTCGAGGGTGATCACGTCGCCCACGGCGCCGTCCAGGCCGCGTACCTGTACGCTCAGGCCGCGCACCTGGGCGACCTCGCCGACCCGTTCCGGGCGTGCGGCCTCGCGCACCGCCGTCCAGGCGCTCACGTCGCGCTCTCCGCGAGCGCCCGGCGCGCGCGATCGAGGGCCGTGGCGACTCTGGCATCGATGAGGCCGTGCGTGAGGACGGCCACGGCGTCTCCGCGGTCGAGGCTCTCGTCGGGCACGAGGGGGAGATCGGCGACGCCGCTCGCGGCCTCCGCGGCGAGGACGCGCAGATCGTCGGGGTGCACCCGGAGGCTCCGCATCGCGGCGGCCTCGGTCGCGCTCAGCGCACGACGTGCGGCGGCGACCGCTGCCGTTCCCGCCTCGCTCAGCTCGGCGGCGAGGATGAGCTCCGCGAGGTCGATCGCGTGCGACAGCACCTGCGCCGTCGCGGCGGCCTCGAGCTGCTCCACCCGCGCGGTCAGGGACTGGGCGGCGGCGTGCAGGGCGGCGACCGCGGCGGTCAGCTCTCCGGCGCGACGGGTCTCGCGCTCGGCCTGCTCTGCCGCGGCGCTCCGGAGCGCGGCGGCAGCGTCGGCCGTGCCCGCCCGGAAGCCCGTGGCGTGCCCCTCGGCATAGCCGCGGCGCCGCGCCCGCTCCTGCTCGGCCCGGTGGTCGGCCCCGCCGAGCCGGGGGAAGGCGGCGGGCGCGAAGGCATCAGTAGACATACTCGTCCTCGTCCGCGCGCTGCACGGTGATGTCTCCCGCGGCTTCCAGTGTCCGGATCGTGCGGACGATCTCGGCCCGAGCCTCCTCGACCTGGGAGACGCGCACGGGGCCCAGCGTGCGGGCCTCCTCGTCGAGGTTCTCGCGGTTGCGCTCGGACACGTTGCGTCGGATGAGATCGACGATCGGCTGCTGGGCGCCCTTGAGGGCGAGGGCCAGGGAGCGGATGTCCATGCCCCGCAGGACGCGCTGGGTGTCGCGGTCGTCGAGCTTGACGATGTCGGCGAAGGTGAACATGCGCGAGCGGATGTCCTCGGCGAGGGCACTGTCACGGTCTTCGATGCTCGCCAACAGGGCCTTCTCGATCGTCGCGCCCGAGCGGCCGATGATCTCCACGAGCGGTTCGACGCCGCCGAGCACCTCGGGGCTGTCCCGCGACGCGAGGCTGCCGGTCCGGGCCTTCAGGGCCTCGGCGACGATGGCGATGGCGTCCTGCGACGCCGTGCCCATGGTGGCGATGGCCTGGGCGACGTCGGTGCGCCCGGGGTCGGGGAACGCGGCGAGCACGGCGGCCGCCTGGTCCGCCGGGAGATGGGCGAGCACGAGGGCGACCGTCTGCGGCAGCTCGCCGTCGAGGAGGGTGGCGAGATGGGCGGCGTCGGCGGAGGCGAGGAACTCGAAGGACGCGCTCATCGAGGTCGAGCCGACACGGCCCAGCACGGCCGCCGCCCGTTCCGAGCCGAAGGAGGCCTCGAGCAGACCCGCGGCGATGTCGCGTCCGCCTCGAGCGGGCGGAAGGTGTCCCGCGGCGATGCGATGGAACTGCCCCAGTGCCTGAGCGGTGGTCTCGACGTCGAGGTCCTGCAGCCCGATGATCTCGGCGGCGACCGCTTCCGCCTCGGCTTCGGAGAGGTGCTTCATGACCTCCACGGCCTGCGCGCGGTCGAGGTTCATGAGGACGATGGCGGCGGTCTGCCGGTCGGTGAGCCCGCTCACGCGTGCGACCTGTCGTCGATGAGGGTGCGCAGCAGCTCGGCGGTGCGCTGCGGGTCCTGCCGGGTGAGTGCGTCGATCTCGGCACGGCGGCGTTCGAGGCTGATCTGCGCGGGCTCGGGCTCCGGATCCGGATCGAGGTCGGGCGCCGTCTCGAGGAACGCGAGGGGCGTGGTCGGAGCCTCCAGCACGGCCGTCGGCGCGTCCGCGGAGAGAGCGGACAGCTCGGCCGGGCGGTCCCCGAAGAGCTGGTCGAACTCCTCGACGCCTCCCGCCTTCCGGCGGGAGCGGATGATGAGGGCGGCGATCGCGGCGATGAGCGGGATGGCGATCGCGGCCGCGATGATGACGGTGTTCAGGAGCGCGGCCTGGCGGGCGGCATCCTCCGCCTCCTTCGCGGCTTGCAAGGCCGCCTGGGCCGCCTCGGCATCGGTCTGGCTGAACGCGACGAGCTCCACGGCGAGCTCGTCGCCACGGGTGCGGTCGATGCCCGCGGCGGTGGCGACGAGATCGCTGAGCTGCGCGGAGCTGAGGTCGCCGCCCGCACCGGCGTCGACCGCGACCGACACGGACTGCCGCAGGAGGGTGCCGGCCGGTGTCGAGGTGCTCTCCGTGGCCTTGTTGACCGCGTTGGTCCTGGTCTCCTCGGTCGCGGTATACGTGCCGTCGCCCTCCCCGTTAGGCACGGCGATGTTGTCCGGGCCCAGCACGCCGGCCTCGGACGTCGAGCCGTTGCTGTTCTGCTCGCGGACCTCCTCGGTGAGCGGGGGCGCACCCTCGGCGGGGGTGTAGGTCTCCTCGACGCGCTCGTTCACCGAGCGGTCGATCTCGGCCACGACGGTGACAGTCGCATTGCCGGGGCCGACCACCGTGTCGAGCATCTGCTGCACGCTCGCGGTCACGCGGGCCTCGTAGTCGCCCGCCTGCTGGTCGAGCCCTCCGGTGGCGCCGCCGCCGACCGTCGACAGCGTCCGTCCGGTCTGATCGACGACGGCGACGTTCTCCGGCTTCATGCCGCTGACCGCGGCCGAGGTGAGGTGCACGATGGCCTCGACCTGCTTCTGGTCGAGTGTGGTGCTTCCCGCCGTCTCGACGAACACGGAGGCGGTCGCGTCGACCGTCTCCGACACGAAGACGCTCTCCTCGGGGATCGCGAGCTGCACGGAGGCTGCGGAGACGCCGTCGATCGCCGAGATCGTGGCGGCCAGCTCGCCTTCGATCGCGCGCTTGTAGGTGACCGACTGCTGGAACTCACTCGTGGTGACGCCCATGTCGTCGAGCAGCGAGTAGCCGGCCGATCCGGCGCTGGGCAGCCCCGCGGAGGCGGCAGCGAGACGTTGGTCGTACACGTCCTTCTCCGGCACGAGCACGGTCGCTCCGCCGTCGGTGAGCTCGTAGGGGACGGAGGCGGAGCGCAGCTGCTCCACGACGGCGTTCGCATCGGAGGCGCTCAGTCCCGAGAACAGCGGCGTGTAGGTGGGTCGGCTGAGCCAGCTGGACAGCGCGATGACACCGAGCGCGAGCACGGCGATGCCGATGATGGCGATGGTGCGCTGCGCGAGCGAGAATCCGGCGATCACGCGCCGCATCCGCTGGAACGCCCCGGTCACTGCCGGAGGCATCAGGCCTGCATCCGCATGATCTCGTTGAACGCGTCGACGCCCTTGTTGCGAACGGCGGCGACGAGCTCGAGGGTGACCGCGGCACGCGAGGAGGCGATCATGGCGGCGTGGATGTCGTCGAGGTCGCCCGTGACGGCCGCGACCTTGAGCGTGTCGGACTCCGACTGCAGCGCTCGCAGCTCGTCGATCGCGCCGGTGACACTGTTCGCGAAGGCCGTGTCGTCGCCGGTCTTCGCACCGGTCACCGGCGACGTCGTCATGCCGAGGGACGAGGCGACGGCTTCGATGCCGGCGACGGCGCTCACGAGTTCCGTCCGATCTGCAGCGCCGCCTCGTACGAGTTGCGGGCGCGGTCCACGATCGCCGCGCTGGCCTGGTATCCACGCTGCGCGAGGATCAGCTGGCTCATCTGGTCTCCCAGGTCGATGTCGGGGTAGCGGACGTAGCCGTCGGCGTCCGCGAGCGGGTGATCCGGCTGGTGCACGAGGCGCCCTTCCGCGTCGCCCTGGACGGTGCCGGCGACGTAGACGCCGGGGGACTGATCGCTCGTCTGCGCCAGGATGTACCGCGCGCGGAAGGCCGCTCCGTCGGTCGAGGTCGCCGTGTTGATGTTGGCGATGTTGTCGCTGATGGCGTCGAGCCACTTCCGGTGCACGGTCAGACCCGTGCCGGCGATGCCGATCGCGTCGAAGGTCATGATGTCCTCATCGCCGTGCGCATCGAGGAGAACGATCCGTTCACGGCCTGGGTCGCGAACTGGTATCGCAGCATCGTGTCGATGCTCGAGAGCGTCTCGGTGTCGAGGTTCACGTTGTTGCCGTTCAGTCGCGTCGGCTCGAGCGAGGTCCCGACGCTGGCCGTCACATCCCCGTCTCCGGCGGCGATCGAGTCCGCGAGCGCGGCCTCGAACTGCACCCGCTTGGCGTGATAGCCGGGGGTGTTGATGTTGGCGATGTTGTCGGCGATGGCTCGCTGGCGCAGCGAGAGGCCGTCCAGCGCACTCGTCAGTGCGGTGATGGTCACAGAGTCGAACACGAACCGGCTCCCCGTGTGTGGGTGAAGTGGCCGTTCCCTGGCCGAGTCTTGCGAGCCATCCGTGCTCTCGGGGGACTGTCGGCCGTCCGCGCGGTTTCGTTAGGGGAGTCGCTCAACCGTCCACGTCGAGGTAGGCGGGGGCGTCCGGGGTGTGCGGTGGCGGGACCCGCCGGACGGCGCCGAGGTGCCGCCGGAGTCCGTCGAGCTCGGACCGCGCGCGCTCCATGGCCGCGTGCTGCCGGTCGATGACCGCGCGTGCCCGCTCGGCCAGGTGCGGCGGAAGCGGTGCGGTCGGGGGTGCCCACGGCACGATGTCGTGCACCTCGACCGCACCGGCGGGCGCGGCGAGGATCCGGTCGGCGTCCGCGTCGAGTCGGTCGAGGAGCGCGCTCCAGTCCTCGTCGGTCACGCGCGGCCCTCGGCGATCGTCAGGGCGGCGGCGTGCCACGCGTCGCGCAACGGCACGACGAGCTCCCGGCAGGCGTGGGTGCGTTCCGGGTCGCGGCCGATGTTGGCGCCGATCAGGGTCTGCGACAGGAAGACGTAGAGCGACCGCAGACCGGCACTGCCGTTCCATTCGTCGGTCAGCGAGGCGGACAGCTCCGCCACGATCGCCTGTGCGTGCTGCAGCTGGGCGTTCGCCTCGGTCCAGTCGGCTGCACGTTGGGCCGTCTCGGCGCGCTCGATGTCCAGCAGCAGCCGGTCGTAGAGCATCGTGACCAGGCGCTCCGGCGGGGCGGACAGGATGGCGTCCTCGCGGTAGCGCTGCTGGGCGCGCAGGGCGGCGTTCATGCTCACGAGCCCGACCCGGAGCGGCTGCTCGGCAGCGCGTTGATCTGGGAGGCGAGGTAGGAGGACTGCGACTGCATCTGCGAGAGCATCACCTCGAGGCGCGCGTAGGTCCGCTCCAACGACGCCTTCCGCTGGGCGAGGCGCACGTCCCAGCGGTCCATCTGCTCGCCGAGGCTCTTGACCTCGCTCTCCTGACCCGTGATCCGGGAGGTGAGCAGCCCGTCGTACTTGTCGGAGTAGGAGGTCGCCGTCTGCTCCACGCGTGCCGCCACCGCGGAGAAGAGCGCACCGACGGCCGCGGGGTCCTTCGCCAGCGCCTCGGAGAACTTCTCCTCGTCGAACGTGAGCTTGCCGTACATGTCGGTCGAGATGCCGATCGTGGACGGTGAGACGCCGTCCACCGGGTGCTGGACGGCGTCGGCGAGGGCCGTGCGCAGGCCACGGATGGTGCTGTCGCCGGTGAAGACCCCGAGGGTCGTCTTCTCCCCCTGGCCGGCGGCGACGGTGGCCTTCGAGCCGTTGTCGATGCGGGTGAAGATGTCGGTGAGGAGGGCGATGAACTCGCCGGAGGCCTTGGCCCTGGCCTCGCCGTCGACGGCGACGGTGACCGTGACGGGGGTCGTCGAGACAGTGGAGACCGTGACGTCGACGCCCTCGAAGAGGTCGGTGAACGTGTTGCCGGACGACGTGATGACCTGCTCGGCTGCGGTGCCGGCCCAGAGGCGCAGCTGCGCGTCCGTGCCCGTGGCGATGACGGCGGCGCCCGGCTCCGTGGACACGTCCGTGGCGGTGCCGGCGGCCACCGCGGCGAGGTCACCCGCGTAGACGCGGAAGCGTCCTGCCTCTCCGGACTCCTCGGCCCGGAGCTGCAGGCGGTAGACGGGGTTGCCGTCGGCATCCTTGCCGGCGGGGACGGCCGTGGCGAGCACTCCGGTGTCGGCGTCGTTGATGGCCTGAGCGATGTCCTGCATCGACGTCGAGTCGGCCTGCACCTGGACGCGCTTCCCCGAGGCGTCCTCGAGGGTGAGCACGGGGGGCTCAGCGGGCCAGCGGGTCAGGGCGGTCGAGACCACCGTGTGCGCCTGGGCGAGGCGGTCGACGACGATGTCGGTGGACACGGGAGCGGCGCCGGTGCGCAGGGCGACCTTCACCGATTCGGACGACGCGCTGCAGGTGAAGCGGTCGAGACCGCCGGGCGCTGCGGCCTTTTCGGCGGCGGCGGCGAGGTTCTGCACGGCTGTGTTGAGGGTGCGCAACTGGGTCATGACGACGTTCTTGTCGTCGATCTTGGCCTTGAGCAGCGTGCGGGGGATGGCGTGCACGTCCATCAGCGCCTTGATGACCTCGGTGGTCTTGAGCCCCGAGACGAGGCCGTCGAGCGAGAGCGACATGCGGCTTCCCTTCTGTGAACGGCGGGGCCCGGGCGGCGGACGAGGCCGCCACCCGGACCCCCGGAGTGGTTCCGTGCTGCGGCGCGGATCAGCGCAGGAGCTGGAGCACGCCCTGGTTGGCCTGGTTGGCCTGGGCCAGCATCGCGGTTCCCGCCTGCGACAGGATGTTCGCCGACGTGAACTTGACCATCTCGGACGCCATGTCGGTGTCGCGGATACGGCTCTCGGCGGCGGCGAGGTTCTCGGCCGACACGTTGAGGCTGTTGATGGTCGACTCGAAGCGGTTCTGCAGCGCACCGTAGCCGGCACGGGCGGTCGAGACCGCCTGGATCTGCGTGTCGATGCCCGCCAGAGCCGCACCGTACGATGCCGCGTCGGTCATGGTGCCGGCGAGCGTCTCGATGGTGGTGCCGAGGTTGGCGAAGTTGGTCAGGCCGACCGAGATCTGGTCCTCGGCGGCGACCGCGCCCGCACCCACCTGGAACGTCAGCGTCGTGCCGCCCGAGAGCAGCTTGATGCCGTTGAAGTTCGTGCTGTCGGCGATCCGGGTGAGCTCGTCGGCGAGGGCGCCGATCTCGGTCTGGATCGCTTCGCGCGACTTCGTGTTGTTCGAGTCGTTCGCGCCCTGAGCGGTCAGGTCGCGCACGCGCTGCAGGATGGAGTGCACCTCGGTCAGGGCGCCTTCCGCGGTCTGGATGACCGAGATGCCGTCCTGGGCGTTGCGGGCCGCGACGTTCAGGCCGTTGACCTGCGAACGCAGACCCTCGGAGATCGCCAGGCCGGCGGCGTCGTCCGCTGCGCGGTTGATGCGGAGGCCGCTCGAGAGCTTCTCGAGCGACTTCGACAGGTCGTTCTGCGTGTTGGACAGGTTGCGGTAGGCGTTGAGCGCGCCCACGTTGGTGTTGATCTGCATACCCATGAGGGTTTCCTCCGTGATGTGGTGAACAGGAGACCATCCGTGGTCTCCTGTTCTCACCTATCGGCGGAGGATGCGGCGGCGTTAGGCGGGGGCGGCGGCGCGGAAGACCTCGCCCATGCGTGCGCCGGCGGCTTCCGCGATGCGCCCGAAGTAGGCGTCCCGGGCGGCGGGCGACACTCGGGTCTTCGTCGTGGTCTCGGCCCGGTTGTCGGCGAAGTACCGGTCGAGGGCGTCGCGGAGCAGCCGTACCGCCTCCGAGCGCTGCTGGGAGACGGCGGAATGGGTCACGCCGAGCTCCTCGGCGATCTCCTTGACCGGACGCTCTTCGAAGTACACGGCCACGACGATGCGCCGCATGCGTTCGGGGAGAGCGGTGATGGCGTGTTCGAGCACCTCCCGCCGCTCGCCGACCAGGGCGGACTCCTCCGGGAGGGGGATGTCGGCGACGAGATCCCTGGTCGCAGGGTCGTCGAGGGTCGAGACGGTGCGTGCGGCGTCGGCGAGAGCCTCGACGACGGCCTCCTTGGGGGAGCCCATCGCGGTGGCGATCTCCGCGGCGGTGGCGGTACGACCGAGCGCAGCGGTGAGGGTGTCGCGCACGGCGACAGTCTCCTTGATCCGTTTCCGGATACCGCGCGACGCCCAGTCCATCGCGCGCATCTCGTCGGCGAACGCGCCGAGGATCCGTCGACGGGCATAGGCCCCGAAGGGAACGCCGAGCGCGGGGTCGTACGCGTCGGCGGCGGTCACGAGAGCGAGCGCGCCGACAGCGGCGAGCTCTTCGCGGGGGATGTGGGTTGCCCGAGCATGGGTGTCCGCAGCGAGGTAGCCGACCAGGGGAAGGTTGGCCTCGACGAGGCGGTTGCGCTCAGCGCGCGACGACATGGGGGATGATCCACCTCTCTGGATGCACTCCGGAAGCTCCATAGCGAGAGGTAGATGTCCATATCACAAGGTCCGAGATATGTCCATGGGGAGAACTACCCACCGCCGTTCCACATAGTAACCTTAGGGGCGCGGTGGCCGATAGAGATTAATGAACCGTTAACAGGCGGGTCGATCGCACCGGCGTTGGGGCGGGGGATCGCTGGGGAACAAGGGGATCATGGGAGCCAACGAACTATCGATGCAGCTCTGGCGAGAGCGCGAGCTGCTCGAGATGCTGCTTTTCAAACTCGACGAGCAGCAGCTGCTGCTCGCCGCGGGACGTTCGCACTGGATACAGTTTGCGGCACGCGAGATCGATCAAGTACTCGATCGCCTCCGTGCGGCGGGGCTGGCCCGCACGGTGGAAGTCGCCGGGGTCGCGGAGGAGTGGGGAGCGCCCGAGGACGCGACCATCTCACAGCTCATCGAGCACGCGCCGGACGGGGCCTGGAGCGACGTCTTCTCCGATCACATGCGGGCCCTCGTCCGGCTGACCGCGGAGGTCGAGCAGATGCGTGACTCCGCCGCCGAGCAGCTCACCGGCGTCCTCCGCGCCACACAGGAGACCATCGCCGCGCTCGGCCAGGAGAGCGGCGAGTACACCACGCGTGGCGACCGCGCCCGCGAGGACGCCGCCCGCATCATCGACACCGAGATGTGACCGAGAGGGGATCATGTCGACCTTCAGTGGATTGACCACCGCCGCGAGCGGCCTCGCCGCCGCGCGCCGGGGCATGGACGTGGTGGGGCAGAACATCGCCAACCAGAAGACCGAGGGGTACACGCGGCAGCGCGTCGAGACCTCGTCGATCGCGGCGATCGCGCAGACCGGTCGGTTCAGCATGGGGGCGCTGCCCGGTCACGGCGTGTCGATCGACGGCGTGGCACGCCTCGGTGACGCCCTGCTCGACGCGCGCGTCCGCGACACGCTCGGCGCGTCCGGCTACTGGGCCACCAGGGCGCTCGCCGCGACGACGGCCGAGTCGGCGCTGGCGGAGCCCACCGACAAGGGGCTCGCGAATCGGCTGACGACCTTCTGGGCGGGCTGGCAGGACCTCGCCAACACCCCCGACTCGGGTGCCGCGGCCGCGACCATCCTGGAGTCAGCGAAGGAGCTCGCGGCGCACATCTCGGGCGGCTATCGCACGGTCGCCGCCCAGTGGACCGCCGCGCGCGGCACCGCGGAGCGCACGGTCAACCAGGTCAACGCCGCCGCCGACCAGATCGCGGTGCTCAACACGGAGATCCGCGACGCGCTCGCCGCCGGACGCTCCGCCAACGAGCTCACCGATCGCCGCAACGCGCTCGCGGAGGACGTGGCGCGGCTGGCGGGTGCCACGGCGAGCGTCGAGGCGGACGGCACGCTCACGGTGCGTCTCGGTGGCAACGCCCTCGTCTCCGGAGGCGACGCCCGACACCTCGCCCTGACCGGTGCCGCGACGATCGACGGTGTTCCGCGGGTCGGAGTCGCCTGGGAGTCCGTGCCCGACCTTCCCCTCGTGGTCGACGGCGGGGAACTCGGCGGCTCGCTCTCGGTTCTCGCTCCGGCCGCCGACGGCGGGATGCTCGCGCAGCTCGCGGCGACGTACGACCGGGTGGCCACGGCCCTGGCCACGTCGCTCAACGCCCAGCACCGGGCGGGGGTCACCGCCACCGGACAGCCGGGCGGCGACTTCTTCACCGTTCCCGCGACCGGCTCGGCCGCGCTCGGGCTGCAGGTCGCCGTCACGACAGCGGCCGAGTTGGCCCTCGCCGCCCCCGGCGCCGGTGCGAAGGACGCGAGCAACGCCGACCTGATCTCCCAGATCGGTCAGCGCGCGACCTCTCCTGACGCGCTGTGGACCGACCAGGTGACGCGCTTCGGCGTCGCCACCGCCGCAGACGTGCAGCGGGCGAAGGTGTCGGACGCGGCGGCCGTGGGCGCGGTGGGAGCGCAGCAGTCCGTCGCGGCCGTCGACGGCGACGAGGAGACGATCAACCTCCTCACGTACCAGACCGCCTACCAGGCGGCGGCCCGGGTCCTCACCGCCGTCGACGAGGCCCTCGACGTCCTCATCAACCGCACGGGCGTCGTCGGACGCTGATCGGAGCAGCATCGTGATCTCTCGCGTGACCCAGACGACCATGACCCAGACGGCGATGCGTCAGCTGCAGTCGAACCTGTCCGAGCTCGCCCGGCTGCAGGACCAGGCGACCTCGCAGAAGGCGTTCGCCGCCCCCTCCGACGACCCGGCTGCGGCCGCGGCTGCCCTCGCCCTCCACGCCGAGCAGCGGCGGACGGAGCAGTACGCACGCAACATCGACGACGGCCTGGCCTGGGTGACCGCGGCCGACACCGCGATCACCTCCAGTACGTCGCTGCTGTCCCGCGTGCGCGACCTGACCGCGCAGGGAGCGAACGACGGAGCGTTGGACGCGGTGGCGAAGGAGGCGCTGGCCGTCGAGCTGGAGGGCATCCGCGACGAGCTCCTCGCGCAGGCCAACACCCGGGTGCTCGGCCGCTCCGTCTTCGCCGGCACCGCGGATACCGCCGCCTTCGCGGCCGACTACTCGTACAGCGGCGTGGCCGGCTCCGAGGTCGGCCGCCGGGTGTCCGACGCGGCCGTGGTCCGCGTCGACACCGACGGCGCTGCGGTGTTCGGCACAGGCGACGACTCCGTGTTCGCCCTCGTCGACCGCATCGCCGCCGACCTCCGTTCCGGCACCAACGTCGGCCCGCGGCTGGCGGAGATCGACTCTCGCCGGACGGCGATGCTCGGCGTGCAGGGGTCGGTGGGCACCAGACAGGCTCAGATTGAACGCGCCAAGGAGGCGGCAGTGCAGAATTCCGTGTCCCTCGAATCCCGCCGTGCCGCGGTCGAGGACGTCGACTCGGTCGAGGTGCTCATCCGCCTCCAGGCGCAGGAGCTCGTGTACCGCTCGGCGCTGTCGGTCAACGCCCGCGTGCTGCAGCCGACGCTGATGGACTTCCTGCGATGACCGCCGCGCTCACCTTCACCGCCCCGCCGCCCGGGCTCGCTCCGCACGTGGACTTCGCGCTCGCGCCGGTCGACGGCGCGGACGGCCTGTTCGCGATGCGGGCGGTCGGGGACGAATCCCTCCGGCTCTATCTCGTCGATCCGAACACGGTGCTCGCGGAGTACGCCCCGACCCTCAGCGACGCTCAGGTCGCCGATCTCGCCCTGGGTTCGCCGGACGACGCGCTCGTGCTGGTGGTCGCCCATCCCGCCTCGGACGGCGTGAGCGTCAACCTGCTCGCGCCGGTCGTGGTCAACCGCACCACCGGGGTCGCCGCGCAGGTGATCCTGGAGGACCAGGACTACCCGGTGCGGGCGCCGCTGGGCTGATCGGCTGCTCTTGAGCGCAGGCGTCTCCGGCCGGACGGCGACTACCCTGGAGGGGTGATCCTCGCCGTCGACACGTCCCTTGGCACCGCCGTCGCCCTCATCGACCCCGACGGGACGCCACGTGCCGAAGCCGGCACGGCCGACCCGCTCGGACACGCCGAGGTCATCGGTGAGCTGGTGCGCGACGTGCTCCGGGAGGGCGGGACCGACGACATCACGCACGTCGTGGCCGGCATGGGGCCCGGTCCCTTCACCGGGCTGCGCATCGGAATCGCCACGGCACGTGCCTTCGCGCTCGGCCGAGGCATCCCCGTGGTCCCGGTCCCCAGCCACACGGCGGCGGCTCTCGCGCTCGTCGACTCCGCAGCCGGCCCGTTCGCCGTCGTCACGGACGCGCGGCGGCGAGAGGTCGCCATCACCGTGTTCGACGGCCAGGACGAGGCGGGCATCCCGCGCGCGACCGCCGACACGGTGCTCGTCCGTGCTGCGGATGCCGACGGCCAGCTGGCCGGTATCCGCCGTGTCGACGTGTCGACGCTGTCCGCGGTCGACCTCGCCCGCGTGGGAGCCAGGGCGCTCGCGGCCGGCCGGGTTCTCGCCGGCGAGGAGCCGCTGTACCTGCGGCACCCGGATGTATCGCTGCCCGGCGCCCCGAAGAGGGTGGGCGTATGACGCTGCGCGAGGCAGGGCCGGACGACCTCGACGCGATCATGGACATCGAGCACCGTTCGTTCCCGACCGATGCCTGGAGCCGGGAGACGATGGCGAGCGAACTGTTGAGCCCGCACGGCCGCTACCTCGTGGACGAGCAGGACGGGGCGATCGTCGGCTACGGCGGGGTACGAGCGCTGCAGGGCAGCCCGGATGCCGACATCCAGACCATCGCGTTGGACAGCGCCTTCCGCGGCCGGGGGCGCGGCCGCGCGCTCCTGCACGGCCTGCTCCGGGCGGCCGTCGCACGCGGGGCCAAGGAGGTGTTCCTCGAGGTCCGCGCGGACAATCCGCCGGCTGAGGGGCTCTATCGCGCGGAGGGCTTCGAGGAGATCGGCAGGCGCCCCCGCTACTATCAGCCGGACGACGTCGACGCGATCGTGATGCGTCTGGATCTGCGCCGCCACGCGGCGGCGGCCGATACGCCGGAGGAGGCGACCGCATGAGTGAGCCCCTGGTGCTCGGCATCGAGACGAGCTGCGACGAGACCGGCATCGGAATCGTGCGCGGCCGGACGCTGCTGTCGAACACGATCGCGTCGAGCATGGAGGAGCACGCCCGGTACGGCGGGGTCGTCCCGGAAGTCGCCGCCCGCGCGCACCTGGAGGCGCTGCAGCCGGCCATCGATGCCGCCCTCGCCGAGGCCGACGTGCGCCTCGCCGACCTCGACGCGATCGCGGTGACCAGCGGACCGGGACTCGCCGGTGCGCTCATGGTGGGCGTCGGCGCGGCGAAGGGGCTGGCCGTCGCGCTCGACAAGCCGCTCTACGCCGTCAATCACCTCGTCGGGCACATCGCCGCCGACATCTTGAGCCCCGACGCCGCGGCCCTCGAGTACCCGACGATCGCCCTGCTCGTGTCCGGTGGCCACACCTCGCTGCTCCACGTGCGCGACCTCACCACCGATGTCGAACTCCTCGGCGAGACGGTGGACGACGCCGCAGGGGAAGCCTTCGACAAGGTCGCTCGGCTGCTCTCCCTGCCGTACCCCGGCGGCCCGGAGATCGACCGGGCCGCAGTCGGCGGAGACCCCGACGCGATCCGCTTTCCGCGGGGTCTCTCCCGCGCGTCGGACCTTGCGAAGCACCGCTACGATTTCTCGTTCTCCGGGCTGAAGACAGCGGTCGCCCGGTGGGTGGAGCGCTTCGAGGCGGAGAACGCCGGGGCGGGGGCCGGAGCGCACGATCTTCCGATCGCCGACGTTGCCGCGAGCTTCCGCGAAGCCGTCGTCGACGTCCTCGTGACGAAGGCGCTCAACGCGTGCGAAGACCTCGGCGTGCCGCGGCTGCTGCTCGGTGGCGGCGTCATCGCGAATCGTCGGCTGCGCGAGGTCGCGCTGGCGAGGGCGGCCGAGGCCGGAGTCGCGGTCCGCATCCCACCGCTGTCGCTCTGCACCGACAACGGCGCCATGATCGCGGCGCTCGCCGCCGAGCTCATCGCATCAGGGCGCCCGGCGTCGACGCTCGGCTTCGGCGCCGACTCGACGCTGCCGGTGACGGAGATCCAGGTCGCGGAGGCGGTGCCGGCGTGAGCGTGCTCCCGCAGGACTCCGGAGCGGGCGAGGGGATCCCGCGCGCCAGGGTCGAGCGCGCGAGCGGGCACGTCGAGCGTCCGGCCGGCGCCGCCCGCCTCCCGGGCGCTCCGCGCGAGGGGTACACGAAGCTGCCGACCGGTCCCGTGAGCGTCGAGCCCGTGGTCGTGAGCGGGCCCGACCTCGACCGGGCGGACGCGGACCACTGGGAGCCCGCCGCAGAGCCCGCGCCCATCGACGACACGCGGCTCGCGCCGTGGGCGCTGGTGGCCGCGATCGTGGCGCTCAGCGCCTCGTTCTTCGTCGGCTGGGGCATCCCGGTCGCCATCGTCGCCGTGATCGCCGCGATCATGTCGCTCCGTCGCCCCGTCGAGAGCCGGGCGATCGCGCGCTGGGCCCTCGTGCTCGGACTCTGCGCGACGGTGTACAGCCTGGGCTGGCTGGTCTGGGCCGGCATGCAGTTCGAGAGGCTGGGCTAGGCGAGATGACCGCTGCGGACGACGAGGGAGTCGAGGAGCGCAGGGCTCTGCAGCGCAAGGCTTTCGGCCCGGGCGGAGGGCTGTCGGCGGCCGAGGCCGCGCGGCTGCGCGAGCTCGACGAGGCCCGGCGACAGGCGCCGCTCATCCCGACGCCACCGGAGGAACGGCGTCCCGACGCGCATCCGGAAGACCGCGCGCAGCCGGTCTCCGCCACCGAGGTCGTCGCTCCGCACACCCCGGAGGGCGAGGCCGTGCCGGAGCCGGCCGGAGGCGACCGACGACGGCGGACGCCCCTCGGGGTGCTCGCGCTCGCGGCGGTGGTCGCGCTCCTCCTCGGCGTCGGCGCCGGCTGGCTCGCGTTCGGTCGGAGCGGCGGCTCCGCGGTCGCGCTCAGTGCCGAGCAGCAGCAGTGGCAGTCCGACCTCGTCGCATCCGGAAAGTACGACCCCGGGTCCGTGCGCGCGGTCGCGACCGAGGAGGGCGCGGTCATCTGGGCGGCGACGCAGGACGGCGGCGCCCGCGTCTGCCTGCTCCTGGGGGCGGGGGAGAGCCCGACGCCGAGCTGCAATCAGCGGGAAGCGGTACAGAAGGAGGGGCTCTGGGGCCAGGTGACGACGGAGCGGGACGACGAGTACACGCGACAGATCGTGGCGCAGCTGCTCCTCACGCCCGACGGCGAACCGGCCGTGAGCGTCGGCGTCTCGGAGTACGGTTCCGGCGAGGGCGGCGGCCTCACCTACGCGAACGAGACGGAGACCCGAACTGCCGGGCGTCTCGCCGATGAGGGCTTCGATCCGAACTCGATTTGGGTCGCGGGCTACGACGGGGACGTCCCGATCTGGACGGCTTCGGAAGCCGCCACCGGACGGCAGTGCCTCGTCTACGACGGCTCCGGCGCGGACGCTCCGATGGCCTGCGAGACGGCGGAGACGCTGCAGGAACACGACGGCCGCCTGCGCCTGCAGCTGACCGATGTCGAGAGTGGAGCGGTCACGACCTATGAGCTGCCGACCGGTGGGCCCGGCTTGTTCATGATCATCCGAGAGGGGACGGGCGTCGGTGCGGGAGGAGACTGATCGGGTGGAGAGCGACGACGCGGAGGAGCTCCGTGCGCTTGAGCGGGCCGCCTATGGGCGCGACGGGGGCCTCGACGCCGCGGCGTCGCGGCGCCTGCGCGAACTCCAGGAGAAGCACCGCCGTCGCGCGGTGGCTGCCGACGCCGGGCCGGCATCGACCCCGGAGCCGCCGACCGAAGCGGAGCCCGCTGCGCCGACGGCGGTGTCTGATCCCGGTCCAGCGGCGCCGGCCGAACCGGACGGCGAGCGCGCTCCCGAGCCGAGGCCCGTCGCTCGCCGTGTCATCGTGCCGGTGCTCGCTGCGGCGGCCGCACTCCTCGCGATCGGCGTGGGGGCGGGGTGGGGGCTGTTCGCTTCCCGGATGGACGCGGTGGCGTTGACCCCCGAACAGGACCAGCGGCGGCTCGAACTCGCCGGAGAGGGCTACGACCCCGGATCGGTCCGCCCGGTGGCGGAGGCGGAAGGCGCGCTCGCCTGGTTCGCCACGCAGGACGATGGCGGGACACGGTGCCTGATCCTCGACTTGGGCGAGGACTCCCAGACCGCGTGCATGCCGCAGGATGAGGTGGCGCCCGGCCTGTTCGCCTCGCTTCCTGCCGTGGACGGCGACGGGGAGGACGCGGTCTCCGTCGACAGCGTGTCGGCGACGATGATCTTCTCCACCACGGACGAGCCGATGGTGAGCATCCAGCGGTGGAGCGCCGGGTCGTCTACGATCGCGCAGTTCGAAGGTCCACAGCGCGCCAGGGCGGAGGAACTCGTCCGCGACGGGTACACGGTCGGTCTCACTCTCCTCGGTTCCTTCCGGGAGCAGCCGGTCTGGCTCGGCGATCGCCCGTCGGAGGACGGGCCCACCCAGCGCTGTCTCATCGTCGACGCCGACGGCTCGCGACAGTGCACGGCGCTGTCGGAAGCGGTCGAGGCCGGCCTCGGCGTGCAGGTCACCGACGTCGAGCAGACGTCGGGGGCCGTGCTCGCGATCTCCGTCATCGAGGTCGCCTTCACCCGCTGGCAGGTGCCCTACCTCACCGTGACGACCGCATCGACCGCGGCCGGGACGCTCTCCGGCGACTCCTACCTCGTGACCACCGGTCCGCCGGGCGACCCGATCCGCATCGACATCCCGGGCGGCGACCCGGACGGCTGACGCGCTCAGTCCGCCGCCGGCACCCGGTCGGCGAGGATCGCCCGCCGCTGGTCGCCGTACCGCGCGAGGATCAGCGTCGCTTCGGCATCGCCGCGCAGGGTCAGCTTCCTGCGGAAGGCCGCAGGGTCGACATCCACTCCGCGCTTCTTGATCTCGATGCGGCCGATGCCGTGCGCGTTCAGGGCCGCGTTGATCGTCTTGGGTGTGATGGGCAGCGTCTCCCGGACGCGGAAGGACTGCACGAACGGGCTCGTGAGGGCGGCGTCGGAGGTCAGGTACGCGATGCGCGGGTCGAGCATTCCGGCGTCGAGGCTGCGGGCGACGTCGCCGATGAGGCGGGCCCGGATGACGGCACCGTCCGGTTCGTGGAGGAACGCGCCGAGGGACCGGACGGGGGCGTCCTCGGTGTCGGCGGGGGCGGTGAGCTCGTGCGAGCGCTCGCCGCGGATCACGAGCGCCGAGCGCCGCACGCCCTCCCGCGCCAGCTCCCTCGACCACACCACGAGTTCGACGACACTGCCGTCGGCGCTGACCCACTGCGTCTCCGCGTCCAGCGGCAGGGTGCCGCGGTCGTGGGCGGGACCGAGCTTGATCCCGGTCGGGCGCTCCGCGGCGACGCCGAAGGCCCAGTCGAGGGAGGGCGAGTAGTCGTCGGCGGAGACACGTCTGGTCTCGCTGTGACCGGAGGTGCGGCGAGCCGGATCCATCCAGACGGCCTGCCCGGCGACAGGTTCTCCGAGCGCCTCCTCCGCGGTCGCGTGGCGCACCGCGGCGTCGTCTCCGAAGGGCGCGAGGTTGTAGGCGGCGAGGGCCGCGGTCACCTCATCGGCGTCGACCGCCAGCACGGTGAGGCCGGCGCCGGCGAACGCGAGGGCGTCGCCGCCGATGCCGCAGCCGAGATCGGCCACCTCGGCGAGGCCCGCGCGACGGATCCGCTGAGCGTGCCGTGCGGCCACCGCGAGGCGCGTGGCCTGTTCGAGGCCCGCGCGGGTGAACAGCATGCGCGCGGCGAACGGACCGAACTTCGCCGTGGCCCTGGCGCGCAGGTGCGCCTGGCCGACGACCGCGGAGACGAGGTCGGGGGAGTGGCCCGCGGCGCGGAGCCGCGACACGGCGGTCGCGGCCTCGGCGGTGGACGTGATCGGCCCGACGGCGTCGAGCAGTTCGAGGCCGGCAGGGGTCAGCAGGGCGCGCAGCTCGGACATCTCCACCCTCTCAGCCTAGGTCCCGCCCGGCGACCGACCCGGGTTGGCACTCGCATTGCATGAGTGCCAGCCGACCGCCTACACTGGCATTAGCACTCTCGGGTTGAGAGTGCGAACGAGTCTTTCGTGTCAGCGTCAAGAAAGAAGAGGTAGACCGTGTCGGTTTCCATCAAGCCGCTCGAGGACCGCATCGTCATCAAGCAGGTCGAGGCCGAGCAGACCACCGCGAGTGGCCTGGTCATCCCCGACACCGCCAAGGAGAAGCCCCAGGAGGGCGAGGTCGTGGCGGTCGGCCCCGGCCGCATCGACGACAACGGCAACCGCGTTCCGCTCGACGTCGCCGTCGGCGACCGCGTGCTCTACAGCAAGTACGGCGGCACCGAGGTGAAGTTCGGCGCGGACGAGTTCCTCGTCCTGTCGGCTCGCGACGTCCTGGCGGTCGTCGTCCGCTGATCGCAGACCCCGGCTGCCTCCGCCCGCGGACGGCGGCCCGGTCCGAAGAGGGTCCGGATGCTTCGGCATCCGGGCCCTCTTTCGCGTTCGTGAGAACATCGGCCGGTCCTCGACGGGCATAGGGTTGTGCGGTGACCCCCGAGACGACCCGTGCCACCCGGACGGCGGGCGTCGCCTACGCCGGGAGCGCCTACCTGCTGTGGGGCGTGCTCCCGCTGTACTTCCTCCTGCTCCAGCCCACGGGCCCGTGGGAGGTCGTCGCCTGGCGGGTCCTGCTCTCCTTCGTCTTCTGCCTCCTGTTGCTCACCGTCACCCGCGGGTGGCCCGCGTTCCGTGCGATCGTCCGCGACCCGCGGCTGCTGGGGTGGACGGCGCTCGCCGGCCTGCTCATCTACGTGAACTGGCAGGTGTTCGTGCTCGGCACGCTCAGCGAGAACGTCGTGGAGACCGCGCTCGGCTACTTCATCAACCCGATCACGACCGTGCTGCTCGGAGTGTTCGTGCTGAAGGAGCGTATCCGTCGCCTGCAGTGGGCGGCGATCGCGATCGCGGGGGCGGCAGTCGTCGTCATCATCGTGGCGTACGGCGCCTTCCCGTGGATCGCCCTGTCGCTCACGGCGTCCTTCGGCCTGTACGGGCTCATCAAGAAGAAGATCGGCCCCGCGGTCGATGCGGTCAGCGGCCTGACTCTCGAGTCGTTCTGGCTGATCCCGATCGCCGGCGTGCAGCTCGTGGTCGTGGCACTGACGCCCGCCGGACTGACACTGGGGACCAACGGCTGGCCGCACGCCGTGTTGCTTGCGTGCGCCGGGGTGGCCACAGCCGTCCCGCTGCTGCTCTTCGCGGCCGGCACCCGGCGCGTCGACCTCACGGTCATCGGCATGCTGCAGTTCCTCACGCCGATCCTCCAGTTCGTGATCGGCGTCGCCGTGCTGCACGAGCCCATGCCGGCGGAGCGCTGGATCGGCTTCCTGCTGGTCTGGCTCGCGATCACCGTGTTCGTCGTCGACCTGCTGCTCGCCGCCCGCCGCGGGCGCCGCCTCGCCCGCGCGACGGGGCTCTGAGACTGCGACCGGAGCCCGGAAACGACGGGATCGGATCGTTAACGCACCGAGATACTTGCCTCTCCTGCGCGCGGGTCGCACGCCCTAGTGTTAGAGCACCCGACTGTGGTCACCATCCACGTTCGTTTACGCAAGGGAGCATCATGAACGCACTGAAGGGCTCGCGCAGCGCGAGGATCTTCGCCGGGATCGCGCTGGTCAGCGCCTCCGCCCTCATCATCGCGGGCTGCAGCAGCACGCCGAACGCGGAGCCGTCGGAGGGGGGCGGTGACAAGCCCGCCGCCGACCTGACGCTCAAGCTCGGTTCGCTGCTGCCCGCCACCGGCACGCTCGCGTTCCTCGGCGCGCCGATGGAAGCCGGTGTCCAGCTCGCCGTGAACCAGATCAACGAGGCCGACGCCGGCGTGACGATCGAGCTCACCGGTGCCGACGAGGGCGACCTCGACAACAAGGCCTACGAGACCTCGATCACGAACCTGCGCAACGAGGGCATCACGGCCATGGTCGGCGCCGCATCCTCCAGCGTCACCAAGCTCATCCTCGACGGCAACGCGGGCGCGGACATCCTCACGGTGTCTCCGTCGAACACGTCGCCGGACTTCACGGGTATCAACCCGCTTTACTTCCGCACCGCGCCGAGCGACAACCTGCAGGGCGAAGTGCTGGGCAACCAGATCGCCGAGGACGGCCACAAGACCCTCGGCATCATCTACCAGAACGACCCGTACGGCACCGGGCTGTTCGAGGCGATCAAGTCGACCTTCGAGGGCACGGGCGGCGAGGTCGTCGCCGACGCGTCCTACAACCAGGGTGACGGCCAGTTCAACGCGCAGGTCTCCGAGATCGCCGCGGCGAAGCCGGACGCGGTCGCCATCGTGTCCTACGACCAGTTCGCCACCATCGCGCCGCTGCTCGGCAACGCGGGGATCGACACCGGTTCGCTGTACCTCGTCGACGGCAACCTCAAGGACTGGGGCGCGGACATCTCCGTCAGCCTCGAGGGCTCGAAGGGCACCCGCGCCGGCGCCGAGCTGCCGCAGGACTTCCTGGACCAGCTGAACGAGGTCTGGACCGCCGAGGGCAACGACCCGATCGACGCCGTGACGTACTCCGCCGAGGCGTACGACGCCGTGGTCCTCATGGCGCTGTCGGCGCTCAAGGCCGGCTCCGTGGAGGGGCCGGACATCGCGGCCGAGATGATCGCCGTCTCGGGCGGTGAAGGCGACGGCGAGAAGTGCGACACCTTCGCCGACTGCGCCGCCATCATCAACGACGGCGGCACGCCGGACTACGACGGCCTCTCGGGCGAGATCACGTTCGACGAGAACAACGACCCCAAGGGTGCCGCGATCGGCGTCTACGAGTTCGACGCCGAGAACGTCACCACGCGCATCAAGTAAGGCGCACGACGAAGGCCCCGGATGCTTCGGCATCCGGGGCCTTCCTCGTGTCGGCGTGGATCGTCAGGCGGCGTCGGTGCCGAGCGTGCCGAGGTACAGGCCGATGACCTTGGGGTCGTTCAGCAGCTCCCGGCCGGTGCCCTCGTAGGCGTCCTTGCCCTGGTCGAGCACATAGCCGCGGTCGCAGATCTGCAGGCACCGGCGGGCGTTCTGCTCCACCATGATCGTCGTGACGCCGGCCTTGTTGATGTCGGAGACCCGGATGAAGGCGTCGTCCTGGCGCACGGGGGAGAGGCCGGCCGACGGCTCGTCCAGCAGCAGCACGGACGGGTCCATCATGAGCGCCCGCGACATCGCGACCATCTGCCGCTCGCCACCCGAGAGCGAACCCGCGCGCTGCTTGAGCCGCTTGCCGAGCTCACCGAAGATGCTGCTGACGAACTCCAGCCGCTCCGCGAAGATCTTCGGGTTCTGGTAGAGCCCCATCTCGAGGTTCTCCTGGATCGTGAGCGACGGGAAGACGTTGTTCGTCTGCGGGACGAAAGCGACCCCGCGTGCCACGAGCTTGTCCGCCTTGAGTCCGACGATGCTCTCGCCCTTGACGGTGATGTCGCCGTCGCGCACGTTCACCATGCCGAAGATGGCCTTCAGCAGCGTCGACTTGCCGGCGCCGTTGGGACCGATGATGCCGATCAGCTCGCCCTTGTGCGCCACGAGGTTCGCACCGTTGAGGATGTTCACCCCGGGGAGGTAGCCGGCGTGGACGTTCGTGAGCTCGACGACCACGTCGTCGTTCTTGATCTCGTTCCGCTCGGCGGGTGCGTCGGTCACGGCTTCTCCTCCTCGGTGTCCTCGGCCTCGACCTCGGCTTCGACCTCGGTCTCGATCTGCTCTCTGATGCGCTCGGCGTCGGCGTCGGAGATCACCGGCAGACGACCGGTGACGGCGCCGAGGTCCACGTCCTGGTGAGCGCCCAGGTAGGCGTCCACGACGGCGGGGTCCTCCATGACCGTCTCCGGTGGCCCTTCGGCCACGACGCGCCCCTCGGCCATCACGACGACCCAGTCGGCGATGTGGCGCACCATGTGCATGTCGTGCTCCACGAACAGCACGGTCATCCCGAGGTCCTTGAGGTCGAGGATGTGGTCGAGCAGCGACTGCGTGAGAGCCGGGTTCACCCCGGCCATCGGCTCGTCCAGCATGACAAGACTCGGGTCGCTCATCAGGGCCCGCGCCATCTCCAGGAGTTTCCGCTGCCCGCCGGAGAGGGAGGCGGCGAAGTCCTGCTCCTTGGCGTCGAGCTTGAAGCGCACGAGGAGCTCGTGGGCGCGCTGCTCGATCTCGGCCTCCTGCTTGCGCCACAGGAACGGGAACAGGCCGGCCCAGAAGCCCTCGCCGCGCTGATCCTTCGCACCGAGCTTCATGTTCTCCAGCACCGTCAGCAGCGACAGCGACTTGGTGAGCTGGAAGGTGCGCACCTGTCCCATCCGGGCCACCTTGAACGAGGGGATCCCGGAGAGGTTCTTGCCGTCGTACGACCAGGTGCCGCTGTTGGGCTTGTCGAAGCCGCACAGAAGGTTGAACAGCGTGGTCTTGCCGGCACCGTTCGGTCCGATCAGCGCCGTGATGGCGCCGCGCGGGATCTCCAGGTGATCGACGTCGACGGCGGTCAGGCCGCCGAAGCGCCTCTGCACGGCGTCGACGACCAGGATCGGGTCGACCTTCTTGACCCCGGGGGCGGCAGGACCGGTGGCGAGGCCGGTGGTCTTGGCGCGAGGGGTGCTCTTCGCGGGCGTGACGGCCGCGTCGTTCTCACTTGACAAAGGTCATCTCCCTCTTGTTCCCGAGGATGCCCTGCGGGCGGAACACGACGATGAGCATCAGCACGATGCCGATGAGGATGTAGCGCACCACGTCGGCCTGGGCGCTCGTCATGGGCAGGTAGCCGGCCGTGGCCATCGCGGGGAGGAGCGCGCCGAGGAAGGCGAACACCACCCAGAACAGCACGGCGCCGAGCGTCGGGCCGAACACCGTGGCCGCGCCGCCGAGCAGGAGGATCGTCCACAGGAAGAAGGTCAGCGAGGTGGAGTAGCTGCCGGGGATGACCGCCGACGGCAGGACGAACACGATGCCGCCCAGGGCGCCGATCACGCCGCCGACCACGAGCGCCTGCATCTTGTAGGCGAAGACGTTCTTGCCCAGCGAGCGCACGGCGTCCTCGTCCTCCCGGATGCCCTTGAGCACACGTCCCCAGGGGCTGCGCATGAGCGCCCAGACCACGAGGATCGTCAGCGCGAGGGTGAGGAGGCCGAACACCCGCACCCACAGGTCGTTCGCGTTGTAGGTCCACGGGCCAAACCCGTAGGTCCCTGGCGGGAACGGGTTCGCGTCGCGGAAGCTCTGGTGATACCCGGAGAGTCCGCCGGCCGAGTTCGTCCAGTCCTTGAACAGCTCCGTCACGAACAGCAGGCGCACGACCTCCGCGGCCGCGATGGTCGCGATCGCGAGGTAGTCGGCACGCAGGCGGAGAGTCGGGATGCCCAGCAGCAGGGCGAAGAGCGCGCCGCCCGTGATGCCGACGAGGACTCCCATCCACCACGGGACGCCGAAGGTGAGGATCGAGATGGCGTAGCCGTAGCCGCCGATCGCCATGAAGGCCGCCATGCCGAAGTTGAGCAGACCCGTGTAGCCGAAGTGCACCGCGAGGCCGGTGGCCGCGAGCGCGTACGCGATCGTCGTCGGGCTGAAGAGATAGGAGGCGGTGTTGCCGAAGATGCTTCCGAAGTCCATGCGTCAGCCCAACCTTTCCTTGCGTCCGAGGATGCCCTGCGGTCGCACGAGCAGGATGATGATCAGCGCGACGAGGGCGCTGGCGTACTTGAGGTCCGTCGGCACGCCGAGGAGCGTGGAGACCTCCACCGCGAGACCCACGATGATCGAGCCGATGAGGGCGCCGATCGCGGAGCCGAGACCGCCGAGCGTGATGGCGCAGAACATCAGCAGCAGCATCTGCATGCCCATGTCCCACTTCACGCCGGGCCGGAAGTACGCCCAGAGGATGCCCGAGATCGCGGCCAGTGTCCCGGCCAGAATCCAGACGGTGCGGATGACCTTGTCGACGTCGATCCCGGAAGCGGCCGCCAACTGCGGGTTGTCGGAGATCGCTCTCGTCGCCTTGCCGGTCCGCGTCCGGGTGAGGAAGAACGCGACGCCGAGGATCACGATGATGCTCGTCGCCATGCCGATCATGTCGATGTAGGACAGCGAGATCGGTCCGAGGCGGATCGGCTCCGGGCTCGCGCCGGGCAGCTGATAGGTGTTCCCGCCGATGATGTACTGCAGGCCGTAGCGCAGGGCGAGCGAGAGGCCGATGCTGACGATCATGAGCTGGACGACGCCGAGGCCCCGCCGCCGCAGCGGCTTCCAGATGCCGGCGTCGAGCGCCCACCCGAGCGCCGCCCCGCCGATGACCGCGGCGATGATGCCCGCCCACAGCGGCAGCTGCCAGAACGACGTGAAGACGAGGGTGATCACCGCACCCCAGGTCACCATCTCGCCGTGAGCGAAGTTCGACAGCCGGGTCGTGCCGTAGATCAGCGCGGCGCCCATCGAGGCGAGACCCAGCAGGAGGCCGAAGTTCAGGCCGCCGACCATGCGGGACAGGAGCTGATCGAGGAAGGAGACGGTCACCCGCTCGCCCTCACCGAGGAAGAAGTTGACGATCTTCGTCCCGGTGAGCCCGAACTCCAGCTCGAACGACGCCGTGGTGCCGGAGACCGGCTGGATCCCCTCGGGCAGCTGCGTCGCATCGACGATCACGCCGTCCGGGAGGGTCGACTCGTCGACCGTCAGCGTGTAGGTCTCCTTCTCGGGCACGTACAGCCGCCACTTGCCCTCGGCGTCGGTCTCGGTCTCGGCGTCGAAGCCGTTGCCCTCGATCGTCATCACGACGCCCTCGACCGGCTCGTCGCCGTTGGTGACGACACCCGCGAAGTAGAAGTCGGTGACCTCCTGACCGTCGTCCGTGGTCTCGGCGGAGGCCGCTGAGGGAGGGAGCAGGAGTGATGCCGCGAGCGCCATCAGGATTCCGAAGAAGGCGAAAGCCCAGGGGCGCTTCCGCGGTCCGGCGAGTGCTGTGGGTCCCACGCAACCTCCACTGTGAGTGCTGTCTCCGCGGACTCGGGTCGAACCGCGGGGATGGACGACGCACTTGAGCGTAATGGGCGAACGACGATTCACCTATCCTCGCCGCCAACGGTCCGGTAACGACCGGGTGCTGGGAATGTTCTCGGGCGTGTCTCGCTTAGAATCTCCATACGGGTCACGCCCGCGCACCGGTCGTCGTCGCCCACCCCTACGCACCCGGACTCGCGCACTCGCGCAGGAGGAGAATCAATGGACCAGCACGATCCCTTCGGCTTCGTCGGACTGACCTACGATGACGTGCTGCTGCTCCCGGGGCACACCGACGTCATCCCCAGTGAAGCCGACACGTCGTCCCGGATCACGCGTCGCATCTCGGTCGCGACGCCGCTGCTCTCCAGCGCGATGGACACCGTGACCGAGTCGCGGATGGCGATCGCCATGGCACGGGAGGGCGGCATCGGCATCCTCCACCGCAACCTCTCCATCGCCGACCAGGCCGCGCATGTCGACCGCGTGAAGCGCAGCGAGTCGGGCATGATCACCGACCCCATCACCACCACCCAGGACGCGACGGTGGAGGAGGTCGACGCGTTGTGCGCGAAGTACCGGATCTCCGGGCTTCCCGTCGTGGACGACGAGGGCCGGCTGGTGGGCATCATCACGAACCGCGACATGCGCTTCGTCTCCGGCTTCGAGCGGCAGAGCACCTTCGTCAAGGACGTCATGACGAGCGAGAACCTCGTCACCGCTCCGGTGGGTGTGGCGGCGGGCGAGGTCATCGCCCTGTTCGCCAAGCACCGTGTCGAGAAGCTGCCCCTCATCGACGAGGACGGCAAGCTCGCCGGGCTCATCACGATCAAGGACTTCGACAAGAGCGAGAAGTACCCCCTCGCCACCAAGGACGACCAGGGACGGCTGCGCGTCGGTGCCGCCATCGGCTTCTTCGGCGACGCCTGGGAGCGTGCCGAAGCCCTTCGCGACGCGGGTGTGGACGTGCTCGTGGTCGACACGGCCAACGGCCAGTCGCAGGGCGTGATCGACCTCGTCAAGCGCCTCAAGGCCGACGAGTCGTTCGCCCACATCGATGTGATCGGCGGCAACGTCGCGACCCGTGAGGGCGCCCAGGCGCTCGTGGACGCGGGCGTCGACGCCGTCAAGGTGGGCGTGGGACCCGGCTCGATCTGCACGACCCGCGTCGTCGCCGGTGTCGGCGTGCCGCAGGTCACGGCCGTCTACGAGGCCTCGCTCGCCGCGCGTCCGGTCGGGATCCCGGTGATCGCCGACGGCGGCCTGCAGTACTCGGGCGACATCGCGAAGGCGCTCGTGGCGGGTGCGGACGCCGTGATGCTGGGGTCGCTGCTCGCCGGAACGGACGAGTCGCCGGGCGAGATCGTCTTCCAGTCCGGAAAGCAGTTCAAGCAGTACCGCGGCATGGGGTCGCTCGGCGCCATGCAGACGCGCGGCAAGCAGACCTCCTATTCCAAGGACCGCT
Organism: Microbacterium sp. 1S1; assembly: GCF_008271365.1. Classification (NCBI taxonomy): domain Bacteria; kingdom Bacillati; phylum Actinomycetota; class Actinomycetes; order Micrococcales; family Microbacteriaceae; genus Microbacterium; species Microbacterium sp. 1S1. The sequence goes on from NZ_CP043430.1 coordinate 1,694,639, forward strand.
ACTTCCAGGCCGACGTGCCCAGTGATGACAAGCTGATCCCGGAGGGCATCGAGGGTCAGGTGCCGTACCGCGGGCCGCTCTCGGCTGTGGCGTACCAGCTCGTCGGCGGGCTGCGGCAGTCGATGTTCTACGTCGGTGCCCGCACCATCGAGGAGCTCAAGCAGCGCGGCAAGTTCGTGCGCATCACCTCCGCCGGGCTCAAGGAATCGCACCCGCACGACGTGCAGATCGTCGTCGAGGCGCCGAACTACAAGAAGTGAACTCCGACCCCGAAAGGGGACGCAGGAAGGGCCGGATGCGACGCATCCGGCCCTTCCTGTCTGCGGCGCGGTCAGCCGCAGCGATACGTGACGCCGCCGACGTCCCAGACGCCGGGGCCGAGCTCGGCGCACATCCCGATCACGCCGGCCAGCACGGTCACCAACAGGATGATGCCGATGATCGCGAGGATCGTCAGGATGGCGCCGACGACGATGCCAGCGATCGCCAGGCCCCTGGGTGCCCTGGCCTTGCCGAGTTGGACGAGGGCGATGATGCTGAGGATGAGACCGACGGGCGGCAACAGGAACGCCAGCACGAGGCCGATGATGGACAGCACCCGTCCCGGTGGGGAGGTCGGCGCGTCCTGCCCGAACGGAGCTCCGGGCGGTGGGGGGGCGTCGGAGCGGCGGGGGATCCCTGGTACGGGCCTCCGGCCGAGGGGCGGGCTGTAGGGCGGCGGGGGAGTCGGGGGGGCGGCGTGTTCGTCATGTTCTCTCCTCGGTGACCGTGGGTAGCCCAGAGCGTACCGAGGGCCGCGCGGACGTGTCATCCCCTTCCGTGGCTCGAGCACCGGGCGTACGGTGCCGGTATGTGCCGAAACATCGTCCCGCTGAACAATCTCGAACCCGCAGCCACGGATGAGGAGTGTCACGAGGCGGCGCTCCAGTTCGTCCGCAAGATCGCCGGGACGACCGCGCCGTCGCGCGCGAACCGTGAGGTGTTCGACCGGGCGGTCGCGGAGATCGCGGCGTCGACGCGTCGGCTGCTCGACGATCTGGTGACGGCGGCGCCGCCCAAGAACCGCGAGGAGCAGGCGGAGAAGAGACGGGCCCGCTCGGCGGAGCGCTACGAGGCGATCCGGCTGTATCAGCAGGAGAAACGAGCGGCGCGCGCGGGCTGAGGCGCCTGCGGCCCGGGACGGGCGCCCTGTGCCAGAATCGACGTACCCCGCTCGACTTTCCCCGCGGCTCGGTGACGAAGGCACCGATGCCGCGATGCCGGCCCCCTCGGCAGGGAATCTCCCCAAGGAGAGCTGTATATGGCTGAGGCCTCCCCTCGCGTCCTCGTCGTCGACGACGACCACGACGTCGCGCTGCTCGTCAAGACCGTCCTGGAACGGCGAGCGGGCTGTGTGGTCGAACTCGCCGACGACGGCCGGTCCGCGATCGAGAAAGCCGCCGTGACACCGCCCGACGTCGTCGTCACCGACATCGAGATGCCGGGACTGAGCGGTCTGGAGTTGTTGGCCGAGCTGCGGCGCACCATGCCGACCGTGCCGGTCATCGTGATGACGGCCCACGTCTCGGTGGAGTATGCGGTGTCCGCACTCCGCGCGCAGGCCGACGAGTTCCTCACGAAGCCGCTCGACAACGCCCGACTCGTGGAGTCGGTCACCCGGCTCGTCGAGGAGTCCCGACGCCGGAAGGCCGAGGCCAAGACCGGCGAGGTCGTCCTCGCGATCGGGGCGCACCCGGACGACGTCGAAATCGGCGTCGGCGGCATCCTCGCCGCACACGCCGCCGCGGGGGACCGGATCACGATCCTCACGCTCTCCCGCGGGGCCCGCGGCGGTGATGCGGACAGCCGCCAGCACGAGTCGCTCGCCGCCGCCGAGCAGGTGGGCGCCCGCCTGTTCGTGAAGGACCTCGTCGACACCGAGATCTCGGGCGGGGGTTCGACGGTCCGCCTCATCGAAGAGGTCGTGCAGGAGATCCAGCCGACCATCGTCTACACCCACTCGCACAACGATCGCCACCAGGACCACCGCGCAGTGAACGAGGCGACGATCGTGGCGACCCGCCGCGTCGGCACGGTCGCCTGCTATCAGAGTCCCTCCGCGACCATCGACTACCGGCCCACGCGCTTCGTCCGCATCGACCGCTTCCTGGACGACAAGCTGCGCCTGCTGGCGTGCTTCCAGTCGCAGACGGCGGCGAACCGGGACTATCTCGCGCCCGAGTTCGTCACCGCCACCGCCCGGTACTGGTCGAGGTTCGGTGGCGGCGAAGCCGTCGAGCCCCTGGAGGTCGTGCGGGAGACCGCCGAGTTCATCGGTGCCCACGAACTGACGCGACGGGAGAGCTGAATGACGAAACGCGTGTTGGTCACCGGTGCCGGTGGCCCCGCCGGCGTCGCGGTGATCCGGTCCCTGCTGCGGCGGGCCGACCTCACCGTCTTCGCCGCGGACATGGACGGGTGGGCCAGTGGCATCTACCTCGTCCCCCCGGCGCAGCGGCGTCTCGTACCGCCGGGGCGTGACCCGGACTTCGTGCCGGCGATCGCGCGGCTGGTCGCGGAGGACGGTCTCGACCTCGTGATCTCGACCGTCGACGTCGAGCTGATCGCCCTCGCGGACCGCCGCGACGAGCTCGCCCCCGCCGTGCTCGCGGCCCCGCCCGCGGACACCCTGCACACCGCTCTCGACAAGCTCGCGCTCGCCGAGCGCTGCGCCCCGACCGGACGCGTGCCGCGCACCGCGCTCGCCGGCCCGGACGCCGCGGAGGTCGCGTGGGAGTTCCCCGTGTTCGCCAAGCCCCGGCAGGGAGCGGGCAGCCGCGGGGTGCGCCTCGTGCCCGATGCGGCCGCGCTCGCCGCGTTGCCCGTGGACGAGGGGCTGATCGTCCAGGACTTCCTCCCCGGTGACGAGTACTCGGTCGACGTGATCGCCGATGCGGCGGGCGGCGTGGTCGCCGCGGTGCCCCGCACGCGCGCCCGCGTGGACTCCGGGGTCGCCATCGCCGGCCGCACCCTCCGCGACCCCGAGCTCGAGGAGACGGCCGCCGCCATCGCCCGGGCGATCGGGCTGGTGGGCGTGGCGAACGTGCAGCTCCGGCGTGACCGCGACGGCCGGGCCGTGCTGCTCGAGGTCAACCCGCGCTTCCCCGGGGCGCTCCCGCTCACGATCGCGGCCGGCGTCGACATCCCGTCGCTCGTGGCCGACCTCTTCCTCGGGAGGGAGATCCCGGTGCACGTGCCGTTCCGCGAGGTCGCCTCGGTGCGCTTCCTGGAGGACGTGATCGTCGAGGTCGACGAGGTCCTCGTGTCGGCGCACGCCGGGCACCAGGAGGAGCTGTGAGCCATCCCGCGCTGCGCGGCGATCACCACGTCCACTCCACGTTCTCCGACGACGCGGTCTCCACGCTGGAGGAGAACGTGGGGGCTGCGGCGGCCGCCGGTCTCGCGACGGTGCGCCTCGTCGACCACGTGCGGCAGAGCACGACCTGGGTTCCCGAGTACCTCGCCGCGGTCCGGCGCCTGCGCGTGCCCGAGGGGCTGACGGTGCTCACGGGCGTCGAGGCGAAGATCCTCGACGTCTCCGGGGAGCTCGACATCCCGTCGCTCCCGCGGGGGATCGACCGGATCCTCATCGCCGATCATCAGTTCCCCGGGGTGGACGGGCCGTTGGGTCCCACCGCCGTCCGCGAGCGGATGGCCGCAGGCTGGGCCGCCGCCGACGTCCTCGATCAGTTCGTGGATGCCGTGATCGCGACGATGCGCCGCCACCCCGGCAACCAGCTCGCGCACTGCTTCTCGATCCTGCCGAAGATCGGTCTCACGGAGGGAGAGCTGGGTGCCGAGCGCCTGGACGCGTGGGCCCGGGCCGCCGCGGAGACCGGCACCCTCGTCGAGGTGAACGAGAAGTGGGTCTGCCCCGGAGCGGAGGCGCTGACCGCGCTGGAGCGCGCCGGCGCGGGGATCGTCGCGTCGACCGACAGCCACGCGGCCGCGGACGTCGGCCGGTACTCCCGAATCGTCCCACTGCTCGAGCCGTCGGAGGGACGCTGATGCCGGAACTGAGCTGGATCGAGACGGTCGTCGTCGTCATCCTCCTCCTGTGCGTGCTCATCGGCACGCTGCCCGTGGTCAACACGGGGCTGCAGTTCCTGATGCTGCCGCTGCACGCCTTCCGCAACCACTACGGCAAGGCCGCCCCGTACCACCCGAACGTGGCCGTGGTGATCCCGGCATGGAACGAGGGACTGGTCATCGGTCCGGCGATCGAGCGTCTGTTGCAGCTGGAGTACCCCGCCGAGCGCCTGCGGGTCTTCGTCGTCGATGACGCGTCCACCGACGACACCCCGGCGATCGTGCAGCAGAAGGCCGCGACCTACCCCGGTCGCGTCGTCCACCTGCGGCGGGAGAAGGGCGGCGAGGGGAAGGCGCACACCCTCAACCACGGCCTCGATGTCGTGCTCGCGGACCCGTGGACCGAGGCGGTGCTCATCATGGACGCCGACGTGATCTTCGCTCGCGATTCACTGCGCAAGCTCACCCGGCACCTCGCCGACGAGAAGGTGGGGGCGGCCACGGCCTACATCGCGGAGGGCAGCAGGGACCGCAACTACCTCACGCGCTTCATCGCGATCGAGTACGTCATCGGACAGCTCTCGGCGCGGCGCACACAGAATGTCGGAGGAGCCATCGCGTGTCTCGCCGGGGGAGCGCAGCTGCACTCCCGAGCGAATCTCGAGGCGATCGGCGGCCGCATCCCGACCGGCACGCTCGCCGAGGACACCATGACGACCTTCGAGAGCCAGCTCCGGGGCCGCCGGATGGTGTTCGAGCCGCATGCCGTGGTGTTCGCCGAGGAGCCGCGCACGATCGACAGCCTGTGGAAGCAGCGTCTGCGCTGGGCGCGCGGGAACGTGCAGCTCACCTCGATCTACAAGAAGCTGTGGTTCCGGCCGAGCCGCGACCACAACCTCGGCAGCATCGCCTTCGGTCTCGCCTGGTTCACGATCCTGCTGATGCCGGCGCTCATGCTCCTCGCCGCCGCCGCGATGATCGTCCTCCTGCTCCTGCACAGCGACATCGCCGAGTTCATCTTCCGGTTCATGTGGATCGCGGCCGCGTGCATTTACATCTTCTCGATGCTCTACTCGGCACAGCTCGACCCGCGGATCGGGCGACAGTCCTGGCGTGAGGCGATCATGTTCCCCGGCCTTGGCGCCCTCATCCTCATGGCACTGGCGCTCTTCCCGTGGGCCTTCGACAGCCTGATCCGGGCCTTCGGAGAGGAGCCGTCCGAGCAGACACGCGTGCTGTGGCTGGTGGCCTTCTATCTCTGGGGGCCGGTGTCGATGCTGGGCATCTGGCTCGCCAGAGCGGTCGAGCCGCTGCCCGCCGGTCGCTTCTTCGCGGGGCTGCTCCTGTACGTCTGCGGGTACGGTTCGCTGCTCTGCGCGATCACCGCCGACTCCTACCTGAAGGAATGGCGTCGCGCGGATGCCTCCTGGATCAAGACCGAGAAGATCGGACGGGTCGACTCATGAGCGATGCCCCCTCGCACGACGCCGAAGTCGAAGAGATCGCCGCCGATGCCCGGAAGGAGCGGCGGCTCGTCCCGCAGGCGCTGCTCTCGCTCGCCGTCGTCGTCGTGATCGTCGTCGTCCGAGAGCTGCTCCTGCGATGACCGGACGGCCGCTCGCCCTGGTCGTCGAGGACGCGCCGGACCAGGCGACCCTCCTCGGGCGCTACCTCGACCGTGAGGGCTTCGACGTGTTCGTCGCGCCCGATGCGGAATCCGCGATCGCGGCGTTCCCCGACATCGAGCCCAAGGTCGCCGTCCTGGATCTGCTGTTGCCGGGGATCTCCGGTCAGGCCTGCTGCCGGCTCGTCCACGAGCGCTACCCGGACTGCTTCGTCATCGTCAGCTCCGTCCTCGACGTCGCGGAGTATCCGCCGGCCGACGCCGCACTGCCGAAGCCGATCACCGGGGCGGACCTGCATCGCGTCGTGGAGAGGGTGCCGCGGTGAGGGCCACGCCACTGGAACGCGCGGAGAACCGCTGGTACCGGGTCGTCGACAACCCGAGCCCCATCGTCAAGCAGATGCCGACGCTCGTCGCCGCCGCGCTCGCGGGCGTGATGACGTGGGCCATCCCCGGTCTGCCGTTCACCGATGTCGCCCTCGCGCTGGTGGGCCTCGCGGTCGTCCTCGTCGCGACGGTGCACGCCGGCGTGCTCAGCGCACGGCACATCCGCGAGGGCTGGATCGTGCTGCTGGTCCCGATGGTCGACATCGTCGGACTCGGGCTGTTCCGGGCCGGGACCGGAGGCGCGGCGTCGCTCTTCGGGTCGCTCGTGCTGCTGCCGGTCATCTGGATCGCCGCCGCTCCCGGGATCCGCTGGGTCTTCGTCGTCGGCGCCCTGACGTCGATCGCTCTCCTGATCCCCTACGTCGCCGAGCCGCCGACGAACGCGGTGGTGTGGCTCCGCGGGGTCGTGGGGCCTCTCGTCTTCGCCGCCGTCGCCGCGGTGGTGAACGAGCTCTCACGGCAGCAGCGCCTGCGGGTCCAGCAGGCGGAGGAGCTGGTCACCGAGCGGACCAAGGCGCTTTCCGAGAACGTCTCGATGATCGTCCAGCTTCGGCAGAAGGAGCACGAGTACCGGGTGCTCCTCGACTCGTTCGAGGGTCTGTGGGCGTCCATCACCGCCCAAGCCGTGATCGGCACGGACCGAGCCGGCCGGGTCACGGCCTGGAATCCCGGGGCCGTCCGCCTGCTCGGCCTCTCCCACGACGAAGCCCTCGACGACGTCCGCGTGGACCGCTTCTTCTCGGCGTCGGCGCTGACGTTCCTGGCGGAGGACACGGAGGCGCGCGGGGAGGTCGCGGGTGCCTCGCCCGTGCGCGACGAGGCGCCCGGGCACAGCGAGCTTCCGGAGGGACTTCGTGCGCTCTTCGCGCAGGCGGACGCGGGGCAGACCGTCGACGGTGACATCGAGGTCAGGACCGCTGGTGGGACCACGGTGCCGGCGCGCGTGACGGTGACCCCGCACAAGGACCCGTCGGGTGCGCAGCAGGGCTACCTCTTCGTGCTCACCGACGAGACCAGAGCCGTCGAGGTCGCCCGGATGAAGGACGAGTTCGTCGGCATGATCTCCCACGAGCTGCGCACGCCGCTGAGCGCCATCATCGGCTTCCTCGACCTGCTGCAGAACGATCCGGGACAGCCTCTGACCGAGGACCAGCAGGAGTTCGTCGGCATCATCGAGCGGAACGCGAAGCGCCTCCTCAACCTCGTCGGCGATCTTCTGTTCACGGCGCAGGTGGAGTCGGGACGCTTCCCCCTGGAGCGGGACGAGGCAGACGTCGCCGACATCGTGCGCTCGGCGGTCGCCTCCGCGGGGCCCCACGCCCAGCGCGAGGGGATCGAGCTGGACCTGCAGGTCGGCGATGAGCCGATCCCGCTGTTCGTCGACCCCGGTCGCATCGGGCAGGCGGTCGACAACCTCCTCTCCAACGCCATCAAGTTCACTCCACGCGGCGGCCGCGTGGCGGCGGTCGTGCGCCGGGTCGACGGCGGCGTGCAGATCGCCGTCGCCGACACCGGCGTCGGCATCCCGGAGGACGAGCAGGGCATGCTGTTCACCCGGTTCTTCCGGGCATCGACGGCCACGCGGAACGCGGTGCCGGGCATCGGTCTCGGTCTCACGATCACCAGGGCGATCGTGCTGGCGCACGGCGGCACGATGGACGTCACCAGCCAGGAGGGCGTCGGCACCGAATTCCGCTTCGTGCTCCCGGCCGCTCCCAAGACCGAGGTCCTGCAGACGCTCAGCCGCGCGGACTGATAGCCTGGTCGGCTCGCCGTCCGCGGGCGGAAGGACGGCCACGCTGGTGGGGTACATCGACGCATCCGGGATCTCGCTGACGCTTCCCGACGGCAGACCGCTTCTCGACGACGTATCGTTCCGCGTCGGCGCGGGGTCGACGAGCGCCCTCATCGGGCCGAACGGGGCGGGCAAGACCACGCTGTTGCGGATCATCCGCGGCGAGCTGCCTGCCGACGACGGCGTCGTGGCCATCGACGGCGGCCTCGGCGTCATGGACCAGTTCGTCGGGCACGGCGAACCGGGCCAGACCGTGCACGAGCTGCTCGTGCGCGTGGCCCCCACGCGTCTGCGGGCGGCGGCGGAGGCGCTGGACGCGGCGGAGAACGCGCTCATCGACCGGGACGAGCACGACACCCAGATGGCCTACGCCTCGGCTCTCGCCGAGTACGCGGACGCCGGAGGCTACGAGCACGAGACGATCTGGGACCAGTGCACGGTCGCGGCTCTCGGGGTGCCGTTCGAGCGCGCCCGCTACCGCGAGCTCACCTCGCTCTCGGGAGGCGAACAGAAACGCCTCGCCTTGGAGGCGCTGCTGCGCGGGCCCGACGAGGTCCTCCTCCTCGACGAACCGGACAACTATCTCGACGTGCCGACCAAGCGGTGGCTCGAGGAGAGGCTGCGCGCCACGGACAAGACCGTGCTGCTGGTCTCGCACGACCGCGAGCTCCTGGCCCGCGCCGCCGATCGGCTCATCACGCTCGAGCCCGGCGCGGCGGGTTCGACCGCCTGGGTGCATGGCGGCGGCTTCGCCACCTACCACCAGGCTCGGACCGACCGGATGGACAGGCTCGACGAGCTGCGACGGCGGTGGGACGAGCAGCACGAGAAGCTGCGCGTCCTCGTGGCGAACCTCAAGGTGAAGGCCGCGGCCAACGACGGGTTCGCTTCGCGCTACCAGGCCGCTCAGACACGGCTGCGGAAGTTCGAGGAGGCGGGCCCGCCGGAGGAGCGGCCCCCGGCGCAGGAGTTCGACATACGGCTGCGCGGTGCCAGGACCGGGAAGCGGGCGGTGGTGGCGGACCGGCTCGGGTTGTCGGGCCTCATGCGTCCGTTCGACGCCGAGATCTGGTACGGCGACCGCGTCGGCGTCCTCGGCTCGAACGGCTCAGGCAAGTCGCACTTCCTGCGGCTGCTGGCCCGGGGCGGGACCGACCCGGATCCGTCGCTCGGCCACGTCACCGCCGCAGGGGAGGAGCTCGGCCCCGTCGACCACACCGGACGTGCGGTGCTGGGCGCGCGGGTCGTGCCGGGGCTCTTCGCGCAGACCCACGCCCACCCGGAGTTCGTGGGCCGTACGCTGCTGGAGATCCTGCATCGCGGAGACGACCTGCGCGACGGCATGCCCCGCGACGCGGCCAGTTCTGCTCTGGACAGGTACGGCCTGGTCCGACAGGCGCAGCAGCCGTTCGAATCGCTCTCCGGCGGGCAGCAGGCACGCTTCCAGGTGCTCTTGCTCGAGCTCTCCGGGGCGACCCTCCTGCTCCTCGACGAGCCCACCGACAACCTCGATCTGGAGTCGGCGGAGGCGCTGGAGGACGCGCTCGAGCGCTTCGAGGGCACGGTGGTCGCCGTCACGCACGACCGTTGGTTCGCGCGCTCGTTCGACCGGTTCCTCGTGTTCGGCGCGGACGGCGAGGTCTACGAGTCCGATGAACCAGTGTGGGACGAACGGCGGGTGGCGCGTGCACGTTGACCGCCGCGGAGGCTCCCGGGCGCCGGGTAGGCTGGACGGGTGACCATGGAGATCGAGCTCGGCCGAGGAAAGCGTGCGCGTCGCGCGTACACGTTCGACGACATCGCGGTGGTGCCGTCGCGGCGCACCCGGAACCCCGAGGACGTGTCCACCGCATGGACGATCGACGCCTTCGGGTTCGAGATCCCGGTGCTCGGCGCGCCGATGGACTCTGTCGTCAGCCCCCGCACCGCGATCATGCTCGGGCAGCTCGGCGGCCTGGGGGTGCTCGACCTCGAGGGGCTGTGGACCCGTTACGAGGATCCGGAGCCGCTGCTCACCGAGATCGCCGGTCTGGCGGAGGACCGTGCGACCGTGCGCATGCAGGAGCTGTACTCCGAGCCGATCAAGCCCGAGCTCATCACCCGCCGTCTCGCTGAGATCCGCGAGGCGGGTGTCACCGTCGCCGGGTCCCTCACCCCGCAGCGCACGCAGGAGTTCTACGACACCGTCGCCGCGGCGGGGGTGGACCTGTTCGTCATCCGGGGCACGACCGTCTCCGCCGAGCACGTGTCGAGCGTGGCGGAACCGCTGAACCTCAAGAAGTTCATCTACGACCTCGATGTGCCGGTGATCGTGGGCGGCGCGGCGACCTACACGGCCGCGCTGCACCTCATGCGGACGGGCGCGGCCGGCGTCCTCGTCGGCTTCGGCGGCGGTGCGGCGTCCACCACCCGCGCCACCCTCGGCATCCACGCGCCGATGGCGACCGCGGTGTCCGACGTGGCGGCCGCGCGGCGCGACTACCTCGACGAGTCGGGCGGGCGCTACGTCCACGTGATCGCCGACGGCGGTGTGGGCACGTCGGGCGACATCGTGAAGGCGGTCGCCATGGGTGCCGACGCGGTCATGCTCGGCGTCGCCCTGGCCCGCGCCACGGACGCTCCGGGGCAGGGTTTCCACTGGGGCCCGGAAGCTCACCACCCGAAGCTCCCCCGGGGTCGTCGGGTGGAGGTCGGCGGCATCGGCACGCTGGAGGAGATCCTGTACGGGCCGGCCCCCGTCGCCGACGGCACCGCGAACCTCATCGGCGCGCTGCGCAAGTCGATGGCCACCACCGGGTACTCCGACCTCAAGGAGTTCCAGCGGGTCGAGGTCGTGCTGGCCCCGTACGAGGCCTGAGGTCTCCGCGCCACCGTGACCGCTCCTGCTCCGTTCCCGCCGACCCTCCGCGAGGTCATGCTGCGGGGACGCTGGATCGCGATGCTCCTCCTGTGCCTCGTCGTCGCCGGGGTGTTCGCCTGGCTCGGTCAGTGGCAGCTGGAGCGGGCGATCGAGACCGATCCGCCGCCGCCCGGGGCGACGGAGCAGGTGCGCCCGCTGACGGAGGTGGTCGAGCCGGGGGAGTACCTCCCGGAGCCGCTCGTCGGCCAACGCGTGGAGACCGAGGGTGTCTGGATCCCCGGCGACTTCCTCGTCGTCGGGAGCCGCTTCAATGACGGCGTGGAGGGCTACTGGGTGACCGGACAGCTCCGCGTCGACGAGCGGCTCTCGCTGGCGGTGGCGATCGGTTGGGCTCCGGATCGCGATGCCGCGGACGCGGCCGTGGAGCGCCTGGAGTCCGCCGCGGACGGTGCCGTGGTGGAGGTCGCCGGCCGCGTCATCTCGGACGAGGGCCCGTCGGTGCCTCCGCGGACGGACCCGGAGCAGCTGGACCGGATGTCCCCGGCCGCCCTGCTGAGCCGCTGGCACGATATCGAGCAGCTCGACGTGTATCGCCCGTACCTCGCTTCGACGACGGCATCGGCGGGACTCGTCGACATCGCCTCCCCGGCCCCGGAGGAGCAGTCCCCGGTCAACTGGCTCAACGTCTTCTACGCGGCCGAGTGGGTCATCTTCGCGGGCTTCGCGTTCTACCTCTGGTATCGCCTGGCGAAGGACGCGTGGGAGCGCGAGCTCGAGGAGTTCGAGGATGCCGAGGGAGCGGCGGCGGTCTGACGGCGCCTGCGCATCCGCGCGTCCACCCATGCGCTTCTGCGCGCGGCGAGGCCCCCGTGTGAACCTTCGTCAGGGGGTGTCGCGGCCGATCGGTGAGCGCTGGGTGACCAATGGGAAAACTCCGTTGAGGATGTCCGGACCGCTCCGTATGCTCGCTCCATGTGCGCACGCTGGGAGTTCCCGATGCGCGCGATGACAGCGTCCTGAGCAGCGCCGGAACACGATCGAGGAGACAGCACCGATGATGTCCGCTCCTGAGCACGGGGAGACCCTGACCCCCGTCTCGCACCGCAGAATCCGAGGGCGCGTCGGCGCTCTCGCCGCGACGTGCGTCGCCGCCCTGAGCCTCGGCTCGCTGGTGGCAGCGCCCGCCTCGGCGAACACCGAGGGCACCGGGGTGGTGATCAACGAGGCCTACCTGTCCGGCGGAAGCGCCGGCGCGGCGTTCACGAACAAGTTCGTCGAGCTGTACAACCCGACCACGGCCCCCATCGCCCTCGACGGGATGTCGCTGCAGTACCGGTCGGCGACCGGGACGGGTGCCTTCAACGGCGTCGCGCCGCTGAAGGGGACGATCCCGGCGGGCGGCTACTTCCTCGTGCAGGCCAACAGCAACGGCACCAACGGCGCCGCGCTGCCCACGCCCGACGTGACCACCACGCTGAGCCCGAGCGGCACCAACGGCACCCTGGCCCTCGTCGAGGGCACGGCGGCGGTCACCCTGACCCCCGGCTCGGCGGTCGGCGTCGACGGCGTGATCGACCTCCTCGGCTACGGAACCTCGAACACCTTCGAGACGGCCGCGGCGACCAGCCCCTCGAGCAACACCGACGTCCGGTCGCTGAACCGCACGGCCGGCACCGACGCGGACGACAACAAGGCCGACTTCGCGCTGTCGGCCACCATCACCCCGCAGAACTCCGGCGGCGGCGACCCCGGCACCGACCCGGGCGAGGAGCCGGGAACGGAGCCGAAGGCCGCCACGATCGCCGAGGTGCAGGGCACCGGTGAGGTCTCGCCGCTCGCCGGGCAGCGCGTCCGCGTCGAGGGTGTCGTCACCGCCGACCACCGCACCGGCGGCTACAAGGGCATCGTGATCCAGACGCAGGGCTCCGGCGGCGGCACCGATGCGACCCCTGGCGCCTCGGACGGCGTGTTCGTCTTCCTGAACAGCCTCGCGCCCACGCTCGAGATCGGCGACCTCGTCTCGGTGACCGGCACGGTGAGCGAGTACTACGGTCAGACCCAGATCGCGCCGACCGCGGCGGCCGACGTCTCGGTCGTCACGGCCGGTGTCGGCGTGCCCTCCCTCACGCCGCTTCCCGACACGGTGCGTGGTGCCGACCGCGAGCAGTACGAGAACATGTACGTCGCCCCGACCGGCACGTATCGTCTCGCCTCCAGCCACCAGCTGTACAACTACGGCACGCTGTGGCTCAACACCGGAGACGACCTCAACGTCAAGAGCACGGAGACCACGCGTCCGGGTGCCGAGGCGGCGGCCATCGCGGCCGCGAACCGCGCCAACCGCATCCTGCTCGACGACGCCTGGTCCATCCAGGTGACCAACAACGGCCACCCCGGCGAACAGCCGTACTTCACGGAGGACGCGGTGGTGCGCAACGGCGACACCGTGGACTTCGGATCCAACGGCTACGTGCTCCAGTGGGGCTTCGACGACTGGCGGCTGCAGCCGGTCGTGCCGATCGACGACTCGTCGCCCGCGGAGCGCAAGGTCACCTTCGAGGCCACGAACCCGCGTCCCGAGAAGGCCCCGGAGGTGGGCGGTGACGCCCAGGTCGCGTCGTTCAACGTCTACAACTACTTCACGACGCTGAAGAGCGAGAACGGCGACGCCCGCGGCGCGGCGAACGCCGCCCAGTTCGCGATCCAGAAGTCCAAGATCGTCTCGGCCATCAACGGTCTGGACGCCGAGATCGTGGCGCTGATGGAGATCGAGAACTCGGTCAAGCTCGGCAAGCCCGTCGACACCGCCCTGAAGGACCTCGTCGCCGGTCTCAACGCCGATGCGGGCTCCGACGTCTGGGACTACGTGCCGACACCGGAGGCCCTGCAGGACCCCGCGACGACGGACTACATCACCAACGCGATCATCTACAAGAAGGACGCGGTGAGCACGGTCGGCGACAGCGCCACCGTCACCGACGAGTCCGTGTGGGGCAATGCCCGCGAGCCGATCGCGCAGGCGTTCGACATCGACGGCCGCGTCGTCACCGTCGTCGCCAACCACCTGAAGTCGAAGTCCCCGCCGCAGGGCGCCGGGGCCGAGCCGGCCGACGGCCAGGGCTTCTTCAACGCCGACCGCGTGAAGCAGGCGCAGGCCGTCCTCGCCTTCACGGAGGAACTGGCAGAGAGCAGCGGTAGCAGCGACATGCTGCTGATCGGCGACTTCAACGCCTACGGCCAGGAAGACCCCATCGACGTGTTCACCTCGCAGGGGTGGAGCGACGTGGCCGCCGACAAGGCCGCCGGGCAGTACACCTACACCTTCGACGGGGAGCTCGGTTCGCTCGACCACGTGATCGCGTCGCCGTCGCTCGTCCCGTCGATCACGGGTGCGGGCGTGTGGGGCATCAACTCGCCCGAGTGGAGCGACCGCGGCTACGCGTTCGGCGCCGCCGAGGAGGGCACGCCGTACCGCTCCAGCGACCACGACCCGATCCTCGTCGGCGTCTCCTCGGAGGTCCCGCCGGTGAGCATCGACGTCGTCACGGTGAACGACTTCCACGGCCGCATCGAGGCCGACGGGGCTGCAGCCGGTGCCGCCGTCCTCGCGGGCGCCGTGCAGCAGTTCCGTGCGGCCAACCCGAACACGATCTTCGCCGGAGCTGGCGACCTGATCGGTGCGTCGACGTTCACCTCGTTCATCAACGACGACAACCCGACGATCGATGCGCTGAATGCGGCCGGCCTCGACGTGAGCGCCGCGGGCAACCACGAGTTCGACCAGGGCTGGGAAGACCTGCGCGACCGGGTGCAGGAGCGCGCGGACTGGGAGTACATCTCCTCGAACGTGTTCGTGACGGAGACGGGTGAGCCCGCGCTCGCCCCGGCCTGGGTGAAGGAGCTCGACGGGGTGCGCGTCGGTTTCGTCGGTGCCGTCACGGAAGACCTCGACTCGCTCGTCTCGCCGGAGGGCATCGCGGATCTCGAGGTGCGCAGCATCGCCGACTCCGTGAACGCCGTGGCCGACGACCTGCGCGACGGAGACCCTGCCAACGGCGAGGCCGACGTCATCATCCTGCTCGTGCACGAGGGGGCGGAGAGCACCGCGCTCTCCGCCATCACCGAGGACTCGCCGCTGGGCGAGATCGTCTACGGCGTCGACGACGACGTGGACGCGATCGTCTCGGCGCACACGCACCTCGTGTACAACCACGTCATCGACGGCCGACCGGTCGTGTCGGCCGGTCAGTACGGCGAGAACCTGGGCCTCATGAACATCCAGGTCGACCCCGAGACGAAGGAGCTGCTCTCGATCACCAACGAGATCAAGCCGCTCACCTCCGCGGGCAAGCCGCTGTACCCGGCGGTGCCGGAGGTGCAGGCGATCGTCGACAAGGCGAAGGCGGAGGCTGACGTGCTGGGGGCCGTGAAGGTGGGCGACATCACCGCCGACTTCAACCGCGCGCGTCAGACCAACGGCGCCGAGAACCGTGGCGGCGAGTCCACCATCGGCAACTTCGTCGCCGACGTGCAGAAGTGGTCCACGGGGGCGGACATCGCTCTCATGAACCCCGGTGGCATCAGGGCGAACCTGACGTACGCGTCGAGCAATGCCAACGACCCGAACGGCAACGTCACCTACCGCGAAGCAGCGACGGTGCAACCGTTCGCCAACACGCTGGTCACGCTGACGCTCACCGGTGCGCAGGTGAAGAGCGTCCTGGAAGAGCAGTGGCAGCCGACGGGTGCGGCGCGACCGTTCCTCAAGCTCGGCGTCTCCGAGGGCCTCGTCTACACATACGACCCGACGGCGGCGCAGGGTTCGCGAATCACTTCCATCACGCTGAACGGCACGGCGATCGACCCGAACGCGGAGTACACCGTGGCGGCGAACTCCTTCCTCGCAGGGGGCGGAGACAACTTCGCCACCTTCAAGGAGGGGGAGGGCAAGCGCGACACCGGCAAGATCGACCTGCAGTCGATGGTCGACTGGTTCGACGCGAACAAGACGGCGACTCCGGATCTCGCCCAGCGCGCGGTCGGCGTGACGGTCAGCCCTGCGGACGCTGACGGCTACCGCGCCGGCGACCAGGTGACGGTCTCCCTCTCCTCGCTGGCGTTCAGCGGCGGCGAGGCGGCCCCCGGAGCGGTGACGCTGTCTCTGGGTGACACCGAGCTGGCAGCAGGAACGGTCGACCCGGCCGTCGTGGACACGACCGACGAAGGCGGCCGCGCCACCCTCACGTTCACGGTGCCCTCGGGCGTGTTCGGTGAGCAGCAGCTCACGGTCGAGGTCCCGGCGACAGGCACCACGGTCCAGGTGCCGTTCACGATCGCCGGCGAGGAGGAGTTCGCGGGGACCATCGCGCTCGGCTCGTCGAAGGTGGCCGCGGGCAAGAAGCTCTCCGTCACCGGCGAGGGCTACCAGCCCGGCGAGACGGTCACGGTGGAGCTCCGACCGAAGAAGGGTCAGGGCGTCGAGGTGGGCACGGTGCAGGTTCGTCAGGACGGCACCTTCAGCGCCTCCGTGACCGTGCCGAAGAACGCCCAGCCGGGGAAGTACACGGTCGCGGTGTCGCAGGCGGACGGGGACGAGGCCACGGCCACCGTCACCGTCAACCGCGCCGGCGGCATCGGCGGGATCATCAAGGACATCGTCGACTGGCTGTGGGACCTCCTGACCGGGTGGTTCTGACACCGCACGGCGGATGACGAGGCGGAGGCCGTCGGGGTGACCCGGCGGCCTCCGTCGTCTCCCGCTGACCGCCACTGCGGAGCTCGCCGCCGACACGCCGCCGCCTGGCGGCCTGGCACGGGGTGTCGCCCCTCGTCTCCGAAGCTGGGCCCCTGGGACCGGGTCGGGGTGTCGCGCGCCGCCGACTAGACTGGGGGCATGCCCGAACCGAAAGTCGCCAGCTTTCCGGCGATCCGCGGTGCGCTGAAGTTCTACCAGATCGCGTCGATCATCACGGGAGTCATGCTGCTCCTGCTGCTCGCCGAGATGGTGCTGAAGTACACGCCGATCCACCTCGAGCTCTTCGCCGGAGGATCGGGCGGCCCGCTCTGGTTCGCGGGCGTCATCGCCGGACCGGACTGCCAGTGGTGGTCGCTGTTCGCGCCGTGGACGAACTCGTGCGAGATGACCTCCCTCGGGGACGGCTTCAACATCTCGCTGTTCATCCTCGTCGCCCACGGCTGGTTCTACGTCGTCTACCTCTTCGCGTGCTTCCGCATGTGGAGCCTGATGCGGTGGCCGTTCCGCCGGTTCATCCTCCTCGCGCTCGGCGGTGTCATCCCGCTGCTGTCGTTCTTCATGGAGGCGATCGTCGCCCGTGAAGTGAAGACCTATCTCGCCACCCGGGAGGCCGCCGAGGCCTCCGCGATCGCCCCGGAAGGTGTCCGTTGACCGAACAGTCCGAGACCCAGCAGCGCCCCGCGCTCGTCGTCGACTTCGGCGCCCAGTACGCGCAGCTCATCGCCCGCCGCGTGCGCGAGGCCGGCGTCTACAGCGAGATCGTGCCGCACACCGCCACGGCGGAGGAGATCGCCGCGAAGAACCCGGTCGCGATCATCCTCTCCGGCGGCCCGTCATCGGTGTACGAGGAGGGGGCGCCGAAGCTCGACCCGTTGGTTTTCGACCTCGGCGTTCCGACGCTCGGCATCTGCTACGGCTTCCAGTACATGGCGCAGACCCTCGGCGGCGAGGTCGCGCACACCGGTCTCCGCGAGTACGGCGCGACCGACGCGGTCATCTCGGGTGACGGCGGCACGCTGCTGAGCGGGCAGCCGACCGAGCAGAACGTGTGGATGAGCCATGGTGATCAGGTCGCCAAGGCTCCGGAGGGCTTCGAAGTCCTCGCCACGACGGAGGCCACCAAGGTCGCGGCCTTCGCCAACGAGGAGCGCGGCTTGTACGGCGTGCAGTGGCACCCCGAGGTCAAGCACTCCGATCACGGCCAGCGGGTCCTGGAGAACTTCCTCCACAAGGGAGCGGGGCTCGCCTCCGATTGGAATCCCGACAACGTGATCGCCGAGCAGGTCGAGCGCATCCGTGAGCAGGTCGGCGACGCCCGGGTCATCTCGGCGCTGTCCGGCGGCGTGGACTCCGCCGTCTCCACCGCCCTGGTGCACAAAGCCATCGGTGATCAGCTCACGGCCGTCTTCGTCGATCACGGGCTGCTCCGCAAGGGCGAGCGCGAGCAGGTCGAGAAGGACTACGTCGAATCCACGGGCGTGCGGCTCATCACGGTCGACGCTGCCGAGACGTTCCTCGGTCACCTCAAGGGAGTGACCGACCCAGAGGAGAAGCGCAAGATCATCGGCCGCGAGTTCATCCGCGCGTTCGAGAAGGTGCAGCTCGACCTCGTCGAGGAGGCGAAGGCCGACGGCGGCGCCCCGGTGAAATTCCTCGTGCAGGGCACCCTCTACCCCGACGTCGTCGAATCCGGCGGCGGCGCGGGCACCGCCAACATCAAGTCACACCACAATGTGGGCGGTCTCCCTGACGACCTCGACTTCGAGCTCATCGAGCCGCTGCGGGCGCTCTTCAAGGACGAGGTCCGTGCGATCGGTCGCGAGCTCGGCATCCCCGAGGCGATCGTCGGTCGCCAGCCGTTTCCGGGGCCCGGCCTCGGCATCCGGATCATCGGTGAGGTCACCGCTGACCGTCTCGAGATTCTGCGTGAAGCCGACGCCATCGCCCGTGAGGAACTGACGAAGGCGGGTCTGGACCAGGAGATCTGGCAGTGCCCCGTCGTGCTCCTCGCCGATGTGCGCTCGGTGGGCGTGCAGGGCGACGGCCGCACGTACGGTCATCCGATCGTGCTGCGCCCGGTCTCCAGCGAGGACGCGATGACGGCCGATTGGACCCGTCTGCCGTACGACGTGCTCTCGAAGATCTCGAACCGGATCACCAACGGCGTCCGCGACGTCAACCGCGTCGTGCTCGACGTCACGTCGAAGCCGCCGGGGACGATCGAGTGGGAGTAGGGGGCGCGATGCCCCTGTTCTCGGCGCCGGGCCTCCCGGATGCCGAGTACCTGGTGCTGTCCAGCCGGCTGATCCCGGGGCTTGACGGCGGGTACACGATCGCGACGCTCGCGCGTGCCCGACTGCTGGCCGCCGCAGGCGCCGGCGAGGGCAGGGGGCCGCAGCTGCTGACCTTCGATCCGGGAACCCGCGCGGATCACGCCGAGCATCGCAGGGTGTTCGCGGGCCGCGGCGCGCTCGCCGACCCCGATCGCCTGCGGAACCTGTTCGACGAGGCTGCTGCGCCGGAGGGCGGGGCCGCAGAGTGGCTGCGTGACGCCGCGGACGCCGCGGTGACGGCGGACCCCGATGCGGAGTACCGCGTGCTCTCGGACCCGGAGGGCCGTCCCTTCGTGGCGCTTCCGGTGATCCCCGGCAATCCGGACTGGCACCTCACGGACGAGCCCGTCCTCGTGTACGACGAGAGCGGAGCGGTCGTCGGCGCGCTACACGGATTCCGCGGACTCTACGGCGCCTGGCTCGGCCACGTCACCGCGGCGCTGGGGGCCCGGCCGATCGTCGTGATCTGCGAGTCCCGTCAGCTCGGCGAACTCGTCGCCGACTGGTCCGACCCGCGCGTCCGCATCCTGCACCCCATCCACACGATGCACGTCGAGGCGCCGTACACCCCCGATGCGCCGATGAACACGCTCTGGACCCGGTGGTTCCGGCTGGCCGACCGCTTCGACGCGGTGATCTGGCCGACGGCCACGCAGCGTGACGACGTCGTGGCACGGTTCGGCGACGCCGCGAACCACGTCGTCGTGCCCAACCCCATCGAACCCGTCGAGCGACGGGACGACCTGCGCGAGGAGGGGCTCGTCGTCGTGCTCGGACGCCTGGCCGCGGGCAAGCGCATCGACCACGCCATCCGTGCCTTCCTGGCCGCCGACGTGCCGGGCGCGCGAATGGAGATCTGGGGCGGGGGGCCGGAGCAGGATGCGCTGCAGTCCCTCATCGCCGAGCTCGACGCCGCGGACCGCGTCGTGGTGGCGGGGTACACCGACGATCCCGCGACGGTGCTGGACCGTGCGTCGGTGCTGGTGACGTCGACCGCGTTCGAGGGGCAGCCGCTGGGCATCGTGGAGTCGCTGCTCCACGGCACTCCGGTCGTGTCCTACGACGTCCGGTACGGCATCCGCGATGTCCTCGGCGCGGGCGGGGGAGTGCTGGTGCCGGGCGGAGACGAAGCTGCGCTCCGGGACGCGCTCCGTGACCTGCTCAGCGATCCGGAGCGTCTGGCGGCCTTGCGGGCCGAGGCGCCGTCCGCTGCTGAGGCGTGGAGCCCCGACCGCTCGCTGGCGGCCCTGACCGCCGTGATCACCGACGCTGTCGCGAAGCCCTCCCGCCGCCGCTGAGGCGCCGTCGTCGCGTGCGGTGTCGGGCCTTCGGAGTTTTTTCCCGCCCGTGTCGATCTCCGGTGTTCCCGTTCGACGTCTGTGATGAGAGGGTCGAGACACGACCCTTCGGGACAAGGAGAACATCATGAAGTTCATGCTCATCATGCGCGCGACCGACGAAGCGGTCGCGTCCTACGAGGAGATGCCGTTCGAGCAGGTCATCGAGGCCATGGGCCGTTACAACGAATCCATGATGAAGGCGGGTGTCCTCGTCGCGGGCGAGGGGCTGACCGATGCGGCGGAAGGTTTCGTCGTCGACTTCAGCGCGGAGAAGCCGCTCATCACCGACGGGCCGTACGGGGAGACGAAGGAGCTCTTCAACGGCTTTTGGATCATCGAGGTCTCATCGCGTGAGGAGGCCGCGGAATGGGCGAGTCGGGCGCCATTGGGTGCGGGGTCCTTTCTCGAGGTGCGCCGCGTGACCGGACCGGAGGACTTCCCGGCCGACAACGAGTGGATCGAGAAGGAGGCGGGCTGGCGCGAGGAGCAGGCCCGCCGCGCCGAGCAGTCGTGACGCCGTTCCGCTGATGGACGTCCCCGAGGGATCGTCGGCGATGGACTCGGCCGCCTCCGCGCAGGAGGCGACCGAGCGGGCGGTCGCGGCGGTGTGGCGCATCGAGTCCGCGCGCATCGTGGGCACGCTGACGCGGCTGGTCGGCGACTTCGGCCTCGCGGAGGATCTCGCGCAGGAAGCCCTCGTCGACGCGCTGCGGCAGTGGTCGGCCGACGGGATCCCGCGCAACGCCGCCGCGTGGCTCACGGCGGTGGCGAAGCGCAAGGCGGTGGACGGGTGGCGCCGCCGGGAGCGGCTGAACGACCGGCTCGCGCTGCTCGCGCAGGATCTGCATCGCGAGCAGGCGCAACAGCCCGAGCTGCCCTGGGACCCGGATGCCGTGGACGACGACGTGCTGCGGCTCGTGTTCATCGCGTGCCACCCGGTGCTCTCGAAAGAGGCGCAGGTCGCGCTCACGCTGCGGGTCGTCGGCGGGCTGTCGAGCGAGGAGATCGCCCGCGCGTTCCTGGTCCCCACAGCGACAGTGCAGCAGCGGATCGTGCGGGCGAAGAAGACGCTCGCCGCAGCGCAGGCGCCGTTCGAGGTGCCACCGCGGGAGGAGCGCGCGGCACGTCTCGGTGCCGTCCTCGGGGTGCTGTACCTCATCTTCAACGAAGCGCATGCGGCCAGCAGCGGTCCGGACTGGATGCGGCCTGAGCTGAGCGACGAGGCGATCCGGCTCGGCCGCGTGCTCGCCGCTCTCCTGCCCCGGGAGCCGGAGGTGCACGGGCTGCTCGCGCTCATGGAGCTCACGGCGGCGCGTTTCCCCGCCCGGCTCGACCGGAGCGGCGAGCCGGTGCTGCTCGCCGATCAGGACCGGCGGCGATGGGATCGCGGCCGCATCTCGCGGGGGAGAGCGGCCCTGGCGACGGCGGATGCGCTCGGCCGCGGTCGGGGCCCGTACAGTCTGCAGGCCGCGATCGCTGAATGTCATGCGGTCGCGCCGTCGGTGAGCGAGACCGACTGGGACCGCATCGTCGTCGTGTACGAGGCGCTCGGGCGCATCGCGCCGTCTCCGGTCGTCGAGCTCAACCGTGCGGCCGCGGTGGCGATGGCGACGGGGCCCGCCTCCGCCCTGCGCCTGCTCGACGAGCTGGCCGCGGCGGGGTCGCTGCGCGGGTACCACCTGCTCCCGGCGACGCGCGGAGAACTGCTGCGCCGGCTCGGGCGGGAGGACGAGGCGCGCAGCGAGTTCGCGGTGGCGGCGGGTCTGGCGGGCAACGACCGGGAGCGCGAACTCCTCGTGCGCAAGTCTCGCGGTGCCGCAGGCTGAGATGGCTCGGCACACGAAAAGACCCGCCCCTCACGGATGCTCTCGCAGCCGTGAAGGACGGGCGTGGGTGACGCGGGGGCGCGTCGAGTGGGGCCTGCGTCAGTCGTTGACCCGCTGGCCGCGGCCCGCGATGAGGCCGTAGATCAGCAGCACGATGATCGAACCGCCGATGGCGAGGAGCCAGGTACCGAGGTCCCAGAACTCGGTGAGCGGACGGTTGAGGATCAGGCTGCCCAGCCAGCCGCCGAGCAGGGCGCCGACGACGCCGAGCAACAGCGTGATGAACCATCCGCCACCCTGCTTTCCGGGCAGGATCAGCTTGGCGATGGCTCCGGCGATGAGGCCGAGAAGAAGAAAGCCGAGAAAACTCATGGTCAGCTCCTTGGGTCGGGAGCCCCGGGGTGCCGGGGCTTCGTGACACCTACTGTGCCCGGTGCCCGGATCGCGCGCCAACCCCTTGCGCGCTCCCCTCACGGTATGGCAAGAGGCCCGCCCCCTCACGGAGACGGGCCTCGTGCGCAGCGGCTGTCAGTCGTTGCCGCGGACGATCGCGATGATCCGCAGGATCTCCACGTACAGCCAGACGACCGTGACCATGATGCCGAAGGCGCCGAGCCAGCCGTACTTCCGGGGGGCGCCGTTGCGGACGCCCTGCTGGATCTGGTCGAAGTCGAGCACCAGCGAGTAGGCCGCCATGATGACGACGAGGACGCCGATGATGAGGCCGAGCGGAATCCCCATGATCTCGGCGCTGTACAGGCCGAAGGCCTGGTCCTGCGGGAGAACGCCCGTCCACATGAGGATGAGGTTGAGGAGCGAGAAGACCAGGTAGCCGATCATCGCGATCATGAAGATCTTCGTGGCCTTCTTCGACGCGCGGATCTTGCCGCTGGCGAAGAGCGCGAGGGTCACGCCGACGACCGAGAGGGTCGCGAGAGTCGCCTGGAAGACGATGCCCGGCCACAGCACCTCGAAGTACGACGAGATGCCACCGATGAACAGACCCTCGAACGCGGCGTACGCGAAGATCAGCGCGGGGCGGACCTTCTTACGCGACGTGAAGGAGATGACCATCGCGAGCACGAAGCCGCCGAGCGCGCCGACGATCCAGGGCAGCAGGTTGGGGGCGTAGTCGCTGTACGGGTCGCGCTCCGGGACGGTGATGCCGCCCAGGGTCAGCACCCAGCCGATCGCGGCGGTGACGAGAAGGATGCCGAACAGGCCGGCGGTCTTCCACACGGTGTCCTCGACGGACATCCGGTCGGTCTCGAGAGAGCCGGCAGCGGGGGCGGCGTACATGCCCTCGAGCTGCGCGTTGGCAGCGGCATCCATCGCACCGTGCTGGAACGACGCGGTCTGGGCACCCTGAGCAGCCTGGGGCGCACCCGGATACGTCGCGACGTTGCGCGGGTCCTGCTGCTGGAAAGCAGGATTGTTGAAAGCGAAGTTGCTCATCGGTGGGCCTCACTCCAAAAGGGGGGTCGTAGGTCGCTTTCCTCCACGATACCCGCGTGGCGACACTCCCGGGGTGGCTTACGCTGTGAGCGTGCCCAGCAAATCCCCGCTCGTCATCGGGCATCGCGGTGCTCCGGGCTACCGGCCCGAGCACACCCGTTCGTCCTACGAGCTCGCCCTCGCGCTGGGCGTCGACGCGGTCGAGCCGGACGTGGTGGCCACCAAGGACGGCGTCCTCGTGGTGCGACATGAGAACGAGATCTCCGGCACCACGGACGTCGCCGAGCATCCGGAGTTCGCGGATCGCCGGACGACCAGGCGTGTCGACGGCTCAGCGCTGACCGGGTGGTTCACCGAGGACTTCACCTGGGCGGAGCTGTCGACGCTGCGGTGCCGGGAACGGCTTCCGAAGCTCCGTGCGGCCAGCGCCTCCTTCGACGGGACGGAGCCGGTGCTGCGCCTGCGCGACGTGCTCGACCTCGTGCGCGCGGCAGCCGAGGAGCAGGGCAGGGAGATCGGTGTCGTGCTCGAGGTCAAGCACGCCACCCACTTCGCGAGCATCGGGCTCGACCTCGCTCCGCTGATCGCGCAGGAGCTGCGGGATGCGGGGTGGGCGGCGGGAGCGCTGCCGCTCCTCGTGGAGAGCTTCGAGTCGACCGTGCTCCGGCGGCTCCGTGCCGAGGGCGTCGCGGCGGGGTTCGTGTACCTCATCGAGGCGGCGGGACAGCCGTACGACCTGCTCGTCGCCGAGGGGCCTGGGACGCTGACGTACCCCGAGACGGTGACTCCCGAGAACCTCGACCGCCTGGTCGGCCAGGTGGACGGGATCAGCGTGGACAAGAAGATGCTGCTCGTCCCTGGGACGACGCTGGTGGCCGACGCCCATTCCCGCGGCCTCACCGTCTTCACCTGGACCTGCCGCCCGGAGAACACCTTCCTCGCGGCGGCGTACCGCGGACCCGGAGGCAAGAGGGCGTTCGGGGACTACGAGGCCGAGTGGGGCGTGATCGCCCGGCAGGGTGTGGACGGCGTCTTCGTCGACCACCCCGACCTCGGCGTCGCGTTCTTCCGCGGCTGAGCCGGGCCGGTCAGAGCGTGCGGTCGAACGCGCCCTGACGGGTGGAGACGATCTCCTTGCCGAGCGGCATGAGTGACACGGGGACCATCTTGAAGTCGGCGATGCCCATCGGGATGCCGATGATGGTGATGCACAGCGCCAGTCCCGACACGATGTGACCGAGGGCGAGCCACCACCCGGCGAGGATGACCCACAGCACGTTCCCGAGGAACGAGCCGACGCCGGCCGTCGGCTTGCTGACGACCTCGCGGCCGAACGGCCAGATGGCGTAGGCGGCGATGCGGAACGAGGCGATGGCCCAGGGGATCGTGATGATCGGGATGCACAGCAGCAGGCCGGCGAGTACGTAGCCGAGGAACAGCGCCCAGCCCGCGAGGATGACCCAGATGATGTTGAGGATCGTGCGCATACAGCGATTGTGTCACCCGCCGGGCGGCCGGGCTGGGGATCCGCCGCGAGGTCCCCGGTGTCGACGCCGCGCGATGCCAGACTGACCGCATGACCGGAATAGTGGTGGACGACGTCAGCAGAGCGTTCGGGGACGTGCAGGCCGTGCGAGGGGCCACCCTGCGCGCCGAGGCGGGGAGGGTGACGGGCCTGGTGGGTCCGAACGGCGCGGGGAAGACCACCCTGCTGCTCATGCTCGCCTCGTTGCTCGCTCCCGACAGCGGCACGATCCGCATCGGCGGCGTCGACCCCGAGGCCGACCCGCTCGCGGCACGTCGGGTGCTGGGGTGGATGCCGGACGCCCTCGGCGCCTGGCCCTCGCTCACGGCCCGCGAGACGATCGTCACCACGGCCCGCCTCTATGGGATCGACCGTCAGGACGCGGAACGGCGGGCACAGCATCTCCTCGACCTCGTCGGACTCGGACCCCTCGCGGACTCGGCCGCGAAAGTGCTCTCCCGTGGGCAGAAGCAGAAGCTCGGCCTCGCCCGGGCCCTCGTGCACGACCCGCAGGTGCTGCTCCTCGACGAGCCGGCATCGGGGCTCGACCCCGAGGCCCGCGTGCAGCTGCGGGTCCTCCTGCGGCGGTTCGCGGCCGAGGGGCGCACGGTCCTCATCTCCAGCCACGTGCTGTCCGAACTGGAGGAAGTCGTCGACGACGCGGTGTTCCTCGTGGGCGGAGCGGTCGTCGATGCCGCGCCGGCGCAGAGCACCGTCCGGGCCTGGCGGGTACGGCTCGCCGGCGCGACCCCGGAACGGCTGAACGCGGACACGTGGCAGGTCGCCTCGACTCTCGAGCTCGCTCCCGAGTCCCTCGCCGTCGACCGCGGCGCCGTCCTCGTCGGGTTCGCCGGTGAGGAGGCCGCCGCCGCGTCGCTGCGCCGTCTCGTGGAAGCCGGGCTCCCGGTCGCGGAGTTCGCGCCCGCGCAGAGCGACCTGGAGCACACGTTCCTCGCCCTCCGGCACCCGCAGCCGCCCATCGCGACGACGCCGCCGCCCGCGGCACCCCACGGAACGGAGGCGGGAGCATGAGCCTCGCGAACATCGGCGTCATCGCGCGCCTCGAGCTGACCCAGCGGTTGCGGAGCGTCGGCTGGTACGTGCTCCTCGGCGTCTTCGCGCTCGTGCTCCTCGGCGTCACGGGGCTGTCGTTCGCGGTGTACTCCTGGGGGGAGGACGTCGGGGCCGGCGTGTCGTCCATCGTCGTCAACGTCGTCCTGCTGCTGGTCGTGCTCGTCTCGCCGACCCTGAGTGGCAACGCCATCAACGGCGATCGGGATGCGGCCACGCTGGCGCCGATCCAGGTCACCGCGGCGTCCACCGGCGACATCATGTTCGGCAAGCTGCTCGCGGCGATCGCGACGGGCGGTGCGTTCCTCCTGGTGGCCGTCCCCTTCCTCGGGGCGTCGCTCTTGGCAGGCGGGACCGATCCGGTCGTGCTGCTCGTGGCGTTGCTGATCCTCGCGGCCGAGATCGTCATCGTCGCCGCCATCGGCGTCGGCCTGAGCGGCCTGATCGCCCGGCCGCTCTTCTCGGTCGCATCCACCTATCTCGTCGTCTCTGCTCTCGTGATCGGCACGCTCATCGTGTTCGCGCTGGGCGGCATGGCCGTGCGCAGCGAGGCGACCACCTACACCCGCCCCTACGACGGCAACGGCAACGTGGACTGCGAGAGCTGGGAGACCTACACGTACGAGGTGCCCCGGTTCGACCTCGTGTGGTGGGCGCTCGCCGCCAACCCGTTCGTCGTCCTCGCCGACGCCACCCCCACGGAGTTCAACACGGCCGGTTATCCGATCGACCTCTACGGACAGATCAAGTTCGGCGTCCGCAGTGCGCAACTCTCGCCGTTGGAGCAGCGCTGGGACGACTGCGACCTGGAGAGCACGTCGCGGACGGCCGAGCAGGTGATCGACGAGACGGTGCCGAGCTGGTTCGTGGGTCTCGGGGTCCAGGTGGTGCTGGCCGGGGCGCTGTTCGCCGGTGCCTGGGCGCGAACGCGCACGCCCGCCAGACGGCTGCCACCCGGCACCCGTATCGCCTGACGGGGACGGGAGCGGAGGAAGCCGCCACGTGTC
This sequence comes from Microbacterium sp. 1S1, assembly GCF_008271365.1. Taxonomy (NCBI): domain Bacteria; kingdom Bacillati; phylum Actinomycetota; class Actinomycetes; order Micrococcales; family Microbacteriaceae; genus Microbacterium; species Microbacterium sp. 1S1. The sequence continues at coordinate 1,721,685 of NZ_CP043430.1, forward strand.
GTTCACCGGCCGTCCACCGACGTGTCGTCGGGCGGACACCCGGCGGCGGTGATCTGGGCGGGTACCCGTCTGTGCTCAGTCGAGCCCTCTTCCAGGAGCCCCCATGCCCCGACTGCAATCCGTGGCGGCTGTCGCGGCGGCGTGCGCACTGAGCGCCGCCGCCCTGATCGCCGCTCCCGTCGCCGCCTCCGGCGCCGTCGCCCCGGTGGAGGCCGCGCCGACGGCCGCCCCGGGCCTCGTGCTGAACGAGATCGTGTACGACGACGCGGCGACGGGACTCGCCGATCAGATCGAGCTCTACAACGCGGGCTCCACGGCCGTCGACCTCACCGGCTGGCGGGTCTCGGACGAGAAACGCGACAGCTTCGGCGCGGCACCGGCCGGTACGGTGCTCGCGCCCGGCGCATTCCTCGTGCTGGTCAAGGACCAGGACTTCGACTTCGGGCTCGGTAAGGGTGACGAGGTCGTCCTGCATGACCCGAACGGGGCCGAGGTCGACGCCTACGCGTACGCGAACACCGCTCCGTTGGCGGTCTGGGCGCGCTGCCCCGACGGGACCGGCGACTGGGCGCATGCCACCGCGGCGACGCCCGGTGCGCCCAATGACTGCCGCGTCGCGCCGGTCGCCGGGGCGATCCGCATCAACGAGGTCGACTCGCAGCCGGCCGACTGGGTCGAGTTCCACAACCCCGGCACGGAGGCGATCGACGTCTCCGGCTACGAGATCCGTGACAACTCCGACGATCACCGGTGGCGTTTCCTCCCCGGCACCACGATCGAGCCCGGTGCTTTCCTCGTCGTCGAGGAGGGTACCGTCGGGCTCGTGGACGGCGTCGAGACGGCGTTCCGCGACCCGATCGGCATCGGCAGCGCGGATCGCATCCGCCTCTTCGACACCGTGGGCACGCTCGTCGATGACACGCCGCCCTGGGAGGGGCATGCCGCCATCGACGGGGACACCGCCGCCGCCACGCTCGCGCGCTGCCCGGACGGTGCCGGCGCGTTCGTGCTCGCTCACGCGACACCGGCAGCGCCCAACGCGTGCGTCCGCCCGGACGTCGCGATCAACGAGATCGAGTCCAACGGGGACGCCACCGACTGGGTTGAGGTCGTGAACACCGGGAGCACCGCGGTCGACCTGTCCGGGTGGTCGGTGATGGACAGTGATCCCGTCGGACACGCCACCGAGACGACCCCCGCACCCGCCGGAACGCTGCTGCCTCCGGGCGGCTACCGGGTGTTCGATCAGCCGGCCGACTTCGTCTTCGGTCTGGGAAACGGCGACACCGTGACCCTGCGGGACGCGAACGGCCTCACGGTCGACGAGCACGTCTACACCGCGCACGCCGACGGTGTCTGGGCTCGCTGCGCCGACGGCACCGGGGAGTTCATCGACGCGCCCGCGGCGACCAAGGGCCAGCGCAACGCCTGCGGGAACCCGGTGCGGATCAACGAGGTCGAGTCGGACGGCGGGGCGCCGGACGACTGGATCGAGCTGGTCAACCCGACCGGGGCCTCGCTCGATGTCGGCGGGCTCGTCGTGAAGGACGACGACGACGCCCACGTCTACACGGTGCCTGCCGGCAGGACGATCGCGGCCGGAGCGTACCTCGTCATCGAGCGGGCGGAGCTCGGCTTCGGACTCGGGGCCGGGGATTCCGTCCGGCTGTTCGACGGGGATCTGCTCATCGACGAGACGACGTGGGGGGAGGGGCATGTGGCGACCACGTGGGGTCGGTGCCCGGACACCTCCGGAGTCTTCGCGGCGACCGCGGCGCCCACGAAGGGGACGGCGAACGTCTGCGCGGGCGAGGTCGCGGTCGGCACCTGGCCGGGGTCCGCCGAGGTGCGTGTGCTCGATGACGTGCCGACGTTTCTGGAGGACAGCTCCGGCCTCGACGTGCAGGAGACCTCGGACGGCGCCTTCCTCTGGGCGGTCGACAACGGCGAGGGGCGCATCTGGAAGCTCGAGGCCCGCGCGGACGGCTCGGTGGAGAAAGCCGTGGGCTGGGATGAGGGCAAGCGGGTGCGCTTCGCGAAGGACGCCGACGACCCGGGCGCCGCAGGGCCGGACACCGAGGGGATCACGGTCGATGGGAAGGGCCTGGTCTACGTGGCGTCCGAGCGCGACAACAGCGCGAAGGGCGTGAACCGGAACGTGTTGCTCCAGGTCGACCCCGAAGCGTCCACCGGTGACCTGGTGGCGCAGCGGGAATGGGATCTCACGGCGAAGCTCCCGGCGGTCGGTGCGAACCTGGGCATCGAGGCCGTGCAGTGGGTGCCGGACACCGCGCTCGCCGGGAAGCTCTTCGACGACACCACCGGCGCCGCCTACGACCCCACGGCACACCCCGGTCACGGGGACGGTCTGTTCTTCGTCGCCGTGGAGGACAACGGGCACGTCTACGCGTTCGCGCTCGCCGCAGACGGCGGGGCCACGCTGGTCTCCGAGATCGCCCCCGGTCTGAGCGGTGTGATGGCCCTCGACTGGGACACGGTGCGTGGCACGCTGTGGGCGGTGTGCGACGACGGCTGTCAGGGCCGCTCCGCGGAGCTCACCCTGAACGGGACGGCCGAGCCGGACGTGGCGCACTATGCGCGGCCGTCCGGCATGCCAGACATCAACAACGAGGGCTTCGCCACGGCCCCCGCGACGCTGTCGATCGACGGAAAGCGTCCGGTGTGGTGGTTCGCCGACGGCTTCGCCTCCCAGGCGCTGCGCACCGGAACGCTGCCGGGCGGCACGGGCGGCGAGAACCCCGGTGGCGAGAATCCCGGTGGGGAGAACCCCGGTGGGGAGAACCCCGGTGGGGAGAACCCGCCGCTCCCGGGCTCGAGTCTCGTGGACGGCAACCGCCACGGTGTCACGGTCGACCCGGCGATGGCGGCGCGCGGACAGCGGGTGACCGTCTCGGTCGGTGTGGATGCCGCCGGAGCGCGGGCGGCGATCTGGATGTACTCCGACCCCGTCCGCCTGGCCGCAGGAACGCTCTCCGCGACCGGTGCCCTCACGGTCACCGTTCCGGAGGACGCGCCGCTGGGCGCGCACCGGATCGCCGTCTTTGCGGCGGACGGCAGGCTCCTCGGCTGGGCGGACCTGCGCGTCACCGCCGCGGGCGAGGGACTGGCCGCGACCGGGGCCGACCTCCCGGTGGTGGCCGTCGCCCTCGCGCTGATGCTCCTCACGACCGGGGTCCTGGTGCTGCGCCGATGGAGGAGGGCGGTCTGACCGGGGAGGGTGCGGGCGGGTGCCCCGCCCCTCCGCCCGCGCGGACCGCGATGTCGGTGCCGCCGCCTAGACTCGAGAGGTCATGACCGAAGCCCCTCTCATCGTCCCCGGATCCGTCGGCCCGCAGTCCTCCGGCGCTCCCGCGCAGGACGACCTCCTCGCCGGCCTCAACCCCCAGCAGCTCGAGGCCGTCACCTATCGCGGCCCCGCGCTGCTCATCGTCGCCGGCGCCGGGTCGGGCAAGACGAGCGTGCTCACGCGCCGCATCGCCTCGCTCCTGCGCAGCCGGGAGGCGTGGCCGAGCCAGATCCTCGCGATCACGTTCACCAACAAGGCCGCCGGCGAGATGCGCGAGCGCGTCGAGGGGCTGATCGGCGACGCCGCGCGCGGCATGTGGATCTCCACTTTCCACTCCGCATGCGTGCGCATCCTCCGCCGTGAGGCGCAGCAGTTCGGGTTCACGAAGAACTTCACCATCTACGACTCCGGCGACTCCCGCGCGCTGCTCAAGAGGCTCGTCAAGGAGCACGAGGCCGACGCGTACGGCCTCACGCCCGCCGCCGTGCAGGGCCGTATCTCCAAGCTCAAGAACGAGCTCTCCGACGCCGAGTCGTACGCCCGCCAGGCCAATATGAGCGATCCGGCAGAGCGCGTCTTCGTGGAGGTCTTCGCCGACTACCAGCGACAGCTCCAGAAGGCGAACGCCTTCGACTTCGACGACCTGATCGGCCAGACGGTCTACCTCTTCCGGGCGTTCCCCCAGGTCGCCGACACCTACCGCCGCCGGTTCCGGCACATCCTCGTCGACGAGTACCAGGACACCAACCACGCGCAGTACGCGCTCATCCACGAGCTCACCCGGCCGGTCTCCGGCGTCGGCGCCGCACCGGAGCCCTATGCCTCGAACGGCATGATGATCTTCGAGCCCGATCCCGAGCCGGCCTCCGGCGCGGGCGAGGCCGGGGCGTCGCTGACGGTGGTCGGCGACTCCGATCAGTCGATCTACGCGTTCCGCGGTGCGGACATCCGCAACATCAGCGAGTTCGAGCGCGACTTCCCCGGGGCGAAGGTGGTGCTCCTCGAGCAGAACTACCGGTCCACGCAGAACATCCTCTCCGCGGCGAACGCCGTCATCGGCAACAACTTCGACCGCAAGGACAAGAAGCTCTGGAGCGATCGCGGCGAGGGCGACAAGATCATCGGCTTCACCGGCTACTCGCAGCACGATGAGGCCCAGTTCGTCGCCGATGAGATCGAGGCGCTGCATCGCAAGGGCATGCCGTACTCGGAGATGGCCGTCTTCTATCGCACGAACTCCCAGTCCCGCGCGCTGGAGGAGATCTTCATCCGCTCCGCCGTGCCGTACAAGATCATGGGCGGCACCAAGTTCTACGAGCGCGCCGAGATCAAGGACGCGCTGGCGTACCTCGTGGCGGTCGCGAACCCCGCAGACGAGATGGCCGTCCGCCGCATCCTCAACAAGCCGCGGCGCGGCATCGGCGACGTCACCGAGACGGCGATCGCGCGCTTCGCCGAGGAGCATGGCATCTCCTTCCGCGATGCCCTGTCGCTTCCGGGGCAGCTCGGCGTCGGCCCGAAGATCCAGGCCGCCATCGCGCAACTCGATGCGGTGCTCGCCGAGGCGACGGCGATCATGCTGCCGCCGACGGGAGAGGTGCCACCGCCCACCTCCGTGGCGGACGGGCTCAGCCTGCTCCTGGCGAAGAGCGGGTACCTCGATGCGTTGCGGGCCAGCCGCGACCCGCAAGACGAGGCGCGGGTGGAGAACCTCGACGAGTTCGTGGCCGTGACCCGGGACTTCGCACGCAACAATCCCGAGGGGACGATCACCGACTTCCTCACCGAGGTCGCGCTGGTCTCCGACGCGGACGACCTCGACGACGAATCCGGGTCGGTCTCGCTCATGACGATGCACACCGCCAAGGGCCTCGAGTACGACGCGGTCTTCGTGACCGGCGTCGAAGAGGACCTCATCCCGCACCGCATCTCGGCGGGCGAGCCCGGTGGCCCGCAGGAGGAGCGGCGCCTGTTCTACGTGGGCATCACGCGCGCCCGGAAGCGCCTGCACCTGTCGCTCGCCATGACCCGCGCGCAGTTCGGCGAGGTGACCGTGGCGATGCCGAGCCGGTTCCTGCAGGAGATCCCCGCGGCTCTCATCGACTGGCGGCAGTCGCCGGGTGACGTGAACTCGCGCGGCGGCATGCAGTCCCGGGCGTTGAACGCCCGCCGTTCCGGAGGCTCGGGAGACCGCTTCGGCGTCAAGGCACTGCCCCGGGAATCCCTCAAGCCGCTGTCGACGGCGATGGACAAGATCCCCAACCGCGTCACCGCCAAGATGCGCGACAACGGCGACCTCGAACTCGTCGCAGGCGACCGCATCCGCCACGACGACTTCGGAGAGGGGCGGGTCGACGCCGTCACCGGCGAAGGCGCCAAGCGCATCGCCCACGTCCGCTTCGACACGGCGGGGCAGAAGAAGCTGCTGATCAAGGTCGCCCCCATCCAGAAGCTCTAGCGGGCGGCGAGGAGGGCGGGGAGAGGCGGTTAGGCTGGCTCTCATGGCCCTCTTCTCCCGCCGCAAGAAGTCCGGCGACGACGCCGTCACTCCCGCCCCGTCCACCGCGCCCGAGGCCGGAACGGAGGAAGACGCGAGTCCGGCGACCGAGGAGGCTGCGGCCCCGACGGTCGAGGGGTCTCCCACCGTCGGCATCTCCGTCCAGGCCTTCCGTGGCGTCGGCGCGGAAGCGGGACCCGAAGTCGCCCTGCCGGATCCGGAGGCTGCTGCGCCACCCGCGCGCCCCGTGAGCCCGGAGCCGTCCCGCCCTGCGGCGGAGCCCCCCGCTCCCGCGCCGGAACGGAAGCTGCCGCTCGCCCCCGCGCTCCCGCCCGAGCAGACCGAGACCGTCGCCGGCATGAAGGACAACGTGCTGCTGCGCGAGTCCCTGACCCAGATCGAGGCGGGCGCCTCCAACGAGCAGCTCCTGGGAGTGCTCCGGCAGGCGCTCCAAGGTCACCTCTACATCCGCGTGAACGGCGACGCCCGCGCGCAGATCAGCGAGGGCAAGCCGCTCGCGGTGGCCGTGGTCCGCGACGGTGAGCGGCAGTTCATGCTCGCGTTCAGCTCGGCGGCCGCCGTCCGCGACTCCGTGCAGCTCGAAGCAGACCCGTCCGCGACGTCCGCGGTCGCGCAGCCGACCACCTCGGTCATGCAGCAGGTCGTGTCCGGCGACTTCGCGGGTCTCATCATCGACAACGCGTCCGCGCCGCACCGCGTGGTGTTCCCCACCGAGCTCCTGCAGAAGACCCTGGAGCAGGCCGACGTCGACATGACCGTGAAGTCGCTGCTCGCGGCACCGCGGGAGCAGGACTCGCCCGCCCGGGTGGGCGAGGCTCTCGCCACGACGCGCATGTGGGTGGCCGTGAACGACGGATCGGGTACCGGTCAGGTCGGCATCGCCGAAGCCCAGACCGCCGACGGCCGCCGCTTCCTGCAGCTCTTCACCCACCCTCTGGAGGTCATCGCCCTCGGCCGCGGAGACCGTCCGCTCCCGTTCGAGCCGGAGCAGCTCGCCAAGGTGCTGTCGAGCCACCCCGAGATGGCGGGCGTCATCATCGACTCCGCCGGTCCGTCCATGGTGGTCGAGCGCACCGCCCTCGCTCCCGTGCTCGTGCGCGCGGTGCAGATCGACGACGACTGACGGCCTGCGCACCCGGGTCCGCCGGGGGTTCCGTGCGTCGGAACCTCCCCCTAGGGTCGGAGCATGGCCTCCGAACGCGTGACCCTGACCGTCGCCGACACCGACGGAGAGCGCGAGGTCGCGCTCTCCAGCCCGAACCGGGTCGTGTGGCCCGACCTCGGGATCACCAAGGCGGAGCTCGCGGAGTACGTGCAGCTCGCATCCGTGCCCTTCCTGTCGGCGAACGGGAACCGGCCGGTGTCCCTGGAGCGTTTCCGCGACGGGGTCGGCGCCACCGGTGAGCCTCGCAGGGAGGGGTTCTTCTCGAAGAATCCGCCGAAGGGTACTCCCGAGTTCGTCGACGCCGTGACCGTCACCTACAACAGCGGCCGCCGCCACCCGCAGATCGTCCTGAACCGCACCAGCGCGATCGTGTGGGCCGTGCAGATGAACACGATCGTCTTCCACCCGTGGGCGTCGTTGGCGACGGATTCCGACAACCCGGTCGAACTGCGCATCGATCTCGACCCGCAGCCGGGCACCGGGTTCGCCGAAGCCGTCCCCGCGGCCCACGCGCTCCGGGACGTGCTGCGTGAGGCCGGGCTGGAGGCGTTCGCGAAGACGAGCGGCAACCGCGGCCTGCACGTCTTCGCGCCCATCGAGCCGACCCACGAGTTCCTCGATGTGCGGCACGCCGTGATCGCCGCCGGCCGCGAGCTCGAGCGGCGGATGCCCGACCGGGTCACCACGAACTGGTGGAAGGAGGAGCGCGGGGAGCGCCTCTTCGTCGACTTCAACCAGGCCAACCGCGACCGCACCATGGCCGGCGCCTACAGTCCCCGCGCCCTGCCCGGAGCGACCGTCTCCACGCCCGTGCACTGGGAGGAGCTCGACGACCTCGACCCCCGTGCGTTCACCGTGCGCAGCATCCCGCAGCGACTCGACGAGGTGGGTGACCCCTGGGCCGACATGCAGGCCAGGCCCGGGCGCATCGACACGCTGCTGGAGTGGTGGGAGCGCGACAAGGAGGACGGCCTCGGAGAGCTGCCGTTCCCGCCGGAGTTCCCGAAGATGCCCGGTGAGCCGCCGCGCGTGCAGCCGAGCAAGAAGAACGCGGCGAACTGGGACGCCGACGGCAACCCCGTCGAGGGCTGAACCGGGTCAGCTCAGGACGTCGGCCAGGTCGTAACCCTCGACGGTGTCGAGCTGGTCGTAGGTGCAGGAGCGCGCGTCGCGGTCCGGCCGCCACCGCTCGAACTGCACCGTGTGCCGGAAGCGGGCGCCTTCGAGCTGGTCGTACCGCACCTCCAGCACGCGCTCGGGGCGCAGCCGCACGTACGACACGTCCTTCGCGCCGCTGAAGCGCGACCGTTCGCCCTCGCCGGTCACTGCGGCACCGTTCTCGTCGCGTTCGACAAGCGGGGCGAGCTCCTCCACGAGCTGTTTGCGCTTCGCGTCACTCCATGCCGCGACGCCACCGACCTGACGCAGCGTCCCGTCGGCGTCGTACAGGCCGACGAGCAGCGACCCCACCCCGGTGCCGGACTTGTGGATGCGGTAGCCGAGGGCCACGACGTCGGCGGTCCGGGCGTGCTTGATCTTGAACAGGGTGCGCTTCCCCGGGGCGTACGGTTGCGCCAGTGGCTTCGCGACGACGCCGTCCAGTCCCGCCCCTTCGAACTCGTCGAGCCAGCGCACGGCCGCGTCCCGGTCGCGGGTGGTCCGCGTCAGGTGAAGCGGGTGATCCACGGACTCCATGAGGCTCTCCAGCCGCGCGCGCCGTGTCTCGAACGACTGGTCCCGCAGGTCGTCCTCTCCGGAGGCGAGCAGGTCGAAGGCGATGAACATCGCCGGCGTCGCGGCGGCGAGCGTGGCGACGCGGGAGGCCGCCGGGTGGATGCGCTGGCTGAGCGCCTCCCAATCCAGTCGTTGCGCGCCGCTCCGTCCCGTCGCCACGACGATCTCACCGTCGAGCAGGCAGGGGACCGGGAGGAGCTGCGGGATCGCGTCGACGAGCTCCGGGAAGTAGCGGGTGAGAGGCTTCGCCCCGCGCGAGCCGATCTCCACCTTCTCCCCGTCCCAGGCGATCAGGCCGCGGAATCCGTCCCACTTCGGCTCGTAGAGCAGACCGCCGGGCGTCTTGTCCGGGTCGGGGACCGCGGCGACGGCCTTCGCGAGCATGGGGGCCGGAATCTCGTAGCGCATGCACCCCATCCTGGACCGGGCGGACGTCGGGGGAAAGGGCTGGTCAGTCGAACAGGTCGTCGAGCTCGGCGGGCGTCCCGGCGTCCCGCAGCACCGTGTGCGCCGCGTGCCACCCGGCCATGCCGTTGACGGCGGGGCCGGGCGGGGTCGAGGCGGAGGCGAGGTACACGCCACGCATGGGGGTCCGCCACGGGGCGGGGAGAGGACGGGGCGCCGCAGGGCCTGCCGCATGTCGAACACGCCCCCGGAGATGTCGCCGCCCACTTCCGCGGGGTTGATCGCCTCACGAGAGGAGGCCGGCACCGCGTGGCGGGCGAGGATCCGGTCGCGGAAACCGGGGGCGAAGCGCTCGACCTGTGCGGTGATGAGCTCCGTCGGGTCGAGGTCGGAGCCGTTCGGCACGTGGATGTACGCCCAGAGCACGGCCTTGCCCTCCGGGGCCCGGGTCGGGTCGAACAGCGACGGCTGCACGGCCAGGACATAGGGGCGCTCGGACACCCGGCCCACGGCGACCGCGTTCTCGCTGTTCCACACCTCATCCCTCGTCCCGGCGACGTGCACGGTCGGGGCGCTCCGCACGTGCTCGTTCGTCCACGGCACGGGGCCGTCGAGCGCGAAGTCGACCTTGGCGGCGGCGGCGCCGTAACGATAGCCGCGGAGGGCACGAGCGTAGGAGGCGGGGATGTCCGGGTGGGTGAGCGCGAGTCGGGGGGAGGTGTTGAGGAGCAGGACGTCGCCGCGGTCGGGGTCGCCCGCGTCCAGCGTCGCGAGGTCGGTGATGCGGACGCCGGTCTCGATCGTGCCACCGTGGGCTTCCAGGTCGGCGACGAGGGCGTCCGCGATCACCTGCGACCCGCCGCGCGGGTAGGGCCAGCCGCCGGCGTGGGCCAGCCCGGCGAGCAGCAGTCCCGCCGCGGCGCCGGCGAGCGTGGGTTGCGGAGAGTTCGCGTGCGCGACGACCCCGGCCATGAGCGCGGCCGCTTCCTCCGTGCGGAAGGCGGCGCGCGCGAGGGGCGTGCCCTGATCGAGCATGCGGATCGCGTAGCGCACGGCCGTGATCGGGTCGCGCGGGACGCGGAGGAGCTGATTGAAGGTGAAGTCCGTCACCCCGTCGATGCGGGTGCTGAGCGGGCGGAGTCGGCGCAGCCACGCGTCCCCGTCGACGCCGAGACCGCCGGCGGTGCGCTCGATGTCGCGCCAGGCGACGGCGGCGCGGCCGTCATCGAGAGGGTGGGCGAAGGAGATCTCCGGCCGGATCCACTCGATCCGCTCGTCGAGCCCGAAAGCCCGGAAGAACGGCGAGGCGACGGCTGCCGGGTGGACGGCGGAACAGACGTCGTGTCGGAAGCCCGGGAGCGTGACCTCCTGCGTGCGCAGCCCGCCCCCGACCGTGTCCGCGGCCTCCAGGACCCGTACCCGGTAGCCGGCGCGGGCGAGGGAGACGGCGGCGGAGAGGCCGTTCGGTCCGGATCCGATGATCGTCGCGAGTGCCATGCGGCCAGTCTCGCACGCGGGCCCGCGGTCGGCGGAGGGGGTTGCGCCGTGCGATCCTGGAAGGGATGAATGAAGTCCAGGGCCCGACCCCCGCCGGCACCTCCCGTCCGTACCGTTCGCTTCCCGAGGCGCTCCGCGCCCACCGCATCGACCCGGTGAACCACGCGTTCATCACCGAGATCGTCGCGTCCGCGGGGGTGACGTCGCTGATCGACCGGGGTCGCTACATCGAGGCGATCCGTCGCGAGGGGGCGGCGCTGCACATCGGCCGCACGTACACGAACGGCTTCACGGAGGACGAGGTCGTGACTGTCGGTTCGACCCGCCTCCGCCTGCAGCCCAGCGAGGGGCGCGCGCCGTACTTCTACGTCACGCACCCGAGCGAGTTCGCCCCGCAGACCCCCGTCAAGGCCAAGCGCTCCTCGACGCCGCGCACCCCCGCCGCTGCGCGCACGCCCGCGGCTCCGAAGCCCGTCGAGCGCGACTACGGCGTGTGTGACGTGTGCTTCATGGTGAAGACCCCCGCCGGCGGCTGCGGCTGCGACTGATGTGCGCCGCTCCCGCGCGCGGCGGCGTCTCCGTCCGCGAGGCAGAGTGGCCGGGAGACGCGGCTTTCGTGAGTGCCGCCGTATCGACATACCTCAGACAGACCGAGCAGGAGAAGCACGACATCCTGGGTGACCCGGCGGAGCCCGAGGGTGAGCTCCCCGAGCGGTACCGGCCGGAGGTCCGCGACCCCGAGACCGCATACGCCGGAGGGCGGGTGCTCGTGGCGGAGGTCGACGGGGGTCCGGTCGGCGTGGTGATCGCCCTTCCGCATGCCGGGTACACCGAGATCAAGCGGCTCTGGGCGGATCCGACGGTCCGCGGCCGAGGCGTCGGGTCCGCGCTGCTCGACGCCGTCCTGCGGGAGGCGGAGGGGGCGGTGCGGCTGTCGGTCTGGGACTGGCGCGACGCCGCGATCCGGCTCTACACATCCCGCGGCTTCCGCCCCGCCGATGCCCGGGACGACCGCGATCGCCTTCTCTGTTTCGAATCGCGCACTTCGCTGCATCCGGCGGCCGAACGCAGCAAAGGGCGCGATTCGAAGGGCTAGGCGAAGGCGCTCATCCCGGTGATGTCACGGCCGAGCAGGAGCGCCTGGACCGACTCGGTGCCCTCGTAGGTGTGGATGGCCTCGATGTCGGCCATGTGCTGCATGACGCCGTTCTCCAGGAGGATGCCGTTGCCGCCGAGGAGGTCCCGCGCCGTCGCCGCGATTCGCCGGGCCGCCCGGGTGTTGTGGAACTTCGCGAGCGACGCCTGGGTCGGCCGCAGGGCGCCCGCCTGCTCCAGATCGGCCATCCGGCGGCAGTACAGCTGCATCGCCGTGAGATCTTCCAGCATGTGCGTCAGGCGCTCCTGCACCATCTGGAACTTCGCGAGCGGCTTGCCGAACTGCACCCGCTCCTTCGCGTAGGCCAGAGCCGCCTCGTAGCAGGCGGTCGCGTGACCGAGGGCCGACCAGGCGACACCGGACCGGGTGGCGTAGAGCACGGTCGAAGCGTCCTTGAAGCTCCTGGTCCCGGGAAGCACCGCGTCCAGCGGCACCCGTACGTCGTCCAGGCGGATGTGGGCCTGATGGATCGCGCGGAGGGAGGCCTTCCCGCGGATCACGGTGCCGGTGTAGCCGGGGGTGTCCTGCTCGACGAGGAAGCACCGCACCGATCCGTGTTCGGCGGCGGAGTCGTCGTCGACCCGCGCCCAGACGAACGTGATCCCGCCGGAGGCTCCGTTGCCGATCCACTTCTTGGTCCCGCGGAGCACCCAGGAGTCCCCGTCGCGACGGGCCACGGTCTCCAGCGAGACGGAGTCGGAGCCGTGGTCGGGCTCGGTCAGCGCGAACGAGCCGAGCACGGAGCCGTCGGCGAGGGCGGTGAGCCAGCGGTCCTGCTGGGCGGGGGATCCGAACAGGGCGAGGGTCCGGAGGGCGAGACCGCCCTGGACAGCGAGGATCGTGCCGAGCGAGCCGTCCCCGCGCGAGATCTCCATGTTCACCAGTCCCGCGGCGAGCGGGGAGAGGCGGGTGAGGGCGGGATGATCGATCCCGTCGACGACGAGGTCCATCTCGCCCATGCGCCGTGCGGCCTCGAGCGGGTACTCGGCGCGGTCCCAGGCCTCCGCCATCTGCGGGGCGACCTCGTCGACATACGCCTTGGCGCGCTCCCAGGCCTCCCGGTCGGCGGCGGGGAGGTCCGCGAAGACCGCGTAGTAGTCGCTGTCCTGTCGCGCGGTGACGTCGTAGGACGCGACGCGTTCGCCGGGCAGAGGTGACGCTTCGGGGCTCATGGTGACTCCTTCGTGACACCAGGTATCGTACTCCTCGATACTCGGTGCCACGACCCGCGTGCCCGCTCAATCGAGTTCGGAGCGCAGCCTCCGCGTGACCTCGGCGATGGGCATGGAGCGGGGGAAGACCGCCACGACCATGTCGTCGGGGGCCCCGGCGGCGGCGTCCTCCCCGACCCCGTATCGGCGCCGGGCGTCCGCGAGCGCGGACTGGAGCGTCGCCAGCGGCACCTTCTTCCGTCCGCGCAGGAGCTGCCGCAGGACGTGGTTGTGCACCGCGGTCACGAGTGCAGCGAATCCGACCGCATCGAGCGGGTCGACACCCGGCAGCGCGCTCCGCAGGTACTCGTCGAACAGTCGCTCGTAGCGGAACACCGTGATGATCTCGCGCTCTCGGAGCACCGGGACCTGGCGGACGACCTGATACCGGCGCCGTGCGAGCTCGGGATCGTTCGCGAAGTGGGTGAAGACGGCTTCCGACGCCGCGCACACGGCACCCCACGGATCGTCGTGACCCTCCGCCAGGAACTCGCGGAGCTGCTCCAGCAGCACCTCGTGGTCGGCGAAGACGACGTCTTCCTTGCCACCGAACTGGCGGAAGAAGGTCGAGCGGGAGACCCCGGCCGCCTTGGCGATCTGCTCGACGGACGTCTGGTCGAACCCCTGGGTCTGGAACAGCTCGAGCGCGGCGGCGACCACGGCGTCGCGCGGATCGGAGAAGTCTCGCATGACGCAAAGCCTAGGACCTCCCGCCCGCATCGCACCGGCTCCACGGGCCGCCCGCGGGCCGCAGGAGCGCCCAGGACGAGGTAGTAGGCTGGGGGACTGGTCGATGTCTCGACATCGAGAGAATCACCAGACCAGACCGCAGCCCAGTGAAGGAAGCACAGTGGATCTGTACGAGTACCAGGCACGAGACGTTTTCGAGAAGTACGGAGTGCCGGTCCTCGCCGGCATCGTCGCGGACACCCCCGAGGAGGTGAAGGCGGCTGCCGAGAAGATCGGCGGTGTCGTGGTCGTCAAGGCCCAGGTCAAGACCGGCGGCCGCGGCAAGGCCGGCGGTGTCAAGGTCGCGAAGACCCCCGACGAGGCGTACGAGGCCGCGAAGGCCATCCTCGGGCTCGACATCAAGGGCCACGTCGTCAAGCGGGTCATGGTCGCGCAGGGCGCTCGCATCGCCGAGGAGTTCTACTTCTCCGTGCTGCTGGACCGCGCCAACCGCTCCTACCTCTCCCTGTGCTCCGTGGAGGGCGGCATGGAGATCGAGCAGCTCGCCGTCGAGAAGCCCGAGGCCCTCGCCCGCGTCGAGGTCAACCCGCTCACGGGTATCGACAAGGAGAAGGCGGTCGAGATCGCCCGTGCCGCGAACTTCCCGGAAGACCTCGTCGAGAAGGTCTCCGACGTGTTCGTGAAGCTCTACGACGTCTACAAGGGTGAGGACGCGACGCTCGTCGAGGTGAACCCGCTCGTCCGCACCGAGGACGGCGACATCATCGCGCTCGACGGCAAGGTCACGCTCGACGACAACGCGTCCGAGATCCGCCACCCCGAGCACGAGGCGCTGGAGGACAAGGACGCTGCCGACCCGCTCGAGGCCAAGGCCAAGGCGTCGGGCCTCAACTACGTCAAGCTCGACGGCGAGGTCGGCATCATCGGCAACGGCGCGGGCCTGGTCATGTCGACGCTCGACGTCGTCGCCTACGCCGGGGAGAACCACAACGGCGTCAAGCCCGCCAACTTCCTCGACATCGGCGGTGGCGCCTCGGCCGAGGTCATGGCCGCCGGCCTCGACGTCATCCTCGGCGACCCGCAGGTCAAGAGCGTGTTCGTCAACGTCTTCGGCGGCATCACGGCGTGCGACGCCGTCGCCAACGGCATCAAGGGTGCCCTCGAGACGCTGGGCGACACGGCCTCGAAGCCGCTGGTCGTCCGCCTCGACGGCAACCGCGTCGACGAAGGTCGTGCGATCCTCGCCGACTACGCGCACCCGCTCGTGACCCTGGCCGCCACGATGGACGAGGGCGCCGACAAGGCCGCCGAGCTCGCCAACGCCTGAGACTGAAGGACTAGAAGAATGTCGATCTACCTCAACAAGGACTCCAAGGTCATCGTCCAGGGCATCACCGGCGGCGAGGGCACCAAGCACACCGCGCTGATGCTCAAGGCCGGCACCCAGGTCGTCGGCGGCGTGAACGCCCGCAAGGCCGGCACCACGGTCTCGCACACCGACAAGGACGGCAACGCCGTCGAGCTCCCCGTCTTCGGCTCCGTCGCCGAGGCCATGAAGGAGACCGGAGCCGACGTCTCGATCGCCTTCGTCCCCGGCGCCTTCACCAAGGACGCGATGATCGAGGCCATCGACGCCGAGATCCCGCTGCTCGTCGTCATCACCGAGGGCGTGCCCGTCGGCGACTCGGCCGAGGCCTGGGCGTACGCGCAGAGCAAGGGCAACAAGACCCGCATCATCGGCCCGAACTGCCCCGGCATCATCACCCCCGGTGAGGCGCTCGTCGGCATCACGCCCGCGAACATCACCGGCAAGGGCCCGATCGGCCTCGTGTCGAAGTCGGGCACGCTGACGTACCAGATGATGTTCGAGCTGCGCGACCTGGGCTTCTCCACGGCCATCGGGATCGGCGGCGACCCGGTCATCGGCACCACGCACATCGACGCGCTCGCGGCGTTCGAGGCCGACCCCGAGACCAAGGCCATCGTCATGATCGGCGAGATCGGCGGCGACGCCGAGGAGCGCGCGGCCGAGTACATCAAGGCGAACGTGACCAAGCCGGTCGTCGGCTACGTCGCGGGCTTCACGGCTCCGGAGGGCAAGACCATGGGTCACGCCGGTGCCATCGTCTCCGGCTCGGCCGGTACCGCGCAGGCGAAGAAAGAGGCCCTCGAGGCCGCGGGTGTCAAGGTCGGCAAGACGCCGTCCGAGACCGCCGCTCTCATGCGTGAGATCGTCGAATCGCTCTGACCTGAGCTACGATCGACCTGAAGGCCCCGGGCTCCACCCCGGGGCCTTCGTCATACCCCGGGGAATGCTCGCTCAGCCCGCGTCGTCCACGGCATCGAGCAGGGCGTCGAGAGCGCGGTGTGCCTGGCGTCGCGCCGCCGGGTCGTCGGGCCGGGCGGCCAGCCAGAGCGCGAGCTCGTTCATGGCCCCGGAGAGGGCGGCGGTGAGCGCGTCACGGAGGGGCGTCGGGACGCCGGCCTCTCGCAGCCCGGCTCGCAGCTCCTGCTCCGGCCCGGTCGCGTCCAGGCGTCGCCACTGCTCCCAGCCGAGAACGGCGGGGCCGTCGACGAGCAGTACCCGCGCGGCTGCGCCGACGGTGATGGCTTCGAGGAACGCGTGGCTGCCGTCCCGGAGTGCGGCTGCCGGGGAGCTGTGCGCCGTGGCGGCCAGGATGGCCGCGGTGACGCGCTCCTGCTGGGCAGCTGCGACCGCGGTGAAGAGTCGGGGTTTCGACTCGTAGTGGTGATAGACGGCGCCGCGCGTGACGCCGGCTGCTCGGGCGATCTCATCGACGGAGGCCGTCGCGTAGCTGTGGGCGGCGAAGTGCGCCGTGGCGACGTCGAGGATTCGCCGTGCCGTCTCGGCGGCGTCGGCGGCGGATGCTCGGGGCATGGGGTTCCTTTACGTGCGGTCTGTATGTATCGTAGCGCTCAGAATACAGACACGCTGTATGTAAAGGAGAGTCCGCATGGAGATCACGAGCTTCTACCCGGTGCTGATGGTCGACGATGTCGCCGCAGCCGCCCGGTTCTACCGCGAGGAACTCGGCTTCGAGTCCTCCTTCGAAGCCGAGTGGTACGTCAGTCTGCGCGTCGACGGCGGTGAGCTGGCGATCCTCGACCGCAGGCACGAGACCATCCCGCCGGGTTTCCGCGAGCCGGTGCGGGGGCTGCTGCTCAACGTCGAGGTTCCGGACGCGGCGGCGGCGCACGCCCGCCTCGTCGAGGAGCGGGGCCTCCCGGTGCGGCTGCCGCTGCGTGACGAGGCGTTCGGCCAGCGGCATTTCATCGTCGAGGCCCCCGGGGGAGTCCTGGTCGACGTCATCGAGCCGATCGAGCCGTCGCCCGAGTTCGCCGCGGCCTACGCCTGAGCCGCGTTCGGGCTCGCCCTCGCTCGCACGAGCAAAGCACGAATGCACGACGGTGTGGGCGATGGAGTCGTGCAGGCGTGGCAGGATCGTGCATCCGACGCCGAGGGAGTGGCGCGGAAACGGAACGACGGAGGGGCGGGTGCCGCAGCGCCCGCCCCTCCGTCTGTCTTCCGGACCGGGTCAGATCCCGACGCCGAAGAGGGCCTCGATAGGACCGCGGGCGAAGAAGATCAGGAAGCCGGCGCCCACCACCCACAGCAGCGGGCTGATGGACTTCGCCTTGCCGGAGAAGGCGTGGATGAGCACCCAGCTCACGAAACCCGCTCCGATGCCGTTGGCGATGGAGTACGTCAGCGGCATGACGGAGACCGTGAGGAACACCGGCAGCAGCACCCGGAAGTCGCCGAAGTCGATGTGCCGGATCTGGGCCATCATCATGGCGCCGACGATGATGAGCGCCGCGGCGGCGATCTCGGTCGGCACGATGGAGGTCAGCGGCGTGAGGAACATCGCGATGAGGAAGACGATGCCCGTCACGACGTTCGCGAGGCCCGTCCGGGCGCCCTCCCCGATGCCCGCGCCGGACTCGATGAAGACCGTGCTCGAGGACGAGGAGGTCGCACCACCGGCGATCGCGCCGACACCCTCGACCACGAGGGCCGACTTGATGCGCGGGAAGTCGCCGTTGTCGTCGGCGAGGTTCGCCTCCTTCGCGAGGCCCGTCATGGTGCCCATGGCGTCGAAGAAGTTCGTGAAGAGGAGCGTGAAGACGATCATCACGAGAGCGACGAGGCTGACCTTGCCGAGGTCGAAAGAGAAGTCGACGGCACCGATGAGGCTGAGGTCGGGGACGCTGACGGGCGAGCCGGTGAGCGCCGGGACGGTGAGGCCCCAGCCACCGGGGTTGACGACGTTGCCCTCATCATCGACGCCTCGGGCGCCGATGTGCCAGATCGCCTCGACGACGACCGCGAGCACGGTGCCGCCGATGAGGCCGATGAGCATTCCGCCCTTGATGCGGAGGGCCACGAGGATGCCCGTGAGGAGCAGCGTGATCACGAACAGCAGGCTCGGCACGGTTGCGACCGAGCCGTTGACGCCGAGTCCGACGGGCGGCGACGAGGCGCCGGTCGCCGTGACGAAGCCCGAGTTGACGAAGCCGATGAACGCGATGAAGAGCCCGATGCCGACCGTGATGGCGATCTTCAGCTGGAAGGGCACCGCGTCGAAGATCGCCTTCCGCAGTCCGGTGGCGGCGAGGAGCACGATCACGACGCCGTTGATCATCACGAGTGCCATCGCCTCGGGCCAGGTCACCTGACCGACGACGGAGAACGCGACGAAGGCGTTGATGCCGAGGCCCGCCGCGAAACCGAACGGCAGGCGGGTGACGAGACCGAACAGGATCGTCATGACGCCAGCGGTCAGGGCCGTCGCGGCACCGACGGCGTTGAAGTCCAGCACGTCGCCGGCGACGTCCGGCTTTCCGGACAGGATGATCGGATTGAGGATCACGATGTAGGCCATCGTGACGAACGTCACCAGGCCTCCACGGATCTCGGTGCCGATCGTCGATCCGCGTTTGCTGATCTCGAAGAAGCGGTCCAGGGTACCGGTGGGCGCGGTGGACGCCGGAGCGGGTGGGGCAGTAGTCATCGGGAAACCTCCGGAGAAACGCTACCGTGTCGCCCGCCTCGCGCGCGCCCACGGGGGCCGGACGGGAACTCGTCGTAGTCTCGGAAGCGCTATGCAACGCCTCCTCGTCGCGCTCCTCGCCGCCCTCGACGCCGCCATCGCCGCGGCGATCGGGCTGGCCGTACTGCTGGCGCCGCTGACGCTCCTGTGGACCCTGGCGTTCGGCGTCACGGCCGACTGGGGCGCGCTCTGGCCTCTCACGGGCACGCTCTGGGAGTTCGGACACGGTGTCCCGCTGGAGGTCACTGTCCCGGACGCGCTGCTCGTCGCCCTCGCGATCCCCGCCGAGGCCGCGCGGTTCGTCGTCTCGGTCACGCCGCTGGCCTTCCTGGTCTTCACCCTCCTCTTCGCGGCGCGCTCCGGTGGCCGGGCGGCGCGGTCGGGCGCCTGGCTGCTGGGGTCGCTGTCGGGGACCGCGGTGTTCGCCGTGATCTCCACGGTCGTCGCGCTCACCTCGGCGGTGGACGCGGCGCGGGTTCCGGTGGCTCTCGCGATCCTGCTTCCTTCCGCCGTGTACCTCGCGGGCGCTCTGTGCGGCGCCGTCCGGGTGGCCTGGGAGGACGGGGACGGAGGGCTGCTCGACCGGGTCCACGATGTGCTGGACGCCCGCGAGCACTGGGCGCCGGTGCCCACGGCGATCGTCCAGGGGGCTGCCTTCGCCCTCGTGGGGGTGACCGGAGCCGCTGCCCTTGCGGTCGCCGTGTCGGTGCTCACCCGCGGCGGAGAGGTCGTCGCTCTGTTCCAGGCCGCGCGGGTCGACGCCCTCGGCGCGACCGTGCTCACCCTCGGGCAGCTCGCGTACCTGCCGACGCTGGTGGTGTGGGCGGCCTCGTGGCTGGCAGGCCCCGGGTTCGCGGTCGGGGCGGGGACCGCGGTGTCGCCGGCCGGAACCCAGCTGGGCGTCGTCCCCGGCATCCCCGTGTTCGGTCTGCTGCCGGAGAACACCTCGATGTGGACGCTGATCGTCATCCTGCTGCCGATCGCCGCGGGGGCCTTCGCCGGCTGGGCGGTGCGCTCCCGGCTGGTCTGGGAGGGGACGCCGCTCGGACTCCTGCAGCGGGCCGTGATCGCCGTCGGGATCGCGGCGCTCTCCGGCGGTGTGGCCGGTGTCGCCGCGGCCCTCGCGAACGGGTCGATCGGGCCCGGCCGTCTCGGCGTCGTCGGACCCGCGGTCGTTCCCTTCGCGTTGTCCCTCGGTGCGGAGGTGCTCGTCGGCGCGGCGATCCTGCTGCTCGCTCCGCGCCACCGGGACGAGGTCGCCGAGGAGCGCACGGACCGCTGGATCGCGGAGATGTCCGCGCTCGGAGCCGAGGGTGCCGTCGACGACGACCGTCGCTAGAGATCGCCGCTGCGGAGGAGCGGGCCGGAGCGTCTCCGACACGTCGGTAGACTGGGCGCGTGCTCACGGTCGCCGTACTCATCTCGGGCGCCGGCTCGAACCTTCGCGCCCTCCTCGAGGCCGCTCGTCACCCCGATTTCCCGGCGCGGGTCGTCGTCGTCGGAGCGGACCGCGAGGCCGACGGGTTGGCGCACGCCGAGGAGTTCGGCATCCCCAGCTTCACCGTGCCGTGGCACGAGCACGAGAGCCGTGAGGCCTGGGGGGAGGAGCTGGGCAGACAGCTCGCCGTCTGGACTCCGGATCTCGTGGTGCTCAGCGGCCTCATGCGGCTGCTGCCGTCGTCGCTCGTCGCCGCCTACGCGCCGCGGATCATCAACACCCACCCCGCATACCTCCCGGAGTTCCCCGGGGCGCACGGCGTGCGCGATGCACTGTCCGCCGGCGTCCGCGAGACCGGGGCGAGCGTGATCGTCGTGGACGACGGCGTCGACACCGGTCCGATCCTCGCGCAGGAGCGGGTGCCGATCCGGGCCGACGACACCGAGCACACGCTGCACGAGCGCATCAAGCCGGTCGAGCGCCGGCTCCTCATTGACGTCGTCCGGCGCATCGCCACCGGCGACCTCGCCTTGACCTCCGCCCCCTGACCCCCGACGCCCCGCACGAAGGAGCCCTTTCATGGCCGGCCCCCGCCACGACCCCACGCTCTACCGCGACCGCGACACCGTGCCGATCCGGCGCGCTCTCGTCTCGGTCAGCGACAAGACCGACCTGCTCGGTCTCGCCGCCGCGCTCGCGGAGGCGGGCGTCGAGATCGTCTCGACCGGTTCGACGGCGTCCACCATCCGCGACGCCGGCTTCGAGGTGACGGACGTGGCCGCGGTCACGGGGGTCGCCGAGATGCTCGACGGTCGAGTGAAGACCCTGCACCCGAAGGTGCACGGCGGACTCCTCGCCGACCTGCGCCTGGAGGACCACGAGCGCCAGCTCGCCGACCTCGACATCGCGCCGTTCGAGCTCGTCGTGGTCAACCTCTATCCGTTCGTCGAGACGGTGGCCTCCGGCGCCGAGGGCGATGACGTGGTGGAGCAGATCGATATCGGTGGCCCGGCCATGGTGCGCGCGGCCGCGAAGAACCACGCGAACGTCGCGATCGTCGTGTCGCCGCAGTCCTACCCCGCGATCATCGCGGCGGTCGCCGACGGCGGAACCACCCTCGCCCAGCGCCGGGAGCTCGCGGCGCGGGCCTTCGCGCACACCGCGGCCTACGACACCGCCGTCGCGCAGTGGTTCGCCGAGGGCACCCTCAACGACCCGGGCGACCTGCCCACGCACCTGACGATCCAGGCCGAGCGCCTCGCGACGCTCCGCTACGGCGAGAACTCCCATCAGCGCGGTGCGATCTACACCCGCGCCGGCGGTCACGGGATCGCGCAGGCGACGCAGCTCCAGGGCAAGGAGATGTCGTACAACAACTACGTCGACGCGGATGCCGCGCTGCGCGCCGCGTACGACATGATCAAGCCGGCCGTCGCCATCATCAAGCACGCCAACCCGTGCGGGATCGCGACCACGGCGCCGAACGCGCTCGACCCGATCGCCAGTGCGCACCTGCGCGCCCACGAGTGCGACCCGGTCTCCGCGTACGGCGGCGTGATCGCCGCGAACGGTACCGTGACGCTGAAGATGGCCGAGAACCTGAAGGACATCTTCACCGAGGTCATCGTCGCGCCGTCGTTCGAGCCCGCGGCGCTGGAGGTCTTCAAGGCGAAGAAGAACCTGCGTCTCCTTCAGCTCCCCGAGGACTGGCAGCAGGAGCGGATGGACGTGCGCCTCGTCTCCGGCGGACTGCTGCTCCAGGATGCGGACCGTTTCCCGGACGACATCGTCTCGGTCGCGAAGGACTGGGAGCTCGTGTCGGGGGAGCGCCCGAGCGACGCCGAGATGGAGAACCTCATCTTCGCGTGGAAGGCCTGCCGGGCCGTGAAGTCGAACGCGATCGTGCTCGCCAAGGACAACGCGACGGTCGGTGTCGGCATGGGCCAGGTCAACCGCGTCGACTCGTGCCGCCTGGCGGTCGAGCGCGCCGGCGACCGCGCAGCCGGATCGGTCGCCGCCTCGGACGCCTTCTTCCCGTTCGCGGACGGTGCGCAGGTGCTCATCGACGCCGGTGTCACGGCCATCGTGCAGCCCGGCGGCTCGGTGCGTGACGAGGAGGTCGTGGATGCGGCGCGCAAGGCCGGCGTCACGATGTTCTTCACGGGGGAGCGTCACTTCTTCCACTGATCCGAGACCCCGGTCTTCTGTCGAGGCCCCGGTGTGCGTCCGTGCGCGCACCGGGGTCTCGGCGCGTGAGCGGGGTCTCGGCGGGTCGTCACCACGATGTCCGATTTCCGCCAGCCGGCGGGTGGTGGGGATGAGAGAGTGGAGGGCATGACACTCCCCGTGATCGACTTCGATGAGCGCTACCGGGCGATCAGCGCCCGAGACACCCGCTTTGACGGACAGTTCGTCACGGCGGTGCGGTCGACCGGGATCTACTGCCGCCCGAGCTGCCCCGCACGGACCCCGAAGCCGCAGAACGTGACGTTCTATCCCACGAGTGCGGCGGCTCACGAGGCCGGATATCGTGCGTGCAAGCGCTGCCTGCCGGAAGCAGCCCCCGGGTCGCCCGCGTGGGACGTCCGCGGAGACACCGCCGCCAGGGCCATGCGGCTGATCGCCTCCGGCGTCGTCGAGCGCGAGGGCGTCCCCGGCCTGGCCGCGCGCCTCGGCTACTCGAGTCGGCACCTCACGCGGCTCCTCACGACCGAGCTCGGGGCTGGACCACTCGCGCTCGCCAGGGCGCACCGGGCGCACACCGCCCGCATGCTCCTGGTGGGGACCGATATGCCCATCGCGGATGTCGCCTTCGCCGCCGGCTTCCACAGCATCCGGCAGTGCAACGACACGATCCGCGAGGTGTTCGGTCTCACGCCGGGGGAGGTCCGCGCCCGCCGCCGCACGCCCTCCGCGGCCGTGCCGGGGACGATCGATCTGGTACTGCCGTACCGAGGCCCCTTGGACGCGGCCGGCGTCTTCGCCTGGATGGCGGCGCGGGCCGTGACCGGAGTCGAGGAGACCACGGCGACGTCGTTCTCGCGGCACCTGCGGATGCCGGGAGGCCCCGCGTGGTTCGAGGTGCGTCAGGACGAGAGCGCCCGTCTGCGGCTCCGGGCGAGGGTCGCGCAGCTCAGCGATCTCGCACCGCTCGTGGCGACCGCGCGGCGGATCTTCGACCTGGACGCCGATCCCCTCGCGATCGACGAGGCCCTGCGAGCGCACCCGCCGCTCGCGCCGCTTGTCGCCCGGACCGCCGGCATCCGCGTGCCCGGAGCGGCCGATCCGCACGAGATGCTCATCCGCGCGATGATCGGACAGCAGATCACGGTCGTCGCCGCGCGCACCGCCCTCACCACCCTCACCGATGCCCTCGGGGAGCGGACGGCGGACGGCCTGCTGTTCCCCACCATGTCGGCCATCGCATCCCACGGCGCCGAGGTGCTGCGGGGACCCGCCGCCCGGGTCCGCGCCGTGACGGGGGCCGCCGCCGCGCTCGCGGACGGAAGCCTGACTCTGACGGTCGGCGACGACGGTCCCACGCAGCGCGCCGCCCTGCTCGCCCTCCCGGGGATCGGGCCCTGGACGGCCGACTACGTGCGGATGCGCGTGCTCGGCGACCCGGACGTCCTGCTTCGCGGCGACGTCGCCCTCCGCGCGGGCGCCGCGGCGGCCGGCCTCCCGGCCGGTCCGAAGGACCTCACCGCCTGGGCGGAGCGCACCGCCCCGTGGCGCAGCTATCTCAGCGCCCACCTGTGGCGTGCCGCTCCCGTCCGCCCCGCCGGCCCGCGGAGGAGACCGGCCGCCCTGACCGCCCCGCATCCTGATCTCGACACCGAGGAGACCTCATGACCGCCCTCATTCAGACCGTCGACACCGCCGACGGCCCGTTCACGATCCTGGCCGACGACCGCGAGCGCGTGGTCGTGTCCGGGTGGACCGACGACGTCGAGGCGATCCTCGGCCGCCTGCCCTCCCGCGCGCGCCCCGACACCGTGCGCGAGGCCGAGCTGGAGGCGGCGGGGGCCGTCCACGCGTACTACGCAGGAGATGTGACCGCGATCGACGCGGTCGCCGTCGCGCAGACGGGTACCGCGCTGCAACTCGCCGGTTGGGCCGCGCTCCGCGGGATCGCCCCGGGAGAGCCGCTGACGTACACGGGCTTCGCGGCGCGGCTCGGCAATCCGCAGGCGGTGCGGGCCGCCGCGTCGATCTGCGCCCGCAACGCTCCGGCGCTGTTCGTCCCGTGCCATCGCGTGCTGCGCACCGACGGCTCCCTCGGTGGATTCGCCTGGGGGCTGCCCGTGAAGGAGAGCCTCCTGGCGCGGGAGCGCGCCGCTCGCTGACCTCCCGGTTCCCAGAGCCCGCTCCGCAAAGAGCGGGCTCTTCGTCGTCGTGGGAATTCCTCTTGCGCTCAGCTCGTTCACAGGAATAGGCTGATGGGCTGTCGCGCCACCCGGACGACCTCGCCGAGCCCTTGAGGAGGACACCATGACCACGATCGCCCGTGCGCGGATCGACACCCTCGGCTCGACCCCGGCGCGCCTGCTCTCCTAGAGCCTCCGCCTCCCTTCTGCACCGGATGCCGGGCTCCGTGAGCCCGCTCTCGCATCCGTCCTCACTCTTCTCGCCTTCGACTCCTCTGAGAGACATGTCTTCCTCGTCTTCCGCGCAGAATCCGTCCCCGTCGTCCACTCTCTCCACTCCCGCCGCGCTGTGGCGGCTCAAGCCGTTCGTGAAGCCGGTCGTCTGGCGGCTCGCCGGTGGCGCCGCCAGCGCACTCGTCGCCGCGCTGATCGCCCTGATGATCCCCATCGTGCTCGAGCAGATCATCCGCGGACCGGTGCGCTCCGGGGCGCTCGATGCCATCGTCTGGGGCGCGCTCGCCGTGTTCGCCCTCGGTCTCGGCGAAGCCCTGATGGTCTGGCTGCGTCGACAGTTCGTGCTCTTCCCGGCCACCCAGGTCGAGTACCGCATGCGCACCGAGCTGTACTCGCGTCTGCAGACCCTTCCCGTCGCCTTCCACGACCGCTGGCAGTCCGGACAGCTGCTGAGCCGCATGATGCAGGACATCGGCCTCATCCGCCGCTGGCTCGCCTTCGGACTCGTGCTGCTGGTCGTGAACGTGCTGACGATCATCATCGGGTCGGTGCTGCTGTTCCGCTGGCACTGGCTGCTGGGCACGATCTTCCTGGTCACCGCCGT
The DNA here is from genome assembly GCF_008271365.1 of Microbacterium sp. 1S1. Taxonomy (NCBI): domain Bacteria; kingdom Bacillati; phylum Actinomycetota; class Actinomycetes; order Micrococcales; family Microbacteriaceae; genus Microbacterium; species Microbacterium sp. 1S1. The sequence goes on from NZ_CP043430.1 coordinate 1,747,083, forward strand.
CCCGCTGTGGATCCGCGGCTACCTGTTCGAGAAGCGCTACGGTGCCCTCACGCGCCGCAGCCAGGATCAGGCGGGCGATCTGGCGACCAGCGTCGAGGAGAGCGTGCACGGCATCCGGGTGCTGAAGGCGTTCGGCCGGGGCGCGCACGCCCTCCGCCGCTTCAGCCGTCAGGCCGAGACGCTGCGCGAGACGGAGATGAGCAAGGCAGGAGCGATCGCCTCGATCTGGTTCTGGCTCGACCTCATGCCGCAGATCGCGTTCGGCCTCAGCCTCATGTCGGGCATCTGGCTGATCTCGCAGGGGGCCATCGATGAGGCTCAGCTCTTCGCGTTCTTCGCCATGGCCGTCGTGCTCCGGTGGCCGATCGAGTCGATCGGGTTCCTCTTCTCGTTCATGCTGGACGCGCGGACGGCGACCGACCGCGTCTTCGACATCTTCTCGGAGACGAACACCATCACCGACCCGGAACGACCAGCGCACATCGAGAATCCGCGCGGCGAACTCGCGTTCGAGAACGCTCACTTCCGCTATCAGGACGCGAGCGCCAGCGAGCGTGATCTGCTCGACGGTATCGACCTCGTGCTGCGGCCGGGGGAGACCATGGCGCTCGTCGGGCTCACCGGCAGCGGCAAGACGACGCTGACGACGCTCCCGACCCGGCTGTACGACGTGACGGGCGGGCGGGTCACGCTCGACGGCGTCGACGTGCGCGATCTGTCGCTGGCCGAGCTCCGCGAGCACATCGCGATGGCGTTCGAGGACGCCACGCTCTTCTCCGCGTCGGTCAGGGAGAACGTCCTCCTCGGCCGCGCCGACCTCGACGTGCACAGCCCGGAGGCCGAGCGCGTGCTGCGCGAGGCGCTCGACGTCGCTCAGGCGTCGTTCGTCGACACGCTCCCCGAGGGCGTCGAGACGGTGATCGGCGAGGAGGGCCTGAGCCTGTCCGGTGGACAGCGTCAGCGGCTCGCCCTCGCTCGCGCCGTCGCCGCGAAACCGAAGGTCCTGGTCCTGGACGACCCGCTGTCGGCGCTCGACGTCGACACGGAGGCGCTCGTCGAGGAGGCGCTGCGTCATGTGCTCGCCGACACCACGGCGCTGATCGTCGCGCACCGTCCGTCGACCGTGGCGCTCGCCGATCGCGTGGCGCTGTTGGAGGACGGTCGGATCACCGCTGTCGGCACCCACTCCGAGCTTCTGAAGACGAGCCGGCACTACCGGCACGTCATCTCGAGCCTGGAGGCGGAGGAGGCCGCGCGCACGGGGGCGATCCCGATCATCCGGGACGAGCAGACGGAGATCCACGAGACCGTGCAGGAAGGCATCCGCGAGGAAGCCGACGACGCGGCGCCGGGTGCACCTCGATTCGCAGGAGAGGAGGTGCAGCGATGAGCTCTCTCACCGGAACCCAGGACGAGGACCGCTCCCGTCTCACCAAGGAGGAGAGCCGGGCGATCCGCCGTCGTTCGCTGCGGTTGCTCGGGTCGCTGGTCCGCCCCCTCAAGCCGCAGATCGTCCTCGCCGCCGTGGTGCTCGTCCTCTCGACGGCGCTGCAGGTGGCCGGACCGATCCTCATCAGCATCGGTCTCGACCGTGCCCTCCCGGCGGTGCTGGAGAACGCGGATTGGATGCCGACCTTCGTCGTCGGGGGGATCTACCTGCTCGCCGGTGCCCTCGCGGCCGCGCTGATCGCGTGGTACGTCATCATCGCGGCCAAGCTCACCCAGGCCGTGCTGCTCGACCTGCGCAAGCGGATCTTCCTGCACACCCAGCGGCTGAGCTTGGAGTTCCACGAGTCGTACACGTCCGGCCGGATCATCTCCCGCCAGACGAGCGACCTCGACTCCATCAAGGAGCTCCTCGACGGCGGCCTGAACGAGCTCGTCTCCGGCGTGCTCTTCGGCGTCTTCACGTTCATCGCGCTGTGCGTGTGGGATTGGCAGTCGGGCCTGATCCTGGCGATCGGCGGCATTCCGCTGTTCTTCCTCATGCGCTGGTTCTACTCGCGCTCCCAGCTCGTGTACCGCGAGTCCCGCGTGATCAGCGCCAAGGTGATCGTGCAGTTCGTGGAGACCATGACCGGCATCCGCGCCGTCAAGGCGTTCCGCAAGGAACCGCGCAACGACGAGGCGTTCCAGGGCGTCGCCGGCGAGTACCGTGACGTGAACCGGCGCTCCATGCTGCTGTTCGGCACGTTCGAGCCGGGGCTCATGGGCGTGGCTGCGCTCGTGCTCGGCATCGTCGTGCTCTGGGGTGGGATCCGGGTCTCGGACGGCGCCCTCACCGTCGGCGTGCTGTTGTCCGCCGTGCTCTACGTGCGCAACTTCTTCGCTCCGATGCAGGAGATCGCGATGTTCCTCAACTCCTACCAGTCCGCCACGGCGGCGCTGGAGAAGGTGTCGGGCGTCCTCGAAGAGGTGCCGACCGTGCCCGACCCCGAGAAGCCGGTGGATCTGTGGGAGTCGCGCGGGCACATCCGCTTCGACGGCGTCACGTTCGCGTACAACGACGACAAGACGATCCTGCCGAACTTCTCGCTCGACATCCCCGCCGGCCAGACGATCGCGCTGGTCGGGACGACCGGTGCCGGCAAGTCGACCCTCGCGAAGCTCATCTCCCGGTTCTACGATCCCACCGAGGGGGCGGTGACGCTCGACGGCGTCGACCTGCGCTCGCTGCACCCGAAGGATCTGCGCCGCGCGATCGTCATGGTCACCCAGGAGGCGTACCTGTTCAGCGGGACCGTCGCCGACAACATCGCCCTGGGGCGTCCCGACGCGACGCTCGACGAGATCCGCGAAGCGGCGCGGGCGGTGGGCGCGGACGCGTTCATCTCGGCGTTGCCGGACGGGTACGACACCGACGTGAACAAGCGGGGCGGACGGGTCTCCGCGGGGCAGCGCCAGCTCATCTCGTTCGCGCGCGCCTTCCTCGCCGACCCGGCGGTGCTGATCCTCGACGAGGCGACCGCCTCGCTCGACATCCCGTCGGAGCGGCTGATCCAGGATGCCCTGCAGACGCTGCTCGCGCACCGGACGGCGATCATCATCGCGCACCGCCTGTCGACGGTCGCGATCGCGGATCGCGTCCTCGTGATGGAGCACGGTCGGATCATCGAGGACGACGCCCCGGCGGCCCTCATCGGAGGCACCGGGAAGTTCGCCCAGCTGCATGCAGCCTGGCAGGAGACGCTCGTCTGACGTCCGACCGCGATGGGCCCGGCAGCCGGGAGGATGTCGGGCCCCTCGTGTCCGGGCGCTCGTCCGCTGCGGTCGGTAGCATCGAGGGATGGACCCCTTGCTGCTCGTCGCGGAGTGGTGGTGGCTCGCGCCGACCGCCGCCGCCGGCGTGACCGCGGGCGCGATCGGAGTCCGTCGTCGCACCACGCGCAGTGGCCGTCGCCTGGAGTATGACGCGGCCCGGCATGACCTCCGCGAGGCTCAGCAGCGCGCGGTCCTGCGTCGGACGGCGCTGAAGGTGGCGCGGGCCGACCTCGCGCGGGTCTCCGCGGAACGAGCTGCACAGCGGGCGACCGCTGAGCAGGTGTCGGGGGCCCGGCGCATGCTGAGGGAGCGGGAGCGCGATGCCAGGGCCGCTGCGGCCGAGGTCCGCGCCCGGCGCGTCCGGATGAACGCGGCGCGCGCCTCGATCCCCGCCGGTTCCGCCCCGCGGCCGCTCGAGCGCCTGTACGCGGAGCACGACGCCGTGACCGCCCGCTGGATGCGGTACGAGACCGACCCGGCGCTGCAGATCGCCTATCCGGAGATGACGGACGTCAAGCGACCGGAGACGGCCGCCTACCTGCGCGCGGCGGGCGCCGCGGTCGAGGCGCGACGGCAGACGACCGGCCGGATCACCGCAGCCGAGTACGCCGCCTACCGCGATGCCGTGGCGGAGGTCGAGCGGGCGTTCGAGGCGGCCGAGCACGCGGCGAAGGTGCAGACGGGCGAAGCGCCGCCGACTCCGGCTTGGCAGGACGCCGCGCAGGACATGCTGCATCGTTCCGCGGAGGCCATCGATCGAGCGGCGGGTGCTGCCGCATCGGCGCTCGCGGCGTGGAACAGCCGCCGCGGCAAGGGCACACCCCCGGACGGCGCCGGTCCGCGCTGAACCGACTCGGACGCGTCGTGCGGCGCGCGCCGAGGGCGACGGAGTCTCGATGGGGGAGGGGATTCGAGACCCCGCCGCCGGTCTCAGGAGGGGACGCGGATCTCGGCGATCACCTCGCCGTAGGCGGTCTCCCCGACGGGGGTGAAGCCGACTCGGCGGAAGAACGCCTCCGGACCGTCCTCGCCGGCCTCGTAGATGACGTTGACGTGGTCGACACCGCGATTGCGAGCCTCCTCCACGAGGCTCTCGACGGCAAAACGGCCGACGCCGCGACCCTGGTCGTCCGCGTCGACGTTGATGCGCCACAGAACGGAGCGGAAATGCTCCTCCGGTGCCTCGTCGTCGAAGTTGGCGCTCACGAAGCCCACGACCTCGTTGCGGTCCAGGATCACCCGCTGCCAGGAGGTCTGCGGGTTGATGACGGTGGCCGCGATGCCGTACGAGACGGGGGCGAGGAACTGCTCCTGTCCGGGCTTGAGCGACAGGTTGTTCACGGCGACGATCGTCGCGGCGGAGAGTTCGACCATGCGCAGTTCGGACATGTCCCCAGGCTAGCCCCTCCCGTCGGCGCATTCATCACCCGCGGGGACTTTTCACGGAGGTCGCCCGTTCGTCCGGGTCGAGACCGCGACGGCCCCGTCGGGGTGGAGCCGCTCAGGTATCTTGGTATCGAGACAAATAGACCTCGTGAACGGAGAACCTCCCGGTGACCGACGACGCCATCATCTACACCTACACAGACGAGGCACCGGCGCTGGCCACCGCCTCATTCCTGCCGATCATCCAGGCCTACACCGGCCAGGCGGGGATCGAGTTCGAGACGCGGGACATCTCTCTGGCCGGCCGCATCCTCGCCGCCTTCCCGCAGAAGCTCACCCCCGAGCAGCAGGTTGGCGACGCGCTGGCAGAGCTGGGCGGACTCGCCACGCTGCCCGAGGCGAACATCATCAAGCTGCCGAACATCTCGGCGTCGATCCCGCAGCTCAAGGCGGCCATCGCGGAGCTGCAGCAGCAGGAATACGACATCCCCGACTTCCCGGACGAGCCCTCGTCGCTGGAGGAGAAGGACGTGCGCGCCCGTTACGACCGCATCAAGGGCTCGGCCGTGAACCCCGTGCTGCGGGAGGGTAACAGCGACCGCCGAGCGCCTCTGGCGGTGAAGAACTACGCCAAGAAGCACCCGCACCGCAACAAGCCGTTTGCCGAGGGGTCGAAGACCCGCGTCGCGACGCTGGGCCACGATGACTTCAAGCACAACGAGCGCTCGTGGGTCGCCGCCCACGACGACGTGCTCTCCTTCCGCCACACGGCGAAGGACGGCACCGTCACCGTGCTCAAGGAGGGCCTCAAGGTCCTTCCGCGCGAGATCATCGACGCCACGTTCCTCTCCGCGAAGGAGTTGGACGCCTTCCTCGCGGAGACGCTCGAGGCGGCGAAGACCGACGACGTCCTGTACTCGGTGCACCTCAAGGCCACGATGATGAAGGTCAGCGACCCGATCATCTTCGGCCACGTGGTGAAGGCATTCTTCAAGGACGTCTTCGACCAGTACGGCTCGCAGCTCGCCGAGGCGGGTCTCAGCGCGAACGACGGTCTCGGCTCGATCCTCGCCGGGCTCGCCGACCTCGCGGGCGGTGCCGAGATCGCCGCGGCGTTCGACAAGGCCATCGCCGATGGGCCGCGCCTGTCGTACGTGAACTCCGACAAGGGGATCACGAACCTCCACGTCCCGAGCGATGTCATCGTCGACGCGTCCATGCCCGCGCTCGTCCGCAACGGCGGCAAGCTGTGGGGCAAGGACGGCGAGGAGGCCGACACGATCGCGGTCATCCCCGACTCGTCCTATGCCAGCGTCTACCAGGCGGTGATCGACGACGTCATCGCCAACGGGCCGCTCGACCCTGCCACGATCGGCACCGTCCCGAACGTGGGCCTCATGGCCCAGGCGGCCGAGGAGTACGGCAGCCACGACAAGACCTTCGAGATCGCCGCAGACGGCATCGTGCAGGTGCTCGACAGCGAGGGCACGGTCCTCATCGAGCACGAGGTCGGCGAGGGCGACATCTGGCGCGCGACCCAGACCAAGCACATCCCGGTCATGGACTGGGTCAAGCTCGCGGTCGGTCGGGCTCGCGCGACGGGCGCCCCCGCGGTGTTCTGGCTCGACGCGAACCGCTCGCACGACGCCCAGATCATCGCGAAGGTGCACCAGGGTCTCGCCACGCTCGACACCAAGGGCCTGACGATCACCATCCTCGCGCCGGAGGAGGCGACGCGGTACACGCTCGCCCGCATGCGTCACGGTCTGGACACCATCTCCGTGACCGGCAACGTGCTGCGCGACTATCTCACCGACCTGTTCCCGATCCTCGAGGTCGGCACGAGCGCCAAGATGCTCTCGATCGTGCCGCTCCTCGCCGGTGGTGGGCTGTTCGAGACGGGAGCGGGCGGTTCCGCGCCGAAGCACGTGCAGCAGCTCGTCGAGGAGAACTACCTGCGCTGGGACTCGCTGGGCGAGTTCTTCGCGCTGGCGGCCTCGCTCGAGCACTTCGCCGACCGCACCGGCAACGAGAAGGCGCGGGTGCTCGCCGAGACGCTGGATGCCGCGACCGGTACCTTCCTCGAGGAGGACCGTTCACCGGGCCGCGCGCTCGGCACCATCGACAACCGCGGCAGCCACTTCTACCTCGGCCTGTACTGGGCGCAGGAGCTGGCGAAGCAGACGAAGGACCCGGAGCTCGCCGCGGCCTTCGCCCCGGTCGCCGAGAAGCTCGCCGCGAACGAGGAGACCATCGTGTCCGAGCTCAACGCGGTGCAGGGCAAGCCCGTCGAGATCGGCGGTTACTACCGCCCCGACGAGAACCTCGTGGCGGCGGTCATGCGTCCGTCTGCAACGCTCAACGAGATCGTCGACGCACTGCGCTGAGACGACAGAAGGGGGCGGATGCTGCGGCATCCGCCCCCTTTGCCGTCTGCCCCCGCTGAACCGGGCACGACTTCGGAGGCGGCGGGCGACACTCCGAGGGCGCGGTCGTCAGAACGGCGTGTTGCTCCGCGACTGCGAAGCTGTGCCCGACGCAGAACTCCGGGTCAGTTGTAGACGGCGACCTCGAGGCCCTCGGGGGACCAGTCGTAGACGTACTTGGCGAGGTCGATCGGCAGGTTGACGCAGCCGTGGCTCATCCGGTTGCCGAAGTTGTTGTGCCAGTAGGTGCCGTGGAAGCCGATGTTCGGGGCGAACCAGGTGATCCAGGGCACGTCCTCCGTGCAGTACGGCGCCCCTTCGAAGCAGCCCATGTCCTGCATGGCGGTGTGTGCGAACACCTTGAAATTGCCGGTCGGGGTGGGTGTACCGGGAAGGCCGGTCGACACCGCCCAGGACTGCACGACCTTGTCGTTCTCGAACAGGTAGGCCCGCTGCGTGCTGAGGTTGATCTCTGCGCGACGGAACAGGTTCGTCGTCTCGAAGGGCGTCTCGGTGACGGAGAGCGCGAAGGCGCCGTCACCGGCGGCGAGCTGCGTGGCGAACTGTTCGGCGATCTGTGAGGTGTCGCCGAGGGCGCGTCCGGTGGTGCCCTCCTGCTCCGCGCGAAGCACGGTGCCCGCGGAGTCGACGATGTTCGTCGCGTTGACGGGCTCGCGATTCACCGCAGCGGGCAGCGTGTCCACGGTGGCCTGGATCGCCTGCGGGTCGGCCTCGATGCGGAGCTGACCGTCGTCGTCGACCACGGTCAACCAGGAGGCCGCGACCGCGGGGGAGACCGGGACGGTCCGCTCTTCGCCGACGTAGAAGCCGACCGTCGAGAGCATGGTGTTGAGCGTGGTCGCGGTCGCCGCGGCGTCGTCGTCGGACACCGCGGGCAGAGCCTCGGCCGGGCCGCCCGGATACTCGAACGCCGTGCGTCCGTCGGACACGGCCTCGGTGAAGGCGGCGTTCAGGTCGGCCACGTCGATGCCGGTGCCCGGGACGGACGGTGTGACCGAGTACGTCCCCTTGGCCGCATCGAAAACGACAGAGGCATCGACAGGATCGACGAAGCTCGCCGGTACGGCGTCGCGGAGCGCGGCGGAAGCGGTCTCCTGGTCGAGGACGATGTCGGCCGGCACCGGGTCGCCCATCCACGCGCCGAGGTTCCACATCGGGTGTGCGGAGAAGGCGGCGTCGGCAAGGGCCGTGGCATCGGCGGTCGCGCCCAGGTCGGCTCCGGTGAGCACGGCGTCGTCGCCCTCCCCGGTGAGGGTGACTTCCGTCTGGGCGAGGTGCGAGTCGATCGCCTCGGCGGCCGCACCGGGGGTCATCCAGCCCACGGGGATTCCCGCGACGGTGGTGCCGGGAGCGATCAGGATCATCGAGGCGGCGCCGGCGCCGAGCACGAGGGCGCCCACGCCGAGGCCGATCCACAGGCCCAGGCGGCGCTTCTTCGGAGCCGGGTCCGTGGGGGCCCAGGCGAGGGGCTGCTCGCCGGTCTGCGGCGGAACCGTGTCGGTCGGAGCGTCGGACGGCGTCAGGACGCTCGTCGGCGTCGCATCGTCGGGCTGTGCCCCCGTTGCAGCGCCCGGCGCTGAGATCAGATCGGTCACGAACCACACCCCCCGCAGTCTCGACGTGTCCTGACGTCCATGGTACGGGATGGCTGGTAACGAGGAGGAAACGGTCCTGATAGGGTTCCTCCCCGCAGGTTCCGCGGCGGGACGGTCAGTCGATCACGGCGAGGCCGTCGATCTCCACGAGCATCTCCTCGCGCGGGAGACCGGTGAAGACCGTCGTGCGCGACGGCAGGACGCCGCTCGTCGTGTGCGCCTCCACGAACGCTCCGTACGCCTCGTTCATGATCGGGAAGTCCTCGCGCTTGGTGAGGTACACGCGCAGCATCACGACGTCGTCGAACGTGGCGCCGGAGGCCTCGACGATGGCCTTGACGTTCTCCAGGGTGCGCGTGGTCTGTGCCGCGACGTCGCCGGGGTACAGGTACTCGTTGGTCTGCGGATCGACCGGGCCCTGGCCGGAGACCTGGACGATGGGGCCCTTGCGGACGCCCTGCGAGAAGGTGTGGGCGGGAGCGGGGGCGGCGTCGGTGGAAACTCGTGTCTTCGCGGTCATGCCGCCAGCCTAGTAGCCTTGTTAGATGCCTCTACAAATTCCGGATCCCGTTCTCGGCGCGTGGGCGAAGGGCTTCCCGGTGCGTACCGCGGGGCTGCGACTCTCCGAGGTCGCCGGGGCTGGTCTGCACCTCTCCGACCTCGTCACCCCGGTGCTCACGGTGCACGCCGAGGCGATCGCGCACAACGAAGAGACGGTGTTCGGCTGGGCGGCGCGGGAGGGCGTCCGCCTCGCCCCGCACGGCAAGACCACGATGGCGCCCGCCCTGTGGCAGCGCCTGCTGGATGCCGGAGCCTGGGGCATCTCCGTCGCGACCCCGTGGCAGGCTCGCGTCGCGGTGGAGGCGGGGGTCCCCACGGTCCTCATCGCCAACGGGGTCACGGACGGCGCGGCGGCCCGGGAGCTGGGCGCGCTGCTGGCCGCGGACGAGAACCTGCGGATCCTGTGCGGAGCCGATTCGCTGGCCGGCGTCGCCATCCTCGCCGAGGCGCTCGCCGAGGCCCAGCGCCCCCTCGACGTGCTCGTGGAGCTCGGTGGCGCGCAGGGACGCACCGGCGCCAGGACGGTCGGGGAGGGCGAGCGCATCGCCGAGGCCATCGCGGCGGCTCCCGGTCTCCGCCTCGCCGGGGTGACAGGCTACGAGGGGCCTTTCGGACCCGACCGGTCTGCGGCCTCGGTCGAGGCGGTCGACGGCTTCCTCGCCACCCTGGTCGAGCTGCACCGCCGACTGCGGTACCCCGAGGGACTCCGCCCCGTGCTCAGCGCAGGGGGGAGCTCGTTCCCCGACCGCGCCGCGGCCGTGCTCGGCACCGCCGCCGGAGAGGCCGAGGTCGTGCTGCGGTCCGGGGCGTTCCAGATCCACGACGACGGCTTCTACTCCCGCATGTCGCCCTTCGGGCCGCTGACGGACACGGCGCCGCTCCGCTCCGCGATGCACGCGTGGTCGCGCGTGGTCTCGCAGCCGGAGCCCGGGCTCGCCCTACTCGACGCCGGGCGGCGCGACGTGCCCTTCGACATCGACCTCCCGGTGCCGCAGTCCGTCTCGGGGACGGTGACGGCCCTCAACGACCAGCACGCCTTCCTGCGGCCGGCCGACGGATCGACGGTCGACGTCGGCGAGGTCGTCCGGCTGGGACTCTCGCACCCGTGCACCGCCTTCGACAAGTGGCGTGTCGTCGCCGTGATCGACGACCCCGACGCGGCGGACCCGCGGGTGATCGGAGCAGTGGCGACATGCTTCTGAGCGCCGAGAAGGCGGCGGCGGGCGGCGTGCGCGTCTACCGGCGTGCCACGGTCGTCGATGGCACCGGTTCCGCCCGATACGTCGCGGACGTCGCGATCGAGGGGGCCCGGGTCGTCGCGATCGTGCGCGACGAGACGGAGACCCTCGAACTGCCGGAAGGAGCCGTCGACGTCGACGCGTCCGGTCTCGTGCTGGCGCCCGGCTTCATCGACATGCACGCGCACAGCGATCTCGCCGTGCTGCGCGGAGTCTCCCACGACGCCAAGATCCGGCAGGGCGTCACGACCGAGGTGCTCGGCCAGGATGGCCTGGGCTATGCGCCGTTGGACGATGCCACGGCGTCGGTCATCCCCGCCCAGATCGCGGGGTGGAACGGGATGCCGGCCACCGTCCCGTGGCGGTCGATGGACGACCTGCTGGGGGCGATCGACGGCGCGTCCGTAGCCAATGCGGCCGTTCTCGTCCCGCAGGGCAACCTCCGGATGATGGTCGTCGGTCACGACAACCGCCCCGCGACGCCCGCCGAGATCACGGCCATGGCCGACCTCCTCGGCCAGGCGCTGGACGCCGGGGCCTTCGGGATGTCGAGCGGTCTCACCTACACCCCTGGCATGTACGCCGACGTCGCGGAGCTGGAGGCTCTCTGCCGCGTGGTCGCCGATCGCGGCGGCTACTGGGCTCCGCACACCCGCAGCTACGGGCGCGCGGCGCTGGACGCGTATCGCGAGGCGATCGACATCGGCCGTCGCACCGGGTGCCCGGTGCACCTCACGCACGCGACCATGAACTTCGAGCCGAACCGGGGACGTGCCGCCGAACTCCTGGCCCTCGTGGACGAGGCCGTGGCCGACGGGGTCGACGTCACGCTGGACACCTATCCCTACCTGCCGGGGGCGACCACCCTCGCCGCGCTGCTGCCGAGTCGGCTGGCCGCGACCGGCGACCTGCTGGCGGCGCTGGCGGGACTGGATGCCGAGGGTCGCGAGGCCGTCCGCGTGGAGCTCGAGGAGATCGGCTGCGACGGGTTCCACGGGGAGGTCGCCGACTGGTCGGTGATCCAGATCTCCGGGACCGCGAACCCCGCGCTGGCCGGACTCGTGGGCCGTACCGTCGCCGACATCGCGGGGGATTCCGGGCGGCGGCCGGTCGACGTGGTGATCGACACCATCCTCGCCGACGCGGGGGCCACCGGCGTGCTCATGCACATCGGCGACGAGGACAACGTCCGCGCCATCATGCGCCATCCCCGCCACTCCGGCGGGAGCGACGGCATCCTCATCGGAGCCAGGCCGCACCCCCGCGGCCGCGGCACCTTCCCGCGCTACCTCGGCCACTACGTCCGGGAGCTGGGGGTTCTGAGTCTCGAGCAGGCGGTGCGTCACCTGTCCGGCAACCCGGCTGCGCGCCTGGGCCTCGACCGTGGAGACGCCCCGCGCGGCGTGGTCCGCGTGGGGTCCACCGCGGATCTGGTGCTGTTCGACCCGGAGACCATCGCGGCCGGGGCGACGTTCGACGACCCGCACGGTACGCCGCACGGCGTCCACGAGGTCCTCGTGGGCGGGGTCCCCGTCCTCCTCGGCGGTGAGCCGACGGGGGCCGTCGCCGGTCGTGCGCTGCGGATGCCGCCTGCGGCGCCGCGCGCGACGGTGCCACAGATCCCGGCACGGATCGACGCGCTCGCGCCCGGTTTCCGGTGGACACCGGCGACGCCGATCGAGGCCGCTCCCGAGCTGGCCGCCGCGGTCGCGCGGCTCGGCGGGGGCGGTGTGGACGCCGGAGCCCCCGCGATCCGCCTCGTGATCGACGCGGAACTGCGGAGCGCGGCGGACGCGGCCGGGCGCCACGGCGACGAGGCCTTCCGAGTGACGGTGTCCGCCTCCGGGATCGAGATCGCCGGTGCGAGCCCCGAGGGGGTCTTCCGTGGGGCGACGACGCTCCGGCAGCTCCGCGATCCCGATCTCGATCCCACGCTCCCGGCGATGATCCCCGCCGGCCGCTGGGAGGGCTCACCCGCGTACGCCTGGCGGGGAGCGATGCTCGACGTGGCCCGGCACTTCCGGCCGCCGGAGGACGTGCGTCGCCTCATCGACCTCCTCGCCGACCACCACCTCACCATCCTGCATCTCCACCTGACCGACGATCAGGGCTGGCGCTTCGAGGTGCCCGGCTACCCGCGGCTGACCGAAGTGAGCGCACGGCGCGAGGCCACCCAGCGCGGACACGGCCCCGAGGCGACGGTGGAGCCCGGGCGGCACGAGGGTTTCTACACCACGACCGAACTGCGCGAGCTCGTGCGCTACGCGGCGGAACGTTTCGTGACGCTCGTGCCGGAGGTCGAGCTCCCGGGGCACATCCAAGCCGCGCTCGCCGCGTATCCGGAGCTCGGTAACCTCGACGTCGCGGAGCCCGCGACCGGTCCTTGGGAACGCTTCGGCGTGAATGCCCGCACCCTCGCGCCGACCGAGGAGGCACTGGCGTTCGGGCGTGCCGCCATCGACGCGCTGTGCGACGTCTTCGGCTCCGAGTGGATCGGAATCGGCGGGGACGAGGTGCCGGTGACGGAATGGGCGGAGAGCCCGGCAGCAGCGACGCGGATGGAGGAGCTCGGGCTGACCACCCCGCACGACGTGCAACCGTGGTTCACGGCGCACTTCGTCGAGCACGTCCGCAGCAGAGGGCGGACGGCGCTGGCCTGGGACGAGGTGCTGGAGGGCGAGGTCCCCGACGGGGTGCGCATCCTCGCCTGGCGGGGACCTGTCGCCATGCGGGAGGCGCTGCGGCGGGGGATCCCGGTCGTGGGCTGTCCGGACCTCGAGGTCTACCTCGATTACCCGCAGTCCGAGTCCGCGGAGGAGCCCATTCGGGTGGGCCCACCGCTCACGATCGAGCGTGCGTACTCGTTCCGGGTGGTCGAGGGCGCGGTCGGCGGTCAGGCGAACGTCTGGACGGAGCACCTGCCGAGCAGGGATCGGGTCGACTTCGCGATGTTCCCCCGCCTCGCCGCGATCGCGGAACGCCTGTGGCTCGGGGGAGAGCCGGCGCCGTTCGCCGAGTTCGCCCGGCGTCTGCCCACGCACCTCCGGCGACTGGCAGCGGCGGGCGTGCGGTATCGTCCGCTGGACGGTCCGACGCCGGGGCAACGGCGACCGGGCGTGCCCGGCAAGCCGATGACCGTGGAGACGAGGGAAGGGATCGTCGCCGGATTGGTCCAGCGCCTGCGGCAGCGGGCGGAGGATGAGGGTCGGCCGCCGGCCGTCTGATGTCACGTTTCGGTAACCCTGCCCGCGGAATCGCGCGGGACAGTTGCACAAATCCTGTTCGTAAGGTCTACTAACAAACATGTCCGTTTCGGATGATCAGCGCCCGACGGCGGCGACCGACTTCGCCGCCGCGAATGCGCACGCCTTTGGCCCGGCGCGGCACCTCCGTTCGCGCACCAAGGTGCTTCCGGAGCACGCCCGCGGTCACAACCGGGCCCTCGTGCTGCAGACGCTCTATCACTCAGGCGCGATGAGCCGCGCCGACCTCTCCCGCGAGACGGGTCTCACCCGCGTCACGATCTCCGACCTCGTCGCCGAGTTCATCGCCGACGGGATCGTCGTCGAGATCGGCGTCCGCGAGGCGGTCGGTCCCGGCAAGCCTCCCATCCTCATCGACATCGACCGGGTGGGGCACCAGATCATCGGTCTCGACCTGTCCGGTCCGAGCGCGTTCGAGGGCGCCGTCCTCAGCCTCGACGGCGACGTCCTGGAGCGGCGAGAGGTTCCGCGGCCGGAGACCCCCGACGGGGACGCCGCGTATGCCGCGCTGCACGCCTTGGCGCAGACCCTCGTCGGGATCGCGACGCAGCCGGTCCTAGGCGTCGGGATCGGCACCCCCGGCGTCGTGCGCCCCGACGGAGTGGTCCTGAGCTCACCGAACCTCGGCTGGACCGACTTCCCCCTCGAGGCGAAGCTCAGCGCCGATCTCGACCTGCCCGTGCTGGCGCGCAACGATGCCAATGCGGCGGTGCTCGCCGAGTACACCTTCGGCGAGGCGGAGGCCGACTTCATGCTCATCAAGATCGGCCGCGGCGTGGGTGCCGGGCTGATCACCGGCAGCCAGCCGCTACTCGGCAGCCGATTCGCCGCCGGGGAGATCGGCCATGTCGTGGTCGGCACCGACGGCGGTCCGCGATGCGCCTGCGGGAAGATCGGCTGTCTCGAGGCCTGGCTCAGCGTGAGCCGCATGCAGAAGGCGCTCGATGCCGACCCGGCGGCGCGCGAGGAGATCCTCCGCGACTCCGGCACCCGCATGGCGATCGCCATCGCGCCGATCGTGGCCGCGCTCGACCTGTCCGAGGTCGTCCTGTCCGGTCCGTCGGAGCTGTTGAACGGGACCCTCATCGACGCTGCCGTCCAGACTCTGCACGCGCGCACACTCGAGGGCGTCTTCGAAGACGTCATGATACGCCTCACCCACCAGGACGACATCGTGCTCCGCGGCGCTGCGGTCATGGTGCTGTCCGGGCAGTTGGGTGTCTCGTGAGGACCGCGGCCGCGACCGGGAACGGCACCCGATGACCGTTCCTCTCACCGCCGACCTCTCCGGTCGGCCGATTCGTGTGGGCCTCGACGTGGGCGGTACCAAGATCGACGCCGTCGCCGTCGACCCCGCCGGTACGATCCTCGGGCGGCTCCGGCGACCCACCGGCTGGGGAGAGGACGCCGTCGTGGACAGCATCGTCTCGACGGTCGTCGCTCTCGCCGACGACATCGGCCTTCCCGTCTCCGCCGTCGGATCGGCCGGCATCGGCATCCCCGGGCTCGTGGACGCCGAAGCCGGACGCGTCCTCCACGCCGTGAACCTCGGTGTGGAGTCGCTCGACCTCGCGACGCGCGCGGCGCAGGCGCTGGGTGTGCCCTTCCGCGTCGAGAACGACGTGAAAGCGGCCGCGCTCGGGGCCGCTGTCCTGAGCGACATCGCCGGCTCGATGGCGTACCTCAACCTCGGAACCGGCGTCGCTGCCGGGATCGTCGTCGACGGACGCATCTGGCGCGGTGCGCGGGGGACCGCCGGCGAGGTGGGGCACCTCTCGGTCGATCCGCGCGGGCGCCTGTGCGGGTGCGGTCAGCGCGGCTGCGTCGAGACCTTCTGCGGGGGAGGAGCGCTGGCGAAGGCCTGGGGTCGTCCCGGGGCGCTGCCGGTCAAGGACATCGTCGAGGCGGCGGAAGCCGGGGACCCGCACGCGCTCGGGCTCCAAGCCGACCTCTTCTTCGGGGCGGCGGCTGCGGTCCGGGTGCTCGTGCTGTCGGCCGACGTCGAGACGGTGGTCATCGGCGGGGGACTCACAGCTCTCGGCGGTCGGCTCGCGGACGGCATCCGGGCGGCTCTCCAGGCCGGCGCCGAGGCGTCACCGTTCCTGAGGTCACTGCGCTTGGATGAGAGAATCGAACTGCTCCCCGCGGGTTCGCCCGCCGCCGCGTTCGGCGCCGCTCTGGTGGGCGCTTCCATTTCTGAGAAGGAGATCGTTCCGCATGGCTGAGGTCGTCATCGTCGAGAATGCCGAGGCCGCCGGCGCCCTGGTCGCCACCGAGATCGTCGAGCTGATCGACCGCCGCCCGGACGCGGTGCTCGGGCTCGCCACGGGGTCGACACCGCTGCCGGTCTACCAGGCGCTCCGCGGCCGCCTCGCCGGACGCGACGTCTCGCAGGTGCGCGGCTTCGCGCTCGACGAGTACGTGGGCATCGATCCCTCCCACCCGGAGAGCTACCGCTCGGTCATCACCCGTGAGGTCGTGGAGCCGCTCGGCCTCGACCCGGAGCGCATCCACGTCCCGAACGGCGCGGAGGCCACGATCCAGCACGCGGGTGAGGACTATGACGCCGCCATCGCCGCGGCCGGCGGCGTCGACCTGCAGATCCTCGGGATCGGCACGGACGGCCACATCGGGTTCAACGAGCCCGGATCGTCCTTCGCCTCGCGGACGCGGGTGAAGACCCTCACGGAGCAGACGCGGGAGGACAACGCCCGCTTCTTCGACTCCATCGACGACGTGCCGATGCACTGCATCACGCAGGGCTTGGGCACCATCCTGGAGGCTCGCCACCTCGTGCTCCTGGCGTTCGGCGCCGGCAAGGCGGAGGCCGTCGCGGCTGCGGTCGAAGGGCCGCTCACCGCGCTGCTCCCGGGGTCGGCCATCCAGCTCCACCCGCACGCGACGATCGTCGTCGACGAAGCCGCCGCGTCGAAGCTGAAGCTCGCCGACTACTACCGCTACACGTTCGCGAACAAGCCGGCCTGGCAGGGCATCTGACCCCGAGGCGCTAACGCGTTCCGGCCGGCCAGGCGAGCGGCAGCAGATGCTCGACGCTCAGCGGTGCCAGCGGGAGCGTCACGGCGTCTTCGGGAGTGATCCAGCGCAGTTCGGCGAGCTCGGCCTGCACCCGGACCCCGGTCGGGTCGATCGAGGCCGCGAACGCGTCGGCCACGACGCGGTGGCCCGGTTCGTTGGCTGCCGCCGACACGAAGCGCCCCAGCGGCCGAAGGTCGCCCTCGGCGAGCTCGAGGCCCAGCTCCTCGTGCAGCTCGCGGAGGAGGGTCTCTGCGGGCGACTCGCCCGGCTCCGGCTTGCCGCCCGGCTGCATGAACCGGGTCGTCCCGTGCTTGCGGACGACGAGCACGCGGCCGTCGTCGTCGACGATCACGGCGGCGCTCACGTGGATGTCAGGCATCGGGGGCGAAGACCTTTCCGGGGTTGAGGATCCCCAGGGGATCGAACACGGCGGCGATGTCGCGCTGGAGCCGCCACTGGTCGTCGCCGAGCTCGTCCGCGAGCCATCGTCGCTTCAGGACGCCGATGCCGTGCTCGCCGGTGAGCGTGCCGCCCAGGCGGAGCGCGGCGCGGAACAGCTCGTCCGCAGCAGCCCAGACCTGCGGCGGTGTCTCCGTGCCCTCGAAGATGAAGTTGGGATGCAGGTTGCCGTCGCCTGCGTGGGCGACGGTCGGGATCGTCATGCCGAACTCACGCTCGATGCGGGCGATCTCGTCGAACATCGCGGGCATCGCGCTCCGCGGCACCGACACGTCCTCGATGAGCGTCGTCCCCAGCGAGGCCATCGCGGCGTGCATGGAGCGTCGGATCGAGAGGAGTCGATCGCCCTCGACAGGATCGTGTGAGACGACGGGGACGCCGTCGTGGGCTGTCACGATCGCCGCGATGGCCTCTGCCTCGGCGCGCGCGGCCGCACCATCGGTCTGGATCGTGAGCTGAGCGGCTCCGGGCGTCGGTGCGGGCAGGGCGAGCAGGGCGTGGACGGCGGCGAGGCTCGCGGCGTCCATGAGCTCCATGATCGCCGGCTGGATCCCCGCCGCTGTCACGGCGGCGGAGGCCGCGGCTGCAGCGCGCACGCCAGGGAAGGTCGCCGCCACCGTGCAGGTCTCGCCCGGCACGAGTCGGCGCAGCTTGAGGGTGGCGCCGACGACGACGCCGAGGGTCCCCTCCGAGCCCACGACGAGCGCCGTGAGGTCGAGGCCGGTGACGCCCTTCACGCTGCGATGGCCGAGGTGCAGCAGCCGCCCGTCGGCGAGGACGAGATCGACGCCGAGGACGGCGTCGCGCACGACGCCGTACTTCGCGCACAGCAGCCCGCCGGCTCCGGTCGCGATGTTGCCGCCGACGGTCGAGATGTCCCGGCTGGCGGGGTCGGGCGCCCACCACAGCCCCTCGGTCGCGAGGCGCGCGTTGAGCTCGGCGTTGAGGATGCCCGGCTCGACGACGGCGAGGAGATCGTCGGGGCGGACCTCGAGGACGGCGTCCATCCGGCGGAGCGAGAGGACGATCTCACCCGCGCCCGCGTTGGCGGCACCGGCGAGTCCGGTGCCGGCACCGCGTACCACGACCGGGGTGCGCGTGGCTGTCGCGATCCGCATCGTCCGCTGCACGTCCTCCACGCTCTCGGCATGGACCACGGCCAGGGGAAGACCCACCGCGGCATGTCCGGAGCGGTCGGCTCTGGCCTCCTCGCGCGCGTGCTCGCCGACATCGACGCGCGCGCCGAGCGCGTCGCGGAGCAGCGAGACCACGCTCACGGCCGTGCGCTCACGCCAGAGAGCGGCGCCCGCTGAGGACGCCGGCGACGACCGCGACGAGTGCGAACGCGGTGCCGATCAGAGCCTGGCCCATGGACCACCAGGCGATCGTCACGCCCACGTAGATGAAGAGCTCCACGATCGCGCGGAGGAAGGGGTGCACGCGCAGCACGGGGCGCGGTGACAGGAAGAGCGCCCAGAGCAGGAGGGTCACCACGGGCGCGCCGATTCCGATCACGACGTTCCAGGGAAGATCCCAGCTGGCGAAGCCCCACAGGGCGAGCGATGCGATCGCCACGACGAGGACGACGACGCGCACGATGTCGAGGGCCGAGATGACCGGACGCTCGACGCCGGCGACGGGTGCGGGATCCGGGGTCATACGTCCAGTCTATTCCGCGACCGGTGCGCCCTCGGTCGTGCTTGCAGCGTCGGCCGGTGCCGCAGGGGCGGCCGCACCGGGTGCCGGCGCGGCCTCGGCCTCGGGAGGCGCTGATCCGGTCTCCGTCTCCGCCGGTGCCGCTTCCTCGGGGGAGGGCGCAGCCGGCTCCGTCTCCGCCGGTGCCGTCGGAGACGCCTCGGGTGCCGACGCGGGGTCCTGCGTCGGCGCGACAGCCGGCTCCTCGGGGGCGACGGAGACAGGCTCCTGGAGCGCCCGTGCGGCGGCGCGCTCATCGGCGGCCGCGCCCTGGGGCTCCAGCGCGTACAGCGTGGTGGTGGCCGAAGGGCCGGGCTCGCCTGACGGCAGGAGGTACTGGAACGTCACGGGGACGATGCTCGCGAAGAGGAACTGCACGTGCGAAGGACGGAGCTCGATGGTGCCGGTCCCGTCGTCGCCGAGGACGACACGACCGCCGTCCGCCTCGCTCCCGTCGAGGAGAGCCTGTACGACGGTGCCCGGTGCGCCGGACACCGGCACGACGTAGCGCCAGTTCAGGCTGTCGTCGAGCCAGAAGTCGGCCGTGCCCCACGTCGGCGGCTCCGTCGGGAGCGCCGGGTCCACGGGGTCGACGGGGTCGACCGGGTCCACGGGGTCGACCGGGTCCACGGGGTCGACCGGGTCCACGGGGTCGACCGGGTCCACGGGGTCGACCGGGTCCACGGGGTCGACCGGGTCCACGGGGTCGACCGGATCCACGGGATTCGCCGGATCCACCGGGGCGACAGGCGGCAGCG
The DNA here is from genome assembly GCF_008271365.1 of Microbacterium sp. 1S1. Classification (NCBI taxonomy): domain Bacteria; kingdom Bacillati; phylum Actinomycetota; class Actinomycetes; order Micrococcales; family Microbacteriaceae; genus Microbacterium; species Microbacterium sp. 1S1. The sequence continues at coordinate 1,766,782 of NZ_CP043430.1, forward strand.
TGGCCTCAGGGAGGCCGGTCGGAACCTCGGGAGCAGCGGGCGCCGTGTCCGGGCCGGTCTCCTCGGCGGCGGGCGGTACCGCGTCCTCCTCGGCCGGGGGAGCCGGTGTCTCGTCGGCATCCGGAGTGTCGATCACCACGGGCTGCTCGAGATCGAGCGAGGAGTCGGGGGCGATGTCGGTCGTGATCGACGACGGGTCGGAGTCGGACGCGCTCGGCAGGGAGGTCATCGGCTCCGCGCCCGTCAACCCGGGAACGATCGCGGCAGCGGCCACCACCCCGGCGACGACGAGGGCCGCTGAACCGGCGCCGACGACGGCACCCATGCCCGTGAAGATCCCGCCCGAGCTCGCTGCCGTCCCGGTGCCACCGGAAGAACCCGCTGCGGACCCCGCCGCACCGGAGCCGCCCGCTCCCGCCGCGGCCTGGCCGGTTCCACCGTCGCCGAGGAACACGGCGCCGGGGACGCTCGACGACATTGCCGCCACGGCCACGACGGGCGCGCCCCCCTGCAGGGTGGCCAGGTAGCCGGAGGCACCGGTCGCGCCGAGCACGAGGGGAAGCAGGACCAGGGCGAGACGCTTCGAGACGTCCTTCGCCTCGGCGGCGACGATCATGCAGCGTGCGCACTCGTCGAGGTGCAGTTCCAGACGACGGTGGTCGCGGGTGGCGAGGTTGCCACGCGAGTAGGCTCCCAGGTGCTCGATGGTCCACTGGCACTCGGAGCCCGCGCTCGCGCTGCGCAGGTGCGCCTGGATCCAGGCTTCGCGCAGTCCTTCGCGGGCGCGGAAGGCCAGCTGGGAAACCGCACCGGCCTTCATGCCGAGGAGAGGAGCGACCTCCTGCGGCTTCATCTGCTCGATCTCGGTGTACCAGAGGACTTCCTGCCAGCGCGACGGCAGGCTCCGGAAGGCCTGGGCGGTGAGGCTGCGGTCCAGGGCCTCGTTCGAGGCGTGCTCGGTGCTGTCGGGGTCGGCGACCGTGTCGAGTTCGTCGATCGCGGTCTCGCGGCGCGCGCGGCCCCAGGCGGCCGCCGTGTTGCGGATGCTTGTGAAGAGATAGGCGCGGAACGACCCGTTGGGGCCGCCGCCCTTCAAGATCGCCTGATAGATGCGGGTGTAGGACTCCTGCACGAGGTCGTCCGGATCGATGGATGACGTGACGGAGCGTGCGACGGCGATCCCGGACGGGTAGTGGCGTCTCCAGAGTTCTCCGAACGCCCCTCGGTCGCCCGAGCGGACGCGGAGGATCAGGTCGGCGTCGCCGATGGTCTCGTCTGGTGTGATGTTCTGTCGGTGCACGGTCATCCATCTGGTCCCGGGGCGCGGATGTGTCCCCAGGAGGAGAGACGCACGAAAGCGTCCTTCATTACGCGGTCAGACCATTCTCTCGCGAATCGCGCCGGGGGCCACCCCGCGGCGCGACTCCAAGGAGATGTTCGGGATGCCCCGCTGATCCCTCCGGCACAGCCTCAGAGCCGGGCCGCGAAGACCCGCCGAAACTTTTTTCCGAGAACCGCGTAATGAACGGGGGCCCTCCACGTCTCTTCCCGTAGAGACAGCCGAAGTGAACTCCTCCGGGGGGCGGAGTTCCGGCGCTGGTGTGGGGGGGTACTGCACCAGGGGCGGGTCGGGATCCTCGGGGAGGAGCTCCCGGCCCCGCCCGCTCGAGCGGGAGGAGAAGGGCCGCCGATCTGGGGAGAACGGCGGCCCTCCACTCCCACCCAGCGAGATACGCGTCGCCGATCTGGGGAGTCGGGCGACATGGTCTCGTCCGATCGACCGGAGACCGCAGCGCTGCGCGTCGCGCGAAGCGCTGCACTCCCTAGGCGGGCAGCGCCGGTCCTGTCCAGACCCGCGCGACGCGCAGCTCCGCGTCCAGCAGCACGGCGTCGCCGAGCATGCCAGGGCGCAGACCGCCGAGGTGCGTCTCGCGTCCGATCGCGCGTGCCGCGGTTTCGGTGAGGGCGCGGACCGCATCCGGGAGGAGCACGCCCGCCGCCACGGCCCTCTGCAACGCGACGTCCTGGGTCAGGGTGGATCCGGCGATCGAGCCGGTGTCGTCCGCGCGCGCCACCCCGTTCTCGACCGTGACCTTCACCGTGCCCAGGTCGTAGTGGCCGTCCGCGCTGCCCGCAGCCGCCATGGCGTCCGTGACGAGCGCCACGCGGTGAGGAGCGGCGTCGAACAGGAGCTTGACGACACGCGGGTCGAGGTGGACGTCGTCGGCGATGGCCTCGAGGATCACTCGATGGTCGGCGGCTGCCGCCAGCACCGGTCCGGGTGCGCGGTGGTGGATGCCGGGCATCGCGTTGAACGCGTGCGTGAGGATCGTCGCGCCCGCTTCGAACGCGGCGACCGCCATGGTGGCGTCGGCGTCGGTATGGCCCACCGCCGCGGCGGCGCCTGCGGCGACGATCTGGCGGACGGCGTCGATACCGCCCGGGAGCTCCGGCGCGATGGTGACCTGACGCACCGTGCCCTCTCCGGCCTCGAGCAGCCGAGCGACGTCGGCCGCGACGGGATGGCGGAGCAACGAGGGCTCGTGGGCGCCATGATGCCCGGGATCGAGGAACGGGCCCTCCAGATGCGATCCGAGGATGTCCCGGTCGGTCCTGGTCAGGGCGGCGATCGTGGCGACGCTGCGGGCGAGGTCGTCGATCGTGCCGGTGACGAGCGAGATGACCGCCCTCGTCGTCCCGTGCTCGCGGTGCAGGTTCCGACCCGTCCGGATGGCGTCGACGCCGTCGTCATAGGCGGCACCCGCCCCGCCGTGACCGTGGATGTCCACGAATCCCGGAGTGAGGAACGCCCCCGGTCCTGCCGCCTCCGCGGCATCCACGACGTCCGTCGCAGCCTCCCAGCCCGTGCCCGTCCCGCGTGCGACGACGATGCCGTCCTCGATGCGCACCCACCCGTCCTCGGTGATCTCTCCGCGGTCGACGAGACGGACGGAGTGGATGACGAGGGAACCGGTCGCGGAGGAGAGGGTCTTCAACGGGCGCTCCAGGGGATCTCGGGGGCAGGGTGGAATTCGACCCCCTCAGCCTTCCACAGCGGCGCCAGTGCCCCGACCCGCGTGCGGAACGATTCCCACGTGCGGCCCGCGCCGTCGATCGGAGACCAGGCCACCTCCGCCTGAGCCGCGGCGCGCGGGAACACGAGCCGCTCCACCTCGTCGAGCGTGCGCGTGGTCTCCGACCACAGCGGGGCCTCGACGCCGAGGATCGCCTCAGCGGGAACATCGAGCACCGCGGTGGGTTCCCACTCGTAGGCGCGACGCACGTCGATGATGGCGGCCCAGGTGAGTCCGAGCGGGAAATCCTCGGTGTACTTCATGTCCAGGTACGTCACGTCCGCCGCCGACATGATGAGGGCGCCGCCGCGGGCCACGAAGTGCGCGGCTTCCTCGGCGTGCGTCCCGGTCGGGGTGGTCATTCCCCAGTACTGGCCGACGGTGCCGGGGGCGATCCCCGCGGCCGACCCCATCTCGTGCCAGGCCACCGGGACCTTGCCCTCCTCGACGACGATCGCCGTGGCTCGCTCGGCGAAGAGATCGAAGTCGGCCTGGGGCGTGCCGAGGGACTCGTCGCCACCGATGTGGATGTACGGCCCCGGCGTCATCTCGGCGAGTTCGCGCACCACGTCGCGGACGAACCGGTACGTCTCCTCCTCGTGGATGCGCACGCTGGAGTGCCCGACGCCCCAGCCCAGATAGGGCTCTCCAGCCACGGGGAGGGGCTGGCCGAGCTGCTCGGACTGGGCGACCAGCGCGTCGTTCAGTACCGGGGGCTCGACGAGCTCCGGGTAGGCCACGCCGATCGCGTGCGTGTGCCCCGGCAGGTCGACCTCGGGGATGACGATCATGTGGTGGGCGGCCGCGTACGCCACGATCTCGCGGTAGTCGTCCTTCGTGTAGAAGCCGCCGGGAGCACCGTCCGCCGCGGTGGCGGCCGCCCGCTCGGTGAGCAGCGGCCAGGAGTCGATGTGCACGCGCCAGCCCTGGTCGTCGGTGAGGTGCAGGTGCAGGTGGTTGAACTTGAGGGCGCTGGTGCTGGCGATGAACCTCTTCACGTCCTCCACTCCGAAGAAGTGCCGAGCCACGTCGAGCATGACGCCGCGGCGCGCGAAGCGGGGCGAATCGGCGATGTCGGCGCCGAGCAGCGCCCAGCCGGCGTCGTCCTCGCGCAGTAGCTGGAGCAGCGTCTGGACGCCGTAGAAGAGACCGGCCTCGTCGGCACCCACGAGCAGGGCACGGTCGCCGACCTCGAGCGTGTACCCCTCGGGCGCGCTCGACTCCGGGTCGAGGAACAGCTCGATCTCCGCGGGGCCGGAGTCCACCGCGGTGAGGCGGAGGCCGGTGCGGCGCTCGATGGCGTCGATCAACTGTCCGGTGGCGGGGGACGAGCCGAGCACGCGCGTCGTCGCGGCGAGCGGCAGCCGTCCGTCCCTGGCCTTCGCGGACACCGGGGCGGGGACGAGGGGAAGATCAAGAGGTAGGACCATGAACAAAACCTAGCCGCCGAAACGCTGCAAGGGAACAGCGGGATCGAAACGATTCTGCGGACGTCGCGGACGACGCCCGACACGACCGCGTGCGGCGCGCCGTGCATCGGCTATGCTCGTAACCGTCGCGACTGGCGTCTGGGTGGACTACCACCGGGGAGCGACTGACCACGGAATTCGACCGCGCGCCTGGGCCGATAGGAACACCTTTTTCGAATCCGTCGTCACAAGGAGCACGTCATGACCGACCGTTACTTCAACGCCCCGCTGTCCGAGGTCGACCCGGAGATCGCCGAGGTCCTCGATCGTGAGCTGAAGCGCCAGCAGACCTTCCTCGAGATGATCGCCTCGGAGAACTTCGTCCCGGTCTCGGTCCTCCAGTCGCAGGGCTCCGTGCTCACCAACAAGTACGCCGAGGGCTACCCCGGCCGTCGCTACTACGGCGGCTGCGAGGAGGTCGACGTCGCGGAGGAGCTCGCGATCTCCCGCGCCAAGAGCCTGTTCGGCGCGGAGTTCGCCAACGTCCAGCCGCACTCCGGGGCGTCCGCGAACGCCGCCGTGCTGCACGCGATCGCCCGCCCTGGCGACACGCTTCTCGGACTCTCGCTCGACCAGGGCGGCCACCTCACGCACGGCATGAAGATCAACTTCTCCGGCCGCCTCTACGACATCGTCGCCTACGGGGTCGACCCGGAGACCTCGACCATCGACATGGACGAGGTTCGTCGCCTCGCCATCGAGCACCAGCCGAAGGTCATCATCGCCGGCTGGTCGGCCTATCCGCGGACGATGGACTTCGCCGCGTTCCGCGCCATCGCCGACGAGGTGGGCGCGATCCTCTGGGTCGACATGGCGCACTTCGCCGGTCTCGTGGCTGCCGGCCTCCACCCCAACCCGGTGCCGCACGCGCACGTCGTCTCCTCGACCGTGCACAAGACGATCGGCGGTCCGCGCTCGGGCTTCATCCTCACCAACGACGCCGACCTCGCCAAGAAGATCAACACCGCGGTGTTCCCCGGGCAGCAGGGCGGTCCGCTCATGCACGTGATCGCGGCGAAGGCGACGGCCTTCAAGCTCGCCGGCACGCCGGAGTTCAAGGAGCGCCAGGAGCGCGTGCTGCGGGGTGCGAAGCTCATCGCCGAGCGCCTCTCGCAGCAGGATGTCAAGGACGCCGGCATCGCCGTGCGCTCCGGCGGCACGGACGTGCACCTCGTGCTCGTCGACCTCCGCGACGCCGAGATCGACGGCAAGCAGGCGGAGGACCTCCTGCACGACATCCACATCACCGTCAACCGCAACGCGGTCCCGAACGACCCGCGTCCGCCGATGGTGACCTCGGGACTGCGCATCGGCACGCCCGCGCTCGCGACCCGTGGCTTCGGCGACGCCGAGTTCACGGAGGTGGCCGACATCATCGCGCTCGCCCTCCTGCCTGGCGCCGACATCGAGGCCCTGCGCGCCCGCGTGGACGCCCTCGCGACGGCCTTCCCGCTCTACCCGGGCCTGCAGCAGTGACCGCGGTCGTCCTCGACGGCAAGGCGGCAGCGGCCGCGATCCGCGCCGAGCTGACGGAGCGGGTCGCCGCGCTGAAGGAGCAGGGCGTCACCCCTGGCATCGCCACGGTGCTGGTGGGAGCGGACCCTGCCTCGCAGCTCTACGTCGGCATGAAGCACCGGCAGTCCGAGGCCATCGGGATGAACTCGATCCAGCGCGAACTCCCGGCGGACGCCACGCAGGCCGATGTCGAGGCGCTGATCGACGAGCTCAACGCCGATCCCGCGTGCCACGGCTACATCGTCCAGCTCCCGCTGCCGAAGCACCTCGACACCGACGCCATCCTGGAGCGGATCGACCCGGCGAAGGACGCGGACGGCCTGCACCCGACCAACCTCGGGCGGCTCGTGCTCAACGTCAACGCGCCGATCCACACGCCGCTGCCGTGCACCCCGCGCGGGGTCATCGAGCTGCTGCTTCGCAATGACTACGATCTGCGCGGGAAGCACGTCGTGGTCGTCGGCCGCGGCGTCACGATCGGGCGCTCGATCGGGCTGCTGCTGACGCGTCGCGACCTCAACGCGACCGTCACCCTGACCCACACGGGCACCGTCGACATGCCGAGGTACCTCCGTGAGGCCGACGTCATCGTGGCGGCGGCCGGCGTGAAGCACCTCATCCGCGCCGAGGACGTGAAGCCCGGCGCTGCGGTGCTGGACGTCGGGGTCACCCGCGAGACCGATCCGGAGACCGGCAAGAACCTCGTGTTCGGCGACGTCTCGCCCGAAGTCGCCGAGGTCGCCGGCTACCTGTCGCCGAACCCCGGCGGCGTGGGACCGATGACCGTCGCCCTGCTCATGACCAACGTCGTCGAGGCGGCCGAGCGGACGGTCTGACCTCCGCGCCGCGTCGCAGAATCACGCGAACGCCGCAGGGATCCGGGTGATCCCTGCGGCGTTCGTGCGATTCTGCGGACTCAACCCTGGCCGTGCAGCGCGCTCTCGACGCCGCTGATCCGGGCCTGCTCGTCAAAACGGACGGTGGCCGTGCCGGAGGCATCGGTCACCCGGGCGCCGGAGAAGGACTCGTCGGTCCAGGCGAGGGTCCAGCCGGCGAGGCGGGCGAGGTCCCAGACGGCCGTGCGGGCGTCGGGAAGCGGTGTCTGCGCGAGAGTACGGGGGAGCGCGGCCACCGTGTCGGCGACCGTGAGCGGGGCGAGCGGAGCATCGAGGAGGAAGACCGCGCGGGTGCCGCCCTCGACGGGGGCCGAGTAGTAGGGGGAGCGTCCGGTGAGCTCGACGGCCACGCCGCCGATGGTGTGAGCCGCGCGGGCGATCCAGTCCGCGTCGCCGGAAGCGTCCGCGGGGAACGGGATTTCGGGGGTGGTGAGCTCGGCGATCCCGTGCTGCTCGCCATAGGCGCGGAGCTGCGCGGCGACGCCCTGGGGGTCGCCCTGGGGGTGCGCCCATGCCCACAGCAGCGAGCGCGGTCCGGGGGCGATCGTGGCGATGAGGTGCGCGCGGGTCACGAGCTGCCGGGTCGGATCGGCGTTCGCGGTGAAGGTCAGCGTGCCCGCCGCGAGGTCGGCGTCCCACCGGTGCTCGCCGAGCGCGTCGGCGGCCGCGGAGAGGGCGTCCTGGCGGAGCGCGGTGAAGAGGGCGGCACGGTCGGCGAGGGGCTGCAGCGGGGGGAACGTCATGACCACAGTCTCGCCGGGATTGCTATGAATCCGCCACTCCTGCGCGCTCCGTCACCAGGGAGCCGACGTCAGTAGCTGGCGCGGCCGGCGTCGTCGGAACGGGGGAGGAAGCGGGCGGCGAGGGCCTCGGAGGCGCGGGCGAGGAGGGCGACGTCGGCGCCGACGGCCACGAAGTCCGCACCCGCCGCGAGGTACGCGTCGGCTGCGGACGGGTCGAACGCATTCACGCCCACCGGCTTCCCGGCGCCGTGGACCGCCGCGAACACCGACTCCACGGCGGCGACCACGTCCGGATGCGTCTGCTGACCGAGCAGGCCCATCGACGCGGACAGATCGGAGGGGCCGACGAACACCGCGTCCACGCCGTCGACCGCGGCGATGTCGGCGGCGGCCTCGACCCCGGCGGCCGTCTCGATCTGCACCGTCAGCGACACGTGCTGCGCGGACTCCTGCAGGTACCGATCGACGCGGTTCCAGCGGGCGCTGCGGGCCAGGGCACTGCCGACCCCACGGACGCCCTCGGGGGGATACCGGGTCGCGGCCACGGCGGCCCTGGCCTCGTCGGCGGACGACACCATGGGGACGATGAGGTTCTGCGCGCCGAGGTCGAGCACCTGCTTGATCGCGACCGCGTCGTTGAACGGTACCCGGACCAGCGGCGTGACCGGATAGGCCGCGACCGTCTGGAGCTGCAGCAGCACGGACTCGAGCGTGTTCGCCGAGTGCTCCATGTCGATGAGCAGCCAGTCCAGCCCGGAACCCGCGGCGACCTCGGCGAGCAGCGGGCTGCCGGAGCACACCCACATGCCGACGAAGGGCCGGTCGGACGCGGCGAGCTGCTCGCGGAAGGACGGGTCTAGACGAAGCGGCATGTGATGGTCCCCATCGGTCCGTAGTCGCACAGCACCTCGTCGCCGCGCGACACCCACATCGGGCGCGTGAACGATCCTGCCAGGATGATCTCGCCCGCCTCCAGACGCGCGCCGTGCTGGTGGAACTTGTTCGCGAGCCACGCGACCCCGGTGGCGGGGTGGCCGAGCACCCCCGCGGCGACACCGGTCTCCTCGATCTCCCCGTTGCGGGACAGCACCCCTGGCACCCACCGCAGGTCGATCTCGTCTGGGCGCTTGCGCACCGTCCCCAGCACCATCGCCCCGTAGGCGGCGTTGTCGCTGATGGTGTCGACGATCGTGCGACCCTCGAGCTCGATGTGCGAGTTCAGCACCTCGAGGGCCGGCACCGCGTAGTCGATCGCGGCGAGGGCGTCCTCCAGCGTGCAGTCGGGGCCCTCCAGGGGCTCCTTGAGCACGAACGCGAGCTCGACCTCGATGCGGACGTTGGAGAAGTGGGCGGTGGGGATCTCCGCGCCGGACTCGTACACGGTGTCATCGAACATGACGCCGTAGTCGGGCTCGGTGATCCCCGTCGCCTGCTGCATGGCCTTCGACGTCAGGCCGATCTTGCGGCCGACGAGTCGACGGCCCGCCGCGACCTGCGAGTCGCGCCACACACCCTGGATGGCGTACGAGTCCTCCACGGTCGCGTCGGGATACCGCGCGGTGATGCGGGGGATCACCCCGTGCGAGCGGTCGGCCTCCGCGAGCTCCGCGGCGATCTGCGCGATCGTCTCCTCAGACAGCATGCGGGACTCCTAGAGCTGGTGGCCGAGCTTGTACTCGCCCTGCTTGTACTCGGGCATCGAGGCCTCGCCCTCGTCCGCGCGGGTGTAGGAGAAGCCGTCAGCGCCGATCGTCACGGCCATCTCGCTGGAGTCCGTGCGGGCGATCACCGGCTGCGGGTTGCCGTCGAGGTCGAGCACGAGCGACGCGTCGGTGTACCAGGAGGGGACCACCGGGGTGCCCCACCAGTCGCGGCGCTGGTTGTCGTGCACGTCCCACGTGACGACGGGGTTGTCCGGGTCGCCCGTGTAGTAGTCCTGCGTGTAGATCTCGACCCGGTGGCCGTCGGGGTCGCGCAGGTAGAGGTAGAACGCGTTGGAGACGCCGTGCCGGCCGGGACCGCGCTCGATGGCGTCGGAGCGGCGGAGCGCCCCGAGCTTGTCGCAGATCGCGAGGATGTTGTGCTTCTCGTGCGTCGCGAAGGCGACGTGGTGCATGCGGGGGCCGTCGCCACCCGTCGCCGCGGTGTCGTGCACGGTGGGCTTGCGGCGCATCCAGGCGGCGTACACGATGCCCTCGTCGTCCTGGATGTCCTCCGTCACGCGGAACCCGAGGTCCTGGTAGTGGCGCACCGCACGCGGCACGTCGGGGGTGACCTGGTTGAAGTGGTCGAGGCGCACGAGCTCGCCCGGCGTGTGCAGGTCGTACCGCCAGGACAGGCGCTCGACGTGCTCGGTGGCGTAGAAGAACTCGTACGGGAAGCCGAGCGGGTCGACGACGCGCACCGAGTCGCCGATGCCCTTCACGAAGCCGTTCTCCTGGCGGCGGACGTCGCAGCCGAGCTCCGTGTAGAACTCCACGGCGCGGTCGAGGTCCTCCGCGGAGCGCACCCGGTACGAGAACGCGGCGACCGCGGCGATCGGCCCCCGACGCAGGACGAGGTTGTGGTGGATGAACTCCTCCGTCGAGCGCAGGTAGATCGCCTCGTCGTCCTCCTCCGTGACGTACAGGCCCAGGATGTCGACGTAGAACTGTCGTGAGGCGGCCAGGTCGGTCACGACGAGCTCCATGTACGCGCACCGCAGGATGTCCGGCGGGGTGCTCTTCGGCGTCGCGACGGGGTTGTCGCTCTGGATCGGCGCCTCCTGGCTCACGTAGTAGCCGGAGGAGGTGAGGGTCTTGGCGGTCTTGTCTGTCATGTCAGCGTCCTTGCTCGTCACGGAATCGGGTCAGCTCTCGGCGTCTTCCGCCGCCTCGGCCACGTCCTCCGCGAGGGCCTTCTTGCCGAAGGTCGGGTTGTGCGGGGTCGAGGCGAGCGTGATGTGCACGCTCTGCTGGTCGGTGTAGAAGTCGATGGAGCGGTAGCCGCCCTCGTGGCCCAGGCCCGACGCCTTCACACCGCCGAACGGCGTTCGGAGGTCGCGGACGTTGTTGCTGTTCAGCCACACCATGCCGGCCTCGACGGACTGCGCGAAGGTGTGGGCGCGCTTGAGGTCGTTCGTCCAGATGTAGGCCGCGAGGCCGTACTTCGTGTTGTTCGCCAGCGCCAGGGCCTCCTCGTCGGAGTCGAACGGGGTGATCGCGACGACCGGGCCGAAGATCTCCTCCTGGAAGATGCGGGCGTCGGGGGCCACGTCGGCGAACACCGTCGGGGCCACGAAGTTCCCCTCCTCGAAGCCCTCGGGGCGACCGCCGCCGGCGACCAGGCGGCCCTCGGTCTTGCCGATCTCGACGTAGGACATCACCTTGTCGTAGTGCTCGGGGTGCACGAGAGCGCCGACCTCGGTCTCGGGGTCGTGCGGGTAGCCGACCTTGACGCGCTTCGCCTGCGCGGCGTAGCGCTCCACGAACTCGTCGTAGATCGAGCGCTCCACGATGATGCGGGACCCGGCGGTGCAGCGCTCGCCGTTGAGGGAGAACACACCGAAGATGGTGGCGTCGACGGCGGCCTCCAGGTCGGCGTCCGCGAAGACCACGGCGGGTGACTTGCCGCCGAGCTCCATCGACAGGCCCTTGAGGTACGGGGCGGCATTGCCGAAGATGATCTGCCCGGTGCGGCTCTCGCCGGTGAAGGAGATGAGCGGTACGTCGGGGTGCTTCACCAGGGCGTCGCCGGCGTCCTCGCCGAGGCCGTTGACGAGGTTGAAGACGCCCTGCGGCAGGCCCGCCTCCTCGAAGATGCCCGCCCACAGCGAGGCGGACAGCGGCGTGAACTCGGCCGGCTTGAGAACGACCGTGTTTCCGGTCGCGAGCGCGGGGCCGAGCTTCCACGACTCCAGCATGAACGGCGTGTTCCACGGGGTGATCAGCCCGGCGACACCGATCGGCTTGCGGTTGACGTAGTTCATCTGCTTGCCGGGAACCTTGAAGGCGTCGTCGGCCTGCGCGACGATCAAGTCGGCGAAGAAGCGGAAGTTCTCGGCGGCGCGACGGGCCTGACCGAGGGCCTGCGTGATGGGAAGACCGGAGTCGTAGGACTCGAGCTCCGCGAGGCGGGCGTCGCGCGACTCCACGATGTCAGCGATCCTGTGCAGCACGCGGGAGCGCTCGCGGGGGAGCATGCGCGGCCAGGGGCCCTCGTCGAAGGCGCGCTTGGCAGCGGCGACGGCGCGCTCGATGTCGGCCTTCTTGCCGGCCGCCGCCGTCGTGTAGGTCTGGTTGGTCACCGGGTCGAGCACATCGAACGTGTCGCCGTCGATCGAGTCGACGAAAGAGCCGTCGATGTAGTGCTGGATGTGGTCGGGAAGGTCGGCGGGGATACGGGAGTCGGTCATGATGCTTCTCCTTCGGCGGGGACGGAACGGGTGTGCAGGGCGTCGAGGAACGCGTCCCTCGTGCGCCACCGGTGGTTGCGGGCGGCGAGCTCGATCTCCAGCGGCTCGGCGCCGTCGCGGATCAGCTCGAGGATCTGTGCGTGCTCGTCGACCGAATGATGGGCGCGGCCGGGCACGTAGGCGAAGGTCGAGTCGCGGATGCCGGACAGCCGAGCCCAGCCGCGATGCACGAGGTCGAGCAGGTGCGGGTTGGGGCACGGCTCGAACAGCACGGAGTGGAACTGCCGGTTCAGCTCGGTGAACGTATGCGGGTCGAAGTGGTCGAGCAGGCGGCCCATGCGGTCGTTGACCTCGGCGGCCTCCGCGAGCGCGTCCGCGTCGAGCAGGGGAGCGGACAGCGCCGTGGCCGCGCCCTCGACGAGACCGAGCGTCTGCATGGTGTGCGCGTACTCGCCCTCGTCGACGAGGGTCACGCGGGCGCCGACGTTGCGCTCGAAGGTCACGAGCCCCTCGGCTTCGAGGCGGCGGATCGCCTCGCGCACCGGAACGACGCTCATCCCCAGCTCCTCGGCGATCGGGCCGAGGACCAGGCGGTAGCCGGGACCGTAGGTGTGCGCCGAGATACGCGCGCGGATCCAGGCATACGCCTGCTCCGACTTGCTGGCGCTCTCGACCGTGCTCACTTCTGGTCCGCTCCGCCGCCGGTGGCCTGCTCATACCGGGCGCGCCACTCCGCGTTCATCGGGAAGAGGCCGTCGACGGGGTGCCCGGCGGCGACCTGCTCGGCGATCCAGGCGTCCTCGATCTCCTGGGCGACGGCGTCGGCGGCGACCTCGGCGGCGAGGGCCGGCGGGATCACGATCACGCCGTCGCTGTCGCCGACGATGATGTCGCCGGGTTGCACGGTCGCGCCGCCGCACGAGATCGTCACGTCGACGTCCCACGGCACGTGCTTGCGGCCGAGCACCGAGGGGTGCGCGCCCTGCGAGAAGACCGGCAGCCCGATCTCGGCGACGGCCTGGAAGTCTCGGACACCGCCGTCGGTCACCACGCCCGCCGCGCCGCGGTTCTGCGCGCGCAGGGCGAGGATGTCGCCGAGGGTGCCGGTGGTCGCGTCGCCGCGGGCCTCGATGACGATCACCTCGCCTTCGGACACCGCGTCGAACGCGCGCTTCTGGGCGTTGTACCCGCCGCCGTGGGTGCGGAAGAGGTCTTCGCGGAACGGCACGAAGCGGAGGGTCTTCGCGGTGCCCACGATCTTCGTGCCCGCGAGGTTGGCGGAGACCCCGTCGATGAAGCAGGAGTGGTGTCCGCGCTTGCGCAGCTGTGCCGAGAGGCCGGCGGTGGGGGCTTCGAGGAGCTGGGCGCGGAGCTCGGGGGTGAGCGTGGGCGCGGTGTCCTCGGCCGGCAGACCGGCGAGTTCGCGGGAGCCCCAGGCCTCGGTGCGCTGGAGGTCGTCGACGGCGGGGAGCGAGCCCAGGTCGCCGTCGAAGGGGACGTCGCCCTGCGTGACCGTCGTGACCAGGCGGCCGGAGGTGGGAGCGCCGGGGGCGTCCGGGGCGTCGACCTCGATCTCGACCACGTCGCCGGGGACGATGACCGACGAGCCCGCGGGGGTGCCGGTCAGGATCACGTCTCCGGTCTCCAGCGTGAAGTGCTGGGAGAGGTCGGCGACGAGCTGGGCGAGCGGGAAGATGAGGCCCGCGGTGGTGTCGTCCTGGCGCAGCTCGCCGTTCACCCAGGCGCGCACGCGGAGGGCGGCCGGGTCGACCGTGCGGGCGTCGATCAGGTCCGGACCGAGCGGGGTGTACCCGTCGCCGCCCTTGGAGCGGACGTTGGAGCCCTTGTCGTTCGCGCGCAGATCGTAGAGGCCGAGGTCGTTCGAGGCGGTCACCCACTGCACGTGGTCCCAGGCGTCGGCGAGGGAGACGCGGCGGGCCGGGGTGCCGATGATCAGCGCGATCTCGCCCTCGAACGCGAGCAGCTCGGTGCCGGCGGGGCGCTCGACCGTGCCACCGGAGACCCCGACCGAACTGGCCGGCTTGAAGAAATAGGAGGGGTGGGCGGGGCGTCGGCCCCGCTGGTCGGCCCGCGAGGCGTAGCTCAGGTGGATCGCGATGATCTTCCCCGGGCGGGCGATGGTGTCCGTCACGGCTGCGCCTCCTCGCGCTCGTCAGGACGCGTTGTGCGTCGTATTCGAAATCATATATCATCGTCTCACCCCTCGGCAAGCAGATCGGATTCACGTCCGGGCGCGCCGTGACAACGCGGTCACAAGCACAAAGGAGACACCCCATGAGCGGGCAGTCACAGGGTGGGTTCACGCCCACCGGAACCATCGCGACGGCGGCCGACCGGCGTCGTGTCGTCTTCGCCACCGTGGTCGGGACCACCGTCGAGTGGTACGACTTCTTCATCTACGCCACGGCGGTCGGGCTCGTCTTCGGGCAGCTCTTCTTCGCGCCGCTCGGCGCCAACAGCGCTCTCGTCGGCTTCGCCACGGTCGGCGTGAGCTTCCTCTTCCGTCCCCTCGGCGCGTTCCTCGCCGGGCACTACGGCGACAAGCTCGGCCGCAAGGCCGTCCTGATGTGGACGCTGATCCTCATGGGTGCAGCGACCGCCCTGATCGGCCTGCTCCCCACCTACGAGACCATCGGCGTCATGGCCCCAGTCCTCCTCGTGCTGCTGCGCATCGTGCAGGGCATCTCGGCCGGTGGCGAGTGGGGTGGCGCGGTGCTGATGGCCGTCGAGCACGCACCGCGCAAGAAGCGCGGCATCTTCGGCGCCTCCCCGCAGATCGGCGTGCCGCTCGGCCTGCTGCTCGCGTCGGGTGTCATGGCGCTGATGACCGCGATCGCTCCGGGAGACCAGTTCCTCGCCTGGGGCTGGCGCGTGCCGTTCCTGTTGAGTGTCGTGCTGATCCTCGTCGGCTACTACGTCCGCCGGCGCGTGGAGGAGAGCCCGGTGTTCGCCGAGCTCGCCGAGCGCAAGGAGAAGGCGAAGATGCCGATCGTGCAGCTCTTCCGCAAGCACCTGCTGCTCGTCATCATCGCGGCCCTCGTGTTCGCCGGGAACAACGCCGTGGGCTACATGACCACCGGCGGCTACATCCAGGGCTACGCCACCAACCCCGATGGCCCGATCGGCCTCGAGCGCGGTCCCGTGCTGTGGGCGGTCACCGGATCGGCCGTCACCTGGCTGCTGACCACCCTGCTGGCCGGCTGGGTGTCCGACCGCATCGGCCGTCGCACGACCTACCTCATCGGCTGGGTGCTCCAGCTCGTCGGCGTGTTCACGCTGTTCCCGCTCGTCAACACCGGAGACGTCGGGTTGCTGTTCGCGGGCCTCGCGATCCTCACGATCGGCCTGGGCTTCACCTACGGGCCGCAGGCGGCGCTGTACACCGAGCTGTTCCCCGCGAGTATCCGGTTCTCCGGCGTCTCCATCTCGTACGCGATCGGAGCGATCGCCGGCGGGGCGTTCGCACCGACGATCGCGACGTTCATCGTGGACAAGACCGGCTCCACCGAGGCCGTCACCTGGTACCTCGCCGGCATGACGCTCCTCGGCCTCGTCGCGACGCTCCTGCTCCGTGACCGCTCGGGCATCCCGCTCGGGCCGGACCACGAGGAGGAGCAGTCCGTCAGCCCGATCCGCGGGCTCGCGAAGGTCTGACCTCGCCGACACGAGAGCGCACGTCCCGCACGGGCCGTGCGCTCTCGTGCGTTGCGGGCTCAGCCCTCGAGGGCTTCCCGGATGAGCGTCGCAGAGCGCTGCAGCCGCGCCGCGATCTCCCCGTCGTCGAGGTCGGTGGCGACGTGCACGACCGCGATCGCGGCGGGACGCTGGCCGCGCAGGGGCAGGGGGACCGCGACCGACTGGACCGTGGGGATGACCTCGTCGTGGCTCGTGGCGTAGCCGCGCGCGGCGGCGGTGTCGACATCGACGCGCAGGGCGGGGGAGATGTCTGCGGGCGTCTCCGCCGGGTCGAGCTGTGCGAGGATCGCCTTCCCGGGAGCACCGACCGTCACCGAATGCCGGGCGCCGGGGCGCTGCGCGACGCTGGCAACGGCGTGCCGAGGCTCGACGCTGGCGAGCGTGATGCACTCGGTGCCGTCGAGGACCGCGAGGAAGCACGTCATGCCGAGCTCGTTGGCGATGGCGGTCAGCTCCGGCAGCGCCTCGGCCTGGAGGTCGTGGGCGACGCCGGCGGCGAGGGCGGCCATGCGGGCCCCGAGGCTCACGGCGCCGCTCGCGTCGCGGGTCACGAGCCCGTGGTCCTCCAGGGTGCGGAGGAGGCGATACGCGATGGAGCGATGCACGCTGAGGCGTCCGGCGATGTCGTCGATGGTCAGCGGGCCGCGGGCCTCCGCGAGCACTTCGAGGATGCGGATCCCGCGGCTCAGCGTCTGCGAGGCGGGAACGGCGGGACGCTCGGGCATGGCTCTCCTTGCGGTGCGCGAAGCACCGGTCTAGGCTGTGTTCAATAGTAGAACACTGTGTTCGAATATAGAACACGGCGTTGCTGGGCGCAAGACCCGACGAAGACGTCCGGAAGGAATCGACGACGATGCAGTTCCACCACCACGGCTATGTGTCCGGAGACCCGCGCGTGCAGGACGCCGCCGGGACCGGGATCGACCGCCCCGCCGACCTGCCTGACGAGGTCGACGTCCTCATCGTCGGCTCCGGCCCCGCGGGCATGCTGCTCGCCGCACAGATGTCGCAGTACCCCGACATCACGACCCGCATCATCGAGAAGCGGGAGGGCCGCCTCGTCCTCGGGCAGGCCGACGGCATCCAACCCCGCAGCGTGGAGACCTTTCAAGCCTTCGGGTTCGCCGAGCGCATCATCGCCGAGGCCTACAACATCGGCTGGATGAACTTCTGGGGCCCCGACCCCGAGCACCCCGATCGGATCGTGCGGACCACCCGCACCGCCGACTACGCCTACGACATCTGCGAGTTCCCGCACCTCATCGTCAACCAGGCGCGCGTGCTCGACTACTTCGCCGAAGCGGCGGCCAACGGCCCTGCACGGATCGTGCCGGACTACGGCGTCGAGTTCCTCGGCCTCACCGTGCACGAGGAGGGCGACTACCCGGTCGAGGTGCGCGTCCGTCACGTCGGCGAGGCGGAGGAGCGCGTCGTCCGGGCGAAGTACGTCGTGGGCTGCGACGGGGCGCGGAGCGGCGTGCGCCAGGCGATCGGGCGCACGCACGTCGGCGCCAGCGCCGCGCACGCCTGGGGCGTGATGGACGTGCTGGTCAACACCGACTTCCCGGACTGGCGCACCAAGTGCGCGATCAACTCGAAGGCCGGCAACATCCTGCACATCCCGCGGGAGGGCGGCTACCTCAGCCGCATGTACATCGACCTCGGCGAGGTCGCCGCCGACGACGACCACCGGGTACGCCAGACGCCCATCGAGGAGATCATCCGGCGCGCGAACGCGATCCTCCACCCGTACACGCTCGATGTGAAGCAGGTCGCGTGGCACAGCGTCTATGAGGTCGGACACCGCGTGACGGATGGCTTCGACGACGTCGATCCCGGTGTCGACCGCAGCCCGCGGGTGTTCCTTACCGGCGACGCCTGCCACACGCACAGCGCCAAGGCCGGGCAGGGAATGAACGTGTCGATGCAGGACGGCTTCAACCTCGGCTGGAAGCTCGGGTCGGTGCTGAGCGGCCGTGCGCCGGAGTCGCTGCTCGCCACGTACGGTGCCGAGCGCCGCCCGGTGGCGCAGCAGCTCATCGACTTCGACCGCGAGTGGTCCAGCCTCATGGCGCGCAAGCCCGAGGAGATCTCCGACCCGAACGAGCTGGCCACGTACTACCTCGCGACGGCCGAGTTCCCGTCCGGGTTCATGACGCAGTACACGTCCTCCATGATCACCGGCACGGACGCCCACCAGGCGCTCGCGGTCGGGTACCCGTTGGGCAAGCGCTTCAAGTCGGCGGAGGTCGTGCGCGTCGGCGACGGCAACGTCATCCACCTCGGGCACCACGCCAAGGCCGACGGGCGGTGGCGTGTCTACGCGTTCGGCGACCGAAGCGGGCAGGCGCTCGCGGCGTGGGCGGAGGAGGCGGCACCGGTGTTCGCTCGGTTCACGCCCGCGGACGCCGACGCCGACGCCGTGTTCGACGTGAAGGCCGTGTATCAGCAGCCCTTCGAGGAGGTCGAGGTCACGACCACTCCCGACCTGTTCCAGCCGAAGACCGGCCCGCTCGGACTCACCGACTGGGAGAAGGTCTACGCGGCCGGCCCGAGCAAGTGGTGCGGCACGGACATCTTCGAGGCACGGGAGCTGTCCCGCGACGGCGTCGTGATCGTCGTACGACCGGACCAGTACGTCGCCGCGATCCTGCCGCTGGACGGCGTGGACGAGCTGGCGGACTTCCTGGACGGGGCGCTCCTCCCCGCACACTGAGTCCCTTCGGGGCGGGTCGGCCTCTGGCGGGTGTCGGAGGCCGCGCGTACTGTGAGGGCCGACGGGCGAGGGCGCCCGACAGGAGGAGAGCGTGATGGACTGGAAGATCGAACTCATCTTCGTGCCGGTCAGCGATGTCGACCGGGCGAAGGACTTCTACGTGAAGATCGGCTTCAATGCCGACCATGACCAGGTGCCGTACGAGGGGCTGCGCTTCGTGCAGATGACGCCACCGGGATCGGCATGCTCGATCGCCTTCGGGACGGGGCTCGACACGCGGCTCGCGCCGGGACAGCAGAACACGATCCAGGTGGTCGTCCCCGATGCCGACGAAGCTCTCGCCCATCTCCGAGGCCTGGGTGTGGAGGCCGAGGGCGTCGACGAGCAGGACTGGGGGCGGTTCGTCCGCTTCGACGACCCGGACGGAAACACCTGGACCCTGCAGGAGATCCCGGACTACAGCGCCCAGGGGTGACGGGGCCCGCAGCCCGGTTCCGGGGTGTGCGGGGTGTGCCGGGTGACGGTTCCGGGGTGTGCCGGGTGACGGTTCCGGGGTGTGCCGGGTGACGGTTGCACGACCGCGTCGCGGTTGCACGACCAGGGACGGGTTGTTGCCGTGCAGCTGTCGCCGGGTCGTGCCTGTGCACTGAGCCCGTGCGATCGGGCGGCGGATGCGGCGACGGCTGCACGATTCCGTGACGAGTGCACGACCTGGGGTCGACCCCGGTCCTGCAAACGTCCACCGGTCGTGCTGGTGTGCCGGGCGTCGGACGACGTGCCGGGTGCGCGACCCTGTGCCGTGTGCATGCCTGTGTGCCGTGTGCATGCCTGTGTGCCGTGTGCATGACTGTGTGCCGGGTGCGACCTGTGCCGTGTGCATGCCTGTGTGCCGGGTGCACAACCTTGTGCCGGGTGCACAACCTTGTGCCGGGTGCACGACGAGAACCCGGTTCTCGGCGGGCGTCTGTGCGACGGTCGTGCAGGGGAGAGAGGCCTCTCGGGTGCGTGTGGGCCGGGCCGCGACGCATGCACGATCGGGCGACGTGTGTACGGCTGGGTGAGGGGTTCTCGTCGTGCGGGCGGAACCGGGTCGTGCAGGTGTAACGAGGACCGGGATGCCGCAGCGCACCAGGTCGCGGGATCAGGCGATGCGCGTGGCTCCGCCGGAGACGACGAGGCCGCCGGAGGTCGGGATGGCGACGCGGAGTTCGCTCGGCCGTCCGACGTGGGCGCCCTGACGGATGCGGATGGTGTCTCCGGGGTAGCCCTGTGCCCGCAGGTAGGCCCCGACAGAGGCCGCCGCGGAGCCGGTCGCCGGGTCCTCGGTGATGCGCCCCACCGGGAAGAGGTTACGGGCCTCGATCTCGGCCGGGTCCTCGGCATGGAGCACCGTCACCGTGCCGTGCCAGCCCTGTGCGCGCATGAGGGCGGCGACCTCGGCGGGGGAGAAGCGGAACTGGTGGAACAGCTCGCGGTCGGCGACGAAGAGGATCGGGTGCCAGTTGCCCGCGAATGCCTCGCGGACCGGGAAGCGCGCGTCCACGTCGGCGACCTCCATCCCGAGCAGTCCGAGGAGCCGATCGCGCACCGCGGCGTCGAGGTCCCGCACGTCCGGCTCGACGCTCGTGAACGACACGGTGACCCGGCCGTCCGCGTCGGCGAACGACTCCATCGACACGGCTCCGGCCGCGGTCTCGAACACGACGGTCCCCGGTCCTTGCCGTTCCGCGAGGGCCACCGCGGTCGCGACGGTGGCGTGCCC
The DNA here is from genome assembly GCF_008271365.1 of Microbacterium sp. 1S1. Lineage (NCBI taxonomy): Bacteria > Bacillati > Actinomycetota > Actinomycetes > Micrococcales > Microbacteriaceae > Microbacterium > Microbacterium sp. 1S1. The sequence goes on from NZ_CP043430.1 coordinate 1,787,067, forward strand.
GCAGAACGGCACTTCCGCGGCCGGCGACCAGTACCGCACCCGGAACCGGGAGCCGTCGGCCGCGGCGTCCTGGACGAACGCGGTCTCCGAGTACCCGACGTCGGCCGCGATCCGCTGCATGTCCGCATCGTCGAGTCCGTCCGCGGCGAGCACGACCCCGGCGGGGTTGCCGCCGTCCGGCGTCGCGGCGAAGGCGCTGTAGCGCAGGACCTCGGGAGCATCCGTCATTCCGGGAGCCTATCGGCCCCAGAGAGGTCACGAGTTCACGCGGATGATCTCCTGCTGATACGGCGCGATCACGTCGCCGGAGATCCGGAGATCGAGGACGAGGAAGCGTCGGGTCGCCGAGTCCTCCGCCGCCCACGTCTCCAGGCGGTCCAGGTCGGCAAGGGTCCGCACGACCACTCCCTCGGCACCGACCGCGGCGCCGAACGCGGCGAAATCGACCTCGGGGATGCGCATGGGTCCTTCGGCCAGGCCCTTCAGCCCGTAGAGGTTGACCTCGGCACCGTAGGCGGCGTCGTTCCAGACGACGGCCATTCCGCGTCCGCCCGCCGCCCGCACGGCCGATTCGAGGTCGGCGATCGCCATCAGTCCGCCGCCGTCGCCGGAGGTGAGGACGATGGTCGCGTCACGCCGGGCCAGGGCTGCTCCGACCACGCTGGGCCAGCCCTGTCCGATCGACTGGAACGCGGTGCCGATCATCATCATCCGGTCGGGCGCGGCGACCGGCCAGTACATGTTCGCCCAGCCGATGAAATGCCCGCCGTCCGACACCACGACGCGGTCCTGGGGGAGGAGTTCGGCGATCCGGCGTGCGGCGGAACGCGGGTCGAGGCGGCCGTCCGGCGCGAGGTCGTCCCCGGGCTCGTACGCGCGGGCCGCGACGACATCGACCGTCTCCCGCCAGGGTCGGGCGGGCGCAACTGCGGAGTCCGCGCCCGACACGCCGCCGGAGTCGGGGGCGGCGCCGGCGAGTCCGGCGGCATCTCCGAAGTCGTGCCCGGAGGAGAGGCGGGCGACGAGGGCCTCGGCCGCGAGGCGAGCGTCGGCGCGCACGAAGCCGCCGACGTGGGCGTGGGTCGCGGCCGGGGCCGTGTCGATCTGGAACACCCGGGTGCCGGGCGCGAACAGGTCGCCGAAGCGCATCGTGAACTGGTTGAGGCTGGCGCCGAAGACCACCGCGACGTCGGCGGTCCGCACGAGCTCCATCGCCCCCTCGGCGCCGAAGCCGCCGGTGACGCCGAGATCGTACCGGGCGTCAGGGAAGATGCCGCGGCCGAGGGCGGACGACGCGGTGAGAGCCCCCGTGCGTGCAGCGAGCTCGCCCAGAGCCGCACCGGCGCCGGCCAGCCAGGCCCCGCGGCCGGCGAGGAGGAACGGGCGCTCGGCGTCGCGCAGGGCGGCGGCGATCTCGTCCAGCATCCCGTCCGCGAAGGCGCCGCGCGGCGCGAGCGGAACCGGCAGCCGTGGCGCCGGGGCCGCGGGAACCTCTCCCGCCTCGAGCGCGGCGACGTCGTAGGGGATCGCGAGTACGACCGGCACGCGGTAGGTGAGGGCATGCTCGACGGCGATGACGGTCGTCGCGGCGGCATCCGTCCGGCCGACGGTATAGGTGCGCGCTCCCACGGCCGACGCCAGGGCGATCTGATCGACATCCCACGGTCGGGGCCCCGACGTCGGCTCGTCGCCGACGACGAGGACCAACGGCACGTGCGCCTGGACGGCCTCGGCGAGCGCGGTGATCGTGTTCGTGAAGCCGGCGCCGTATGTGGAGGTCCCGGCAGCGATGCGGCCGGAGGCGCGGAAGTGCGCGTCGGCCGCCACCACCGCGCCTTGCTCGTGTCGGACGGCGGTGAAGACGGCGTCGGTCTGCTTCTCGAGCGCGTCGAGGAAGTAGGCGTTGCCGTTGCCCATGACGCCGAAGACGGCATCGACGTGCTGGGCGAGGGTGAGGGCGACGTGCGCGGAGACGGAGGGCATGGGAAAGCCTTTCGAGACAGGGACGGAGAAGGGGATCCGTATGTGTCTCGCCCTCGCGGCGATGCGAGGTGCTTCGTGCCTCTTTTTCAGGCACCGGCGGGGCCGGACCTGCCCAGTCTAGCGGCGGCTCCGCCGGAGCGGATGCGCGAGAATGGACTGATGACGGATGCATCGATCGAGCGCGAGACGCTCACGTGGGACGGCTTCGGCGCGGCGACGCGAGACCTGGCGCGGAACATCGTCGCGACGGGCTTCGAGCCGGAGGTCGTCGTGGCCATCGCCCGCGGCGGGCTGCTCCCCGCGGGGGCCATCGCGTACGGGCTCGGGGTGAAGAACTGCGGCGCGATCAACGTCGAGTTCTACACCGGCATCGGCACGGTGCTGGCTGCGCCGGAGGTGCTGCCGCCCGCTCTCGACATGGACTACCTCGACGGCCGTCGTGTGCTGCTCGTGGACGACGTCGCCGACTCGGGGCGCACCCTCGCGCTTGCTGTGCAGCTGCTGCAGGAGAAGGGCGCCGACGTGCGGTCGGTCACGATCTACACGAAGCCGTCGACGATCATCCAGCCGGACTTCGCGTGGAAGGACACCGACCGCTGGATCGACTTCCCGTGGTCGTTCCGCGGCACCGTGCGCCAGGAGGACGAGGGGCTGCCGCCCACGGCCTGATCAGGTGTCGTCCGCCGCACCGCGCCGCAGGGCAAGGAGGGTCTGGATCGTGTCGGCCTCCGCGGCGGTCTTGTCGGGACGGTAGGCCTTGACCCGGGCGAACCGGAGGGCGAGGCCGCCGGGGTACCGCGGGGAGCGCTGCACGCCGTCGATCGCGATCTCGACCACGAGCTCCGGGCGGAGGAACACGGTCGATGCGGAGCGGTGGGTCTCGTGCGCCGGGAACTCGTCGGTCTGCCACTGCAGCAGTGCGTCGGTGAGGCCTTTGAACGTCTTGCCCACCATCACGAAGCCGCCGGGGTCACCGAAGTCGCCCTCCGGATCCCGGGCGCCGAGGTGCAGGTTCGACAGCCATCCGCGCCGGCGCCCCGACCCCCACTCCGCGCCGAGCACGACGAGGTCGAACGTGAGGACGGGCTTCACCTTGACCCAGGACTTGCCGCGCCGACCGGCCGCGTAGGGTGCATCGACGGCCTTCACCACCACGCCCTCGTGACCGGCCGCCAGTGCCTCGCGGGACAGCCTCTCGGATTCTTCGGCGTCGTCGGTGACGATCCCGGGCATCCGCCACTCACCGGCGACCTCCGCCAGCACCTCCTGACGGACCGACAGTGGCTCGTCCAGCAGATCGCGGCCGTCGACGTGCAGCACGTCGAAGAACCAGGGCCGCAGAGCGAGTTCGCGCGCGGCGTCCGCTCCGAACCGAGACATGGTCTCCTGGAACGGCCGAGGGCCGCCGTCCTCGTCGAGCGCGAGCGTCTCGCCATCGAGGATGAGCTCCTGTGCGGGGAGGCCGCGCACGATCTCGACGATCTCGGGAAGGCGATGGGTGACGTCCGCAAGGCTGCGCGTGTAGATCCCCACCTCGTCGCCGTGGCGGTGGACCTGGATGCGTGCCCCGTCGAGCTTGTACTCGACCGAGGCCCGTCCGGTGATCTCCAGGGCGGCCGTGGGAGTCGGCGCCGTGGCCGCGAGCATCGGGAGCACCGGGCGTCCCACGCGGAGACCGACCTCGTCGAGGGCTCCCTCGGCACCGGTGAGCGCGAGCAGTGCCGTCTCGCCGAGGTCGCCGGAGAGCATCGCGGCTCGACGGACGGAGGCGGCGGGGGCCTCGGCGGCACGGGCGATCGCGTCGAGCAGCACCCCGCCCAGGGCTCCCGTCCGCAGCTCCCCGAGCATCGCTCTGGTCAAGAAGTCCCACTCGGCGGGTGTGGAGCGGGCGGCGAGGTCGTGCAGCAGTTCGCTGCGGACCCCGGCCGACCCGGAGCCGGAGGTGCGGGCGAGAGCGTCGAAGGCATGGTCGACGTCGGCGATGGTCAGGGTCGGGGTCGCGGTGTGGTCGATCGCGAGGGTCGCGAGCCCTCGCCAGCCGACGCCCAGGCGGCCCTGGCGCGGGGCCGCGAGCAGCAGGCCGACGAGGGGCGCGATGTCGTCGGTCTCCGCCCGGCGCAGGAGTGCAGCGATCGCCTCGATCTTGGCCAGGCGGGACGAGGTCGCGGCGACCCGGTCGGTGGTGGTGACGAGCTCCGAGAGCAGCATGCGGGCATCATGCCACCGGGGACGGACACCGCACGAGACGGTTGACAGCAGTGGCCGCCGTCGTCGGTCAGCGCCCGCGGAACTCCGGTTTCCGCTTCTCCTGGAACGCGGCGAAGCCCTCCCGGTAGTCGTCGGTGTCGCACAGGGCGGCCTGGGCCGCGTTCTCGACCTCGATGGACTCCCAGAGCGTGAGCCGCTCGTCACGGATGCGGGCGATGAGCTCCTTGCTGGCCCGGAAGGCAGCCGTGGCGCCGTGGGCGGCCGCGGCGGCGGTGGCCATCGCGGCGGCGAGCACCTCGTCGTCCGGGAGCACCTGCGAGAACAGCCCCGAACGCACGGCCTCGGTGCCGGTCATGAGCCGTCCCGTGTAGATCAGGTCGAGCGTCTTGTGCGGGCCGAGCCGGTCGAGGAACAGGGCGTGACCGCCGGAGTCGAGGGTCGCGCCGAGCGCCGCGAACGGGGATCCGATCTTCGCCGACTCCGCGACGTACACGACGTCCGTCGCGATGAGCAGCCCGAGTCCCACGCCCAGGCAGGCGCCGTGGGCGACGGCGAAGGTGGGCGCGGGGAAGCGGGACATCCGCTGCAGCAGCGGTGTCACCCGCCCGCCGAGGTAGCCGAGCACGTCGTCGTTGCGCGGATCGACGGCGGAGATGTCCCGGCCGGCGCAGAACGCCCGTCCTTCACCGCGGAGCAGCAGCGCCCGCACCCCGGCGGCCTCGGCCTCCCGGTACGCGGCGTCGAGCTCCGCGAGCGCGGCCTCGTCCAGGGCGTTGAGCTTCGCGGGGGCGTCGAGCACCACGGTGGCGACGTCGTCGGCGATGGCGAGATCGATCATCAGGACTCCTCAGACGTCGTAGTCCACGACCACGCGGTCGCTGGTGGGGTGGGACTGGCAGGTGAGCACGTAACCACGCTCGAGCTCCTCGGGCTCCAGGGCGTAGTTCTCGGTCATGGTGACGCTGCCCTCGATGACCCGCGCGCGGCAGGTGCCGCAGACCCCGCCCGCACACGCGAACGGCGCATCGGGGCGGACGCGCAGCGCCGCGTTCAACACCGACTCTCGCGCCGCGACGGGGCTCTCCACGGTGGAGGACACCCCGTCGAGGTTGACCTCGATCCGCACGGTCTTCTCGCCCGAACGCACCGTGACCGGCCGCGCGGCCCGCGCCGGTTCGTCGCCCGTCGTGAACAGCTCGAAGCGCACGTGCTCGCGGGGCACGCCGACGTCGGCCAGCACCTCCCGGCACAGGTCGACGAGGGCGAGCGGTCCGCACAGGAACCACTCGTCCACGTCGGCCGGGTCGATGAGGACGTCGAGGATCGTCCGCAGCTTGGGTTCGTCGATGCGGCCGGACAGCACCGGAGCGGTCCGCTGCTCGCGGGACAACACATGGTGCAGCGTGAGCCGCGTCGGGTAGCGGTCCTTGAGGTCGGCGAGGTCTTCCAGGAACATCACGTCCAGCGTGGAACGGTTCGTGTAGAGCAGCGTGAACCGCGAGGTCGCCGACCGGGATAGCACGGTGTGCGCGAGGGCCATCAGCGGGGTGATCCCCGAGCCGGCCGCGATGCCGACGACGTGCTTCTGATCGAGGTCGTCGAGACCCGAGGTGAAGGTGCCCTGGGGGCTCATGACGTCGATGCGGAAGCCCGGGTGCAGACCGGTCTGGGCCCAGGTGGAGAACACGCCGCCCTCGTCGCGCTTGACGGCGACGCTCAGGCGGGTCGGCTTCCCGTCCGTGCGGTGCTCCGGTGCCCGGCACAGCGAGTAGGAGCGCCGCACCTCCACGCCGTCGAGCGTCGTCCGGAGCGCGACGTACTGTCCGGGGAGGTGGTGGTAGTCGTCGGCGAGGTCTGGGGGCACCGTGAAGGTCACCTCGACCGAGTCGTCGGTGAGCGGGCGGACGTCCTCGACCGCGAGCGTGTGGAACCGCGCACGACCGCGCGCGGGGGAGGCGAGGCGGGGGCGGCCGGCGGCGTCGTCGCCGGGGCCGGGGAGAACAGCGACATCAATGCACCTTGAAGTGGTCGAAGGGTTCCAGGCAGGCGCGGCACTCGTAGAGCGCTTTGCACGAGGTCGATCCGAAGCGGGAGACCTCGCGGGTGTCGAGGGAGCCGCACCGCGGGCAGCGCACGCTCAGGGCGAGTCGGATCGGACCGGCGGGCATCGCCGCCCGGCCGCTCGGAGGGGCGATGCCGTACTCCCGGAGCTTCTGCTTCCCGGCATCGCTCATCCAGTCCGTCGTCCAGGCGGGGGAGAGCACCAGCCGCACCTCGACGTCTGCGAACCCGGCGGCCGTGAGCGCGAGGACGACGTCGTCGCGGATCGTGTCCATGGCCGGGCAGCCGCTGTAGGTCGGCGTGATGTCGACGACGACCTGCTCGCCGCGGATCTCGACCGCTCTCAGCACGCCGAGGTCCTCGATGGTGAGCACCGGCACCTCCGGGTCGGGCACGGCGGCGGCGATCCGCCAGGCCTCGGCCTCTGCAGCGGCGATGGTCCGTGTCACCATGACGCCCCCGGGTGCCGCCGGGCGAGCACCTGCATCTCGGCGAGGATGTGCCCCAGGGGGGTCGCGTGCGCGCCGTTGCGGCCGCCCGCCGAGGACGCCGCGACCTGCGGCACCGCGAGCTCGGCCTCCGCGAACACGGTGGCGATGACCGCGTCGAACGGAGCACGGAGGGCCGACGGGCGCACGGCGACGTCGCCGAGCCGATCGATCAGCGGTTCGTCCCGGAACAGCTCGTCCACGTACGGCCACACGTCCGTGAGGGCACGGATCATGCGGCGGCGGGACTCCTCGGTCCCGCCCGCCAGCCGCAGCACCCACTGCACGGCGTGGTCGCGGTGGTAGTCGACCTCTTTTAGCGCCTTCTCCGCGATGGCCGCGAACGTGGGCTCGGAACTCCCACGGAGCGCGGCATACAGCTCCACGAGGTAGACCGAGGCGACGAGCTGACGCGCGATGGTCTGCGCGAAGTCGCCGTTGGGCTGCTCCATGATCCAGGCGCTGCGGAACTCGGGCTCGTCGCGGAAGTAGGCCAGGTCGTCCTCGGAGCGGCCGTCCCACGTGCCCGCGAAGTGCAGGAAGGAGCGGGCGTGGCCGAGGAGGTCGAGAGCGATGTTGCCGAGCGCCACGTCCTCTTCGAGCTCGGGGGCCCGGGAGATCCAGGCGCCGAGCTGCTGCGACAGGATGAGGGCGTCGTCACCGAGCCACAGCGCATACTCGGCGATGTCGGCGCTCGCCGCGGTCGTGCCGGCGCCGGCGAGTTCCTCGCTGAGCCGCAGCTCGTCGACGGAGACGTCGCCGTGCGCATCCCCGTGGGCGTCGTGGGTTCCCGCAGCCTGGTCGGCTCCGTGAGCCTGGCTGGGGCCTTGAGCCTGCCGAAGGGTCACAGGTGCGGCACCCCCTCGGACGCGGTGTAGTACACCGCGTGCCGGTAGTTCTTGCCGGCGGGGCTCTCGAAGTACGCACCCTTGGCATCGGGATCGCTCGTGGTGATCGCCTCGGCGGGAACGGCCCAGACCGACACACCCTCGCCTCGGCGGGTATAGAGGTCGCGGGCGTTGCGGATGGCCATGTCCGCATCCGGCGCGTGCAGCGAGCCGACGTGCACGTGGCTCAGCCCGCGGTTCGCCCGCACGAAGATCTCCCACAGGGGCCACGGTTCGTGTTCGACGTGTCCGGGGGTCGCCATCACGCCACCGCCCCTTCAGGGGAGAGGCGGGAACGCTGTTTGCGGGCGTATTCCGCCGCGGCCTCCCGCACCCACGCGCCCTCCTCGTGTGCCGTGCGGCGGCGCTCCAGGCGCTCGGCGTTGCACGGTCCGTTGCCGCGCAGGACCTGGAAGAACTCGTCCCAGTCGATCTCGCCCATCTCGTAGCGACCGGTCTCCTCGTCGAACCGCAGATCGGGGTCGGGGAGGGTGACGCCGAGGATCTCGGCCTGGGGCACGAGCATGCCCACGAACCGCTGGCGCAGCTCGTCGTTCGAGAAGCGTTTGATCTTCCACGCCATCGACTGGGCGGAGTTGGGGGACTGGTCGTCCGGCGGTCCGAACATCGCCAGGCTCGGCCAGTACCAGCGGTCCACCGCGTCCTGCGCCATCTGCCGCTGCTCGTCGGTGCCCCGCATGAGCGAGAGGAGGATCTCGAACCCCTGGCGCTGGTGGAACGATTCTTCCTTGCAGATCCGGACCATGGCACGCCCGTAAGGACCGTAGGACGCGCGGCACAGCGGCACCTGGTTGCAGATCGCGGCGCCGTCGACGAGCCAGCCGATCGCGCCCATGTCGGCCCATGTCGGGGTGGGGTAGTTGAAGATCGAGGAGTACTTCGCCTTGCCGGAGATGAGCTGGTCCATCATCTCGTCGCGGGTGATGCCCAGCGTCTGCGCCGCCGAGTAGAGGTAGAGCCCGTGGCCGGCCTCGTCCTGCACCTTCGCCATGAGGATCGCCTTGCGCTTGAGGCTCGGTGCGCGCGTGATCCAGTTGCCCTCGGGCTGCATGCCGATGATCTCGGAGTGGGCGTGCTGGGAGATCTGCCGGATGAGCGTCTTGCGGTAGGCCTCGGGCATCCAGTCGCGCGGCTCGATGCGCTGCTCGTTCGCGATCAGCTCGTCGAACAGCCGTTCCTCGTCGGAGATCTCGTTGTCCACGAGGGACAGGTCTGCGGGACTGGTCATCATCGACTCCTCGGGCTCCGGTCCATCTTTACTGACCGATCGTTAGGTAATTCTGACACACGAGACCACGCGATTCAACAGCAGGTGTCAGCGGGAGCGCTGGATCAGGGTGAGCAGCGCGCGACCGTACGCCTCCGCCGGGTCCGGGTGCTCGTAGCGCAGCCTCTCCCCGGCGAGCTGGATCTCCACGCGGAACGTGTCGGGGAGCCTGGTGAGAGCGCGGAACGTGCCGCGGAGCAGATCGCGCAGCTGGTCCTCGCGCGGCAGCCACACCGCATCGGCGAGGGTGACCGCATCGAGGGCCCATTCCGTGGTGCCGTTGAAGGCCAGGTCCGTGCCGCCGGGCGTCTGCCGTGCCTCGATGGTCATCGCGCTCACCGTGAAGACGTCGGCCTCTGCTTCCAGCTCCACCTCGTCGGGGAGATCGAGCTGGAACCGGTCGCCCTCGGCGGGCGTCCAGGTCAGGCCGGAATCGCGCAGGGCGACGGCGAGTTCGCGGGTGATCATTCCTCCACGCTACGGGTTCTGCACCGGCCGTCCACCGAGAGGGGGCGGCGGGCGGAGTCCCTGTCAGGGGTGTGGGGCAGAGTGGAGGGATGACCTCCCCGCCTGCCATACCCCTCCGCGACGCGGCCCGCGACGCCCTCGGCGAACTCGTCGGCCGTTCCGACGTCGACTTCCACGACGGTCAGTATGAGGCGATCGAAGCGCTGGTGGAGGGGCGCCGTCGCGCCCTGGTGGTGCAGCGCACGGGGTGGGGGAAGTCGGCGGTGTACTTCGTCGCGACCCTGCTGCGCCGCCGGCAGGGCACGGGACCGACCGTGCTCGTCTCACCGCTGCTCGCGCTCATGCGGGACCAGATCGCCGCGGCTGAGCGCGCAGGCGTGCGCGCGGTCGCCATCAACTCGACGAATGCCCACGAATGGGCGGAGGTTCAGGAGAGCCTCGCCAGGGATGAGGTCGACGTGCTGCTCGTCTCGCCGGAACGGCTGAACAACCCGGCCTTCCGCGAGGAGCAGCTGCCTTTGCTGGTCGCGAGGCTCGGCATGCTCGTCGTCGACGAGGCGCACTGCATCAGCGACTGGGGGCACGACTTCCGTCCGGACTACCGGCGGCTGCGCGACCTCATCGCGCAGCTGCCCGGTGACGTGCCCGTCCTGGCGACGACGGCGACGGCGAACAGTCGCGTGGTGGCGGATGTCGCCGAGCAACTCGGTGCGCTGCCGGGTGGTGCGACCGGCGCCGAGGCAGTCCCGGTGCTCACGATCCGGGGGCCGCTCGCCCGTACCTCACTGCGGCTCGGCGTGCTTCGCCTCAAGGACTCGGCGAGCCGTCTGGCGTGGCTGCTCAGTCACCTCGACGATCTCCCCGGCAGCGGGATCATCTATACGTTGACCGTTGCAGCGGCGGTCGACACGGCCCGGTTCCTGCGGGAGCACGGTCATGAGGTGCGTGCGTACACCGGGCAGACCGACGCCGAGGAGCGGGCGGAGTCGGAGGGCATGCTCAAGCGCAACGAGGTGAAGGCTCTCGTCGCGACGAGTGCCCTCGGCATGGGGTTCGACAAGCCGGACCTCGGGTTCGTCGTGCATCTCGGCGCCCCGTCCTCGCCGGTCGCGTACTACCAGCAGGTCGGACGAGCCGGTCGTGCCAGCGAGAGCGCCGACGTGCTCCTGCTCCCCGGCGTCGAGGACCGCGAGATCTGGCACTACTTCGCGACCGCGTCCATGCCCGATCGGGAACGCGCGGAGCGGGTGATCGCGGCGCTCGGCGACACGCCGATCTCGACGCCCGCGTTGGAGGCGCTCGTCGACATCCGCCGCACCGCCCTCGAACTGCTGCTGAAGGTGCTCGACGTGGACGGCGCCGTGCGCCGCGTGCAGGGTGGGTGGGTCGCGACGGGACAGCCGTGGGCATACGACGCGGCGCGGTACGAGCGCATCGCCGCCGAACGCGTCGCGGAGCAGGAGCACATGCTCGCGTACGAGAGGACCGATGGCTGCCGCATGGCCTTCCTGCAGCGGGCGTTGGACGACGAGACGGCTGCCCCCTGCGGTCGCTGCGACAACTGCGCGGGTGTGTGGTTCCCGGCGGAGATCGCCACGACGGCGACTGCGCAGGCCGCGGAATCCCTGGACCGAGTCGGCGTGCCGGTCGAGCCGCGGCGTGCGTGGCCGACGGGCGCCGATCGCCTGGAGGTGCCGGTGCGCGGACGCATCGCCGCAGGAGAGCAGGCCGAGGAAGGGCGTGCTCTCGCCCGGCTGACCGACCTCGGCTGGGGCGGCACGCTCCGCGAGATCTTCGCGTCGGGTGCGGCGGACGCGCCCGTCAGCCCACAGCTGCTGCAGGCCTGTGTCCGCGTGCTCGCCGGGTGGGGGTGGGGGAGCGACCCGTCGCGGTCGTCGCGATGCCGTCGCGCTCCCATCCGCAGCTCGTCGACTCCCTCGCGCGCGGGCTGTCGGAGATCGGGCGGCTGCCCTATCTCGGGGCGCTGGAGTGGCGAGGCGGCGGACCGTCCGGCCAGGCGGGCGGAAACAGCGTCTTCCGGCTCGCGGGCGTGTGGGACCGGTTCGATGCGGCGCACCTCGACGTTCCCGGCGGTCCGCTGCTGCTCGTTGACGATCTCATCGACAGCCGTTGGACCATGACGGTCGCAGCCCGTGCGCTGCGGCAGGCCGGAGCCACCGCGGTGTTGCCCTTCGCCCTCGGCGTGCGCGGCTGAGCGTCGGACCGTCGGGCCTGCGGCGGGCTCTCAGTCCTCCGCCGGGGCCACGGGCGGCGGCCAGGTCGTCGCGCCGAGTTCGCGGGAGATGTTCCGCGCCGTTTCCCGGAGCGCGTTCACGACCGCCTCGGAGGCCGGTGCCTCTGACGTCGGCAGCACGACGGCCACGGCGGCGACGATCGTGTTCGAGGCGTCGGCGATCGGGGCGGCGAGGGACGACTCGCCGAGAACGGCCTCGTCGGCCTCACCCGCCATACCGCGCTCCGCGATGACGGGCAGTTCGAGAGTCAGGCGGGCGACGTCGGTGACGGTATCGCCGGTGAGGCTGCGCAGCGGCTCGGCCAGCACGCTCCGCTGGAAACCCTGGTCGTACGCGAGGAGGACCTTCCCCATCGCGGAGGCGTGCGCGGGGACCGCCATCCCGGTCTCCAGCATCTGCGGGCTGTCGTCGGGCCGGAGGTTGTGATGGATGACGAGGACATCCGTGAGGTGGGGGGCGCCCAGGCGCACGGACAGTCCGGTGCGTCGCGCCAGCTCCTGAGTCCAGCGCATGGCGCGCGCCCGCACGTCCAGGGTGTCGAGGTACACGTTGCTGAGCCGCAGCAGGGTGGGGCCGAGCATGTAGCGCTGTCCGCCGCGTTCCTTCGCCACGAGACCGTGCGCGCGTAGGGACTTCACCAGGCCGTGCACCGTCGACGGGGGAAGGCTGAGGGCTTCGGAGAGGTCGGTGATGCCGAGGTGGCGGGCGCCCTGGAGCAGGTCGAGGATCTTCGCCGCGCGGTCGATCGCCTGGATCATGCGCGTCCTCCTTCCGGTCGTCGTCGAGCCGGGTGGTCCGGTCGCCGGATCGATCTTGACAACCCGGCAGGCCCCGAGCATATTCGACATTGACGAATCCTTTTCGGATTTTCGCTCGAGACTCACGCCGCATCAAAGGAGATCGCAGGATGAAGAAGCTCATCAACGCCCCGGAGGACGTCCTCGTCGAGTCCCTGAAGGGCGTCGCCGCCGCACACCCCGAACTCTCCGTCGACCTGGAGAACCACGTCATCACCCGGGCGACGCCCAAGGAGCAGGGCAAGGTGGCGGTCGTGTCGGGCGGCGGATCCGGCCATGAGCCGCTGCACGGCGGCTATGTCGGCACCGGCATGCTCGACGCGGCCGTCGCCGGCGAGGTCTTCACCTCACCCACCCCCGACCGCGTCCAAGTGGCCACACAGGCGGTCGACCGCGGCGCCGGCGTGCTGCACATCGTGAAGAACTACACGGGCGACGTGCTGAACTTCGAGATGGCGGCCGAGCTCGCCGCCATGGAGGGGATCGAAGTGGGCACGGTCGTCGTCGACGACGATGTGGCGGTCCAGGACTCGCTCTACACGGCGGGGCGCCGGGGCGTCGGTCTCACCGTGCTGCTGGAGAAGCTCGTGGGAGCGGCGGCGGAGGAAGGCCGCGACCTCGCCTCCGTCGTCGACCTCGCCACGCGCATCAACGGCCAGGGACGCTCCATGGGTATGGCGCTGACGAGCTGCACGGTCCCCGCCGCGGGCAAGCCCACCTTCGACCTCCCGGACGATCAGATGGAGATCGGCATCGGCATCCACGGTGAGCCGGGCCGGCACCGCGAACCCCTCGCCCCGGCCGCCGAGATCGCCTCGCAGCTCGTCGAGCCGATCCTCGCCGACCTCGACGCCGCGGGCCCCGCGATCGTCATGCTGAACGGGATGGGCGCCACGCCCCTGATCGAGCTCTACCTCATGTACGGCGAGGTCGCGTCGATCCTGGAGAAGTCCGGCGTGCAGATCGCGCGGAACCTGGTCGGCAACTACATCACCTCGCTCGACATGGCCGGGTGCTCGGTCACGGTGCTGAAGGCCGATGACGAGCTGCTCCGGCTGTGGGATGCCCCCGTGAACACCCCCGGTCTGCGGTGGGGCGCGTGATGGCGGCCGTCAGCACCGACGTCCTCGTCGATTGGGTCTCCCGGTACCGCGACGCAGTGACGGCGCAGCGGGAGTGGCTCACGGAACTGGACTCCGCGATCGGTGACGCCGACCACGGTGCGAACATGGCCCGAGGGTTCGCGGCCGTGGGGGAGAAGCTCTCCACCGCGACACCGACGACCGTCGACGAGCTCCTCAAGAGCGTGGGCATGACGCTCGTGAGCTCGGTCGGCGGCGCGAGCGGGCCCCTCTACGGAACGTTCTTCCTGCGCATGGGCATGTCCGCCGGCGCGGTGACGACGCTCGACGGCCCTGCGCTCGCAGCGTCCCTCCGGGCGGGACTCGAGGGCATCGTCGCGCGAGGCAAGCCCGAGGCGGGAGACAAGACGATGTTCGACGCGATGGCTCCCGGCGGTCGACGCGTTCGACGCGGCCCTCGCCGGGGAGCGGACCCGGCGGAGGCCGCACGAGCAGCCGCGGACGCGGCTGCGACGGGACGGGACGCCACGGTGCCGCTCGTCGCCCGCAAGGGACGGGCCAGCTACCTCGGCGAGCGCAGCGCGGGCCATCTCGACCCAGGGGCGGCGTCCACCGCGATCCTCTTCGAGACGCTCGCCGCGGCCCTCGCGGACGCCGGATGATCGGGATCGTCGCCGTCTCCCACAGCGCGCGACTCGGGGAGGCCGCCCTCGAACTCGCTCTGCAGATGGTGCCGGGTGGCGGCGTGCAGGTCCGCGTGGCGGCAGGGGCGGGGGAGGACGCGGAGGGCACGCCGATCCTCGGCACGGATGCTGTCGCGGTGGCCGCGGCGATCGATGCTCTCGCCGCGGACGTCGACGGCGTGCTCGTGCTCATGGACCTCGGATCCGCCGTGCTCAGCGCCGAACTGGCCGTGGAGCTGCGCAGCAGCGACGTGGCCGTGCGACTCGCACCTGCACCGTTCGTCGAGGGTCTGCTCGCGGCGGTCGTGGCCGCTGCGGCGGGAGCCGACCTCGACACGGTCGCCGCGGAAGCGACGTCGGCTCTTGCAGCGAAAGCCGGACAACTTCCCCCGCCCCACGCGCAGGTCGCCACGGGAGCATCGGCGCCGGTGTCCGCGGGGGACGCCCCCTCGGTCGCGCCGGACGGGGCCGAGGAGACCGTGTCCCGTCGCGTGCGGGTGCGCAACCCTCTCGGCATCCATGCCCGCCCCGCCGCGCTGATCGCGGAGTCGGCGGCGGGAGCGGATGTGCGTCTGCGGCGCCTGCCGGACGGGCCGGAAGCCGCGGCCGGAAGCCTCACCCGGCTGCTCGCGCTCGGGGCGCGCCAGGGGGTCGAGATCGAACTCACCGGTCGGGGCGTCGATGCGGAGGCCGCGATCGGTCGCCTGGCCGCGCTGTTCCACGGTGGCTTCGGGGAGGGCGTCGCGGCGGGCGAGGACACCGTCGAGAGCGCCACCGGGCCGGTGCCGGCGTCAGCGTCCCCTGTCGCCGCTGACGAAGCGGCCGGAGCGGCACCCGAGCCGACTCCCGCGGTCGTCCCGGGGGCGGTGCTGCAGGGGCGCGGCGTGAGTCCAGGGCGGGTCGCGGCGACGGCCGTGTCGCTCGCGCCCGCACTCCCGGAACCCGACGCCGAGACCGTCGTTCCCCCGGACGGGCGAGAGGCCGAGGCCTCCACGATCGAGTGGGCGGCGGTCGCCGTCGCCGATCAGTTGCGATCGCGTGCCGAACGGACGCACGGAGAGGCGAGGGCGATCCTGGACGCGTCCCGGCTCCTGGCCTCCGACCCGGAGCTCGTCGCCGAGGCCACCGCGCTCGTGCGCTCGCAGGGTCGCACGGCGGCGCGGGCGGTCTGGGAGACGTCCGCCACGCACGAGGCGGCGCTCGCAGCTCTCGGCGGGCGGATGGCGGAACGCGCCGCCGACATCCGTGACGTCCGCGACCGGATGATCGCCGAGATCCTCCGGGTGGACCTGCCGGGGATCCCCGAGCGCGACGAGCCGTTCGTGCTCGTCGCGGTCGACCTGGCTCCCGCCGACACGGTGGCGCTGGAAGGCGGAACCTGCGTCGCCCTGGTGACGGAGCACGGCGGGCCGACCTCGCACACCGCGATCATCGCGCGCTCGCTGGGGCTTCCCGCCGTCGTCGGCGTGGCCGGAGCCACCGGCATCCCGGAGGGGGCCGTGCTCCTCGTCGACGGTGACCACGGCACGATCCACGTCGACCCGGACGAGACCGAGATCGCCGAGGCGAGGGCCGCGGCCGCCGTCATCACCTTCGACGGGCGCGGGCGGCTCGCCGACGGGACGCGGGTGCCGCTCCTGGCCAACGTCGGAGGGCCCTCCGACGCCGAGAGCGCCGCCGCGGCGCACGCCGAGGGAATCGGGCTCTTCCGCACCGAGTTCTGCTTCCTCGACCGCGCGGAAGCGCCGGGCATCGACGAGCAGGTCGACGCGTACCGCGGGGTGCTCCGCGCGTTCCCCGGGCGGAAGGTGGTCGTCCGCACGCTGGACGCGGGGAGCGACAAGCCCCTGCCGTTCGCGAACGACGCGCACGAGGACAACCCGGCGCTCGGTGTCCGCGGCCTGCGACTCTCCCGTCGCCGGCCCGCACTGCTCGACGACCAGCTCCGCGCGCTCGCCAGGGCCGCCGATGCGGAGTCCGCCGACGTGGAGGTCATGGCGCCGATGGTCGCCACCGTCGACGAGGCCGCGGATTTCGCCGTGAGATGCCGTGCCGCGGGGCTCGACAGAGCGGGGGTCATGATCGAGACTCCGGCAGCGGCGCTCCTGGCGGCCGAGCTGTTCGAGGTCGTGGACTTCGTGAGCCTCGGAACCAACGATCTCGCGCAGTACACGCTGGCCGCCGACCGGCTGTCGAGTGCTCTCGCCGACCTCAACGACGCCTGGCAGCCGGCGGTCCTGAGACTGATCGGGGCGGTCGGCGCAGCGGGCAGGGCGGCGGGCAAGCCCGTCGGGATCTGCGGGGAGGCGGCCGGTGACCCCGCGCTGGCTCCGGTGCTCGTCGGACTCGGGGCGACCTCGTTGTCGATGACTCCGCGCGCTTTGGGGCGGGTCGCGGCCGCTCTCGACGCCGTGGAATCCGACGTCTGTCAGCGCGCTGCCGAGGCGGCAAGCGGTGCGGCGACCGCGGCGGAGGCACGGCGCAGTGCGGCTCTCGTGCTCGACGACGGAGCCGCGCGCTGAGCCGGGGAGGCACCGCACATGCCGTCAGCGGCATGGGTTCGGTCTCGTTCAGGTATCGACGTCGGCGGCGGCCGGTCCGCCGCTGCAGCTGACCGCTACTCTTCCGCTTGGGGGGCGCCTCGTTCGGGGCGCACACGACCACGGGAGGGTGCATGTCGGCGACGGTGCGGGACAGAAGAGGGATGCGAGGAGCGGGACTCCTCGCCGCGGTGATGGCGGGAGTGCTGGTTGTGCTCCCGGGATGCGCGGCGACGCCGGAGGCGACACCGACGGCCACCGCGACTCCGGCACCCGAGACGCCGACGCCGGAGCCCTACGCCGGGCCCCTCACCTTCGTCGGCGACGAACTCGACGCGTTCGCGCTCACCCCCGCCGAGGTCGCTGACCTTCTTCCCTCCGCGCCTCCGGCGACGGAGGTCGAGGATACGCTGCTGCAGTACTCCGACGGCGGCGGACCGGAGTTCACCCCGGCGGTCTGCGTGCTGCTGATCATGGAAGCCTCGATGGGCAGCATCGGCGCACGGACGGTGCCGTGGCTGGACGAGGACGACACGAGCGCGAGCGGGAAGCAGGAGATCCTGCAGTTCCCGTCTGAGGATATCGCCGCTGCACGCATGGACGAACTCCTCGCCACGGTCGAGCAGTGCGTGCAGTTCGACGCGCAGGGTGCGGGGACCTTCGACGCCGTCGCCGCGCCGGAGGCGGACGGCGTCCGGGCGTTCGCCGGAACCCTGGAGATGGGCTCGGGGCAGAGCGTCTGGCGCGCGCACCACGGCTTTGCCGCGGTCGGGAATGTCATCGTGCACCTGTGGCAGCCGGCCAGGGACGGGTCGGAGTTCGATGCCGAGCGGGCCGCGCTGCTCCTGAGCGATCGCGCGCGGGAAGCGAAGATCGCGTTCGTGGAGAAGCTGACCGCCACCCCGCCCGCGACGCCGACGCCGGAGACTGCAGACCCCGCCGCCCCGTGGAACGAATGGGAGATGACCGCGACGGGCGTCGGTCCGCTCCGACTGGGCATGACCCGCGAGGAGGCTCTGGCGGCGATCCCTGGGGCGACCGGACAGGCTGCCGGCGGCATGGACACCCTGGTGCGCCTCACGAGCGGGGACGACGCGAGCACGCTCCTGCTGCAGTTCACGGACGATGGCGCGACGCTCGCAGCGGTCACCGCCGGGATCGCGAACGTGCAGGGTGACGTCGAGCCCGACGGTGGCGTCCTCCCCGCGACGGGCGGTGTCCGCATCGGTGCACCGGTGACGGAGGCGACTGCCGCCTTCCCGGAGGGCACGTTCATTCGCATCGTCTCGTCGGGGGAGTACTTCTACCAGTCGGCGACGCGCGACGGGGGCGTCATCCGCTTCCGCGGCGATCGTGA
The DNA here is from genome assembly GCF_008271365.1 of Microbacterium sp. 1S1. Lineage (NCBI taxonomy): Bacteria > Bacillati > Actinomycetota > Actinomycetes > Micrococcales > Microbacteriaceae > Microbacterium > Microbacterium sp. 1S1. The sequence goes on from NZ_CP043430.1 coordinate 1,805,164, forward strand.
TGCGGCGGACCCCGCGGCCGTCATCACCGGGGTCACCGTGGAGGATGCGACCCTCTGGCCGCCGCTCGCGATCGAGTGAGTCGCCCGTCGTCCCGCCACCTTGCGTTACTGACCGATCGTTCAGTTACTATGGGCGGACGGGACGAGGTGGTCCCGTCCCTGCGCGACGAGGAGGTCGGCGATGACGGACACGACGATGGGCACGGCCGACGCCATGAGGCCGAACCGGGCCATGATGGCGCGCGACCAGGCATCGGCGATGCTCGGACTCGTTGTGGAGCGTGACGACCCCGGGCATGCGGTCGTGTCGATGCGCGTCCGTGAGGACATGACCAACGGCTTCCGCATCACGCACGGCGGCCTCGTGTTCGCGCTCGCCGACACGGCCTTCGCCATCGCCTGCAACGAAGACGACCGGGTGACCGTGGCCGCCGGCGCCGACATCTCGTTCCTCAAGTCCACCGTCGCGGGGCAGACCCTCACGGCGACCGCCGTTCGCCGCACCCGCAGCGGTCGCTCGGGCCTGTACGACGTGACGGTCGTAGACGACCAGGGCGACACCGTCGCCGAGTTCCGCGGGCGTTCCCGCATCACCTCCCGCACCTTCTGACCCCCACCACCCGCCCCGAGGAGTCCCCGTGTCGACGATGACCGCCCCCGCCTCCGCCCTCCGCCCGCCGACGGCCGACGAACTCGACCCCGAGGAGCGGATGAGCCGTGCCGAGATCGAGCGGCTCCAGCTCGAACGCCTCCGCTGGACCGTGGAGCACGCCTATCGGAACGTCCCTCTCTACACACGCAAGTTCGATGAGGCCGGGGTCCACCCGGACGACATCCGCACGCTCGACGACGTGCACCGGCTGCCGTTCACCACCAAGGACGACCTCCGCGAGACGTACCCGTTCGGGATGTTCGCGGTGCCGATGGCGGACGTCGCCCGCATTCACGCGTCCAGCGGCACGACCGGTCGCCCCACCGTCGTCGGGTACACGCGCGGCGACCTCGACCGCTGGGGCACTCTCGTCGCGCGCTCGCTCCGAGCGAGCGGCATCCGCCGCGGCATGAAGGTGCACAATGCCTACGGTTACGGCCTGTTCACGGGCGGCCTGGGTGCCCATGCCGGGATCGAGGCGCTGGGGGCGACCGTGATCCCCATGTCGGGCGGGCAGACCGCGCGGCAGGTGCAGCTCATCCGCGACTTCGAGCCGGACGCGATCCTGTGCACGCCGAGCTATCTGCTGACCATCGCGGACGCGATGGCGGCACAGGGCATCGACCCGCGGTCGACCTCGCTCAAGGTCGCGGTGCTGGGGGCGGAGCCGTGGACCAACGAGATGCGGCACGAGCTGGAACAGCGGCTCGCCCTCGACGCCCTCGACATCTTCGGGCTCAGCGAGGTCATGGGGCCGGGTGTCGGCAACGAGTGCCTGGAGACCAAGGACGGTCCGCATGTGTGGGAGGACCACTTCCTGCCGGAGGTCATCGACGGCGACACCCTGCAGGCGCTCCCGGATGGCGAGCGGGGGGAGCTCGTCTTCACCTCGCTCACCAAAGAGGCCTTCCCCGTCATCCGGTATCGCACGCGGGACATCACGCGTCTGCTCCCTGGCACCGCGCGTCCCGGGATGCGGCGGATGGAGAAGGTGACCGGCCGCAACGACGACATGATCATCCTGCGCGGCGTCAACCTCTTCCCGACGCAGATCGAGGAGCTGGTCCTCGGCATCGAGCAGCTCACGCCGCACTTCATCCTGGAGCTGACGAAGGAGGGCCGGATGGACGCGCTGACCGTGCGCATCGAGCGCCACCCCGACCTCTCCGTGGAGACCTGCGAGGCGGCGGCCCAGGTGCTGGTGCAGCGGATCAAGGTGTTCATCGGCTCGTCGGTCGCCGTGCGGCTGGAGGAACCGGGCACCTTGCCGCGCAGCGAGGGTAAGTACAAGCGCGTCTACGACCTCCGCTGACACGCGGGGATCTCGGCGGCGACCTCCGCGACGAGCGCGGCGGGCGGTGCGAGACTGAGGGGGATGTCCGAGATGCAGACCACGCGGCGCGGCCGCCCCGGGTACGACCAGCAGGGGATCCTCGCCGTCGCGGTGGCCGCCTTCAACGAGCACGGCTACGACGCGACCTCGATCGGGATGCTCGCCGAGCGTCTCGGGCTGTCGAAGTCGGCGATCTACCATCACTTCGGGTCCAAGGACGAGATCCTCGACCGGGCCCTCGACAGCGCCCTCAGCGGGCTGGAGGCCGTGGTCGACGCGCCCCTCCCGGACAGCGAAGGACCCGCCGACGCCGTCGCCCGCCTGGAGCACGTGCTCCGCGGTGCCGTGCACGTGCTGGTGGAGCAGCTCCCCGCCGTGACACTGCTGCTGCGCGTGCGCGGGAACACCGACGTGGAGCGCCGTGCCCTCACACGGCGGCGGGCGTTCGACCGTCGCATCACGGCCCTGGTCGCCGAGGCTCAGGCCGAGGGCGCCCTGCGCTCCGACATCGACGCGGCCGTCGTCGCCCGCCTGACGTTCGGCATGATCAACTCCATCGTCGAGTGGTACCGCCCCGGCGGTCGCGAGGGTGCCGATCGTCTCGCGGACGACGTCGTCGCGATCGCTCTCGACGGCCTCCGCCACCCCTGACCCGCGTCCCCGTCTTCGCGTCGAGGCCCCGCCGTATCCGCGTGGGAAGGGCGGGGCCTGGACGATAACCGGGGGCTCGGGGAACTAGGCGGCGGGAGTGAGCTCCTTCGCGACGAGGGTCAGCACGTCGTACGTCGCGACGAGCTCGTCGTCCTGGTTCTTCAGGACCGCGTCCCAGCGCACCTCGCCGTACTCGTCGGTCTCCCGCGGTGTGATCTGCTTGGCGGTGAGTTCGACGCGGATCTCGTCGCCGGGGGAGACCGGGGTCACGAAGCGCAGGTTCTCCAGCCCGGAGTTCGCGAGCACCGGACCGGGAGCTGGATCGACGAAGAGGCCGGCCGCCCACGACACGAGCAGGTAGCCGTGGGCCACGCGCCCGGGGAAGAACGGGTTCGCCGCCGCCGACGTCTCATCCATGTGCGCGTAGAAGGTGTCACCGGTGAACGCCGCGAACGTCTCGATATCGTCGAGGGTGACGGTGCGCGAGGGGCTGACGACCTGATCGCCGATCCGCAGCTCCGCCAGCGACTTGCGGAAGGGGTGCACGCCGTCGCCCGTGTCGAACGGACGGGCCGAGGCTCCCTGGTGCCAGACGCCCGTGAGTGCGGTCATCATCTCCGGGGAGCCCTGCACCGCCGTGCGCTGCATGTGATGCAGCACCGCGCGGATGCCGCCGAGCTCCTCGCCGCCGCCCGCGCGGCCGGGACCGCCGTGCACGAGGTTCGGGAGCGGGGAGCCGTGGCCTGTCGAGCTGCGGGCGTCGTCGCGGTCGAGGAAGAGCACGCGACCGTTGTACGCGGCGATCCCCGCGGCGAGCGTGGTCGCGACCTCCGGGTCGTGCGTCGCGACGCTCGTCACGAGGGAGCCGCCGCCGCGGGCCACGAGTGCCGCCGCCTCGTCGAGCGTGCGATAGCCGAGGATGCTGGACACGGGGCCGAACGCCTCGATCTCGTTCACGGCCGGGCTCGTCGCATCGGCGAAGCGCAGGAGCATCGGCGCCACGAACGCGCCGTCCTCCGCCGGGCCCTCGCTGCCGTCCGCACGGCGGACCGTCGGGGTCTCGGGGGAGCCGATCACGAGCTCGCCTCCGCCCTCCCGCAGACGTGCCACCTGCCGGAGCACCTCGTCGCGCTGGGCCATCGAGGCGAGCGGTCCCATCGTCACGCCCTCGGCGCGCGGGTCGCCCACGACGATCCGCGAGGCGAGCCGCTCGCGCACGGCGGCGATCACGTCGTCGACCGCCTCCTCCGGCACGATCGCCCGCCGGATCGCGGTGCACTTCTGACCGGCCTTCGATGTCATCTCCGCGACGAGCTGCTTCACGTAGGCGTCGAACTCCGGCGTGCCGGCGGCCGCATCCGTGCCGAGGACCGAGGCGTTGATCGAGTCGGTCTCGCTCGTGAACCGGACGCCGCCGGTCTGCACCGCGTCGTGCGCCCGCAGCCGCTCCGCGGTCGACGCGGACCCGGTGAACGCCACGAGGTCGCCGAGGCGGAGGTGCTCGAAGAGGTCGGGCACGCTGCCGGACACGAGTTGCAGCGACCCCTCGGGCAGCAGCCCCGACTCGACCATCACCCGCACCATGGCCTCGGTGAGGTAGCCGGTGGGGGTGGCGGGCTTCACGATCGTCGGGACGCCCGCGAGGAAGGCCGGCGCGAACTTCTCCAGCGACCCCCAGACGGGGAAGTTGAAGGCGTTGATCTGCACCGCCACGCCGGGCAGTCGCGTGTAGATGTGCCGGCCGAGGAAGGAGCCGTCGCGCGACAGGTTCTCCACGGCGCCGTCGACGTAGACCTTCGCGTTCGGCAGCTCCCGGCGGCCCTTGCTGGAGTAGGCGAAGAGCACGCCGATGCCGCCGTCGATGTCGACCCAGGAGTCCTGCGCCGTGGCGCCGGTGCGGCTGGAGAGCGCGTACAGCTCCTCCTTGCGGGCGGTGAGGGCGAGGGCGAGCTGCTTGAGCAGCACCGCGCGCTGATGGAACGTGAGCTCCCCGAGCGCCGCCTGGCCGGTGGTGCGGGCGTAGTCGAGCGCCGCGCCGAGGTCGAGGCCGGAGGTGGAGACGCGGGCGACCGTCTCCCCGGTCGAGGCGTCGCGCACCTCGGTGGCATCCGCGTCGGCGGTGGGCGTCCACCAGGAGCCCCGCACGTAGCTGGGGAGGATCTCGGTCATCGGGGTTCCCTTCATCAGTCGTCCCATTCGTAGAAGCCGCGCCCGCTCTTGCGTCCGAGGTGTCCCTCGGCGACGAGGCGGCGCAGCAATGCCGGAGGTTCGAAGCGCGGGCCGAGGTGCGCCGCGAGGTACTCGGCGATGCCGAGCCGGACGTCCAGCCCGACGATGTCGGTGAGCCGGAGCGGCCCGACCGGGTGCTTGTAGCCGAGAGTCATGGCCGCGTCGATGTCGTCGGCATCGGCCACGCCGTCCTCGAGCATCCGGATCGCCTCGAGTCCCAGGGCGACGCCCAGGCGTGACGACGCGAACCCGGGGGCGTCGGCGACGACGATGGGCGTCTTCCCCAGCGTGCGGACCCAGGAGGCAGCGTCCGCGACGAGGGGCTCTGCGGTTGCGGCGCCGCGCACGACCTCCACGAGGGTGGAGGCGGGCACGGGGTTGAAGAAGTGCATCCCGAGGAAGCGGGCGGGGCGGTCGAGCACGGCCGCGAGGTCGTCGATCGAGATGGACGAGGTGTTGGACGCCAGGGCGGCGTCCGGCGCGAGATGCCGCTCGACGCGGGTGAGCGCATCGATCTTCAGGGAGAGTTCCTCGGGCACGGCCTCGACGACGAGGGCGCAGTCGGCGAAGAGCGCGGCATCCGTCCCGGTCGCGAACCGTTCGCGGTACGCGTCGGCCGTCTCGGACGCCGTGCCCCGGGAGACCGATGCGTCGACCGACCGGTTCACGCGTCCCGCGGCTGCCGCGGCAGCGTCGTCGTCGCGCTCGACCACGGTGACATGGGAGCCGGCGAGGAGGAACGCGTGCGCGATGCCCGCGCCCATGCGACCGCCGCCGAGCACGCCGACGTGCGCGGGGGCGGAGGGATCGGGGGAGGGGAGGAGGGCGTGCTCATCGGTCTCTCCGTTCCAGGAAGGCGGTCATGCGCCGGTGCTTCTCCGGGCTCTCGAAGAGCGTGGCCTGCTCCTCGAGGTCGACCGCAGGGTGCTGGTCGCGCGGCGCCCGGAAGACCCGCTTGGTCGCGATGGTCGCTGCCGTGTCATTGCGGGCGATGCGGTCGGCGACGGCGTGCGCAGCGTCGAGGAGGTCGGCGACCTCGTGCAGCGACGAGACGAGTCCGATGCGGAGGGCTTCCTCGGCGTCCACGGTCCGGCCCGTGAGCAGCAGCTCAATGGCGCGAGCGTCGCCCACGATCTCCTTGAGCCGCCAGCTCGCTCCGGCGGCGGCGAGGATGCCGAGGCCGGTCTCCGGGTTGCCGATCTTCAGCGCCGGCGTCGCGAGGCGGATGTCGGCCGCGTAGGCGAGCTCCGCCCCGCCGCCGAGGGCGTAGCCGTCGATCGCGGCGATCACCGGCATCGGCAGCTCCGCGACGCGGACGAAGGCATGGGCGTTGATGCCGCGACGCGCGTCGTCGGCGCGACGGTCCCGCAGCTGGGCGATGTCGGCGCCCGCCGCGAACACGCCGTCGGCGCCGGTGAGGATGAGGGTGCGCGGCGTCTCCTCCAGCTCGGCGCACAGCGCGTGCAGGGCGTCGACGGTGGCCTGGTCGATCGCGTTGCGCTTGTGGGGGCGGTTCAGGGTCGCGACGACGCGATCCGCGGTGCGGGTGACGAGCAGCGGCTCGTCCGCCCCGCTCACACCTTCTCCAGGATCACGGCCGCGCCCTGGCCGACGCCGACGCACATGGTGGCGAGGCCGTAGCGGGAGTCCTCGCGCTCCATGCGTCCCATCAGCGTCACGAGCAGGCGGGAGCCGGACGAGCCGAGCGGGTGGCCGAGGGCGATGGCCCCGCCGTCGGCGTTCACGCGGGCCTCGTCGAGCCCGAGTCGCCGGATGCAGGCGAGCGACTGCGAGGCGAAGGCCTCGTTCAGCTCGATGGCACCGATGTCGTCCAGGGAGAGCCCCGAACGTCGCAGCGCCTTCTCCGTCGCCGGGACCGGCCCGAGCCCCATGATCTCGGGGGCCAGAGCGACGGAGGTGCCGACGACGATCCGGGCGCGGGGCGTCAGGCCGTGGCGCTCGACGGCTTCGGCGCTCGCCACGACCACCGCCGAGGCGCCGTCGTTGAGCGCGCTGGAGTTGCCGGCGGTGACGACCTCGCCTCCGGCGACGACGGGCCGCAGGCGTGCGAGGACCTCGAGGGTCGTGTCGGGACGCGGGCCCTCGTCGACGAGCATCTCGCCGTCGCGGACCGCCACGCCGACGATCTCAGCGGCGAAGCGGCCCGCGGCGATCGCGGCGGCGGCGCGCTGCTGTGAGCGCACGGCGAAGGCGTCGGCGTCGGCGCGCGTGATGCCGTCGACGCGGGCGACCTCCTCCGCGGTCTCGGGCATCGTGAAGGTGGCTTTGTCGCGGGCCGCCAGGCGCGGGTTCGGGAAGCGCCAGCCGATGGAGGTGTCATAGGCGGCGCCGGGCTTCGCCCACGCCTTCTCCGGCTTCGCCTGCACCCAGGGGGCGCGGGTCATGGACTCGACGCCTCCGGCGACGAGGAGATCGGCGTCGCCCGCACGGATCGCCTGTGCGGCCATCGTGACCGCCGACATCCCGGACGCGCAGAGGCGGTTGACCGTGATGCCGGGCACGGTGTCGGGGAGGCCGGCGAGGAGCACGGCCATCCGGGCGACGTTCCGATTGTCCTCACCCGCCTGGTTGGCGGCGCCGAGGATGACCTCGTCCAGCTCCGTACGCGCCGGGTCGAGGCCGGCGCGGCGCACAGCCTCGCCGACGACGAGAGCCGCGAGGTCGTCAGGACGGACGGCGGAGAGCGCGCCGCCGTAGCGGCCGACCGGGGTGCGGACCCCTCCGACGAGGTAGGCCTCTGGCATGCGGATCTCCTGACTTCGTCGTCCTGGTGTGGTCCGGGAGCGGCCGGTCGTGAATTACTGACCGATCGTAAGGTAATTATGGCACAGGCACACGGCCGGCCGCGATCCCGGAGACGCCTCAGACGCTGAGATCCACGCCCTTCGTCTCCTTCACCAGCGAGACGCCGATGAGCGAGATGATCGACGCGACCGCGATGTAGACGCCGATCGTCCACGCGGCGTGGAACTGGTTCAGCAGCGCCTCCGCGATCATCGGCGCGAAGGCCCCGCCGAGGATGGCGCCGAGCGCATAGCCGATCGAGACGCCCGAGTAGCGCACGTTCGCGGGGAACATCTCGGCATACAGCGCCGCCTGCGGGCCGTAGGACAGCCCGAGCGCGAAGGTCATGACGAACAGGGCGACGAAGTACCAGACGATGTTCGCGGTGTCGATGAGGAACCACATCGGGATCGCCCAGACCGCCAGGGCGACGTAGCCGATCTGGAACGTGCGGATGCGGCCGAGGCGATCGGACAGTGCTCCGCCCCACAGGGTGAAGATCAGCCAGCCGAACGAGGCGAGCGTGGTCGCGAGCAGCACGGGCGGGCGCTCCATTCCGAGGGCCGTCACCGCGTAGGTCGCGAAGAAGGCGATCAGGAGGTAGCCCGCGGCGTTGTTGGCGATGAAGATCACCGCCGTGAGCACGACCTGCTTGGTGTGGGAGCGGAAGAGCTGTCCGAGCGGGGCCGAGGCCTCCTTGCGGCGGCGACGGAGGTCCTCGAACACGGGGCTCTCGTCGACGGCGCGGCGGATGACGTAACCGACGGCGATCAGCACGATGGAGAGCAGGAAGGGGATGCGCCAGCCCCACTCCAGGAAGGCCTCGGGTGACATCGAGCTGGTGAGGGCCCAGAGCGTGAACGTGGCGAGGATCATGCCGACCGGCACGCCGATCTGCGGGAACGCGCCGAACAGTCCGCGGCGCGCCGACGGGGCGTGCTCGACGGCCATCAGGGCGGCACCGCCCCACTCGCCGCCGGCCGAGAAGCCCTGCAGGATGCGCAGGAGGATGAGCAGGATGGGCGCGGCGACGCCGATGGCGGCGTACGTCGGCAGCACGCCGATGAGGGAGGTGGACAGCCCCATCATCACGAGAGTGAAGACGAGCATCTTCTTCCGGCCGAGCTTGTCACCGAGGTGGCCGGCGATGATCGCCCCGAGCGGGCGGAACAGGAACGAGATGCCGATGGTCGCGAAGGAGAGCACCTGAGCGAGCCCGGGGCTCGACTCCGCGATGGGGGCGAGGAAGAGCGGGGCGAGCACGAGGCCCGCCGCCTGGGCGTAGATGAAGAAGTCGTACCATTCGATCGACGTCCCCACGAGGGTGCCGGCGAGGACGCGCCGCTCCTCGGCGGGCATCCTTCCGGTCGACGATGCGGCTGCGGTGGCTGAGGTCATGCGAACTCCGTTGTTCTGCGAGGGGGCGTCGACGCGGGTACGTCGGCGATGACTTACCGAATGATCGGTCAGTAATCGCCGAGCGTAGCGCATCGACGCCCCGCTCACGAGGGTTCGCCGCGCACGTGGTGCTCAGACCCGCCCGAAGGCGCGCAGTGGGTGCTCGATGAGCTCCACCACGCGGCGCAGGAATCCCGCCGCGTATCCGCCGTCGCAGACACGGTGGTCGAACACGAGCGAGAGCTGGACGATGCGCCGCGGCACGATCGCTCCCTCCACGACCCACGGCCGCTCGATGATCCGGCCGATGCCGAGGATCGCGACATCCGGGTGGTTGATGATCGCCGCAGAGCCGTCGACCCCGAGCCCGCCGTAGTTGTTGAGGGTGAAGGTCGATCCCCGGAGCCGCTCGGGCGGCAGTGTGCCGGCGCGCGCAGTGCCGGCGAGCTCGCGCAGGGTCGCGTCGAGGTCGTTGACCGTGAGTCGGTGCGCGTGCGCGACGACCGGGACGAGGAGGCCGCGTTCGGTGTCGGTCGCGACGCCGAGGTTGACGCCGTCGAACGAGATCAGCTCGGAGCCGTCGTCGCTGAGCCGCGACGCGAGCACGGGGTAGTCCTCGAGCGCGAGGAGAACGAACCGCGCGAGCAGCGCGGTGATCGACGGGGCCGTCCCGCCGTCGGGAGCCATCCGACCGCGGAGGTTCCAGAGGTCGGTGGCGTCGACGTCGACCCACACCGTGGCCTCCGGGATCTCTGATCGGCTGCGGGCGAGACGGGCACTCACCGTGCGGCGCAGGGGGGACAGGCGCTCCCTGCTGCGGACCGGGAGGCCGTCGATGTCGGTGCCTGGGGTCGGGTCCGGCACCGGAGCGGCCGTCGCGGACGGATGCGCGCTGACGCCGTCGACGGCGTGGTCCACGGCGGCGCGGAGCACGTCGGCACGGGTGATCGCGCCGTCCGCGCCGCTCGGGGTGATGGCGTGCACGTCGAGGCCGAGGTCGCGGGCGAGGCGGCGCACGAGCGGGGAGCGGACGGCGACCGGAGCGGGCTTCGCTCCGTCGGCGCGGGGTGTCGAAGGCTGGAGCGCCGGTGCCGGTGCCGGTGGAGTTGCGGGGCCGCGAGACGCGAGCGCGGCCGAAGAAGCGGGCGCCGGGACGGAAGGCGCCGCCGCAGTGGGGGCGCGCCGCCGGACGACGGCGGCGCCCGGTCGAGGCTGATGCGGAGGTGCCGTACCCGATGAGGACGTTGCCCGATCCCGCGCGTTCCTCCTGCCGGTACGCCTCGTGCTCGGCCTGCGCGCCGGGGGTCTGCGGCGCGGACGCGGTCTCCTCGCCGCCCGGGTCGGCGACCTCGAGCACCGGGGCGCCGACGTCGATGGTGTCGCCGGGCGTGCCGTGCAGCGCGGTCACGACCCCCGCGAACGGCGAGGGCAGTTCGACGACGCTCTTCGCGGTCTCGACCTCGGCGATCGCCTGATCGGTCGTGATCGTGTCGCCGACGGCCACCAGCCACTGCACGAGGCCCGCCTCGGTCAGCCCCTCACCGAGATCGGGAAGGTGGAACACGCGGGTCGCGGTCTTCACAGGCGTGCTCATGCGTCGTCCTCCCAGTGCAGCGTGTCGATCGCGTCGAGCACGCGGTCGACGTCGGGCAAGTACCAGTGCTCGAACTTCGGGGGCGCGTAGGGGGTGTCGAATCCGGTCACGCGTCGCACCGGTGCCTCCAGGTACTCGAAGCAGCGCTCGAACACCCGGGCCTGGATCTCGGACGCGACGCTGGCGAAGCCGGGCGCCTCGGCGATCACGACGGCCCGGCCCGTGGAACGCACGGCTGCGGTCACGGTCTCGTCGTCGAAGGGGGACAGGGAGCGCACGTCGACCACCTGCACGCTGCGGCCTTCGCCCGCGGCGACCTCCGCCGCCTCGAGGGCGAGCGGAACGGAGGCGCCGTAGGCGAGGAGGGTCACGTCGGTGCCGTCCCTGGCGATGCGCGCGGAGCCGATCTCCGCCGTCACCGCGGTATCGACCTCGCCCTTCGACCAGTAGAGCTTCTTGGGCTCCAGGAAGACCACCGGATCGGGGGAGTCGATGGCCGCGCGGAGCAGGGAGTATGCGTCCTGGGGCGTGGACGGGCTCACGACCGTGAGTCCGGGGGTGTGCGCGTAGTACGCCTCGGAGGAGTCGCAGTGGTGCTCGACTCCGCCGATGCCGCCGCCGAAGGGAATGCGGATCACGAGCGGCATGCGCATGCCGCCGCGGGTGCGGTTGCCGAGCTTGGCGACGTGGCTGACGATCTGCTCGAACGCGGGGAGGGCGAAGGCGTCGAACTGCATCTCGACCACGGGGCGCATCCCGTTCATCGCCATGCCGACAGCGGTGCCGATGATGCCGGACTCCGCGAGCGGGGTGTCGAAACAGCGGTCCTCGCCGAAGCGGGCGGTGAGCCCGTCGGTGATCCGGAAGACCCCGCCCAGGGCCCCGACATCCTCTCCGAACACGACCACGTCGGCGTCGGCCGCGAGGGCGTCGGCGAGGGCCCGATTGAGGGCCGCGGCCATGGTCATGGTCGTCGCGGTGTCGGCGCCCGTGGCAGCGACGGGGGTCTCGTGCTCGGCGATGGTCATCGGGGGCCTCCGGTCGTCGTCTCCGCGGGGAGAGAGCGGGCGAGCTCGTCGCGGAGGAGATGCCACTGCTGCTCACGCTGCGGTGAGGGGGTCGCTGTCACGAAGCGGAACAGGTCTTCCGGGTCGAGCTGCGCGTCGGTGTTGAGAGCGGTGCGCATGGCGGCGGCGATCTCCTCCGCGCCGGTCGCGAAACGCTTCTCGGCCTCGTCGTCCAGAGCGCCGGTCGCGGTGAGGTGCGCGCGCAGGCGGAGCAGCGGATCGCGGGCGAGCCAGGCCTGCACCTCTTCGCGTTCGCGGTATCTGGTGTCATCGTCGGCGTTGGTGTGCGCCTGCATGCGGTACGTGTGCGCCTCGACGAGGGAGGGGCCGCCCCCGGCGCGGGCCCGGTCGACGGCCTCCGTGAGCACCGCGAGGACCGCGGCGACGTCGTTCCCGTCCACACGCTGGCCCGGCATGCCGTAGCCGATCGCCTTGTGGGCCAGGGAAGGGGCGGCGGTCTGGCGGGAGAGGGGGACGGAGATCGCGAACTCGTTGTTCTGCACGAAGAACACGACGGGGACGTGGAAGACGGCGGCGAAGTTCATCGCCTCGTGGAAGTCGCCCTCGCTCGTCGCGCCGTCGCCGCAGAGCGCGAGCACGACGGTGTCCTCCCCGCGATGTTTAGCCGCCTGCGCGAAGCCGACCGCGTGCAGGAGCTGGGTCGCGAGCGGAGTGGCCTGCGGGGCGACACGGTGCGCGCGGACGTCGTAGCCGGAGTGCCAGTCGCCCTTGAGGAGCACCATCGCCTCCGCGGGCGCGACACCGCGGGCGATCACGGCGACCGAATCGCGGTAGGTGGGGAAGAGCCAGTCGGCGTCGCCGAGCACCATCGCCGCGGCGACCTGACAGGCCTCCTGCCCGTGCGACGACGGGTACACCGCGAGACGGCCCTGGCGCACGAGGGCGCCAGCCTGATCGTTGATGCGGCGGCCTTCGACGAGGCCGCGGTAAGCCGCGAGCAGCACGTCCTCCGCGGGGAGCGAGTAGGTGTCGTCGGGGAGGGTGGTCCCGTCCTCGGCGATCAGTCGTACCGCGGTGTCCCGCGGGAGCATGTCGTGGGGGAGCATCCGTCCGCCTTCCTTGCCGAACTCGATGAGGACAGCATGCCGCTCGTGCGACAGTCATCCAAGATCCCTCATGCAATCGTGGACGATTGCTCTTTGCATGCCACAATTGCCTCCGAAGTGTCAGGATTTCCCGGAAGCGAGAGGGGTGCCATGGCAGCGCTGGACGAAACGGATCGCGCAATACTCACGGAGCTGCGGCGGGATGCGCGCGCGTCCATGACCGCGATCGCCGAGGCGGTGCACATCTCCCGTGCCGGAGCGCACGCGCGCATCAAGCGGCTCACCGATACCGGGGTGATCACGGGGTACACGGTGCGCACCGACCCCGTGCTGCTCGGGCATCACGCGAGTGCCTACGTCACGCTCGCGATCGAGCAGGCCACGTGGCAAGAGGTGAGCGCGAGGCTTCGCGCGATCCCGGAGATCGAGCACATGGCTCTCGTCGGCGGCGACTTCGACGTGCTGCTGCTCGTGCGCGCCAACGACGCCCGCGACCTGCGCCGGATCGTGCTGGAGGACATCCAGGCGATTCCGTCGATCCGCTCGACCCGGACGATTCTGATCTTCGAGGACTACGACCGGGCGTGACGGTGCCGCAGGCCAGTCTGGGCTGGTGGGCGGTGGCCTGTCGGCGAAGGACATCGACGGATATCTGGCCCACAAAGCTCGCCAATATGTTGCACAGCGATCTGACCAATATATTCCGTACGGCCTGTTTGAAGAAGTGCGAGATCCTCGCCTAGCCTGATGCTCGCGGCCTATTCGTAGGCCGCGAGCATCGACAATTGGGGGGAATCGCATGGTTCGGAAAAGCGGCCGAAAGAATTGTCCGTTCAGAAACGCCATTGTCGGCATCGCTGCCGCTCTGCTCGCGGTGACCGGCGCTCTCGCGCCCGCTCCGCCGGCTCGTGCCTCCCTCGGTGAATGCGGCGCCGGGAGCACCTGTGTGTGGTCCGGCGCCAACTACGCGACCGACTGGGGAACGGTCGGTGGTTTCATCAATTTCACGTGGTGTATCGACGACCTCGGGAATTACTTCAATATCAACAACAAGGCGACCTCTGTGTTCAACAGAGGAAACACGGACACCGCTTATCTCTACGACTATCCGAATAAAGCCGGTTCGCGCATTACCATTCTCCGCGGCACCGGAAAGTCGGACCTGAGAGCCGTCGGCTTCAATGATCGTGCGTCCTCGGGATACTTCACTTCCGGCTTGACCAAGGCGGGGACCGCCACGTGCAACTGAGCAGAGGAGAGGGCCGCGGCCGGGCGGTCAGTTCGGTGGCGGCGCTTGCCTGTGTCGTGGTCTTGACGACGGGCTGTCAGGCGCCCGAGCCCGAGCGGAAGGTCGTGCCGAGTCAATCGATGTGGACGATGCCCCTGGACGAATTCAAGGTCTTCAACCCGTCACTGAGCAACTACGCGGAGCAACTGCTGATCTCGAAGTGTCTCGAGGGCCGGGGGTACGACTGGCCGGTTCCCTGGCAAGATGCCGATTTCCCTCAGCCGGAGACTGTCAATAGCGGCGCCGTCAAGATCTTCAACGTCGACGTGGCGCGCCGATACGGTTACCACGATGCCCCCGCGCCGAACCCCGCCGACGCCCTTGCGTGGACCGAGTTCACCGCCTGGACAAATGCGTACGACCCGGACGATGGGTTTCGTTCCCGTTTCGACGCCTGCGGTGAAGATGCACGCAGCGAGAAGACAGAGGCCGGAGCCGAAGGACTGAACTACATCGCGAGCCTCGAGATTCAGGCGCGCGATGAGATCTCGACCGACGATGCCGTCCGCGACGCAGCTCGAGCCTGGCGAACGTGTCTCTCGGACATCGTCACGTTCGAACTGCCGAAAGATCCGTGGAGCGAGATGCCCACCGCGGAGATGGCGCAGGAGTTCGGGGTCTATGGCTCGAATCCGACCGAGGTGGCGTCGTCGGAGGAGATCGCCGTCGCCGAGGCCGACGCTCGATGCCGTGACTCCAGCGGTTACGCGGACGCCCGCTATCGCGCCGAATGGTCGGCTCAGGAAACTCTCGTGGCGAACAATCGCGACAAGCTCGACCGGATTCGAAATGACGCTGTCGCGCATGTCGACGAACTGAAGACGACGATCGCGGAGAACGCGCCATCGAGATGAGATCCGTTCCGAGGGGCGACGGCCTGGACCATCCGGCAGAGAATGACGACGCAGCTGCTTCGCCACCAGATGTCGGCGCTGCCGACGCCGACAGCGGGACAGGGACCGCCCTGCTTCCGCGCAGACCAGGTGGGAGACGGGTCAAGCCGCTCGCCATCCTCCTCCTTTCGGCTGCCGTCGCGCTGGCGGCCGGGTGGACGCTCGCAACCGTCTTCCAATCGTCAGCGCAGCGTGATGCTGCGACCGCCCCGCCTGCGTCGAGGCCGATCCTCGCCACCGTCTCCACGGGAAACCTCGTTCGGGAGAGAACCTTCTCGGGGAGCGTCGTTGCGGAGAACCAGGAATCCCTGAGCTTGGCGGTGCCGGCCGGCGCGCTGCGCTCCGTCGTGACAGGTCGCCCGGTGGCGCAGGGCACCGCCGTGGACGCGGGCGAAGTGCTGACCGAGGTCAACGGACGACCCGTGTTCGTCGTGCGATCGGGATTCGCCTTCTACCGTGATGTCGGAGTCGGCGATCGGGGCCCTGACGTCGTCGCCCTTCAGAAGACGCTCACGCGCCTGGGGCTCTCGGTCGCCGTCGACGGCGAGTTCGGCGCACAGACCGAGAGAGCCGTTCGGGACTGGTACACCAAGAATGGTTACACTCCGGCCACACGGGAGGACGACGACAGCGACAGCCCCGGCGCGTCGGACTCTGAATCCGAACGGGAAGCCACGGCGTTCGTTCCTCACTCGGAGATCCTCGGCGTCAAGACGCTTCCGTCTGCTTCCCTGAGCGCGTTGGCGGTGGGCAGCGCGGTCGGGGCGGAGGGCGAGACGGACATCGTCCTCGGTTCGGCGACGACGACAGTGACCTTCGAAGCTGCACCCGCGGACCTGACAGACATCGCTCAAGGAAGCGAGGTGTCCATCGAAACGGAGGCCGGGGCCTTTCCGGGGAGCGTCTCGAGCATCGCGCCGGTCGAGTCGACCTCCGAACGAGAAGCTGCGCGCGGTCAGCCCCAGGACGAGGAACCGCAGAACATGTCGATCGTCACGGTGGTCCCGGCGAAACCGCTCCGGGCCGCAGACGCGAAGGTGCGCGTCGTCTCTTCGCAGATCATCGTGGACCAGGAGGCGCTCCTCGTCCCCACCATTGCCGTCGTCGAGCGAGGTGATACCAATCACGTCGTCGTCGTCAGGCGGCCGGGAGGAAGATTCGAGGAGGTCGAGGTGACCGTCCTCGGTGCTCTCGATGGCAGAGCGGCGATCGTGCCGTCGTCCCCCTCGGCCATTCGGAACGGCGACCAGGTTCGGGTGGGGTCCTCGTGACGTTGATCCACCTGCGAAACGTCTCACGGATCTACACGCCAGCGCACGGGCCGGAAGTCCACGCGCTCCGCGATGTCTCGTTGGAGATCGACGAGGGCGAGTTCATCGCCATCGTCGGCCCTTCCGGTGGCGGCAAGAGCACACTGCTGAATCTCCTCGGGCTGCTCGACGACCCGTCGTCCGGCGAATACCTCCTCGCCGGACGACGCGCGGGGCGAGTCAACCGCAGCGCGGCGGCGAGGTTGAGGTCCCGGCACATCGCCTTCATCTTCCAGGCTTTTCATCTGCTGGAGCGGCGTCCCGCCATCGACAGCGTCGGACTGAATCTCCTGTACCGCGGAGTCGCCCTCCGTCAGCGACAGGAGGAGTCGGTTCGCGCCCTCGCGGCCGTGGGTTTGAAGGACGCAGCCTGGCAGAATGCGTCCACTCTTTCCGGCGGCCAGCGCCAGAGGATCGCGATCGCGCGCGCGATGGCCGGTGACGCTCGGCTCGTCCTCGCCGACGAACCGACGGGCAACCTCGATTCCGTCAACACGGAGCTGGTTCTCGACGAGCTGGAACGAGTGAACCGAAGGGGTGCCGCGGTCGTGATCGTGACCCATTCTCCCGAGGTCGCGGCTCGCGCGGGCCGGGTCATCAGGATCTCGGATGGCGCCGTGGTCTCGGATACGCGATCCTCGGTTCCGAGAGAGGCCTCCGAGAGCATGCAGCCGCGTCACATCGCCGCGACGCCCGGCGATGCGAGGACCTTCCTTCGCGTCACGGACATGGTGGCCGATGC
This sequence comes from Microbacterium sp. 1S1, assembly GCF_008271365.1. Taxonomy (NCBI): domain Bacteria; kingdom Bacillati; phylum Actinomycetota; class Actinomycetes; order Micrococcales; family Microbacteriaceae; genus Microbacterium; species Microbacterium sp. 1S1. Next base: position 1,822,193 of record NZ_CP043430.1, read on the forward strand.
CTGGGCGTCGATCGCGTCGCGGAAGACCCAGACGCTCGCGCAGTGTGTGGCCGTGGTGATCGCGGTCGCCCTGTCCATCATCACCCTCGGTCTGTCGGCGTCCGCCGATGCCCAGGTGTCGGAGACATTCGATGCTCATCTCAACCGCGAAGTGACCGCCCGGTGGGCCACGGGACTGCCGTCCTCGAACCCGCTCGCCGACGCACCCTCGGCGGCACGAGCGGTCGCGGGGGTCGAAGCCGCCGCGGTCGTCGTGGATCTGGCTGCCACGGCGGTTTCGACGGACTCGGTGACGGCGCAGGTCCAACCCCACATGGTGGTCGGGGACCTGGAGGAGGCAGCGAGGGTCGACATCGACGAGGCGCCGTGGCACCGTGGTGCTCTCCAGCCCGGCGAGGCTTACATCGGAGATCTGCTCGCCAGGGATCTCGAGCTCGGCGACATCGCGTTGGCGCCCACCGTGCAGGTGGCCGGTGAACGATACGTGGTCGCGGGTCTCATCACGGAGTCCGCACGACTCCCGCTCTTACGGGGCGAGCTGCTGCTCGGTGCGGATGCTCCCGGCTTGGACAGTCTCGCGCCGGAGGCGACATTGCTCGTCACGACGTTGGCCGGAGCGGCCCCTCAGGTCGCGTCGCAGCTCGCTCGTGCGATCAACCCCTTCGCTCCGGATGAGATCTCGGTCGTCGCGCCTTCGGATGACAGCCGACTGCGGGTCCAGATCGAGGCCGGCGTGCAAGCGACTCTCATCGCCTTCACCCTTCTCGCGCTCCTCGTCGCCATCGCGGCTCTGGTCAACACGACGCTCATGGCGGTCAACGCACGCCGAGCCGAGATCGGCATGCGGAAAGCGCTCGGCGCGAAGGAGCGCGACATCGGGATTCTGATCGCAGTCGAGTCCGTGTACATCGGTGTCCTCGGTGGAATCGGTGGCCTCTTCGTCGGGATGATGGCGATCATCGCGGTCACGATCAGCCAGCGGTGGGCGCCGGTGTTCGATGTCATGCTGATGCCGCTCGCCGTCCTGCTCGGCGTCGTGGTCTCGAGCGCCGGCGGCGCCCTCGCCTCGGTCCGTGCAGCCAGGCTGCGTCCCGCCGAGAACCTCCGTGCATCGTGACCTCCGCCGTGCCAGGAGCACAAGCGCGGGCGTGGCCGTGAGGTCCGCGTCGACGCTCGCGCACCCCGCGGCTCGGGCCCGGGGGTCTCTCGGGCGCATCCTTCGCGGGGGGACATCTCCGGCGCACTCCTCGACAAGTACGGTGCCGCGGGGCGGCCGAGAATGAGAAGAAGACCGGCGTCCGCGCCGTGACCCGCTCGAAGGAGAGACACCGATGTCCGATTCCGCCGTTCCCGTAGCCGTCGACTCCGGATCCACCGATTCCGCGGCGTCCGCCGCCGCTGCGCTGCTCGCCCGCATCCAGGCCCCGCACGGCGAGGGTCGCGAGATCCCCGACGCCGCGACGCGGGAGATCATCGGACGCGCGCCCGTGGCCACGGTCGAGGACCTCGACGAGGCCATCGCCCGCGCGAAGGCCGCACAGCCCGCGTGGGAGGCGCTCGGACACGAGAAGCGGAGCGATCTCCTCCTGGCCGCGGCCGACGCCATCGACGCGAACGCCGAAGGACTCGCCTACCTCCTCTCGCGTGAGCAGGGGAAGCCGCTCAACGGTCCCAACGCGCGGTTCGAGCTCGGCGCGTGCTCGGCCTGGCTGCGCACCAACGCGACCACCGTCCTGGAGCCGCAGGTGCTCGTCGATGACGAGACGCTGCACGCGGAGCTCGTCTACAAGGCGGCCGGTGTGGTCGGGGCCATCGGGCCCTGGAACTGGCCGCTCATGATCACGATCTGGCAGATCGGGCCGTCGCTGCGCATGGGCAACACGGTCGTCGCGAAGCCCAGCGAGTACACGCCGCTGAGCGTGCTGGCGCTGCTCGCCGTGATGAACGACGTGCTGCCCGCCGATGTCCTCATCGGCGTCTCCGGCGACCGCGAGGTGGGCGCCCGCCTCGCCTCTCACCCTGACATCGCCAAGATCATGTTCACCGGTTCGACGGCCACCGGTCGCCGCATCATCGAGAGCTCCGCGGGCAACCTCGCCCGCCTCACGCTGGAGCTGGGCGGCAACGACGCCGGCATCGTGCTTCCCGGGACGGACCCCGCCGCGATCGCGGAAGACCTCTTCTGGGGCGCGTTCATCAACACCGGTCAGACCTGCGCCGCCATGAAGCGCCTCTACGTGCACGACTCCGTGTACGACGGGGTCGTGGACGCGCTCGCCGCGATCGCCGAGCAGGTGCCGATGGGCAACGGCCTCGACGAAGGCAACGTCCTCGGTCCGCTGCAGAACCGCCCGCAGTTCGACATCGTCAGCCGCCTCGTCGACGACGCGAGGAGCCGCGGCGCCCGGATCGTCACCGGCGGCGAGCCGGCCTCCGACCTGGGCGAACTGTTCTATCGGCCCACCATCGTCGCCGACATCGACAATGACGCCGCGCTCGTCCAGGAGGAGCAGTTCGGTCCCGCGCTCCCGGTCATCCGCTACAGCGACGTCGACGAAGCGTTCGCCCTCGCGAACGCCCTCGACGTCGGCCTCGGAGCCTCGGTCTGGGCGAGCGACCCGGAGGAGGCGCGCGCGGTCGCCGCGCGCATGCAGTCCGGCACCGTGTGGATCAACTCGCACGGCGGTCTGCATCCCATGGTGCCGTTCGGCGGCGTGAAGAGCTCGGGCTACGGGCTGGAGTTCGGCGTCGAGGGGCTCAAGTCCGTCGCCGTCACCCAGGTCGTCTCTGGCCCCGGCCGGAAGGCCTGAGGGTGGCCGGCACGAACAACGGCGCGGTGCGTTCGGCCGTCGTCGTCGGTGCCGGGACGTCCGGGGCAATCGTGGCTCGGCGCCTCGTGGACGCGGGTGTCGCGGTGACGCTCGTCGAGGCGGGCGGCTATGACACGAACCCGGCCATCCACGACCCGTCGCGCGCGGGCGAACTCTGGCACTCGACCGAGGACTGGGACTTCTTCACCGTGCCGCAGCCGCACGCCGGCGATCGCCGACTCCATCTGCCGCGCGGGAAGGTCACGGGTGGATCGCACGCGCTGAACGCCATGATCTGGGTGCGGGGCGCGGCCTCGGACTACGACGCGTGGGAGTCGGCGGGCGCGACCGGCTGGGGCTGGGCCGATGTCGAGCCGGTCTTCGACGCCATCGAGAACGACCTCCTGCCCGTGACGGACGCCTACGCGCTCTCACCCATCCAGGCCTCGATCATCGACGCGGCGGTGGAGGAGGGCCTGCCACGCAACCCGAACTACAACGGGGGCACGCTCGACGGCGTGTCGCAGGAGCAGGTGACGATCAGGGACGGCCGCCGCGTCAACACGTGGACGGCCTACGCGCAGCCCGTGGCCGATCGCATGACGATCCTCACCGGTCGTGCCGTTCACTCCGTCATCGTGCGTGACGGCCGCGCGGTCGGCATCCGGCTGGGGGAGGGGGACGAAACGGAAGAGGTGTTCGCTGACGAGGTCATCCTCTCTGCGGGAGCCCTCGGCACGCCCGTCATCCTGCTCCGTTCGGGGATCGGCCCGGCCGACGAGCTGACGGCGCTGGGCATCGAGGTCGTGCACGACGCCCCCGGCGTCGGCAAGAACCTGCATGACCATCTTCTCTCGCCCGTGATCTTCGCGACCGAGAAGCAGCCCGTCGGCCCGCCGCAGCCGGGAGTCTCCGTCACACAGAGCCACCTGTTCTGGCGCAGCCGCGAGGGGCTCGCCCAACCGGACACGCAGCCCATCCACTTCTCCGTGCCGATGTGGGGGGAGTTGGAGCCCCGCGGCACGGACGGGTTCACTCTCATGGCGGGTCTGGTCACGCCCTACAGCCGCGGGGAGCTGCGTCTCACCGGTCCCGGGCTCGACGACCTGCCGCACATCGACCTGGCGGCGCTGGAGGACCAGCGCGACGCCGACGCCCTCGCCGCCTCCGTGCGCCAGTGCCGTCGCATCGGCAGGCAGCCCGCGCTGGCCGAGGAGTGGGGTGCCGTTGAGGTCTACCCCGGTCTCGAGGTCGCGGACGACGACGTGGAGGAGTGGGTGCGGCGGACCGCCATCACCTACCACCACCAGGTCGGTACCTGCCGCATGGGAGCCGACCCCGGATCCGTGGTGGATCCGCAGCTCCGGGTGCGCGGGATCGCCGGTCTCCGGGTGATCGACGCCTCGGTCATGCCGACCGTGCCCACCGGCAACACCAACGCGCCCGCTGCCATGATCGGCGAACGCGGCGCGCGGTTCCTCCTCGCCGGCTGAGGGGAGGACGGCGAGGGGACGCGGGGCGATCACGGCTGTCGCGATCGCCCCGCGCTCCTGCGTGTCAGCGGGTGAGCAGCGTCACGGCCACGAGCGCGAGGGCGACGAGACCGAAGCCGGTCGCGAACACCGTCAGCGCGAGCGGGAGGCCGCCGCCCGGCAGCGGCCCGCGCGCCCGGGCGGTGAGCACCGCGGTCGCCCGGCGCTGCCGCCGCCGCGCGGCGATCCAGAGCAGCGCCGCCGTGCCGACACCCAGCACGCCAGGCACGAGGCCCCACCCCTCGGCGCCGGTCGGGAGCACGAGGGGGAAGACCCGCAGCGACAGCAGCGAGCCGACCGCGATCGCGAGGGCCGTGCGCCGCCACGCCAGCTCCGTGCGCTCCGGCTGCAGTCCCGGGTCGAACAGATCGGGTGCGGGGGTGCCGGGAGTGGTCATGGTCAGGGCTCCGTCAGCGCCACAGCACGCCGGCGAGGACGAGCAGCCCCGTCGTGACGACGACCACCGCGAGCACCACTGCCGACAGGGCGCCGGGCAGCGGGCGTCCCTGCCGGAGCGCACGCTCCGCCCGCATCCACTCGAACCATGCGATCGGCGCCACCGCCGTGCCGGCGATCATCAGCAGCAGCGAAGCGGCCAGCCGGAACCCCGGGTGCAGGTCGAGGCCGAGGACCTCGAGCGCGACGCCGCCCGCGATCAGCGCCAGGCCGGTCCGGGTCCACGCCAGGAACGTGCGTTCGTTGGCGAGGGAGAAGCGCGGATCGGGCTCGTCCCCGACCCGGTAGACGGAGGCGGGGAAGCGGCGCATGCGCCCATCGTACGGCGCGGCCCGCTCAGCGCTCGTACACCGTGCGCCCGGCGAACCACGTCGAGAGGACCGCGGTGTGCACGATCTCCTCCGCCGGTCCGCCGATCGCGTCCCGTTCCAGGATCACGAAGTCGGCCGACTTCCCGGGGGTCAGCGAACCGGTCTCGGCGCCGAGCCCCATCGCGGTCGCGGCGTTGATCGTGAAGACCTCCAGGGCTTCTTGCGCGGAGATCGCCTGCTCGGGCCACAGCGCGCCCGCGGCCCGGCCGAGGGGATCGGCGCGCGTCACGAGCCCCTGCAGCCCCTCGAGCGTGTTCGGCGACTCGCTCACCGGCCAGTCCGAGCCGCCGGCCACGAGGGCTCCGGCATCGAGGAGGGCACGGTTGGGCTGGGAGTGTTCGGCCCGGTCGCCCAGCACGTCCGCCAGCGCCTGGGGGATCACGCCCGGGTACCAGATGAACGGAGAGATGTCGGCGGAGACGCCCAGCGCCGCGAGGCGGGGGATGTCGCTCTCCGCCAGGAACTGCCCGTGCGCGATCTGCACCGGCGTCGCGACGCCCTCCGCGCGCACGCGCTCGGTGGCGTCGAGCACGAGCCGTGCGGACCCGTCACCGGTGCAGTGGACCTTGGCCCCCAGACCGCGTGCGGCGACAGCCCGGAGCCAGTCGGTGAGCTCGTCGAGGGTCATGGTCGTCTCGCCATGGAAGTGCGCGCCGTGCACCGGGTCGGCCGGATACGGGTCGAGGAACGAGGCCGTCCGGGCGGGCGGCACGCCGTCGAGGAAGATCTTCACGAAGTCCGGGCGATGGTGCGGAGTGCGGAACTCCTCGCCGCGGTCGAGCAGAGGAGCTCCGATCGGGTCGAATCCGAAGATCTCGTCGTTGATGAGGAGCGAGGAGACCACCCAGGCGTGCAGCTCGCCGGCCCGGTCGAGCCCGGCGAGCGCGGCGAGGATGTCGACGGAGACGCCCGCGTCCTGGAACGCCGTGATCCCGAAGGAGTTCAGCAGCTCGATGCCGCGACGGGAGGCCGCGGCGTGCTGCTGCGGGGTGAGTCCGCCGCTGCGGTCGTACGCTTCCTGCACCGGGATGCCGGCGGCCTCCAGGAGCACGCCGGTGGGGGTGCCGTCGTCGGGGTCGAGCAGCGTCACCCCGGAGGTCGGGATGCTGTCCGCCGTGATCCCGGCGAGCTCCAGGGCCCGGGTGCTGGCCCAGCGGTTGTGGCGGGAGTCCTCCATGAGCGCCACGGGTCGTCCGCCCGCCGCCTCGTCCAGCCGCCGCCGCGTGGCGGTGTTCGCCAGCGTCGGGAGCAGGGTCGTGGCCACGGCGCCGCCGACGATCCAGGCGTCCTCCGGCAGGGTCTGCGCCTTCTCGCGCACCCGGTCGAGGATCTCGTCGAGCGTCAGGGACGGGGCGAGCGACAGCTCGAAGAGCTCGGTCCGTCCGGCGAGCGCGTGGTGGTTGTGCACGTCCACGAAGCCCGGGTAGACGGCCGCGTCGCCGACCTCGACGACCTGCGTGCGGCGGCCCCGGAACGCCTCCACGTCGGCGCGGTCGCCGACGGCGAGGATCCGTCCATCGCGCACGGCGAAGGCCTCGGCGCGCGGGCGGGCCCGGTCGGACGTACGGATCACCGAGCCGGTGACGAGGAGGTCGGCGACGTCGGTCATGTCAGGCGTCTCCGAAGGTCGCGGGCTCGAGCGCGGGCGTGTGGTGGGTGGTCGACAGCAGGCGGCCGTGTGCGCCGAACGTGAAGTGCGTCGGCACCTCACCCGTCTCGTCCAGGCCGAACAGCACGCCGTGGGAGCGGATCGCGTTCACGTCGCGGTGGTCCGCGATCGTCACCGAGGCGCAGGGGATCACCTTCTCGCGCCACGCGAAGATGTAGATCCCGGGGCGCACCTCCCACACGCTGTTCTCGTCCGTGTCGGCGAGCCCGCGCTCGGGACCGGCGAGGCACTGCCACGAGTACCAGCGGGGCGAGAGGTACACGTGCTCGTAGGCGTGCTCCTCGCTGTAGATCCACTCCACGCGGCGGCCGATCAGGGTGGTCGTGGGGGCGGCCTCGGTGCCGGTGACGTCGGTGCCCTCGATGGTGCCCGGGGCGAAGTGATGCTGCATCCGGGTGCGGCCCTGCTCCGGCGCGGGGAGGATCTCGGAGATCACCGCGAGGGAGCGCCCGTGACGCAGGTCGAGCACGAGCGAGACGGCCTCGTTCGGGAGGTAGCGGTGATGGAACTGGACGAAGTAGAGCTCGTCGTCGACCTCGAAAGCCTCGTAGTCGTCGGTATCGGACGCCGCCTCGGTGGGATCTTCCGCGCCGGGCCGGTACTCCCAGGCGACCGTCGACTCCTCGAAGCGGTGGACGATGCGGGTGCCGCGGGCGTCGACGACGGAGATCTCACGCCCGCTCAGAGCGGTGCTGTGCGGAGCCTTGTTGGCATCGAAGCCGGGGGCGAGCCCTTCGAGCGGGAGCCAGGTGGAGGTGTCGGCGGGATTCAGGGTCGTCATGGGGTTTCCTTCCTTCGGAGAACGGGATGGGAGCGTCAGCGGGTGCTGAACTGCTCCAGATCGGTGGCGAGGCCGTCGTAGACGGCGGGCTTCGCGCGGCGGAGATACGCGGCATAGACGATGCCGCCGATCAGGGCGAGCACGAGCAGCAGCGGCATCAGGCGGATGGCGAGCTCCTCGGAGCCGGCGACGATGTTGAAGTTCACGATCGCCAGGATCGAGATGGCCGCGATACCGAGGAAGCCGATGCCCGGTGCGACGAACGTGCTCCACCAGCGCGGGTCGTTCCGACGCCGGAAGTACACGACGATCGAGATCGCCGCGAGTCCCTGCAGGATGAGCACACTGAGGGTGCCGAAGCCGAGCATGGCGGGCACGAGCGTGACGATGGGGTCGGCGCCGGCGAGGGCGAACAGGATCGCCACGATCGCCGCGAAGCCCGCCTGCACGATGCCCGCGAGCTGCGGGGCGCCGTTCGGGCGGGTGCGGGCGAGGGCCTGCGGGAGGATCCTCGCGCGACCCAGCGAGTACAGGTAGCGGGTCGCCGAGTTGTGGAATGCGAGCATCGCCGCGAACAGGCTCACCAGGAGCAGCACCATCATCACGGTCGTGAGCGGTCCACCCAGGTACTGCTGCGAGAGCGAGAAGATGAGGTCGCCGGTGGGCAGATGCTCGAGCGCGGTGGCCTGCGCCTGCGCGACGCCCGTCGCGCTCACCACGGCCCAGGTCGTGACGCCGAGGATCACACCGATCGCGATGATCGAGGTGTACGTCGCCCGCGGGATGGTGCGCAGCGGCTGCTTGGCCTCTTCGCTGAACAGCGCCGTGGCCTCGAACCCGAGGAAGCCGGTCGCCGCGAGGAGCAGCCCGATGGGCAGCGAGCCGGAGAACACCGCCTCCGGGCTGAACGCCGCGACGTCGTAGCCGGTCTGCACGAGCACGGAGACGTCGAACACGACGAGCATGAGCACCTCGAGCACGAGGCATACGCCGAGGACCTTCGAGCTGAAGTCGACGCCGATCCGCGCGAGGACGAAGCACACGACGATCGACAGCAGCCCCCAGACGAGCCAGTGCACGTCGAGCCCGGTGAGGTCGCGGATGATCGTCTGCATGAAGAAGCCGCTGGTGCCGATCGTGCCGACGACGAAGAAGTTGTAGCCGAGCGTCGCGATCAGGCCCGCGACGAGTCCGCCGGTGCGGCCGAGACCTTTTACGACGAACGCGTAGAAGCCCCCAGCGTTCACGAGCTGCTTCGACATCTGGGCATAGCCGACCGCGAACAGCAGCAGGATGGCCGCGACGAGGAAGAACGACATCGGCGTGCCGCCGCCGTTGCCCAGCGCGATGGCGAGGGAGGCGACGACGACGATCCCGGTCAGCGGCGCGACGGCGGCCAGGACGAGGAAGACGATGCCGGCGACGCCGAGGGCGCCGGGGCGGAGGGAGGTGTGGTGCGGCGTCGTGGGTGCGGAGGTCTGCTCTGCCACGTCGGCTCCTTTGCTCGGGTGACGGCCGTGCGGACACGGCATCGACGACGAGGGGAATCGTCGATAGAGCGAGTCTGCTCGTCGCTCCGCGCCGGCGTTTGACCGTGAGCGAAGGACGATGGTGCCAGCGCGCACACCCCGGCGGCGGACGTGCGACCTCTCCGCGGCGCAGAGCAGGATGACCGGGACGACACCGCTGTCTCGTCGGCGCCGCTCGGCGCCGGACCGCGGTCGGAGGACGCGATGGACCTGCAGCTCGGCGGCACGACGGCCCTCGTCACGGGAGCCGCCAGCGGCATCGGCCGTGCCGTCGCCGGAGCGCTCGGGGCCGAGGGGGCGCGGGTCGCGTTGCTCGACCGGGATGCCGCCGCTCTCCGGGACGCGGCCCAGGAGGCCGGTGTCGATCCGGTGCTGCTCGCCGCCGACGTCACGGACGAGCAGCAGGTGGCCGCCGCTGTCGACGCCGGTGTCCGCGCGCTGGGCGGTCTCGATGCCGTGGTCTGCTGCGCCGGGATTTCCGGCCCCGTGGGGACACCGATCGAGGAGACCGCGCTCGCGGCGTGGAACCGCGTCCTCGCCGTCAACGTCACCGGGGCGTTCCTCGTCCTCAAGCACGCGCTGCCTTCGCTCCGGGCCTCGGCGGCGGCCTCCGTCGTACTGCTGGCCAGTGACTCGGCCGTCGTGGCTTCACCGGGCATGGCCCCGTACGCCGCGTCGAAGGCCGCGCTCGTCCAATTCGGGAGGGCGCTGTCCGTCGACCTCGCCGGCACCGGGGTCCGGGTGAACGCGGTCGCGCCGTCCATCGTCGACACCCCGATGAGCCGTGGAGACCTCGGTGCGGCCGCTTTCGACGCGCCCGCCTTCCCGGTGCAGAGCGCCGACGACGTCGCAGCCCACGTGGCCTACCTCGTCTCCCCGCGGAGCCGGGCGATCAACGGAACCACCCTCCTCAGCGACTTCGGGTACACCGCCCGGTCAGGATTCCCCGCCTGACGCGACCGCGTCCGGCCTCACCGCGCACGCGCGCAGAACACACAGGAGCACACATGGCAACCGTGGTCGGATCGAGCGTCTCCGGACGTGTCGTCGTCATCACCGGAGGAGGCACGGGCATCGGCGCGGCGGTCGCGGAACGGTTCGCGGCCGAAGGAGCGCACGTCGTCGTGGTGGGCCGCCGCCCCGAGCCGCTGCACGAGGTGGAGCGGGCCGTCGGGGCCTTCCCCGTCGTCGCGGACGCGGCGGACACCGCGTCGGCGCAGGCCGCCATCGCCGAGATCCTCGCGCGGTTCGGCCGCATCGACGTGCTCGTCGCGAACGCCGGGGGACACGGCTTCTCCCCGGTCGCCGAGACGGACGATGCGAGCTGGGATGCCGCGATCCGCGCCAACCTCACCACCGCGTTCGTGATGGCGCGGGAGGCGCTGCCGGCGCTGATCGAGGCCAAGGGGCAGGTGGTGGTCGTCTCATCGCTGGCCGGGCTCTTCGCGGGACCGTCGGTGGCCGGGTACACGGTCGGCAAGCACGCCCTGATCGGTCTCACCCGGACGCTCGCGCGCGACTACGGTCGCCACGGCGTGCGCGTGAACGCGATCTGCCCCGGGTGGGTGCAGACGCCCATGGCCGACGAGGAGATGGACGAGTTCGCCGCGCACGCGGGCCTCGGCTCCCGGGAGGAGGGCTACGCCACGGTCACCGCCGACGTGCCGCTGCGCCGCCCGGCGCGGCCCGCCGAGATCGCCTCCGTCGTGCGGTTCCTCGGGTCGGGGGAGTCGTCGTACGTCACCGGCGCCGTGATCGTGGCGGACGGCGGGTCCCACGTGGTCGACGTGCCGACCATCGCCTTCGACCACGCCGGGATGTAGCGCAGGGTCAGGGCCCGGGCTGCCGTCCCGGGCCCGGCGTCAGTCGATCCGGAGCTCGAAGCCGTCGTCGGTCGCGACGACCGCCACCTGGGTGAGGTCGTCGACGTGCGCGGTCGGGGCGTGGGCTCCGGCGTGCGGGCCGATGCCGATCACTCGCATCCCCGCGGCGTGGGCGGCCTGGATCCCGGCGCCGGAGTCCTCGAACACGACGCAGTCCGCGGGGTCGATGCCGAGGGTGCGCGCGGCGAGGAGGAAACCCTCCGGGTCCGGCTTCGACGCGGACACGTTCTCCGCGGTGACCGCGAGCTCGGGGACCGTGAGCCCGGCCTGACCCATCCGCGCGGTCATGAGGGCGACGTTGGCCGAGGTGACCACCGCGTGTGGGAACGGCTGCAGCGCGGCGAGCAGGTCCTCGGCGCCGGGGATGCCGATCACGCCGTCCACGTCGGAGGCCTCGGTCGCGAGCATGACCTCGTTCTCTCGGAGGTTGATCGCGTGGTCGCGCTCGGGGAGCAGGATCGCCATGCTCTGATGCCCCTGCCGCCCGTGGATGGTGCGCAGCACGGTCTCCGGGTCGATCCCGTGCGGCTCCGCCCAGGCCAGCCAGAGGCGTTCCACGACGGCGGTCGAGTCGACGAGGGTGCCGTCCATGTCGAGGAGGGCGGCGCGGGCGCGAAGGATCTCGGTCACGCCTTCAGGCTAACCCCCACGCCGTCGACCCACCCCTTTTCGCGCGCCCCGGCCCTTTGCGCACGCACGCACGGGGCCGGGAGGAACGCAACGGGGTGGGTCGATGGGGAGTCAGCCGCCGAGGTACGCGCGGTGGAGGAGGGCGGGGTCGGCCTGGAGAGCGTGGGGAGAGCCCTGGAACGACACGCGGCCGCCGGCGACGACGACCGCCTCCTGCGCGAGACCGAGCGCGAGCTGCGTGAACTGCTCGACCAGGAGCACCGCCACGCCGGACTCGGCGATCGAGGACACGATCGGCATCAGCCGCAGGAACACCACGGGCGCGAGGCCCAGTGACATCTCGTCGATCAGCAGCACCCGGGGCTTCGCCGCGAACGCCCGCGCCAGCACCACCATCTGCTGCTCCCCGCCCGACAGCAGTGCCGTGGGGGAGTCGATCCGCTTCTCGAGCTCCGGGAAAGGCGCCAGCGCGGCGTCGACCTCCCCGGCGCTCCGTGCCGTGAGGGACAGGTTCTCGCGCACGGTCAGCGACGGGAACACGGCACGGCCCTGTTCGATGTGGACGATCCCCCGACGGGCACGGGCCACCCGCGACAGCTTGTCGATCGGCTCCCCGTCGAGGAGGATCGACCCCGCCGAGTGCGGCGTCACGCCGGACACCGCCTCGATCAGGCTCGTCTTGCCCGCGCCGTTCGGCCCCACCAGCGCCAGGACCTCGCCGCCGGAGACCCGCAGCGAGACGTCGGAGATGACCGGTCCGGCGCCGCGGCTCACCGTCACGCCGTCGAGCACGAGTTCGCTCATTTCAGCAGCTCCGTCTCTCCCATGTACGCCTTGACGACGTCGGGGTTCGCGAGGACCTCGGCCTGCGGACCGCTCGCGAGGACGCGGCCGAAGTCGAGGACCGTGAGGGTCGGGCACACCGAGCGGACGAGATCCAGGTCGTGCTCGATGATGACGAGCGCGACGCCGTAGCGTCCGGGGAGCTCACGCAGCCGTGCTGCGAGCGCCAGATGCTCTTCGTGCGAGAGGCCCGCGGCGGGCTCGTCGAGGATGAGCAGCCGGGGGCGGGCGGCGACGTTCGCGGCGACCTCCACGAGGCGGCGCGTACCGACGTCGACGCTCGAGAGGCGTGCCCGGGCGGGCGGGCAGCCGAAGAACGCGAGGACCTCGTCGATGTCCGCCGCGGCGAGCCTCCGTCGGGCCACGAAGCGCACGTAGGCGCCCACGGTCAGCGCCGGGGAACACGGTCCTGCTGGAACGTCCGCCGGAGTCCGAGCCGGGCGCGGCGGGTGGGGGAGAGCCGCGCGAGGTCGCGGTCGCCGAGGACCACCCGGCCCTCGTGCTGGGGGAGGAAGCCGCTGATGGCGTCGACGAAGGTCGACTTCCCCGCGCCGTTCGGGCCGATGAGTCCCATGATCGAGGCGGCGGGCACCTGCAGCGAGACGGCGTCGAGGGCGGTGAGCGCCCCGAAGCGCACGGTGAGCCCGTCGACCGTCAGCACGGGCGCGCCGTCGACGGCCGCCTCGTCGACGGTCGCCGTCGTGGTCGTGGTGATCGCGGTCGCATCGGTCCCCGCGTCCGATGGGAGGGCCGTGAGTGCCGCGTTCTTCGTGCGCCGGTCGGCTCGTCGATACAGGAGGTTGCGGATGCCTTGGCCGAGGTTCGTGCCGCTCGTGAGTGCCTGCACTCCCAGCACACCGAACACGACGAATCCCCAGTCCTGCGGCACGCCCCACCGCTTGAGCAACTCGGGCACGAGCACCCAGAGCAAGCCGCCGAAGATGGCCATGTCGATGAGGTGGGCGCCGGACATGATGGCGAGCACGTACAGCGCGAGGGACTGCAGCGGCGTGAAGCTCGACGCGAACGGGAGTTGCGCCTGCCCGGCGAGCAGCCCACCGGAGATGCCGCCGAGGGCCGCCGAGACGGCGAAGGCCGTGAGCTTCGCGGCCCGCACGCTCTGTCCTGCCGCGGCCGTGCCGCGCTCGGAGAACGCGACCGCCTTCCAACTCGCCCCCCAGCGTCCGCGCTGCAGGAAGAACACCGCCAGGCCGCAGACCGCGAGCACGACGATGGAGAGGAAGAAGTACTCCCGGTCGCTCCCGAACAGCGCGGGGCGCTCGATCGCGATGCCGTCCGCGGAACCGGGGAACTGGATCTGCACGAGCGTGACGTCCGCGGCCGCCGCGAAGCCCAGCGTCACGACGGCGAGGTTGACGCCGCGCAGCCGCAGGGCCGGGAGCCCGACGAGGATTCCGACGAGACCGGCGGCGAGGCCGCCGAGCACGAGCCAGACGAGGAAGCCGCCCGGCGCCTGCATCACGTTCAGCAGCGAGAGGATCCACGCCCCGACGGCGGCGAACGTGAGCTGGCAGAGGGCGATCATCCCGGCCGAGCCGGTGACGATGCCGAGACCGAGGATCGCGATCGCGGCCGTGACGGCACTGATCGCGAGGAAGACGAAGTACCCGGGAAGGGCAGCGCTGAGGAGCGCGCCCACACCGATGCCGACGACGGCGACGGCGAACGGCCAGGCGACCCGGAACCAAGGGCGGTCAGCGAGCGGCATCCCACACCTCCTTGCGTTGCGTCCAGAGCAGCAGGACGACGATGAACAGGAACGGCAGGAAGTTGCGCACGAGCGCCACTTCGTCGATCTGCGCGACGAGTCCGCCGAGGACGCCGAGGAGCAGCCCGCCGAGCACGGCGAGGTCGAGCCGCCGGAAGCCACCCAGGAGGGCGGCCGCCGCGGCCGGGACGATCAGCATCGACAAGCTCGTGGCGTCGTTCGACTGCGAGGGCGCGACGATGATGATCGCGATGGCGCTGATGACCCCGGTGACGAACCACACGGCGATCGACAGCGGCCGGGACCGGATGCCGAGGAGCTCCGCCGTGGTGGGTCGCTCCGACAGTGCGCGCAGCTGGGTGCCGACCCGCGTGCGGCGCAGCACGATGCGGACGGCCACGGCGGTGATGACGGCCATCGCCACCGTCGCGACGGTGACCTGGCTGATGACGACGCCGCCGAACGAGAACGCCGGTCCGGCGATGATGGGGGTGAACGGCTGCGGCTTGTTGCCGAACAGGATGAACGACAGGGAGATGAGCAGCAGGAGCGGGCCGACCGTCATGGCCGAGCGGGTCGTCGTCGAGGCCTCCGCCAGCCAGGTCGCGGCGATGAAACCGATCGCGGCGGCGAGCAGCCCTGCGACGAGGACTCCGAGGATCGAGCCGAGCCAGATGGGCAGTCCGATCTCGCGCACGAACCACACGGCGGTGAACGCGCCGAACATGCCGGTCGCAGCCTGGGCGAAGTTCACCACGCGGACGAGTCGCGACATGAGGGTGAGGCAGACGCCGAGGACGGCGTAGAGGCCGCCGGCGGCGAGTCCGGCGATGGCGCCTTGCAGCATGAGGCGTCCTTTCTGGTGAGGGGCCTTCGACAGGCTCAGGGACCGGGTGTGTGATCGCTGAGCCTGTCGAAGCGCGGTCGACTATTCGCCGATCCGGAGCCAGTCGTCGGCGACCTTCTCCCAGGCGTTCGTGCCCGACTTCAGGATGATCGGCCAGCCGGCGGTGTTCTGCGTCCCGAAGGCGTACGGCGTGCCCACCATCGGGTTCTCGATCGGCTCCATGCTCTTCAGCGCCTCGGAGACGCTCTCCCGCGTGATGTCGCCATCGATGCCCTTCAGCACCTCGATGAAGTACGTCGCCGCGAGATAACCGCCCTGACTGAACGAGGTGAGAGGGATGTCGTTCTCCTCCATCAGCTCCCGCCAGTCCGCGTTGATCTCGTCGTCGTCCGTGAAGGGGTAGAACTCTGCGGGCACATAGATCCCGGCGCCTGCGTCGTCGATCGCGTCGGCGAAGTTCTCGCTGTAGACGCTCGTGAGGTAGAGCCAGGTGACGTCGTCCCAGCCCTGGGCGTTCGCGGCCTTGACCTGTCCGATGGCATCGGGCTCGACAGGGTTGATCGCGAGAGCCTTGCAGCCCTGATCCCGCGCCTTGACGATGTAGGGCGTGTAGTCCGATGCGCCGTAGGGCACCGTGTCGTCGACGTACTTCGGCTCCTTGCCCGTGATCTCGGTCCACTTGTCGATCGCGGCCTGGTAGGTCGGACGAGTGGAGCCGGCGATCTCGAGCAGGATGCAGATGTCGTCGAGGCCGAGCACCTCGGAGCCGTACTGCAGTGTGAGGGTCATGTCGTTGAACGGTCCGACATTGGCCGGCGAGATGTTCTCGCTGTCGAAGCAACCCGTGTCGACGCCGATTCCGGGCATCGAGAGGATGCCCTCCTGCTCGTAGTACTTCGCGTTGATCTCGCACTCGATGAGGCTGGCGGAGCCCACGAGCGCGACCGCCCCGTCGCTGCCGACGATCTCCCGCGCCGAGGCGGTCGCCGTGGCGGGGTCGCCCTTGTCATCGAGCATCTTGTACTCGATGGTGCGGCCGTCGAGACCCCCTTCCTCGTTGAATGCGTCGAAGACGGCGGCAGCCGCCTGCGAGGCTTCGGGGAACGTCGCCGGTCCGCTGATCGTGTTGACCGAGCCGACGACGATGGGGGCTCCGTCGCCCCCGGCTCCTTCGCCGCCGGCGCAGCCGGCGAGAGCGAGGGCGGCCACGGCGATGAGCGCCGCGGTGCCGGATGCTCGTCTGTTCATCTGCTTCCTGCCTCTCCTGTTCGGGTCGTGCTGTCAGCTCGAAGGCTGGGTCTCTGCGCTCGTCGACGACTCGCGCAGGGCGCGGTTCACGAGTTCGGTGTCGGTGAACTGCTCGAAGGCGACGATCTCGCCGCCCGCCACACGCCAGACGTGGGCGACGCGGGCGGCGAAGAATCGTCCCGTGCTCTTGTAGGTGCCGGAGTAGGTGCCGATGCCGACCACGACGTCGCCGCCGTCGACGACCTCATCGATCGCGACGGTGTAGTCGTCCCACTCCTCCTGGATGCGGCCGAAGACGTTCTCGGCGACCGCGTCCGGCCCGATGTAGGTGCCGGCGTAGGGGAACCCGGCGGCCTCCGTCCACTCGATGTCGGCGGCGAAGGGCGCGAGCATGCCGTCGAGGTCACCACGGTCGTTGGCGGCGTAGTGCTCGCGGACCAGGTCTGCGTTGCTCATGTGCTCTCTTTCCGTTCCGGCTCCCCGAGCCTGTCGTTGCGTGGGTCCCTGCGCCTGTCGAAGGGCCCGTGGATGGGTCAGACGGGCTGTGCGTCGGGGTAGGCGACGGCGCCCAGGGGATAGATGTGTCCGCCCGCGCGGGAGTGCTCGGACTCGCCGTCGCCGTTGAGTCCGAGGAAGATCCCCGTCGTCATGAGCTGGTAGCCGAGGTCGTGCAGCCAGACGCTCGCCACCGCGATCCGGAACTCCCGGAAGCAGAACAGGTAGAGGCCGTCTGCGAACTTCCACACCGTGGAGAGGTCCATGTCGCCGTGACCGCGCTGGACGCCCTCGAGGCACTGCCACGCGTAGCGCTGGCTGGAGACGTACACGTGCTCGTACAGGTGGTGGGGGCTGTAGCGGTAGATGTTCCGCTTGCCGATGAGGTCGCGGCTCGGACCGGGGACCTCTCCGGTCGCGGGGCCGACGTCGGTGGTCGCGGCCCAGAAGTCCTGTCCGACCTGCGGGGTGCCCTCGACGGCTTCCGCGGCGATACGGGAGCGGATGACCGTGGCACGGTGTGTCGTGGCGGAGAAGACGACCGTGAGGGCCTCGCGCTCGCGGGACTCGAAGGGGACGTTCACGAACACGACGTCGTCGCGCACGCGGACCGCGTCGTAGGGGTCGCGGCCCGAGGAGCCCAACCCCTCCCAGGCCACGGAGTCCTCGTCGAAGCGGAGGGCGAGGGTGGTGCCGTCGTCGAGGGTGAGCGTGAGGGCGGTTCCGGCGAGCATCGTGCTCGGCAGGCGGAACGTGTCGATGCCTGCGGCGAACTCGTCGTACGTGCGCCATTCGTCCAGCGCGGGATCGGCGGAGATGTCGGTCATGGGAGTCCTGACGTCGCACTCGGCGGGGCTTCGTCGCCCCGGGCACCGCGTCGTCGCGATGCGCTTGCCTCATGCTCCGGCGCGGTCGGGCGCGTGCTCAAGCGCGCGGAGTCCATCCCGCGCCGACAGTCAACCGGCGTGCCCTCCCGGGCAAGTCCGTCCCCGTCTCGTCCCGCCCCCGTCACGTCCCGCCCCCCGTCTCGTCCCGCCCCCGTCCCGTCCCGCTCCCCGTCTCGTCCCGCTCCCCGTCTCGTCCCGCTCCCGTCTCGTCCCGCTCCCGTCGCTCGCGGGATCGAAATCGCCCCCGTCCCGCCCGACGGCGGCCCGTTCCTGATCCCGCACGGCCATCCGGCGCGCGCCGGCGTCTGTGCAGGATGCAAATCGTCCCCGCCGGTCGGAGATGGGGTGCGTTCCTGATCCCGCGCGGAGGGCTGATGCGCGCACAGGGCCCGATGCCGGTACCGGGTCGCCGGCGCCATCGCGTCGGTGCGGGGCGGAGAATGTCCCCACCAGACGCGCGTCGGGTCCGTTCTTGATCCCGCAGGCGGGCTGCCTCCCCCCTCACCACACCTCGTGCGCGGCTCGTCGGTGCGGGATCGACAGTGCTCGTGCCGGACGGGGGTGTGGTTCGTGTGCGACCCCGTACGGGCCCTGCGCTGTCACGTCAGTGCGGGATGCAAACCGTCCCCGTCAGACGCGTGCGGGGAGCGTTCTTGATCCCGCACGCGGGCGCAGTGCCCTCTCGCGCCTCGTGCGGCTCGTCGGTGCGGGATGCAAACCGACCCTTCCCGACGCGGGCGGGGTGCGTTTCTGATCTCGCACGGGGGTGCGGAGGGCGGGGGAGAAGTGTGCGGGATCAGGAACGTGCGCGGGGCGGGCGCTGGCGGGACGGTTTTGATCCGGCGCGCGGCGATGGGGAGAACGGGGCGAACGGGCGGGGCGAACGGGCGGGGCGAACGGGCGGGGCGAACGGGCGGGGGAGAACGGGGCGGGGTCAGTGGGTGGTGCGGTATTCGCTGGGGAGACGCCGAACGCCGTCTTGAATGCGCGGCTGAAGTGAGCGGCGTCGACGAAGCCCCAGCGGGCGGCGATCGCGGCGACGGGACGGTCGGCGAGCATGGGGTCGAGCAGGTCGCGGCGGCACTGTTCGAGGCGACGGGTGCGGATCCACGTCGACACGGTGACCCCCTGCTCCTGGAACAGTCCGTGCAGGTGCCGAGTGGAGATGAAGTGGGCGGCCGCGATCGAGGCCGGACCGAGGTCCGTGGACGCGAGGTTCCGGTCGATGTGGGAGCGAATCCGCTGCATGAGGGCCCGGTGGGGGTCGGCCGACACCCGGTCGAGTCCGAGCTCCCGCGTGAACACGGTCGTCACGAGGTCGAGGGCGCTGTGCGCGAGTCGGGCTCCCGTCGTGCCGGCCAGCTCGTCGAGGTTGCCGGCGAGTTGCGTGAGGTACGGCACGACCATCCCGCCCAGCCCCTCCTGCCCGGAGATGCGGACGGCGGTGAGCTGCCCGATCATGTCTGCCGGGAGGCTGATGAGGTGCTTGGGGAACATGACCACCATGGTGCGGAAGTCCTGGTCGAAGACGAGGGAGTACGGCCGATCGGTGTCGTAGACGGCCAGGTCGCCCGGCTGCAGTACGGCCTCGCGGTCGTCCTGGATGAGCAGACCAGTGCCGGCGAGCATCAGGCTGACCTTGAAGTACGAGCGGTCTCCGCGCGCGATGAGCTCGGTGGTGCGCTCGACGACGTGCGACGTCGCCCGGATGTCGTTGACGTGGACCTCGTCGACGGCGGCTCCGCGGATCACCCCGCGGAACTGGTCGGCGCCCGCACTCGACACCTGCAGGGGAACGAAGGACTCCGAGACGGCAGCGCGGAACTCGCTGATGTTGCGCGCGACGAGGGTCGACACCGACTCGGCGGGGGTGGTGAGGGCACCGTTCATGACTGATCACCTCGGGCTGGTGGGAACGACGACGTTGTATACGATCCGTTCCGTGATGCTACCACCGGCGACGATCCTGCGGGGATGCCTTCTAGGATGTGAGCCGTGACGGACGGGATGATGTCGACGCTGCTGCAGCGGGTCCTTCGGGTGCTCCGGCAGGTGCGGGGGCCCGCCACCTCGGACGCGGTGTTCGAGGCGACGGCGCTGATCGTCGGCGCCGCCTTCCTCGTGACCGGGTTCGCCGTCGCCCTGCCGGTGTTCTGGGGGCGGGAGCTCTCCATCAGCGGCTCCGGCTCGATCGGCATGTTCGCCGCGTACGGCGGCGCGGTGACCGCCGCCCTCGCGTTCGCCCTGGGGCGGCTCGCCGTACGGCCTCCGCGGCCCGATCCCACCGTCGCGCGTGACGGATTCGCCGTGCCCGGCGACCGGCTCCGCTGGTACGACCTCGCCGCGATCGCCTTCGCCCACGCCGCGATCGCCGCTCTCGGCTGGCTCGGTGTCGCGGAACTGCTGGAGCGGAGTTTCGTGGACGCTCCGGTGTTCCCGTTCCCCGGGGCGATCCTCGTCGCCGTGGCGTTCGCGCTCACGGGCTACGTCGCGTTCCTCAGCGCCGTCGCGTTGACGCCGATGGTGCTGTCGCTGGTGCTGGCGGTGTTCCTCGTGGTCGGCGCGTTCGCCGCGATGCTGGCGTCGAGCGACGTGCACTGGTGGCGGGACAACCTGTCCGCGCTGGGCATGAGCAGCAACAGCGCCTCGGTCGCCTTCAACCTGACCCTCATCATCGCGGGGATCATGGTGACGACCATCTCGCGCTATGCGACCGCGGGGCTGCCCGTCGACGATCCCGTCGACCGTCGCGGCCGGACGATCGTGCGCGGCGGCCTGATCCTCATGGGCATCTTCCTCGCGTGCGTGGGCATCTTCCCGGTGGACGAGTTCTTCCTGGTGCACAACACCGTCGCGACCGGTATGGCCGTCGTGTTCGCGGTGGTGGTCGTCGGGTTGCCGTGGTTCGTCAGGAGCGTCCCGCGGGTGTTCGTCGGCCTCGGCTGGGCGTATGTGCTCGTCATCGTGCTGCTCGGCGCGTTCTTCGCCGTCGGCTACTACAACCTCACCGCGGTCGAGCTCATCGCGGCGGTGCTGATCTTCAGCTGGATCATCGTGTTCCTGCGCACCGTGGGGTCGCTCGGCAGCCCGGCGACCCACCCCGACGGCCTCGCCGTTCCGCGCGCTGAATCCGGCTGAAGGGTGCCGACCCCGCGGGCCTCAGTCGCGCAGGAGGTGCGTCGCCTGGCGGGTGCGCTGCAGCGCGTCGACCGTCTCGGCGTATCGCTGCTTGGCGACCCCGATGAACAGGCAGTCGACGAGGGCGAGCTGCGCGATCCTGCTCACCATCGCGCCGGCGCGGAACGCCGACTCGCGCACCTCCGTGAACAGAGCGTGGTCGGCGACCTGGGCGAGCGGGGAGTCCTTCGCGGATGTGACCGCGACGGTCGTGGCTCCGGTCGCTCCGGCGGCTTCGAGGAAGCGCACGGTCTCGATCGTGGACCCGGCGTGCGAGAAGCCGATCGCGACGGTCGTGCCGACGGGGAGCACCGCGGCGGCGATCGCCTCGTGCGGATCGGCGAGAACATGGGCGTTGCGGCCGACGCGGAGGAGTTTGTGCGCCAGGTCCTCGGCGACGAACTGGCTCGCGCCGATGCCGTAGAGGAGGATGCGGTCGGCCCGGTCGATCGCCGCGACGGTGGCGGACAGCACGGCGAAGTCGAGGTTCCCGACCGTCTCCTCGATCGCGAGGAGCTCCAGACCGGCGAGTTTGGACACTGCTTCCTCGAGCGTGTCCTCGTCCGAGATCTCCGAGCCGAAGGCGCCGCGAGCGGAGAACTGCGCCGCCTCCTTGCCGAGCTCCGTGGCCAGGGCCATGCGCAGCGGGGCGTACCCGCTGAAGCCGATCGCGCGACAGAACCGGACGACGGACGCGACCGACGTGTGGCACTCGGTCGCCAGCTCGCTGATGGTGCTGTCGACAACGAGGCTCGGATTCTCCCTGACGGTGGTCGCCACGCGCGCGAGCGACGGGGGCAGAGTCGCCGCGGCGGCTTCGATCGTCGACTGGATGCTCACGCGATCCTCCGGGGACGGCGGGACAGGGTGGTAAATTCTTTTCAGCAAGTCTACGTGTTGTGTAGCTGCTTTTCTTCCTGATCGCCGATCCGAGGAGCCCCGATGAGCGCGACGACCGTCACGGTCGATCTCGGTAAGTCCCGCTGCCGCCTCGTCGTGCACGGGTCGACCGCCGAGGAGCGCGCCGGCATCGGAGCGCCAGGACTCGCTGCGGCGGGCGGTGTGGACGCGGCGCTCGCCGCGATCCTGCCGCTGCTCGCCGGTGTCGAGGGCATCGGCACGCTCGGAGTGGGCGCGGCGGGAGCATGGTTCGCTCCGGAGGCCGCGTCGGCGCTGGCGACGGCGCTCGCGGCGCGGACGGGCGCCCGCGTGGCGGTCGCCTCGGACGTCGTCACCGCCCATGCCGGAGCCCTCGGCGGCGGAGCGGGCGTCCTGCTCATCGCCGGCACGGGAGCCGTGGCGCTCGGCGTCGACGACAACGGCGCCCGTCTCGTCGACGGCTGGGGACCGGAACTCGGCGACTTCGGCAGCGGTTCCTGGCTCGGTCGCGAAGCCCTCCGCGCTGTGCTCCGCGCCCACGACGGTCTCGCTCGACCGACGGCTCTCACCCGCGCGGTCGCCGGGCCCGTCGGAGCTCCCGGCACCGTGCAGGCCTGGCTCGCCGCCGACGGTCCGCTCGCCCGCCGCCTCGCGACCCTCGCGCCTCTCGTGCTCGCGGCCGCCGACGACGGCGACGACGTCGCCGTCGCGATCGTCGAGGAGGCCGTCCGTCTCCTCGCGGCGACCGCGGCCGCGGCCTCCGGGGCGACCGCCGACGTCGCGCTCCACGGCGGCCTCACCGAACACGACGGTTTCCGCGCCGCGCTCACCCGCGCCCTCGAGGGGCGCGGGCGCCGGGTCGTCCCCCCGGAGGGCGACGCCATGGACGGCGCGCTGCTGTTGACCCGCCGCTTCGATCTCCCCCATGAAAGGTCCGTGCACCGTGCCGAATGACGCCCGCCTCACCACCCTCCTCGCCGAACTCTCGAGTCTCGACACCGAGGCCTCGACGACCGAGCGGGGAGATCTCGATCTGCTCAGCACGACCGAGCTCGTGCAGCGCATGAACGCCGAGGATCGTCGCGTGCCCGAGGCCGTGGCGGGGCGGACGGCGGAGATCGCCGCGGCAGTGGACGGCATCACCGCGCGGTTCCGTCGCGGGGGCCGCCTCATCTACCTCGGCGCGGGAACGGCAGGGCGCATCGGCGTCCTCGATGCGAGCGAATGCCCGCCCACGTTCGGCACCGACCCGTCGATGGTCGTGGGACTCATCGCGGGCGGCGAGACGGCGATCCGTTCGGCGGTGGAGAACGCGGAGGACGACGACGAGGCCGCGGCCACGGCGCTGCGCGAGCTGGAGCTCACCGAACGGGATACCGTCGTCGGCATCTCGGCGTCCGGGCGCACGCCCTACGTCGTCGGCGGTCTGCGGTACGCCCGCGGCGTCGGCGCCCTCACCGTGGCGATCGCGTCGAACGCGGGGTCGGCGATCGGGGCGGAGGCCGAGATCGCGATCGAGGTGGTCACAGGGCCGGAGTTCATCTCGGGGTCGACGCGACTGAAGTCCGGCACGGCGCAGAAGCTCGTCGTCAACATGCTGACCACGCTCTCGATGATCAAGCTGGGCAAGACGTACCGCGGGGTGATGGTCGATCTTCTCGCGACGAACGAGAAGCTGCACGCCCGCTCGATCCGTACGGTGTCGCAACTCGCGGGGGTGGACGTCGACGCGGCGGCCGAAGCCCTGCGGGCCGCGGACGGCTCCGTGAAGCTCGCCCTGCTCCTGCTCGCGACCGGTGCCTCCGCCGAGACGGCGACGGCGGCGCTGGGCGCCGCCGACGGCATCCTCCGCGACGCCATCTCCGCCCTCACCTGAGTCGGTCTCCTCCCGCGACCGAAGATGCGAAACGCTCCGGGCGGGAGCGATCGGGGGCCCTTTCCGCACCCGATCCGGTGTGCCCGCTAGCGTGAGGGTATGCCCCTCGCTCTCGTCACCGGCGCCGCGCGCGCGAACAGCATCGCCGCCGGCATCGTGCCGCGGCTCCGTGTCGACGGCTGGACCGTCGTCACCAGCGACCTCGACGACGCCGACCACCCTGCCGACCTCTCCACAGCGGACGGCCCGGAGCGCCTGATCGCCGAGGTCGTGGAGGCGCACGGCCCCCTCTCCGCGCTCATCCTCAGCCACGCGCACGACGTGGAGTCCGGCGTGCTCGACACCACGGCGGAGAGCTTCGACCGGCACGTCGCCGTGAATGCGCGGGCGAGCCTTCTCCTCATCGCGGCCTTCGCCCGGCAGGCCGAAGAAGGAGGCGCCATCGTGGCCCTGACGAGCGATCACGTCACCGGGAACCTGCCGTACGGGGCGTCCAAGGGCGCGCTGGACCGGCTGGTCATCTCCGCCGCGCGCGAGCTCGGTCCGCGCGGCATCTCCGCCAACGTCCTGAACCCCGGACCCATCGACACCGGATGGATGGACGACGAGACGCGCGCCGGCCTCGCCGGGATGACGCCGCTCGGGCGACTCGGCACCCCGAGCGACATCGCCGCCGTCGTCTCGTTCCTCGTCTCGGACGAGGGACGCTGGATCTCGGGGCAGCTCCTCCAGGCGGACGGGGCCTTCTCCGCGCGCTACTGATCGCTCCGCGGAGGGCCCGGTGCGCTGTCAGTGGCCGCAGGCGCAGGAGGCGCCGCCGCCGCAGCAGGCCGTCGTCGTCGCGCCGCCGTGCGCCTGGGAGGACTCCGGCACGTCCATCGCCGGGTTCTGGTCGAGGAATCCGTAGGGCTTGAACCAGAAGCCGGCGTAGTCCACAGGCATGATCGGCCAGTCCTCCGGGCGCGGGAAGTGGGTGAGCCCGAAGGTGTGCCACAGCACGATGTCCTCGCCGTCTATCCGGCGGTCGCCTTCGGTGTACTCCGGGAGACCGCCGCCCCCCTGGTGCGCGTTGGGGTAGCGTCCCGCGGGCCAGAGCTGGCCGTGTTCGTACCGCGTCGCCCAGAGGTGCTTGGTGGCGAAGGTGGCGCGCGCGGCGACGGAGGAGGCCGGGTCGGCCATCAGCAGGGCGGTGGGCTCCGGCACGAGGTGGTAGGCGGTGGGGCGGCCGACGTGGTTCGTCCGTGAGGCGCTCTGCACCTCCCACACTCGGGCGGCGGAGGAGTCGGCCTCGCGCCGTGCGGCGTGCTCGGTCTCCAGCACCGTCTCCGACCAGGTGAAGGCGTTGCCGAACGGGTTGTCCGGCCCCATCGGCACGCGCTGCGCGTCGACCTCCACGAGACGGTTGTCCTGGCCGTCGATCGCGACGTCGAGTCGGGCGCAGAACAGATGCTGGTGGACCGGGGCGAAGACGCCGGGGGCGAGCTCGGTGGCATGCTTCTGGCGGATGCCGGGCTCCCCGGCGCCGGCGAACACGATGCCCGTGGCCTTGGCGACGACCTCGATCGAGCCGTCCAGGCCGAAGTTCCAGTAGAAGCCGTAGTCGTAGTTGCCGATCGTGGAGAAGTACGACACCACGAAGCGCCGCGACCGCCGCACGTCGGAGCGTCCGGAGAGGTCGGTGTGCTTCCAGAGGATGCCGAAGTCCTCCTCGTGCATGCAGATCACGTTCGGGATGCGCACCGGGTGGCCGTGGTCGTCGGCGACGTAGCCGTCGAGATACCGGATCACGCCGAGACAGTCGCAGCCGAGCTCCAGGTGGTTGGCGTTCTTGCCGAGGAGGTACTCGCCCGCGTCGAAGTAGCTGATCCAGAAGCGCCCGGGAGCGGTGTCGCCGTACGGCACGACCATCTCGGGCACGCTCGCCCGGTGCAGCACGGAGCGCCCCTGGAACGACACGTCGTGAAGCACCAGGCCCTCGCGGGCGTTGAAGCCCACGCGCATCGACCAGCCCTCCCACTCGACGAGCGATCCGGACACGGCGAAGCTCGGCCCCTCCGGCTGGGTGATCTCGATGGGCTTCAGCGTCGTCCGCGCCGCGCCCTGCACCTCCGGGTAGTAGTTGCCGTGCCCGGCGGGGACCGGCACGTCGCCCTCGTCCTCGACGCGGATCACGCTGTTCGTCGTCAGGTCGATGTGCACGATCAGCCCCTCGACGGGGTGTGCCCACGGCGAATCCTGCTCGTCGTACCGGAGGAAGGTGAGGGAGCGGATCACACGGCGACCGACCTCGTCGGCTCGCCCGGTGTACCCCGGCGCCAGGGGAGAGCAGAAGGCGAGGGCCATGTGGTCCTCCAGTCCTCGACGCTGCATGGCAGCCTGCCAGTCGGGGGACGCCTTGGCGATGGCCTCCGCCCGCTCGTACTCCTCGAAGAGGTACTGGGGCTGGCCGTACGGCGGGGCGTCGTTCGGGACCCGCTCCTGGTGCACGACCTCGCCGCGGGTGATCGAGACGATCGCCTCGGTCGCGGTGCCGGTCGCGGTGTCGAGGAGCGTCACGTCGACGCGGCGATCGATGGGGGAGCCGGGGCGCCAGGCGGCGAGCTCCTCCTTCGTCGCCTCGTCGGGAAGCAGCATCGGCACGCGGGTGGTCGCCGTGAGCAGGCCCGCGGCGTCGAGCACCGCGCGGGCGGCCGCGATCTCGGCGCCGGTGAGCGGGTCGAGCGGGTGCGGGACGGCGATCGGCTCGAGGGAGACGGGCTGGGGGGAGTGCGCGGACATCATCGACCTCACTATTTTCGAGCGAACGCTCAATAAACGGGTTGGCACGATGATACGACGGCGCGCGCGGGGGCACAACCGTCGAGCCCGTGGGGAGCCGAGGTCAGCGACGCCAGGGGGCGAGGATGCTGTCGAGCACCGCGAAGTGCCTGGCCGGGGTCTGCGGTTCGGTGACCTCGACGACCTGCTGGCCGTATGTGATGGACCGCAGGAGGGCCAGAAGATCGCGGGTGGGGGTCTCGGGGTGCAACTCCCCGTCGGCCACCGCCTCGTCCAGGGCCTCCCGAATGCTGCCCTGCCAGGTTGCAAGGGTCGGTGCCCCGGCGTCCGGGGTCGGGGCGAGAGTGGCCAGGCGGCCCCAGAAGCCGACGACGACGTGCGCCTCGGTGCGGGTGCCCTCGTCGACGGGGAGCACCTCGCCCATCAGGGCGCGCAGGCGGGCGAGGCCGCGGAGTCCGTCCGTCGCTGCGGCGATGCGCTCGCCAGTGCGGCGGGTGACCTCGGCCGCCGCGGCGCGGACGACGTCGTCGAAACCGTCGAAGTAGTGCCAGAGGGCACCGGTGGCGACGCCGAGCTCCTTGGCGACCGCCCGCGACGACACGCTCTCGTGGCCGTCCCTGGCGGCGACGACGAGCAGCGCCTCGGCGATCTGCCGACGGCGCTCGTCATGGTCGACGATGCGGGGCACGTGCTCATTGTGTCGCATCGCGGAGGGGTCTCGCTTTTTTGAGCGATCGATCAATATACTTCGGCCGTGGACCTTCTGCTCCCGACAGCGCCGTGGCTGATGGCGGCGGCGGCACTCGTGTCGGCCGGCGCGTGCCTTGCTGCGCGGCGCGCTGTGCCGTGGCAGGGGCGGCAGGCCGCGGTGGCGATGGCGGTGGGGATGCTGGTGGTGGCGACGGGCAGGACGGGACCGCTGGGTGCCCTGCTGGTCGGGGCCCTGCTGCTCGTGTCCGGCATGATCGGCACGATGGGCGTCCGCGGAGCGGCGTCTGCGGCCACCTGCTGCCACCGCGCGCTCGGATCGCTCGTGATGGCGCTGTGCGCCATCCACGGTGCCGGGGGATCGACCGGTCCTGGTTCGGCGCCCGCGGGGCACGCGGGGCACGGCTTCGCGGGAGCGCTCGGCGCGCTGGTGCTCCTCGGCACCCTCGGCATCGTCGCCTGGACGGTCGTCACGACCCTGCGGCCGGCGGCGCACCTCGGCCGCGCGGCCCGGCCGCTGGCGGTGGAATCCTGGGCGATGGCGATCGGGGTCCTCGCGATGAGCGTCGCGGGCTGATCGCCGCGGCGGTCCCCGTCCTCAGTCCCGTGCGGCGGGACGGACGAAGGCCCAGGCGGCGACCGCCGCGACGGCGGCGGCCAGGGCCATGGTGACCGCCATCGTGACGGCGTTCGTGCCTCCGATCCCGGCGGCCACCGGGGCGAGCACCGGGCCGAACAGGAACGACGACATACCGAGCAGGGCCGATGCCGTCCCGGCTCTGGCACCGTGATGTGCGAGGGCGAGCGTCTGCCCGTTCGGGCCGCCGAGGCCTGCGCACAGCATGAAGCCGACGAGCGCCGCCACGACGCCGCCCACGCCGGTCCCGGCCACCGCCAACACGAGGAACGTCGTGCTCGCGACGAGCGTCGCCGTGACGCCGCCCAGGTAGACGCGGAGCGGGCCGAAGCGGCGCACGACCAAGCGGCTCGACTGACTTCCGACGATGCTCGCGAGGGCGCCGGTGGCGAAAGCGAGACTGAAGCTCTGCGGGCTGAGGTCGAAGTCATCCTGGAGAACGAACGACGACATCGACAGATAGGTGAAGAACGCGACGCCCGCGCCGGCGGAGGCGCACAAGACAGCGGCGAAGAGCCGGTCGCCCAGCACCGCGCCTGCATGCGTCCGCAGTACCCCCATGCCTCCGCCGTGTCGCGCCTCCGGGCGCAAAGTCTCCGGCAGGAAGAAGATGACGACGAGCAGCAGGGCGACTCCGATCCCGGCCAGCACACCGAAGATCCCGCGCCAGTCCATGACCCTGGCGAGCTGTCCGCCCACGACAGGGGCGATGATCGGCGCGGTTCCCGAGACGAGGAACAGGAGCGAGAGCATTCGCGAGAGTTCGACGCCCTCGAACTGGTCGCGGGCGATCGCCAGACAGATCACGATGCCCGCCGACCCCGCGAGCCCCTGCAGGAATCGCGCGAGGAGCAGCAGCTCGATGGTCGGGGCGACGGCACACGCCGCGGAGAGCACCGTGAACGCCGCGACGCCGATCAGCAGCGGCAGGCGCCTGCCCAGCCGGTCGCTGAGCGGCCCCGCCACGAGCTGTCCCAGGCCGAGACCGATCATGCACGCCGACATCGTCACCTGCGCGAGAGCCTCGGTCGTGCCGAGCGATGCGGCGAGCTGGGGCAGCTGCGGGAGATACAGGTCCATCGACAGGGGCCCGAACGCCTCCAGCATGCCGAGCACCAACATCGCCCGGAGTGTCCCCATGCGCGCGGGCTCCCCCCGCGCCGGCGCATTCATCCCGCCAGGCGCAGGACACGGCGCAGCCAGCTCTCCCGCGCGGCCACGGCAGCGCGGGAGACCTCGGCGTCGGGGGAGAACCCGGCGAAGCCGTGGTAACCGCCGGCCCAGACATGCAGCTCCGCCTGCCCGCCGGTGGCCCAGATCCGCAGCGCATAGTCGACGGCCTCGTCGCGGAAGGTCTCCGCCGCTCCCACCTCGATGAACGCCGGCGCGAGTCCCGACAGGTCCGCCGCCCGCGCGGGCGCCGCATACGGCGAGACGTGGTCGGTGAACCGGTCGGCCCCGGCGATCGCGTCCCACGCCGTGTCGTTGTTGTTCCGGTCCCAGGCGCCGAAGCCGTCGTACTGGCGGCTCGACGGGGTCTCGTTGCGGTCGTCGAGCATCGGGCAGCCGAGAAGCTGTCCGGCCAGATGCGGTCCGCCGCGGTCACGGGAGAGCAGGGCGACCGCTGCCGAGAGTCCGCCGCCGGCGCTCTGTCCGGAGGCGATGACACGGCCGGTGTCGATCCCGAGCTCCTCCGCGTGGGCGACCATCCACTCCAGCGCGGCATAGCAGTCCTCCGCTTGCGCCGGTCCGGGGTGTTCGGGGGCGAGGCGGTACTCGACCGCGACGCCGACCACGCCGTGTCGCTCGGCGAGGTCGATGAGCTCGCCGGTGCCGAAGAAGCGGGTGCCGAGCACCATGCCGCCGCCGTGGATCGAGAGCACCGCCGGGGCCGGTGCTGCTGCGGCCTGCGCCGGGCGCACGATCGTGATCTCGATGTCCGGCGCGCCGACCGGACCGGGGATCACCCGGTCCTCCCACAGGACGGCTCGACCCTCCGCCTGCACCGCCATCGGCGGGATGATCGTGGCGAAGTGCTCGCGATTGGCGTGGATGGTGTCGGCGCGGAGCGGGATGATCTCGACGAGGTCGACGAAGGCGTCCAGCCCCGCCACGAGCTCCGGGTCGTAGGGCACCGGCTCGAGCGCGCTCATGCGGCGGCCCGCCAGACGCGGCGGAGCCACGAGGCCCGCGCGGCCAGAGCGGCACGGGTGATCTGGGCCTCCGGCATGTACATGTCGAAGCCGTGGGCGCCACCGCCCCAGACATGCAGCTCGGCCTGCCCGCCCGTCTCCCAGAGTCGCAGGGCGTAGGCGGTGTCCTCGTCGCGGAACATCTCCGCCGCGCCGACCTCGATGTAGGCCGGCGGGAGGCCGGAGACGTCCGTCGCGCGGCTCGGAGCGGCGTAGGCAGGGGCCTCGGCGCTGAAGGCGAGGTCGTCGCCGAGGACGCACGACCAGGCGAGGAGGTTCATGTCGCGCTGCCAGGTTCCGATGCCGTCGTACTGACGGCTGGCGACCGTGGTGTTGGTGTTGTCGATCATGGGGCACAGCAGCAGCTGCCCTGCCATCACGGGGCCCCGCCGATCGCGTGCCAGGAGGGCGACGGCCGCGGTGAGGCCCCCGCCCGCGCTGCCCCCCGCCCACGACGATGCGCGCGGGGTCGATGCCGAGGTCTGCGGCATGGGCGTGCGTCCACACGAAGGCGGCGTAGCAGTCCTCCACGCCCGCGGGGTACGGGTTCTCCGGCGCGAGGCGGTACTCGACGTTCACGGCCACGACGCCGTGCTCCGCGACGATGTCGACCACCCGAGCCGTCTCCCACGAGCGGTGGCCGACGATCATGCCGCCGCCATGGATGTTCACGAAGCCGGGGAGCGTCGACGTCCCGGAACCGGCGGGGCGGAAGATCGTGACCTCGATGTCCGGCGCTCCGGGCGGGCCGGGGATGACGCGATCCTCCCAGGTGATGTCCCGGCCGGCGATCACGGCGTCATTGTCCGGGAACATCCGGTCGACGCCGTCGCGCGGCAGGGTCTCGCGGGTGAGGGCGGGCTGCGGGTTCTTCGCGATCTCGTCGAGCACGGCCTGCACGTCGGGATCGAAGGGGACGGGGATGGTCATGGTTCTCCCTCGGGTGGGACGGCGTCAGGGGCCCTCGGGGTCGACGACCCCGCGGTCGGCCCAGAAGGGCTCGGCGAGACGGCGCAGCTCGGCGGCCCCGATGCGGTCGACCAGCGCGACCGCATCGAGGTTCGCCCGCAGCTGCACGACGCTGGAGGCGCCGAACAGGGTCGTCGTCAGGGCGGGGTGGGTGAGGGTGAACGCGATGCCGAGCTGGGCAGGGGTCACGCCGAGGTCCTCCGCGACCGCCGTGAACGCGGGGACGTCGGCGATGATCCGTTCCCGGATCCCGCCGGGGTCCCGCCCGATCTGGCGGTCGCCGTTCAGCTTGCCGGCGAGGATGCCGCCCTCCAGGCAGTCCGAGGCCTGGAGGGTGAGGCCCTGCTCCCAGAGCCGCGCGAAGGGCGCGCCGTCCGGAATCGACCGCCGCGAGACGCTGTACTTGAGCTGCGCGATCTGCGGACCGGGCACGCCCTCCGCGGCGGCGAGGTCGATCAGGGCCTGGATGCTCTCGGCCGACCAGTTGTTCACGCCCCAGGCACGGATGAGCCCGGCCTCCGTGAGCGCGGCGAGGTCGAGCACGAGGTCGCGCAGCTCGAGGTCGTCGCGGCGGAGGTCGCCGAGGATGACGAGGTCGGCGTGCTCGGTGCCCACCCGCATCAGGGCGTTCTCGAGTTGCGGGCGGAAACCGTCGGCTCCGAAGGCCTCGAGCCACAGCTTCGACGACAGCAGCCACTCGTCTCGGTGCAGGCCGGCCGCGCGCACCATGGCCGAGAAGATCACGTCGGTGAACACGGGCGGCGAGTCGGGCGCGGAGTACACGCCCACGTCGAAGAGGTTCACACCGCGGTCGGTGGCCTCGCGCAGCAGAGCCACCGCGTCCGCGAAGTCCATCCGGTCGTAGGTGTGCCACGAGCCGAGGGAGAACAGGGACGCCTGCAGGCCGCTGCGGCCGATCTCACGGAGGGGGAGGGAACGGGTCATGGGTGCTCCTCAGAGGCTCGGGTCGATGACGGCCTTGACCTCATCGAGGTGGTGCATGTGGGCGATCTTCGCGGAGGCGTCGGCGAGTCCGACCGGTGCGCTGAACAGGTCGTCCCAGGGGAAGCGGTCGGCGAACGCCGTGAAGAACTCGACGGCGCGGGCGTAGTCCGAGATGTCGCCGTTGAGCGAGCCGACCACCGTGAGCTCTTTGCCCATGATCGTGCTGAGGGCGAAGGGGTCTCCGGCCGGGCCGGTCGAGCCGACGATCGCCACCGTGCCGCGCTGGGCGGCCATTCCGACGGCGTCCGGACCGACGCTCGGGGCTCCGGCGAAGTCGAACACATGATCCGCCCCCGCACCCCCGGTGAGCGCCAGCACCTGGTCGATGACGGGGCCGTCGCGGAAGTCCACGACGGCGTCGGCCCCGAAGCGCCCGGCGAGCTCCAGACGGGCAGCGGGAGCGCCGACGGTGATGACCTGCCCTGCGCCCGCGATGGTCGCGACCGCGGTCGCGAAGATGCCCAGCGCTCCGGAGCCCTGCACCACCACGCGGGAGCCGGGACGGATGCGGCCCGCGCGCTCGAACGCCCGGAGGACGGTCTTCGCGGCGCAGCCCGCCATCGAGGCCCAGGTGTCCTTGACCGCCGCGGGCAGCAGGAGCTTCGCCGCACCCGGGGTCACGTACGCGTACTCGGAGAGCCCGGCCGTCGCGAACGGCGGCACGTCGGCGCGCTGGAGGAAGCCGTAGCCGCGGCGCGAGCACGCGACCGGTTCGCGCAGCACGACGCAGCCGTGGCACTCGCCGCAGGTGGACTCCGACCAGCCGATCCGGTCGCCCGGGGAGAGGGAGCGGCCGAGGGCGTCCCGGGTGTCGGGGCCGGTCGCCACGATCTCGCCGACCATCTCGTGACCGAGGACCATGGGCAGCATGCCGGGGAACGTCATCTTCCCCTCCCAGATCTCGATGTCCGTGCCGCAGAGCGTCGTACAGGCGATGCGCACGAGGGCGGCGCCCGGTTCGATCTCGTCGGGGAGCGGGAGGTCCTGCAGGGTGAGGGGCTCGCCGTGCGCGGTGAGCACCGCCGCGCGGGTGGTGGTGGGGAGGGTCATGGGCTTCTCCAGTCGCAGGGGCGGGTGGCGGGACGGGAAACGGTCCTCCCGAGTGGCTGGAAGGAGCGGAAGTGATCCCGCGCGGAGGCGGGGGGCGGGGGGTCAGACGAGGAGCTGGCCGCCGTCGACGGGGACCGAGACCCCGGTGATGTGACTGGCGGCCTCGCTCGCGAGGAACAGCACGAGCGGCGTGACCTGGTCGACCTCGGCAATCGTGCCGAGCGGGATGCGGGACTCCCAGGCGGCCCTCGCCTCCGGGTCCGAGGCGAAGCCGGCGGTCAGCGGGGTCAGCACGGGGCCGGGGGCGACGGCGTTGACCCGCACACCGACGCCGGCGAGCTCGACGGCGGCGGTACGGGTAAGCGCGTCGACAGCGGCCTTCGTGGCCTCGTAGTGCCCGAGGCCCGGGGTGGGCTGCCGGGCGCCGATCGAGGAGATGTTGACGATGGCCCCGCGACCGGCGGTGGCGAGCAGGCCGCCGAAGACCCGGAGCATGAGGAACGTGCCGCGGACGTTGACCCGCAGGGCGGCGTCGACCGCGTCCACCGAGACCTCCTGAAGCGTCCCGCCGCCCGCGACGACGCCGGCGTTGTTGACGAGGACGTCGAGCCCGCCGGTCTCGCGGATCCGTTCCGCCGCCGCCTGCACCGATGCTTCGTCGCCGATGTCGAGAGAGAGGGCGGTGGCGCCGATCTCGGCGGCGACGGCCGCGGCAGCGGCGTCGTCGACATCGCCGATGAACACCTCGTCGCCCGCCGCGCGGAAGGCGGCCGCGATCCCGCGGCCGAGTCCTGAGGCGCCTCCGGTGACCAGGATGCGACGGGGGGAAGCGGTCATGTTCGTCCTCACTGACGGGTGCTCTGACGGGGTGAGTCCGTTATATTCTACAAACATAGAAAAACACAACCCCGAGTCCCGAGACGGCGAAGGAGCCCTCATGTCCGATGCGACCTCCCCCCGCAAGCCGCTGTCCCCGGGGGGTGCGACGGTGCCGCCGCTCGCCCTCGGCTCCTGGAACACCTGGGATCGCATGCGCTTCGACGAGGCCGTGCGCCTCATCCACCGGGCGGTCGAGCTCGACGCCGGGTTCTTCGACGTCGCGTACTACAACATGGGACCGCACGCCGAGAACTCCCGGACGGACATCCTTTTCGGCGAGGCCTTCCGGGAGAGCGGTGTGGACCGTGCCGAGGTCGTGCTGTGCGGCAAGCTCTGGCTCTGGGACTGGCCGAACCAGGGCTTCCGCGCGCAGATCGAAGAGTCACTGGACCGGGCCGGCCTCGACCGGTTCGACACCCTCGTGGTGGGGGACTACCGCCATGCCCCGGACATGCCGCGGCTCGTCGCCGACGTGAACGCCCTCATCGCGGACGGCCTCGTCGACTCCTGGGGGATCAACAACTGGCGGATCGCGGACACCGGGGCGGCGCTCGCCGAGGCGGACGCTCAGGGGCTGATCGGCCCCTCGTTCGCACAGCTCAAGTACGGCATTGCTCGACGGGCCATGGCGGAGGGTGATGCGTACGGGCCGCTGTTCGCCGACGGGACTCTCACGCTGCAGGCCTCCGACGTGTTCGAGGGCGGGATTCTCGCCACGGGCCGGATGCCGGAGCGGAAGATCGGCGCCGACGTCGGAGGTGTCCGTGAGCGGATCGTCGCCCTGTATCCCGAGGTCGCTCGGGTCGCCGGCGAGTTCGGGGTGACCCCGGCGGCCCTCGGTATCGCCTTCTGTCTGACGAACCCCGCGACGGCCAACGTGCTGTTCGGTGCCTCCCGGGTCGCGCAGCTCGAGGAGAACCACGCCGCCCTCGCCCTCGCCCGTCACCGTGGAGCCGAGGTCCGCGCCGCCCTCGTCGGCTGCCGCGTCGACCAGTCCGTTCGCCCCGACGGCACCTGGTGACTCCCGCCTCCCCGTGGTCGCATTCCCCGCCGCGGCCGACTCCGCGTGCGGGATCACTTCCGCACCTCGCGGGCACTCCGCGGGCCCGTTCGTGATCCCGCGTCCTCCGCTCCCGCGTCCCACTCCGCGTGCGGGATAGGTTCCGCACCTCGAGGGTGCCTCCCGGGCATGTTTCTGATCCCGCACGGCGTGGCGTTCTGTGCGCCGATTCGAAAACGCGCCGCGTAGGGAGGGCGAGTGGCCGATTCTGATCCCGCGTCTGGTGGTGGCTGTGCCCGTCGCCGAGCGCCGTTCCGGTGCGACCGAACCGCTCTTCTGCGCCCCGGATCAGAAGTGCTCCTCCAGTCCGGGCGGGAGGTGCGTTCTTGATCCCGGCGGGCGGGGTCGGCGGTGCTCCGGGGCCAGCGACGTAGCCCGTCCGCGCCGTCACTCCGGTGCGGGATGGAAACGGTGCCTTGAAGGCGTAGCCGAGGGGTCGTTTCTGAGCCCGGCGAGGGGAGCGGGCGCCGTGCGGGATCAGAAACGGACCTCGCGGGAAGGGGAGGGGTGCGGGATTGATCCCGCGCGGGCACGGGAGCGGGAGCCGGCACGGGAGCGGGGAGCCGGCACGGGCGCGGAGCTGCACGGGCGCAGGCACGGGATGTGCGCGGGGGAGCAAGGTGCGTGCGCGCTGAGGCATCGGTCCTCGCGAGCGGGGGGAGAAAGGCGCTTGCGCTCTTTTTCCACGCATGTAGACTAACCAGCACGACACATCGAAGTGGCGTCGGTCCCGGGTCTCCGGTCAGCGGCTCTTCGAACCTTCTTCACCACCCCCTGCACCCGAGAGAAGGAACCATGAAACGAATGCCCCTCGCGCTGACCGCCGCTGTCGCCGCGACCCTCGCGCTGGCCGGCTGCAGCGGCGGCGGAACGCCCTCGCCCTCGGAGGGCGGCGCAGAAGGCCCTGACGCCCTCAACATCGGCAACTTCCTCGATGTCACGTCGTGGGACCCGTCCCTGGCCGACATCGGCTTCGACGGCCCCTACCTCTCCGCGGTCTACGACGCCCTCATCGCCCTCGATGCCGACGGGACCCCGATCCCGTCGCTCGCGACGGAGTGGACCGTGGCCGAGGACGACCTCAGCATCGATCTCGACATCCGCACCGACGCCGTGTTCAGCGACGGCACTCCGGTGGATGCGGAGGCCGTCGTCGCCAGCCTCGAGTACCTCAAGGCCGGCGCCCGGTCCGGCGAGGCCTACGTCAACGCCGAGGGCTTCGAGAAGGTCGACGACGACACCGTCCGCATCACGCTCACGCAGCGCGACGACACGATCCTCTACCTGATGGGGCTGGGCCGCAGCTACGTGATGTCCCCGGCGTCCATCGAGGCCGGGACCCTCGGCAGCGACCCCGTCGGCTCCGGACCCTACGTGCTCGACGGCGAGACGAGCGTCGCCGGTGCGGAATACCACTTCACGAAGACCGAGGACCACTGGGACGCGGAGACCTATCCGTTCTCCGAGCTCGCGATCTACCCGATCACCGACGCGACGGCACGCCACAACGCGATGCTCAGCGGTCAGATCAACGTGCAGTACGGCGACGTGGCGAACCTCGACCAGGCCGAGCAGCAGGGGTGGAACACCGCCCAGCGAGTCTCAGGGTGGGCCGGACTCGTCATCACCGATCACACCGGCGCGAAGAGCGAGCCCCTCGGCAAGCTCGAAGTGCGACAGGCGCTGAACTACGCGTTCGACGGTGCAGCCGTCCTCGCGGCGGTCGGCAGCGGTGCCGGCGTGGCCACCAACCAGGTCTTCCCGGACGGCGGCGATGTCAACGACCCCGAGCTCAACGACGCCTATGCGTTCAACATGGACAAGGCGAAGGAGCTGCTGGCCGACGCCGGCTACCCGGACGGTTTCGACATCTCGATGCCGATGTCCCCGATCTTCGAAATGTGGAAGCCGTCGGCCGAGCAGGCACTGAACGAGCTCGGCATCACGGTCACCTGGGACAACATGCAGATGCCGGACTACCAGCTCAACGCACCGAACTACCCGATGTTCATCTCCTTCCTCGCGATGGACGGCAACGACGTGGCCACCGTCTCCCGGCAGCTGACGAGCGTGCAGTGGTTCAACCCGGAGCCCGACTACGCGCAGAACGAGGTCATCGCCCCGCTCGTCGAGAAGGTGCAGACGGAGCGCGGCGACGCGCAGACCGCGGCGATCAAGGAGCTCAACGAGGCCCTCGTCGACCAGGCCTGGTGGTCGGTCTGGTACCAGGCGAACAACATCTACTACACGGCGCCCGGCATCCAGCTGCAGCCCGTCGTGGGGATGATGTTCCCGACGCTGCGGTACATCACGCAGGGCTGAATGCCCGCCGGGGCGGTCGCCACGCGGCCGCCCCGGCACCCCTTCCCCTCCTCCTCACTCTCGAGAGGCTCCCATGCTCCTCTTCACGGCGAAGCGCGTGCTGTCCGGCATCCTGCTGCTCGTCGCGGTCTCGATCGGCACGTTCTTCCTCGCCCACCTCGCGATCAGCGATCCGACCGCCTCGCTTCTCGGAACCACGGCGAGCCCCGCGCAGCAGGAGGCGCTGGCGGCGAAGATCGGCCTCGACCGCCCCCTGATCGTCCAGTTCTGGGACTGGTTCTCGCACGCGGCCCTGCTCGACTTCGGCGTCTCGTGGCGGAACTTCCAGCCGGTGGGTGCCCAGCTCGCGACCAAGGTGCCCGTCACGCTCTCCGTCGTGACCCTCGCGACCCTCATCACCGCCGTCATCGGCGTGGCGTTCGGAATGATCACCGGGCTCCGTCCGGGCACCTGGTTCGACCGGATCATCAAGGGGATCTCCGTCGTCCTCTTCGCCCTCCCCGGATTCTGGGTGAGTCTGGTCCTCGTCATGTGGCTGGCCGTGCAGCTCAAGTGGTTCCCGGCGGTGGGGTACGTGCCCCCGACGCAGTCCGTCGAGGGCTGGCTGCGCTCGATCACCCTCCCGGCGATCTCCCTCGCCCTGGGCGGCATCGTCGCCGTGTCGGAACAGCTGCGCAACGCGGTGATCGCCCAGAGCCGCCAGGACTGGGTGCGTACCCTCCGCAGCCGCGGGCTGTCCGCCGCCCGCGTGAACCTCCACATCCTCCGCAATGCGTCGCCCGCCGCGCTCACCGTCATCGCCCTGATGTTCGTGGGCCTGCTCTCCGGTGCGATCGTGGTGGAGCAGATCTTCAGCCTCCCCGGCCTGGGGCAGCTCACGAACCAGTCGTCGCAGAACGGCGACATCCCGATGCTGCTCGGGATCACCGTCGTCTCCATCGTCTTCGTCGTCCTTATCAACCTCCTGCTCGACCTCGTGCTGGGCTGGATCAATCCGAAGGTGCGCGTCGCATGACCACGACAGACATCCGCGTCGCCTTCGACCGGGCCGCCCAGAAGCGCCGGTCGAGTCTGTTCCGACGCTTCCTCCGTCACCCCGGCGGCTACCTCCCCCTCGCGATCTTCGTCCTCATCGTGCTCGTCGGGGTGTTCGCACCGCTTCTCGCCCCGATGGATCCGAACCTCGTCGACCTCGCGGCGGCGAAGGCCCCGCCGTCTCCGGAGCACCTCCTCGGCGGCGATTCCACCGGGCGCGACATCCTCAGCCGCCTCATCTACGGCACCAGGACGACGCTGTGGGGTGCCCTCGTCACGATCGTCACCGCACTCGTCATCGGAGTGCCGTCCGGCGTCGCCGCAGGCTACTTCGGCGGGGCGTTCGACCGTGTCGCCACCTGGATCAGCGACGCGCTCCAGTCGATCCCCGGGATGATCATCCTCCTCGTGGTCGCCGCCGGCAGCCGCAACAACTTCGAGCTCCTGATGGTCACGGTCGGTGTGTTCATGGTCCCGGGCTACTTCCGCATCGCGCGGTCGCAGACCCTCGCCGTCCGCGAGGAGCCCTACATCGATGCGGCCCGCGTCTCCGGCCTCTCGGACGCGCGGATCATCTTCCGCCACGTCATCCCGGCGGTGTACCCGCCGGTCATCATCCAGACGGCGCTCACGGCCGGCATCGCGATGGGCATGCAGGCCGGACTCCAGTTCCTCGGCATCGGCGACTCGAACGTGCCGAGCTGGGGGGCGATGATGCTCGAGGGCTTCCGGCTCATGCTCACCTATCCGCTCATGCTCCTGTGGCCCTCCGCGGCCCTCGGGCTCACGATCGCCGTGCTCGCGATCATGGGCTCCACGCTCGCCGAGCTGGTCCAGGTGCGCACGCCCCGTGCCGCGCGGCGACGTCGGCGGGGCGTGCTCGAGGCGGCCGACGAGGCCGAAACCTCCGCCGCCACCGGCTCCGTCCGTCATGACGCCCCGGCGTCCGCCCTCCGGGTGGAGAACCTGCGTGTCGCTCACGCGACTCCGAACGGCGAGACGGAGGTCGTGCACGGCGTGACCCTGGACGTCGCGCCCGGGGAGGTCGTCGGGATCGTCGGCGAGTCCGGATCGGGGAAGTCCCAGACCGTCTTCTCGGTACTCGACCTGCTGCCCGCGACCGGACGGGCCACCGCTGACGCGATCTGGGTCGGCGGCGCGGAGGTGACCCACGCGACGCGGAGGGAGCGCCAGGCGCTGCTCGGCCGCACGATCGGCTACGTGCCGCAGGAGCCGATGAGCAATCTCGATCCCTCGTACACGATCGGGCATCAGCTCATCGAACCGCTGCGCCGGACGCACGGGCTCGGGAAGGACGCGGCCCGGCAGCGGGCACGCGACGTGCTCCTCCGGGTCGGGTTGTCCGACCCCGAGCGGGTCATGCGCAGCTACCCGCATCAGGTGTCCGGTGGCATGGCGCAGCGCGTGCTCATCGCCGGCGCGATCGCCGGGCGTCCGTCGCTCCTCGTCGCGGATGAGCCGACGACCGCCCTCGACGTCACCGTTCAGGCCGAGGTGTTGGAACTGCTGCGCGAGTTGCAGGCCGAGTACGGGATGGCGCTGCTCATCGTGACGCACAACTTCGGCGTCGTCGCCGACATCTGCGACCGCGTGATCGTGATGCGCGGAGGCGACATCGTCGAGTCGGGCGCCGTGGACGACCTGTTCACCGCGCCGACCCAGGAGTACACGCGGGAACTCATCGCCGCCTCGCTCGACGGGGCCGAAGGGCGGGCCGCACTCGACAGCCACCGGACGGAGGTCCCCGCGTGAACGCCTCGGCGAACCCCCTGCTCCAGGTCGACGATCTCGTGGTCGAATACGGTCGTGGCCGGCACGCCTTCCGCGCGCTGCACGGCGTCTCCCTCGACATCGCCCCCGGGGAGTGCCTCGGTCTCGTCGGCGAGTCCGGGTCCGGCAAGTCGACGCTCGGCAAGGCCATCCTCGGCCTCGCCCCGGTGACCGCCGGGCGCATCCGCTTCGACGGCCGCGACATCGGCCGCCTCGGTGGTCGCGCGCGACGGGCGCTTGCCGACGATGTGCAGGTCGTGTTCCAGGATCCGTACGGCTCCCTCAACCCGGCCCTGACCATCGGCGACATCCTCGCCGAACCGCTGCTGACGACGGGGATCGGAGCGAAGGCCGCGGAGAAGCGCGTGCGCGAGATGCTCGATCGCGTGCGGCTGCCGGGGACGAGCATGGACCGGTACCCGAGCGAGTTCTCGGGCGGGCAGCGGCAGCGCATCGCGATCGCCCGTGCCCTGGTCCGCGGTCCCCGGCTGATCGTGTGCGACGAGCCCGTCAGCGCGCTCGACCTCACGACGCAGGCGACCGTCCTCGACCTCTTCATCGAGTTGCAGCGCGACACCGGCGTCGCCTACCTGTTCGTCTCGCACGACCTCGGCGTCGTCCGGCGGGTCTGCCACCGGGTCGCCGTGATGTACCGGGGCGAGATCGTCGAGATCGGCGACGGCGAGCAGGTCACGCGCGCGCCGCGTCACCCGTACGCCGAGCGCCTCCGGTTGGCGTCGCCGGTCGCCGACCCCGTGGCCCAACGGGAGCGCCGTGCCCAGTGGCTGGCTCTGCGGGAGGTGCCCGATGCGGCGGTACGGTAGCTCCAGGCCGGAACTCTCCACACCCCGGACTCGGCCGGAAGGACGCCATGCCGAAGATCATCGACCACGACCAGCGGCGACGGGACATCGTCGAGGTGGCCAAGAGCATCATCCTGAAGGGTGGGTTCGAGGCGGCGACCATGCGCAGCATCGCCGCGGAGGCCGGCTTCGCGAACGGCGCGCTGAAGCACTACTTCCCCGGGAAGGAGAGCATCGTCGCGGCGACCTTCGAGACGATCCTGCAGCAGATGTCGGAGGGTGTGGAGGCCGCGGGGCAGGAGCCGGTGGCGGCAGACGACGCGCTGCGCGGCTTCCTGCAGGCGACGGTGCCCCGCGACTCGGAGCAGATCGCGGCAGGGCGGGTGCTGCTGGCCCTCTGGGAGTACGCGATGGCGAACGAGTCGCTGGCGGAGCTCTATCGGGGACACCTCGCCTCCTGGCGCTCTTCGCTCATCGCACGGATGGAGGCGGCCCGCGACGAGGGGTCGATCCGCGACCAGGACTACGGGCCGCTGGCGGACGAGTACATCTCCGCCGCGGTCGGGGCGACGGTCATCAACCTCATGTACCCGGACGGCGACCGTATCGCCGACTACGAGAACTACATCGACCGGTTCCTCGAGCGGCTGCGCTGAGGCTGAGGGGCCGGTCCCGAGAGGACGGCCCGTCATGACCCTTCGCCCCGAACGACCCGTGGTCTTCCTGCACGGCCTCGCCTCGCGCGGCACGCAGGACTGGCCGGAGAACGAGTGGGCGGCGGTGCTCGGCGGTCGCCCGCGTCGCGTCCTCGATCTGCCTGCGCACGGCGACGCCCCTGCCCTCGGCGCCGTTCCGACCTCCGTGGTGCTCGACGCGCTCGCCGCCGAGATCGGTCCGGACGAGGTCGACCTCGTCGGATACTCGCTCGGTGCCCGGCTCGCGTGGGACCTCGCTCGGCACCCCCGCGTCGCGGTGCGGCGTCTCGTGCTCGGTGGCCTCAGCGCGGGGGAGCCCTTCGCGCTCGTCGATCTCGCCGCCGCACGGTCCGCGGTCACCGGCGGACCGGCTCCCGTCGATCCGCTGACCGGGATGATCGTGCACATGGCGAGCCTGCCCGGCAACCGTGCGGACGATCTGCTCGACCTCATCGAGGGGCTCGCGCGAGAGCCGTTCGCGCCCCAGGTCGCCGCGCCGGCGATGCCGGTGCTGCTCCTGGGTGGCGAGGACGACCCGATGGCCGCGGGCATCGACGAGCTCGCCGCGCGGCTGCCCGACGTCCGGGTGCGGCGTGTCCCGGGGGACCACCTCGCGGCGCTGCACACCGCCGAGTTCCGCGACGCCGTGTGCGGTTTCCTCGCGGGCTGATCCGGTGGCCGCCGCCCGGTCTCTTCCTGCCCTTTATTTCCAACGTTCGTCGACAAACCGAAAGGCATCTGCCATGACCGACACCCCCACTCCCGACGCGGCGCGCATCGTCGACATCGCTACCGGCTACATGGCCGCGAAGCAGCTCTTCCAGGCCAGTCGCATCGGCTTGTTCGCGGCCGTCGCCGCCGGCGCCGACACCGCTGCGGCGATCGCCGAGCGCTGCGGAGTGAGCGAGCGGATCTCCCGCCTCCTCGCCGACGCCCTCGCCGCGAAGGGTCTCCTCGTCCGAACGCGGGGGCGCTACGCGCTGGCCCCCGACGCGTCGGCCTACCTCACGGGGGAGGATGCGATCATCGACCTCGCTCCCTTCCTCACGTTCCTCGACGAGATCAGCTACCCGCACTGGCTGCAGTTCGCGCACACGGTCGACACGACCGAGCCCGGCGAGCTGCAGATGGACGACGCCCGATGGGGGACGTTCATGGCCGGTGTCATGACGTACAACCGCCTGCACGCCCAGGAGTTCGGCCGGCTCGTCGACCTCGTCGGCGCGACGAAGGCCCTGGACTTCGGAGGACTGTCGGCCGAGTTCGCCCTCGCGGTCATGGCGCGCAACCCCCAGCTGCACACGACGTTCGTCTACGCGCCGGGATTCGAGGACGGGGTGGCCCAGGCGGTCGAGGCGGCCGGCCTCGCTCACCGGGCCTCCGTCGAGGTGGGGGACACGGCGACCGCGACCCCCGAAGGCGCGTACGATGCGGTGTTCGCCAACCACGTCATCCACCGCTTCTCCGCGGAGGAGAACGCCCAGATCTTCCGCCGGCTCCGTGCGGCGGCGGTCGACGGGGCGACACTGACGGTGCTCGACTTCTTCCTCGACGACGATGAGGAGCAGCGGGCCCTGGATGCCCTGCACGCGGGGGAGTACCTCGTGATCGACGGCACGGTCGTGTACCCCGAGTCCGAGGTGCGCGGTTGGCTGTCGGACGCCGGATGGGCGGTGCGCGACACCGTCGCCCTGCCGGGGAGCCCGCGCGTGCTCCTGGCCACCGCGGTCTGACGGCCGCGGTTCGAGACTGGTCCGAGGGGGATCAGAGGCGGGCGGC
The DNA here is from genome assembly GCF_008271365.1 of Microbacterium sp. 1S1. NCBI lineage: Bacteria > Bacillati > Actinomycetota > Actinomycetes > Micrococcales > Microbacteriaceae > Microbacterium > Microbacterium sp. 1S1. Next base: position 1,865,538 of record NZ_CP043430.1, read on the forward strand.
ATGCGTGAACATGCCGCCCGCCGTTTTCGTGCCGCGCGTGGTCAGCCGCGTGCGAACACCGTGCGGCCGTCGACGATCGTGCGCTCGACCGCGAGGTCGGCGAACGCGCGTCCCGGCGCGCAGGGGTCCTCGTCGAGGACGGTGACGTCGGCGACCTTGCCCGCCTCGAGAGTGCCTTTCCAGGCCGAGGCGCCATCCTGGACCGCGGCGTCCGCCGTCATCGCGCGGAGGAGCCGGCGCCGGATCTCGGCGTCGTCCGCACGGCCGTCCGCGGCGAGGAGGGCGAGGGACGCGTCGAGGCTCGGCCGCCAGTCCGGTGTCGCGATCGGGGCATCGCTGGTGAGGGTGGTCGTGGCGCCGGAGGAGAGCATCGCCGAGAGCGGCCAGGCTGCGGCGACGCGGGCCTCGCCCAGCTGCACGGCGGCCCAGGAGTGCGTGTGTGCGGCGATGAGCGGCTGCACGGCGAATCCGACGCCGAGGCGTTCCGCGCGACGGATCTGATCCGGGGTGGCAAGGTCGCCGTGCACGATGTAGTGGGGCCCGCGCGGGGTCGTCTCGCCCGACTGTTCCAGTGCAATGAGGAACTCGTCGATCGAGCGGTCGCCGGTGGCATGTACCGCGATCTGGAGGCCCCGACCGCCGGCCAGGGCGATCATCTGCCGGAAGGCGCTGAGGGGATCGGCGTCGCCGCGCGTGAGGAGGTGCCCGGTCGTCCCGTCCGGGTAGGGGTCAGACGTCCAGGCGGTGGCCATCGGAGGGATCCCGTCGGCGAAGATCTTCACGCCGGGGATCGCGAGCCAGCGGGGGTCGGTCGACGGAGGCGGTACGGGGAGTCCGGCGCGGAAGTCGTCCAGGGAGCTCTCGCCGTCGATCGTCCCGAACAGTCGGAGCAGCGTGACGCGCGCGGTCTGCGCTCCCTCTCGGTGCAGCTCCGCATACGACTCGAGCATGTCGGTGCCGAAGCAGCCGGTCTCGCCGTCGTCCTCGCCCGGGCCGATCCCGGGCTCCGTGTAGCTCGTGATGCCGAGCTCCGCGAGCAGTCGCCAGGCGCGGCGCAGCGCGCTCCGTCGCTCGCCCGCGGTGGTCACGAGGCGCCCGGTCGGCTGCTCCTCCGGCGGGGTGTCCGAGAAGAAGAGGTGGTGCCAGCGGGCCCCGAGCCAGGCGGCGTGCAGGTGCGCGTCGTTGATGCCGGGGATCGCGGTGCGGCCGTCGAGCTCCAGGGTCTCCCGCGCGGACAGGGCTTCGGCGGCGGCATCGGTGGCCACGATCACCCCGTCGCGGACGGCGATCGCGGTGGCGACGGATCCGGCCTCGTCGAAGGTGTGGATGCGGCCGCCGCGGACGAGGAGGTCGGCGTCGTCGCCGAGGAATGTGCTGCTCATTATTCCACCAGTGTAGACGTAAAACGGGGAGGCCCGGCCCCTCCATGCCGGTCGATTCGGAGTGCGGTGGCGCGACTTGTAACCTGGAGGCATCCCCCGAACACCCCGGCAACCTCGCGCGCGCCGGCGACCTCGGCGCGCGCTCACACATGCAAGGACGCAGATGAACGATTCCGCGGCACACCGCGACGAATGGACGGCGAGCGAAGAGCTGGCGGAGCGGATGATCCCGCTCATCGGGGCTCTCAAGCGCGAGCGCGACGTGGTCACCTCGCTGCACGGCCACCGCCTGCTCGGGCTCTCGGCCACCGGCCTCGTCGAGGTCCACGAGCGCGTGGCACAGCTCGGGCACGAGCGGCTCGACGTCCAGGACAGCCTCGCGGTGCTCGAAGCGATCCACGCCCTGGCCCCCGGTGCCTCGTCGATCGACGTCGCTCGGCTCGTGGAGGGGCACGCGACGAGCGGCCGCCCGCTCACGGAGTACGTCGCCGAGGTCCTCGCCCCGGCCGTGGGCGCCGTCGCCGCTCCGCCGACCGACGTCGTGCTCTACGGCTTCGGGCGCATCGGCCGGCTGCTGGCCCGTATCCTCATCGCGCACACGGGAGGCGGCAGCGGACTCCGGCTCCGTGCCATCGTCGTGCGCCGCGGCTCCGAGAACGACCTCGTCAAGCGGGCATCGCTGCTGCTGCGGGACTCGGTGCACGGGCGCTTCGCGGGCTCCGTCACGGTGGACGAGGAGGCGGAGCAGATCATCGCCAACGGCACCCGCATCCAGGTCATCTACTCCGATGACCCGGCGGCCGTCGACTACACCGCGTACGGCATCGACCGCGCGATCGTCGTCGACAACACCGGCCGGTGGCGCGACGAGGCGGGACTCTCCCAGCACCTCCGCGCGAAGGGCGTGGCCCGGGTGCTGCTCACGGCCCCCGGCAAGGGCCCGCTCAAGAACATCGTGCAGGGCATCAACGACGACACGATCACCGCCGAGGACCGCATCGTCTCCGCGGCATCCTGCACGACCAACGCCATCACCCCGGTGCTCGCCGCGATCGACGAGGCCTACGGCGTCGTGAAGGGCCACGTCGAGACCGTGCACTCGTTCACGAACGATCAGAACCTCATCGACAACTTCCACAAGGGAGACCGTCGCGGCCGCTCCGCCGTGCTGAACATGGTCATCACCGAGACGGGGGCGGCGAAGGCCGTGGCCAAGGCCCTGCCCCAGCTCGAGGGGCGCCTCACGGGCAGTGCGATCCGCGTCCCCACGCCGGACGTCTCCCTCGCGGTGCTGCACCTCACGCTGGAGCGACCCGCCACGAAGGACCAGGTCAACGACTACCTGCGCCGGGTCTCGTTGCACTCGAAGCTCCGTCAGCAGATCGACTACGTGGAGAGCCCGGAGGTCGTCTCCACCGACTTCGTGGGCTCCCACCGTGCGGGCATCGTCGACGGTCTGGCCACGATCGCCGACGAGGACACCCTGATCCTCTACGTCTGGTACGACAACGAGTTCGGCTACTCGTGCCAGGTGATCCGCGTGCTGGAGACCATGGCTGGTTCCCACCCCGTCGTCCTCCCCGCCCGCCGCGAAGTCACGCTCTGACCCTTCCGTCGACCCACCCCCTTCCGCTCGACCCGGCCCCCTGCGTCCGCACGTAGCGGGCCGGGACGCGCGAAAGGGGGTGGGTCGCGGCATGATGAGGGGCATGAAGACCTCACGATGGCGGGAGGAGCGCCTGCGGTGGCACGGGCTCACGGCGCCGGCGGCGGACGTCGCGGGGGCGGCAGGGCGGCTGCTCGCGGTGCAGAGTCAGGACTTCACGGCCGGACGGTGGGCGCTGGCCGTGCGGACGAAGGGCGATGTGCACCTTCGCGACGTCGACGCCGCGTTCGACCGCGGCGAGCTCGTGCGGGCCTGGACCATGCGGGGGACGCTGCACACCATCCCCGCGCGTGACCTCGGCTGGGTGCTGGAGGTCACCTCCGGACGACAGCAGCAGCAGGCCGCCTCTCGACAGCGGCAGCTCGGCATCGACGACGACATGATTGACGCGGTCGTCCGGGAGCTCACGCCGCGGCTCCGTGACGGCGGCCTCACCCGGGGCGAGGTCTTCACGACGCTCGAGAGCATCGGCATCGACCCCTCCGGCCAGCGCGGCATCCACCTGCTGTTCGCGCTGACCGTCTCCGGCGTACTCGTGCAGGGGCCGGTCGTGCCGCGGGAGGGCATCACGAGGGAGCAGCGGTTCGTACTCGCGGCCGAGCACATCCACGATCATGCCCGCCCCGAGGATCCGCTGGCCGAGCTGTTCGTCCGCTACGTCGAGGGACACGGACCCGCCGGGGTCGCGGACTTCGCGTGGTGGTCGGGCCTCACGCTCGGACAGTCCCGCGAGGTGGCCGAGCGGGCGGCGACCAGGGTGACCGAGGTCGAGGACGGCGTCTTCGGCGGCCGCACCCCACCCCGGCGCGCGGCGGGCCGGCCGGCCGTCTTCGCCCTCGGAGCCTTCGACGAGTACTACATCTCCTACGCGGATCGCAGCGTCACCTGCGCCCCGGAGCACCTCGCCGCCGTCGGGCCGGGGAAGAACGGGATGGTCCGGGCGACGGTCGTGGAGCACGGCCGCGTGATCGGCTGCTGGACCCACGCCGCCGCCGCGCACACCACTCCTCCGGACCTCTTCGAGTCCCCCGAGGACCCCGCCGCCGTGACCGCCGCTCTCGACCGCTTCGCCGCGTTCATCGCCTGAACCCTCGCCCACCCACCCCTTTTCGTTCCTCCCGGCCCCCTGCGACCGTCCGCAACGGGGTGGGGCGCACGCAAGGGGGTGGGTCGGCAGAGGTCACTCGCTCGCGTGGCGACCCAGGAAGTTGTAGACCTCGTTGTCGTCGACCCCGGGGAACATGCCGCGGGGGAGTGGCGAGAACATGTGCGTGTGCACCCGCGCGCTCGGCCATGCCCGGCCCTTCCAGCGCTCCGTGAGCTCGGGCGACGGACGCCGGCAGCACGCCTCGTCGGGACAGGTCGACACGGCCCGGTCGTTCGTCTCCCGCCCTCGCCACCACCGCGCGTCGTCGAACGGCACGCCCACGGTGACCGAGAACTCGCCCTCGGTGGACGAACCGGTCTGGGTGGAGCACCAGAACGTGCCGGAGGGCGTGTCCGTGTACTGGTGATGCTCAACGGTGCGGTTCTGCTGGGTGAAGGCGGAACGGGCCTGGAACTTCCGGCACACCCGCTGCCCCTCCACCGCGCCGGTGACGTCCATCGGCAACGGCAGGTCGTCGTTCTCGTAGACCCGCGTGATGGCCCCGGTCGAGTCGACGCGCAGGAAGTGCAGCGACATGCCGAGGTGCTGCGTGAGCAGGTTCGTCATCCGCATGCCGGCGGCCTCGTGCGTCACGCCGAATCCGTCGCGGAAGTCCTCCACCGCGAGGTTGCGGTCCTTCTTCGCCTGCTGCAGGAAGGCGACCGCGGCGGTCTCCGGCATCAGGCAGCAGGCCGCGAAGTAGTTGATCTCCAGGCGCTGCTGCAGGAAGTCGGCATAGTCCGTCGGCGGCGTGTGCCCGAGCAGGCGGTGAGCCATCGCCTGCAGAGCCATCGACCGCAGACCGTGGCCGCCGGGGATCGATGCCGGTGGCAGGTAGATGCGGCCGTTCTCCAGGTCGGTCACCGAGCGAGTGGAGTGCGGGAGGTCGTTGACGTAGATGAGCTCGAACCCGAGCTTCTCGGCCATGATGCTCACCGTGCGGTGGGTGAGAGCGCCCTGCACGTGCCCCGCGGCCTTGAGCTGCTTCTCCGCGAGCTTCTCGATGTCGGGAAGGTAGTTGTTCTGGGCGCGCATCCGCAGGCGCAGCTCGGTGTTCGCGCGGCGGGCCTCCTCCGGGGTGGCGATGGCCTCGCGCTCGCGGCGCTGGAGTTCGCGGTGGAGCCCGAGGATGGACTCGATGGTCTCGTCGCTCATGCCCTTGGTCACCCGCACCGGGGAGACGCCGAGCTGACGGAACACCGGGCTCTCCTGCGCCCGCTCCAACTCGATCTCCAACGCAGCCCGGCGGTTCGGGGGCTCCCCGGAGATCAGGTCGGTGACCTCGGTCCCGGTGGCCTGCGCGATGGCCTGGAGGAGGGAGAGCTTGGGCTCGCGCTTGCCGTTCTCGATGAGGCTGAGCTGGGACCCGGCGACACCGACCAGGGCACCGAGCTCATCGAGTGTGTAGCCCTTCTCCAGGCGACGGTGCCGGATGCGGTGGCCGAGGGTCGTGAGGTGGATGCCGGAGGACGCCATTGTTTGAGTCTAGCGAAAGAACTGCGATTCTTATCGCCCAACATGGCCGAAAGTCCGCGTCAAGGGCGAAGAAGATGGAAGCAACGCCCCACACTTCGAAGGAGCAGTCATGGCCATGGCCGAAGTCCTCACCCCTCGCACGTCCCCTGTCGCCCCGACGCGCACGTTCGGCACCGCCCCCGCCTATGACACTCCTGCGATGGCGGAGCTCGTCGCCTGGGTCGAGGAGATCCGCGCGCTCACACAGCCGGACGCCGTGCACTGGGTGGACGGCTCGCGCGCCGAGAACGACTGGCTGCTGCGCGGACTCGTCGACGAGGGCAAGCTCATCAAGCTGAACCCGGAGTGGCGCCCGGGCTCCTACCTGGCGCGCTCGCACCCCAGCGACGTCGCCCGCACGGAAGCCCGAACCTTCATCGCCTCGGAGCGTGAGGAAGACGCCGGCCCCACGAACAACTGGGCCGATCCGGCCGAGATGCACGCGAAGATGGACGAGATCTTCGAGGGATCGATGCGCGGCCGCACGATGTACGTCGTGCCGTTCTCGATGGGTCGCGTCGGCGGCCCGCTGTCGCACATCGGCGTGCAGATCACCGACAGCGCCTACGCCGTCGCCTCGATCGGCATCATGACGCGCGTGGGCGACGAGGTCACCCGTCAGATCGCCGAGGGCGCACCGTGGGTCAAGACCGTGCACTCCGTCGGCGCTCCCCTGGAGGCGGGCGAGCCGGACGTCGAGTGGCCCTGCAACGACGACAAGTACATCGTCCACTTCCCCGAGACGCTCGAGGTCTACTCGTACGGCTCGGGCTACGGCGGCAACGCGATCCTGGCGAAGAAGTGCTTCGCGCTGCGCATCGCGTCGGTCATCGCGCGTGACGAGGGCTGGCTCGCCGAGCACATGCTCCTCATCCGCGTGATCGACCCGCAGGGCAAGGCGTACCACGTGGCCGCCGCTTTCCCCTCGGCCTGTGGCAAGACGAACCTCGCGATGCTCCGCCCGACGATCCCGGGCTGGAAGGTCGAGACCCTCGGCGACGACATCGCCTGGATCCGTCCCGGCGAGGACGGACGCCTCTGGGCGATCAACCCCGAGGCCGGCTTCTTCGGCGTCGCGCCCGGTACGGGTGAGTCGACCAACGTGACCGCCGTCGAGACCCTGTGGGGGAACACCATCTTCACGAACGTCGCGCTCCGCCCGGACGGGGACGTGTGGTGGGAGGGCCTGACCGACGAGGCCCCCGCCCACCTCGTCGACTGGGAGGGCAACGACTGGACCCCCGACTCCGGTCGGCCCGCCGCGCACCCGAATTCGCGCTTCACCGTGTCGGCCGCGCAGTGCCCGCAGATCTCGGAGGACTGGGAGGAGGCCGTGCCGCTCGACGTCATCCTCTTCGGCGGTCGTCGCGCGAGCAACGTCCCGCTCGTGGTCGAGGCCACCGACTGGACGCACGGCGTCTTCCTCGGCTCGAACATCTCCTCCGAGCGCACGGCCGCGGCCGAGGGCACCGTCGGCGAGCTGCGCCGCGACCCCTTCGCGATGCTGCCGTTCTGTGGCTACAACATGGCCGACTACTTCGGTCACTGGCTGAAGGTCGGCCGTGGCCTGCGCTTCGACCGCGCGCCGCGCATCTTCCAGGTCAACTGGTTCCGTCGCGGAGCCGACGGCCGGTTCCTTTGGCCCGGGTTCGGTGACAACTCCCGCGTCGTCGACTGGATCATCCGCCGGGTGGCCGGCGACGTCCCCGCGGTGGACAGTCCCATCGGCCGCCTGCCGCGCGTGGAGGACCTCAACCTCGACGGGCTCGACATCCCCGCGGAAGACCTCGATGAGCTCTTCTCCGTCGACCCCGAGGCGTGGAAGGCGGAGGCCGACCTCACGGAGGAGTTCTACGACACCTTCGGCGACCGGGTGCCCGCGGCCCTGCGCACCGAACTCGCGTCGCTGCGCTACCGCCTCGCGAAGGCGTAGCCCCCAGACCGGTGCCGGTTCGGGGGAGCCGGCACCCTCGGCCTCCGGGTCGAGTCATACCCGCGAAGGCGGGGCATCAGAGACGAACCCATGGCTGAGTGGTCTCCGACGCCCCGCCTTCGTGGTGCCCGCTCCCGCGGCTACGCGAGGAGCTGGTGACGGGCGAGGTCGCGGTAGAGCGGGGTCGACTCCACCAGTTCCGCATGCGTGCCCTGTCCGACAACCACGCCGTCCTGCAGCACCACGATGAGGTCGCTGTCGACGACGGTGGACAGGCGGTGCGCGATCACGACGAGGGTGCGATCGGTGGCGACCGCGTCGATGGCCTCGCGCATGCGCTGCTCGTTCACGCCGTCGAGCGACGAGGTCGACTCGTCCAGCAACAGGATCGGGGCGTCGGTGAGGAGAGCGCGGGCGATCGCGAGCCGCTGCCGCTCGCCGCCGGAGAGCATCACCCCGTCCTCTCCGACCGGGGCGTCGACCCCGAGCGGGTTCCGCTCGAGCACGTCGCCGAGGTTCACGGCGCGGAGCACGCGCTCGCAGTCCGCGTCTGTGGCGTCGGGGGAGGCGAGCCGGAGGTTCTCGGCGAGGGTGCCGGCGAGCGTCGGGGCGTCCTGCTCGACGTAGCCGAAGTGGGCGCGGAGTTCGCCGCGCGGATAGGTGCGGGTGTCGTGACCCTTCAACCGGATGGAACCGCCCGTGGGGTCGTAGAAGCGCTCGATGAGGGAGAGGATCGTGCTCTTGCCGGCCCCGCTCGGACCGACCAGCGCCACGCGGGCTCCGCGCGGGACCGCGAAGGACACCCCGCGGAGCACTTCGTGGTCCTGGGGGTCGGGGGTGGTCTCGGCCTGCTCCAGGTGTGCGTCGGCGAGCAGGGTCTGCGCCTCCCGTGCGGCGGCGCGACGGGCGGCCACGACATTCTCCGGGTACCGGAAGCGCACGTCGCGGAACTCGAGTGCCGGAGCGTCGGGCGCGGGCGCCTGGTCGCGGGGCAGCGCGGCGGCGGTGGCCGCATCGTCCTGGGTCTCGGTGGGAAGGTCGAGGACCTCCTGGATGCGGCCGAGCGCGCCGAGGGCCTGGTTGACGGACGTGATCGCGCCGAACGTCGAGGCGAGGGGCATCACCAGGAGGAAGAGGAACATCACGAACGAGATGAGAGCCGCGATCGAGATGGCACCGGCCGCGACGCGGAAACCACCGACCCCGAGCACGACGAGCAGCGAGAGCTGCAGGGCGATGCCGGCGACCGGCACCACGAGCGAGGAGATCTTCGCGATGCGGACGCCGATGCCGTACGCCTCGGAGGCCCGTTCCGTCACCGCGGCCGTCTCCCGCTCAGTCGCGCCGGAGGCTCGGATGGTGCGGATGGAGCCGACGGCTCGCTCGACGCCCGAGGCCAGTTCGCCCACCTTCTCCTGCTGTGCGGTCGACGCCGTGCGGATCCGGCCGCTGAGGGCGACGACGACCACGACCGAGATGCCGATCACCAGGACGATCAGCAGCAGCAGCACGGGGTCGATGAGCAGCATCGCGACGAGCGCTCCCACGAACAGCACGGCGTTGCCGACCGCGTCGGCGAGGCCTTGGGTGAGCACGGCGTAGAGGAGTGTGGTGTCTGTGCCGACGCGGGAGACGAGATCGCCCGTGCGCCGCGCGTCGAACTCCGCCGTCGGAAGGTGCAGGATGCGGGCGATGAGCTTGCGGCGGCTGGAGTACACGACCGCGGTGCCGGTGCGCTGCAGCAGGTAGTGCTGGAACCCGGAGATGATCGACGAGACGATCACGAAGCCGACGAGCAGCCAGACGAGCACACCGATGGTGCCGTCGGACTGCACGGCCTCGATGACCTGCCCGACGAGGAGCGGCTGCACGAGCGAGGTCGCCGCGCCGAAGACGCTGAGCACCGCGACGACGATGAGGGTGCGCTTGTGCTCGAAGAGGAAGGGGAGGAGCTGGCGGAAGGTGGCGCGCGGGCCGTCGGCCGGTGCGCCCCGTCCGCGTCGGCGTGCTGTCGCCGTGCGGGACATGAGGACCTCGATCTGGAGATGGTACTTCGACCGTACTCGGGAGATGGTCGCTTCCTATGGGGCCGCTGTATGGGCTCAGGTGCGGCCGAAGCGGCGATGCGCCGCCTGTTTGGTGACGCCGAGGGCACTTGCGATCGCCTGCCAGGAGTAACCGCTCGTGCGGGCTCTGCGGACCTGGGCCTCCTCGGCGCGGGCGAGTTCCTTGCGCAGGGCGGCGAGGCGATGGAGTTCGGCGAGCGGCTCGCCGCCCTCGGCCGCGGCGATGGTGGTGGGGAGAGACATGGGAACCTCCTTCGCGTCAATACTCGTTGACGCAGGGGCGGGTGTCAAGAAGTGTTGACGATCGCGTTGTCTACAGGTTTCGCCTTGTCCGCATGTGTAGCGCATGCAAAGCTGCCATCCGCTCCGTCGACTCGTCCCTCGGATCTGGTCGTTGCGGGAGGACATCTCCGCGTACGACGCCGGATACGTCGCGCTCGCGGAGGCCCTCGACGTCCCTCTTCTCACGGCCGATCGCCGGCTGGCGAAGACGGGCGCCCGGTACTGCGACGTCGTGGTGCTGTGAGCGTCTGGCGATGAAGACGAGAACGGCTGCACCCCGAGGGAGTGCAGCCGTTCGTCGTCCTTCCGGCCTCTAGAGCTCGACGGCGGAGGCGAGACCGAGGTCGTCCTCGTAGTCGTGGTCCTTCGTCTCGGGGGTGAAGATCAGTGCCACGAAGGTCAGCACCGCCATCGACGAGAGGTACAGCCCCACGAGCCATGGCTCGCCGCCGACGGCCGCCCACAGAGCCACCGCGATGAACGGTGCCACGGCGGCACCGAGGATCGACGACACGTTGTAGGCGATCGCCGAGCCGGAGTAGCGCACGTTCGTCGGGAACAGCTCCGGCAGGAGTGCACCCATCGGGCCGAACGTGGTTCCCATGAGCATGAAGCCGAACACGAGGAAGGCCTGGGTGAGGGCTCCGGTGAACTTCGGGTCTGCCTGCGGCAGCAGGAAGAGGTTGAACGACAGGCCGAAGACGACGATGAGTCCGGTGACCCAGAGCAGCAGCTTGCGGCGGCCGATCGCGTCGGCGATCGGCCCGGACAGCAGCGTGAAGATGCCGAAGAACACGACGCCGATGATCTGCATGAGCACGAAGTCCGTGTAGCCGAAGCCGAGCCCGGGGTAGAACTGCGCGGCGAAGGCGCTCGGGTCGAAGTCCTTGCCCGTCGCCTCCGCGGCGGCGCGGGCGGCGGCCGATGCGGTCTCCAGGTCGGCGGCCTTCGTGCCGTAGGTGAGCGTGAAGTTCGTCATCAGGTAGAACAGCACATACGTCGCCAGCATGATGAACGTGCCGAGGATGAGCTGCTTCCAGTGGTGACGGAAAACGGTCGCGAGCGGCAGCTTGCGGATCGCGCCGGTCTTCTCCGCCTTCTTGAACGTGTCGGACTCGACGAGACGGAGCCGCACCCACAGGCCGATGATGACCATGACGGCCGAGAACAGGAACGGCACGCGCCAACCCCAGGAGAGGAAGGCCTCCGACTTCAGCGCCGGGTCTTCGGGGTGGGGGAGGGCGAAGTTGATGGCGAGGAAGATGCCGTTCGCGATGATGAAGCCGAGCGGCGCGCCCAGCTGCGGGAACGAGCCGTACCAGGCGCGCTTGCCCTTCGGCGCGTTCTCGGTCGCGACGAGCGCGGCGCCCGACCATTCGCCGCCGAGGGCGAAGCCCTGAGCGAGACGCAGCACGAGGAGCAGCAGCGGCGCCACCCAGTTGATCTGCTGGAAGGTCGGCAGGAGGCCGATCACAAAGGTCGCGATGCCCATGGTGAGGAGCGATGCGACGAGCGTCGCCTTCCGGCCGAACCTGTCGCCGAAGTGTCCGAAGACGACGGCGCCGATCGGGCGGGCGACCATCGCGGCGCCGAAGACGGCGAACGACGACAGCAGCGAGGCAGTGTCATTGGTGCTGGGGAAGAAGAGCGTCGGGAAGACGAGCACGGCCGCCGTCGCGTAGACGTAGAAGTCGTAGAACTCGATGGTGGTGCCGACGAGGCTCGCGGTGATGACACGCGAACGGGGATTCGCGGGGGTGGTGGCGGTGCTCAAGGGGTCTCCGATCCTCCGCCGGTATACCAGCGGACTCGGGCGAGTCTACGCCTTCCTGGGAGTTCGCTGGACGTTCATGACGTGCATCGCTGGGCGCTTGCGAACCGCCCCGTAGAGTCGGGGGACACGGCGGAAGGGGAATCATGACGACGCGGATGCTGCTCCTCGCCGACACCCACGTCCCGAAGCGGGCGAAGCGGCTGCCGGATGCGGTACTGCAGGCGATCGATGAGGCGGACCTCGTCGTTCATGCGGGGGACTGGGTCGACCTCGCGACGGTCGAGCTGCTGCAGGCTCGCGCGCGCATGCTCCAGGGCGTGCACGGCAACAACGACGGCCCCGAGATCCGCCGTGTGCTGCCGGAGGTCGCCCGGTTCACCGTGGAGGGCACCGCCGTCGCCGTCATCCACGAGACGGGTGCAGCGGCTGGGCGCGAGAGGCGGATGGACCTCGCGTTCCCCGATGCCGACCTGCTGATCTTCGGGCACTCCCACATCCCCTGGGACACGGTGACGGCGAACGGCTTGCGGCTGCTCAACCCGGGCTCGCCCACCGACCGCCGCCGACAGCCCGTGCACACGATGATGTGGGTCGCGGTCGACGGGCGCGACGTCGAGGCGACGCTGGTGCCGCTTTCATGACGGTCGAGGGAACCGCCGCACCGATCGCCTACCGGGCTCCCATGCGCTCGCGTGACGACGCCGTGGCCGCGGGGATCGCCGTCGAGCGAGCGCTCGCCATCGGTGTCTGCGGGATGGGGGGACGCCTCGACGAGAGACCGCCCTCTCTGGACGCGGCTCTCGCGGCCGTCGACGCCCGCCATGGCGAGCGTGCCGCCCGGCGGTTGGAGCGGTTCTCCGTGCTGCCCGACGGGACCTTCGTATGGACGCGAGACGTCGACGGGCTGCTGTGGCTCGGACGGCTGGCGGGGGAGTGGTGGTACGACGATGCTCCGCCCGCGGCCGAGGCAGACCTCGTGCACGTGCGCGACTGCACGTGGCTGGAGCGCCCGGTCGCGGCCTCCGACGTCCCGCCGGGCGTCCGGGCGACGTTCGCCCGGGGAGGGCGCAACGGCCAGCGAATCCATGCTGCCGGCGCAGGTCCGCTCAGCGCGCGGCTCTGGGACCTCCTGGGCGGGCGCTGAGGAGGTGCGCCTGCCGGCTCAGCGCCAGAGGACCGCCATCCCGGCGTTGGCCAGGGTGAGGATACCGATGAGCCAGAACACGGCGGACGGCACACCCTCGCCACGCTTCTGCCGCGCCGATCCGATGCCGAGCAGAGCCCCGATGATGACCAGCACGACGAGCTTGGCGCCGATCTTGACGTAGTTGAGGTCGTACTCGATGCCCCAGGGGGCTGCGAGGGCGAGGCCGGCGACGCCGGCGATCAGCAGACCGTAGTCCATGAGACGAGTGATCTGCCGCTTGCCGCCGAAGGCCTGAGCGGCCCACGCCCCGAACAGGACGGCGAAGCCGATGAGGTGAACGAAGAGCACGATGTGGCGCAGGGTCTCCATGCCCTCACCGTACGAGAGCGCGGCGTTCCGCGCCACCAAGGCGCACCTGACCTCGCGCCCGCGATCGGGCGCGGATCGCGGGTGCTCAGCCGCGCAGTTCGCGGATCACGAGGGCCGTCCGCAGGGCCGCATCCGCGGCCTCCGCGCCCTTGTCCTCCTTCGAACCCTCCAGGCCCGCACGGTCCAGCCCCTGCTTCTCGTCGTCGAGGGTGAGCAGCCCGAACCCGACCGGCTTGCCCGCATCGAGCGAGACGCGGGTGAGGCCGTCCGTGGCGGCGGCGGACACGTACTCGAAGTGCGGCGTGCCGCCACGGATGATCACGCCGAGCGCGACCACCGCGTCCGCTCCGCCCGCGAAGGCGGCCTGCGCGGCGACGGCGAGTTCGAACGAACCGGGCACCCGCACCAGGCGATGCGTGGCGCCGGCTTCATCGAGCACCCGTTGAGCCCCCGCGATCAGCCCGTTCGAGATGGCCTCGTGCCAGGTGCCGGCGATCACGACGACCTCCAGCCCCCGTCCGTCGATGTTCCCCGTCTTCGGTGCTCCGGCGCCGCTCATTCCTCGTCCTTTCCTGCCGCGAGGGCCTCGGCGAGTTCTGCCTCGCCGATGATGTGGCCCATGCGGTCGCGCTTGGTCTCCAGGTACTGGTGGTTGTTCGGGCCCACGCCCACGATCAGCGGCACCTGCTCGACGACGTCCAAGCCCAGCTCACGCAGCTTGTTCACCTTGTCGGTGTTGTTGGTCAGAAGCCGCACCTTCGAGACCCCGAGGTCGGTGAGGATTCCGGCCGCTGCGGCGTAGTCGCGGGCGTCCGCGGGCAGGCCCAGTGCGAGGTTCGCGTCGACCGTGTCGAGGCCGTCCTCCTGCAGGGCGTAGGCACGCAGCTTGTTGATGAGGCCGATACCGCGACCCTCGTGCCCGCGCATGTAGATGACGATGCCGCCTTCCCGGTCGATCGCCTCCAGGGCTGCGTCGAGCTGCGGCCCGCACTCGCACTTCTGGGAGCCGAACGCCTCGCCGGTCAGACACTCGGAGTGCACGCGGACGAGAGCCGTCTCGGTGGGCTCGCCCGACACGACCGCGATGTGATCGGTGCCGGTGACGCGGTCCTTGTAGGCCAGGAAGCGGAAGGTCCCGTGATCGGTGGGCACGGTCGCATCGGCGCGCAGGCTCACGCGGCGGCCGCGGTGGGCGGCGGGCGTGGCCCCCTCCGGGTCGATCTCGTTGAGGTGCGCGATGAGCTGCTCGATCGTGATGACCGGCACGCCGTCGCGGGCGCCGAGCTCCAGCAGGCCGGGGAGCCGCATCATGCTGCCGTCCTCGGCGACGACCTCGGCGATGGCACCGACCGGGCGCAGACCGGCGAGCTTCATGAGCTCGACCGCGGCCTCGGTGTGGCCGCTGCGCTCACGGACTCCGCCGTCGACGGCGCGCAGCGGCAGGACGTGCCCAGGGCGGATGATGCTCCGGGGGGTCGATTCCGGGTTCGCGAGCACGTTGAGGGTGCGGGCGCGATCGCTCGCGCTGATCCCCGTCGTCACTCCTTCCGCGGCGTCGACGCTCACGGTGTAGGCCGTGGACCGGGCGTCTTCGCTGGCCGCGACCATCGGGGGCAGGTTGAGGCTGTCCGCGAGGTCGGTCGGCATCGGTGCGCAGATGAAGCCGGACGACCAGCGGACCGTCCACGCGACCCACTCGGGGGTGGCGAGCTCGGCGGAGAGGACGACGTCGCCCTCGTTCTCGCGGTTCTCGTCGTCGGCCACGAGCACGGGGCGCCCGGCGCGCAGCGCCTCCAGCGCTTCGGGGATGGTTGACAGGCTCATCGGGAGCCCCCTTCCGATGCGGCGCGGAACGCGAGCAGTCGCTCGACGTGACGCGCGAGGATGTCGGTCTCCAGGTTCACGCGGTCGCCGACCGTGCGACTGCCGAGGGTGGTCGCCGTCAGGGTCTCCGGAATCAGCGAAACCTCGAACCAGTGCCCGCCCTGGGTCCCTGAGCTTGTGGGAGGGGCCGAAGGGCTCACCGCACTGACGGTCAGTGACGTGCCGTCAACCGAGATGGAGCCCTTGTCGACGACGAGCGGCGCGAGGTCGTCGGGGAGGCTGACACGGAGGACGCTCCACTGTGCGCCCGGGCGGACCTCGAGCACGGTGCCGGTGCCGTCGACGTGGCCCTGCACGATGTGCCCGCCGAGCCGCGCACCCACGGGCATGGCCTTCTCGATGTTGACCCTGGTGCCGACGTTCGCCGTGCCGAGAGCCGCGACGTCGAGCGTCTGCTTCATGACGTCGGCGTCGAAGGTCTCGGACGTGGCGCCGACAACGGTCAGGCACACGCCGGAGACCGCGATCGATTCGCCGTGCACGGCGTCGGCGGCGGCCTTCGGCGCGCGCACCGTGATCCGCCAGCCGTCTCCCGCCTCGGCGATGGCGGTGATCTCGCCGATCTCCTCGATGATTCCAGTGAACATCAGAGGCTTCCCTCCTTCTCCGGACCCGTGCGGTCCGGGTCGTCCGCATCCGCGGGATGCGCGATCGCAAGCAGGTCTGCGCCCAACGGCAGCCACTCGTCCACGACGAGGCGGCGCGCCTGGTCGATCGAACGGGCGCCGATGTCGGTCAGGGCGACACGTCGTCCACCCAGCAGGACCGGGGCGACGTATGCGAGGACGCGGTCGGCGAGCCCGGCGGCGAGGAACGCGCTGGCGAGCGTCGGGCCGCCCTCCACGAACAGCGTCTGGATCCCCCGGGCGTGCAGGTCGCCGAGGACGGCCGCGAGATCGTGCGTGTCGAAGAACACCGGTGTGTGCGGATGACGGCGCACCGCCGCGTCCGCAGGGATGGGCCGGGCGCCGATCACGACCGGGACGGGCTGGTGCGGAAGGAGCTCATCGCCGGCGCGGGCGGTGAGTGCGGGGTCGTCCGTGAGGATCGTGCCGGTGCCCACGGCGATCGCGTCGGCCTGGGCGCGCCGTCGGTGCACGTCGGCGCGGGCCTCGGGGCCGGTGATCCACTGGCTGGAGCCGTCGTCCGCCGCAGCCCTGCCGTCCAGGCTCTGCGCCCACTTGACGGTGACGTGCGGACGGCCGAGCCGTGCCGCGGTGAGCCAGTCGCCGATCAGGGCGCGCGCTTCTGCAGCCCGTTCGCCGGACTCCACGCTCACGCCCGCGGCGCGCAGCCGTTCCGCCCCACCGCCGGAGACCTCGCCCGGGTCGTCGAGCGCGTAGACGACGCGCGCGACGCCGGCCTCGATGAGCGCGAGCGCGCACGGACCCGTGCGACCGGTGTGGTTGCAGGGTTCGAGCGTCACGACGGCTGTCGCACCCGTGGCGGCACCGGGGGCGAGCTTCGAGAGCGCGTCGACCTCCGCGTGCGGGGTACCGGAGCCGCGGTGCCAGCCCTCGGCGAGCACCTCGCCGTCGGGGGAGAGGAGCACGGCGCCCACCTGCGGGTTCACCCCGCGCGGGCCGCGGGTCGCGAGGGCGAGCGCGCGATCCATCGCGCGGCGCTCTGTCGCGGTCACTGCCATCCGTCGTCCTCTCTGCGGCCTCGGGGGCGCTGCAGGGTGGCGGAACGGACGCACACGCGTGCGACTCGTGCTGCCTCCCTTCCGGACTAGCGAGGTGTCTCTCGCATCACCGTCGGTTCCGGAATTCCACCGGATCGGCATCCCGATCACTCGGAACGCTCGCGGACTGTCACCGCCGGTTCGGATTCCCACCGACCCCGGAGCACGTTGCTGCTCTGAGTGTACTCAACGCGTCTGCGCCCGTTTCATTCCGTGGCAGGGGCCGTGCTCGGCCCGTCACTTGAGCAGGCGGGACAATCGGCGGTCGGCGAGGATCTTGCCGCCGGTCTGGCAGGTGGGACAGTACTCCAGCGAGCGGTCGGCGAAGAAGACGCTGCGCACCTCATCGCCGCAGACCGGGCAGGCTTCCCCGCGCCGGGCATGCACGCGCATCCCGCGACGCTTGGCGTCCTTGAGGTCGGCCGGAGGTTTGCCCGACGCGGTCGCGACCGCCTCGGCGAGGGTCTCCTGCATCGCCGCGAACAGACGGTCGACCTCCGCGTCGTCGAGCGTGCCGGCGATCGCGTAGGGCGACATGCGGGCGGCGTGGAGGATCTCGTCGGAGTAGGCGTTGCCGATGCCCGCGATGACGCCCTGGTCGCGCAGCAGACCCTTGATCTGCATCCGCCGGTCATCCAGCAGCGCGGCGAAGGCGTCGCGCGTGAAGGAGGGATCGAGCGGATCGGGGCCGAGGCGGGCGATGCCGGGCACCTCGTCGGGGTCGCGGACGACGTACACGGCCAGCGACTTCTTCGTCCCGGCCTCCGTCAGATCGAAGCCGCTGCCGTCGTCGAGGGCGATCCGCAGCGCGATGGGCGACTTGCCCGGCTTGAGGAGCGTGATCGGCAGCGTGTCGTACCAGCGCAGCCATCCGGCCTTCGCCAGGTGGAAGACGAGGTGCAGGTCGGGCCCGCAGGACAGCACGACGAATTTGCCCCGGCGCTCCGCCCCCGTGATCTCCGCGCCCTGGAGCGCGGAGATCGGCGGGTCGTAGGTCTTCAGTGCGGCGATCGCGGCCACGGAGGCACGGGTGATCGTGCGTCCGGTCGTGCGCTCGCCGAGGAACGCGACGAGTCCTTCGACCTCCGGCATCTCAGGCATGCAGCCATCCTGTCACCGGGGTCCGACGCTGTCACGCGGCGGTCATTGGTTCAGAGCACCGGCCAGTCCACGGGGGTCCGGTCGTCGTCGCGCAGCAGCGCCGCGGTCCAGCCGTCGTCCCGTCCGCGCGGGCTGGTGAGCCCCTGTCGCGTGGTGCCCTCGAAGCGGAAACCCAGGGCGCGCGCGGCGCGGGCGGAGGGGATGTTGCCCACGACGGCCTGCCAGCGGATGCGGGCGAGACCGAGTTCTGCGAAGCCCCAGTCCAGCACCGCGCGGGCGGCCTCGACGAGGTAGCCGCGGCCTCGGGCATCGGCAACGACCCAGTAGCCGAGCTCCGCGTGACCGCCGGCCGCGTGCTCGACGATGTGGTGGAGCCCCACCATGCCCACGAGGGCGCCGTCGGCGTAGACGCCCCAGACGGTCTGCGAGCCGTCCTCCCACCACTGCGCCACGAGCGCGACGAAGTCCTCCGCGTCCTGGCGGAAGTAGGGGGAGGGCACCGTCGTCCACCGGGTGATCTCGGAGTCCTGGCAGGCGTCGGTGATCGCGTCGACATCCGCCTCCGTCGGAGCGCGGAGGACGAGACGTTCGGTGGTGAGGGTGACGGCGAGCATCCTTCCAGCCTAGATCGCGCGACCCGGCCCCTTCCGTGCGCCCCGGCCCCTTCCGGGCGCCCGCAGAGGGGTGGGAGGCACGGAAAGGGGTGGGATGTGAGGAAGCCGACCGCGGTGTCCGTGGGCACGATTAGGCTTGTTCGGTGACTGTTCCGGGGATTCTGCGCGCCTTGGAAGAGGCGTCTCTGTATCGTGACGCTCTCGCCTGGGCGCACACCGACGCCGACCTCGGACTGGTCGACGGGCTCGACGCGCCCGTGCTCGCGGGGCTGCTCGCCAAGCGCGCGGCGGCCGGTCACCCGGCGGCGCTGCTGGCCGTGGTCCCGACGGGTCGACGGGCGGAGTCGGTGGCTCAGGCGCTGACCACCTACCTCCCGGACGCCGAGGTGCTCACGTTCCCCGCCTGGGAGACGCTTCCGCACGAGCGTCTCAGCCCCAGCCCCGACACGGTCGGCCTCCGCCTGCAGACCCTGCGCCGCGTCGCCGAATGGTCCGGGGAGCGCCCGCTCGTCGTCGTGGCCTCGGTGCGCGCCGCGCTGCAGCCCATCGCCGGGAACCTCGGCGCCATCGCCCCGCTGGAGTTGGCCGTCGGCAGCCGCGGCAACGAGCTCGACCACGTCGCCGAGCAGCTCGTCGAGCGGGCCTACTCCCGCGTCGACATGGTGTCGCGCCGCGGGGAGTTCGCGGTGCGCGGGGGCATCCTCGACGTCTTCCCTCCCACGTCCGAACACCCGTACCGCGTGGAGTTCTTCGGTGACGAGATCGACCAGATCCGTGCGTTCTCCGTCGCGGACCAGCGCTCGCTCCCCGGTGACGTGCCGCGCGTCGACCTCCCACCCAGCCGCGAGCTCCTGCTGACCGCGGAGGTGCGGGAGCGGGCACGGGCCCTCATCGGCGGTTTCCCTGCCATCAGCGGCATGCTCGAGAAGATGGCCGAGGGCATCCCGGTCGAGGGCATGGAGTCGCTGCTGCCGGCGGTCGCCGGCCCGCTGAAATCCCTCGCAGAGTACCTGCCCGAGGGCAGCGCCACCGCCGTCATCGACCCGGAGCGGTCGACCGCGCGGGCCCTCACCCTCGGCGAGACCAACCGCGAATTCCTCGACGCGGCCTGGAGCGCGGCGACCTCCGGAGCCTCCGCCCCCATCGACCTCGGCGCCGGCGACTTCCTCACGATCGCCGAACTGCGCGAGGTCGTGCGCGACCGGGGCGGGGTCTGGTGGCGCCTGAGCCCGTTCGGGATCGGCGATGCGACAGCGGAGAGCGTCGAGGCGGCCACCGTGATCCCCTCCTTCCACGGCAACGTCGACGGCGCGATCGCCTTCGTCGACGCGAAGGTCGCCGACGGCTGGCGCGTGGTCGTGCTCGCGACCGGACACGGCCTCGTCGACCGCGCCCGGGACGTGCTGTCCGACCGCGGCATCGCGGCGCGGGTCGTCGAGACCATCGCAGACTCGCCGGACCCAGGGGTCGCGACCCTCACGGTGGGCGGCGTCGAAGCCGGGTTCCAGGTGCCGGAGGCGAAGCTCGCCGTCCTCACCGACAACGAGTTCTACGGTCGGACGATCGGCGGCGACCAGCGCGTCGTCAAGAAGCTCGCCTCCCGCCGGAAGAACGTCGTCGACCCCCTGCAGCTCAAGCAGGGCGACTTCGTCGTACACGCCACGCACGGCATCGGCCGGTTCGTCGAGATGACCCAGCGGGAAGTCTCCACCGGCGGCCGCAATGCCGCGAAGTCCGTCCGGGACTACCTCGTGCTGGAGTACGCTCCGTCCAAGCGCGGCTACCCCGGCGACAAGCTGTTCGTGCCGACCGACCAGCTCGACCTCCTGTCGAAGTACGTCGGCGGCGAGGCGCCGACCCTATCGAAGATGGGGGGCAGCGACTGGGCGCAGGCCAAGGGCAAGGCGCGCAAAGCGGTCAGGGACATCGCGGTCGAGCTCGTCAAGCTGTACTCGGCACGCATGAGCGCCAAGGGCCATGCGTTCGGTCCGGATACCCCGTGGCAGCGCGAGCTGGAGGAGGCATTCCCGTTCGCCGAGACCCAGGATCAGCTGCAGACCATCGATGAGATCAAGGCCGACATGGAGCGGCCCATCCCGATGGACCGGCTGCTGTCGGGCGACGTGGGCTTCGGCAAGACCGAGGTCGCCGTGCGGGCGGCGTTCAAGGCCATCCAGGACGGCAAGCAGGTCGCGATGCTCGTGCCGACGACGCTGCTCGTCAAGCAGCACCTGGAGACGTTCACGGAGCGCTTCGCCGGGTTCCCGGTCAAGGTGCGGCCGCTGTCACGCTTCCAGACCGACAAGGAGGCGCGGCTCACGCTCCAGGGCCTCCTCGACGGCTCCGTGGACATGGTGATCGGGACGCACCGGATCCTCACGGATCAGGTCATGTTCAAGGACCTCGGCCTGATGATCATCGACGAGGAGCAGCGGTTCGGTGTCGAGCACAAGGACGCGCTGAAGAAGCTGAAGACCAACGTCGACATCCTCGCCATGAGCGCCACGCCGATTCCGCGCACCCTGGAGATGGCCGTCACCGGTATCCGGGAGATGTCCACGCTCGCCACGCCCCCGGAGGACCGCCATCCGATCCTCTCGTTCGTCGGCCCCCGCAGCGACAAGCAGATCGCGGCGGCTATCCGGCGCGAGATCCTCCGCGAGGGTCAGGTCTTCTTCGTGCACAACCGCGTGCAGTCGATCCAGCGGGTCGCCGCCGAGCTCGCCGAGCTGGTCCCGGAGGCGCGGATCGCCGTGGCGCACGGTCAGATGGGGGAGCACGCGCTCGAGCAGGTCGTCGACGACTTCTGGGAACGCAAGTTCGACGTCCTCGTCTCGACCACGATCATCGAGACCGGCCTCGACATCTCCAACGCGAACACGATCATCATCGACCGCGCCGACAAGTACGGGCTGAGCCAGCTCCACCAGCTGCGCGGGCGGGTCGGCCGCGGACGGGAACGTGCGTACGCGTACTTCCTGTACGACGACATGAAGCCGCTCAGCGAGACCGCCGCCGACCGGCTGCAGACCATCGCGGTGAACAACGATCTCGGCTCCGGTATGCAGGTCGCCCTCAAGGACCTGGAGCTCCGCGGGGCGGGCAACCTCCTGGGCGCCGAGCAGGCCGGACACATCGCGGGAGTCGGCTTCGACCTCTACCTGCGCATGATCGGAGAGGCCGTCGCGACCTTCCGCGGCGAGGAGGTCGAGACCGGGCAGGAGCTGCGGCTCGAGCTGCCGCTGGACGCCCGCATCCCCGAGGACTACATCGACAGCGAGCGCCTGCGGCTCGAGGCGTATCAGAAGCTCTCCGCGGCCTCGGCCGCGACCGCGAAGGACGACGCCATCGATCTCGTGGTGGAGGAGCTCGTCGACCGGTACGGCACGCCGCCCGAGGAGGTCACCGGACTCGTGTCCATCGCACGACTCCGGCGGAGGGCGGCGAGGGCCGGGCTCACGGACGTCGTGGCCATGGGGTCGAATCTGCGCCTCGCGCCCGCGCGGCTCGAGGACTCCATCAAGGTCCGGCTGCAGCGGCTGTATCCGAAGGCGAAGCTCGTCTCGGGCGGGGAGGCCCTCGTCGTGCCGATGCCCACGGTGCCCGCGGCGGTCGGGGTCGGCGTGGAGCCGCTGCCCGACGCCGAACTCCTCACCTGGGTCGACCAGCTGTTCACCGCCATCTTCCCGGAGCCGCCCAAGCCCGAGTGACCCGGTGGTGATGATCTCCGAAGCCGTGCACGCCGAGGA
The DNA here is from genome assembly GCF_008271365.1 of Microbacterium sp. 1S1. NCBI lineage: Bacteria > Bacillati > Actinomycetota > Actinomycetes > Micrococcales > Microbacteriaceae > Microbacterium > Microbacterium sp. 1S1. Next base: position 1,887,851 of record NZ_CP043430.1, read on the forward strand.
CGCCCGGGGCTAGTCTGGCCGCATGTTGTACGAGCACCTCGGGGCTCGGCCCCGCATCCATGACACCGCCGTCGTCGCTCCCACCGCCGTGGTCTCCGGCGACGTGGAGATCGGGCCGGGTTGCCAGGTGCTGCACGGCGCCGTCATCACGGCGGAGGGCGGTCCCATCACCCTCGGCGCTCACGTCATCGTGATGGAGAACGCGCTGATCCGGGCGACCGCTGCCAACGCCGTGCACATCGGAGCCCACACCCTCCTCGGAACGCTGGCCAGCATCGCGGGGGCGACCGTGGGCGAGGAGGTGTTCTTCGCGTCCGGGGCCCGGGTCTTCAACGGGGCCCTCGTCGGGGACGGGTGCGAGGTCCGCGTCAATGCCATCGTGCATCGCCGCGCCGTGCTGCCCGCGGGAACGGTGGTGCCGATCGGGTGGGTCGCGGTGGGCGATCCGGTGCAACTGCTCTCACCCGACCGGGACGCCGAGATCGCGGCGGCACAGCCCGAGCTCGACTTCCCCGGACACGTCTTCGGCGTCGATCGGGACACCCCCGACCTCATGGTCCAGCTCACGGAGCGGTACGGCAGCTCCCTGGCACGGCACGCCGACGACCGTCAGGTCTGACTCTCACCCTTCGAATCGTGCGATCGGTCCCGAATCCGGCCGGAATCAGACCATTCGCGCGATTCGAACCGGGTCAGATGACGCCCTGAGCGAGCATCGCAGCGGCGACGCGCTCGAAGCCCGCGATGTTGGCACCCGCGACGTAGTCGCCGGGAACGCCGTGGCGCTCGGCGGCCTCGAAGGCGGCGCGATGGATGTCGCCCATGATCTCGCGAAGCTTGTTCTCGCTGTCGCCGAAGCTCCAGCGCTGCCGCGACGCGTTCTGGCTCATCTCGAGCGCCGAGGTCGCGACACCGCCGGCGTTGGCGGCCTTGCCCGGCGCGAACAGCACACCGGCCTTCTGGAACGCCTCGACGGCGTCGGGCACGCACGGCATGTTGGCACCCTCGGACACGGCACGGACGCCGTTCGCGATCAGGGTCTCGGCGTCGGCGAGGCTGACCTCGTTCTGCGTCGCCGAGGGGACCGCGATGTCCACCGGCACCTCCCATACGCTGCCCCCTTCGACGAAGCGGGCGCTCGGGCGACGGTTGGCGTACTCGACGATGCGGGCGCGCTCGACCTCCTTGAGCTGCCGCAGCAGGTCGAGGTCGATGCCGGCATCGTCGACGACGTACCCGGAGGAGTCGGAGGCCGTCACCGCGGTCGCCCCGAGCTGGGTGGCCTTCTGGATGGCGTAGATCGCGACGTTGCCCGAGCCCGAGATGCCCACGCGCTTGCCGGAGAGGGAGTCGCCGTGCACACCGAGCATCTCCTGGGCGAAGAACACCGCGCCGTACCCGGTGGCCTCGGTCCGCACCTCGGCGCCGCCCCACCCGGTGCCCTTGCCCGTGAACATGCCGGATTCATGACGGTTGGTGACCTTGCGGTACTGGCCGAAGAGGTAGCCGATCTCGCGGCCGCCGACACCGATGTCGCCGGCGGGGACGTCGGTGTGCTCGCCGAGGTGGCGGTAGAGCTCGTTCATGAACGACTGGCAGAACCGCATGACCTCGGCATCGGACTTGCCGTGCGGGTCGAAGTCGGAGCCACCCTTGCCGCCGCCGATGCCCTGACCGGTGAGGGCGTTCTTGAAGATCTGCTCGAACCCGAGGAACTTGATGATCGACAGGTTCACCGACGGATGGAACCGCAGGCCGCCCTTGTACGGGCCGAGCACGGACGAGAACTGGATGCGGTAGCCGCGGTTGACCTGCAGCTTCCCGGCGTCGTCGACCCACGGCACCCGGAACATGATCTGCCGCTCCGGCTCGACCAGGCGCTCCAGGATCCCCCCGTCGACGTACTCCGGACGCTGCTCCAGGACCGGGGCGATGGAGTGCAGCACCTCGTGGACGGCCTGGTGGAACTCCGGCTCGTGCGGGCTGCGGGCGAGCACCGTATCGAAGACGGGCTGCACGGCGTCGGCGAGCGGGTGGAAGTCGGTGGGGGTGGTGACGGTCACGCGGGAGGGCTTTCTGATGGGGGATGGGGTGCGGCGATCGTGTCGCGCGCGAAAGCAGAGCCGGGTGAGGCGGAGGTTTCACTCTAGCGTCGGCGACAACCGCGTCCGCGCACCCGGCGGGAGGGCTCGGATCACCCGGTGTTCTGCAGACCGGCGGCGACTCCGCTGACGGAGAGGAGGAGCAGTCGCTGCTGTTCGGCGTCCGCCCCCGAGCCTCCGGGCTGCTCGGGCGCCGACCGGAGCGCGCGCAGGGCCCGCAGCTGCAGGAGCGAGAGGGCGTCGACATAGGGGCTGCGCAACTGCACGGCCCGCTGCAGGATCGGCTTGTTCTCCAGCAGATCGTCGCCGCCGGTGAGACGGATCACCCAGCGACGCGTGAGGGCCAGCTCCTCCAGCACCAGGGCGGCGAGGTCGTCGCGGTCGCCCAGGGCCAGGTACTGCCGGGCGATGCGCTCGTCGGTCTTCGCGAGGCTCATGGCGACGTTGTCGACCATGGTGTGCAGCAGCGGCCACTCGCGGTAGGCCTCGGCGAGCAACTCCTCATCGCCCACGGCCTCGAGCGCGGTGCCGAGTCCGAACCAGCCGGCGAGGTTGATGCGGGCCTGCGTCCACGCGAACACCCACGGGATGGCCCGGAGGTCCTCCAGAGACTCCACCGAGAGGCCGCGCCGCGCGGGGCGGGAGCCGAGAGCCAGCAGACCGATCTCCTCCATCGGCGTCACGGTCGCGAACCACGGGGCGAAGCCCTCGGCCTTGACGAGTGCGAAGAACCGCTCGCGGGAGGCGGAGTCCATGGTCGCGGCGACGTCGGCGTAGCGGGCGGCCGCGCGGCTGGTGCGCTCCTCGACCGTGGGGGACGACGCGAGCAGCGTCGCGGCGGCGACCTGGTCGATGTGCCGCATCGCGATGGCGGGCTCGCCGTAGCGGGCGAAGATGACCTCCCCCTGCTCGGTGAGCTTGAACCGCCCGTCGACGGAGTGCGGGGGCTGCGCGAGGATCGCCGAGTTCGCGGGACCGCCGCCTCGGCCCAGCGCACCGCCGCGACCGTGGAAGAGGGTCAGCTCGATGCCGTTCTCCTGCGCCCAGCGCGCGATCTTCTCCTGCGCCGTGTACAGCGCGAGGTTCGCGGCAACGGGCCCGACGTCCTTGGAGGAGTCGGAGTAGCCGAGCATGACCTCCAGCCGGTTGCCGGTCGCGGCCATGCGCTCGCGGAACTCCGGGAACGCGACGGCCTCGGCGAGGATGCCGGGGGCGGCCTGGAGATCGGCGAAGGTCTCGAACAACGGCACGACGTCGAGCACCGGGGCGTCGTCGCCGAGCGCGTGGCGGGCGAGCCGGTGCACGTTCGCGAGGTCGGAGGCCGCCTGCGTGAAGGAGACGACGTAGCGACCTGCGGCGCGCAAGCCCCGGTCGCGCTGGATGTCCGCGATCGCCCGGAAGACCTCCAGCACCTCCTCGGTCTGCGTGCTGATCGCCCCGCCGGCCTCGAGCTCGGCCAGGGCCTTGGCATGGACCTGGGAGTGCTGGCGCACCTCGAGCTCCGTGAGGTGGAAGCCGTAGGTCTCGACCTGCCAGATCAGGTGCTGCACGCCGCCGAACGCGTGGCGGCGTGCCCCCGCCGCGACGAGGGAGGACTGCACGGCCCGCAGCTCCGCGAGCAACTCCTCGGGACGGGCGTACCCCTCGTCGTCTCCGCGGCGTGTGGCCGCGACCCGGCGGGCCATGACGAGGAGCACACGGCGGTGGGGTTCGTTGGGCGACCGTGCCGCGAGCTCGTCGGCGACGGCCGGCTCCGCGGACGCGAAGCGCTCCCAGAGCGCGGTGACCTCGGCGCTCGGCGGGGTGTCGTCCGCGGCGAGCGTCAGCGTGCGGCCGATCCGGTCCAGCGCCCGCTCGAGTCCTCGGAGCACATGCTCGGAGGCGATCTGAGACGCCTCGCGGGTCACCGCCGCGGTGACGAACGGGTTGCCGTCGCGGTCGCCGCCGACCCAGGAGCCCACGCGTACGAACGCCGGGACGACCGGGGCGCTGGCGCCGGACTCCTCGCCGCGGAGCGCATCGTCGATACGCCGGTACACGTGGGGCACCGTCGTGAACAGCGTCTCGTCGAAGACGCCCATGACCGTGCGGACTTCGTCGGTCGGGGAGGGCTTCTGTGCGCGCAGCGGCGCCGTCCGCCACAGGGTGTCGATCTCCTCGAGCATCCGGCGGCGGGCGCGGTGCTCCTCGGAGCCGCCTGCGCTCGCCGTGTCGTGCTGGGTGAGCAGTTCGGAGAGGCGGCGGATGCTCGACGAGACGGCGCGCCGGCGGGCCTCGGTCGGGTGCGCCGTGAACACGGGGTGGAAGCGCAGCCCGTCCAGCCGCCGTCGAGCCTCCTCGTCGCCGACCTCCTCCCGCAGCAGCGCATACGCCCCGGCGACGGTGTCGGCTGCCTGCGTCCCCGACGTCGCCTGGGTCCCTGAGCCTGTCGAAGGCCCCGGCTGGCCCGCCCGCTCGCGGAGAACGCGGACGCGCTGGTGCTCCTCGGCGAGGTTCACGAGGTGGAAGTAACAGGTGAATGCGCGGGCGACCTCGTCGGCGCGGGCGATCGTGAAGGACTCGGCGATGGCCGCCGCCCGGTCGAACGCGTCGGAGCTGTGGTCCTCGTAGGCCTGGATCGTCGCGAGGCGCAGCCGCTCGACGTCCTCGAAGAGGTCGTCGCCACCGGCTTCGCGCAGCACCTGGCCGAGGAGCTGGCCCAGCATCCGCACATCGGAGCGCATGGCATCGGGAATGCCGCGACCGGCTTCGAAACGACCGATCACGCGGATGGCCTCGGTGGGCGTCGGCTCGGAGAAAGCGGGGGATTCGGGGGTCACCCTCCGAGAGTAGCCCGGGGGATCGGGGTGTCCTGCACGCATGACGACCGTATGACGCCGCGGCCTACGATGGAGGGGATGCGCATCACAGCGAACCCCCTCCGCGGGCAGCAGTTCCCGGCCGTCCTCCTCCTCGTGGCTGCCGGTCTCGGTCTCCTCCTCGCGAACCTGCCGACCCACGACGCCATCGCGGGGCTGCTGGAGACGCACCTCGCGGTGCCGGCAACCGTCCTCGACCTGTCCATCGCGCACTGGGTCTCGGACGGACTCCTCGCGATCTTCTTCCTCGTCGTCGCGATCGAGCTGCGGCACGAGCTCACGCACGGAGAGCTCGACTCCCCGCGGAAGGCGGTGCAGCCCGCCATCGCCGCGACCGGCGGGGTGCTGGTGCCGATCCTCGTGTACCTGCTGATCGCGGGAGGGCCGGAGACGGCGTCCGGCTGGCCGATCCCGACCGCCACCGACATCGCCTTCGCGCTCGGTGTGCTGGCGATGTTCGGCCGCGGACTGCCCTCCCGGGTGCGGGTTTTCCTCTTGGCGCTCGCCATCCTCGACGACATCATCGGCATCATCTTCATCGCGGTGCTGTTCGCGCACGACGTCCAGTGGCTCCTCTTCGGCCTGGCGATCGTCGGGGTGGCCGTGTTCTGGCTGTTGAGCCGACTGCTGCACGCGACCGGCCACACCGCGGTCGCGGTCGCAATGGCCGTCGTCGGGGTCGTCACGTGGGGTCTGGTCGCCTCGTCCGGCATCCACGCGACGATCGCGGGCGTGATGCTCGGCCTCGTCATGGCACCCGTGCCCGCCGGACGCACCCGGCACGCCCTGGAGCCGACGGTCAACGGCGCCATCCTGCCGCTGTTCGCCTTCGTCGCGGCCTTCGTCGTGATCCCCGCCGTCTCGCCGACGGCGCTCTCCCCGGCGTTCTGGGCGATCGTCGTCGCGCTGCCGGTCGGCAAGATCATCGGCATCTCGCTTTTCGGCTGGCTGGCCATGCGCATCCGTCCGAAGGGGGCCGATCCCGCACTGCCGTTCGCGGACATCCTCGCGGCCGGTGCCCTGGGCGGCATCGGGTTCACCGTCTCCCTCCTGCTCGCGAACCTCGCGTTCGAGGGCGACGCAGTGATCCGCGACCAGGCCATCCTCGGCGTCCTCGTGGGTTCGCTGCTCGCGTTGATCCTCTCCGGGATCGTCGTGAGCCTGCGCGCCCGGTGGTACCGTCGCGCTGCGCCCATCCCCGCCTGAGCCGGATCCCGGAGGAAGCATGACCAGCGAGCCGCCCACTTCCCAGGACGTCGGTGATCCGCTGCGTGCGGCTGCCGAGACCATGCGCGCGGTGCGGGAGCGGTGCGTGTGGTCGCAGCGCATCACGCACCGCGATCTCGTGCCGTACCTCATCGAGGAGTCGCACGAGGTCATCGACGCAGTCGAGGAGGGCTCGCGCGCCGACCTCCGCGAGGAGCTCGGCGATCTGCTGTGGCAGGTGCTGTTCCATGCCGCCATCGCGGCGCAGGATCCGGACGACCCGTTCGACATCGACGACGTCGCCCGCACGCTGACGGAGAAGATGGTCCGGCGGCACCCGCACGTGTTCGCCGGCGAGGTGGCTGAGACGCCCGACGAGGTGCTCGTGCATTGGAACGCCGCGAAGGCAGCGGAGAAACGCACCCGCCGCAGCGTGCTCGACGGGATCCCGCGCGGGATGCCGGCTCTCGCCCTGGCCCAGAAGATGTCGGGACGTGCCGTCGGGGCGGGGGTGGCCGCGGCGAAGGCTCCGGTGGTGAGCCCGTCGTCGGAGGAGGAACTCGGCGACGCCCTCCTCGCGCTCGTGGCGATCGCACGGACCGAGGGCTGGGACGCCGAGCGAGCTCTGCGGGAGCGGCTGCGACGCCTGGAGGACGAGGTCCGCACCGCCGAAGCCGACTGAGCCGACACGGACACCGCCGTCGACCTGGGAAGATGGACGCGTGGCTACCGTGAACGCGCCGCGCGGCATGCGCGACTTCCTCCCCGCCGACAAGGCTCGCCGTGAGCGGGTCCTCTCCGTGATCCGCGATCGCTATCGCGCCCACGGATTCGACGAGATCGAGACCCCTGTCGTCGAGGAGTACGACCGGCTGCACGCCGGCATCGGCGGCGACAACGAGAAGCTGTCGTTCAACATTCTGCGCCGGGGCCTCGACGCCGACGGCATCCGTGCTGCGGCCGACGACCCCGCGGAACTGTCCGACCTCGGCCTGCGTTACGACCTCACCGTGCCGCTCGCCCGCTTCTATGCGAGCAATCGCGGGCAGCTCCCCGGCGTGTTCCGCTCCATCCAGATCGGGCCCGTCTGGCGGGCCGAGCGTCCCCAGAAGGGGCGTTACCGCCAGTTCGTCCAGTGCGACATCGACATCATCGGCGACGCGACCGCGCGCGCGGAGGCCGAACTGTTGGCCGCCTCCCTCGACGCCGTCGACGCCCTCGGCCTGGAGGGGGCGAGCGTCCGCATCAACGACCGTCGCGTCCTGGAGTGGATGCTGGGCCACTTCGGCTTCACCGAGGACGAGCGCCCGCAGGTGCTCATCACGATCGACAAGCTCGACAAGATCGGCCCGGAGGGCGTGGCCGCGGAGCTCCGCGAGCGCGGGGCGACGTCGACGGCCGTCGACGCCTTCCAGGCGTTCCTGGGCCGTCCGCAGACCCTCGAGTACCACCCGTTCGGCGACAGTCAGATCCGGAAGGCGCTCCCGGAGGGCGCCCCGGACGAGCTCGTCGTCCACCTCGTCGGCATCGGCGAGGCGGTCGCGGCCGGACGCGGGCAGGAGGACATCCCCCTCGTCTTCGACCCGTTCCTCGTGCGGGGCATGGGCTACTACACGGGGACGATCTTCGAGCTCGCCCACCCTTCCGTGACGTATTCGCTCGGCGGCGGCGGTCGCTACGACGGCATGATCGGACGATTCCTGCAGCAGGACGTTCCCGCGGTGGGGTTCTCCCTCGGGTTCGAGCGGCTGGTCGACCTCGTCTCGACCGACCCCGCCACGGCTCCGCAGGCGATCGTGCTCGTCCACGACGCCGCCGTGCCCGTGGCGGAACTCGTGACGCACAAGACGGCGCTGGTCGCGAAGGGCGCGCGCGTGCGCCTCGAGCAGCGCACGAAGAACCTCAAGGCGCTGCTGGAGCGGTCTGCGGCGGACGGATACACGCACTTCGCGAGCGTTCGTCCGGGCGAGGTCGAGCTCGAGGTGAAGACGCTGGCCTGACACGTATCGTCCCCACGACGACGCGTTCACCGGACGTTCACGGCCGTCGGCTCGAATCGGGGCGTGCGCCGCCTCCGCCTCCTCACCGCCGTCGCGCTCGCCGTGCTCCTCGTCGCCGTGCTGGCCCGTGCCGTCCTCGACCGGCAGGCCGCGGTCGCCCGGCGTCGGATCGGGAAGCCTCTCGGGGAGCAGTCCCTGGACGCGGATCGCATCTGGCGTCCCCGCCTCGACGGCGCGCCCCTCGATCTCCTGCTGCTGGGCGACTCGCTCGCGGCGGGTCTGGGCGCCGCGCGGCGGAAGGAGACACTGGGGGCCCGCCTCGCCAAGGCCGTCGCACGCCGCCTGCACCGCCCTGTCCGGCTGCACACCGCCGCCGTCGTGGGCGCGGAGTCGCCGGATCTTGCCGGGCAGCTCGACGGACTGGCCACCGGCTACCGTCCCCACGTCGCGGTGATCGTCGTGGGCGGCAACGACGTCACGCATCGTCTCCCCGTCGCGGCCTCGGCGCGACACCTGCGCGACGCGATCGCACGGCTGCACGCGCGGGGCGCCCGCGTGGTCGTGGGGACGTGTCCCGACCTCGGCGCGCTCCGGGCCGTGCCACAGCCCCTGCGCCGCATCGCAGCGGCACTCTCGCGGCGGCTCGCCGAGGTGCAGGCGGAGACCGCGCGTCGGCATGGTGCGGAGCCGGTGGACCTGCGACGGGCGGTCGGTCCGATGTTCTTCGACGAGCCGGAGGAGATGTTCAGCCTGGACCGCTTCCATCCGAGCGCGCTCGGCTACCGGCGCACCGCGGAGGCGCTGCTGCCGGCCGTGGAGCGCGCGGCACGGGCGGGGCTCAGGTCCCGGCGTCCACCGGAGCAGCGCTGAACGAGGCCGCCCACTCCGCGACCCGCCGTGCGCTCTCCTCGTCGGAGAGGTCTTCCACGCGCGTCATGATCGACCACCGCACGCCGAACGGGTCCCGGATGCTGGCGTAGCGGTCGCCCGAGACGAACAAGGACGGTGCTTCCCGGATCGTCGCGCCGTCCGCGACGGCGCGCGCGACCACGGCGTCCACGTCCGGCACGTAGAGGCCCATGGAGTAGCAGTCGTCGTCGCCGGCGGGCGCGGGCACGAGGTGGTATCCAGGGTTCGGTTCCCCCAGCTGGAGCCGCCCGAGCCCGAAGTCCAGGTCCGCGTGTGCGACGACCCCGCCGAACTCCGTGACGTCGACCACGCGGGCCCCGAACACATCACGGTAGAACTCGATCGCCCGCGCGGCGTCGGAGACGGCGAGGAACGGGGTGAGCGAGGTCGCGCTGTGCGGGCGGCCGTCGGTCGTGTGCGCGCCGGTCGCGCCGGCGGGAGGTGTCTGATCGGTCATGTCGCCACGGTAGGGCGCGGGGCGCAGGGGGCGCTTGAAGATCCGCGACACGTCCACGTCGGTCCGCCGCTCTACGCTGGGGCACATGGTCGACCGGACGCGGGGGGTGCTCTACCCCTCGCGGCTGCCCTCGTTCCACCGGCTGCCCCCGACCACCGAGGCGACGGAGCTGGCAGCCTGGTTCTGGATCCCGGAGTGGAGCCTTCCGGACGGCGAGGTATCGCGGCAGGAGATCGTCTCGTATCCGGCCGTCAACCTCGTCGTCGCGCCTGACGGCGTCTCGATCTCGGGGGCCACCACCCGGGCGTCGACCAGGAAGCTCCGCGGCGCCGGGTGGGCCGTGGGGGCCCTGCTCCGTCCCGCCGCGGTCGCGTCGCTCACCGATGACGCGGTGGGACTCGTCGACGCGGAGCAGGCGTTCGCCGCGCCCGAGCTCCACGCGGCCGTGACGGCGGCGATGCGGTTCGGCGACGGGCGACGGGAGCGCGCGGTGGCGGCCTTCTCCACATGGCTGTCCCGGCGCGTCGGTCCGGTCGGGGCTGCGGGAACGCAGGCCAATGCGATGCTCGACGTGCTGCTCGGGGAGCAGGCGGCGCTGACGCCGGAGGAAGCCGCGACGCGCCTGGCCCTCTCGGTGCGCACGCTCCAGCGGCTCACGCACCGCACTGTGGGGCTCTCGCCGGGCGCGATCATCCGGCGCCGCCGCTTGCAGGAGGCAGCTCAGCGTCTCCGCGAGGATCCGGCGACCGATCTGGCGTCGTTGGCCGCGATGCTGGGGTACGCCGACCATGCGCACCTGACCCGCGACTTCGCGACCGTCCTCGGTCTCCCGCCGCGGGACTATCGCGAGCGCGCCGCGGATCGACTCCGCTCAGCGCCGTTGTGATCGCAGTCGCAGCATCCGTCCCGCGACGCCGAGCACCACCACGCCTGTCCCGATGAGCGACGCGAGGGCGGGAAGCGTGCTCACCAGCGCGAGGCAGCCGAGCGCTCCGATCACCTGCAGAGCCCGCGGGTAGCGTCGGACGGTCGCGCGCTGGCGGAAAGCGGCGGCGTTCGCGATCAAGTAGTACAGGAGCACGCCGAAGGAGGAGAACCCGATCGCGTCACGAAGGTCCGCGACGAGCACGATCAGGATCACGATCGCGGCGATGGCGATCTCGGCACGGCGCGGCACGTGGTGTCGGTCGTCGACACGGGCGAGGAAACGCGGCAGGTCGGCTTCCCTGGCCATGGCGAGCGTCGTGCGGCCGATGCCGGTGAGGAGGGCGAGCAGTGCGCCGAGAGAGGCGGCGGCCGCGGCGATGCGAACGACCGGCGCGGCCGCCGACCACCCGGACGCGGTGAGCACGTCGGCGAGTGGTGCGGTGGTCGCCGACACATCCCCGCCGAGGACGACAACCACCACGACAGCCACGAGCGTGTAGATGACGACGGCGCCCCCGAGCGCGAGGACGATCGCGCGCGGGATCGTGCGCGCGGGATCGACGACCTCCTCGCCCATGGTGGCGATCCGGGCGTAGCCGGCGAAGGCGAAGAACAGCAGCCCCGCACCCTGGAGCACGCCATAGACGGTCGCGTCGGGCAGCGCTGCGGGTGTCGCGGTCGGCGCTGCGCCGATGCCGGCCGCCACGACGACCGCGAGTCCGAGCAGGGCGCCGGCGACGAGGATGCGAGTGGCCAGGGCCGTCCGCGTCACCCCGAGGCAGTTCACGGTCGCGAGGGCGGCGACCGCCAGTGCGGCGATCGGCGCCTCCCACCCGGGCGGAGCAGCGTAGGCGGCGAACGTCATCGCCATGGCGGCGCAGCTCGCGATCTTGCCGACGACGAAGCTCCACCCCGCGATGAAGCCCCACCACGGCCCGATCTCGGCCCGTGCGTAGGCGTACGTCCCCCCGGCGACCGGGTGGACGGCGGCGAGCTGCGCAGACGCGGTGGCGTTGGCGTAGGCGACGACCGCGGCGATCGCGAGCGCCACCAGGATCCCGCTGCCGGCGACGCCGATGGCCGGTGCCCACACCGCGAAGACCCCGGCGCCGATCATCGAGCCGAGGCCGATCGCGACGGCGTCGGGCAGCGTCAGGCGACGAGCGAGGGGCATCGCGCCATCGTCCCACGCCGTGGTGAACGGCGGGTGACGCGTCAGGTGCGCGCGGCCGTGACGCGCTTCTTCTCGCGGATGTAGACCTCGCGGCGCACCTTCGCCACGACGTCCCCGTCGCGATCGGTGATGACGGTCTCGAACCACTCGAGCACCTTCGCCCCACCGTGGGCGCGCTGGCGCAGTTCCTCCGCCTTCTCGCGCGTCACCTCGAACTCCGCGGTGAGCACGCCCCGTCCCGGCTTGAGGAACTCGATCTCGCCGCGCGTGTCCCACACCACATAGTCCCGCCCGAGCTGATGCATCACGAGCATGAAGAAGTACGGGTCGGTCATCGCCGACATCGACCCGCCGAACGCGGTCTTGACGTAGTTGCGGGTGAGGAGGTTCACGTGCAGCTCCACCGTCGCGTGGGTCCAGTCGTCGCTGAACCGGCGGACGCGGATGCCGCTGCACAGGTTGGGGATCCAGAGGCTCATGCCGATGGCGAGGCGGCGGGGTGTGATGCGCATGGGGTCAGTGTGGAGCAAGCGCCGGGCACCGGCGAAGACGTCTGGAGGGTTGATACATTTGTTCTACTTCACATAGAATAATTAGCGAAGGAGGCGCCGTGCTCATTCGCATCGATGTCGACAGTCCTCACGCGCTGTACGACCAGGTGGCTGCTTCCGTGCGCGCGGACATCCTCTCGGGAGCGCTCGCCCCGGGGGACCGGCTGCCGGCCGCGCGGGATGTGGCCGCGGCGCTCGACATCAACCAGCACACGGTCTTGCACGCCTACCAGCGTCTCCGCGACGAAGGTCTCGTCGATCTGCGGCGGGGAAGGGGCGCCGTGATCGCCGCCTCCGCCGCGCCGCTCGCCGAGCTCTCGCACGAGATCGACGGCCTCGTCCGACGCGCGGCCGCCCTTGGTGTCTCCGTCGACACCCTCGCCGGCATCGTCCGCACGCACCGCGCAGAAGCCGAACCTCCCACCCCCGCCGCGACTCACCAGGAGGCCGCCCATGACGACGCCTGACCCCACTCGCACCCCTCCGGCCACCCTGCGCCGTGCGCGACGGGCCTTCATCCTCGTGGCGCTCGTCCTCCCGGTGCTGATCGTCGCGATCTCCGCTCTCGTGCTGACAGCCTGGCTCCCGTCGTTCCCCGCCGACGTCGCGATCCACTGGGGCGTCGACGGGGCGGACGGGTTCGGCCCGGCCGCCACGTACCTCTGGGTGCTCCTCGGGGTCGGTCTCGGCATCCCGGTGCTCCTGACCGTCACGACGCTGGTCGCGGTCGGAGCGCACTGGGGCGCGACCGCCCGTCTCCTCGGGGCGCTCTCGGCCGGGATGTCGGCTTTCGCGGGCGTGATCTGCCTGGGGTCCCTCGCGATCCAGCGCGACCTCCCGCCCTCGGGCGACGTCCCGGGCGTCGCCGGGGTGATGGGGCTGGCCTTCGCGGCCCTCCTCGGCGTGGGCGCGATGGCGTGGTTCGTGCAGCCGCGCGTGCTGGCGGTGCCCGGTGCCGCTCTCGAACCGCGGCACGACGTGCGGGTCGGTGACGGCGAGCGGGTCGTCTGGGTGGGCACCACGACCATGCCCACCGGCGCCCTCGTCTTCCTCCTGCTCGTGCTGCTCGGGCTCGTGGCGCTCGCCGTGGCGATGCTCGTCACGGGCACCCCGCTGGCCTGGGTCTCGGGTCTGGTGGCGCTCGTCGTCGGGTTCGCGCTGGCGGCGACCGCATCGTTCCGCGTGCGCATCACACCGGACGGCATCGACGCCCGCGCCGTGGTCGGCTGGCCGCGGAAGACCATCCCTGTGGCGGAGATCGTGTCGGCCCGCGCCGTGCGGATCTCTCCGTTCGGGGAGTTCGGCGGGTGGGGATGGCGTCTGGCCCCGGACGGCCGCAGCGGGATCGTGATGCGGCAGGGGCCCGCGATCGAGGTGCATCGCCGCGACCACGGTGCCTTCGTCGTCACGATCGACGGTGCGGAGGAGGCGGCGGCGCTTCTGCAGACGTATGTGGACCGATCCGCGGGGGCGGTCTCCGCCGGGGAGACCGGACCGGTGGCGCCATGAGTGAGGTCACCACGACGCCGACACGGGTGCCCTGGCGTGCCGTCCTCATCTTCGCCCTCACGGCCTGCGGGCTCGCCGCTCTCGTCTGCCTTCCGCTCTGGCTTGGCGACGGACTCGCCGAGCCGTTCGCGGGGGCCCTCCTTCCGGTCATGATGTTCACCCCGGCGGCCGCGGTGCTCATCGTGATGCTCACCACGGGCGTGCCGGAGAAGGGCGGCCGCGCGCGTTTCCTCGGGCTCTGGCCCCTGCGGCCTGCGAAACGCGTCGTCGGACTGCTCGTCGCGGCGTGGCTCGTGCCGCCGGTGCTCGTCGCTCTCGGAGTTCTCGTCGCCGCGGCGCTCGGATGGGTGCGGCTCGACCTGACCTTCTCGGCCTTCGCGGATCAGCTCGCCCAGGCGCTTCCCCCGGGGACGCCGCAGCCGCCGGTCGGTGTGATCGCCTTCGCGCAGTTCGCCATGATCCCGGTCGGCACGCTCGTCAATAGCGTGCTGGCCTTCGGTGAGGAGCTCGGGTGGCGGGGCTGGCTGCTTCCGGCGCTGCACCCGCTGGGTACGTGGCCGGCCCTGGTGCTCAGCGGGGCGATCTGGGGCGTGTGGCACAGCCCCGTCATCCTCCTCGGCTACAACTTCGGCCGAACGGACATCACCGGTGTCCTGTTCATGATCGGCGGCTGCGTGGCATGGGGCGTGCTGTTCGGCTGGCTCCGGCTGCGCTCCGGTTCGCTGTGGCCGTCGGTCGTCGCGCACGGGGCCCTCAACGCCGCCGGCGGCATGGTCATGATCGTCGCGGCCGCGCAGCCGGACCTCGCACTGGCGGGGCCTCTCGGCGTGGCCGGATGGGTCGTGTCCGCCGCCGTGGCGCTCGTCCTCGCGCTCACCGGGCAGTTCCGCCGACAGCCCGAGCTCGCCCCGTCACACCCCGCCCGCGGTACCGCTGCTTGACGCCCGCCCGGGGTCAGCGGTTGGCTGAGGGGATGGATTCCACTCCCGCCGCCTGGGCCCGCGCCGACGCCTTCCTCGCCGACACACTCGTGGGCCGGGATGACGCGTTGGAGGCAGCGCTGGAGGCGCAGCGCGCGGCGGGACTGCCCGAGATCGAGGTCGCGCCGGTGGCGGGGAAGCTCCTGAACCTCCTCGTGCGCGTGAGCGGTGCCCGGCGGGTCTTGGAGATCGGCACGCTCGGCGGCTACTCCACGATCTGGATGGCGCGCGCCGTCGGGCCGGACGGCCGCGTCATCACGATCGAGGCGGAGGCCGACAACGCCGCGATCGCCCGGGCGAGCATCGACGCGGCAGGCGTGGGGGAGCGGGTCGAGATCCTGGTCGGCCGCGGAGCCGAGGTGCTCCCGACTCTCGCCGGCGGCTTCGACCTCGTGTTCATCGATGCCGACAAGGAGTCCAACACCGTGTATCTGGACTGGGCGGCGAAGCTCGGTCACCCGGGGACCGTGATCGTCCTCGACAACATCGGCCGCGACGGCGAGATCGTCCGTGACGATTCCACGGATCCCAAGGTCAACGGCACCCGCGAGGGTCTGCGGATGCTGGGCGAGGACCCGCGCTTCGATGCCACGGCGCTGCAGACCGTCGGTCTCAAGGGGTGGGACGGCATCGCGCTCGCGCTCGTCGTCTGACCCGGGCGGCCCGTCGACCCGGGCTCCGGGGACCGGGGGACGCCGGGGATAGACTGGGCGCGGATCGACGACGCTCCACACCCCCTTCCATCCTGAGCAAGGAGCACATCAGTGGCACTGATCGAGGCTGTAGGCGCACGCGAGATTCTCGACTCGCGCGGAAACCCGACCGTCGAGGTGGAGGTGCTCCTCGACGACGGCATCGTTCAGCGCGCTGCCGTCCCCTCTGGTGCCTCGACCGGCGCCTTCGAGGCGTACGAGCTGCGGGATGGCGACAAGGGCCGGTACGGCGGCAAGGGCGTGCTCAAGGCCGTGGAGGCCGTGATCGACGAGCTCGGCCCGGCCATCGAGGGTGTGGAGGCGAGCGAGCAGCGCATCGTCGACGAGATCCTCATCGAGGTCGACGGCACCGAGAACAAGAAGCGCGTGGGCGCCAACGCGATCCTCGGCGTGAGCCTCGCGGTCGCCAAGGCCGCCGCCGACTCGGCCGACCTGCCGCTGTTCCGCTACCTCGGTGGCCCGAACGCGCACGTGCTCCCCGTCCCGCTCTTCAACGTCATCAACGGCGGAGAGCACGCCGACAACGGCATCGACATGCAGGAGTTCTTCCTCGCCCCGATCGGCGCGGACACGTACTCCGAGGCGCTCCGCTGGGGCGTCGAGACGTACCACGTGCTGCGCGCCGAGCTGAAGGCCGCAGGCTACGCGACCGGCCTCGGCGACGAGGGCGGCTTCGCTCCCGACCTGCCCAGCAACCGCGAGGGCCTCGAC
Source organism: Microbacterium sp. 1S1 (assembly GCF_008271365.1). NCBI lineage: Bacteria > Bacillati > Actinomycetota > Actinomycetes > Micrococcales > Microbacteriaceae > Microbacterium > Microbacterium sp. 1S1. Next base: position 1,903,948 of record NZ_CP043430.1, read on the forward strand.
TTCCTGGTGAAGGCCATCGAGAAGGCCGGATTCACGCCGGGCACCGACATCGCCCTGGGCCTCGACGTCGCCGCGACCGAGTTCTTCAAGGACGGCGTCTACCGTCTCGACAACAAGGACTGGGACGCCGCGGCCCTCACCGAGTACTACGTCGGACTCGTCAACGACTTCCCCATCGTCACGATCGAGGACGCGCTGGCAGAGGACGACTGGGACAACTGGAAGCACCTCACGGAGGCGCTGGGCTCGAAGGTGCAGCTCGTCGGCGACGACCTATTCGTCACCAACCCGCAGCGCCTCGCCGACGGCATCGCACGCGGTGTCGCCAACTCGCTCCTGGTCAAGGTGAACCAGATCGGCACGCTGACCGAGACGTTCGATGCGGTGAGCCTCGCGCAGCGTTCCGGCTACACCGCGATGCTGTCGCACCGTTCCGGGGAGACCGAAGACACGACGATCGCCGACCTGGTGGTCGCCACCAACTCGGGCCAGATCAAGGCGGGTGCCCCCGCACGCAGCGAGCGCGTCGCGAAGTACAACCAGCTCCTGCGCATCGAGGAAGAGCTGGGCGACGCGGCGGTCTTCGCCGGCCGTTCCGCCTTCCCGCGCTACCAGGCCTGATCCCGCGACAGCGACGACGCCGCACCGGCGGACCGAACCGCGCCGCCCGGGTGGTGGCAGAGACAGAGACGAAGGAGGAGCCGTGGCACGACGACCGGCTCCTCCTTCGCCGCCGTCCCGGGGTGGCGCGGCCCGGTCGGCCGACTCCGGGGCGAGACGCTCCCCGCGCGGCAGCACGAAGCCGGCCCCCCGTGTCGACGTGCGCGAGTGGGCTTCGGGAATGCGTCTGTCCGCGTTCTCGGTGATCATGCTGTCCCTCGTCGTGTTGGGGGCCTGGGTCCTCGTGCCGACCCTCGGCACCTTCATCGACCAGCGGCAGAAGATCGCGGCGCTGGAGCAGTCCGTGCAGGTGAGCGAGGACGAGATCGCGGCCCTGACCGCGGAACGCGAGCGGTGGGACGATCCCGCGTACATCACGACGCAGGCACGCGAACGGCTGTATTACGTCAAGCCGGGGGAGGTCGTGTACCTCATCGACAACGACCTCGATCCCGCCGCGCTCCCGCGGGAGCAGGAGCCGGTGAGCGCGACGCTCGAGGAGAAGCCGGCGGACTGGATGCCGCAGCTCTTGCGCACCCTCGTCTCCGCGGGGCTGAGCGACACGGCCGTCACGGCCCCCTGACCGCGCGCTCCGAGCATCCTCCCGGACGGCTCCCCTACGCTGGAGGAGTGACCACTCCGCCGTTCCCCGCGCCCACTTCCGCCGAGCTCGCCGTCGTGTCCGCACAGCTCGGACGCCCCGCCCGCGGTGTGGTCGGCATCGCCGCGCGCTGCCGTTGCGGGAACCCCACGGTGGTGGCCACTACTCCTCGACTGCCGGACGGCACGCCGTTCCCCACGTTCTACTACCTCACGCATCCGGCGGCGACCGCCGCGATGTCGACGCTCGAGGCGAACCAGCTCATGCCTGAGCTCGCCGCACTGCTCGCGGATGACGACGCGGTGGCCGCTGCCTATCGGTCTGCCCACGAGGCCTACCTCTCCGACCGCGCCCAGTTCGGCGACGTCCCGGAGATCGACGGGATCTCCGCTGGAGGCATGCCCACGCGAGTCAAGTGTCTGCACGCTCTCGCCGGACATGCTCTGGCGGCAGGCGCCGGCGTGAATCCGATCGGCGATGCCGCCCTCGCCCGCAGCGCCTGGTCTCCCGAGGTCTGCCGCTGCGAGGACCCGGGGGCCGCCCTCCGCGACGACCCGGCACGCTCGGCATGAGCCGCCGGCGGATGCTGCGCGGCGCCGTCGCCCTGGTGGCGGTGGCGGCATCCGTCCTGCTCCTCGGGTCCACCGCCACGCCGACGCCGACCCCGCCTCCGGTCGCGGACGACCCCGCCGACCCCGTCCGCGCCGCCGAGTACTGGTTGGACGGCGCGCGCATCAGGGAAGCCTGGCAGACCACGCGCGGGGAGGGGGTGACCATCGCCGTCATCGACACGGGCATCGGCAAGGTGCCGGAGGTGTTCGGCGACGCGGTCGTCGGCGGGACGGACGTATCGGGTGCGGGCACGCCGGACGGCCGCACCCCCTTGGGAGCGGTCGACGGTGACCACGGATCCTGGGTGGCCTCGCTCGCCGCCGGGCGAGGCAAGGCCGACGGGACCGGGATGATCGGCGTCGCGCCGGAAGCGGATCTGCTGTCGATCTCCGTGGGCTTCGGTGCGGCGGCGGCCGTGCCGTTCACCGAGCAGGTGGCCAAGGGCATGCGGTGGGCGGTGGACAACGGCGCCGACATCATCAACCTCTCGTTCACCACGAACACCCTCGACTGGGACGAGAGTTGGGACGACGCGTTCCTCTACGCTTTCGAACACGACGTGGTGGTCGTCGTCGCGGCGGGAAACCGGGGGAGCGGTACGAACATCATCGGTGCCCCGGCGACGATCCCGGGGGTGCTCACCGTCGGCGGGGTCGACCAGACCGGGACCGCGAGCGTCGAGGCGTCCACTCAGGGGATCACGATCGGGATCTCGGCGCCCAGCGAGGGTCTGCTCGGGGTCTCCGCCGACGGCGAGGTCGTCTCGTGGAGGGGCACGAGCGGTGCCGCCCCCATCGTGGCGGGGATCGCGGCGCTCATCCGCTCGGCGCATCCCGACATCTCGGCGAACGACGTGATCAACCGCATCATCAAAACCGCGATGCCCGTGGCGGACGCGCAGAAGCCGCGGGACCCCCTCTACGGCTTCGGGCTCGTGGACGCGCAGGCGGCGATCTCCGCGAACATCCCCTCGGTGAGTGAGAATCCGATGGGTGACCTGGCCGAATGGGTGCGCCTGTTCCGGCGCGCGGACAGCGAGCCCACGCCCGAGCCGACCATGGCACCCGTGGAGGTGCCCCCGTTGCCGGACGCGGACGCCCCGACGGAAGCCGGCTCACCGCTGCTTCCCAGCGCGGACTCCCTGCGCTACGGTACCCTGCCGCTCATCGCCCTCACCGTCCCTGGTATCCTGGTAGCGCTTGGCGTCACCGCAGCTGCCCGGCGCATCCGATCGGCGCGCGTTCCCGTACGCCACAATCCCGACTCCGAGGAGTAGTTCTTCTGTGCCTCAGAACAGCACTGTGCCCAAGATCCTGATCGTCGGCGGAGGCTACGCAGGTTTCTACACCGCGTGGAAGCTCGAGAAGCACCTGCGCAAGGGTGAGGCCGACGTGACCATGGTCGACCCGCTGCCGTACATGACGTACCAGCCCTTCCTCCCCGAGGTCGCCGCCGGATCGATCGAAGCACGCCACTCGGTCGTCGCGCACCGTCGTCACCTGAAGCGCACGCATGTCCTCACCGCCAAGGTGACGAACATCAACCACGCGCAGAAGGTCGCCACCATCACTCCGCCGGTCGGCGACCCGTACGAGTTCGCGTACGACCAGATCGTCGTCACCGCGGGCGCCGTCTCGCGGACGTTCCCGATCCCGGGCATCGCCGACAACGCCATCGGGCTCAAGACGATCGAAGAGGCCGTCGCCATCCGTGACAAGGTCATGTCCAACTTCGACAAGGCCGCTTCCCTCCCCGCCGGCCCCGAGCGCGACCGGCTGCTGACCGTGGTCGTCGTCGGCGGCGGGTTCGCCGGCATCGAGGTCTTCGCGGAGCTGCGCTCCCTCGCCTCGTCCCTGGTGAGCAAGTACCCGCAGCTGAGCTTCGAGGACACGCACTTCCACCTCATCGAGGCGATGGGCCGCATCATGCCGGAAGTCTCGCTGAAGACGAGTGAATGGGTGCTCAAGGACCTCGCCAAGCGCGGCGCGAACGTCCACCTCGACACGCAGGTCACCGGGGCGGTCGACGGCAACGTCGAGCTCTCGACGGGCGAGGTCATCCCCACGGACGTGATCGTGTGGACCGCCGGCGTCATGGCCAACCCGACCGTCGTGCGCGGTGGCGACCTGCCCGTGGAGGAGCGCGGTCGCATCCAGACCCGTGCCGACCTCCGCGTCGGCACCCCCGAGGCGTTCGTGGAGGGCGCCTGGGCAGCGGGCGACGTCTCCGCGGTTCCCGACCTCTCGGGCGGCGGTGTCGGCGGCTTCTGCGTCCCGAACGCCCAGCACGCGGTGCGTCAGGCGAAGCTCCTGGCGAAGAACATCGTCGCCGTGCTCCGCGGCGAGAGCCCGAAGGAGTACTTCCACAAGAACCTCGGCGCCGTCGCGGGCCTCGGCCTGTACAACGGCGTCTTCCAGTCGGGCAAGATCGCGCTGAAGGGTTTCATCGCGTGGCTCGCGCACCGCGGCTACCACGGTCTGGCGATGCCGACGTGGGAGCGCAAGTGGCGCGTGCTCTGGGGCTGGTGGAACAACCTGTGGCTGGGCCGCGACCTGGTGAACCTCCAGACGGTGCAGAACCCGCGGTACGTCTTCGAGGAGTTCGCCGCACGACCCCGGCCGGCGGCGCCCGCGGATGCGGCTCCGGCGGCCAAGGCTCCGGCGGCGAAGGCGGCTGCCGAGGTGCCAGCGGCGGAGAAGCCGGCCGACATCAAGAAGGCGCCGGCGAAGAAGCCTGCGGCGAAGAAGCCCGTCGCTTCCGCCGCGAAGGATGCCGTCGAGACTGCCGCGACGAAGTGATCGTCCCGTCCTGAGAAGAAGGCCCTGTGCGCACGAGCGCCGGGGCCTTCTTTCGTTTGCGCCTCGGTGTCGAGTTGGCAGACTAACATGTCACATTGTACGCTCGGCGAGTGCTCGCAACGAGCGTGCATGGCGCAGTCCGTCCGATGCCGCGAGGAGGTCCGGTGAGCGCCCACGGGGGAGAGCCGCCGTCCGTCAGCGTGTCGATCTTCGCTCGCGCCCAGGACGCAGAGTGCGGCGCGGAGCTTGCGGCTCAGCTCGAGGGGGCGCCGGTCCGTGTCTGCCGCATGGAGGATGCCGGGGTGGACGGACTCGGTGCCGCCGACGTCTGGCGACCGTGGACCCGTCGCGCGACGCACCATCTGGTGCTCGACGCGGCAGTGCGGCCGCATCCGCAGCTCCTCCGGCAGGTTCGCGACGCCGTGGCCGCCCAGCCCTCCGCATTGCTCTCGTTCTTCACTCCCGGGGACGACCACGGCTCGCACGTCGTGCGCGTGGCGGCGTTCGCCGGTCGTCCCTGGGTCGTGCCCCCGGGTGCGGGGCCGTCCCCCGTCGCGACCATTCTCCCGTCCCGGGAGGCGGCGGTCTTCGCCCGTTCGCTCGAGACGAGGAGCGGGAGCGGCGACGGGGAAGGACTCCGTCGATTCGCGAGGGCGCGAGGGCTCGCCCGATTCGCGAGCAACCCCGCGCTCGTCCGGCTCGGCCCGGCGGACCCGCACCCCGGGGCGACGGCGTTCCTGCCCGCAGAGGAGGCGCCGGCGGCCTGGTGGCGCGGCGAGCCGCTCACGACCCCGGCGAGCATTCCCTCCGTGCACCTCCGTGACGGCGAGCCGGTCTCCTGGGAGGTCGTCGAGGGAGCCGCGGAGACGTGGCGCGTTCGGGCCCGTCGAGAGATGCCCGCACCGCATGCCCGCCGTCTCGCGCGCCTGATCCGCGAGCGTCTGCTGAGCGCCGACGTCGCCCGCAGCGATGTCCGTGCGGCCGCGGCGCTCCTCGGCGTCGGTGGAGTGCTCCGCGACCAACTGGTCCTGGCTGCCCGCGTGGGGCGGCCATCCGACGGTTTCGGGGAGGCGGTCGCGCGGGAGTCGGCCGCGACCCTTCCGGTGGCCACGCTGTGGCACGCCATCCCCGCGGCGGTTCGGCCGGGGGGCGCCGCGGAGGTCCGCGATGTCTTCCAGGCGCTGCACGACGAGATGGCGGTGATCCTCCGTCGATCGCTGCCTGCGCCGCCGCGTGGAGCCGATCCATAGGCCGCGGCGCTAGCGTGGCTTCCGCAAGGGGAGTACTCCCGTCTGCAGCGACGTCGTCATGACGGGCATGTCATCGTGCCCCGGCCCGCTGGCCCGTGAGGGTGGAGGAGACCTTGGCACCCCACTCACGGGCTGCCCGGAACCCTTGTCGTCCGACATGAAGAGCGGCTGCCCGTCCCACGAAGGGACCCCATGTCGAAGCTCTCCCGCCTGATCCGCCTTGCCACCGACGCCCTCGACGCGAAGGGCAGTACGGCTGGCTCCTCCTCCGCTGGGGCCTCCCGCTCCTCCGCCGACTGGAGTGGGATGCTCCGCGGAGCGGTCGACGCCGTGCGCGGCACCGATCCGCAGAGTCCCCGCTCAGCCGCCTCGCCGACGCCGCCGCCCGGGGCAGTGCCCCCCGCAGCTGCGGCTCGACCGTCCGCGCCGGGCGGGTATGCCCCGCCGCCCGCCCCGGGAGCAGGCGCGGTGCCGCAGGCCGAGGCGGCGGACCGCGCGGCCATCGCCCGGTACGACTATCTGCTCCAGACGGCCGACCCACACCGGATCGAGCAGATCCATCGCGAGGCGTTCGCCCGGCTCACGCCGCAGCAGCGCGAACTGGTCGAAGCGCGAATGCGGGCCGAACTGCCGGTGGGGGAGCGCCCACGGTCGTCCACCCCTGAGGATCTGGCTCGTGCGGCGGGACGAGCCGAGGCGATGCAGCCGGGTCGCCTGCGGGGTCTCCTCTCCCGCGCCCGCGGTGCCGGTGCCGGCGGGGCAGCGGTGGCCGCCGGCGGTGCGGCTGTGGGCCTGCTGGGTGTGGTCGCGGGTGGGGCCGTGATGAGTGCGGTGGCCGGGCCGCTCCTGGAACAGGCCGCGGGGCTGGGCGTGGACTTCGGTGCACTGGCGGAGGGCGTGAACCTCGAAGCCCTCGCCGCCGGGGTCGACGTCGATGCGCTGGCCGGCGGTGCCGGGGAGGCGCTGGGCTCGGCCGGGGAGGCCGTGTCGGGTCTCGGAGAGTCGGCGACGGGCTGGGGAGAGCGGCTCGGCGACCTGGGGATCCCCGGGATCGGCGACATCTTCGGCCGCTGAGGTGCCCCCGCTGGGACTCGAACCCAGACTGAGGCGATTTTAAGTCGCCTGCCTCTGCCATTGGGCTACGGGGGCCGCGTCGCTCAGCCTATCGCCGGATGCGACGGCGGCTCGGTCGCCCGGGACCGGATCGGAGGGTGAATCGGCGGGGCCCAGGCCATAAGGTGGGGGGGTGCTCGACCTCACCGAAGAACGGAGCCCCGCCCCGGGTGGATCTGCGGTCGCCCCCGAATGGGAGGATCCGGGTCGCTACTGGCCTCGTCTGTCGGCAGCGACCGGCCATTTGCCTGCCCCGGTGGCCGCGATCGACCGCGAGGCGCTGCGCTACAACGCCATGGACCTCCTCGTGCGGGCGGGCGGCCTGCCGATCAGAGTGGCGTCGAAGTCGGTGCGGGTGCGGGCGATCCTCGACGCCGTCCTGAAGCTCCCCGGGTTCCGCGGCATCCTCGCGTTCACGCTGGCGGAAGCGCTCTGGCTGTCGGACACCCATGACGACATCGTGCTCGGCTATCCGACCGTGGACCGCGCCGGTCTCGAGCGGCTGTGCACCGATGAGAGGGCGGCCCGGCGGATCACCCTGATGATCGACGACCCCGTCCACCTCGATCTCGTCGACAGCGTCGTCGGTCCCTCGGCCCGGCCCGAGATCCGGGTGGCGATCGATGTGGACGCGTCCTGGCGGTCCGCGATGCTCGGACACATCGGCGTGCGCCGCTCGTCGCTCTTCACCGCGGGTGAGGTCGCGGCGTTCGCCCGGAGGGTCGTGGCCCGTCCGGGATTCCGACTGGTGGGACTGCAGATGTACGACGCGCAGATCGCGGGGCAGGGCGACGCGGGACCGGACGCGCCCCTCATCCGGCTGGTCCAGGCTCGCTCGCGTGACGAATTGCGCGAGCGGCGGGCGGCCATCGTGGCGGCGGTCGGGGCGGTCGCCCCTCTCGAGTTCCTCAACGGCGGCGGTACGGGCTCTCTCGAGTTCAGCGGTAGCGACGAATCACTCACCGAGGCGAGCGCGGGCAGCGGGCTCCTCGGCGGGCACCTCTTCGACGGGTACCGGTCGTTCCGACCCGCTCCGGCTGCCGCGTTCGCCTTCGACGTCGTGCGTCGGCCTGCCGCGGACATCGCGACGGTACTCGGCGGCGGCTGGATCGCCTCCGGACCCGCCGTCTCCGCGCGACAGCCACGGCCGGTCTGGCCCGCGAATCTCCGCACGCTGTCACGGGAGGCCGCGGGCGAGGTGCAGACGCCGCTCCAGGGTCCGGCCGCCGCGACGCTCGGGGTCGGCGACCGCGTCTGGTTCCGCCATGCCAAGAGCGGCGAACCGGCCGAGCGCATCAGCGCGTACCATCTCGTCTCCGGTGACGAGGTCATCGACGAGCTGCCGACGTATCGCGGCGAGGGGCAGGCGTTCCTGTGACGCGGATCGGCGGCACCTGGCAGAACTGGGGTCGCTCCGCATCGGTCCGCCCCGTCCGGGTCGAGCGCCCGCGGAGCCCGGAAGGGGTACAGCGGGCCGTGCGAGCGGCCGTGCGTCAGAACCTGACCATCAAGGCGGTCGGCGCCGGCCACAGCTTCACGGGGATCGCAGTGGCCCCCGGCGTCCTCCTGGAGCTCGACGACCTTCAGGGGCTCGTGTCCGCCGACGCAGCGAGCGGCCGCGTCACGCTGCTCGCGGGCACGAGGTTGCACCGCATCCCCGGTCTGCTCGCCCGCTATGGCCTCGCGATGGAGAACCTCGGCGACATCGACCGACAGTCCATCGCCGGCGCGATCTCCACGGGCACGCACGGCACGGGCGCCGGTTTCGGCGGCCTCGCCACGCAGGTGGTCGGAGTGACCCTCATCACCGCGGACGGGGAGTTCCTCCGCATCGACGAAGCGCACAACCCGGAGCTGTTGCCGGCGGCCGCCGTGGGGCTCGGTGCTCTGGGCATCATCGTCGACGTGACGCTCCAGTGTGTGCCGACGTTCGTGATGCACGCGATCGACGAGCCGCTCCCCCTGGAAGAGGTCCTGGCCACGCTCGACGAGCGGGTCGCCGCGGCCGACCACTTCGAGTTCTACTGGTTCCCGCACACGGACGTCGCGCTCACCAAGCGGCAGTCGCGGCTTCCGGAGTCGACGCGACGCAAGCCCCTGCCGCTCGTCGGCCGATGGGTGGACGAGACCCTGCTCGCGAACGGTGTCTACCGCGTCGTCTGCGCGGCCGGACAGGCGGTTCCGGCCATCACTCCGCCGTTCAATCGGCTCGCCGTCCGGCTCACCGGCGACCGGGAATACACGGACCTGTCGAATCGCGTTCTCACCCAGAGCCGGACCGTGCGGTTCCGTGAGATGGAGTACGCGCTCCCGGCGACCGAAGCCGTTCCGGCGTTCCGCGCGCTGCAGGAGCTCATCGCGCAGCGCGGCTGGCGCATCGAGTTCCCCGTCGAGGTGCGCTTCGCGGCGGCGGACGACCGCTGGCTCTCGACAGCCCACGGGCGGCCGAGCGCTTACATCGCGGTCCACCGCTACTGGCGGGCGGATCCGACCGCGTACTTCGGAGAGGTGGAGGAGATCATGCTCGCCCACGGCGGCCGACCGCACTGGGGCAAGCTGCACACGCTGACGCACGAGCGGTTGCGCGATCGCTACCCTCGCTTCGACGACTTCGTCGCACTCCGCGACCGGCTCGACCCGGATCGCCGCTTCGGCAACCGCTATCTGGAGCGGGTTCTGGGACGCTGATCCGGGTGCCCGCGGCGCGTGCGTCCTCAGTCCACGTGCAGGCACCGCATCTAGGATGAGAGAAACACGGGAAAGGGTGGGGCAGTGATGGAATGGCTCGTGCCGGTACTGATCGTCGTCGGGGTGATCCTGCTCGTCGGCGTCTACCTCTGGGCGACGTACAACTCGCTGGTGCAGCTGAACGTCCGCGTGGACGAGGCCTGGAGCGGCATCACGGTCCAGCTCAAGCGCCGCGCCGACCTCATTCCCAACCTCATCGAGACGGTCAAGGGCTATGCCTCGCACGAGAAGGCCGTGTTCGAGAACGTCACCCGCGCCCGCGCCGAGACGCTCTCCGCCGGAAGCCCCGGTGAGGCAGGTATCGCGGAAGGGCACCTTCAGCAGGCGCTGCGAAGCCTCTTCGCTGTCGCCGAGGCGTACCCGCAGCTTCAAGCCAGTCAGAACTTCCTCCAGCTGCAGCAGGCGCTTGTCGACACCGAGGACAAGATCCAGGCAGCCCGGCGGTTCTACAACGGCGGTGTGCGGGAGCTGAACACCAAGATCAAGGTGTTCCCCAACAACCTGTTCGCCAAGGGCCTGGGGTTCACCGAGCGGGAGTTCTTCGAGGTCGCAGACAGCGGCGCCATCTCCGAGCCTCCCCGCGTGCAGTTCTGATCCCTCGCCCTCACCACACGGTGAGGGCGAGTTCGTCTGTGCCGACCTCGACGGTCCCCCGCACGCTCCACGCCGTGTTCCGGTACGTGACCGTGCGGGCCTGTCCGTCGTGTCCGACGCCCGTCACGGTCGCCTCGAGGATGCCATCGTGCGCGGTGAACGCCACCGGGTCGAGGGCCACGGCGGGATACCGTTCCACCCGGAAGGCCACGTCGGAGACCTCCCGGAGCTCGGTGCCCCAGGGGATCCGGATGCCGCAGTTCTCCGGAACCTCGCTGCCACCGGCGGTGCAGGTCTGCAGATAGTCTTCGAGCTGCGCCTGCGCGGCATCGGTCGCGGCGGGGCGGAGCTCGGCTGTCACCTTCGCCGCTGCTGACCCGCCGGGCAGGACGACGACCTCGGCCGCGCCGGTGAGCAACGTCGCCGGTGCGGCGGCCACCGGATACACGGCGGGCAGCAGCGCGATCTCCTCCGCCGCCGGGACGACGGACTCTCCGACCCGCACCCCCGAGCCGATCGTGGTCGTGACGGTGAGCGCCCCGAGCCCGGAGTCGTCGACGGCCCACCGGCCGCTCTCGCGCGTCAGGGTGAGACGCCCCTCGTAGTCCGCGCCGTCCAACCGGAAGGACACGGTCGCCGTCGTGTCGCCGTCGCGGTCGCGCACGCCCGTCACCTCTGCGCCCTCAAGTGTCGACGTCGCTCCGGCGAAGGCGGTGAGGGCCGTCTCGGACACCGGGGCCCCCGTGGCCACGACCGCCTCCGGGTCGCCGGACTCCAGCGCACGGAGGTAACCCTCCGCCGCGTCCTCGGCGGAGGGGGAGTCCATCACGACGCCCCACCACACCGCTCCGGCGATCGCCAGGATCGCGACGAGCCCGCTCAGAAGCCACCATCGGCGTCGCTTCACGCGGCGCCCTCCCGGATGTGCACGTGACGTCGCACCGCACCCGGCGCGGCCGAGGAGAGGGCGGCGTGCAGCGCTGCGGTCGCGTCGCCCCATCCCGAGACCGAGACCTGGGCGAGACCCTGCCAGCCCGCGGCGAGCAGGAGCTCCGTCGCGATCGCCTCGGCGTCTCCCGGGCGAGCCTGCGGCTCCCACCAGGCCGACTGCACCTGGAGAGTCGAGGAGCCGCGATCGGCCTTGAGGTCGACCCGGGCGACGATCCGATCGCCGACCAGCACGGGGAGCGAGTAGTAGCCGTAGCGCCGCTTCGCGGCCGGGACGTAGATCTCGATCCGGTAGTCCAGCTCGAACGCCCGCAGTGCGCGATCCCGGAACCACACGACGGGATCGAAGGGGGTCAGCAGGGCGGCGGCCTCGACCCGGCGCGGGAGTACCGCATCGCGATGCCGCCAGGCGGGGAGGGGGCGGCCGCCGCGTTCCCACCCGCGGACGGCGACCGGCTGCAGTTCGCCGGCGTCGACGAGATCGTCGATGGCCCCGGTCACCGCGGCGCGGTCGCGAAGACGGTAGTAGTCCGCGAGGTCCGCCGCCGTGGCGACGCCACTGGATCGCGCGGCACGCCGGACGAGCTCACCGATCGCCTCCGCGCGGGGCACCTCGCGGGAACGGACGTCGTCGGGGATCACCTGCTCGGCGAGGGCGTACGTGCGTTCGAATCCGCGGCGCCCGCTCACCGCGACGTCGCCCGTGCGCCACAGGTGCTCCAGGGCGAGCTTGACCTCATCCCAGTCCCACCACGTGCCGCGCTCGCGAGGGGCGTCGGCGCGGAGGTCGACGGGACGGAGAGGGCCGCGGGCACGGAGCTCGTCCTGCACCCACTGCACCGTCCGCGCGTTGGTGCGGAGCCAGGAGTCCTCCGCGGACCAGCGCCGCCGGAAGTCGTCCATGCGGAACCGCCACAACGGCCAGTCCTCGACCGGAATGAAGGTCGCCTCGTGCGCGAGGTACTCGACGTAGTGCGTCGTCCGGGAGAGGAAGAGACGATCCAGGAGCGCCGGATCGTACGCACCGAGCCGGGAGAAGAGGGGGAGGTAGTGCGACCGCGCGAACACGTTGACCGAGTCGATCTGCAGGACGCCGAGACGATCCATCACGCGGTGGAGGTGGCGCCCCGACACGGTCGCGGGACGGGCGCGGGTGAAACCCTGGGCGGCGAGGGCGATCCGTCGCGCCTGGGCGGGACTGAGGGAGTCGGTCACGCCGCCAGCGTATCCCCGGTATCGGACATCGTGGCCGCGCGCAAGATACGTCGAACGGCATACGGCATCACCGTAGACTGAGGCGATGAGCGAGGACCAGCGACCCCGGCTGCGCGACCTGTTCCGTTCGCGCCCCGTGGTGACCGACCGGACCGTGACCACCGAGGCCGACGAGGCGGTGCCGCTGCCGCTGCGCATCACGGCGAGCTACGCCTGGCGCCTGCTCCTCATCGCGGCGGCCATCGGGGTGTTCATCTGGCTGGTCATGCTGCTCAAGCTTCTGGTCATCCCACTCATGGTCGGCATCCTCATCACGGCGCTGCTGTGGCCCGCCTTCTCGTGGATGCTGCGCCACGGTTTCCCGCGGTGGCTCGCGATCGCGGTGTCCCTGATCGGCACGATCGCCATCGTCACGGGCCTCATGTGGCTCGTCGTCTGGCAGGTGCGGGCCCAGCTCCCGGACGTGCAGCAGCGCACGGCCGAGGCCTTCGACCAGTTCCAGGTGTGGCTCCATGACGGTCCGCTGAACCTCTCGGACACCCAGATCGCCGACTACCTGCAGCAGGGCCTCGACTTCATCAGTGAGCAGGCCCAGGTCCTGTGGACGGGCGCCCTCGCGATCGGGACGACCGTCGGGCACGTCGCCACGGGCGCGCTGCTGTCGCTGTTCATCCTCATCTGCCTCCTCGCCGACGGTGCCGGCATCTGGCGCTGGACGCTGCGGATCTTCCCCCGCAAGGCCCGTCCGGCCGTCGACGGCGCCGCGCGCAACGGCTGGACCACGATCGTCAACTACGCCAGGACGCAACTCTTCGTGGCGACCATCGACGCGATCGGCATCGGCCTCGGTGCGTTCCTGCTCCAGGTCCCGCTCGCCCTGCCCGTCGCGGTCCTCGTGTTCCTCGGCTCGTTCATCCCCATCGTCGGTGCCGTCGTCACCGGAGCCGTCGCGGTCTTCCTCGCACTCGTCTACAACGGTCCCTGGATCGCGCTGTGGATGCTCGTCGTCGTGCTCGCCGTCCAGCAGATCGAGGGGCACATCCTGCAGCCGCTGCTCATGGGCTCGGCCGTGAAGGTGCACCCGCTCGCCGTCGTCCTCGTGGTCGCGGGCGGCGCGATGATCGCGGGCATCCCCGGCGCCCTCTTCGCCGTCCCGCTGGCCGCGTTCGTGAACGTCGCCGCGGTGACCATCAGCTCGGGCTCCTGGCGCACCGGCGTCGGGCCGAGCGGAGACCTGATCTGGAGCACAGTTCCGCGCGAGCGGAGACGGAGGAGTCAATGAGCGCAGTCCCCAGCCTGACCGAGTTCCAGGACGCGGCTCGAAGTCTGGCTGAGGTGATCTCGCACACCCCGACACTGCCCTCCCGAGCGCTGTCCGACGCCCTCGGCGCCCCCGTGCTGCTGAAGATGGAGAACCTGCAGCGCACGGGATCCTTCAAGATCCGCGGCGCCGCCTACCGGCTGTCCCGGCTCAGTGCGGAGGAACGCGCCCGCGGTGTCGTGGCGGCGTCGGCAGGCAACCATGCGCAGGGGGTGGCCCTCGCCGCGCAGGCGCTCGGCATCCCGGCCACGATCTTCATGCCGCTGGGCGTGCCGGTGCCCAAGCTGCTCGCCACGAGAGGCTACGGTGCCGAGGTGGTGCTCGAAGGTGAGACCGTGGCGACATCGCTCCGCCTCGCCGCCGAGTTCTCCGAGCGGACCGGCGCCGTGCTGATCCACCCGTTCGACCACCGCGACATCGTCATCGGGCAGGGGACCCTCGGGTTGGAGCTGCTGGAGGACGCACCGGAGATCGACACCGTCGTCCTCGGCATCGGCGGCGGTGGTCTCATCGCCGGGGTTGCCGCCGCGGTCAAGGCCAAGGCCGCCGAGCTCGGCCGCACCATCCGGGTGATCGGCGTGCAGGCCGAGAACGCAGCCGCGGTGCCGCCGTCGCTGGCGGCCGGGGAGCCCGTCGACATCGTGACGCGGCCGACCATCGCGGACGGCATCCTCGTGGCTCGGCCGGGTGCCGTGCCGTTCGAGATCATCAAGGATCTCGTCGACGAGGTCGTCACGGTGTCCGACGACGACCTCGCCCGGGCGATGCTGGTGCTCCTGGAGCAGGCGAAGGTCGTGGTCGAGCCTGCCGGAGCCGCCGGTGTCGCCGCCATCCTCTCCGGCCGCGTGACGGCGACCGGCACGACGATGGCCGTGCTGTCGGGCGGCAACATCGACCCGCTGCTGCTGCAGCGCGTGGTCTCCCACGGCCTTGCCGCCTCCGGCCGCTACCTGACGATCCGCATCCCGCTGCCCGATCGCCCGGGTCAGCTCGCACGGGTGTCCGAGCTCATCGCCGAAGCGGGGGCGAACGTCATCGAAGCGATGCACACCCGCCACGGCCACGGGCTGCAGATCAGCGAGGTCATCCTGGAGCTCAGCGTCGAGACCCGCGGCGCCGAGCATTCGGACCACACGCTCGACACCCTTCGTCGCGCCGGCTTCACGCCCATCGTGGTCCCGGACTGACCCCACCCGACACGACGCACCCCCTCGACCATGGCGGCCGAGGGGGTGCGTTCTCCCGTTCCGGGAGGATCAGCCCGTGTAGGTCTCGACCTTCACGATCTCGACGCTGATGGAGCGGCCGTTCGGCGCCTCGTACGAGGAGGAGTCGCCGACCTTCAGGCCGAGGATCGCCTTGCCGAGTGGGCTGGCCTCGCTGTAGACGTCGAGGTCGCTGCCGGCCGCGATCTCGCGGCTGCCGAGGAGGAAGACCTCCTCGCCGCCCGCGACGATCGCGGTGACGACCGTGCCCGGCTCGACGATGCCGCGGCTGGCGGGGGCTTCGCCGACCTTCGCCGTCTTCAGGAGCGCCTCCAGCGTGCGGATGCGCGCCTCCTGCTTGCCCTGCTCGTCCTTCGCCGCGTGGTAACCGCCGTTCTCCTTGAGGTCGCCCTCCTCGCGGGCCGCCTCGATGCGCTTGGCGATCTCGTCGCGGCCGACGGTGGAGAGGTGCTCCAGCTCGGCGACGAGCCGGTCATAGGCTTCCTGCGTGAGGAAGGGGACCTGAGCATCGGTGGACATGACGAAGCTCCTTCTATCGGGATCCCGCCGAGATGCCGCGGGGGATATGCCAAGACGCCCCGGCGCGGTGCCGGGGCGTCGTCTGTCTGCGACAAGTCTAGGCGACCCAGCAGGTGTTCACCAAACCTGTCGTGGCCTCCGCGACGGTCGGGATGCGCTCCGCGCGTTCGAGCGAGTGGGCGTCTCCGGCCGGGATCTCCACGACCTTCCAGCCCACGACGCCGAACTCCTCGTCGAGGGCCTCGAGCACGCACACGACGTCCTTGCCCTGGACACCGGTCACCTGGAAGCGCACGTCCACGGCGTGTTCGTCCACGAGCTCGAACCCCAGGTCGTCGGCGTCGACCGAACTCAGGGACTGACTCACGGTGGACCAGGCGAGGGCGGCGAGGAGGAGCAGGGCGACGGCCCCGGCGAGGACCCACGGCCACCGACGCCGGTGGGTGCGGCCATAGCGTTCGTCGAGCTGGCGGGCGGTCGTCACAGGCAGGGTCTTCCGGTCGTTAGGCTGGTGATACCAGGTTATGCGACCTGCGTACGAAAGGCCGATTCATGCGCTTCCTCTCCGAGACTCCGATGCCGACGCCGTCGATGACGGTGGCTCCGGAGTCGGTCACGCCGGGTTTCGCCGGCTTCGCGGTGATCGTCATCGTGCTCGTCGCCGTGATCCTGCTGATCTGGGACATGAACCGCCGGATCCGGCGGGTGCGATACCGCGAGGAGGTGCGCGAGGAGCTCGACGCGGAAGAGGCCGCGCGCGCCGCCGAGAGCGCTGCAGACGACGGCCGCACCGCACCGGATGCGCCGGACGAGGAGCCGCGCGAGCGCTGACCCGTGCTCAGGGCGCGCCGAGCGACGGCGAGAGCGGCTGCAGGGCGATCAGCAGGCATGCCGTCCAGTGGCACAGGAACGCCAGGACCGTGCACACGTGGAAGATCTCGTGGAAGCCGAAGTGGCCGGGCCACGGGTTGGGCTTCTTGAGCGCGTAGACGACGGCGCCGCCCGTGTAGAGCAGACCGCCGACGATCACGAGCACCATCATCGCCACGTTGGCGTTGAGCAGGTCGACGAGGTACATCACCGCAGCCCAGCCGAGCAGCAGGTAGAGCGCCACGTAGAGCCAGCGCGGCGCATTGATCCAGAAGACGCGGAAGAGGATGCCGAGGAGGGCCCCGCTCCAGACCAGCGTCAGCAGCAGCACCCCCTTCTCCGGGGGCAGTGCCAGAGTCGCGAGCGGCGTGTACGTGCCGGCGATGAGCAGCAGGATGTTCGCATGATCGATGCGCTTGAGGATCGCCTTCACCCGAGGCCGCCAGTTGAAACGGTGGTAGACGGCCGAGTTCCCGAACAGGAGCAGCGAGGTGACCATGAAGACCACGGCGGCCCACTTCGCGGCCGCGCCCTGCGACAGCACGATGAGGACGATGCCGGCGGCGACCGCGACGGGGAACGTCCCGGCGTGGATCCATCCGCGCCAGGTCGGTTTGATCTCGGTCGCGGCATCGGCGGCTGCCGCTTCCAGCAGCGGCAGCTTGGGGACATCGGTGCCGGTCTGATCGGAAGTGCTCACGTGCTCACTCTAAGCCGGAGCGCATGCCCCGACCCGTACATGTCCCCAGGCTGTGCAGCGGCGCGGGAGGGCGGGGCAGGGTAGCGTGGGTGGGTGATGTCACGCGAGAGCCCGGGGCGCGGGCCGCTGTACCGGCTGTACACCAGCCGGCTGCGTCGTCACCTCGACCCGAGCACCGTTCCGCATCACGTCGCGATGATGATCGACGGCAACCGCCGATGGGCGCGGCAGCTCGGCTTCGACACCCCCGCCGAAGGCCATCGGGCGGGGGCGGCCAAGATGCAGGAGTTCCTCGGCTGGTGCGACGAGCTGGGGGTGCGGGTCGTCTCGCTCTACCTGCTCTCCAGCGACAACCTGCGCAAACGGGACTCGGCGGAGCTCGCCGACCTCATCGAGATCATCGCGGAGCTCGCCGAAGCCCTCTCTCAGAAGGGGAACTGGCGAGTCAAGCACGTCGGCCGCTCGGACATCCTTCCCGCCGAGCTGGCGCGCGTGCTCGCGGACGCGGAGAACAGGACGAAGGAGCACACCGGCCTGCACGTGAATCTCGCCGTCGGCTACGGGGGCCGCAACGAGATCGTCGACGCGGTGCGCAGCATCATCACGAAGCACGAGGCGTCGGGCGGCACCATGGAGGACCTCGCGGCGCAGCTCACCCCGGAGATGATCGGGGAGCACCTCTACACGGGAGGTCAGCCCGACCCCGACCTCGTGATCCGAACGAGCGGCGAGCAGCGGCTGAGCGACTTCCTGCTGTGGCAGAGCGCCCACAGCGAGTTCTACTTCGTCGAGGCGCTCGGCCCCGACCTCCGGCAGGTCGACTTCCTCCGCGCGATCCGGGACTTCGCCGACAGGGATCGACGATTCGGACGGTGACCCGGGTGTGCGCGCCCGTGCCAGAATGACGCAGTGAGCACACTGGACGACTACGTCGGTACGTTCGACGCCGAGCCGGGATACCTGAACTGGGCGGCGTTCGGCCCCGTCTCGCCCTCGGTCCGGGCGGAGGTCTTCGCGGACGCGGATCTGCTCGGCAGCGGACGGCCCTCGTCACTGGCTCTGGTGGGGGAGCGGATCGGACAGGCGAAGGACGTCATCGCCGAGCTCCTCGATGCGGAGGCGGCGGACGTCACCCTGCAACCGTCGTCGACGCATGGCCTCATGCACGCGCTCTACGGCATCGCCGGCGGGGTCATCGCCAGCACGGCGGAGTTCCCGAGCGTCAGCCTCACCCTGGAACGCGCGGCGACCGCATCGGACCACGCGCTCACACCCCGCTGGGTCACCCCCGGCGACGGGCGGGTCACCCCCGACGTCGTGGCCGCCGCGCTGGACGATGACGTCGTGGCGCTGGCCGTCAGCCACGTCGACTTCCGAACGGGATACCGGGCGGATCTGACCGCGCTGCGCGAGGTCCTCGGCCCGGACCGGCTCCTCATCGTCGATGCCGTGCAGTCCTTCGGCGTGATCGACGCCGACTACAGCGTCGCGGACGTCGTCGTCGGCCACGGTTACAAGTGGCTCCGGGCCGGCCGCGGCACCGGCTTCGCGTGGTTCTCGTCGCGCGCGCGGGAACGGATCGCGCCCGTGCTCTCCGGCATCACCGGCACGACCGCGAGCGGGCTGTTCGTCGACGAGCTCCCCGCGCCGGCGGCCGGTGCGCAGGCCTACACGGTCAGCATGCCGGACCCGCTGGCCGCCGGTCGGCTCGCGATCGGCGCGCGCGACGTGCGTGACGCGGGCGTCGCGGCGATCGAGGAGCGGGTCGCCGCGCACGTGGATGCGGTGATCGCGATCGCCGACCGGCACGGCATCGCCGTCGCATCGCCGCGGGAGCGGAGAGAGCGTGCCGGGATCGTCGCGCTCGCCCCCGACGATCCCGCTCGGCTGGCGGCGGCCCTCGCCAACGCCGGGGTCGTCGTCACCGCTCGCGGCGGGTCGATTCGGGTGGCGCCCCACGCCGGCACCGACGCCCAGACCCTCGACCTCCTCGACGAGACGCTCGGCGCGCTCGGCACGGAATCGTTCATCGTCCCGTAACGAATCGCTGGCGTGTCGAGTCCGTGGAAAACCCTCGGGCGGTCGTACGGTCAAGGCATTGGGCAAGGCGCCCGGTCGGGTCGGCCTCAGGTTCGCGACTCGTGACCCCCTGGTCGACTCGTTCGAATAGCCGGGAATCCCCGGGTCGGGAGTGGGTCGTGACCACACGTTCAGCGCAGCAGTCCACCAGCACCGCGCAGCAGTCCACCCGTCAGACGACGAGACAGGCGGCGGCCGCAGAACCCGATCAGGATCTGCGCACCTACGTCCTCGACACCTCGGTCCTGCTGAGCGATCCGCAGGCATTCTTCCGCTTCGCGGAGCACTCGGTCGTGCTCCCGGTGGTGGTCATCACCGAGCTCGAGGGCAAGCGGCACGACCCGGAGATCGGGTACTTCGCGCGGCAGGCGCTGCGGCACCTCGACGACCTCCGCGTCGAGCACGGCCGCCTCGACTTTCCCGTCGAGGTCGGCGAAGGCGGCACGCTGCGGGTCGAGCTGAGCAACGCCGACCTCTCGGTCCTCCCCGCCGGCATCCGCCTCAGCGACAACGACAGCCGCATCCTCTCGGTGGCGATGCACCTTGCGCAGGACGGACAGGACGTCACCATCGTCTCGAAGGACCTCCCGATGCGGGTCAAGGCCGCGTCGCTCGGGCTGCGCGCCGAGGAGTACCTGGCGGAGCAGGCCGTGGACTCGGGGTGGACGGGCATCGCCACCCTCGACCTCTCCGGCGACGACATCAGCGACCTCTACGAGAGCGAGGTCGGGATCAGCGAAGACGTGCATGGGCTCCCGGTCAACACCGGGCTCATCATCCACTCCGAGCGCGGGTCGGCCCTCGGGCGGGTCACCGGCGACGGGGAGTTCCGGCTCGTCCGAGGTGACAGGGACATCTTCGGCATGCACGGGCGCTCAGCCGAACAGCGCATCGCGATCGACCTGCTCCTCGACCCCGAGGTGGGCATCGTGTCACTCGGCGGCCGGGCGGGCACGGGGAAGTCGGCGCTCGCCCTGTGCGCGGGTCTGGAGGCCGTGCTGGAGCGACAGCAGCAGAAGAAGATCATCGTCTTCCGGCCGCTCTTCGCCGTCGGAGGTCAGGAGCTCGGGTACCTGCCGGGCGACCAGGGGGAGAAGATGAACCCCTGGGGGCAGGCGGTGTACGACACGCTCGGCTCCGTCGTCTCGGGCAACGTCATCGACGAGGTGGTGGAGCGCGGGCTGCTCGAGGTCATGCCCCTCACCCACATCCGGGGGCGTTCTCTCCACGACGCCTTCGTGATCGTGGACGAGGCGCAGTCCCTGGAGCGGAACGTCCTGCTCACGGTGCTCAGTCGTATGGGGCAGAACTCCCGGGTCATCCTGACGCACGACGTCGGGCAGCGCGACAACCTGCGGGTCGGGCGACACGACGGCATCGCGAGTGTCATCGAGACCCTCAAGGGACACGATCTGTTCGGCCACGTCACCCTCACCCGTTCGGAACGGTCCGCGATCGCCGCCCTCGTCACCGACCTCCTGGAAGGCGGAGAGCTGAGCTGACTCCCTCCATCGCCCCGTCCGCACGACCCGGTGACGGCCGCACGATCCACGACGGCTCCACCCTTCGGGTACGGTTGCACGATCCGGGTACGGTCGTAGGTCGGTTTCGATCATCCGGTCGTGCACCCGTACCCGGGTCGTGCGGGCGCGACAAGGGGCGTGTCGACACCTGCACGACCGTGCACCGGTCGTGGCCCGGGGGTGGCGCGGCGATCGTGCGGACGGAACCTGGTCGTGCGAACGGGACTGATCGCGGGTGGTCAGGCACGGTCGTGGGCGCGGCGCAGGGCCCCTTCGACGGCAGCTTGCACCTCCGGCCAGTCGTGCACGACCTGGGCATAGTCGAAGCGCAGGGTCTCATAGCCGAGGCGTGAGGCGGCGGCGTCCCGAGCGAGGTCGCGGTGTCGCATGGCCGGTGCACCGTGGTGCTCCCTGCCGTCGACCTCGATGATGAGGAAGCCGTCCGCCACGAAGTCGACCCTGCCGACACCGGGGATGGAGACCTGGGTGGCGAGTGCGATGCCCAGCAGATGGAGGCGGAGGCGGAGGAGAGACTCCAGTCCACTGTCCGCATCGGAGCGAGCGAAGTCGACGAGCCACCGGGCGTCCCGGGGCAGAGCGGCGCGGATCCGAGCCCGCGAGGCCCGCCCGACCAGACCGCGTCGCCACGCGGACTCGAACGAGACGAAGAAGGACTCGTCCCCCTCGCAGCGGTACAGGTGCAGGAGCGCGACCTCGACAGCCACGATGCCGAACCGGGTGTGCCCCTCGAAGTGGTGTCGGAGGCAGCGGCACCCGGCATGCGGATGGGTGCGCCCGTTGCGACCGAGCCACACGTGCGGGGCGTCGCTGTCCGACAGTACCCAGACGCCGTGGGCGCGCAGCGCGCTTCCGCAGGTGAGCGCGCCGCCGTGGGCAGCGGCCGTCAGCACCGGCGCCTCGGTGCCGTGAGCGGCGAAGACTCCGGCGCGCACGCGGATGATGCGGCCCGCGTGAACCGCCCGGGACAACGCGGCCCGCGAGATACCGAAGGCGCCGAGGTCGCGACCTCGGGCGATTCCTCCGAGACGGTGGAGGGTTGAGGCGGGATCGAGCATCCGCCGATTCTGCTCTCTCTCCTGCCACGACGGCGCCCATGGTGCGTCGTGGGGACGTGCCCGGGCGTCTGGGGGTTCGTGCAGGAAGAGTCAGCTGCACGATTCGGGCACGAGGGGCGCCCTCCTCCAGTCGATCCGACGTGCGGACGTCGCTCGGTCGTGCATCAGTACCAGGAACGGGGGAGAGGGGGGAGACGGGGGAGGACAGGGCGGAGGGAGAGTTCGCGGGAGGGAGCCGGACACGGAGGATGCCGCGAGGACCGAGGTCCTCGCGGCATCCGTGGGTCGATCGATCAGCCCGGGTGGGTCATCGACAGGAGGTCGAGCTTCTCGTCGAGCTGCTCCAGGGTGAGCTCGCCGCGCTCGACGTAGCCGAGGTCGATCACGGCGTCGCGGACGGTGATTCCCTTCGCCACGGAGTGCTTGGCGATCTTCGCCGCTGCCTCATAGCCGATGAGCTTGTTCAGCGGCGTCACGATCGACGGGCTCATGCCCGCGAAGGCGGCGGCGCGGTCGAGGTTCGCCTGCAGGCCGTCGATGGTCTTGTCGGCGAGCACCCGGGAGGCGTTGGAGAGCAGACGGATCGACTCGAGCAGCGCGGTGCCCATGACCGGGATGGCGACGTTCAGCTCGAACGAGCCGGAGGCACCGGCCCAGGCGACCGTGGCGTCGTTGCCGATGACACGGGCGCACACCATCAGCACGGCCTCGGGCACGACGGGGTTCACCTTGCCCGGCATGATCGACGACCCGGGCTGCAGGTCGGGGATGTGCAGCTCGCCGAGGCCCGTGTTGGGGCCGGAGCCCATCCAGCGCAGATCGTTGTTGATCTTCGTGAGCGACACGGCGATCGTGCGCAGCGCTCCGGAGGCCTCGACGAGACCGTCGCGGTTCGCCTGCGCCTCGAAGTGGTCCTTCGCCTCGGTGATCGGCAGCTCGGTCTCGGCGGCGAGCAGCTCGATGACCTTCTGCGGGAAGCCGAGCGGCGTGTTGATGCCGGTGCCGACGGCCGTGCCGCCGAGGGGCACCTCCGCCACGCGGGGGAGTGCCGACTGCACGCGCTCGATGCCAAGACGGATCTGACGCGCGTAACCGCCGAACTCCTGGCCGAGCGTGACGGGCGTCGCGTCCATGAGGTGCGTGCGGCCGGACTTGACCGCGTCCTTCCAGAGCTCCGCCTTGGCCTCGAGCGCGACCGCGAGGTGGTCGAGCGCCGGGATCAGGGTGTCGATGAGCGCCTGGGTGACCGCGATGTGCACCGAGGTCGGGAACACGTCGTTCGAGGACTGCGAGGCGTTGACGTGGTCGTTGGGGTGCACGGTCGAGCCGAGGATGCGGCTCGCGAGCGTCGCCAGGACCTCGTTCATGTTCATGTTCGACGAGGTGCCGGAGCCGGTCTGGTAGGTGTCGACGGGGAACTCCCCGTCGTGAGCGCCGGACGCGACCTGGTCCGCGGCCTGCGCGATCGCGTCGGCGATGCCGCCGTCGAGCGTCCCCAGCTCCTTGTTCGCGAGGGCGGCGGCCTTCTTGATGCGCGCGAGCGCCGCGATCTGGGTGGACTCCAGGCCCTTCCCGGAGATCGGGAAGTTCTCCACGGCTCGCTGCGTCTGCGCCCCGTAGAGCGCGTTCACGGGCACTCGCACCTCACCCATGGTGTCGTGTTCGATGCGGTACTCGGTGTCGGTCATTCCGAACCCTCCTTGGTTGCGGGGTCGATCCCCTCGGCCTCGATGCCGACCGTGACGACGGGCACTGCCTCGCCCTCGGCCAGACGGTAGTTGGCGCCGACGATGCCCAGGCGGCCCTCGGCGACGGCGTTGCTGATGATCTCGGACGACTGCAGCAGGTCGTTGACCGTGTTGCGCAGGTGCTCGCGTCCGACGAGTTCCGCATCGATGTCGGCCACCGTGCCTCCGCCGCTCTCCGCGAGGACCTTGCGGGCAGCCGGGACGATCGGCGCGATGAGCTTCCAGATGTGCGGGGGCAGCGGGTCGGCGTCGATGGCCGTGCCGTCGATGGCGGCGCGCACCGCACCGCAGGAGTCGTGCGCGAGGACCACGATGAGCGGCACCTCCAGAACGGCGACCGCATATTCCAGGCTCGCGACGATCGACTCGCCGATGACCTGTCCGGCGTTGCGGACGACGAAGAGGTCGCCGAGACCGAGGTCGAAGATGATCTCTGCGGCGAGGCGGGAGTCCGAGCAGCCGAACAGCGTCGCGACCGGGTGCTGCGCCGCGGTGAGGTCCTTGCGGCGGTCGACGTTCTGGTTCGGGTGCTGCGGCTCGTCGCGGACGAAACGACGGTTGCCGTCCTGCATCTGCTTCCAGGCGGCGGCGGGGGTGAGCGGGTGGGTCATCGGGCCTCCGAGACAGTGCGGATCTGGGGGATGAGGGACTCCGCGAGCTCGGCGGTGGAGTCCGCCGAGCGGGAGCCGTAAAGGAGCACGTAGTCGTCGCCGGCCTGAGTGCCGAGGGCGTAGGTGACGTTCGCCTCGGCGCCGGCCGATCCGGGCTGATAGACGTCCCACTCCAGACCGCCGATGCGCACGGTGTCGGTGGGGGCGACGCCGTTCAGGCGCTGTGGGGCCCACGAGGCGGCGGCATCGAACGCCTGGGCGAGCTTGATGAACCCGCGCTCGTCCTGTGCCGCCGGCGCCAGCGTGACCTCCCAGACCACGGGCGCTCCGCTCTGGAGCTCGGCGGCGTTCACCCGCCAGAACTTGTCCGGTTCGGGAACGATCGCCGGGCTGCCCATGGACGACTCGACGTCCGCGGCGATCGCGGCCACGTCGATCGGTTTCGCCGCGACCGGCTCACCTCGGGGGACGAGCGCGATGATGACGGCGACGACCGCGAGGGTGACGACGAGGGCGGCGACGAGGTTGCGGACCGTCTGGCTCGACCGATACGCCTTGCTCGACGCGGCCTTGCGCGCGGCGGTTTCCTCGGGCGTCTCCGGTCGGCCGAGGTCGGCGTTGATCGCGGGGCCCTTGCTCATGACGCGTCGCTCTCGTCGGCGGTGGCGGTCCGTGCCGCTTCCAGACGACGCTTCGCGCCCAGCAGCCATTCCTCGCAGCGAGCGGCCAGGGCCTCTCCGCGCTCCCAGAGAGCGAGCGAGTGCTCGAGGGTCGGCGCCCCCTGTTCGAGCTCGGCCACGACCTGCACGAGCTCGTCTCGGGCCGCCTCGAACGACAGCGTGTCCACGGGGGTGTCGTTCACGGCGCTCACTCCTCCATCCTACGTCGTGCCCCGGACGCCTCCTGCTCAGGCGTCTTCGGGAATCTCGCCCTCCGAGCGCACCGCGACAGACCCGCGATCCACCGTGAGTGTGAGCGCGCTTCCGGCGGGGGCGTCAGCCGCATCGCGCAGGATCACGCCCCCCTCGAGATGCGCGATCGCGTAGCCGCGGGCCAGGGTCGCGGCGGGGGACAGGGCGCGCAGCGACGCGCGGAGCTCGCTGGTCCGGCGACCGGCGTCGTCGAGCTGGCGAGTGACCGCGTCGCGGCCGCGGGCCTGGAGCAGGAAGGTCTCCTGTGCGCGGGTCTCGATGATCGGGTCCGGGGAACGCAGCACGGGCCGGGACCGCAGCTGCTCGAGTTGCGCGATGTCGTGCGTGAGGCGCTGCGTGAGCCGGCTGGTGGCCCGCGATCGGAGCTGAGCGATGAGGGCACGCTGCTCACCGACATCCGGCACGACCCGCTTGGCGGCGTCGGTCGGCGTCGACGCGCGCAGGTCGGCGACGTCGTCGAGGAGCGGGTGGTCGTTCTCATGGCCGATGGCGCTCACGATCGGCGTGGACGCCGCAGCCACCGCGCGCACGAGGCGCTCGTCGCTGAAGCCGAGGAGGGTCTGCGGGTCGCCGCCGCCGCGCGCGATGATGATGACGTCGACCTCGGGGTCGGCGTCCAGGCGGGCGAGTGCTGCCAACGTGTCAGGGACGCAGCGGTCGCCCTGCACTGCGGCGTACGCGGTCTTGAAACGCACCTGAGGCCAGCGCAACTCCGCGTTGCGGTGTACGTCCTTCTCCGCGTCGGAGCGCTCGCCGGTGATGAGACCGATGACGTGCGGGAGGAACGGCAGCCGCTTCTTGCGGGCCGTGTCGAAGAGCCCCTCCTGGCGGAGCTGCACCCGCAGCCGCTCCAGCCGCTCGAGCTGATCGCCGAGCCCCACGTGCTTCATGGCCGAGACCGCGAAGCTGAAGTCGCCGGAGCGGACGAAGTAGTCGGCCTTGACGGCGGCGACGACGTGATCGCCCACGCCCAGGTCGGCCGGGATGCGGGGGCGCACGCTCGACCACACGCGGATGGAGATCTGAGCGTCGGAGCGGGTGTCCTTGAGGCGGGCGAAGACGTTGCCGGCGCGGACGTTCCAGGAGGTGATCTCGCCCTCGACCCAGACGGTGTTCCAGCGGGCCACGAAGTCGCGGATGGTCGCGTTCAGCCGCGCGACCGAGGTCGGCGCCTGGGCGGTGGAGTCGCGGGGGGCGACGGCATCTGCCGGCGGTGTCTCACCCGGTCCGATCGTCGCTTCGAAGACTGTCATCTGCTCCTGTTCCTGCCCCTGCGCTCACCGGCCCCGTTCAGCCCAGCGACGGTAGAATCGAGGGGTGACTTCGACTGCCGTTCATCTTCCCGCTCCTCGCATCCCACGAGTGCGCGCCGCGGCCGGGCGGCTTCAGGATAACCCGGTGCCCGGACACAAGCGCGTCCTGCTTGCCGCCCCCCGCGGCTACTGTGCCGGGGTGGACCGGGCCGTGGTGGCCGTGGAGAAGGCGCTCGAGCGCTACGGAGCGCCCGTGTACGTCCGCAAGCAGATCGTCCACAACATCCATGTCGTGACCGAGCTCGAGGCCAAGGGTGCGATCTTCGTTGAGGAGGTCGACGAGGTCCCGGAGGGCGCGCACGTCGTCTTCAGTGCACACGGCGTCTCGCCGGCCGTCGTCAGTGCGGCGTCGGACCGCGGCCTCCACGCCATCGATGCCACGTGTCCCCTGGTCACCAAGGTGCACCGGGAAGCCGTCCGCTTCGCGCGCGACGATTTCGAGATCCTGCTCATCGGCCACGACGGGCATGAGGAGGTCGAGGGCACCGCGGGAGAGGCACCGAACCACGTCACGGTCGTCAACTCGCCGGAGGAAGCCGACACCGTGCAGGTCAAGGACCCGTCGAAGGTGGTCTGGCTGTCGCAGACGACGCTCTCCGTCGACGAGACCATGGAGACCGTCAACCGACTCCGCACCCGATTCCCCGAGCTGCACAACCCGCCGTCCGACGACATCTGCTACGCGACCCAGAACCGGCAGGTCGCCATCAAGAAGGTCGCCCAGGGCGCCGATCTCGTGATCGTCGTGGGTTCCGCCAACTCCTCGAACAGCGTCCGTCTCGTCGAGGTCGCCCTCGAATACGGCGCGAAGGCGGCCTACCGGGTCGACTACGCCGAGGAGATCCAGCAGGAGTGGCTCGACGGTGTGGAGACCGTGGGCGTCACCAGTGGTGCGTCGGTGCCCGAGGTGCTCGTCCGTGAGGTGCTCGACGCGATCGGAGACGCCGGGTACCGCGACGTGGAAGAGGTGAAGACGGCGGAGGAGGACCTCATGTTCTCGTTGCCGAAGGAGCTCCGTCAGGACGCTTCGGGCCAGCGCGACGCGCGCGCGCTCGGCGGCCGCGCCTCCGCCGGAGGAGGCGCGTAGCGGTGAACGCCGCGGAGGCGGAGCCGACCCTCATCGGGTCCGTGCAACGCGCGCTCCGCCTCGTCGACATCGTGGCCAACTCGCCGCGGCCCCTCCCCGCGAAGATGCTCTCATCGATCACAGGGCTGACGCCGGGTACCACCTACAACCTCGTGCGTACGCTGGTCCACGAGGGATATCTCAGCGCGGAACCCGACGGCCTCGTGCTGGGGAGCCGGTTCCCGTCCTTCCAGCAGCAGATCGACTCGCGCGGTGTGTTCCTCGCACGGGTGCGCGCCGCTCTCCGCGCGGTGACGGAGGATGTCGGCGCCACGGCATACCTGTCCCGGTACGCCGACGGTGAGATGCACATGGTCGACATCGTGGACGCGGTGCGGAACCCCCGCATCGAGCTGTGGGTGGGTCTGCATGCGAGCGCACACGCGACCGCGCTCGGAAAGCAGATCCTCGCGGAGCTGCCGGAGGAGGACCGCCTGGACTATCTCTCCCGGCACCGCCTGGAGGAGCTCACGCCGCGCACGATCAGCGATCGACGGACTCTCCTCACGCAGTTGGAGCACACGCCGGGCTGGACGATCGACCGGGAGGAGTACACCATCGGGGCCACGTGCGTCGCGGTACCCGTGTTGGCCCCCGGCGTGACCGCGTCGCTCGCGATCTCCCTTCCCGCCGACCAGGCCGTCGTGAACCGGAGGCTCGTGTCGAACCTCCAGCGCACGGCGCGGCGCCTGTCCCTGCAGCTCGGTGCGGACGCTCTCGACGGCGAGGGGCTCGACGCGGAGTTCACCATCTGAATTCCTGGCCCTGGTGTGAGTATTCGCGCTTCCCTAAGATCGAAGACGTAGCGGCTGACAACGCCCTACTGGTTGCCCATGGCGTCCCCAGCGCCGGTGACCAACGGGATGAGGAGCGTCCCCAGCGCTCCACGTCCGCGGCCCCGAGAAGTCCCCACTTCTCCGGGGCCGCTATCGGTTGCGGACTCGGTTCCTGAGAGGGCGGCCGAGCCCCGGCCGATACCATGGCGGGATGACCGACCAGCGCCCTCGTTACGGGGAAATCGCCACGCCAGAGGAGCAGCGGAGAGCGGCGGGCCTCCCGCCCGTGGCAGAGATGGTCGAGACGGCCGCGCCGGCTCCGACGGCCGAGCCCGCAGCGGAGGCACCGGCGCGCTCCCACCCGGTGGACCGGTTCGCGACGATCGCACTGCTCGCCTACGGTCTGGTCAACGTGGTCGTCACCGGTCTGTCGTACCTCGACATCGTTCCGGTCATGAATCAGACCATGGCGATGCTGGGGATCGAGGGGGAGTTCACGAACTACGCCGCGGGGCGTATCTGGGGCACGGTGGCCGCTGTCGTGCTGGCCGTCGGCTGGAGCGTGACGGCCGCCCTGTCGATCCGGCGCCTCCGCCGTGGCCGACTCACGTGGTGGCTTCCCCTCGTGGGAGCGGTGGTCACCGTGGGGATCGCCGCCCTCTGCCTCGTGGTGCCGATGATGGGCGATCCGGCGTTCATCGCCTACCTGGACCAAGCCGCGGGCGGCCGCTGATCCCGCGGATACGCAGAAGGGGCCCGGCGTCGTGCCGGGCCCCTTCTGCGTGACGGGGAGGTCAGCTCTTCGACTGGCCGTACGAGCCGAGCTGACGGGTCGACTCGACGACGCGGGCCGCCATCGCCGACTCGGCGATCTTGCCCCAGGCACGCGGGTCGTACTGCTTCTTGTTGCCGACCTCGCCGTCGACCTTGAGCACGCCGTCGTAGTTCTTGAACATGTAGTCCGCGATCGCACGGGTGTAGGCGTACTGCGTGTCGGTGTCGATGTTCATCTTGATGACACCGTTGGCGACCGCGAGGGCGATCTCCTCGTCGGTCGAGCCCGAACCGCCGTGGAAGACGAGGTCGAGCGGCTTGGCGCCCGTGTTGTACTTCGCGGCGACCTCGGCCTGGATCTCGCCGAGCAGTTCCGGACGCAGCTTCACGCCGCCCGGCTTGTAGACGCCGTGGACGTTGCCGAAGGTGAGAGCGGCGATGTAGCGGCCCTGCTCACCGAGGCCCAGCGCCTGGACGGCCTGGTCCACGTCGGCGAACGTCGTGTACAGAGCCTCGTTCGAGCCCTCGTGCTGGACGCCGTCCTCCTCGCCGCCGACGACGCCGATCTCGACCTCGAGGATCGCGTTGATGGCCTTCATGCGGGGGAGCAGCTCCTTGGCGATCTCGATGTTCTCGGACAGCGGCACGGCCGACCCGTCCCACATGTGGGACTGGAAGATCGGGTTGCGGCCGGCCTTGACCTCTTCCTCGGAGGCGGCGATGAGCGGCTCGACGAAGCCGGCGAGGGCATCCTTCGGGCAGTGATCGGTGTGCAGGGCGACGGTGACGGGGTAGTTCTTCGCGACCTCGGTGGCGTAGCGGGCGAAGGCGAGGGCGCCGGTCGCGCGGGCCTTGACCGTGTGGCCGGCGAAGTAGTCCGCGCCGCCCGTCGTGACCTGGATGATGCCGTCGGACCCGGCCTCGGTCAGGCCCTGGAGGACGGCGTTGATCGTCTGCGAGCTGGAGACGTTGAACGCGGGGTACGCGAAGCCGCCTGCCTTCGCGCGGTCGAGCATGTCGGCGTACTGATCCGGGGTGGCGACGGGCATGAGAACTCCTGCGGTAGGTGAAGCCGGGACAGGTGCCACTCTATCGGGGCGGCTGTCGGCGGACGGCAGGGCGGCGGTCGCGGCGGGGCGCCGTCTCCTGCGAATGCGTTAAGAATCGCGAATCCTTCATCCTTCCGCCCCCGAAAACAGCGGGCCGATCCGCAACGGCTGGCTAGGCTTGCGTTCATGGTGAGTCTGACTGCCGACCTGAGCCCGCTCCGTCCCGACCGTAACCTCGCGATGGAGCTGGTGCGCGCGACCGAGGCGGCGGCGATCCGTGCCGTTCCCTTCATCGGTCGCGGGGCGAAGGAGGCCGCGGACGGTGCGGCGGTGGACGCGATGCGGGCCTTCCTCGGGACCGTCGACTTCCAGGGCCGCGTGGTGATCGGCGAGGGGGAGAAGGACAACGCCCCGATGCTGTTCAACGGGGAGGTCGTCGGCACCGGCCGCGGACCTCTCTGCGACATCGCGGTGGACCCCATCGACGGCACGTCTCTGACCGCCGCGGGTCGACAGAACGCGCTCTCCGTGATCGCGGTGTCCGACCGGGACACGATGCTCGACGCCTCCAGCGTCTTCTATATGGACAAGCTCGTGACCGGCCCGGCCGGCGTCGGCGTCGTGGACATCCGTCTCCCGATCGGTGAGAACATCCGCAAGCTCGCGGGTGCGCTGGACAAGCCTGTGGACGAGATCGTCGTGTCGGTCCTCAACCGACCGCGGCACGAGCAGCTCATCCAGGAGATCCGCGACGCCGGTGCCGGGACCCGGCTCATGAGCGACGGTGATGTGGCCGGGGGCATCAACGCCGCCCGCCACGACGCCCGCACCGACATGTGCGTCGGCATCGGCGGAAGTCCCGAAGGCATCGTCACCGCTTGCGCGATCAAGGCATTGGGTGGTCACATCCAGGGCCGACTGTGGCCGCGCGATGACGATGAGCGTCAGCGGGGCATCGACGCCGGGCTGGAGATGGACCGGGTCTACGAGGCG
The DNA here is from genome assembly GCF_008271365.1 of Microbacterium sp. 1S1. NCBI lineage: Bacteria > Bacillati > Actinomycetota > Actinomycetes > Micrococcales > Microbacteriaceae > Microbacterium > Microbacterium sp. 1S1. Next base: position 1,935,123 of record NZ_CP043430.1, read on the forward strand.
GACGACCTCGTGCAGGGCAACAACACGATCTTCGTCGCCACCGGTGTCACGGACGGCCAGCTCGTCGCCGGTGTGCGGCGTGAGCGCGGCTACGTCTACACCGAGAGCGTGGTCCTGCGCGGTGCCTCCGGAACGCTGCGGCGCATCGCCTCGGAGCACCTCGTCTCGAAATGGTTGTGAGCGCTCTCCCGCGACGATGACCGCGGCGCGGATCCCTGGCATCGTTACCGACCCGGTATCGCCTCCTGCACGAGTCGGCCCCGGTTCTCCGAGCCCCCGTGTCACAATTGTCACTGGGTTTGTCGCCGTCGACGGAGCCGCCAGGCACCGCAGGCACAGGAGGGCGAACGCATGACAACGCAGCACACGAGCGGCTCGAAGAGCGCCGCGCCGACGAAGATCATCACCACGAACACCGGACGGATCCTCCGAGTGAGCGCAGATGCGGAGGCGGCGGCCGTCACCCCACCGGCCCCTGTTGCGCAGCCGGCCGTCGATCCGGCTCGTCGCGCCGACGTGTTGTTCCGCGTCCGCCGCGCCGAGGGGCACGAGGTGAGCGCCTGGTGGATGATCGGCGCCTTCCTCGCCACGAGTGGCCTCGTCATCCTGCTGCTCAGCGGCGTCCCGGGCGTCGCCTGACACCGAGGGTCGGGAGCCGTCGATGGTGCGCGTCGTGAGCGGGCCCAGGCGCGCGGACAGTCACCGTCTGCGACGATCGGCCGTGTCGACGTGATCCAGACGCGCACGGACCTCGCCCACGTCGGCCTGTATGCCGTCCGCGGCGTGATCGGCTTCCGTCGGGGGCAGTAACTCCGGGGCCGTGAAGCGCCGTCCTTCCGCAGTGATCGCCGAGGCCGGAGCCAGTGCATCGGCATCCACTCCGGGGAACTGGCGGGCGGTGACGAGCACCCGCGACTCCAGCGAGCCCGCGAAGCGGTTGTAGCTGTCGACCGTGCGCTCGATCGCCCGCCGCAGGTCGTCCGCATGCCCCGCGAGCGTTCCGAGCCGCTCGTAGAGCTGAGTGCCGAGCGCCAGCAACGTCCGTGCCTCCGTCGACACCTCCTGCTGCGTCCACGTGTAGGCCACGGTCTTGAGGACGGCCCAGAGGTTGACGGGGGAGGCGAGGGCCACGCGACGGCTGAAGGCGTAGTCGAGCAGCGTCGGGTCCTCGTCGATGGCGGCCGCCAGCAGCGACTCGCTCGGCAGGAAGCAGATCACGAACTCGGGGCTCGCGTCGAGCCCCGACCAGTAGGCCTTCTTGGCGAGGGCGTCGACGTGAGCGCGGACCGCGCGGACGTGCTTCTGCATGTGGGCGCGGCGCTGCGACTCGTGGGCATCGCCGAGCGGGAGCGCGGACGCCTCCAGGTAGGCGTCGAGGGGCACCTTCGCGTCCACGGCGATCGACGTGCCACCCGGCAGCCGGACGACCATGTCGGGGCGCCCTTGGCCGCGGTCCGAGGAGATCGTCGCCTGCAGATCGAAGTCCACGTGCCTGGTCAGTCCTGCGGCCTCGACGACGCGGCGCAGCTGGGTCTCGCCCCAGACGCCTCGTGTGGATGTCGAGCGCAGGGCGCCCGCGAGCGACTCGGTGGTCGCGCGGAGCGCTTCGTCGGACTCCTGAGCGCGCCGGAGCTGCTCGGCGAGTGTGCCGAACTGCGCTTGCCGCTCGCTCTCGATCGCGGTGACCTTGGACTGCATCTGCTGCAGACTCTCGCGGACCGGGGCCAGGGCCTGCAGCACCGCGTTCTGCTGCTGGACGCGCTGCGCCTCCGCGCGCTGCTCGGAGCGCGCGTGCTCGACCGCGTCGCGATAGAGGTCGTACTGACGGTCGCGGTCGTCTCGGGCGGCGGCGAGTTCTGCCTGCATGCGCGCGATGTCGGCAGCGCTCCGCCCGCCCCGCAGGAACCAGCCCAGAGCGACCCCCGCGGAGAGAGCCGCGAGGAGGAGAACGATCGACAGGGCATCCATGGCTCCATGATGCCGAGGACGTCCGACATTGCTCGGCGGACGCGGCCGGGCTTAGGCGACGGCGCGCTCCAGCGCGGGCATCGCCGGCTCCGTCACCCGCAGGCCGAGGGCGTCGGCAAGGCCGAAAACGTCGGAGGCACGCGCGCGGGCGGCCGCGTCCACGATGATCTGGGCGCAGGCCAGCGCGTCCGCCAGCGCGTCGTGATGCGCGAACTCCGCGTAGCCGGCGGCGGCCGCGGCGAGCGGAAGACGGTACGAGTCGAGCTGATAGGTCTTCCGCGCCACCTGCAGGCTGCACAGCGAACGGTACGGCGGGCAGATCTGGCCCGAGACCTCGGTCGCGCGACGCAGCACGTTCAGGTCGAATCCCGCATTGTGGGCGACGAGCACATCGGCACCGGCGAAGGCGCAGAGGCGGTCGAACTGATCGACCCAGGTGGCCGCAGACAGCACCTGCTCTGGCCGGATGCCGTGGATGCGGACGTTCCACTCCTGGAACTCGTCGTGACCGGGCGGCGGCTGGATCAGCCAGTTCGCCGTGGCGACGACCTCCCCGTCCCGCACCCGCACGAGTCCGACGGAGCACGCGGAGGCCGGGCTGGAGTTCGCGGTCTCGAAGTCGATCGCAGTGAAGTCCAGTGGCACGTGTTCACTCTCTCCCGGGCCTCCGACGTCGCCGTGCAGGCTCGCCGTATGCTGGCGACATGGCGGACGAACTCGCGAGGTCCTTCGGTGCGGCGGCCGGAAGCTACGAGGCCGGGCGACCCGAGTACCCCTTCGAGGCGGTCGCGTGGATGCTCGAACCGATGGCGGATGGCGCGCGTCGCGTCGCTGACGTCGGCGCGGGCACGGGCAAGCTCACGCGGGCGCTCGTCGGCGCCGCGGATGCCGAGGTCGTGGCGATCGATCCCGACCCCGCGATGCTCGCCGCCCTGCGCGAGGCCGTTCCCGGAGTGCCCACATTCGTCGGGACAGCCGAAGCGCTGCCGCTGCCGGACGCCAGCGTGGACGCCGTCGTGCTCGGTCAGGCGTGGCACTGGGTCGAGCCCATCGCCGCCTCGGCGGAGATCGGTCGTGCGCTGCGGCAGGGCGGTGTGCTGGGGCTCATCTGGAACCTCCGCGATGAGCGGGTGGACTGGGTGCGACGGCTCACCGACATCATGCACGGCAGCAACGCCGAGATCATGCTGGCGGAGGGCGACCCCGTCGTGGCGGAGCCGTTCGGCCCCCTGGCACAGGAGCGCTGGGAGTGGTCGCGCCCGATGACGCGGGAGCTCCTGCACCGCATGGCCGCCTCCCGCAGTGCCGTGATCACGGCGGACGACGCTGAGAAGGCGCGGATCCGCCGCGACATGGACGCGCTGTTCGACGAGCTCGGCCTGCAGGGGGACGCCGTGATCGAGGTGCCGTACGTGACGAGGGCGTTCCGCGCGGCCCGCGGCTGAACAGACATCCGCGCCGCATCAGGCCCATTTCGCGCGCAACCGCCTGATCTCGCGGGCTCGCCTGTGCGCGCGAGGGGACGCGGGGGAGGGAAGGTCGCGTTCTACTCCGCAGGGGCCCCTGCCCACGTCCTGATCTCGGGTTCCATCGACGCTGCGGCCGCGCCGTGGAGTTCGAAGACGGGCGCAGCCTGGGTGCCACCGATGGTGCAGTACGAGATGGCGTCGCCGATCTGCGACGTTACCGGCACGATGACCAACCACGGCGGGTCGGCGTCGATGGCCTCCACGGTCGCCTGCTCCCGTCGGAACTCGGGCGAACCGCCGTGGTCTCCGGTCGTCTTCTCGATGCACAGATCGACGAGCACCGTGTCCGTGAGGCTTCCGCTTTCCGGTTGTTCCGGCGCGGGCGAGGAGACAGGGGCCGGAGACGGGCTCGAAGTCGCCGGTACGACGGGGGCCGCGCTCGGCGATCGCGTCGGAGTCGGGGAATCGCCCGACGGGTTCGTCGTGCATCCGGTCAGGATGAGGAGGACGGCCGCCGCCGCGAGAGCAGCTTTCTTGCGCATAGGCAGATCCTATTGGTGCGGCGTGCGGCACCATTCGCGGACACGCAGGAGAATGCCGCGGGTAGACTCGTACCCCGTGGCTCTCACTATCGGAATCGTCGGCCTGCCCAACGTCGGCAAGTCCACCCTCTTCAACGCTCTCACCAAGAACGACGTGCTCGCCGCGAACTACCCGTTCGCGACGATCGAGCCGAATGTCGGCGTGGTGAACCTGCCCGACCCGCGACTCGACAAGCTCGCGGAGATCTTCGGGAGCGAGCGCATCCTGCCCGCCGCCGTGTCGTTCGTCGACATCGCCGGCATCGTCCGCGGGGCGAGTGAGGGGGAGGGCCTGGGCAACCAGTTCCTCGCGAACATTCGTGAGGCCGACGCCATCGCCCAGGTCGTGCGCGGGTTCTCCGACGACGACGTCGTGCACGTGGACGGTGCCGTGAACCCGGCGTCCGACATGGAGACCATCAACGCGGAGCTCATGCTCGCCGACCTGCAGACCGTCGAGAAGGCGATCACGCGGTACGAGAAGGAGGTCCGAGGGAAGAAGATCGACCCGTCGGTCCTGGAAGCGGCGAAGGCCGCCAAGGACGCGCTGGAGCGCGGGATCCTGCTCTCCACCAGCGGCCTCGACCTCGACCCGATCCGCGAACTCGGGCTTCTGACGGTCAAGCCCGTCATCTTCGTCTTCAACGTCGACGAGTCAGTGCTCACCGACGACGCCCGCAAGGCCGAGCTCGCCGCCCTCGTCGCACCGGCGCAGGCGATCTTCCTCGACGCGAAGATCGAGTCCGAGCTCAAGGACCTCGACGCGGAGGACGCCGCCGAACTCCTCGCCTCGACGGGACAGGACGAGTCGGGTCTCGACCAGCTCGCCCGCATCGGGTTCGACACGCTCGGCCTGCAGACCTACCTCACCGCGGGTCCCAAGGAGGCGCGGGCCTGGACGATCGGCAAGGGCTGGAAGGCCCCGCAGGCTGCCGGTGTCATCCACACCGACTTCGAGAAGGGCTTCATCAAGGCCGAGATCGTGTCGTTCGACGACCTCGTCGAGACCGGGTCCGTGCAGGAAGCCCGTGCCAAGGGCAAGGCGCGCCTCGAGGGCAAGGACTACGTCATGCAGGACGGCGACGTCGTGGAGTTCCGCTTCAACAACTGATAGCGTTCCGGCTTACCGGAAGGCGGGCGATGTCTCGATCGACACGACGGACGGCGACGCTCGCGGCCGTCGCGATGGCGATGGTCCTCCTCGCCGGTTGCACGGCGGATACGCCCGGACCGCCTCCGCCTTCTCCCTCGGCGACCGTCGAGACCGAGACCCGGGTCGAGACGGAGGCCGCCGTCACACCCGAGCCGACGCCGACGGACCGCTGCGTGCGGATGTCCGAGGTGGTCAGTTACACCGACGACTGGCGGTGGGAGCGTCGGCAGCCGCTCGTCGACCTCGGCTCCAGGGAGTTCGCGCGCGGAGACGTGACCCTCGATGACGACGGCCATGCCGTGAGCTATACCGTCGCACCCGGCGACGTCGAGGCCGTGATCGCCGAACGGCTCTGCGCGTACCCGTCCCTCGCGTCACTGAATCACGTGCGAGACCTCTTCCCGGGGCAGGTGCTGTGGCTGACGCCGGATCCGGACACGCCCTGGGTGCCGTACTTCAGCCCGCTCGACGCCGAGGCGGGGTTCGCCCAGATCCCTTACCAGAACGCCATGACGGCTGCGGGTCTCGCGGTCGACGCGGGCGAGATCGAGACCGTCCGCAGGATCTGGAACGAGACCCTGTCGAGCATGTTCACGGACCCCGAGACCATCGACGCCATCCAGAAGGTGGTCGACGCAGGGGACCCCGACGCGCTGCGGCAGCTCTTCTCATGAGTCTGCCGGGGCGGCCGCCGAGTCGGGGTCTCGATGTCGCGTCGTACGCCTGACAGAGCGGCCGGTGCTGGCGACTGACGGGGACTAGTGCCGCACGCCGGCGTCCGGGCCGTTCCGGTCTTCGAACTCGCGAAGCGCGCTTCTCGCACGGCGGGTCTCGACGATCCCGACGATGATCCCCGCCGCGAACACGATGACGCTGAGAACTCGCCACAGTCCTGCGGGCGCATCGAGGAGGAACGCCACGATCCAGCCGATGGTCATCACCGACGAGAAGACGATCGTGTAGACACCCCAGTTCCGCCGCCGCTCCAGCGCCATGCGCTGCTGGATGAGTGACGGCTCCCGTCCGCCCGCGGGCTCGTTCATACGCGGAGCGAGCCCGCGGCACTCTCGACCGTGATCGGGGCCGCAGCGCCGGCGCGGGTGCGGAACCAGAGCGTGAGCTCGAACAGGGCGCGCTCCATGGTGGAGGAGTCTGCGCCCTCGGCGAGGTCGTCGAAGGAGTCGCGGAAGCCCGTGGGTGCTGCCGTGGTCGCCGTGCGGAACGAGCGGTAGCCCATCGACCAGTCCGAGAAGAGTCGGGTGATGATCGGCGTCTCCAGGAGGATGCGCATCGCGTCGTGGCGCGGGTCGTCGGCGATGGTGTCGACGAGTCGACGCACGGCCGCGACCGGTCCTTCGAGCACCTGGAGGAAGCGGCCCTGACGGAACAGGAGCAGCCCCGTGATGTCGTGGGCCGCGTTGGACCGCCGGCACTGCTCCAAGAGCTGCTCAAGGGCGGTCTCGCGGAACGGCTGCGCCGCCGTGCTCGTGTAGACGAGGCGGAGCAGCCCGTCGGCCGTGGTCGACGTCACCCCTGCACCAGCTCCGGAGTACCGAGGGCGGCATCGCCCTCCGAGGGGCCGGCGTGGGCGACGACCTCCGTGGTCGCTTCGCTCAACGTGGCGTGCAGACCGAGCGGCTGCGCGGACGCGGAGAACGCGGCGAAGCGGCCGTCGGGCTGACGGTCGACGTAGCCGAGGAAGTCTCCGCCGCGGCTTCCGACGTGGAAGCCGTCCTCGACGCACGCCCAGAGGACATCCGATGCGGGGTGGGGGGAATCAGGCACGCCACAACCCTACGGCGGCGGGCCGACATCGCCACGGGCCTTGCGCTGACCCGCCTCGATATGGCACACGCGCCGAACGCCGCCTCAGTCGCCGGCGCGCGGACGGCCCGGCTCCCGCCAGCGCGGCGGCACCGGGGCCGGAGTGAGCGGCTCCACACGCGCGGGCGTCGGCACGCGGACCGGGACTCCGGCGTGCAGGACGAGCTCGTCGCCGGCGTGCCGGATCGTCAGCGGCTCGCCGGCGCTCAGACGGTAGGTCGTCTCCGCGGGCGTGATGTCGACGTGCAGGATGCGGCCGTGCAGTCGAACCCCGAACGTGAGGCGGGTGAGGCCCTCCGGAAGCTGCGGTCGGAACGACAGGCCCTGGTCGCCCTCCCGCATGCCTCCGTACCCGGCTGTCACGGCGGTCCAGATGCCGGCCAGGGCGGCGATGTGCAGGCCCTCTTCGGTGTTGCCGTGCAAGTCGTCCAGGTCGAGGGCCGCGAGTTCCGCCAGGTACGCCGACGCCAGCTCGAGATGGCCGACCTCGGCGGCGATCACAGCCTGCGCCGCCGCAGACAGCGAGGAGTCGCGCACGGTGAGGGCGTCGTAGTAGGCGAACGCTCGGGCCTTCTCCTCCCACGTGAACTCCTCGTGGGCCGTGTAGAGCGCGAGGACGAGATCCGCCTGCTTCAGCACCTGCTTGCGGTAGAGGTCGAAGTAGGGGAAGTGGCTGTGCAGCGGATACTCGTCGGGTCCGGTGGAGTCGAAGTCCCACCGGGCGCGAGAGGTGAAGCCCGCTGACTGGGGGTGCACCTGCCGCTTCTCGTCGTAGAGCACGGTCATGGCCTCGGCGGCGGACTCCCATGCGGCGATCTCGTCGTCGTCGACTCCGAGGCCCGCGGCGATGTCCGGATGCCGTCGTGCGACGGCGACCGCCCCTCTGAGGTTCCGGCGCGCGGAGAGGTTGGTGTACACGTTGTCGTCGACGACCGCGGTGTACTCATCCGGACCGGTGACGCCGTCGAGGTGGAACCCGCCGTCGTCGTCCCATCGCCCGAGGGACAGCCAGAGTCGCGCGGTCTCGACGAGCATCTCGGCGCCCGCCTCCCGCTCGAAGCCGTGGTCGCCGGTGGCTCGGACGTAGTGCATCACGGCTCCGGCCACGGCGGCGTTGATATGGAAGGCCGCCGTGCTCGCCGGCCAGTATCCGGAGCTCTCCCGCCCGTCGATCGTGCGCCAGGCGAAGGACGCGCCGCGGAGGCCGAGAGTGCGCGCCCGCTCCCTGGCACGATCGAGCGTCGCGTGGCGCCAGCGCAGCGCCTGGAGCGCGGCATCGGGGGCGGTCGAGGTGAGCACGGGGAGCACGAACGCCTCGAAGTCCCAGAACGTGTGGCCCTCATAGCCGGAGCCGGTGAGACCCTTGCCCGGCACGGATCGAGCCTCGGCGCGCGCCGACGCCTGGAACATCTGGAACAGGGCGAAGCGCACGGCCTGCTGCAGACGCGCATCGCCGTCGATGCGGACGTCGCCGCACTCCCAGTAGCGATCGAGGACCGCGCGCTGCCCTTCGACCAGGGCGTCCCAGCCCAGGCGGGCGGCTTCCTCCACGGCTTCCTCCGCGCGGTCCCGCAGGGTCTGCGCGGAGAGAGAGCCCGACCACTCGTGACCGACGAGCTTGACGATCTCCAGCTCCTCCCCGGCGGCGAGGTCCACGCGGATGCGGGTGCGCGACAGGTCGCCGTCCGCCTCGACGGACACCTGGGGCACGTCGGCCCCCGTCGTGCGCACGAGGTGATCCGCGCTCACGGCGAGCTGCAGCCCGCTGCGACGGGTCCGGTGCTGCAGCGTAGTCCGCGAGCCGAGGACGGTCGCGTCCACCGCCTCCAGCGGTCGAGCGAGGAGATCCTGGACCCGCGGGTCGTCGTGCGAGGTGGGCAGTGGTTCGTTCGCGAGCACCTCGGACAGCACGGTGACCGCGAGCGGGCCGCCGACTGCCGTCACGCGGTAGCGCACGGCGGCCAGGGACCGGTGTTCGAGCGACACCAGGCGGGTCGAGGCGATGTGCGCGCGCCGCCCCTCCGCCGACTCCCAGTCCACCTCCCGGTGCAGCGTGCCCGCGCGAAGATCGAGACGGCGGGTGTGCGCGTGTACAGTCCCGTGTTCGACGTCGAACGGCTCATCGCCGACGAGCAGGCGGATGAGCTGCCCGTTCGGGACGTTGATCACCGCCTGGCCCGTCTCCGGATAGCCGTAGCCGTCTTCCGCGTACGGCATCGGATGATCCTCGAAGACCCCGTTGAGGTAGCTTCCTGCGACACCGCGCGGATCCCCTTCGTCGAGGTTGCCGCGCCAGCCGACGTGACCGTTGGAGAGCCCGAAGACCGACTCCTCCTGTGCGAGATGGGCGGGGTCGAGGCTGTCGATGCCGACGGCCCAGGGCTCGACGGTGAAGCGCGCCGTCATCGATTCGTCCTGGCCTCGCGGCGGACGTCGGGGGAGGGGGCGAGGAGGCCGAGGCGCATGTGGATCCCTTCTTCCGGTTGCGTCGACGGTATCCGTGCCGTTCCCTCGTCGCGAGGGAGTTGCGCCGTGCCGATGCGGTCGGGTAGGCGGTCAGCGACGCACGCCACGCGAGGGGAGCAGCACCACGCCCAGGACCGCCACGATCACCGCGGTGCGCCAGCCCGGGTGCACGCGCAACCACGTGGTGACGCTCCCGCGTCCGCGGTGCGGCAGCCCGCCGCGCTGCTCGGTGTCCCGGAGTGGGCCGACGAGGTTCCCGAACTGCGCCGGCGCGTCCTCGGCCGTGCGCATCATTCTCGGGCCGAAACGACCGAGGGTGGCATCGAGCAGGCCGGGAGCCACTCGTTGGACGCCAGTGAGCAGGAGCGCGCCACCGCCGACATGGATGGTGCGGGCGGGACGCCGCGCGGCGTAGACGATGGCCTGCGCGACCGACCGGGCCCGGTAGTGGGGGTGCGGTCCGCTCGGCCGATACGTCATCCGGCTGCGGGCATGGCGATAGATCGGCGTGTCGATGACGGCCGGGCGGATGACGGTGATCGTGACGGGCGCTCGCTCAGCGCGCAGCTCGCGACGGAGGGCGTCGACCGCCCCTTCCACCGCGTGCTTCGAGGCGGCATAGGCACCGTGCAGCGGCATCGCGACGATCGCCTCGGCCGAGCTCACGACGATGATGCTGCCGCCCGAGCGGCGAAGTGCCGGGAGTGCCGCCTGGATGCCGTTGAGCTGTCCGACGACGTTGATGTCGAGGATCCGACGGAACTCCTCGGGGGTGGTGTCGGCGAGCGGGGCGTAGAGGAGCACACCCGCGTTGCCGACCCAGGTGTCGATCCGACCGAACTCATGCTCGACCCGGTCGACGGCCTGCTGGACCGCCCGGCGGTCGGAGACGTCGCACACGACGCCCCGGACGTCGCCGCCCTCCGCCGCGATCTCCTCCACCGTCTCGGCCAGCGCCGCTTCCCCGCGGGCGAGGAGGACCACGGAGGCACCGGCTCGCGCGAAGGCGGCGGCGGCCTCCCGGCCGATGCCTCGGGAGCCGCCGGTGATCACCACCACCTGCGCGTCGAGGGGCGGGCGTCGCGCGGGGTGCGCGCCGCCCCCCCCGTCCGGATGAGCCGTGCCCGCATCTCACTCCTTGTGGAGCGCGTCCTGCGCGGCGCCTGCCACCTTCTCCACGACGTTCGGCAGCTCGGTGGTGCCGTAGAAACGCGCGTCGGGGTGGGTGGGCGGAGGCATCTCGGCCGTGGTGGTCGGGCCCTCGTGGTAGCTGAACTCGCCGTGTCCGTCCGGCGTGGGGCCGGATGCCCACGTGCCTTCAGCGGCAGCAGGACCGTCGCTGAAGTTGAGGTACTGGTACGACACGTCTCGGTGCTCCTTGGACAGCGGGAAGTTGCTGGGCACGGGCAGCTTCTCGGCGCCCTCGGCCTTGAGCTCCTCCGCGGCGGCGAGCCACTGGTTCTGATGCATGGTGTCGCGAGCGAGCAGGAAGCTCAGGAGGTCCCGCACGCCGTGGTCGTCGGTCATGTGGTAGAGCCGCGCGACCTGCACCCTGCCCTGCATCTCGGCATTGGCGTTGGCCATGAAGTCGGCCAGCAGGTTGCCGCTCGCCGTGATGTACGAGCCCTGCCACGGGTTGCCGTTGCTGTCGACCGGGCGGGCGCCCGCGCCAGCGACGATGCCCTGCTGCACGTCGGTTCCGCCCACGATGGCGGCGACCGTCGGGTCGTCCTGCACGGCGTCCTCCGTGATACCGAGCGGCGACTTCTCGAGGAGCTGCGCGATCATCACGGCCAGCATCTCGACGTGGCCCATCTCCTCGGCTCCGATTCCGAAGACGAGGTCGCGGTACTTGCCCGGGATGTGCATGTTCCACGCCTGGAACTGATATTGCAGCGCGACGGTGATCTCGCCGTACTGCCCGCCGAGCACCTCTTGCAGCTTGCGGGCGTAGACCGCGTCCGGGGCCTCGGGCGTGGCCGAGAATTGGAGCTCCTGTCGATGGAAGAACATATCGAGCCTTTCTCTTCTGGGGATGGGCTGGCCATGCAACGCCGGGGCGGCCGATCCACTCAGGGCCTTTCCAAACCCGGGTCCGCCTGGGACAATCCCTCCCGGCCGCACCGCGGCCACGCGGCCCGCTCACCGGTAGCGGCTTCTGCTCTGCGCCGTCAACCCCCGCCCGTTTCCGTCGCCGTCCGGGCAGGGTGGGCGACATGGCGGAGGAGACGGCGGCAGACCACGACGCGATCGGTGCCTTCCTCCGCGCCTCGCTGGACGAGGTGGTGGAGCGGCTGTCCGCGTGGGTCGAGATCCCGTCCGTGTCGGCCGACCCCGACCGCCGTATGGACGGCGTGCGGTCCGCGCACTGGATCGCCGGCGAGCTGCGCGACGCGGGCTTCACGACCGCGCTGCTGCCGGCGGGAGAAGCCGTGACCGTGTTCGCCGAGCGCTGGGTGACGGCCGACGCTCCCACGGTCCTCGTCTACACCCATCACGATGTGCGTCACGCGAAGCCGGAGGAATGGAGCGAGACGGCGCCGTTCACGCCGGTGCTCCGCGACGGGCGCCTGTACGGTCGCGGTGCGTCGGACGCGAAGGGGCAGGCTCTCGCGCACGTGTGGGCGCAGCGAGCGCTCGAGGCCGTGGACGGACCCGGCGCCGGCGTGAACCTCAAGCTGCTCATCGACGGTGAGGAGGAGATCGGTTCGCCCCACCTCAAAGGCGTGCTGGAGGGAGACCCCGCACGGTTCGCGTGCGACCTGGTCGTGTTCTCGGACACCCTGCAGTGGCAGGTCGACTCCCCGGCCCCGGTCACCTCGATGCGGGGCACCCTGACGGCGACGCTCACGGTCCAGGGCCCCGACCGCGACGTGCACAGCGGCGCCGCCTCGGGAGTGACCGTGAACCCGGCGCTCGTGCTGTCTCGTGTGCTCGCACGGCTGCACGACGAGGAGGGACGCATCGCGGTCCCCGGGTTCTACGACGAGGTCGCGCCGATCAGCGATGAGCGCGCAGCGGACCTGGAGGCCCTGCCCTTCGATCCGGAGGACTGGACACGACGTACGGAGACCAGGGTGATCGTGGGGGAGCCGGGCTACACGCCGAAAGAGCGTCTCTGGGAGCGCCCCGCCATCGAGGTGATCTCGCTGCTCGCGGGGGACCCGGAGGGCATCGAGCGCTCCGTCATCCCGAGGGAGGCCATGGCGTCGCTGAGCATCCGGACGGTGTCGGGTCAGCGCAACCACGACGTCGCCGATCTGCTCCGTGCCTTCATCGCCGAGGTCATGCCGACGGAGGCGGCGTACCGCCTCGAGGTGGACGAGGACATCGCGCAGGAGCCGTACGTCTCGCCTCCCGGCCCGATGCGGGATGCCCTCGAGCGCGCTCTCGCCCGCGGCTACGGTCGAGCCGTGCAGGGGCGGATGGGCAACGCCGGGGGAGGGCCGGCCGATCTGCTGTCCGAGGAGCTGGGAGTTCCGGTGATCTTTCTCGGCACGGGGCTGCCGGAGGACCACTGGCATGCGAGCGACGAGAGCATCGATCTGAGGATGCTCGTCCGCGGCGCCGCGACCCTCGCGCATCTGTGGCGCGAGCTCGCCGCCGCCTGAAGACTCCGCCGGGGGATGCGAGGAGGAGGCTCGTCCCCCGGCGGGCTACGCTGGACGCAGGCGTCACCGCCCGGTGCCCGGTCGCAGGAGCCCGGAGCGGACGGCGCCCGCGAACCTGACACCGACGGCTTGAGGAGAACGACGCCGATGACCGACACCCAGATCTTCGAGCCCGACGGCCGCGCGATCCCCTTCGTCGACGAGGGTGACGGCCCGGTCAAGCTGGTGCTCATCCAGGAGCGCGGCCTCGCCGCCGACGTGCTTGGAGTGGTGGGTCACTACCTGGCCGAGGAGGCCGGCTTCCACGTGGTGCGGATCGGCCATCGATCCGACGACGCCGACATCTCGATCGAGGACCGCGTCGCGGACGCGCTCGCCGTCATCGACCACATCGGCCTCGGCGACACGTGGATCGGCGGACACGGCTTCGGCGGCACGATCGCCCGGTCCTTCGCGCTGGCTCATCCGGAGCGCGTGAACGGTCTCGCGCTGCTCGGCGTCGAAGACGTGGAGACGCCCCTCGCCCCGGTGATCCCGGTGCTGCTGATCCAGGGCACGGCCGACGCGGTCACCCCGCCGGCGAACGCCGAGAGCCTGCGCGCCACGGCTCCGGAGCGCGCCAGCATCAAGGTCGTCGACGGCGGCGACCACCTGTTCCCGATGACGCACCCGATCGAGACGGCCGTCGTGCTCGAAGAGTACCTCGACTGGGACTGAGGGTGGCACTGCGGGTCAGAGGTCGCTGAAGTCGTTCGCAGGGACCATGATCTGCGTGACGGCGTCGCCGTCGAGCACGAACATCGTGTAGATGATCCCGGTGGAGCCCGGTCGGGTCAGGGACTGCGTGTCAGACCGTGCTCGGAGACGGCAGGACGCCGCGGCCGGGGGGGGCCGCGGCGTCCGAAGTCCGTCGTCTCAGGCGACCTGGGGGAGGACCGCGAAGGACACGGAGCCCTCGTCGTCCACGCCCGCGTCGAGGACCTTGTCATCCAGGGCGGAGGCCGCGGCCTCGTCGAGGAACAGGCGAGTGCCGGACAGCTCGACGACCTGGTCCGCGGGCTCCGGATCGGCGGTCACGGCGACGGCGAGCCGGGCCGCGCCCGAGTCGTCCTGCGCCTCGGCGGTGTGGATGCGCAGCCCCGCGGCCGGCGCGTCGTTCTGCCGACTCACGAGGGTCGAGACGATGGCGGTGGCGTTGTCGGTGAGGGTGAGCATGAGCTCTCCTTTCCGGTTGGGACATGACGCGGTCGCGACATGTCCGGGCTACGATGCCCGACCGTCCGGATCGTCTCGACCCCCTTGCGCCCACGGGGGTGGTGCCTTTAGCCTCGCAGCCGCTTGCGGAGGAACACCTGGGCGGTGCCGTCACCCTGCGGGACGCGCTCGCGCTCCTCATAGCCGCAGGATTCGTAGAGACGGATGTTCGCCTCGCTCAGGCTGCCGGTGAAGAGCTCGGATTCCCGCGCGGCGGAACTTTTCTCCGCCGCGTCGAGGAGCTTTCGTCCGATGCCTTCGCCCTGCATGTCCGGGGCGATCGCGATCCGTCCGATCAGGAGCAGATCGTCGTCCTCCACGAACCGGATGGCCCCGACCAGGCGGCCGTCGATCCGGGCGCCGAGCCCGCCTTCCGAGCTGAGCTCCGCCTCCATCTCCGCGAGGGTCTGGGTCAGCGGCGGCATGTCGACGCTGCCGTAGATCGCCGCTTCGGACACGAACGCCGCCCGTTGGATCGTCAGCACCTCGCCGGCATCCGCCGCGGTGAGCGGTGCGATGACCACCTCGGAACGATCCTCCTGCGCTGCTGTTCCCACTGTCTCGCCTCTCTCCACGGCACTGTCGCCTCCCTCACGTTCACGGGTGCGGCCGGTGGGTGTCAACCCCCTCGAATCCCCGGTGCCACGCGGCTACCGTGACGGCAGGAGGTCACACCATGGCAGAGACGAAGACCAAGAAGACCGGCAGCTCGAAGAGCACGAACGAGGCGACGAAGGCGGGCGTCAAGACCACGCGCCAGCAGAACGCGGAGAAGGGGTTCACCGCATCCCCGACCCTCGCGGGGAACCTGCAGGCCGTTCTCGTCGACCTCCTCGAACTCTCGCTGCAGGGCAAGCAGGCCCACTGGAACGTCGTCGGACGGAACTTCCGCGACACCCACCGTCAGCTCGACGAGATCATCGAGGATGCCCGGACGTTCAGCGACACCATCGCGGAGCGGATGCGCGCCCTGCACGCCGTTCCCGACGGGCGCAGCGCCACGATCGCGAAGACGACCACGCTGCCGGAGTTCCCGACCGGTGAGGTGTCCACGACCGAAACCATTGACCTCGTCACCGCACGCCTCGAGGCAGCGGTCGGGACGATGCGCGACGTGCATGACGCGGTCGACGAGGAGGACCCCACCTCCGCCGATCTGCTGCACGCCGTCATCGAGCGCCTGGAGCAGTTCGCCTGGATGGTGAGCGCCGAGAACCGCAGCCCCGCCGGCCGCTGATCGAGGACTTTCCGACCGCCGTCACCGTCGCGTTCGCGCAGACGGGGGCGGCGGTTCCTCGTCGGAGGGCACCCGCGAGCGTGCGCGTCGGAGCAGGCCGGGCAGCGCCATCCACAATCCGACGACGAGCACGAGCGAGGCGATGAGGGCGACGACCCCGGCGGTCCGGCTGACCGTGAAGTCGACGATCAGGGTCGTGACACCGATCGTGAGAGCCCCGATGACGAAGAGGTCGATCTTCACGAGGCGGGCGGCCGTGCGGACGAGTTCCGGCTTGAGTCGACTGCCGAACAGGGCGCGGTGGATCCCCACCGGGGCGAGCGCGAGGATGGTGGCGACCGCGGCCAACGCCACCAGCACGACGTAGAGGTCGCGCTGGAACTCGTCCATCTCGGTGAAGCGTGGCTGGAACGCCACGGCCAGAAGGAAGCCCGTGAGGATCTGCGTGCCCGTCTGCATGACTCGCAGCTCCTGCAGCAGCTCC
Organism: Microbacterium sp. 1S1; assembly: GCF_008271365.1. Lineage (NCBI taxonomy): Bacteria > Bacillati > Actinomycetota > Actinomycetes > Micrococcales > Microbacteriaceae > Microbacterium > Microbacterium sp. 1S1. The sequence goes on from NZ_CP043430.1 coordinate 1,951,170, forward strand.
TCCCAGTTGCGGTCCGCACGTTCGTTCGGGGTCTCGTCACGGCCGTCGTCACGGCCGTCGCGCTCGTCGGCACCGCCGCGCGGTTCTGCTGTCATGGCGATAGTCTCGTGGGCACGCTCCGCCGCTGTCCAGGACCTTGCGATGTCGTCCGGATGTGCCCCAGGAAAGGACGAGAGATGACCCTGCCTCCGATCGACGAATGGTGGCCCGAGCTGTCGGACGACGCCCGACGTGCCGTGATCGGCAGCGGATCGCGGCACCTCGACGAAGACGTGCGCGAGGAGATCAGGGAGATCACCGGAGCCGTGGTGGGGATGATCGAGTCCCTGTCCGACGACGACCTGGCATACGCGCGGGCCCACGCGCCCGACGAGGAGTGAGGCGCGTTCAGGCCTCCGGCCGTTCGACGGTCTCCTCGCGCAGCCGAGGCTCGGTGCGGCGCTCGGGTCGGACGCCGTGCTTGTCGCCGTAGAACCGGCGGATGCGGTCCATGTCCGCGGCCACGTCCCCGGTGAGGTCGATCGTCGGTCCCAGGCCCGTGGTCATGGTGGAGCGGTCCACGAAGCCGAGGGTGACCGGCATTCCGGTGGCGCGTGCGATTCGGTAGAAGCCGCTCTTCCAGTACTCGTTGCCGCCGCGCGTGCCGTCGGGGGTCACGACGAGTCCGAACACGGTCCCGGCGTGCACCTGGTCGACGACCTCGCCGACGACGCGGGCCGGATCCGCCCGGTCGACAGGGATGCCGCCGAGCCCGCGCATGATCGGTCCACGCCAGCCGCGGAACAGGCTCTTCTTCCCCAGCCAATGCACGTCGATGCCGAGGCGCCACGCGATCGCGAGCATGAGGACGAAGTCCCAGTTCGACGTGTGCGGGGCGCCGATCAGGACGGTCGGCCGCGTGGGCGCGGCGTCGGCGACGAGGGTCCACCGGCTGACGGCCCAGTACACGCGGGCGAGGAATCGTCGGAGCATCCGTCCAGGTTAGGGGGAGCGGCCTATCGATCGCCTGGCGGCGGGGTCGCGACGACCCGTGCGAGCGCCGCGGTAAGCCCAGGGGTCAGGCCGGGGACGTCCTCGACGGGAACCGCGAGCGCGAGGAGCGCCCTGCTGAAGTAGTTGCGTGCCGCTGCGGCCAGGGTGATGTCGACGATCTGGCGGTCGGTGAACCCCGCGTCGCGGAGTTCCTGTGCGTCCGCGTCGGTCATCGAGCCGGGGTCGGTCGACAGGCGCGTGGCGAAGCGGATCACGGCCTGCTCCGGCTCCGTGAACGCGCGGTCGTCTCCGTCGGCGAAGGCCGCGAGACCGGGCTCGTCGACGATACCGGCGCGCAGCGACCGTCGTCCGTGGGCGAGCAGACAGTGCGCGGAGCCGATGGCGCGTGCCGCGCCGAGGGTCGCGGCCTCGTACACCCGGACTCCGATCGAGGGGACGATCGCGTGGACGAGCGACTCGAAGGCGGCGTGCGCCTCCGGATTCACGGCCATGGCCCGGGTGTGCGCGAACACGATGCCGTCGTCGGCGAGGTCGCTCTCGTACATCGCGGCGACATGACCGGTGGCTGTCGCCTGCTCGGGAGGATGGATGATCATGGTGCCTCCTCGTCTCGGCCGAGCGCGCAGGAGGAGCGTGCGCCCGCCTTGCGGGGAACGATACGCCGTGCCGGAACCGCGGGGAAGGGCAGACGGCGCCCGGTGCCCCCTGCAGGCGTACGATCGAGGGATGACCGAATCGAAGCAGGAGAACACCGGGCAGGACGCGCCGCTCGGGCTGCAGCCGCTGCCGGGTGGGATCGAGCTGCTCGACGGCGATGCCGCCGGCTACTGCAGCAACGGCGTCTGCCACATCCCCGCCCCCACGGAGCGATGAGCAGCAGACGCCGTCGGTGTCTCTGAGCGGTCAGTGACCGCCGTGCGCTGCCCCGCCGATGTCGTCGGCGGGCTTGCGCACCAGCGGGCTGAGCGCGACCGCCGCGAGCGAGATGATCGCCGCGATGAGGAACGCCGTCCGCGCGCCAGGGGCACCGGCCACGGCGCGTGACAGTCCCTCATCCTCGCCGGCGTGCAGGATCGCCGAATAGGTCACTGTCAACAGGGCGACACCGGCCGCCCCGCCGACCTGCTGCAGCGTGTTCAGCACCGCGGAGCCGTGCGAGTACAGCGAACGGTGCAGCGAGCCCAGCGACGACGAGAACAGCGGCGTGAACGACATCGCGAGGCCGACCGACATGGCCGCCTGCACGATGATCAGCAGCCACCACACGGTGTGCTCGCCGACCGTCGAGTAGAAGAAGAGCGAGGCCGAGACGAGGATCGTGCCCGGGATGAGCAGCGGTCGGGTGCCCTTCGCGTCGTACACGCGCCCCATGATCGGGCCGAGGAGGCCCATCAGCACCGAACCGGGGAGCAGGATGAGGCCCGACTCCAGGGCGCTGAGTCCGGCGACGTTCTGCAGGTACTGCGGCAGCAGCGTGAGCGTGCCGAACATCGACAGCGCCAGGATCGTCATGATGATGACGGCCAGCGAGAAGTTCGCCGAGCGGAACACGCGCAGGTCGAGCAGCGCGTCGTCCACGCGCTGCAGCACGAGCTGACGCCAGACGAACAGGGCGAGCGAGATCGCGCCGACGACCAGAGCGATGATGCCGGTCGTGCCGCCCGAGCCGCCCTCGCCGCCGAACTGGCTGAGGCCGAACACGATGCCGCCGAAGCCGAGTGCCGCGAGCGGGATGGACAGCACGTCCAGCGGGGCCTTGCGGGTCTCGCCGAGGTTCGTCATCCACTTCGCGCCCATGGCGAGCGAGATCAGCGCGATCGGCAGCACGATCGCGAACAGCGCGCGCCAGTTGAAGGCGTCGAGCACGGCGCCGGCCAGCGTCGGGCCGATCGCGGGCGCGAGCGAGATGACGAGGCCGACGCGGCCCATCATGCGCCCGCGGGACTGCGCGGGGACGACGTTCATGATCGTCGTCATCAACAGCGGCATCATGATGCCGGTGCCCGCCGCCTGGATCACACGACCGACGAGCAGCACGGAGAAGCCGGGGGCGACGAGCGCGACGAGCGTGCCGAGCGAGAACGCGGTCATCGCGGCGATGAACACCTGCCGGGTCGTGAAGCGCTGCAGGATGAAGCCGGTGGTCGGGATGACCACCGCCATGGTGAGCATGAAGGCACGCGCGTTACTAGAAATCTTACCGATGTCTGCGGATTTCGCTAGCGGAGCGGGCGATACGCCCCGCGCCGCTCGGGGTGGATTTCCCAGGCGCGGCAGATCGATCCGCAACTAGCAATGTACGGGAGGAACGTGCGCGCAACCTTCAGACCTCGTATGGGCGATTATCGCTCCGGGAGGACCGTTCGAATGGTCAGGCCGCGATCCGTGCCCGCAAGCGCTGAGCGCGATTGTTCAGGCCGTCTCGGAGCGCTCGCCGATGCGTAAGACGAAGGTGGGCGGAGACTCAATCGCCAACTCGACACCACCGTTTGGTCACAGCGATTTGCCGCGTCCGAAGGCTTCTCGACGTTGCTTGCCTGAAGGGGCGCGAGGGATCGACATACTCACGCGGGCGCATGCAACCGTGGCATCGCGTTCGACGCGAGTTGGTCGAACGAGGATTCTGGCAGCGCGGCCGGATCCTCATGAACTCGTTCCGCGCGTTACAGGAGGGTGCGGATCTCCTAGGTAATGACTTCGTTGTCGTTCGACCTACGGTTCCGAGTCACCTAACCGGCAAGCCCGGATCATGATCCATGCTCGGGATGTGGGCGCGCGCCCGGGGTGCATTCACCGTCGGACACGCGCCCATCGGCAATCAGTGCACGCGGTTGCAACGAGGGTCGTGGCCGGCGCACAGCGCGTCGTGCATCAGAGCGAGCGCGGTCTCCCGAACCCGCTGGATGGTTGCCCGCGAGGGCGTCCACCGTGCGCCGTTCGCGTCGGGGTTGTCGAGTGCGGCCCGCTTCAGTTCCTTAGCGATGACCGCGTCGGCGGCGCTGTCGTCGCCGTTGAGACCGAATGCTCGATTGATGATGAGAAGGGGGCCGGTCTTCCCGTCGCTGCCGGCGGTCAACGCGGCGAGTGCGCGCGCCACGTCGAGGACGCAGTCGATGTCGTCATAGGGGTCGAGCGCGATGCTCGAGTGCGCGGTGTCTTCGTCGATGCTGGAGTGTCCGCCCAGCGCGCTGTGCAGGGCGCGCATCGACGCTTCCGCGAGGACGCCGCGTGCCTGCGCGATGGCGGAATCGAGGTTGCCGCCCGCCTCAGTCATCGCGGTGCGATACTCGCGGCGTCGCTGGGCCGGGATGGTCATGGCGCCCTGCATGTTCGTTTCGTCTGCGGCACGGAGGATGGAACGCTCGAGCGTCTGGATGAGTCGCACCCCCGCCTTGTTCGTGAACACCGCCTCCGTGAAGCCGGCGAGGACGTTGGAGCGGACTTCGTCGATGTCGACCGAGCCGCCCATGCGGCGGTACTCAGAGGCAGCCCGTCCGCGCAGAGCGGGGATGTACTGCCACAGCAGCTGCTCGAAGTGCGGGCGGCGGCGCTGATTGACCTCCCGACGCGCCTCTGCGATGAGGTGGGCTTCCTGCTCGGCGGTCAGCTGCTCCCGCGTCTCGTTGTCGGGCGTGATGAAGATGTCGTTGAAGTTCATGAGGGTCTTTCGGAAGTCACGCGAAATGATTTGCGTGGTTCGGATGTGGTTCGGTCAAGGTGTTCAGTTGTGGGGTTAGCGCTTGCCGCGGTTACCCTGCGGCAAGCTCCGAAGCGGCCCGGCGCGCCTGCGGGAACGTGCCTCAGCACGCCCGCTCAGGTGACCCGAATCGGTTGCTTCCGTAGTCCCCCTATGCGGTCCGCCTCGAAATGAGCGCACTGCCTGTCGGTTGCTGGTTGCAGGTCGGGTTCGCGAGCAGGCGAACACGCTGGTCAAGCCGAAAATCGCGCCAACTGGCGAGAGTGTTCGGGTCGGGTCGGAACGAAGGGGTGGTCGACGCAATATCGCTTGAGGGCTACATGACGCTGGGAGGCAGCTGCTGTGCCGCGTCAAAGGCCCGCCCGAACTCGACAGCGGAAACGACGAAGCCGTCATGCGGATCGTTGATCTGCATGACGGCTTCGCTATCTGAGGCTCGGGATCGAGGCGGTCGGCGAGCTCTTCATGCCGCTCGGGGTTCACCGCTGCGCGCGACGAGCGTCTACGCGGTTGCGCCGTAACCGTGGCCCCAGGACGGGCCGTAGACCTCTGCATCAGCGAGGATGGGCACACCCATGAAGTCCGTCTCCATCACTTCCTTCATCCGGAGTACCGTCTTCTCGGCCTCGGCGACCGGAGCCTGTCCCACGACCTCATCGTGTACCGGCAGCAACAGGTTGTTGCCGTAGCCGGAGTCGTAGAGGCGGATCAAGGAGTCCGCGAGAATGTCACGCGCAACGGACTGAACGGCGTAGTTGGTCGCGGTGAACGCGCGTGATCCATCTAGGGGCAGAAGTCGACCGTGAACGTTCACGACCTCGAAACGCTCGCGCCGACGCGCATCGGCGATGAGTCGCTTCCCGTATTGCTTGATGCCGGGGAACAGCTCGTCGTACTTGCGCATCGCCGGCTCCACCTGCGCCTCGGGGATACCGGTTTGGAGGGACACTGTAGAAGCGCTCCCGCCGTACACTTTCCCGAGACCGATCTGCTTGCTCAGATCCCGTTGTCGCGACGTGAAGTTCCGCCCGAAGACGAGGCTCGCCGTGAAGTTATGGAGGTCTTGTCCGCCTAGGATCGCGTCGAGCATCCTTTGGTCTCCGCACAGTGCGGCAAGCACTCGCATCTCGATCTGCTTGAAGTCGAGCGAGATGATGACCTGGCCAGGATCCGCGATGATGCACCTCCGCACTGACCAGCCCTTGGAGGGCAGCTGCTGGAGTGCTGGGCGGGAGAGCGACATGCGTCCCGTGCGCGCGGCAAGCGTCGTGATGGACGGATGGATACGACCCTCGACATCGGTCTGGAAGAGGAAGGGGCGAGTGTACGACTCCTTCCACCCCTGCGCTCGTCGCGCGTGAATGACCGCCTCTGCGAGCGAGTTCGGATTCCTTCTTCCTCTCCGCTCACCGTCTTCGGTGAGGTCGGCGAGAGGCAGAAGGACGGTCTTGTCGACCTTGAACACTCCGCTCTTGGTGCGCTCAGTCAAGTGCTCACCCATGGCGAGAAGTGCCGAAGCGACCTGCGAAGGGTTCTGGACGCTGGTCACGCCGTATCGAGCTGCTTGAAGGGTCCAGCGAGTTGCGTCGTTACCGAGAACGTCGTTCAGCGACTTTGTGTACTCGCGGTCGACGCGGACACCTCGCCGCGCCATCGTCGACGTGAGTGCCTGGAGCCGATGCTCCTTTGTGGCCAAGGCTGTCAGGTCGAGCTCATGGATCATCGGGGCGATCCTTCTGAACAGGCTGAGGATCAGGTGTGCGCGTACGCCCAGTAGTTCGGGATCGGCCACGTTCTCGGTGCTCGGCGCTTCCGGCGCGAGGTACTGTCGTACTGCTTCTGTGAGAGAGTGCCCGGAACCGCCGTCCTTGCGGGGTCGCGGGTCCAAGAGGTGTGTGAGCACCCGCGTGTCGAAGGTCGCTCCGGCGAGTTGCTCGATGGTGACTCCGAGGTGTCGGTCGAGCGCCTCCATGGTGTGGGCCGCGTCGTGCATCACGAGCCGGTGGCCACCGCCCAGAGAGTCCCTGATGACTTGGCGCCACAGGTCAACCCGCAGGACCCAGGCGCCTGTGTCGGCGGCCAACGCCACGTGGGTCAGTCTCGCGTTCGGCTGGTAGATGTCCACAGGCGGGATCGTGACGGCGATGATGTTCGTTGAGGCGAATGCCTCGCGCATCGCTGCGAGGTCAGCCGAGAACTCTGGGGAATCGATGATGATCTGCATGATGGACGTGCCTCAGACGGGGATGGGGTCGGGCGTGGGCGCCTCGGCGAGCCAGTCGTCGAGAGAAGGGACGTCGCGGACCGACGCGGTCACCGCGGTCACCGCGGTCTCTGGCGAGGGCAACGCGACGGAGTTCGCCTTGTCCTCCTCTGCTGCCTTCGCACGATCCGCGTCGTTGGCGGGACGGATCCCGTCGAAGGCTTGACCCTTGTTGGTCTTGCGCTGAACGAGGCCGCGTTCTGTGAGCGCTCCATAGAACGCGCGCCGCGTCCACACCTCCTTGAGGGGAAGTCCTTCGGCCTTGGTCCACGCGGTGTACGACTCGTAGAGCGTTGCCCCATCGCAGCGCGAGCTCGCGTCGGCGACGAAATTGCCGGGGAAGAACCCTGCGAGAGCGTCGCTCGTGGCCTTGTAGGTCTTCGTCGCGTCTTTGATCCACTGTGGGTCACGAAGTCCTTCGCGATGCCAGCGCACGGCACCCTGAACCAACCAGGTGGCGATTCCCTGTGCCTCGCTACGCAGCGTGGCCCCGAGGTTCGGATCGGCGGTCCCGGCCTCGGTGAAGGAGTGGTTCCAGTGGATCATCTTGACGCGCCGCCAGAGACCACCGTCCTGTCCCTTGAAGGCTGGCTTGTTGTTCGAGGCCAGCAGCAGCAGGAAGTTCGGCTTGAACGTGAAGTTATCCTTGTGGAGGAACCGCGCGGTAACGCGGTCACCGCCAGTCACGCTCTTGAGCTTGGCCTCGTCCATCGCCTTGCCCGCGTTGCCCTCGGATGCGAGAGCGAACCGGGCGCCCTTGAGAGCCGCGGTGTCGTTCGAGATCCCTCCGGCGGGCTTCTCCTCGAACACCGAGAATGCGGTCGTGACGGTGAAGTCGTCGCAGACGTCTGCAATCGCTTCGTGCATCGTGCTCTTGCCGTTGCCGCCCTTGACGCCGTAGTTGACGATGAAGCACGCCTCGGACGTGTGGCCGGTGATCCCGTAGCCGAGCAGCACCTGGAAGTACTCGACGACGCCCTCTTTCTCCGGGTGGGCCTCTTCGATGAAGCGCACCCATCGGGGCGCCGTGGCTTCAGGGTCGTAGTCGAATCGGAATGACTTGGTGAGCAGTAACGAGGGATCGTGCGGGCCGAGGTCACCGGTGCGCAGATCCACCACCCCGTTGGTAAACGCGGCCAGATGGTTGTGCTGGTCGAACGCGGTGAAGCTGACGCCGACGCCGGGGAGAGCTTGGAGCTCGCGGACCATCGCGGAGAGGCCTCTCGAGGACTGCACCGCCGCGGCGAATCGAGACCAGCGCGTCGCTCGCTCCTGTTCGTCGCTGTCACGGGCCTTCCCCTCCGCGTTCTGGACCTCTACCGCAGCATGAGCGCGGACGATGTCGGCGACCTGTTGAGCCCAGGTACGGACCTGCTGAACTCCATCAGGACGCCAGACGCCCTTGTCGACGGTCATGAAGCCTGTCTCCGGTGTGTACCGGAGATCAGCGCCGAGCCCTTTGATGTAGGCGAGCAGGTAGCGAGCCGCCCCGAGGTCGGTGAGCGAGTAGAGCTTCTCGTTCCAGGAGCGACGGGAGACTTCGACCAAAGCGAGCGGCTTCTTCTCGGCGATGGCATGCATGAGGAGTGGTCGGAAGGCTTCGCCCTCCTGCGCGCGCCAGTCGGAGAGGTCGAGGCCCTCGGGCACGTCAAGAACTCGCACGGAGACTTCGCGCTCGACGAGGAGCTTGGCGAGGTTGGAGTTGAAGTTGCTGCCGGCGGTGTCGCCATCTCCGCAGATCACCACAGGCCGACCGTCTACCCACGAGGCGATCTCGTCGGCGTTGCTAGCGTTCACTCCCGCGGCACCGGCGATGGCAATGGCGTCGTACCCGATGGCGGCGGCAGTCAGCCCGTCGCCGGGGCCCTCGACGATGAGGACCTCGTTCCAGTCCGTGGAGCCCGGGAGCCACGCCATCCGGCTCCATGCCGATCCCCTCGGGTTCTTCGGTCCGAGCCACTTCACGGCGTGCGTTCCGTCTATATCTCGTCCTTGGTAGCCGCGGGGGACGCCCTGCGGCGTCAGGAACGGGACGACGAGTCGACGGACGCCGCCCTGGGTCACCGAGCCAAGCTGCAGTCGTTCGGCATCTGCGCTCGTGATCCCGAACCGACGCTGGGCATAGTTGCGGCCGTCGTCGTCGAGGTTGGCCGACCACGTGTCCAACTGCGTCGCGAGGGCAGCGATCTCCGCGACCCCCGCGGGGGTCTTCGACGTTGAGGAGCGGAGCGGCGGCGCGTCAGAGATGTCGATGGTCGCGATGTCGCGGAGCGTCATATCGAGTGCCTTGAGCACGGTCTTGTTGGAGCATCCGACCCGGCAGTGAATGAGGACCTTGCCGTGCTCGGTGATGGTGATCCGCAGATGCGGGTTCTCGGGACGGTCCTCGTGCGCTGGACAGACAGCAAGGATGCCGTCGCTCGTGCGGCCAGTCACGTTCAGGCGGGAGATGAGTTCGGAGTAGAGCATGAGGGTCGGTTCTTGTCTGGGTCAGTCGTTGAGAAGAAGGTGTGCGGTCGCGTGCGAGAGGGTGGCGCGTCCGGTCGGGGTCTTTGAGATGCGAAGCGTCGCCGGAACATCGCGACCAGCGGCTTCGAGCCGTTGAGGGATGTCCGCTCGGCGGAGGCGTTCAGCGAGGTCCCATGAAGTGGACCGGAACAGGAGCGTCCCCAGGTCCGGTGCTGCGGCGAGCTGGCAGTACAGGCTGGTGACAGGCCGTTCTCCGGTGTCGCGCGCCCGCCGCCGTCGCTGCAGCAGGCTGAGTTCGCGGTCCGGGTCGGGAACTCGGGAGCTGTCCGGGAGGATGAGCTCGTCTCCGGTGCTCGTGTAGTCGGGGTCCGTGTTCTTGCGGAAGAACCGGGTCTGGAACGACATGGAGGAGGTGATGATGACGTTCAGCTCGGACGCGGCGGTCAGGACCTCGAGCGTGTCCTGCGACGGCCCCGGCCAAGGGCGTGGAGCCGTTCCGCCGAGAACCCGGTGCAGCGAGTTGGCGACCGTCGAGTCGTCGGTGGTGACACGCCAGGAGTCCAGTGACTCGGGGACTCCCTGCAGCTGGTGGGCGAATCGGAGGCGACCTACGACGGGAGTGCGGGGGGAGGGGTTGACCATGAAGATTCCTGACGTGCTGAGATGCGGACGCCAGGTACCTCGCCGGGTTGCTTCAGCACTGCTCAGAAAACTTCTGCGGGCACGAGAAAGCCCCCGTGCTGACGAGCACGGGGGCTTTTGGGAATGTCTAGAAGTAGATCTCTTCGGTGTTCTCCGGACCTGACGCGGAGATCCGGCTCAGCGCATCTCCCAGCCGGCTTAGCGCCGACTCGACATCGGCGTCGCGTGTGTCGTAGTGGATACGACCTAAGGCAACGGTGACGGTCTCGAGGAGCTTGACGATCTCCTTCGGATCATCGAGTGGCGGCAACCTCCGTGAAGAGCGAAGGTCAGCTTGCAGCCGCTCACTTCGACGGCGTAGTCGGGTCCGAGTCGCGGCATCGACAGGTGCGACCCCGTGAATCTGAAGCACTTCCGGTGAGAGGCGAGCGCGCATCTCGGTGGAGACATGATGGCGGAGAGCGGAAAGGAATCCCGACTGACGTTGACGGGGAAGGCCAGTTGCAGCGAGCGCACTTGCCAACCAAGCCCGGTAGCCGGGGCTGCGGCCGAGGATGTCCTTCGTTCCGTCGGCGAGTTCGAAATGCTGACGCGCTTGGAACACTGCCGCACCCGCCGCTTTCATCGGGCCGGTCTTCTCGTGAGGCGGTCCATTCAGATAGGCACGCACGGCATCAGAGAGCGCGATGCGACCAACTTCAAGTGGATCCATGAAGTCATCTTCTCACGCGTACCGACTTGCGTGGCGCGTGCGTTGATCTTCGCAGTGTCAATGAGCGAACGTACCTTCATGCTTCATGCCCAGTGCAAGTGAATGTCCTTATCAGTTGCCGTCGAACCGTGACGGTGTAGCGACTGCGTTCTATCATCGTCGTATGGCGATGATAGAACGCGACTTGCTTAAGTTGGACGCGGAGGCGACTTACGCGTACGCACACCTTTTCCAGGCGTTCGCTGACCCCACGCGACTGGCTATCGTTCAGCATCTCTCGTCCGGAGAGCATCGAGTGCGCGACCTCGTTGAGCACATGGGGTTCGCGCAGTCGACCGTGAGCAAGCACCTTGGATTCCTCATTGAATGTCGCCTTGCTGTCGCTCGACCAGACGGCCCCGCGACGTGGTACGGCCTCGCGCATCCTGAGGCTCTGCGGGTCGTGATGGTTGCCGCGGAAGCGCTGCTAGGCGCCACTGGAAAGGACTTGGTGCTGTGTGAGCACTTACGAAGCGACAGAGAAAGGGCAGTGTAATGGGTGCGGGACATGACCACGGGCCAACCATGACCGAAGAAGGCATGCCAGGAGACTTCCGCCGCCGTCTCTGGATCGCTTTCGCCATCACCGTCGCCATCGTGGCGGCGCAGGCGGTTGGCTCCGTCATCACCGGCAGCCTCGCTCTGCTCACGGACACCGCGCACGTCATCACCGACGCGTCAGGACTTCTCGTCGCGCTCATCGCGGCAACGTTGATGCTGCGCCCGCCGAGCTCGAAGCGCACCTGGGGCTTTCGACGGATTGAAGTGATAGCAGCACTCGCCCAAGCGGCGCTGCTCCTGGCGGTCGGAACCTACGCGGCAATCGAAGGTATCCGTCGCCTGTTCGAGCCGCCAGAAGTACCAGCGGGGGAGTTGCTCGTCTTCGGCATCATCGGGCTCACCGCCAACATCGTTGCAATCGCGGTGCTCGCATCGAGTCGTGGCGCGAACTTCAACATGAGGGCCGCTTTCCTCGAAGTTCTCAACGATGCTCTTGGTTCACTCGGTGTCATCGTCGCGGCCATCGTCATCGCGACGACAGGGTTTCAGCAGGCAGATGCTCTCGCAGGAATACTCATCGCCGCTCTCATCGTCCCCCGCGCGTTCATATTGATGCGTGAGACCGGCAGTGTTCTCATGGAGTTCACTCCCAAAGGCCTGGACCTCGAGGACGTGCGGGCACACATTCTCAAGCTCGAGCATGTAGTCGATGTGCATGACGTTCACGCATCCACCGTGGCCACTGGGTTGCCCACGCTGAGCGCGCACGTCATAGTTCGCGACGAGTGCTTCCAGGACGGACACGCCATGACGGTGTTGGGTGACATTCGGGAATGTGTGGCTGAACACTTCGAAGTTTCGGTCGCGCACTCGACCTTTCAACTCGAGACCGAGACGGTCGCCGACCACGAGTCAACGTCTGTCCGGCATGCATAGGTGGACGCGGCTTACCGCGCTGCCTCAAGGTGATGCTGCTCCGATACGCGCCGAACGCTCGCTCTGACACTCGCTGAAGCACAACTTCAGTGGTGATGCGTCCAAACCCCGAACTTCCGTAACGAAGTCCGTCGACGCGGAAACCGAAGTCGTCACCGCGAGAATCCGATCCCGCGGCGTCGGGCGGCACGGACGCCATTGAGGATGACGACCACTTCGGCGACCTCGTGGACAAGGACGACACCAGCGAGGCCGAGAACGCCGAACAAGGCGAGGGGGAACAGAACGACGATGATGGCCAGGGCGAGTGCGATGTTGATGGTCATGATGCGCCGTCCGCGGCGGGCGTGGGCGAGGGCTGCGGGGATGAGGCGAAGGTCGTTACCGGTGAAGGCGATGTCGGCGGATTCGATGGCCGCAGCTGAGCCTTTCACACCCATCGCGATCCCGACGGTCGCGGTGGCAAGGGCGGGGGCGTCGTTGATGCCGTCGCCGACCATGGCCGTCGGACTCTCCGTGACGAGGGCCGTGATGGCGGCGGCCTTGTCGGCGGGGAGTTGCTCGGCGCGTACGTCGCTGATGCCGGCGCGGGCGGCGAGGGCATAGGCGGTTCGCTGGTTGTCGCCGGTGAGCATGACGGTGCGTATGCCCTGCGCGTTCAGCATGGAGATGGTCTCGGCGGATTCGGGGCGCAGTTCGTCCCGCACGCCGATGAGGCCCGAGACCTGACCGTCGGTCTCGACGACGACGACGGTCATACCGTCTCCGGCCATCTCGTCGGCGGACTTGGTGAGCTCACCCAGTTCCGAGAGCCAGCGTGCGTTCCCGACCCGCACGCGGGTGGAGCCGACGAGGCCGGTGAGGCCGTGGCCGGCATCTTCGACGACATCTGTCGCTGCGGGGATGTCGGACGCGGCGCGAATGATGGCGGCGGCAAGCGGGTGAGTGCTCGTGGTCTCGAGGGCGGCGGCGAGGGAGATGATCTCCTCGCGGGAGCGACCGTGAGCAGGCACGACGGCGACGATCTCCGGCTCGTTGCGCGTGAGGGTGCCGGTCTTGTCGAGCGCGACGGTGCGGATGGTGCCGAACTGTTCGAAGGCCTCGCCGGACTTGATGACCACACCGAACTTCGAGGCCGAACCGATGGCGCTGATGACCGTCACCGGAACGGCGATGGCCAAAGCGCACGGGGACGCGGCGACGAGCACGACGAGCGCCCTCTCGATCCACAGGCCGGGATCCCCGACGATGAACCCGAACACGGCCACGAGGGCTGCGATGATGAGCACGGCCGGCACGAGTGGGCGGGCGATCCGGTCCGCCAGGCGGGCCCGCTCGCCCTTGCGGGCGTGCGCCTGCTCGACCAGCTCGACGATCTGGGTGAGGGAATTGTCGCGGCCGTCGGCGGTTGCTTCGATCCGCAACGTCGCAGCCCCGTTCACCGATCCCGCGGGGACGGCGTGTCCCGGTCCGACCTCCACCGGGATCGACTCGCCCGTCACGGCAGACGTGTCGATGCCGGAGCGGCCCTCGACCACCACGCCATCCGTCGCGATCCGTTCTCCCGCACCGACGACGAGGATGTCGAGCTCGCGGACCTCCGCGGCGGGGATCGTCACGTCACCGTTCAGGCGCGAGACACGCACGGTCTCCGGGATCAGCGACAGCAGCGCGCGTAGTCCCTCCTTCGCCCGATCCATAGCCCGATCCTCGAGAGCTTCGGCAAGCGAGAACAGGAACGCCAGCGCTGCAGCTTCGCCCACGTGGCCGAGAGCTACGGCGCCGATGGCGGCGATGGTCATCAGAAGGCCGACGCCGAGTCGGCCCCGCACCAGGCGGCGGATCGCCCCGGGGACGAACGTGTACGCACCCGCGAGGAGTGCGACCGTCTGGAGGACAAGCGCCGGAACCGGCAGTCCGGACCACTCGAAGACATAACCTGCCAGCAGCATCACGCCGGCAACCGCGGACGGCAGGAGCGCGGTGTCGCGCCAGAGCGGTGGCCGTTCTTCGTGCTCAGCGTCCCCGCGCGAATGATCCGCGTCGCGGGGGGAAGCCGGTCCGCAGCAGGCGTCGTCCTCCAGGAGCGGCGTTCGCCTCGATGATGAATCGGACGTGATGGGGTCGGGTCCGCAGCAGGCGTCTGCGGCGGCAGAGGGCTGGCGTAGCTCGAGCCGACGGACAGTTCTCGTCTGGCGTGGCTCGACCGGGCCGCAGCATTCCTCGCTCATCGGATCTCCTCCATCGACCTGTCGGTAGGCGAGCAGCATAGAGGCACGTCACAGTTCTCGTCCGTGCACGCCTCTCCGTCGTCGACCGCGAGGACCGTGTTCACCAGCAGAGTGATGGCTCGAGTCACATGCGGATCCGCGATCTCGTACCGCGTCTGACGTCCCTCCGGTGTCGCGACCACGATGCCGCACCCTCGAAGACACGCGAGATGGTTCGACACGTTGGTGCGAGACAGATCCAGTGCCTCGGACAAGCGCGCCGGGTATCCCGGCCCGGAAAGCAGTTCCAGCAGAATCCGAGAACGAGTGGGGTCAGCCATGGCGCGCCCCAATCGGTTCATCACGTCGAGACGAGAAGCAATGGTCAGCATGCAATGACTATACAGTGCTTGCTGACTTATCCTTCAACAGAGCGGTGCGCTCGAGCTCTGGATGCGGGTGTGGAGTTTCGCCGGGCGACCGCAACGTAGACTGGAGAGGATGATGCGGCGCACGAACACCGGACGCTCAGCGCACGTCCCCCGCGGGCCGCTTGCGATGAGGGTGCTCTTCGGGATCATTATTGCTCTGCTTCTCACGCTCGGTATCGCGAGCACTGTCCACGCTGAGACTGCGACGTCAGCCACAGCGTCACCGGAAAGCTTCTCGTTGTCGAGTGAGCACGACGAACGAGACCAGTCCGCGGTGTCCTCTGCTGGATCATCTGATGTCGCCGCCGCTGTGTGCATAGTCGGCGCGCTTCTCGGCGTGCTGGTATTCGCCCGACTCTCCCGCGCGCGACTCCGCATCCCGATGCAAGCCCCTTCACGAGACTCCGCGCACCGCGCATCGATTCCGCGCATTCAGGGACCACATCTGCTGCGCCCTGACCTCGCGCGGCTGCAGATCTCCCGAACCTGACTCTCCGGCTCAGTGCCGCCTTCATCCGTGCCATCGCGCGGATGCGGATCGACGCACGTCGTCGACAGCTTGGAGAGATGACTTGGAGAACACGCCCCTCACCCCGACCCCCGCCGAGGTCTCAGTCAATCGGCGCGCCGTTTCGCGGAACCTAATCCTCGGAGCCGGCGCACTCATCGGCCTGCTCGCGACATTTTCGGGATGCGCGTCCACTGTCGCATTGAAACCTGCGACGAATGCGAACGCCCCCGAATGCGCCGACGTGACGGTTCGGCTTCCCGCAGCCGTCGGAGAGTTCACCGGTCGCACGACCGATGCCCAAGCGACCGCCGCATGGGGAGACCCGACCATCGTCGTCTTTACCTGCGGGCTCGAGCCGCCAGCACCGACGACGCTGCAATGCGTGACCATCAACTCCGTCGATTGGATCGTCGACGAACAAGATTCCCCCTACCTGCGCTTGACGACCTACGGCCGAACGCCCGCAGCCCAGGCCTACGTCGATACGACGAAGCTCTCCGCGGATGCCGCGTTGCAAGCCCTCGCACCCGCGGTCCAGATGCTGCCGAAAACGTCCGCCTGCTCCGCGCCGGACACCGCGTCATCCGACGACGAGGACGCGCCGACCACGGGCGGCTCCGGAGACCTCCCGTGAACGCCAGGGGGCTCCGACTGGTCGGACCCGCACTCCTGCTCACCTCGGCGCTGGTCGCGCTCCTTCTGGGATTGGTGATAGGTGGCGGGGCTGATCCACGGGTCACCAGCGACCCCGGCGCGGTCGTCCGGTGGGGACTGCCGGTCGCGAAGCTCATCGTCAACCTCGGGGCGGCGGTCATGGTGGGATCGGCCGTCCTTGCTGCGTACGCTCTCACACAGGGCGAGAAGGAGTTCGATACCGCCCTGGATGTCGCCTCCATCGGTGCCGCAGTGCTCACCATCGGCGCAGGAGTCACTGGTTATCTCACCTTCCTGTCATCGTTCAATCCTGAGGTGTCACTCGGCCCGGGATTCGGTCAGCAGTTCGGCAGATTCCTCCTCGAGACGGAGCTGGGTCGCGTCTGGCTCATCACAACAGTGATGGCCGCGATACTCACGGTGATCTCGTATGCGTTCCGGGGATGGGCGGCCGCGCTGTTGCTGACGTTCCTTTCGCTGGCGTCGCTGGTCCCGATGGCCACGCAAGGTCATTCCGGAAGCCTCGCCAATCATGATGCTGCGGTCATGTCGCTCGTGCTGCACATCACCAGCGCGGCGGTATGGCTCGGCGGTCTTCTCGCGCTGGTGTTCCTCAGGCCGTCTGCGCGCGAGCACCGTCTGCGGGCAATCGTCGAGCGATACTCGACCATCGCACTCGTCGCTTTCGTGGTCGTCTCCGTGTCCGGAGTCGCCCGCGCGATGACGTCTGTCAGCGGCTGGCGAGAACTTCTCAGCGCGTACGGAGCTGTGCTCTTGGTGAAGGTGGTGGCGCTCACGCTCCTCGGCGTCGTGGGTGTCGCGCACCGTCGGTGGTACATCCGCCGTGGGGTCGGAGAGCGGGCACCGTTCTGGACGTTCGTCACCGTCGAGTTCGCGGTCATGGGCATCGCGAGTGGTGCCGCAGCGGCGCTCGCCCGCACGCCAGCGCCGGCAGACACCTCAGCTCCGGCGCTGACGACACCGGCTGAGATCCTCACCGAAGCACCGCTTCCACCCGAACTCACACTCGTCGGTTGGCTGAGCGGGAACGACGTGAATCTCTTGTGGGCGGTGGTCGCAGGTTTCGGAGTCTTCTTCTATCTGATGGGTGTCCGTCGCCTGCGGCAACGCGGCGAGGGGTGGAGCGGCCTGCGCACGTTCGCCTGGATCAGCGGGATGGTGCTGCTGGCTTGGGTGAACGGTGGGGCGGTCGCTGTCTACTCCGACTACCTCCACAGCGTCGACGCGGCGGGACGGATGCTCATGCTCCTCGTGGTTCCCTCCCTCCTCGTGTTTGGCGCGCCATATCGCCTGGCATTGGAGGGAATCACCAACCGCACCGATGGGAGTCGTGGAATCCGCGAGTGGCTGCAAGCAGGGGAGCGCTCGCGGATCGTCCTCTTCCTGCGCCACCCCATAGTCGCGATGTGCACGTTCGCTTTTATCGTGTGGGGCGTATCCGCCACTGGCCTCTTGCGCGATTCCCTCGCCGATCCCTTGGTGCATGAATTGCGCGTCGTCGCGCTGCTCGTAGCGGGAAGCTTGGTGACCGCTGCGATCCTCCGTCCTGCCGGCACATATCCCCGGCGGATGCGTGTGGTTGTCGTGTTCGGATCGGCTGCCGCGCTGGCGAGTGTAGGCAGTTGGGTGCTGCTTCAGAGCGGCCTGATTGCTGCGAGCTGGTTCGGGGCGATGGGTCGTCAATGGGGCCTGGAGCCGATGGCGGACCAACAAGCAGCCGGCATGGTGATCCTGCTCTCGGCGCCGATGCTGCTCCTCTTCGGCCTCAGCGTCGACTACATACTCAGCGGGCACTCCACTCGCTCACCACAGGAGGTCGACCGACCCCTCCACTCCACTCGAAAGGCCATCTCATGACATCCGTCTCCACCCGAATCCGCCGCGTGAGCGGTGCCGTATGCGCCGCCGCTGTCGCAATCGTGCTGCTGACCGCAACCCCAGCCTCCGCACATGACAATCTCACCGACGCTGTGCCATCGGCGGGCGAGACAGTCACCAACCTCGACACAGTCGCACTGACTTTCAGCGGGGAGCTCATCGACTTCAGCCAGACGAGCTTCGCCCAGGTGCAGGGCCCCGACGGGCTCTTCTACGAGTCGTCGTGCTCCACCATCGAACTCAACGTGCTCACCACCCCCGTCGCCCTCGGAGCGTCGGGCACCTACACGGTGCTCTGGAACGCTGTGTCCAGCGACGGGCACCCCATCTCCGAGTCATACCAGTTCGACTACGCAGCGGATCCGACGGCGACCGTCGCACTCGGTTGGGACGCACCGGCGTGCGGGAACGAAGGCACCCGTACTCAACCAGGAGCAGCGCTGACCAGTACCCCGATGCCGACCGACGCCACCAACTCGGCGGCGCCCACACAAGATACCGACCGAGAGCCGCGCGCTGACGGGGCAGATGAGAGCGTCGTGGCCCTGGCGGTCGTCGGAGGCGTCGTCGTGCTGGGAGTTCTGGCGATGGCGACCGTGCTCGTGGTGCACCGTCGACGCAAGCGCGCGGAGTGACCGAGTGATTACGGCTCATTCAAAGGAAGAAGTAGGAGCGACGATTACAATCGAATCGTGTTCCATTCGATCCGGGTCGCCTGCCACGGGCGGCCGGATCGCAGCCAGATGATAATGCGGCTCATTAGCATCATCGGGCTCACACTCCTCCTGATCTTCGCCGTCGGCGCAGCCGAGCACGGAAGTGCCGATGTCACCACGGCGTCAACTACCGCCAGCACGTCGCTCGACGCCGATGAATCAGGCGCTGACGCAGCCGCTGCGGCACCCGCAGGCGTCGTGATACAGCTCGCCACGGGCGCTGCACAAGTAGACCCGGTCACGGGCGCTGTGCTGTGCGTCCTCGGTCTTCTCTGCGGACTCGTCGCAGCGGTCATGCTCTATCGGCTGCTCTGGCGCACGACAGCCGTGGTCGTGGAGACCCACGCGGCTCAGCCGCGAACGAGCGCCGCTCCGAATAGCATCCCCCTGAGGCGGACGTCGCTGACTCTGGCGACGCTCGGAATCTCCCGGACCTGACCCGTCGAAGCGTCGCGCTTCGCGCGTGCGCATCCCATCGAGCAACCGCTCGACCTTCGACCGTGTCGACAGTCCTTGGAGTACCTGATGAAACCCGCCGTCAAAGCCGGCCTCGCTGCCCTTGCCGTAACCATCGTCCTGATTATCGTCGCGGTAATCGTCGTCATCGTTAACCAGCAGAACACTGCGCCGCCAGAATCCGAGAACGGAAGCTCTACGGCGCAGGTGCTCCGCGAGAACTCGCACGTTCTCGACGACGGGGGAGACGGGTCAGTCACCGTCGTTGAATTCCTCGACTTCGAATGCGAAGCGTGCGGAGCCTTCTACCCCGTGGTCGAAGACCTTCGCGAGCGCTACGACGGCGAGATCACCTATGTCATCCGCTACTTCCCGCTACCGGGTCACCTGAACTCCAGGAATGCCGCGTTCGCGGCCGAAGCGGCTGCGCAGCAGGGACGCCTTGAGGAGATGTACCGCAAGCTCTTCGAGACGCAGGCTCAATGGGGTGAAGCTCAGGAATCGCGGGCGAGCTTGTTCCGAGGCTTCGCTGAGGAGATCGGCCTGGACATGGCCGCTTACGATACCGCGATCTCTGACCCCGCGACGGTCGCACGAGTCGATCTCGA
Organism: Microbacterium sp. 1S1; assembly: GCF_008271365.1. Classification (NCBI taxonomy): domain Bacteria; kingdom Bacillati; phylum Actinomycetota; class Actinomycetes; order Micrococcales; family Microbacteriaceae; genus Microbacterium; species Microbacterium sp. 1S1. The sequence continues at coordinate 1,970,907 of NZ_CP043430.1, forward strand.
CTACAGCGACGGTCAGGCACTGGGAGTAAGCGGAACTCCGACGTTCTTCGTGAACGGCGATGCCATCACACTCGAGCGCTACGACGACCTCGAGAACGCGATCCTCTCAGCGGGCAAGGGAACATGACACTCCTAGGCCTCTCTCATCGTCGAGTCATCATCGTCGGCTCCGGCCACGCCGGTCTCTCCGTCGCCGCCGAACTCTCGCGTTCGGGCCTGAAGCCGCAACGGGACTTCGCCGTCATCGACAGCAATCCTGACGGGCGTCGTTCGTGGGCGTTCCGCTGGTCGTCGATGACACTCCTGACAGAGGCCGGGCGGAGCACGGTCGCCGGCCGGCATCTCACAGGCGACCCCTATCGACGCCCGTCACCGCGAGAGCTTGAACAGCATCTTCTCGACGTCGAGGCCGCCTTAGGCCTCACGACGCTGTGGGGCAGCAGAGCGACAGGCGTGGACCGTCTGGGGGACGGATCCACTCTGCTTCTGTCAACGAACGAAGGGCCGGTACAGACGCGCAACATCGTCTGCGCCACCGGGTCCGCGGCTCGACCTCGGATCCCGAACTGGGCGGTAGACGCCGCGGTAACGGGGATCATGGTTCATAGCGCCGACTATCGCGGACCGAGCCAGATTCCCAGCGGTGACGTGCTGGTCGTCGGAGCCGGCCACAGCGGCCAAGAGATCGCGCGCGAGCTCAGTCGCACGCACCGCGTCACGCTGTCGTCCCAGCCGTCGGCGGTCTCCGCAGTTCGACCGGCACGACGCGGCGTCGGGCGGCGTCGGGCAAAAGCGCGAGGTGGGGCAGCTCTCGCACTGGATCCGGAATGGGAACAACTCGGCATCGAGGTGCTGCCTGCGGCCATCGCCGCAGACGGAGCACACATCGTCTTCGACGATGGTCGTCGTATCGTTCCGCAGTCCATCATCTACGCGACCGGATACCTGCCCGCGGACGGCTGGCTTCCCCGTCCGGTACTCGATGCCACGTCCAGTCGCCGGAAGCGCGGGACTACGAGCGTCCCAGGTCTGTTCGTCGTCGGCATGCCGAGCCACGGTAGCCAGGATTCAGACACCTTCGACGGGGCACGCCGTGACGCGATCTCGATTGCACGCCACATCATGAAGCGCCCCTGAATACGTTCGTCCGAAATGCACCGACCGAAACGAGGATCACACATGAGACATCCGATGGCCACGACGAAACATGCGTGGGGTGCCGTCGCGTGTGCGTTGCTGATCCTCGCGACGGTCCTGCTGGTTTCGCCTTCGGTTTCAGCGTCCGCAGTTGGGGACGTCGCACCAGTTACCGCGTCCCCCACTCCGGAACAGAGTTCAACGCCGTCGCCTTCGCCGTCGCCCGAAGAGACAGAGTCGGACAAGGACCGTCATCAAAGGCAGAACGGAGAGCGGCCGGTGGAACGAGACGATCTCGGGTTCCTCGGCATCCTGTTCGTCATCGGCATGGGGTTCGTTCTCGTAGCGGGCGCTGTCGGTGTCGCGTTCGCCGGGTGGAAGCGCCGCCGGCGCGACCGAGCAGCGGCCGACACGGAAGGAGGCGCGTGATCATGAGTGCGCGCGTGCCGAAGCTCGCCATCGCGTTCGCCGTCGCCGGTGCGACCGTCATCATCGACCAAGTGTCGAAGGCGGTCGCCTTGGCGCAACTGAGTACCACGGAGCGCATTCCGCTACTGGGAGACCTCTTCGGGCTGCAACTGGCGTTCAACCCGGGTGCCATCCTGTCGTTCGGTTCCAGCGCGACTCCGCTGCTGACCGCAGTCGGAATCGCAGCGACGGTCGTGCTCATCAGGAGCGCAATCCGATCCCGTACCACGTGGTGGGCGGTCGGTATCGGGTTCATTCTCGGGGGAGCCATCGGCAACGTCCTGGACCGTCTCTTCGCACCCCCTGCGTTCGGCCGCGGGTACGTCACCGACTTCCTCGCCTACTCGGACCTCTTCATCGGCAATCTGGCGGACGTGGCGCTGGGGGTCGGTGCCGTCGTGCTGGTCGTCGGGCTACTTCGGCGCCGCCGTGGTCCAGAGGACGACGTCGTCACGCCTCCCGCTTCGATGCCACAGGACATGAGCGAAGGATGGGGACGCTCATGACACAGAAGAAGCGGACCCCTTCCACCTATCAGCGGAACGCTCTTGCTCCGAGTCTGCTCGCAGCCGCGGTGCTGTTCCTCGCCCCCGTGCTGCTGGCGAGTGACTGGGCCTCGGTCATCCTCTACGTCACGTCGATCCTCGCGGTCATCGTCGGATGGTTCGCCGTGCAAGCGCGCCACTGGTGGTGGATCCCGGTGTTCATCGCCATCGCCGTCCTGTGGAATCCCGTCATGCCCTTCCCGTTCGCCGGACCGGTCTGGACCGGAATCCAGCCCGCGGCAGCAGTCGTCTTCCTGGTAGCGGGAAGCCTTATCAAGTTCCCCCGACCCTGATGTCGGCACTCATCGCTCAGCTCATCGACAGGCCGGAGGGGGCCCGTCGATGACTCCGTGGATCCCCGACGTCGCGCCCACCTTCCCTGACTACTTCGCCGTGGTTCCGGGGGCGCTTCCGGTGCTGCCGGTGGTCGCTGGGCTGCTTGCACTTCTCTACATGGTCGGGGCCGTTCGCATGTGGACGCACGGTCGACGCTGGTCCATCTGGCGTACGTTCAGCTTCCTCAGCGGCTGCGCGCTCCTGGCTGGGACGACCGGTCTCGCCGTGGAGAATTACGGCTACGCGTTGATGTCGGTGTTCATGTTCCAGCAGCTCACTCTGATGATGGCGATTCCGCCGCTACTCATCCTGGGATCTCCGGGCACCTTGCTGCTCCGCGCCACCCCGCACGTAGGGCTGGGGCGTAGGGCACTCGCCGTCGCCCACGCGGGGCTGCGCAGCAGACTCGCGCGCTGGGCTCTGAGCCCATGGGCGGCGCTCCCTCTCTATCTGGCCGCGTTCTACGGCCTGTACCTCGCGGGGTTCGCAGACTCCCTCCTGAGCTCGACCGCGGGACACATCGCCCTCGAGGTGGCGTTCCTCGGCGCGGGCATCATCTTCACAATCCCCATCCTGAGCTCCGACCCGCTACCCGTTCGCCTCAGTCACGGCGGCCGCGCCCTCGATGTGTTCGCCGAAGCCGCGCTGCACGCCTTCTTCGGAGTGTTCCTCATGATGGCCACCACCATGCTCATCACCCACTTCGTCGCGCCCACGCAGGCCATGGGACTCGACCCCATCGAAGACCAGCGGCTCGCCGGCGGACTCGCCTGGTCGTACGGCGAGGCCCCCACGCTCCTGATGCTGATCTACGTCATGCACCGATGGTTCCGGGAGGACACCGCACGATCCAAGGCACAGGACCGGTACGTAGACATGTACGGATCATCCGAGCTGGATGAGTACAACGCGTACCTCCAGAAACTCCGCGAGCGGGACGCCTGAGCAATGCCGACGACACTCCACTCCACGCCGACGTCTGAGGCCCGAACGACGCACACTGATCTCACGCGACCACTCGTCGGTGTATGGGTCGCCGTTCCACTGTCGGCGGTCGGTGGACTCGCCATGGACCTCGCGACCCCCGAGGTCAGTTGGTGGCCCCTCGCGTTCGTCAGCGTCGTCCTCACCTTGGTTGCGACCGTCGGACGTAGCGTCGGCGGAGCGCTGCTCGTCGGTCTCGCGTTCGGTGTCACGTTCTACGCGCTTCACCTCGATTGGGTTGGTCAGTTCCTCGGGCCGTTGCCACGCATCGCGTTGTCGGGGCTGCAGGCTCTCCTGTTCGGGCTCGGTGCGGTTCCCATAGCGCTGGCATACCGATGGACGAGCCGCTTCCGTGGCCGTCGTGTCTGGCAAATCGTCGCCGTACCCGCACTGGTCGGCGGGTTGTGGGTTGCCCGCGAGATCGTGCTCGGATCGTGGCCGTACGGCGGGTTCCCCTGGGTGCGACTCGGGATGACGCAGGTAGAGAGCCCGTTCCCGGAAGCTACGTCGTGGATCGGTGTGACCGGGCTCTCGCTCACCATCGCGGTCATCGCTGCGAGCATCGTGCAGTGGCTTCGTATCGGGTTGCGCGCAGTGTCCGTTCTGACGCCCGCTGTCGTCCTGGTTTTCGGACTCAGTGTGACACCGCAATATGCGACGACAGGCGCGGGCACATTCGCGGTTGGGTGGGTCCAAGGCAACGGTCCCTCAGGCTACTTCGACGGTAGAGCCTCGGGTGACCTGCTCAAAGCACAGGTCGAGGCATCGGAACCGATTCTCGACCGGAACATGGACGTGCTCGTTTGGCCCGAAGGATCGGCGGAGTTCGACCCGTTCCGCAACCGACAGGCCGCCTCTGAACTGAATCGGATCGTGTCCCGGACGGGGGCGCCGCTTCTGGCGAACGCGGCGACGGCACGAGGCGATGAGACGTTCAACACCTCCTTCCTGTGGACGGCAAACCCCGGCAGCTCTCAAGTCCACGACAAGGTCAATCCCGTCCCATTCGGCGAGTACGTCCCCGACCGATGGTTGTACGAGCGCCTTGCCCCCGACCTCGTCGGGCTGATCCAGCGCGAGTACACTGCCGGCACGAACCCACCCGTCGTGACCGTCGGCGAGACCGACATCGGTCTCGCGATCTGCTTCGACGTGATCTTCGACGACGTGATCCGTGCCGCTGCTGAGCAGGATGTGAAGCTCTACATCTTCCAAACCAACAACGCGGACTTCCGCGGCTCCGACGAGAACCTTCAGCAACTGGCCTTTGCCCGGATGCGTGCCATCCAGACCGGTAAGAGCGTGGTGAACGTTTCCACTGTGGGCACCAGTCAAGTCATAGCCCCGGACGGCGCGATCCTCGACACAGCAGGCGTCGACACGGTCGCTGCCGCAATCACGGATGTGCCGCTCCGCTCAGGCATCGCACCAGGCATCCTCGCGGAGAAGTGGCTCGCGTTGAGCGCGCCATTGCTCGCGTTCGGAAGCCTCGCAACACTTGCCCTCATCGTTCGACGTGCATCGTCGAACGGCCCAGACTCGACCCCCGAACCCGAATCCGGAGGCCCGAACCGTGACCACACATGACCCTCTCGAGCCGAACATTCGACCGGAGCCGCTTCTCACGCGGTCGGAGCTTCGACGCCGAGAGACCGCGTCGACAGCCCCGACTCCGCCAGTCACCCGCTCCGAACTTCGGCGCAGGCGCGAGGCCCTGTCCCATCCGCCGATTCCACCAATCAGTGCATCCGACCATCGACCTCGTGACGAGGGCATTCCGAGCCGAGAGCACGACGTGCGGACTCCGGCGAAGACGGTGAACACGACTCCATCCACCACCCCCACGGAGCAGGACGCTCGACGCGTTGCAAAGCCTGCTCCTGCGAGGTCCATCGGGCGGCGAATCGGGAGAACGCTCATCGTGGTGGGCACATTGACCGTCGCTTCCTCGTTCATGGTCGGCATGACGATCCCGGCCGAGACCGTCGCGGCGGCCAGGACGGATACCACGGCGCGGTTCGCGCCCTCCGAGAGCGACGGATCCGCCGCCGATAGTGACATTCAGGCGTTTGTCGTGCCGGAGGATGCTGCGGCGGAGGACCTTGGTCGGTCGAACGGCTTCAGCGTGACGTCTGTCCCGCAGCTCGCGGCGGCAGCAGGAATCCGTTACTTCAGCGGATCCCTGCTGCTCGATCCCGATGCTGAGGTGCAGTGGCCGTTCCCGGTCAGCGTGCCCACGTCGTCGAGTTTCGGGCCCAGGTGGGGGCGAATGCATGAAGGCGCCGACTTCACACCAGGTGAGGGAGCTCAGATCCGCGCCGTGGCCGGCGGAACGGTCCGCATCGCGACCGAGAACGGCGGGGCGTTCGGGGTCACGGTCTACATTGAGAGCAAGATCGACGGGCAGACGGTATTCAGCCGCTACGCGCACATGTTGCGCGGCTCCCTCGGAGTTCGTGAGGGGGAGAGTGTCTCCGTCGGCGAAGTCGTCGGACGAGTCGGCAACACCGGACGCAGTTTTGGTGCGCACTTGCACCTTGAAGTGTCGACAGGAGACGGAACGGTCGATCCTGTCGCTTGGCTGCGGGAGCAGACCGGTGAATGAGCTCCGGCGCGTCCCGCTTGATGACCTCGACCTGAGAGGCGGGGCGATGAACCCTCGTCTAGGGCGAAAGGCGGCGACATCGCCGTTTGCCGTCGGTGTGATTGTCGTGGTCATGGCGTCACTGTTGCTCGTGTTGGGCGTCGCCTGCGCTCCATATCAGGCGACACCTGATGCATCGACGTCCGTCGGCGTCGACGATCCCTCGGCGCTCGATGCACGAAACGCTGCGCCGGACGCGCCCTCGGTTGCGTCGGCGGGGGAGCCCTCTGCATCGAGTATCGGCATGGGCCCCGTTGCGTGCGCTCTCGGACTGTTCTGCGGAGTACTTCTCCTGCTCCTCAGCGCTCTGCGTCGGCCAATGCCTCTAATGAACCCGGGACGTATCAGGTCTCACCTGATACGTCGACTTCTTCCGAGCATCGCGATGAGGGCCACCGCCCCCTCTCTCACGAAACTCCGCGTGTCGCGGACCTGAGCTTCCTCGATTCACGCCGTCGTCATGCTCGTCACTCGGGAGCGAGACGCGACGTCGCCCCGGGACCCGCTCCTCGTCGAGCACTGATGGCCCGGGCGCGAGGCATGAGCCCGATAACCACCGGCTCTGCCCTGCCAAACGAGATTCAGATCCGAAGAGGAACCTATGCTCAGCGAGCCCGTCCCCCGACCACCCGCCACCGGCGTCCCCAGCGCGCAGGATCACGGCCGACGACGACGTATTCGTCACGCCGTGCTCGCCTCCATACCCGTCCTTCTCCTGCTCGCAGGGTGCGCGTCCAACGACTCCCTTTCCCAGCAGTACAGGGATGGCAACGAGAAAGGCTTCATCGCGGGAGACTTCCAAGTCGTCGAGATCCCGCAAGACGAGCGCGGAGAGCCGGTGACATTCGAAGGGGTCACGGAGACCGAAGAGGAAGTCGCGAGTGACGACTACCGCGGCGACGTCCTCGTCGTGAACTTCTGGTACGCCGCATGCGGCCCCTGCATCGTCGAGGCGCCATACCTCGAACAGGTGTGGCAGGACTATCGCGACGACGGCGTGGCCTTTCTTGGGGTGAACACCTACGACCAACCCGCCACCGCGCTCTCGTTCGCCAAAGACAACGGCGTCACGTATCCGAGCGTGATCGACGTCAACGACGGCAAGGTCAAGCTGGCCTTCGCTCAGGTGACGCCGATCCAAGCCACGCCGACCACCCTGGTCATCGACCGCTCCGGCAGAGTCGCCGCCCGCGTCATCGGTCAGCTCGACAGTGCCTCAATCCTCGCGACGCTCGTCGAGGACGTTCTCGAGGAGAGCGTCCCATGAACCCTGGAACGCTTATCGTCGACGGAGTTCTGTGGATCGCCATCCCCGTGGCGATCCTCGCCGGGCTCGTCTCCTTCGTCTCACCGTGCGTCCTCCCTTTGGTGCCCGGGTACCTGGGGTACCTCGGCGGAACTGTGCGGCCAGAACAGGGCAAGAGCGGAAGCCGAGAGTCGCACCGCGGTCGACTGATGCTGGGGGTGGCGCTGTTCATCGCAGGTTTCACGACCGTCTTCGTCGCCGTGACCATCCTCGGCGGTGCGTTCGGCTTCGTGCTGCTGCAGTACGCGAACATTCTCACCAGGGTGTTCGGCGTCGTCATCATCGTGATGGGCTTCGTCTTCATCGGACTCTTCGGCGTCGCGCAGCGAACGATGCGCCCACGGATCGGCAGTCGTGCAGGTCTGGTCGGCGCCCCGCTGCTGGGGTTCGCACTCGGAGTGGGGTGGACACCCTGCATCGGCCCGACACTCGCCGCAATCATCTCGATGTCATGGAACTTGGGTGACCCCGCTCGAGCCGGCCTGCTCGGGCTGGCGTACTCCCTCGGCCTCGGTATCCCCTTCATCGTCCTCGCCGCCGGGTGGGGATGGGCGTCCTCCTCGCTCGCCTTCCTCCGACGCCATGTCCGCACGCTCAACCTCATCGGCGGAGCGATGCTCGTCGCTCTCGGGATCCTGATGGTCTCCGGCCTCTGGACCGCTCTCATGTCCCAACTTCAGCAGGTGATTATCAATGTCCCGCTCCCTCTCTGACCCCGACACCAAGGGCGATCCGCTCCGGCCAGCCGACCACGCCGATACCGGCGCAACATCTGAGGTGACGAGCCCGGCGCTCAGCGTGACCGGCTGGCTGCGATGGGGGTGGACACAACTGACGAGCATGCGCACCGCCTTGTTGCTGCTTCTGCTCCTCGCTGTCGCAGCGATCCCCGGTTCACTGTTCCCGCAACGCAGCGCAGACCCCAACGGCGTCGTGCAATGGCGAAGGAACAACCCCGATGCGTTCCCGCTCGCGGACGGCCTTGGACTGTTCGACGTCTACATCTCACCGTGGTTCTCCGCCATCCATCTTCTGCTGTTCGTCTCGCTCATCGGGTGTGTGATCCCGCGTGCGAAGCACCACTATGTCGCGCTGCGGTCACGACCTCCGCGCACTCCGTCCCGACTGTCGAGGTTGCCCGCTCATCGCGAGAGGTTCATCGCTGGGAAGGGTGGCGATGCTGAGGGGGCTGTCTCCGCGGCTTCCGACATGCTGCGCAGATCCGGTTACCGCGTCGAGCGTTACGACCAGGGAGGCACCTACTCGGTATCAGCAGAGCGCGGCTACCTCCGTGAGACCGGCAACCTCGTCTTCCATGTCGCGCTCGTCGGGGTGCTCCTCTCGGTCGCAGTAGGCGGATCCTTCGCGTACACCGGACAACGAGTCGTGGTGGAGGGGACGACGTTCGTGAATGCCTTGAGCGACTACTCGTCCTTCAACCCGGGACGATTCGTCGACGGCGCGGGACTTGTTCCGTACTCGCTCACGCTCGACGACTTCCGCGTCGCCTATCGACTGCCGGGCACACCGGGCGCGGGACAGGCAGAGAACTTCGATGCGCAGATCACGGTCCGCCAGCCGGGCGAGCAGGACAGTGAGCGCAGCGTTCGAGTGAACTACCCGACCACGATTGCGAATGACCGGATCTACCTCCTGGGGAACGGGTACGCCCCGACGCTGACCGTGAGGAACGGCGACGGCGACGTCGTGTTCAGTGAGTCGCAGCCGTTCCTGCCGCAGGACTCGAACATGACCTCCCTGGGCATCATCAAAATCCCGGACGGGCTACCGAAGCAAGTCGGGCTCGTCGGGTTCTTCTACCCCACGCAGGGCACTCTCCCGTCAGGTGCGTTCACGTCCATCTACCCCGACGTCGTCGATCCCGTGCTCACCTTCAACGTCTTCAGCGGGGACCTCGGCATCGACGACGGCACGCCGCGCTCCGTCTACACGCTCGACGTGAGCGGACTCGACCAGGAGACGGGCGGCGACAGCGGCACCGACTCGTTGGAACTCCGACCCGGTGACACAGCTGACCTCCCGAATGGCTGGGGGTCCGTCACATGGGAGATCGCAGAGGAACAACAACCAGTGAAGCGATTCGCCTCGCTGCAGATCCAACAAGATCCGAGCAGTGGGGGAGTGCTCCTCTTCTCGGTGATTGCCATGGTGGGTCTCTTCGCAGGCCTGTTCGTACCCCGGCGTCGCGTGTGGGTGAAAGCCCGCGACGGGATCGACGGCATCCACATCGAGTACGCCGGCCTCGCGCGCGGCGACGACCCCACGCTGCAACGAGCGGTCGACGATCTCGCACATCGTCACTCGACTTCGCTCGGCGCGGAGCCTGTGAAGCCCGCCGGCCACTTCTGACAACGACCAGCAGCACGACACGACCGAAAGGAACCCGTCATGAATCAGCTCAGCCTCGACGGCATCTCCCTCCTCCTCGTCTGGACCGCGATTGCCACCTACCTCCTCGCGTTCACCGCGTACACCATCGACCTCGCGCAGCGCAGCGCCGCACCGGTTGCCGTTCCCGTGCGGAAATTGGCGACCGTCGGCGGGCGTGGGCCGGCATCCTCATCCGAAGAGGTCGCCGAGGATGTCCCCGGCGCCGACACCGCTCTACAGCGGCCACCCCGACGCTTGTGGGCGCGAATCGGAACGTCGCTCACGGTTCTGGCGTTCCTCTTCCAGCTAGGAGGAACTCTCGGCAGAGGCATTGCGGCCGAGCGGGTCCCGTGGGCCAACATGTACGAATTCGCGCTCACCGGGACGCTCCTCATCGTCGCCGTGTACCTCGTGGTGCTGCGGCTGTACGATCTTCGATTCTTGGGCGCGTTCCTGCTCGGAATGACCGTGCTGCTTCTCGGAGGTGCGACTCTCGGCTTCTATGTCGAGGTTGTGCCGCTGATGGATCCGCTGAAGAGCGTGTGGCTGGTGATCCACGTGTTCGTGGCTTCGCTCGCCACCGCTCTGTTCGCTCTCGCCTGCGGCGTGTCAATCACCCAACTGATGCAGGGTAGGCGCGAGCGTCTCCTCAGTGACGCTCCGGACGCGCGAAAGCAGAAGCGCGGTCCTCGCTTCCTTCGCACGATCCCGTCCGCGGACGCGCTGGAGACCCTGGCGTACCGCTTCACTATCGTCGGCTTCATGTTCTGGAGCTTCACCCTCATCGCGGGAGCGATCTGGGCGAACGACTCGTGGGGTCGCTACTGGGGATTCGACGTCAAAGAGGTGTGGACCTTCGTGATCTGGGTCCTTTACGCGGGGTACATCCACGCGCGCGCCACCCGGGGGTGGCGTGGTTCCCGGTCTGCGTGGCTGTCGATTGTTGGGTTCGCAGCAGTGCTGTTCAACTTCACCGTCGTGAACATCTACTTCCCGGGGCTCCATTCCTACTCCGGGCTGACGTGATCCGGTAGGGCCGCGGCGCTATCTCACACGTAGACGCCGCGGTCCTCCATGAAACGCACCGGGTTGGTGTAGCCACCGTTGAGGTACACCTCGAAGTGCAGATGGCACCCGAAGGATCGCCCGGTGTTGCCCGCGTATGCGATGACCTGTCCCGACTCGACCCACTGACCGCGACGAACGGCGATTCCGCCCGGCTTGATGTGTGCATAGCCCGAGCTCACGCCGCCACCGTGCTGAATACGGACGTAGTTGCCGTAGTTCCCGTTGGCTCCGGCATAGTCGACTGTTCCCGAGTTCGCGGCGTAGATCGCCGCACCGCATCCGTTCGCCAGGTCTGCGCCGTAGTGGTAGCTCGATGAGCAGCCCTGGGGCCCGCAGATCGGGGTCCGTGGACCGTAGCTCGAGCTGCGTGCGCCACCGTGCGGTCGAACCCACCCTCCGCTACCGGCCTGGCCCCTCCGCCCCCCGTTGCCGCCGCTGTTCGCCGCGGCTTCGGCGGCTTCTCTCTCCCGACGAGCCTTCTCCTCCGCGGCACGCGCTGCGACGCCGGCCTGGTAAGCGGCAACCGTTTGCGCGGTCGTGTCCTGAAGCGCCGCGAGCTGTGCCTTCAGCGTCTCGAGGTAGGTGGTCTGCTCGTCGAGCGCAGCCTGTGCGGCGTCTGCGGCTTCCTGCGCTGCTGTCATCTTCTGCTCCGCGACCTGCTGCAGTCGGTCGCGCTCGTCTCGAGCGACGACCGCCTGATCTGTGAGCGACTGTGCCGCGTTCTTCGACGAGATTGCTTCGTCGTAGACCGCGCGGTTGTGCTGCATGAACTTGTCGAGCGTTCCCAATCGCGACAGCAGCTCATCCGATTCGGCTGCAGAGCCTGCGAAGAACAGCTGCAGCGTGGTGTCGTCGCCACCGTTGCGATAGAGCTGCGCCGCCAGCTGTCCGGCTTTCCTCGACGCCTCCTCAGCGATGAGGGTCTGTTCGTCGGCTTGCGCCTGCAGGTCGTCTGCGACCCGGATCGCCTCGAAGTACTGTTGCTGCGCTGCGTAGAACTCGTCGGATGCGAGCAGTGCTGCGGCCTCGGTGTCAGCGACCTTCTGCGTCAGCGACTGAATGAGGCCTTGGATGCGTTGAACTTCGACACCCTTCGCTGCCTCGTTGCCCTTGGCGCGCTGAACGTCGTCCCACGACGGGTACGTTGCGGCATGTGCGATGGAAACGCCGGATCCGACCCCGAACGCTGCGAGCGCCACCACGCTCAAGGCGCCGAGCTCGAAGACGCCGCGGCGATTGATTGGGCGCTTCCACAGTCGATCCCTCTCGGCGGGTTTCGGGGCACAGCCGCAGTCATCAGCAGCCGACGCGGAAGCGAGATCAGCGGCTGTCGGGCGTATCGGACTCACGCGTTTGGCTCCTCATCGCTGGGATATCGCCTTCAAGTTACATCACGAATTCGTGATGTATCGTCAATTCGGAGAGAGTGTCGTCGTCGTAGACTCACTATGGTGACGCGAGACATGCACTTCGATGCGGCGACGATGTTGCCGTCGAGCGCAGCCGTTCGGCTGGCGGAAGTCATGCACGGCCTCTCCTCTCCGGTGCGGCTGCGGATCCTCACCGCGCTGCGACAATCGTCGCTGACCGTCACCCAGCTCTGCGAAGCTGTGGGAGCTGGTCAGACAGCCGTGTCGAACCACCTACGGCTGATGCGCGAGCTCGGCCTCGTGTCAGGAAATCGCGACGGGCGCAACGTCCGCTACGACTTGTACGACGACCACGTCATGGCTCTGCTTGATGGCGTGCTTGGCCACGTGGCGTACCTCCCGACCGGTGTCGAGACCAGTCCACAGGACAAGTAGCCGGCTCGCTCTCTGGTTAGGGACGTGCCGTCTCGAGAGACGACAGCTCCAGTTCTATGAGCTCTCGTACGAACTCGCCGAGAGCGCCTAGCACGAGCGCGACCTCCGAGCTTGAAGGAGGGACGTCGCCATGCACGAGACGACTTCGGACGTCGTACGCATAGCTGAAGAAATCACGCGCCGTTCGATCCAAGAAGGTGCGCGGGTTCAAACGGTCTGCGAGTCGGGCGCTCGCAGAGCTGATGCTCTCCTTGTGCAACGATCCGATCCGATTCTCCAACGACTTCTTACTGATAGGTGACAGCGTCTGATCGGCTCGGACTACGGCGGCAAGTCGGCGAAGAGCGATTCGTTCCTCACTAGAGACCTTCTTGCGGACGACCATGGCTTCGGCGGCGGACGTGAGCATGAGAAGACGGGCGTCATCCGTGGGCATTCGCCAACTGGCAACATATAGGTCGAATGCCAGAGAACCGTGCGGTGAGGCGGTCGCGGAGCGCATCGCGCGCTGGAACGTCGCGCCCACGGTCTGCGCGGGCGTATGAGCGCGAACTGTTGCGCTCAGTCGAGGCACGACGATGTCCTCCGATGTCAGGTGCACCGTGACCCCCGGGCGAAAGCGGGCAGCGCGAACTCCTGTCGGGAGAGCCTCATTGAGGTCGCGCAGCGCGGTCTCAGACATCCCAGCGGATGCCTCGCGGGACAAGAAGTCGAAGTAGATTCCTGTGCGTAAAGAAGTGAGCCGCAGCGCCGGAAGAAGTTCATTGGCCCGTTGCTCCGCTATTTCAGCGGTCGGGTAGCCGGATCCGCAAAACGCCGCTCTCTCGGCGTCCGCGAGCGGCCCATTCGACTGGAGCCAGATGCTCTCGCTGTTCGACTCTGATAGCGAGAGTCGACTCTCGGCGGTGTCCGGATTGCTGTTTCCTACATGCAGCGGTACGCGGAACGAATACATGGAGCGAGCGTATCGAGACTGCGGCCGGCGCGGCCCGCTTCAGCCGGGCTATGGTTCGCGTTGCCGGCGACGCCTTGAGGCGGGGCAGTGCAACTTCGGGCTGGCGAGCAGGGTGCATCGCTACTCTGGTCGCAGGTGGCGGAGGAGGCAGACGGTGAATACGAACGACACACCTGTCGAGATCTCGGAGATCAGCGAACAGCGATTCAACGCTTTCGTGGTCTGGGCCCGGGGGGCGGGCCCACTTGCGCCGACCAAGGAAGTTGCGTGGCTGGAGATCCGACCCGCTAAGGTGCTCGGCGTATTATTCGTTGACTTGACCGACCGCGAGCTCCACAGTTGCGTGCTCGCTCCCGACCTCTCTGGACGCTATCGGGGAGTCAGGTTGCTAGGCCCACACGCAGATGTACGTGCCGCGGTGAATGCGACTGCGGAAGCTATGGCGAATGTTCACGCGGACTACGACAACTCACGCACTCAAGGCGATGAGAGGCCTTCCGAGAACTTCTTCAGAGTGGCTTCGAACGAGGATCGCTTGCACGTTCGATTCAAGTACCTACGAGATCAGACGAGTGCCGTCGCTGCGCGTCGCCTCATAGAGGTCGCCATGCGTTGGTACGAGAACCAAGATGGAACTTTCGTCGAGCAGTTTCAGACCACTGCCTTCGATGCCAGGGTGTGGGAACTATATGTATGGGCGCTGATGCGTGAGGCGGGTCTACGAGTCGAACAGCCCAAGCCCGCGCCAGACTTCCTTGCACGAGGTGTGTTCGGAGATTTCTACGTCGAGGCAACGACCGCGAACCCGCCGCCAGTGCACAACGTGCCCGTTCCGCCGGAGACGGCTGACGAGCTTTTTGACTATGCGCACAACTACCTGCCGACTCGCTTCTCCGGCCCGCTTGTTGCAAAGCTCAGAAAGCGCTACTGGGAGCGAACCGGAGCGCGGAAGATACCCTTCGTGATTGCTGTGCAAGACTTCCATCAGGACCTGTCGATGACGTGGAGCCAGCCCGCGCTGTACGAATACCTCTACGGTGTGCGCATCGAAGATGTGGAGCGGGATGGAGTCGTCCGCCAGGTCGAGGTCCCCGTCGGAACACTTAAATGGGGCACGAAGGAGCTTGAGTCCGGTTTCTTTAAGTTGCCTGATTCGGAGCGGATCAGTGCCGTGATCTTCAATGCAGCAGGGACACTCAGCAAGTTCAATCGCATGGGCATCGCGGCGGGGATGGGGGAGTCATCGCTGTTGGCGTTCCATCGCGGTTCTCGTTACGCGGAAGACAACTCGGGCGAGGTTGTGCCATTCAGTCAGCAGGTGGGTGAGGGATATGAGGAACGCTGGATTGATGGCACCACTGTCTTCCACAACCCCGGGGCGCTCTACCCGCTTCCGCCCGAGGCCTTACCGGGTGCGGCGCACGTTAGCGAGCGAGCCGGCATGCGGGAGCAATCTTCTCCTGCCGGACATCTCGTCACCAGCACCACGAGCTTGGTGCTCCCACAAGGATGATCTCGGATCAGTTACTCCATGACCAAGCGTCGTGTCGCGCGTCCCGTAGCGCTTCATCAAGGCGCCCCTCGATAAGCCGCGTGATGTTGCGGGGCGGATCCGCTTCGGGCAACGAGACGTTCAACCACTGCGCCCATGTCCAGGAGTCGCTTACGCCGGTCTGGAGGGTGAGAAGAACCTCCCGCAGACCTGGAACCACCTCGCCGTCGTGCAGTTGAAAGACGGGGAAGAGGTAGACGCCGTCTTCGGTGCGCAACATGAGGAGGCTGAGATCGTTCCCAGCCTCCATGACCTCAGCCTCCGTCCGTCCGAGGGTGCGGGCCATGCTGGTCACCGTGTAGCACGGACCGACGATCTCAGCCCAGGGGTTCGGTTCCTCCTCGGTCACGGCTCCTTCTCGGGTTTCCGGGTGTGGCGGCGACGAACGTCTTCGATGATCTCGTCGAGGGTGCGGCGGCCCTCGATGTAGTTCCAGGCGTCGCGGATCGCATCACGTGTCGGAGCGAGGCCGTCGAGGCGGCAGGAGTGGAACGCTTCGAGGACTCCGTTCAGCCGCTCCTCTCGCGTACGGACGTGGTCATCGTTACCCAACGGGGAATGCCGCCTCTCTCATCTGCTGGACCGTGGGGACCTCTAGGCGCAGCGTCCGCAGGTCGAGGAACGCGAGGCTGCCCTGCATCGTGTCTCGTCCGAAGCTCGCCACGCGGCGCCCGTCGTCGGTCGCGCCGCCGCCAGCAACATGCATATGACCATGCATCAGCAGTCCTGGTCGGATGGCGTCCCAGACTTTGGCAACCCGCTCGCGTGACTGTGCGGACTCTGCGAGCGTTTCGTCAGGGAATCCCATCGGGTTGGACCGCAGCACCTCTTGTACGGCGCGAACGGGCGTGCGGGCAGGGGACTCGTGCGTCAGCATCAGATCAGCGGGACCACCAGCGATGGCCGCGGCCACATGAGAGTCATCGATGCGCTCATCGGGCCACCATCCGGCGCCTTCTCGTCGCCAAAGCCTGTCGACGGAGGCTGCACCGCCGAGCGACAGCACCGACCGTCCGCCAATGGTGAGCCTGGCGGGCCTTGCCAGGAGCCAGGTGAGCTTCGAGACTCGGACGGCTGAACTAGGCTGCTCGTCGAGGAGCGGCGTGACGTCCGACCACGGTTCGTGGTTGCCGAGCGTCACATAGATGCGGTCGATGTTCGTGTCAGCGAGTGCCTCATCGACGGCATCGGGATCGATCCACCAGTCACCGAGCTGCAGGATCGTCGTCACGTCCGGTGCCAGCGCCGGCAGGATACGAGAGAGCGTCCTGACCCAGCCGACGTTGCCGTGCCAGTCCCCGCACACCGCCACGCGCTGATCCGGGAGATCGATGGTCGACGCGCGTTCAAGTGCTCTCACTGAGTCCTCGCAGCCTGGTGGGCACGAGCGCGCTCGCGGAATGTCGGGCCAACCCGGAGACTGCGCTCAACATCTTTGTCCCAGCTGATCCATCCGCCCCGTTTCCACTGAATCGCTACGTGGAGGCGAAACGCGTGAAGAATCGCGGTGCGAGTGACATAGTTCAGGCCAGCGGGCCACTCAGGGTGCAGAGGCTTGTCGTTGAAGAGAGCAGCGAACAGCTCCTTGAACGTGGGTCCGCCGCCGGTTCTTCGCCGCACAGTGGCGACGAAGATGCCCGCGGCAAGACCGAGATGGTCTGCGCGCTTCTCCTCGGTGAGCGCTTCGAATGCGTCCTGCCACTCGCGGGGCGCCTCGACATCGGTGGCGATCCACCAGGTTGGTGTCAGATCTGTCACATTCACTCCAGACTCGGGGCTGAAGGGCATGCATCGAGCCGCCCCGGGGTCTATGCACAGCGCCGCACATGCAGATCGTCAAACGCGAGGCGTCGGCCGTCGGTTGATGCGTCGTGGTGACCGATTCTGCCACATAGACATATCCATGGGTCAGCGCCTTCATCGGATCGTTGGAGAGTGATGAGGACGGACGTGAGTGCTGACGACGAGTGGCAGAAGTTCGCCGCAGAGCTTGGTCTTCAGATCCGTCGTCTGCGCGTCTCGAAAGGCTTGTCGCAAGAAGCGGTCGCCTTTCGTGCGGGTCTAGCTAGATTCACGTATCAGCGCTACGAGCGTGGCGAAGCGCAGTCCGGTGCGCCCTCAAACCCCACGTTGCGAACGCTCCTAGCCTTGGCGCAGATCTTTGAGGTGTCGCTTCAGGAGTTGGTGCCGGCGAACCACCCGGACGTGACGGCTCGCTGAGGAAGCGAGTCGCTACCGGTCTTGGTCGCGTCCGTCTTCGTTCTCGATAAGGCCATATGGCGGGTAGTCAGGATTCTGCGAGTACCGCACGACGGTGTGTTGAGAAGCGACCGACGGCGGCTGGTTGTCGACAAGAATGATCTGAGCGCCGGGGTGCTTCAAAACCCAGTCCGAGACATGCATGTAGATGTTCTCGACGATGTGTCTGCTTCGCGTCGTGATGAGGCGTCCGAGCTCTTCGCCCTCACTGTCGGAGCTACTGGGCGTCTCAGGCGCGGTGGTGACGACTGACCCTGGGACCAGATTTTTCTGCGGGCTGTCGATAATGAGAAAGCCGGGATGTCCCATTCCCTGCTCGAACGCGAGCTCGAAGAGTGCGAGCTCCCACGCAAGGGCGATGAGAGTCATCGCCCCAGATGAGCCGACTCGGTCATAGCGTCGGCCACGCACATAGGGGACGAGGTTCCTGTCAACCCGAACGAGATCGACCTTCGGATAGTCAAAGTCTCGAAGGATCTCATGAATCCGGTCACCGACCCTAGCCAGAATCGTATCCCGCGGGGTGGCTCGCTTTAGGTACTCAGCCTTCCTCGACCGTGCTTCCTTGAGAGCTGCTGAAGTCTTCAGCAGCTCCACTTCCTTCTGCTGTAGCTGGAGCAGCATCTGGCGTGCCCGAAGCGCAGTCTTGAGGTCTACCCGAGCATCGCCGAGCGTTTTCTGTATCTCGTCACGTTGTGCGAGGAACGGGGACACGACTTGGCGCGAGACGCTGTCTAGAGCAGACTGAGCCTCCTGGACCTCATCATTTGCCGCACTCAGCTTGCGACGAAGCTCGTCACCTTCTGCCCTCACCTCCTGCGAGAATGCGAGTAGCTGATTCAGCCGGCGGACGAGGTTGCGTCGTTCGGTCGAAAGGTCGGGAGCTTCATCTTGCGGGGTGTCATCCGAGGTCAAGTCCGAGTGGCACAGCGAGCATCGGTCACCGACGACGGTCGGTGACGTTTTCAAGTGGCTTTGGCACGCGGGACATGTAACGACGGTCAGGGAGTCAAAGAGGCTGACAGACTCCGCAACAAGGTCGAGTCGGCGGATCTCGTCCGCATACTGAGCACGGAGCGGTTCGAGCCGCAGCGTCAGAGTCTCTCGGTCACGCAGCTCAGTCTGGATTCTCCGAGCGTGATTCGTGCTCCGCGCGAACGCCGCGCGAAGCTCGGTCGTGAAGTCGCCGCGGGCGGAGATGTCGGCGTCGATGCTCCGCCTCTTGGCGTTGAGCTCAGCGACCCGTGTCCCTAGCCGGTCCGACTCGGCAGTGATTTCCTCGAGCGTCGTGAAGCCCGCGTCCGTCATGAAGGTGCGAAGGGTCTGGACGGCGCGCGACAGTTCGCGTTCCTCAGCTCCGAGCTCTTCTACCGCACGCGACAACGAGGACTGCTGGTTATCGGATACTCCGAAGAAGAAGTTAACGACCTGATTCAGCTTGATGGAGCGCGCGGTTTGGTTGTGGTAAGTGAGGTCACCGTTGTCAAGCCGTCGGTTCGACAGGAACCACAGGGGTTGTAGATCCCGGAAGCTCAGCACGCTTGTCTTCGAATCCGTTTGCGTTGGTGCTTCGTCCAAGCGCAAACCGGCGAGGCCGCACAACTGAAGTAGGTAGTGCGACAGAGAGTCGGTATCCGCGGGGTCTGAAGTGAACGACCTCACCGGGGTTCCAGACATGCTGTCCAAATCGCCGGTGTAGAGGTAAGCGGCCGTCTTCTTCGACCCGAGAGCTCGCTCGATAACGTATCGACTCGCGGTGTCTCCGGTAGATCGCGCGTCTGCCACGTCGATGGCGAGCTGAGCCGAGCGTACGTTCGCCATGATCTCGTCGTGTTCAGGGTGCTCCTTCGCACCGAGACACCAGTCGATGAACTCGAGCACCGAAGTCTTTCCAGTGCTGATCTCGCCGGCGATTATCGAAAGCTGACGGATCACGTCGGCATCATTCCGGTCGGTGAAGTTGACTCGATATGAGTGGTTTGGCCCGACCAGACGGAGGCCGCGGACGTTGAATGCAGGGCGAGTGGCAGTCATTGGTAGTGGTCCTAGAAGAGCATGTCGCGTGATGCGAGGCCGGAAGTCTCCGCCTCGAACTCGTGGTATGTGGGGGCGTCGATGAGGTCGAAAAGCATCGGGTCGACCCGGAGCCAGGTCTCGAGGCGTTGGCGCATCCTTTGAGCCGAGAGCCGCATCACCAAGGGGCCCACAGTGGCCACGCTAAGCCGATACGCATCCGCATAGACCGAGCAGAGTCGCTCGGCTGACTGTTCGCCAAGCTCAGTGAGGGAGAAAACTCGTTGCCTGTCAGCGACGAAAAGTCGAACAAGTCCAAGGGAGACCAACTGAGCGACATCAGACGCTACTCGCTCGCGACGGGAGACAAACCGCTGACTAGGGGAGGCGTATGTGATGGAGTGGCGCCCAAACCCTTGAAGGCGAAGTTCGTTTGCTTCCGGCGAGTCGTCGCCCACCACAAGGAACGGATTGGCCGAGAGAAATTCGATGATGGAAAGGCGCTCGAGGTCGACTCGATTCAGTGGAGGCTGAACGCCATCGAGGACGAGAAGGAGCTGCGCCATGCGGAAGGCCGGGACGGATTCAGCCCTGAGCGTGGATGCGGCGTTATCCATGAACGCGGTCGAACTAGTCATCAGTGTTCTCCGTCTCATCATCGACTTCGCGCCCGGTCGCTGGCTTCGACAGGGAGGTGCGAGATCGGTGGTCCTGCGCGACTTCTCGCCAATCCCGAACCCATCCAGCGCGTCCGTTGTCCACAGCCTGATGAAGCAGGCCAACGCCGTGAATCACATGTGCGCGCAGGCTCGCCGCTTCGCGCACATGACTGGCTTCGATCCCGGCAAGCACTTCTCCATACAGCCGAGGAAACCGTCGCTCGGGCGACGTCTGACATGCAGTGTTGAATGCGACCGACCACGTCGACGACACGGCAACTCGCCACGTCGATAGGGCGGAGACTTCGGTCGAAAGACCCTTGTCTGTGACCTCGCGTTCGAGGATTTCAGCGTTGAAGAACGCTTCCCTCGCTGAGCGGGTTTCAGGTAGCCCGGCTTCATCCAACTGGCGCACGAAGAGGGCGCCGTCATACTTCGACTCATCGACAAGTTCCTCGAGCCCGCGTTCCACTTCGTCCTCGGAGCGTTCGGGCACCGCAAAGACAGGAGAGAAGTAGAACCGGCGCACGTCCTCACCAGCAGTGGCCTGGAGTCGCCGCCGGAGGCGCCCGCCCGACTCCAGTTCGATGGTTAGGTCATCCACTTTCGCCGTGCGCTTCTTCCACCCGTTCCACCACTTGAGCATTGGACCGTCGAGTTCGCACGGGACGCACAGAGTCCACGACGCAATCCTGTAGCCATGCTCGTGTGCTGCCTTTTGCGCGGACTTGTACGACTCCCGCACTTCACTCTGCTGCGATGGTCCGAAACCGTTGATGAAGTACTTCGACTGCCAGACGTGAACTTCACCAGCCTCGCCCAAGTCCCCTACGAAGGCGTCGATGCCCCAGTCGCCCGGATTCGCCTGGATCTCTTGAACGTCGGGATGAACGATGCCCACGATGTCCGCAACGAGTCGTTCGAACGCGTCGCGAGCGCCGGCCGGGCCCGAGAACCGAACCTCAAGGAACCGGAAATCGACGTCGCCGGCTCCGAGCACCGCAATCTGACTTGACACTCGCCCCCCCCCGCCTGTCTGTAGCGTCAGCATATCCATAACCCATTCCCGCGCATGTTCCGACGGCAGGTGGTCATGTTCCGCCCCGATCCGTGACCGCTCGCGGCGCCGCTATTGTGTGGTGCGCCAATTCGTTGCGTCCCGCTGTGTGGAATGAGCCTGGCGGAGATCTGGTAGGCGTGGACGGGGCGTCGTGGTACGAAACTCGGTCGTCGAAGATCACGGAGTGGACCGGAGTTCTGGACCGGACTGCCCGCGGGAATCCCGCGCCCATCGCGGACGGTACAGATGGCATGACTTTCCGACCTGCACCGCGCATGGTCTTGGTATGAGCTCCCTCACCTTCGCCTACGCCCGAATCTCCACAACTGGCCAGCGCCACGACTCTCAGCGCTCCGTCCTCGACACTGCAGGGTACGACCGCTTGTACGAAGACACATGCAGCGGCACCGTCGATCCGATGGAGCGTCCAGGGTTCACTCGACTCGTCGACGCTGCGAGGCCCGGCGACGAGCTTCTGATCTTTCGACTCGACCGTCTAGGACGTTCCGCCGCCAGCGTGCTGCGGACTGTCGAATTGCTAGACGAGCGAGGAATCACCCTTCGTTCTCTCTCCGACGGGATCTCCACGTCGGGCCCGTCCGGGAAGCTCGTGCTGACCATCATGGCTGGGGTGGCAAGCCTCGAGCGCTCCGTTATCGCGGAACGCTCGAGGGAAGGTATTGCCGCGGCGCGTGCTCGGGGTCAGCACCTCGGGCGTCCCAGCTCCCTTACTCCGGACCAGCAGGCACTCGCCAGACAACTCCGTGCCAGCGGGGAATCGTACAACGCCATCGCACGCGCGCTCGGCACGTCCAAGACAACGGTGATCCGAGTGACTCGAGGAGACTGAGCGCGCGGGAAGGCCCCTCCCCGCCCCAAGCGGGGAGGGGCCTTCGGCTCAGGCGGCTGCGGGAGCTCGCGGAAGGTTGCGGTCATCTGGGGGCAGCGCCAGCGCCTTGAGGCGGTACTCCTGGTAGAACTCCTCCTGCTCTCGCGTGCGCTCGATTGCTTCGAGAGCTTCGAGGCGGTCCCAGTAAGCGTCGCGGTACTTCGTCATGCTGTCTCGACTTTCGTTGGTGGTGAAGGCTCAGCCCATAAGCATGAGCCGCGCGAGGGACGGATCGTGCCGCTTGCGCAGCTTCACCTTCCCTCCTCCTGTGGGGAGTTCTGTGCCGTGGGGACGCAGCGATGCCGGGATGCCCCTCAAGGTGATGGTGTTCCGCAGCACCGCTTGGATGCTTTCAGGATCTTTCGGTTGGAAAGGAAACGTCGCCGGATCAAGCAGTCGCGACGTCTGCCACCGCGCGCTTGGTGGGCCGGTCGCTACCATCGTCGGCAGCGTTCCGAAGTCCTGGCGAGCAGTACCGTTTCGGGGGAAGAGCGCCCGCCACGTGACGACGCCGATCTTGGCCGCGGTCGGGTCACCGGCCATTCCGGGGAAAGAACGAACCGCGCGCTCAATAGCGCGGGTCACGACCCTGAGGTCGGCGCGTGTGCTGTCGGGCTTGTCGTGTCGCGGAACGATGACGAAGACCGCCGTCAGACCGGTCCAGGCCATTGGCCGCTGGTGAAGCAGTTTGGCGAGGCGTCGGACCTTCGCGTCCATGCCAGAGGTGGTAGCGGTGATCTCCACTAGCACTCGCAGCCCGTCAGGGCGGATGAGGGTGAGGTCGGCCGCTGACTGTCCGCCACGCGGAAGATCCGGCGCGCCCGGTACGGGCCTTACGAGCAGTTCCCAGGAGGAAAGCTTCTCTCCGAGCACCATACCTACCTGTCCGTGCTCGGCCATCCTCAGACCGAACTCCGTGGCGAGCACGTTGTGGCGCGCATACTGACGGGAGGCATCGAAACCGAGACCGGCGGTGACAGAGAACCAATCGGCCCACCCGAGCACGGACGCTAGATCCTGCACCGCTCCGGAGTCACCGGCAGGTCGCAGGAGGAGCTGTTCCCGCGGCGGGACTTGTCCCCAGGTGTGACCCCAGCGACCCACGTCGACCAGACCCGCATTCCACAGCGCGCTTACGAGGCTCGTGCGACCGCGAGATAGCCCTTCGACGTCAGCGAGCGCCTCCACCTGTTCGACGGTCGCAGTCCGCCACTGATCCAGAACCGCCATCACGCGGAGAATGCGCTCACGGTTGTGGGGAGCCAGCACGCGCTCGCGTGCCTCGTCTTTCCGCATCCGAAGCCACGAAGGCGCGTGCTCGCCCTCGGCGAGGGCCCAATGGCCGAGAGCGCGTCCGCGCCATAGTTCATAGGGATCTCCGCGGCGCGCAGTACGACGAGGATGCAGCGGTGTCCGAGACCGCAAGGCGGCGAGGTCAATCTCAGTCATGCTTGCTCGAAGACCGGCGTCCGACGATCCCATGTGTCGTGCAGCAGGGTGGCACCGGGTGAGGAGTCGCCGGCCGCAGGTAGCAGTCGTCGCCCAAGAGGATGTCGAGCGCGATGAGGAGGTCGTCACTGTCGCGCGATTCACGCACCAGATCTCGCACACGATCCCTGAAGCCGGTGCGTGCGTCATCGGGGTGGGTATCTCCGCTGGCGCCTGTCTTGAAGGGCGGGGTGAGGGCTGGTTCGTCGATCTTCCATGCACCGTCGGTGGACAGCGCCAGGCGAGCTGCCCAATACGCGCCCTCGTCGGGGGACGTGTACAGGTCGTAGAGACCGGGGGCGTCGGGTCGCCCGTGGAGTGGTGGGTTGGCTGTGTCCGCCGCCGTGCGAGTCTGCGTGCCTGCAGGGGTCTGGCGCTCGTTTCGGAACATTTCGGGGTAGAGCGCCAGCAGCGTCTGCTTCGCCGTTCGTCGGGTGTGGTCACACCCACGGAGGACTGCGTTGGGTGCGCTGTCGGTGGGAGATTCGGGATCGGTCACGTGTACCTACTCTCTTGAGTGCAGTGCAGACAGTGTCTGCGTTGCGGTAGTGGGTACTTCGCCGGGTAGCGCCCGAACTGCTCAGATTCGATGGATCTTTCTCTGACTCAGGTGACGGAGTGACGAAGTGACGATTTCCGAGCTTCATGGCATTACCTCTCTAGGGAGAGATCTCGCTTATAGAGAGGAATGGCTGAAACCTAAGAAACCGTCACTTCGTCACTTCGTCACCTCGGATGTCACGCCTGCCGTAAGAGACCGCGCATGAACACGGGGAAGGGAACGCGGGCCCCTTCAGGCCGGTGGGGAACCGGCTCGAACCCCGCCGCGTGGGAGCGGCGGGGGCTTATCTTGGAGGCCTCAAGTGCAATCCACGCTCGAAAGCATAGGGAAGCGGCCGTGCTGGGACCGTCACCGACCTCCGGCGCTAGCGTGGACTTCATGAGCACCCATGAACCGGAATCCGAGTCCGACGGTCTCGATGCGCTGGCCCCCACGGAGCTTCGCACCCCGCGGCGACCGGTGTACGTTCTCGGTGCGGGATTCTCGCGAGCAATCAGTGACCTGATGCCCCTCACCGACGACCTCGGGAATGCCCTCCGTGAGCGCCTCGGCCTCAACTGGTCGATGGGGCAGCAGGTCTCATTCGAGGAACGCCTCACGGTGCTGTCTACCGCGTTGCCCTTTCTTCAGGCCCACGAGAACACTCGCCGACGCGCGGAAGCTGAGGCACTGACGGCAGCAATCGCTGACGTTCTGGATGGATTTCTAGAGACGGTGACGGGCTCCGCCCCACCGCTCTGGCTTCTGCAGCTGGTCGCTATCTGGCATGCGGAGCAAGCGGTCGTTATCACCTTCAACTACGACACGCTCGTAGAAAGTGCGTTCGGTGCGCTAGGCGTCGTGAAGCCTCACTACGACAACGGTGTCTCTTACGAGTTGGACGGGAAGCAGATCGTCTAC
Organism: Microbacterium sp. 1S1; assembly: GCF_008271365.1. Taxonomy (NCBI): domain Bacteria; kingdom Bacillati; phylum Actinomycetota; class Actinomycetes; order Micrococcales; family Microbacteriaceae; genus Microbacterium; species Microbacterium sp. 1S1. The sequence goes on from NZ_CP043430.1 coordinate 1,995,928, forward strand.
CCCGCGCCTAGGTCGAGCGGATCGGGCGGCTGGCAAGATGCGATAGCTGCCGACGACAGCTCATTCCAGCTGCTCAAGCTCCACGGATCACTTTCCTGGTACTGGTCTTCAGGCGACGGATCCACGGTCGTCCAGGATCGCGCCCTACCGACCTTCGGTCGGGCAACGAGCACCACTCCGGAATTGTCCGGCATCAAGACGTTGGATCGATTCCTGATTCCTCCGGTGCTCAGCAAAGACAGCTACTACAACGTGAACATCGCGCACATGCTGTGGCGGACCGCTCACGACGCGGTCGCCAATGCATCCCGATTGACGATCCTCGGGTATTCATTGCCGGCGGGAGACCGCATCACTGCGGAACTTCTCCGGATGACGCCGAAGGGCACTCCGGTTGACATCGTCAATCGAGACATAGGAGAGCCCCAGGCCGCAACTTCGCCCCTGGGCCGTGCGACAACGCTCGGGTTCCAGGTCAACAAGACCTGGAACGGAGATCGAGCCATTCCTGCTTACGTCCGGGACCGTTTGTTGCAGCGCTACCCGGGCGTTTTCGACGCCCTCGCCGACTATGAAGACGAACCCCTCATCGCGAGCGTCAGTCTTCGCGGAACGAGAGATGAGCCGGCCACGTTCATGCTGCGCTCTGTCGAGGAGGGGAACAACGGCGTGGACATCGATCTTGTCGCTGTGGGTAACGCCTCCACCCCTCCCCATGTCACTGTCGGAGCGCGAATGCCGTCCTTCGCCGGTGCTGACGACTTCCATACAGCGAAGACCCTGAAGAAGGTCGTCAGTAAGTCGCCGTTTCGCGTGAACCTCGCTGGCCGGATGTTCGTGGCCATCGGAGCCAAAGGTGTGCGGATCGGTAGATGGGAAGCGGTTGAGCTCCAACTGGCACCCGCCGAGTAATGCGTCGCGCGTCGCAAAGGTTTCTCGGGATCGAGCTTGCTGTTGCGCCGTCAGTAGTCTGGGGTAATGAACGACGGGGTGCGATGGGGACAGTCGACGGCTGGGGTCCTGGTGATCCAGGGACTGATTGGTCCAGTGATGGGGGCAGTCGTCGGCGCGGTGGTGGCCCTGTCGCTCACCAAGCCTGAGAGAGTCGACTGGGGCCTCATCTTCTTGGTCGCGTTCATCGTGGCGCTTGTTCTCTTCGTCGTGCTCTCCCTCGCGCTTGGGCGCCTCCGACGCGTTGTGTGGGGAGCTGTCCGCATGGCCCTGGCGTGGGTCGGTGGTCTGAGAATCAATACCCGCAAGGGCCGTAGTCGCCTCCGAGAGGCAGGGTATGCCGCGCGAAGCCGAGAGGTTGAGGACGAGCGGAGGCTATCACCACGCCCGCGCTGGCGCGTTACATACGAACCTGGCGAGGATTGGATTTACCTTCACAACTCGGGCTACTGGGTTAGCGACGTAGTAGTGCGCGCCGATCCGGACCTGTTCGAGTTCGCTGACGGTGCTAGGCAGGGTGGTATTCAGGGGCGTCTCGGGGGCGACGGAGCCGGCAATCCGACCGGCAGACCGATACAGGGCCGCCCCACCAAGCGTGGCGAGCGCGAGGGAGTCACGTTCACCGTGTCCTGGACTGACCAGAACGGGGACGCGCAACCCACAGGAGATCGCGACGACCTGCCCTCGACAGCAACGCTCCCGAGTAGGGCGCTCCAGCCGGTTGTGCAACCCACGTGGCAGATCGGTCTTCCGAGGCAGAGCCCTGGCAAAGATGTCCTCATGCTCGCCAACGGCGCTCAGGAATTTGAAGCGAAGAACCTGGTCATCGACGCGGACCCGATCTACTTCACCTTCGTCTTGAAGCGGGAGCTGGGTGACCTGGAGGGTATCGGTGGCATGCGCTTCGTCGGCCGCCCGACAGAGGCTGGCAGAACGTTCGGGGTGGTCTTCACGGTTACCTATCAAGATGTCAACGATGAAGAACGCACCGACTATGTCCCCGTTGAGCCAAGCATGAACTGGGGGTCTTGAGTCGAGGCCGCGTGTGTCCCGGGCTCTGAATGATTGTGCTGCTGGACGAAAGATCCGGCTCAGTCGTCCAGCTGTCCAGCGAGTTCGTCGGACACGACGATGCGCTCAGGGTTCCAATGCCCCTTAGCAGCCGCGGGGTAGACGGTCACGAACGCACCAGCACCCATCATGATCTTCCGACGTTCCGCGACGGAAGATCGCGCCCAGGCCTCACCGTAAGTCTCGCCAGTGCGACGCTGCACGGCCGAAATCGACGGCAAAGCGGTAAGGCGATCCCTCTCTTCGCCCAGCGTGACCATCCTGGCGGCCAACTCCATCACGTCCGCTCCAGGACGGTTCATCGCGGCATGGGTCTGACTGATTGCATCGAGCACGTTGTCCAGCCCCTCTGGCACGACCTCCTCACTGACAGTTTCGATAACTTCGACGTCACCCCACGCGTCGAGGAACTGCCGTTCGGCTTCCGCTTCCGCCGGATTGGCGGTCACCGTCTGGGGCCTTTCGCATGTGCGGCCTCGGTTCCGCGACTGGCACATGTAGACAGGAGGCTGTGTCGGGTGAGCGAAATGTCTGGGGGTCAACGGCATGCCACAGGATGAGCAGATAGCCAGTCGTTGCAGTAGCGGCACCCGTCCTCCTTCGGGAAGGCGGGGCGCTGCGATGTTCCCACTCAGAGCGCGCGACAGTGCATGCCACTCCTCGTCACTCACGAGAGGCGGCCATACGACCACCGGTAGCCCGCGGTCATCTCGCACCGCGTCCCCACCCTGCGTCGCATGTCCCCGAAGAGATCCGCGACGAAGGATGCGGGAGAGAGACGGGGGCGACCAATGAGACCCGCGGCGCGACGGGATGCCGTCGGAGTTGAGGCCGCGCGTCACCTCTGAGATGCCCTTTCCGCTCATCACCTCGTCCACGACTCGTCGGATGACCTTCGACTCCTCCGGGTGGTGCACAAGCGTTCGACCCGCAGTATCGGGGTGAGGTGCAGTGGTGAAACCGTAGGGCGGTGGTCCTCCTGGCCAACGCCCTACAGTTGGCAGGTGCCGGCGCATGGAACGAACTCGCTCGCCAATGGCCGTCGCTTCCAGCTCCGCGAAGACCTGCGCCATCTGGACCATGGCTTTACCTGTCGCAGTGGAAGCATCGAAGTTCTCCGTAGCGGAGACGATGACGAGGCCCTCGTCGAGTAGCTGGGAGATGTCGGCAACGGACCTTGCCATGCGATCCAGCCGGGACACCACGACAACGTCCGCTTCGCCAGCGCTGATGCGGCGACGCATCTCATGTATGCCTGGCCGGTCCAGTCTCTTTCGAGTGGCGGACTGGTCTATGTCCTCGATGATGTCTACGAAGTCCCACCCGCGCGCGTCGATCTGCCGGCGGATGTCCTTTCGCTGACGCTCGGGCGAGGTCGATGCCTCCGTGTCGCGAGAGAGTCGGACGTAGCCGAGCGCGCGGGTGGAAGACATGGGCTCAGTGACCCGCAGGGATGCCCTCGCCATGCGCAGGCTCCGCGGGCTTACGAACGAAAAGCGCCAGCAAGACTGCAGCCGAGGCGACGATGGCACCAACGAAGAACGCGGTGTGGACACCGTTCGCGGTCGCCGTCACCTGGTCAGCGCCAGAGCTCAGCGAAGATGCGAGCGTGACCGACATGAGCGTGACGAAGAGCGCAGTCCCCGCGGCACCAGCGACCTGCTGAACCGTCCCTACGACGGCAGAGCCGTGCGGGTACAAGTGCGACGGGAGCGATCCGAGAGCCGAGGTCATGAGCGGCGTGAACACGAAGCCGAGACCGAGGTTCAATGCCAAGTGCACTGCGATGATCCAGACGATGCTCGTGCCCTGGTCGAACGTCGCCATACCCCACAGTGCACCGGCCGCGATAGCCATGCCCGGGATGACCAACGGCGTCGGGCCGAACTTGTCGAAGAGGTTGCCCACGACGGGAGCGATGGCACCCATCAGAACGCCGCCAGGCAGCAGCATGAGCCCAACGCCGAGAGTGTCGAGCCCGAGCACTTGCTGCAGATAGATGGGAAGCAGGATGAGCGAACCGAACAGCGCGCTCATTACGATGACGACGAGTCCGACGGCGAGGCTGAACGACTTGCTCTGGAACACTCGAAGGTCAAGCAGAGCGCCGTCGACTTTCTGGAGCTGAAGTTGACGAAGCACGAACACAGTGAGTGCGACCGCGCCGATGACAATCGGGATCCACACGGGCACGGGGGCGTGGCCCGATGCTGCTTCACCGATGCTGCTAAGTCCGTAGATGAGACCACCGAAGCCGAGGGCCGAGAGAATCACGGACAGCACGTCGAATCGAGCGTGAGGGTTAGTCTCCGTGACGTTCCGAACCCAGATCAGTCCGAGTCCGATGGCGAGCAGCGCGATGGGGAACATGATCCAGAAGATCGCGTGCCAGGTCAGCGCCTGGAGGATCAGACCTGACACGGTCGGGCCGACTGCCGGCGCGACCGCGATGACGATGGTGATGACACCCATCATGCGGCCGCGATGACTCGCGGGGACGATTGTGAGGACCGTGGTGAAGAGCAGCGGCATCATCACGCCAGTGCCGAGCGCCTGCACGACGCGACCAGCGAGGAGGAACTCGAAGCCGGGCGCCAGCGCTGCGATGAGTGTGCCAAGTGCGAACAGGCCCATCGCAGAGAAGTAGACCTGACGAATGGTGAATCTGCTGAGAAGGAAACCGGTCAGCGGAATGACCACGGCCATAGTTAAGAGAAATCCTGTGGTGAGCCACTGACCCACCCCGGCGGTGATCCCGAGGTCCTTCATGATGTCGGTCAGCGCGACACCCATGGTGGTCTCGTTGAGGATCACGACGAACGCGCTGACGACGAGCAGCGCGATAACTGGGCCGGGCTTCGAAACGGTGTGAGTTGGGACGGACCCGGTCTGAGGCGAGGAGTCTTGGAGGGTCAAGGTGGATCCTAAGAGAGTGGTTCTTGCGGTGAGGGAGCTGTCCCGAAGATCGACGCTACCCGACTGCTAACGAGTTGGCGGACGCATCTAAAGGAGAACAGGATCGAGGCGGCGCGGCGTTCTGCCGCGAAACTCAGCCTAGTAACGCTGGTGCGTTCGTCAGCATGAACGCACTCGTGAGCCACTGACCGAGCTCCGGCGGGATGCCGAGGTCGGTGTTGAGGTGCGGGATCGCGATGCCCATCGTCGTCTCGTTGAGGATCGCGACGAAGGCGGCCACGAGCAGGAGCCAGATCACCCGCATGTCCTTGCGGGGGATCTCTCCGGACGATGAGGGGGGCGTCGTGATGGAGCCGGTATCGACGGCAGACATGGGCGGCCTCCAGGGCATCGGAAGAAAGAGGATGGTGCGAGAGTTCGCGAGAGTCATTCAGCGTAACGGGTCGGGAGGACATTTCATTCCGGAATCTGGGATATCGCTGAACGTCGCCACAGCGGAGCCCGTGTCCTGGGGGTGGGTACGCTGGCGCCATGAGCATGGGCGGGATGGGTGGTGGTCCGCGGGGCGGTTTCCGGGGCGTGGACGAGGACGCCCAGCGTCGGCTCAATGCGGAGGCTCCGAGGATCGAGGGGCTCGGCGCTCGCGTCGTCGCCCTGTTCCGCCCGTACCGCTGGCGCATCCTCTTCACCGGTGTCCTCGTCGTACTGGGCGCCGGTATCGCCGTGATCCCGCCGCTGATCGTGCAGCGCATCTTCGACGACGCGCTGTTCCCGGTCGACGGTGGCGGTCCGCACCTGTCCCTCCTCGCCACCCTCGTCGGGAGCATGGTCGGGCTGTTCCTGTTCTCGGCCGTCCTCGGCGTCGCTCAGACGTGGCTCACGGCCACGGTCGGCAACAGCGTCACGGGCGACCTGCGTGTGCGGCTCTTCGAGCACCTGCAGGCCATGGAGCTCGGCTTCTTCAGCCGCACCAAGACCGGCGTGATCCAGTCACGGCTGCAGAACGACGTCGGCGGTGTCTCCGGAGTGCTGACGAACACGGTGACCAGCATCCTCGGGAACGCCGTCACCGTGATCGCCTCGCTCGTCGCCATGATCCTCATCGACTGGCGTCTCACCCTGATCGCGGTCGTCCTGATGCCGTTCCTCGTGCTCGTGCAGCGGCGGGTGGGTCAGGTGCGGGCACGGATCGCGGGGGAGACCCAGGAGTCGCTGTCCGAGCTCACCTCCATCACCCAGGAGACGCTGAGCGTGTCGGGCATGTTGTTGTCGAAGGCGTTCAACCGGCAGCGCACCGAATCCGAGCGGTACCAGCGGGAGAACCGCAACCAGGTCCGCCTCCAGGTGCGTCGTGCCATGAGCGGCCAGGGGTTCTTCGCGGTCGTCCAGGTCATCATGGCGAGCGTGCCTGCCGTCATCTACCTCGTGGCCGGCTTCTTCATCGCGGGCGGGACCGGAGCGATCACGGCGGGCACCATCGTGGCCTTCACGACGGTGCAGGCGCGGTTGCTCATGCCGCTCATGGGGCTCATGCGCGTCTCGCTCGACCTGCAGACCTCGTCCGCGCTTTTCGCGCGCATCTTCGAATACCTCGATCTCGTGCCCGAGATCACCGATGCGCCGGATGTGATGACCGTGGCGCAGGCTCCGGGTCCCCGCGGGCGCGTCGAGTTCCAGGACGTCGTGTTCCGCTATCCGGACGCCGCCGCCGACTCGCGGCCGACCCTGCACGGCGTCTCCTTCGTGGCCGAGCCCGGTCAGCACGTCGCCTTCGTTGGCCCGTCGGGGGCGGGAAAGACGACCATCCTCTACCTCGCGCCGCGCCTCTACGAGGCCAAGGGCGGAGCGGTGCTGTTCGCGGGGGCGGACGTGCGCACCCTGACGCAGGAGTCGATCATCGACGACGTGGGCATCGTCTCCCAGGAGACCTACCTGTTCCACGCGACGATCCGGGAGAACCTCCGGTACGCGAAGCCCGACGCGACGGACGAGGAACTGGTCGCCGCCTGCACCGCGGCGAACATCCACCACATCATCGCGGGATTCGAGAAGGGCTACGACACCGTCGTGGGGGAGCGTGGCTATCGGCTCTCCGGAGGAGAGAAGCAGCGGATCGCGATCGCCCGCGTGCTCCTCAAGGACCCGCCGGTCCTCCTGCTCGACGAAGCCACGTCGGCGTTGGACACGGTGTCCGAAAGGGTGGTGCAGGAAGCCCTCGACGAGGCGGCCAAGGGGCGCACGACGCTGTCGATCGCGCATCGGCTCTCGACGGTCATGGGGGCGGATGTCATCCATGTGCTGGAGGCCGGGCGCATCATCGAGTCCGGCACGCACTCGGAGCTCCTTGCCCAGGGCGGGCTCTACGCCGAGCTGGCAGCACAGCAGGTCGCGGCGTCGCGCGTGCTGAACGCCGAGATCGAGGCGGAGGCCGAGGCGGAGGACTCCGCGGTGGACGGCGATGTCGCGGGCGGGCTGGCAGCCCGCCGGGCCGACCGCGAGCCGGAGGACCCCGCGGCGGCCGATGCCGTCGTGGCGCTCACGACGGGGGCGCCGCTGCCGACCGAATCGAGGGCCGACTCCCGACCGCGACCGACCGAGGCCTGAGCGGCGTCGCCCCGCTTCGGGTCAATGCACGGAGAGGCCACCGTCGACGAAGAGCGAGTGCCCGGTGACGTAGGCCGAGCCCGGACCGGCGAGGAAGACGGCGGCGGACGCGAAGTCCTCCGGAAGTCCGTTGCGTCCGATCATCGTGCGGGCGGCGAGCGCAGCGATGGTGGCGGGGTCCTCCTGCAGCCGGGCGTTCAGCGGCGTGAGCACGAACCCGGGGACGAGAGTGTTGCTCGTCACCCCGGTGCCGCCCCACGCCTCGGCCTCCGAGCGCATGAGCGACTCGACAGCACCCTTGGAGGCGCCGTATACGCCGCTGCTGACGAAAGCACGGTGGGCCTGCTGCGAGCTGATGTGGATGAGGCGTCCGTAGCCGCGCGCGGCCATGCCCTGCGCCCAACGCTGGCCGAGGAGGAACGGCGCGAGCGCGTTGACGGTCATGGTCGCGTCCCAGTCCGCCTCCGTGATGGCGGCATACGGCGGACGGATGTTGATGCCCGCGGAATTGACGAGGATGTCGGGCTCCCCGAACGGGGCGGCGGCGGCCTCCGCGGCCGCGTGGATGCCCTCACGCGTGCTCAGGTCTCCGACCACCCCGGCGGCACGGCACTCGTGCGCGCGCAGCTCCTCGACGGTCTCCGCGATCCGGTCCTCGCCGCGGGCGACGACCACGGTGGCGGCTCCGGCGCGGGCCAGGGCCGTCGCGATGCCTCGACCGATGCCGGAGCTGCCGCCGGTCACGACGGCGGTGCGGCCCTCGAGCGAGAACAGCGAGCGGAGGTAGTCGGTCATGTCGTCGGAGTCCTTCGGGACGGGCTCACCAGGACAGTGCGTCGGCGAGGGTGGGGTCGGGGTGTGCGGCGGCGAACTCGGGAAGAGCGCGGAGCTCGGCGAGGAACGCGGAGACCTCGGCGCCGTAGGCGGGATCGGGGTGCGTGCGAGCGATCTCGCGCAGCGGCGGGACGTCCATCGCGAGGACCAGTTCGAGTCGGGCGGTGACGGCAGCGTGCGCTCCCGCCTCCTGGAGCACGCGGATGCCGCCTCGGAGCGCCGTGAGGTAGTCGCGGAGCACGGGGAGCTGCGCCTTGCTCTGGGTGATCGAGGTGCCGTCCGCTCTGACCCGCCACCGGACCATCACGTCGGGAAGGACGTCGAAGGCGCGCGCGCGGGTGTACATCGTCTGCGCGACGACCTGGTCTTCGTAGGCGACCCCTTCGGGGAACCGGAGGTCGGACCACATCTCCGTCCGGCTCACCTTGGACCAGGCGACGATGTTCGACACCGCCTGCGGATGGGCGGTGAGGGTCGTGCCGAGGCGTGCGGGCGCGGTCGCGGCGGCCACCCAGGGCTGCACGCGGCCCGGGAGGTAGCCGTCGCCGTGCGGCCGCAGCCGCACGTAGGCGCCGGCCGCGAAGTCGCTCCCCGTGCGCTCCAGCGTGCCCACGAGCGTCGACAGGGCGTCCGGCATGAGCTCGTCGTCGGCGTCGAGGAAGCCCGTGTAAGGCGTGTCGACGAGCGCGAGGCCCGCATTGCGCGCCGCGCCGAGTCCGAGGGAGGCATCGTGACGGACGAGGACGAACCGATCGTCGGCGGCGGTGGCCGCGGCGAAGATCGCGCCCGTGTCGTCAGCGGAGCCGTCGTCGATGAGCACGGCGCGCCAGCGATCGTCGGTCTGGGCGCGGAGCGAGTCGAGAGCGGCGGGGGCGAACGCGGCGACATCGCGTCCTGGCACGATCATCGTCACGATCGGGGAGGCGGCGGTCACCACCAGAGTCTATGGCCGCCGGTCAGCCCCGGACGGCATCGACCGCCTCCGCGACGAGGGCGGCCAGGCGCTCCGGAGCGCCAGGCGGAAGGACCGTGCGCCCGAACGTGAAGCGGACGGACGTCCGTGCGATCTCGGGGGCGATGCCGCAGGCGAGGAGCACGGGCGAGGGGTCATCGCTCCCGGCCGCGCACGCGGAGCCGCTGGAGGAGATGACCCCGCGACGCTCCAGCTCGAGGAGCACGGCCTCGCCGCTCACCCCGGCGATCGTGAAGCTCGCGGTGGCGGGGAGCCGTTCCTCGGGGTGTCCCGTGAGCTCGGCTTCCGGGACCCGGTGCCGCACGGCCGCGATGAACCGGGCCGTCGCCGCACCGACCCGATCCGCAGTGTCAGCGCGTTCCTGCTCCGCGAGCTCGAGGGCCACCGCCAGCCCGACCGCACCCGCGACGTCCACGGTGCCGGATCGTCGCCCGCGCTCCTGGCCCCCGCCGTGCAGCAGCGGCTCCAGGGGGAGGCGCCCCCGCACGACGAGCGCACCCGTGCCCTTGGGGGCGCCGAGCTTGTGCCCGGCGATCGACACGGCGTCGGCATCCAGGTCGTGAAGCGGCAGCCAGCCTGCCGACTGCACCGCGTCGACGTGGAAGGGCACGCGGCGGGCGCGAACGACGTCCCGCACGCTCGCCGTGTCCTGGACGGTGCCGATCTCGTTGTTCGCGTGACCGATGGACACGAGCGCCGTGTCGTCGGTGAGGACCGCCTCGACGGCTGCGGGCGTGATCCGCCCCGAGGCATCGACGGCGGGCATGGCGACCGTCACACCGTGGAACCGCGCCAGGTACCGGGCCGACTCCCGGATCGACTCGTGCTCGATCGGAGACACCACGACGCGGCGACGGCCGGAACCCAGCGCCCCGAGCACGAGTCCTTTCACGGCCAGGTTGTTCGCTTCGGTCCCGCCGCTCGTGAAGACGACGTCTCCGCTGCGAGCCCCGAAGACGCGCGCGACGCGGGCCCGGGCGTCCTTCACGGCCCGCGCGGCCGCCTCGCCGGCGGTGTGGTGGCTCGCCGGGTTCCCGAACACGTCGGTGAGGAACGGTTCCATGGCCGCCCGCACCTCGGGGCGCACGGGGGAGGTCGCGGCGTGATCGAGGTACAGCACGGGTCAGTCGATCCGGAGGTCGAGGCCGAGATCGAGCGCCCGGGCGGAGTGCGTGAGGGCGCCCACCGAGATCACGTCCACCCCGGTCTCGGCGATGGCGCGGACCGTGGTCAGGTCGACGCCGCCCGAGGCTTCCACGGTCGCTCGCTCGCCGATGAGTGCAACGCCCGCCCGCAGGTCGTCCAGCGAGAAGTTGTCGAGGAGCACCGTCTGCGCCCCGCCTTCCAGCACGGCGGGGATCTGGTCGAGGCGGTCGACCTCGACCACGACGTGTGCGGTGTGCGGCAGCCGGGAGAGGGCGTCGCGAAGGGCCGTCGCCAGGTCGAGTCCGGAGCGCCGAAGGACAGCGAGGTGGTTGTCCTTGGCCATGACCGCATCGGAGAGGGAGTACCGATGATTCCTGCCCCCACCGGACTCGACGGCGTGACGCTCGAACGCCCGCAGTCCCGGTGTCGTCTTCCGGGTGTCGGCGATGCGCGCGTGCGTGCCCTCGACCTCGCGCACGTATGCGGCGGTCAGGGTCGCGATACCCGACATCCGCTGCACGAAGTTCAACGCCACCCGCTCGGCGGTGAGGACCGTCCGCGCGGGTCCGGTCACGGTGGCCAGGACGTCGGTCGCCCCGAAGGCGTCGCCGTCGCCCACGTGCACATCGACGGCGACCTCAGGGTCGGTGAGGAGGAACGCGGCGCTGAAGACGCCACCGCCGCTGAACACGCCGTCCTCCCGGGCGACGAGGTCGGCCGTCGCTGTCGCCGTGGACGGGAGCAGGGTGGCGCTCGTGAGGTCTCCCCACGGGGCGTCCTCCTCGAGGGCGGCTCCGACGACGCGGTGCAGAGTGGCGCGAGTGAGCATCAGGCGGTCTCCAGAATCGGGACGGGTGCGGCGTGCGAGGCGGAAGAGGAGGGGTCGTCGCGATGGTGCGCACCGACCGAGACGGGGCGTGCCGACGCGGCGCGGATGGTGGCGTCGGCGAGCAGCAGCAGGTTGCGGTCCTCGTGCGCGCGGACGTCGAGCGCGGGCGGCATCCCGGCGGCCCACGCGCGGACGATGCCGAGGGCACGCTGCAGACCGCGGCCGGACCGCCGCAGCCCGACCTCGTCCCACACCAGTCGCTGCAGGGCGTGACGGGAGAAGGGCGGAGGCGTGGCCGGCGAACCCCCGTTCTCCTGGCCGTCCCGTGGGGGTGTCGAGGCCGCCCCCACGGCGTCCGGCCACGGCTCGTCCAGCGCGGCAGCGGCCCTTGCTCCGAAGACGGCCCCCTCGAGGAGCGAGTTGGAGGCGAGCCGGTTCGCACCGTGGACCCCGGTGCGAGCGACCTCGCCGACGGCGTACAGGCCCGGGACGGTCGTGCGGCCGTCGTGATCGGTGACCACGCCGCCCATGAGGTAGTGGGCCGCAGGCATCACCGGCAGCGGTTCGCGGGACCAGTCGTAGCCGCGGTCGCGCGTCACCCGGTCGATGGTCGGGAAGCGGCGAGCGAGCCGGTCCGCTCCCAGTGCCGTCGCGTCGAGGTGCACCGGGGTCCCCTGCGCGGCCGCTTGTCGGGCGATGGCCCTCGCGACGACGTCGCGTGGGGCGAGCTCGCCGTCGGGATGGCTGTCGAACACGAAGCGGCGCCCGCTGCGGTCGCGCAGAACGGCGCCCTCCCCGCGGATGGCTTCGGAGAGCAGGAACACGGGGTCGCCGGTGAGCACGGTCGGGTGGAACTGCACGAACTCCAGATCGGCGATCGCCGCACCGGCGCGCAGAGCTGCGGCCACGCCGTCGCCCGTCGCCTCCGCCGGGTTCGTCGTGTGGGCGTAGAGCTGACCGGCGCCGCCGGTCGCGAGGATCACGGCGTCCGCCGAGAGGTCGATCGCGGTGCCGGCGACGAGGACCGTCAGCCCGCGCGCCCGCCCGCCCCGCACGGCGATGTCGAGGAGCATCGTCTGCTCGCGAACGATGATCGGAGTGCGGCGAACGGCTGCGCCCAGGGCGGCGGAGATCGCGGCGCCCGTCGCATCGCCGCCGGCGTGCAGGATGCGGGCGTGGGTGTGCGCAGCCTCGCGGCCCCTGGCGAATCCACCGTCCGAGGTGCGGTCGAAGGGGACGCCGCGCGCGAGGAGCTCGGCGATGCGCGCACTCCCGTCGGTCACGAGCACGTCCACCGCCGTCGGGTCGCTGAGGCCGGCACCCGCGGTGACCGTGTCGGCGGCGTGCGCGGCCGGTCCGTCACCCGGTCCGTAGCTGCCGGCCACACCGCCCTGCGCGAGCGGAGTGCAGCCGCCGCCGAGCCGGCCCTTCGTCACGACGGTGACCGTGTGCCCGGCCTCGTGCGCGTGGAGAGCGGCGGTCAGCCCGGCGATCCCGGACCCGACCACGACGACGTTCATCGGGACCCGGCCGTCGCCGGGGGCTTGGCGGCCAGCATCCGCTCGAGCGCGAGGCGGGCGGGCGCGGCGACATCGGGCGAGACGGAGATCCGGTTCGGGGTGCGCCCAGCGACCAGCTCCTCCAGCACCCAGGCGAGGTAGCCGGGGTGGATGCGGTACATGGTGGAGCATGGGCAGACGACCGGGTCCAGGCAGAAGATCCGGTGCTGCGGGTATTGTGCGGCCAAGCGGCGCACGAGGTTGATCTCGGTCCCGATGGCGAAGGTCGTCGGCTCCGTCGCATCGGCGATCGCCCGGCGGATGTACTCGGTGGAGCCCGCTTCATCGGCCGCATCCACGACCTCCATCGGGCACTCCGGGTGCACGATCACGCGGACCGCTGGATGCTGCGCGCGTGCCTGGTCGATCTGCGCCACGGTGAATCGCCGGTGCACGGAGCAGAATCCGTGCCAGAGGATCACCTGTGCGTCCAGGAGCGCCTCGGCCGTGGATCCGCCGAGCTCACGCCGCGGGTTCCACATCGGCATCCGGTCGAGTGGCACGCCCATGGCCTTCGCGGTGTTCCGGCCGAGGTGCTGGTCCGGGAAGAAGAGGACCCGGCGTCCGCGGGCGAACGCCCATTCGAGCACGGTCTTCGCGTTGGAGGAGGTGCACACGATGCCCCCGTGCCGCCCGACGAAGCCCTTGATCGCCGCCGAGGAGTTCATGTACGTCACGGGGACGACGGGCACGAGGCCGTCGGCGTCCGGGGTGTCCAGGTCGCCGAACACGTCGGCGAGCTGCTCCCAGCACTCCTCCACCTGGTCGATGTCGGCCATGTCCGCCATCGAGCAGCCCGCCGCGAGGTTCGGCAGGATCACCGCCTGATCCGGCTGCGAGAGGAGGTCGGCGGTCTCCGCCATGAAGTGCACCCCGCAGAAGACGATCGCCTCCGCGTCCGGCCGCATCGTGGCGGCGGTGGCGAGTTGGAACGAGTCGCCCACCTCGTCCGCATGCGTCACGACCTCCTCGCGCTGGTAGAAGTGGCCGAGGATCACGACGCGGTCGCCGAGCACGTCCTTCGCCTCCGCGATGCGACGGTGGAGCTCCTCTTCGCTCGCCTCGCGATACGCGGCGGGAAGCTCCCCCTGCCGAGGGGCGCCGGTCGGGATGACGTCGCCCATGGACGAACCAGGGCCGTAGCCCGGCCGCGTGTCGAAGTCCCACGGCCCGACCGCGAGGTCGGTGGTGCAGGTGGAGTCGGTGGAGGCCCCGCCGACGATGGCCTGGATGGCGTGGTCGACGGACGGGTCCGACGACGGGACGGCGGGCGTCGGGACGAAGGTGATGCTCATCGGGTTCTCGTTTCCTCGGGACGGAGCGGACCGCGGTCGGCCAGCTCGACATCGGTGTCGTCGCGGTACAGGCGGGCGGGCCTGTGGCTCCCGGTGCGGAAGCGGTCGGTCCGGCTCAGGTTGCCCGCGGCCTCGACCTGCCGCCGGAAGTTCGCCGGGTCGAGCGGTCGCCCCAGGATGGATTCGTATGCCTCCCGGAGTTCGGCGAGGGTGAACTCCGTGGGCAGGAACCCCTGAGCGACGCGGCTGTAGCCGACTTTGTTGCGCAGCCGCCAGAGCGCGTAGGCGATGATCTCGTGGTGATCGAAGGCGAGGGCGGGAAGGTCGCCCACGTCGAACCACTCCACGTTCTCCGGTGTGCGACCCGACGCTCGGTGCGCCGCGATCTGGGCTTCGACGTCGTCCTGTCGCAGCAGTGCCCAGTAGACGATCGAGACGACCCGGGAGGGGGAGCGGTCGACGGCGCCGAAGGCGTACAGCTGCTCCAGGTAGGTGGGCGCGAGTCCCGTGGTCTCGGCGAGGGTGCGGGCCGAGGCATCGACCGGGGACTCCTCGGGGGTGAGCCACCCGCCCGGCAGCGCCCATCGTCGCGCGAACGGCTCGCGGGTGCGCCGGACGAGGGGGAGCGCGAGGACGGGCGGACCGTCGTCGCCGCGGCGCAGGGTGAGGATCACCGTCGAGACGGCGACGCGGATGTCTCCACTTCGAGTCATAAGTACCTTAACCTCCGTCACCGATCTTAGTGTCATAGCGACCCTTAGTGGGCGCGGATGACGAGGAAGGCGTCGAGTCCGAAACGTTATCTCCCGGCAGCCGGAAGGCTTGTCCCTCCGGAGTGGGTTTGTTAGGTTACTGTCCTAACAAACCCCTTCGAGGGCGGCCCGCAGGCCACCTCCCGGGGTTCCCGTGAACCCCGCCCGGGGTTCGGCTCCAACCGGAGAATCCCTCCTGCAGTGCAGCACCGAGAGGAAATGACGAATGATCCGTAACGGAAAGCGCAAAATCGCGCTCACGGCGGTCGCGGGGGCCTCGGTCCTCGCTCTGGGCCTGACGGCCTGTGGCAGTGGCGGGGGCGACGGCGGCGACGCCGACGGCGACCGCGCACTCCGTGTCTGGGCCGGAAGCCAGACGCCGATCACCGCGAACTACAACCCGTTCGCGCCCACCGTGCTCCACGGTGCGCTCGGCCCGATCTACGAACCCCTGTTCTTCTACAACAAGACCCAGGACGCCGAGCCCGTCGGCCTGATCGGCGACTCGTTCGAGTTCAACGAGGACGGCACCCAGATCACGGTGAAGATCAAGCCGGACCTCAAGTGGAGCGATGGCGAGCCGCTCACCGCGGAGGACGTGGTCTTCTCCTTCACGTACGAGGCGAACAACCCCGAGGGCAACGGGCTCGTCTCCGCCGAGGCGACGGACGACACGACCGCCGTCCTCACCTACTCGAGCGCGCAGTACACCACCGAGTTCCAGCGCATGGGCTCCAGCTACATCCTGCCCGAGCACATCTGGAAGGACGTCACCGACTTCGCGAACTTCGCGAACGAGGAGCCCGTCGGGTCGGGACCGTACGTCGTGGACAAGACGACGAGCGAGTCGTACACCCTGGTCGCGAACGAGAACTACCGCGGCGCGGACGAGCTCGCCGTGAAGAAGGTCCAGTACATCGCGGTCGACAACAACCAGACCGCCCAGGACCTCCTCGCGGCCGGGAAGCTCGACTGGACCGGCATGTTCATCCCGAACCCGGACGACGTCACGGGCAACGGCAAGATCGAGTGGATCAACACCCCGCAGGACCCCACGGTGCTCTACACCTGCTCGAACGCGGAGCTCGGGTGCACCGGTCCGCAGACGGACGTGGCGGTGCGCCAGGCGCTGAACGTCGCCATCGATCGTGCGACCATCAAGGACAAGGCGTTCGTCGGCCTCACCGGCGACATCTCGCCCGCGTACACGCTGCTGCCGCGCGATGAGAAGTGGCTCGCCGACCCCGCCAACGAGGTCAGCCCGCAGGAGGCGAACGCCGCAGAGGCCGGGGAGATCCTCGAGGCCGCCGGCTACACCAAGGGATCGTCCGGCATCTACGAGAAGGACGGCGCCCCGGTCGAGCTCAGCCTGATCTCGGTGGACGGCTGGACCGACTACAACGACGCCGCGAAGCTCATCGCCGAGCAGGCCGAGGCCGCGGGCATCAAGGTCACGGCCTCGACCGTGCAGTGGCAGGAGTTCTCCGACGCGCGCCAGGGCGGGGACTTCCAGCTCATCGTCGGCGGCGTCATCGGCACGTCGGTCGCCGACCCGTTCCAGATCTACCGTGACTGGTTCGGCGGCACCGAGGTCCAGTCCACCAGCCCGGTCGGCACCGAGATCCCCGCCGGTCGCTGGAACTTCAGCCGGTACAGCAACCCGACCGTCGACGCGGCCATCCAGTCCGCGATCAGCACGAACGACGAGGCCGAGAAGAAGGAGCTGTACGCCACGATCCAGACCGAGATCGTGCGTGACCTGCCCTACATCCCGCTCGTGATCAACGCGACGCAGACCTTCTACAACACGAAGGACTACACCGGCTGGCCGACGGAGGAGGAGCTCTACGCCTTCCCGCCGTCCTGGGGTGCCATCGCCGCCGGGTACGTGCTGACGCAGATCAAGCCCGCCGGCTGATCCGCACGAGTAGGGGAAGCAGGAAGTCAGGACACGGTGACATGAAGTTCTATGCACGACGGATCGGGTTCTACGCGTTCACGCTGTGGGCCGCGATCTCCATCAACTTCCTGCTTCCCCGGCTCATGCCGGGGGATCCCGCCGACATCATGATCGCGAAGATGCAGCGGGCAGGCGGAGAGGTCTCCGAGACCACCATCCGCAACATCAAGCTCCTGCTCGGCGGGGACGACGCGTCGCTCTGGGAGCAGTATCTCGCCTACTGGGGACGCATGTTCCAGGGCGATCTCGGGGTGTCGGTGACGAAGTTCCCCACCCCGGTGACCGAGCTGATCGCCGGAGCGCTGCCGTGGACGCTGGTGCTGGTCGGGACCGCGACGGTCATCTCCTTCCTGCTCGGCGTTGCCCTCGGCGCCTGGGCGGGATGGAAGCGCGGCACCTGGGTCGACCACCTCATCCCCGCGACCACCGTCCTGCAGTCCATTCCCTACTTCTGGCTGGCACTCATCCTCGTGGCGGTCTTCGCGGTCGGGCTGGGATGGTTCCCGATCTTCGGCGGCTACGACGTCTTCGACTTCCCGGATGGACCGGAGCCCACCTGGGCGTTCTTCTCGGACGCCGTCGCGCATTCGCTCCTTCCGGCCATCACGATCGTCATCAGCTCTGTGGGCGGCTGGATGTTCGGAATGCGGAACATGATGGTCTCCACCCTCGCCGAGGACTACGTCCTCACCGCCGAGGCGAAGGGCCTGCGCCCGCGGCGCATCATGACGACCTACGCCGCGCGGAACGCGGCCATCCCCTCGATCGCGGGATTCTCGATCACGCTGGGCTTCGTGGTCGCCGGCTCCATCGTCATGGAGCAGGTGTTCACGTACCCCGGGGTCGGCAAGCTGATGTTCCAGGCCGTCACCAACAACGACTATGCGCTGATGCAGGGGCTGTTCCTCGTCATCACCCTCACGGTGCTCGTCGCCAACTTCTTCATGGACCTCGTCTATGGCTTCATCGACCCGAGGGCTCGCCAGAATGTCTGACACGAAGAACCCGCTCCTCACGGAGGAGCCCCCCACGATCGCTCCCGAGAGCACCGTCGCCGTGGCGACGCAGCGCCAGGAGCGCACCCGCCGCCGGATCCTGCCGAGCCGCTCGCCGAAGTTCATCGTGGGTGCGATCCTCGTCCTCGCCATCGTGCTGTTCGCGATCATCGCGCCCTTCTTCACGCAGAACCCGCGCAGCACCGACAACCCGGCGCTCGCCGCGCCCTCGGCGGAGCACTGGCTCGGGACCACCAAGCTCGGCAACGACGTGTTCGCCCAGCTCGCGATCGGGGCGCAGGGATCGCTCCTGATCGGGGTCACGGCCGGTGGCATCGCCATCGTGCTGTCCCTCCTCTTCGGGGTCCTGGCCGGGTACCTCGGCGGCTGGCGGGAAGACGCCCTCGCGCTGCTGACCAACGTCATGATCGTGATCCCCGGCCTGCCGCTGGTCATGGTGATCGCGTCGTTCGTGCCGCAGCGCAGTTGGCAGCTCGTCGCCTTCGTCCTCGGCATCACCTCCTGGGCGGGCGCGGCGTACGTGCTGCGGCTGCAGACCCGCTCCCTCCGCACCCGCGACTACGTCTACGCCTCGAAGGTGGCGGGCGAGAGATCGCTGCGGGTCATCCTCGTCGAGATCATGCCCAACCTGCTCCCGCTGCTCACCGCGCAGTTCCTCTTCGCGATCATCTTCGCCATCCTGGGCGAGGCAGGACTGTCGTACCTCGGTCTCGGGCCCAACTCCTCGATAACCTGGGGCTCGATCCTGAACGATGCGCAGTCCGGTCAGGCGCTCGGCCGAGGCGCGTGGTGGTGGTTCGTGCCGCCGGGCATCATGATCGCGATCCTCGGCGCGGGTCTCGCGCTGATCAACTTCGCCATCGACGAGGTCATCAACCCGAAGCTGCGCAATGCACCCGACGCGGCCCGTCGGCAGCGCAAGGCCGCGAAGGAGAAGGGGGTCACCGCATGAGCGAGGCCGTGCTCACCGCCAGGAACGTCTCGATCGAGTACGAAGTCGATCCGCCCGTCGAGGCCGTCCGGGACGTCTCGCTGACCCTCCACCGTGGCGAGATCCTCGGGCTCGCCGGGGAGTCGGGCTGCGGCAAGACGACGCTGGCCTACGGGATGAACCGGTTGCTCAAGGCGCCCGCGCTGATGACGGGCGGCGAGATCGTGTTCCACGACCGCGACGGCCACGACATCGACGTCGTCGGCCTCGACGGCGAGGGCCTGCGGGCGTTCCGCTGGGACAAGATCTCCATGGTGTTCCAGGGCGCCATGAACTCTCTCAACCCCGTCATCTCGGTCAAGGCGCAGATCTTCGACATCTTCGACACGCACCGCCCCGGCATGTCGAAGAGGGCCAAGCAGGAGCGCGCCGAGGAACTGCTCACGCTCGTCGGCGTGGATCCCGGCAGGCTCACGAGCTTCCCGCACGAACTGTCGGGTGGCATGCGCCAGCGCATGATGATCGCGATGGCGCTCGCGCTGGACCCGCAGGTGATGATCATGGACGAGCCGACCACGGCGCTCGACGTGGTCGTGCAGCGGGGCATCATCCGGGAGATCATGCGCCTGCGCGAGAGGCTCGGCTTCGCGGTCATCTTCATCACGCACGACCTGCCCATGCTCATCGAGATCAGCGACCGTATCGCCGTCATGCTGCAGGGACGGATCGTCGAGCAGGGCACGGCGGAAGAGATCTACCGCAACCCGCAGCACGAGTACACCCAGCGGCTGCTGTCGAGCTTCCCGTCCCTCACCGGGACCCGGGGCGACTTCGTCCGCGGCGGCGTGAACCAGGAGGTCATCCGATGAGCGCGGACGGAACACGGGGCGCGGGCACCCTCGAGGCGAGGAACCTCGTCAAGGACTTCCACCTGCGGTCGGGTTTCCGCACGAGCATCCTGCACGCGGTGAAAGACGTCTCGTTCACGCTCGAGGCGGGTCGGACCACGGCCCTCGTCGGCGAGTCCGGCTCGGGCAAGTCCACCATCGCGCGGATGCTCATGAAGCTGGAGACCCCGACCTCGGGGAGCATCCTCCTCGACGGCGAGCCGTCCGGGACCAGGGGTTCTGCGCTCGAGCGCTACCGCTCGGACGTGCAGATGGTGTTCCAGGACCCGTTCGCCTCGCTCAACCCCTTCCACACGATCGTGCATCACCTGGAGCGGCCGATCCGGCTGCACCACCCGAAGCTGGACAGCCGCGAGGTACGGGCCCGGGCGATCGAGCTCCTGGAGCGGGTGCGGCTGACGCCGGGGGAGAGTTTCGCGGAGCGCCGCCCGCACGAGCTCTCCGGCGGACAGCGGCAGCGCGTGGCGATCGCACGAGCCCTGGCGCCGGGTGCCCGCTTCATCGTGGCCGACGAGCCGGTGTCGATGCTCGACGTGTCGATCCGGCTCGGCGTGCTCAACCTGCTGGCCGAGTTGCAGCGCGAGGAGAACCTCGGGGTCCTCTACATCACGCATGACCTGGCGACCGCGCGGCACTTCTCCGACGACATCATGGTCCTCTACAAGGGCGACGTGGTGGAGCGGGGCCCGGCCGACGACGTGATCCTGAACCCGCAGCACGAGTACACCAGGACCCTCCTGGCGGCGGCCCCCGAGCCGGAGAACCTCGGCAGGCTCCGTGACGAGGTCAGGGCCGAGCTCGCTCTGGGCTCCTGGGCCGGCGGAGGAGACCGCTAGACTGATCGCACAATCGAAGACAGGCCGAACGACCGACGCGGGAGAGCCCCGGCGCACGCAGCCGGGCACCGAAGGAGCAAGCCTCCCCGCCAATCTCTCAGGTACGCGTACCGCGCAGGTCCGGCCGCTCTGAAAAGCGATCCCGAGCATCGGGGGATCCGCCGACGGTGAAAGCCCTGTGCGCGAGCGCGGGCGAAGCTCTCAGGCCCATGACAGAGGGGGAGTTCCCAGGGACGCCGACGTCGTCCCGCCCGACCCAGCCCGGGAGAACTCCATGTCCGACCCCCGCTACACCCCGTTGCGCGAGCGCCATGAGGCGCTGGGCGCCTCCTTCACCGATTTCGGCGGCTGGCAGATGCCGGTGCGCTACACGTCCGACCTCGCCGAGCACCACGCGGTACGCCAGGCCGCGGGCATCTTCGATATCTCGCACATGGCGGAGTTCACGGTCCGTGGAGCCGATGCCGGGGCTTTCCTGGACTACGCCCTCGCCGGGCGGCTGTCGGCGCTCGCGGTGGGCAAGGCGAAGTACTCGTTGCTCCTGACGCCCGAGGGCGGCATCGTCGACGACCTGATCGTCTACCGCCTGGCCGACGACGACTTCCTCATCATCGCCAACGCCGGCAATCGCGATGCCGTGCACGCGGCGCTCACGGAGCGCACCGTCGACGGCGAAGCCGTGGAGGTCGCGGATGTGTCGGACGACTACGCGCTGATCGCCGTGCAGGGGCCGCGCGCCGAGGAGATCCTCGCGGCCACCGAGGGCATCGCCGACGTCAGCGTCCCGTGGGCGGAGCAGAAGTACTACGCGTGGGCGACCGCGTCGTTCGCCGGGGACCCGCTGCTCCTCGCCCGCACGGGCTACACGGGGGAGGACGGCTTCGAGCTCCTCGTCCCCGTGGCCCACGCGACCGCGCTGTGGGACGCGGTCCTCGACGCTGGCACCCCGCTGGGCCTGGTCCCCGCCGGCCTCGCGGCGCGCGACACCCTCCGGCTGGAGGCGGGTATGCCGCTGTACGGCCATGAGCTGAGTCTCGACACCGCGCCCGCCCAGGCCGGCCTCGGCCGCGTGGTCGTGGCCACGAAGGAGCGCTTCGTCGGTAAAGACGCTCCCACGCCCGCCGTGGACGCCCGCGTGCTCGTCGGCCTGACCGCGGAGGGGCGGCGTGCCGGACGTGCCGGGTATGCGGTCGTCGACGCCGACGGGACCGCGATCGGCGAGATCACCAGCGGCGCCCTGAGCCCGACGCTCGGCCACCCCATCGCGATGGCCTACGTCGACCCTTCTTCCGCGGAAGAGGGAACCGCAGTATTCCTTGATGTGCGGGGGACCCGCATCCCCGCGACCGTGACCGCCCTGCCTTTCTACCGGAGGACAAAATGACCGACCTCAGCGCACTCCGCTACACCGACGAGCACGAGTGGATCGCCGGCGACGGCGACACCGTCACCATCGGCATCACCGACTACGCCGCCGAGAAGCTCGGGGACGTCGTCTTCGTCGAGCTGCCCGCCGTCGGCACCGAACTGACCGCAGGCTCGGTGGTCGGCGAGATCGAGTCGACGAAGTCGGTCGGGGAGCTCTACGCTCCGGTCGCCGGCACGGTCGTCGAGGTCAACGACGCCGTCGTCGACGACCCCTCGCTCGTCAACGCCGAGCCGTTCGAGGGCGGCTGGCTGCTCAAGGTGCACGTCGCCGCCGGTGCGCTGGACGGACTGCTGGACCGCGACGCGTACGTCGCACTCACGGAGGGCTGATCCGGACGTGGTTGCCTTCGCCGATCGTCACATTGGACCGACCGAAGCCGCCCAGCGCACGATGCTCGACGCGCTCGGCCTCGGCTCCGTCGACAGCGGGACGCTGAGCCCGGTCGAGGAGCTCATGCGTCAGGCCGTCCCCGCCTCGATCTACACGGGACCGGACGACGCGGTCGCCGACTCCCGCATCCCGGTGGCCGCGTCGGAGACCGAGGCGCTGGCCGAGCTGCGCGCCCTGGCCGCGCGGAACACCGTGAACCGCTCGATGATCGGCCTCGGCTACTACGGCACCGTCACGCCGCAGGTCATCCAGCGCAACGTGCTCGAGAACCCGTCCTGGTACACGGCCTACACGCCGTACCAGCCCGAGATCTCCCAGGGCCGGCTCGAAGCGCTCATCAACTTCCAGACGATGGTGGCCGAACTCACCGGGCTCACGACCGCGAACGCGTCCATGCTCGACGAGTCCACCGCTGTCGTGGAGGCGATGCTGCTCGCACGCCGGGCCTCCAAGACCACGTCGAACGTGTTCGCGGTCGACGCCGACGCGCTGCCCCAGACGAAGGCGATGCTCGCCTCCCGAGCGGAGGCTCTGGGAATCGAGCTCGTCACGGTCGACTTCGCGGCGGGGGAGGAGCTGCCCGCCGAGCTCTTCGGGGTGTTCGTGCAGTATCCGGGTGCCTCCGGCCGCGTGTGGGACCCGTCCGCGGTGTTCGACGCCGCGCACCTCGCCGGCGCGCTCGCCGTCGCGGCCGCCGACCTGCTCGCGCTGACGCTCCTCACCGCGCCCGGCACCCTCGGGGCCGACGTGGCCGTGGGCACGACCCAGCGCTTCGGCGTGCCGATGGGCTTCGGGGGACCGCACGCCGGCTACATGGCGGTGCGCGCAGGCCTGGAGCGGCAGCTTCCCGGACGCCTCGTCGGCGTCTCCGTCGACGCCGAGGGGAAGCCCGCGTACCGGCTCTCGCTGCAGACTCGTGAGCAGCACATCCGCCGCGAGAAGGCGACGTCGAACATCTGCACCGCGCAGGTGCTGCTCGCCGTCATGGCCTCCATGTATGCGGTCTACCACGGCCCGGACGGGCTCCGGGCGATCGCCCGTGACGTCACCGCCAAGGCGTCCCTGCTGCGCGACTGGCTCGTGGAGGCCGGGGTCGAGGTCGTCCACCAGCACTTCTTCGACACGCTCACCGTTCGGGTTCCGGGCCGGGCGGCGGAGTACGCCGACCAGGCGCGGGGCGGCTATGGCATCCTGCTGCGGGTCGCGGACGTCGACACGATCGGCATCGCGGTCGACGAGACGACCACGGTGGCCGAGCTGCACCAGGTCGCGCGGGTCTTCGGTGGGAAGCAGGAGCGCGCCTTCGGGTTCAGTCCCGGTGAGGCCGACGCGCTGCCGGACGCCCTCCGCCGCGAGGACGAGTACCTCACGCACCCGGTGTTCCACAGCCACCGCAGCGAGACGGCCATGATGCGGTATCTGAAGAGCCTGGCCGACCGGGACTACGCCCTCGACCGCGGCATGATCCCGCTCGGCTCATGCACGATGAAGCTCAACGCCGCCACCGAGATGGCGGCCATCACCTGGCCGGAGTTCGCGGGCATCCACCCCTTCGCGCCGGAGGCCGACGTGCACGGCTACCTGGAGCTCATCGACCAGCTCGAGGGCTGGCTCGCCGAGATCACCGGGTATGACGCGGTGTCGCTGCAGCCGAATGCCGGCTCGCAGGGCGAGCTGGCGGGCCTCCTCGCGATCCGCGGCTACCACCGCGCGAACGGCGACGACCACCGCATCGTGTGCCTCATCCCGTCCTCCGCCCACGGCACGAACGCGGCCTCCGCCGTGCTCGCCGGCATGAAGGTCGTCGTGGTGGCGAGCGACGCGCTCGGCAACGTCGACCTGGACGACCTTCGCGCGAAGATCGCGCAGCATGCCGACGACCTGGCGGCGCTGATGATCACGTATCCGTCCACGCATGGCGTGTACGAGGAGCAGGTCGTCGAGATCACCGGGGCGGTGCACGCGGCCGGCGGTCAGGTGTACGTCGACGGCGCGAACCTCAACGCGCTCCTCGGCTACGCGCGATTCGGCGACCTCGGCGGCGACGTCTCGCACCTCAACCTGCACAAGACCTTCGCCATCCCGCACGGCGGCGGCGGCCCGGGCATCGGTCCTGTCGCGGCGAAGGCGCACCTCGCGCCGTACCTGCCGTCGCACCCGCTCGCGCAGCGCTCCGAGCACTTCGGCGGCCACACGTTCGAGGGCGCGGTCATCTCCGCGGCCCCGTACGGCTCCGCGGGCATCCTCCCGATCTCGTGGGCGTACGTGCGCATGATGGGGGCCGAGGGCCTCGGGCGTGCGACAGCCGCGGCGGTCCTCTCGGCGAACTACATCGCCGAGCGCCTCGGCGGCCACTTCCCCGTGCTCTACACGGGGGAGAGCGGACGGGTGGCGCACGAGTGCATCCTCGACCTGCGTCCGCTCAAGGAGGCCACCGGCATCTCCGTCGACGACGTCGCCAAGCGCCTGATCGACTACGGATTCCACGCGCCGACGATGTCGTTCCCGGTCGCCGGCACCCTCATGGTGGAGCCCACCGAGTCGGAGGACCTCGACGAGATCGAGCGCTTCATCGAGGCGATGATCATGATCAAGGCCGAGGCGGACGCCGTCGCCGCGGGGCGCTGGCCGGCGGACGACAATCCTCTCGTGCACGCCCCGCACACGGCGGCGTCGCTC
Source organism: Microbacterium sp. 1S1 (assembly GCF_008271365.1). Taxonomy (NCBI): domain Bacteria; kingdom Bacillati; phylum Actinomycetota; class Actinomycetes; order Micrococcales; family Microbacteriaceae; genus Microbacterium; species Microbacterium sp. 1S1. The sequence goes on from NZ_CP043430.1 coordinate 2,021,007, forward strand.
ATCGCAGGGGAGTGGTCGCACGCCTACACCCGCGAGGAGGCCGCCTACCCGGTGCGTGCCCTGGTCGCCGCCAAGTACTGGCCGCCGGTCCGCCGGATCGACCAGGCCTACGGCGACCGCAACCTCGTCTGCGCCTGCCCGCCGATCGAGGCCTTCGCCTGATCCGCAACCGCACGACGAACGGCGTCGCGCCCGCCTCACGGCGGCGCGGCGCCGTTCTCATTGCGCCATGTTTCCGAACGGCCTCCGGAGTCAGGTCGTGTACTGGATTGTTATCGTCCGGACTCCTCCGCTGAAGGGCGCCCACGGATCCGGCGTGGTGAAGTACAGCTGGCCGAGCGTTGTGCCCGTACGTGCGGTAACCGTCTTGCTGGGTGCCCACGTTACGTACCCGGTCGGGCACAGTGTTTTCGGATTGCCGCTGACGCCGAGGCCGTTGCTTCCCATCGTCAGTTGCAGGCAGTCACCTCGTGGCATCTTCACCGGTTCCACGACAACGGTGCGGAGCGTGGCCTTACTCGATGACAGACGTTGCCACGTTGTCTTGACGCGGACCTCGAAGGTGTTGTTGCGCGAGTCCTGAAAGGTCAGGTTCTTCTGGACGAGCTGCGTCGACGGCGTGTTCGCGAGGTCGGCGTACACAGCCGACGCTGCGCTCGCCGGTACGGCGGCGATCACGGCGCCGAAGACGCCGACGGCGGCGGCTGAGATCAGCGCGCGCACTCGCATCTTGGTCTTCTTCTTCATGGAAATCCCTCCTCCAATCGAGGGCCGCTGCTCCGGCCCTGGAAGCCAGGCTAGGTGCCCAGATGCACGCGCGCTAGGAGGGGCGAGCGCAACATGTCGGTCTCGGAATCAGCGGAGCCATCCCCTCCCGTGTTTCCGTCATGTGACAGATGGTCACCACTCAGTAACAGTTCGTTAGCCGAATGTCCTGGACGCGCGACCCCCGGGTTACGCTCAGGTATCCCTGCGCGCTCGACGATGAGCCGCGCAGAATTCCCACGTCCACAGGAGGACAAAAGTGAAGCGCAACAAGATCGCCCTCGCGGGCAGCGCACTGTTCGTGATCGGCGCCCTGACTCTCGCCGGCTGCGCGAGCGGTGGCGGCAACACGAGCGACGGAGGAAGCGACGCGAACGCGGATGCCGATGCCATCATCACCACGAACGGCTCCGAGCCGGAGAACCCCCTCATCCCGACCAACACCAATGAGGTCGGCGGCGGCAAGATCCTCGACGAGATCTTCGCCGGACTCGTCTACTACGACGCCGAGGGCAAGCCGGTCAACGACATGGCCGAGGAGATCATCACGGATGACCCCCAGCACCTCACAATCAAGCTGAAGAAGGGGCAGACCTTCACCAACGGTGAGGAGGTCACGGCGGACAACTTCATCAAGGCGTGGAACGAGGGTGCGAAAGCCTCGAACGCGCACCTGTCGGGGTACTTCTTCGAGGACATCGAAGGCTTCAGCTACGAAGAGGACACCGAGCTCACCGGCCTCGAGCAGGTCGACGACTACACGTTCACCATCGCGCTGAACAAGCCAGCCTCGGACTTCGCACTGCGTCTCGGGTATTCGGCGTACTACCCGTTGCCCGATGTCGCTTTCGAGGACATGGAGGCCTTCGGACAGAACCCCATCGGCAACGGTCCCTACATGATCGATGGTGAGGACGCCTGGCAGCATGACGTGCAGATCGACCTGGTCCGTAACGACGACTACGAGGGCGGACGACAGCCGAAGAACGGCGGGCTGACGATCAAGTTCTACGCGACCCAGGAGTCCGCGTACGCCGACCTCCTCGGGAACGAGGTGGACGTGATCGACGCGATCCCGACCAACTCCCTTCCGGTGTTCACCGACGAACTCGGCGATCGCGCCGTGAACCAGCCTTCCGCCGTGTTCCAGTCGTTCACCATCGGCCAGTTCCTCCCGCACTTCAGCGGCGAAGAGGGCAAGCTGCGCCGCCAGGCAATCTCGATGGCCATCAACCGGGAAGAGATCACCGAGACGATCTTCTCGGGCACCCGCACTCCAGCTGCTGACTTCACCTCGCCGGTGATCGCGGGCTGGTCGGAGGAAATCCCCGGCAACGAGGTTCTGGACTACGACCCGGAGAAGGCGAAGGAACTGTGGGCAGAGGCCGACGCCATCTCGCCGTGGGAGGGTGACTTCAAGATCGCTTACAACGCCGACGGCGGACACGACGCGTGGGTTGACGCGGTCAGCAACAGCATCAAGAACACGCTCGGCATCGAGGCATCCGGCGACCCGTACCCGACCTTCCAGGATCTGCGCACCAAGGTGAACGACCGCACCATCACCACCGCGGCACGCTCCGGCTGGCAGGCCGACTACCCGGGTCTGTACAACTTCCTCGGCCCGCTCTACGCGACGGGGGCCAGCTCTAACGACGGCGACTACACGAGCCCGGAGTTCGATGAGCTCATCAAGGCCGGCATCAGCAACCCTGACCCGGACGCTCAGCTCGAGGACTTCACCAAGGCCCAGGAGGTCCTGTTCCAGGATCTTCCGGCGATCCCGCTCTGGTACTCGAACGTGACCGGTGGTTACAGCGAGAACGTCGACAACGTGACGTTCGGCTGGAACTCGGTTCCGCTCTACCACGAGATCACGAAGGCCGGCGAGTAAGTCTGACGGCACTTCACCTGTGAGGCGGTGGCGATCTTCGTCACCGCCTCACAGGCTGTGTTCGGCTCGCTTTCTTTGCCCCTCACAGAAGGGACAAGCGGATGCTCGGTTACATTCTGAGACGTCTTCTGCAGGTGATCCCGGTCTTCTTCGGAGCCACCCTGCTCATCTATTTCCTGGTTTTCGCCATGCCCGGCGACCCCATCCTCGCTCTGTTCGGCGACAAGACCCCAAATCCGGCTGTCATCGAGCAGCTCCGTGAGCAGTACCACCTGAACGACCCGTTCCTCGTCCAGTACTGGTACTACATCACCGGGGTGTTCCAGGGCGACCTCGGGACGACCTACTCCGGTCGCCCGGTGTCGACAGTTCTAGCGGCGACCTTGCCTGTGACAGGGCGCCTGGCCGTCATGGCGATCGGCATCGAGTTCGTGCTTGCCATCGTCATCGGCACGATCTCCGCGCTGCGGAAGGGCAAATTCTTCGACAATGTCTCGCTCATGGTCGCACTCGTGGCGATTGCCATACCCATCTTCGTCGTCGCATTCCTCGCGCAGTACTTCCTCGCTATTCAACTCGGGTGGTTCAAGCCGACCGTCGGGGCGGACAATGACTGGGGTGGCCTTTGGCTCCCCGCCATCGTGCTCGGGTTCAGTCTCTACGCCGTGAGTATGCGGCTGATGCGAAGCTCCGTCATCGACACCCTCAATCAGGACTGGGTGCGTACTGCCTACGGCAAGGGGCTCTCGCGGAATCGCGTGCTCCCCGTCCACGTGCTGCGAAACTCCCTCATTCCCGTCATCACCAACTCGGCCACCAACTTCGGAGTCCTCCTCGTGGGGGCCACCGTCACGGAGGGCATCTTCAACGTGCCGGGTGTCGGCAACACCCTCTTCGAAGCGATCCGACGGGGCGAGGGCCCGACGGTCGTCTCGTTCGTCACGGTCTTCGTCATCCTGTACGTCCTGGTGAACCTGCTCATCGACCTGCTCTATGGTCTGCTCGACCCGAGGATTCGCTATGTCTGATCCCACGACCCAGAATCACTTCGTCGCCCCTGTCGAGACGGAGTCCATCAACGTCGACGCCGTCCGGATCTCCGAGAAGCCCAGCAACCTCTGGCGCGATGCGTGGCGCGACGTGCGCCGTCGGCCGCTCTTCTGGTTCTCGGTTGTGCTGGCGTTGGTGTTCCTCCTCATGGCCGTCTGGCCGACGTTGTTCACGTCGACCCCGCCGAACAGCGACTGCCAGCTCTCCAACAGCAACGGGGGCCCGACGGAAGGCCACCCACTCGGATTCACATTCCAAGGGTGCGACATCTACGCCCGGATCGTGTGGGGATCGCAGACCTCGCTCGCGGTGGGCCTCATCGCCACCGTCATCTCCTCGATCCTCGGACTGATCATGGGGGCCCTGGCGGGCTTTTACGGCGGCTGGCTGGACTCGGTCCTCTCTCGCGTCGGTGACATCTTCTTCGCGATCCCGTACATCCTCGCCGCCGTGGTCGTGATGACGGTGCTGAAGGACGCGCGCTCGGTCTGGACACTGGCTCTCGCCATCGGCGGGTTCGCGTGGGCCTCAACAGCGCGAGTCGTCAGGGCGGAGATCCTCCGCGTACGGCAGGCGGACTTCGTCATGGCATCTCGGGCCCTGGGGCAATCCAAGTTCCGAGTCCTCCTCAGCCATGTCGTACCCAATGCGATCGCACCATTGCTGGTCGTCTCGACCCTCGGTCTGGCGGCAGCGATCGTCGCGGAGTCGACATTGTCGTTCCTCGGGGTCGGGCTCGGCAGCGAGGTCATGTCGTGGGGTAATGACATCGCCAGGGCACAGGCTTCGCTTCGCGTCGCTCCGATGTCCCTCATCTATCCGGCGCTCGCCCTCACCCTCGCGGTGCTCGCGTTCGTCACCCTGGGCGAGCTCATCCGAGACGCCCTCGATCCGAAGGCGAGGGCTCGCCGATGAGCGACCGCAACACCCCACAGATGCCGCTGCTGAGCGTGCGCGACCTCACCGTCGCGTTCCGCACCCAGGGCGGGATGCGCGAGGTCCTGCACGGGGTCACGTTCGACGTGATGCCCGGTGAGACGGTGGCCATCGTCGGCGAGTCCGGCTCGGGCAAGTCGACCACGGCGACCGCCATCGTCGACCTCCTCCCGGGCACGGGGACGATCACGGGCGGGTCCATCACACTGGAGGGTCGCCCGCTGACCGGGCTGAGCCGGCGCGACATGGAGGCGGTGCGCGGCCGAGACATCGGCTTCGTCCCGCAGGACCCGATGTCGAGCCTGAACCCGGTGTGGAGCATCGGCTTCCAGGTGAAGGAGGCCGTCCGTGCGAACGGCGTCGCCCAGGGGCGCGCCGCGGCGAAGGCCCGGACGATCGAGGTGCTGCAGCAGGCCGGATTGGCGGATGCTGAGCGTCGCCTGCACCAGTACCCGCACCAGTTCTCCGGCGGGATGCGCCAGCGCGCGTTGATCGGGATCGGGCTCGCGGCCGACCCGAAGCTCCTCATCGCCGACGAGCCGACCTCGGCTCTCGACGTGACGGTGCAGCGGGTCATCCTCGACCACATGGCGTCGCTGACGCGCGACAAGGGCACCTCGGTGCTTCTGATCACGCACGACCTGGGACTCGCGGCCGAACGCGCCGAGAAGATCATCGTCATGAACGGCGGCAACATCGTCGAGGCGGGTCCCAGCCGGCAGATCCTGGAGAACCCGCAGCACCCGTACACGAAGCGACTGGTCGCCGCGGCGCCCAGCGTCGCCTCGCAGCGGATCCAGGCGGTCGTGGAGGACCGGGGTATCGAGACGCTCGACGACCTGGCCGACATCCCGCCGACGGTCCGCGTGGCCGGTCTGACCAAGGACTACAAGATCAGGCAGGGCAACTTCCGTAGCGAGGCGTTCCGGGCGGTGGACGACGTGTCGTTCGAGATCCCCCGAGGAAAGACGCTGGCCCTCGTCGGAGAGTCGGGATCCGGCAAGTCCACGGTCGCCAAGATGGTCCTCAAGCTGGAGGAGCCGACGAGCGGGACGATCGAGATCGACGGGCAGGACGTGTCTCATCTGTCGAACGCGCAGTCGTTCGGACTCCGCCGGCGCATGCAGCCGGTGTTCCAGGATCCCTACGGGTCGCTGGACCCGCTGCGGAACATCGGGAACACCATCGCGGAGCCGCTGCAGATCCACGGCGTCGGCGACCGAGCCTCGCATCGGGCTCGCGTGGCGGAGCTCCTGGAGCAGGTCGCCCTGCCGCAGGCGCTGGCCACGCGCTACCCGAACGAGCTCTCCGGCGGACAGCGTCAGCGCGTCGCGATCGCGCGTGCGCTGGCGCTCAAGCCGGACATCATCGTCCTCGACGAGGCGGTGTCGGCGCTCGACGTGCTCGTGCAGGATCAGATCCTGCAGCTGCTCGCCGAACTCCAGTCGGAGCTGAACCTGACCTACCTCTTCATCACGCACGACCTCGCGGTCGTCCGGGTCTCCAGCGACCTGGTCTGCGTCATGGAGAAGGGCAAGGTCGTCGAGCAGGGCACGGTCGACGAGATCTTCGCGAACCCGCAGGAGGAGTACACGGATCGTCTTCTCAAGGCGATCCCTGGCGCGTCGATCCCACTCGGCGGCCGCTGAGGTGGTGTCTCCCGCACACCCCGAGGGCGCACGGACCTTCCGTGCGCCCTCGGGCACCGTCGTCTTCGTGCTCAGCATCCTGCTCGTGCTGTTCCTGCTGGGCGACACCGTCGTCAACGGCAGCATCGTGCAGGCGCTGCTCGTGGCGCCCTGGCTGCTGCTCGGCCTGTGGATCGTGTACGAGACGGCCTTCGTCTCCTTCGTCCGCGTGGATCAGGACGGGGCTGTGGTGCAGAACCTGCTGCGGCGCACGACCGTCGGCTGGGCGCATGTGCAGGACATCGACATGCGGTGGCAGCTCGAGTTCACTCTGGATGACGGTCGCACGGTGAGCTGCTGGGGTGGGCCGGCCAAGGCGCGTCCGCCTCGTCCCTCCCGCGAGGAAGACGCCGAGGCGAAGGTGCCCTCGGCGTTGCGGGTGCTCACGAGCATCCGCGACCTGTGGAGCGCGGCACCCCCGACGGCGAACGCCCCGATCCGACGGAGCTGGGACGGCCCGGCCCTCATCGCCCTCGCCGTCATCGTGCTGTGGGCCGTCGCGGCGCTCGTCGTCGTCAACCTCGGCTGAGCGCGCCTCAGCCGGGGAGACCGAACAGGGCGGGCCAGGTGGCCGCGGCCCAGGGGTAGCCGACGAACGCTGCGGCGTCGATGAGGAAGTGCGCCACCAGGAACGGCAGCAGCCGGCCGCTGCGGTGGTAGAGCCACCCGAACAGCAGCCCCATCGCGAGGTTGCCGATGAAGGCGCCGGGCCCCTGATAGAGGTGGTACGTCGCACGGAGCACCGAGGTCGAGACGATGATCGTCCACGGCGACCACCCGAGCTGCCGCAGCCGTGCGAACAGGTACCCGAGCACGACGAACTCCTCCTGGAGCGAGGCGCGCGCGGCGGCGAGCAGCAGGATCGGCACGGTCCACCAGTGCGCGTCCAGGCCGGCGGGATTCACGGCCACGAACAGCCCCAGTGCGCGACCACCGAGGTAGAGCACGAGTCCCGGCACGCCGATCGCGAGCACGAGGAGCACGCCGCGGCCGACGTCGCCCGCCACACGGGTGCCGTCGAGGCCGAGGCGCTCGAGGTGCGGGCGGCGCCGCTGCCAGAGCAGGAAGCAGACGAGGAGCACCGGCACCAGGGCGAACCCGATCGACAGCACCTGGTAGATGAGGTCGAACACCTCCCGGTCGCTGCGGGAGGGGTTGAGCGTGGCGGTCTGGTCGGCGAGAGGAGTGTCGTCCGTCAGCCGGTAGGCGAGCTGTACGATCGCGTAGATCGCGGACTGGCCCAGACCCAGCGCGAGCACGATTCCGATCTCCCACCACAGACGGCCCCGTCCTTCGCGCTTCTCGTCTCTCCGGGGGGACGCGGTCGTGGACTTCTGCGCCGGGGGAGTCGGGTCGGGGAGGGTCACGGGTCGATGGTACGACGTGCGGTCAGGAACCCGATCCGCGCGTACGTTATCCTGGAACGTCGGCTTCCCGGCGCAACCCCACACTCTTTGAGGACCCTTGTATGGCGCACGCCCTCCGCTCTGACCTCCGCAACGTCGCAATCGTCGCCCACGTCGACCACGGCAAGACCACTCTTGTCGACGCGATGCTCCGCCAGACGGGCTCCTTCGGCGAACACTCGCACGTCGAAGAGCGCGCGATGGACTCGAACGACCTCGAGCGCGAGAAGGGCATCACAATCCTCGCCAAGAACACGGCGATCACCTACAAGGGCAAGCACGCCGGCGGCAAGGAGATCACGATCAACGTGATCGACACCCCCGGCCACGCCGACTTCGGCGGCGAGGTCGAGCGCGGCCTGTCGATGGTCGACGGCGTGGTGCTGCTCGTGGACGCGAGCGAGGGCCCGCTGCCGCAGACCCGCTTCGTGCTGCGCAAGGCGCTCGAGGCCAAGCTGCCCGTCATCCTCCTGGTGAACAAGACCGATCGTCCGGACGCCCGGATCGCCGAGGTCGAGGAGGAGGCGCACGACCTCCTGCTGGGTCTGGCCTCCGACCTTGTCGACGACGTGCCCGACCTCGACGTCGACGCACTGCTCGACGTGCCGGTCGTCTACGCCTCCGGTCGTGCCGGAGCCGCGTCGCAGAACCGTCCCGCCGACGGCTCGCTGCCCGACAACGACGACCTCGAGCCGCTGTTCGAGGCCATCCTCGAGCACGTCCCGGCCCCGGCCTACGACGACGAAGCGCCGCTGCAGGCCTGGGTCACGAACCTCGACTCGAGCCCCTTCCTCGGTCGCCTCGCCCTGCTGCGCGTCTTCAACGGCACGCTGAAGAAGGGCCAGACGGTCGCCTGGGTCCGCTCCGACGGCACGACCAGCAACGCGCGCATCACCGAGCTGCTGAAGACCCGCGCCCTGGAGCGCTACCCGGCTGAGTCCGCCGGCCCCGGCGACATCGTCGCGATCGCCGGCTTCGAGGACATCACGATCGGCGAGACCATCGCCGACCCCGAGGACATCCGTCCGCTACCGGCCATCACGGTCGACGACCCCGCGATCTCCATGACGATCGGCACGAACACCTCGCCGCTCATGGGCAAGGTCAAGGGCCACAAGCTCACCGCGCGCATGGTGAAGGACCGCCTCGACCGTGAGCTCATCGGCAACGTGTCGCTCAAGGTCGTCGACATCGGCCGTCCCGACGCCTGGGAGGTGCAGGGCCGCGGTGAGCTGGCTCTCGCCATCCTCGTCGAGAACATGCGCCGCGAGGGCTTCGAGCTCACGGTCGGCAAGCCGCAGGTGGTCACCAAGAAGATCGACGGCAAGGTCTACGAGCCGTTCGAGCACCTGACCATCGACACGCCGGAAGAGCACCTCGGCGCGATCACGCAGCTCCTGGCGAACCGCAAGGGTCGCATGGAGAACATGACCAACCACGGCACCGGTTGGGTGCGCATGGAGTTCGTCGTGCCCTCCCGTGGTCTCATCGGCTTCCGCAGCGAGTTCCTCACGACCACCCGCGGCACGGGCATCGCGAACGCGATCTCGCACGGCTACGAGCCGTGGGCGGGTCAGATCACCACCCGCCAGAACGGCTCGATCGTGGCTGACCGCTCGGGCGTCGTCACCCCCTTCGCGATGATCGCGCTGCAGGAGCGGATGTCGTTCTTCGTGCAGCCGACGGAAGAGGTCTACGAGGGCATGGTCATCGGCGAGAACTCGCGCGCCGACGACATGGACGTGAACATCACCAAGGAGAAGAAGCTCACCAACATGCGCTCCTCCACGGCCGACAACTTCGAGTCGATGACGCCGCCGCGCATCCTCACGTTGGAGGAGAGCCTGGAGTTCGCGCGCGACGACGAATGCGTCGAGGTGACTCCGGAGAAGGTCCGCATCCGCAAGGTGATCCTCGATCAGACCATCCGCGGTCGCGAGGCCTCGCGCCTCAAGCGTCAGGACGCGAACGCCTGATCGCACTGCACCCATTTCGAGAGGGCCCCACCCCGCCCCCAGGCCGCGGGGGGCCCTCTCATGAAAATCCCAGGTGAGGGCAAGTTTTCGCTCAGGTTGATGACGCAGACTCGTTGACTTGCGCCCGGGGCGAGCTCCCGATGAGTCCCCTGAATGGGCGTACGACGACCCGAAAGTCACCGTTTTGCTTCAGAAGACCCGTGCGCTTCGGCGCGCCTCCGACGCGGCAGCCGCTCGCGCCACCGTCACCCGTACACCCCTGATCGCCCTGGGCGCCGCCACCGCCGCGCTCGTCGGTATCACCCTCAGCGTCGGCCTCGCCTCCGCGCCGGCCGCCGGCGCCGAGCGATCGGATGCCGCCTCCGCGATCACGAGCCAGAACCTGGGCACGGAGCCCCTCACCCGAATCGCCGACAAGGCCGTCATGACGGTCGCGGATGGAGCAGACGCGGTCGCCGCCGCCAAGAGCCTGACCGCGGAGGTGGCGAAGTCGGGCCTCGATGTGAGCGCTGCCGCGCCTGTCGACACGACGGCGCTCGAAGACGACCTGGAGACGCTCTCCGACCGGTCGACGCTTCCGCTGGTCCTCACCACCGTGACCGCCGAGCAGGCCGAGGCGGAGATCGAGAAGGTCGTGGCCGCCACGGCACAGCTTCAGCAGGCCTTCACCGCCGCTCAGGAGAAGAAGGCGGCCGAGGACGCCGCCCGCGCAGCCGAGGAGAAGGCGGCCGCCGCCGCGGCCGCACTCGCCGCCGCGAACACGCCGGACGGGGCCCGTGCCACCGCTCAGCGGATGATGGCGGACCGCTACGGCTGGGGCGGAGACCAGTTCTCCTGCCTGAACTCGTTGTGGAACAAGGAGTCGGGCTGGAACTACCAGGCCTACAACAACGACGGCGGGGCCACCGGCATCCCGCAGGCGCTGCCGGGCAGCAAGATGGCCGCGGCGGGCGCCGACTGGCAGACGAACGCCGCTACCCAGATCGCCTGGGGGCTGCAGTACATCGCCGACGCCTATGGGACACCGTGCAGCGCCTGGGGTCACTCCCAGGCGATGAACTGGTACTGAGCCGCAGAGCGGGCTCCTCGCGCGAAGATTGCCCCTAGCCGTCTCCCTGACACGGGCGCTACCGTGTCAGGGAGACGGCTGGGGGCGTCGCGATTCCGAGGAGGAGTGGTGCTCGATCCCGCCGTCTGGCTCGACGTTCCACAGGAGGTCTCGACCGGGTCCCTGCCCGGGTGGGGGCGCGTCGATGAGCTGGTCCGCGAGGCGCACGCCCGGTATGCGGGCGAGGTCTCCGGGCGGGTGGCGGACTACATCCCGGTCCTCGCCGCTGTCGATCCGGAGCTGTTCGGCCTCGCGGTGATCGAGGTGGGCGGCGGTATCCATGACGCCGGGGACGCGCTGCACCCCTTCACCATCCAGTCGATCTCGAAGATGTTCGTCTACGCGCTGGCGATCCAGGAGCACGGCCACGAGAGGGTCCGCGAGATCGTGGGGGTCAACAACACCGGGCTCGCCTTCAACTCGGTCGTGGCACTGGAGCTCAACGACGGGCATCCGCGCAACCCGATGGTCAACGCCGGGGCGATCGCGACCACGGCGCTGATGCCCGGCGCCACCGCGGTGGAGCAGTGGGAGCGCGTCCGCGAGGGGCTGTCCGCATTCGCCGGACGACCGCTGAGCCTGGACGGCGAGGTCTACGCGTCCGAAGCGGGGTCGAACGAGCGCAACCGTGCCCTGGGCTGGCTGCTACGCAGCTACGGGCGCCTCGCCGGCGACCCGGACGAGATCGTCGACGTCTACACCCGCCAGTGTGCGCTGTCCGTGACCGCGCACGATCTCGCCGTCATGGGAGCCACGCTCGCCGACGGCGGAGTGAACCCGGTGAGCGGCGAGAGAGTGGTCTCCGCGGACGTCTGTCGCGACACGCTGTCCGTCGTCGCGGCGAGCGGGCTGTACGAGCGGTCGGGCGACTGGCTGTTCGAGATCGGTCTGCCCGCGAAGTCCGGGGTCGCCGGCGGGATCGTCGCCGTCTCTCCGGGCAAGGGCGCCGTCGCGGGGTTCTCGCCCCGGCTGGACGAGGCGGGCAACTCGATCCGGTCGCAGATGGCGATCGGTCACCTGTCGCGGTCGCTGGGGCTGAACCTGTTCGCCTCCGCGCCCGCCCGCGAGCACAACGGCGAGGCGGACGTATCGCCGTCGACGGAAGGAGAACCTTCATGACGCGCACTGCCCCCGCGGCCGCGAAGACGTCCTGGCTGCCGATGGTCAGCCTGTTCCTGGCGCAGGTGCTCATGTCGTTCAACGTCGCGGCGCTGCCGATCTCGCTCGGCGGCATGGTGAGCGACTTCGGAGTGCCGCCGACCGTCGCCAGCACGACGATCGTGATGTACGGTCTCGCGGTCGCGGCGCTCGTCATGACGGGAGCCAAGCTCGGGCAGCGCGTCGGCTGGGTGCTGATCTTCCGCATCGTCGTCGCGCTCTTCGCGGGATCGGCCGTCATGATGCTGCTCGCGCCGACCGTCTGGTGGGCGATAGCCGGGCAGGCCGTGGCGGGCGCGGCGGCGGCGATCATCGTCCCCTCGATCGTGGCCCTCATCGCGGAGAACTACCGGGGGCCGCAGCAGGCCACCGCGATCGGCGCGATCGGCTCGGCGCGTGCGATCTCCGGGGTGAGCGCCTTCCTCATCGGCGGCACGCTGGGCACGCTCGTCGGGTGGCGACCGCTGTTCATCCTCGTCCTGGCGATCGCGGTCGCCGTCTTCGCGCTCAGCTTCACGCTGCGTGGTGATCGCGGTGACGCGGCGATCCGCATCGACCTCGTCGCTGCCCTTCTCATCGGTGCGGCGATCGTACTGCTCACCCTCGGATTCAACAACCTCAACAGCTGGGGAGCGCTCGCGGCGGGGCCGTCCGCGCCGTTCTCCGTCCTGGGGCTCTCGCCGGCGCCGGTCTTCATCGTGGCGGGCATCATGCTGGGTCAGGGGTTCTTCCTGTGGACGCGGCGACGGATGGCCGAGGGCAAGGTGCCGCTGATCGACCTCAGCGTGCTGGGCTCGTCCCGGGAGCGCGCGGCGGTGTACGCGATGTTCATCGTCGTCGCGCTCGAGGCCTGCGTGAACTTCACGATCCCGCTGTACATCCAGATCGTCCAGGGACGTACCCCGTTCGACACCTCCCTCGCGATGATGCCGTTCAACCTGACGGTGTTCATCACGGCGACGCTCGTCGTGCGGTTCTACAAGCGCTACCCGCCGCGGACGATCGGCGTCTTCGGGTTCATCCTCACCACGGCGGCGCTGGTGTGGCTGTCCATCGTCGTGACGAACAACTGGGAGACCGTGCCGACCATCGCCGGGCTGATCGTGTTCGGCATCGGTCAGGGCGCCCTCGTCACCCTGGTGTTCAACGTGCTGGTGACCGCGGCCCCCGCCGAGCTCGCGGGCGACGTCGGGTCCCTGCGCGGCACCACGCAGAACCTCGCCTCGGCCGTCGGGACGGCGCTCGCCGGAGCGCTGCTGGTCTCGCTGCTCGCCCTCAACGTGGGACGGGCGGTCGTGGAGCACCCTGAACTGCCGCCGTCGCTGGTGTCGCAGGTCGACCTGAACGAGGTGAACTTCATCAGCAATGACGACCTCCGCACGGTGCTGGAGACCACGGACGCGACGCCGGAGCAGGTCGACGCCGCGGTCGCTGTGAACGAGGAGTCGCGGCTGCGCACGCTCAAGCTCGGCCTCCTGATCCTCGCCGCGGTGAGCGCCCTCGCCATCCTCCCCGCGTCGCGCCTGCCGCAGTATCGTCCGCACGAGATCCCCGACCCGTCGCCGGCGGGACCGGGGGAGTGAACCTCAGCGCAGTTCGGAGATGAGGACGGCGCTCGTGCCGGGCGCGGTCGCCTCGAACACGTGCGCCGCGTCTCCCGCGTACGTCAGATAGTCGCCGGGGTTCAGCACCACCGCCTCGTCGGGCGGGCCGACCCGTGCCCGTCCGGCGATGAGGATCACGTGCTCGATGGTGCCCGCGTGGTGGGGGTCGGACCGGCGGGAGTCCCCTGGTTCCGCCTTAATGAGGTAGATGTCGCGGCGGGCACCCGGAGGACTCGCGGAGAGGAGCGTGGCGCTGTACGCGGCGGCGGAGGACGGCACCCCCGCGAGGTCGTCGGCGCGGATCAGCGTCGGGGCGTTGGCCTGTTGGTCGACGAGCACGGCGAAGGGCACGCCGAGCGCGACGCCCAGCGCCCACAGCGTCTCCACGCTCGGATTCCCGGCGCCGCTCTCGAGCTGGGAGACGGTGGCCTTGGAGATGCCCGCTCTTCTCGCGAGTTCGGAGACGGACAGGTTCGCCGCTTCCCGCTCTCGGCGGAGCGTGCGGGCGATGCGTGTGCGGAGATCCTCCATGTGTTCATCATGGCAAACGATCGTTCGCTTGACTATCCCGGGCCTTGTGTTCAGAATGATAAGCGTGTGTTCAGTGAAGCGAACGGTCTGGCGGGCGGGTTCTCGTGACCGCTGAGCGTGAAGTCTGGCGCGAGGCGCTCGGAGTCGTGCTCGCCACCAGCGCCTATGGCGTGTCCTTCGGTGCGCTCGCCGTCGCCGCCGGACTCGATGTCTGGCAGACGTGTGTGCTCAGCCTGCTGATGTTCACCGGGGGATCGCAGTTCGCTTTCGTCGGGGTGTTCGCCGCGGGTGGCCTCGCCGCGCTGCCCTCGGCGATCGCGTCGGCCGCGCTTCTGGGGGTGCGCAACGTCGCCTATGGCATGCGCATGTCCCCGCTGATCGGCGGCGGGCCGGCGCGACGAGCCGCCGCCGCTCACTTCACGATCGACGAGTCCACCGCTGTGGCCATCGCGCAGGACGACCCACGGCTCCGCCGAGTGGGATTCTGGGTGACGGGCATCGGGATCTTCCTCGGCTGGAACCTCACGACGCTCGTCGGTGCGCTCGTCGGCGACGTGCTCGGCGATCCGAAGACCTGGGGTCTGGATGCGGCGGCGGCTGCGGCCTTCCTCGCGCTGCTGTGGCCCCGGCTGCGGCAGCGGCAGGCGGTGGCCGTGGGAATCGCAGCCGCGGTGGTCGCGGCCGCCCTCACACCGTTCCTCATGCCAGGTCTCCCCGTGCTCGTCGCGGCGCTCGTCGCGATCGTGGTGGGCTGGTTCAACTGGTGGGGGACGTCGCGACCGAAGACCGCCGGCGTAGGGGAGAGGCCCGCATGAGTCTCTGGAGCGCCATCCTCCTCGCCGCCCTCCTCTGCCTCGCCCTGAAGGCCGCCGGCTACCTCGTGCCGTCCAAAGTGCTCGAGGCGCCGCGTCCCGCCCGCATCTCCGACCTCCTCACCGTCGCTCTCCTCGCCGCCCTCGTCGCGGTGCAGTCCCTCGGCGACGGGCAGGCCGTCACTGTCGACGCCCGGGTTCCTGCGCTGCTCGTGGCGGCCGGTCTGCTCTGGATGCGCCAGTCCTTCCTCGTCGTCGTCGCGTCCGCGGCGCTGGTCGCCGCCCTCCTCCGGCTGTTCGGTCTCGCTGCCTGAGCAGTCTCGTCACGACGGTGCCCGGGTAGGATCGGGGGATGCGCGTGAAGTGGGTGTCGAGGGGGCTGTCGTGGGTGGCCGCGGCGCTGGTGGGCGGCGTCTACGGAGTGGCCGGGACCATCGCGCACAGCGTCATGTGGGGCCCGATCCCGATCGGTCTCATCGTCGCCGCCGTCGCGTGCGCCGCGATCCTCATCGCCGTGCGGGCCCTCACCCACGACCGAGGTGCGGCGGTGGCCGCCGGCCTCGGGATGCTGGGGATGCTCGTGCTGATCTCGGGCGTCGGTCCCGGCGGCTCCGTCGTCGTGCAGGACTCGCTCGCCGGACGCATCTGGACCTACCTCGCGGCCGGGATCGTCCTGCTCGTCATCGCCTGGCCGTCGTTCTCGCGGCCGCCGGTCCGGCCGTCCGTGCCGTCCTCGGAGGAACCGTCGGTCCACGGGTCGTAGACTGAGGGGGTGACGTATGTGATCGCCCTCCCGTGCGTCGATGTCAAGGATCGCGCCTGCATCGACGAGTGCCCCGTTGACTGCATCTACGAGGGCGAACGGTCGCTCTACATCCACCCCGACGAATGCGTGGACTGCGGGGCCTGCGAGCCGGTGTGCCCCGTGGAGGCGATCTACTACGAAGACGACCTTCCCGACGAGTGGCAGGACTACTACAGGGCCAACGTCGAGTTCTTCGACGAGATCGGCTCGCCCGGCGGCGCGGCCAAGGTCGGCGTCTATCCGTTCGACCACCCGATCGTCGCCGCCCTCCCGCCGCAGGGCGAGTAGGCCCGCTCCGTGAGCGTCCGCGACCTCGCCGACTATCCCTGGGATGCCGTGGTCCCGTACCGCGAGCGCGCCGCCCGGCACCCGGATGGTCTCGTCGACCTCTCCGTCGGCTCTCCCGTCGATCCCACGCCGGAGGTCATCCGGACGGCGCTGGCGCAGGCCACCGACGCCCACGCCTACCCGCAGACCGTCGGCACGCCGGCACTCCGCGAGGCGATCGTCGACTGGTACGCCCGACGCCGTGGTGTGCCCGACCTCCGGGTCGACAACGTCCTGCCGACCATCGGGTCAAAGGAACTCGTCGCTCTGCTGCCCACGCTCCTCGGCCTCGGGCCGGGAGATATCGTCGTGCACCCCCGGGTCGCCTACCCGACGTACGAGGTCGGTGCGCGGGTCGCGGGAGCGACGCCCGTCGCGTCCGACGACCCGGCGGAATGGCCGGAGGGCGCCAAGCTCATCTGGATCAACACCCCGGGCAACCCCGACGGCCGTACGTGGACCGTCGACGAGCTGGCCGTAGCCGTGGGGCGGGCGCGGGAGCTGGGCGCGGTGCTGGCCAGCGACGAGTGCTATGCCGAGCTGGGCTGGGACGGTCCATGGGCGGAGGAGTCGATCCCGTCGGTCCTCGACCCGCGGGTGACCGGCGGAACGCGGGCGAACCTGCTCAGCGTGTACTCGCTGAGCAAGCAGTCCAACCTCGCCGGATACCGGGCGGCGTTCGTGGCGGGCTGCGCGAGGATCGTCGGCGACCTCCTCACCGCGCGAAAGCACCTCGGGCTCATGCCCCCCGCACCCGTGCAGCACGCCATGGTCGTCGCCCTCGGGGATGAGGCGCACGTGGTGGCGCAGAAGGAGCTCTACCGCGAGCGACGGGCCCTGCTGCTGCCCGCCGTCGAGGCCGCAGGCTTCCGGATCGACGGCTCGCAGGCCGGGCTCTACCTCTGGGCGACGGAAGACCGCGACGCCTGGGAATCGATGGCGCGTCTCGCCGATCTCGGGATCCTCGCCGGTCCCGGGCATTTCTACGGCGCATCCTCGCCCGCGCACGTGCGGCTGTCCTTGACGGCGCCGACGGACCGCGTTGCCGAGGCCGCTCGCCGTCTCCGTGCAGGGAATCTGTAGGATCCCTCTCTGTTGCGCTGATCCCTTTGGCGGTTGTCACAGTAGGCCGGCGTGACGGCTAGGCTGTAAAGGCGATTCGGTCGGCACCCGGCCAGGCGCTCCGCGCCCGAGAGATCGCCAGTTCCGGCTTGATCAAGAACTTGCTGACGCCCGCGACGCCGGGGCGATCAGACAGAAGGAGGAGGTCCGCGTGAGCGCTGCGGCAGACCAGACGGCGAAGCTGACGATCGGTGACACCACCGCCGAGTTCCCCCTGGTGCGCGGTACCGCGGGTCACGACAGCATCGACTTCTCGACGCTGACGCGTCAGACCGGCTACACGGGCCTCGACTACGGCTTCGTCAACACCGCCTCCACCAAGTCCGACATCACGTTCATCGATGGCGACAAGGGCATTCTGCGTTATCGCGGCTATCCGATCGAGCAGCTCGCCGGAAGCACCAGCTACCTCGAAGTCGCCTGGCTGCTCATCTACGGTGAGCTGCCGTCCGCGTCGGAGCTGGCCGAGTTCGACGAGAAGATCCGCCGGCACACGCTGCTGCACGAAGACCTCAAGCGCTTCTTCTCGGCCCTGCCGCATACCGCCCACCCGATGTCGGTGCTGTCCTCGGCCGTCGCCGCCCTGTCGACGTACTACGAGGGCCAGACCGACCCGCACAACCCCGAGCATGTCGAACTCAACACCATCCGGATGCTCGCCAAGCTCCCGGTCATCGCGGCCTACGCGCACAAGAAGAGCGTCGGGCAGGCGTTCCTGTACCCGGACAACTCCCTCGGATTCGTGGAGAACTTCCTGAAGCTCAACTTCGGTGTGAACTCCGAGCCGTACGAGATCAACCCCACGATGGTGAAGGCTCTCGAACTCCTCCTCATCCTGCACGAGGACCACGAGCAGAACGCGTCGACCTCCACGGTCCGCCTCGTCGGCTCGACGGGCGCCAACCAGTTCGCCTCCGTCTCCGCCGGCATCCAGGCCCTCTCGGGCCCGCTCCACGGCGGAGCCAACGAGGCCGTCCTCACCATGCTCGGTCAGATCCGCGACTCGGGTCAGAGCGTCTCGCGGTTCGTCGAGCGGGTGAAGAACAAGGAAGAGGGCGTGAAGCTGATGGGCTTCGGGCACCGGGTCTACAAGAACTACGACCCGCGCGCCAAGCTCGTGAAGGAAGCGGCCGACGAGGTGCTGGGCTCCCTCGGCGTCACGGACCCGCTGCTGGACCTCGCGAAGGAGCTCGAAGAGATCGCTCTCGCCGACGACTACTTCCGCGAGCGTCGTCTGTACCCCAACGTCGACTTCTACACGGGAGTGATCTACAAGGCGATGGGCTTCCCCACGCGCATGTTCACCGTGCTCTTCGCGATCGGCCGCCTTCCCGGCTGGCTCGCCCAGTGGCGCGAGCTCCAGCTCGACCCGCAGACGAAGATCGGGCGTCCGCAGCAGCTCTACACCGGCTCGCCGGAGCGCTCCTTCCCGGCACGCTGAGCATCGCGTCGCCACGGAGAAGGCCCCTTCGCACCTCGGTGCGAAGGGGCCTTCGTCGTCGCAGCGGACGGGAACCGGGGGATCAGCGCCCCTGGCCGCCGCGCGTGCCCTGACGGCCCTGACCGCCGCCCTGTCGAGGCTGCGCCTGCGCGCCGCCCTGACCCGCCGGACGCCGACGGCGACGGCGTCGGGACGGCGGAGTGGTCGCGGCGCTCTTCTCGCCACCGGCCGGTCGCTGCTTCGCCGCGGAGCGCTGTTGCTGCTGCTGCGGGGGAGCGGGACGGACGTGCGGCGCGCGCTCGGGGACGAGCTCGACGACCGCGTCGGGGGTGAGGGCCTCGAGCGGTGCCGTGATCGCGGCCTTGCGGAGGAGGTCCTTCACGTCGCGACGCTGCTCGGGCAGGACGACGGTGACGACCGTGCCCGCAGCCCCGGCCCGAGCCGTGCGGCCGGAACGGTGCAGGTAGGCCTTGTGCTCGACGGGCGGGTCGACGTGGACGACGAGATCGACATTGTCCACGTGCACGCCGCGGGCCGCGACGTCCGTCGCCACGAGGACGCGGACGCCTCCGTCGGCGGGATCCGTGGAGAAGGCGCCGAGGTTGCGTTCACGGGCATTCTGGGAGAGGTTGCCGTGCAGGTCCACGGCGGGGATCCCCGCCGCCGTGAGCTGCTTCGCGAGCTTCTTCGCCTGGTGCTTGGTCCGGGTGAAGAGGATGCGGCGCCCGGTGCCGGAGGCGAGGTCGCGCACCAGCACGGTCTTGTTCTCCGGGGAGTCGACCACGAGCACCCGGTGGGTCATCTCGCCGACGGGCACGCTGGCCTCGTCGACCTCGTGGCTGACGGCGTTCGTCAGGAAGCGACGTGCGAGCGTGTCGATGCCGCGGTCGAGGGTCGCGCTGAACAGGAGGCGCTGCCCGTCGGACGGCGTCGCCGAGAGGATGCGGGTGACACCGGGAAGGAAGCCGAGGTCGGCCATGTGGTCGGCCTCGTCGAGCACGGTGACCTCGATGGCGCTCAGGCGCACGACCTGCTGCTTCATGAGGTCTTCCAGGCGGCCGGGGCAGGCGACGACGATGTCGACGCCGCCCTGCAACGCCTGCTCCTGCGGGCGCTGGCTGACACCACCGAACACGGTGGTGACGCGGAGACCGACGGCCTCGGCGAGCGGGGCGACGGTCGCGGCGATCTGGGTCGCAAGCTCCCGGGTGGGGGCGAGCACGAGGCCGCGAGGCAGGCCGGAACGGCGCTTGTGGCCGGAGGCGGCGAGCCGCGCGACGAGCGGGAGCGCGAAGGCGATGGTCTTGCCGCTGCCCGTGCGTCCGCGACCGAGGAGGTCACGGCCGGCGAGCGAGTCGGGCAGGGTGTCGCGCTGGATCGCGAACGCCTCGGTCTTTCCGGAGGCGGCGAGAACAGCGGCGAGCTCGGCGGGAACGCCGAGGTCGAGGAAGGAAGGCATGCAGAGAACTCCGTCAGCGCACGAGAACGGCGCGGGATAGTGGGGTGAGGTGGGCGAAGGCGCAGCGAGTGCGCGTCCTTTCGCCGTGCGAATGGCCAGTTCGGGCTGGAGAGGGGAGCGCGGGCGCTCGCTTCGGTCCTCGGAGACCCCTAGACGACGACGATGCTGTCCGGCCGGCGGCGCGGGCAACGTCCCTACTCTACCAGCGGGGACCCCTCGAAGGTTGCAGGCGGGCTGTCAGGCGTGCAGCGCCTCGTTGAGCGTGACACCCACGCCGGAGCGCCGCACGGCCTCGACGGCGCCGGAGAGGGAGTTCCGTCGGAAGAGGAGGCCGTTCTGGCCGGAAAGCTCCGCACCCTTGACCGTCTTCCGCCCGCCGTCCGCCGTCGCGGGGCCGTCGGCCAGCACGATCTTCGTCCCGGCCGTGACGTAGAGACCCGCCTCCACGACGCAATCGTCGCCGAGCGAGATACCGATTCCGGCGTTCGCGCCGAGCAGGGTGCGGGCGCCGATCGACACACGGTGCGACCCGCCTCCGGAGAGCGTGCCCATGATCGAGGCGCCACCGCCGATGTCGCTGCCGTCGCCGACAACCACGCCCTGCGAGATGCGTCCCTCCACCATGGAGGCGCCGAGGGTTCCGGCGTTGAAGTTGACGAAGCCCTCGTGCATGACCGTCGTGCCGGGGGAGAGGTGGGCTCCGAGCCGCACGCGCGAAGCATCGGCGATGCGCACCCCGGCGGGCTGCACGTAGTCGGTGAGGCGAGGGAACTTGTCCAGGCCCTGCACCTGGATCCCGGCGCGCTGAAGCTGCGGGCGGAGGCGCGCGGCGTCGGCGGGCAGCACGGGACCCGCATTCGTCCAGGCGACGTTCGGCAGATGACCGAAGATGCCGTCGAGGTTGACCTCGTTCGGGCGCACGACCAGGTGGGACAGGGCGTGCAGGCGCAGGTAGGCGTCGGCGGTGGAGACCGGCGCCGCGTCCAGGTCGATCGTGAGCTCGACGACAGCGAGACGAACGTCGCGGCGCTCGTCCGGACCGGTCTGCGGCTCCAGGGCGGCTCGCGCGGTGCGGGCCTCGGTCTCGGTCGGCGCGGTCGTGCGCACCTCCGGGTACCACGCGTCGAGGACGGTGCCGTCGCTCGCCGTGGTGGTCAGTCCGAGGCCCCAAACAGATCGTGCGTCGCTCATGCCTCCACGGTATCGCGCCGATGACGGCGTCCCGTCCCGTGTGACCGGCATCAGTAGGCTAAAGGCATGGTGCTCGATCTGACCGCGTCCTCCGCCGACATCACCCGCGCGATCTGCGACGTCCCGAGCGTCTCTGGCGAGGAGAAGACGCTGGCCGACCTGATCGAGGCAGCCGTCTCCGGCCTCCCACACCTCGAGGTCATCCGGCACGGCAACACGGTCGTCGCGCGGACCGATCTCGGCCGGGCCCAGCGGGTCGCGATCGCCGGGCACATCGACACGGTCCCCGTCAACGACAACCTGCCCACACGGGACGTCGAGCTCGACGGCGAGCCGTACCTGTGGGGTCGCGGCACGGTCGACATGAAGGCGGGAGTCGCGGTGCAGCTCAAACTCGCCGCCGAGCTCACCGCCCCCGCGATCGACGTGACCTGGATGTGGTACGACAACGAGGAGGTCGCGGCCTCCCTTAACGGCCTCGGGCTTCTCGCCGCTGCACGGCCTGACCTGTTCGAGGCGGACTTCGCCATTCTGGGGGAGCCCTCAGACGGCGAGGTCGAGGGCGGGTGCAACGGCACCCTGCGCGCGATCGTACGCACCACGGGCGTCCGTGCCCACAGTGCGCGCGCCTGGATCGGAGAGAACGCGATCCACCGCGCTGCGCCCATCCTCGCGCGGCTGTCCGAGTACCGTGCCCGCGAGGTGATGGTCGAGGGACTGCTCTACCGTGAGGGCCTCAGTGCGGTGCGCATCGCGGGCGGCGTCGCAGGCAACGTCATCCCGGACGCCTGCGAGGTCGAGGTCAACTACCGGTTCGCGCCGAACAAGTCCGCGGCCGACGCGGAGGCGCATGTGAGGGCGGTCCTCGCCGGGTTCGACGTCGAGATCACGGATGTCGCCGAAGGGGCACGCCCCGGGCTGGACGCCGACATCGCTCGCCGGTTCGTCTCAGCCGTCGGCGCGGAGCCCAAGCCGAAGTACGGCTGGACCGACGTGGCTCGTTTCTCGGCACTCGGCATCCCGGCCGTGAACTACGGGCCGGGCGACCCGCATCTCGCTCACCACGACGAGGAGCGCGTGCCGCTTGCCCAGATCGACGCCGTCGAGCGGGGTCTGCGCGCATGGCTCACATCGCACTGACCCTCGCGCGGCGCTGGGCGCGGCTGCCGTCGGCCCTGCGCATCGCCATCGTCTACGTCCTCGCGCGGGTCGTGACGACCGGTCTCCTCGTCGCTGCGGCGTCGCTCTCGACGGTGTTCTCGCGCTTCGGCGGCGACGCCGGGCTCATCGACTTCGTCCTCGGCTGGGACGCCCAGTGGTACTGGCAGGTGGCGGTGCACGGCTACCCCTCGGAACTCCCCCTGACCGAGGACGGACATGTCGCCGAGAACGCCTGGGCGTTCATGCCGGTCTTCGCCTACGCCGCGAAGGCACTGGGTTTCGTGTTCGGTTCCTGGGGGGCCGGGGCCTTCGTGCTCGCACTCGTGTCGGGCTACCTGGCGTGCCTCGCGCTGCACCGCCTCCTGCGCGACCGTATCGGGAACGCGGCGGCGCTGTGGGCCGTCGTCTTCTTCGCCAACGGCCCCATCGCCGCGATGTTCCAGGTGGGGTACGCGGAGACCCTCTTCCTCCTGCTGCTGTTCCTCGCGCTGGACGCGACGATCCGCCGCAATTACGCCTGGCTGTACGTCCTGATCCCGGTGCTGGGCTTCACCCGCCCCGGCGTCCTCGCGTTCGCGCTGTACCTCGGTCTGCACGGCATCCTCCGCTGGACGCGACGACGCTCCGACCCGCTGGCCGCCCGGGAGGTCGTGCACATCGTGGCCCTCGGCGCGCTGGCGACGGCGACCGGGTTCGCGTGGCAGGTGATCGCGGGCCTGGTGACCGGCGATCCCGGTGCCTACCTCGCGACCGAGCTGGCGTGGCGGCGGCACTGGATCGCGGGCGGCGTGGAGGGGTTCGTGCCCTTCGAGGGGTGGGGCCAGGCGTCGCAGTTCTGGTTTGCGCTGTGGGGTCTGCCCTCCGCATGGGGCCCCGTGGCCGTCGTCCTGCTCGTGGTCGCCGTCGCCGCCGCCCTGCTGCTGTCCCCGCAGGTGCGCGCGCTCGGCCCTGATCTGCGGCTCTGGAGCGCCAGCTACCTGCTCTACCTGCTCGCCGTGTTCTTCCCGCAGTCGAGCACCTTCCGGCTGCTCCTTCCGCTCAGCCCGGTATGGGGAGCGGTGGCCGTGCCGCGTTCCCGGCTCTGGCGTACCACCGTGCTGGCGCTGTGCCTGCTCGGGCAGTGGATCTGGATCTCACAGGTGTATGCCCTGGGCAGCACGTTCTGGCAGGTGCCCTGACGACGCGGCATCCGCGATTGTGGCGCCCTGACGTCCACGGCGCGGCCTCACCCGATAAACTCGTTCCATACCACCGGAGGAAAGGGAGCCACGATGGCAGCGATGAAGCCGAGGACCGGAGACGGACCCATGGAGGCCGTGAAAGAGGGACGACTCATCATCGTGCGTGTTCCGCTCGAGGGTGGCGGCCGTCTGGTCGTCTCCGTGAACGACGCCGAGGCCAAGGAGCTTCACGACGTGCTCGGTGCCGTCGTGACCCCGGCCTGATCGAATCTGGTCCGCTGCGGCGGAACCGAGAGGGCGATGGATCCGCGGATCCATCGCCCTCTTCGTGTACTGGGGGCAGTCAGACGCGGTCGTCGAGGCGGATGATCTGGAGCAGTCCTTCGCCGGCGGGGGAGACCGTCGCCAGCACGGCCGACGACTCCTGCGTCTCCTGGACGAGCGACCGGTAGGCGGACGTGACGTCGTCGCGCTGGACCGGATCGGCCACACGACCACCGGCGAGGATGCGAGGCACGAGCACCATGCCCCCCGTGCGGGCGAGGCGGAGGCCGTGCTCGACGTACTCGATGACGTTCTCCGGGTCGGCGTCCACGAGGACGATGTCGTAGGACGCCTCGTTCATGCGGGGGAGCACGTCGATCGCGCGCCCCGCGATGAACCGCGCGCGGGTGGACGGCACCTTCGCCTCGGCGAAGGCCTGACGCGCCGCGGCGAGGTGCTCGGGCTCGTTGTCGATCGAGGTCAGCACCGCGTTCGGTGCTCCGCGCAGCAGCCAGAGGCCCGAGACTCCGGCGCCGGTGCCGATCTCGACGATGGAGCGGGCGGTTCCCGCGGCCGCGAGCACGGCGATCTGCGACCCGACGACGGCGCTGACCGGAGACGCCCCCAGTTCGACCGCGTGAGCGCGGGCACGGGCGATCGTGTCCGGCTCGACGATGGACTCGCGAAGGAAGCGCGCGTTGGCGTCGTGCTCGCTCATGACCTGCCTCTCCCTGCGTGCATGGCTGATGTGTCCAGGGTATTCGGTCACTGCGCGCGGAGGCCGCAGGCGCGGCGGTAGCCTGTTCACATGACGTTCGGCCTCACCTTCGAGAAGCTGCTGCTCATCGGCCTGATCGCCGTGCTGATCATCGGGCCCGAGCGTCTTCCCCGCGCCGCGGAAGGCTTCGCACGCATCGTGCGCAAGGCTGGCGAGTACCTCCGCGACACCAAGTCCCGCGTGCGGGAGGAGATGGGGCCGGAGCTCGACGACGTGGACTGGCGCAAGCTCGATCCGCGGCAGTACGATCCGCGGCGCATCATCCGCGACGCGTTCCTGGAGGAGCCGCAGCCCGCGACGCCGGCTCAGGCCACGGCGACGATCGCCGAGCCGGTGACGCCGCGGACCCCGCCGCCCTCGTTCAGCGCCGACAACAGGCCGCCGTTCGACACCGAGGCGACCTGACCGCTCGGCTCAGGAGAGACGCGTCCGCAGCACAGCCAGTTCCTCGTCGCTGAAGAGCGAGCGCGGGATCGCCGTGGCGACGGAGGCGTCGCGCACCTTGAAGAGCACCGCATCCTTGCCGACGCGGAGGCTCTGGAAGGTGCGATAAGGGATCTCGGACCGGCGGCGGCCGCTCCCGAGCTGCAGCCGATCCTCCTCGAGCGCGACCCAGACGACCTCATCGACGGGCATCGCGGCACGGACCGCGCGACGGGCGCTCGACGTCGTCAGGACGACGGCATAGAGACCGAGCGCCACCGTCGCGACCGGGAGCCATGCCACGACGCTGCTGGCCTCCTCCCCGGCGGCGACGCGGCTGCCGAGGGTGAGGACGGAGAGCACGAGCCCGGCCGCCAGGGCGAGCCACATGACGATCGCGACGGGTCGGGTCAGGGCGTAGATCGCGGCGTCCCGCGCCATCCGCCGCTGCAGACTCTCATCCACGGTCACGGAGCGGTGCGGCATCCGACCATCCTCCCATGCGGACTCACCCGACCGTCACCGGGAGGGAGCGCCCCGCCAGCCCTCGCCCCCGGCGGGCGAGGGAGGCGGCCAGCGTGCGGATGGCCAGGGCAGCCGCATCCTCCGGGGCGGCGGCGACGACCGGGATACCGGCGTCCCCGCCCTGACGCAGCGCGGGGCTGAGCGGGATGGAGGCGAGCAGCGGCACCGGAGCACCCGGCGCGGACAGGGCAGCGGCGACGGCCGCCCCGCCTCCGGCGCCGAACAGGTCGACGACGGTGCCGTCGGGGAGGGTGTAGGCCGCCATGTTCTCGACCACCCCGATCACCCGCTGACCGGTCTGACGCGCGACGAGCCCGCTGCGGATGGCCACGTCGGACGCCGCCGCCTGGGGGGTGGTCACGACGAGGACCTCGGCGTGGGGGAGCAGCTGCCCGATCGAGATCGCGATGTCTCCGGTCCCCGGGGGCATGTCGATGAGGAGGACGTCGAGGTCGCCGAAGAAGACGTCGGTGAGGAACTGGGAGACCGTGCGGTGGAGCATCGGCCCGCGCCACGCCACGACGGACTCTCCGTCGCGGAGGAACATCCCGATGGAGATGGTCTTCACGCCGTAAGCCACCGGCGGCAGCATGAGGTCGTCGATGCGGGTCGGCTGCGTGCCGGCGGGGATGCCGAGCAGGCCGGGGATGGAGAAGCCGTGGACGTCGGCGTCGACGAGCCCGACCGCGAGGCCCTGGTCGGCGAGGGCGACGGCGAGGTTCGCGGTGACGGTGGACTTGCCGACCCCGCCCTTGCCGCTGGACACGAGGATGACGCGGGTGAGCGAGTCCGGACCGAACGGCATGTGCCGCGCGGGACGACCCTCGCGCAGCCGCTCCGTGAGCGCCTTGCGCTCTGCCGGGGTCATCACGCCGACCGCGACCTCGACGGAGGTGATCCCCGGGACGCCGGCGGCGGCCCCGCGCACGTCCCGTTCGATGCGGTCCGCGGCGGGACACCCGACGATCGTCAGCGCGATGCCGACGCGCGCCATGCCGTCCTCGACCGTGATCTCCCGCACCATGTCGAGCTCGCCGATCGGGCGGCGCAGCTCGGGATCGGTCACCGCCGAGACGGCGGCCCTGACGCTCTCGGCCACGCTCATGATGCGGCGCCGCCCGCGGGCTTCTCCTCGACGTCGCCGAGCTCGGCCAGCAGCGCGCGCAGCTCGTGTCGCAGCACGTCGCGCGTGACCACCTGGGAGTTGCGCTCCTCCAGCGACATCCGCAGCGCGACGATCTCGCGGGCGAGGTACTCGGTATCGGCGAGATTCCGTTCCGCCCGCTGGCGGTCCTGCTCGATCTGCACGCGGTCGCGGTCGTCCTGCCGGTTCTGCGCGAGGAGGATGAGCGGCGCGGCATAGGAGGCCTGCAGCGACAACATCAGGGTGAGCGCGGTGAAACCGAGTGCGGCGTCGTCGAAGCGCACCTCACGCGGCATCAGCGTGTTCCAGCCGATCCAGAGGATGCAGAAGAGGCTGAGGATCACGAGGAACGCCGGGGTGCCCATCGCACGGGCGACCCACTCGGTGAACCGCCCAAAACGGTCGCGCGACGTGGAACGGGGGCGGGTGCTCGTCCGGCCCGGGGCGTCCAGCCGGGCGGCCCGCTCCTTGCGCGCCATCAGCGCGCCTCCGTCACGGGCGGGGCGACGTCGTCGCTGTCGTGTGTTCGCCAGTCGTCCGGCAGCAGGTAGTCGAGGACGTCATCGATGCTGATCGCGCCGACGAGGCGGTGCGCGGCGTCGATCACGGGCAGCGAGACGAGGTCGTAGCTGGCGAGCATGCGCGCGACCTCGGCGGCCGACGCCGTGACGGGCACCGGCTCGAGGCTGTCGTCGAGGATGGCCCCGAGACGCTCGTGCGGCGGATAGCGGAGCATGCGCTGGAAGTGCACGAGACCGAGCAGCCGACCGGTGGGGGTCTCGAACGGCGGGAGCGTCACGAACACGGCCGCTGCGAGGGCCGGGTGCAACTCGTGGCGGCGGATGAGGGCGAGCGCCTCGGCGACCGTGGCGTCGGCGGACAGGATGATCGGCTCCGGGGTCATCAGGCCGCCGGCGGTGTCGGGGCCGTAGCGGAGGAGCATCCGCACGTCCTCCGCCTTCTCGGGCTCCATCCGCTGGAGAAGCTGCTCCAGCTGGGCGGGCGGAAGCTGGGCGAGCAGATCCGCGGCGTCGTCGGGCTCCATCTGGTCGAGGATGTCGGCCGCGCGCTCCTCGCCGAGGCGGTCGAGGATGTGCACCTGCTCGTCCTCGGGCATCTCCTCCAGGGCGTCGGCGAGACGGTCGTCGGACAGCTCCTCCGCGACCTCGATCATCCGCTGCTGCGGGAGGTCGAGCAGCGTGTTCGCAAGGTCGGCGGCATGCAACTCGGAGTACGAGGCGACCAGCTGTTCGGCGGACTGGGCCTCGCCGGGCGCCTGCTCCTCGGTGACCTCGCTCCAGGCGGCGAAGGTCGTCGGGCCCTTGGCGAACGGGGAGGCGCCGGTCTTCGGACGGCGCAGGAAGAGCTGACTGATGGCCCACTCGCCGAGACGGTTGGGCTCGATCGCGACGTCCTCGATCACGGCGGTGCCGCTGCCGTCGATCAGACTCACACGTCGCCCCAGCATCTCCGCGAGGACGCGCACCTCACCGGCGCGCGGGGAGAATCGGCGGACGTTGATGAGTCCGGTGGTGATGACCTGGCCGGGGCGGATCGAGGTGACCCGGCCGATCGAGAGGAACACATGGCGCCGGCCGGGGATCTCCACGACCAGGCCGATCACGCGCGGGGCCGCGGTACTTCGATACACGACGACGACATCCCGGACCTTGCCGAGCCGGTCGCCGACGGGATCGAAGACGGCGCACCCTGCGAGGCGCGCGGCGAAAACCCGTTGTGTGCTCACTCGACCAGCGTAGCCCGCGGCTCGCACGGGCGGCGGTCCGGAGGGCCGCACGGCCCGGAGACAGCGTGACATGGAAGAATGGCCGGATGAGCATGCTCAATCGCCCCGCGAGCGGCACGGACACCGGTGAGATCGTCGCGTCGACGCGCGACTACGAGAACGCGCAGAAGACGGTGTCGAAGCTGATCGCCGGAGAGGTGCCCGCCCGAGACATCGCGATCGTCGGTCAGAGCGTACGGACGGTCGAACGAGTGACGGGTCGACTCGGCTATGCCGCCGCTGCGCGCTCCGGGGCGATCAACGGCGTGCTGATCGGCCTGTTCCTGTCGGCGATCCTCGTGCTCGGCAATCCCGAGGTCCCCATTCAGCTCTTCGTCGGCTTCGTCCTCATCGGGGTGGCCGTGGGGATGCTGCTGAGCCTCGTCACCTATGCCATCGTGCGTCGCCGTCGAGACTTCGCGAGCGTGACGCAGTTCGCTGCGGACCACTACGAGGTCACCGTGCAGCCGGGCTCTCTGGCCAAGGCCCGCCAGGTGCTCGGTGCCCAGCGCACCGCGCCCGCGCGGCCTCCCGTGAACCTCGACGAGCCCCCGAAGTACGGTGAGCGGATCACGCCAGGGGCTGCCTCGCCCGCGCCGGCCCCCGAGCCCGCTCCGGCTCCCGAGCCCGCTCCGGCCCCCGAGCCCGCTCCGGCCCCGGCTCCCGAGCCCGCGCCGGCTCCCGAGCCCGCTCCGGCCCCGGCTCCCGAGCCCGCGCCGGCTCCCGAGCCCGCGCCGGCTCCCGAGCCCGGGCTTCCGCCGCGACCGGCCGACCCGGGAACCGGCACGCCCGGATCCGTGCGGTGACCGAGCGGCCCACGGCCGCCCGCATCGAGGTCACGCTGCCCACCGGGGCGACCTCGGTGTCCGCCGACTGGACGCAGGGCACCCGCGATGACGTCATCCTGATCGCCCACGGGGCGGGCGCGGGGAAGGACCACCCCTTCCTCGGGGGCTTCGACGCCGGGCTGGCGGCATTGGGGTTCTCGACGCTGCGCTTCAACTTCCCTTACATCGAGCAGGGCCGGCGGATGCCCGGTCCGGCGATGCACGCCATCGCGACCTGGGAAGCCGCCGTCGCCGACGCCCGCGTCCGCGCTCCGGGTGCCGCGGTCTGGGCGACCGGTAAGTCCTACGGCGGGCGGATGGCCTCCATGGCCGCCGCGGAGGGTCTCGCCGTGGACGGACTCGTCTACCTCGGCTACCCGCTCCACCCGCCCGGGCGCCCGGACAAGCCGCGGGTCGCCCATCTGCCGTCGATCGCGGCACCGCAGCTCTTCGTGGCGGGCACGACGGATCCGTTCATCCAGCCGATCGCCGAGCTCGAGGAGGCCGTCGCGGCGTGCCAGGACGCCCGCGTGCATTGGATCGAGGGCGGCGGTCACTCCTTCGAGGTGAAGGGGCGGCGCCGACCGCCGGCCGAGGTCGGAGCGGACGTCGCGCCCGTGGTCGACGCCTTCGTCACCGCGCGGCGGGGTTGATCTCCGGTCAGGCGGCCCGGGTGAGCTGTCGCTCGACGAGCTCGTCGTCGAGCGGCAACTCACCCTCGCGCATCCGCTGTCAGCCCTGCAGGCGCGCCATCCACGCCTCGACCTCGTCCGCCGTGCGGGGGATCCCCGCGGAGAGGTTGACCGGCCCGTCCTCGGTCATGAGGATGTCGTCCTCGATCCGCACGCCAATGCCGCGCAGTTCGGCGGGAACCGTGAGGTCGTCGATCTGGAAGTACAGCCCGGGTTCGATGGTGAAGACCATACCGGGGGTCAGGATGCCGTCGTAGTACATCTCACGGCGGGCCTGCGCGCAGTCGTGCACGTCGATGCCGAGGTGGTGCGACGTGCCGTGCACCATGTAGCGGCGGTGCTGGCCGCCCGCATCCGCGTCGAGTGCCTCCTCCGCGGTGACGGGGAGCAAACCCCACTCGGCGGTGCGCGCGGCGATCACGGTCATGGCCGCGGCGTGGATGTCGCGGAACCGGACGCCGACCCTCGCCGCGGCGAAGGCGGCGTCGGCGGCCTCCCGCACGGTCTCGTAGACGCGGCGCTGCACCTCGGTGAACGTCCCCGACACCGGCAGTGTCCGGGTGATGTCGGCGGTGTAGAGGCTGTCGGCCTCCACGCCGGCGTCGACCAGGATGAGGTCCCCCGACACGACCGTGCCGTCATTGCGGGTCCAGTGCAGGTAGCACGCGTGCGGGCCCGACGCCGCGATCGTGTCGTACCCCTCCCCGTTGCCGTCCTCCCGGGCGCGGCGGTGGAAGACGCCCTCGACGACGCGCTCGCCGCGGGCATGCGCGACGGCGGCGGGGAGCTCGCGGATGATGTCGTCGAACCCGCTCGCCGTGATCTCCACGGCGCGGCGCATCTCGGCGATCTCGAAGTCGTCCTTGATCAGGCGCAGTTCGGAGACGAAGCGGGTGAGGGCCTCGTCCTCCTCGAGCACGAGCTCGCCCTCGACCGGGGCGAAGGCGTCCAGGTGAGCGGTGGCCACCTGGAGATCGGCGGCGACACCGGCGAGGGACGGACGGGGACCGATCCAGAACTCGCCCACCGTCGCGTCGGCGTAGAACTCGGTGGTCGTGCGGTCGGCGCGTTCGCGGAAGTAGAGCGTGACCTCGTGGCCGTCGTCCGTCGGGTCGAACACGAGCACCGAGTCGGGCTCGGCGTCGGAGGCCCAGCCCGTGAGATGGGCGAACGCGGAGTGGGCGCGGAAGACGTAGTCGGTGTCGTTGCTGCGCTGCTTGAGCGAGCCGGCGGGGATGACCAGCCGCTTCCCGGGGAACGCGGCGGAGACCGCGGCGCGGCGGCGCTCGGCGTACGGCGCCTGGGCGCGCGGCGCCGGCAGCGTCTCCGGGCGCTCGGCCCAGCCGGTCGAGATGGTGTCGAGGAAGCCGCGCGGGAAGGGCTGCTTCCGGTTGGTCGAGCTGTTCTCGACGGGCGCCTCGACGGTCTCGTCGGTGATCGTGTCGTTCTCTCCGGTGCTCATCCGTCCAGTCTCTCACCCGGAGGGCGAGGACGGGGATCAGCCGGCCGGTTCGAGCTGCACGATGAGGGCGCGGTGATCGCTGCCGCCCGCGTCCTCGAGGACGGCGGAGCCGGTGGGACGCCAATTGGGAGATGCCATCACATGGTCGATCGGTGCGCCGGCCAGGGCGGGGAACGAACTCGGCCACGTGCCGGACATCCCGTTGCCCGTCCGGGACGCGACGTCGCGGCAGTACCCGATGTCACCGCCGTCGACCCCGAGGGAGGCCATGTGGTCCACGGTGGCGTTGAAGTCGCCGGCGAGGATGAAGTCGCCGGCAGGGCACTGGTCGGCGATCCACTGCAGATCGCTCTGCCACTGCTGCATCTCCTCGACGCGCGGCGCCACGGCGTGCACCGCGACGATGGTCGGACCGTCTCCGTCGATGGGCATCAGCACGGCGCTCGGCACGGACCCGGTGTTGTTGCTGCCGTCCTTGGATGACTCGATCACGGAGTACTCGCCCAGTTCCGGAGCGACGAGGACGGTGGTCTGCCAGGACTGGGGGCCGTCCGGCACGTCCGGCCGGAACTGCACGTGGTGCACCCACATCGGGTGCCCCTGCTCGCGCAGCATCAGCGCGATCCGCTCACCGACCTCTTCGGTGGTCTCCGGCAGCGCGACGACGTCGGCTTCCTGTTCCAGGATCTCCTGCGCGATCTGCTCGGCCGAGACCGCCTCTCCCGCCGTGTTCCAGGTGAGCACCCGCAGGCTCGTGTCGGTGCGCTCGGGGAGGGCGGCCACGCCGAAACCGCGGGTCGCTCCGATCGCGCCGGTCGCCGCGGCACCGAGGAGGGCGACGATCAGGACCGAGGCGGCGAAGCCGCGAAGCGGGCGGGCGAGCAGGAGCAGCAGCGCCACCACCGCGATGACCAGGAACCCGCCGAGCACGAGGCCGCGCGCGGCGACGAGCTGAGCGAACGGGTAGGTCTGCTCGAGGCGGAAGAACTGCGGCCACACGACGATCGCCGTCGCGATCGCGAACAGCACGGTGAGCAGGATCCCCAGGAGTCGAAACATCCCCTCCAGCCTAGAAGTTCCGCCTGTGAAGTCGCTGCCCCGCAGGGGCGGATCGACGCGGATGGTGTGCGGAATTCCGCGCCGAGGCCCGTGGCGCTCGGTACGCTCGGAGGATGCCCGTTCCGCCCGCCGGTCCCGCCGACCTGCACCTGCACTCCAACCACTCCGACGGCACCGAATCTCCTGCCGACGTCATGAGGCAGGCGCACCGGCACGGCGTGCGGACGGTCGCGCTCACGGACCATGACCGCACCACGGGGTGGGCGGAGGCCGGTGACGCCGCCGTCGCGCTCGGCATGACCTTCCTTCCCGGAATGGAGCTGTCCGCCAAGCACGAGTGGCGCAGCGTACACGTGCTCGGGTACCTGTTCGATCCCGAGCACGCGGGACTCCGCGCCGAGACCGACCGGATCCGGAGCGACCGGATCGGACGGGCCGAGCGCATCGTCCGCAACATCGGCCGCGACTACGACCTGCACTGGGACGACGTGCTGGCGCAGACGACGCTCGACGCGACCGTCGGACGGCCCCATATTGCGGACGCGCTGGTCGCGCGCGGTATCGTGCGCGACCGGGGCGAGGCCTTCGACGGCATCCTCCACCCGCGGGAGGGCTACTACGAGCCGCATTACGCCCCGGATCCCCTGACCGCCGTGCGACTGCTCACCGAGGCAGGGGGCGTGCCGATCATCGCTCACCCCGTGACGGCCGGCCGTGACCGCATGATGCCGGTGCCGTACATCGAACGGTTGATCGACGCGGGCCTGGCGGGATTCGAGGTGGACCACCGGGAGAACACCGCCGCGGGGAAGCGGATCCTGCACGAGCTGGCCGACGCGCACGACCTCATCCTCACCGGGTCCAGCGACTACCACGGGTCGGGCAAGCCCAACGTTCCTGGCGAGAACACCACGGCACCCGACATGGTGGCCCGGATCATCGACCGCGCCTCCGGCACCGCCCCACGGCGTCCCTGAGCCCCGGCGGACTGTCGGCGGTCTCCCGGCGTTCTGTCGAGAGCGGCCGATACGGTCCGAGGCATGCAACGTGCCACCCCCCTGGAGCACCGCGTCGACGCGAGCGCTCGCCGCTTCCTCCGTTCGGTGCCGGCATCGGGCTTCCGGGCCGGACTGGCCGAGTTCCTCGTCTTCGTCCTCAAACAGGCCTGGGCGTGCGTGTTCGGGGCCGCCCTGCTGGTGGTGATCGTCGCCGCCCGGCTCTGGTATCCCGACGACGCGGCGCTCGCCCGCAACGACGCCCTGACGATCGCGGCCGTACTCATCCAGGTCGCGATGCTCGTGTTCCGTCTGGAGAGCGGTCGGGAGCTCTGGGTGATCGTGCTCTTCCACCTCACCGGTACCGCGATGGAGCTGTTCAAGACCGATGTCGGCTCGTGGGCGTATGCGGCGGACGGCATCCTCCGCATCGGCGGCGTCCCGCTGTTCAGCGGCTTCATGTACGCGGCGGTCGGCTCCTACATGGTGCGCGTGTACCGGCTGTTCGACCTCGGCTTCACCCGGTATCCGCGACGGTGGCTGACGGCGATCCTCGCCGCGGCCATCTACCTCAACTTCTTCACGCACCACTGGTGGTGGGACGCGCGGTGGGTGCTCCTCGCCGGCGTGGTGGCGCTCTGGCTGCCGACGGTCATGCACGCGCGCGTCTGGCGTCGCACGATCCGGCTCCCGCTTCTCGCGGTGTTCGCGGGAGTCGCCGTGTTCATCTACCTGGCCGAGAACATCGGCACCTGGGCGGGGGGCATGGGCGTACCCGGACCAGGCGGAGGGGTGGCAGCCCGTGTCGCTGAGCAAGCTCAGCTCCTGGTTCCTCCTGATGATCATCTCGGTGGTCCTCGTCGCCTGGGTGTATCCGCCCCAGGTGCCCAGCGCGCTCCTCGACGACGAGGGGCGTCCCACGGAAGACCGTGCGGACGCCCCTCGGAAGACGACGGCGCGGATCAGGCGCCGGTGACGGGGGCCGCCCCCGTGCCGGAGCCGCCGCGACGACGACGACGGCGGCGCGCGGGCGCGGGCTTGCCGTCGTGGTGCTCCTTGCCGGCACCGTCGTGCGTGCCGGCGCCCTCGGCGCCTCGGTCGGCGGTCTGCGCGGACGAGCCCTCACCGGACGTCGCCGCGGTCGTGCCCTCCGCGAACGTGGAACCGACGGGCGTCGAGCTGTTGCGGCGGCGGCGACGGCGGCGGGTGCCGCCCTCCGCGGTGCCCTCGGCGGCGGCGTCAGCAGCGCGCTCCGGACGACGGGTGCGCTCGGTCTTGACCGCTTCCTTCTTCGGGGCGCTCACGAGGCGACCCTTCGTGCCTTCGGGGATGTCGAGGTCGGTGTACAGGTGGGGACTCGACGAGTAGGTCTCGATCGGCTCGGGCTGACCGAACTCCAGGGCGCGGTTGATGAGGGCCCACTTGTGCAGGTCCTCCCAGTCCACGAAGGTCACCGCGATGCCCGTCTTGCCCGCGCGGCCCGTACGCCCCGCACGGTGGAGGTACGTCTTCTCCTCGTCGGGGATCGTGTGGTTGATGACATGCGTGACGTCGTCGACGTCGATGCCGCGCGCCGCCACATCGGTCGCCACGAGGACGTCCTTCTTGCCGGCCTTGAACGCCGCCATGGAGCGCTCGCGCTGGTCCTGGCCCATGTCGCCGTGCACGCCGCCCACATTGAAGCCGCGGTCGTTCAGCTCGTCGACCAAGCGCTGGGCCGCACGCTTCGTCCGCGTGAAGATCACCGTCTTGCCGCGGCCTTCGGCCTGCAGGATCCGTGCGATGACCTCATCCTTGTCCAGGGAGTGGGCGCGGTAGACGAGGTGCTTGATGTTCGCCTGCGTCAGCCCCTCGTCCGGATCGTTGGCCCGGATGTGGATGGGGTTGGTCATGAACCGCCGCGCCAGCGCCACGATCGGGCCGGGCATCGTCGCGGAGAAGAGCTGCGTGTGCCGCACCGCAGGGACCTTCTGGAAGATCTTCTCGATGTCGGCGAGGAAGCCGAGGTCGAGCATCTTGTCCGCCTCGTCCAGCACGACCTCTGTCGCGTTCGAGAGGTCGAGCAGGCGCTGACCGGCGAGGTCGATGAGGCGCCCCGGCGTGCCCACGACGATCTGCGCACCGGCCTTGAGCTGATCGATCTGTCCTTCGTAGGCCTTGCCGCCGTAGATGGCGACCACACTCGTCGAGCGGTTGCTCGTGAGCAGGTCGATGTCCTCGTAGACCTGCACCGCGAGCTCGCGGGTCGGGACGACGATGAGGGCCTTGACGCCCGGCTCGGGGTCCTTCCCGAGTCGCTGGACGACCGGGATGCCGAAGCCGAAGGTCTTGCCGGTACCGGTCTTCGCCTGTCCGATGATGTCCTGCCCCGGGAGCCCGAGGGGGATGGTCTGCTCCTGGATCGGGAAGGCATCGACGATGCCCTTCGCGGCCAGTGCGTCGACGATGTCCTGATCGATGCCGAGTTCGGCGAAAGTTGTCACTGTTGTTCAGATGCCTGTCCGGCGACCGTGCGATCGCCTCGTAACGGATCCACGCCGTCTCTTGTGCCACAGGCGCGGGGCCCCGCTCCGACGGCGGGGACAGGCACAGCCTACCGGAGGGGCGGCTCAGGACAGGGAGAAGCTCGACGTCCGAGTATTGTGAACGTCGTGGCCGACTCGGGAGGGACACCTGGTGGTTAAGTGGTTCTGGCAGCGCGATGCCGCGCCCCGACGCACCCTGGCGTTGCGCAGCCGCGGAGAGCAGAGCGACGCGACGCGCGTCGACTTCGCGGAGCTGGCACCCGAGCTGAACCGGTTCCTCGGCCAGGCGGCCTATCTCCAGCTCGGCTATTTCGAGACCCTGACGCGCCTCATCCGGGCGACCCCGGAGCTGGCGGAGAAGGAGTCGCTGTCCCGCGCGGCCGGAGCCGCGCTCACCAAGCACCGCGGCATCGTGGACCTCATCGCGGCGCGCGGGGAGGATCCGACGCAGCTCATGCTCCCGTTCCGCGAGCACCTGGATGCGTTCCGGCGCAAGACGATCGGTGCGCGTCCGCGCGAGACCCTCCTGGCGGTCTACATCACGGCGGGCATGCTCGACGACTTCTACCTCGCGCTGGCTTCGAGCTATGGCGAGACCGGTCGCCGGGTCGCCGAGATCCTGCGTGAGGACGACGCGCGCCACGAGATCGTGGCGATCATCCAGGAGACGATCGAGAGCGACGAGGAGTGGCGCTCCCTGCTGTCCATGTGGGCACGGCGTCTCGTCGGAGACACGATCCTCGTCTGCCGGTCAGCACTGCGACCGGAGCTCCTCGCGGTCGAGGAGGCGCGCATCGAGCCGGTCTACACGGAACTCATGGGCGCGCACGCGCGTCGCATGGACGCGATGGGCCTGGCGTCCTAGATCCCGAGGGCGGCCTTCGCCTGCGCGTCCCCGCGGCGACGCACGGCGGTGAGAGCCGCCGTCGCCAGTGACGCGACCAGCGCGGCCCCGAGGATGCTCGCGAGCCACAGCCACACGCTGTCCTCGCCGACGCCGGCCCACTGCAGACCCGTGTAGACGGCCGCCGAGAGGGCGGTCGCAATCGCGGGCGCGACCGCGACGCCGCGCAGGTCGCGGCCGCCGATCAGGAAGTGCACGGCGATGCCGAGCACGCACGCGCCGACGAGGGCGAGGAGGATGTACACGGGCGGGTCAGGCGACGAAGCCGACGCGGCGCGACTCTTCGGTGCCCAGCTCGATGTAGGCGAGGTTCGCGGTCGGCACGATGTACGAGTTCCCCTTCACGTCAGCGAAGCTCACGTGCGAGGCGCTCTGCTCCAGCGCCGCGGCGACCTGGGTGCGGACCTCGTCCGCCGTGGCAGCGGTGTCGAAGCTCAGCTCGCGGCCGGTGTTGATGATGCCGATGCGGATTTCCACGCGTGCTCCTTGAAGTTCGTCGGACTCCGCCAACTCTATCGCTCGCCGGACGCGCGGGTCCGGCTCTGGCGCCCGTTTTCGCCCTGAGCGCACAGGTCGCGGCGGCCCGTGGCGACGCCGATGTCCGCGCCTCCCGATACCGTTGAAGGATGACGTCGGATGCCGCCCAGCGAGCCGTGATCGCGGCGCCGCCGACCGCGTCCGCCGTCGTGATCGGCGCGCCGGGCACCGGCAAGACCCGCACGCTCGTCGATCGCATCGTGCACCTCCTCGACGCCGAGGGACTGCGGCCGGAGGAGGTGCTCGCGCTCACGCCGAGCAGACAGGCGGCCACCGCGCTGCGCGACCGCATCGGGGTGCGCATCGGCCAGGCGACGCCCGGACCGCTGGCGCGCTCGCTCGGGTCGTTCGCATTCCAGCTCGTCCGCGGTGCGATGGTGCGCGCGGGCGCCGAACCACCGGCGCTGCTCACCGGTGCCGACCAAGACCGCATCATCGCGGAGCTCCTCGCCGGCGACGCCGAAGACGTCCGGATCCGCTGGCCCGACTCCCTGAGCGAGCCGGTCCGTGCCTCGAAGGGGTTCCGCTCCGAGCTCCGCGCGTTCCTCGCGGAATGCACGGAGCTGGGAGCGAGCCCGGCAGAACTCCGCGCAACAGGAGACGCCGTCTGGACGGCGGCGGCCGACTTCGTCGAGGAGTACCGCAGCGTGCTCGACTCCCTGCGTTCCGCCCACCGCGACGCGGCTGAGCTGCTCGGCGAAGCAGCCGGGATCCTCCGCTCCGGAGATGCGCCGACGCTCGGCCCGCTGGCACCGCTGCGCGTCGTCCTGATCGACGATGCCCAGGAGCTGACCCGCGGAGGGATCGGCGTCGTTCGGGCGCTCCGCGACCGTGGCGTGGCGGTGCAGGCGTTCGGAGATCCCGACATCTCCTCCGGGGCCTTCCGCGGGGCGAGCCCCGAGCTCTTCGCGCAGCTCGCCGGAGCGCTGGACGCGGTGCACGTGCTCGACGGTGCGCACCGGCAGGGCCCCCGGCTGACCGCTCTGACACGGACGGTGACGCAGGCGATCGGCGTCTCCGGGCGGGTCGACCACCGCCGGGCGCCTTCGCCCGTGGCGGACGACGACGGGGCGGACGTCTCGACCTTCCTCGCGCCGTCTCCCTACGAGGAGTTCGACCGCATCGCGGGCGTCCTGCGAGACTGGCACCTCAGCGCGGGGGTGCCCTGGGAGCGGATGGCGGTCATCGCCCACGACACCCGCCAGGTCACGGCACTCGAGACCGAACTCGCCGCGCGCGAGATCCCCACGAGGGCGGCCGGCGTGCAGCGTCCGCTGGGCAGCGAGGGCATCGTCCGCGACATCGTCGGCATCGTGCGGCTCGCCCTCACCCCGGACGAGGAGCGCACGGTGCAGGCCTGGGAGGAGGCGTTGCGCACACCGTTCGGCGGCATGGACGCGATCGCGCTCCGTCGACTGCGCGCGCGGCTGCGGCACCTCGAGCTGGGGCAGGGCGGGTCGACCCCGGCACGGGAGCTGCTGCGGGCGGCGATGTCCACGCCCGCCACACTCACGCTGATCGACGCGCCGGAGTCGCGCACCGCCGAGCGCTTCGCCGAGACGGTGGCGGCGGTCGCCGATGCCGCGGCGGCGGGGGAGACCATCCACGACCTGCTGTGGCGCATCTGGGACCAGGCCAGGGCGGTGGACGGGCGGCGGCTGCAGGTGGCGTGGCGGGAGATCTCGCTGCTGCCCACCGGCGCCGAGACGGCCCGGTCTCTGGATGCTCTCGTGGCACTCTTCGACGCCGCCAAGCGTTTCGTCGAGCGCACCCCCGACGAGCGCCCGGAGATCTTCGTGCGCGACATCCTCGACAGCGAGGTGCCGGAGGACACGCTGTCGGCGCCCGAGAGGCCGGGCACGGTCACGCTGCTGACGCCGGCGACCGCGCTCGGCACGGAGTTCGATGCCGTGGTCGTCGCCGGAGTCCAGGACGGCGTCTGGCCCAACGTCCGGCTCCGCGGCGGTCTGCTCCAGACATGGCGGCTGGCCGACGCGCTCGCCGCGGCGCGGACCGGCACCCCGGTCGAGGTGCCGGGCGTGCTCGACCGGCGTCGGGCCGCTCTGCACGACGAACTCCGTCTCTTCGTGCGAGCGATCTCCCGGGCGCGACATCGGCTTCTCATCACCGCGGTGGACGACGACGATCTGTCGCCCAGCGCTTTCTTCGGCTTCCTGCCCCCGCCGGGCCCGCCGGAGCGCCATGCCTCGGCCGACCATCCGCTCACCCTCCGCGGTCTCGTCGCCCGTCACCGTCGCGTCCTCACCACCGCGCACGCCGAGCCGGTCCGCCGCGAGGCCGCCACCCAGCTCGCCGTCCTCGCACGAGAGGGCGTGCCGGGGGCGCACCCTCACGAGTGGTACGGCATCACTCCGCCCTCGACCTCGGCGCCGCTGCGCGACCTCGCCACGGCAGGGGCACGCGTGTCGCCCTCCGCGGTCGAATCCTATGAGGAGTGCGGCCTCAACTGGGTCGTGTCCGCGCTCGGCGGTGACACGGTCATGCCGCCCACGGCCGGGATCGGCACCATCGTCCATGAAGCCATGGAACGAGTCCCGGACGGGGATCTCGAGCGCATGCGGGCGATCGTCGAGGAGCACTGGCCCGAGCTCGATTTCGAGACGGCATGGATCGGACGCAAGGAGCGTCGCCGCGCCGACCTCTTCGTCGATCGGCTGCACACGTACCTCGGCGAGGTGGCCAGGGACGGCGGCCGCGTCCTCGGCAGCGAGGTCGAGTTCCGGTTCGCCGTCGACGTCTCCGGCGAGAGCGGGGAGCCCACCGTCCATCCGGTTGGAGAGGAACGCGGGCACCGCGCGATCGTGCACGGTTACATCGACCGCGTGGAGGCGTACCCGCGCGGTGGCGGGGAGCACGGTCACGCCCGAGGTCGCGGGTGGCAGGCGATGGCCGGCGCGAACGACGGGACGACGGTGGTCGTCGACCTGAAGACGGGCAAGACCGATCCGGAATCCGACGGCGGCGTGATCGACCACGCCCAGCTCGCGGCGTACCAGATCGCCGTGCAGGAGGGGCTCGTCCCCGGTGCCTCGCCGACCTCCCTCGGAGGAGCGCGTCTCGTGATCGTGTCGAAGACCCTGGCCAAGAGCGACTACCGCGTCGCGCATCAGCACGCCCTCGACGCAGAAGCGCGATCGCGGTTCCTGAATCGGGTCGCCGAGGTCGCGCGGGGCATGTCGGCGGCGAGCTTCACCGCTCAGGTCGAGGCCCACTGCGCCGACACCCAGCGCCGTGTGCACCCGTGTCGCATCCACACCGTGCCGGCGGTGAGTGCATGACCGCAGGATCCACGGGCGCCCTGTTGTCGGCGACCGACCTCGCCGCCGCGCTCGGACTGCCGACGCCGACCCCCGCCCAGCAGCAGGTGATCGAGGCCCCGCTCGAACCTGCGCTCGTCGTCGCCGGCGCCGGGAGCGGCAAGACGGAGACCATGTCGGCGCGGGTCGTCTGGCTCGTGGCGAACGGGCACGTCCGGCGGGACGAGGTCCTCGGACTCACCTTCACCCGCAAGGCCGCAGGCGAACTCGCGGAGCGTATCGGCGCCCGACTCGCCCTCGTCGACGAGTACGGACGTCGGGGGCTCCTCCCTCATCTGCGGGAGATCGTGGCCCGAGGCGCGCTGCACCGGGTGGCAGAGGCCACGCCCGGGCGCCAACGCGAGCTCGTCCGTGCACACGTCCTCGACGAGCTCGCGGAGCTTCACGACACCGGTTGGGTGCCGGGGGCGGTCCGCTCCGCCGACGACCTCATGATCCGGCCGCGCGTCTCGACCTACAACGCCTTCGCCGACGGGATCGTCCGCGAGCATGCGGCGCGCATCGGGCGGGACCCCGACGTGGCGATGCTCAGCCAGGCCGCCTCCTGGATGCTGGCGAGGGAAGTCGTCCTCCGCAGTGATCTGCCGGAGCTGGAGGAGGTCGACTACGCGCTCGGGACGGTGATCGACGCGGTGCAGCGTCT
This sequence comes from Microbacterium sp. 1S1, assembly GCF_008271365.1. Classification (NCBI taxonomy): domain Bacteria; kingdom Bacillati; phylum Actinomycetota; class Actinomycetes; order Micrococcales; family Microbacteriaceae; genus Microbacterium; species Microbacterium sp. 1S1. Next base: position 2,062,524 of record NZ_CP043430.1, read on the forward strand.
CGCCGCGGAGGCCCTCGACCATCGCGTCGATCTCGCGGAAGCCGACCGGCTGGCGACGGCGCAAGCTACCGCCTTCGCGCCGTACCGGGGCAACGCGGACGTCGAGAAGGCCGCCGTCAACCTGCTCAGCCTGCCCACGCTGACCCGGCTCGTCCGCGAGTACAGCGCGGAGAAGGACCGGCGTGGAGTGCTGGACTTCGCCGACCAGGTCGCCGGGGCCTACGACATCGTCGAGTCGGCTGAGGACGTGCGAGCCGAGCTCCGTGAGCAGCATCGCGTCGTGCTGCTGGACGAGTACCAGGACACGTCCGTGATCCAGACCCGCTTCCTGGCGGAGCTGTTCCGGGATGCTGCCGTGATGGCGGTGGGTGATCCGCATCAGTCCATCTACGGATGGCGCGGTGCCAGCGCGGACAACCTCTATGCGTTCCCACGGTCCTTCTCGAGCGCGGGCGAGGTGCGCACGTACAGCCTCATGACGAGCTGGCGCAACGACCGGGGCATCCTCGACGTCGCCAACCGGGTACTCGAACCGCTGCAGCGGCCCGGACTCGACGTGCCGCCGTTGGAGCCGCGCCCCGGTGCCGGCGAGGGTTCGGTCGCCGTGCGCTATCCCTTCACCGTCGACGACGAAGCCGACGAGGTGGCGGCGTGGTTCGCCGAACGCCGCGCGGCGCACGAGGCGAGGACGACGACCCCGCACACCGGGGCGATCCTGTTCCGGTCCAAGCGGCACATGCAGACCTTCGCCGCTGCGCTCGCCGCCCGAGGGATCGCGCACCGCATCCTCGGACTGGGTGGTCTGCTGGCCACCCCCGAGGTGGTGGACGTGGTCTCGACCCTTCGGGTGGTGCACGACCCGACGGCCGGATCGGCACTCATCCGGCTCCTCACCGGCCCGCGCTTCGGCGTCGGCGTGGCCGACATGGCGGCGCTGTACGAGCTGGGACGGGCGCTGGCGGAACGCGACACCGCGCTGGTCCCGTTGCCGGAGGAGGTGCGGGCGCGTCTCCGGTCGTCCCGCGGCGCTGACGAGGCCGTCTCCATCGTCGATGCGGTGGACGTCGTGCGCGCGGTCCGCGACGACTACCGGCTGCTGGAGGGCATCACCCCGGAGGGTCGAGCACGGATCCGTGCGGCAGGGGAGATGCTGGAGCGTCTCCGCCGGGCGTCTTCCCAGCCGATCCCCGAGGTGATCCGGCTCATCGAGCTGGAACTGCGGCTGGACATCGAGCTCGCGGCGAACGAGACGCGCGGCCCGGCGCGCGTGGCGTCCACTCAGCTGCGCGCCTTCGCGGACGAGGTGCGTGCGTTCCTCGCCGCCGACGAACGCGGTACGATCGGCAGCCTGCTCGCCTGGCTCGACAAGGCGGAGAGCACCGACGAGCTGATGCCACGTCCGGAACCGCCGGAGCCCGGCGTCGTGCAACTGCTCACCATTCACGGGTCCAAAGGGTTGGAGTGGGACGCGGTGGCGGTCGTGCGCCTCGTCGTGGACGAGCTGCCGGGTCGCGTGTCCGACACGTCCGGCTGGTTCGGTTTCGGCGTCGTCCCCTTCGCGCTGCGAGGCGACCGCGACGCGCTCCCGCGCTTCACGTGGGATCCGGATGAGGCCATGGCGGCGGAGACCGATCCCGCCACCCGGCAGAAACTCGCGCAGGCGTCGCTGTCGGGCGGTGTGACGAAGGCGAATCCGCACGGCGGCGCGCTGCGCCGGTTCAAGGATGCGTATCGCGAGTACCAGCGGCAGGAGGAGCGTCGCCTCGCGTACGTGGCCATCACCCGTGCCAAGAGCGATCTGCTGCTCAGCGGCGCTCACTGGGCGGGACAGAAGGCCCCGCGTACGCCGAGCCCCTATCTCCTCGAGGCGATCGACGTGCGGGGCCTGGACGAGATCCCTCCGGTCGACCCGGACGAGAACCCCTACGACGGTCCGGGGGCTACTCTCCACTGGCCGCTCGATCCGCTCGGTGCGCGTCGGGCGGTGGTGAGCGCGGCGGCCGCGGCCGTGGAGCAGGCCCTGAGCGACGACACCGGGGCGCCGACGGACGAGCTGCGCCGACTGCTGGCCGAGCGGGCGGCGCGCCAGCGCGGGACGGATGCGGAGGCGCCGACGCGAGTGCCGGCCTCCCGCTTCAAGGACTACGTCACGGATTACACCGGGACCCTGTCCTCGCTCGTGCGGCCGATGCCCGAGCGCCCGTATCGCCAGACCCGACTCGGGACGTTGTTCCACGCGTGGGTCGAGCAGCGCTCCGAGCTCGTGGGCGTCGGCGCCCGAGTCGACGAGGCGCTGTGGGAGCAGGATGAGGACCAGCCGGAGGGGGATGTCCCGCTGGACGGTCTGGCGCCGGGAGCCGCCGCCGATGCCGCTGACCTGGCCGCACTGCAGGAGACCTTCGAGCGGAGCGAGTGGGGGCCGCTGCAGCCGCTTGCGGTGGAGATCGAGATCGATTTCGCGCTCGGGGCGGGTCTGCAGAGCGCACGGCCGGATGCGGCCGGCGCCCACATCGTCATCTGCAAGCTCGATGCCGTGTACCGCCGTGCCGACCGTGGCGGCAGGATCGAGATCGTCGACTGGAAGACGGGGCGGGCCCCGCGCACACCCCGAGAGCGCGAGGAGCGCATGCTGCAGCTCGCCCTCTACCGGCTCGCCTATCACCGGCGGTTCGACGTCCCGCTCGACGAGATCGACGTGGCCCTCTACTACGTGGCCGACGACCTCGTCATCCGCGGCGACCGCGTCTACTCCGAGGAGGAGCTCTTCCAGCGCTGGAGCGCCGCCCGCGCGGCGCGCTGAGCCTCGTCCGAGTCGTCGTCGTCCGTGACCGCCTGGGAGGATGCGGTGTTGTCGTCACGACCGCTTCCTCCGGTGAAGCGCATCGTGAGCCCGGAGAGGTCCTCGGTGTCGATGCTCGCGGCGGCGGCGCGACGGTCGGTGTCGGGATGCGCGGAAGCGCTCGGCTGCTCGACGCTCGCGGTCACGGAGGCCGGCACGGCCGGATCCTCGCGATCCGCGTCGTCCGTCTCCGCAGCCCAGAGCTCTTCCGGGTTGTAGGCGTCGGTCTGCATCGAGGTGTCGACCTCGGGCGCGGTGGCCACGGGTACCCGGTCGAGAGCGTCCAGGGCGGAATCCACGCCCGACCGGCGGTCTCCCGGCGCGCCGAGGGAATCGTCACGCAGGCCGTCGGCGAGAGCGTCGAGGAGGGCCGCCGCGTCGTCGACGATGTCCTCGCGCCGCAGGGCGTCACCGTGGACCAGCCAGCGGGCGAATTCGAGTTCGGCGAGCAGCCGCGCGCGGATCTCCAAGCCGGCGTCCGGGGCGCGCTCCAGGGTGCGTGCGTAGGAGCCATGCACGTCGGCCGCCGCGTCGGGGGCCGCAGACAGCCACGACAGGTCGAGCGCGGGGTCGCCGACCGCAAGGCCGTGCCAGCCGATGATGCCGGTGACCTGAGGGCCGCGTTCGGGATGGTCGTCGAAGAGGAACGACGTGGCCTGCGCCCCACCGAGCACCACCGTCGACTCGAACCGCCACAGCTCGTCGTCGGCGACGGCTTCCCGCCAGCGCACGGTGAGACGAGCGGGGACGCGGCCGGTGGCAGCGGCGGTGTCGACGAGGCGCTCCAGCTCGGCGCGGCTCTCCTCGGCGCTCCGCATCACCAGCCCGGCCCCTCGGACGACAGACGTCGGCAGGGCATGCACGGCGGCGATCGCGGCCCCCATCGACTCGGCGGCGCCACGCCCGGCCGGCACCATCGACGCCTCGATCTGGAACCCGGGCAGCAGCTCTGTCACGAGCGCGCGTCCTTCGCCGACCCGGGTCTCGCCGATGTACGCCGGGGCGCGGAACGGGAGCATGGCACGGGCGCCGTCCGTGAGCGCACGGAGCGCGAGGGCCTCGGCGGCGAGCTCTCGCGAGGCATCGTCGTCGTCCGCGACGCGGATCGCCAGTTCGCGACCGTCCGCCAGCGTGGCGACGGCGGAGTCGAAGCGGCCGTCGCCATCGGCGGTGAGCGTGCGGGTGCCCGTGACCTCCGCGCCGGGAAGTGCAGCCGTCACCGCCGCGGCTAGAGTGAATGGAGAGCGTCCCATGCCCCCAGGGTAGGTCGGCTCAGGGGCGGTCCCGCCTCCGCCACGCCCGTGAAAGGGGAGTCGATGAGCATTCCGCGCCCGTTCTTCGACCGTGCCGCCGAGCTCCGCGACGAGGAAGGCGTGCTCGATCGGCTGCGCAGCGATCCCGCCACGCGCGTCATCGGGGTGCGCGAGGGACGGGTGCGCATCGTCGCCTCCGCTCTGCTGCGGGTCTCCGCGGACGAGGTGGCCGACGCTACCTGGGCGCTCCTGGGACGGGACGCCGACGGCGCCGCGCTGCTGCTCGCGGCCCTGCCGCCCGAGACGGACGCTCTCGACACCGCACCGGACGAAGTGTGGCTCGGCCTTCGGGACATCGGCGGACGGCTCGATCCGGTCGAGTCGGAGGTGCTCTCGGGCGCGGTCGCGCTGGCCGGCTGGCTCCGGGATGCACCGTTCTGCCCCACCTGTGGCGGGGGCACCGAGCTCCGGAACGCGGGGTGGTCACGGCGGTGCCTCGTGTGCGGCCGCGAGCACTTCCCGCGGACCGACCCCGCCGTGATCGTCGCCGTCGAGAGCGAAGACGGCGACCGGCTCCTCCTCGGAGCCAACGCGAACTGGGGCGGGCGCATGTACTCGTGCTTCGCGGGGTTCACGGAGGCGGGCGAGTCGCTCGAGGCCACGGTGCATCGGGAGATCGAGGAGGAATCCGGCGTCCGGCTCTCCGCGCTGCGCTACGTCTCCTCCCAGCCGTGGCCGTTTCCCCGTTCGCTCATGGTCGGCTTCCGTGCCGTCACCGCGGACGAGGCGGCGGCGCGGCCGGACGGCGAGGAGATCATCGACGTGCGCTGGTTCACGCGGGCCGAGATCGGTTCGGCGCTCGCCGGCGACGGCCCGGTCGGCCTGCCGGGGCCTGCATCGATCGCGCGCGCTCTGATCGTCGACTGGTTCGAGGAGCGTCCGTGAGCGCACTCGATGCCCTCGACGAGCGGCAGCGAGCGGCGGCATCGGTTCTGCGGGGGCCGGTCGCGGTGCTGGCGGGAGCCGGAACGGGGAAGACCCGTGTCATCACCCACCGGATCGCCCATGGAGTGGACACCGGGGCCTATTCCCCCTCGCGGGTGATGGCCGTGACGTTCACGGCGAAAGCAGCGGGGGAGCTTCGCGGGCGGCTCCGTGCGCTCGGAGTGGAGGGCGTCGCCGCGCGCACGTTCCACGCCGCCGCGTTGGCCCAGCTCAACTTCTTCTGGCCGACGCTGGCGGGAGCGCCGGCCCCCTCGATCATCGACAACAAGGTGCGCATGCTCGGCCAGGCGGCCGATGCGATCCGCCTGCGCCCCAGCACGGCGACCCTGCGCGACATCGCCTCCGAGATCGAGTGGCGCAAGGTCTCCATGATCTCGATCGACCGCTACGGCGAGCTCGGCCGTCCGGTCAGCGGCATCGACGCCACCCAGCTCGTGGAGCTCATGCGCGGCTACGAGGCGCTGAAGGACGAGCGCCATCAGCTCGACTTCGAGGACGTGCTGCTCGCGTGCGCCGGGATGCTGGAGACCGAGCCCCGAGTCGCGGCGGCGGTCCACGAGCAGTACCGGCATTTCACGGTCGACGAGTTCCAGGACGTGTCGCCGCTGCAGAACCGGCTCCTCGAGCTGTGGCTCGGCGACAGGCACGACATCTGCGTGGTCGGCGACGCCAGCCAGACGATCTACTCGTTCGCGGGGGCGGAGCAGCGGTTCCTCCTGGAGTTCGAACGGAGGCACCCGGATGCCACGGTCGTCCGGCTGGAGACGAACTATCGGTCGCAGGCGCCGATCCTGACGGCGGCAAACGCCCTGATGCACGGCCGGCCGGGTGCGCTGGAGCTCGTGCCGGCGCGCGAGCAGTTCTCGGCCGACCCGCCCACGGTCACCGCGTACGATTCGGAGACCGAAGAGGCGGCGGGTATCGCGGCCGGGGTGGCGGCCCGCATCGCCGGCGGCGCCTCCCCGGCGGAGATCGCCGTGCTCTACCGCGCTCACGCGCAGTCCGCGGTCCTGCAGCAGGCGCTCGCCGCGGAAGGCATCGCGACGTCGGTGCTGGGAGGCACGCGCTTCTTCGCGATGCCGGAGGTGCGACAGGCCATCCTCGCGCTCCGTGCCGCCGCGGTGGCGCCGACGGAACACGGTTTCCTCCCCGGGGTACGTCGTGTCCTCCGTGAACTGGGCCTCACGGAGGAGCCGCCGGTGGCGGGCGGTGCCCAGCGTGACGGCTGGGAGGCGCGCCGCGCCATCCTGCGGCTCGCGGAAGAGGCCGGACCGGAGACGACGCTCCGATCGTTCAGCGACGAGCTCATGGCGCGCGCAAAGGATCAGCACGAGCCGACGATGCGGACCGTGACGCTGTCGACCCTGCATGCGGCGAAGGGTCTCGAGTGGCCGCACGTCTACCTCGCAGGGTGGGCAGAAGGATCCCTGCCGATCTCCTACGCGACCACGTTCGAGGCGATCGACGAGGAGCGTCGGCTGGCATACGTCGGGGTCACGCGGGCTGCGCGTACGCTGGAACTGTCGTGGGCACGCTCGGCCGGTCGGGGCGAACGGGCACCGTCGCGCTTCCTGGCGGAGATGGGGACGACGGCCCGCGGCACAGGCATTCTTCGCGAAACGACACCGAACGCCACACGATCCCGCCGTCCGCGTTGATCTGTGCGATCCGGGCAGGCGCAGTGGCCGCGAGCAGCCCGGCGGCGACCGCGCCCGCCGCTGCCAGTCGCGCGAGCGGGATGCGTCCGGGATCGCGCGCGACGAGCTGACTGTGAACCAGGGGCCAGGCCTCGTCCCGGGCGGCGTCCTCGACATCCCGGCAGGCCAGGCAGGGCGTGATGCCGGGGAGCACGAGCGGTCCGACGGTGACCCGACCCGTCTCCACCGCCACGGGCAGGTGTGGCGTGTCGGCGCGGAGGAGCCCGGTGAACTGCCTCGCGGCCGCCATCCCGGGCACGAGGACGACCGTGACCGCGACCGCGCCGTCATCGTCGGCGAGCGGGACACCCTCGTCCGCGAGCGCCTCCCGCAGCCGCGGCTCCGCGCGGTGGTCGATGAGCCCGAGCGAGGTCACCCGGGCGGGGAAGGGGAGGGGCGGCTCCTCCTGCAACGCGGGCTCGACCAGCGCGAGGAGCTGTCTGGCTTCTTCGCGGGGCGCTCCGGCCTGATGCGCGATGACGTCGAACGAAGCACGCCGGAAGCCGTGGCGCATGCGGCTGAGGAGCCGCTCGACCCAGGGAGCCGAGGCGGCGATGCGGATGACGCCCTCGTGACCGAGCTGCAGGGTCGTCCCATCGCGCCAGAGCAGGGGCGTGCCCGGATCGAGTCGGGTCAGGGTCGTGGGAGTGAGCGGCACCACTCGATTCTGCGGAGGAACGAGCGAGCGCGGGTGGCGTGTGAGGATCGGTGGAGAAAACGGCGTACGGTCCGCGGCAGGGGAGGGAGAGTGCCGACCGCCGCCGACGGTCGAACTCAGACGGGACGCTCGCCCTCCGGCGCCTCGTCGTCGCCCTCGGCACCGGGGCCCTCGTCCTCGCTCTCGGCGGGAGCGTCCGCCGAGAAGTCGTCGCCGTCGAGCAGGCGTGCGAGAGCCTCGTCGAATTCATCCGCCTCCGGCTGCTCCCCCCGCTCGGCGGCCTGCAGACGGGCGACCAGTGCCGTGGGGTCGTCGATGTCCTCAGCCGTCGGCATGAGGTCGGGGTAGTCCCACAGGGAATCCCGAGCGGCGATGCCGACCGCGTCCGTCACGGCCCGCCACATGGCCGACGCCTCGCGGATGCGCCGCGGACGCAGCTTGAGGCCCACGAGAGCGCCGAGGGCGTCCTCCGCCGGCCCGCCGACCGCACGGCGGCGCCGAGCCGCCTCCGCGATGCGCCCGCCGTCGGGGAGGCGGGACGTGGCCTCGGCCGTGACCACGTCGACCCATCCGTCGATCGTGGCGATGAGGTTCTCCAGACGGGCCAGAGCCTCGCGCTGCGCCTCGGTCTGGGTGGGAAGCAGGGCGCCGCCCTCGATCGCCGCGCGCAGCTCCTCGGGGTTCGAGGGGTCGAGTCGGCTCGCCACGTCCTCGAGGGCGTCGACATCCACCGTCACGCCGCGCGCGAAATCGGTGATCTGGGCCATCACATGCAGGTGCAGCCACTTGGCGTGCCGGTAGAGACGGGCGTACGCGAGCTCACGCGTCGCGATGTAGAGCGCGATCTGGTCTTCGGGGATCTCGAGTCCCTCGCCGAACGCCGTGAGGTTCTGCGGGATCACCGCGGCGGTGCCGGCCGGCAGCACGGGGATGCCCACGTCGCCGCCGGAGACCACCTCCAGGGAGAGGTTGCCGAGGACCTGGCCGAACTGGGCGGCGAACACCGAGCCGCCGAGGCCCCGCATCAGACGGCCCGCGCCCTGCACGACGCCGCGCATCTCCTCCGGCACCTGCGTGTCGAGGGCGGCCGTGAGTGCGTCGGCGATGCTCGTCGACACCGGGTCGGCGATCTCCTTCCACACGGGGAGGGTCTTCTCGACCCACTCGCCCCGGGTCATGGCCACGGGCGCCTCCGCGAGCTCGGAGATCGTCGTCGCCTCGCCCAGCCACAGGTTCGCGAGCGCGAACGCGTCGGCGAGGGAGGAGCGCGAGCCGTCGCCGATGCCCTGGCCCTCTCTGTTGGCGATGTGCAGCGCTTGGCGCAGCGAGTTCTCCCACGGATCGCCGCCGAAGGCCCCTTGGAGCTGCGACATGATCGTCTGCATCATCGCCGGGTCGAACGTGAAGCCGTCCATTCCCTGGAAGGCGCCCCGCAGCGCTTCGGGGTCGATGTCACCACCGCCCTGGTTCGAGAGCATCCGTCGGAGGAACTCCTGGAAGTCCTCCGGGTTCGGTTCGTTGTCCGCCATGTCGCTCGCCCTCTCAGCACGTCTGAAGCCGTGGCCTCTACGCTAGTCACAGGTTTCAGTGCGCGACCCCGAAGCGGGCAGATCGCTGTACGCCGCTCGCGAACGACGGAGGATTGCTGTGGAACGACCGCGCGCAGGAAAGCTCGGACTCGGTGTCTGGGCACTGGTGGTCGCGCTCGCCGCGCTCGCCGTCCTCACCTTCCTGCCGTCGCCCTACGTGATCCAGCGCCCAGGACCGGTCTACGACACGCTCGGCACCGCGAAGAACGCCGACGGCGAGCAGGTCCCGCTCATCAGCGTCGAGGGGACCGAGACGTACGAGACGGGCGGCACGCTCGACCTCACGACCGTCCAGGTCGTGGGCAACCGCGAGCGGACGCCGAGCTGGTTCGAACTCGCCCTGGCGTGGATGGACTCGTCCCGCGCCGTCGTTCCGCTGGATGCGGTGTTCCCCGAGGGCGTCACCAGCGAGCAACGTGACGAGCGAAACGCGATGCTCATGGTCGATTCGCAGCACGAGGCGACGGCCGCCGCGCTGAACGAGCTCGGCTACGACACCGGCGCCGAGGTCGTGGTCGTCGATGCGGTCGACGGGTCGCCGGCCGACGGCGTCCTCGAGGCTGACGACGTGATCACCGCGATCGACGGGACCCCGGTGACCTCCGCGACGGCCCTGCGCGAAGCCATCCAGGACGCGGGTGGTGAACCGGTCGCGCTCACCGTGCGCCGCGACGGCGCGGAGCAGACGGTCGAGATCACGCCGGAGGAGCAGACCCAGGACGGCACGACGACCTGGCTGATCGGTATCACCCTGCGCACGGACTACGACTTCGAGGTCGACGTCACGATCCAGCTCGACAACGTCGGCGGTCCCAGCGCGGGCATGATGTTCGCCCTCGGCATCATCGACACCCTGACGCCCGGCGAGTTGAACGGCGGCAAGGACGTCGCGGGGACCGGCACGATCGACGCCGAGGGGACCGTCGGGCCGATCGGGGGCATCCGCCAGAAGCTCTACGGTGCCCGTGACGCCGGCGCGGACTACTTCCTCGCGCCGGAGGCCAACTGCGACGAGGTCGTGGGGCACGTGCCGGACGGCCTCCAGGTCATCCGCACCGCAACCCTCGACGACTCCCTCGCGGCGCTCGAGGTGATCGCAGAAGACGGCGACGTCGAGGCGCTGCCGACGTGCGAGGTCCCGGCCACCTGACCGATGGTTCGGCCGTCCCTCGCCGTGACCTCGCCGTGACCGGCATGACAGCCGCCCCACAGCGAGCGGTGCCTAGGATGGAGGGGTGACCTCGACCCCAGCCCAGCCCCCGGCCACGCCTCGAACCTCCCGACGCATCCTCGGTATCTCCCTGGTGATCATCGCCGCGCTCATCGCGGCGTTCTTCGTCTTCGCGTCGCTCTACACCGAATTCCTCTGGTTCGACCAGGTCGGGTTCACCGGCGTGCTCACCACGCAGTGGATCGCGACGGCGGTGATGTTCGTCGTCGGCTTCCTCGGCATGGCGGTGCCGCTGTTCGTCGTCATCCAGCTGGCCTATCGCCTGCGTCCGGTCTACGTCCGGCTGAGTTCGCAGCTCGACCGGTACCAGGAGGTCATCGAACCCCTTCGCCGACTCGCGATGTGGGGCATGCCCATCTTCTTCGGTCTCTTCGCCGGTTTCGCGGCGGCGGGCAACTGGAAGACCGTGTGGCTGTGGGCCAACGGCGTCGCCACCGGGGACGTCGACCCGCAGTTCGGTGTCGACACCGGCTTCTACATGTTCGCGATGCCGTTCTACTCGATCCTCCTCGCGTTCGTGTCGGCGGTCCTGCTGCTCTGCCTGCTCGTCACCGCACTGGTGTCGTACCTCTACGGCTCGGTCCGGATCGGCCAGGGAGAGCTGCGGATCTCCAAGCCCGCCCGTATCCAGCTCGCGGTCATCGCGGGCCTGTACCTGCTCGTCCAGGCGGCGAGCCTGTGGCTGGACCGCTACAAGACCCTCGTCGAACCGGACGACCGCATCACGGGTGCCGCGTACACGGGCGCCAATGCGACGATTCCCGGCCTCGGGATCCTCGCGATCATCGCCGCCGTCGTCGCCATCCTCTTCTTCATCACCGCGGTGATCGGCCGCTGGCGTTTCCCGCTCGCCGCGACAGCGCTGCTGATCGTCGCCTCTCTCGTGGTGGGCATCGGCTACCCGTGGGTGGTCACCACCTTCCAGGTGAAGCCGAACCAGAACGCCTATCAGGCCGAGTACTACCAGCGGAACATCGACGGCACGAAGGAGGCCTATGGCGTCGCCGACCTGGAGACCACGGCCTTCGAGGCCGAGACCGACGCCGAGGCGGGTCAGCTCCGCGCCGACGCCGAGACGACAGCGTCGATCCGCATCATGGACCCCAAGGTCATCCCGCCGACGGTCCGCCAGCTCGAGCAGTACCGCGGCTACTACCAGTTCCAGACCACCATGGACGTCGACCGCTACGAGATCGACGGCGTGAAGCAGGACACCGTCGTCTCCGTCCGCGACCTCGACATGTCGGGTCTCGGCGACGGCGACAACTGGAACAACCGCGTCGCGGTCTACACGCACGGCTACGGCCTCGTCGCGGCGGCGGGCAACCAGCGTACGACCGACGGCGAGCCGGTGTTCCTCGAGCGCGGCATCCCGACCTCGGGCTTCCTGTCCGAGCAGGGCGACTTCGAGCCGCGGGTGTACTTCGGCGAGAACTCCCCGGAGTACTCGATCGTGGGGGCGCCCGAGGGTGCTGACCCGGTCGAGATCGACTACCCGCGGGGCAAGGACGGGTCCAGCGAGACGAAGACGACGTTCTCCGGGAACGGCGGACCGAAGATCGGCGACAGCTTCACCAAGCTGCTCTACGCGCTGAAGTTCCAGTCGGAGCAGATCCTGTTCTCGAACCTCGTCAACGAGGACTCGCAGATCCTCTACGACCGTGACCCGAAGACGCGCGTGCAGAAGGTCGCGCCGTACCTCGAGCTCGACAGCGACCCGTATCCGAGCGTGGTGGACGGACGCATCGTCTGGATCGTGGACGGCTACACCACGAGCTCCACGTACCCGTACTCCACGAGCGTCAGCCTGTCCGACGCGATCGCCGACTCGAACGTGCCGACGCCGTCGCTCGCGATCGACGACATCAACTACATCCGCAACTCGGTCAAGGCCACGGTCGACGCCTACGACGGCTCGGTCACGCTGTACGCCTGGGACGAGGAGGACCCGGTCCTGAAGACCTGGCAGAAGGTCTACCCGTCGACCCTCAAGCCGATCAGCGAGATGTCGGGCGAGCTGATGAGCCACGTCCGGTATCCGACCGACCTGTTCAAGGTGCAGCGCGACATCCTCGGCATCTACCACGTCGACAAGGCGGGCTCGTTCGCCCAGCAGGACAACCGCTGGCAGACGCCGAACGACCCGCGCAGCGACGCGATGCTGCAGCCGCCGTACTACCTGACGATGCAGATGCCGGGTCAGGACGAACCGCGGTTCTCGATGTTCTCGACGTTCATCCCCGCGTCCCAGGGCGCCGGGGGCAGCCGTGACGTGCTGATGGGCTACCTGGCCGTCGACTCGGATGCCGGCGCCGAGAAGGGCGTCAAGGCCGAGGGGTACGGGCAGTTGCGCATGCTGGAGATCGATACGGACACCACGGTGCCCGGTCCCGGTCAGGTGCAGAACACCTACAACTCGGACACGGCGGTGGTGCCACAGCTGAACCTGCTCCAGCAGGGAGAGTCCGAAGTCATCTACGGCAACCTGCTGACGCTTCCCGTCGGTGGCGGTCTGCTCTACGTCCAGCCCGTCTACGTGCAGTCCTCCGAGGGCACGCAGCTGCCGCGCCTGCAGAAGGTGCTCGTCGCCTTCGGTGACCGGGTGGCCTTCGAGAACACCCTCACCGAGGCTCTGGACACGCTCTTCGGCGGAGATTCCGGGGCGACCGGCGGCGATGACGAGGTCGAACCCACGGACCCGGAGACGACCGATCCGGACACGGGCGAGACGCCGACGACGCCGCCCACCCCGACCGACGAGCAGGCCGATGCTCTGGCGCAGGCCCAGCAGGCGCTGCTCGACCGTCAGGCGGCCCTGACCGAGGGCGACCTCGAGAAGTTCGGCGAGGCCGACAAGCGGCTCACTGCGGCCGTCGAGAAGCTCCTGGAGCTCGAGGCCGCCGCAGGCGAGTGACCTCATGAAAGGGCGCCCCCCTGGGGCGCCCTTTCGTGTTCCCTGCCGCTCGTGCCCGCGACATCCGTCCGCGGCATCAGGCGGTCGCGCACCATCAGGCGACCTCCGGCACCAGCGACTGATTCCACGCGGGTGCCTGTGCCAACGAGAGGGGAGTCTCGGAGACTTCGAGCGCTGTTCAGCGTGTGAGCGCAAGGGCGTACCGCATCCGGTAGCGGCCTTCCTTTCCTGACTCATCTGGAGGCCTCCGATGCAATCCGCACCCCGCGCCCGACTGTTCCGCCGAGACGAGAGGGATCAGCTCACCCCCTGGTCAATGCGCATCTCTCGACCGTGATCCCGGGAGTCAGGGTCTCGGTCAACACCGTTCTCAGCTCCCTCGAACGCCAGCCGGACGAATACGTGCTCGACCCCTGGGTCACGGAGCGCGCGACCATCGTCGTGGAGCAGCGCGAGCGTGTCGTCGCCGCGGCCCACCTGCAGCGTTTCTCCGGCGACGCCCGCGTGAGTGACGACTATCGCGACGCAGGGCTGATCCAGTTCGCGCTGGCGTTCCCGGAGGTCGATGAGCCTCTGGCGATCGATGTCCTGCTGCGCGCATGCCGGGCCCAGCTCCGGGCGTGGTCGGTCGCGGCGGCGTTCGCGGATGGCCAGCTCCCGTTCCCCGGAGCCGCCGGGGTTCCCGCCGCCTGGCCCCACGTGCGCGCGGCCCTGGCACGGGCGGGGTTCGCGCACGTGGGCTCCACAGAGGTCGTGCTGATGGCGACGTCGACAGCACTCGTGGGTGCGCGTGCCGGAAGCGAGGGGGGTCCCGGTGCGCAGGGAACTCGGGGGCGTACGCGCGGTCCTCGTCGCCGTCGACGACCCGAGGGACCGCACCAGCTGGCCGGGCTTCCAGGAGGTCACGGAGAACGCCCGTGGTTGGCGGTTCGAACGCGCGGAGGCGGCTCGCGCACACCGGCGCCCGCGCGTCGTCAGGCGACACCCGCTGTTGAAGCCTGCGTTCGCGCGGGCGCCTGTCGCGGCGTCCGGGAGTGCGCACACGGCAGAGGGAACGTGCCCCGTGGCACGAGGCGCCCGCGCGGCATCAGGCGACCTCGCGCGCGGGCGGCCTGAGCCGGCGCGACCGCCTGTGCCGCCGGAGGGTTTTGTCCGGGACGGACCGTCGCGCGGGGAGCGGGTGGCATGGGAGGGTGGAGGGGAACAGGGAGGTTGTCGTGACTGAGCGCATCGTCGTAGGAGTGGTGGACACGTCGGCGGGACGACGAGCACTGGAGTGGGCCGCGCTTCGCGCACGGTCGCGGAAGGCCGGTCTGCTCCTCGCGAGCGTCGTGGGCGGAGCGGTCGGCGCTGTCGGGGAAGGTCCGGTGGTCGACGCCGCGATCGCGGCGGCGCGCGGTCTGCTGGAGGAGCACGCGGAGACGCTGAAGGCCCAGGGCCTGGACGTCGACATCGTCGTGCTCCGCGGCGACCCGGTCCGACAGCTCGTCTCCACCACGGCGGGGGCGAACCTCCTCGTGATCGGAAGCGACTTCCGATCGGATCATGCCGACAGCCCTCGGCGCGGTGTGCACGGTCTGCGCATCGTCGCCGACTCGTCCTGCCCCGTCGTGGTGATCCCGGACGTCGACACGCGCGACCGCCGGGGCGTCGTCGTCGGCGTCGATGGGTCGCCGATCTCGGAGGCTGCCGTCGCCTTCGCCGCTGCGGAAGCCGACCGTCTCGGGGAACCCCTCATCCCGGTGACCGTGTGGACGCCCGTCCCTCTTCCGCGGGGATCGAGGGCGTACCCCGAGCAGTATCTGTCCTCCATGCAGGAGCTGTCCGAAGAGACCCTCGCCGTGGCCCTCGCCGGACTGCGCCCCGCGTATCCGGGCCTCGAGATCCGGCCCCGTGTCGAACGCGGATACCCGTCCGAAGTCATCAATCGGGCGGCCGCCACCGCCAGCCTCGCTGTCGTCGGCTCGCATGGACGAGGGGCCGTCGCCCGGTTCCTTCTGGGCTCCATCAGCCACGAGGTGCTCGCGGCGCTCGCGGCCCCCACCGCCGTCGTCCGCTGACGGCGAAGACCTGACAGCCTCAGAGGGGGCTGGTCAGCACTTCGTGGAGCACACGCCAGCTGTCGTCGCCGCCTGGTCCTGACCCGCGGGACAGCGTCACCAGCGCCTTCCACAGCGCCCATCCGCGAGCTCGTCGCCACGTCGCGGCGTCGAGGCCCGCTGCGGCGCGGAAGGCGTCACGAGCTTCCCCTTCGAAGTACGTCCACGCCATCACGAGGTCGCAGGCGGGATCGCCGACGCCGCAGGTGCCGAAGTCGATCATGGCCGACAGGCGGTCGTCACTGACGAGGAGATTCCCGACGGCGACGTCGCCGTGGAACCAGACGGGCGCTGACTCCCACGCGCTCGTCGTCGCGGTGCGCCACACGCTCCGGCAGAGCGCCGCGTCCACGGTGCCGTCCAATCGCTCCAGAGCGGCGTCGACGTCGTCGCTGTAGACGCTCGGATGGGAGCCGCGATGAAACGAGTGCCGGCCGGCCGGCTCTCCCGCGTCCACGGGAAGAGACCTCAGCACGCCGAGAAGGCTCCCGAGGTCGCTGGCGAGGCGGATACGGTCGAGCCGCGCGGCGTCGTCGACGGTGTCACCGGCCAGCCAGCGGCGGACCGACCACGGGAACGGGTACTGGCGGCCGGGTTCCCCGAGCGCCACGACGGAGGGAACGGCGACCGGGAGTCGTCCGTCGAGGTACGCGAGCGCCCTGTGCTCCTTCTGCACGGCTGCGGCGTAGGCCTCGCCGCGCGGGAGCCGAACCGACAACTCGTCTCCCAGGCGGAACGTCCTGTTGTCCCAGCCTTGACGCGCCACCGCGCGTACGGGCAGGTGCGCCCAACGAGGGAACTGCTCCGCGACGAGCTCGGCCGCCACGCGCTCATCGATGTCGACTGGTCGGCTCACGCCTCGATCCTTCCAGAGGAGAGGGCGAACTGCCGGTACGCACGGGATCGGCGCGCACGGCCTAGGAGCGCGAGGGGGACAACAGTTGCGGCCCGTGGTCGTGGCCGTGGCTCGTCAACCCGTAGAACGCCGGAAGCGCGAGGAAGATGATCGACGCGACGAGCGGGTGCACGACGACGCCGAGGACTCCGGCAGCGAGGTAGAGCGCGACCCCGACGAGAGCGCGCGGACGCTCGTGGACGAAGTACGCGTCGTCGACGTCGTCCTTCGTGAGGTCGGGGTGACGGGCCAAATAGGAGAAGAAGACCAGCCACGAGGAGCACAGCAGGGCCCCGACGAGAGCATACAGAGCCACCGCGACCCTCTCGTCCGTGAGATTCCCCGTCCTCGCCGTCTCCGCGATCACGGCCGTGGGCCATGGGACCAGTGCGAGCGTTGCGAGGATGCCGAGGTTGGCCCATTGCAGACCGCGATCCATCTCCCGGATCCGCGTGAAGGCGGCCTTGTGGTTCAGCCAGATGACGGCGAGATAGACATAGGAGCCGGCGTACGCCAGATAGGTCGGCCACTCCTCGAGGAGGGCGGGCAGCAGCTCGCCCTCCTCGGCTCGGGGTGGCCGGAGGTCGAGCACGAGCAGCGTGATGACGATGGCGATGATCGCATCGCTGAACGCGATCGCCCGGCCGGGGTCCGCACGCCCCGCGCCGGACACCGGGTATCGCCGCTTGCGCCCGCCGTCCGTCCTCATCGTCGTCGCTCTCGCACGCGCCGGGTCACGCCGCCGACGACGTGTGATCCGGGTGCAGCACGACCTTCGTCCAGCCGTCGTCCCGGTTGTCGAAGTGCTCGTACGCCTGCGGCGCCTCGTCGAGGGCGAGATCGTGGCTGACGACGCGGGAGGGAGTCGCCTTGCCTCCGGCGATGAGGTCGCGCAGCGGTCGGTTGTACTTCTTCACCGGACACTGCCCGCTGCCGAGCTTCTGGCCGCGGAACCAGAACTCCCCGAAGTCGAAGGCGAGCTTGCCCTGCCTGGCCAGGTCATCCGCAGCACCCGGGTCCTGCGGGATGAACACCCCGACGACGCCGATCTGTCCCGTGAACCGCACCGACTTCACGAGCCGGTTCAGGGTGAGGGCCGGGTCTTCATTCCCGCTCGGATCGTGCGCCTGGTAGCCGACGCATTCGCATCCGTTGTCGGCACCCAGGCCCATCGTCATCTCGTTGACCGCCTCGACAGGATCCACCGCGGAGTCGTCGATCGCGATCGCGCCGAGCTCCTCGATCTTGCGGAGCCGGTCGGGATGCCGGTCCACGACCATGACCTTTCCCGCGCCCTTGAGGATCGCGGAGTACGCGGCCATGTACCCCACGGGACCCGCGCCGTAGATCACGGTCTGGTCCCCGGGCTTCACATCGGCGAGCCCCGTGGCGTGGTAGCCGGTCGGGAAGATGTCCGCGAGCATCACGTAGTCGTTCTGCTTCTCCGCGGCGTCTTCTCCCAGGCGGAGGCAGTTGAAGTCACCCCAGGGCACCCTCAGGAGTTCTGCCTGGCCGCCGGCCCACGGCCCCATGTCGGCGAAGCCGTAGGCAGCTCCCGCCCATTCGGGGACGGGCTGCGCGGTCAGACAATAGTTGGTGAAGCCCCGCTCGCAGTTTTTGCAGTGTCCGCAGGCGACGTTGAAGGGGACCGCGACGTAGTCGCCGACTCGCACCTTGTCGACGCCGCTGCCGACCTCGATCACTTCGCCGAGGTTCTCGTGGCCGAACCATCGGCCGGTCTCGAAGCTCGTCCGGCCTTCGTACATGTGCAGGTCCGATCCGCAGATGTCCGTCGTCGTGATGCGGACCAGCACGTCGGTCGGGCGTTCGATACGGGCATCCGGTACGTCGGTGACACTGACCGTACGCGGGCCCTCGTACACTACTGCTCTCATTTCCTCTTCCTTTCAACGATGTGAAACGTCGATGGGGTGTCGCAGTGGAGAGCGCTGGTCAGGCCACCTCGCTTCGGCTCTTTCGGTGAGCCGGGCCATCGTGCCCCTGCGTGCCCCTGAGACTGAGGGCCTTCCCAGAGTCCGGCCGGGGGAGGACAATGCCCCGAGGCGGCACCGAGGGCATCGCGGGCGGGGCTTTTCGCGTGCCCGCCCCCGATTCCGGATCAGAATCGCCCCTCGGACGCCTTGCCGCGGAGCGCTTCTGATCGCGCACCTGCGCGGAGCACGGGCTCCGTCCGTGGCGGATCGAAGACGGGCCTGGGGGACCCGGCGGAGGAACGGAAGTGATCCGGGGACGGGAGGTAGCGCGACGAGAGGGGCACGTTGAGGAGATCCCACACGGACGCCGGACATGCGAAAGGCCCCCTGGACTGGGATTTCTCCCGGCCAGAGGGCCCTTCATTTGTTGCGGGGACAGGATTTGAACCTGCGACCTCCGGGTTATGAGCCCGGCGAGCTACCGAACTGCTCCACCCCGCGGCACAAGAGATAACTTATCACGGATCCGGAGAGGCGTCGAATCGGGCGCGAGCCTGGCGGGTGCGAGAGGATGGCGTCATGTCCGACAACTCCGCCGTTCCCGTCGCCGTGTGTCAGTTCGCCCCCTCCGATTCGCGCGAGGCCAACCGGGAGCGCATCGCCGAACTCGCGACCGAGGCCGCCAGGCTCGGGGCGAAGCTCGTCGTCTTCCCGGAGTACTCGAGTTTCTTCGTCGATCCGATGGACGAACGCCTCGCGGCCAACGCGGAAGACCTCGACGGCGACTTCGTGTCGGGACTCATCGCTCTGGCTGCGGAGCTGGCGGTCGTCATCGTCGCGGGCGTCACCGAGAAGGCCTCCGACGCGGGGCGGGTGCGGAACGCGGTCGTCGCGGTGCGCGGTGACGGCATCCTGGCGGTGTACCGCAAGCAGCACCTGTACGACGCCTTCGGGCAGACCGAGTCGGACTGGGTGGAGCCGGGGGAGATCGGCGAGCCTGCCGTGTTCGACGTCGGGGGCCTGCGCTTCGGACTGATGACCTGCTACGACCTGCGGTTCCCGGAAGTGTCGCGGCTGCTCGCGGTCGCCGGCGCCGATGCCCTGGTCGTCCCCGCGGAGTGGGTGCGCGGGCCGCTCAAGGAACAGCACTGGACGACGTTGCTCGCAGCCCGAGCCATCGAGAACACGGTGTTCGTGATCGCCGCGGACCATCCGGCGCCGATCGGCGTCGGGCACTCCCGCATCGTCGACCCCCAGGGAGTCGTGCGTGCCGGGATCGGGGCCGAGCCGGGGGTGGCGCTGGGCGTCGTCGAGAGCGCCGCGATCACGAGGGTCCGGGAGACGAACCCCTCGCTCCGGGCGCGGCGCTACACCGTGGTACCGCGGTGACGGGATCGGCTCAGGGCCGCAGGCCCGCGAGACGGACGGCCGCCTCCTCCAGCACCTCGACCCGCTTGCACGCCGCGAAACGGACCAGCCCCGCGTAGTCGGCACGGTGTGCGGGGGAGACGAAGGCGGTGAGGGGGATGGCCACGACTCCGGCGCGCTCCGGGAGTGCACGGCAGAAGGCCGCCGCGTCGTGGCCGGCGAGAGCGGTCGCGTCGGCCACCGTGAAGTACCCGCCCTGTGGTGCGTGGACCTCGAAGCCGGCTGCACGCAGACCCTCACCGAGGATCGCGTGCTTGCGCGCCAGCAGCGACGCGGCATCGCGGAAGAACCGGTCGTCCAGGCGCAGGCCGACGGCGACAGCGGGCTGGAAGGGCGCGCCGTTGACGTAGGTGAGGTACTGCTTGACGGTCAAGACAGCGGTGATGAGCGCCGCCGGTCCGTGCACCCAGCCGATCTTCCATCCCGTCGCCGAGAAGGTCTTCCCGGCCGAGGAGATGGTGAGCGTCCGTTCCGCGGCTCCGGGCAGGGTCGCGATCGGCGTGTGCGGTTCGTGGAACGTGAGGTGCTCGTAGACCTCGTCGGTGACGATCACGGCGTCGTGCCGCGCGGCCACTCGCACCACCTCCCGGCGCACCTCCTCGCTAAAGACCGCTCCCGTGGGGTTGTGCGGGTCGTTGACGAGGATGATCCGCGTCCGGTCGGAGACCGTCTGGGCGAGCTGCTCCAGGTCGGGCTGGAAATCGGGTGCCCGCAGCGGCACGGTGCGGAGGCGAGCCCCCGCGAGCGCCACCGCGGCCGCGTAGGAGTCGTAGTAGGGCTCGAAGACCACGACCTCGTCGTCCGGCCCGTCGATCAGTGCCAGCAGCGTCGCGGTGAGAGCTTCGGTGGCACCGGCGGTCACGACGATCTCGGTCGCCGGATCCACCGTGAGCCCGTAGAACCGGTGCTGGTGCTCGGCGATCGCCTTGAGGAGGTCCGGGAAACCGCGCCCGGGCGGATACTGGTTGACTCCGTCGGCGATCGCCGCGCGCGCGGCCGCGAGCACGGCCTCCGGGCCGTCCTCGTCCGGGAAGCCCTGCCCCAGATTGATCGCCCCGGTTCGGACCGCTGCGGCGGACATCTCTGCGAAGATGGTGGGCGCAACGGTACCGTCCGCAGCGAGCAGGCCAGCGCCGGCCGCCGTGCGACGCCAGGCGCCGGAGATGACACTCATGAAGAACAGGCTAAGGCCATAGCGGAAACTCAAGCCCGGCATACGAAACGCACAGGGTCGCGGGGCATCCTGAAGGAGCGTTGAAGGAGCACACCATGAACCAGGACAACCCGCAGGACCGCCCGGCACCGGCGTCGGACGACGCCGTGTCGGCCGGACAGACCCCCCTCACCCCTGAGACCCCGCAGAGCGCGCCGTCCCCGGCCGTCGAGAGCCCCACGGGCACCCCGGCCGCTTCCACCCCGGCCGCGACGCAGGGGCATCACATGCCGCCGACGTTCGCGTCGCGCGCCGCCGACGGCCCGACCGTCGCCCCGGTGCCGCACGGACTCGCCACTCCCGGCCCCGCCGCTGCTGGCATCCCCGGCGCAGCGTTCGGTGTCCCGGCACAGGACACCCGGCCGCTCGACGGCACGGTCCCGCCGACCGACGGCACACCCACCGCCACCAAGGAGAAGTCGCGCGGCGGCACCCGTGTCGCGGCGTTCATCGTCGCGGCCGCGCTCGTCGGCGGTGTCGCGGGCTTCGGAGGCGGCGCGCTGCTCACCGGATTGCAGGAGTCCCCGTCGTCCGGCACCGCACAGGGGCCGCAGACCGTCACCGTGAACAACCCCGGCTCGGTCAACGAGACCACCGCCGTCGCCACCGAGGCCCTTCCCTCCGTCGTCACCATCGAGGTGGCGGGCTCCCAGGAGGCCGGCAGCGGCTCGGGCGTCATCATCAGCGAGGACGGCTACGTCCTCACCAACACGCACGTGGTCACCCTCGGCGGAGCGGCGGCCGATCCGACCATCCGCGTCACGACGTCGGACGGCCGTATCTACGAGGCGACCGTGGTCGGCACCGACCCGATCTACGACCTCGCGGTGATCAAGCTCACCGATGCCGAGGGCCTCACGCCGATCGAGTTCGCGGACTCGTCGAAGCTCAACGTCGGCGACACCGCCGTGGCTCTGGGTGCTCCGCTGGGGCTCGCCAACTCGGTCACGACCGGCATCGTGAGCGCGCTGAACCGCAGCATCCAGATCGCCTCGTCCGCTCTGCCCGACTCCTCCTCCGAGGACGCTCCGCAGGAGCAGGCGCCGGAGGGCGGCCAGAGCGAGGGACCCTTCCAGTTCGACCTGCCGGGCAACACCGGGCAGCAGGCCACCGAGTCGATCTCGATCGCCGTGATCCAGACGGACGCCGCGATCAACCACGGCAACTCCGGCGGTGCGCTCGTCAACAGCAAGGGCGAGCTGATCGGCATCAACGTGGCGATCGCCAGCGCGGGCAACTCGGAGGACTCGGGCTCGATCGGTATCGGCTTCGCCATCCCGTCCAACATCGCCCAGCGGGTCTCCGAGGAGATCATCGCCGACGGCGCGGCCACCCACGGGCTGCTCGGCGCGTCCGTCCGCGACGCGTCCAGCGTCGAGGGAGCCACCGTCGCCGGGGCCTACCTCGCCGAAGTCACGAACGGAGGCGCGGCGGCGGCCGCCGGGCTCGAGGCCGGAGACGTCGTGACCCGCTTCAACGGGGTGCCGATCACCGGAGCGACCGATCTGACAGCCCAGGTCCGTGCGGCAGCGGCGAACAGCAAGGCCGAGGTCACCTATGTCCGGGACGGCAAGGAGAGCGAGATCGAGGTCACGCTCGGCACACTCGCCGGCTGATCCCGACGCACAGAGTAGGACGCCACCCGCGCGATAGGCTCGCCGGGTGGCGTCCTTCTCTTTCGGCACCGGCAACGCGGCCAAGCTGCTCCGGATCCCGCTGTACGCCATCGGCCGTCTCGGAACCCTCGTCGTCCCGCGCGGCAGCCGGTGGGTGTTCGGGTGTGGTGCCGGCGTGGGAGACGGTGCGCTCGCCCTGCTGAGGTATGCAGCGGCGGCGGGCCATGACACCCTGTGGCTCGCCGGGTCGCCACGGGAAGCGGCCGATGCCGAGGCCCTCGGCCTGCGGACCGTGCTGCGCGGCGGGTTCCGTGGCTGGTGGGCGACCGCTCGTGCCGGTGTGCTGGTCGTCACGCACGGCTTCGGCGACGTGAACCGTTACGGCAACGGCGGTGCCTTCATCGTGCAGCTCTGGCACGGCATCCCGCTCAAGCGCATCGGCCTCGATTCTCCCGCCACGACCCAGGTGCCGGCGGTGCCGGGTGCACCGGTCCTGAGACGGCTCGTCGGGCTCCTGTACCGGGGTGCGGCGCAGCGGATCCGTGTGCTGCCTGCGGCCTCGCACCGCGCCAGGGCGCGCCTCGAGTCTGCGTTCGGGCTGGGCGGTGACCGCGTGGTGCTGACCGGGGAACCGCGCGTCGACGTGCTCTCCTCCGGCACCCCCGAGGAGCGCCGTGCGGTCGCGCGCGAACGGCTCGCCGCGGCGGTCGGTCCGATCGATGAGGGCAGCCGGGTCATCCTGTACGCACCGACCTGGCGTGACGGCGCCCCCGACCCCTCGGTGCCGACAGCCGAGGAGTGGGTGCGCATCATGCGGCTCCTGGTCGAGCAGGATGCGGTTCTGCTCGTCCGGTCCCACCCGCTCGGAGACGGATCCTACGCACCGCCGCTGCCGACCGCCCGAGTGCGTGCCCTTCCGAGCACGGTCGTCAGCGATGTCACGCCGGTGCTTCCCGCGGTCGACGTCCTCGTCACGGACTACTCCTCCCTCGCGTACGACGTGGGGCTGCTCGCCATGCCGGTCGTCTTCCTCGCTCCGGACGTCCACGAGTACGCACGCACGCGCGGTTTCTACGGTCGCTTCGAGGACGTGGCGGCGGCCGGGGCCGCGACCGGGTGGGAGGCCGTCCTCGCCCGGCTGTCGTCGCTGCTGGACGATGCGTCCGCGTTCGACGAGGCCGCCGCGCGTTCCGCTACGCTCAGCGCGGAGATGCACGCGTTCCGCGACGGTCAGAACACCCGTCGGGTGTACCGGGTGATCCGCTCGCGGGGTGTTCCCGCGCCGAAGGGAGCAGTATGACGACGGCCCGCATCGATGACACGGCACAGGCGCTGGTCATCGCAGGGACAGGGCAGCGTCCGGAGAGTGCTGAGCTCACCGGACCACGAGCGCGGGTGGTGGCCCGCCTCACCGGTGGGGGAAAGACCTGGAAGGCGACGTTCGCATTGCGTACGTCCCGGTGGGGTGGTGCCGAGCTGCCGCTGCCGTCCGGAGAGTACGAGCTCCGCATCGACGGCACCGATCTGCGGGAACTGCAGCTGGCGCCGATCGTCCTTCCCGGCCTCCGGATCGCCGTCGAGGGCACGGCGGTTCGCATCGCCCCGCCCATCGACCCCGTCTACGACACGGCGGAAGGGCGCTCCACGCTCGAGGAGCGCTATGTGGCCCAGGCCGGCGGCACGGAGAACGCCGTGTTCTTCGAGAGCTTCTACGGGCGCACCGCCGGGTGCAACCCGCGCGCGATCGACCGGGAACTCGCAGCGCGGGCTCCGCAGGTGCGCCGCTACTGGAGTGTCGCCGATCTGTCCGTCGAGGTCCCGGACGGCGCGATCGCGGTGATCGAAGGCAGCCCGGAGTGGTGGCACGCCCGCGGGGCCGCGCGGCTGCTCGTCGTGAACGACTGGCTGCGGCGTCGCTTCGCCCGCAAACCGGGGCAGAAGGTGCTGCAGACCTGGCACGGCACGCCCCTCAAGCGCCTGGCGCTGCACCGGCCCGGTTTCGATCCGCGCCGGATGGCGGCCGTGGTGAAGGAGTCCCGGCGGTGGGACGTGCTGCTCGCACAGAACACCTATTCCGCGCGCATCCTCCGCAAGGCGTACGCGTTCTTCGGCCGGCCGATCTGGGTCGACGGCTATCCACGCAACGACGCGCTCCGCACCGCCGATCCCGTCGCCGTGCGTGCGGCCCTCGGCATCGGCGCGGACGAGCACGTCCTCCTCTACGCCCCGACCTGGCGCGACGACCGGGCGGAGATGGTCGACTTCGTCGATCCGGAGCTCCTCGCGCGGCAGACGAACTCCGTCGTGCTCGTGCGCGGCCACTCGCGCACGCTGGAGCAGGGGAGGGACCGCGCCGGTGCCCGGGTGATCGACGTGACGGGATACCCGGAGACGTCGCAGCTCCTGCTCGCCGCCGACGCCCTCGTCACGGACTACTCCTCCGTCATGTTCGACTTCTCGGTCACCGGCAAGCCGATGTACTTCCTGGTCCCCGACCTCGACCACTACCGGGGGCAGCTCCGCGGTTTCTACTTCGATCTCGCCGCGCGCGCCCCGGGCCCTCTGGTCCGGACTCAGGACGAGCTCGTGGCCGCACTGGACGACGACGGACACCGCGAGCGGTATGCGGAGCGCTACGCGGCGTGGCAGCGGCAGTTCAATGCGCTCGACGACGGCGATGCCGCTCGTCGGGTCGTGGATCGGATCGTCGACCTCGGCTTCGTGACGCCGTAGCTGCCGCCCACTCAGGGCAGCGGGGTGTTGCGCGTGCCGAGGCGCGAGGCGTCCACGGTGTCGCCGGCACCCCGCAGCACGCCGCTGAGGAAGCCGAGACCCCACGAGAGGTGCATGGTCGGCAGGACGACCAGCGTCCATAGGCGCTGGCGTACCCCGCCCCCGCCCGGAGCGAGGGCGACTCCCACCACGAGGAGCGCGTAGAGCGCCAGCGGGACGGAGACCACGCACGCGGCGATCAGGGACGCGGTGCCGGCCACGACGCCGGTGAGCTGCAGCACGCCGAGCAGCACGGCGAGGGCGACGAACACCACGAGCACGGGCGGGGCGAAGTAGCGGAGGCCGTTGCGCCGTCCGAAGCGGCGCACGAGTTCTCCTCGCCAGGCGCCCGTCGCCCGGAACTGCCGCGCCAGCCGCAGCCAGCTCTCCCGCGGCCAGTACGTCACCGACAGCTCGGGGTCGAACCACACCCGGTGTCCGGCCTGCCGGATGCGCAGGTTCAGCTCCCAGTCCTCGCCGCGGCGGATGGACTCGTCGAACAGGCCGACCTCGTCCAGAACGGCTCGCCGCATCACGCCGAGGTAGGCGGACTCCGCCTCGCCTTCGACTCGACCGCCGTGGTACGCCCCGCCGCCGAGACCGACGGGGGAGTTGTACAGCCGGGCCACGGCCTTCTGGAAGGGAGTGCGCCCCTCCGCGTGCATGACACCGCCGACGTTGGCGGCTCCGGAACGGTCGAGGGTCTGCAGCGCGCGCGCCGCGTAGCCAGGAGCGAGTTCGGAATGCGCGTCGACCCGCACGATGGTGTCGTAGCGGCTGGCCCGGATCGCGGCGTTGAGCCCGACGGGGATGTGCGCCGCGGGATTCTCGACCAGGCGGATCCGGTCGTCGGCCGCAGCGAGGGTGCGGGCGAGGTCGGTGGTGCCGTCGGAGGAGGGGCCGAGGGCGAGGACGAGCTCGGTCGGCCCTCCCACCTCCTGGGCGAGCACCGATGCGACGGCGTGCTCCAGGTATGCGCGCTCGTTGAGCACCGGCATCACGAAGGACACCCCGGGGATGGGGGCGGGGGATCCGTTGGCAGGCACACGTCGATCATGTCACGGGCCGGTCTCCCGTTCTCCCAGGCGGAGCGCAGCCGCCCGCCGTCCGCCGGGAGACGCGAGCGGGACGAACTATCCTGGTGGGATGGGTGCACTCTCTGACGCGAAGAAGGCCTACCGTCTCCTGCGGCGGGCGCTCGCGTCGCGCTCCGCCGTGCAGCGCGTCCGCCGTCGTCTGGCGGATCAGGAGCCCTACCCGGCGGATCACTTCCGCATCGCGGTCTACTTCGCCGACGGTGCCGTGAACATGTACCAGATGCGCCAGTGGTACCGCCCGCTCGCGGCGCTCGCGGAGCGCTGGCCCGTCGTGGTCCTGGCGCGGCAGGCGACCGGCGCCGAGAGGCTCCTGGAGGAGGACGCGCCGCCCGTCGCGTTCGTCCCGAAGGTACGCGACCTCGAGCGCTTCCTCGCCACCCAGGACATCCGCATCGTCCTGTATGTCAACCAGAACACCCGCAACTTCCAGATGTTCCGGTACGGCCGCCGCTGGCACGTGTTCATCAACCACGGCGAGTCCGACAAGATGTACATGACCACGAACCAGTACAAGGCGTACGACTACGCCTTCGTCGCCGGTCAGGCCGCCAGGGACCGCCTTTCCCGCACACTGTGGGACTACGACGTCGAGCGGCGGACCATCGAGATCGGCCGTCCCCAGGCGGACCACTACTCGGGCTCGCTGCCGTACAGTCCGGACGACCGTCTCGTCGTCCTGTACGCCCCGACCTGGGAGGGCGACCGTCCGAGCGCGCACTACGGGTCGATCGCATCGCATGGGGAGCGCCTCGTCGGGCAGCTTCTGGCGACGGGACGGCACCGGGTCATCTACCGGCCGCACCCCCGCAGCGGCGTGGTCGACGAGGCCTACGGGGCGGCGCACCGGCGGATCATCGCCGCCATCGCCGCGGCCAACGCGGTCGACCCGGCGGCCCAGCACGTCTACGACGACGGGGCCGAGCTGGGCTGGCAGTTGGCCGCGGCCGACGTCGCGATCGTGGATATCTCGGCCATGGTGTACGACCGGCTCGCGGCGGGGAAACCGCTCATGATCACCCGCCCGGTCGACGAGCGGGCGGCCGTCGACACCACCGGCTACCTGTCGGATTGCGAGTGGCTGACCGCGGAGTCCGCGGGCGACATCGTCGCGGAGCTGGAGCGCGTCCGCGCCGACGAGGCTGCGGTCGCGCGCCTGCAGATGTGGGTCCGCCATTACTTCGGCGACACCACCCCCGGGGTGGCGACGCAGAAGTTCCATGCGGCTGTCGACGGGTTGATGCAGGAGTGGGAGCGCTGGCGCGATCGTGAGATCGGTGCCGTCCGCGGCGACGAGGACGATGACGACGACGAGGCGGACGACGAGGACGCATGAGTCGTTCCTTCCCCCGCTCCCGTGCCCTCGCCCCGCGTGTCGAGGTGCTCGCCGCGACCGGATCCACGAACGCCGACCTGCGGGCGCACGCTACCGACCCCGCGGACTGGCCGCACCTGTCCGTGCTGCTCACCCGGGAACAGACCGCGGGACGCGGCCGGCTCGACCGTCGATGGGAGGCCCCCGCGGGCAGTGCGCTCGCGGTGTCGGTGCTCCTTCGCGATCTGCCCGCCGATTACGCCGCGCGCGGCTGGATCCCGCTGGCGGCCGGGGCCGCGATGGCGGAGGCGGTCGCCGCCCAGCTTCCCGGTCACGCCGTGGCGCTCAAGTGGCCGAATGACGTCCTCGTCGACGGTCGGAAGATCTGCGGAATCCTCGCCGAAGCGGGGCCGGATGCGGTCATCGTCGGGGCGGGGGTGAACACCGCCATGACGGCGGCGCAGCTCCCGGTGCCCACCGCCACGTCCTTCGCCGTGCACGGTGTCGCCGTCGACGAGGATGCGCTGCTCCACGACTACCTGATGGCGCTGGACCGTCACCTGGCCTCGCTCGTCGCGGCGGGTGACGCGGTCGGAAGTGGCCTGCGCGACGCGGTGACCGCGCGGTGTGCCACGGTCGGGCAGCCGGTCCGGGTCTCGCTCCCCGGCGGGGCGGTACTCGAGGGCGCGGCCGTCGGCATCGACGATGAGGGTCGCCTGGTCGTCGACGCGGGCGGCGTCGAGCACCCGGTCGCGGCGGGCGACGTCGTGCACGTGCGCCCGGCGTGACGCGGGGACACGCCGCCCCGCGGACGGCGTTGTCGGCGATCCCGGGCACAATGGGGGTGTGACCCAGCCCGTGACGCTCGGTGGACGACCGCTGATGCCGCCGCCCGGCACTCCCGCCGAGGAGCTGTTGATCGCGCGCTTCCGCGCTCATGCGCGCCGGCTGTTCTGGTCCGCGCTCGTCCTCATCGCCACGTTCGGGGCCACCGCCTACTTCTACGGCAATCTGCCGCCCGGCTTCGAGGACTGGATGCTGCTCGCCGCCGCGGGACTCGTCGTCCTCGTCGCGGTCGTCATCCCCTTCATCGTCTGGTACTCGCGCACGACGACCATCACCACGCGTCGAGTGATCGCGGCGCAGGGCCTCGGTTCGCGGCACCGCCGCGAGATGTCGCATGCCAGGGGTTACACCATCGCTGTCCGCCGCGGTCCTCTGCAGCGGATGTGGGGCTGTGGGAACATCACGCTCTCGAACGGGGTCGACGCGCCGCTCCGACTCGTCAACGTGCCGAATGTGACCCTGGTCCACGAGACGCTCGCCGACCAGGTCGAGGTGGGGCAGATCCTCGCCCACCGCGATGCGCAGGCGAGCGGAGACGACTTCGCCTGAGCCCGCCCCGGTGCCGGGACGACGTGGTCGCGTCGCCCGGACAGCCGCCGGTGCGGAAGAATGGGGATGACGAATGGAGGCGGCACATGGCGCTGCGCGTGGGCGTGATCGGCGGAGGACAGCTGGCACGGATGATGATCGCTCCGGCGGTCGAGCTCGGGCTCGACCTGCGGGTTCTCGCCGAGGAGGAGGGGATGGCCGCGGGCCTCGCCGCCACCGCGGTCGGTGACTACCGCGACATCGACACGGTGCGAGCGTTCGCGGACGGTGTCGATGTGATCACCTTCGATCACGAGCACGTTCCCCAGGACGTGCTCCGCGCTCTCGTCGCCGAGGGTGTCGCCGTCCACCCCGGGCCGGATGCTCTGCAGTTCGCCCAGGACAAGCTCGTGATGAGGGCCCGTCTCGCTGACCTCGGCGTGCCCCAGCCGGAATGGGCACCGGTCCGTACCGCAGCCGACCTGCAGGGCTTCCTCGACGCCCACGATGGTGCGGGCGTGGTGAAGACGCCGCGCGGCGGGTACGACGGCAAGGGCGTCCGCGTCGTGCGGGCGTCGTCGGAGGCGCAGGACTGGCTGGAGGCCCTCGGCGAGGACGATGCGCTGCTCGTCGAGGAGCTCGTGCCCTTCGTCCGTGAACTCGCGCAGCAGGTGGCGCGACGACCCGGGGGAGAGATGGTGTCCTACCCGGTCGTGGAGACCGTGCAGCGGGACGGCGTCTGCGCAGAGGTCATCGCCCCGGCGCCGGCGGCGACCGACCGTCTCATCGAGGTCGCCGAGGACATCGGTCGCCGCATCGCCGAAGGCCTCGGCGTCACGGGCATGCTCGCAGTCGAGCTCTTCGAGACCGTCGACGAGCGGATCCTCGTGAACGAACTCGCGATGCGCCCGCACAACAGCGGGCACTGGAGCCAGGACGGTGCGATCACCGGGCAGTTCGAGCAGCACCTCCGTGCCGTGGCGGACCTGCCGCTGGGCAGCACCGAGCCCCGCGCCGCGTGGTCCGTGATGGTGAACATCCTCGGCGGTCCCACCGAGGGCACCCTCGGGGAGCGGTTCGGTGCGGCGATGGCCGCTCACCCGAACGCGAAGATCCACACGTACGGCAAGGCGCCGCGTCCGGGCCGCAAGGTGGGCCACGTGAACGTCGCCGAGGATGACCTCGACGACGCGGTGTACGTGGCCAGGGCGGCCGCGGCGCACTTCGCCTGAGCCGAGGTGCGTCGGGAGACGGAAAAGACGTGTGCCGCTCGGGTGTTCTCCCAGCGCGAGACCGTAGCCTGAACGGGTGACCGAGCCACTGCACTCCTCCGCCTCCCCGCTTGTCGGCGTCGTCATGGGATCCGACTCCGACTGGCGCGTCATGAGCGACGCGTCCCAGGCGCTCACCGACTTCGGTATCCCGCACGAGGTCGAGGTGGTTTCGGCCCACCGCACGCCGGACAAGCTCATGTCCTACGCACGGGAGGCCCGGGCCCGCGGTCTGCGGGTCATCATCGCGGGCGCCGGCGGTGCCGCCCACCTTCCCGGTATGCTCGCGTCGATGACGGCGCTGCCCGTGGTCGGCGTGCCCGTGCCCCTGGCGTACCTCGACGGCATGGACTCGCTGCTGTCCATCGTGCAGATGCCAGCGGGAATCCCGGTCGCCACCGTGTCGATCGGAGGCGCGCGAAACGCGGGGCTGCTCGCCGCGCGGATCCTCGGCGCCGCGGACGACGAGCTCGCCGATCGCGTGGAGGCCTACGCCGCCGAGCTCGAGGCGCAGGTCGCCGCCAAGAACGATCGGCTGAAGGACTCGCTGTGACCCTTGCGCCCCCGCGCGCGACGCGACGCCCGCTCATCGAGACGCGGCCGCTCCGTCATCCGGACTCCGGCGATCCCGGGCTGATGGCGAAGCGCGGGTGGTGGCTCGTCGGGCTCAACCTCCTGCTCCCCGGGTCCGCGCAGGTCCTCGCGGGCAACCGTCGCCTCGGTCGGTTCGGACTCGGAGTGACGCTGGCGACGTGGTTCCTGGCGATCGTCACCGTCGGCCTGGCGCTGTTCGCGCGTCCGTTCTTCCTCTGGATCACGATCGGCGGCGGCTTCGTGTCAGCCGCCGTGCTGACGCTCGTGCAGGTCCTGCTCGTCGGCGTGGTGGTGCTGTGGATCGCCCTCACCTTCGACACGCTCCGCCTCGTGCGGCTGGTCAAGGTCCCCGCTCCGTCGCGCTTCCTCCTTCCGGTGGTCGCTCTCGTGCTGCTCGGACTCGTCGGGGGCATCACGGGGTACGCGGCTACGGCGGTGGGATCGGTCAGGGGCAGCGTCGGCGCCATCTTCGGTCAGAGCGGTCCGAGCCTTCCACCCAGTGACGGCTACTACAACATCCTGCTGCTCGGCGCGGACAGCGGCGACGGGCGTGACTCGATGCGGTTCGACAGCATCTCGGTCGTGTCCGTCAACGCAGACACCGGCGCCGTCACCATCACGGGTATTCCCCGGGAGCTGCCGCATGCGCCCTTCAGCGACGGCAGCCCCATGCAGGAGCTCTATCCCGACGGCTTCGAGGGCCACGGATCGTCGACCTGCGGCTGGAACGGCTGGATGAACCACGTCCGCAACGCCGCTGAGGTGTGTCGAGAGGACAAGGGCACGGCCCTGTATCCGGACGCAGAGGCCGCGGGCTCGGCACCGGGCATCGAAGCCACGAAGGACGCCGCGGAGGGCGTGCTGGGCATCGAGATCCCGTACTACGTGTTCGTGGACATGCATGGCTTCGCCGACCTCGTGGATGCTCTCGGTGGAGTCGACATCACCGTGACGGAGCGCCTGCCGAAGGGCGGCCCGCCCGAGGGGTGGTCCGGGACCGACGTGAACGAGTGGGCCATCGGCTGGATCGAACCGGGGCAGCAGCACATGGACGGCGACACGGCGCAGTGGTACGCCCGCTCCCGGTACACCACCAGTGACTGGGACCGCATGAAGCGTCAGCGAGAGTTGCAGGAGGCGATCCTCGCCCAGTTCACGCCGCAGACCGTGCTCACCCGGTTCAACGAGGTGGCGGCCGCCGGCACCGCGCTCATCAGCACCGACCTCCCACAGGGCAAGCTCCCGGAGTTCTTCGACCTCATGCTCAAGGCCAAGGAGCAGCCGGTTCAGACCGTGGAACTCACCCCGGAGAACGGGGTCGACGAGTTCGACCCGAACTACGACTTCATCCACGAACTCATGCAGCAGAAGCTTCACCCGCCGACGGAGACCCCGACGCCTACTCCGTGACCTGGTTCGGGTACGACGCAGCCCACGGGCGACGCTCCAGGGAACGTCGCCCGTGGGCCGTCCGGTGCGTGACCGGATTCACCAGACGACGGTGATCGGAGGGGGAGGGATCACCGTCGTCCAGCCGGCCACCGCACGAGGCGGCAGCCTGGCTCAGGCGCGCCGCGTCGCGGCGCGCGGGGGTCAGGCGCGCTTGCGGCGCGCGGCTCCGACGGCGACGAGGCTGCCACCGGCGACCAGGGCGACGGCTCCGCCTCCGGGGACCCAGGGCGAGACCGAGCCACCGGTGAGGGCGAGCTCCGTGCCGCCCGTGAGGGGCAGCTCGGTACCCGCGGGAGCGACGGCCGGATCGTGGTCGCAACTCGATGCGGCGCCGTTCCCCTGCGAGACCGTCACCGTGGCGGTGTACGACCGCGACCCGTCGAAGGCGAGGGCGTAGGAGCCGGCCCCGTCGGAGGGCGGACGGAACGAGACCGTCAGGCTGCCGTCGGATGCGGCGGTGTTGCCCGAGATGGCGGCGTCACCGGCGTTCTGACCGGACACCGAGACTCCGACGGTCTCCGACGGCTCGAAATACCCGGCGCCGAAGGCGACGGTCGAGACCTCACAGGTGTCGATGATCGCGTCGCCCACCTTCGCGCCCGGAGGCGACGGGTAGGAGTCGCCCGGCGCCGCAGAGGCGACGGTCGGCGCGGCCAGAATGAGCGCGCCAGCGGTAAGGCTGATGGCAGCCAGCTTCTTCAGCATGATTTCTCCCCAGAATTTCACGCGGAATCGCCCCGGACACACCCCTGCGTCCGATTGCGCGAAGCCCTCTGCCCCCACGGCAGGTTCACGGACTCCGGTTATTCCCCAGTGAGATGAACAGTACCCCATCCGGCGGCGAATGTCACGAACTGCATCGAAGGGTGTCCCGCGTCAATTCCGGACCGACGATCAGCGGCGTGTGCTGCACCTCGGTGAGCCGGAACCCTGCGCCGTCGCCCTGGAACTCCACGGTGATGGTCGTGGACTCCCCGGGGGCGAGCACCACCTCGTGCTGCACGACGGAACGGTCACCGATGGTCGCCGTCTGGACGCCCTCCTCGGCGCCGTCGCGGTCGATGTGCGAAGTCGTCGCCCCCTCCGGGCCGTACACGGCGATCAGGGTGCGGACGCTTCCGGCCGGCACCCCGTAGATGCCGTCGGCGGTCACGTAGGGCGGCAGCGACGTCGCGGCGTCGGCGGGGGCGGTGTTCGTCCAGGTGACGCGCACCTGCGTCGTGGGCCCGCCCTGGCACGTTCCCACCGCGGTCGCGATGGCTGCTCGGGTGTAGTAGTCCATCTTCCCGCCGGTGCCGTCGTTGAACAGCACGCCCACGACGGGCGCATCGGCCTCGTCGTTTGGGATCGCCCCGCCCAGAGTGCTGCGCGCCAGGAGCGACTCCTCATCCTCGTGTGCGCTCCAGATCCGGATGCGGCCCTCGCCTGCCGCATCGGAGACGGCGCGGAGGAGGGCCCGTGGCTCCGCCTGGGAGAGCGCGGCACCGAACAGCCCGCCGGCGGCCTGAGCGAAGATCTCGTCCTGTGCTGCGGGGTCGGGCACCGACGCGTAGATCTCGGACAGCAGGATGTCCGTGACGGTGTCGGCCGTCGCGGTGAAGGGCCCGAAGGACAGGTCCCCGGTGGCGCGCATGAGATGCGCGGCCACCACCGCATCCACAGCGATGACGCCGTCCACCCGACCGCCGAAGCGTCCTTCCCAGCGGGTCGCGATGGTCTTCCCGGCCTCCCGGAAGTCCGGGATGCTCGTGATGTTCTGGAGGTATCGTCCGGGGCGGTCCTCGAAGAGGGCAACGGTGCTGTCGCTGAGCGGGAGGGGCGCATCCAACGGCGGGAAGTCGCGCGTCGACGCCTGCCGCTGGAGGGTGATCCTGCCGTTCTCCGCATGCAGGAGCGCGATCGATCCGATGATGCCGCCGGACGAGCGCAACTCGGCGTTGTTCTGCATCGCGAGAACATAGGAGCGCGGGCCTTCGCCGCCGAGCATGCTCGGGAGGAGGACCGACGCCCCGTGCAGCGCGCCCACGGCGGTCGCCGCCTGGGTGACGGAGCCGCGCAGCTCCCGGACGGCGTCGGCGAGAGGAGGGAGGGTGGCGTCGGCGTCGATGCGTCGCGCCCGGTCCTCGGCGGATGCCAGCGCCGCGCTCGCCGTTCCGAGCGGCTGCTCGACGGCAGCGAAAGGGGCGAGGTCGATCGCCCCGCCGGAGAAGCCGAGACTCGCGAGATCCACCTCGTCTGCGACGGCCAGCAGCGGATCGAGCGCGTCTGCGGAGATATCGTCGGCGATCACCGCCACCTCGCTCACCGCGCGGAAGTTCGGGCCGATCCAGGGCAGGACGGCGAAGGCCTGCCACACCGGATCTCCGGTCAGCGACCGGGCCGACTCCGCGTTGCGGGAGATGCGGTCGGCGATCGGGGCTGCCCCGTCCAGGTCGCCGTCGGCGATGGACTGCTTGAGCTGGCTGGTCGCCTTCGCGATCTGCTGGAGATTGTCCACCGCTCCGATCCCGCGGACGGTCACCCACCCGAGAGCGAGGACGAGCAGCGTGACGAGGAGGCCGATGGTCCACCCGATCCATCGGCGGCGGACGGGGAGTCGACCATCGCTCACCCTGGCATTCAAGCATGGAGCAGCCTTCCACCGTGGGCCCGATGCTGTGGGAACGCTGTATTCCGGTGCCGAGCGGCGGTGCGCTGCCGAGGTGGTCGGACTTCCGCGGTTAACCTGAACGCATGGGTGCTCGGCTGCGTGTGGTTCTGGATCAGCTCGTGCATGTCGTCGACCCCGACCAGGCGTCGGCGGCGCAGGATCTCGCCGTCGGCCTCATCCAGACCGCCCCGCCGAACTGCACCGTGGATGCAATCGTTCCCGCGGGCGCACAGGTTCCGGTCCGCGGCATCGACGAGGTGCGCACGCTCGCTGTCGGGCGCCGTGAGCTCGCCGCATCGTGGCAGCTCGGGATCGCGCCAGGGGTGGGCGGCGGCCTCATCCATGCGCCAACCCTGCTCGCCCCGCTCGTCCGGCACGACCGCCTGCACGACAACGACCAGACGACGGTCACGCTCTGGGATCTGCGGGCGTGGGAGGCGCCGTCGCAGCTGCCCCGCGGCACGGTCGCCTGGCAGCGCGGGATGCTCCGCCGGGCGGTGAAGCACGCGGACGCCGTGGTGGTCCCGTCGCATTCGATGGCGCAGCGTCTGTCCGGGCTGGCGAAGCTGGGGGACCGCATCCGTGTCATCGCCGGCGCGCCGCCCCAGGACTTCCGCGTCCCCGCCGACGCCGCCGCGCGTCGCGACCGTCTCGGACTGCCCGCGGACTACGTCGTCCTGTGCGGCCCCGAGGACAGCCTGCAGACCGGCTTCCGTGCGGCGGTCGCGGCCGGCCTCGACGCCGTCGTGATCGGGGCGGGGGAGGGGACCGAGCCCCGCCTCGCCGAACTCGCGGCCGCGGCCGGGTTGCCCGAGCGTCGCGCGCACGTCCGCGGCACGCTGGATGTACCGGATCGCGCTGCCGCCGTCTCGGGCGCCAGGGTCTTCGTCTCGACGGACGCGGTGTCCGGATGGCCCTGGCGGGCGGTGGAGGCCATGTCCCTCGGCGTGCCCGTCGTCGCCGTGGAGTCCGGGTGTCACCATGACGTCATCGCCGACGGGGGTGCCGTCGTCCCCATCGATGACCTTCCGGCCGCGGTGGAGGATGCCGCGACGGGCGGGGCGAACCGCCTGCGGGTGCTCGCCGAGGACCGCTCGCGGGCGTTCTCCTGGGCGAGTGCGGCGGAGCGCGTGTGGAGTCTGCACGCGGACCTCTGATCACCTGAACGCCAGCTTCGCATCGGTGCGACACGCCGAGAGCTGATCGCGTTTTACCGGCCACAGTGGCATCATCCCGCAACTTCCGTCACACTGGTCACATGTCTCGACGTGCCCCACGCTCTCGAAACACCACGAAGGTCACCCGCCTTCTCACCTGTTTCCTCGCTGCCTCCGCCCTGGTCATCGGCGCGGTGGTCCCCGCCTCCGCCGCCTCCGCCGCGACCTCCGTCGCACCGGCGGTTGCGCGCGTCGCCGATCCAGCGCAGACCGGGCTGGCGAAGACCACGCTCGCGGGCTTCACTCCGGGCAATATCATCAGCGACGCCGTGTTCACCAACAAGAGCACGATGACGGAGGCGCAGATCCAGACCTTCTTCAACGGCAAGGTCTCTCGCTGCCTCGGTGGACGCGACGAGAACAACGAGCCGATCGTCTGCCTCAAGGACTTCCGCATGAACACGGTCACCCGGCCGGGCGACCAGTACTGCAGCGGGTACACCGGCGCCGCGAACGAGTCGGCGGCGCGGATCATCTACCGCGTCGCACAGGCCTGCAACATCAACCCGCAGGTGCTCATCGTCATGCTCCAGAAGGAGCAGAGCCTGGTGACGCACACCTGGCCGAGCGCCTGGCGGTACCGCATCGCCCTCGGGCAGGGCTGCCCGGACACCGCGCCCTGCGACCCGAAATACGTTGGGTTCTTCCACCAGATCTACGGCGCGGCGCGTCAGATGCAGATCTACATGGAAGGCAAGTGGTTCCAGTGGTACGCGCCGGGGCGGACCTGGAACATCCTCTACAACCCCAACAACTCCTGCGGATCCGCGCCGGTGTACGTCGCGAACAAGGCGACGTCCGCGCTGTACTACTACACGCCGTATCAGCCCAACGCCGCCGCCCTCCGGGCGGGGTACGGCGCGGGCGACAGCTGCTCCGCGTACGGCAACCGGAACTTCTACAACTACTTCACCGACTGGTTCGGTTCCACGCAGGGGAAGCCGGTCGCGGCACCGCCCGTGATCTCGTCCGCGAACACCTCGAGCTTCGTCGTGGGCGTCGACCAGGCGGGCAGCGTGTGGGGGTACCCGTTCTCCAAGAAGGCGTGGGGCAACCGCGTGCAGATGGCCACGGGCCTGACCGGGGTCAAGGCCTTCTTCGGCGTGGGCGACCTCACGGGCGACGGCAACCGCGACTTCCTCTCCGTCGACGCATCCGGACAGCCGTCGGTTCTCTACGGGGACGGCAGCCTCAAGCTGAGCGCCCCGACGCGATTGGGCGGCAATTGGTCGGGCACCGTGCTCGTCGTACCGGCCGGTGACTTCAACGGCGACGGGATCCCCGACGTCTTCACGACCGATGCCTCCGGAGGGCTGTACCTGCGTGCCGGCGACGGTCGGGGCGGGTTCGGAGCCGCCACGCTCGTCGGCAGCGGCTGGAGCACCATGACCATGCTCGTGGGCGCCGTGGACATGAACGGAGACGGACGCAGCGACCTGATCGCCCGCGACACGGCCGGCAGACTCTTCCTGTATCCCGGCAACGGCCGCGGCGGGTGGGGCACCAAGGCGCAGATCGGCAGCGGCTGGTCGGGGATGACCTCCGTCTTCAGCCCGGGCGACTTCACCGGGAACGGGACGCCCGACCTCCTCGCCCACAAGTCCGACGGCGTGCTGATGGCCTACGAAGGACGCTCGACCGCCTTCGTGGCCAGTGTCGGCACCGTGGGTTCCGGCTGGCAGAACCTCACGACGAAGGCCTCCGCCGGGCCGGCCGTGACGAAGCCGCGGGCGCTTCCCGCCGGCTTCGGCAACGTCGACGGTCTCGGCGGGAACGACGTCGTGGCATTGACGAAGACCGGCGAGCTCCGTCTCTACGGAGGTTCCGGGACGGGGAGCTGGCGGTCTTCGAGCACGCTCGCGACGGGCTGGGGCGCACAGGACCGGATCTTCTCCCTCGGGGACTTCACCGGAGACGGCAGGGCGGACCTCGCCCGGGTCGACAGCGCCGGGGTGCTCACGCTCCTGCCCGGCACCGGCAGCGGCTTCGGTCAGGCGACGCGCATCGGCCACGGCTGGGCGTCGTTCGTCCAGATCGTGGGCGGCGTGGACTTCGACGGTGACCGGAAGCCCGACGTGATCGGCGTCCACGAGGACGGACGCATGATCCTGTACCGCGGGAACGGCAGCGGAGGGTTCCAAGGCGACGGCGTGCAGATCGGCAAGGGCTGGGGAGTGGTGGACCACGTCGTCAACGTCGGCGACTTCACGGGGGACGGTCGCAGCGACCTCCTCGCGCGGACCTCCGACGGCGCTCTCCGCCTCTACCCGACGACAGCCGACGGCGGTTTCGGGACCATGGTGCAGATCGGCAAGGGCTGGGGCGGGATGACCCAGATCGTCGGGCCGGGGGACTTCAACGGCGACGGATGGCCGGACGTCCTCGCGATCCGTCAGGACGGTGCCATGTTCCTCTACCCGGGCAACGGCAAGGGCGGCTGGGGGACCAGCGTGCAGATCGGTTCGGGATGGCAGAACATCACCAGTCTCGGTTGACCGCGGCCCTGCCTGAGAGGTCGTTCGCAGGCGCCATGGGATACTGAGACGGCGACGGATGCCGTCGCGTCGTCGATTGAGTGGGCCTGTGACTGATACCCGAGATCTTTTCGCTGCCGTCCCGCGTTCCGCGTTCGACACCCCGGGAGAGAGCCGCGGGCTGATCGATGTGGTGCGCTGGCGCTATCTGCTGCACCTCCTTGTCCGCACCGGCGTCACGACCCGTTATCGCAACTCCGTCCTGGGCTGGACCTGGTCCTACGTCCGCCCCGCCGCGCAGTTCCTCGTCTTCTGGGTCGTCCTCGGG
Source organism: Microbacterium sp. 1S1 (assembly GCF_008271365.1). Lineage (NCBI taxonomy): Bacteria > Bacillati > Actinomycetota > Actinomycetes > Micrococcales > Microbacteriaceae > Microbacterium > Microbacterium sp. 1S1. The sequence continues at coordinate 2,101,436 of NZ_CP043430.1, forward strand.
CTGTTCATGAACCTGGACAGGGGGATCCCGAACTACGCGATCTATCTGTTCTCGGGGATCGTCGTCATCAATCTCTTCTCCGAGGCCTTCAAGAACGCCACGACCTCGATCGTCGGCAATGCACCGCTGGTCCGGAAGGTCTTCCTGCCGCGTCAGCTCTTCGCCGTCTCGGCCGTGATCGTGGCCTTCGTACACTTCCTGCCGCAGGTGGCTCTGCTGCTGCTCGTCTGCCTCCTGCTGGGCTGGGTCACGCACATCTCGATCCTCTCGGTGCTCGCCATCCTCGCCGGGATGATCATCGTCATGACCTTCGCCCTGGGGCTCGGACTCTTCTTCGGAGCGATCAACGTCCGCTTCCGCGATGCGGAGAACATCGTCGAGCTCCTGCTCCTCCTGGCGACCTGGGCCTCACCGGTGCTGTACGCGTGGACCCAGGTGCAGGATGCGGTCGTCGACAAGCTCGGATGGCCGCAATGGGTGGTCGAGGTGTACATGCTGAACCCGATCACCCAGGGTGTGGAACTCTTCCACTACGCGTTCTGGCGCCCGGTGACCGACACCGCGTTCGCGCTCCCGGAGGGGCTCGCTTGGAACACCCTCTGGACCATGCTGATCTCCATCGGCACGCTGCTCTTGGGGCAGCTCGTCTTCCGCCGTCTCGAAGGAAGGTTCGCACAGGACCTATGAGTGCTCCCGCCACGCTCCGCCCGAGCATCGTCATCGACGGCGTCAAGAAGCGGTTCACGCTCAACCACGCCTTCTCCTTGAAGGACACCGTCGTGTCCTGGATCAAACGCCGCAGGCTCACCAGCGAGTTCGAGGCGTTGAAGGGTGTCGACATCGTCATCGGAGAAGGTGAGTCCGTCGCGGTGCTCGGCCTCAACGGCTCCGGCAAGTCGACGTTGCTCAAGCTCGTCTCCGGTGTGATGGAGCCCGACGAGGGGCAGGTCCTCACCCGCGGCCGTGTCGCCGGTCTCATCGAGGTGGGCGCCGGGTTCCATCCCGAGCTGTCCGGGCGCGAGAACGTGTTCCTCAATGCGGCCATCCTGGGCATGAAGAAGCACGAGATCGAGGCCCGTTACGACGAGATCGTGGCGTTCAGCGAGATCGAGCAGTTCATCGACCAGGAGGTCAAGCACTACTCGTCCGGCATGTTCATGCGCCTCGCGTTCTCCGTGGCCATCCATGTCGAGCTCGACGTGCTGCTCGTGGACGAGATCCTGTCCGTGGGCGACGCGCCGTTCCGGGAGAAGTGCCGGCTGAAGTTCGAGGAGCTCATCGCCGAGGGCAAGACGCTCGTCGTCGTCAGCCACGACATGGAGATGGTCCGCGAGCTCTGCACCCGCGGGATCGTGATCGACAAGGGGCGCGTGATCTACGACGGCGAGGTCGAGGGCGCCATCGCGCTGGTGGACAAGTGAGCGCGTGGCTCGCGCAGGTGCCGGCGCTGCTGGTCGCGCTCGCCGTGCTCGTGGTCCCTGGTCTCCCCGTCGGCCTCTGCCTCCGGGGAGTGAGCGCTGTCGTCCGGATCGGCGTCTCCGTCGCCGTCTCGCTCGCCGTGGTGGCCGCCGCCTCCGTGCTTGCCCCTGTCCTCCGGCTTGACTGGGGGCCGCTTCCCGTCGCCATCGTCGCCGCCGTCGTGGCGGTGGTCGCCCTCGGTCTGCGCGTTTCCGACAGGTCCGTCGTCGTGGAGGATCGGAAGCACACGGAGCGGACTCCCTGGGTCTGGATCTCGCTCGCCGCCGCGTTCCTCGGCTGGGTGCTCATCCTCGTCCTGGGGATGCGGAATCCGAGCAATCCGTCCCAGCTGTACGACGGCCTGTTCCACCTGAACGCCGTCGAGTTCATCGCGTCGACGGGTGACGCCTCGCCCTTCCACATGACGATGGCCACGCCCAGCCAGGAGACCTCGTTCTACCCGACGCTGTGGCACGCTCTCGTCAGCCTGGTGGTCCCCGTCTCCGGAGGGGTCGTGACGGCGACCAACGTCACCACCGTGGCCGTCGTCGCCCTCATCTGGCCGGTGGCGCTGGCCACCCTCACGTCCGTGGTCTTCCCGCAGCGCCCGCAGGCGGCGCGCTGGGCGCCCGTGCTCGCTTTCGGCTTCAGCGTCTTCCCGCTCGGTTTCCTGAACTGGGGCGTCCTCTACCCCAACCTCCTGGGCACCCTGCTGGTGCCCATCCTCATCGCCGCCGTGCTGCTGACGTGCGTGGCCGACCTCGGCTGGCGTCGTCGCACCCTGCGCATCCTGGTCGCCCTCGCGGCGACCGCGGCCACGGCCCTCGGCCACCCATCGGCGCTGCTCGGCGCCATCGCTCTTCTCGTCCCGTTTCTGCTCTGGCGTGCCTGGCGCGTGGCCGCGCGAGGGGGGAGGCGCACACGCGTCATCGTCGGCGCGATCGTCGTGATCGGTGCCGTCGCGCTCGTGGCGGTGTGGATCGAAGCGAACGTGACGACGCACGAGTGGCTCCCGACGCAGACGGTCGCGCAGTCCCTCGGCGAGGTGGCCTTCCTCAGTCCCGTGGACCGCAGCACGGGCCTCCTCCTCGGGCCGCTCGCCGCGGTCGGGATCTGGCGCGTCGTGAAGGACCGCCGCTGGTGGATCGTCGGCGCTTACGGCGTGAGCATCGTCCTGTACGTCATCGCCGCCTGGCTTCCCGTGCTCGCCGTGCGCAGCTTCTTCGTCGGCGTCTGGTACGACGACACCACGCGGGTCGCCGCACTGCTCGCGATGTGGGGAATCCCGCTCGCTGCGCTCGGTGCGGCGTGGGTGGCGGATGCCCTCACGACCCTGTACCGGGCCGGTCGCCGGCGCCTGGTGGTCGGACTGGTGGTCCTCATCGCCGTCGCCGCGGCGAGTCATCTGCTCGCCGTCCGCAACGACCTCCGCTATCTGCGCGACGTCAGCTTCCGCTTCGACGAGGCCTCGCAGGGGCTGTCACCCGACGAAGCCGCACTCTTCGCACGCATCGACGACGAGGTCCCCGAAGATGCCGTGGTCATCGGGGACCCGCTCACCGGCGCCGGGCTTCTGTTCGCGTACACCGGCCACGACGTCGTCTTCCCTCACGTGACCGGGAACTACGGGTCGGACGCCGCGTTGCTCGCGCGTCAGCTCGCGCAGGGCACCCCTGCGGTGTGCGAGGCGGCGGAGCGCATCGGGGTGACCTACGCGGTCGACTTCGGTGACACGGTGCTCTTCCAGAACCACTACACGACGTACGACGGACTGCACGACCTGGCGGACTCCCCGATCCTGACGGAGGTCGATCGTGTGGGCGATGCGGTCCTCTACGAGGTCACGGGTTGCGACTAGCGTCCCGCTCGTTCTCCTGGGCTTCGAGCAGGGCGATCTTCCGCGCGAGCAGGGTGAGCTGACGCTGCAGCGCGATGTTGCGCCTGTACTGCGAGTACACGAACGCGAGGAACATCACGATCAAGCCGTAGAGCACGAGATCGGTGCCGCGACCGACCCCGACGAGGCTCGCGAGCCAGCTCAACCACTGCGGGAAGAGCACGGACAGCACGGCGACGACGACGAACAACCCCATGAGGAGGCGTCGGATCGCCAGGTGACTGTCGGCACCCGTGCGGCGCATCATGAAGACGGCGAGGACGATGATCGCCGCGATGAGCAGGAACTGGATCCACATGATCAGCGCACCACCAGGTCGACGAGGATGTTCACGGAGTTCAGCACGCTCTGGCCCTTCGCCTTCGAGTAGTCGGTGTAGAGGAGCTCCACGGGGTACTCCTTCCACGGCAGGCCCGTGCGGCCGAGCTCGAGGACGATCTCGGTGGCGTGGGCCATGCGGTCCTGCTTCAGCTCGATGGCCGCCGCGGCGTCGCGGCGGATCACGCGGAGTCCGTTATGGGCGTCCGTGAGCTTGAGGCTCGTCGTGAGGTTCGTGACCCACACCGCCGTCTTGAGGATGACCTTCTTCATCCATCCAGGGTTGGTGCGGTCGTCCAGGAACCGGGAACCGAACACGATGGCGACATCGTCGCGGCGGGCGAGCGCGAGCATGCCGAGGGCGTCCTCCACGCGGTGCTGACCGTCGGCGTCGAACGTGACGATGTAGTCGCACTCCGGGTGGGCGAGAGCGAAGGCGATGCCCGTCTGGAGCGCGGCCCCCTGCCCGAGGTTCACCGGATGCTGCACGAGATGTGCCCCGGCGGCGGCGGCCTCCGCGGCCGAGCCATCGCTGGACCCGTCGTCCACGCAGACGATGTGCGAGAAGTGCGGCTTCAGGCTCTCGATGACGCCGCCGATCACGCTGGCTTCGTTGTAGAGGGGGATGACGACCCAGGCGCGGGGATCGGCGGGGGAGGGCGCGGGGACGCTCGAGGACATGGTTCTATTGTGTCAGGTGTCGATTCGGGCGCCGGTCCACCGAGCAGCAGGGGCAGGATGTCGAGGAGACGACGCGCCGTCATCGCGACACGGCTGTACACGCCGGAAGTGACCGCGGCGAGTTTCCGGATGGAGGCGCTCGCCCAGGCACTGGCGGACGACTCCGATGTCACCGTCCTGAGCACGAAGCCCCCGCGCGACACCGTGATCGCCGACGCCCCGGGGGTGGTCGTGCGGCGCGCGCCGGTGCTGAGAGATCGCAGCGGCGCCATCCGCGGGTATGTCCCGTACCTGTCGTTCGACGTCCCCCTCTTCTTCCGGCTGCTGGTCCGGCGGAGCGACGTGATCGTCGCCGAGGCGCCGCCGACGACCGGGTTCGCGGCCGCGATCGCCGCGCTCCTCACCCGACGCCCGCTGGTGTACTACCCGGGCGACGTGTGGACCGATGCGGTCGCGTCTATGGACGCCCCCGGTCCCGTGGTCGCCGTGATGCGGTTCGTCGAGCGCTTCGTCCTGCGCCGCGCGGCACGGTCGCTGGCCGTCTCGAACGAGGTCGCCGACCGGCTCGCCGCGATCGGCGGGCGACCCGAGCGTGTCGTGACGGTCGGCAACGGGATCGACACCGCGGTCTTCCGCCCTGACGTCGTGCCGCACGAGGCGGAGCGGCCCTACTTCGTCTACACCGGCACGATGTCGGAGTGGCAGCAGCCGGACGTGTTCATCCGCGCGCTCGCTCTGCTCCCGGATCAGGAGGTCGAGCTCCGCTTCTTCGGACAGGGAGCGGTGGAGGCAGAGCTGAAGGACCTCGCCGCTCAGCTCGCTCCGGGGCGCGTGCACTTCGGAGGGCTCGTCGGGCCCGCGACCTCGGCGTCCTGGATCCGCGGGGCGGTCGGCGCGCTGGTGAGTATCGTCCCCGGCATCGGCTACGACTTCGCGCGGCCGACCAAGACGTATGCCGCCGCAGCGGTGGGGACCCCGGTGCTCTTCACCGGCGCGGAGACGGGCGGAGACGTCGTGCGTGCGGGTGGACTCGGCGAAGCCGTCGGATTCGACCCGGAGGAAGTGGCCGCGGCCATGCGGCGGCTGCTCGACGCGCGGGCGACAGGGGAGACCGAACACGCCAGGGCGGGCCGCGCCGCGTGGGCGGTCGACAACGCCTCGCTCACCACCGTCGGTGCCCGTGCCGCTGACGTCGTTCGCGGCGCGTGTCGAGGTACGCGGAGCAACGCCAAGTAGAATCTCGTCAGTGCTGCCTCATCGCGCAGCGTGCAAGGAGCCCCGTGACTGAAACCTCCCGCGTGCGGATCGTCGATTCCGCCGATGTGTCCGCCGACGCCGTCATCGGCGACGGATCCTCCATCTGGCACCTCGCCCAGGTCCGCGAGCAGGCCCGCCTCGGCGAGAACTGCATCGTCGGCCGCGGCGCGTACATCGGTACCGGCGTGGAGATGGGCGACAACTGCAAGGTGCAGAACTACGCCCTCGTCTACGAGCCCGCCAAGCTCGGCGACGGCGTCTTCATCGGTCCCGCCGTCGTGCTCACCAACGACACCTACCCGCGCGCCATCAATGCGGACGGCAGCCTGAAGAGCGCGCACGACTGGGAGCCGGTCGGGGTCACCATCGAGCGCGGCGCGTCGATCGGTGCCCGCGCGACCTGCGTTGCGCCGGTGACGATCGGCGCCTGGGCGACGGTCGCTGCCGGAGCCGTGGTCGTCAAGGACGTCCCGGCGCACGCCCTCGTCGCCGGCGTCCCCGCGCGACGCATCGGCTGGGTCGGTGAGGCGGGTGTTCCGCTCACCCGCGCCGACGACGATCACACCTGGGTGTGCCCCGCCACCGGGACACGCTTCATCGAGACCGACGGAACACTGACCAAGGAGACCGTGTGAGCGAGTTCATTCCCCCCGCCAAGCCCCTCATCGGCGACGAAGAGCGGGAGGCCGTCGACCGCGTCCTCCGCAGCGGCATGGTGGCACAGGGCCCCGAGGTCGCCGCCTTCGAGCAGGAGTTCTCGGCGCACTTCGTGCCCGGTCGGCCCTCCGTGGCAGTCAACTCGGGCACCGCCGGCCTGCACCTCGGACTGCTCGCCGCCGGCGTCGGCCCCGGGGACGAGGTCATCGTGCCGTCCTTCACCTTCGCCGCGACCGGCAACTCCGTCGCGCTCACCGGCGGCACCCCGGTCTTCGTCGACATCGAACCGGACACCTTCTCCCTGGACCCGGAGGCGGTCGCCGCGGCGATCACTCCGAAGACCAAGGGCATCCTCCCCGTGCACCTCTACGGCCACCCCGCTCGGATGCGGGAGCTCGAGACGCTCGCGGCAGAGCGCGGTGTCGCCCTGTACGAGGACGCTGCACAGGCGCACGGCGCGTCGCTCGACGGCCGCCCCGTCGGCTCCTTCGGCGAGTTCGCGATGTTCAGCCTCTATCCGACGAAGAACATGACCAGTGGTGAGGGCGGCATGGTGACGACGGCGACCGAGGAGATCGCCCGTCAGGTCAAGCTGCTGCGCAACCAGGGCATGGAGCGGCAGTACGAGAACGAGATTGTGGGCTTCAACGCCCGCATGACCGACATCCATGCCGCGATCGGACGAGTGCAGCTGACCAAGGTCGACGCCTGGACGAAGACCCGCCAGGAGAACGCCGCCTTCCTCGACGCGAACCTGCAGGGCGTCGTCGTCCCGCCGGTCGCCGACGGCGCCGTGCACGTGTACCACCAGTACACGATCCGCGTCCCCGAGGACCGGGACGGCTTCGTCGCCGCGCTGAAGAACGAGTACAACGTCGGCGCCGGCGTGTACTACCCGATCCCGAACCACCGCCTCCCGTCGCTGACGCACTTCGCTCCGGGCCTCGACCTGCCGGAGACCGAGCGTGCGGCGCGCGAGGTCGCTTCGCTGCCGGTGCATCCATCACTCAGTCAGGACGACCTCGAGCGCATCGTCGCCGCGGTGAACGCCGTCGCGAAGGCGGGTGCCTGATGGCAGACCTGCGCGCCGGCCTCCTCGGCGTCGGGATGATGGGCCGCCACCACGCCCGCGTACTGCGCGAACTGGACGGTGTGGAGCTCGTCGCGATCGCCGACCCCGGTGGCGACCCGCACGGCGTCGCCGGCGACCTGGAGATCCTTCCCGACATCGATGCGCTCATCGGCGTCGGCATCGATGTCGCCGTCGTGGCCGTTCCGACGCAGTTCCACGAGGATGCGGCGCTCAAGCTCGCCGCCGCCGGCGTGCACACGCTGGTCGAGAAGCCGATCGCCCACAGCGTCGAGGCCGGCCAGCGCATGGTCGACGCCTTCGCTGCGGCCGGACTCGTCGGGGCGGTCGGGCATATCGAGCGCTTCAACCCCGCCGTGCAGGAGCTGCGTCGCCGGATCGAAGCCGGCGAACTCGGCGCCGTGTACCAGGTGGTCACCCGCCGCCAGGGTCCGTTCCCGTCGCGGATCGCCGATGTCGGCGTGGCGAAGGACCTCGCCTCGCACGACGTCGACCTCACGGCCTGGGTCGTGCAGAGCGATTACGAGCGCGTGTTCGCCCAGACCGCGTTCAAGAGCGGTCGCGAGCACGAGGACATGATCACGATCACCGGCCGGACGGCCAACGGCGTGATCGTGAATAACATCGTCAACTGGCTGAGCCCGATGAAGGAGCGCGTCACGGTCGTCACGGGGGAGAAGGGCGCCTTCGTCGCCGACACCTCGACCGGTGACCTCACTTTCTACGCCAACGGCACGATTCCCCTCGAATGGGAGTCCGTGTCCTCCTTCCGCGGGGTCTCCGAAGGAGACGTCACGCGCTACGCGTTCGCCAAGCGCGAGCCGCTGCGCGTCGAGCATGAGGCCTTCCGCGATGCCGTGCTCGGGCAGCAGACCGACGTCGTCACGATGGAGCAGGGATTGCGGACCCTCGCCGTGGTCGAGGCGGCCTTGGAGTCGTCGCGGACCGGTCACGCGCTTCCCCTCCTGGACGCCTGACGCGAGGAGGGGATGAGCGCGCTGGCGGGGCTCAAGAGAGCCGTGACGGGAGCGATCCCCGATCCTGTCGCCGAACGCGTTCTGCCCTGGAGACGCGCCGCGTTCCGATCCGCGGGTGTGACCACCGTCGCGCCGGCGGAGAGGCGGCTGTTCATCGCGCCGGTGAACTCCGCGGGGCAGGGCTACGCCTGGGCACGTGCGGCTGAGCGGCTGCCCGGCGTGAGCGCGGCGAATTTCATGTATCGCGGTGCGGACGACGTCTTCGCATACCCCGCCGACCACTCGGTCCCGACGGCCTATTTCGTCGCGAACAGACGGTGGCAGGCGGCCCAGCGGCGTGCGGTCGCCCGGGGCTTCACCCATGCCGTGGTGGAGTCGGGCAGGCAGGTCCTGGGTGGGGGCTCGACACCGGAGGAGGACATCGCGTGGTTGCGCGACCGCGGACTCCGGGTCGCCCTGCTCTGGCACGGCAGTGACATCCGCCGACCGGATCAGCATGCGCGCAGGGAACCGGACTCCCCGTTCCGCGATGGCAGCTATCCGGAGCAGCCGCGGTTGCAGGCCATCACCGAAGCGAACCATCGGCTGATGCGGACGCTCGGGCTGCCCGTCTTCGTCTCGACGCCCGACTTGCTCACGGACGTGCCCGAGGCGACGTGGCTTCCCGTGGTCGTCGACGCGGACCCGTGGTCGGCTGCGGCTCCCTCCGTGCCGCTGCGCCGGGACCGCCCGGTCGTCGTGCACGCTCCGAGCCGGGCGGGGCTGAAGGGGACGGCGACGATCGCTCCCACGTTGCGCCGATTGCACGGCGAAGGAGTGATCGAGTACCGCGAGGTCACCGGAGTCTCCGCGGCCCGCATGCCGGAGGTCTACGGCGAGGCGGACATCGTCCTCGACCAGTTCTCGCTGGGCATCTACGGCGTCGCGGCCTGCGAGGCTCTCGCGAGCGGACGCGTCGTGGTCAGTCACGTGTCCGACGAGGTGCGCGAGCGCGTGCGCACCCGCACCGGCAGGGAGCTGCCGGTCCTCGAGTCGCGAGCGGCAGATCTGGACCGCGTGCTGCGCGGCATCCTCGCCGACCGGGACCGGGCCGCCACGTTCGCCGCCGCGGGACCCGGGTTCGTGCGAGCCGTGCATTCCGGGCAGCGCGCTGCCGACGCGTTGAGCGGCTTCCTCGGCGAACGTGAAGGCTGACCAGGGGCCCGCATGGAAGACTGGACCGATGCCCGCTGATCGTTACCCGGAGGACTCCGCGTCATGAAGCTCGTTGCGAAGACCTACCGGGAGCTCGTGACCTATCTCCCCGGAGACGCCCGCTCCTACCTGCTGCGCTACGTCGTGGTCTCCTGCCTGCTGAGCATCCTCGACATCGGCGCGATCATGCTCCTGGCCCTCAGCCTGACCCCGATGATCGCCCGGACGACCATCACGCTCCCGATCATCGGTGAGATCGGCGAAGAGGACTACATCTGGCTGATCGGCGGCGTCGCGGTCCTCATCCTCGTGAAGTCGGCTCTCGCGCTGCTCCAGCAGTGGTTCGCCACCCGCCGTTTCGCCGCGTTCGAGCTCGAGATCGGCCGGCAGCTCTTCGACAGCTACATCAAAGCGCCCTGGACCTACCGCCTCGGCCGCAACACGGCCCAGATCGTCCGGATCGCCGACGTCGGCATCGCGAACACCATCAGCGGCTTCCTGCTTCCGATCGTGCAGCTGCCTTCCCTGATCGTGAGCTTCGTGCTGATCCTCGCGATCATCGTCGTCGCCCAGCCGCTGACGGCCCTCATCACGGTCGTCTACCTCGGCGGCATCATGGCTCTGCTGTACTGGGTGGTCTCCGGCCGCTCGGTGCAGGCGGGACGCGTCTCCCGCGACTACTCCTTCAAGGTCGCGACGCTGATGACCGAGATGATGCAGGCGCTCAAGGAGATCACGCTGCGGAACAAGACCGGCGAGGTGGCCGGCATCGTCCAGTACAACCGCTCCTTCAGCACCCGGGCCCGCGCGAACATGAACTTCCTCGGCTCGGTCCCCGGCTTCGTGCTCAACTCCGCCCTCGTGGGCGGCTTCGTGCTCGTCGGCGGCATCGGCTATGCCCTCGGGGGCATGCAGGAGGCACTGGCATCGGTGGCGCTCTTCGCGGTGGCGGGCTTCCGCCTCGTCCCCTCCCTGACCGGTTTCCAGTCGATCGTGACGACGACCACGGCGAACGTCCCGCACGTGCAGGCCGTGATCTTCGACATCCAGGTCTCCGAGAAGTACATCGAGGTCGCGGAGCGGCTGGGGCAGAAGCCGATCGAGGGGGAGCCGCGGATGCTCACCCTGACCGACGTGTCCTTCGGATACCCGAAGCACGAGGACACCCCGGCCGTGCACGACATCAACCTCCGCATCCCGATCGGCAGCTCGCTCGCCCTCGTGGGATCGTCCGGCGCAGGGAAGTCCACGCTGGTCGACATCCTGCTCGGCCTCCTGGTGCCGCAGAAGGGCGAGATCCGTCTGGACGGCCAGGATCTCAACGACGTGCTGGCCGCCTGGCGCGCGCGGGTGGGCTACGTGCCCCAGGACGTCTCCCTCTTCGACGGCACGGTGGCCCAGAACGTGGCTCTGGACTGGGACGACAAGGACATCGACTTCGACCGCGTCCGTGCGTCCCTGGAGCGGGCCCAGCTCTGGGAGACGATCGAGGCGCGCGAGGGCGGCATGCGCGGACGGATCGGAGAGCGCGGTCTCTCGCTCTCCGGTGGCCAGCGCCAGCGCCTCGGCATCGCGCGGGCTCTGTACAGTGACCCTCTCATCCTCGTCCTCGACGAGGCGACCAGCGCGCTCGACACCAAGACCGAGTCGAAGGTCACGGAGGCCATCCGCAGTCTCAAGGGTGAGGTCACGATCGTGTCGGTCGCGCACCGGCTGTCCACCATCCGCGACAGCGACCTCGTCTGCTTCATGCAGGACGGGACCATCGCCGATCAGGGCACGTTCGACGAGCTCGTGGCCCGCGTGCCGAACTTCGCCGAGCAGGCGCAGCTGGCTGGCCTGACGTGAGAACGCCGTTCGTCGACGTCGTCATCGCCTGCCACGACGAGCGGCGACCGATCGAACGCGCCGTCGCGTCGGTCCTCCACGACGAGGACGTACGCGACCTCGTGCGGGTGACGGTCGTGGCCCACGGGCTCGACCCGGCGACCCTGGAGCGACGCCTCGCGCAGCTCGACGGTGACGTCCGGGTGCTGCCGTTCCAGGACGGCATCCGCAGCGCCGCCGGACCGTTCAACCACGGTCTCGCTGCGGTCGAGGCGGAGTACTGCGGGGTGATGGGATCGGACGACTTCCTCGAGCCCGGCACCATGTCGGGCTGGATCGGGTACGTCCGCGCGGAGCGACCGGACGCCGCCATCGCGCAGATCCGGCTGCAGGGGCAGGGCCTCATGCCCAACCCCCTCGTGCGACTCGGACGACGGCGTCGTCTCGATGCCGCCCGCGACCGCCTGTTCTACCGCACCGCGCCCCTCGGTCTGATCCGCACCGCTCGCATGCGCGAACTCGGTCTGCACATGCTCGAAGGCGTCCGCGTGGGCGAGGATTTCGAGTTCGGCATCCGTCTCTGGGCGCAGGGCGGGCGGATCGACCTGCTCCGTGGCGCCGGCACCTACGTCATCGGAGAAGACGCGGCCGAGCGGACGACCCTCGGAACGATGACCGTCTCCGAGCGTCTCGCACCGATCGTGCGCCTTTTCGAGGACGGGGTCTTCGCCGACCTCGCCCCTCGTATCCGCACCGCGCTCGCCGTCAAGCTCATCCGGATCACGGTCGTCGGCAACGCGACCGCGCTCGCAGCCGAACTGGACGACGAGGGCGTCGCCGCCTTCGCCGCCCTGCTCCGCCGCCTCCTCGGGGTGGCTCCGCGCGCCCTGCGGCCCTTCAACCGCCAGGACCGCCGGATCCTCGATGGGCTGCTCGCCGATCCCACGGTGTCGAGACTGCGCAGCGATGTGGCGTCCTCCCGCGGGGCGGGTCGCCGTGACCGCTGGCTGACGCCCGACCTGCTGCACAGCTTCGCGCGAGAGTCCACGCTCCGCCGCTACGTCCTCTATTTCTTCACGCGCGAGCGAAGGAGCACTCGATGACCGCCCGCCCGACCATGCTCATCATGTCGTTCTCGCCCCTCACCGGCGACGCCAGGGTGCTCAAGCAGATCGCACGGTTCACGCGGGACTTCGACGTCACGACCCTGGGGTACGGCGACGCGCCGGAGGGTGTGGTTTCCCACTTCTCCATGCCGAGAGACGTCCGCTACAACGACCTGGACGGCAAGCTCATCACGCTCAAGCGCTACCGGAAGGCGTACTGGCGACTGTCCGCGGTGCGATGGTCCCGGGAAGCGCTGAAGGGGCGGCGGTTCGATGTGATCATCGCCAACGACGTCGAGGCGGTTCCGGTCGCGGTCAAGATGCGGCCCCGGTTCGGCGTCCTCGCCGACCTGCACGAGTACTCGCCTCGCCTGCACGACGACAACGAGCTCTGGTTCCAGCGCATCACGCCCTGGTTCGAGTGGGTGGTGCGCAGGTACGTCACGAAGGCGGCCGCCTGGACCACCGTGAGCGAGGGGCTCGCCGCCGAGTACGAGCGGAACTTCGGCTTCCACGCCGAGCTGGTCAGCAACGCGACCCCCTACCACGATCTGCGCCCCGGAGCGGTCTCCTCGCCGATCCGGCTCGTGCACAGCGGGGCCGGTCTCACCAACCGCCAGCTCCATCTGATGGCGGAAGCCGTGGCGACAGCGGACGCGGACGTCACGCTCGACTTCTACCTGACGGCGAACCATCCCGCGTATCTCGAGGAGTTGAAGGAGTACGCCGCGACGACCGACCGTGTCCGCGTCCTCGACCCCGTGCCCTATTCCGAGCTGGTCACGACGCTGAACTCCTACGACGTGGGGGTCTTCCTCCTCCCGCCGCTGACGTTCAACTATCGGCACGCTCTGCCGAACAAGCTCTTCGACTTCATCCAGGCGAGGCTCGGCATCGTCGTCGGTCCGTCCCCGGAGATGGCAGGCTACGTGGAGCGCTACGGTGTGGGCGCCGTGGCTCCCGACTTCACGGTGGAGGCCCTGCGCGCGACGATCGAGCAGCTCACGCCGGAGTCGGTGGCGGCGTTCAAGCAGCACGCGCACGACAGCGCGCACGAGCTCGAGGGGGAACGTCAGGTCGAGAAGTGGGGTCGCATCATCGACGGGCTCGTCGCGAAGGGGCGCCGATGAACGCCCCCCGGCTTCTGATCATCTCGTTCTCGACCATCCGTGCGGACGCGAGGCTGCTGAAGCAGATCGCCCGTCTGCGGCGTGACTTCGAGGTGCACACGGTCGGGTACGGCGACAGCCCCGACGGCGTGAGTGGTCACAGCCGCATCCCGGACGAGTTCCCGATCTGGCGCTACGACCGCGTCGCCGTGCTGACGCGCCGGTATCGGAAGGCGTACTGGTCCAATCCGGCGATCGAGGCGGCCATGTCGGCACTGCGCGGCACCGAATGGGACCTCGTGCTCGCGAATGACGTCGATGCCGTGGGCCTCGCGCTCGCGCAGCGCTCGGCGCACGGGGTGCACGCCGACCTCCACGAGTACGCCCCGCGGCAGAAGGAGGACGTGTGGAGGTGGCGTCTGTTCGTCGCGCCGTTCGTCCGCTGGATGTGCCGCACCTTCGTCGTCCGCGCCGACTCCGTGACGACCGTCGGGCAGGGCATCGCCGAGGAGTATGCACGCCGGTACGGCATCCGCGCCGGAGTGGTGACGAACGCGGCGCCGTATGCGGACCTCGCGCCGCACCCGGTCGCGGCGCCGATCCGCCTGGTGCACTCGGGCGCGGCCCTGCGCGACCGCAACATCGTGGCGATCATCGACGCTGCCGAAGCGACGTCGGCCGACGTCCGTCTCGCCCTCTACCTCACGCCGAACGATCCGGGCTTCCTGGAGGAGGTGCGGGCGCGGGCGGCCGCGTCCGAGCGCGTCGAGCTGTACGAGCCCGTGCCGTACGCCGAGCTCTCCCGGACCCTCAACGCCCACGACGTCGGGGTCCACCTCCTCCCTCCCGTGAACTTCAACAACACCTGGGCTCTGCCGAACAAGTTCTTCGACTATGTGCAGGCGCGGCTCGGCGTGATCATCGGGCCCTCACCGGAGATGGCCCGGGTGCTGGAGGAACGAGGCTTCGGCGCGGTGGCGGACGGCTTCGACGCCGCGGCGCTCACCCGACTCCTCGACGGGCTCGACCCGGAGAGGGTGCTCGCCTGGAAGCGGGCCTCCGACGAATCGGCACGCGAGCTCTCCGGCGAGGAGCAGGTCGAGCGCTGGGCGGACGCCCTGGCCGCCCTGATGGATGCCCCCGCCCCGCGGAGGCGATGATGACTCGGTTGGTCCTGTTCACCAACGACTACCCCTATCGTGCCGGGGACGTGGTGTTCGTCGAGAAGGAGATCGGAGCGCTCACGGAGCGGTTCGACGATGTCGTGGTGTTCTGTCACGCGCGAGACACGAGCGGGGGCATGGTCGATCTCCCGCCCGGCGTCCGTTTCGGGGGGAACCTCTTCGAACCGGCGCCCGAGGACGCGCCGCGGAAGCTGATCGAACCCGCCCCCGTCCTTCTGCTGCTGCAGGCCGCGTGGCGGGAGCTCTGGAGCGGCCGGCTGCTGCGCAACGCGCGGCTCTTCGCCATGGGGGCGAAGGTCGGGATGACACAGGCGCACCGCACCGCCGTCCGCGAGGCCATCGCCGGAGACCCCGACACCGTGGCGTACGCCTTCTGGGCGATGGGCGGAGGTCTCGCCCTGCCGTGGCTCCGCGGCGTGTCGGCACGCGTCGTGCGGGTCCATCGCTACGACCTCTATGAGGAGCGGGCGATCGGGGGCTACCTGCCGTTCCGTCCCTTCCTCTTCGCGCGTGCCGACCGGGTGCTGGCCATCTCCGAGGACGCCGCACAGTACCTCGACCGCCGGTATCCGCAGGTCGCGGGGAAGGTGCGGTTGAGCAGGCTCGGTGCCTACGGCCCCGATCGGGCGCCCGACCGTCAGCCGGATTCCACGCGCACCATCGTGTCGTGCTCGGCGGTGAGCGAGGTCAAGAGGGTCGACCGGATCCTCGAGGCGGTCCGCGAGCTGCACGCCCTCGACCCCTCCCGCCCGGTGCGATGGGTGCACTTCGGTGACGGGCCGCTCATGCCGCAACTGCGGGACAGTGCCCGCTCCCTTCCCTCCGGCGTCGACGTGGAGCTGCGCGGGCAGGTTCCGAACGCGGAGGTCGCTGCCTTCTACGAGACCGGAGCGGCGGATCTCTTCGTCAACCTGTCCGCATCCGAGGGGGTGCCGGTGAGCATCATGGAGGCGATCGCCTACGACGTCCCCGTCGTCGCGACAGCCGTCGGAGGGACCCCGGAGATCGTGGGTCCCGCGCTGCGGACGGGGGAGCTGGTCGATGCGGACGCGTCTCCCGGCACCGTCGCCACCGCGTTCGCCGCGGTCCTCGAGGCCTCATCGGGCAGCTACGCGCCGCGCGAGCGGTGGGAGTCGGAGTACGACGCGCGCCGCACGGGTGCGCGAGCCGCGGAGCTGGTGAGCTCGGCGTCCGGTGGGCGCCGACGCCGGCACCCACGATCCTGATAGCGTCGTCCCGTGAAGGTTCTGGTCGTGACGCCCTGGCTTCCCACCGCGGGCCGACCCGAGACCGGTATCTTCGTGCTGCGCGACATCGAGATGCTGCGGGCCGCTCACGACGTGGAAGTGATCCACCTCTCCGCCGACGGCGAGCCGGCAGCCGTCGACTTCCCCGTCACGGCCGTGCCGATGTCGACGACCGATCCGCGGAGCATCCGACGAGCGGGGGCGCTCATCGCCGCGCGTGCGGCCCAGGCGGACCTCGTGCACTCCATGGCGGCGTCGGCGCTGCTGCCCTTCCTCGGACGATCCGTCGAGCGGCCGTGGGTCCACACCGAGCACTGGTCGGCCCTCCTCGCACCCGACACGGCGCCTCGCTCCGCACGCGCGTCCCTTCCGCTGGTGCGAGCCGTCCTTCGGCGCCCCGATGTGGTGATCGCCGTGGGCAACGACCTGGCGAAGGCGATCGGCCGCACACGACGGGGACGCACCGTCGTCATCCCCAATGCCGTGCCGCGTCCGGCCACGGTGCACGCGTGGCCTGACGGCAGCGCGCTCACTCTGGTGGGGGTCGGTGGCCTGATCGCGCGCAAGGGCCCGGACGTCGCGGTGCGCACGGTCGCCGCGCTCCGCGACCGGGGCGAGGACGCGCGACTCCTCTGGGCAGGCGACGGACCGATGCGGGAGCCGCTGCTGTCCCTTGCGGCGCAGCTCGGCATCTCGGAGCACGTGGAGCTGCGGGGGAGGATCTCGCCCGCGCAGGTGGAGGGACTCCTGGCCGAGGCGGACGTCTTCATCTCGCCCACCCGCATGGAGACTTTCGGTGTGGCGATCGCCGAGGCCCTCGTAGCGGGGCGTCCGGTGGTGGTCTCGGCATCCGGAGAGCAGGCTTCCTTCGTCTCGGAACCGGACGGCGTGCTGGTCGACGAGTGGTCGGCCGACGCCTACGCCGATGCCGTGCAGCGTGTGCTGGCGCTCAATCGCGCGCGCTCGGCGGACGACGTCGCCGCGACCGCGGCCGCTGTGTTCGACCCCCAGGAGCGGCGCGCGGCGACGCACGCGGCCTACCTCGCCGCCGTCGACGGCAACCCGGAACCCCTGCCGCAGGATGTGGAGGTCGTCGTCGCCGCACATGATCCCCGGCGCGACGTCGCGCGTGCGGTCTCGTCCGTCCTCTCGTCACGCAGCGTCCGCACTGTCCACGTTGTCTGCCACAACGTCGATGAGGCAGACATCCGGCGGGCGGCGGGCGCGGCGGCCGGCGACCCCCGGGTGCGATTCGTGGAGCTCCGAGACGACGTGCGCAGTCCGGCGGGACCGTTCAACGTCGGCCTCGCCGCGGTGACGGGAGCCTACGTCGCGGTGATGGGGTCGGACGACGAGATGACGGTCGGAGCTGTCGACGCGTGGCGCCGGACGGCGCAGCGGGATGGGGCCGACGTCGTCATCGCGCCGCTACGGCACGCTGGCGGACGTCGGGTGCCCACGCCGCCGTCGCTCCGTCGTCGCGGACTGCGCGGTCGCCGCGATCGCCTGGCCTATCGCACGGCGCCGCTCGGTCTCGTCGCAACGGACCGCTTCGGCGACCTCCGGTTCACCGAGGGCCTCGCGACGGGGGAGGATCTGGAGTTCGGTGTGCGCCTGTGGTTCTCCGGTGCTCGCATCAGCCGGCACGCCGGGGCGGGCGAGTATCTGATCCACGACGGGGCGGAGCGGGTCACGTTCGCCGTCCGACCCGTCCGCGAGGAGCTGGAAGCCGTGCGGCGGCTCCTGGACGCGCCGTTCGCCCGCAGGCTCTCCGCCGGGGACCGCGAGGCGATCGCGGTCAAGCTCTGGCGGGTGACCCTCTTCGGCGCCGTCCACTATCGCGCGGGTGCGTGGAGTCCGGCCGATCGCGAAGCCGTGCGGGAGATCGCAGGGGCGCTGAGATCGTTCTCGCCGGGGGCGGTGGAGGTGCTGTCCCTGGCCGACCGCGCTCTCGTCGCGGGGCTGCAGGATCCGGCCACCTCCGACGCCGACCTCGACGACCTCTCCCGGCAGCGCCGGCGATTCCTCTCCCCGCGAGCGTTGCTTCCCGCCCTGCTGCGTCGGGTTCTCGCGCGGGAAGCGCCCTTGCGTTTCAGTGCAGCGACTTGGTGGGCGGGGCGGCGATGACCGTCCGTCCACGTCTTCCGTAGACTTGCCTGTTGTGAAGATCGTCAGCGTCGTCGGCGCCCGCCCCCAGTTCGTCAAGCTCGCGCCCATCCACAAGGCGTTCCTGGCCGCAGGTGTGGAGCACGTGATCGTGCACACCGGCCAGCATTACGATCCGATGCTCTCGGATGTCTTCTTCGACGACCTCGGGATCGGCGCCCCCGACGTCCACCTCGGAGTGGGCAGCGGCTCCCACGGCGTCCAGACCGGGGCCATGCTCGCATCGCTGGACGCGGTCTTCGACGAGCATCGACCGGACTGGGTGCTCGTCTACGGCGATACCAACTCCACGGTCGCGGCCGCCCTCAGCGCGGTGAAGATGCATATCCCCGTGGCACACCTCGAAGCGGGGCTCCGGAGCTTCAACCGGCGGATGCCGGAGGAGCACAATCGCGTGCTCACGGATCACGCGGCCGATCTCCTACTCGCGCCGACGCAGCTCGCCGTCGACCATCTCTCCGCGGAGGGCCTCGCTGAGCGCACCGTGCTCGTCGGCGATGTGATGACCGACGTCCTGTTCGCCGTCCGCGACGAGGTCTCCTCCCGTCCGTCCCCGCTCGTCGAGGAACTCGGGCTTCCGGTCGGCGGCCACTACCTCGCCACGATCCACCGCGCGGAGAACACGGACGATCCGGCGCGACTCGCCGAGGTGGCCGCAGGCCTCGGCGCCCTGGATCGACCGGTCGTCCTTCTCGCCCACCCGCGCGTCCTCGCGAAGGCGGAGGCGCACGGCATCGCACTCGCGCAGGGAGCGCTGCTCGTCCATCCGCCGCTGGCCTATCCCGATCTCGTCGCCGCGATGCTCTCCAGCGCCGGAGTGGTGACCGACTCCGGCGGCCTGCAGAAGGAGGCGTTCCTCCTGGGCGTGCCGTGCACCACCGTCCGCACCGAGACGGAATGGGTGGAGACCGTCGAGCTCGGGTGGAACGTCCTCGCGCAGAATGCAGGTGAGATCGCCGGGGGAGTGACGCGACCTCGACCGGAGCCCACCGACGCGGCGCCCTACGGCGACGGTCATGCTGCCGAGCGCGTCGTACAGGTCCTCCGGGACCGGATGTGACGTCGGGGCCGCCCGCGGTCTCGCCCGAGTCGCGGGATCGTCGCCGTCCCGCGGCATCGGGGCGCGTCTGGTCCCTCGACGCTCTGCGGATCGTCTCGGTGATCGGGGTCGTCGCGATCCATGTCTTCGCGGGGATGGTGGCCAACCCGCAGGTACGCGGCTCGGCCGGCTGGTGGGGCGCCGTGGTCGCCGACATCGGCTTCGTCTGGGTGGTCCCGGTCTTCGTCATGATCTCCGGTGCCCTCGTGCTCGCACCGCAGCAGCACGCGGCCGGACCGGGGGCGTTCTACCGGAAGCGGCTTCCCCGCCTTCTCACCGCCCTCATCTTCTGGTCCCTCCTCTACTTCCTCCTCGTCCGCACGCTCTTCTCGCAGATCCGGCCGACGCGCCTCGACGTCGCCCGGTTCGTGCTGGACGGGCAGCCCTACACCCACCTGTACTTCCTGTGGCTCATCATCGGCCTCTACGTCGTCGCGCCGGTCCTCGCCTCGTTCCTCGAAGGGGGCGGGCAGCGGCGGGCTCTCGTCTTCGCCGCCGTGGTCCTCGGCGCGACCGTCATCACCGGGATGTCGTCGAGTGTCCTGACCGCGATGGGGGATGACAGCCCGCTGGTCCTGCTCGCGCTGACGCAATGGCTGCCGTACGCCGGCTATTTCCTGGCAGGGTGGGCTCTCCGAACGGTGCGGTTGTCCGGGTGGCGCCTCGCCGTGGCCGCGGCGTTCACGCTCCTCGCCGTGGCCGTGTCCATCGTGCAGTACGGGGCCCGCCCTGCGGTGCCACTGGTCGATGCGGTCCTCCCGCTGAGCTACTTCGGTCCCGTTGTGGCGGTGGCCTCTCTCGGGGTCTTCGTCTGCGCCACCAGCATGCTGAGCCGGTGGCGGCCCGGCCCGCGTGTGCAGCGCATGGTGCGCGAACTGTCGGACTGTGCCTTCGGCGTCTTCCTCGTGCACTTCGCGATCATGGTCCTGCTGCGTGGTGTCCCGCCTTTCGACGCCGCAGTCGGGTCGCTCACCCTCTCGGTGCTCGAGTGGGTGCTCGTCCTGGGAATCTCCTTCCTCGTCGTCTCCCTCATGCGGAAGGTCCCGGGCCTGCGACGAGTCGTCTGACGACGCCCCTAGACTGGGGGTCATGCGTATCGCCGTCGTGGCCCTCGGAAAGATCGGGCTCCCTCTCGCCGTCCAGTTCGCCTCTTCCGGTCACGATGTGGTCGGCGTCGACGTCAACCAGAAGGCGGTCGATCTGATCAACGCCGCGCAGGAGCCGTTCCCCGGCGAAGCGGAGCTGCAGGAGCGTCTCGAGGAACTGATCCCCGCCGGCCGCCTTCGCGCCACGACCGACTATGCCGACGCCATTCCCGCAGCTGACGCCGTCGTCCTGGTCGCCCCTGTCTTCGTGAACGACGAGACCTGGGAACCCGACTTCAAGTACATGGACGCCGCGACGCGCTCGCTCGCCGAGCACCTGACGCCCGGGACCCTCGTGTCGTACGAGACCACGCTGCCCGTCGGCACGACGCGGAACCGCTGGAAGCCGATGCTCGAGGAGGGGTCCGGGCTGAAGGAAGGCGAGGACTTCTTCCTCGCCTACTCTCCGGAGCGCGTCCTGACGGGGAGGGTCTTCGCGGACCTCCGCAAATACCCCAAGCTCATCGGAGCGCTCTCCGACGAGGGCAACCGACGTGCTCGCGAGTTCTACGAGGCCGTCCTGCAGTTCGACGAGCGGCCCGACCTGGCCCAGCCGAACGGGGTGTGGGACCTGGGGAGCACCGAAGCCTCCGAGATGGCCAAGCTGGCGGAGACGACGTACCGCGACGTGAACATCGGCCTCGCGAACCAGTTCGGCCTGTTCGCCGCGTCCCACGGCATCGACGTGTACAAGGTGATCGAAGCCTGCAACTCGCAGCCCTACAGCCACATCCACCGCCCCGGTATCGCCGTCGGTGGTCACTGCATCCCGGTCTACCCCCGCCTGTATCTGTCCACGGACCCGGATGCGGACATCGTCCGCGTGGCGCGACAGCTCAACGCATCGATGCCCGAGCGTTTGGTGGCACAGGCCGAGGGCATCCTCGGCGACCTCAGCGGTCAGCGGGCCGTCGTTCTCGGGGCGGCTTACCGCGGAGGCGTCAAGGAGACGGCCTTCTCGGGAGTCTTCCCCACGGTCAAGGCTCTCCAGGACCGCGGAGCCGACGTCGTGGTGCACGACCCGCTCTACAGCGACGATGAGCTGCGCAACCTCGGCTTCGAGCCGTACGCCCTCGGCGGCGCGGTCGACCTCGCCATCCTGCAGACCGACCATGCCGACTACAGGGAACTGACGCCCGCGCAGCTCCCCGGCGTGAAGCTGATCGTCGACGGCCGCGCGGCAACCGACCCGGCGCTGTGGGCGGGCACGCCTCGCATCGTCGTCGGCACCGCGGCCTCGACCGGGCGGGAGCGCCCGCGACACCGCTGCGTCGCGGACGCTCCCGTCGATCAACCGATCGCGTTCGCGATGCGCTCCTGAACGGCGTCGCTGACGACCGCGGGGCCGCCGAGCACGACGACTCGAACGGGATCCAGTCGCTCGATCTCGGCAATCGTCGCGTCGCTGATCTCGGTCGGGGCGGTCAGGAGAACAGGTCCTCCCAGCGCGCCAGCCGCTGCGGCGCCGGCGAGAGCGTCGGCGAAGTTCTGTCCGCTCGCGACGTACACGACGGGCACACGCGGAGCCGTGAAGGTGCGGCGCGAGATATCGACGGCCGTGTCATACCGGCTCGCACCGGACAGTCGCTGGACGGAGGTGATGGAGCCCTGAGAGGCGAGCCGCGCCTGGTTGACGACGGCCTGGCTGACGGCTCCGCTCCCTCCGAGGACCACGAGCCTCGACGGCTGCAGGTAGCCGAGATACGCGGCGGTCTCCGGGGGGAGGGCGTTCTGCTTGGTGAGCAGCACTGGCGCGCCCTCGTGCCCTGCCGCCGCGGCGCCGGCCAGGGCATCCGGGAAGTTCATGCCGTTCGCGAGGTACACCGTGTCGGTGGACTCCCACAGCGTCGACAGGATGCCGGCCGTCTGATATCGCGTCGAGCCGGCAGCGCGCTCCCAGCTCACGGTCGCGTAGGGCGCGAGCGTGTTGAGGACGGAATCGCCGACGACGGCCGTTCCGCCGGCGGCGAAGAGGTACTCGGGCTTCAGTGCCGCGACCTCGTTCACCGTCGCCGTGCTCACGCTGTTCGGTCGAGTGAGCAGGACCGGGCCGCCGAAAGAGCCTGCGGCCGCTGCGGCGGCGAGGGCATCGGGGAAGTTCATGCCGTTGGCGATGAACGTCACGGGAACACCTTCGTACGGGAAGGCGCTCTCGGAGACGCGCACCGCGGTCTCGAAGCGGTCCGCACCGAACTGCCGCTCCACGGAGGAATGAGTCGTCGTGAACGACTGGGTGGGGGAGAAGTCCCCGGTTCCGAGCGCATTGACCGCCGCCGCGCGGAAGCCGTACGCCGTGTCCGGATCGAGACTCGTGAGCGTGACGCCGAGAGTCGGGACGTCGGTGACGACCTCGTCGATCACGGTCCCGCCGACGAGGAGCTGCAGGTGGTAACCCGTGATGGCTGAGCCATTGTCCGCCGGTGCGGACCACGTGGCGCGTGCTCCGGTGGAGGTCACCTCGGAGATCGAGACGCTGTCGACAGGGGACGGTGAGGTGGCGGCGGCCAGCGCTCTCGCCTCCGGGGACCGCACGGCCGGAGCGACGGACTCGTCCGGGCGGAAGTGAGATCCGGCTGTCGGCGGAGTGGCGTCGGCCTGATCGAGCTGCGGAAGCTCGGGGTCATCCGCAGCTACCGCTGAGAGCGGGGCGGCGAGGGCGAGGGCGAGGACGGTCGCGGCGACGGCGGCGCGACCAGGTGAGCGTGTTCTCAAGGAGTCATCGTTTCTCTTCGTGGCGTCCGGAGAGCCCGGCGGCCGTGGCGTGATCCTATCGTGCGGCCAGGGACGCTGTGGGGGACGCGGACGCCGGTGATCACAGCTTCGAACGGCGATAGCCGGCGCTCTGCGCCGCGGCCTCGGTGCGGAAGCACTCCTCGGGGTTCGTGGCGGCATAGAAGCGCCCTCCGGGGAGGTGGTAGATCTTCTCCTTGGCGCCGACGTTCCCCTTGATCGGCGCCCAACTCGGACAGTTCCAACTATCGATCGGGGTCGTGCTGGCGGGGTATGTGACGGCCGCCGTCCGGCTCGAGAGTACCGATGCCGCGACGTAGCCCGGCTGGGAGCCCGTGACGCGCACAGAGATCTGTCTGCCGGCGTGCGCCGCCGTCAGCGGGAGCCGTGCGCCCGTCGCTCCCGGCAGGGGGCTGCCGTTCGCCAGCCACTGATACTGGAACGACGTCCCGGCCGTCCACGTTCCGACGTTTGCCGTGAGGGACCCGGTGACGCGCGCGGTACCGGAGATGCTGGGAACCCCGGTCGTGAGGCAGCCCATGTTGGCGGCCGCCTGCGCGCCCACGACCGCCACCCCGCCGAGCGCCACCGTGCTGGGGGCTCCCAGTCGCTGCAGCGACAGGTGCGCGGATTCCGGAACGCATCCGGCGTTCGTGACGTAGACCGGGCTCTTGGTTCGCCCGGCCAGTGCAGCGCCGGCCAGCGCGTCCGGGAAGTTCTGCCCGGTGGCGAGGAAGGCCGCGGACGCCGAGCCGGGAGCGAAGAACGAGTCGTTGATGAGCGCGGCCGTGTCGAACCGGCCCGCGCCGCCCAGGCGTCGGACGTCGTGCGTGTTCGCGAGTTCGCTCTCGATGCCCCCCGATACGGCTCCGGTGCCCCCCACGATCGTGACCGCCGAGACGCCCAGAGCGGCGAGGAGGTCCCGGGTCTCCGCCGGCAGCGAATTCCGTGTGCCGTCGACGAGGATGACGGGCGCGGAGATCGCGCCGGCGGCTCCCGTCGCGGCGAGCGCGTCCGGGAAGGTCCGTCCCGTCGCGATGAAGGCATGAGCGGCCTGCGGGAAGACCCGGCGGACGAGCGCGTTCCCCGTCTCGTAACGGCTGGAGCCCCCGAGGCGCTCCACAGGGGCGATCGCCCCCAGCGCCCGTTCTACGGCGCTGCCGACGGCGCCCTCCGATCCGGCGATGAAGATGGTGGATGGGTTCAGCCGAGCGATCTCCGCGCGCACTGCGGTCGGTAGTGCCGACCCCGGCGTCAGCAGCAGAGGTGCCCCGAGGCGCGCGGCGGCCGCTGCGGCGGAAAGGGCGTCGGGGAAGTTCGCTCCCGTCGCGACGAAGACCGCATCCGTGCCGGGGGCGTACTTCTTCGACACGGCGATCGCCGTGTCGTACCGGTCGCTGCCTGCGAGCCGGGAGACGCCGGCGGGGAAGGTGATGTCGGCGACGGCTCCCGTTGCGACGGGTCGCACGGAGTCGGCCGAGGCGCTCGTCGTGGTGAGCAGGGACAGAGCGAGGACGACAGCCGTGAGGGCTGCGGGCACCGCACGTCGGAACATGGGAACTCCATCTCGGAAGGGCTGCGGTGTCCCCGCATCTCGCTCAGCGTAGTGGGAGCGACGGACGAACGGCGGTGCGACGAGGGGACAAAGGGTGGGCGTGCGCTCCTGTGTGGCACGGGCTCCCAGGCGGGCGCCGATACGATGGAGCACATGGATCTTCTCGTCGTCGGGTCGGGTTTCTTCGGCCTCACCATCGCCGAGCGTGCCGCGGAAGCAGGCCGTAAGGTGACCGTCATCGACCGCCGCTCGCACATCGGCGGCAACGCCTACAGCGAGGCGGAACCCGAGACCGGGATCGAGGTGCACCGCTACGGGGCTCACCTGTTCCACACGTCGAACGCGACGGTGTGGGAGTACGTCAACCGCTTCACGTCGTTCACGAACTACGTGCACCGCGTCTACACGACCCACAAGGGCGTGGTTTTCCCGATGCCGGTGAACCTGGGGACCATCAACCAGTTCTTCCAGGCCGCGTACACGCCGGACGAGGCCCGTGCGCTCGTCAAGGAGCAGGCGGGCGAGTTCGACGTGAAGTCCGCGACGAACTTCGAGGAGAAGGGCATCGCGCTCGTCGGACGCCCCCTCTTCGAGGCGTTCTTCCGCGACTACACCGCGAAGCAGTGGCAGACCGACCCGCAGAAGCTGTCCGGCGACATCATCAGCCGGCTCCCCGTGCGCTACACGTACGACAACCGCTACTTCAACGACACGTGGGAGGGCCTGCCCACCGATGGCTACACCGCGTGGCTTGAGCGCATGGCCGACCACCCCAACATCGAGGTGAAGCTGGACGTCGACTACTTCGACGAGTCCCAGCCGCTGAACAAGAAGGCCACCGTCGGCCAGGTGCCGGTGGTCTACACCGGTCCTGTGGACCGCTACTTCGACTATGCCGAGGGCGCGCTGAGCTGGCGCACGCTCGACTTCGAGCAGGAGGTGCTGGACATCCGCGACTTCCAGGGCACCAGCGTCATGAACTACCCGGACATGGACGTGCCCTATACGCGGATCCACGAGTTCAAGCACTTCCACCCGGAGCGCAAGGACGTCTACGAGTCCGACAGGACCGTCATCATGCGCGAGTTCTCGCGCTTCGCGGACCGTGGCGACGAGCCCTACTACCCGGTGAACACCCCGACCGACCGCGAGGGCCTGCTGGCCTACCGCGAGCTCGCGAAGGGGGAGAAGGACGTCCATTTCGGCGGGCGTCTGGGCACCTACCAGTACCTCGACATGCACATGGCCATCGGCTCGGCGCTGTCGCTCTGGAACAACACTCTCTCCTAGACTCGGAATCGTGAGTCACCCTGCTGTCGGGGCGCCCGGGACGCCCCGGCGCTATCTGCATTCGCTGTGGCTGCTGTCGGCCCGCGACCTCAAGGTCCGGTATGCGACGAGCTTCCTCGGTTACGTGTGGTCCGTCCTCGACCCGCTGGTGATGAGCGCGATCTACTGGTTCGTCTTCACGCAGGTGTTCCGGCGGGATGTCGGCGAGGAGCCGTACATCATCTTCCTCATCAGCGCTCTGCTGCCGTGGGTGTGGTTCAACAGCTCGGTGTCGGACTTCACCCGCGCGTTCAAGAAGGATGCGCGCCTCGTCCGCTCGACGTCGATCCCGCGGTCGATCTGGGTGAACCGGATCGTGCTCAGCAAGGGGATGGAGTACCTGTTCTCGCTGCCGGTGCTGGTGCTGTTCATCGTCGTCAATTTGCTCTTCGAGAGTCATGCCGACCAGGTCGTGCAGATCGGCTGGGGCGTGCTGTGGGTGCCGGTCGCGATTCTCATGCAGACGGTGCTGCTCGTCGGTCTCGGCCTGCTCGTCGCTCCGCTGTGCGTGCTCTACACCGACCTCGAGCGCACGACGGCCCTCATCCTGCGAGCCATGTTCTACGCGACACCGATCATCTACAACGTCACGGACCTGCCGGGGATCTTCCAGACGCTCGGTGCCTTCAACCCCCTCGCCGGGATCTTCATGCTGTACCGCATGCCGTTCTTCCCCGACCAGTGGAACCCGTTCACCCTCACGGTCAGCGTCGTGATGTGCCTGCTCATCCTCGCCCTCGGCGTCTGGGCGTTCCGGCGTCTCGAGCGCCCCGTCCTGAAGGAGCTGTGATGGACGCCGCGATCGACGTGCAGGGCCTCGGGGTGCGTTTCCGCCGCAATCGCCGCGGACGGCGCAGCTTCAAGGACCTCTTCGCCGGCGCATCGCGGCGATCGCGCCCCGGGGAGTTCTGGGCGCTCCGCGACGTCTCGTTCACCGTGCAGCCGGGGGAGTCCATCGGCGTCGTGGGACGGAACGGGCAGGGGAAATCGACGCTGCTCCGCCTCGTGGCCGGTGTGCTGCTGCCCGATGAGGGCTCGGTCAGTGTCAACGGCGGCGTCGCTCCGCTCATCGAGATCACCGGCGGTTTCGTGGGCGACCTGACGGTCCGGGAGAACGTCCGCCTGACGGCCGGACTGCACGGCATGTCGAAGGACGAGGTCGCCCGCCGGTACGACGACATCATCGCCTTCGCCGAGCTCGCCGGATTCGAGGAGACGCCGTACAAGCACCTCTCCAACGGCATGAAGGTCCGCCTCGCGTTCTCCGTCGTCTCGCAGCTCGACGAGCCCATCCTGCTCGTCGACGAGGTCCTCGCGGTGGGCGACAAGGCCTTCAGAGAGAAGTGCTACAAGCGCATCGATGAACTGCTCTCGGACGGCCGTACGCTGTTCTTCGTCAGTCACAACGAGCGGGATCTGCGCAGGTTCTGCACCAGGGGCCTGTACCTGGACCGCGGCACGCTCGCCCTGGACGCGCCGATCAACGAGGTGCTCGACCGCTACAACGCGGATTACTCCGTCTGACGCGCCGCGCCGGCCCGGGGCGTCAGAGTCCGACGAGGTCGCGCAGGTCCGCCGCGGCGGAGCGTGCGCTGTCGATGGCTCCGGATACGCCGGACCCGCTCTCGATCGCTGAGCGCAGCGTCGTGAGCCGCTGGGCGTAGGTCTCCACGCCGGAGCGCCAGGAGTCCTGGATGGAGGACGGGGGCAGAGCGTCGCCGAGCCGCTGGGCGTCCTCCTGCAACGAGTCCACCACGGGGAGAGCATCCTGACCGCTCGCCCCGGCGATGATGTCGAGGCCGCGGTCGGCGGAGTTGAGCCATCCGGACACCTTGTCCCGGAAGACGTCGAGTGTGGGGTCCCCGACCGGTGGCGCCGTCGTGATCGGAGTGGGCTCCGGCGTCGAGGTCGCGGTCGCCGTAGGTGTCGGCGACGCCGTGGGCGTCGGCGTCTCGGACGGACCGGCAGTGGGCGACGGGCTCGCGCTCTCTGCGGGGTCCGGAGCGCCGTCGCGCGGGAGGAGGAAGAACAGCACGAGCCCGACGATCGCGAGCGCGGCGACGCTCAGCCCGACGATCAACCACACCCGGCCGGTGCGCTTCGGCGCGGGGGGAAGCGGGGCCCACCGCACCTCGGGCTGCGGCTCGTCCATCTCAGGCCTCCAGAGGGCTCATCGGCTCCCAGGTACGGTCGCGACCGATGCGGCCGCCGTCCCGGAGCCCGCGGAACAGGTTGCTCGTGCCGCGGACGGTGCGCTCCACGAAGACGAGCCGGATCAGCTCCTTGAAGAACGTGGCGGTCGTCCCGAGCCCGAAGAGCACCGGGTTGTAGACGCCGTGCACGCGGTAGTACTGCTTGATGAACGCGCGGTTGCGCATGATGTAGTAGCGGTAGGCGTTGCTCGAGGCGTTCATGTGCCGGATACCCATGTCCCACTGCCGGATCTCGCGCGTGCGGCGCAGCACGAACTCGTCGACGATGACCGCGGTGGTCAGGCGAGAGGCCAGCCAGCCGTACATCTGGTCGTCCCAGTAGATGAAGAAGCGGGGGTCGGGGAGACCGATCTGCTTCACGATCGAGCGGTGGATGAACATGCCCTCGAAGCAGCCGCTGTTCATCTCCTTGTAGCCCGAGGAGTCGAACCCCGCAGGGGCGAAGGGGATCGGGATGCCCATGCGTTCCGCGATACGGTACTGCCAGTAGAACTCGCTGCCGTCGTAGTCGTAGCGGCGACCCTGGATGCTCTTGAAGCGAGGCGCCCACGCACCCATCCGGGCGAGGCCGTCCGGAAGCACCTCGACGTCGTCGTCCATCATCCAGATCCACTCGGCGCCGAGGTCGTACGCCGTCCGCATGCCCTCGCTGAAACCGCCGGATCCTCCGGTGTTCACGTCGAGACGGCGATAGACGATCTCCGTGCCGATGTCGTCCCGGAACGACTCGACGACGTCGGTGGTGTCATCCGAGGACGCGTTGTCGATCACCACGACGCGGCCCGGCTTCGGGTCCATGGCGGTGATGCTCGTCAGCAGCCCGGACAGCAGGTGCGACCGGTTGAAGGTGACGATGACGATCGCCGTGCTCGCGGGATCGAACACGGGGGTGTCGACGGTCATGCCTTCTCCTCGAAGATCTGCTGCCAGGATTCGGGCGAGACCAGCTCCGGCAGCGCCTCGCGGTACTGACGCTGGAGCTCGGGCCACCGCCGTCGCAGCTCGGCGTGCAGCCGTACGGTGTCCCGCAGCATCCGACGGTACTTGGCGCGATCGCGCGTGTAGATGTTCTTCCCCGACCCGTCGGCGGCGCTGACGAGGGCGCTGTCGAAGTGCGGCACACGCCACCAATGGGCGTCCTCCTTGCCGAACTCGACCTCGGGCTGCGCGACGTTGGCCGGGTCCGGTCGGTGAAGCCAGTGCGACAGGAGCGTCGTCAGTGTGAAGATCCGCAGTCGCAGGCCGGTGGGGTTGTCGTACTGGTTCTTCGGAAGCTGCTTGTACACCTGCCGGCCGCGACGCGAGTGCAGCACCCGCGCCGGGTCGCGATGGATCACGGTCTCCGGATACTCCGCAGCCAGCGATCGCGCGGCGGGCATCGCCGTCGCGAGATTCCGACGCAGGTGATCCGGACCGGACAGGACGTCCCGAAGGGCGCGCGCGCGGAGAGCCACGGGGTAGTACTGCATCATCATGAGGTGCTTGAGGTCCACCCGTCGGCTGTGCACGATGAGGCGTCCGCCCCGAGGCGCGCCGGAGTGCAAGAGCCCCGCCACGATGCGGTTGCGCGCGTGGAAGTAGGCCTGCCAGTCGATGGAGTCGTCCTTGTTCACCCAGGAGACGTGCCAGAGGGCGACGCCAGGCATCGACACGGTCGGGAAACCTGCCTCGCCGGCACGCAGGCAGAACTCCGCGTCGTCCCACTTGATGAACGCCGGAAGCGAGAGTCCGACCTTCCGGACGGCGTCGAGGGGGATCAGGCACATCCACCAGCCGTTGTAGTCCGAGTCCATCCGCATGTGCAGCAGGGTGGATTGACGGAGGTTCGAGGCCCCGAAGTCGTGCGGCATCTTCTCCTGGTAGAGGTTGCGCCACATGAACGGGCCCTCGTCGACGACCTCGGCCCAGCCGTGAAGCTTCGGGCGATCGAGGAGGTCGAACATGTGTCCGCCGACGAGCACGGGGGTCGTGGCATACTGCCCGAAGACGATGGAGCGGCGCAAGGATTCCGGCTCGATGCGGACGTCGTCGTCGAGGAGCTGCACGAAGTCGCTCTCCGGGCGCTTCAGGGTCTCGTGCATCGCGCGGGCGAAGCCGCCCGACCCGCCGAGGTTGCCCTGACGGATGACCTGCAGGGTCTCTCCGAGACGCTCGGCGACCTCCGCATAGCCGTCCTGGTCCGCGACGAGCTGGGTGCCCTGGTCGACGAGGAAGATGCGGTCGACGAACTCCAGCGCGTCGGGGGAGGCCGCCAGGGCCCGCAGCGTCTCGACGCAGTAGTCCGGCTTGTTGTAGGTCGTGATGCCGAGCGAGGCCTTGCCCGTCCGCGCGGGCTCATGCTCGGTGGTCCATTCGGCGCCCTCGAGGACCGCGGGCTTCTCGTCGGCCACGATGTCGAACCAGATCCAGCCGCCGTCGCTGTACTGGGTGAGGTCGAGGTCGAACGACGTCGTCGCCTCGCCGGTGACCTCTCGGGTGGCGACGCGCTGGCGCACGCCCGAGCCGTTGGAGCGGTAGACGAGGATCGTGGCGGGGCCCGTCGTCCGGACGGTGAGCTGCACCTCGCGCACGCTCGTCCAGTGCTGCCAGTACGAGGCGGGGAAGGCGTTGAAGTAGGTGCCGAGCGAGACTCGACGGCCGGCCACGATCCTGGCGCGGTGCCGGCCCAGGATGTTTCCGAGATGGGCGCGACTGGAGACGCGGACGGGTTCGTCCTCGATCACGGACCACGTCTCCGGATCGGCGTACAGCGGGAGCAGGTCGGGGTCGCGATCGAGCGGGAAGACGACGTTCTGAAGGACGTGGGCCACAGGGAGGTTCTCCGTTGTTGGTGCCGCGGCCGCTGCCGGTGGGCAGCGCGGGACTCGACGAGCAGTGAGTAGCCTACCGGTGGTCGGCTTCGGATCTGCGGAGAGCCGTACCGGGGGCGTTCAGCGTCCCTGGCTAGACTGGCCGCGATGAAGGTACTGATCACCGGTGGAGCCGGCTATATCGGATCGACTGTGGCGACGGCGTGCATCGAGGCCGGGATCGAGGTGGTCGTGCTCGACGACCTCTCCACGGGCCTCGCCGCTTTCGGCGAGGGACGCCAGCTCTACGTCGGCGACATCGCCGACGCCGGCGTCCTCGACCGGCTTCTCGCGGACCACCCGGACATCGACGCGGTGGTGCACTGCGCCGCGCGCATCGTCGTCCCCGACTCCGTCGCCGATCCCCTCGGCTACTACGACAGCAACGTCGGCAAGACGATCACCCTCCTCCGCCGTCTCCGCGACGCCGGCATCGGGCGCATCGTGTTCAGTTCCTCCGCGTCGATCTATGCGGGGGAGACGGGTGACGGGGTCGACGAGAGCGGCCGGCTCGCCCCGTCCAGCCCCTACGCGGCCACCAAGGCGATGGTCGAGCAGATCCTCGCCGATGCCGCCGCGGCCGGCGACTTCCGGGCCATCGCGCTCCGCTACTTCAACCCGATCGGCGCGGACCCGCAGCTGCGCACCGGACTGCAGAACCCCACGCCTTCCCACGCGCTCGGCAAGATCATGCAGGCGCGGGCGGCCGGGGAGGCGTTCATGATCACCGGCACCGACTGGGCGACCCGCGACGGGTCCGGACTGCGGGACTACATCCACGTCTGGGACCTCGCGCTCGCGCACGTCGCGGCGGTCACCCGGTTCGACGAGGTGGCGACCGTGGCCGATCCGTACCAGGTGATCAACCTCGGCACCGGCGACGGGGTGACCGTGCGCGAGCTCGTGCAGGCCTTCGAGC
Organism: Microbacterium sp. 1S1; assembly: GCF_008271365.1. Lineage (NCBI taxonomy): Bacteria > Bacillati > Actinomycetota > Actinomycetes > Micrococcales > Microbacteriaceae > Microbacterium > Microbacterium sp. 1S1. The sequence continues at coordinate 2,133,443 of NZ_CP043430.1, forward strand.
GCGTGACCGGCGCGCCGTTGCCGGTCGTGGAGACGGGTCGCCGCCCGGGGGACCAGGCCGGGGCCTACGCGATCGTGGACCGCGCCCGCGAGGTGCTCGGCTGGCGCGCGGAGCGTTCCGTCGACGACGGCGTCCGCGATGCGCTCGCGTGGGCCGAGAAGCTCCCCACCGTCCGCTGAGATCGGTTCCGGTCACTCCTGCGGACGCAGGGTGGGGATGGCCCCCGTGTGCGCGGCGTCGATGTTCTCCCGCCACGATCGGGACTGGCCCGCGCGTAGCGCGCACAGCACGAGCAGGAACCACCCCGCGCCGACGAGCGTGAAGCTCTCGAACATCGAGTCGACCGCGAGCGTCACGAGCGTGATCGGCGTCCATGCGTAGACGACCGACCGGCGGACGCTCGCGACGAGCCAGGAACGGATCAGCGCGATGCCGCCCAGCAACAGGAAGAGCACGAGCCCGGCGGCGCCGAGCTGCAGCAGCACGTCGAAGAAGGCGTTCAGCGCGCTCTGGTGGCGGTCGTCGAGCTGGAAGTTGATGAAGGTGAACGGGTACTCGCCGCGGACCCAGTCGCCGAACCATCCCCACCCGGTGATGGGCTTCACGGCGACGAAGTCGAGGATCATGTTCCACAGCTCTGCCCGCATGGAGAAGTCGGAGCCGGCGTCCAGGAGGGCGATGATCTGGTGCCGCAGCGCGAACGCGACGGCGAGGGCGACGGCGACGAGAGCACCCAGCGTCCACTGGACGAGGTTGCGGCGGGCTGGTGCCGCGTGGCGGACGATGGTCAGGGCGATCGTCACGATGCCCACCGCGACGGCGAGGACCAGCACGGTCGGTGAGGCGGAGAGGAACGCGAGACCGCCGGCGAGCGCGACCGAGACCACGGCGAGCGGCGGGTCGACCGACTGCGTCCGCCATTCGATGACGAAGGTGATCAAGGCGACCACGGCGATGAATCCGAGCATGTTGCGGCTGCCGAAAAGCCCCTGGACCGGGCCGCCGACGGCGAGGTTCCCCTGGATGTCCAGGAACGCGAACGGGAGGTCGAGGAGGATCCCCGAGAGGATCTCCACGCCGAGGGAAGCGCCGAGCAGCACGCGCAGGGTGTCTCCCAAAGCGCGGACGGTCTGCAGCGTGTCGCGGATGTGCCCGATGGTGATGGCGAGGAAGGCATAGCCGAAGAGGGACAGCCACCCCAGGACCGTGTCGGAGCGGTCGGTGGTCCACAGCAGGCTCACGAGCGCCCACCCGAGGAACGCGAGCAGCGACGACGGGGCGATGCGCAGCGGGGACAGCTCCTCCCTGCGCACCCAGAGGATCGCGGCCCCGAGGAGGCACAGCACGGTGATGACGGTGGCGAGGGTGACGGCCGACGTCATCCGCTCGATCGCGAAGGACCCGAACACCGCGGTCAGGGCCGCGAGCGTGAACGCCCGAGCCATCTCCGCCGAGCCGAGCAGACGGGGGAGGGGAAGCACCGACGTCACGGCACCCGCCGTGGGGCCGTGCCGCGCTCGAACACGAGGTCGCGTTCGCCGACCCCGACGAGCGGCACGGACTTGAGCTTGAACGACAGGAGGACCAGGAGCAGCCACCCCCAGAGCATGATCGGGGTGGACTCGGTGAGCCCCTGCACCAGCAGCACCACGGTGAACAGGCTCGGCAGCAGGGTGAGCGGGGAGTACGGGCGTTGCGCGTCGAGATCCCAGCGCGGCCGGTCCACGGCGAAGAACCAGGAGCGCCAGAGCAGGCTGCCGTATGCGACGGCCATCAGCACCAGACCGAGGACGCCGAGCTGGAGCAGCACGTCCAGCCACATGTTGTGCGCGTGGAACACCGTGATCCCATGGTCGACGATCCAGCCGTCGAAGGCCGGGTCGGTGGGCACCCAGGGACTGGAGAACCCGTTCCCGACGATCGGATGGTCGCCGACGCGCTCCAGGACCTTCGCCCAGATCTTGTTCGAGCGGCCGGTGAGGTCGGCGCTGCGCCCCAGAAGGCCGAGGAGCGGGTCGCGCAGCAGCCAGAGCGCGAGAACGCCGAGCACGGTCGTCCCGATCGCGACGACGTAGATCCGCGTGCGCGCGCTCGGCGTCGCGGCACGGCGCATCAGCAGGGCGACGACGAGGACGACGGCGGCCGCTCCGGCGCACACGAGCGCGGTGGCGGACGCCGTGCGGAAGAGGAAATATGCCGCCAGCAGCATCCACAGGGCGAGGGTCGTCCGCCACCGCGCCTTGGCGGCGAAGAGCACCCCGAACGTGATCAGGGCGAACAGCGAGACGATCCCGAGCAGGTTCGCGTTGCCCACGATTCCCTGGATGCGTCCCCCGTCGAAGAGGTTGTCCCGAACCCAGTACCACTGCGGATCGATGTCGCCGTCCGGCAGGTCGACGAAGTTCGGCAGGAGCGGACCGTGGAGAACGAGCGAGACCCACAGCTCGAGAGCGAGGGAGAGACCGAGGATCCACTTGAAGGCCGACGACAGGGCGCGGACGATCTCGTGCCACGTGAGCACGTGGGCGATGAACAGCCCGTTCGTGGTCACAGCCGCGAGGAGCACACCCGTGGCGACCGTCGGGACACGCCACTGCGACCAGGCGACGGAGAGGAGGGCGAGCGCGGTGTAGCCGAGAGCCGCCCACGGCAGTCGCCGCCAGCGGAAGGGCTGCGGCCGGTTCCGTGCGAGCATCGGGATGCCGATCGCCAGAGTCGCCGCGGTGAAGAGTGCGAGAACGATCGCGGCGCCGACCTCGCCGAGGAGGTTGTAGACCGCCGAGTGCGCGAACGCCACGAAGAGGACCATGATGGCGTACCCGCGCAGCAGGAGATGCCCCGTGGACTCGCGCTCGGGCGCGGTGGGCGGGGCGGCGACCGGGTGCTTGGTGTACTGGGCCATCGCGACTCAGGCTACCTCGACGCACGAGGATCCGACCTGTGGGTCGCCCGGGCCCTACGCTGGGGGGCATGCTGCGCCGCCTCACCAATGTGCCCAGGGACTATGCCTGGGGGTCGCCGTCCCTCCTCGCCGAGCTGGAAGGGCGCACCCCGACGGGAGCGCCGGAAGCAGAGGTGTGGTTCGGCGACCATCCCGGCGACCCGGCGGATGTCGCCGGCGGGGGGACTCTGGACGAGGTGACCGGAGGCACCCTGCCGTACCTGCTCAAGCTGCTCGCGGCAGGACGCCCGTTGTCCATCCAGGTGCACCCGACCAAGGAGCAGGCGCAGGACGGATGGGCGCGCGAGAGCGCTCTGCCGCTCGACGACCCGCGACGCAACTATCGCGACGACAACCACAAACCCGAGCTCATCGTCGCCCTCAGCGACCGGTTCGAGTCGCTCAGCGGTCTGCGACCGGTCGCCGACACCCTGCGCCTGCTCGACGCACTCGACGCCGTCCCCGGCGTGCAGGCCCTGCGGGAACGTCTGACCGGTGACGGTGACCCGCTCGGCAGCGCGATCGGCTGGCTGCTCGGCGGTGAGGCTCAGCGCGAGGTCGACGAGATCATCGCCGCCGTCGTCGACGCGGCCCGGGGTTCGGCGGGCGACGAGTACCCCGCACTCCGGGCGGTCGCCGCGATCGCCGAGACGTCGCCGGGGGATCCCGGAGTCGTCGTCGCGCTGCTCATGAACCACCTCGTGCTGCGCCGCGGTGAGGGCGTCTTCCTCCGGGCGGGCCTGCTGCACGCCTACCTCTCGGGTCTCGGGGTGGAGATCATGGCGGCGAGCGACAACGTGCTGCGCGGGGGCCTCACGCCCAAGCGCATCGATGTGCCCGAGCTGCTCGCCGTGCTGGACACCGCCCCCGCGGAGGTCCCGGTGCTGCGCCCAGCGGGCGGTGGGAGTGTCACGGCGTATCCCGTCCCCGTCCCCGACTTCGCCCTCCGACGGGTCAGCCTGGATGAAGGGCCGGTGCGGCTCGACGTGGCCGGTCCCACGATGGTGCTCGCCACGGCCGGCGAGGTCTGCGTCGAGACGGTGTCCGGCGAGCAGCTCGCCGTTCCGGTGGGGGCAGCCGCGTTCGCCACCGCCGACGAGCGCGCCCTCACGCTCTCCGGCACGGGCGAGGCGTTCGTCGCGACACCGGGCCACTGATCGGGCGCGACACGCCGTGAGTCGTGCATGAACCTTCAAGAGTCGCTTGAGGGTTTACGATCCGCGACTTGACCCGGATGAATGACACGGGTGTAATTAGGTGAGCACGGCCCGCCAGGGGGGCGGTTTTTGAAGGGTTGGAGGTCGAGATGACGGGATACCGTTCCGATGTGCCGGAGAACTGGTTCGTCGATCCGGTCAACCTCGGTGTCCCCGGGGTCCGCCGGTCCGACCCGGACGATGACAACGCCCTCGCGTGGCAGAGCGACGCGCTGTGCTCGCAGACGGACCCGGAGGCCTTCTTCCCGGAGAAGGGTGGCTCCACGCGGGACGCGAAGCGCATCTGCACCGCGTGCGACGTCCGCGGTGAATGCCTCGAGTACGCACTGGCCAACGACGAACGCTTCGGCATCTGGGGCGGCCTCTCCGAGCGCGAGCGCCGCAAGCTCAAGCGCCGCGCGAGCTGAGAGCTCTCTTCGAGGCGCGGCTTCGCGGGCGCGCCGGGAGCGGTGACGTGACGGGCACGGCGGCGCGCATAGGCTGACCACGTCATGCCAGCCCGAGTTCATGCCCTCATCGTCGCGCGCTCCGGAGCCTCCGCCCGCGCCCAGCTCCTCCGCACGCTCGACGCCGTCCGCTCGCAGACCGTCCCCCCCGCGGCGGTCACCCTGATCCTGTGCGGCGACGCCACCACCGCTCGCGAAAGCGAGGCCGTCGCCGCCACCGTCGAGGGCATCATCGAGGCGCGGTCCTCGACCTCGTTCGCCGACGCCATCGACCTCGCCCGCCCCCGTGTCGCCGACGGATCCGCGATCTGGATCCTCGCGCAGGACACGGCGCCGCATCCCCGCGCCCTGGAGCGGCTCACCGGCATGCTGGAGCGTTCGCCGTCCGCCGCGATCGTGGCTCCGAAGCTCGTGGCCACGGACAACGATCGCGAGATCGTGTCGCTCGGAGTGAGCATGACCACCTTCGGCCGCGCGGTGGAGCTCGCGGCCGGCGAGTTGGACCAAGGGCAGCACGACCGGATGGACGACGCCCTCGGTGCCGATATCCGGGGCATGCTCATCCGCGGCGAGGTCCGTGACGCCCTGCGGCCCGATCCCGCGCTGGCCGGCGCGGACGAAGGCCTCGACCTCGGAGTCCGCGCCCGACTCGGGGGCGGACGGGTGGTGCTCGCTCCGGCGGCCAGGGTCTCGGCCGCACCGGACGGCCCGGCCGCCCTCCCGTCTGGTCGATCCCGCCGGGCCTTCGTCACCCGGCTGGCCCAACTGCACCGGCGCCTCGCCTATGCGCCCGCCGCCGCGGTGCCGTTGCACTGGCTCACGTTCCTGCCGCTGGCTCTCTGGCGCTCGATCACGCACCTGATCGGCAAGCGCCCCGAAGCCGTCCTCCCGGAGTGGGGCGCGGCCCTGACAGCGATGGTCCGGTTCGGCGCCGTCGCGAGGTCGCGCTCCCGGATCCGCTCCTTCCGGTCCTCCACCTGGGCCAGCATCGCCCCGCTGCGCGTCACTCCCTCCCAGCTGCGACGTCGCCTCGACGACGGGCACGGCAGCGAGCACGGCGCTGTCAGCGAGCTCCGCTTCTTCTCGGGCGGCGGCGCCTGGGCCGTGCTGGCCGCGCTCGTCGTCAGCATCGCGTCCTTCACCACGCTTCTCGCCTGGCCGGCGCTCGGAGGGGGAGGACTCCTGCCGCTGCGCGAGACCGTGGGCGCACTGTGGGAGGACGCGGCGTGGGGGCTGCGCGGGCTCGGTGTCGACCTCGTGGGTCCGGCGGATCCTTTCGCTGCGATCGTCGCCGTGCTCGGTTCGCTGTGGCCGGGGGCGCCCTCGTTCGCGATGGTCCTGTTGTGGATCCTCGCCCTGCCGCTGGCGGTGCTGGGGGGCTGGTTCGCGGCGACACGAGTCACCGACCGGGCCGGTCTCCGGATCTTCGCGGGCATCGCCTGGGCGCTCGCGCCCACCTTCCTCACTGCGCTCGTCGACGGACGGCCGGCAGCCGTGCTCGTGCACCTCCTCCTGCCCTGGCTGTTCCACAGCGCCGTCGTCGCGCACCGTTCGTGGGGTGCGGCCGGCAGTGCGTCACTGATCCTCGCCGCCGTCGTCGCCTGCGCGCCCGTCCTCGCCCCCGCCCTCGCCCTGCTGTGGGTGGTCGCGTTGGGAATCGTGCTCGGTACGGCACAGTTCCGCGGGGCCGGCCGACTCCTCTGGTTGCCGCTTCCGACCGTGCTGTTGTTCGCGCCGCTGGCGTTCTGGCAGTTCGCCCACGGCACACCGCTCGGTCTTTTCGGCGACCCCGGCCTGGTCTGGCCGGGCCCGCAGGCCGCGGCCGATGCGGCTGGGCGTCTCGCCATCGCCACCGGTTTCCCGACGGCGGACCTGGCCGGGTGGGCGACGGTCGTCCCCGGAGCCTGGGCCGCCCTGCTCGGTGCTCCGCTCGCCCTGCTCGCGCTGGGTTCCGCCGTGTCGCCGCGCTGGCGGGCCGGCATCACGCTCCTGATCGTCGCGCTGGCCGGACTCGCGACCGCTTTCCTCGCCGTGGGTATCAGCGTGTCCTTCGCGCAGGGTGTCGCCGTGCCGATCTGGCCCGGCACCGGCTTGAGTCTCGCCTGGATCGGCGTCGTCGGCGCGGCCACCGTCACGCTCGACACGGCCCTGACGCTGCCCCGCCTGCGTCTCCTCGCCACCGGAGTGACGGCCGCGGCGCTCGTGGCCTGCGCCGTCCCCGCGCTCACCGCCTTCCACGCCGACCGCTCCACGCTGACGAACGGCCCCGAGTCGACGCTTCCCGCCTACGTGCGCGCGCAGGCGGCCGGTGATCGTCCGGTCTCCACTCTCATCCTCACCCCGCAGAACGACGGAGGTCTCGCCGTCGAGGTGGTCCGCGGCGCCAGCGAGACCCTGGGAGCACAGACCACGATGCTGTCGACGGCCGTCGAGCCGCAGGGACGCGACGTCTCCACTCTCGCGGTCGACCTCATCTCCGCCAGAGACTTCGACGCGCCCGCCCAGCTGCTCGGCGAGGGCATCAGCTACGTGCTCCTCGCCGAGGTTCCGGGTGAGGGTGATCGGGCCCGCAGCCTGCGCACGGCGTCCATCGCGGCGATCGACCAGCGGGCGGGGCTCGTGCAGGCCGGGTCGACGGACCGCGGCGTCCTCTGGCGCCTCGAAGGGGAGCCCACGGCCCCCGCATCGCTGACCGGGACGCAGGAGGGCACGGCACGGTTCGTCGTGACGCTGCAGCTCCTCGTCGTGCTGGCGGCGCTTCTGCTGTCGATCCCGACGCGTGCGTCGCGCCGGGCAGCCCGAGCGCAGTCGCGCATCGTCGGACGGGCTCCGGAAGAGCCCCTGGTGCTGCCTCGTCACGCCGAGGACCGCGAGCCGGAGGCGACGGTCGACCCGCCCGTCGGCACCGTGGAGGACCCGCAGGACGAGCCCGCTCTCCGCGACGAAGCGCTCGCCCCGATCGCGGACGCGGACCCCGACGCCGCCGCTGAGCCTCAGAGCCCGACGGCGGACCAGGACACCCCCGACCCGGACGGGGGCGCGACTGCCGGCCCCGAGGGGAACGCCCACACCGAGGAGGACGACCGATGACGGGTCATCGCGCATTCCGCGTCGCCGCGACCGGCGCTCGCGTCGCCACCGGGGTCGTCGTCGCGGCGGCCTGCGTGCTCGGCGTGGCGACCGCCGTGCACGCCCCGTGGCCGACGGTGACGCAGGAGCCGGCACAAGAGCAGGTGACCCCGCTGCCCGGAGACAGCGTTCTGGTGTGTGCGGGCGACTTCCGTGCGCTCGGACGCAACTCGGCCTCGCCGTCGGAGATGCGCGCGGCGGCGACCCCCGAGCTGACGACGGGCGGCACGAGCGGAGAGCCGTCGCAGGCAGGGCTTGCCGTCCCCGATCTCGTGGACGGCAACGAGGTACCGGTGCTGACGGGAGCCGTCGACGGTCGTACCGCCCCCCTGATCGCCGGAGCCGAGTCGTCCACCCTCGCTGCGGAGGACCTCGCCGGGTTCGCGGCCGCGCCCTGCGGCGTGCCCCGGCTGGAGTCCTGGGTGGTCGGCGGAACGGTCGGGACCGGTGCCGAGGACGTCGTTCTCCTCGCGAACGCGTCCGATGTCCCGGCGACCGTCACCCTCGCCGTCTATGGGACGGCCCGAGGCGGGCGCACCGTGATCGTCCCCGCGCGCACCCAGACGGCGCTGCCGCTCACGTCCATCGCGGCGGGGAACGACGTCCCGGTGGTCAAGGTGAGCGCCGTCGGCGCGCCCGTCCGTGCCGTGCTGCAGTCCGCGCTCGTACAGGTCCTCGACCCGGTGGGGGCGGACCAGCAGGAGGCCGTGCCGGGACCTCAGCAGCACGTGGTCCTTCCGGGCGTCCAGACCTTCGCGGCGGAGGGCGACCAGGGTGACATGACCGTGCTGCGCCTGCTCGCCCCCGGAGCCGACGCTGTGGCCGATGTCCGCGTGATCGCGGAGGGCGGGGGTTCCGACGTCGACGAGTTCACGGTGCCGCTGACCGCCGACGAGCCGGCGCAGGTCTCGCTCAGTGATCTCGAGCCGGGAACCTACACCGTGGAGATCGTGGCCGACGCGCCGGTCGTCGCCGGTGTGCGCCAGCAGGACGGCTTCGGCGCGGGCTCCGACTTCGCCTGGGTGACGCCCGCTCCCCAGATCGATGCCGAGGTCGCCTTCGCGGTGCCCTCCGGGCCGTCGGCGCGGCTGTTGCTCGCCAACACCTCCGACGAGGAGACCACCGTCGCGCTCACGACGATCGACGGCGGTGCCCCCGACGAGATCGTGGTTCCTGCGGGCGAGACCCGGGGCGTCGACGTGGCGGGCGATGCGACCTACCTCCTCCGTCCGTCGGGGGAGGTGCACGCCGCGGTCGCGATGACCGCGGCCGGCGCCTTGGCCGTCCTGCCCGTGCCTCCGTCACCCGGGGTGGAGGCCTCGATCACCGTCTACCCCTGAGCCCGGCCGGAGCCGACGTCAGTGCCCGTGGCCCAGATCCCAGGGCTCGCGACCGACGTATTCCGCCGCGGCGCGGAACACCGCGCTCTCGATCGCCATTCGGCGGTGGGCGGCGTCGTCGTGCCCCGGTGGAAGCAGCCTCTCGATCGGGATGCGGAAGAGGACGATCCTGTGCCGGTCGCGGTCGAGATGCCAGCGCGGCACCTCGCCATCGGCGTCGAAGGCGGGGAGTGCACCGATCTCGAACCGTACGTCCTGGAGTTCCGGCCACGTGCCGCGGAGGAACTCGACCGCCGTGCCGACCGTCAGGTCGAAGCGGTCGATGCGGCCGTCCAGTGGTGCGAGCGGTGGCTTGACGACCTCGCTGCGCCCGAGGCGTCCGTGTCGTCCGTGCCGGGCGCCGCGGCGGGCGGCGGAGGCAGGGGCGGAACGGCGACGGGGCATGCCGAAAGTCTAGGCGCTGCGGGTGCTCCCGGCGCGGCACCGCCGCCGTCGCCGCGCGCAGCCGTACGCTGACGGAGATGGACGGACGACTGTGCTCGAAGGTCGGCTGCGCGCGAGAAGCCGTGGCCACGCTGACGTATGACTACGGCGACCAGATGGCCGCGCTCGGACCGCTGGGAGCGGCGAACGATCCGCAGGCGCATGACCTGTGTTCGCCGCACGCCGATCGACTCTCGGTCCCCGCGGGATGGCTGGTCGTGCGCCACGAGGCCCTGCGCGCCTGATCGGCCATCGTCCTCGACGACGATGGGGCGGCTCGCGTGACGGCGGTCGTCAGACGCCCAGCCGGCGACCCGTCAGCCGTTCGGCGCGACGGTCCGCGTTCTCCAGCGCCCGCCGTTCGCGTTGCCTCCGCAGAGCGGTGATCCCGACCAGCACGAGCTCCGGCGGTGCGGCAGGGACGGGTGAGACGAAAGGCGCCGCCTCCGTCAGCAGGTCGTGTGCGACGCGCTCCCGCGCGGCCGGGAGCATACGCGGAGCGCTCACGAGGAACTGCGAGATGCGGCGGGCCAGGCGGTCGGGGAGGCGGGCGACATCGGCGACCTGCGCCCAGCCGGTCAACGCGGGCGGCAGCGTCGGCGGCAGCGTCACGAGTGCGGGGGTGCGCACGCGCTGGCTGTACGTGCCGGCGACGAGGTCGCCGAGGCGCTGGGATCGAGACGTGAACGCCCCGACGAGGACCGCGAGCCCGCCGAAGGTGAGGTAGATCTCGAGCACGCCGAGCAAGGCGCGGATGAAGGCGTGCCGGAATCCCGCCGCCCCGCCGTCCACGCGCACGATCCGACCACCGACGGCGAGTTTCCCCAGGCTGCGCCCCTTCAGCGCCACCTCCATCGTGATCGGCAGGATCACGAAGCTGATGACGAGGGAGGCGACGAGGGCGATGCGGTCGGTGGCCTCGTCGAGCACGCCGATGTCGAGCAACCAGATGCGGAGGAAGAGCGACCCGACGAAAACGGCGTAGCCGAGGAGCATGTCGATGACCGCACCGGCCGCACGGAGGAGGAAGCCCACGGGCCGAACATCGATCGCGACCGCCTCGCCGGAGAGGACCTCGTCGGAGGCGTCGATCTGCGCGGACATGAGTACAGTAAATCAGGTGGATGCCGATGCCCTCACCGACGCGCGCCGGTCCGAGTGGGAGCGGCTGGACGCCCTCAGCCGGGCCCGTTTGGACGGTGCCGGCGTCGACGAGTTGATCGTGCGATACCGCGCGGCCTCCGCCGACCTGGCCGAGCTGAAGACGTCCGTCGGTGAGTCGCCGCAGGGTGCGTACCTCTCGACGATCCTGGTGCGCGCGCGGCTCCGCCTCACCGGGGCTTCGGACAGCATCCTCGCCCAGACGTCACGCTTCTTCCGGCTGCAGCTGCCCGCGGCGCTCTACCGGTTGCGTCGGACCACCCTCGTCATCGCGCTCGCGTTCATCGCGGTCGCCGTCGGCACCGCGGCCTGGATCGCGGGGGACCCGGCGCTGATCGCCACCCTGGGGCCTCCGGACGCCCTGGAGCAGTACGCCGACGAGAGCTTCACGGGGTACTACACGGAGAACCCCGCTGCGGTGTTCATGGGAATGGTGTGGACGAACAACGCCTGGATCGCGATGCAATGCGTCCTGTTCGGGGTGACCGGGATCTGGCCCGTCTCCATGCTCGTGCAGAACGCGATGGGTCTCGGCACCTCAGGGGCGGTCATGGCCGTCCACGACAAGGCCGATCTCATGGTGCTGTACATCCTGCCGCACGGCATGCTCGAGATGACGTGCATCTTCGTCGCCGCGGCTGCCGGGCTGCACATGTTCTGGGCTTGGGTGGCGCCAGGGCATCGCTCCCGCGGCGAGGCACTCGCGGAGGAGGGCAGGGCGCTCGCCACCGTCGCCCTGGGGCTGGTGTTCGCGCTGTTCCTCTCGGGCCTCGTCGAGGGATTCGTGACGGGATGGGCGTTGCCCTGGCCGGTCAAGATCGGCATCGGCGGCGCGGCGCTCGCGGTCTTCCTCATCTACATGCTCGTGGTCGGGCGGCGCGCGTACCGGCGCGGTGAGACCGGCGATCTCCTCGAGTACGAATCCGGGACCCCGCGGCTCGTCGCGGGCTGAACCGCACCCGCGCTCAGAGCCGTCCTGCGGCCTTCAGCTCGAGATAGCGATCGGCGATCCGCGGCGGCAGGTCCTCGGGGTCCGCGGCGATGGCCTCCCCGCCGGCTCGGCGGATGGCCTCGGAGACGTTCTCGGCGTCGCGGAGCGTGCGTTCCGCGGCGGCGGCGAGGTAGACGTCCTCTCGGGAGGCGCGAGCTCGGGTGAGGGCCACGATGCCGTCGTCGGTCACAGAGCCGACGAGGACCGTCATCGCCCGGGAGGGGTTCGGGAAGGCGCCGAGGAAGCCCCGGGCCGACTCGGCCGCGTCCTGGGCCGTGAGGACGACGAGGAGCGACGGTCGCGTGGTCAGCGTGCGCACCGCGGCGAAGGCGGCATGCCAGTCGGTGTCGACGAGGCGGGCGTGGACCGGCGCCATGGCGTCGGTCAGTGCCGGGAGGAGCGCTGCACCGTCCACTCCGGTCACCCGGGCACGGGTGACGCGGTCGTGCATGAGCAGGTGGACGTGGTCGCCGGCCCGCGACGCGAGGGCCGACAGGAGGAGTGCCGCCTCCAGCGCGGCATCGAGTCTCGTGCCGTCGCCCACGCGGGCGGCCGCGGTCCGTCCGGTGTCCACGATGACGACGACGTGCCGGTCCCGCTCGGGACGCCAGGTGCGGAGCATCGTCGTGCCGGCTCGGGCGGTCGCCCGCCAGTCGATCGAGCGCACATCGTCCCCGCGGACGTACTCGCGCAGCGAGTCGAACTCGGTGCCCTGGCCACGCACCTGGATGCTGGTGTTCCCGTCGAGCTCGCGGAGCCGGGCCAAGCGCGAGGGGAGGTGCTTGCGCGAGGAGAACGCGGGCAGGACGCGGATCGCTCCGCGGACGGGGTGTCGCGCCTGCCGACCGGCCAGTCCCAGCGGCCCGCGCGAGCGCAGCATGACGAAGGCGCTCACGAGCTCGCCGCGGCGTCGGGGCCGCAACGGGATGTCCACGCGGCGTCGCTCGCCCGGAGGGACGCGCAGATGCTCCCGCTCCGGCGGCGCCCCGGCGGTGGGCTGCCATGCGTCGCGCAGGAGGACGTCGAGCGTCCGGGCCCCGTGGTTCTGCACGGCCACGCTGACCGGCACCTGCTCGCCGAGGCGGGCCCGGGACGGCACACGACGCGTGACCGTCGCCGAGCGCGGATCGCCGGCGAGCGCCACGTCGGCGGCGACGAGGAGGAGACACAGTCCGATCCACCCGCCCAGCACGGCGTACGGCGGATACCCCGCCAGCCCGGTGAGGACCAGCGGCACGATGCCGACCGCGAGGGCGACGGCGAGACGGCCCGTGACGAACACCTAGATCGGCACCCGGGTCTGCTGCACCACCGAGGTCAGCACGGCGTCTGCGGACACGCCCTCCATCTGCGCGTCCGGGCGGAGCTGGAGACGGTGACGCCACACCGGGACGAGCATCGTCTGTACGTGGTCGGGCGTGACGGCGGAGGAGGCGTTGAGCCATGCCCAGGCCTTCGCCGCCGCGAGCAGTCCTGTCGAGGCACGGGGGCTGGCGCCGAGCTCGACCGAGGGGGACTGCCGGGTCGCGCGGGCCAGGTCGACCACGTAGCCGAGGACGTCGTCGGTGACGTCGACTCCGGCAGCGGCGCGCTGGGCCGCGCGGATCTCATCGGCGCCGATCACGGCCTCGACTCCGGTCAGGTCACGCGGCGAGAAGCCCTGGGCATGGCGCCGCAGGACGGACACCTCCGCGTCGCGCTCCGGCATGCCGACCACGAGCTTCATCAGGAAGCGGTCGAGCTGGGCTTCGGGCAGGGAGTACGTCCCCTCGTGCTCGACGGGGTTCTGCGTCGCGGCCACGAGGAACGGGTCGGGCAAGGCACGGCTGACGCCGTCCGCGGAGACCTGACGCTCCTCCATCGCCTCCAGCAGCGCCGCCTGGGTCTTCGGCGGCGTGCGGTTGATCTCGTCCGCGAGCAGGATGTGCGTGAACACCGGCCCGGCGCGGAAGTCGAATTCGCCGGTACGGGCGTCGTAGACCAGCGAGCCCGTGACGTCGCCCGGCATCAGGTCGGGGGTGAACTGCACGCGCTTCGTGTCGAGGCCGAGCGCACGGGCGAACGAGCGGACGACGAGCGTCTTGGCCACTCCCGGCACGCCCTCGAGCAGCACATGGCCCCGCGCCAGCAACGACACGAGCAGGCCGGTGACGGTGCCGGCCTGGCCGACCACCGCCTTGTCCACCTCACTGCGCACGCGATGCATGGCCTGCCGCAGCGCGGCATCGTCGGCGGGACTGTTCTCGTCGGTCACGGGGTCTCCTCGGAGTCGATCAGGAAAGGGACGGAGGGCGGACGGCTGTTCATGTGCCGCTCCGCGGATTCTGCAGGCTCGTGTCGACGGCGGTCTCCAGCTCGTCGAGACGACGGGCGAGAGTGACGAGGGCGGCGTCGTCGGTGGGCGGCGGCCCCGCCAGCAGGCTCTGCAGCGTGCCGCGGGGGACCCGGAGACGGTCGGCGGCGGCGTCGGCGACCTCGTGCGTGCCGGCGTTCACCGCCACTCCGAGCCGCGTGGCGAGTCGGCGTCTCGTGCCGTCCCGCAGCGCCTCCGCGGCGTGGGGCGCGTCGGCGGCCTTCGCGGTGAGCCTCGCGCGTCCGTGCATGGTCTCCGAGGCGCGCACGGTGACCGGGAGCGTCTCGGCCACGAGCGGGCCGAACCGCCGCCCGCGGGCGAGTGCGGCGGCGATCCCGGCGGCCACCAGCAGGAGGATCGCCGGGGTGACCCAATCGGGGGTGAGGCTGCCCAGGGTGTCGGGGGTCACCCCCTCGATGTCGGTGTCCTCGAAGGACGGGACGTACCAGACGACCCGGTCCTCCTGGCCGAGGAGGGCGAGGCCGAGGGCGGCGTTGCCGTCCTCGGCGAGGGCCGCGTTGCTGAAGAGTTTGACGCCTTCGACCACGGATCGGTGCCCGTCCCGCTCGTCCACGAGCACGGCCGCCGCGTCGTCGTCGCCGAAGCACCCGATGACGCCGGCCGCGGGGGAGAAGAATCGGTCGGGGCGAATCTCGCCCACCTGGGCGAAGGCGGGTACGGGGCAGTCGGCAGCCGTCGATCCGACGGACCCCGGCGCGTTCTCCCCGAGGGAGAGCTCTCCCAGCAGATGGGTGCTCGCGGAGAGGAAGACGACACGATCGGCAGGCGCGAGCAGCTCGGCCAACGCCTCGTCGGAAAGCGCGTAGGGGTTGGTCATGACGAGCGTGCTGTCGCCGTCCACCACGGCCGCCGCCTCCGCGCGCGAGCGGACGACGTCGACCTCGACTCCCTGATCGCGGAGGATCTCGGCGAGGGCGAGCGCGCCGGTGTCGGCTCGGCTCTCCGGGTCCAGGGTCCCGCGTGCGCCGGGGGCACTGGCCGCCACCTGCGACGCGGCGAACGCGACCGCGAGGACGAGGACGGCGACGGCGAGCCATCCCAGAAGGGACGCGGTGCGGCGAGGGGGACGCTCAGCGGTGTCCACGGCGAGATCCGACGGGGTGGTCGTCGTCATGCGGCCACCGTCTCGAGGCGGCGAGCGTGGAGCCGGTCGTCGGTCGCGGCGAGGTGACGGTAGTCGTCCGATGTCGCGGCGTGCCGCAGGTAGCGAACGTCGTCGAACGAGGCGGCGGCGCGGCGCAGCGCCTCCGCCTCGTCGGCGAAGACCGCGCTCGCGGACCGGGCGATGGACTGCGCGGTCGCGCCCGGTGCGGGGTCGATGAGATCGCGCTCGAGCAGGCCGCGTGCGATCGCCCGGTAGCGCAGGATGACCGCCGTGTCCCAGTCGCCCTGACGGGCGCTGCGCTCCGCGTCGGCACGCAGCGTCGTCGCGCTGCGGTCGTCATCGGCGCCGAGAAGGGCGGTGTGCGCGCGCCGCACCACCCGTGAGCGACGGGGGCGTCCCCACACCAGGAGCGCGGTGACGAGCGCCGCGGCGATGAGGACGGTGACGACGATGAGCGCGGTGGGGCCGACGTTCGCGCCGTTGTCCGCGGAGAAGAGGTCGCCGAGGAAGCGCATGACGTCGCGGGCGAACAGATCGAACCAGGTGGGCTTCGCATCTGCGTACTGCGCACGGGAGAGTTCCTCCTCCGCCCAGCGTCGCGCCTCGTCACCGTCCGGGACGAAGACCTCGTCGAACCGTCGCATCATCGCTGCGTGTCGCCACCCGGTGCGATCCAGTCGGCGCCCGTGTCGGCCGACGGCCGGACGGGCGGCGCCGGCGCGGCCGCCGGCGGAGGCGGGGGCGCGAAGGCGGCGGGCCGAGCAGGGGAGGTGCCGGGGAACGGCGGCGGCACGGTGACACCGGGGGCGACACCGTACAACGGGGAGTTGTAACCCTGGGCCATCATCACGTGCTCCGGCACCTGGCGGGGCGGCGGAGCGCTGGTCACCGCGCGGGCCGGGTCGACCGCGAACGGGTCGCCGAGGTGCTCGTCCGGGACGCCGAGATCACGGCGCTCCACGTGGGAGAGCAGCGTCTGGTCGAGGCCCTCGTAGCGCATGCGGCAGTCGAGGTAGACGAGAACGCCGCCCGTGCTCTGCACGACGATGGTGATCGCCTGGAGGATCAGGAGCAGCACCTGCGGGGCGAGGAGCGCGAAGACGTACGCGATGACGGCGCTCGGCTCGGTGGAGCCTGTCGGCGCGATCACCGTCCCCAGGAACGACGACAGCATGGCGGTGGGGAAGGCGACCACCTGCATCGCCAGACCCATGATGAGGCTGATGAGGAACGTGACCCCGAAGGCGACCCAGAAGCGCCCGCGGGTGAGACGCCAGGAACGAACGAACGCGTCACGGAAGCGGGCGCGCTCCAGCACGAGGATCGAGGGGACGAGCAGCAGCTTGGTCGACAACCAGACGGTCAAGGGGATCGCGGCGAGAGCCAGGAGGACCACGACGAGCACGACGATGCCGATCATCTCGGGCGTGCCGCCCCAGCCACCGGCGATGAGGGCGGCGACGACCGCCGCCACGATCGCGAGGCCGCCGAAGAGCGCGAGCACCGAGAGCGACGCGAAACCGGCCAGCCGCCAGAACGCCGGGAGCATGCGCCGCCAGAGCATCCGCAGCGTCGCCTTCACCCCGACCGCCGCGTATCCGACCTCGGCGGCCACGACACCCTGCATCATCGCGGTGAACGTGATGGAGGCGAGGCCGACGACGAGTCCGGCGAGGAGGTTCATGGCGACCGTGCCCGCGAAGACGGCTTCGAAGTCGGGGGAGGAGGGGGAGACGGTCTCCAGTCGCGAGAACGTCGTGAAGAGCACGACGCCCATCACCCCTGCCGTGGCGATGACGACGACGAGCTGGATGACGACGGCGAACCCGAAGAGGACCTTGGGATTGTGCCGCAGCGCGGCGAAAGCCTTGCCCAGCAGCATGCCGAAGGTCAGCGGATGAAGGGGGATGATGCCCTTCTTGGGAGCTGGGGTCCACGTCTGGCCGCTCACGGGCCTCCCTCCGTCGTGCGCTCCCATCGTGTCATATCAGCGTGCTGACGCGCAGACCTGCGGAGGGCGGGACTCGGTGCCATAAGGTAACAGTTATGACCTCACGCATCCTTGTGGTCGACGACGACACCGCGCTCGCCGAGATGATCGGCATCGTGCTGCGCACCGAGGGATTCGAGCCGGTGTTCTGTGCCGACGGTGCGCGCGCGGTCGACGAGTGGCGCGCCCAGCGCCCGGACCTGGTGCTGCTCGACCTGATGCTCCCCGGGATGGACGGGATCGAGATCTGCACCCGCATCCGAGCGGAGTCCGGCGTGCCGATCATCATGCTGACGGCCCGCAGCGACACGGCCGACGTCGTCCGGGGCCTCGAGGTCGGCGCGGACGACTACATGGTCAAGCCGTTCAATCCCAAGGAGCTCGTGGCTCGCATCCGCACCCGGCTGCGGCCGACGCCGCAGGCCTCCAGTGAACAGTTGCGGATCGGGGATCTGACGGTCGACGTCGACGCGCACGAGGTGCGTCGCGGGACGACGCCGATCGCCCTCACGCCGCTCGAGTTCCAGCTTCTGGTGGCGCTCGCCTCCAAGCCCCAACAGGTGTTCTCCCGCGAGATGCTGCTCGAGCAGGTGTGGGGGTACCACTACAAGGCCGACACCCGTCTCGTGAACGTGCACGTCCAGCGCCTGCGGGCGAAGGTGGAGCTCGACCCGGACAACCCGAAGATCGTCATGACGGTGCGCGGCGTCGGTTATCGCGCCGGCAGCGTCACCTAGGACCCCGATGGCCGCGACGACAACGACCACGGCCGTCGCGGTGCTGCGCGACTGGCGCGGCTGGCCGGACGTGCTGGCGGCGCTGTGGCGGCGTTCGCTGCGGTTCCGCACGCTGGCGATCACCCTCGTGGCCACGTCGCTGGCGATCTTCATCACCTGCGTCACCATGGCGCTCGTCATCCAGAACGACCTGTTCGTCTCCCGGAAGAACGTCGCGCTCGAAGACGCGCGCCGCGCCGTGGACCAGGCGCAGTCGCTCCTGGACATCGCGGGGGTGGGGGACGACCCAGCCGCGCTGACCGACATGTGGAACAGCATCCCCGACACTCTGTCGCGCACGTCGAGCGCGGATCAGCTCGCCGGCTTCAAGATCCCCGACGGTGAGGGGTCGGTGCGGCTCAACGGGTTCACGGCCGGGCTCACCCCGGATCTGCTGAGCTCGGAACTGCAGGCGAGGGTCCGCGAGCTGGACTACGTGCAGGCCTGGCAGTCGGTAGCCCTGCCCACCGAGGACGGCGGCGTCGTGCCGGGGATCGTCGTGGGGCAGCAGCTGCAGGTGCCTCAGGCCGGCTCCTTCGAGGTCTACTTCGCCTACGACCTCGCCGACGCCGACCAGACGCTGGTGTTCGTCCAGCGCACGCTCTGGATCGCCGGTATCGGACTGGTGGCGATCGTCGCCGCCATCTCCTGGATCGTGCTGCGGACCGTGTCGACGCCGATCGTCCAAGCCGCCGAGACCAGTGCTCGGCTCGCCGCCGGTGATCTCGGCGTCCGCCTGGAGGTACACGGCGAGGACGAGCTCGCGACGTTGGGGCGATCCTTCAACGCGATGGCCGACAGTATCGAGGCGCAGATCAAGGAGCTGGGAGAGCTCTCGATGGTGCAGCAGCGGTTCGTGTCGGATGTCTCTCACGAGCTGCGGACCCCGCTGACGACGATCCGCCTCGCCGCCGACATGCTGAACGATCAGCGCGAGGAGTTCGACCCCACGACCGCGCGCACCGCGGAGCTCCTGCACACCCAGGTGCAGCGATTCGAGACGCTGCTGGCCGATCTGCTCGAGATCAGCCGGTACGACGCGGGATCCGTGCAACTCGAGCTGGAGGCGACGAGCCTCGCGCAACTGGCCGAGGACATCATCGAGCAGATGCGGCCGCTCGCCGAGGGGCGGGGGACCGAGATCCGGCTCGTCGCCCCCGGCGGCTATTCGCCCGTCGACATGGATCCGCGCCGCGTGCGCCGGGTACTGCGGAACCTCATCGGCAATGCCATCGAGCACGGGGAGGGGCGGCCGGTCGTCGTCACGGTCGACAGCAACCAGCACGCCGTCGCCGCCGGCGTGCGCGATTTCGGGCTCGGCATGGCTCCCGGGGACGCGGAACGGGTGTTCGACCGCTTCTGGCGCGCCGACCCTTCGCGGCAGCGCACGATCGGGGGCACGGGGCTGGGGCTGTCGATCGCGCTCGGCGACGCCACACTCCACGGGGGGACGCTCGCCGTGTGGTCCGAGCTCGGGGTCGGCTCGCACTTCGTCCTCACGATCCCCCGTCACGACCGCGTGCTCGACGGCCCGAGCCCGATCCCGGTGGAGCCGCAGGCGCCCCTGGCGGAGCTCGGCGATGCCACGCAGCCGATCTCCATCGCCGAGACCTACTCCGATCTGCTCGACGGGAAGGACCAGTCATGAGCTCGCGCGCGAAGAGTCGATTCATCCGTGCCGCCGGCCTGGCGCTGGTCGCTCTGCTGCTCCCCGCCTGCACCGGCCTGCCGACCAGCGGCGAGGTCGCGGTCGGTCTCGAGCTGGGGGAGTCGCCGGACGACGTCGACGTGCTCCCCGTCGCCTCCGGCCCGGTCGCGGGCGCGGGACCGGCGGAGATCGTCGAGGGTTTCCTCGAGGCCGGTATCACGACATCCGACAACTGGGCCACCGCGCGGGAGTTCCTGGCGCCGTCGCTGCAGCGCAGTTGGCGCCCCTCGGCCGGGGTGTCCATCGACGTGGGCCCGGAAGCACGGACGGTGACGTCGGACGTCGCGGTGGAGGAAGTGGAGGATGCCGACGAGGCGGAAGTGCAGGTGCTGCTCGAGCTGGTCGCGAGCGTCGACGAGTCGGGGGCGTACAGCGGCGCCCCCGGCGACTCGAGCGTTCCCTTCTCGCTGGCGCGCGGTGACGACGGAGAGTGGCGGATCACCCAGGCGCCGGACGGGGTGGTGATCGATGAGGCGCGCTTCCCCAACGTCTTCGAGGGGTACTCCCTGCAGTGGTTCGATGCGCGCTGGTCCCGCCTGGTCCCGGACATGCGCTGGTTCCCCCGTCGCCAGAGCCCCGCGACGACGGTGACCCAGGCCCTCGTCAGCGGCACTCCCGCGGAATGGCTCGATCCCGCCGTGCAGACGGCTTTCCCATCCGACGTGCAGCTCGCCCAGGATGCGGTGCTCATCACCGCGCAGGTGGCCGAGGTGTCGCTGACGCGACCTGCCGCGAGCCTGGACAAGACCACCCTCGCGCGCATGCGCACCCAGCTGCAGGCGACGTTGAAGGCAGCCGGCGTGAACGTCACCCAGGTGCGCTTCAGCGTCGACGGCAGGGCGCTCGATGCGGACGTCGTCGAGCTCGCGGGCACCTCGCCTGAACCGGGCACGCTCGTGCTGAAGGACGGGGCGTTCGGACGGATCGTCGGCGACGAGATCGCGCCGATCCCCGCGATCAGCACTCAGATCCTCGCCATGCCCCCGCCGATCCGGGCCATCGACGTCGCGGCCGACGACTCCGCGGCAGCGGTGATGCTGGACGACGGGCACGTCTACCTCGTGGGCGAGGATGCGCGGAACGAGCTGGACGCGCGCCCCGGGCTCGTCCACCCGTCCCTCGATCCCTATGGCTACGTGTGGTCGGTCCCTGCAGGAGCGCCGCAGAGCGTCCAGGCGATCGGCGCGGACGTCGTCGGCCACGATGTCGTCGGTGCCTGGCCGAGTGCGTCATCGATCTCGAATCTGCGCGTCTCGGCGGACGGCGCCCGGGTCGCGGCGGTGATCGTCGTGGGCGGCCAGCACTGGGTGGTGGTCGCCGCGGTCGTGCGCGACGACTCGGGTCTGCCGACGGAGCTGGGGGAGATACGACAGCTCCGTCAGCTCACCGAGCCGTCGACAGGGCTCGCCTGGCTGGGCTCGGACCGGTTGGCCGTGCTCACCGGCTCGGCCACGCCGCGCCTCATCATCCAGCCTGTCGGCGGACCCGGGTCTGCGGAGACCGCGCCCAGCGATGCCGCGGAGGTGGCCGGCGGGCGTACCGCGGCGGGCGTGCGCATCCTCGACGCCACGGGGCAGCTGTTCGCGCACGCCGGCTCGGCGTGGCGGGAGGTCACCGAGGGTGTCGCCGTCCTCGCCACGCGCGCCGGGGAGTGACTGTTCCTGCACAGATCGGGGAGATGCCGGTTCATCCCCGCTCCGCCGGAACGGGTGCCGGACAGCGGTTCCGGGCGGCAGGATCGACGCGTGGGGTTCACGGAACGTATGGAGGCGCTCGCCGCTGAGGTCGGCGGGCTGCTCCTCGCGGCGAGCTGCCCCGGGTGCGATCGGCCGGGCACGCTGCTGTGCGACCAGTGCCGGGGAGCGCTCGCGCCGACGCCGCTCGACGTGTGGACGCCGGGCGGTCGACGCGTCAGGGCGGCGCTCCGCCTGGAGGGTCCGGTCGCCTCGTGCGTCCGGCGACTGAAGGGGGAGGGGGAGACCCTTCTCGCTCGACCGTTCGGTGTGGCGCTCGCCGCCGTGCTCGCCCCCGCCCTCATGCCGGGGGCGTGGGCCGTCCCCGTCCCGACGTCGCGCGCCGCCTTCCGCAGGCGGGGCTATCGCGTCCCGGAGCTCCTCGTGCGGCAAGCGGGAGCGGTGCCTCAGAGCGTCCTGACTCTCACCCGCAGAGTGGCGGACCAGCGAGAACTCGCCGCCGCTGCCAGGGCCGAGAATGTGCGCGGGGCGATGCGGGCGCGCAGACCGGGGCGCGGCGCTCGGGCGGTGCTGGTGGACGACGTCGTGACGACGGGCGCGACCCTGGACGAAGCCGCGCGGGCGCTCGCCGCTGCCGGGTTCGTGGTCCACGGCGTCGTCGCGCTCGCCGCCACGCCGATGTCAGCCGGATCCGGATGAGGTTCATCGGAGACTCACCGCAGACACAAGGGCGCGGGCCGTGACTTCCGCCGTCGGTCGGACTACGGTGGGGTGTCACAAGGCGACCACGGTCCGCCCTTGGCCGGGCGGACCGGGACAAGGAGGCAGCAATGGAAACGAGCATCGTGGGCGTCGGAGTGGGTATCACCGATCGCTTCCGCACCGTCGTCGAAGAGAAGATCGCCAAGATCCAGACGCTCGCAGCCAAGGCGCAACGCCTGGATGTGAAGGTCACGCACCGGGTCTACCGGAACGGCCGCGTCCCTGATGAGACCGTCGAGCTGACGTTGGTCGGCAAGGGACCCGTCGTCCGCGCGGAGGCGGTCGACGGTGACAAGTTCGTGGCGCTCGACCTCGCGATCGACAAGATGATCGAACAGCTGCGCCGCGCGAAGGAGAAGCGCGTCGACGGGCGCCAGCACCCGCGGGGCCCGCACTTCGAGAAGGGCAGTGGCTCGCTCGAGGGAATCGACGTGCAGCCGGCGTCCGCCGAGGTGCTGCACGCCGTGGCCACCGGCAGCATCCCCGTGCAGAACGACGAGGAGGAAGACTACTCGCCCGTCGTCATCCGCACCAAGAGCTTCGAGGCGGAGTGGATGACGGTCGAGGAAGCCGTGGACCGGATGGAGCTCGTCGGGCACGACTTCTTCCTGTTCGTGGACGCCCGCACCGATCACCCGAGCGTGGTCTACCGCCGCAAGGGCTGGGACTACGGTGTCATCGCCCTGGAGACGCAGGCTCCGCCGGCCGAGGCGCTCGCCTCCTGACCCGCGCTGCGAAGGGCCCGACCCCGGGGGTCGGGCCCTTCGTCGTGGTCTCGCGCTGTCAGTCGAAGATGCCGTCGAGGAGGCTGCCGATCACGAGGCCGCCGAGAAGACCGGAGGCGATGTCGCCACCGCCCATGCCGCCGCCACGACGGGGGCCGCCGCTCCCATCCCCCGCCCCAGTCCTGGTCCTGCGGGCGGGACGAGTCGATGTCGCGCTGAGCGAGTTGGAGCGCCTCGGCGGCGAGGTAGGCGACGCGGCGCGCCTGGGCGAGAGCGGCCTCACGTGTCTCCTCGGCGGGGAGGAGCGCGGGCAGATCGACGCGGAGGCGCTCGGCCTCGGCGAGTCGAGTGCGCGCATCCGCTCCGATCCAGCCCCGGTGACCCGCGATGAGACCGCGTGCGACGCCGAGCTGTCGGTCTGCGTCGTCGATCGCATGCTGGACCTGCGCGACGCTCGGCAGCGGATTCTCGGCGCGGTGCCGGGCCGTGGCGATGGCGTCGTCGAGCGCGGCGTTCGCCTCACGCAGCCGCGACAGCTCCGCGAACGGGTCGTTGGGTTCCCCGGACGGGGTGAGCGAGGCGAGGGCCGCCTGCAGGCGGGCGACCGCCTCCGCGACGGCGGGCGTGGAGGGCGCGGTCCGTGCGGCGATCAGGTCGTTGCGGGAGTCGGCGATGACCTCGGCCAGCGTGGACTCGGCCCGGAGAGCCTCGATCTCGAAGTCCTCGACGGCGTCGAGCAGTGCACCGGCGCGACGCGTCGCCTCGGTCGCCGTCTCCAGAGCGAGGTTCGCCTCTTCGTTCTGCTTCGCGGCGCGGCGGCGTTCCGAGATGTCGGCGCTGTGCGTCGCGAATCGGATCAGCTGTTCCGCCTCGGCGGCGCTCGCGGTGATCTGGTGCATGGCGGAGTCGGAGTAGCGAGCGGAGAGGCGGGACACGGTCTCGTCCGTGTGCGGGATGCGGGCACTCAGTGCGTCGGCGTCGGCTCGCACCTGGGCGATGATCTCCGGCGCCTTGCGGACGGTGGCGACGGACTCCGCCAGCACGGCGGTCTTCTCATCGAGGAGATCCTGTGCCCACTCGCACAACTGGAGGATGCGGGCGTTGCGCGTGCGCAGCTCCTCGTCGGTGTCCGGAATCTCGTCGTGGTTGAGCTGATGGAGCTGGAAGGCCTCCCGCAGGTGGGTACGCACCGACAGCAGGGCGGCCTTGAGGTCGGCGGTGAGCGACTCGCCCAGCTCCGCCTCGGCGAACACCAGCTCGTCGGAGGTGGTCCGGATCCGCTCGTCTGCGGCGACGAGCGCCTGTTCCGCGCGCCGGGCGAGGTCCGCGTCCTGCGCGGCGAGTTCTTCCTGTTCGCGTTTGCGTCTGCCCCAAAATCCAGCCATGTGCCGATCCTAGTTTCCCCGGCGCGTGCGCGGGCTGAGCATCCGCTCCGGGCGAACGGCACGGGAGTACCGAGGGGTCAGACGGCGAAGGGCGCCGCGGCGGTGTCCTCCTCCCGCACGCGTGCGTCCGCCGCCTTCGCCGGGCGACCGCGCTTGGGACGGATCGTCGTCAGTTCCAGGGCCATCTCGGGATCCGGATGCTGCGCGAGCCTGGCCTCGGCCAGTTCGAGCCAGCGGAGCTCGGCTTCCGCCGCGCACACCAGGGAGTCGAGGACGAGCGACCAGGCGAGCTCCTCCGGGCTTCCCGCCGCCAGGCCCGGGGACGGTGTGCGGCGCAGCTCCTCCAACCGCTGCCGCGAGGCGTCCTGCTGGGTCCGCAGGATCTCCGCGGCGTCCACCCCGGGCAGGGTGGCGCCGAGCGCGAGCTTCACGGCGAGCTCTTCCCGTGTCGCAGGCGGCCGGAGGACCGGGGTGGCGAGCCACCGACCTGCCTCCGCGGATCCCGCCGGGGTGATCCGCCAATACACGTGCCCGTGCTCGTCGGCCTCTCCGCGCTGCACGAGGCCGTCGCGCTCGAGCCGTTCGAGGGTGTTGTAGATCTGTCCGACGTTGAGCGGCCAGGTCGATCCCGTCCGGCGGTCGAACTCGTGCCGGAGCTGGTACCCGTAGCACGGCCCCTGGTCGAGGATGGCGAGCAGGCTCTGGCGTACGGACATGACCGGTCTCCCGACGACGGCGGATGGAAAGCAATGCCGAGTATATGCATACCGGGCAATTCCCAGGGCTCGCGCGGCGGCTCCATGCAGGCGACGTGGAGGTCACAGGCCGGTAACATGGCAAAGTATGCCTGGCGCTCGCCTCACGGCGGCCGGCGGCGAATGACCCAATGACAGGGAGATGACATCCGTGGCGAATCCTCTTGAGAAGCTGCTGCGCGCAGGTGAGGGGCGGATCATCCGCCGTCTGAACCAGGTGGTGAAGGCGGTGAACGCCCTCGAGGAGGACATCTCCCAGCTCACGGACGACGAGCTGCGCAACGAGACCGCCGAGCTGCGCGCCCGCTACGAGAAGGGCGAGACCCTCGACCAGCTCATGCCCGAAGCCTTCGCCGCCGTGCGTGAAGCCGCCAAGCGGACGCTCGGCATGCGCGCCTACGACGTGCAGATCATGGGTGGTGCCGCCCTGCACCTCGGGAACATCGCCGAGATGAAGACCGGTGAGGGCAAGACGCTCGTCGCCACCTTCCCTGCGTATCTGAACGCGATCGCCGGTGAGGGCGTCCACGTCATCACCGTGAACGACTTCCTCGCCAGCTACCAGGCGGAGCTGATGGGTCGCGTCTACCGCGCCCTCGGCATGACGACGGGCATCATCGTCTCCGGACAGACGCCCGCCGTGCGACGCGAGCAGTACGCGGCCGACATCACGTACGGCACGAACAACGAGTTCGGCTTCGATTACCTCCGAGACAACATGGCGTGGCGCAAGGAGGACCTCGTCCAGCGTGAGCACTTCTTCGCGATCGTGGACGAGGTCGACTCGATCCTCATCGACGAGGCGCGCACGCCGCTCATCATCTCGGGCCCGTCATCGGGGGAGGCGAACCGCTGGTTCGCCGAGTTCGCCAAGATCGCGCGCACCCTCGTGGCCGGCGAGGACTATGAGGTCGACGAGAAGAAGCGCACCGTCGGGGTCTTGGAGCCGGGGATCGAGAAGGTCGAGGACTACCTCGGGATCGACAACCTCTACGAGTCGGCCAACACGCCGCTGATCTCGTTCCTCAACAACTCCATCAAGGCCCTCGCCCTGTTCAAGAAGGACACCGACTACGTCGTGATGAACGACGAGGTCATGATCGTGGACGAGCACACCGGCCGCATCCTCGTCGGACGCCGCTACAACGAGGGCATCCACCAGGCCATCGAGGCGAAGGAGGGCGTGCCGGTCAAGGCCGAGAACCAGACGCTCGCCACCGTCACGCTGCAGAACTACTTCCGTCTCTACGACAAGCTCGCCGGCATGACGGGTACGGCCGAGACCGAGGCGGCGGAGTTCATGTCGACCTACAAGCTCGGCGTCATCCCGATCCCGACCAACAAGCCGATGATCCGCAAGGACCAGCCGGACCTGGTGTACAAGAACGAGGCCGCGAAGTTCGCCCAGGTCGTCGAGGACATCGCCGAGCGCCACGCGAGCGGTCAGCCCGTCCTCGTGGGCACCACGAGCGTCGAGAAGAGCGAGTACCTGTCGCGGCTGCTCGCGAAGAAGGGCGTCAAGCACGAGGTCCTCAACGCGAAGAACCACGCGCGTGAGGCCGAGATCGTCGCCCGCGCTGGTCGCCTCGGCGCCGTCACGGTCGCGACGAACATGGCCGGTCGAGGCACCGACATCATGCTCGGCGGGAACGCCGAGTTCCTCGCCGTGCAGGAGCTGAAGGCGAAGGGGCTCGATCCGGTGGAGACGCCGGAGGAGTACGAGGTCGCCTGGGACGAGACCTACGAGTCGATGAAGAAGGTCGTCGACGAGGAGGCCCAGAAGGTCATCGAGGCGGGCGGGCTCTACGTGCTCGGCACCGAACGACACGAGTCGCGCCGCATCGACAACCAGCTGCGCGGTCGCTCCGGCCGTCAGGGCGACCCGGGGGAGAGCCGGTTCTACCTGAGCCTCACCGACGACCTGATGCGCCTGTTCCAGTCGGGCGCCGCGGAGGCGATCCTGGCACGCACGAACTTCCCCGACGACGTGCCGATCGAGTCCGGGCTCGTGTCCCGTGCCATCCGCAGCGCGCAGTCGCAGGTCGAGGCGCGCAACGCCGAGATGCGCAAGAACGTCCTGAAGTACGACGACGTCCTCAACCGTCAGCGCGAGGCGATCTACGCCGACCGCCGCCACATCCTCCAGGGCGATGACATCGCCGATCGGGTGCAGCACTTCATCGAAGACGCGATCAGCGGCGTCGTCCGCGACCACACCGGTGAGGGCCACAACGAGAGCTGGGACTTCGACGCCCTCTGGACCGAGCTGAAGACGCTCTACCCGGTCAGCGTCACCATCGACGAGGTGGTGTCGGAGGCCGCTGGACGCAAGGGCGGCATCACCGCGGAAGGCCTGACGCGCGAGCTGCTGTCCGACGCGAAGATCGCCTACGAGAAGCGCGAGGAGTCGCTGGGCGAGGCGGCGACCCGGGAGCTCGAGCGCCGGGTGGTCCTGCAGGTGCTCGACCGTCGTTGGCGCGACCACCTCTACGAGATGGACTATCTCAAGGACGGCATCGGCCTGCGGGCGATGGCGCAGCGCGACCCGCTCATCGAGTACCAGCGTGAGGGCTACGCGATGTTCCAGTCGATGATGGGGCAGATCAAGGAGGAGTCGGTCGGCTACCTCTACAACCTCGAGGTCGAGGTGCGCCGTGCCGGCGACGCCGAGACCGCGGAGGTCGAGGCCAAGGGACTCGCCACCGACGGGGGAGAGCAGCGCCTGGAGTACTCCGCGGCGAACGACGCCGGCGAGGTCGAGGTCCGCAACGACCGCGGCCAGGTGCAGCAGGCGGCGACCGACCGGATGCGCCAGGCCGCCGCCCGTGCGCAGGCGTCCGAGGCCGCGGAGCCGGAGGAGGCTCCGCGCGGGGCCTTCGGCCAGCGGACCGAGCCGGCGGCTCCGGCCGCGGGCAACCGCGAGCAGCGCCGCGCGCAGAGCAAGAAGAAGAAGTAGCCGTCAGGCGACGAAGGAGGGCCAGTCCGTGCGGATTGGCCCTCTCGTCGTCCCTGTAGGCTTGATCGATGACACCATCGCGCACCTTCGACCAGTCGTCGAAGCTCAAGAACGTCCTGTACGAGATCCGCGGAAACGCCCTCGTCGAGGCGGCGCGCTTGGAAGCAGAGGGTCACCGGATCCTCAAGCTCAACACGGGCAACCCCGCCATCTTCGGGTTCGATGCCCCGCACCAGATCGTGCACGACATGCTCGCCGCGCTCCCCACGGCACACGGCTACAGCGACAGCAAGGGCATCATCTCCGCCCGGCGAGCCGTCGTGAGCCGGTACGAGGAGATCGAAGGGTTCCCGCGGTTCGACCCCGACGACGTCTACCTCGGGAACGGCGTCTCGGAGCTCATCACGATGACGATGCAGGCGCTCCTGGACGAGGGGGACGAGGTCCTCATCCCGGCGCCCGACTATCCACTGTGGACCGCGATGACGAGCCTCGCGGACGGCACGCCCGTGCACTACCTGTGCGACGAGGACAACGGGTGGCAGCCCGACCTCGAAGACATCCGCTCGAAGATCACGCCGCGCACGAAGGCGCTCGTGATCATCAACCCCAACAACCCGACCGGCGTGGTCTACTCCCGGCAGGTCCTGGAGGGCCTCGTGCAGATCGCGCGCGAGCACCAGCTGCTCATCCTCTCGGATGAGATCTACGACCGCATCCTCTTCGACGACGCCGTGCATATCCCGACGGCGACCCTCGCGCCGGACCTCCTGTGCCTCACCTTCAACGGCCTGTCCAAGACCTATCGCGTGGCCGGGTACCGCTCCGGGTGGATGGTCATCACGGGACCGCAGGATCACGCGAAGGGGTTCATCGAGGGCATCACCCTCCTGGCCTCCACCCGCCTCTGCCCGAACGTCCCGGCGCAGCACGCGGTGCAGGCGGCGCTGTCCGGGGTCCAGTCGATCGACGCCCTCATCGCCCCGACCGGGCGGCTCCACGAGCAGCGCGACATCGCCTGGGAGGGTCTGGAGGCGATCCCCGGCGTGTCCTGCGTGAAGCCCCAGGGTGCGCTCTACGCCTTCCCCCGACTGGACCCGAATGTGCACGAGATCCGTGACGACGCCAAGCTCGTTTACGACCTGCTGGTATCCGAGCACATCCTGCTCGTGCAGGGGACGGGCTTCAACTGGCCGACGCCGGATCACCTGCGCCTCGTGACCCTGCCAGAGCCGCGAGTGCTGAGCGAAGCCGTCGAGCGACTCGGGAACTTCCTGTCGAGCTACCGGCAGTAGCCTCCGAGGCGAGAGCGGGGTCGAGGCCGGCCGCGAGCCGACGCACGGCGGCGACCAGCGCTGACCGCGGGGCGACGTCGGAGATCGGCCGTCCGTGCAGAAAAGCCGCATCGACAGCGCGCCGGTCGTGCGGGAGGAAGGCGACGTCCGTGATCCCGGCGAAGCGCTCCAGCGTGCGTCGGATCTGCGTGCGCGCGTCGAGCCCGAGCGGGCCGGGGCGGACCCCGTTCACCACGACATGCACGGGTGTCGGACCGATGAGCCGGCGGACCTCGGCATGGTCGCGGAGGAAGCGGCTGATCCCGACCGGGTCTGCGGCGGCCACCGCCACCACCCTGTCGGCGTCGCTCAGCACCGCGGCGGTCGCCGCATGCCTGCGCGGGCCGACCAGATCGTACGTCGCCTCGTCGTCGGCATCGATCGCGGCGGCGACATCCACGACGGTCTCCTCGGTCCACGTGCGGCACACGGAGAGCGCCGCCCGCAGGCGCGTGTCGGACAGCTCGGGCCAGCGGCTCGGACGATTGAGTCCGGCCAGCACGGCGATCTCGGTCCCACCGGCGGCCAGACCGGCGGACAGGCGGGTCAGCTCGGCGGCGTCGAGCAGACCTGTCTCCGCGCGGCGGCAGGCCGCGGCGAGGCCGGGAGCGTCGTCGTCGATGCCCAGAAGGAGGGCGAGGGACGGGGCTACGGTGTCGGCATCCACCAGCGTCGTCCGACGGCCGAGACGAGCGAGCTCGATCGCGAGCTGGATGGCGACGGTGGATCGCCCCGGCGCGCCGTGCGGACCCCACACGGCCGTGACGCGGTGCGGCGATGCCGGCCGAGGAGGAATCCGTGCGGGCTCGGACGACAGCGCGGCGGCGATCTCCCATCCTGCGGATCCTGCGTCGAGGGGTGGAGCCAGGCCCAGGCGGACGACGGCGCGGCGCTCCGTTCCGCCGAGAGTGAGGATGCGCACCCCCGCCCTGTCGCAGGCGGCGAGGAGTTCCGGGGTCAGCACCGAGCGGGCGGCCGGGACCACGACGGCCTGCACCTCCGGACGCAGGTGCGCGACGATCGTCGAGGGCGACGCGGACGGAAGGCTGTGCGCAGAGACGCCCTCCCACTCCAGTTCGGCGGTGAGCTCGTCGGCCCGCGGCGCGGCCACCGCGACGAGCACGACGCTCACGAGCCGGCCCCGACGGGGACCACGGAGAGAGCCGCGCCGCCCGTGACCGCTGCGAGCACGGCGGGGACATCACTGCGCTCGATCACGATCTCGAGCTCCGCCGCGCCGTCCGCCAGCAGTCCCTCCGGCTCGAGGACGGCGCGGACGACGACGTCTCCCACCAGGATGCGGGGGTCGTCGTAGGTGCGCCCGTCTTCGCGCAGCGGTGCCTGCCAGATCTCGACCTCGGTGCCCGTCTCCACATCCTCGGGGATACCGACGCTGCTCTCGACGACCACGGTCGTCGTCGTGCCGTCCTCCGCTGCGGTGGCCGCGGCGCGCGGCACGAGCTCGCCTTTCGTCAGGGTCCGTGCGGCGATCTGTCCCGCCTCCAGCTGCGCGGGGCCGAGATAGTCCTCTGCCACCGGTCCGAGCGACACGTCGACGGCCTGGAAGTCCGCGGGGCTGAGGATTTCTCCCCGTGCGATCGTGCGACGCGCCTGCAGGACGGGGGAGGCCTGGTCTGACGCGGTGACGACGTACCAGACCCCGGCGATGGAGGCGACGACGAGGGCGATGCCCACCACGAAGCGGAGGTCTCCGCGGAGGCGGCGGGAGGAGCGGGAGAGCGAGGCCATGGCGGTATCGTCACAGAACGGCGGAACACGGCCCGCGAGTTATCCACAATGGCGCCCGCCTCGGTGTGCGGTACGTCGTTCCCGCCCAGAATGAGGGGATGACACCCCCGCCCCCGAGCGTCCCCCGCTTCCTCGCGCCCGCGCAGGTCGCCGAGTTGTTGAGCGTCGACGTCGACGAGGTGATCGCTCTCGTCCAGGCCGGGCAACTCCGGGGCGCACCGCTCGGATCACGCGCGCGCTGGCGTATCGAGGAGCCGAGCATCGAAGAGTATCTGGAGGCCCAGGTGGAGGAGGCTCGGCGGATGGCGCTGTGGCGGCAGTCGCAGGCGGCGAGCTTTCCGGAGCTCTGGGGGCCGGCGACGACTCAGATCGTGTGAGTGCCTCGGATGCGGACGGCGGCGATCGCGGCGTACGGCACCATCCGGAACCCACGCACAGCGTCGGCTCGCCGCGCGGTCCCGCTGTCGTGCGCGGCGAGATCGAGGTGATCGCCGGCGGCACGATCGATGGTTCCGTGCAGGTCGTCCCCGACCAGCAGGCTGAGCAGCACCGGGACACGTCGGCGCGCCAGGTCGCGCAGCACGAAGCCGAGGGTCATCCGCTCGCGGAGGGTCGTGTGGACGGGGGTGCCGGGGTCGAGGCTCGCCAGCATGGATCCGTGGTCGAGGGTGAGGCCGACGACCGACGACAGCGGGATCAGCAGCACGGAATCGGGCACGCGCGCGCCGTCCGGCACTCGCGAGACGGCCGCGAGCCAATCCACGCCCAGTGACCGCAGACCCACGGGCAGGCGCCGCCCAGGGGCGAGGTCGAGCGTTACCTCAGTCTGCGTCGTGCAGAGCTGTCGCAGGCGCGCGCGGAGATCGAGCCGGGCGATCCGCAGCCGCTCGGACTCGGCGTCGCGGGCGGCGCGTTCCGCCTCCCACTCCGCCGCGAGCTGCCCTTCCAGGCCATCGAACAGGGATTCCCACTGCATCCGACCGAGCGTAGGCGCGAGCGTGCCATCGTCCGAGTTATCCACACTCGCTTCGCCGGCGGCAACGAGGCGTGGAGATCCCGGCGCGTACGGGTTCTCCACATACCTTCTCCGGCCCGCCGCACGGCCCGCGCGCGGCATGTTCTACTGACGGCCCGCCGACGCCCTGAGGAGAGATCGAGATGATGCTGGCCGAGTACTTCGCCCCGCAGCCCACCCCCGCCGCACAGCTGCCCGATCCCGCGCCGCTGCTGCGAAGCCTCACGCACGGCGTCCTCGAGGCACTGGCAGGGGTGCGGGAGGTCGACCAGCTCGCCCGGTGGTTCAGTGAGGAGGCCTACCGCAGCCTCATCGCCAGGGCCAGCCTCGCTGCGAGGGCACGCAGCGCTCGCGGCGTCGCCCCTGCCCGGCCGAGCTTCGCGATCCGCACGCTCAGGGTGACGCACCCGCGCGACGGCATCGTCGAGGCCGTCGTCGTGGTGGCGGGCCCCGGGCGGACCCGCGCCGTGGCCGTCCGCCTGGAGGGCCTGGACCGTCGGTGGCGCGTGACATCGCTCGCCATCCTCTGAGGTGGGTGACCCTAGGCTGGAGGGGTGTCAACCCTCAGTGATCTCGCCCAGGCCCAGGGTCTTCTGACCGACGACGACGTGGAGTGGCTGCACCGGCTCGCCGGTGATGGACAGCTGCTCGCGGATCTCGCTTCCGCCGACATCGTGCTCTGGATCCAGACGAACGACGGTTCGTTCATCGCCGTCGCGCACGCGCGGCCCAGTGGAGCAGCGACCCTGTTCTACCGGGACATCGTCGGAGAACGCGTGCGTCCGCAGTGGCGGACGCAGGTGCAGGGTGCCTTCGAGTCCGCGGAGATCGTGGACTCCTCGTCGCCCGACTGGTTCGAGGAGACGCCGACCAGGGTGCGCGCGGTCCCGATCGTGATCGAGCGCCGCGGCGCGGACAAGAGCTCGCGTGTGATCGGCGTGGTGACCCGGCACACGAATCTGGGCGAGGTCCGCACGCCCTCGCGTCAGCAGATCACCTTCGACGAGTGCGCCAATGATCTCTTCCGCATGATCGCGGACGGCAGCTTCCCCGACCCTGCCGCGCCCACCTCGCCGCGCCGCGGCGCACCCCGCGCCTCGGACGGCCTGATCCGGATCGACGTGGACGGCATCACGACCTTCGCGAGCCCGAACGCCCTCTCCGCGTTCAATCGGATGGGCTTCGACGACGAGCTGGAGGGCGAGTCCCTGGCCGAGGTGACGACCCGGCTCGTGCCGCCGTCTCGCCAGGTGGACGAATCGCTCCCGGTCGTGGTGACCGGACGAGCGCCGTGGCGGACCGACATCGAGGCGAGGGGCGTGACCGTCTCCCTCCGGGCGATCCCGCTGAAGGACCACGGGACGCGGATCGGAGCGATCGTGCTCTGCCGCGACGTCTCGGAACTGCGCCATCAGGAACAGGAGCTCATCACCAAGGATGCGACGATCCGTGAGATCCACCACCGGGTCAAGAACAACCTGCAGACGGTGGCGTCGCTGCTGCGGATCCAGGCGCGGCGCACGCATTCCGACGAGGCGCGGGATGCCCTGACGCAAGCCATGCGCCGCGTCGATGCGATCGCCGTCGTCCACGACACCCTCGCCCAGGGACTCACCCAGAAGGTCGACTTCGACGAGGTGTTCGATCGCGTGCTGAAGCTGGTCGCCGAGGTGGCATCGGCGCCCAACACGCGCGCACGCACCCAGTCGACGGGACGCTTCGGCGTGCTCCCCAGCGAGTACGCCACCCCCCTCGCCCTGGCGCTGACGGAGGTCGTGACGAACGCGGTCGAACATGGGCTCGCGGGACAGGAGGGCGTCGTCACGATCGATGCGAAGCGCACCGAGGACAACCTCCGCGTCACGGTGCGCGACACCGGGCACGGCCTCCCTGAGGGCCGGGTGGGTCAGGGCCTCGGCACGCAGATCATCCGGACGCTGATCCAGGGCGAGCTCGGCGGCACGATCGACTGGCGGGGGAGCGAGGGCGAGGGCACAGAGGTGACCATCGACATCCCACTGCGGTGGCTCGAGCGCTGACGCCCGTGCACGCAGAAGCGGCCTGAGACGAGGTCTCAGGCCGCTTCGAAAGATCAGGAGGCGCGGCGGGCGCGGGCGGCGCGGCGCTTGAGCGCGCGGCGCTCGTCCTCGGAGAGGCCACCCCAGACCCCGGAGTCCTGGCTGGTCTCGAGGGCGTACTGCAGGCAGATCTCGGTGACCGTGCACGTCGCGCAGACCGTCTTCGCCTTCTCGATCTGATCGACGGCCGGCCCGGTGTTTCCGACGGGGAAGAACAGTTCGGGGTCGACGGTCAGGCAGGCGGCCTTGTCGCGCCAGTCCATGGGGGCTCCTCGGTGTGGATTTCATGAGATGTCGCGACGCGACCTCTCGATTCGGGCGACGGTTCGGGTTCCGCTACCCTGGTGAGATACGGGCGGATGCCCGCTGATTGTGATGCGAACGAGAACGTTCGCCCCACGCCGCTGTGGGAGCACATGACTTTCTCTATTCTGTTACATGAATACCCTGAAATCAAGGGTTTTCTCGTCAATCGATCCTCGGGAGGACTCCGTGCGCGCTCCGGGAATCGCCCGCGCCGCCGCTGCGGTCCTTGCGATCGAAGCGGTCGCCCTCCTCGTCTTCGCGGCGATCGAGATGGCAGGACTCGGTGCCGGTGATGCGGCATCGCTGCCGACCGCCATCGCCCTGATCGTCCTGACCCTGATCGGTGCTGCGGCCCTGGCGGCCTTCGCTTTCGGCACCCGCGCCGGACGCTCGTGGGCGCGTTCGGGCGGCGTGGTGTTCCAGGTGCTCGCGGTCGTCCTGGCGCTGAGCGCCCTCACGCTGCCGCCCATCCCGTGGGCCTTCGTGTTCGGGGTCGGACTCCCCGGAGTCATCGGCTTCGCGCTCCTCATCGCGAGCGCACGACGGGAGGGAACGCGTCGCGAGGCGGAGTGATCCGCCCCGACGCGTCAGGCGTCGATACCGAGCTGCTTGCGCAACCGCGCGACGTGGCCGGTGGCCTTGACGTTGTACTGCGCGCTCGTGATGATGCCGCTCTCGTCGAGGACGAAGGTTGAGCGGATGACGCCTTCGACGACCTTGCCGTAGTTCATCTTCTCGCCCCAGGCGCCGTACGCGTCGTGGACCGCATGGTCCGGATCGCTGAGCAGAGGGAACGTGAGGCCGTCCCGGTCGCGGAAGGCCGCGAGCTTGGCGGGCTCGTCCCGGGAGACGCCGACGACCTGATAGCCGGCGGCCTGGAGCGACGAGATGCTGTCGCGGAAGTCGCACGCCTCGGTGGTGCAGCCCGGGGTCATGGCCGCGGGGTAGAAGTAGAGCACCGTCTTCGTGCCGTGCAGATCGGCCAGCCGGACGGTGTTGCCGTCCTGGTCGAGGAGGGAGAAGTCGGGGGCGGCGGTTCCGGTTTCCAGGCGTTCGGTCACGGCCCCAGCCTATCGCCCTGGCGGCTGCTCCGCCTTGTCCGCGAAGGTCTGCAGCAGGCGCTGCAACGAGTCGAGACGCGCGCGGCCGGTCTCGCTCAGCTCGCCGCGCTCGGCCGCCTCGATGAGGGCGCA
Organism: Microbacterium sp. 1S1; assembly: GCF_008271365.1. Taxonomy (NCBI): domain Bacteria; kingdom Bacillati; phylum Actinomycetota; class Actinomycetes; order Micrococcales; family Microbacteriaceae; genus Microbacterium; species Microbacterium sp. 1S1. Next base: position 2,169,056 of record NZ_CP043430.1, read on the forward strand.
GTCGGGGGCGTCCGGAAGGTGCGTGCACCCGCGCGGGCAGTTCTCGGCGATGACGGCGAGCTCGGTGAAGGCGGCGAGGATGTTCGCCGGGTCGACGTGCCCCAGACCGAAGGAGCGGACGCCGGGGGTGTCGATGACCCACCCGGTTCCGTCGCTGCCCTCGTAGCGCAGCGACACGGTGGAGGAGGAGGTGTGGCGTCCGCGACCCGTGACCTGGTTCACGTGGCCGGTGGCACGATCCGCCGTGGGTACCAGCGCGTTCACGAGAGTCGATTTGCCCACGCCGGAGTGTCCGACGAAGACGGTCGAATGGCCGACGAGCGCCTCGCCGATCTGTTCGACGGGCATCTCGTCCCTGGCGCTCGTGAACACGCGCAGATCGAGACCGTCGAAGTGGGCGAGGAACGGCGCCGGGTCGGCGAGGTCGGTCTTCGTCACGACGAGGAGGGGCCGGATACCCGCATCCAGCGCGGCGACGAGGTAGCGGTCGACGAGGCGGGCGCGGGGCTCGGGGTCGGCGGCGGCGACGACCACGAGCATCTGATCGGCGTTGGCGACGATGACCCGTTCGACCTGGTCGGTGTCATCGGCGCTGCGACGGAGGAGGGACGTGCGCTCCACGATCCCCACGATGCGGCCCAGGGTGCCCTCGTCGCCGGAGGTGTCGCCGACGACCCGGGCCTGGTCGCCGGTGACGATCGGCGTGCGCCGCAGCTCGCGTGCCCTGGCGGCGGTGATCGTGCGCTCCTCCGCGGTGTTCTCGTCGAGGAGGACGGAGTAGCGGCCCCGATCCACCCCGAGGACGCGACCGATCTGCGCGTCCTCGTGCGCGGGGCGCCGTTTCGTCCGAGGACGATTGGCCTTGGGGTTGGGGCGGGTGCGGATGCTGCTCTCGTCGTAGTCCTCGAAGTCGCCTTCGAGGTCGTCGTCATCGTTCAGCCAGCTCACCCGTCAGCCTCGCAGCATTCGCTCCCAGAGCAGCGTGAACTCCGGGAGGGTCTTGGCGGTGGTGCCGATGTCGTCGATCACCACGTCGGGGACACGGAGACCGATGAGGGCGCCGGTTGTGGCCATACGGTGGTCATGGTGCGCCGCCCACGTGCCGCCTCGCAGGACCCCCGGCACGACGCGGATCCCGTCGGGCAGCTCCTCCGCCGTCCCGCCGAGGGCGCGGATGTTCCCGACCAGTGCCGCGATGCGATCGGTCTCGTGCAGCCGGATATGACCGATGCCGCGGATCGTGGTCGGCCCGTCGGCGAACGCGGCGAGCCCGACGAGCGTGGGCGTCAGTTCGCTCGCGGCCGACAGATCGAGGTCGAGCCCACGGATGCCCGAGCCGGCCCGGACGGTGAGGACCCCGCCGTGGCGGCTCACGTGAGCACCCGCCGCCTGGAGGATCTCGGGCAGGAGCGCCCCGGGCTGGGTCGAATGCGCGGGCCAGCCGGTGATGCCCACCGAGCCGCCCGTGACGAGGGCCGCGGCGAGGAACGGGGCGGCATTGGAGAGATCCGGCTCGATCGGGATCTCCTTGGCACGGGGGACGCCGGCCTCCACCAGCCACTCGCCGACGGCGGGGCGCTCGATGCGGATGCCGCGGCGGCTCAGGGCCTCGATGGTCATGTCGATGTGGGGCAGGCTCGGCAGACGGTCGCCGGTGTGCACCAGGTGCAGGCCGACGTCGAAACGCGGAGCGGCGAGCAGCAGTCCCGACACGAACTGGCTGGAGGCCGAGGCGTCGATCTCCACGCGACCGCCGCGGATGTGGCCGTGGCCGCGGATGGTGAACGGCAGCGCCCAGGTCCCCTCGTCGTCGATGTCCACCCCCAGGTCGCGCAGGGCACTGATGAGGCCGCCCATCGGGCGATGCAAGGCCGTCTCGTGGGCGGTGAGGTGGACGTCGTGCTCGGCGAGACCGGCGAGCGGCGCGATGAACCGCATGACGGTCCCGGCCTGGCCGCAGTCGATGGTCGTCCCGCCGTGGAGCCTGCCCGGAGTGACCAGGAGATCCGGCCCGAACTCGTGACCGGCATCGACCTCCTCGACGCCGACGCCGAGCGCGCGGAGAGCCTCCACCATGCGCTGCGAGTCGTCGGAGTGGAGCGGCGCGATCAGGCGACCTGGTCCGTCAGCGATCGCCGCGATGAGCAGCTCACGATTCGTGAGGGACTTGGAGCCGGGGATCGTGAGCTCGGCGCGGACCGGGCCGTCGATCGTGGGCGCGGAGTAGGCGCCCTGCACACGGGTGGGGGAATACCTTTTGGCGCTCATCGGTTCTCACCTTAGTAAACGCAGCGCCGTCCTCGTGAGAGGCGGCCTCGGTGCGAAGGGAAGAGGATGCCTGCGACGCTGGAACGCGAGGTGATCGACCTCGGCCGCCTAGACTGGCCGGTGATGGACGACACCGCAACCGCAGCCACCGTCGGCGACCCTCGGCGCGAGTTCGAGGAGCAGGCGCTTCCCTTCATGGACCAGCTCTACGCCGCCGCGATGCGCATGACCCGCAATCCCGCCGACGCGGCCGATCTCGTCCAGGAGACCTTCGTCAAGGCCTACGGTTCCTGGTCGACGTTCGCGCAGGGGACGAATCTCAAGGCGTGGCTGTACCGGATCCTGACCAACACGTACATCAACATCTACCGCAAGCGTCAGCGCGAGCCGTTCCAGGGCACCATCGACGAGCTCGAGGACTGGCAGCTCGGCGGCGCGGAGTCGACGACGGCCTCGCACAGCCGATCCGCCGAGGCCGAGGCCATCGACCGCATGCCGGCATCCGTGGTGAAGGATGCGTTGCAGGCTGTTCCCGAGGACTTCCGTCTCGCGGTGTACCTCGCCGACGTCGAGGGCTTCGCGTACCAGGAGATCGCCGACATCATGAAGACCCCCATCGGCACCGTGATGAGCCGTCTGCACCGTGGCAGGCGAATGCTGCGGGAGCTGCTGGCCGACTACGCCGCGGAGCGGGGAATCGCCGCGGCTGACCCGAGGAGCAAGAAATGAGCGACTGCGGCTGCGACAAGGCCCGTCAGGATCTGGAGGAGTACCTCCGCAACGAGGTGTGCAAAACCGAGCACGCCGAGATCCGCGAGCACCTGGAGAACTGCCCGGCGTGCCGGGACGAGGCCCTCGTGGCGACGACCCTCACCGAGGTCATCGCGCGTGCCTGCAAGGAGACCGCCCCCGAGGAGCTCCGCGACCAGGTGTTCGCCCGGCTGCGCGAGGTCCAGGCCGCCCAGCACTGAGGCGCCGTCGGCGCGCGCGGCGCGTCGGAGACCGCCCGTAGGCTGTCTGCATGGCCCTCATCGATGCGCGCGGGATCTCCGCTGACCAGACCTCCGTCGACAGGCTCGCGAGGGAGGACCTCGACTATCGCGTCCTGGACACGACCGACGCCGCGCGGGTGACCGCGTTCCAGCGCGCCATGGCCCGGGGCTTCCTCGGCGCGGAGCCGTCGGCGGCCATCCGCGAGGAGGGCGTCGGCACCGTGCGGAGCCGCCGCAACATCGGCGTGTACGAACCGGACGCCCCGGCGGACCGGCTGCCGGTGGCGACGATCGATTCGTGGGTCACGCCGTTGACCATACCGGGCGGAGAGATCGGGATGTGGGCGATCAGCGGGGTCACCGTGGCCGGTACGCATCGCCGCCGCGGCATCGCCCGCGCACTGCTGGAGGGCGAACTCCGCGCTGCGGCCGCCGCCGGCGTTCCCGTCGCCGGACTCACCGTGTCCGAGGCGACGATCTACGGGCGGTACGGGTTCGGTTCGGCCATCCCTGTGGCGCGGTTCACCGTCGACGTCCGCCGCGCGGGCTGGGCCGGCCCTGTCCCCGGCGGCCGCGTCGAGTATCTGGAGCGCGAGGAGCTCGCCGTGGAGCTGGGAGAGACGCACGAGCGCGCCCGCTCCGCGCGATCGGGCCAGGTTCCCGGGTGGACGGCCCGCTGGGCGGGCCTGAGCGGACTCGCGACGAGCGACGCGGACCGGGATCGCGTCCGCGGTGTCCGGTACCGCGACGAATCCGGTGCGGTGCGCGGCGTGATGGCCTTCCACCTCAGCGAGCGTGGCGGCACCTTCCGATTCTCCCTGCACGTGCGGCTGCTCGTGGGCGAGACAGCGGAGGCGACGGCCGCACTGTGGCGGTTCGCGCTGCAGCACGACCTCGTCGACGAGGTGACCGCCGACCTCCGTCCGCTCGACGATGCGTTGCCCTGGCTCGTCATCGACCCTCGTGGAGTCACCCAGGAGGTGCACGACCACGGCTGGCTGCGCGTGCTGGACGTGCCGGCCGCGCTCACGGCCCGGACGTACGCCGCACCGCTCGACACCGTGCTCCGCGTCGAGGATGCGCTCGGGTTCGCCTCGGGCACGTGGCGGCTGCGTGTCGATGGCGACGGCAGCGCGCGCGTCGAGGGCGCCGCGACGGCGGAGGCGGACCTCGCGATGGACATCTCCGCCCTGTCGTCCGTCTATGCCGGCAGCGTCCGCGTGGCGGCGCTGCACGGCGCGGGACGGATCACCGGTGCGGCCGACGCGGTCGAGGCCATGGATCGTGCGTTCATGGCCTTCCCTGCGCCGTCTCTCGACATCTGGTATTGATCCACACCACGGAAAGGGCGCCCCGGCGAAAGCCGGGGCGCCCTTCGTCGTCAGGCGCCGATCAGCCGAGCGTCAGCGCCGCGCGGATCAGGGTGGCCTGCTCCGTCGCGTGGACCTTCGAGGACCCGGTCGCCGGCGACGCGGACGCGGGCCGCGAGATCGGACGGAAGGTGCGGTCACCGGGGACGTCTGCGAAGGCCAGCGCCAGGAACGGCCAGGCGCCCTGGTTCTCCGGCTCCTCCTGGACCCAGACGAGCTCGGCGTTCGGGTACGAGTCGGTGATCTTCTTCAGCTCGTCGATCGGCGTCGGGTACAGCTGCTCCAGACGCACCAGGGCGATCTCGGGGTTCGGGTTCTTCTCCAGCTCGGCGCGGAGGTCCCAGTGCACCTTGCCGCTGTGCACGAGCACGCGCTTGACGGCGGAACGGTCGAGACCGCGGTCGTCGTCGAGCACCGGTTCGAACCGGCCGCCGGTGAAGGCCTCCACCGGGCTCGTCGCACCGCGCAGACGCAGCATCGCCTTCGGCGTGAACACGATCAGCGGCTTGCGCGGGCGGGCGTAGGCCTGACGGCGCAGCAGGTGGAAGTGCGAGGCCGGAGTCGACGGGCGCGCCACGATCATGTTGTCCTGCGCGCAGAGCTGCAGGAACCGTTCGATGCGTGCGGAGGAGTGGTCAGGTCCCTGGCCCTCGTACCCGTGGGGGAGCAGGAGCGTGACGCTGGACTGCTGACCCCACTTCTGCTCCGCGGCGGAGATGTACTCGTCGATGACCGACTGGGCGCCGTTGACGAAGTCGCCGAACTGCGCCTCCCACAGCACCAGGGCCTCCGGGGCCTCCACGGAGTAGCCGTACTCGAAGCCGAGCGCGGCGTACTCGCTGAGGAGGGAGTCGTAGACGAAGAAGCGGCCCTGTGCGTCGGACAGGTTCGACAGCGGCAGCCACTCCTGACCGTTCGCCCGGTCATGGAGGGCGGCGTGGCGCTGCACGAACGTGCCGCGGCGCGAGTCCTGACCGGCGAGGCGCACCGGCGTGCCCTCGACCAGCAGCGACCCGAAGGCCAGCAACTCGCCGAAGCCCCAGTCGATGTTCCCGTTGCGGCTCATGTCGAGGCGCTTCTCCAGCAGCTGCTGGATCTTCGGGTGCACCGTGAAGCCCTCGGGCTTGTTCACGAACGCGTCGCCGATGAGGCGGATGACCTCGGCGGGGACACCGGTGACCTCGGGAGCACCCACCTGGTCCTCGACCTGCGGGACCTCCGGGGCGATCGGCGTCGCCCCGGTCTCGGCGGCGTGCGTCTCGGCGAAGGCGATCTCCAGTCGGTTCTGGAAGTCGGCCTTGGCCTCGTTGTACTCCTCCTCGGTGATGTCACCGCGACCGACGAGAGACTCCGTGTACAGGCGGCGGACGGAGCGCTTCGCCTGGATGAGGTCGGTCATCAGCGGCTGCGTCATCGAGGGGTCGTCGCCCTCGTTGTGGCCGCGTCGGCGGTAGCAGACGAGGTCGATGACGACGTCGCGGTGGAAGCGCTCGCGGTACTCGAAGGCGAGCTGGGCGACGTGGATCACGGCTTCCGGGTCGTCGCCGTTCACGTGGAAGACGGGCGCCTGGATCGTCTTGGCGACGTCCGTGGCGTAGACCGACGTGCGGGCGTCGCTCGGGGTCGTGGTGAAGCCGACCTGGTTGTTCACGACGACGTGGATCGTGCCGCCGGTGCGGTAGCCGCGGAGCTGCGACATCTGGAGGGTCTCGACGACGACGCCCTGACCCGCGAAGGCCGCGTCGCCGTGGACGAGGATGGGCAGCCATGCGAACGTGCCGATGGGCTTGCGGTCCTGCTTCGCGCGGACGATGCCCTCGAGCACGCCGTCCACCGTCTCCAGGTGCGAGGGGTTCGCGGCGAGGTAGACCGGCAGCGAGGAGCCGTCGTCGGCGACGAACGTGCCCTCAGTGCCGAGGTGATACTTGACGTCGCCGGAGCCGCGCTGGTTGCCCGGCATCTGCGTGCCCTCGAACTCGCGGAACACCTGGCCGTACGTCTTGCCGGCGATGTTCGTGAGCACGTTCAGGCGGCCGCGGTGCGCCATGCCGATGGCGGCGCCCTCCAGCCCTGCCGTCGCCGCACCCTGGAGGATCTCGTCGAGCAGCGGGATGAGCGACTCTCCGCCCTCGAGGGAGAACCGCTTCTGGCCGACGAACTTCGTCTGCAGGAAGGTCTCGAACGCCTCGGCCTCGTTGAGCTTGCGCAGCACGCGCAGCTGCTCGTCGTGGCCGGGCTTCTGGTACTTGACCTCGACCTTCTCCTGGAACCAGCGGCGCTGCTCCGGATCCTGGATGTGCATGTACTCGATGCCGAGCGTGCGGCAGTAGGAGTCGCGCAGGACGCCGAGGATGTCGCGGAGCTTCGCGACGCGTCGGCCGCCGAAGCCACCGGTCACGAACTCGCGGTCGAGGTCCCAGAAGGTGAGGCCGTGGCTCTCGATCTCGAGGTCGGGGTGCGAGCGCTGGCGGTACTCGAGCGGATCGATGTCGGCCATGAGGTGACCGCGGACGCGGAAGGAGTTGATGAGCTCCTGCACGCGCGACTGCTTGTCCACGCGCTCGGCGAGGTCGACCGCGATGTCGGGGTTCCAACGGATGGGCGCGTAGGGGATGCGCAGCGCCGCGAAGATGTCGTCGTAGAAGCCGCGCTGCCCGATCAGCAGCTCGTGCACCTTCTTCAGGAACTCGCCGGAGCCGGCCCCCTGGATGACACGGTGGTCGTAGGTGCTGGTGAGCGTGATGGTCTTGCCGATGGCGAGCTCGTTCAGCGTCTTCTCGCTCGCGCCCTGGAACTCGGCCGGGTACTCGAGGGCACCGGCGCCGATGATGCAGCCCTGGCCCTTCATGAGACGCGGGACCGAGTGGACGGTGCCGATGCCGCCGGGGTTCGTCAGCGAGACGGTCGTGCCCTGGAAGTCGGTCGCCGTGAGCTTGTTCGCGCGGGCCCGGGTCACGAGGTCCTCGTAGGCGGCGAGGTACTCGGTGAACGTCATGGTGTCGGCACGCTTGATGCTCGGGACCATGAGGGCGCGGGTGCCGTCGGGCTTCGGCAGGTCGATCGCGATGCCGAGGTTGACGTGCGCGGGAGCGACGACGGACGGCTTGCCGTCGACCTCGGCGTAGAAGACGTTCTGGCTGCGGAACTCGTCGAGGGTGCGGATGAGCGCCCAGCCGATGAGGTGGGTGAAGCTGACCTTGCCGCCCCGGGTGCGAGCCATGTGGTTGTTGATGACGATGCGGTTGTCGATCATCAGCTTGGCCGGGACCGTGCGGACGCTGGTCGCGGTGGGCACGGTGAGCGACTCGTCCATGTTGGCCGCGAGGGTCTTCGGCAGGCCGCGCAGGGGAGTGACCTTGTCCTCCTCGGAGGCCGGCTGCGTCTCCGTGGACTCCTGCTTCGGCTTCGGAGCCTGGGCGGGGATGGGCGCTGCCGCGGCGGGCTTCGCGGTCGTCCGGGCGACGGGCTGTGCGCCGATCACGGGGATCGGGGCCGTCACGGGATGCGCTGGCGCCGTCGCTGCCGGTGCGGCACCGGCTCCTGCGGCGGTGGTCTCGGAGTGGTACTTCTCCAGGATGGGCCACCACTCCTTGTCGACCGAGTCGCGGTTCTCCTTGAACTGCTCGTAGAGCTCTTCGACGAGCCAGGAATTGGCTCCGAACCCCCCGTCGCCACCGACGCCGGTCACCTGGTTCGACACGCTCTATCGCCCTCTTTCATCGCTGAAGATCTCCGATGCGGACGCACGACGCAGGATGCGCTCGGGCCCGCACACTCTCGACCACCAAGCCTAACCTGTTTCGACCGGGGAGACGTCGAAGAGGGCGACCCGCGCCGCGCCGATCTGGGTACCGTGGAGGCATGGAGTTCTCAGGTGCGCAGCCGACCGTCGATCTGACCTACTCGGACGTCTTCCTGGTCCCGCGCCGCTCGGCCGTGACCAGTCGACTGCAGGTGGATCTCACCCCGCACGACGGCACGCCGGCGACGCTTCCACTCGTCGCCGCCAACATGAACTCGGTCACCGGACCGCGCATCGCGGCCGTGCTCGCCCGGCGCGGGGCGCTGGGAGTGCTGCCGCAGGACCTCCCTCTCCAGGAGCTCGACGCCGCGATCCGCGACGTCAAGGGCCAGCCGGTGCTCTGGGACACGCCGATCGTGCTGCCTCCCGAGGCGACCGTGGCGGATGCGCTGCGTCTGCTCCCCGCGGCCGCCGGGCACGGCATCGTCGTCGCCCGCGGCGCGACCCCGGTCGACGTGGACCGCATCGTGGGCATCCTCCCGGCGACCCGGCTCGCGACCGCGCTGCCCGACGCGCAGCTCGGCGACCTCGTCCACCGGGGTACGCCGTCCATCGACGCCGACGACATCGGCTCCGAACGTCACGCGTTCGACGTCATCACCGAGGCGGACGTCGAGATGGTCACGGTCGTCCACCACGGTCACCTCGTGGGCACGCTGAGCGCGCGCAGCGCCCTGCGCGCGACGCTGTACCGGCCCGCTGTGGATGCCGACGGGCGCCTCGCGGTCGCCGCCGCGGTCGGCATCAACGGCGACGTCGGGGCCAAGGCGAAGGCGCTCGCGGCGGCCGGGGTGGACGTGCTCGTCGTCGACACCGCGCACGGTCACCAGGAGGGCATGCTGCGTGCGTTGCAGGAGGTCGCCGCCCTCGGTCTCGGGCTTCCCATCGTCGCCGGGAACATCGTCACCGCGGACGGCGTCCGCGATCTCGTCGACGCGGGCGCCTCGATCCTCAAAGTCGGCGTCGGCCCGGGCGCGATGTGCACCACCCGCATGATGACGGCGGTCGGTCGGCCGCAGTTCTCCGCGGTGCTGGAGACGGCGCAGGCCGCGGCCGAGGCCGGAGCGCACGTCTGGGCCGACGGCGGGGTGCGCTACCCACGGGACGTCGCCCTCGCGCTCGCCGCGGGCGCGGCCTCGGTCATGGTCGGCTCCTGGTTCGCCGGAACGATCGAGGCCCCGGGGGAACTGCAGCGCGATGCGGACGGGCGGCTGTTCAAGGAGTCGTGGGGGATGGCGTCGACCAAGGCCGTGCAGGCACGGTTCGGTCGCCTCGACGCCTACGAGCGGGCGCGCAAGGAGCTGTTCGCCGAAGGCATCTCCTCGTCGAAGATCTACCTCGACCCGCTGCGCCCCGGCGTCGAAGATCTGCTCGACATGATCACCTCTGGCGTGCGGTCGTCGTTCACGTACGCGGGTGCCTCGTCGGTGCCGGAGTTTCACGAGCGGGCGCTCGTCGGTCTGCAGTCGGCAGCGGGCTACGAGGAGGGCAAGGCCCTGCCGGTCAGTTGGTGATCGCCCGCCGCGTCCTCAGTCCGCTTCTGTAGAATCGAGCGCACTATGGACGACCCTCCCAGTTGCCGAACATCGCCCCACCGTCCCGTTCTCTCCGCGGAGAGGAAGATCTGATGGACTACATCATGTTGGGCGTGGGGCTTCTGCTCACGGTCGGCACCGGCCTCTTCGTGGCGAGCGAGTTCGCCCTGGTGAACCTCGACCGCGCGGATCTGGAAGCGCGTCAGGCGCGGGGCGAGTCCCGTCTCTCCCTGACGATCAGTGCCCTCCGGCACACGTCGACGCACCTCTCCTCCGCACAGCTCGGCATCACGCTGACCACGTTGCTGACCGGATACACGATGGAGCCGGCGCTGTCGAACCTCCTCGGTCCCACTCTCGTCGCGTGGAGCATCCCGGAGGCCGCCGTCGCCCCCATCGCGACGGTCGTGGCGATGTTCGTGGCCACGGTCTTGTCGATGATCCTCGGTGAGCTCGTCCCGAAGAACTTCGCCCTCGCACTGCCGCTCGCTACGGCGAAGCTGGTGGTGCCGTTCCAGATCGCCTTCACGACGGTGTTCAAGCCCGCCGTGGTGGTGCTCAACGGCAGCGCGAACGGCGTGCTGCGCAGCATGGGCATCGAGCCGAAGGAGGAGCTCTCCGGCGCGCGCAGTGCGGAGGAGCTCTCCTCCCTCGTGCGGCGGTCGGCCAGCGCCGGAGTGCTCGAAGCCGACACGGCGACGCTGCTGGACCGCACCCTCACCTTCTCCCGGCTCACGGCGGCCGACGTTATGACGGCCCGCCCCAGCATGCACGCGATCGCCGCCGGCGATTCGGTGGACGACGTGATCCAGCTCGCCCGACGCACGGGTCACAGCCGGTTCCCGGTGTTCGACGAGGACCTCGACGACATCACCGGTGTCGTCCATCTCAAGGCCGCCATCTCGGTGCCCAGGGAGCGCAGGGCCGAGGTGCCCGTTGGCGCCCTCGCCACCGATCCGCTCCGCGTGCCCGAGACCGCTCATGTCGACGCGCTGATCTCCGACCTCCGCGGACGCGGTTACCAGCTCGCGGTCGTCGTCGACGAGTACGGCGGCACCGCGGGCATCGTGACCCTGGAGGACCTCGTCGAAGAACTCGTCGGCGAGGTGTCCGACGAGCACGACCGCACGCGCGCCGGCATCATCCGCAACCGTGACGGGGTGACGTTCCCGGGCGAACTGCGTCCGGACGAGCTGCGCAGTCGCGCAGGCGTCGAGGTCCCGGAGGGCGACGTGTACGACACGGTCGGCGGCTACGTCATGAGCGTTCTCGAGCGGGTGCCCGTCGTCGGCGACGAGGTGCCGCTGGAGAGCGGCACGCTGCAGGTGGTCCGTATGGACGGCCGCCGGGTGGATCGGGTGCGCTACGTCCCGAGACCGGATGCCGTCGTCATCGAGGGGGTGTCCCTGTGAGCGATTGGGGAGGCCTCGCCTGGCTGGTCGTCCTGCTGGCGGCGAACGCCTTCTTCGTCGGTGCCGAGTTCGCGGTCATCTCCGCGCGGCGCTCCCAGATCGAGCCGAAAGCGGAGCGCGGCTCGCGCCCGGCCAAGACGGCGTTGTACGCCATGGAGCACGCGACGCTCATGCTCGCGACCTCGCAGCTCGGCATCACGATCTGCTCGCTGCTCATCCTGAACGTCTCCGAGCCCGCCATCCACCATCTGCTCGCGGTGCCGCTGCACGCGCTGGGCTGGTCGGACGGGGCGGTGGACGTCGTGTCGTTCACGATCGCGCTGCTCATCGTGTCGTTCCTGCACGTCGTGTTCGGCGAGATGGTGCCGAAGAACCTCGCGTTCTCGATCCCCGACCGGGCCGTGCTGCTGCTGGCGACGCCGCTGGTGTGGGTGTCGAAGGTGTTCATGCCCGTGATCTGGCTGCTGAACGCGGCCGCGAACGGCGTGCTGCGGCTGTTCAGGGTGGAGCCGAAGAACGAGGCGGCGTCGACCTTCACGCTCGACGAGGTGGCGACGATCGTCGACCAGTCGCGCCGTGAGGGCGTGCTCATGGACGCCGCGGGCACGGTGACGGCCGCCGTCGAGTTCACCGACAAGAAGGCGCGCGACGTGGCGGTGCCGCTGAGCGACCTCGTCACGCTGCCGCAGACCACCACGCCGGACGACATCGAGAAAGCGGTGGCCCGCTACGGCTTCTCGCGCTACGTGATCGTCGACGACGAGGACGTCCCGATCGGCTACGTCCACCTCAAGGACATTCTGCGAGCCTCGGAGGGCCCGGATGCCGAGGCCAAGGTGCTCGAGCCGATCCCCGGCAAGCGCATCCACCACATGGTGCCCGTGCAGGAGGACACCGATCTGGAGGACGCCCTCGCCGTCATGCGGCGTGCCGGTCGCCACCTCGCCAAGGTCCGCGATGCGCAGGGGGAGACCACGGCCGTGCTGTTCTTGGAGGACATCCTCGAGGAGCTCGTGGGCGAGGTGCAGGACGCGACCCGTCGCGTCCGCGGGCACTGACCGCCGCATTCACGCACACGAAGGCCGCCGGCTCCCCGGGAGCCGGCGGCCTTCGTCGTGGACGTCAGCGCCAGTGCGCTCGCTCGTACTGCGGCGGCCAGGCGACCTGGTCGCCCAGCTCGTGTGCGGCCCGGAGCGCGAAGTGCGGGTCGCGCAGCCACTCCCGTCCGGCGAAGATCGCGTCGGCTGCGCCGTCGATGAGAACCTGCTCGGCCTGGGCGGCGGCCGTGATCAGGCCCACGGCCGACACCGGGATGCGCCCACCCTGGCGGACGGTGTCGGCGAGGGGGACCTGATAGCCGGGGGAGACGCTGATGCGCTGGTGAGCGACGAGGCCGCCGCTGGAGACGTCGATGAGGTCGGCGCCGTGCGCGGTCGCCCACGTGCTGACCTCGGCCGCCTCCTCGGGCGTGAACCCGCCGTCGGCATGGTCGGTCGCGGAGATGCGGACGAACACCGGCACGTCGTCGCCGGCCGCCTCGCGCACCGCATCCACGACGCGCAGCAGCAGCCGAGCGCGGTTCTCCAGCGACCCGCCGTACTCGTCCTCCCGGAGGTTCGACAGCGGCGACAGGAACTGGTGCAGCAGGTAGCCGTGGGCACCGTGGATCTCGATGACGTCGAAGCCGGCCTCGAGCGCCCGCCTGGTCGCAGCGGCGAACCCGTCGACCACGCGGTCGATACCCGCCGCGTCCAGCGCGACCGGGGCGGCGAACCCCTCGTAGGCGACCGCGGACGGCGCGGTGGTCGTCCATCCGCCCGCGTCGGCGGGGACCGAGCCTCGTTGGTCGGCCCAGGGCCACCAGGTCGAGGCCTTCCGCCCCGCGTGCGCGAGCTGGATGCCCGCGGCCGCCCCGCGGTCGTGGATCGCCCGGACGACCGGGGTCAGAGCCTCGCGCTGTGCGTCGTCCCACAGCCCGAGGTCGCGAGGGGAGATGCGCCCCTCCGGCACGACGGCGGTGGCCTCGGCGACGATGAGCCCGGCACCACCCGAGGCGAACTGCGCGAGGTGGGTGTGATGCCACTCCTGAGCAACGCCGTCGACGGCGCTGTACATGCACATGGGGGACACCCAGAGGCGGTTGCGGAACGTGGCGGAGCGGATGGTCAGCGGGGAGAAGAGAAGACTCACCGTTCGACGGTACCGCCGGCGCGGACGGGACAGGGCCGTCGGGCTAACGTGGAGTCATGAGCGACGTGCGCGAGTGGTCCCGCAGCGACGCGGCGCGGTTCTTCCGCGCTCCGACCGCCGAGGACGACAAGTACTCGCGGGGCGTCGTGGGCGTGCGCACCGGATCGGCCGCCTATCCCGGCGCCGCGGTGCTGGGCGTCGAGGCCGCGTGGCGGGCCGGTGCCGGGTTCGTGCGCTACGCGGGAGCGTCGGCGGCGGTGGCAGCGGTGCTGGCCCGGCGTCCCGAGACCGTCGGCGGGCCGGACGCCGGACGTACGCGGATCGGCGCCTGGGTGATCGGCTCCGGAACCGACCCGGACGACCGGAGCGAGGCGGAGGCGCAGGCGCTGCGGGAGATCGTCGACGGCGACGTCCCCGTGGTCATCGACGCCGGAGCCCTCGATCTGGCGCCGAACGCCCACGCCCCGTTCGTCGCCACGCCGCACGGCCGAGAGTTCGCGCGGCTGCGCGAACGTGTCGGCATCGACGAGGCTTCGGACGACCTCGCGGACATCCGCGAGGTGTCCGCCGCGATCGACGGCGTGGTGCTGCGCAAGGGCGCGCGGACCATTCTCGCCGCACCCGACGGCACACTCATCGCCGTCGAGGCGGGGACCGGGTGGCTCGCGACGGCCGGGACGGGCGACGTTCTCGCCGGCGTCGTCGCTGCCGTGATCGCGGCGAATCCGGACAGCCCGCTCGTGGAGTCCGCTGCGGCGGCCGTCTGGCTGCACGGGCACGCCGCCCGCCTCGCCGCCGCGGCGACCGCGGGCGCGATCGGTCATCCGATCGTCGCGCTGGACGTCGCGGAGGCGCTGCCGCGCGCGGTCGCGGACCTTCTGTCGTGAGGACCACGGCCCGGAGGAGCGTGCTCGCGCTGTGGATCGCCTTCCTCCTCCTCCACGTCCTCACCGCGGCCCTGGGCTGGGTGTATCCGAGCCAGCCCATGGGGGACGTCGTGCTGGTCTACGAGCCCTGGGCGACGGCCGCGTGGAGCGGCGGGGAGGTCGTGGGCGTCACGGAATCCTGGGTGTATCCGCAGCTCGCGCTCCTGCCGATGATGCTCGCAGCCGTGCTCGCTGCCCCGTTCCTCCCGCTGCTCGGCGTCTCGGGCGCCTACCTCATCGGCTGGGCGCTGCTGGTCACGGTGCTCGACGCCGTCGCATTCGCCGTCCTGGTCGGGCGCGGACGCGTGCGGGCGCGTCGCACCGCCGCCTGGTTCTGGTGCGCAGCGCTGCTGCTCCTCGGACCCATCGCGCTGTACCGCATCGATGCCGTCACCGTGCCGATCGCCGTCGTCGCGGGGCTGTGGCTGGTGACCCGTCCGACCCTCGCCGCGGCGCTGCTGACCATCGGCGCCTGGATCAAGATCTGGCCCGGTGCGCTCTTCCTCGCGGCGGTCGTGGCCGGGAGGGCACGGCTGCGGATGCTCCTGGCCGCCGCGGGCGTCACCGCCGGTGTGGTGGTGGTGCTTCTGCTGCTCGGCGCCGACACCGAGATCCTCGGCTTCCTCACCGCGCAGACCGGCCGGGGGCTCCAGATCGAGGCGGTCGCCGCGACGCCGTTCCTCTGGATAGCCGTGACAGGGGCCGCCCGCATCGAGTACAGCTACGACATCCTCACCTTCCAGATCGTCGCGTCGGGCGCTGAGGTCGTCGGGGCGGTCCTCACCCCGCTCCTGGTGCTCGCCGTCGCCGTCGTCACCGTGGTCGGCGGCGTGAAGGCCGCGCGCGGCGCGTCGTTCGTGCGGCTCTTCCCGCCGCTGGCCCTGCTCCTGGTCACCGCGCTCATCGCCCTGAACAAGGTCGGCTCGCCGCAGTTCCAGACCTGGCTGCTGGCACCCGTGGTCCTGTGGCTCGTGCTCGACCGCCGTCGTGCGCGACCGGCCGCGGCCCTCGTGCTCGCGCTATGCCTGCTCACGTGTCTCGTGTATCCGCTGAGCTACGACGGGCTGCTGCGGGCCGAAGCCGCCCCGATCGTGCTGCTCACGATGCGCAACGCCCTGCTCGTCGTCCTCGCCGTCGTGAGCGCCCTCGCGCTCGCGCGGGTCCCCGTCGTCCGCCGCCCTCGAACCCAGGAGTGAACCCATGCTGATCGCCTTCTCCGTCGCCCCCAGTGGCACGCCCGCCGACGGCGCCGAGCGCCCCGATGCGTCCGTGCACGACGCCGTGGCCGCTGCCGTGCGCGTCGTCCGCGCGTCGGGGCTTCCGCACCGCACGACGAGCATGTTCACCGAGATCGAGGGACCCGACTGGGACACCGTCATGGACGTGGTCAAGCGCGCGACCGAGGCGGTCATGCCGTACGGCTCCCGGGTGTCGCTCGTCCTCAAGGCGGACATCCGCCCCGGCTATGCGGGCGAGCTCGACGCCAAGATCGAGCGCCTGGAGGCGGCGATCGAGGAGTCCGACGACCGGTAAGCTGAACCGGTGAATCCCTCGACACCTTCGAGGGGTGCGGCGAAGTGGGCGCTCCTCTCCCTCGCCATCGGCAGTTTCGGCATCGGCATGACCGAGTTCGTCGTCATGGGCCTGCTGCCGAACATCGCCGCCGACCTGCTGCCGTCCGTCTGGGCGTCGAGCCAGGAGGAGGCGTTGAGCCAGGCCGGCTGGCTGATCTCCCTGTACGCACTCGGCGTGGTCAGCGGTGCCCCAACCATCGCCGGGTTCGTCGCCCGCTACCCGCGGCATCGGGTGATGCTCGTGCTCGCTCTGGCGCTGACGGTCTTCAACGCGCTCACCGTCGTGCTGCCGACGTTCGAGCTCGTCGGCGTGTCACGGTTCCTCGCCGGACTCCCACACGGGGCGTACTTCGGGATCGGCGCGCTCGTCGCCGCCGACGTGATGGGGCCGGGCAACCGGGCGAAAGGCGTGGCGTTCATCCTCACCGGGCTCACGGTGGCCAACGTGGTCGGCGTGCCGCTGGGCACCTTCCTTGGCCAGGAGTGGGGCTGGCGCGCGGCCTTCGCGGTCGTCGCGCTCGTCTTCGCCCTCGCCACCGTCTCCATCGCCTTGTTCGTGCCCGCGCACCCCGGGAACCCCGGACGCACGATGCGGGCCGAGCTCAGGGTGTTCCGCATCGGTCAGGTCTGGTTCACGCTCGGCGTCGGGGCGATCGGCTTCGGCGGGTTCTTCGCCGTCTACAGCTACATTGCCCCGCTCGTGACGGAGGTGGCCGGATCGCCGGACTGGGTGGTGCCCATCGTGCTCGTCCTCATGGGTCTCGGCATGACCGGGGGGAACCTCGTCGGTGGTCATCTCGCCGACATCGACCTCCGTCGGACGCTGCTCCTGGGGCTCGCGACGATGGCCGTCGTGTTCGCGCTCCTCGCGGTCCTCTCGTTCTGGATCGTGAGCCTGAGCCTCGTGGTCGTGCTCGTCGGATTCGTCTCGTCCGTGCTCAGCCCGACGATCCAGACCCGGTTGATGGACGTGGCCGGCGACAACCAGTCGATCGCCGCGGCCCTGAACCACTCCGCCCTGAACATCGGCAACAGCCTCGGGGCCTTCCTCGGCGGCATCGTCATCGCGGTCGGCTGGGGCTTCACGGCACCCGCGTGGACGGGGGCCGCACTGGCCGTCGCCGGGCTCCTCATCGCCCTGGTGTCGTACCGCGCGGAGGCGCGTCGGGCTGCGCCGTCGCCGGTCCTCGCGTCGTAGAGTGACGGGGTGACCACCGTCGACGAAGACCTGCCGCAGGCCGGCACCGTCGTGCTGCTGCGCCCCTCCGCGGACGGATTCCACGTTCTCCTGCTGCGCCGTCCGTCGCGCGGCTCGTTCGCGGACGCCTGGGTGTTCCCCGGCGGAAAGGTCGAGCCGGAGGACCGCCGCGTCGGAGCGACCGAGGTCGAGGACGCTCGACGTGCCGCCGCCAGGGAGACCGCGGAGGAGGTCGGGCTCGTGGTCGACGAACTCGTGCCGCTCTCCGAATGGCGGCCGCCCGCGGAGGCGCCTGTCCGGATCCGGACCTGGTTCTTCCTCGCTCTCGCCCCCGACGCCGAGCCGTCGCCCTCCCCGGACGAGGTCATGGAACTCACCTGGGTGTCCCCGGCCGGGGCTCTCGCACGTCACGCGGCGGGGGAGTGGCAGCTCTTCCCGCCGACCTGGGTCACGCTGCATCGACTCTCGGCCCTCGCCGACGTCGACGCCGTGCTGGCTTCCACCGGAGCGGTCGAGCTGTTCCAGACGCGCGTGAGCGACGGCGGACGCGCCTTCGGCTGGGCACAGGGGACCCTGCACGCTCGCAGGCTGCCGTGGCGGTTCGACCCGGCCTGAGGCGGATCAGGCGTCGAGCAGGCGTCGCAGGTGCGTGCCCACGGCCTCGGTCTCGATGAGGAACCCGTCATGGCCGAAGTCGCTCGCGAGTACCTCGGCCTCTCCGCCGAGCACGTTCGCGATGCTCCTGGCGATCCGCTGCTGACCGTCGACCGGGAAGAGCCGGTCGCTGTCGATGCCGAGAACGAGGGTCGTGGCGGTCACGGCCTTCAGGGCCTCCTCGACACCGCCGCGGCCGCGACCCACGTCGTGCGAGTTCATGGCCTCGACGAGGGTGATGTAGCTGTTCGCGTCGAAGCGGCGCGTGAACTTGTTGCCGTGGAAGTCCAGGTAGGACTCCACGGCGAAGCGTCCGCCGTGGCCGAGAGGAGAGACGTCCGACTGCCAGGAGCGCTGGAAACGCTGGTTGAGTTCGATCGGGCTGCGGTAGTTCAGCAGCGCCATGCGGCGGGCGAGGGCCAGACCGCGGTGCGGGCCGTCGCCGTCCGCGAGGTCGTAGTACTCGCCACCCTGGAAGCGCGGGTCCATCCGGATGGTCTCGAGCTGCACGGTGTTGAGAGCGATCTGATCGGCGGTCGTGACGGGGGGCGAGGAGAGCACGGCGAGACGCTGCACCCGCTCAGGCTGGGACACGGCCCACTCCAGGGCGTGCATGCCGCCCATCGAACCGCCGATCACCGCCGCCCAGGAGTCGATGCCCAGGGCATCGGCCAACCGCACCTGTGCCGCCACCTGATCGCGGATCGTGAGGTACGGGAAGCGCGACGCCCACTCGTAGCCATCCGGGGCGATGCTCGCCGGGCCCGTCGACCCTTGGCAGCCGCCGAGCATGTTCGGCGCGATGACGAACCACTCGTCGGTGTCGAGCGGTGCGCCGGGGCCGACGATGTCCGCCCACCAGCCGGCGGTCGGGTGGCCGGCACCGGCCTCTCCGCGCACATGGCTGTCGCCGGTCAGGGCGTGCAGCACGAGCACCGCGTTGTCACGCGCGGCGTTCAGTTCGCCCCAGGTCTCGTACGCGAGGCGGATGCCGGGAAGCTGCGCGCCGCTCTCCGTATCGAAGGCGCCGAACGCGGCGAACCGGCGGCCGCCGACGGGGTCGCCGTCTCTCCAGGCGCCGGTGGCCGGTGGCCGTGCGCGGAGCAGCCGGACGTCGGCCTCCGTCACGGGTGCCGACGGCACCGTGTCCTCGGAGGTCGTCTGCCAGTCCATGTCTCCATTCTCGCCCGGCCGGTCGGTCCCGGCCCGCAGGTTACGACACCGCGTACGACGAAGGCCTCGGACCGCGCGGTCCGAGGCCTTCGCAGAGCCGTGCGCGTCAGGCGCGCGCGGCCTCGGAGACGGCCCGGGCGGCCGCGAGCGCCTGGTCGAGATCGGCCTTGAGGTCCTCGATGTTCTCGAGACCCACGGAGAGGCGCACGAGGCCGGGCGTCACACCCGCGGTGAGCTGCTGCTCCGGAGTGAGCTGCGCGTGTGTCGTGGAAGCCGGGTGGATGACGAGCGAGCGCACGTCTCCGATGTTGGCGAGGTGGCTGAACAGCGAGAGACTGTTGACGAACTCGCGTCCGGCCTCGACCCCGCCCTTGAGCTCGAACGACAGCACCGCGCCGACACCCTTCGGGGCGTACTCGTTCGCCTTGGCGTACCAGGGCGAGGACGGCAGGCCGGAATAGTTGACCGCCGCGACGTCGTCGCGGCTGTCCAGCCACTCGGCGATCTCCTGAGCGTTCTGCACGTGGCGCTCGATGCGCAACGACAGCGTCTCGACACCCTGGATGAGGTTCCACGCGCTCTGCGGGGCGATGGCCGAGCCGAGGTCGCGCAGAAGCTGCACGCGTGCCTTGATGATGTAGGCGAGCGGGTCGCCCACGGCGGCCGTGTAGCTGGCGCCGTGGTAGGACGGGTCCGGCTCGGTGAGGCCGGGGAACTTCTCGACGTTCTCCGACCACGCGAACGAGCCGCCGTCGATCACGACACCGCCGATCGTCGTGCCGTGGCCGCCGAGAAACTTCGTGATCGAGTGGACCACGATGTCGGCGCCGTGCTCGAACGGACGGATGAGGTACGGGGTCGCGATGGTGTTGTCGACGATCAGCGGGACGCCACTCTCGTGGGCGATGTCGGCGACCGTGCGGATGTCGAGCACGTTGATCTGCGGGTTGCCGATGGTTTCCGCGAAGAAGAGCTTCGTGTTCGGGCGGACGGCCCGGCGCCACTCCTCCGGGTCGTCCTGGTTCTCGACGAAGGTGACCTCGATGCCGAGCTTGGCGAGGGTGTACTTGAAGAGGTTGTAGGTTCCGCCGTAGATCGAGCTGGACGCCACGAAGTGGTCGCCGGCCTGAGCGATGTTGAGGATGGCGAAGGTCGAGGCGGCCTGGCCGCTGGAGAGGACGAGGGCACCGGTGCCCCCTTCGAGCGCGGCCAGGCGCTGCTCCAGGACATCCTGGGTCGGGTTCTGGATGCGGGTGTAGATGTTGCCGAACTCGGCCAGCGCAAAGAGGTTGGCGGCGTGGTCCGCGCTGTCGAAGACGTAGGACGTGGTCTGGTAGATCGGCGTCGCTCGCGCCTTGGTGACGGGGTCGGGGGCGGCGCCCGAGTGGATCTGCTTGGTCTCGAAACGCCAGGTCTCGGGTGCGGACATGTGTTCCCCCTGGAACGGTCGGAAGGTCGGATGGGCCGGTGCCCTTGCAGCGAGAGTACGGAATATCGGCTCGTGTCAACAACGACCGAGAAATGTGACGTAACAACCGGAAGGACGCCGACCGGCGGGACCGACGCTAATCCTTGGCGATGGGGGCCTCGGGCACTCCGGGGTGAGCGACGGGTCTGACGAAGCTGACCGATTCTGCCAGCTGGGCGACGGCGGCGGCGCGTTGCTGCTCCACACCGGTGGCTTCACTGAAGCGGAGTGCGGCGAGCTCACGTTCGGCGCGGAGGCTGAGACTGATGGCCGCGAGGTGCTCGGCGATGACGATCGCCAGGCCGTCGCGCAGTTCCTCCAGGTTCGTGTTCGAGATCTCGAGGCGACGGTCCGAGACACGCAGCTCGACCGTCGGGTAGCCGGATGCGGTGAGGTGGTCGCGGGTCGTGGAACCGTGGATCGCAGCGACTTCGTCCCGGTCTGCCTGGCGGGTGAACACGGCCTCGACCGTGTAGCGCGCAGGGGAGTCGTCCGTCATCAGCGTCGTCGGCAGGGAACCGACCAGGACGGAGCCCAGGCCGAGCGGGGAATCGTTCTTCAGTTGTGTACTCATTTGCTGACCGTACGCCTCGAAGATGTGCGTGCTCACAGCTTGGCCACAGGGTTCGGCGTCGGCGCGGCTCACACGCGGCCATCTCGGGCCCGAACCGTGAACGGGCGAAACGCGGCGGGACATCGTACGGTGGAAGGCATGGCGAACAGACGTGCAGTGGTGACAGGTGCGAGTTCCGGGATCGGTCAGGCGACCGTGCGGGCCCTCCGGTCGCGGGGGTGGGACGTCGTCGGCGTCGCCCGCCGCGCGGATCGTCTCGCGGTCCTCTCGGCCGAGACGGGCGCATCGACGATCGCCTGCGATCTGACGGATGACTCGGCCGTGGCGGCCCTCCTCGAGGAGTTGGAGCGCACGGGACCGGTGCATGCGCTCGTCCAGGTCGCCGGCGGCGCGCGAGGCACCGACCGCGTCGAGGATGCCGCGCTCGCGGACTGGCAATGGATGTACGACGCGAACGTCCTCGCGACGCAGCGCCTCGTGGCCGGCCTCCTCCCGCTGCTGCGTCGCGCCGCGGACGCGGACGGTCACGCCGACCTGCTCTTCGTGACCTCGACGGCCGCGCAGACCGCCTATCCCGGCGGTGCGGGCTACAACGCGGCGAAGGCGGCCGAGGCGATGCTCGTGCGGGCGCTGCGGCAGGAGTTGAACGGCGAGCCCCTGCGGGTGGCCGAGGTCGCACCCGGCATGGTGCACACCGAGGAGTTCACGTTGAACCGACTCGGCGGCGACGCCGTCGCCGCCGAAGCGGTCTACTCCGGTGTCGAGGCGCCGCTGCGGGCCGAGGACGTGGCGGACGTCATCGCCTATGCGCTGGACGCCCCGGGTCACGTGAACCTCGACCTGATCACGATGCGACCCGTCGCCCAGTCCGCACAGCACCTGCTCGCACGCGGTCCGCTGCGCGTCCGGCCCGTCGAGTGACCGGAGGACGCACCCTCGCCGAGCTCGCGGACGAGGGGCTGATCGACGCCGGGTGGGCTCAGGCTCTTGCTCCGGTGCAGGACACCATCACGGCGCTCGGGGAGCGGCTGCGTGCCGAGCAGGCTGCCGGCCACGGCTATCTCCCTGCGGGGCCGAACGTCTTGCGCGCGTTCCAGCGACCGCTCGCCGACGTCCGCGTGCTCATCACCGGCCAGGACCCGTACCCGACCCCGGGGCACCCGATCGGGCTGTCGTTCGCCGTCGACCGCGACGTGCGCCCGCTGCCGCGGAGCCTGATGAACATCTACAAGGAGCGCGAAGCCGACCTCGGCCTCCCGCCCGCGCCGCACGGAGACCTCACCGCGTGGAGCGACCAGGGCGTGCTGCTGCTGAACCGCGTGCTGACCGTACGCCCCGGCGCGGCCGCCTCTCACCGCGGCTGGGGATGGGAGCAGGTGACGGAGCTGGCGATCCGCACCCTCGTGGCCCGGGATCAGCCGCTCGTCGCGATCCTCTGGGGGCGTGACGCGGCGAACCTCCAGCCCCTGCTCGGCGACACACCGGTGATCGCCTCGGCGCATCCGTCACCGCTCTCCGCCAGCCGCGGCTTCTTCGGCTCCCGCCCCTTCTCCCGCGCGAACGCCCTCCTGGAGGGCCTCGGTGCGGAACCGGTGGACTGGCGGGTGGAGGGCGAGGCATCCGGCTCCCTAAGCTGAGCGCATGCAGTTCGAGCCGGGGGACCGTCGTCGCGTTCTGCCGCGCCACCTTCGTCCCGCCACCGCGCCGGACACGTTCTCCTACGCGATCCGCCCAGCCAGGCCCGCCGACCTGCCTCACGTGCGCGAGATCTACAACCACTTCGTCAGCAACTCCGCCGTCACCCTCGACGAGCGCCGAAGCAGCATCCCGTACTGGCGGGACAAGTTCGCCCTCCTGGAGCGACTCGGGTTGCCTTTCCTCGTGGCGGTGTCGCCGTCGGGCGCCGTCCTCGGCTACGCGCTCGCGCAACCGTGGGCAGGCAAGAACGCTTACCGCTACACGGTGGAGGACTCGATCTATCTCGGACCGGGGGCGGCGGGCAAAGGGCTCGGCTCCGCCCTCCTGCAGGCCCTGATCGACGCCTGCGAGCAGCGAGGGCTGCGGGAGATGGTCGCCGTCATCAGCGATCAGGGCGCGGAGGCCTCGCTCCGGTTGCACGAGAAGCTCGGCTTCGTGGAGGCCGGGCGCATGGGGCGCGTCGGCCACAAGTTCGGGCGCGACCTGGGCACCGTCTACCTGCGCCGTGCGCTTCGCCCCTCTCGCCCCTCTCGCCCCCGTCGTCGCCTCTCGCTCTTCCCGCGCTGACCCTCGACCCACCCCTTTCGTGCCTCCCGGCCCGTTGCGAGCGCACGCAACGGGCCGGGGCGGCCGGAAGGGGTGGGTCGAACGATCAGGCGTCGGGGATGACGGGGATCGCGGAGAGGAGAGTGCGGGTGTACTCGGCCGTCGGGCGCTGGAGGACCTCCCGGGTCGGACCGCGCTCCACGATACGGCCGTCCTTCATGACGACGACCGTGTCGCAGAGGTTCTGCACCACGCCGATGTCGTGCGACACGAGCAGCAGCGTGAGCTCGTCCGCGACCCGCAGCTCCGCGAGGAGGTCGAGGATCTGCGCGCGCACCGTCACGTCCAGAGCCGACAGCGGCTCGTCGCCCACGAGGATCCGCGGGCGATGCACGAGCGCGCGGGCGAGAGCGATCCGCTGGCGCTGCCCGCCGGAGAACTCGTGCGGGTAGCGATCGCCCATCTCGGGGTCGAGGCCCACCTGGGCGAGGACCTCGCGCACCCGGGCTCGATGGTCCCCCTCGATGTCGAGGGCCCACAGCGGCTCCCGCACGATCTGCCCCGCGGTCATCCGTGGGTCGAGCGAGGCGTAGGGATCCTGGAACACGAGCCCCGTCCGTCGACGCAGCCAGTGCAGCGATCGCGCGGAGGCCGAGGGATCGACGGAACGGCCGTCCACCGTCACCGTCCCCGCGGTCGGACGGTCGAGGCCGAGCAGCAGGCGCACGAGGGTCGACTTCCCGGAGCCGGACTCGCCGATGATCCCGAGGGAGGCGCCCTCGGGTACATCGAGGTCCGTCGGCTCCAGTGCCGTCTGCCGGCGGGTGCGCTCGAACGCGGCGCGCTTCGGAACCACGAAGTCTCGCCGGAGCCCTCGTGCTTCGATCAAGCTCATCGGGTACCTCCCTCGGGGCGCCAGAGTGTTGCCGTCGCATCCCGCAGCAGCCCTTGCGTGACGGGGGAGGAGGGCGCCGTCAGCAGTCGCGACACGGGGCCACTCTCGACGACGCGTCCGTGCTCCAGCACCACACCGTCCGTCGCGACCTGGGACAGCACCGCGAGGTCATGGGTGATGAACAGGAGCGACATCCCCTCCTCGGCGACGAGCCGGAGCAGCAGCGACAGGATCTCGGCCTGGATCGTGACGTCGAGCGCCGTCGTCGGCTCGTCCGCGATCAGCAGCCGCGGGCGACAGGCGAGAGCCATGGCGATCGCGACCCGCTGACGCTGACCGCCGGAGAGCTGGTGCGGGTACCGGTCGACGATGCTCTCCGGGTCGGGGAGCCGGACGCGTGCGGCTTCGGCGACCGCCCGCTCCCTGGCCTCGCGCCGCCCGATGCCCTCATGGATGCGGATCGACTCCGCGATCTGCCGACCGACGGTGCGGATCGGGTTGAGCGCCGTGCGCGGCTCCTGGAAGACGATGCCGATGTCGTCGCCGCGCAGCCGGGCGAGTTCGCGGTCCGGCATCCCGATCAGCTCGACGCCGTCCCAGCGGATGCTCCCGCGCGCCGTCGCCCCGTCGGGCAACAGGCCGAGCACGGCGAGCGCCGTGAGGGACTTGCCGGAGCCCGACTCGCCGATCACGCCGAGGCGCGTGCCGTCGGGCGCTTCGAACGAGACGCCGTCGACCACGCGCCGTCCGTCGATCTCGATGACGAGATCCTCGACCGTCAGACTCATGCGACCACCGCCGGCGTGTGCGTCTCGGCTGCGCGATGCCGCAGCGTGGGGTCCGTGGCCTCGCGCAGTCCATCCCCGAGCAGGTTGAGGGCGAGAACGGTGAGGGTGATGGTCAGGCCGGGCCAGATCACGGTGAGCGGATGCACGCCGATGTAGCGCTGCAGGTCGGCGAGCAGCAGCCCCCAGCTCGGTTCCACAACCGAGGCCCCGAAGCCGAGGTAGGACAGTCCCGCCTCCGCGAGGACGGCCACAGCCATCGACCACGACAACTGCACGATGAACACCGGCGCGACGTTGGGCAGGAGATGCCGGGCGAGGTTCTGCGCCGGAGTCAGGCCGGAGGCGCGCGCGGCGAGCACGAAGTCGCTCTGCTGCACGCGGCGCAGCTCGGGGCGCGTGACCCGAGCGATGTTCACACCGAAGCCGATCCCGACGGCCCAGATGACGACCCAGAGCGAGCCACCCCACACCGACGAGATCATCATGGCGATCAGCAGCACGGGGAAGGCGATGAGGATGTCGACGAGCACGGCAACCGTCTCCCGGACCAAGCGGGTGGTCAGGGCGCCGAGGGTGGCCAGGGCGATACCGACTGCCGTGGCCACGAGCCCGGCCCCCACGCTGACGAACACCGTCGTCTGCGCCCCCGCCATGAGCAGGCTCAGGATGTCACGGCCCGTGTCGTCCGTGCCGAGGAGGTGCGGCCAGCCCGGCGGCAGCCAGCGGTCGCCGATGTCCGAGGCCCGCGGGTCGAACGGCGTCCAGAAGAGGGACACGATCGCGGCCAGGGCGATGAGTCCGATGACGATCAGCCCGAAACGGCCGGTCGAGGTCCGCCAGAGCCGGGGGAACCACCGCGCGCTCATGCCGCCTCCCGTTGTCGAGGATCGATCGCCCGGTGCAGCAGGTCCACCAGGAAGCCGATGACGAGGACGAAGCCGGTCAGCACGAGCAGTTCGCTCTGCACCTTGATGAGGTCGCGGGTGCCGACGTCCGTCACGAGCATGCGGCCGATACCGGGGAGGGTGAACAGCTGTTCGATGACGACCGAGCCGACGATGATGCCGGCGACCTGGAGACCGAGAACCGTGATGATGGACAGGCCGACGGCAGGAATGCCGTGCTGGATGAGAGCCCGGGTCTTCGTCAGGCCCTTCGCGGCCGCCGTGCGGACGAAGTCCTGACCCGCGGCCTGCAGGGTCGCGCTGCGCACGAAGCGCATGAGCATGGCCCCCTCGACGACGCCGATGGTGAGGGCGGGGAGCAGCAGCGCCTCGATCGCTCTGCCCGGTGTCGACCACCCGGTACGGGGAAAGCCCTGGGGTGGCAGCCAGCCCAGCCACACGGAGAACACGACGATCAGCATCATCCCCGCCCAAACGACGGGCACGGCAGCGAGAGCCTGGGCACCGACGCTGAGCGCCGTGCCGTCGCGGTGGCCGCGGCGCAGGGCCGCGAGGACGCCGAACGGCACCGCGATGAGGACGGCGATCGCGAGCGACATGATCCCGAGCGGCACCGTGACCTGCGCCTTCAGCAGGAGCTCCTCGCCGACGGAGGCGCCTGAGAGCAGCGAAGTCCCCAGGTCGCCGCGGAAGATGCCGCCGATCCAGTCGGCGTACTGCGCGAGCAACGGGCGGTTCAAGCCGAGGGACTCCCGCAGCGCCTCGACTTCGGCCGGCGACGCCTGTGTGCCCGCGATGAGCTGTGCGACATCCCCGGGGAAGACCCGGAGCGTGAGGAAGATGAGCGCGCTCGACACGAGGAGCCCCGCGATCAGCAGGGCTCCTCGGACGAGCGCGTAACGCAGCACGGCGCGTCGACCGTCGTCAGCTCGCCGCGGAGACGGTCACGCCCGCGAGGTTGATGCGCGAGTTGATCGAGTCTTCCGGGAACCCGGAGACGAGGGGGCTCACGGCGGTGATGGTCTGGCCGTTGTAGAGCCAGTCGGCTGCGTGGTCCTCGGAGACGATCCGAGCGGCCTCGGCGAGAAGCTTCGCGGAGGCCTTGGGATCCACCTCGGCCAGGGCCTGCGCGTAGAGGTCCTGCACCTCGGCGTTGTCATAGCCGAAGTAGTAGTCCGGGTTCGCGAAGTTGCCGAAGTCCCGTGGTTCGACGTGCAGCACGAAGCTGAGGTCGTAGTCCTTGTTCGTGTAGACGTCTTCCAGCCAGGTCGGGAACTCCACCGAGTCCACCTCGAGGTTCACGCCCACCTTGTCGAAGTCGGAGATGAGCACCTTCGGCACAGTCGTCCCATAGAACGAGGGGATGGTCAGCGTGAGATCGAGGTCTTCCTGGCCAGCCTCGGCGAGCAGCTCCTTGGCCCGCTCCGGGTCGTACGAGATGACGTCGGAGAGGTCTTCGTAGCCGGGGTCGAGTTCGGGGATGGGTCCGTACAGCGGCGTGCCCGCGCCGACGGCCTCGATGAGCGCCTCGTGGTCGATGGCCAGGCGCAGCGCCTCACGGACCCGGACATCGTCCAGCGGAGCCTTCTTGTTGTTGAAGGCGAGCGTGGCCTTGTCGGTCGTGCGGCCCGTCGTGAGCGTGAACTCGCCGGAGTCCTCGAGCTGCGGGGCCAGGTTCGGGTCCACGGCGGTGAGCACGTCGACGTCTCCGGCGAGAGCGGCGTTCACTCCTGCCGTGAAGTCGGGGATGTACTGGAACTCGACCTCGGCGACGCCGGCCGGGTCTCCCCAGTACGCATCGTTGCGAGTGAAGGTGATCGTGCTTCCCTTGTTCCAGCGCGCGAGGGTGAACGGCCCCGTGCCGTTCTCCGCGGTCTTGAGGTCGGTGGTGTCGCCCTTCTTGAAGACGAGACCGGCCGGGCCCGTGAGCGCGAACAGGAAGTTCTGGTTCGGCTCCGACAGCACGATCTGCACGGTGGCGGCGTCCGGGGCCGAGATCGAGGCCACGGATGCGAACTCCGCGTTGCCCTGCACCGTGGCGTCCGTGCGGACGGTCTCGTAGGAGGCGACGACGTCTGCGGAGGTCAGGGTCGAGCCATCGTGGAAGGCGACCCCCTCGTTGAGGGTGAACGTGTAGGTGAGGCCGTCGTCGGACACCTCGTAGTCGGAGGCGAGACGCTCCACGATCTCATTCTCCTGCGTGCGGCTCACCAGGCCCTCATAGATGTTGTCGATGAGGATCTGCTCGAGGGCGGCGCCGCTGGTGTGCCGGATGTCGAGGTTCGTGGGCTCGAGCACGAGACCGACGTGCAGGGTGGCGTCGGGGTCGGGCTCTCCGCCGCCCGCCGACGGGGCGGGGTCGGCTGAGCCGGAGCAGGCGCTGAGGATCACGGCGGTGGCCGCGAGCGCGGAGATCAGCGCAAGGCGTCGATGACGTCGGAACATGGGTTTCCTCTCGGGGCGGCAGGTGCTGTGTGCCGGTGGGACGAGCCTAGGGTCGGGCGGGGGCGTGCGGGGCGGGTGCGGAACGGAACGTCATATTCCGCCTGCCGCGGCCGCGGCGAGGAGCGCCGCGAGTCCCTGGGGGGGCGGTCTCCTGGACGTTGTGGGTGGCGTCCAGGACCACCACGCGGGCGTCGGGGAGGCGCCGCTGGAACTGCTCGGCATCGGCAGCGCTGACGAAACCGCGCTCGGCGCGGACGAGCGTGACGGGCGCGGAAACCGCGGCCAGATCGTCCCAGCCCGTCTCGTGCAGTGCAGACGGGGCCGTCGGGGTGCCCGGGTCGTGGGCGGCGAGCGCGGCGGCCGCGAGGTGCGCGAAGTGGTGCTTCCACTCCACCCGCCCGTCATCACGGACGCGGGTGTTGAGGAAGACGCCGCGCTCGGTCTCCGGGCGGGTGCCCCCGAATCCGAGAGCCATCGCCTTGTCCACGAGCTCGTCGCGGCTCGCGAAGTCGGTGGGGCCGGCGTAGAACTCCCGGAGGGCGGCGGGGCCGGCGGAGACGTCGATGCCGGGGGTGATGTCCACGACGATCAGCTCGGCCACCAGGTCGGGGCGGGCTGCGGCGACGGCCGCGCCGGTGAGGCCGCCGAGCGACTGACCGACCAGGACCTGCGGCTGCGAGGTCCACGCCTCCAGCGCAGCGACGACATCGGCAGCCAGGGTACGCGGGGAGTAGTCGGCGTCGTCGCGCCAGGAGGAGTCGCCGTGACCGGCAAGGTCGATCGCGAGGATCGGCTGTCCGAGCGCCAGCACGGTCGTGTCCCAGGTGTGGGCATTCAGGCCGGCGCCGTGCAGGAACGTGACGCGGGGAGTCTCGGCCCCGAAGCGCAGGGCGCTGACGACCCGGCCGTGGGGGAGCGGGAGCGTCAGGCGCTCCACCGTCGGGAGGGGGACGCCGAGAGCTTCGGCCTGCGCGGGAAGATAGGAGAACTCGCTGCTGTCGATCGCCACGCGGCTATTCTGCGCCCCGACCCGGGTTCCGGAGAAATGCCGGAGCAAATCGACAACCTGTTTCAGCTGTATGCAATGCATTCCGCTAGGTCATCCCTCATCTGGCTTGCCAGATTGCATTTCCCGCCTTCTTGATCGAGCCGCTTCCGACCCTGCTCGTCGGAATATCATGGAGATATGACCGAACAGCGCGTGCACCTGTCCAAGACGGAGCCGGCCGCCTATCAGGCGCTCGATGCCTTCTCGAAGACGGTGGGGAGCATCTGTGCCGCGAACGGGATCGACGATCGCCTCAAGGAGATCGTCATGATCCACTGCTCCCAGCTGAACGGATGCAGCTATTGCACGCGGATCCACGTGGATCGGGCGGTCGCTGCGGGCCTCGATGCCGACACGATCAGCCAGATCGCGGTGTGGCGGGAGAGCGGCGTCTTCAGCGACCGGGAGCGTGCCGCCCTCGAACTGGCCGAGGCCTTCACGTTCATCGCGGAAGACGGCATCTCGGATGAGGTGTACGACCTGGTCGGCGGAGTCTTCACCGAGAAGGAGTACGCCGCCCTGAGCTGGGCCTGCGTGTCGATCAACGCCTTCAACCGCATCGTCATCGCCGGGCGCTACCCGGTACCGCCGCGCGGCGCTCAGGCGGGCGCGTGACGATCCTCGACGTCGAGGGCGTGACGAACGTCAGGGACGTCGGCGGCATCCCCGCGGAGGGCGGACGCATCCGCAGCGGTGTCCTGTTGCGCTCTGGACAGCTCTCGAACGCGACGACGCGCGGGGCGGCACGGCTGCGGTCGTCGGTCAGACGTATCGTCGACCTCCGCGACGGCGAGGAGGTGGCCGCGGAACCGAGCGAGATCGAGGGCCCGGAAACGACCCACCTTCCGTTGTTCCTCGGATCCGTACGCTCCTTCTTCGAAGCCGACACGAGCCTGGACGACCTCTACCTGCATCTGCTGGAGGAGAGCGGGGACCGGCTGGTCGCCGCTGTCAGGGTGATCGCGGCGGGAGAGCCCACCCTGATCCACTGCACCGTGGGCAAGGACCGGACGGGGGTCACGGTCGCCCTCGCGCTGTCCGCGGTCGGAGCTGATCGCGAGGCGGTCATCGAGGACTACGCGCTCACCGAATCCCAGTTGCCCGCGGAGCGCTCCCGCCGGATCGCCGCCTACCTGCGGGCGCAGCACCCGGAGGCGGTGCACGCCGTGGATCTCGCCACCCGCTCGCCTGCCGAGGTGATGCGACGCCTGCTCGCCGCGGTGGACGAGCGCTGGGGTTCCGCGGCGGGTTATCTGCGGGCGAACGGAATGACCGACGAGGAACTCGCCGCGCTTCATGACGCGCTCGTGGAGCCGCTGCCGAGGGAATCGGCGGTCGAAGGTTAGGCAAGCCTTCGCTTGGTGTACGATGGGATCACCATGGACACCACGCTCGACACCCGGGGCACGCGTGCGGCACGCCGCGCGGCGCGCCGTCGCGCACACCACCTGGTGACCGCCGACGAGCACTCACTGCTCGATCTCGAGGCGTTCCTCGCGACCCTCCCTTTGTGCGCATCCGGCCGCATCTTCATCGAGGTGCCGGAGGCGTCCGACATCGGGCGCATCCACGCGCCCGGCCGCATGACGGTCACCTGGCTGGCGCGCTCCGCGCGTTCGGGGGCTCCCGGCAGCGGTCGCGGCTGTGCACCCGGCGAGGCGCTGGCCAGAGCCACCTGCGCATGGGCCGACGAGATGCTGCTGGACGACGAGGTCGAGACGCAGGTGACGCTGCTCGGGGGCTACCTCGGCACGGCCGACATCGTCGAGCACCTCACGGAGCGGCTGGCGGTCGCGCCGAACCGCATCCGCGTGCCCGAGCGGTTCGGCTTGCTCCGCGTCGAGAGCTGACTCAGCCAGCGCGGCGCACGTAGTTGCCGTCCGCCAGCCCGGCCTCGATCTCGAAGCGGTTCCGCAGCGGATTCCGCCCTGCGACGAGATAGAGCAGGGGCATGAGGAACCCGTAGCGCAGCCACTGCGCTTTGTGCACTCTCTCATGGCGGAGGACCGCGTCCGTGGGGGCCTCGTCGCCGGTGAGGAAGCACCCTCCCACGCACACCCCGCCGCGGTTGAAGGTCCACCGGGGCATGCCGCGGAAGATCCAGAGGCCGGCGCGCCGTTCGATCGGACCAGTGCTCCACAGTGATCCCCACACCCAGCCGACCGCAGTGCCCCAGGCATAGCCCAGGCGGCTGATCGGCGAGCGCAGGAGGAACGACGGGATGCGTCGATCGAGACGGCGTCCGCGAGCGAGGCGCTCCGCAGCGGTCTCCTCCCAGCCCGACCCGGCCGTCACGCGACGGCTCCGACGAGTCGGAGAAGGGCGCCGAGGTCGTCGACCGCATCGGCGGGTGTCCGGGGGGCGAAGCCTGCGACCGTCGCTCCGGCGAGCGGGACACGGGAGCGCAGCTCCCGGATGGCTGCGCTCAGGGCGGCTGGAGTGGTCCCGAACGGGACCGGGGAGGAGACACCGGAGAAGGAGGCGGGGTCGAGGACGTCGACATCGATGTGCACCCAGACGCGTGTCGCCCCGGTCGCCTCCACCGCGCCGGCGAGGGCAGCGGTGTCCTCCACGTCGTTCACACCGAGGTTTCGCAGGCGGTCCAGTTCGTCGGTCTCGGTGTCGTCCACGGTACGGACGCCGACGGTGACCACCCGCTCCCGAGGGACCCCGGGGGAGAGCGCGAGTCGCGCCTCTCCCTCGCCGAGGACCGCCCGCAACGCCATGCCGGAGAAGGCGCCGGAGGGCGACGTGTCGGGCGTGTGCAGATCCGCGTGCGCATCGCACCAGACCACCGCGAGGTCGTCGGTGCCACCGGGGAGCGCGTCGAGCGCCGCGACGGTGACGCTGCAGTCGCCGCCGATCACCACGGTCCCGGCTTCGAGGTGCCCGGCCACCAGCTCCCGTGTCCTCGAGAGCGTGCTGAACCGCCGGACACCCGTCCCCAGGGACTCGCCGGCTTCGACGGGAACGTCGAGGACGGTCGTCGCGGCGCGGGGCAGGTCGCCGGCGATGGCCGATGCGCCGTCGACGAGGAGCATCGCCCGCGCGGCGGGCGAGCCCTGCCACTGCGGCACGACGAGGAAACGCACCATGGAGACCTCCCGAAAACGGAACGGCGGGTGCCCGGGCACGGGGCCCGGGCACCCGGGACGGTGTCAGTTGCCTTCAATCGCCTGCCGCGGCGCGGTGCCGCCGGCCTTCAGCTCGGCGAGCCGCGCCTCGACCTCGGTGAGCTCCCCGAGGTCCTCGAGGCTCTCGAACTGCGCGTCCAGGCTCGATGCGGCGAGCTCCGCCTTGCCCTGTGCGATGGCTTCCTGACGACGGACCTTGTCCTCGAACCGGCCCAGCTCGCTGGTCGGGTCGAGCACGTTGATCGAGCTCACTGCGTCCTGCACCTTGGTCTGCGCCTCGGCGACCTTGGCGCGAGCGAGGAGTTCGCTGCGCTTGTTCTTCAGCTCGTTGAGCTTGTCCTTCATGCCGTTCAGGCCGCTCTTGAGCTTGTCGACGATCTCGGTCTGCGCCGCGATCTGCGGCTCGGCACCGGTCGCCTCACGCTCAGCGCTGATCTGGCGCTGCAGAGCGATCTTGGCGAGGTTGTCGAACTTGTCGGCGTCGGCGGTGTTGCCCGCTCCGCGCATCTCATCCGCCTTGCGGCTGGCGGCCAGGGCCTTGTTGCCCCACTCGGTCGCGGCCTGCACGTCTTCCTCGTGGTCGCGCTCGAGCAGGCGCAGGTTGCCGATGGTCTCGGCGATGGCCGACTCGGCGTCGGCGATGCTGTTCGTGTAGTCGCGGACGAGCTGGTCCAGCATCTTCTGCGGGTCTTCCGCAGAATCCAGGAGGGCGTTGATGTTCGCGCGGACGAGGGTCGAGATCCGTCCGAAGATGGACTGCTTGGTCATGCGTGGTTCCTTTCAGAGGGGCGTCTTCGAGAGCTTGGCGTATGTGTCTGTGCAGGGGATCAGAAGCGTCGACCTCCGGAGCGTCCGCGGCCTCCGCTGCTGCGGGATCCGCCGCCCCCGAAACCGGAGCTGCGGAAACCGCCCGAGGAGCGCCAACCACCGCCGCGACGCGAGGATCCGCCGCTCCCGCCACCGGCGAGGAGACCCCCGATGATCCCGCCGAGGATGTCGCCGCCGATGCCGGAGCTGGTCGAACGCGATCCGGAGCCGCCGAACAGCCCGCCCCAACCGTCGTCCCCGTAGCCGCCGGGGGAGTAGGAGCGGAGGTCGGCCTCCGCCGTCGCTGTGGCCTGGCGAGCGAGGTCGAGGGCGCGCTGTGCCTCGCCGAGGGCGGCTTCGACGTCGGTCGTGCGCAGCGTGAGCGCCTGGGTGAGCGCGGCGTCCGCAGCCGCGAGCCGGGTGCGGGCGGTGGAGCCCACCGTCCCCCGGCGCGTTTCGATGAAGTCGCGCGCCGCGCGGATCTCCGACCCGGCCTGAGCCAGCGTCTGTTCGAGGAGCTGCTGCGCACGGTGCGCGCGTTGCACGGCTTCCCGCCCTTGCGCGATCGCCGCGTCGATCTGGGCGTTCGCCGCGGTGAGAGCGTCGAGCGCGCGCTGCGGGTTCCGCGGCGTTCCGAGGAGATCGGTCTGCGCCGCCTGCAGCTGTGCCGTGACGGCGCTCGCCGCGGATGCGAGGGCGCCGGACGGATCGGGGAGCTGCGACGCCGCGCTGACGTCGGCCTGCAGCTCCGCGACCAGCCCCTGGGCCTGCGCGTCGATGGTGGACAGCTCGGTGCCCAGCGCGGTGAGGGCTTGGACGAGTTGCGCGGCCTGCGCGATCGCCTGTTCGGCGGTGCGGATCGCGAAGGCGGCCTCGCCGCTGCGGCCCGCGGCCAGCGCCTGAGCCGCCGCGTCGATCGAGCGATCCGCCAGGGCAGCGCGCTCCTCCGCCTGTACCGCGTTGTCGGCCACGGTGGTCAGCGCGCTCTGGTCGTAGGTCGCGGAGAGCGCGGCCAGCGCGGGGGCGGCAGAGGCGAGGAGCGGCGTCAGCTGATCCCGCTCCCGACGGACCCGATCGAGCTCCTGCGGAGCGTTCTGTTCCAGCTGGCGCAGTTCGTCGAAGGCCTCGGCGTTGTCATCGAGGATGTCGTCGATCTCGTCGGCGAGCCGGATGATGCGGATATGCCACGCGCGGCGGTCGTGGATGGAGTCCTCGACCTCGTCGTCGAGCTTCTGCCGGAGGTCGAACGCCTCGGCGATCTTCGCTTTCGCTTCGTCGACCGCCCGGGAGAATTCGGCCGTCGCCCCGTCCCCGTACTGCGCCACGGCGAACCCCAGCTCCTCCCGGCTGGACGTGATGGCGTCGTCGGCGCGCACGAGTGCGACCCCGGCCTGCTGCTCGACCTGCGCATCCGTCAGCGTCGAGAAGGGATCGCGGGGATCGGGGTTCTCTGGCATGGCGCCCCGCTCGCGGATCGCGGCGTTGCGCCTGGCACGTCGGACGAGCACGACGATGAGCCACACCAGCAGCGCGGCGGCGACCACCCCGAGGACGACCAGCGTGACGCGGAGCGCCGCGGCACCTCCGTCTCCCTGGATCTCGTCGGCGGCCAGCGTGATCGCCCCGGTCCAGTCGCCGCTGCCGGCGAGGGGCGCGATGGCGTCTTCGATGGCGGCGAGCTGCCCGTCGCTCAGCGGCCCGGAGGAGTCGGCGGAGATGTAGAGGCTCCGGCCCTCGACGGCGATCGCGAGCAGGTACTGATCGGGGCCGAGGCGGTTGTCGTTGGCGACCTGGTCGGCCCAGGCGACGCTGTCGCTCGGGTTGGTGAAGTCGTCGACGAGGACGACGAAGAGGTCGGCAGAGGAGTTCGTGGTGAGCTCCTGCAGGCGTGCCTCGACCTGCTCCTCTTCGGCGGGGGAGAGGACCTCCGCCTGATCGGTGACGTATCCGGAGTCGAGGGGAAGCGGATCGGTCGCGGACGCCGCCGAGGCGGAGAACGCACCCATCGCGACCGCGAGGGTCAGAGCGCCCAGCGTCAGCCACCGTTTCGTCATCGTGTTCCCTCCGACCGGCAGCCGAGCCCCATGTGACGAGTCTATGCATCGCATCCGACACGCGACAGCACTCGCGCGCGTCTCGCCGTTCGCCCTCAGCGGAGACACATACGCTGGAAGGCATGGACGACAGGTATGGATCGGACGTGCTGGCGGCGGGATGGCGCGACCGCGGCGCGAAGCCGGTGCCGCAGGTGCCCGCGGAGATCGACCTCGTGGTGGAGGTCGCGGCGGATGGGTTCTGTGGCGCGGTGACGAAGGTGCAGGGCGGCGCCGTGGAACTCGAGGATCGGCTCGGCAGACGACGACTGTTCCCCCTCGGCGGCGGCTTCCTCATCGACGGCGCACCGGTTCGGCTCGCCGTGCCGTCCGCCTCCGCACAGGGGCCCCGTCGGACGGCCTCCGGGTCCTTCGCCGTGGCCGATCAGCGTGCGCGGACGGCTCTGCCCAGCCGCATCCTCGTGGAGGGGCGACACGACGCCGAGCTCGTGGAGAAGGTGTGGGGTGCCGACCTGCGCGTCGAGGGTGTCGTGGTGGAGTATCTGCAGGGCGTCGATCTGCTCGACGACCTCCTCGCGGCGGAGCCCCCGAGCGCGCGACGGCGGTACGGCGTCCTCGTCGACCACCTCGTTCCCGGGTCGAAGGAGTCCCGCATCGCCGACGCGGTCGCCCGCGGCCCGCACGGGCGGCACGTCCGCATCGTCGGACACCCGTTCGTCGACGTCTGGCAGTGTGTCACCCCGCGGGCCCTCGGCATCGCCGCGTGGCCGGAGATCCCGCGCGGCGTCGATTGGAAGACCGGCATCTGCCGCGCCTTCGGCTGGCCCCATGAGACGCAGGCGGATACGGCTCGCGCCTGGCAGCACATCCTGTCGAGGGTGACCACCTACCGCGATCTCGAGCCCGCGCTGCTGGGTCGCGTCGAGGAACTGATCGACTTCGTCACGGAGCCCGCGGCCTGACCGCGTCCGGGCGTCGCGACGTCGACGGCTACCCTGGATCCATGCCCGAACCCCGAACCTTCCGCGACGAACCGGTGTCTTTCGTGCGCCGGAGCGGCCGGATGTCCGAGGCGCAGGAGCGCGCCTTCTCCGACCTCGCCCCGCGGTACCTGCTCGACGTGCCCCGCGACGTCGCGTGGACGTCGGTGCACCCGGAGGCGCGGCTCGACATCGGCGAGGAGTACGGCAGGGACGCGGATCTCTATGTCGAGATCGGGTCCGGCCAGGGGCACGCCATCGTCGCGGCGGCATCGAGCCGCCCTCACGACGATTTCCTCGCGGTGGAGGTCTTCCGCGCCGGGGTCGCGCGCACCATGCTCGACGCCGATCGTGCCGGCGCGCACAATCTCCGTGTGGTCGAGGCGAACGCGCCGGAGGTCCTCGCCTCCTACCTGCCGGAGGGCGCCGCCGCCGAGGTGTGGATCTTCTTCCCCGACCCGTGGCACAAGAAGCGCCACACCAAGCGCCGCCTCGTACGACCGGGCTTCGGTGACACCGCCGCCAGGGCGCTCCGCGACGGCGGCCTGCTCCGACTCGCGACCGATTGGGAGGATTACGCCTTCCAGATGCGGGAGGTCCTCGACGCGGAGCCGCTCTTCGAGCGGGCGTTCGACGGCGACTGGGCGGAAAGGTTCGACGGTCGCGTGATGACGGCCTTCGAGCGCAAAGGGATCGCGAAGGGACGTGACATCCGTGATCTGGTGTACCGCCGACGGGACCGTGTGTGACTCAGCCGACCGTGGTCTCGACGGCCGGTGAGCGGCTCGTCCCGGCCGTACTGGTGTGCGCGGCGGCCCCGGCCTTCTTCGTCGCGGCGCTGCCCTGGCTCGGCTGGCTGCTGCTGGCGCTCGGGGTGGGCGTCGCCGCACTGATCGAACGCCGCGAGCCGGTGCCGACGGCGGCCGAGCGAATGCGGCGTCCATCTCTCACCCGCGATCTCGCGCTGATCGCCATCGGCATGCTGATCGTGAGCGCGATCCCGCTCGCGGCGGAACTGGACAACCTGGCCATGCTGCGCTTCACGATCGCGCTGGGCGGAGCGGTGCTGGTGCCGTACGTGCTCTCGCGATTCGTCTTCCGCGACCACGCGATCCGTTTCCCGTGGCGGACGGGGCAGCGCTGGGGGGCGCTCCAGTGGGGGTGGCTCGCCGCCGTCCTTGTGCTGGGCTGGCTGATTCTGCCGTTCTACTTCATCAGCAGCGGGGTTTACCAGAACTGGCCCGTGGTCGACACGCCGGATCTCATCGTGCGCCTCTTCGTCGGCGTCGGCGCGGTCGGCATCTGGGACGAGCTGTTCTTCATCTGTACCGTCTTCGCCCTGCTGCGCCGGCACTTTCCCGACGCGCTCGCGAACGTGCTGCAGGCCGTCGTGTTCGTCTCCTTCCTCTGGGAGCTGGGGTATCGGGAGTGGGGACCGCTGCTGACGATCCCGTTCGCCCTCCTGCAGGGATTCATCTTCCTCCGCACGCACTCGCTGGCCTACGTCGTCACCGTGCACCTCCTCTTCGACGCGGTGGTCTTCGCGGTGCTCGTCCACGCGCACAACCCGGGTCTCCTGCCGATCTTCTTGGTCTGACGGGGTGACTTCCCGGTCGCGAGCGGCCACACTCGATGCATGGCCGAGTGGGTGCTGCACGTCGACATGGATCAGTTCATCGCGGCCGTCGAGGTGCGGCGCCGCCCCGAACTCGCCGGCCGCCCGGTGATCGTCGGCGGACGGGGCGATCCGACGGAACGGGCCGTCGTGTCCACGGCCTCCTACGAGGCCCGCGCGTTCGGTATCGGCTCGGGGATGCCCTTGAAGGTCGCCGCACGGAAGGCGCCGGAGGATGCGGTGTTCCTTCCCGTGGATCATGCCGAGTACGAGCGTGCGTCCGACGAGGTGATGGCGGCGCTGCGTGGCCTGCCGGACGTCGTGCTCGAGGTGATCGGATGGGACGAGTGCTTCCTCGGGACGGTCACCGACGACCCGGAAAGCGTGGCCCGCGCCGCTCAGCGCGCCGTGGACGAGGCGACAGGACTGCACTGCTCGGTGGGTATCGGCGACAACAAGGTCAGGGCGAAGATCGCGACGGAGTTCGGAAAGCCGCAGGGCGTGTTCCGACTGACCGCCGACAACTGGTTCGCGGTGATGGGGGACCGGCCGACGCGCGACCTCTGGGGCGTGGGCCCCAAGGTGCAGAAACGGCTCGCCGCCCACGGCATCGACACTGTCCGTGAACTGGCAGCGGCAGACGAGGCGACGTTGGTGGCGGAGTTCGGTCCGAAGATGGGGCGCTGGTACCTCGGGCTCGGTTCCGGGCTGGGTCCGCGGGTCGTCGACGACACCCCCTGGGTGGCACGGAGCCACAGTCGGGAGACGACGTATCAGCAGAACCTCACGACTCACGGCGAGGTGCGGGACGCCCTGCGGGAACTCGCCGAGCACGCCTTCGACGACTGCGCTGCCGAAGGCCGCCCGGTGACGAGGGTGCATCTGAAAGTGCGGTACGCGCCGTTCGAGACGAAGACCTTCGGTCGAAAGCTCGCGGCGCCCACGACGGAACGCGAGGAGGTCGTCGCCGCGGCGCTCGCCCTCGGCGACACCCTCGACCCCGACCGCGAAGTGCGCCTGCTCGGTGTGCGGGCAGAGATGGCGATGCCGGACGCACCGGGCGGTGTCGAGCGGACGCCCGTGCGAGGCCGGATCTGAGCTCAGTGGCGGACGGCGCTCAGTCGCGGACGATCGCCGCGATCGCACTCACCTCGATGAGTGCACCGGGTACCCCGAGTCCGGCGACGCGTGCGGCGGTCACCAGGGGCGGGGCCCCGTCCCTGGTGAGGGTGGAGGCCACGGCGCCGTACGCGGCGCGCAGATCGGCATCCTCGTGGATGAGGATGGTCCAGCTCACGACGTCGTCGAGCGTCGCCCCCGCGGACTCCAGCGCGACCCGCGCGTTCTC
The DNA here is from genome assembly GCF_008271365.1 of Microbacterium sp. 1S1. Lineage (NCBI taxonomy): Bacteria > Bacillati > Actinomycetota > Actinomycetes > Micrococcales > Microbacteriaceae > Microbacterium > Microbacterium sp. 1S1. The sequence goes on from NZ_CP043430.1 coordinate 2,208,455, forward strand.
GACAGCGCGGCGGGACTGCTCACCGACGTCGGGCGAGACGACGGTGCCGGACGCGTCCACGCCGTTCTGCCCGCCGAGGTAGACGGTGGTCGCCCCGGGTGGGACGACGGCGGCGTGACTGAAGGCCGGGCTGCGGACGAGTCCGTCGGGCTGCAGGAAGGTGATGTTCATGCGCCGATCATCCCGCGGGCCACCGACATCGCGCCCCGGGGACTCACACGGGGTCGGACGGGACGAGGGCGGGCGGGCCGGGAACGCTGGTGACCGTGCCGGTCGTCCCGAGCGCGCGCAGGGCGTCAAAGACCGCGACCACCACCGCGGCGCTCACCACCGCACCATGCAGGGGATGGTGCCAGAACTGGAGCCGCGCGATCAGCCGGTCCTCGCTCACACCGACGACGAGCGCCCGGACCGCCTCATGCCGGCGCACTCCCTCGGCGGTCGATGCGGCGGCGACGAGCGGCGCGATCACCTCATCGATTCCGGTCGAACCGTCGCGTCGAACCCGCACCTGCACCTCGCTGCGGCGCGCCCCGTGGGTGGAGTCGTTGACGACGGGCTCCGAGAGGAGCCGCGCGTTGGGGATGTGGAGGGCGCGCCCGTCCGCCGTGTGCAGGATCACGGCACGGGCGTTGAGCTCGGTCACCGTCCCGGCGATGACGGAGTCCAGCGCCTCGACCACGACCTCGTCGCCGATGCGGACCGTCTGCCGTGCCTGGAGGAGCACCCCGGCCGCGAAGTTGTCGGCGACGCCCCGGAGGACGAGGACCGCGACGACCGCGAGGATGACGACGATCGCCAAGAGGGGCTGGACGTTGGCGCCCAGCATCGCGAGGGCGATGCCGAAGCCGAGGAGAAGGATGGCGTACCCGACGAACTGCGCGATCGCGGTGCCGACTGCGGCCGATATCCCGGGAGCTCGCCGGAGGAGGGCCGTCGTGCCTCGCCGCGCGAATCGCGAGACGATCCAGGTCGACACGGCGACGAGGAGGGCGAACAGCAACTGCCACCAGTCGATGTCGGTGGGCAGAACATCCTGAAGGTCCATGCCATGGACTCCTCGAGGTGGTCGGTGTCGGAGAGGTGATCGTCGGCGGCGGCCGAGATGTCACCGTCCGCGGGGGGGGGGGGCGGGAATTCCGCACCTCCGCGGGGCGCCCTACTGGAGGGCCTTCGCCTTGATGAGGGAGTACTCGTCAGGCGTGATCGTGCCCGCGTCCAGGAGGGCCTTGGCCTTCGCGATCTCCTCGCTGGGGCTGCTGCCGGCGACCTGCTGGATGTACGCGTTCGCTGCCTCCTGCGCCCGCCGGGCCTCGGCACTGCTGCGTTCAGCCATCCCGTCGCCGCGTGCGATGAGGTACACGAGCGCGGTGAGGAACGGCACGAAGATCAGGAAGAAGATCCACACCGCCTTCCACCAGCCGCTCAGCTTGTGGTCACGGAACAGGTCCCCGATGATCGCGAACAGGGCGAAGAGATACGCGGTGAACGCGAAGATCCACAGGAACCACCAGATGATGTCCCAGAACGATGCCCAAAATCCCATGACTGCTCCTTTCTCGGTGCCCGCCGTCGCCGGGGGCACGCTGGGACCATACCGGCGAGCGTGGCACCGGCGCACCGGTTCCCTGTCGAGTTCACCCTGGTGACTCGTCGAGTCCAGAGGATCTCGGTCCTCCGCCGCCTTGTCGTCGGCAGTACGCTTCCCCCGACGGCGGAGGGAGCCCTGATGAGCGCAGTGCGCAGACCGTCCTGGCTGCTGAGCACCCTGCACGGCTACCGGCGCCGCTGGATCGTACGGGATGTGATGGCCGGTTTGTCCGCAGGTGCGGTCGTGGTGCCACAGGCCATGGCGTACGCCACGATCGCGAACCTCCCGGTGGAGGTCGGCCTCTACACGTGCATCGTGCCGATGCTCGTCTACGCCCTCCTGGGCGGCAGCAGGGCGATGAGCGTGTCGACGACCTCGACCATCGCCACCCTCACGGCGACGACCCTCGTGTCGGCGGGGGTCGCTGCCGGGGCGGACGATGCGATCGGCTCGCTCATGATGCTGACGCTCCTGGTAGGAGTGGTGCTGCTGCTGGCCCGCGCGTGCCGTCTCGGCTCCGTCGTCGAGAACATCAGCGGAGCCACCGTCCTGGGATTGAAGATCGGCGTCGGAGCGACGGTCGCGGTGGGGCAGCTCCCGAAGCTCCTGGGAGAGTCCTTGGACTTCTCCGGCCACGGATTCCTCCGCTCGCTCTTCGCCGTCGGCGGAGCGTTGGACAGCGTCAACGTGCCCACTGTCCTGCTCTCGGTCGGCTCCATCGCCACCCTTCTCCTCCTCAAGAGCGTCGCCCCGCGGGTCCCGGGGACGCTCGTCGTCGTCGCCGGGGGGATGCTGCTCGTGGGGCTCGGCGGGATCGACGATCTCGGCGTCGACCTGATCGCGCCGGTGCCCGGCGGTCTGCCCGCCCCGGGGATCCCCGACGCTTCGGAGGCGATCGCGCTCGTGCCCGGGGCGCTCGCCATCGCGGTGATGGCCTTCCTCGAGTCCGCTGCCGTCGCTCGGAGCATGCGCGAGGCCGGTGAGCCGCAGATCGACAGCGACCAGGAGCTGTTCGCGACCGGGGCGGCGAACACCATCGGTGCGTTCTTCGCGGCGATGCCCGCGGCGGGCGGATTCTCGCAGAGCGCCGTCAACCAGGATGCCGGCGCCCGTTCCCAGCTCGCGACGCTGACGACGGTGGCGCTCGCCGTCCTCGTCGCGCTCTTCCTCGCCCCCGTGCTCGGTCTGCTCCCCGAGGCGACGCTCGCCGCGATGGTCTTCACCGCGGTGGCCGGACTCATCAACATCCCCGAGCTCGTGCGGTGGGCGCGCATCAGTACGATGGACTTCTGGGTGGCTACCGCCGTCGCGGCGATCGGACTGACGGCGGGGCTCCTCCCCGCCGTGGCCGTCGGCGTGGTGGTGACGCTGGTCCTGGTGCTTCGCGAGCTGAACATCCCCCGGGTCCGCGTGGTGGGGCGGCGCGGGAGCGCGCTCGGTCTGGAGTTGGAGCGGGGGCTGTACTCCGCTAATGCGCTCGCCAACGAACGGCTCGTCATCGAGACCGTGACGTCGGAGGACGGGCCGGTGAATGCCGTGGTGCTCGGGCTGCCGCAGCAGGTGGTGATGTCGATCACCGTCCTCGATGCGCTGGAGGCGCTGGACAGGGAACTGGCACAACTCGGTGTACGACTCCACTGCGCGGCTCTCCCGCCGCAGGCGACGGTCGTGGCCGCGCGGACGTCCTGGTACTCGGCGCTCGTCGCGGAGGGGCGCGTGCACTCGAAGGTGGACGTCGGGCTGGCGGCTGCGTCCGCGGGCATGACCGCGGGAGGAGGCGTTCACCCGGGTGAACTGCCCGACGAACGCTGACGCCGCCGTGCTCGATGCCTAGGCTGACCACACCGATCACGCGAGGAGCTCATCGAGACGGGGGGGACGGGATGCCGAGCCGCAGGGGCGACAGGGGAGCGAGGCCGGGGTGGCGGTGCGGGGAGCGCTGACCTGGCAGTGGTCGCGTTTCGGCCTCGGCGTCCTCTATGCCGCGCCCACGCTCGCGATCGCTCCGGCCGATCCGCGGATAGCGCTGGCATTGAGCGTCGGGGTGCTGCCGGCCGCGGCGATGGGGCTGCCCCCGCGGCGCCGCGCGAGGATCGCGATACCGGCGCTGGGAATCCTGGTAGCGCTGGGCCTCCTGCTGGGAGCCACGCTCGCGCTCGCGCCGATCCTCGCGGTCCTCGCGGTGGCCGGTCTGTCCGTGCTCGCCAGCGTGGGGGCGGGGCGGGGGCGCGCCGGTCAACTCGCCCTGACCCTGGTGCTGCCGATGGTGGGAATCGGTCTGAGCTTCCCCCTTTCGGCCTCGACGGTCTCGCTGGCCGCGGCGATCCTGGCCGGGTCGGTGTACGCATGGCTGGTGAGCCTGCTGTGGCCGGAGCGCGCCGAGAAGTCCCCTTCGGCATCCGCGATGCCGAAGGGTCGGCCCATGGTCGTGTACGGCATCCTCCTCGGTGCGGCCGCGGCGACGGCGGCCGGGGTCGGCTTCGCCGCCGGCCTGGAACACGTCGGCTGGGCCACGGGGGCCGTGCTGCTCGTGATGCGGCCCGTCCGCGGCCAGCTCGTCCTACGGAGCGTCGGGCGCGCGGGCTCGGTACTTGTCGGAGCGTCGGCTGCAGCGGGGTTGGCCGTCCTGTCCCCGAACGGCGTGACGGTCGGCGTCGCGATCGCCGTGGCGGTCGGCTCCCTCTGCGCGATGCAGGAGAGCCGGTGGTATGTCGCGCCGGCCTTCACCACTTTCCTCGTGCTCACCCTGCTCCTGTCGACCTCGACGGCCTCGCCGTCCGCTCGATTCCTCGAGCGCACCGTGGAGACCTTCCTCGGGATTGCGATCGCCCTGTTCTTCGGCGCCCTCGTTCCGGTTCTGCTGGCGATGCGGCGGCCCGCTGCCGCGAACGACCCGCAGTGAGCGCCGCGCGCGTCCCTCTTGCGGGACCGCTCTCAGGGGGGAATAGACTGCCCGCGAGGGGGAGCAGGATCGGAATCGGGGGGTTTCGAGTGCTACGTGGTGCAGGAACGGCGGGAATCGGCGAGAGTGCGGTGCCCGCTCCGGTGAAGGGCGACGTCCGGCGGCAGCGGCTGATCTCCAAGTTGACATCCGCGATGGACGGGCCGTGGACGCTCACGCTCGTGAGCGCGCCGGCCGGCTCCGGCAAGACGAGGATGCTCGCCCAGTGGGCCGGCGATTTTCGCGCGGACCCCGGCGTCGAGCTCGTCTGGGTGTCGCTGGAGCGCGGAGAGGCCGATCTGCCCCTCGTGCGCACAGCGTTGGAGCGCATCGACGACCCGGTTCTGCGCAGGGCTCTGGACCGCGTGCCGCCCGTGCGGTCCGTCGCCACGGCACGAGCGCTCGCGCGCTCCCTTCAGGAGGCCGGGAACCGAATCGTCGTCGTTATCGACGATGTGCATCGTGTCGAGGATGAGGAGACGGCTCAGCTGCTCTCCGCCTTCGTGCAGAGCGCTCCGGGCAACGTGCACATCGTGCTGTCCGGTCGCGGCATCCGAGCCATCCCGCTCGCCCGCCGCCGCCTCGCCGGCGTTGCACTGGAGATCGATGCCGATGCACTCGCGTTCACCCCTGCCGAGGTGCGGGACTTCTTCAGGGCGCGGGGCATCCGGCTCTCCCAGGGGGAGGTCAGCACGGTGCTCTCACGCACAGAAGGATGGGCGGCCGGGCTGCAGCTCATGGTGCTGGACGCCGCCGGTGAGCAGTCCGTCCTCACTCATCCACTTCGCGGGGACGCGCCGGGAGTCGCGGACTACTTCCTGGAGGAGCTCTTCGGAGAGCTCGACGCTCCTCTGCGGACCTTTCTGGAGACGACGGCCGTGGCCGAGGCGTTCACGCCCGAGCTGGCGTCGGTGCTCTCCGGCGGTTCCCCGGTGGCAACCCTGATCGACCGCCTGCTGCGGATGCAGGTGCTCACGCAGCGGGATGGCGCGGACCCGGCCCAGTATCGCTATCCGCCGCTCCTGCGGGAGTTCCTCCTGGGACGGCTGCGGGCCAGCGGCGCCGACCGGGTCGAGCGACTGCATCGATCTGCGGCGGAGTGGTTCGCCGCGCAGCAGCAGCCGCTCCTCGCCCTGCAGCACGCCATCCGCGGTGGCGAAGGGTCCTGCACCGCCGGCGTCCTGCGCCGGTGCGGGATGCAGCTCGTGCTCGACGGGCGAGCCGATGCGGTGCGGCAGGCCATGGCAGAGCTGCCCGTGGCGCTGCACGCCGCGCCCACCGTGCGTATGCTCGCCGCCGCCGCGGACCTCGCGTGCGGTGACGCATCGGCGGCGATCGTGGTGCCACCGATCGGTGCGGAAGAGTGCGAGGCCGACCGACGCTGGCGTGTCGGGATCGAGCTGCACACCGCGCTGCGGCGGGGCAGAATCGCGGAGATCCTCGACGCTGCGGACGCCGACCTGGGTGCCCTCAGCGGAGACGACCAGCTCGACACCTACGTGCTGCTCGAGGCCGCGACGGCGGAGCTGTACGTGGGCATGCTCGACCGTGCGGAGGCCACCGCCCGCACGGCGCGCGATCTCGCCCGTGCGATCGGGGCCGGTGCGGCGGAGCTGCAGGCGGAGGCCGTCCTCGCTACGGCCGGGCTGTTCCGCGGCCGGCTCCGCGACGCGATCGAGGCGGGAACGGCGCTCGAGCGGCGCTGGACCGAACTCGGCGCGCCGGACAGCCCGTTCTTCGAGGTCACCAGGGTCTGGCGTTTCTGGGTGCCCTACGAGAGCATGCAGACCATCGACGCCGGAGAGACCCTGCGGACGGCAGCAGAGATCATCTCGAGTGGCGGGGAGGCCGCCATCTCCCGGGGGCTGCGGGGGATGCGGACGCTCCTCGGCGTCGACCAGATCCTCGACCCCCGCGAGGCCGCGGTCGCTCTCCTCGACACCCTGACTCCGCGGGACGATCTGCCACTCCCGCCGCACTGGTACGCCATGATGGGCGCCTTCGCGGTGCGTGCCTTCGATCGGCTGCAGGAGCCGACGCTCCGCGACCGGTTCATCTCCGCTGTCGAGGAGGCTCTGGGTGACGTCGGAGACGTGCTCGTCTTCCGTGCGATCGCGGCCGCGCATGATCGCCGCGACGGCATCGCGCGCGGCGCGCTCGCTCCCGTGCTGGAGGGCTCCGTGCCGTGTCTGCTCCCGGCATCCATGGTCGACGCCTGGCTCGTGGAAGCGGAGCTCGATGTGAACGACGGGGAGCCCGACCGTGCGCAGATCGCGCTCGCGACCGCCCTGGCTCTGGCGGAGCCCGAGGACCACGTGCGACGCGTCGCCGAAGCCGGCCCTGTCGTCTCGCGTCTGCTGACCGCCAGGGCGACGCCCGGGGCCCGCACGCACCTCGCCGGACGCGTGCGGGAACGGCTCGCCGCTGCCGGGGTCCTGGTCGACGAGGAGCTCACCCAGCGCGAACGCATCGTGCTGGCCGCGCTGAGCCGGAATGCCACGCTGCGGCAGATCGCCCAGCAGGAGTACATCTCCCCGAACACCGTGAAGACCCACGTCCGCAACATCTACCGCAAGCTGGGTGTCTCGGATCGCGACGGTGTGACGGCGGCCGCCCACGCCCTCGGATTGCTCTGAGGGCGCGGGCGCCGCCAGGGTCGTCCGTCGCGGGCCATGGCTGCCGCCAGGTGTGCCTCCAGGTCGAGGTCGCGTGTCCCACGTCAGACCAGGGCGGTGAGCCCTTTGTCCAGCTGCAGCCCTCCGATCACGAGCAGCATGGCGGCGTTGAGGACATGGGTGTTCCCGGCGATCCACGTTCGCAGACGGTCCAGCGCCGGCTGTGCGGCCGCGCCACGGGCGACGACGTACAACACCGGGCCGGCGATCGGCAGCGCCCCGAGGACAACGAAGACGACGGCGGTGGCAGCGGTCGCGGGGGGACCGACGTCGGCCAGCGAGATGTCGAGGGCGGCGATGACCGCGCAGGACGCGTCCACGGGATTGAGGACGAACAGGGCGAGCCCGAGCAGGAACGTGCGACCCGGCCGGAACGACTCCACCGAGCGCAGCCATCCCGGAAGCTGGGGGGAGGCGGCGACCACCTCTCGCGGCGACGAGGCCCCGGCCATCGCCACGATTCGTGCTCGTCCCTTGCGATACACCCAGATCGCGGCGCTCGTGAGAACGACCCCCAGCAGGAGCCGCACGAGCGGAACCCAGAGCGGCGGCTCGAGCCGCTCGTGGACGGCGACCGTGCGGAACAGCCAGAGGTACACGACCAGCAGGCCGGCGAGTCCCACCAGCCAGCCCAGCAGGTAGGCGATTCCATTCGCGCGAGCACGTCGCGAGACCAGCACCGCCACAAGCGCCATGATGGCCAGCGGGCTCAGGATCACCCCGAGAACCACGGGGAGCAGCGAGACGACGAGCTCGCCCATACGTCCCTCCTTCCCGGCCACTCGCTGCGCCGGTACGCCGCGCTCAGAAGCTGCCGATGCCCTTGCCGATCATGGAGACTCCGATCACGAGCAGCAGCACGGCCATGATGACGGCGTTCTCGGCGGCGAGCCATCCGCGGAGCGCGTCGAGCGGAGCCCGCAGCCGGGCGGCCGCGAACAGGTAACCGATGACGGGCACCAGTACCGTCGACGCCCCGATCAGCGTGAAGACGGCGATCACGAGGATCGTGGAACCCACGTCCAGCGATGCGGCACCGATGTCGACGCCGGCGCCGGCCGCGAGCAGGAGGTTCTTCGGGTTCACGGCGGAGAGGAGGAGTCCCAGTCCGAGTGCCACGCCGAAGGACATCGTGTCGATCGCCTTCATCCACGGCGGAAGGGCGGCCGATCGTCCGGCTTTCGGGCGCTTCCGCCACTGCCCGACGGCGAGCACGAGCAGGAGGATACCGAGGAGGAGCTGGATAGCGCCCCGGACGGGGCGGGAGGCATCGGGATCCTCCTCGGGGAGCACCGCCGACAGCAGCGTGAACACGGTGACCGCCGCGACGATGCCAACGACCCAGCCCATCAGGAACCCGACGCTCGTGACGCGGGCCTTCGGGGACAGCAGCATGAGGATCGCGGCGATGATGGGCACGGGGCTGATCGCCACTCCCACGGCGAGGGGGAGTATCTCCCCGATGACGGCACCCATTCAGTCGCCCTTCCTGTTCGGCGCCGGCGACGTGGTGTCGGTCGACGCGAGATCCTTGATGGCGGCCCGGTTGGTCGCGTAGACCGTCTCCCGGTCGAGGAGTCCCAGGGCTCGGAGCCGGTGGAGCGTGTTGGGCCGGACGCGGCTGAAGGCCAGGGAGATCGACTGAGCGTCGAGCCACTCCCGCAGCGCTTGGAAAGCCTCGGCCCCGGTGACGTCGACGTCGGTGACGGCCTCCATGTCGATCACGACATGCCGCACGGAGGGGGTGCCCGCTGCCCGCACGGCCTCCTTCACCGCACTGGAGAACACGGCACCGTTGGCGAAGAAGAGGGGGGCGGCGAGGCGCACCACGATCACGCCCGGGGCGGTCGTCGTGCCGGCGGGGGCGTCCTCTAGCAGGGACTCACCGGGGTCACCCGAGGATTCCAGGACATCGATCGCCGGGTGGGAGGCCCGTTGCGCGAGGTTGACGAGCGCGAGCACGAACGCCACGACGATGCCCGCGATCGAGCCGACGAAAAGGGTCACGAGGAAGCAGACCGCGCCGATGACGAACTCGAAGCGGTCCAAGCGCCAGAGGGCGATGAAGTCGCGCACACCGAGAAGCGGGATGATCGCCACTCCGACGATCGCCCCGATCGCCGGAGAGGGGATGTCGGCGAGGAGGGCGGTGCCGAACAGCAGCAGGAGGAGCGTGCCCACGGCGAGCACGAGGGCCGGGAGCTGCGTGCGCGACCCCGCCTGATCCATCGCCGCCGTGCGGGAGGTGGACGACCCGACCGCGAAGCTGCCCTGGGCGCCCGCGGCGAAGTTCGCGACCCCGAAAGCGAGCAGATCGCGGTTGGCGTGGAACGGGTAGCGGTGCTTCTCGGCGTACGACCGGGACACGAGCAGACCCTCCGCCGTGGTCACCAGCGTCAGCGCGATGGCGGACGGGACGAGCGCGAGCCACAGGGACCAGTCGATGACCGGCCAGGTGAGCGCCGGTGGCCCGGCGGGCACTTCCCCGAGAACGTCCACCCCGCGCCCGTCGAGGCCGGTGAGCACGACCACGACCGTCGTTGCGATGAGGACGACGAGAGCCCAGGGGACGGCACGGAGGTAGCGTTTCCCGAGGAGCAGCACCGCGACGGAGGCGGCGGCCAGGAGCACGGACCACCCGTTGAGCGTGGGAAAACCGGTGATCAACGCCACGGTCTTGTCGACGAACTCCGCTCCGGAGTCGATCTTCACCCCGAGCATCTTCGCGATCTGGCTCACCATGATGTCCAGCGCCAGGCCGCCGACGAAACCGACGAGGATCGGCTTGGAGAGGAAGTTCGCCAGGAATCCGAGCTTGAAGACGGCGAGCAGCAGGAACATCCCGCCGCAGAGGATCGCCTGGGCGAGGGCCAGCGTGGCGTAGTCGGCGCTGCCCGCGACCGCCAGGCCGCCGATGGAGGAAGCCACGAGGGCAGCCGCGGCGGCGTCGGGTGAGGCGACGACCTGCCGAGACGAGACGACGAGGGCGTAGGCGACCGTCGGGACGATCAGCGCGTACAGACCCGCGGTCGCCGGGAGGCCGGCGATCTGCGCATACCCGATGTTGAGCGGGATGGCGATCGCCAGGAGCGTGACCCCCGCGGTGAGCTCGGTTGCGAGGTTGCGCCTGGTCAGGCCGGCGAGCGGACGCGGCATGCGTTCTCCCTTCGTCGGCCGGCGGCACGTTCCGGCTTCACGATGGCACCGCTTCGCGTCCGCGGCCAGAGCGACGCGGAACCTCGCCCTGGTGATTTCCGCCCGCCCCGGAACGGCGCGGCCGTGTCAGCGCCGTCGGAACGGTCGCCGCGGTGGCGCCTGCGGCTCGGCGGCCTGCGGGGCGGGGAGGGCGGTGCGATCACCGCTGATCCAGCGCACCCAACTGGCGCCCGGATCGCCCTCCAGCACGACGGCGCGGACGAGCAGCGTCAGCGGGATCGACAGGATCGCACCCAGGGGCCCGATCACGAAGGTCCAGAAGATGACGGAGAAGAAGCTCAGGGTGAGGCTCAGGTCGACCGCATCGCTGACGAACTTGGGTTGGACGAGGACCTGGAGGACGACGTTGACGACGCAGTACACCGCGACCACCCCGAGCAGCAGCGGCCACCCGCCGACCACGAAGGCGAGGATCGCCGGCGGGATGAGCCCCAGGACGAAGCCGATGTTCGGGATGAAGTTGGTCACGAACGCGAGGATGGCCCAGACCACCGGTGCGGGCACCCCCAACCACCACAGGGCGAGACCGTCGATGATCGCGACCACGGCACCGAACGCGGCATTGACGACGTAGTAGCGACGGACGCCCGTCTGCAGCCGGGTGATGCGATCGAGGACCGCTCCGTGAGTGGCGCCGAAGAGAGCGCGGGCCTGGCGGTAGCGAGCGGCGTCCGCCGCGAGGAAGATGATGTAGGCGCAGACGAAGAACAAGGCGGTCGCCACGCCCAGCACCGCGGCACCCAGGCTTCCCGCGACGCCGAGGAGCGTCTCCGGGTCGAGGACGGAGGCGGCAGCATCCGCCGCCTCCTGATCCAGCCCCAGGGACTGCAACCACACGACGACGCCGTCTGCGGTGCGCACGAGGTCATCCTGGGACGCGAGGTCGCCGACGAGCCGGGCGAACTGGGTGCCGGCCAACCACAGCAGCGCGGCCATCGCCGACAGGATCACGTAGGCGAGCACGATCACCGCCGTCGTGCCGACCCAGGCAGGCCAGCCTCGGCGCTGGAAGGGACGGCGGAGGGGCTCGCAGATCACGACGATGACGATCGCGAGGGCCAGCGGGCCGAACACCTCACGGGCGACGGCGATGCCGGCGAGAGCGATGACGCTTGCCGCCAGGATCAACAGAACCTTCAGCGCCGGCGGCATCGTGCGGTCCCGGTCGGGGCCGGGGGAGTTCGGAAGCGAGGTCACGCCGCCAGCGTATCCGCCGCACGGGCCGACCCTCCGGGGCTCGCCCGATCCGACCGGTGATCGGACGTCACCCGCCCCGGGTGAGCGTCGCGGCTCGGGACAGGCGGTGGCCCCAAGAATGAGTGCATGACCGCGCACAGCGAGACCCGGCCGTCGCATCGGTTCCTCGATGTCGCCACCGTGGTCCTGCTGTCGGTGACCGCCGTGCTCACGGCGTGGTGCGGTTTCGAAGCGTCCAAGTGGGGAGGCGAGATGTCCATCGCCTTCAGCCAGGCATCGTCGGCGCGCGTGGAAGCGGCGTCTGCCAGGGCGACGGCGCAGGCCGCACGTCAGTACGACCTCACGCTCTACACGGAGTGGGTGCTCGCCGAGGCGGACGGCCGCGCGGACCTCGTCCCGTTCATCGAGCAGCGCTTCACGGAGGAGTTCGCCGTGGCGTTCGACGCCTGGGAGGCGGGCGGGCGGAGCGAGCGGGGACCGTTCGTGATGGAGGAGTACGTCCCTCCGGGAACGGTCGAGGCCGAAGAGCTGTCCGCCGAGGCTGATGCGCGGTTCGCCGACGCCTTGCGGAACAATCAGCGCGGCGACGACTACTCTCTCCTCACGGTTCTCTTCGCGCTCGTGCTGTTCTTCGCCGCGCTCTCGCAGAACCAGCGCGCGATGTGGCGCCGCACGGTCTTCCTGGGCCTCAGCGGTTTCATCGCGGTCATCGGCGTCGTCCTGCTCGCCACCTTTCCGATCAAGCTCTGATTCTTCCCGCCCACATTCATCCGGGTGATTGCCGGTCCGATGGCTAGGGGCGGAGTTCCCGCCCGTGGTTTCGTGTTGGCATGTCGCCTCCCGTACGTTCCACGAGGCCGGGACCGGCGATGCGTTTCCGGCCGCCCGCCCCTCCTGCCGGCGTGCTGCGCCGGGACCGCGTGACCATGGCGATCACGGCGGCCGTGGATGCGGATGGCGTGACGGTGCTGAGCGCTCCCAGCGGCTACGGGAAGACGACGGCGGTCGCGGCCTGGGCGGCGGCGCGAGAGGATGTCGCCTGGCTGGAGCTGAGCGCCTCCGATGACGACCCCGCCCTGGTGACGTCCGGTGTCGTCGACGCGCTGGCGCTCGCCGCCGACCGCTCGGGCCGTCCCTTCGAGGTCCGGCGCGATCCGGGGGATCCTCGTCGGGCGTACCGGGAGATCTGCACCGCCCTCCACGATGGGGAGCGTCCCGTGTACCTCATCGTCGACGATGCCCATCGTGCCGGCGAGGCCTGGCGCGAGGGATTGCTCGGCATGCTCGCCGAGCAGGCTCCGGAGGGCCTGCGCCTCATCCTCGTCGGGACCACGCTGATCGAGCTGACCCTCTCCCGTCATCGCCTCACGCATCCGGAGTGCTTCGTCGGCATCGAGACTCTCCGGTTCACCAGGCAGGAGATCGAGAGTCTCTCGGCGTCCGCGACGGACCGTCCCGACGCCGCGGCGGTTCTGGAGGAGACGGGAGGGTGGCCGATCGCCGTCCGCCTCCTGCTGATCGGCGGTGCCCTCCCGGTCGCGGGGGCGACGAGCCCCTCGTCCTTCCTCGGCGAGTACGTCCGCGAGCATGTGCTGGACGTGCTGCCCGGCACTCTCGCGTCATTCGTCCTCGACGCCACCGCCTGCGCTGAGCTGAGGCCCGATACCGCCGCTCTCGTGACCGCCAGGGAGGATGCGGCGGAGATGCTCGAGAGCTGCGTCCGGCTCGGCCTGTTCCTGGACCGTTTCGACGGCCCGGACGGCCCGTCGTATCGCTGGCATCCCGCGTTCGCGCGTCGCTGCGCGGACCTTTCCGTCGCCGACGCGGATCGGTACGTCGCCGTGCACCGCCGTGCCGCCCGCGCACTGGAGCGCACCGATCCCATCGCGGCCGTCACGCACGCCCGCCGTGCCGGAGATCGTGCGGAGGCCAGAGAGATCCTGCTCCGCCACTGGCTGGGTCTCGTGGTCGCAGCGTCCGCGAGCGACGTGGAGCGGACCGCGACGATGCTCCTGCGCGACACCCCGGATGATCCGCTCCTGCTCCTCGTCCGCGCCGGTGCCAGCGATGTCCTCGGAGACCACCGCGTGGCCCGCGAGCTGTGCCGACGCGCGGAGGCGATCCTCGACCGGGCGCACGTGCACGCCGAACCGGCCGTGCTGAGCATCGTGCGCCTGCTCCTTGCGGAGTCCTCGGTCGAGAAGGCTGTCTCCGGCCCCGAGATCCAGGCGGTGCTCAACGCTGAGGATCAGGGGATGTACGGGGGACGGGTGGCGCTCAACCATCTGCTCGGATGGGCCGCGCTGCACCATCGCGAAGCCCCCGACATCGCGGTCGAGTACTTCTCCGCGGCGGCGCGGGAAGCGCGGGACGCGGGCGACGCGGAACTGACGACCCGGGCCCTCGGTCACCTCGCGTACGGTCTGGCAACCTCCGGCCGCCTTGCCGAGGCCGACTCCGTGCTGAAGGAGAACGGCCGCGACGCGGACTCCCGGCTCCCGGTCAACACCTTCGCCCGAGGAAGCGGCACGTCCGCCGCAGGATGGGTCGCTTATTGGGGTGGCGATGCCGAGGAGGCGGTGCGGCTCTTCGACGCCGTTCGCGACGTGGCCGGTGCCGGGCGCGGGCTTGCGGGCCATGCACGCATGATGACCGCGTACGCCGCGGCACTGACCGGAGACGTGAGCATGTGCCGCCGGGCGGCGATCGGCGTCCAGGAGCTTCCGATCGAGCCGGTGCAGGGGGTCGCGTGGCCGGCGTTCCGGGAGTCCGCCGTGGCGTTGCTCGAGGAGGCCGTGGGCCGGAGGGAACGCGCACTGCGCATCGCGAGGAAGTACGTGGGCACGGACCTGCCGCTGGTCGGTGTCGCCCTGTCGGGCGTCCTGCGGCGAGCGCAGCAGCACGCGGCGGCTCTGGAGATGCTTCGCGCGATGCGCGCCTCCACAGAGGTGTCCTACGTCAAGGCGGCCACGCTCATCACTGCGGCGGTCCTCCGGCGGGCGTCCGGGCATCACGAGGATGCCCACGAGCTGTGCGAGGCGGCGCTCGCGGTCGCCGCCTCGGAGAACCTCCTCGTGCTCTTCGGCCCGGGCGAGACCGAGGTGCGCCGGCTGGTCAGGGCGCATCTGCACCACGGCACGCAGTTCGAGGACTTCATCGGGCGGTGCCTCACGGTGGACGCGGCGGGGAGCGTGACGGATCGTCTTTCCGAGCGTGAACGCGATGTGTTCCATCAGATGCAGACGGCGCGGACGCTGCCGGAGATCGCCGCGGAGCTGCGTGTCTCGGTGAACACGGTCAAGACGCACCAGCGGGCGATCTACCGGAAGCTCGGAGTGACGTCGCGGCGCGAGGCCGTGCGCGTGACGGTGTGATGCCGGGACCGCATCAGGGAGGCGAGGGCAGGGTGCCGACGAGAGCGACGTTCGCGATCGCGGACGGGATGCTCTGCCTCGCCAGTACCCGGTCGCCCGCCTCCTCGACCTCACGCAGGAAGTGAACGTCCCAGAGCTGCTCGACGAGCACGACCGCGGCCGTCGACCCCAACGGTACCCAGGGAAGGAAGTGGGAGACGTCGTCGAGCGCGATGAGCCCGGGGGCGTAGAGGCGGAGGCCCGCGAGGGTGAAATCCTCGGCGTCGATCTCCGTGATGCGGTGTCCCTCGGCATCGCGGCGCACGACCAGGAAGTCGAGGACCCGAATCCGGCCGGCCTCGACCTGCCGCAGCAGGGGCTCCAGCACGGGCGGCCCCGGGCGTTCGCGGCGCAGCTCGACCAGGACGAACGCGACGTCGCCGAGCGCACGACCCCTCATGTCCACCCCTGTCGGTCTCATCCGTCTCGTTCCCCGATCCTGACAGTCGCGGAAGGAGGGCCAGCTCCTCCGCTCACCCGGTGGGGGTGAGACACCGTATGTACGCGCGATGCGAGGGTGCGATCCTGCTCGCGGACGAAAGGGTGGCGACATGAAGGAATTCCGATTCGGGCCCGCCGAGTTCTATCTCGTGGGCTTCGAGGGCGAACGGCCGGATCCGGCGACGTTCGGCGCGCTGGCCGACCTGGTCTCGCGCGGGGTCGTGCGCGTGCTGGACTTCGTGCTGCTGGCGAAGGCGGCGGACGGCACCATCGACATCCTCGAGATCGAGGAGGGTGACCCGGCCCTGTCGCTCGGGGGGCTAGAGCCGATCGCGGCCGGCCTCGCGAGCGAGGAGGACGTCCTCGCCCTCGCGGAGATCGTGCCGCCCGGACGCTCGGCGGCCGTCGTCGTCCTGGAGCTCGCCTTCGCTCGCATCCTCGCCCAGGACCTCGCCGCCGCGGGAGGGCAGGTACTCCGCAGCGAGCGGGTTCCGGCGCCGGTCGTGAACGCGGTGATGGACATCCTCGATCAGGAAGGTGAGTGACATGCCCTTGAGAAGATTCGGTCGGCCTGGCCTCATCGGTCTCGCCGCGCGCACCGCCGTCGTGGCCGGTACGGCCAGCGCGGTGCAGGGGGCGGCGATGCGGCATCAGGAGCGTCGCGCCCAGAGCGAATACGAGCAGCAACAGTACGAGGCCGCGCAGCAGCAGGCGCAGCTGGACGCCGCAGCGCAAAACGCTGCCGCACAGTACGCACCCGCGCCAGCGGCCGCGCCGGCCGCCGCCGCGGCGGCACAGGGGGACGATCTGATCGCGAAGCTCCAGGAGCTCGGGTCGTTGAAGGCGTCGGGCGTGCTGACGGAGGAGGAGTTCACGGCCGCCAAGCGCAAGCTGCTGAACTGATCGCGACCGAGGCGAGGCACGGATGAGCGAGATCGACGAGCTGCGGGCGCGGCTTCGAGAGCTGGAACAGGAGAACGAGGCGCTGCGACGGCCGAAGCACAGGGTGTCGGGTCGGAGCATCCTCGCCGGGGTCGTCCTGGTGATCGCGGTCCTCCTCGCGCCCATCGCCGCCATGGGGACGTGGGCGCGACTCCAGCTCGTGGACGCCGATCGGTTCGTCGCGACGTTCGGCCCGCTGGCGGAAAATCCGGCCGTTCAGGACTTCGTCGCCGACCAGGTCACCGCCGCCATCGACGAGCAGGTCGACGTGGACGCAGTGGTCGGGGAGTTGTTCGACGGGCTCCGAACCCTCGATCTGCCTCCACGCGCCGAGTCTGCTCTCGGTCTGCTGCAGGCACCTGCCGCCACCGGCCTCTCCTCGCTGATCGACACGGTGGTGCATGACGTGGTGTCCTCGCGGCAGTTCGCGGACATCTGGGCGGAGTCCCTGCGCTTCACCCACGAGCGTGCGGTGGCGATCCTCCAGGACGAACCGGGCACGGCCCTGCAGCTCGGCGCGGACGGAGTGCTCTCCGTCGACCTGGGGGTGGTCGTGGAGCGGGTCAAGGAGGCACTCGCGGAGCGCGGAGCCGGATTCGCCGAGCTGATCCCCGTGATCGACCGCACGATCCCGGTGGTCCAGGCCGATGCGCTCGTGCTCGTGCGCACGGTCTACCAGCTCGCCGTCGCGGCAGGTTTCTGGCTGCCCTGGGTCGTTCTCGGCCTCGTCGTTCTCGGCGTCGTCCTCGCGGTGAACCGACCCCGAGCGCTCCTCTGGACGAGCGCGGGGTTCGCTGTGGTGTTCCTCCTTCTCTCGGCGGGCATCGGGCTGGGGCGCGGATTCTTCGTCGGAGCCGTGAGCCCCTCGATCATGACGGCCGCGGCCGCCGAAGCCCTGTTCGACCAGCTCAAAGCCCTGCTCGGGTCGACCGTCGCGGCGCTGGCGCTGGTCGGCGTGCTGATCGCGGTCTGGGCCTGGCTGGCCGGATCGAGCCGGAGCGCATCGACCGTCCGCGGGCTCACCGAGAGCGGGTTCGCCGCTGTGCGCGGCGCCGCGGAAGCGCGCGGACTCTCCACCGGGCGATTCGGACGCGCGGTCGACCGCTATCGCGGTGCGATCCTCCTCGCCGGGATGGCGATCGGTGTGCTGATTCTGCTGGCGAACCGCCCCGTCACCTTCGGTGCTGTCATCGGCGTCGCGATCGGCGTGCTGGTGCTGACGCTGCTCGTGGAGCTCTTGCGGCGTCCCGCGCCGTCGGCGGACACGGCACACGAGCGGGGGGAAGACGAAAGCGTCGCCGGGGTCACCCTCGCGGGGTGAGGGCGCCCGGCCGCAGTGCCGTCGGCGCGGGAGACTCACCCCGAAGGGGCTGGGCCCCGCCGTGAGCGAAGGAGAGACGATGTCGGAATTCAACTCGGACTTCTCGGGCGAGATCACGCTGGATGTCCGCGACTCCCGTCCGGACTGGGCGCCCTACGAGCTGCGGAAAGCGCCCGACGGGGCGCCGAACGTGCTCGTCGTGCTCTACGACGACACGGGGTTGGCATCGTGGTCGCCCTACGGGGGACGGATCGCGATGCCGACGATGGACCGTCTCGCCGCCGGTGGCCTGACCTATACGCAGTGGCACACGACGGCGCTCTGCTCGCCGACGCGGTCCACGATGCTCACCGGACGCAACCACCACGTCAATCGCGCCGGCGTGATCATGGAGGGCACCAACGGGTTCCCCGGTTTCGCCGGTCGACTCCCCGCGGAGTGTGCCACGATCGGCCAGGTGCTGCAGGAGAACGGGTACAGCACGTTCTGGCTCGGAAAGAACCACAACGTTCCCGAGGAGGACATCGCGCCGGGGGGCAGCCGGTCGACGTGGCCGCTGCAGCTGGGTTTCGACCGGTTCTACGGATTCCTCGGCGGGGAGACGAACAACTGGTACCCCGACCTCGTCGAGGACAACCACTTCATCGAGCAGCCGTACCGCCCGGAGGACGGGTATCACCTCTCCAAGGACCTCGCGGACCAGGCGCTCGCGATGCTCCGCAACCAGCAGGCGTCGAATCCCTCCAAGCCCTGGTACATGTGGTTCTGTCCCGGTGCCAACCACGCCCCGCACCACGCGCCGCAGGAGTACATCGACAAGTACAAGGGGGCCTTCGACGACGGTTACGATGCCTACCGCGAGTGGGTGCTCGCCCGGATGATCGCGAAGGGCATCCTGCCGGAGGGCACGCAGCTGACGCCGTTCAATCCGCTGCCGGAGGACGCCGCGAACCCGGCCGACCACGTGCGCCCCTGGGCGGAGTTGAGCGGCGACGAGCGGAGGCTGTTCGCCCGGATGGCGGAGGTGTTCGCCGGATTCTCGGAGTACACGGACGCCCAGGTGGGCCGGATCGTCGACTACCTCGAGGAGACCGGACAACTCGACAACACAGTCATCTTCTACTGTGCAGACAACGGCGCCTCGGGGGAGGGGTCGCCGGACGGGTCCGTGAATGAGAACAAGTTCTTCAACGGCTACCCCGACGACCTCGCCGAGAACCTCGCGATGATCGACCGGCTCGGCTCGGCGGACACCTACAACCACTATCCGACCGGGTGGGCGGCGGCGTTCTCCACGCCGTTCCAGATGTTCAAGCGATACTCGCAGTACGCAGGGGGCACGTGCGATCCTCTCGTCGTCCACTGGCCGAAGGGCATCGCCGCCAAGGGAGAGCTGCGCCACCAGTACCACCACTCGGTCGATGTGGTGGCTACCGTGCTGGACGTCATCGGTATCGAGATGCCCGAGACCTTCCGCGGGGTCGTG
Organism: Microbacterium sp. 1S1; assembly: GCF_008271365.1. NCBI lineage: Bacteria > Bacillati > Actinomycetota > Actinomycetes > Micrococcales > Microbacteriaceae > Microbacterium > Microbacterium sp. 1S1. Next base: position 2,227,678 of record NZ_CP043430.1, read on the forward strand.
CAACGCCCCCTCGACGGGGTCTCCATGAAGTACTCCTTCGATGCCGCTTCGGACGGGCCGACGGAGAAGAAGGTGCAGTACTACTCCATGCTCGGGACGCGCGGGATCTGGAAGGACGGCTGGAAGGCGGCGGCGGTGCACGCTCCGTTGAGCGGGAAAGGTCACTTCGATGACGACGTCTGGGAGCTCTATCACGTCGCGGAGGACAGGTCCGAGTCGAACGACCTCTCCGGGACCCACCCGGAGAAGCTGCAGGAGCTGATCGCGGCGTGGTTCGCGGAGGCGGAGGCGAACTTCGCGCTCCCGCTGGACGATCGTTCGGCGCGCGAGCTGCTGAACGTCGCCCGCCCGCAGGCGGAGCCGCCTCGCGACCGGTACCTGTACTTCCCGGGGACGGCGGCCGTGCCCGAAAGCGTCGCGGTCAACGTGCGGGGCCGCTCCTACAAGATCATCGCCGACGTGGTCCTCGACGAGGGCGCAGAGGGCGTCATCTTCGCACACGGCTCCCGCTTCGGTGGGCACTCGCTCTTCATCAAGGACAACCGGCTGACGTACGTGTACAACTTCCTCGGCATCCCGCCGGAGCAGACGTTCGCGTCGGACGAGCTCACCCCGGGGCCGCACACTCTGGGCGTGGAGTTCGTCCGGGAGGGAGCCGGTGAGCACGGCGAGTCCCTCGGGACCACCACGCTCTACGTCGACGACCGGGCGGTGGCGTCGGGGCCGATGCGCGCGCAAGTGGGCAAGTTCACGCTCTGCGGTGACGGGCTGTGCGTCGGGTGGGACAGTGCCGATCCGGTGAGCGCGCAATATCGCAACCCGTTCCCGTTCACGGGCGGCAAACTACTGGGCGTGGCGATCGACGTGAGCGCGGAACAGTACCTCGACCTGGAGCTCGAGGCGGCTGCCATGCTGTCGCGCGAGTGAACCACGAGATCGGCGACCATAGCATGTGGGCATGGTGGCGATGAGAGCGATCCCCGGCGGCACCCTCCTCATGGGGTCGGACGAGTTCTACCCGGAGGAGGGACCGGTGCACGAGCGAAGGGTGGAGCCGTTCACGTTGGACGAGCACCCCGTGACCAACCGCCAGTACTCCGCCTTCGTCGAGGACACCGGGTACATCACGATCGCCGAGCGGCCGATGGACCCCGCCGACTACCCGGGCGTGCACCCGGAGGACCTCGTTCCCGGCGCGATGGTGTTCACCCCGACGCGCGGACCGGTCGATCTGCGCGACTGGCGGCAGTGGTGGCGCTGGGAGCCGGGAGCGTCCTGGCGGCACCCCTTCGGGCCGTCATCGTCGATCGAGGACCGCCTCGACCATCCGGTCGTGCAGATCGCCTTCCCTGACGCCGCTGCGTACGCGGCCTGGGCCGGCAAGCGGCTGCCCACCGAAGCGGAATGGGAGTGGGCGGCGCGGGGCGGCCTCGTCGGCGCTCGGTTCGCGTGGGGCGAGGAGACGAAGCCGGACGGCGCCCTCATGGCCGACACCTGGCAAGGTGCCTTCCCGTACCGGAACGACGGCGCCGGTGGCTGGGTCGGCACGGCCCCGGTCGGGTCGTTCCCCGCCAACGGTTACGGCCTGCGCGACATGATCGGGAACGTGTGGGAGTGGACGGCGGACTACTGGACACACCGGCACGTTCCTCCCGGGACCGTGGGGGTGGACGCGGGCCAGCGCGCGAGCTTGTTGTCCTCCGAGCCGGGGTCGCCCATCCCACGCCGAGTCCTCAAGGGCGGCTCTCACCTCTGCGCACCGGAGTACTGCCTGCGGTACCGGCCGGCGGCGCGATCGGCTCAGGCCGAGGACACCGCCATGACGCACATCGGGTTCCGCTGCGCCCTGTGATCGCCCGATGCTCTCCGCCTCAGGCGGGAGGGGGGAACACCGACGCCCAGTCGTCCCTGACGCTCACCACGGTGTAGCCCCGGTCGACTGCGGATTCCAGCGCCTGCTCGGCGCCCGTGTCGTAGGGCGTGTCCCCGCGTCCGGCGTCATCGTGATGGATGAGCAGCGCGAGTCCGGGGCGGGGGCCGCGCCGCGCGAAGTCGAGCATCGGGATGTCGCCATTCGAATTGCCGGCCGCGAGCAGGGGGCGTCGGCCGACCCGGCTCCAGATTCGCACCGGCTTCTCGGGGCCGTCGTCGAAGAACGCCAGGGCCGAGGAGTAGTGGACGTCGGCATCCCTCTCGTCATAGGTGAGGCCCAGCGCCGAACCGATCACGCGCTCGGGAGGGATGCCGTAGTTCGCCTGCGTCATCGGCCGCATGAAGTCGCGCTCGCCGCCTGACACGATGTAGCAGGTGAAGCCGTGGCCTTCGAGGTAGCGAAGGAGCTCGACCATCGGCCGGTACACCGCGTCCGCGTAGGGGCGTCCGAGGAGCGGATGCTGGGCGGTGCGATAGAACTCCGTCACCGACCGCGCGTACTCTTCCACGCTGACGCCGTCGGTGAGCCCGACGAGCGCCTGGAGGACGACGCCGAGGTCGGAGTCGTCGCCGGCGTAGTGCTTGTCGATCGCGGCTCCGAGCCAGGCGAGGTCGCCCGTGACCGCGGCGCGGTAGGGCTGCGCGTCGGCAAGGGAGGGATCTCGGATGGCCGCCTCCCGCCAGCGCTCCACCACGTAGTGGAGCTGGGTAGGCATGGGCTTCTCCGACCAGAGCGTGCCGTCGTTGTCGAAGACGGCGATGCGCTCAGCGACCGGGACCGCACGGGGCCCGGCGGTCACGGAGGCGACGAACGACTCGAGGGCGCGACGTGTGGCGGTGTCACGCCACGACGGCAGGGAGGCAGTGTCCATGCGCGGATCCTCGCAGTTCGAGGGTCGGTGTACCATCCCGTGCTCACCCGCGGTGGGGGAGCCCCGGCGCCGGTGGAGGGTGCGGGAATACCTACGCAGGGTATAGAGTTGGCCTGAGGTAGTACCCCAGGGGGGTATGCCGAAGGAAAGGAAGAACCATGAGCACGAGCGAGTACCAGGTCACCGGAATGAGCTGCGGTCACTGCGAAGTCGCGATTCGCGAGGAAGTGTCCCGGATTCCCGGCGTCGACGGCATCGATGTCAGCGCGCAGAGCGGGAAACTCGTCGTGCGCAGCACGGGACCCGTCGACGACGCCGCCGTCCTCGCCGCCGTGGACGAGGCCGGTTACCAGGCCGCCCGGTCCTGACGGGAGGACACCATGACGGACACATCGTCACTGACCGATCCGACGAGCGTGGAACTCGAGATCGGCGGCATGACCTGCGCCTCGTGTGCCATGCGGATCGAGAAGAAGCTCAATCGTCTCGACGGTGTCACCGCGACCGTGAACTACGCCACCGAAAAGGCCAAGGTCACCGCGCCCGCGGGCTTCGACCCGGCCGTCCTCATCGCCGAGGTGGAGAAGACCGGGTACACCGCGGCGATGCCGGCTCCCGCCGAGCCCGTCCGTCCGGAGCCCGGCGGGGAGGCGCCGGACGTGGAGCTCGCGTCGGTGCGCCAGCGGCTCATCGTCTCCGCCGTGCTGACGGTGCCCGTCATCGCGATGGCGATGATCCCGGCCCTGCAGTTCACGTACTGGCAGTGGCTGTCGCTGGCGCTCGCCGGGCCGGTCATCGTGTGGGGAGCCTGGCCCTTCCACCAGGCGGCGTGGACCAATCTCCGCCACGGCGCCGCCACGATGGACACGCTCATCTCGATGGGCACGATCGCCGCGCTCCTGTGGTCGCTGTACGCCCTGTTCTTCGGCACAGCCGGCATGCCGGGCATGACGCACCCGTTCGAGTTGACCATCGCGCCCAGTCACGGCGCCGGGAACATCTACCTCGAGGTCGGAGCCGGGGTGACCACGTTCATCCTCGCCGGCCGCTACTTCGAGAAGCGCTCGAAGCGTCAGGCCGGGGCGGCGTTGCGCGCACTCCTGGAGCTCGGCGCGAAAGAGGTGGCGGTGCGCCGCGACGGCGTGGAAACACGTATCCCGATCGGCGAGCTGCAGGCAGGGGACGAGTTCGTCGTGCGCCCCGGGGAGAAGATCGCCACCGACGGCGTGGTCGTCTCCGGCACGTCGGCCGTCGACGTCTCGATGCTGACCGGCGAGTCCGTCCCCGTGGAGGTCCGAGAGGGTGATGCCGTGACCGGCGCCACCGTGAACGCGGGCGGACGGCTCGTCGTCCGCGCGACCCGCGTCGGCGCCGATACGCAGCTCGCGCAGATGGCGCGACTCGTGGAGGACGCACAGACGGGGAAGGCCGAGGTGCAGCGGCTCGCCGACCGCGTGTCCGGCATCTTCGTCCCGATCGTCATCGTCGTCGCGCTGGGAACCCTCGCTGCGTGGCTGTTGACCGGCTTCCCCGCGTCCGCGGCCTTCACCGCCGCCGTCGCGGTGCTGATCATCGCCTGCCCCTGCGCGCTCGGCCTGGCGACCCCGACCGCCCTTCTCGTCGGAACGGGACGTGGCGCGCAACTGGGCATCCTCATCAAGGGGCCGGAGGTTCTCGAATCGACGAGGAAGGTGGACACCGTCCTGCTCGACAAGACGGGAACCGTCACCTCCGGCCGCATGACGCTCACCGCTGTGCACACCGATGAGGGGGTCGAGCGCGCGGAGCTGCTCCGCCTGGCGGGTGCCCTAGAAGACGCATCGGAGCACCCGATCGCGCAGGCCGTGGCCGCGGCGGCGACCCGCGAGCTCGGCTCCCTGCCGCGCGTCGAGGGCTTCGCGAACGTGGAGGGCAAGGGCGTGCAGGGAGTCGTCGACGGTCGCGCGGTGGTCGTCGGTCGTTCCTCCCTGCTCGCTGACTGGTCACAGCAGCTCACCCCGGCGCTGAGCGCCGCGAAGGCCGAGGCGGAAGCACAGGGCAAGACCGCGATCGCGGTGGGCTGGGACGGCCGGGCGCGCGGTGTGCTCGTCGTCGCCGACACGGTGAAGCCCACCAGTGCGGAGGCGGTGGCGCAGCTCAGGGAGTTGGGCCTCACGCCGGTCCTCCTCACGGGCGACAACAGTGCCGTGGCGGAGCAGATCGCGCGCGAGGTGGGGATCGGCGAGGTCATCGCGGAAGTCCTGCCCCGAGACAAGGTCGATGTGGTGCGCCGACTCCAGGGAGAGGGCAAGGTCGTCGCCATGGTCGGAGACGGCGTCAACGATGCCGCGGCACTCGCGCAGGCCGACCTCGGCCTAGCGATGGGGACGGGCACCGACGCGGCGATCGAGGCGAGCGACATCACGCTCGTCCGCGGCGATCTGCGCAGCGCGGCCGACGCCATCCGGCTCTCCCGACGCACGCTGAGGACGATCAAGGGCAACCTGTTCTGGGCATTCGCCTACAACGTCGCGGCGATCCCGCTCGCGGCCCTCGGGCTGCTCAACCCCATGCTCGCCGGCGCGGCGATGGCCTTCTCGAGCGTCTTCGTCGTCGGCAACAGCCTCCGCCTGCGGTCCTTCCGCAGCACGGCGGGGGACACCCCGTGAACGAACGAAAGAGGAGCATCGACATGTCCGATTCCCCCGCAGGATCCTGCTGCAGCGTGCCGCGTCAGAGCGGCGTCGCCGCCGAGGGGCGCACCGACCTGCTCGCGCCCCCCGCCGAAGGCATGGCTGAATGCCCCGTCATGACCGGCACCCCGGTCGTGATCGCCACGGCCGAGGCAGCGGGCCTGTACCGCGATTACGAGGGCACGCGCTACTACTTCTGCTGCGCGGGCTGCGGACCGGCGTTCGACGCCGATCCGGCGAAGTACACGAAGGCGGCCTGACCCCCGTGCGGGGCCGGGACAGAACCGGCCCCGCACGTCATCATCGACGTTGGAGGGAACCCATGAGCACCCCGCACCACCATTCCGACCACACCGCCCACGGCCCGTCCGCGGCGGACACGGCCGACACCCACGCGAGTCACGCCGCGCCTGCCGCGCAGAGCGGTCATACGGACCACGCCGCTCACGCAGAGCACGCCGCTCACGCAGAGCACGGCCATCACAGCAGCCATGCGGGACACGGCGGTCACGCGGGGCACGGCGGCCATGCCGGACACGGCGACCATGTCGCCCAGTTCCGGCGTCTGTTCTGGATCATGCTCGTCCTCGCGGTCCCCACCGTGCTGCTCTCCGGCATGTTCGCGATGATCCTCGGCTACCGGCTTCCCGACATCCCTGGCCTGACCTGGGTGTCGCCCGTCCTCGGCACCGTCATGTACGTGTGGGGAGGCAAGCCGTTCCTCGTCGGCGCGCTCAGCGAGATCCGCGCCCGCAAGCCAGGGATGATGCTGCTCATCGGCCTCGCGATCACCGTGGCGTTCGTCGCCTCGTGGGGAGCCAGCCTCGGCCTTCTGCACCATGAGCTCGATTTCTGGTGGGAGCTCGCATTGCTGATCGTCATCATGCTGCTTGGTCATTGGATCGAGATGCGGTCGCTCGCACAGACCACCTCCGCGCTCGACTCACTGGCCGCCCTGCTGCCGGACGAGGCCGAGCGCATCGAGGGCGATCGGGTCGTCCTGGTCTCGCCCTCGGAGCTTCACGTGGGCGACATCGTGGTGGTGCGCCCCGGCGGCAGCATCCCCGCCGACGGCCGCATCGTCGACGGCCGCGCTTCGATGGACGAGTCCATGGTGACGGGGGAGTCCCGGACCGTCACCCGTGCGACCGGAGACCCCGTGACGGCAGGCACCGTTGCCACCGACTCCGGGCTGCGCGTCGAGATCACCGCGACCGGAGACGACACGACGCTCGCGGGGATCCAGCGGCTCGTGACGGAGGCGCAGAACTCCTCCTCGCGCGCGCAGCGCCTCGCCGACACCGCTGCGGGCTGGCTGTTCTGGTTCGCGCTCGGCGCCGCCGTGATCACTGCGGTGGTCTGGAGCGCCGTCGGTCTGGCGGACGACGCCGTAATCCGCACGATCACCGTCCTCGTGATCGCCTGCCCGCACGCGTTGGGGCTCGCGATCCCGCTCGTCGTGTCGATCGCGACCGAGCGCGCGGCCCGCGGCGGCGTCCTCGTGAAGGATCGGCTCGCGCTGGAGAGCATGCGCACCGTCGACACCGTGCTGTTCGACAAGACGGGCACCCTGACCAAGGGCGAGCCCGTCGTGTCCGAGGTCGCAGTGGCCGCTGAGAGCACAGCCGACGAGGTTCTGGCGCTTGCCGCAGCGGCCGAGGCCGACAGCGAGCACCCGCTGGCGAAGGCGATCGTGCGTGCCGCCCGCGACAAGGAGCTCCGGGTGCCTGCCAGCCGCGACTTCTCGTCCTCCCCGGCGGTCGGCGTCACAGCCACCGTCGACGGTGCCACGATCCGGGTCGGCGGCCCGCACCTCCTGAGCGAGGAGGGGGTGCAGGAGCTTCCCGTCGCCGATCGCTGGCGTGCAGACGGGGCGATCATCCTGCACGTGCTGCGCCACGGTCGGGTCGTCGGCGCGCTCAAGCTCGCCGACGAGGTCCGGGCCGAGTCGAGGGAGGCGGTCGATGCACTCCACGCTCTCGGCGTGCAGGTCGTGATGATCACGGGAGATGCCGAGGCCGTCGCGCACACCGTCGCGGAGGATCTCGGCATCGATCGCGTGTTCGCCGGCGTCCGGCCGGAGGACAAGGCGGCGAAGGTGCAGGAGTTGCAGCGCGAGGGTCGCAAGGTCGCCATGGTGGGCGACGGTGTGAACGATGCGCCCGCCCTCGCCCAGGCCGACGTGGGGCTCGCGATCGGCGCGGGAACCGACGTGGCGATCGCGTCCGCGGGGGTCATCCTCGCGGGCGACGACCCCCGTGCCGTGCTGTCCGTCATCGAGTTGTCCGGCGCCTCCTACCGGAAGATGAAGCAGAACCTCTGGTGGGCGGCGGGGTACAACCTGCTGTCCGTCCCACTCGCCGCCGGCGTGCTGGCTCCGATCGGGTTCGTGCTGCCGATGTCGGTGGGGGCGGTGCTGATGTCGCTGTCCACGATCGTCGTGGCGCTCAACGCGCAGCTGCTGCGGCGGCTCGACCTCCGTCCCGAGGTCGTCACCGCAGGCATCCTGCAGCGCTGAGCGCCACCACGTCGTCTTGGTCCCGGCTCAGCGTCGGCGCCCGAGACGACGAAGCTCGCGGACGCCCAGGACCACCGTCAGCACCCAGGGACCCACGACGATGATGGGGTCGAGCCAGGTGTGCCGGAGGTCGATGCGGCCACGTCCGAACCGTGAGGCGAGCGGACGGTGACGCGGCTCCGCGAGGACGCCGGTCTGGGTGATCGGGTCGTCCGGTCGCCGGGTGAGCAGCGAGCGGGCATGCGCTGTGACGGCGTCGACGCGGTCGCCCAGGACCAGCAGGAGCCAGCGGGTGTTCTTCGTCTCGCTGAACCGATCGTAGGCCACGCGCCGGATGGCTCCGGACAGGCCGTGCAGCGGCTGCGCGGTACCCCAGACCGGGGGGAGCATGCCGTGCTCGATCGAGCGTTCGCGACCGCGGTCGGGGCCCTGGCGTTCCGGGAGGTCCCAGTGCGCACCGGTGTCGCCGATGTCCTCTCGTTCCTGCCACGTGCGGCGATGCTCCGGCGCGAGATCCGCGCCCCAGCCCGGGATGCGGGAGCGTAGTTTGTCCGGGGTCGGCGCCGGGACGGGCCGGGATCCTTCGTACGGCATGGTCATTCCTCTCCGACGACGATGAGCGGCTTGATGCAGTCGTCGAGCTTGGACGAGAACACGTGATAGGCCTCGGCGATGTGCTCGAGCGGGAAGCGATGGGTGAGCAGTTCGGACGGACGGATGTGCCCGGACCGGATGTGGTCGAGCAGACGCGGCCACTGCCGTTTCACGGGCGCCTGGTTGCCGCGTACCGTGAGCCCCTTGTTCAGGATGTCGCCGAGGCGCACCGAGGTCACCAGAGGACCGTACGCGCCGAGGATCGACACGGTGCCGCCCTTGCGCACGCTGTCGATGGCCCAGTTCACGGCGACGGGCGAACCGCCCTGCAGCTTGAGCTTCGCGCTGGACACGTGCTGTATGACGCTGCCGTCCGCCTCCGCGCCGACCGCGTCGATCGCCACGTCCGCCCCGAGGTAGCCGGTCGCCTTCTTCAGTGCGAGGACGATGTCCCCGGCCTCGTGCAGGTGCATCGTCTCGGCGAAGGCGAAGTTGCGGGCTTTCTCGAGTCGGTAGTCGAGGTGGTCGACCACGATCACCCGCCCCGCGCCGAGGAACCAGGCCGAACGGGCGGCAGCCAGCCCGACGGGCCCGGCGCCGAAGACGACGACCGTGTCCCCTTCCGCGATGTCGGCTTGTTGAGCCCCGAAGTAGCCGGTCGAGAACGCGTCGGTGAGGAGCAGCGCGTCCTCGGAGGCGAGCCACTCCGGGATCACGGACGGGCCGACGTCCGCGAACGGCACGCGGACACGCTCCGCTTGCCCGCCGTCGTACCCACCCGTCGTGTGCGAGTACCCGTAGATCCCGCCGACGGCGGTCGCGTTGGGGTTCACGTTGTGGCAGTTGGAGAAGAGGCCTCGGCGGCAGAAGAAGCAGGAGCCGCAGTAGATGTTGAACGGCACCATCACCCGGTCGCCCGGTCGCAGGGTCTCGACGGAGGGACCGACCTCCTCGACCACCCCGACGATCTCGTGACCGAAGGTGTGCCCGATGCGGGTGTCGGGCATCATGCCGTGGAACAGATGCAGGTCCGAACCGCAGACGGCTGCTCTCGTGACGCGGACGATCGCGTCGTTCGGATGCTGGATCGCCGGATCGGGTTTCTCCTCGACGCGGATCTTGTACGGTCCGCGGTACGTCATGGCCTTCATCGGGTGCTCCTTCGGTTCATCGTGCCGGTCGGTGTCGGATCCCTCCCCCTCAGAGGAGGCGTCAGTCGGGCGTCCTCCTCGAGTCCGGTGGCGGAGGGGCGACCGGACCTTCGGTCACGCCCTGATGGTTCAGATCGAACGCCGGACGCTCGCTGCGGATGCGGGGCATGGACGTGAAGTTGTGCCGCGGCGGCGGGCACGACGTGGCCCATTCCAGCGAAGCACCGTACCCCCACGGGTCGTTGACCAGTACTTTGGGTGCTTTGCGGGCGGTGATCCAGACGTTCAGGAAGAACGGCAGCATCGAGGCGCCGAGGATGATCGCACCGATCGTGGACACCTGGTTCTGCCAGGTGAACTGGTCCTGATCCGCGTAGTCGGCATAGCGCCGCGGCATGCCCTCGACGCCGAGCCAGTGGTGGATGAGGAAGGTCATGTGGAACCCGACGAACAGCATCCAGAAGTGCACGTAGCCGAGACGCTCGTTGAGCATGCGACCCGTCCACTTCGGCCACCAGAAGTAGAACCCGGCGAACATCGCGAACACCACCGTGCCGAACACCACGTAGTGGAAGTGCGCCACGACGAAATAACTGTCGTGGAGCGGGAAGTCGAGAGGAGGGGAGGCCAGGATCACGCCGGTGAGACCGCCGAAGACGAACGTGACGAGGAACCCGAGGGCGAAGACCATGGGCGTCTCGAACGTGACCGAGCCCCGCCACATCGTTCCGATCCAGTTGAAGATCTTCACCCCGGTCGGCACGGCGATGAGCATCGTGAGGAGGGCGAAGAAGGGCAGGAGCACAGAGCCGGTGACGTACATGTGGTGCGCCCATACGGCGACCGAGTAGGCGGCGATGGCGATCGTGGCGTAGACCAGGGTCTTGTACCCGAAGATCGGCTTCCGGCTGAACACCGGGAAGATCTCGGACACGATGCCGAAGAACGGCAGCGCGATCACGTACACCTCCGGATGGCCGAAGAACCAGAACAGGTGCTGCCAGAGCAGCACACCGCCGTTCTGGGGATCGAAGATGTGGGCGCCGAGGATCCGGTCCGCCGCTGCGGCGAAGAGAGCGGCCGCGAGCACGGGGAACGCCATGAGCACGAGCAAGCTCGTGATGAGGGTGTTCCACGTGAAGATCGGCACCCGCCACATGGTCATGCCCGGCGCACGCATCGTGATGATCGTCGTGATGAAGTTCACCGCACCGAGGATCGTGCCGAAGCCCGAGATCCCCAGACCCACCATCCAGAGGTTGCCGCCCACACCGGGGGTGAAGGTCGCGCTCGCCAGCGGTTGGTAGGCAGTCCAGCCGAACGACGCGGAGCCCTGCGGGGTGAGGAAGCCGGCCACCGCGATGGTCGAGCCGAACAGGAACAGCCAGAACGAGAACGCGTTCAGACGCGGGAACGCGACATCGGGAGCCCCGATCTGCAACGGCATGATCGCGTTCGCGAAGCCCGCGAACAACGGTGTCGCGAACATCAGCAGCATGATCGTACCGTGCATCGTGAACAGCTGGTTGTACTGCTCCTTCGTCGGCACGATCTGCATCCCCGGCGCGAACAGCTCCGCACGGATCACCAGCGCCATCACGCCGCCGAGGAGGAAGAACATCACCGAGGCGATGAGGTACATGTACCCGATCGTCTTGTGGTCGGTGGAGGTGATCCACTTGACGACGATGTTGCCCTTCTGCTCGACGCGCGAGGAACTCATCAGCGCAGCGCGACGGGCATCGGCGCGTCTGGTGTCGGTCGACATCGAACCCTCTTCCTCCCCGCGCCCGGTGCGCGATGGATGCGCCGAACGTAGGCGCGGGGGGAAGCGCCTCTCAGGGCGTTGACAGATCCGGCAGTCGGGAGGATGATCCGCGGCGAGCCCGGCCGCTCCGAGCCGCCAGCACGACTCCACCGAACACCGCCGCGAGGAGCGATCCGACGAGGACGCCGATCTTCACGTGATCGTCCGCGACGCTGCTGCTGCCGTAGGCGAGCTCACCCACCAGGAGCGAGACGGTGAATCCGATGCCGGCGAGGAGGGACATGCCCGCGAGGTCCGGCCACCGCAGGGACTCGTCGACACGAAGCGCCGGTACACGGCTCAGCAGGAACGTCGTGAGAAGGATGCCGATCGGCTTCCCGAGGACGAGCCCCACGATGATCCCGATCGTGATCGGGTCGGTCAGCGCCGAGACGAGACCGTCGACACCGCCGATCCCGACTCCGGCCGAGAAGAACGCGAACACCGGCACGGCGACGAGGGTGGCCACGACGCCCCAGCGGTCGGCGAAGTGCGCGGCGAGGCCGTCGTACACGGGTGCGCCGTCGGCGTCCGTTCCGGTGCGCACCCGCGCGCGCTCGGTCGGACGCACGGGCACCATGAAGCCGAGCAGCACTCCGGCCACCGTCGCATGCACCCCCGACGCATGCACGAACCCCCACACGGCGAGGGCGAGGGGGAGCAGGATCCACCAGGACCGGATGCCGTTCTGCGCGGCGAGCGCGAAGCCCGCGAGCGGAAGGAGCGCGAGGATCAACCACGGGAAGCTGATGCTCTCGGTGTAGAAGGTGGCGATGATCGTGATCGCGATGAGATCGTCGATGATCGCGAGCGTCAGCAGGAACACCCGCAGGGCCGGGGGCAGGAAGCGGCCGACCACGGCGAGCACGGCGATCGCGAACGCAATGTCGGTGGCCGTGGGGATCGCCCACCCCCGCAGCACGTCGCCGCCAGAGGTCGCGTTGATCGCGACGAACATCAGAGCAGGCACGACCACACCGCCGACCGCGCCGGCGATGGGAAGAGCGGCACGGCGCGGATCGCGGAGGCGACCGGCGACGAACTCCTCCTTCAGCTCCAGTCCGACGACGAAGAAGAACACCGCGAGCAGGCCGTCGGCGGCCCAGGCGCCGACACTGAGCTCGAGGTGCCACTCCGGAATCCCGAAGCGGAAGTCCCTGACGGCCTCGTACCAGGGGGCGGCGGGGGAGTTGGCGAGGATCAGCGCGGCGAGCGTGGCGGTCAGCAGCAGGCCACCGCCGAGCACGTCGCTGCGGGCGGTGGAGCGGATGCCGCGCCAGAGCTCATGCGGCGCGAGGCGGAAACGGGTAGGGGACGACGAAGAAGACACAGGGATACCTCACGGCAGATGGATGGGTGACGCGATGGCGCCGCACCCGTCCGGGCGCGGCTTATCCCCGTGGCGGCGGGCAGCCAGCGATCTCGCCGTGCGAGAGGGTGCCCCAGACGCTCGTCCACCCGTTGGTGCCGGGGTGCAGGACCACGCGCATCCACTCCGTCATCGGCGTCGCGGACGACAGGCGGCGCGGAGCGCGCGTCGAACCGGCGACGTGGAGGGAGGGCACGGATCCAGGCTATCGGTCCGTGCGCCGGGTCTGCTGACGGAGTCCTGGGGACATCGGAAGACGGGAAGAGGGACCGTCCGTGCGGACGATCCCTCTTGCTGTCCGTGCCCCCGACAGGAGTCGAACCTGCGACCTACGGTACCGGAAACCGGCGCTCTATCCACTGAGCTACGGAGGCGTACCGATCGACAATATCACTCGTCGGGGGTGGTCTCCGACATGCCGGCCTCCGTGACCGGCGCGGCGCGCAGTTCGTCGAGCGCTGCGGCCAGCTTTTCCGCGAGGTAGCGGTGCCCGTCGGTGGACGGGTGCTTGCGTCCGACCTCGACGTCGATGACGGAGCGATAGTTGTCGTCGGTGATCCAGTCGAGCTCGATGGGGGAGATGTACCACCAGCCGCGTGCCGAGGCGAGTGCTGCGAGGTCTCGGTCGATCCGTGCCGTCTCGGCACCGACCGGCAGCTCGTGCGGCGCGGGGCCGAGCACGACGATCGCCGCCTCCGGGTACAGCGCGGTCAGTGCGTCCCAGGCGGAGGTCACGGCCTCTCGATAGCCGGCCGCCCCCTGGGCACGATCATTGATGGAGCCCTGGATGATGACGAGATCCGGATCCAGGGTCGGGTCCAAGGCGGCGATGCGGTCGCCGAAGGTGGGGCCGTCGATACCGGGCTTGAGGTAGCCGCTGCCACGGACGCCGTCCACGATGGTGGAGCCGTGCAGGAGATCGGCGAGCACGTACGCGTAGCCCAAGGTGGGCTCGGAGGCGGCCGAGCCGTAGGTCCAGGAATCACCGAAGACGAGCACGGTCGGCTCATCGGGGAGCGCGAGAGGCACGGGGGCGATCACGGTGGTCGCCTCGTCTCCGGCGGGGGCGCCGATCGGCGCGGAGGAGGGTGCCGGAACCCAGGGGCGCCAGACACCGAGGACGCCCGCGGCGACGGCGACGAGGAGGGTGGCGGCGACACCCGCGATGCGCAGTCGGCGAGAGGCGGCGGGGGCGTTCATGGCATGAGAGTAGATCACGGAGGACGGATCGCAAACTCCACGCGACGTGGGGGGACGGAACGAGCCGGCGCACCCCCGTAAACTGGGCAGTCTATGAATCCTGAAACGCTCGCCCACGCCCTCCTCGCCGTCCTCGCCCCCATCGCCGAGGAACGACGTCCGGGCGAGCCGTTCGACCTCTCCGCCGCCGACATCGTGCTCGAGCGCCCGCGCAACCGCGACCACGGCGACTGGGCCTCGAACATCGCCATGCGCCTGGCGAAGCCGCTCGGTACGAACCCCCGCGAGCTCGCCCAGCAGATCGCCGACGGGCTGTCCGGTGTGGACGGCATCGCGAGCGCCGAGGTCGCCGGCCCGGGGTTCCTCAACATCCGCCTCGACGCGGCGGCCGCGGGTGCGCTCGCGAAGGTCATCGTCGACGCCGGTCCCGCCTACGGGACGAACTCCTCGCAGGAAGGCGTGAGCGTGAACGTCGAGTTCGTCTCCGCCAACCCCACCGGACCGCTGCACATCGCGCACACCCGCTGGGCTGCCCTCGGCGACGCGATCGTCCGCCTGCTCCTCGCCAGCGGTGCCCACGCGGTACGCGAGTACTACATCAATGACGCCGGTGTGCAGATGGACCGGTTCGCCGCGTCCGTGCTGGCTGCAGCCAAGGGGGAGCCCACTCCGGAGGGCGGTTACCCGGGCGAGTACATCGCGACGCTCGCCGGCCGCGTGCGGGAGGCCCGCCCCGACCTGCTCGACCTTCCGGAGACGGAGCAGCTCGCCATCGCCCGCGAGCTCGGCTACGAGTACCAGCTCGCGGAGATCAAGAACTCCCTCGAGCGCTTCAACGTGCCGTTCGACGTGTGGTTCTCCGAGCGCACGCTCCACGCGAAGGACGCCTCGGGTTCCAGCCTCATCGACCAGGCCGTCGACCGTCTGCGCGAGCAGGGCCATGTGTTCGACCAGGACGGCGCCGTGTGGGTGCGTACGACCGACTTCGGCGACGACAAGGACCGCGTGATCCGCCGCTCGAACGGCGAGTACACCTACTTCGCCGCCGACGCCGCCTATTACCTGAACAAGGGCGACCGCGGCTTCCGCGACAAGATCTACCTGCTCGGGGCCGACCACCACGGCTACGTCCACCGCCTCAAGGCGGTCGCAGGGGCGGCGGGCGACGACCCGGCGAAGAACATCGAGGTGCTGATCGGCCAGATGGTCTCGATCAACGGCGCGCGCCTCAGCAAGCGCGCGGGGAACATCATCGAGATGGACGACCTGCTCGACTGGCTCGGCACGGACGCGCTGCGCTACTCGCTGGAGCGTTCCCCCGCCGATTCGCCGCTCGACCTCGACCCGGAGCTGCTGCAGAAGCGCACGAACGACAACCCCGTGTTCTACGTGCAGTACGCGCATGCCCGTACCCACAACGTCGCGCGCAACGCCACGGACTCCGGCGTCGACCGGTCGGTCTTCGCCCCGGAGACGCTCACGCACGAGACCGAGGCCGCGCTGCTGGGCGCGCTCCAGGAATTCCCGCGCATCGTGGCCTTTGCTGCCGAGGTGCGCGAGCCTCATCGCGTCGCCCGCTACCTGGAAGAGCTCGCCGGCCTCTACCACCGCTGGTACGACAACTGCCGAGTGATCCCGCTGAGCGACGCCCCTGTGGAGGATGTGCACCGCACGCGTCTTTGGCTCAACGACGCCGCAGGGCAGGTCTTCCGCAACGGACTCGACCTGCTCGGCGTCTCCGCACCCGAGCGGATGTAGGGGCCCCATGAGCGACGACAACCGGACCCTGCCCTACCCGGAGCCTTCGGGCGAGCATCCGACCCTCGTGATCCCCGACTCTGCGGACGGTCGTGAGCCCGCGAAGGTCGCGCGCCGCCGCCGGTGGCCGTGGGTCGTGCTCATCGTCGTCGTCGTGCTCGCGCTGCTCGTCGTCGCAGCGGAGCTCGTCGCGCGGGCCGTTCTTCCCGGGGCCGTCCGCTCGATCGTGATCGAGCAGCTCGACCTCCCTGCCGACCAGCAGCTCGACGTCGAGACCGAGGGACTCCTGCTGCCGCAGCTCGTCGCGGGCCGCCTCGACACGCTGCACCTGTCCACCGAGGCCGTCACCCTGGAGGGGATTACGGGGGCGGCGGATGTCACGGCGACGTCGGTCCCTCTGCGGGGCGGCGACCTCGGCGGCGCGGACGGCACGATCCGCATCGATCAAGATCAGTTCACGGCGCTGCTCTCCGACACGGAGCTGCCCGTGGACACGGTCGAGTTCGCCGCGCCGAACGCGACGCTCGGGGGTTCGTTCCCGGTGCTCGGCACCGCGGTGCCCGTGTCGGTGACCCTGAAGCCCGGAGCGGTCGAAGGAGACCTCGAACTCACGCCGGTGGCGGCGAGCGTCGGCGGGGTGGACATCGATCTCGACCGTGTGGGATCGTCACTCGGCTCTCTGGGTGAGGGGATCACGGAGCCCCGGCGCGTGTGCATCGCGAACCAGCTCCCGGCCGGTCTCACTCTGACCGGCCTCGAGATCGTGGGCAGCGAGGCCGTGATCGACATCGACGTCGACGGAGCGATCGTGACGGACGAATCACTCCAGGAGAAGGGCACCTGCGACCGCTGAGCGGTCCCCCCGGATCAGGGGGCCAGGCGCTTCTCCAGCCGGGCAGCGAGCTCCGACGGACGTTGCAGGGGGATGCCGTGTCCGCACCCCTCGACGACCTCGAGCGTGGAGCCGGCGTGCACGCGGCTCAGCAGCGCGGCGGAACGGCGCATGAGGGGCTTCTCTTCTGCGCCGACGAGCACCAGCGCGGTGCCGGAGTGCGCGCGCCAGGCGGGCGGGGCTGTGAAACGCAGGTTCTCCTCGACCGCGCGCAGCAGGGTCGTACGGGAGATGGTGCGCGAGGTCTCCAGGTAGCGGGGGAGGAGCTCTTCCGGGATGAACAGCTCTCGTGCCTGCAGGCGGGCGAAGCGCTCGTTCCTGGCGAGGCCGGCCGTCAGCCGGAGCAGCGCGAGCGTCGGTCCGATGGCGCGCAGCGGTTCCGCCTGGGCGCTGATCACCACAGCGTCCGCGACGAGATCGGGTCGCCGCGCCGCGAGCAGGACGGCGAGCTGGGCGCCGAGTGAGAAGCCGACCACGGTCGCCGGCCCCGTTTCCCGCTCCAGCAGCGGTGCGAGCGCTGCCACCGTCTCCTCATGAGACGTGTAGTCGGCTGTCACGCTGCGGCCGTGGCCCGGGAGATCCGGGACGATGACCCGCCGTTCGGGGTGGAGATGACCGCGCACCGGCTCCCACATCCAGCCGGCGACGCCGCCGCCGTGCAGGAAGAGGAGGGGCGGCCTGCCCGGCGGACCGAACGTCTCGTGATGCATGTCACTCCGTCTCGAAGCTCGCGGCCATGCGGCCGATCGTGTCGATGGCGCTCTCGGGCGTGCGCCGGTCGAGGGGACCCAGCGTGCGCGCGGCGCAGAGCACCCCGAGGGTGGCACTGGGCAGCGCGAGGACCAGAGCGCCGGGCTCCACGTCCGGTACGATCCGGCGCCCATCCTGCCGTGTGCGGATTCCGTCGACGACATGGTCGTGACGCGCCCGGTACCGGGCGGGTGGCCGCGCGGCGACGTGCGCGCCGAGCACTCCCGCGACGTCGAGGAACGCGGCGGTCATGAGGTCGTCGCCGAGCAGCGCCGCCGGGTCGAAGGTGCGGCCCCGGCGGTCGCCGCCAACGGCCTAGGCATCGGGCCTTCGGGCGAACCACTCGCGCAGCGCGGGGATCACGAGGTCCGGGCGGTCGCGTTGCACCCAGTGCCCGGCACCGGGAGCGACCAGGAGCTGCCCCGCCGGCAGACTCTTCGCGGCTTCCTCGATTCGCTTCAGCGACACGCCGGAATCCCGCTCACCGTGCACGAGAAGGACCGGGACGCGGATCTCGGAGAGCCGGTTCCGGTAGTCGGTGCGGAGCCGCAGCGGTCGCATCTGGTCACGCTGCCAGCCGCCGAACGTCGTGAGACCGGGGCCGGTCGCGGCCTCGGCGAGAACCGCGTCGACGAGAGCGGGGGTACGGGCATCCGGGGAGCGCACGAGAGCCTGGAGGCCGCGCGCCATCGACTTCCGGTCGCGCGCATATGCGCGTGTCATCGTGCCGAGCAGCCCGGAACGCAGGAGAAGGAAGGTCGACAGGTGGGCGATGGGGCCGAACATCCCGTCCGTCAGGCGGGGCATCAACCCATAACTGCCCAGGAGTGCTGCGGAGGTCGCGCCATCCGGACGGTCGAGGAGGTGCCCCACCACCAGCCCGCCACCCAGGGAGAGGCCCCCGATGGCGTACGACCGCAACCCGAGGGCATCGACCAGGTCGCCCACGTACTGCACCAGGTGCTCCTGCGTCAGGGCCGCACCGAGGCGCGGACTGCGCCCGTAACCGGGGTGGTCAGGCGCGAGCACGCGGTGCCCGGCGGCAGCCAACGCCGGCCCGACCTCGCCCCACGAGAGTTCCGCGCTGTCTGCACCGCCGCCGTGCAGGAGCAGCACAGGCGCCTGCGTCTCCGCGGCGGGGCGCCACTCCACGACCGACACGTCCGCGCCGCGGACTGCCACGGTGTGCCGTCTTGGTGCAGACATGCGGACCCCCCCTCGTCGTGACCACCGTATCCGTCGCGGCCACAACGAGGAGCGTCATCCCTTCTCAGCCGTGCCGTTCTCCTCGGCCGCCGCGCGCTGGGCGTCGCGGAGCTCGGCCGTGGCGATCTTGACGTCGACCTCCGCGCGCTGCAGTCGGCGCTGGACGAAGGTGCGCGCGCCGTACCGCTCGTGGAGTCGATCGCCACGCTCCTCCTCGGCCGTGACGATGTAGGCGCAGGCGACGAGGATGACCTGCGTGGACAGCTGCAGCCAGATCAGCAGGGCGAGCAGCGACGCGAAGGAGGCGAGCAGCGGGTTGCTCGTCGCGCCCCCCACGAAGAGTCCGGAGAGCTGCTGCAGCACGATCAGGCCGAAGGCGCCGAGGAACGCGCCCGCCCAGAGCGACCGCGCCGCGGGGCGCACCCCGGAGAGCAGGAGGAACGCGCCGACGATGAGGGCCGCGTCCAGGATGAAGACCACCAGCAGCGACAGGATCCGGACCGTCCACGCGAGCAGCGGCGAATCCGACGGTACGCCGAGCAGGTCCCCGATCCAGGTGACGCCGAGCTGGCCGATGAACGTGACCCCGGCGGCGAGAACGAAGGCGAGCCCGATGCCGACGCCCAGGAGCAGGTTGCGGATGATGACCCAGATCCACAGGATGTCGGACTGGATCGTGCCGGCGATGGTACGGATGGCGGTGCGGAGAGACCCGATGGCACCCAGCGCGGCCCCCACGAGAGCGACGAGAGAGATGATCCCGGCGATCGAGAATGATGCCGGGGCCCGGAGGTCCTTCGTGCTGATCACACCGTCCTCACCGATGAGCCCGGGGACTGCCGACTGCACGGCATCGATGATGGCCCGCCAGGCGTCCGGATTGCCGGAGAGCCAGAGAGCAGCGAGGGAGAAGCCGAGCAGCACGCCCGCGAAGACGCTGAACAGGGCGCGGTAGGTCACGCTGTCCGCGAGCATCGGGCCGCGGCGCTCGGTGTAGAGCAGTGCCGCCCTGACCGGGCGCCGGGCCAGTGCCCAGGCGATGATCGGTCCGGTGATGCGGGCGACGAGTCCCGGTCGTGCCGGGGCTGCGGAGCGGTTCTCGGAGTCTCGGGTGTCGGTGTCTGCCACGCCCCTACCCTATGAGCCGCCCGACGGCGGTCCCCAGGGGGTTGACGCGGCGTGTCACCATGACCAGGCGGGTCCGGGGGGTGCCCTAGAATCGGGGCAACTCGATGTGCGCCTTCCGCCCGAGATCCGTCCCATGATTGGTGTTCCGTGCTCGACTCTGCCGCCACGCTCGCTCCGGACTGGCTCGTCATCCCCGACGATCCGAACGATCTCGCGGCTGGGGTCTGGCCGGCGTCGGCGCGGCGGGACGAGGACGGATCGCTCGTTCTCGCCGGTGTCCCCGCGCCTGAGCTCGTCCGGACCTACGGCACCCCGCTGCTCGTGCTCGACGAGGACGAGGTGCGCCGACGCGCCAGGGCCTTCCGCGAAGCGTTCGACCGCGCCGCCGCCGCACACGGAACGGTCGCACAGGTGTACTACGCGGGCAAGGCCTTCCTGTGCACGACCGTCGCCCGGTGGGTCGTCGACGAGGGGCTCCGCATCGACGTGTGCACCGGAGGCGAACTCGAGGTGGCGCTCGCCGCGGGCGTCGCCCCGGCCTCGCTCGGTTTCCACGGCAACAACAAGTCGGTGGCGGAACTGGAGCGCGCGGTCGCGCTCGGCGTCGGCACGATCGTCGTCGACAGCGCGATCGAGATCGAGCGTCTGGCCGCCATCACCGCCCGCACCGACGCGGTGCAGCGCGTGATGGTCCGGGTGATCAGCGGCGTCCACGCCGAGACCCACGATTTCCTCGCCACCGCCCACGAGGACCAGAAGTTCGGCTTTCCGCTCTCGGAGGCGGAGACCGCCGTGGCCCGGATCCGCGAGATCCCGGGCCTGGAGTTCGCAGGCCTGCACTGCCACATCGGCTCCCAGATCTTCGGCGTGGCCGGCTTCCGGGAGTCCGCGTCGCGCGTGCTGGAGTTGCACGCGGCGCTGCTCGAGGACGGCCCGGTACCGCAGCTGAACCTCGGTGGCGGCTTCGGTATCGCCTACACCCGGGTCGACGACCCCACTCCCATCGACGAGCTGGCCGACGGCATCGTGGCGGCGGTGGCCGAGGGATGTGCCGCGCGCGGCATCCCCGTGCCCGCGCTCTCCTTCGAGCCCGGTCGCGCGATCGTCGGCACGGCGGGGGTCACCCTCTACGAGGTCGGCACGACGAAGGACGTCACGGTGGCCTCCGGGGCGACCCGTCGCTACGTCAGCGTCGACGGCGGCATGAGCGACAACGCTCGGACGGCCCTCTACGGCGCCAGCTATTCCGCCCGGTTGGCCTCGCGCACGGGGACGGGCGATCCGCAGCTCAGCCGCGTGGTCGGCAAGCACTGCGAGTCCGGCGACATCGTCGTCGACCACGAGTTCCTGCCAGGCGACGTCGCACCGGGCGATCTGCTCGCGGTGCCGGCGACCGGTGCCTACTGCGCCTCGCTCGCGAGCAACTACAACCACGTCCCGCGGCCGCCGATCGTGGCGGTCCGTGACGGGCACTCGCGCCTGATCGTCCGCGGCGAGACCGTCCACGACCTGCTGGCCCGAGACGCGGGCATCGACGGGGCACATGCCCCCGAGGGAGCACGATGACCCACCCCCGAAGGAGCATCCATGACTGACTACAGACGACTTCGCGTGGCGCTGCTGGGCGCCGGAGCCGTCGGCTCCCAGGTGGCGGCCCTCCTGCTCCGCCACGGCGACGAGCTCGCCGACCGGGCGGGGGCCGCGCTGGAACTCGCCGGCATCGCCGTCCGAAACCTCGATGCCCCCCGCGACGTCGAGCTGCCGAAGGAGCTCTTCACGACGGATGCCGAGTCGCTCATCCTCGGCGCCGACATCGTGATCGAGCTCATCGGCGGCATCGAGCCCGCCCGCTCGAACATCCTGCAGGCGATCGGCTCCGGTGCAGACGTGGTCACGGCCAACAAGGCGCTGCTGGCCACCCACGGCCCCGAGCTGTTCGAAGCCGCGGACCGCGTCGGCGCCTCGGTGTACTACGAGGCGGCCGCCGCGGGGGCCATCCCGATCATCCGTCCGCTGCGGGACTCGCTCGCCGGCGACCGGGTGGTGCGCATCATGGGCATCGTCAACGGCACCACGAACTACATCCTCGACCGGATGGACACCGAGGGTGCCGACTTCGCCGACGTGCTCGCCGATGCGCAGCGCCTCGGGTATGCGGAGGCCGACCCGACTGCCGACGTCGAGGGCTACGACGCCGCGCAGAAAGCCGCGATCCTCGCCAGCCTCGCCTTCCACACCGCCGTGCCGCTGGACGCCGTGCACCGAGAAGGCATCACCTCGATCACCGCGTCGATGATCGAGGAGGCGAGGGCGGCCGGCTTCGTCATCAAGCTGCTCGCGGTCTGCGAGCGGATCGAGGCCAACGGTGCGGAGTCCATCTCCGTGCGGGTCTATCCGGCCCTCGTCCCCGTCTCGCACCCGCTCGCCTCCGTGCACGGAGCGAACAACGCCGTCTTCGTCGAGGCTGAGGCCGCCGGCTCCCTCATGTTCTACGGAGCGGGGGCGGGCGGCGTGCAGACGGCCTCCGCCGTCCTGGGTGACGTCGTCTCGGCCGCACGCCGGCACATCGCGGGCGGCGTCGGGGTGGGTGAGTCCACGCGCGCGAACCTGCCCGTCGTGCCCATCGGCCACGTCACCACGCGGTACCAGATCACCCTCGAGGTCTCGGACGCCCCCGGCGTGCTGGCCACCGTCGCGAGCATCCTCAGCGACGGAGGCGTGTCCGTCGCCACCGTCGTGCAGACCGTCGAGGGGGAGGACGAGCCGACCGCACGTCTCATCATCGGAACGCACCGCGCGACCGAACAGGCGCTCAGCGACACTGTGGACGTGCTCGCCGAGAGCGATGTCGTCGCCCGTGTGGTATCCGTGCTCCGGGTGGAAGGCGAGTGACGACCGTGACGGCTCCGGCCCCGGAGGAGCACGGTGCGCGCGTCGGCCGTACGGTCGAGGTGACGGTGCCCGCGACGAGCGCCAACCTCGGCCCCGGCTTCGACACGCTCGGACTGGCGCTCGGCATCTACGACCGCCTCGAAGTGACCGCCTTGCCGGAGGGGCAGCTCGAGATCGAGGTCTCCGGCTCCGGCGCCGCGGAGATCCCGCGTGACGCGTCGAACCTCATCGTGCGCACGATCACCTATGTGTTCGCCGACGCGGGGCGTCCGGTCCCCGGGCTGCGCATCCTGGCCGAGAACGCCGTTCCGCACGGCCGAGGTCTCGGTTCCTCCGGTGCGGCGGTCGCGGCCGGCGTGCTGGCGGCGAAGGGGCTGCTGGCGGGTGACGTGGACCTCACCGACACCGATCTGCTGCGGCTCGCGACCGAGCTGGAGGGCCACCCGGACAATGTGGCTCCCGCGCTCTTCGGTGGCCTGACGATCGCCTGGATGGGGGAGAGGGGACCGCAGCACAAGAAGCTCCTCGTGCATCGCGGCGTGTCCCCGCTGGTCCTCGTCCCCTCGTACACCATGTCGACCTCGCAGGCCCGCTCGCTGCAGCCCCCGCACGTCTCCACGGCGGACGCGGTGTTCAACGTGTCGCGGTCAGCGCTGCTCATCGCGGCCCTGATGCAGAGCCCGGAGCTGCTGCTGGACGCGACCGCCGACCGACTGCACCAGGACTACCGCGCCGGGGCCATGCCCGAGACGCAGCGGCTCGTACAGGCGCTGCGTGCCGCGGGCTTCGCCGCGGTCGTCTCTGGCGCGGGACCCAGCGTGCTCGTGCTCGCCGACGGCCCCGGCAGCCGTCTGGACGCCGTGGAGCTGGCCAACCAGGTGACCGACACCCCGTGGGAGGCGCTCCTGCTCGCCGTCGACGTCCGTGGTGGTACAGTGGGGGATCGAGCGGAGGGCTCCACGTAGCATTCGTGAATCTGGCCCGATTGCATCTCTTGCAAGACCCGCACGCGAACCCCTGAGGCACAAGTGCCGAGGCTGGCTGACGCCGAGCGTCAGCCCGTGCGATCGTGCGCAGCACCCGTTGTGCGCGTTCACGCTCATTTCCCATGACCTATAAGGGAGTACTCGTGGAGAACCTCTCCGAGACCCAGAACGATCAGGCGGCTCCGGCCGCCGCTGCCGCCGTCGCCGAGCAGGTGACCGAGTCGGCTCCGGCCAAGAAGCGCGCGCCGCGCCGGGCGAGCACCGCCACGGCCGCCGCCAAGGCAGCCAAGTCCGCGGAGGAGTCCGGTTCCGCTGAGGCGCCCGCGGCTGCGGGTGAGTCCGCGGAGGCCGCGGAGGCCGCGCCGAAGGCGAAGGCGCCGCGCCGCACCCGCGCGAAGAAGGCGGATGCCGAGGCCCCCACCGAGCAGGCGGCCGCCGAGGCGCCGGCTGCCGAGGGCGCCGAGGCTCCGGCCGCGGCACCGAAGTCCGGACGCGGTCGCCGCACGAAGAAGGCCGATGCCGAGGCCCCGGCGGCAGCCGAGACGGTCGAGGCCGCATCGGCGGGCGCCGCGACGGAGGCCGCAGAGCCGGAGGCGTCCGGAGGCGGACAGACCAAGAACGACGGCGCGAAGAACGACGCCAAGAACGACAGCGGTGCCACGAAGGGCGACTCCGGCGACGCGGACGCTCCCGCGAAGGACGCGAACGGCGACGGCGACAACGGCGAGGAGCAGGGCGGCCGAGGCCGCAGCCGAAACCGTAACCGTAACCGCGGCCGCGGCCAGGGCGGCGGTCAGGAGCAGCCCCAGAACGCGCCCGCGGAGGACGACCAGTCCGGCAACGGCAACGGCAACGGACGCAACCGCCAGCGCAACAAGCGCCGCGGTGGAGCGCAGGTCGACGAGTTCGAGACGGAGATCACCGAAGACGACGTCCTCATCCCGATCGCCGGGATCCTGGACGTGCTCGACAACTACGCCTTCGTGCGCACCACCGGGTACCTCGCCGGCCCCAGCGACGTCTACGTCTCGCTCGGCCAGGTCAAGAAATACAACCTCCGCAAGGGCGACGCGGTCGTCGGCTCGATCAAGCAGCCGCGCGAAGGCGAGCAGCAGGGCCGCCAGAAGTACAACGCCCTCGTCAAGGTCGACTCGATCAACGGCCTCTCGGTCGACGATGCCGCCACCCGCGTGGAGTTCGGCAAGCTCACCCCGCTCTATCCGCAGGAGCGCCTCCGGCTGGAGACGGCTCCGGAGAAGCTGACACAGCGCATCATCGATCTCGTCGCACCGATCGGCAAGGGGCAGCGCGGCCTGATCGTCGCGCCGCCCAAGGCCGGCAAGACGATCGTCCTGCAGCAGATCGCCAACGCGATCGCACAGAACAACCCCGAGGTCCACCTCATGGTCGTGCTCGTCGACGAGCGCCCCGAAGAGGTCACGGACATGGAGCGCACGGTGAAGGGCGAGGTCATCGCCTCGACGTTCGACCGTCCGGCGGAGGACCACACCACGGTCGCCGAGCTCGCGATCGAGCGTGCCAAGCGTCTCGTCGAGCTGGGCCGCGACGTCGTCGTGCTGCTCGACTCGATCACCCGCCTCGGTCGTGCCTACAACCTGGCTGCTCCGGCGTCCGGCCGCGTCCTCACCGGCGGCGTCGACGCTTCCGCGCTGTACCCGCCGAAGCGCTTCTTCGGTGCCGCCCGCAACATCGAGAACGGGGGATCCCTCACGATCCTCGCCACGGCTCTCGTCGAGACCGGCTCGAAGATGGACGAGGTCATCTTCGAGGAGTTCAAGGGAACCGGCAACAGCGAACTGCGGCTGTCGCGCCAGCTCGCCGACAAGCGCATCTTCCCGGCGGTGGACGTGAACGCGTCCAGCACCCGTCGCGAGGAGATGCTGCTCTCGGCGGACGAGGTCAAGATCACGTGGAAGCTCCGCCGCGCCCTCGCCGGCCTCGACCCGCAGCAGGCGCTGGAGGTCGTGCTCGGGAAGCTCAAGGAGACCCACTCCAACGTGGAGTTCCTCGTCCAGATGCAGAAGTCGATCCCGACGCTGCCTTCGGGCGCCCACGGACACGACAACAACATCCGCTGAGGCCCTGAGTGTTCGAGTCCGTCCAGACTCTGATCGACGAACACCGCCGGGTACAGGAGGAGCTCTCCGACCCGGCGGTGCACGCCGACGCGGCACGCGCGAAGCGCGTCAACCGTCGGTACGCCGAGCTGTCGCGCATCGTCGCAGCGCACGAGGCCTGGACGGGTGCCGTCGACGATCTGGAGGCGGCACGGGAGCTCGCGCGCGAGGATGAGGTATTCGCCGCGGAGATCCCCTCCTTGGAGGAGGGCGTGCAGGCGGCGCAGGAGCGCCTCCGACGACTCCTCATCCCGCGCGATCCCGACGATGCGCGCGACGTGATCATGGAGATCAAGGCGGGGGAGGGCGGTGCGGAGTCGGCGCTCTTCGCTGCGGACCTGCTGCGGATGTACGTGCAGTACGCCGCGTCGAAGGGGTGGAAGACCGAGCTGCTGGAGCGCAACGAGTCCGACCTCGGCGGCTACAAGGACGTCCAGGTCGCTATCAAGGGCTCCTCGTCCGATCCGGCGCAGGGGGTCTGGGCGCACCTGAAGTACGAGGGGGGAGTCCACCGCGTGCAGCGCGTCCCCGCGACGGAGTCACAGGGGCGCATCCACACCTCGACCACCGGCGTGCTCGTCTTCCCGGAGGTGGACGAGCCCGAGGAGATCCACATCGACCAGAACGACCTGAAGATCGACGTGTTCCGCTCGTCGGGCCCGGGCGGTCAGTCGGTCAACACGACCGACTCCGCGGTGCGTATCACGCACGTGCCGACGGGCATCGTCGTTTCGATGCAGAACGAGAAGTCGCAGTTGCAGAACCGCGAGGCCGCGATGCGTGTGCTGCGGGCTCGACTCCTCGCCAAGCAGCAGGAAGAACTCGACGCGGCCGCCTCCGACGCGCGCAAGTCGCAGATCCGCGGCATGGACCGTTCGGAGCGCATCCGCACCTACAACTTCCCCGAGAACCGGATCGCGGATCACCGGACCGGGTTCAAGGCGTACAACCTCGACCAGGTCATGGATGGCGCTCTCGATCCGATCATCGAGAGCGCGATCGCCGCCGATGAAGAGGCACGCCTGGCCGCTGTCGGCTCCGACGGCTGACCCGCCCCGCGCCGACCGTCAGATGGAGTAGTCCGGGGCGGTCAGTAGCGCCCTGGTGTCTTCACCGGCGGTCCGCTGCCGCGGTTTCGCCGGCACGCCGACGAGCACGCTGTCGGCGGGGGCGTCCTTCGTGACCACGGCGTTGGCGCCCACGACCGAACGTGCGCCGACCGTCACGGGGCCGAGGATCTTCGCCCCTGCGCCGACGGCGACGCCGTCCTCCAGGGTCGGGTGCCTCTTCCCGACATCCCGTGTCCGCCCGCCGAGGGTCACGCCGTGATACATGAGCACGTCGTCGCCGATCTCGGCCGTCTCGCCGATCACGACGCCCATGCCGTGGTCGATGAAGAACCGGCGACCGATCCGGGCTCCGGGGTGGATCTCGATGCCCGTCAACCAACGGGACACCTGGGATCCGGCGCGCGCGAGGAGCCGGAGGCGTCGACGCCAGAGGGCGTGCGAGACACGGTGTGCCCAGATGGCGTGCAGCCCGGGGTAGAGCAGCGCCACCTCGAGCGCGGTGCGCGCGGCGGGATCACGAAGGCGCGCGGCCGCGACGTCCTCCCGCATTCGCCCGATCAAGCCCATCGACGACCTCAGTCTTCGCGGAGGTCCTCGAACAGCGCGGTGGAGAGGTACCGCTCACCGGTGTCCGGGATGATCACGACGATGGTCTTGCCGGCGTTCTCCGGACGAGCCGCGACGGTGAGCGCCGCCGATACCGCGGCGCCGGAGGACATGCCGACGAGCAGGCCCTCCTTCGCTGCGAGCTCGCGGGCCACGCGCAGCGAGTCCGCGAACTCCGCCGTGATGATCTCGTCGAGCACGTCGCGGTCGAGCACGTCGGGCACGAAGTTCGGACCGATGCCCTGGATCTTGTGCGGTCCGGGGTGCCCCTCGGTGAGGACGGGGGAGTCCTTCGGCTCGACGGCGATGACCTGGACATCCGGCTTGGCCGCCTTCAGGGCTTGTCCCGTTCCGGTGACGGTACCGCCCGTGCCGACACCGGCGATGAAGATGTCGACGGCGCCGTCGGTGTCCCGGAGGATCTCCTGCGCGGTGGTCTCGCGGTGGATCTGCGGGTTGGCGGCGTTCTCGAACTGCCGGATCCAGACCGCGCCGGGAGTCTCGTCGACGATGCGCTTGACCTCTTCGATCGCGCCCTTCATGCCCTTCGTCGGGTCGGTGAGGACGATCTCCGCGCCGAAGGCCTTGAGCAGCACCCGGCGCTCCTTCGACATGGACGCCGGCATGGTGAGGATGACGCGGTAACCGCGGGCCGCGCCGACCATCGCGAGCGCGATGCCGGTGTTGCCGCTCGTCGACTCCACGATGGTGCCCCCGGGGGAGAGCTCGCCCGCGGCCTCGGCCGCGTTGATCATGGCGATGCCGATGCGGTCTTTCACGCTGGACGCCGGGTTGTAGTACTCGAGCTTCGCGAGCACGGTGGCACCGAGGCCCTCGGTCACGCGGTTGAGGCGGACGAGCGGGGTGTTGCCGAAAGCAGTGGTGATGTCGGGGTGGATGCCGGACATGGGGGAGCCTTCCTGTGCGGGTGCGCTGCCGCTCCAGCCTAGGCGAGCGCGATGGGGGCCGGGGCATTGTGACGGCTGCGCACTCTACGCTGGAGCCATGCCCGACCTCTCCCTCGCTGCGGCCGTGCGCGCCGCCGCGCAGCGTCTCGCCGACGCCGGTGTCCCTGACCCCCTCGTCGATGCCGAGCTGCTCGTCGGACACGTGCGAGGACAGCGCCGCGGCGAGGTGCAGGCCGCCGTCGTCCGCGGCGATCGCCTCCCCGACGAGGACGCGGTCGCGCTGGATGCCCTCGTCGCCCGGCGCGCACGCCGCGAGCCCTTGCAGCACCTCACCGGTACGGCGCCGTTCCGACACCTGGAGCTGGCGGTCGGCCCCGGGGTGTTCGTGCCGCGCCCCGAGACCGAGACGGTGGTGCAGTACGCCATCGACGCCCTCCTCGGCTCGGGGGAGCCGTCGCCGATCGGGGTCGACCTCGGCACGGGGAGCGGTGCCATCGCGCTCGCGATGGCCACCGAGGTCCCGCACTCCCGCATCTACGCCGCCGAGATCTCTCCGGAGGCCCACGACTGGGCGCGCCGGAACGTCGAGGGCGTGGACAACCTCACGCTCGTCCTCTCCGACCTGGCCGCGGCGTTCCCTGAGCTCGACGGCACGGCCACGGTCG
Organism: Microbacterium sp. 1S1; assembly: GCF_008271365.1. Lineage (NCBI taxonomy): Bacteria > Bacillati > Actinomycetota > Actinomycetes > Micrococcales > Microbacteriaceae > Microbacterium > Microbacterium sp. 1S1. Next base: position 2,256,792 of record NZ_CP043430.1, read on the forward strand.
TCATCTCGAACCCGCCGTACGTTCCGGATCAGGCGATCCCGCGGGATCCGGAGGTCCGGCTCTTCGATCCCGCCCTCGCGCTCTACGGCGGGGAGGACGGCCTCGACGTCGTCCGGGTGCTCAGCACCAGGGCGCTGCGCCTGCTCCGGCCGGGCGGCACGCTCGTGATCGAGCACGGCGAACGGCAGGGCGTGGCGATCAGGGAACTGCTCGCCGCCGACGGCTGGCGTGCCGCGGCGACGCACCGCGACCTGACGCTGCGCGACCGTGCCACCACGGCCGTCCGACCCTGATCAGCGAGCGTCGAGCTCGTCCCGAACCACCCCCGCGTAGAATCGAACCGTCATGTCCACCATCTTCGACTGCAGCGACGAGGCGCAGCTGCTCGCCGGGATGCGCAATGCGCGCCAGGCGATCGGCCGCGGCGACCTCATCGTCATTCCCACCGACACCGTCTACGGGGTCGCCGCCGACGCCTTCTCCCCGCCGGCGGTGCAGCGCCTGCTGGACGCCAAAGGGCGGGGTCGCAACCAACCGCCGCCCGTGCTCGTCGGCACGAAAGAGACCCTCGCGGCGCTCGCGGAGTCGGTGCCGGAGCCGGTCCAGAGCCTCGTCGACGCCTTCTGGCCCGGCGGGTTGACGATCGTCCTTCCCGCGCAACCGTCGCTGGTGTGGGACCTGGGGGAGACCCAGGGCACCGTCGCCGTGCGCATGCCGGAGGGTCGGGTGGTGCTCGAGCTGCTGGCGGAGACGGGCCCGCTCGCCGTGTCCAGCGCCAATCTCACGGGCAAGGCGGCGGCGATCTCAGCCTTGGACGCGGAGAAGATGCTCGGCGACAGCGTGGCGGTGTACCTGGACGACGGCATGAGCAAGAACGGCGTCGCCTCCACCATCATCGACGCGACGTCCCTGGTCCGTCGCGGGTCCGAGGGTGAGGCAGGAGTCGTCCGGATCCTGCGCCAGGGCGTCGTGACGCGGGAGCAGCTGCAGGAGGTGCTGGGCGACCTGCTCGAGCCGGAGCAGCAGGACGGGGATTCGTGAAGCAGTACCTCTTCACGATCATCGTCACCGCCGCGATCACCTTCGTCCTGACGTGGGCGGTGTGGCGGTTGAGCCTCCGCTTCAAGCTCTACCCGGGAATCCGCGAGCGCGACGTCCACACGACGCCCACCCCGCGGCTGGGCGGGGTCGCGATCTTCCTCGGCATCGTCGCCGCCTTCGCGGTCTCGGCCGCCAACCCGTTCTTCCAGAGCATCTGGACGCCGCCGCAGACCATGTGGTCCATCCTCGCGGCCGCCCTCCTCATCGCGGTCATCGGGGTCATGGACGACCTCTGGGACATCGACTGGATGATCAAGCTCGGCGCGCAGTTCCTCGCCGCGGGCATCATCACGGTCGGCGGCGGCCTCCAGATTCTGTCCTTGCCGTTCGGCGACCTGATCGTGGTCTCGAGTTGGCTGAGCATCACGATCACGATGTTCGCGATCGTCATCGTCATGAACGCCGTGAACTTCATCGACGGCCTGGACGGTCTGGTCGCCGGCGTCTGCCTGATCTCCAACGGCGTCTTCTTCGCCTATTCGTACATCTTCACGCGCGACTCCGGGGCCTCCAGCTACTTCAACCTTTCGACGTTCCTCGCCGCCGTCCTCATCGGCGCCTGCCTCGGCTTCCTCCCGCTGAACTGGAGCCCGGCGAAGCTGTTCATGGGCGACTCGGGTGCGCTGGTGATCGGACTGCTCATGGCGACCTCCGCCATCGCGATCACCGGGCAGATGGACCCGTCCGCGCTCGACCCCGAGCGACTCGGCCGCTCGCAGCTCGTCGGCGCCTTCCTGCCCATCCTGCTTCCGCTGCTCGTCGTTCTCCTGCCGCTGCTGGACTTCGGCCTGGCCGTGCTGCGTCGGATGAGCGCGGGCCGGTCTCCGTTCTCGCCCGACCGCAAGCACCTGCACCACCGCATGCTGGACCTCGGGCACCGCGACCGCGACGCGGTCCTCATCTTCTACGCGTGGACGGCCGTCATCTCGCTCGCCGTCCTCCTGATGTACGTCGGCGCCCGGGAGGATTGGCCCGGCCAGTACCTTCCCGGTGTCGCCTTCGGTGTCGTCGGCATCGCCGCGTGCCTCGTCATCACCCTGAGCCCCACCCGCCGACGAAAGACCGCCGCGGGCGCTGCGCCCGACCCGATCCCCCTGGAGCCCCGATGAGTCCGAGCCCCGTTTCCAGCACCCCGATCCTGCGACGTACCCTCGTCTGGTCGGCCGTCGCCACCGTCGTGCTCGCGCTCGTCGCCGGCGGGATCGGTTTCGCCGTGGCCCAGGGCGAGGGGCTGGTCAGCGGCCTCCTCGGGGTGCTCCTTTCCGCGCTGTTCCTCGGAATCACCGGCCTCAGCATCCTGATCGCCAATCGCTGGTACGGCGACCCCCTCTACGTGCAGCTGTTCTTCGCCATCGTGCTCGGCGGCTGGCTGCTCAAGCTCGGCGTGTTCGTCCTGGTGATGATCGTGCTCGCGGGCCAGCCGTGGCTCGAGCCGATGGTGTTCTTCCTCTCGATCGTGGCGGGTGTCGTCATGTCGCTGGTGATCGATGTCGTGGTGCTCACGCAGATGCGCCTGCCGAACGTGAGCGACACCACGTTGCCCACCGAGGTGCCGGAGGACCGTGCTCCGGGTGCTGTCGACGGCCCCGCGGACGCCGGCCCGCGGTCTTAGGCAACCCTTGGATTCTGATAGTGTTGAGGAGTGCCCGCCGCTCGCCCGCGAGCGCTTGCGCTGTGTAGCACACCGACCATCGTCGCCCCGGTTCTGACCGGTGCCCCGAAGCTGGAGCCCGCGCTGTTTAATCTTGCTGCGACCCTGACCCCCCGACTCGCGTCCTCGGATGGCGAGTTCCACGGACCTTCGATCGATGAGTTCTTCCCGGAGATCCTCTTCCACGTCGGACCCATCCCGGTCAACCGGATCCACCTGATCCAGTTCCTCTCGGTGATCGCCGTGGTCCTGATCCTCTGGCTCGGCACCCGCCGCATGAAGGTCGTCCCCGGCCGGTTCCAGAGCCTCGTCGAGATGGGCCTCGGCTTCGTCCGCGGCGGTATCGCGCACGATCTGCTCGGTCGCAAGGACGGGGACCGGTTCCTCCCGATCCTCACCACGATCTTCTTCATGGTGCTGTTCATGAACATCACGGGCATCATCCCGTTCCTGAACATGCCGGGCACGGCGATCATCGCCGTCCCGCTCACTCTGGCCGTGGTCAGCTACGTCACGTTCATCTACGCGGGGATCAAGAAGAGCCCGAAGAACTTCTTCAAGAACGCGCTCTTCCCGTCCGGTGTTCCGTGGCCGGTCTACTTCATCGTGACGCCGATCGAGCTCATCTCGACGTTCATCATCCGCCCGGTGACCCTCACCCTGCGACTGCTGATGAACCTCGTCGTCGGTCACATGATCCTGGTCCTCTGCTTCGCAGCGACCCAGTTCTTCTTCTTCACCGCGGGCGGCGGCTGGGCCGCTCTCGGTATCGGAACCCTCGCCTTCGGTGGCGCGTTCACCCTCTTCGAGGTGCTGGTCGCCGTGCTGCAGGCCTACGTCTTCACCGTCCTCACCGCGGTCTACATCCAGCTCGCGGTCGCAGAAGAGCACTGAGCGGGCGGGCAACAGCCCTCCCACCCAACGAAAGGAAAAACCCGTGGACGCAACTACGGTTCTCGCTGAAATCAACGGCCACCTCGCGGCGGTCGGCTACGGCCTCGCGGCCATCGGCCCGGCCATCGGTGTGGGCATCGTGGTCGGCAAGACCATCGAGGGCGTCGCCCGTCAGCCCGAGCTGGCCGGTCGCCTGCAGGTCCTCATGTGGATCGGTATCGCCTTCACCGAGGCGCTTGCGTTCGTCGGCATCGCCGTCGGATTCATCCCCTTCCCCGCGTAATCATCACCGACTTCTGAAGGAGACAGGATGCTGAACGCTCTTGTCACGAACCTCGCGGCTGAGGGTGAGGCGGCCAACAACCCGCTGATCCCCGCGTGGTACGACATCATCTGGTCGGGCTTCTGGTTCCTCATCATCCTCATCGTCGTGTGGAAGGTCGCCCTTCCCCGACTGACGAAGATGCTCGACGAGCGGTCCGCCGCCATCGAGGGCAACATCGCCAAGGCCGATGAGGCGCAGAAGCAGGCGGAGGCGGCTCTCGAGGAGTACACCCGCCAGCTCGCCGAGGCGCGCACCGAGGCCGGGGAGATCCGAGAGGCCGCCCGTGAGGACGGCAAGAAGATCATCGCCGAGGCGAAGGAGACCGCGGCCAGCGAGGCTGCACGCCTGACCGCCACCGCGCACACGCAGATCGAGGCGGAGCGCCAGACGGCCCTCGTCTCCCTGCGCAGCGAGGTCGGTTCGCTCGCTCTCGACCTCGCCGGCGGCGTGGTTGGCGAGACGCTCTCCGACGACGCTCGCGCGACCGCCGTGGTGGACCGCTTCCTCGCCGATCTCGAAGCATCCGAGAAGGCGGCTCAGTAATGGGCAGCGCGACCGCTCAGGCACTCGCGGCATCCACTCAGACGCTTGCCGCAGCGAAGGACGTCACTCTCGAGACCGCGCGGGAGCTCTTCGCCGCCGCGCGTGCCGTGGGCGATTCGTCTCAGCTGAGCGGCGCGCTGGCTGACCCCTCGGCTCCGGTCTCGGCGCGGCAGAACGTCGTGTCGGCGGTGTTCGGGCAGTACGGCTCCGCGACGCAGGATGTCCTGCGCACCGCGGTGGCCGAACGCTGGTCGAACGCATCCGAGCTGATCGACGGTCTCGAAGAGCTCGCGATCCGGGCGGCGACCATCGCCGAGTCCGGTGCGGACATCGAGGGGGAGCTGTTCGGTTTCTCCCGGGTGATCGCGGCGAACCCGGAGCTCGAACTCGCACTCGGCAGCCGGCTCGGGGGAGAGGACGCGAAGGCCGCCCTGGTCGAGCGTCTCCTCGCAGACGGCTCCGCCAGCGCTCCGACGGCACTCATCGTCACGTCCCTGGTGCGTCAGCCGCGTGAGCGCCGCGTGCGTCAGCTCCTGAGCCGGGCGATGCGTATCGTCTCGAGCCAGCGCGGTCGCCTCGTCGCCACCGTGCACTCGGCGACCCAGCTCAGCGACGCGCAGCGCACGCGACTCGAGCAGACGCTGTCGCAGCGATACGGCGGCCAGGTGTCCCTCAACGTCGTCATCGACCCCAGCGTCGTCGGAGGCCTGCGCGTGCAGATCGCCGATGACGTCATCGACGGCAGCATCTCCGCACGACTCGCCGACCTTCGCCAGAAGCTCGCGGGCTAACACGACTTCGCGCGGGGAACCGCGCACCCAGATACAAAGGGAAGACAATGGCAGAACTATCGATCAGCCCCGACGTCATCCGTGACGCGCTGAAGGATTTCGCCGCCGCGTACGAGCCCACCGGGGCTGCGGCGACCGAGGTCGGCACCGTCATCGACGCCGCGGACGGCATCGCCCACGTCGAGGGACTTCCCGGCGTCATGGCGAACGAGCTCGTGACCTTCGCCGACGGCACCAAGGGTCTCGCGCTGAACCTCGACGAGCACGAGATCGGTGTCGTCGTCCTCGGCGACTTCACCGGCATCGAGGCCGGTCAGGAGGTCACCCGCACGGGTGAGGTCCTCTCCGTCCCCGTCGGCGACGGCTACCTCGGCCGCGTGGTCGACCCGCTCGGCAACCCGATCGACGGCCTCGGCGCGATCGCGACCGAGGGCGTCCGCGAGCTCGAGCTCCAGGCCCCTGGCGTGATGCAGCGCAAGTCGGTTCACGAGCCGATGCAGACGGGTATCAAGGCGATCGACGCGATGATCCCCGTCGGCCGCGGCCAGCGTCAGCTCATCATCGGCGACCGCCAGACCGGCAAGACGGCCATCGCGATCGACACAATCATCAACCAGAAGGCCAACTGGGAGTCCGGAGACGTCAACAAGCAGGTCCGCTGCATCTACGTCGCCATCGGTCAGAAGGGCTCGACCATCGCTTCGGTGAAGGGCGCGCTCGAGGAGGCCGGCGCTCTGGAGTACACCACCATCGTGGCTGCTCCCGCGTCCGACCCGGCCGGCTTCAAGTACCTTGCCCCCTACACCGGTTCGGCCATCGGTCAGCACTGGATGTACGGCGGCAAGCACGTCCTCATCATCTTCGACGACCTGTCGAAGCAGGCCGAGGCCTACCGTGCCGTCTCCCTGCTGCTGCGCCGCCCGCCGGGCCGCGAGGCCTACCCGGGTGACGTCTTCTACCTGCACTCGCGTCTGCTGGAGCGGTGCGCGAAGCTGTCCGACGAGCTCGGCGCCGGTTCGATGACGGGCCTTCCCATCATCGAGACCAAGGCGAACGACGTCTCCGCGTACATCCCGACCAACGTGATCTCGATCACCGACGGCCAGATCTTCCTGCAGTCCGACCTCTTCAACGCCAACCAGCGTCCCGCGGTCGACGTGGGTATCTCGGTGTCGCGTGTCGGTGGTGACGCCCAGGTGAAGTCGATCAAGAAGGTCTCCGGAACGTTGAAGCTGGAGCTGGCTCAGTACCGCTCGCTCGAGGCGTTCGCGATGTTCGCGTCGGACCTCGACGCCGCGTCGCGTCGTCAGCTCTCGCGCGGTGCCCGTCTGACCGAGCTGCTCAAGCAGCCGCAGTACTCGCCGTATCCGGTGGAGGAGCAGGTCGTCTCGATCTGGGCCGGCACCAACGGCAAGCTCGACACGATCGAGGTCGAGGACGTGCTGCGCTTCGAGCGCGAGCTGCTCGACTACCTGCGTCGCAACACCAAGGTGCTCGACACCCTGCGGGAGACGAACGTGCTGGACGACGCCACCGTCGCCGAGCTCGACAAGCAGACCGACAACTTCCTCCTGGAGTTCCAGGGCGGCAAGGGACACGCCATCGGCGCCCCGGGCCACGAGGAGCACGCTGCGGCCGAGGCCGAGGACGTCAACCAGGAGAAGATCGTCAAGGGTCGTCGCGCGTAATCGCGTGAGGTACTGATTCATGGGCGCTCAACTCAGGGTCTACAAGCAGAAGATCTCTTCTGCTCAGACGACCAAGAAGATCACGAAGGCGATGGAACTCATCGCGGCTTCGCGCATCCAGAAGGCGATGGCACGCGTCAAGGCGTCCACCCCCTTCGCGCGGGCCGTGACGAGGGCCGTGTCCGCCGTCGCGACGCACTCGAACGTCGACCACCCGCTCACTCGCGAGCCCGAGACGATCCGCCGTTCCGCGGTCGTGATCTTCTCGTCGGACCGCGGGCTGGCCGGAGCCTTCAACTCGCAGATCCTCCGTGAGGGTCTCGAGGTGGCGGAGCTCCTGCGCGAGCAGGGCAAGGAGCCGGTGTTCTACCTCGTGGGCCGTAAGGCCGTCGGGTACTTCCAGTTCCGTCGTATCGAGGCCGCTGCAGAGTGGACCGGCGACACCGACACCCCCTCGTTCCACACGGCGGAGGAGATCTCGCAGACGCTTCTCGAGGCCTTCAACCGTGGGGGAGAGGACGGCGGCGTCGACGAGATCCACCTCGTGTACAACCGCTTCGTCAGCATGATGACGCAGACGCCGGAATCGGTGCGCCTGCTGCCGCTGGAGATCGCGGAGGCCGACGACTCGGAGGCGGGCAGCACCGTGTACCCGCTGTACGAGTTCGAGCCCGACGCCGAGACGGTGCTCGACGCAATCCTGCCGGTGTACATCCAGAGCCGCGTCTTCAACGCCCTCCTGCAGTCGTCCGCCGCCAAGCAGGCCGCGACGCAGAAGGCGATGAAGTCGGCCAGCGACAACGCCGACAAGCTCATCACCGACTACACCCGCCTGCGCAACAATGCGCGTCAGGCCGAGATCACCCAGCAGATCGCCGAGATCGTCGGTGGCGCCGACGCTCTCGCATCGAGCTGACAGACCCTCAGGAAAGAGACGAAGAAATGACCACCACCGCTACGGCTGAGCAGCCGGCGACCGCGGTCGTCGGGCGCGTCGCCCGCGTCAACGGTCCGGTTGTCGACATCGAGTTCCCGCACGACTCGATCCCCGACATCTACAACGCGCTGAAGACGACGATCACGATCGGCGAGGAGTCCACGGAGATCACGCTCGAGGTCGCGCAGCACCTCGGCGACGACCTGGTCCGCGCCATCGCCCTGAAGCCGACCGACGGCATCGTCCGCGGTCAGGAGGTGCGCGACACCGGTGAGGCCATCTCGGTCCCCGTCGGTGACATCACCAAGGGCAAGGTCTTCAACGTGATCGGCGAGGTCCTCAACGGCGAGCCCGGTGAGACCATCGAGGTCACGGAGCGCTGGCCCATCCACCGCAAGGCTCCCAACTTCGACCAGCTCGAGTCGAAGACGACGATGTTCGAGACGGGCATCAAGTCGATCGACCTCCTCACCCCGTACGTGCAGGGTGGAAAGATCGGTCTGTTCGGTGGTGCCGGCGTCGGCAAGACCGTCCTCATCCAGGAGATGATCCAGCGCGTCGCCCAGGACCACGGTGGTGTGTCGGTGTTCGCCGGTGTCGGTGAGCGCACCCGTGAGGGCAACGACCTCATCCACGAGATGGAGGAGGCGGGCGTCTTCGACAAGACCGCCCTCGTCTTCGGCCAGATGGACGAGCCGCCGGGGACGCGTCTGCGCGTCGCCCTGTCGGCTCTGACGATGGCGGAGTACTTCCGTGACGTGCAGAAGCAGGACGTGCTGCTCTTCATCGACAACATCTTCCGCTTCACGCAGGCCGGTTCCGAGGTGTCCACGCTGCTCGGGCGCATGCCCTCCGCTGTGGGGTACCAGCCGAACCTCGCCGATGAGATGGGTCTCCTGCAGGAGCGCATCACCTCGACCCGCGGTCACTCGATCACCTCCCTGCAGGCGATCTACGTGCCGGCCGACGACTACACCGACCCGGCCCCGGCCACGACCTTCGCGCACCTCGACGCGACGACCGAGCTCTCGCGTGAGATCGCGTCGAAGGGTCTGTACCCGGCCATCGACCCGCTGACCTCGACGTCGCGCATCATGGACCCCCGCTACCTGGGCGAGGACCACTACCGCGTGGCCACCACGGTCAAGCAGATCCTGCAGAAGAACAAGGAGCTGCAGGAGATCATCGCCATCCTCGGTGTCGACGAGCTCTCCGAGGAAGACAAGATCGTCGTGTCTCGTGCACGCCGCATCCAGCAGTTCCTCTCGCAGAACACCTACATGGCGAAGAAGTTCACGGGTGTCGAGGGCTCGACCGTGCCGCTGAAGGAGACCATCGAGTCGTTCGATGCGATCACCCGCGGTGACTTCGACCACGTCGCCGAGCAGGCCTTCTTCAACGTCGGTGGCATCTCCGACGTGGAGGAGCGCTGGGCGCAGATCCAGAAGGAGAACGCCTGACCATGGCGCTGCACGTCAGCCTCGTCTCCGCCGACGCGGAGGTCTGGACGGGAGAGGCGAGCCTCGTGGTCGCCAAGACCGTCGAGGGCGAGATCGGCTTCATGTCCGGTCACGAGCCGGTGCTGGCCATCCTCGCCGAGGGCCAGGTCCGGATCACCCAGACGGATGGCGCCAAGGTGCTGGCGAACGCGCAGGACGGCTTCCTCTCCATGGAGGGCGACGTCCTGACGATCGTGGCCGGCAACGCGGCACTCATCTCCTGACAGTCCTGTACATCGCGTCCGCCTCGACACCCTGCCCGGGTGTCGAGGCGGACGCGTCGCTTTTCCCCGAGGTGCCATGAAGATCCTGCTCCCGCCGTCCGAGACGAAACGCGAAGGCGGTGACGGAGGCCCGCTGGACCTCTCTGCGCTGGCGCTCGCTGACCTTGCGCCCCAGCGGTCTGCGGTGGTCGACGCCCTCGTCGCTCTCTCCGGCGATGAGGAGGCCGCGCGGCGTGTGCTCAAGCTCAGCGAGCGCCAGCGTGGCGACGTCGGCCACAACCGCGCGCTCCGGTCGTCGCCCACCATGCCCGCGGTGGACCGCTACACGGGGGTGCTGTTCGACGCGCTCGATGCGGCGTCCCTCTCGTCGGCCTCGCGTCGCTGGCTCGACGCGCACGTGTGGATTCACAGCGCTCCCTTCGGCCCGGTCGCCGCCCTGGACCCCATCCCGACGTACCGGCTCGCGGCGGGTACCGCGCTGCCCGGAGTGGCTCCGCTCCGCCGGCACTGGTCCGCTCCCACGTCTGTGGCGATCGCGGCGGACGCGCCCGCCTTCGTCCTGGATCTGCGCAGCGAGGCGTACGTGGCCCTCGGCCCGGTTCCGGCGGAGGTGCCGTCCGTGTACGTGAGGGTCGTGACGGCCCAGGGGAGGGCTCTCAATCACTTCAACAAGAGGTCCAAGGGCCTTCTCGTCCGCGCGCTGGCCGAAGATCGTCCCCGGATCGGATCGCTCCGTGCGCTGCACAGGTGGGCCCACGCCCACGATCTCCTCCTTCGCGAAGCGCCCTGGACCGGCGAGGTCGAGCTGGTCGTCGAGGAGTGACGCCGGGGCGGACGTGACGAATCACCAGGGGCGGTCGTTGCCCGCCCCTGGGGGCACCGCTACCATGTGCAATGCGAGGCGGGGAGTCTCGTGGTGGGGGACGAGAGTCGTCTCCCCTGACCAGAGAATGTGAGCCTCATGGGTTACGACGACTACTACGGGGCAGGTTATCTCGGCCTGCTCTTCGCCTACTTCTTCGTCATCCTGTTGATCGCGGTCGCAGGCTACGTCCTGACGTCGCTCTTCTATATGAAGATCTTCCAGAAGGCCGGAGTGCAGGGTGGCTGGCGTGCCTGGGTGCCCGTCTACAACTCGATGATCTTCTTCAAGCTCGGTGACCTGAGCCCGTGGCTCGTGCTGTACGGCATCGCCGGTGCCGCTCTGCTGAGCTGGATCGGGATCGGCTTCGTGTTCTCGATCGCCCTGGCGGTGCTCTCGGTCATCGCCGCGTGGCGCGTGGGGCTGAAGCTCCAGAAGGACGCCGTCTGGGTCGTCCTGTACGTGTTCCTGGCCATCGTCTGGCTCGGCATCAACGCTTTCGACAAGTCTCGTTGGAACCCGAACATCCAGCCGGCGCCCTGGGCGGGGAACGGCTTCCTCGGGGATCGCACGGTCTGGGACGGCGTCCCCGTCCAGCCGTCCGCCGCCGCTCCGCAGCAGGGGTACGGCGCTCCGCAGGGTTATGGCGCGCCGCAGCAGGGCTACGCGCCTCCGACGCAGGCGTACACGCCGCCGACCGCTCCCGGCTACGCGCCGCCCGCGGCCCCGGCAGCCCCGGCGACGGGCGCGCCGATCCCTCCCGTGCCCCCCGACCACACCGCCGGCTCCGCCCGCGGCGCCGCCGACGACGCCTCCGGCACCTCCCGCGGCTCCGCCGACGACGCCTCCGGCACCTCCGGCGGCACCTCCGGCGGCACCTCCGGCGCCTCCGACGACGCCGAACGACCCCACGCAGCCCCCTGCGTGATGACGTGAGGCGAACCCCCGGTCCTCGGACCGGGGGTTCTTCGCGTCGGTGGCACGCGCGCAGCCCATCCTCCCGCTAACGTGGAGAGCATGGACTTGTCGCAGCGTGGGGCCGCCCTTTCTGTTCTCGTCGTCCCGCGCCGCGGCGACGGTGCTTCCAGCGCGACTCGGGGGAGCGAGTTCCACTACGATGTGTGAGTATCCTGCGCCCGCCCCATCCGCTGCAGGTCCATCGGAGGCAGTTCGTGGCTGAGACCAAGACGCACACCGTCACGGTTGCGCACCGCCCGTTGCTGCTGTCCTGGGCCGGGGTCACCGATCAGGGGAGGCGTCGCGAGACGAACCAGGACGCCCTGCTCGCCGAGTACCCGTTGTTCATCGTCGCGGACGGCATGGGCGGCCATGCGGGTGGGGAGATCGCCAGTCAGAGCACCGTGGCCCGCCTGCGCGCCGTCGTCGCCGCGGACGACGTCAGCCCGACCGCGATCGAGAAGGCGCTCGCCCTCGCCGTCGACGACATCGCGGAACATCCGGACACGACGGACGAAGGCACCGGCACCACACTCACCGGCGTCTATCTTGACGCGCACGGCGACGAACCCCACTGGGTGGCGCTGAACATCGGCGACTCGCGCGTGTATCTGCTGCGGGATGACCGCCTCCTTCAGGTCACGACCGATCACTCGGTCGTGCAGGAGCTCATCGCGGCCGGGAAGCTGAGCCCGGAAGAGGCGGAAGGGCATCCGTACAGCAACGTGATCACCCGGGCTGTGGGCGCGAGCGAGCTGACGGCTCCCGACTACGTGACCATCGACGTACGCCCCGGCGATCGCTTCGTCATCTGCTCCGACGGCCTCACCAAGGAGCTCACGGATTACGGGATCCAGCACTTCCTTCGGGAGCACGCCGACCCCGGGGCGAGTGTCGACGCGATGCTCGCCGCAGCCCTCGACAACGGAGGACGCGACAACGTCACGGTGATCGTCGTGCAGGTCAGCGAGCCGGAGGACTCGTCCTCCACACGCGGCGACACCGCCGAATAGCCTCCCCCTCCTGGGGATCGTTCGAGTCCGCAGGCGCAGGTGCGATGCACTGGCAGCATGGATCCCACGCCCATCTCGCTGCCCTCGGCGGCGGCCCCGTCCCGTCGTCGTTCGCTTCCCCTCGTCGCCGCGGTCGTCCCGGTGGGCGTCGGTGTGGCCCTGTGGCTCACGACGGGCGCGGTGCACGCCCTCTGGTTCGCCGCACTGGGACCATTGATGATCGGCGCCTCCCTGATCGACGGCGCCCGCTCCCGCCGCCGGGAGCGGAAGGCGGAGGGTGCGCGTCTGCGTCTCGCGTGGGCCGAAGCGGAGACCGAACTCCAGCGTCGGCACGAGGTGGAGCGGGCTCACGCGGAGCGGCGTCATCCCGGCGCAGCGGCGTGCGTGCGTGAGAGACCGTTACGCGACGCACAACCGCCCGGACGGGAGACGGCATTGGTCGTGGGCCGCGGCCGCCGTCCGAGTGCCGTTCGTTGCGCGGGCGGCGACGACGAGCGCGCGCAGGCCTTCCGCCAGCGCTGCGCCGTCCTCGAGGATGCCCCGGCCGTCGTCCCGCTGGGGCGAGGAGTGTGTCTGCGGGGCGCCCGTCCGCTCGTCGAGGCCGCGGCACGGGCGCTCGTCCTGCAGCTCTGCCTCCGATACTCTCCGGCCCACCTGTCCGTTGTCGTGGAGGACCCGGTCATCACAGGACTCGCGATGCTGCCGCACGCCGGACGGCTTCGGGGGCGCGGATTCCGACTCGCCGTCTCCACGGGGGCGTCCCGAGCGCGCGCCGCGGACGCCGTGATCTGGACGATCCCGCCGGGCGGCGACGTCCCCGAGGGCATCACGACGGTGATCGACATACAGGAACCTGACGTAGCGACACTGCGGACGGCGGAGGGCGTCGAGGACATCGCCGTCGAGTGTCTGTCCGCCGGGCAGGCCGCGGCGGTCGCGGAGCTGTGCGGCGCACCGGAGGACGAGGACGATCCGGCTGCGGCCGGCCTGAGCATCGAGAGCGTTCCCCAGCCGCCCGCCGGCGCGGGGCTGGCCGTCGCTCTCGGTCGCGGAACGGGCGAGGGCCCCGTGGCGGTCGACATCGTCGAGGACGGCCCGCATGCCATCGTGACGGGCATGACCGGCGCGGGCAAGAGCGAGCTCCTCGTCACGTGGGTCGCGGCCCTCTGCGCGTCGCACGGCCCGGAACGTGTGACCTTCCTCCTGGCGGACTTCAAGGGCGGAACGGCGTTCGACCGTCTCCGGGCCCTCCCGCACGTCGTCGGCGTGATCACCGACCTCGACGAGACGGAGGCGCGCCGGGGCGTCGCCAGTCTGGCCGCGGAGATGAGACGCCGTGAGGGCGTCCTCGCCGCGGCCGGAGCCCGTGACGTCCGCGAGATCGACCTGGCGCGTCTCGTCATCGTCGTGGACGAGTTCGCGGCTCTGCTGCAGGACCATGCGGAGCTGGCCGCGGTGTTCACCGACGTCGCGGCCCGCGGACGCGCGCTGGGGATGCACCTCATCCTCGGCACGCAACGCGCCGCCGGAGTGATCCGGGACGCCCTCGCGACCAACTGTCCGCTGCGCATCAGCCTCCGAGTGGCCGAGGCAGCCGACAGTCGAGCGATGCTCGGCACGGCAGAAGCGGCGGAGCTGCCTGGCGGCGTCGACGGCCGAGGGCGAGCGCTGCTTCGACGCCCCCAGGACGATGCGCCGCTCCCGCTGCGCGTCGCGCTCACCGACGACGCCTTCCTGAGGCGGATCGCGGCGCACGGGACGGGATCGCCTTCGCCCGTGCCGCCGTGGCATCCCGCACTCCCGACGCGGCTGCCGCTCGCGGAGCTGCTCGCCGCCCTCGAGGACGAGCAACGAGGGCGGACGTCCCGGTCACTCCTCGTGCTCGGGCGCGCCGACGACCCGGCGAATCAGACGCAGCCCCTGGAACTCCTGCGACCACGGCGCGAGCGCGGCCTCGTCGTCCTCGGCGCACCGGGCACGGGCCGGACGACGGTGCTACGGGTGATCGCCGCGCAGCACCCCGCGGCCGTGTGGTTCCCCGGGGATCCCGAGGCGGCGATGGATCAGCTCGCCGCGTGGCTGGACGGCGGTGTCACGCTCCCTGATCTGGTCCTCGCCGACGACCTCGACGGCATCCACGCCGAGCTGCCCCTCGAGTACGCGCAGGAGTTCGTGCTGCGCTGGGAGAAGCTGGTGCGGTCGACGGCCTCGGTCTCCTGGATACTGACGGCAAGCAGGGCCACCCGGGCCCTTGGCCCGTGTGCTCGACGCGGTGCCGCGCCGGGCTTTGCTGCGGATGCCGACGCGGGTGGAGCATCTCGCCGCGGGCGGCGAGGTCGCGGACTTCCGGCGACACCGCCCCGCCGGACGTGCCATCGTTGGTGAGCGCGAGGTGCAGTTCGCGTGGGTGGAGCTCGACGGTGAGTCTCGCGCCGGCACTGACACGCCCGCCGGTATCGGCAACGCATGGTCGCCCGTCTCGGAGACGACGGCGCTCGTCACCCCGGGTGCTCCCCGCGTCGCAGCGGCACTCGCTGCGGCGCACCCCGAGTGGGACGTCGTGCTCGCAGGAGCGGACGCGATCGCGGCGGGGAAGCCGCTCGTGGTGGTCGCGGACGCCGAGACGTGGCAGCGTCACTGGGCTGACTGGCAGCGTGTGCGGTCCCACGGCGAGGTGCTGATCAGAGCGGAGCGACCGGCGGAGCTGCGGCAGCTCGTCGGAGTGCGCACGCTGCCGCCCTACGCGCGCCCCGATGCAGGGCGGGCCTGGTCCGTCATCGGAGACGCGGGGCCGCGGCGCGTGCTCCTCCCGGCTCTCGTGCGCCGATGATCGTGTCGTCGGTCGACGGCGCGCCGCGGACGAGGCGAGGTCAGAGACCCGCACCCGGGCGGATCGCACCGACGCTCGCTCCGCCGCCGAGTACCGTGAGGGGCAGGGCGTCGGCGAGGGCTGCGACATCCGCGTCCGTCAGGCCGCCGGCGCGTGCCAGCAGGGTGGCGGCCACGATCGTCGACGCCCGTGCTCCGCCGTCCAGCATCTTGAGGGCGACGGTGGTGCCGTTCGGCGCGACCATGACCATGACCCCCTCGGCGCCGCCCTTGGCGAAGACGCCGAGACGCTCGATCGCGATCGTGTCGGGGCGACCGGGACCGTCGATCGTCCAGGGGTTCTCGCGCACGGCCTTCACCAGGGATCCCGCCACGCGGTGCAGCGCGAAGGGGGAACGCTCCGAGGCGGTGCCGATGCGGTGGATGGCGCGCGCCAGTCCCGTGAGGCTGAGCGCATACACGGGGGCGCCGCAACCGTCGATCGCGGTGTGCGCCATCTTCTCGCCGGTCAGCCGTTCGACGACCTCGCGGATATGCGCCTGAAGGGGGTGAGCGGGGTCGAGGTAGCCGTCGGTCGGCCACCCCGTCGCGACGCAGGCTCGGAGCATCGCGGCGTGCTTGCCCGAGCAGTTCATCCGGACCCGCGCCTCCTGGCCGTGCTCGCGCACCATCTCGTCACGCGTCGCGGAATCCGTGGGCCAGGCCGGGGGACAGGCGAGATCGTCCTCGTTGAGTCCACCAGCGGTGAGGATGTCCCGGACGACCTCGGCGTGTCGGTCCGTGCCGGAGTGGCTGGCCGTGGAGAGGGCCAGCTGCTCGCCCTCGAGCACGGCACCGGCCGTGAGGCAAGCGACCGCCTGGAGCGGCTTCAGGCTGGAGCGCGGGAGGACCAGCGCGTCCACGTTCCCGTGACGCGCGACCACCTCGCCCTCGGGCGAGAGTACGACGGCCGCACCGGCGTGACGCGACTCGACGAAGCCGCTCCGTTCCACGACGGCGAGTTCCACGGAATCCTGAACGGTGAGAGTCTCCAGCACCCGACAACTCTACCGGCGGTCCTCCACCCCCTCGTCGGGTCGAGGTGTGCTCGGACGTCGGAGGCCCCTGGCAGACTGAGGGCATGCCAGCGCAGACGACCCCACGCCCCCTGGGCGAGCACCGCTACGCCCTCACGTCCACCTGGACCGGTAACAGCGGCTCCGGCACCAGCGGCTATCGGGACTATCGCCGTGACGTCACGATCGAGGTGGCGGGCAAGCCGGAGCTGCTCGCGTCGTCCGACAAGCCCTTCCGCGGCGACGCCTCACGCTGGAATCCGGAGGACATGCTGTTGGCTTCGCTCTCCGAGTGCCACCTGCTGTCCTACCTCCACGCATGCGTGACAGCGGGTGTCGTCGTCGTCTCGTATCGCGACAGCGCGAGCGGCGTCATGCGAGAGAACGGGGCGGGCGGCGGTGCCTTCGTCGAGGTGCTGCTGCGCCCTGAGGTGGTGGTGGCGGAGGCCTCGATGATTGAGGCAGCCGAGCGTGCGCACGCGCAGGCGAACGAATGGTGTTTCATCGCCAACTCGGTCAACTTCCCCGTGCGGCACGAAGCGACCGTGACAGCCGCCTGAGCGGGCCGCGTCAGCGGCGCTCGTGCGGGAGGGCCTGCTTGATCTTCTCGATCGTGTTCTGGGCCGGCGCCTCGTTGTAGGTCCCGGCGAGCTCCTGCCCGGACAGGGCGTGGATGGCGGCCATGATCTCGTCGGTTGCCAGGCGTCGCGCGCGCCCGCTCGTCGCCGGCCCGTGCGGCGACAGGTCGAGCGGCTCGCCGAACCGGACGGTGATCCGCTCCGACAGCGTCGGCATCTTCGCGCCGACCGGCATGACCTTGTCCGTCCCGATGAGGCCGACGGGAACCACGGGGGCGCCGGTCTGCAGCGCCAGGAACGCCACCCCGGTCCGCCCCTTGTACAGTCGCCCGTCGGTGGAGCGGGTGCCCTCGGGGTAGAGCGCGACGGCCAGGCCTTCGTCCAGGAGCTGGCGCTGCAGATCGAGGGCGTCGAGTGCCGCCTGCCCTGCGCCCCGGCGGACCGGGA
This sequence comes from Microbacterium sp. 1S1, assembly GCF_008271365.1. Lineage (NCBI taxonomy): Bacteria > Bacillati > Actinomycetota > Actinomycetes > Micrococcales > Microbacteriaceae > Microbacterium > Microbacterium sp. 1S1. The sequence continues at coordinate 2,274,186 of NZ_CP043430.1, forward strand.
TCGCGCCGATCGCCTCGAAGAAGGTCTTGGAGAGCCAGCCGCTGAAACCCGTGCCCTCGAAGTAGCTCGACTTGGCGAGGAAGTGCACGGGCCGCGGCGCTGCGACCGGGATGGCCACGGAGTCGATGAACGACAGGTGGTTGCTGGCGAAGATCACGGGACCGGTGGTCGGCACGTGCTCGCGACCCTCGATCCGCGGCCGGTAGACGAGCCGGGCGAGGGGGGTGATGAGGCCGCGGCCCACCGTGTAGGTGAATCCGGCATGACGAGGTTTCGGCGAGACTTCTGAGGGGGTTTCGGGGTCCGCGGACTGCTCAGAGCTCATCAGAGCAGGTTACTCCCGGGTCCATGCCGACGTTGGAATGAAGACTCGCGCCGCAGCTTCCCAGCGCGGGCAAAGGGCGATGGGGCAGGATGGAAGCTCCCGCCCGCGATCGTGAGGTCTTCCTGTGCGCACCCGTCCGCTCCTCGTCCTGTCCACCGTCGCTGCGGCGTCCCTGCTGTTGGCGGGCTGTTCCGGGAGCGGGAATCCGGAGAGTTCGTCCTCTCCAGACCCGTCCTCGTCGAGCCAGTGCCTCGTGAACGCCGAGGCCGGAGACACCTCCGACGCGGTCGTCGTCGAGGGCGAAGGCGCCGACACGACGGTGACCGTTCCCGCCGACGCCGAGTTCGCGAACGTCGAGCGCACGGTCATCTCCGAAGGCGAAGGGGAGAACCTCACGGTGAACGATCTCGTCTCCGTGCAGTACCAGATCGTCGACGCCGCCAGCGGCACGGTCCTCGACTCGTCGGCACGAGGCGAGGACGGATCGCTCCCCGTTCTGCTCGACCCGAACCAGTCCTCGCTGTTCGTCGCCGCGCTGGAGTGTGAGCCGATCGGCTCGCGGGTGGTCCTCGCTCTTCCCGCCAGCGCTCTCGGCGAGGGGGCGAGCAATCTCGTGGTCTATGCCGAGGCGGTGGATCGTCTTCCCGAGGTCGCCACGGGCGAGGACCTCGAGCCGACAGCCGGGATGCCCGAGGTCGAGCTCGACGACGACGGCAAGCCGACCGTCACGATCCCGGACGGGGATGCGCCGACCGAGACGAAGGTCGCCGTCCTCAAGCAGGGAGATGGCGCGACGGTGGCGTCCGGCGACCTCGTCGTCGTCCAGTACCTCGGCGTGAAGTGGTCCGACGGCGAGGAGTTCGACTCGAGCTGGAGCCGCGATGCGGCGCCCGCCCAGTTCCAGACCACCGGTGTCGTCGCCGGCTTCCAGAAGGCGCTCGAGGGCCAGAAGGTCGGTTCTCAGGTCCTCGTGGTGATGCCGCCGTCCGATGGCTACGGAGCGAGCGAGGGACACGAGCTGCAGGATGAGAGCCTCGTCTTCGTCGTCGACATCTTGGCGACGACCCCCGTACAGGCCCAGCAGTAGTCCGCCCCGCGCAAGGCGTGTCCTAGGCTGGCGTCATGCGTCGCGTCATCGTCCTCGGCTCCACCGGTTCCATCGGCACCCAGGCGCTGGACGTGATCCGCGCCAACCCGCGGCGCTTCGAGCTGGTCGGGCTCGCCGCCGGGTCGAACGTCGCGATGATCCAGGAGCAGGCTGCGCAGTTCCAGGTCGAGCACACGGCGCTCGGTGCGGCGGAGGCGGAGCAGCTCGTGCGCGATGTCGAGGCTGATGTGGTGCTGAACGCGATCACCGGCTCCATCGGCCTTGGCGCGACCCTGGCAGCGTTGGAGGAAGGCCGGACTCTGGCGCTGGCCAACAAGGAGTCCCTGATCGTCGGCGGCGATCTCGTGCTCGCGGCCGCGGCACCGGGGCAGATCGTCCCGGTCGACTCCGAGCACTCGGCGCTCGCGCAGGCCCTGCGCTCGGGCACGCATGACGAGATCCGCCGCCTCGTCGTCACCGCCTCCGGAGGTCCGTTCCGCGGTCGCCGTAGGGACGAACTCACGACGGTGACGCCGGAGGAGGCTCTCGCGCACCCGACCTGGAACATGGGCCGCACGGTGACCACGAACTCCGCCACGCTGGTGAACAAGGGCCTCGAGGTGATCGAGGCCCACCTCCTGTTCGACGTGCCCTACGACGACATCGACGTCGTCGTGCACCCGCAGTCGATCGTCCACTCGATGGTGGAGTTCATCGACGGTTCCACCATCGCGCAGGCCTCGCCTCCGGACATGCGCCTGCCGATCGCGCTCGGACTGGACTGGCCACACCGTGTCGGTGGCGTGGGCCGTCCGCTGGATTGGACCTCCGCGACGGCGTGGACTTTCGAGCCCCTCGATGACGACGCCTTCCCGGCGGTGGCGCTGGCGAAGGCCGTCGGCCGCGCCGGAGCGACGTTCCCCGCCGTCTACAACGCCGCCAACGAGCAGGCCGTCGACGCCTTCCACGAAGGGCGACTGTCCTTCCTCGGGATCGTCGACACGGTCGCGCGTGTGGTGGACGCGCACGACGCGCCGGACACCCTGACGGTGCAGTCGCTGGCCGAGGCGGAGGACTGGGCGCGGCGGAAGGCCGATCAGCTCATCGCCGTCGCCTGACCGCCGCCCGCGACCTCAGTCCTCGTCCGGGTACGGCACGGGCCAGCGCGGCTCCGGCACGGGCCACCCCGCGGCCTTCAGCGCACGGCGGGAGAGCTCGCGGGCCGAATACGGGGTACGGACGCCACGGATGTCGCGGTAGTCCTGGTGGCCGGGGCCGGCCCAGAGAATCGCATCGCCGTCGCCGACAAGGCCGACGGCCGCGACGATCGCGGCCTCCGGAGGCGAGTACTCGTGGATCTCGGCGTCCGGTCGCGCGCGACGGGCGCCCTCCACGAGGGTCGACCGGATCGACGCGGGGTCCTCGAAGCGCGGATGGTGATCGGTCACGACGAGGATGTCGCTTCCCTCCACGGCCGTGCGCGCCATGTCGTAGCGCTTGCTGGCGTCACGGTCGCCGTCGGCGCCGAAGAGCATGAGCACCTTGCCCGGGGTAACCCGGCGCACGGCGGCCAGGGTCTTCTCGAACGCGTCGGGGGAGTGGCCGAAGTCGACGAAGACGGCAGGTCCGCGGTCACCCGACACGAGCTGGGTGCGGCCGGGGAGGTACGCGCGGATCCCTCCGTCGCGGTGGAGTGCCTCGGAGATGCGCTCCCACGCATAGCCGCCTTCGAGCAGCATCACGATCGCGAGTGCCGCGTTCGCCGCCATGTGGGGGCCGATGACGGGGACCGTCGTGGTGAGGGTTCCGGCCGGTCCGGTCATCGTGAAGGTCGTCCCGGTGGCCCGCTCGTCGTCGATGACGACCACCCAGTCGGCGCGCGCGGCCATGTCGGCGTCGGCCGCGATCGAGGGGGTGCCGACGGTCACGACAGGGATCTCGGAGCGTTCCACGACGAGGGCGCCGGAGGAGGAGTCGAGGCAGACGACGCCGCGGACGGCGCGATCCGGTCGGAAGAGCGGCAGCTTCGCCTCGAAGTACTCCTCCATGTCGGCGTAGTCGTCGAGGTGGTCGTGGCTCAGGTTGGTGAAGCCGGCGACGTCGAAGCGGATGCCGTCGACGCGGTGTCGGGACAGAGCCTGTGCACTGACCTCGACCGCGACGGCCTCGACCTCCCGTTCCCGCATCAGCGCCAGGAGGGCGTGCATCTCGGAGGCCTCGGGCGTGGTCAGCCGCGAGACGATGACCTCGCCCGCGATATGCCGCTCGGCGGTCGAGGAGAGGCCCGTGACGACGCCCATCTGCTCGAGGATGCCCTCCAGCAGGTGGGAGACGCTCGTCTTGCCGTTCGTACCGGTGGTGGCGAAGAGAAGCGGCAGCGGGTCCTCGGCACCCGTGCCGTACACCCAGGCGCTCAGCGCACCGAGCACTCCGCGCGGGTCGTCCACGACGAGGATGGGGAGGCCCGCATCCGCGGCGATGTCGGCTCCGTCCTCGTCGGTGATGACAGCGACGGCACCCTTCTCCGCGGCGGTCGTGGCGAAGTCCGCGCCATGGCGGTTGACGCCGCGGATCGCGACGAACGCCTCGCCGGGGCGGAGGTCGGCCGTGGCAAGGGTGATGCCACTGAGCACGATCCCCTCCGCGTCACCGCGCACGGAGCGCGCGAAACGGGATGCGAGTTCGGACAGCTCGCGCCGGGGCGGGTTCGCGGGGCGGAGCACGGGGGGGCAGGGTCGGCTGTTGTTCCATCGACATGTCGTCTCCATGTTCTCACGACGGCGGTGCGCACCCGGGCGGCCCGCCGCGCCGAGGTCGAGCGCGGCGGGCCGGGGATCAGGCTCGACGCCGGAACGCGAGCACGGCGACCACGAGGGCCGCGATGCCGGCGAGAAGACCGCCTGCCCCCAGAGCGATGCCCAGCGCGCCGTCGTCGCCCGCATCCGCTGCCGTGGGCTGGGGTGCGGCGTTCGTGCCCTCACCGCCCGTCCCGGCTTCCGTGACGGTCACGACGGGCGCCGGAGCGTCGAGATCGTGCGGATCCTCGCCCTTCTCGGCGACCTGCGTCCACTCGGTCGCGCCCTCCACGCACTGCTGCACCACCGGGAACGCCAGGGTCTCGGGCGTGTCCTCGGCCAGGCCGACCGACATGCTCACGGCGCCGCGGAGATCGGTGGGCACCGGGGTGAGGGCCGTGTAGGTGACGGAGCTCACGAGACCGTCGTCGCCGCGCTCCACCTGGATGCTCCAGTCGCCGTCGAGGGTGGGGGCGACCGAGGCCAGGCCGTCGGGAACGGCGACGCGCAGGGCGGTGGTCGGCGAGGTGCCGCAGCCGTGGGCGAACGAGAAGGTGAGAACGCCGTGATCTCCGGCGGCGAGCTCGTCGGGGCTGACGGTGACGTGGGCGCCCGCCATCGCGGGCACGGCGAGGGCGAGGGCGAGTCCGCCGACGATGCCGCTGACTCCGAGGAGCGCACGACGGGAACGGCGGGGGCGGTTGTTGGGGTTCGACATGGGTCTCCAGCTGCTCGTACGCGGGCACGCCGGAACAGCGCGCCCGGAAAGGGTGGGGCCGTCCTCCGAGGACGACGAGAGTGGGTGAGGCGGCTCAGCCGCCGGCGAGCACCGGAGGTCCGCGCCGCGAGGTCACCGCGGCCGCGGCGGCATCGAGCGGAGGGAGGAGGGCCGAGCGGAGGGGGCGCGGCGGCGCGGGGAGCGCAGTGGCCGCTGTGGCGATACGGCGCAGTGCGGCGTGGAACCACCGGGCGATCGTGCCCAGCATGCTCTCGCCGTGCCAGAGCAACAGGGTCGTCAGCACGGCGGCGAGGACATGCGCAGACGCCATGAGACCGTCCAGGGCCGGTGTCGGGGAGAGCGGCCCGAGCGCGCGCAGGTCGAGGTGGTGCACGTGGGCGAGGGCGACCGCGTTGCCCGCGGTCGGCGCGCCCAGGAGCTGGAAGATCACATGGAACGCGGCCTGCGCCATGAACACCCCACCCGCGACCCGGATCCGGGAGGACCGCACGCCGACGACCCCGGCGGAGAGCGGGACGAAGAGAACCGCGATCGCCGCGATGAGCAGCGGGTGCGGGGCGGCGCCGCCACCGAGGGTGTGCGAGACGGCGGCGAGGAGCGTGGCCGTCGTCGACACGGCGGCGGCGCGGAGGAAGCGCAGCTGCCGGGAGTTCACTCCGCCAGCCTAGCCATGCGGGGCGAGCCGGGCGGATTCCTAGGCGACGGGCAGTACCGTTGGCACGTGGAATTCCTGCTCTATCTGGGCGGCATCGTGTTCATGCTGATCGGCCTCGGGGTCTCGATCGGTCTGCACGAGGTCGGTCACCTCGTCCCCGCGAAGCTCTTCGGCGTGCGTGTCGGCCAGTACATGATCGGCTTCGGCCCTCGGCTCTGGTCGAAGCGGATCGGGGAGACGGAGTACGGCTTCAAGCTTCTGCCGCTGGGTGGCTTCATCTCGATGTCGGGGATGTACCCGTCGTCCCAGGAGAGCGGTCCCGCGTCCGGGGCGTTCCGCACGCTCATCCAGGATGCGCGCTCGGCGAACGACGAGACGATCACCGAGGGTGCCGAGGACCGGGTCTTCTACAAGCTGCCGGTGTGGAAGCGCGTGGTCGTCATGCTGGGTGGCCCGCTCATGAACCTCGTCCTGGCGGTGGTCATCTTCACCGTGCTCGTCAGCGGGATCGGTGTGCAGCAGGGGACGACGACGGTGGCCGCGGTCAACGAGTGCGTCGTCCCCGCATCGTCGTCGGCGACGGAGTGCGGGGCGGACGACCCGGAGTCCCCCGCAGCGGCAGCCGACGTGCAGCCCGGAGATGTCCTGGTCTCGATCGACGGGAAACCCGTGTCGACCTTCGCGGACGCGACCGCGATCGTGCAGGCCTCGCCCGGTCGAGAGCTCGACCTGGTCGTCCGCCGGGACGGCACGGAACAGACGTTGACGCTCACCCCCATCGCGGCCGAACGCACGATCACGGACGCGAGCGGACAGCCGGTGCTCGATGACGACGGGGAGCCCGTCGTGAAGGAGGTCGGCTACGCGGGGATGATCGCGCAAATGGGTTTCGTGCAGCAGCCCCTGACCGCCGGCCCGCAGCTGGCAGCGGACACGGTCGCCCGCGTGAGCTCGCTCATCGTCACGCTGCCCGTCCGGCTGTGGGACGTCGGAGTCTCGCTCGTGACGGGCGGGGAACGCGATCCGAACGGCCCCCTGAGCGTCGTCGGGGTGGGGCGGTTGGCCGGCGAGGTCGCCGCGACGGACGCTCCGGTGCTCAACCGGTTCGCGGTGCTGCTCGGTCTGCTCGGCTCGCTCAACGTCGCGCTCTTCGTGTTCAACCTCATCCCGCTGCTGCCCCTCGACGGTGGGCACATCGTGGTCGCTCTGTGGGAGGGCATCAAGCGCGCGTGGGCGAAGCTCTTCCGCCGGCCGCCCCCGGCTCCGGTCGACGCCACGAAGCTCGTGCCGTTGACCGTCGTCGTCGCGACGCTGCTCATCGCGATGGGGGCGCTGCTGCTCGTGGCCGACCTGTTCAACCCGGTGAAGCTGCTCGGCTGACGGGGCGAGCGCGCTCAGCGCAGGGCGTGTCCGACCAGCCGCTCGAGCGTGCGGATGCCATCCCTCGACAGGATCGACTCGAGGTGCCCCTGGACCGACGCGAAGCCGTCGCCCCGGAGGGCGTACACGTCTCCGGTCGCCGGGTCTGCGGAGACCTCGGCGGCGCCGACAGACAGGGTTCCGGGGGCGACGCGTGCGGTGAAGGTGTTGTAGAACCCGATCGACGCGTCCTCGCCGAAGATCGGCACCGCCTTCTGCATTCCCTGATGCGGAGCATCCAGCGGCGTGAGCGCGATCCCCAGCCGGTCCGCCAGGATCTGATGGCTCAGGCAGACCGCGAGAAGCGGGGAGTGCGCCCCCATCCGGGCTGCCACGACCTCGCGCAGCCGCGTGATGCGCGCGCTCTGATCGTCGCGCGGATCGCCGGGGCCGGGCCCCGCCACGACGAGGTCTGCGCCGCGCACGTCGTCGTCGTCCACCTGGTCCCAGGCCGCGATGGTCACGTCGAGCCCGAGGTGCCGCAGTTGGTGCGCGAGCATCGTCGTGAAGCGGTCCTCGGCATCGACGACGAGAGCGGTGCGGCCGGAGAACGGCCCCGTGAAGTCCTCGCCCTGCGGGTTCAGCCAGAACTCCGCGAGGCGGGCGTTGCGCGAGGAGAGCAGAGCGGCGACATCGGGGTCGTCTGCGAGTCGCCGCGGCTCGCCGGGGGCATCGGCGTCGCTCCGGGCCTCGGCCACGCGGTCCCGGTCGATCGCGCCGATGGCCCCGAGCACGCCGGCCGCCTTGCCGTGCGTCTCGGAGACCTCGCCGTGCGGGTCGGAGTGCCGGACGAGCGTGGCGCCGACGGGGACGTTCAGCCGGCCGTCCTGCAGGTACACCGTGCGGATGAGGATCGGGGCGTCCAGGTCGTGCCCGCCCTCCGCGTTCGGCGTGAAGAGCGCCGCGACGCCCGAGTAGTAGCCTCGCGGCTTGCTCTCGTGCCGCCGGATCACCGCGCAGGCGTTCTGCATGGGGGAACCCGTCACGGTCGGGGCGAACATCGTCTCGCGGAGGATGTCCCGCGGGTCCAGGCCGCTGCGGCCCCGCAGCATGTACTCGGTGTGGGTCAGCCGCGACATCTCCTTGAGGTGCGGGCCCGTGATCCGTCCTCCGTCGGCGCAGACGGCGCTCATCATCTTGAGCTCCTCGTCCACGACCATGAACAACTCCTCGGTCTCCTTCGCCGAGGCGAGGAAGTCGATGAGGGTCTCCTTCGTCGCGCCGCCGGCGGGGTGCCGGAAGGTCCCGGAGATGGGATTCATCGTGACCACGCCACCCCGCGCCACCACGTGGGCCTCGGGGCTGGCGCCGACGGCGATGTGCCCGGGGGTGAAGACGGCGAAGGTCCAGTAGGCGCCGCGCTCGTGGGCGAGGAGCGCCCGGAACCATGAGAGCGCCGCGTGCCGTTCATCGGCGTCGACGGTCGCCGTGAAGTCGCGACGGATGACGAAGTTCGCACCTTCCCCGCGGCCGATCTCGTCCGCGATCACGGTCTCGACGATCGCGGCGTAGTCCTCGTCGGCGATGTCGAATCCCTCATCGCTCAACGGAACGGGAGCGGCCGGGAGGGCATCGAGCACAGCCGCGGTCGGCAGGTGCAGGTGCTCGTCGACGACGATGCAGCGCAACGGAGCACCGTCGTCCTGCGCGACGAACCCGCGTTCGCGCACCTGCCGGTAGGGGACGAGTGCGAAGACCTCCCGCGGTGCCCCCGCGTCGGTCAGCGGGATGTCCGCCAGCAGTTCGACGTCCGTGACGTCGCCGGTGAGCAGCTCCACGGTGGATGCGCCGTCCCGGGCGATCAGCACGAAGGACGCCTGCGGATCGGCGCTGAGCTCGTCGAGGCGAGAGAGGGTCATCGATGTCTCCTGTGCGAGGGCTCCGGCACGGCGCAACGAAAAGACCGCCCCGGAGGCGGTCTGGATTCGAGGGAACGCGAACACACCGCCTAGGAGGCGGGCCACCAGGTGATGTGCGCGATCATGGGGCGAAACTACCACACCGCGCGCAGCCCGCCCGGGGCGTGACGCCTTCGGGTCGATGCGACGACGATGCGCGGATCCAGCCCTTCCGCATCCGGGCGGCGTAGGCTGGGAGCGTGCCAGCAGTGAATCTTGGGATGCCGAAGGTCCCCGAAGTCCTCGCCCCTCGTCGTAAGTCCCGCCAGATCCGGGTGGGCAAGGTTCTCGTCGGCGGCGACGCACCCGTGAGCGTGCAGTCGATGACGACGACGAAGACGACGGACATCAACGGAACCCTGCAGCAGATCGCGGAGCTCACCGCCTCCGGGTGCGAGATCGTGCGCGTCGCCGTGCCGTCGCAGGACGACGCGGATGTGCTGCACATCATCGCGAAGAAGAGCCAGATCCCGGTGATCGCGGACATCCACTTCCAGCCGAAGTACGTCTTCCAGGCGATCGACGCGGGCTGCGCCGCCGTGCGGGTCAACCCCGGCAACATCCGCAAGTTCGACGATCAGGTCGGCGAGATCGCCAAGGCGGCGAAGGACGCGGGCGTGTCGCTCCGCATCGGCGTGAACGCGGGTTCGCTCGATCGCCGGCTGCTCGAGAAGTACGGCAAGGCGACCCCCGAGGCCCTCGTGGAGAGCGCCGTGTGGGAGGCTTCGCTGTTCGAGGAGCACGACTTCCACGACTTCAAGATCTCGGTGAAGCACAACGACCCCGTCGTGATGGTCAAGGCGTACCGCCAGCTCGCCGAGCGGGGCGACTGGCCGCTGCACCTCGGCGTCACCGAGGCGGGACCGGCTTTCCAGGGAACGATCAAGAGCGCGACCGCCTTCGGCATCCTGCTGGGGGAGGGCATCGGCGACACCATCCGTGTGTCCCTGTCCGCCCCGCCGGCCGAGGAGGTCAAGGTCGGACACCAGATCCTCCAGTCCCTCAACCTCCGCGAACGCAAGCTCGAGATCGTCTCGTGCCCGTCGTGCGGTCGGGCGCAGGTCGACGTCTACACCCTCGCTGAAGACGTCACCGAGGGACTCAAGGAGATGACCGTCCCGCTGCGCGTCGCCGTCATGGGCTGCGTCGTCAACGGCCCCGGCGAGGCGCGCGAGGCCGATCTCGGGGTCGCATCCGGCAACGGCAAGGGCCAGATCTTCGTCAAGGGCGAGGTCATCAAGACCGTGCCCGAGGCGGACATCGTCGCGACGCTCATCGAGGAGGCGAACCGCATCGCCGCCGAGATGGGGCCGGACGCGCCGCTCGGCACCGCTCAGGTCGTCACAGCCTGAGATGGCGAGTCCGATGACCACACCCACGCTCGTCACCTTCCCTGACGGCGGCCTCCGCGGCGACGCCGTCGTGACCCGCGTGGCGGACGACGGCGACGGAACCGTGGTCGTCGTCGACGCCACTCCGTTCCACCCCGTCGATCACACCTGGCCCGACCAGCCCGGCGACACCGGCGCGATCGCCGGCGGGGGTGGATCCGTCCGCGTGACCGAGTCGCTCATGGCGGCGGTCTCGGACGACGGCGAGTTCGCGGTGGGCAGCGCGATCCCCGTGAAGCGCGGAACCGAGGGCTGGACCTGGCTGGTCGGCCATCGGCTGGAAGACGAGGCACCGACCTGGCTCGCCGAAGGGGCGCGCGTGGCGCTCACCGTCGACGCGGCGCACCGTGCCGGGCTCAGTCGCGGTCACACCGCGTGCCACCTCGCCTCCCTCGCCCTGGATCTCGCGGTCGCGGACCTCTGGCGCAAAGACCCGGGGCAGGACGCGCTCGGAAATCCCGACTTCGAGGGACGGGCGAACCAGTCCAGCCGCATCAGCGAGGACGGCGCGGTCGACGAGTACCGCCTCGGCAAGAGCCTGCGCCGGGCGGGATTCGACACCGAGACCTTCGCGGCCACGCTGGCGGACCGCGCGCAGCGCATCAACGCGCAGCTCGCCGCCTGGGTCTCCTCGGCGGCCGCGAGCCGTATCGAGGTGGACGGACCGACGATCGTGGATCGGCGGCGCTGGCACTGCGAGCTCCCCGAGGGCGAGGCCGTCATCCTGTGCGGCGGCACCCACGTCCGTTCCCTCGCAGAGTTCGCCGCCATCACCGTGACGCTGGACCTGTCCGACCCGCAGCTCCTCGTGATGACGACGACCGCGACTCCCGCCTCCTGATCCGTCGCCCGCATCAGGCCTTCGCGGCGGAGCAGGCGCCAGCGGCCCGTGTCGCCTGCTGTCGCGTGGCTGCCTGCTCCCGCAACGCGCCCTCACTCCGCGTGGACTCAGGCGAACGCGCGGGCGCAGGCGCTGGTGGCACGTGTCGCCTGTTGCGGCGTGAGTGCCTGCGAGCGCGATGGGGTCAGCGCACGAACCCCGCCTGCACCCGCCCACCCGCGAGCACCAGTTCCTCGCTGACCCGCGCGGCGAAGCCCGGGAAGTCCCCGTCGAGCAGGGGAGCGCTGAGTCGATCCGCGCGTTCAGGACACCATGCCCGCAGACGTCGGGGGAGCCACTTTCCGGACCCGATCCACTGCCCATCGACCAGCAGCATCAGCTCGGCCAGCCGCTCGAACAGCAACCCGGCCACGACGTGCTGCTCGAGCGGATCCGTGGCGTCCTGCAGGTCGTCGAGGAGGTCGGTGATCACGTACCGCCGGAACAGGGATTCCCTCTCGCCCAGCACCGGGCCGGCGGCGAGCACGGCGTCCCACTGCGCCCGCAGCTCCGCCAGCGCGGGTCTCGACCGGATCGGAATGCCCTCCACGAGCATGTGCACGATGACCGGGCGGTGCTGTGCCACGCCGCGGTCCGCCCACTCCCGGAACCCTTCCGTCGTATACGCGAAGACCTCGAAGATCTCCCCCTCGAACGCGTGGGTGGCGGCCTCGCTCACCTGCGCCTCGTCGGCGAAGAGTTCGTCGTCGATGAGCAGGAGGTCGATGTCGCTCGTGTGCGTGCGCTCTTCACGGGCCGTGCTTCCGGCGATGATCGCGATCCCCGCACGCGGGTACCGTTCCGCGAGGAAGTGCTCGACGCGCTCGGCCTGATCCATCTCGACAGCGTAGCGGTGGGGACGCAGGCGAGCGCGGCTCCCCAGGCAGTCCTGCCTGGGAGCGCCTGATTCCGGGTGTTCGCCTGATCCGGCGGAGTCAGAGGGCGAGCTCGATCTCACCGGAGGCGATGTCCGTACGCACGACGCGCAGCCGCGTCACGTCGCCGGGCTTCGTGCCGGGAGGCACCGGCGCCGTCGCGGTCACGGCAGGCTCCGCGATCTGGACGGCGGCCCTGTCGCCGCGGAGCTCGATGACCGTCGCCTCGATCGTCCGGCCGACGAGGGGACGGAGGAGCGCGGCCTCGACCCGGTTCACGGTGTCCGCATCCAGCTGCGATGCCCGCCGGCCCGAGTCCTGCATGAGCGCGGGGAGGTCTCCGAGAGACGAGCGCACCCACTCCGGGACCGGCCGGCCGATCGATACCGCGAGGCAGATCGCGAGCGCCCACCGGTCGACGAGCCGGCGGAGGGGAGCGGTCGCGTGCGCATAGGGGGCGCCGATCGCGGCCTGCACGGCGTCCACGGGCGGCTGGCCGTCGAACACGACGTACCCGGCTCCGCGGAACAGCGACGCCGCGGCCTCCAGCACGGGAAGGGTCATCGGGTCGCTGCGATCCAGACCGCGGAGGTACTCGCCGTAGGTGCCGTCGGTCCAGGGCCGCCCCAGAGCCTCGGTCTGGTGGCGGAAGGCCGAGAAGGCCGCGTCGTCCGGCTCCGGCATCGTGCGGAGGATCCCGACCCCGGCGTCGATCATGAGGCTCGCGGCCGCCATGCCCGTCATGAGGGAGAGCTGCGCGTTCCATTCCTCCACCGGTAGCGGGCTTCGGCGCTCGATCGCGTAGGAGCCGTCATCGGTGCGCACGACCTCCTCGTCCGGGACGTTCAGGCTCGCTCCGCCACGGAGACGCTCCTGCCCCAGGCGCAGGGCTCCGATCACCGGCAGGAGAGAGGCGAGACCGCCCTCACCCCGGTCCAGCGCCTCCTGGGCGGAGACGTAGTCGAGCTGGACGCGCGAGCGGATGAGTGCGCGCTCCAACCGAAAGTCGGTCACCGCTCCCGCCGGGTCCAGCGCGAACGTCCACACCAGTGCTGGCCGCTCCACGCCGGGGAGCAGGGAGATGCGGTCCTCGCTCAGCACGGGCGGGTGCAACGGGATCGTCCCGTCAGCGGCGTACAGCGTCTGTCCTCGTCGCCGTGCCTCCGTGTCCACGGCTCCGCCCGGCACGACGAAACCCGGTACGTCCGCGATGGCGTACCGCACCCGATAGCCGTCGCCGTCGCGGTCGAGGTGGAAGGCTTGGTCGAGGTCGCGGGCACCCGCCGGATCGAGGGTGGCGAACGGTAGGTCCGTCAGGTCCAGGTCCGGGGGAGTCGCCGAAGCGGCTTCCGCCTCGGCGAGGACGTCGGCAGGGAACCCCGTCGGCGTTTCCAGACTCGCCCGCAGGGCCGCGAGGGCCGCGGCCAGCTCGGTCTGGTCGACGGACGGGGCGACATGCGAGCGGCGCTGGGGCATGCTGCCAGCCTAGGTCGGCGGCCGCCGCGATCGCCGGCATCCGGCCCGTGTGCCCGCAGCGGCCGCTAGCGTGGGGACATGAGCACCGCTGCCAAAGCCCAGACCCTCGTCGGACTCTATGACGCCCCGGAGATCCTCCGCGTGGTGAACGTGTGGGACGTCGTCTCCGCGCGTGCCGTCGCCGCGCTGCCGGAGACGAAGGCGATCGCCACCGCCGGTCACGGCATCGCCGCCTCGTTCGGCTACGACGACGGGGACACCCCGCGCGACGTGATGATCGACATGGTCGGCCGGATCGCCGCCGCCGTGTCCGTCCCCGTGACGGCTGACCTTGACGACGGCTATGGAGCTGCGGGGGAGACCACCCGCCTCGCGATCGCGGCCGGTGTCGTCGGTGCGAACGTCGAGGACCGCCTCAAGCCGCTCGACGAGTCGGTCGCCGTGGTCGAGTCCATCGTGAAGGCCGCCGAAGCCGAGGGTGTGCCCTTCGCGTTGAACGCGCGCACCGACGCGTTCGTGCGGGGAGGGTCGCGGCCGGTGGAGCAGAGCATCGCGGATGCCATCCAGCGCGGTCGCGCCTTCCTCGACGCCGGCGCCACCGCGGTGTTCGTCCCCGGCATCCTCGACGCGAACGTCACGCGACAGCTGGTCGAGGGCATCGGCGAGCGCAAGGTCAGCGTCATCGGGATCCCCGGCGCGCTCGCCGCCTCCGAGTACGAGAAGCTCGGCGTCGCCCGCATCTCCTATGGCCCGCTGCCGCAGCGCGTGGCGCTGACGGCGCTGCAGGAGCTCGCCGAGAGCCTCTACACCGGCGGCGTCGTCCCGCACGGCCTCCCGGCCCTGAACTGACGGACGAGACGGGTGACCGCGGCTCACTACACTTGAGCCGTGGTCACTCGTCTTTCGAACTTCTTCCTCCGTACGCTCCGCGAAGATCCCGCCGGTGCCGAGATCGCCAGTCACAAGCTGCTGATCCGTGCCGGCTACATCCGACCGCAGGCCGCAGGGATCTTCGCCTGGCTGCCGCTGGGCCTGCGCGTCAAGGCGAAGATCGAGACCGTCATCCGCGAGGAGATGGCCGCCGCCGGCGCCCAGGAGGTGCACTTCCCCGCGCTCATGCCCCGGGAGGCGTACGAAGCCACCGGCCGCTGGGAGGAGTACGGGGACCTGCTGTTCCGGCTGCAGGACCGCAAGGGGGGCGACTACCTCCTCGCGCCCACCCATGAGGAGGCGTTCACGCTCCTCGTGAAGGACCTGTACTCGTCGTACAAGGACCTCCCGCTGACGCTCTTCCAGATCCAGGACAAGTACCGCGACGAGGCTCGGCCCCGCGCCGGGCTCCTCCGCGGCCGCGAGTTCACGATGAAGGATGCGTACTCGTTCGATGCGTCCGACGAAGGGCTCGAAGCCAGCTATCAGGCGCAGCGGGATGCGTACGAGCGCATCTTCCAGCGTCTGGGTCTCGAGTACGCGATCGTGCAGGCCGACGCCGGGGCCATGGGCGGTTCCCGGAGCGAGGAGTTCCTGCACCCGACCCCCGTGGGCGAAGACACGTTCGTCCGCAGCGCCGGCGGCTACGCGGCCAACGTCGAGGCGTTCAGCACTCCCGTTCCGGCTCCGGTCCCGTTCGACGCCGACGGGGCTCCCGTGGTCTTCGACTCGCCGGACACGCCCACCATCGAGACGCTGGTCGCGCACTGCAACCGCGAGCTCGACGGCGACTACACCGCGGCGGACACGCTCAAGAACGTCGTCCTCGCCCTGAAGCACCTCGACGGCACCCGGGAACTCGTCATCGTCGGCATCCCGGGCGATCGCGAGGTGGACGAGAAGCGGGCCGAGGTCGCCTTCGCCCCGGCGGAGGTGGAGACCGCGTCCGCGGAGGACTTCGAGAACAACCCGCTCCTGGTGAAGGGGTACATCGGCCCGTGGTCGCCGACGGGGGCCGTGCTGGGAGAGGAGTCCGCCACCGGCATCCGCTACCTCGTCGACCCCCGCGTGAGCGAAGGTACGAGCTGGATCACCGGCGCGAACATCGACCAGAAGCACGCGCACTCGGTCGTCGCCGGTCGCGACTTCGAGGCCGACGGCATCGTCGAGATCGCGAACGTGCGCGCCGGCGACCCCGCGCCCGACGGCTCCGGTCCGGTCGAGCTCGCGCGCGGCATGGAGATCGGTCACGTCTTCCAGCTCGGACGCAAGTACGCCGAAGCGCTCGGCCTGAAGGTCCTCAACGAGAACGGCAAGCTCGTCACGGTCACGATGGGCTCGTACGGCATCGGCGTCACGCGGATCCTGGCGATCATCGCCGAGCTCAACAACGACGACAAGGGTCTGATCTGGCCGGCATCCGTCGCCCCGTTCGACGTCCAGGTCGTCGCCGCCGGCCGCGACCAGGTCGCCTTCGACGTCGCGGAAGACCTGTCCACGCGCCTCGACGCCGCCGGTCTGGATGTGCTCTACGACGACCGTCCGAAGGTGTCGCCGGGCGTCAAGTTCGGTGACGCCGAGCTGGTCGGCGTTCCGAAGATCGTGATCGTGGGGCGAGGAGCCGCCGACGGCGAGGTGGAGTTCTGGGACCGCCGCACGGGTGAGCGCGAGGCGGTCTCGGTCGCCGATGCCGTGGAGCGGCTCACCGTCCGGCGCTGACGACGCGTACCGTGTGGCCGCTCAGCAGGTGATGCGGCCGTGGTTCATGATGTCGTCGTCCGGGGTGTCTCGGGTCACCAGGGCCTTGAGCGCCCCGGCGGCCATCGCGACCTTGCCCTTCGACGGTTCCCAGAACTCCGCCACGACCGGCGTGACCTTGAGGAGCGCGATGCCCGGCGTGTCGAGCCCGTCCTCGAACCAGACGTCGAGGGAAGGGGAGTACAGCTCCTCCATCTTGGCCCGGTCGTGCACGATCTCGGCGGTGCCGGCGACGGACACATAGCGCATGCCCCTGGCATCGCAGTAGGCCAGCCCGACGTCGTGATGGCGACGAGCCTCCTCCACCTTCTCCGTGTCCTCGGCCGTGAAGAACCAGATGGCGCCGGCGTCGTCCATCTGCCTGGTGGACATGGGCCGGCTGACGAGATTCCCCTCCGGATCGGTGGTGGTCAGCATCGTGAAGTCGATGTCCTCCACGAGCTCGGCGACGCGGGCGAGGGCTTCGGGGCCGGTGATCTCTGTCATGTCGTCATGATGCCCGGCACGGTGATGTCGGGCACGGGCGTTGACAGTGTCCGGGGCACGTGCTCTGAAGCGGCGCCGGTGCGCCCTCGGCGTTGCGCCTCGTCGGGCGCTCGCCGCGTGGGACGCTGGGGTCATGACCGAGGAACCACTGCCGGCCGCTCTGAGCGACGAGATCAACCACGTGCTGGATGAGGCCGGCGTGTCCGCGGACCGCCGCCTCGTGATGCGGATGCTGCGCACGGCAGTGCTTCTCGGCGAGGACGGGACCGATCGCCTCGACCTCAAGATCGCATCGGCGGCCCTGGCCGAGATGCGCGATGCCTTCCGTCTGTTCGCTCCGTTCCGCGGCGTCCCGAAGGTCACGGTATTCGGGTCGGCGCGCACGCTGCACGACGATCCGCTCTACCTTCAGGCTCGCGACGTCGCCGCTGCTCTCGCGAGTGACGGGTGGATGGTCGTGACCGGTGCCGGTCCCGGGATCATGCAGGCGGCGGCCGAGGGGGCGGGCCCGGCCCTGTCGCTCGGCGTCTCCATCCGCCTCCCGTTCGAGGAGAAGGCGAACGGCCTCGTCGCGGGGAGTGACCAGGTCGTCGCGATGAAGTACTTCTTCACCCGCAAGCTCATGCTCATCAAGGAATCCAGCGGTTTCATCTGCCTCCCCGGTGGATTCGGGACGCTGGACGAGATGTTCGAGCTGCTCACCCTCCAGCAGACCGGGAAGGCCGAGCCGACGCCGATCGTGCTGCTGGACGAGAAGGGCGGATCGTTCTGGCAGGGCATGCGACGCTTCGTCGACGAGCATCTCGCCCCGATGGGTGTCATCTCCCCGGGGGACTTCGATCGCGTCGTCATCACCGATTCCGTCGAGGAGGCCCGCGCCGAGATCACGGGGTTCTGGCGCAACTACGACTCGCTGCGCTGGGTCGGCGGGACTCTGGTGCTGCGGCTCAAGGCCGAGCCGACGGATGCCGAGATCGACGACCTCAACACGAGATTCGCGGCGCTCCTGTCGACCGGACGCATCGAGCGGACCGCTCCGCGCTCGCCCGAGGTCGCCGACGACGACCGGCTCGACCTCCCGCGTCTCGCCCTCCACCTGGATCAGCGGCAGGTCGGCAACCTCTTCCGGCTGATCGGCGCGCTCAACGCGCTTCCGTCCGCGCCCGAGGCCTGAACGTCCGGCGCGGTCACGCGGGCGGGCAGGCGGTCACGCGGCAACAGGCGGGTCCCGGGCGGAGAGCCTGCCCCCGCGCGAATGACTGTACCCGAGGAGGCCCGGCATCCCGGATCGCCGTCCCGAGCCGCACAGGGTATCGTTGTACGGATGTCGCGTGTGCATTCCGGCGCGACGAGAGCTGAATAGGGAGGCCGTCATGGACATCGAACTGAGTCTGCTGCGAGGGATCGAGAAGGAGAAGGCGATCCCGTTCGACGAGCTCGTCGCGATCATCGAGCAGGCGATCCTGACCGCGTACTCCAAGCACGTCTCGCCCGACGGCGCGACGCCGGAGGGCGTCCGTGTGCACCTCGACCGCAAGACCGGCCACGTCGCCGTGCTGCAGGTCGTCCGCGACGACGAGGGTGCTGTCATCGGCGAGGAGGAGGCCACCCCGGATGACTTCGGGCGCATCGCCGCGTTCGCCGCCAAGCAGGTCATCAGCCAGCGTCTTCGCGACATCGCCGACGACGCCGTCCTCGGCGAGTTCAAGGGCAAGGAGGGCGACATCGTCGCCGGTGTGATCCAGCAGGGTCCGAATCCTCGCATGATCCACGTCGACCTCGGATCCGTCGAGGCCATCCTCCCGCCTGAAGAGCAGGTGCCGGGGGAGGAGTACACGCACGGCTCCCGTCTGCGCGTCTACGTCACGAGCGTCGCCAAGGGACTCAAGGGACCGCAGATCACGGTGTCGCGCACGCATCCTGGCCTCGTCCGCAAGCTCTTCGCCCTCGAGGTGCCGGAGATCGCCGCCGGGCTCGTCGAGATCGTCGCGCTCGCCCGTGAGGCGGGCCATCGCACGAAGATCGCCGTGAAGGCGAACGACCCGTCCATCAACGCCAAGGGTGCCTGCATCGGCGAGATGGGACGCCGCGTGCGCGCGGTCACGGAGGAGCTGGCGGGGGAGAAGATCGACATCGTCGACTACGACACCGACCTGCCGGCGTTCGTGGCGCACGCATTGTCGCCCGCGAAGGTCACGAGCTCGTTCGTCCTCGATGCGAGCACCAAGGCCGTGCGTGCCCTCGTGCCGGATTATCAGCTGTCGCTCGCGATCGGCAAGGAGGGCCAGAACGCGCGTCTGGCCGCGAAGCTCACCGGCGCCAAGATCGACATCCAGCCGGACAGCGTCCTCGACTGACCCTGTCCGCCTCGCCGCCACGCCCTGTGGAGGCGAGGAGGGACGGAACGCAGGTGTAAGATGGAACCCGTACGAACGTGCGTCGGTTGCCGTACGCGTGCTCCCCGCTCCACTCTGCTCAGGGTGGTGGCCCAGAACGACACCCTCGTCCCCGATGAGCGTGCCGTCCTGCCGGGGCGTGGCGCGTGGGTGCATCCGACTCCCGAGTGCATGGAAACCGCCCTGCGGCGTCGAGCTTTCGGAAGAGCACTGCGTGTGACCACTCAGCTGGACACACGGATCTTCGAACAGCACCCACCAAGAAACAAAGGCTGAACAGCTATGGAAACAAAGTGAACGGCTCGAAATGAGACCCGTCCGCGACTAGTGGTCTGCCCTGTCTGGGCAGACCGACCCAGACAGGAGAATTGTGGCTGGTAAACCACGCGTACATGAGATCGCCGCTGAACTCGGCGTCGACAGCAAGGTCGCACTTGCGAAGCTCAAGGAGCTCGGCGAGTTCGTGAAGAGCCCGTCCTCGACGGTCGAGCCGCCGGTGGCGCGCAAGCTGCGCGCCGCGATCGAGGCCGACCCGTCGCTCAAGGCTGCCGCCGAGCCTGCCGCGGCGAAGCCCGCGGCCAAGCCGGCGCCGAAGTCCTCGGCGCCTACCCCCGGCCCGAAGCCCGGGCCCAAGCCGGGCCCCGCGGCTCCGGCAGCACCGGCACCGGCACCGGCGCCCGCGCCTGCGGCGCAGAAGGCTCCGAGCCCGTCGGCGCCCGCGAAGCCGTCGGCTCCGGCCCCGGCTGCGCCGTCCTCCGGTGACGGCAACGCGCCGAAGCCCGGCGCGCCTCGCCCCGGCAACAACCCGTTCTCGTCCGCTCAGGGCATGGGCCAGCGTCCCGCGGGTCCCCGTCCCGGCAACAATCCCTTCGCTTCGGCGCAGGGGATGGGCCAGCGGCCGACCCCCGGCAACATCCCGCGCCCGCAGGCGCCCCGTCCCGGTGCTCCGCGCCCTGGCGCCCCGCGTCCCGGCTCGCCGCGACCCGGCGCCCCTCGCGGTGGCCAGGGCGGTCGTCCCGGTGCTCCGTTCCAGCAGCGTACGGGCGGCCCCGGTCGTCCCGGCGGCGGTGGCGGTCCCGGTGCGGGTCCCCGTCCCGGTGGCGGCTTCGCCGGTCGCCCTGGTGGTGGCGGTCGTGGCCGCGGCCCCGGTGGCGGTACCGCCGGTGCCTTCGGTAAGGGCGGCGGCAAGAGCAAGCAGCGCAAGTCGCGGCGGGCGAAGCGGCAAGAGTTCGAGATGCGGAGCGCCCCGGTCGTCGGCGGCGTCAACGTCACGCGCGGCAACGGCGAGACGATCCGCATGCGTCGCGGTGCGTCCATCGCGGACTTCGCCGACAAGATCGAGGCACTGACCGGCTACACCGTGCAGCCGGGCACGCTCGTCACGATCCTCTTCAACCTCGGCGAGATGGCTACGGCCACCGAGTCGCTGGACGAGGCCACCTTCGAGGTCCTCGGTGAGGAGCTGGGCTACAAGGTCCAGATGGTCTCGCCCGAGGACGAGGACAAGGAGCTCCTCGAGGGCTTCGGTCTCGACCTCGAGAAGGAGCTGGAGGAGGAGAGCGAGGACGACCTCGAGATCCGTCCGCCGGTCGTCACCGTCATGGGTCACGTCGACCACGGTAAGACGCGCCTCCTCGACGCGATCCGTCAGACCAACGTCATCGAGGGTGAGGCCGGTGGCATCACCCAGCACATCGGTGCCTACCAGGTCTGGACCGAGCACGAGGGGATCGAGCGGGCGATCACGTTCATCGACACCCCCGGTCACGAGGCGTTCACCGCCATGCGTGCCCGTGGTGCGCAGGTCACCGACCTCGCGATTCTCGTGGTCGCGGCCGATGACGGCATCATGCCGCAGACGGTGGAGGCGCTGAACCACGCCCAGGCGGCGAACGTGCCGATCGTGGTCGCGGTGAACAAGGTCGACAAGCCCGAGGCCAACCCGGCCAAGGTGCGTCAGCAGCTCACCGAGTACGGTCTGGTGGCCGAGGAGTACGGCGGCGACGTCATGTTCGTCGATGTCTCCGCCCGCGCCAACACCGGCATCCAGGAGCTCCTGGACGCCGTGCTGCTGACGGCGGACGCCGGCCTCGACCTCACCGCCAACCCGAACAAGGCCGCGCGTGGTGTCGCCATCGAGGCGAAGCTCGACAAGGGCCGCGGTTCGGTCGCGACCGTGCTGATCCAGTCCGGAACGCTGCGGGTCGGTGACGCGATCGTGGCGGGCACCGCGTACGGCCGCGTCCGCGCGATGATCGACGAGAACGGTGAGGTCGTCGAGGCGGCCGCTCCGTCCCGGCCGGTCCAGGTGCAGGGTCTGAACTCCGTGCCGCGTGCCGGCGACGTCTTCATCGTCACCGAGGAAGACCGCATGGCGCGTCAGATCGCGGAGAAGCGCGAAGCCGTCGAGCGCAACGCTCAGCTGGCGAAGGCCCGCAAGCGCATCTCGCTCGAGGACTTCACCCGTGCTCTCGAAGAGGGCAAGGTCGAGTCGCTCAACCTCATCATCAAGGGTGACGTCTCCGGTGCCGTCGAGGCGCTGGAGGAGTCGCTCCTCAAGATCGAGGTCGACGACTCGGTGCAGCTGCGCATCATCCACCGCGGTGTCGGTGCGATCACCGAGTCCGACGTGAACCTGGCGACGATCGACAACGCGATCATCGTGGGCTTCAATGTCCGCCCCGACACGAAGGCGCGCGAGCGCGCTCAGCGTGAGGGCGTGGACATCCGCTTCTACTCCGTCATCTACAACGCGATCGACGAGATCGAGAGCTCGCTCAAGGGCATGCTCAAGCCGGAGTACGAAGAGGTCCAGTCGGGTGTCGCCGAGATCCGCGAGGTGTTCCGCTCCTCGAAGTTCGGCAACATCGCCGGTGTCATCGTGCGGTCGGGGACGATCACCCGCAACGCCAAGGCCCGTGTCATCCGCGACGGCGTCGTCATCGCCGATGGCCTCGCCATCGAGTCGCTGCGTCGGTTCAAGGACGACGTCACCGAGGTCCGCACGGACTACGAGGCCGGTATCGGTCTCGGCAAGTACAACGACATCCAGGTCGGCGACGAGATCGAGACGACCGAGATGGTGGAGAAGCCGCGCGGCTGATCCGAACGGCTCCGGCGGCTGCCGCCTCTTCCCGTGACAGGGGAGAGGGGCAGCCGCCTCCGCGGTTCGCCGGGACACCGGCGACGCACAGAGGTGGGAGAAGGAACAATGGCTGGAGAACGACAGGCCCGGCTCGCGGATCGCATCCGCGTGATCCTCGCCGAGCGCTTGGAGAAGGGGCTGCGCGACCCGCGCCTCGGCTTCGTGACCATCACCGACGTCCGCGTGAGCGGCGACCTGCAGCACGCGTCCGTGTTCTACACGGTGCTCGGAACGGAGGAGGAGCGTCTCGCGAGCGGCGCGGCACTCACGTCCGCGACCGGCATGCTGCGCAGTGAGGTCGGCCGACAGCTCAGTACTCGACTGGTCCCCACGCTGGAGTTCATCCCGGACGCACTCCCCGAGAACGCCGACCACATCACCGCACTGCTGCGGCAGGCGCAGGAGCGGGATGCCGAGGTCGCGAAGCTCGCCTCTTCCGCGACGCACGCCGGAGATGCCGACCCCTATCGCGCGGACGACGACGAGGACTGATCCGGTCTGATACCCTCGGGTCCGCGGCGGGACGACAACCGGTGGATCCGGGGGGATCGACATTCAGGCGACGAGCACGACCGCGGGGCGATTCGTCGCGCCCGAGGCCGTCGGTCTCGTGCTCGATGAGCTGCTGCGCCGCGACCTCGTGTGCGCCCCGCATGTCGCCGCGCGCCTGGCGGCCGCCGTCGCGGGGGACCCGGCCGCGGTCATCGCGGTGGCCGAACGGCTGACGCCCGACGAGCGTCGGGGATTCCGCCGCTTGCCCTGGCCTCTCCCGGTGCTTCCCCGGCCTGAAGATGCGCTCGACGTCGGCGCGCTGTCGTCGGCGGACCGACGGTTGCTGCTCACCATGACGTTGTCCCTCAGCGACGATCTCACTCCGATTCTCGCGGTCGACGGTCGTACCGCCGCAGATGTCATGTCGGGTGCGACGGGGCGCTTCCTCGCGATCCATGCGGGGCGCATCCGGTTCACGGAGCCGAGGGTGAAGAGCGCCGTCCTCGCCATGGCGACAGCATCGGAGGTCGCGAGCACCCATGCGCGGCTTGCGGACGCCCTCGCCGCGCAGGGCGACCGCGGCGGCGCAGCGTGGCACCGCGCGCGTGCCTGCCCGGTCGCGGATCGAGCCGCGGCCGTGACGCTCACCGTCCTGGCCAGGGACGCGGCGAAGGTGGGCATGCCGGAGCGGTGCCTGCTCTTCGCCGCAGAGGCGGCGGCGCACGCCACCGGGGACATAGCCGAGGAGGCGCGTCTTCTCGCCGGCTGTGCCGCGCTCGCGTGTGGGTTCGCCGCCGAGGCCGCGGCGTGGCTGGGAGGTCTCTTCCCCCACGGGGCGCCGCACCGGCGCGTGCGCGCGCTCGGCCCGCTGCTCGCCGCCCACACAATCGTGCACGGCGTCGTCCCGCCCGTCGATCCTCAGCGCTGCGAACCCGCGTCGTCGGACCCGTCCTCCTGGGCGGACTGGGCGCGGAGCGCGGCTCTGGCCGCCCTCCTGTGCGCGGAGCGCGGCGACCGGAAACGGTCGCGCAGGTGGCTCGCGGCGGTGCGAGAGGCCGCACTCCGCGCGGGCAACGCCGGCCCGCTGCGCGACGCCGTCGCCGAACTGTGTCGCCTCCTCTCCGGAGAGGACGATCCGGACGGTGCGGCAGAGGTCCTTCCGCTGCTCGGCCGGGTGTCGGAGGCGCTCCATGCCGGGACAGCTGGACGCATCGACGAGGGCTTGCGGACCCTCCGCGGAGAGGGTCCGGCGGGGCTCCGGGAGGACGACCCACTCCTCCCGGGGTTCGAGCGCAGTCCGGTCGTGCGGGCGTACGAAGCCGTGACGGAGGTGCTGCTCCTCGTCTGGCGGGGTGACATCGGGCGCGCCAGGAAGCTCCTGCTCCAGGCGGCGGTGGAGGTGCCGATCGGCGTTCCGTTCGCGGGCCTGGGGATCGTGCTGGTACGGCGCCTCGACCTCGCCGTCCTCGGAGCGCTCGGGCCCTTCGCCCGTGCGCTCACCGCGGGCCTCCCGCCTGCAGCGGAGCTGGACCTGCTCGTGGATCGCGCGGTCGAGGCGTTCCTGGACGGCTCCTTCGAAGCGGCCGCGGGGGCTATCGGCCTCTGGCGAGACCGTGGCGCGCCGCAGCCGTCATTCGCCGTGCCGGGGCTCGACGACGTAGCCCCGGTGCTCCCGGCCAGCGGCCTCACGGTCCCCCGCGTGCGGCCCGCCGACGCGGACTTCACCCTGGCGCTCCGGACCGCCGTGGCACGAGCGGCCGAGGGCCGGTGGAACACGGACCAGGAGGTGCTGCGGGAGGGAGCGCGGCGGTTGCGGTCGCCGTTCGCACGCGGACGGGTGGAGGCTCTGCTCGGAGTCCAGTCCGCCGTGCACGACGACATCGCCCGCGCGCGGGTGCACTTTCAGCATGCGGAGAGGCTCTTCGAGGCGGCAGGTGCGGCCGCGTGGGCGCGCGCCGTCCGTCGGCGGCTCGACCGGCTGGAGGCGTCCGGGGCCCGAAGGGCGGCCGGGGCGTCGCACTTGCGCGCCTGCCGGAGTTCCTGGTCGCAGCGGCTGACCTCCCGTGAACTGGAGATCGCGATGCTTGCGGTGGATGGGAGGGGGAACCGGGACATCGCGCTCATGCTGTCGGTATCCGTGCGGACCGTCGAGGTGCACCTGGGCCGGGTGTTCGCGAAACTACAGGTCCGCAACCGCGTGGAGCTCACCGTGCTGGCGCACCGCACCGAGCGTCATCTCTGAGCGATGCTCAGCGCGGCAGCGACAGCGCCTCGCCATCGGCCTCCGCGAGGCCGTCCGCGATCAGCGAATCGATCGCGCGATCCCGCTGCCGGAGATCGGGCCAGTCCGGGAGGACGGCCGAGAGCGGTACCGCCGCCGGCGCGGAGTCGCGGAGCAGGCGGAGCACCGCGCCACGCGCCTGGCGGTCGGAGCCCTCGTACGTCGCCTGCCGTCGTCGGGCGTCCCCGGTGTCGGGCCTGCCTGCCGCGAGCCACGCGCAGGTGTCGGCCAGCGGACACCGTTCGCACTGGGGTGCCCTGGCCGTGCAGATCGTCGCGCCGAGCTCCATCGCCGCGGCATTGAGGACCGCCGCCTCGGCGGGATCGACGGGGAGCAGGGCAGCCATCAGGGACAGATCGCGTCGCGACGGTGCAGCGGGCTGGGCCCGGCCTTCTATCGCCCGTGCCAGGACGCGCCGGGTGTTCGTGTCGACGACGGGATGCCTGTCGCCATAGGCGAAGACGGCGACGGCGCGGGCGGTGTAGTCGCCGATCCCGGAGAGGGCGAGCAGGGCATCGACATCGCGCGGGACGACGCCGTCGTGCCGCTCGGTGATCTCCACCGCTGCCCGGTGCAGCCACAGCGCCCGACGCGGATAGCCGAGATTCGCCCATTGCGTCACTGCGTCCGCCGGAGATGCCGCTGCCATCGCACGCGGCGTCGGCCACCGGGTGAGCCAGGCGTCGAGGTGCGGGATCACCCGGGTCACGGGCGTCTGCTGGAGCATGAACTCGCTCACGAGGACGCCCCAGCCTCCGAACGCGGCATGGAAGTCCGGGCGCCGCCAGGGGAGGTCGCGCGCGGCGTCGGCGTACCACGCGGGGAGGCGCGTCATCGTCGCGGGGGACGGTGCGGGCACGGGCATCCCTCCAGCCTAGGCGAGCGGCCATCACGGACGGCCGTCGTCCCCGGCGTCGGTAGGCTGGAGGGATGGTCACCCCTGGCATCCTCCTCGTCGACAAGCCCGGCGGGCTGACCAGTCACGACGTGGTCGCGCGTACCCGGCGGGCCTTCGGCACCCGCAAGGTCGGGCACGCCGGAACGCTGGACCCGATGGCGACCGGCCTGCTCGTCATCGGCATCGAGGGCGCGACCCGACTGCTGACGTACATCGTCGGCGCGGACAAGACCTACGAGGCCACCATCCGGCTCGGAGCGGTCACCACGACCGATGACGCCGAGGGGGAGATCGTTCAGAGCGCCGAGCCCGCCGCCCTCGCCCGGGTGGAGGAGGCGCGGATCGACACCGAGGTCGCGGCCCTGACCGGGCCGATCTCTCAGGTCCCCAGCGCGGTATCGGCGATCAAGGTGGACGGCCGTCGCGCCTACGACCGCGTCCGCGCGGGAGAAGAGGTCGTGCTCGAGCCGCGCGATGTCGTCGTCTCCCGCTTCGACGTCCTCGCCCGCCGCCGCGACGAGCACGCCATCGACCTCGACGTCGTGGTCGACTGCTCGTCCGGCACGTACATCCGCTCCCTCGCTCGCGACCTGGGCACCGCGCTCGGCGTCGGCGGCCACCTGACGGCCCTGCGCCGCACTCGCGTCGGTCCCTTCGACGTTCGCGACGCCGTGCCGATCGACCTGCTCGACACCGCGCCCGTGCTCACCCCTGGCCAGGCCGCCGGCCGCGTCCTCCCCGTCCTCACGGTCACCGCGGAGGAAGCACGCGACCTGCGGCACGGCAAGCGGCTGGTCGGACAGGCGACACGCCTGGATGGCACGCTCGCGGCTGCGATCGAGGCGGACGGCGAGCTGGTGGGCATCGTGGAGAAGCGCGGTGCCGATGTGAAGAGCGCCATGAACATGCCGGAGGTCTCCCGATGATCCTGTGGTTCTCGATCGTGCAGATCGTCGTCGCCGTCGCCGCCGGGCTGTTCTGCCTCGGAGCGGGGCTGGCCGGCCGGCGGCCCAGCGACTACTCCGTGGGCGCTCTGGCGCTGGTCGAGGTTCTGCTCATCGTGCAGATCGTCGTCGCCATCGTCGCGCCGCTCGTCGGCAATCCGCCCACGGGTGATCTGTTGGAGTTCTGGGTCTACCTCGTCTCGGCCGCCCTGCTTCCTGTCGGGGCCGTGCTCTGGGCACTGATGGAGCGCAGCCGGTGGAGCACGGTGGTGCTCGGTGTGGCGGCGCTCGCGATCGCGATCATGCTGTGGCGGATGCAGGTCATCTGGACGATCCAGGTGGCGTGAGGCCGGAGGCGGGACGGACGCCGGGCGGCCCGCCCGGCTCTAGGATGGAATGCGCTATGAGCTCCACCGCCCCCACCACTCGGATGACCGGAATCGGTCGCGTCCTCGTCATCGTCTACGCCGTGATGGCGCTGGCGGCCACGGGGCGCAGCTTCGTGCAGATCGTCCGCCGGTTCGACGAGGCTCCGCTGGCCTACACCCTGTCGGCACTGGCCGCCGTCGTGTACGTGTTGGCGACGCTCGCGCTGATCTTCGCCCGGCGCCGTGGGTGGTACACGGTCGCGTGGGTGGCGATCGTCTTCGAGCTCACCGGCGTGCTGGTCGTCGGCGTCCTCAGCATCGTCCTTCCTGAGCTCTTCCAGCATGAGACCGTCTGGTCCCTGTTCGGGCGCGGGTACCTCTTCATCCCGCTCGTCCTCCCCGTCTTCGGGATCTGGTGGCTGCGCACGCACCGACCCGTCGACGCCGCGCGTCCGGTCGAGGTCGCGGCGTGATCGTCTTCCGCAGCCCCGACGAGGTGCCGGAGGGGTACGGCCCCAGTGCCGTCGCGATCGGCAAGTTCGACGGCGTGCACGTGGGGCATCGGGCTGTCATCCGGCGCCTGAATGAGGCGGCCGCTGCCTCGGGGACGCGTGCGGTCGCGGTCACGTTCGATCGCAATCCTCTAGCGGTGATCCGGCCCGATCGATGCCCGGAGAACGTCGTGACCGTCGATCGCAAGCTCGAGCTGCTGGGGGAGCTCGGACTGGATGCGACGCTCGTCCTCACCTTCGACGAGGAGCTGGCCGCCCGCGACGCGGAGGATTTCGTCGTCGACATCCTCGTGGGTGCGCTACAGGTGTCCACGGTGTTCGTCGGAGCCGACTTCCGATTCGGGCACCGCGGGGCAGGGACGCCCGACCTGCTGCGCGAGCTCGGGCCCCGCTACGGATTCACGGTCGAGATCGTCGACGACGTCTACCTCCCGGGGTCGGGGCGGCGGGTGTCATCGAGCTGGATCCGCGAGCTCCTCATGGCCGGTGACGTGACGGAGGCCGCACGTGCCCTGGGGCGGAACCCCGATGTGCGCGGTGTTGTCGTCCACGGCCTCAAGCGCGGACGCGAACTCGGCTTCCCGACCGCCAACCTGTCGACCATCGTGGACGCGTTCGTGCCCGCGGACGGCGTGTACGCGGGATGGCTCGTCGACCACGACACCGGAATCCGGCATCCGTCGGCGATCTCGGTCGGCACGAACCCGACGTTCGACGACGTACTCGTGCGGCAGGTCGAGGCGCACGTGCTGGGGGAGACCGGTCTCGACCTCTACGGGCACGACGTCACCGTCGAGTTCGTGGAGCGGCTGCGCGGGATGGTGGCGTTCGAGGGCATCGAGAAGCTCATGGCGCAGATGTCCGCCGACGTCGCGCAGGCCGCGGCCATCCTCGACGCGTCGGCGTAACCCGTC
This sequence comes from Microbacterium sp. 1S1, assembly GCF_008271365.1. Taxonomy (NCBI): domain Bacteria; kingdom Bacillati; phylum Actinomycetota; class Actinomycetes; order Micrococcales; family Microbacteriaceae; genus Microbacterium; species Microbacterium sp. 1S1. Next base: position 2,302,850 of record NZ_CP043430.1, read on the forward strand.
GGGGCTTCCGCCGTGTTTCCGCGGCGCGTCCGCCGCATGGCATAGAATGGGAGGAGGCTCCCGCCGGTCCCGCACGTGTCGCGTGCTCCGGGGGGAACACCGATCCACAGTCCGCACGGTCCTGGCTCACGCCACACGCGGATGACGAGAACGGCTCGCGGCTCCCTGGGGGTGCCGGAGCCCTTCAGGCTCAGGAGGAGCATGCCGACCACGGCAACCGCCGCCCCGCGGCGCAAGAAGACGTCCCGTCGTGACGACGAGGCACCCCTCATCCCGATTCTCGCGCGCAAGGTGCGCGAGATCGAGGCGAAGTCCCAGCGCGGCAAGCTGGGGCCCACCAACCGCACGAAGTTCCAGGTGATCGCCTTCCTGGTGCGCGAGGAGCGCGCGAGAGTGAAGGCCGACACCGAGATCACGGACGCCGCGCGCGCCGAGCTGCTCAAGCGACTCGACGGCGTCGCGACGATCCTCGCGAAGACGGCGGCGCGCGACACCTCGCTCATCCAGCTGCTCGAGGCCGACCAGGCCACGTCGCCGGTCGCCAAGCGGATGCGCCGCGACTGGTTGCTCGAGTCCGGCGCGGAGCTCCCCCCGGAGGAGCTCATCATCGCCGACCCCGCGCCCGTGCAGGTGTCGGTGGTGCCCGCGGCGATCGCCGAGCGGCAGGTCACACCGCCGTCTGTCGAGGCGCGTCAACTCGCGAATCCGTTCCTCGCGCCCGACCTGACCCCGCGTCCGGCCAGTACTCCCCGCCGCCGGCTCGACGGCTGGGAGCTCATGGGGCCGCTGTACAAGGCGTTCGAGACCGGCGCCGGCGGTGCCGCGGCATCCATGGAGCTTCCGCCGGCCCCGGAGTTCGATCACATCTCGCCCAAGGGCCGCGAGGTCATGGTGCACCAGTCGCGCTTCCTCGAGGCCGTGCGTGCCGGGCACCGCAGCTTCCTGCTCGCCGACGAGCCGGGCCTCGGCAAGACGGCGCAGTCAGTGCTCGCAGCCTCCGTCGCCGGCGCCTACCCGCTGTTGGTCGTCGTGCCCAACGTCGTCAAGATGAACTGGGCGCGTGAGGTCGAGCGGTGGACGCCGCAGCGCCGTGCCACGGTCATCCAGGGCGACGGCGACGACATCGACGCTTTCGCCGACGTGTTCATCGTCAACTACGAGATCCTCGACAGGCACATGTCCTGGCTCGCGTCGATCGGCCTGCGCGGCATGGTCGTCGATGAGGCCCACTTCATCAAGAACCTCTCCTCGCAGCGATCGCAGAACGTGCTCTCGCTCGCGGCGCAGGTGCGCGAGCGCACGCCCGGGCACGATCCGCTCATGCTCGCCCTCACCGGCACCCCGCTCATCAACGACGTCGAGGACTTCGACGCGATCTGGCGTTTCCTCGGGTGGACGAACGGCGAGAAGCCCGGTCCCGAGCTCATGGAGAAGCTCGACGCGACGGGGCTGACGCCCGCGGACAAGGCCTTCTATCCGGAGGCCCGCGACGCGGTGATCTCGATGGGCATCGTGCGACGCAAGAAGAAGGACGTCGCCGCCGACCTGCCCGACAAGCTGGTCGCCGACCTGCCCGTGCAGCTCGACGACGAGTTCGGCCGCAGCATCCGCCAGGCCGAGCGCGAGCTGGGGGCGCGGCTGGCCGCCCGTTATCGACGCATCATCGAGGCCCGCGGCGACCGCGGTCTCGCGCCCGGGGAGATCGACGACGACATCGTCCGGCTCGTGGCGCAGAACGAGCTCGAGGAGTCGAAGGCCGCCGGCACCGGAGGAGACAACGTCTTCACGATGGTGCGTCGCATCGGCCAGGCGAAGGCCCTGCTCGCGGCGGACTACGCCGCGCAGCTGCAGCGGTCCGTGGGCAAGGTCGTGTTCTTCGCGAAGCACATCGACGTCATGGATCAGGCCGAGGCGCACTTCGCCGCTGCGGGCATCCGCGCGGTGTCGATCCGCGGCGACCAGACGAACACGGCCAGGCAGCAGGCCATCGACGCCTTCAACGGCGACCCCGAGGTCGGCATCGCGGTGTGCTCCCTCACGGCGGCCGGCGTCGGTCTGAACCTGCAGGCGGCGTCGAACGTCGTCCTCGCGGAACTGTCGTGGACGGCGGCCGAGCAGACGCAGGCCATCGACCGAGTGCACCGCATCGGCCAGGACGAGCCCGTCACCGCGTGGCGCATCATCGCCGCGCACACGATCGACACGAAGATCGCGGAGCTCATCGACCAGAAGCAGGGCCTCGCGGCCCGCGCCCTGGACGGCGAGGCGACGGAGGAGACTGCGAGCGAGTCGGTGCAGCTGGCCGCGCTCACGCACCTTCTGCGCGAGGCGCTCGGCGGGCGCTGAGCCCGTCAAGAATCGAGGTTCTTAACCGCGATTCTGCGCGAGGATCCTGCTTCCGTGCCAAGGTCGCCCGGGTGACCCAGTGAAGCCGTCAAGATTTCCCGTTTTCGACGTGCTCGAATCGCCACGCGAGGGGCCGGGGCGCTAGTGTCGATCGCAGGCACTGTCGCCTCACTCCCCATCCCTCGACCTCCGAAGGCAGCAGCATGAAAATCGGCATCCTGACGAGCGGCGGCGACTGCCCCGGACTCAATGCGGTCATCCGCGGCATCGTGCTCAAGGGCACCACGACCTACGACCTGGAGTTCGTCGGCATCCGCGACGGTTGGCGCGGCGTCGTCGAGGGCGATTTCATGCCGCTGACCCGGCATGAGGTGAAGGGCCTGTCCAAGGTGGGCGGCACCATCCTCGGCACCAGCCGGACCAACCCGTACGAGGGAGAGCGCGGGGGAGCCGACAACATCGCGAAGACCCTGTACGGACACAAGATCGACGGCATCGTCGCGATCGGTGGCGAAGGCACCCTCGCTGCGGCCGATCGTCTTTCGAAGGACGGCATCAAGGTTCTGGGCGTCCCGAAGACGATCGACAACGACCTCCGTGCCACCGACTACTCCTTCGGCTTCGACACCGCGGTCAACATCGCCACGGACGCGATGGACCGCCTCCGCACGACCGGCGACTCCCACCAGCGCTGCATGGTCGCGGAGGTCATGGGGCGGCACGTCGGCTGGATCGCCCTGCACGCGGGCATGGCCGCCGGAGCTCACGTGATCTGCATCCCCGAGGTGCCGATGTCGCTCGACGAGATCACCGCGCTCGTCACTAGCGCCCACGACCGCGGTCGTGCGCCCCTCGTCGTCGTCTCCGAGGGCTTCAAGCTCGCCGGCATGGACGAGGCGTACAGCGACAAGGGTCTCGATGCGTTCAACCGCCCGCGGCTCGGCGGCATCGGCGACCTGCTCGCCCCCGAGATCGAGCGGATCACGGGGATCGAGACCCGTGCCACGATCCTCGGCCACATCCAGCGCGGCGGCTCGCCGTCGGCGTTCGACCGCGTCCTCGCGACCCGGCTCGGTCTGCACGCCGCGGACGCGATCGTCGACGGTGCGTGGGGACAGATGGTCGCGATGCAGGGCACGGACATCGTTCGCGTCCCGTTCGCGGATGCCCTGGGCGAGCTCAACACGGTGCCCCGTTACCGGTATGACGAGGCGGCCGCCCTCTTCGGCTGACCACTCGTCCCGGTTCAGGCTTCCGCGGTCTTCGGCTGACCGATCGCCCCGGCTCAGGCTTCCGCGCGAGAACAGGCTCCCCACCATGTCCTTGCCTGATCTCGCGTGAGGGCCTGAGTCCGCGTCCTGCCTGATCTCGCGCGCCTCCCGCCGCGTCAGGCACTCTCGCGGCATCAGGCCCTTCCGCTGCGGCGGGGCCTGATCTCGCGCATTCGCCTGAGTGTGCCCTACTGTCTGATCCCTCGGTGACTGCTTGGATCTCGCGTGGGGGCATGAGCCCTGATGGCCGCCCGCTGGCGAGTGCCCTGCGCCGCATCAGGCACTGACACAAGAGCAGGCGAGCGCGTCAGCTCCGTGGCTGTGCCCGCGGGAGCGCCTGTTGTCGCGCGGTGCGTCAGCGATCGCGCGGTTCCCGGCCGGTGCGGCTGGCCCGATGGAGACCGTGCGCGAGCGCCGTGAGGACGGTGTCCTCGATGTGCCTGCCGTCGACCATGACCTGGTGGTAGTCGAAGCGCAGGACGGTGTATCCGCGCAGAGCGAGCCTCGCGTCGGCGGCGAGGTCTCGTCGTCGGTCGCCCGCTGCGCTGTGGTGGCGGAAGCCGTCGATCTGGATGGCGAGACGCTCGCCGATGACACCGTCGAGGGGATGACCGTCTACCCAGACCTGCTGCCGCACCTCGATCCCGATGGCACGCATCCGCTCCACGAAGACGGTCTCGGGCCCGGAGTCCGACCGGCCGCGGACGGTCCGCGCGAGGTGAGTCGCCGCGTCACAGCGCCATCGCACGCGTGCGATGGTGTCCAGTTCGACCGCGCCGAGGCGGATGGCGGACTCCCAGATCATGCGGGCCTCGACCGGCGGTTGGCAACGCGCGACCTGAAACAGGACGTCGAGCGTGGGGTCGACCGTCGCGCGCGCGTGTACGGGCACCGGTCCTCGCGCACAGTGCACGTGCACGCCGTCGCGGTCGAACCGCGAGGCGGTGCGGGGGAGCGCGACGTGTACCTCCGGCGCCCCGACATCCCACCACCCGGCGAGGGCGGCAGCGCTGACACAGGTGACTCGCCCGCCGACCGAAGCGGCGGCCCGGCGCCGTGGATCGACATCCGGGACGAGTAGCCAGGACCGCCGCACGCGCTCGAGCGTCCCCTCCTGCACCGCCCGACGCATCTGGTGTTCCGTGAATCCCGCCTCACGCACCCGTGACGAATGTGCGGATCCTCCCTGCTCTCGAACCCATCGCTCCACCCGTCCGCGTTTCACCCCTCCACGATGAAGGGTCGTGCGGGGACGCCTCACCGCGGTGCCGGGGCATGGGGAAGCACTTCACGACTTTTCGCCGTGTGCAGAAACAGTCACGCGTCGTCGCCACAGGCACTCGCGCGAGCTCAGGCCGTGGGCGCCTCTCGCGCCTGATGTCGCGCTTCAGCCTGATCCCGCGCGGCAGCCTGAGTTGGCGTCACAACCGGGTGCGCAGGCTTACGCATGGGATCAGGCCGAGACGGCACCCGAGTGCCTGATGCCACCCGGGCGCCTGATGCCGCGCGACGGTCAGACGAGGCCGAGCGTGTCGAGAAGCCACGCGAGCTCGAACGCGCGCTCGCGCCAGGAGTTGTATCGTCCGCTCACGCCGCCATGCCCGGCGACCATCTCGCACTTCAGCAGCACGTCCGTGGCCCCGGCCGCACGCAGTCGGGCCACCCACTTCGCGGGCTCCACGTAGAGCACCCGGGTGTCGTTCAGGGAGGTCACCGCGAGGATCCGCGGATACTCCACCCCGTCCTGCACGTTCTCGTACGGCGTGTACGACTTCATGTAGGCGTACACCTCGGGGTCGTGCAGCGGGTCGCCCCACTCGTCCCATTCGATGACCGTGAGGGGAAGCGACGGATCGAGGATCGTGGTCAGCGCGTCGACGAACGGCACCCCTGCCAGGATTCCGGCGAACAGCTCCGGAGCCAGGTTGGCGACCGCGCCCATGAGCAGACCGCCCGCGCTGCCACCCTCCGCCACGAGCTGGGCCGGGGTCGTGGTGCCCTCATCGACGAGGTGCCGGGCGCAGGCGACGAAGTCCGTGAAGGTGTTCCGCTTGTGCAGGAGCTTGCCCTCCTCGTACCACTGCCGGCCCATCTCGCCGCCTCCGCGCACGTGCGCCACGGCGAAGACGACCCCGCGGTCGAGCTCCGAGAGCCGAGCGACCGAGAAGCCCGGATCGATGGAGTGTTCGTAGGACCCGTATCCGTAGAGGTGGACGGGACGGGCTGCTGTCCCAGGCTCTCCGAACGAGCGCTTCCAGACGAGCGAGATCGGCACGCGCGTGCCGTCCTCCGCGGTGGCCCACTCCCGTCGCTGGCCATAGTCGGCCGGGTCGTAGCCGCCGAGCACTGCCACTTGCTTGCGCAGCACCAGCTCGCGGGTCGCGAGATCGAGGTCGTACACCGTGCCGGGTGTGACGAAGGACGTGTAGCCGAGGCGCAGGAAGGGGGAGTGCCACTCCGGGTTGCCGCTGACGCCCGCGGAGTAGAGGGGCTCGTCGAACCCCAGCTCCTCCACCGCGTCCGTGGCATAGTCGAGCAGACCCACCCGTTCGAGACCTTCGCGGCGATACTCCACCGTGGCGAAGTCGCGGAAGGCGTCGACGCCGAGCAGCCGTCGACCCGGCTCGTGCGCCACGACGACGTGTCGCTCGCCCTGCGGGTCGTCGGCGGGAACCGAGACGAGCTCGAAGTCCAGGGCGTCGTCGTTGTGCAGGATGAGAAGGCGGTCCTCGCCGTTGACCACCGCGTGCTCGACCGAGTACTCGACCCCGTCGCGCCGCGGCCACACCGGACGCGGCTCGGCGGTGATGTCGCCTGTCAGGTCGACCAGGTACTCCTCGCTCGTGATGCTGGAGCCCACGCCGATCACGAGGTAGCGGCGGCTCCGAGTGATCCCGGCGCCGAGCCAGAACTTCTCGTCGGGCTCGTGGAACAGCTGGACGTCGTCCGACACCGCGGTCCCGATGCGGTGCAGCCACAGCGTGTCCGGGCGCCAGGCCTCGTCCCGCGTCGTGTAGAGGATGCCGGTGCCGTCCGGGGTGAAGAACGCGCCGCCCGTGTTCGGGATCTCATCGGCGAGGGTGACGCCGGACTCGAGGTCCCGCACGCGGACGGTGTAGAGCTCGTCGCCCTCGAAGTCCGTCGACCACAGCAGCTTCGTGGCGTCATCGGAGGTGTCGAACGCCCCGAGGGAGAAGAACTCGTGCCCCTCCGCCTCGATGTTGCCGTCCAGCAGCACCACCTCGCCGGGCACGGGCACCCCCGGCTCGAGACGCGGGGGTGTCCAGTCGCCTTCGACGGCGGCGGCGCGACAGTGGATGCCGTACTGGGCACCCTCTTCGGTGCGGCTGTAGTACCACCAGTCTCCGCGCCGGGTCGGCACGGAGAGGTCGGTCTCCTGCACCCGTGCCTTGATCTCCTGGAACAGCGTCTCCCGCAGCTCGGCGAGGTGCGCGGTCTCCGCGTCGGTGTGCGCGTTCTCGGCCTCGAGGTGCGCGATGACCTCGGGGGAGTCCTTGGCGCGCAGCCACTCGTACGGATCGTCGACCGTGTCGCCGTGGTGCGTACGGGCGGTGGAGCGGCGGGCAGCGATCGGAGCGTCAGTCACCGTCCCACGCTATCCCAGGTCGAGTTGACCGGCACGGGGGACGGTGGCAGGATTTACCGGGGCCGGTAAACGGAAGTCAAACCCACGGTGAACTCTTCGTTCGTCACGTCGATCCCGTCGACATCTCCCTCTTCCTCAAGACCGAAAGCGAACGGTGGAAACCGCAGCCCTCATCGTCGTGCTCGTCATCGCGCTGGCACTCTTCTTCGACTTCACGAACGGGTTTCACGACACCGCGAACGCGATGGCCACGCCCATCGCGACCGGGGCGCTGAAGCCCAAGACCGCCGTCCTCCTGGCCGCTCTCCTGAATCTCGTCGGCGCTTTCCTGTCGACCGAGGTCTCCAAGACGATCTCCGGCGGCATCATCCGGGAGGATGCGATCATCGCCGCGGGGGCCGAGCTGTTCCTCGCGTTGATCTTCGCCGGACTCATCGGCGCCATCACCTGGAACATGCTGACCTGGCTGCTCGGCCTGCCGTCGAGCTCCTCCCACGCTCTGTTCGGCGGCCTGATCGGTGCGACCCTGGTCGGTGCCGGCCTCGGCGGCATCGACTTCGGTGCCGTGCTGTCGAAGATCGTCCTCCCGGCCCTCATCGCCCCGATCACCGCCGGCATCATCGCCTTCGTCGCGACGAAGATCGCCTATTCGGTCACACGGCGCTACGACGGCAAGCCGGACGGACGCGACGGCTTCCGCTGGGGTCAGATCTTCACGTCGTCCCTCGTCGCGCTCGCGCACGGCACGAACGACGCACAGAAGACGATGGGTGTCATCACGCTCGCGATGATCACGATCGGCTGGCAGTCGGGTGCGCACCACGAGCCCGAGTTGTGGGTCATCGTCGCCTGTGCGTTCACGATCGCTCTCGGCACGTACCTCGGCGGCTGGCGCATCATCCGCACCCTGGGCAAGGGGCTGACCGACGTGAAGCCGGCGCAGGGCTTCTCCGCGGAGAGCTCGACGGCGGCGACGATCCTCGCGTCCAGCGCTCTCGGCTTCGCCCTCTCCACCACCCAGGTCGCCTCGGGATCCGTCATCGGCTCGGGACTCGGGCGCCGCGGTTCGACGGTCCGCTGGCGGACCGCCGGTCGCATCGGCGTCGGCTGGTTGCTGACCCTCCCGGCAGCGGGCGGCGTCGGGGCGCTCGCGGCGCTGCTCGTCGTCTGGCTCGGCACCTGGGGTGTGGCGATCGACGCCATCCTCGCGGTGGCGATCATCCTCGGGCTGTACATGCGTTCCCGGCACAACGCCGTGACCCCGGCGAACGCCATGAGCGATGTCGCCGAGTCCCACCTCGCGGTCGAGGTCCCCGACACCCCGCCGCCCACGCGCCGGCAGCAGCGCATCGCTCAGGCCAAGGCCGAGGCGAAGGCGCGCGCCGAAGCCAAGGACAAGGCGAAGGCCGAGGCCAAGGCCAAGGCGAAGAAGAAGGCAGCGGCGAAGGCGGATGCGAAGGCCGCCAAGGCGGGTGTCGCGCCGGAACAGGCCAACGCCCCGCGGAACGGGGACTCGGCATGAACGTCGCGATCGACTGGCTCGCGTTCCTGCAGGTGTTCGCCGCCGCCCTCATCGGTGCGGCCGCCATCGTGACCTTCTACGCCCTCGGCCTCCGGCTGCTGGTGCGCAGCGGGCGCGCGCCCGTCGTGAGCCCGGCCGAGTTCACTGACGCGATCACCGTGATCTCCGAGAAGGAACTCAAGCGAGCAGCCAAGCAGGCCGCCAAGGCGGCCAAGAAGAGTCCGCTCACCGAGGGGCAGAAGACGCTTGCCCTGCTGGGTGCCTACGCGTGCTTCGTGCTCTGCGGCGCCGCGGTCATCGCCGGCATCCTCCTCATCGTCCTCGGGCACTGACCCGGCCGGCGTGCCAGGTCAGGGCGTCGGCGACCGCCCCTAGGCTGATGGCATGTCCGCAGCCAACGGAACCCCTCCGGCGTTCGGCCGGTACGCGCCGGCCTCCCATGTCCTAATCCACGTCAGCGACCCACACTTCCTCGCCGGGGGAGCCGCACTGGCAGGACGATACGACGTCGAGCGCACGTTCGGGCGGACGCTGGAGGCGGTCCGCGCCGTGCATCCCGCTCCCGCCGCCATCGTGATCACCGGGGATCTCACGGACCTCGGTGAGCCGGACGCCTACCGCCGGCTACGGGCCGCGATCGAGCCGGTCGCCGCCGACCTCGGCGCTCCCGTGGTCTGGGTCGCGGGCAACCACGACGAACGCCCGGCGCTGCGCGAGGTGCTCCTCGACGGCGAGCCGACCGAAGAGCCGGTCACCGGGGTCTGGGATCTCGACGGTTTGCGCCTGGTGGCTCTCGATACCAGCGTGCCCGGCTGGCATCACGGCGACCTCGACTCGGCCCAGCTCGCCTGGCTCGCCGAGGTCCTCGCCGAGCCGGCACCCCACGGAACGCTCCTGGCGATGCACCACCCGCCGTTGCCCAGCCACCTGCCGCTGTTCGACATCCTCGAACTCCGCCACCAGGACGAACTCGCCGCCGTCATCCGCGGTACCGACGTCCGCGGCATCCTCGCCGGCCACCTGCACTACTCGTCGCATGGGCTCTTCGCCGGTGTCCCGGTGAGCGTGGCCTCCGCCACGTGCTACACGATGAACGTCGCCCGCCCCGCTCCGGAGGTGAACGGCATGGACGCCGCTCAGGCCTTCCAGCTCGTCCACGTGCGGCCCGAGACCATCACGCACACCGTCGTCCCCGTGACCGACGCGCCGACCGGTGACTACTTCTCCGAGGAGTGGATCGCGCGCATGGCGGCACTGACGCCGGAAGGGCGGCTGGAGGCGTTCTCCCGCAAATCCCCGCGGGGACCGGCGTAGACTGGGGGCCATCCCCCACCTTTCCGTTCGCCACGACCCACGAGGATGTGACATGGCTTCTGCCGCGCCCGCCAACACCCGTACCGAGACCGATTCGCTGGGGAGCATGGAGATCCCTGCCGACGCGTACTGGGGGATCCACACCGCCCGCGCCGACGCGAACTTCCCGATCACGAAGCGCCCCATCTCGGTGTACCCCGATCTGGTGATCGCGCTGGCCATGGTGAAGCAGGCCAGCGCGAGGGCCAACAAGGAGATCGGTGTCCTCGACGCCGAGCGGGCCGACCTCATCGATCGCGCGGCGCAGCGCGTCATCGACGGGGAGTTCCACGACCAGTTCACCGTCGGCGTGATCCAGGGTGGTGCCGGCACCTCGACGAACATGAACGCCAACGAGGTCATCACCAACATCGCGCTCGAGATGGCCGGACGCGAGAAGGGCGACTACGCCTTCCTTTCGCCGATCGACCACACCAACCGCAGCCAGTCGACCAACGATGTCTATCCGACGGCCGTCAAGATCGGGCTCTCGCTGACCCTTCGTTCGCTTCTCGACGAGCTGGACGCGCTGCGCGTCGCCTTCCTCGGCAAGGCGGGGGAGTTCCACGACATCCTCAAGGTCGGCCGTACGCAGCTGCAGGACGCCGTGCCCATGACGCTGGGACAGGAGTTCCACGGCTTCGCGACGACGCTGGGGGAGGACCACAGCCGTCTCACCGAGAACGCGTCGCTCATGTTCGAGATCAACATGGGAGCCACCGCGATCGGTACCGGCATCACGACGCATGTCGACTACGCGCCTGCCGTGCTGAAGCACCTCCGCGAGATCACCGGCCTCGACCTGGAGACGGCCACGGACCTCGTCGAGTCCACGAGCGACACGGGCGCGTTCATGTCGTTCTCGTCCTCCCTCAAGCGCAACGCCATCAAGCTCTCGAAGATCTGCAACGACCTGCGGCTGCTCTCCTCGGGTCCCCAGGCGGGTCTCGGTGAGATCAACCTCCCGGCCCGGCAGGCGGGCTCCAGCATCATGCCGGGCAAGGTCAACCCGGTGATTCCGGAAGTGGTCAACCAGGTGGCGTTCGCCGTCGTCGGCGCCGACACGACCGTGACCATGGCCGTCGAGGGCGGTCAGCTCCAGCTCAACGCCTTCGAGCCCGTCATCGCGCACTCGATCTTCCAGTCCATCACCTGGATGCGTCAGGCCATGTGGACGCTGCGCGTGAACTGCGTCGAGGGCATCACCGCCAACCGCGACCGCCTGGGCGCGATGGTCGGTGCCTCTGTCGGCGTCATCACGGCGCTCACGCCCTTCATCGGCTACGCGGCGGCCGCGGCCCTCGCCAAGACGGCCCTGCTGACCAACCGCAACGTCGCCGACCTCGTCGTCGAGGCCGGGCTCATGTCTCGCGACGAGGTCACGAAGCAGCTGTCGCCGGCGCGCCTGTCCGGCCTGGAGGCGGTCACGGCCGCCATTCCGATCGTCACGCCGGACGACCTGATCCAGATCTGAGCGTCGACCGCAGAAGCGAAGGGGACGGGAGCCGGAGCTCCCGTCCCCTTCGCGTGTCCGACGTCAGTCGAGGATGCGGCAGTGTGTGGTGAGCTCGCCGATCCCATCGATGCCGACCGTCACGGTCGAACGGTCGCGCAGGAAGATCTGCGGGTCGCGGGAGTAGCCGGCGCCGCCGGGACTCCCGGTCGAGATGAGCGTGCCGGGGAGCAGCGTGAGCGACTGCGAGAGGTGGGCGATGAGCTTCGCGACCGAGCGCACCATCTGGTCGGTGCTGGCGTCCTGCACCGTGTGTCCGTCGACGACGGTCCAGATGTGGAGGTCCTGCGGGTCGGCGATCTCGTCGGCGGTCACCGCGAACGGTCCGGTGGGCGTGAAACCGTCGAACGACTTGCACCGAGACCACTGCGCCTCGGAGAACTGGATGTTGCGGGCGGTGATGTCGTTGACGACCGTGTAGCCCCAGACATGGGACAGGGCTTCCGCCTCCGGCACGTCCTTGGCCGGCGTGCCGATGAGCACGCCCAGCTCCGCCTCGTAGTCGACCGCCTCACTGAGGGTCCGTGGCCAGGAGGTCGTCTGCTCGTGTCCCGTGAGGGAGTTCGGCCACAGGGTGAACACGGTCGGAGCGGCGTCGGTCTTGAGGCCGAGCTCGCTGGAATGCGCGGCGTAGTTCAAGCCGACGGCGAGCACAGCGGGCGGCGCGATCACCGCGGACGCGAATGCCCAGCCGGTCAGGGGGTGGCGCGGTGCCGTGCCGTCGCGCAGGGCGGCGCGGAGCTCGTCCAGTCCGGAGTCTCCTCGCTCGATCAGCTGCTGCAGCGTGGCAGGCGCGTCGGACAGGAGGTCGGAGACGAGGATGGCGTCCGAGTCCTCCACCACGGCGAGAGCCGCACGGGAGGAGTCTGGACGGCGCAGGTGAGCGAACCGCATGGTTCTACGCTACCGGGTGCGTGCGGCCGGACGGGTGGAGGATGCCCCCAGAGCCCGGCACGGATGCTTGTGCCCCATAAGCTTTGAGCATGACCTTCGGAGGACCGTCCGACCCCCAGCAGCCCGCTCGGTACACGCCGCCGCCGACGACGCCGCCGCAACCGACCGCGTACTCCGCCGCGCAGTACGCCCAGTCGCCGTATCTGCCGTCGTCGTACGGGCAGCAGCCGGGCTATGCCTCGGCGCTCGCGCAGCCCACGCCCTACACGCCACCGGCGCCGGTCGCACCGTCACCCGCGGAGTCGCTGCCGGCGCTCCCGGTGCCGAACAAGAAGGGCCGCACCATCTCGCTGTGGCTGTTCGGCTTCCTCGGCTTCCTGCTGCTCGCCCTGATCGGCTACTTCGGCTGGGCGCTCGGCCCGACGGCGTCCGTGATCGGTCTCGTGCTGGCGCTGATCCCGCTCACCATCGTCTTCCTCGGCGTGCGCATGATCGACCGCTGGGAGCCGGAGCCCAAGCGCCTCGTCGCGTTCGCGATCGCCTGGGGCGCGGTCGCCGCCGTCGGCCTCACCCTCCTCGTCGACATCGGGCTCACGATGCTGCTCGGTATCCGCTCCGAGGAGTTCTCGGCGGTGATCCAAGCGCCGATCGTCGAGGAGTTCTGGAAGGGCCTCGGCGTCTTCCTCATCTTCCTCCTCGCACGACGGTCATTCGACGGGCCGATCGACGGGGTCGTCTACGGCGCCCTCGTCGGGGCGGGCTTCGCGTTCACGGAGAACATCCAGTACTTCGCGATCAGCCTGATCGAGGGCGGCGGCGAGCAGCTCGGCGTCACGTTCATCGTGCGGGCCGTGCTGTCCCCGTTCGCGCATGCGATGTTCACCTCGCTCACCGGGTTCGCGATCGGTCTCGTGGCTCGGCGACACTCGTCTGCGGGAGCAGCGCTCGGCGCCGGGCTCCTCGGCATGCTCGGGGCGATCTTCCTGCACGGGCTCTGGAACGGGTCCGCCACCTTCGCCGACTTCTTCGGCCTCTACTTCACGCTGCAGGTGCCGCTGTTCATCGGGTTCATCCTGGGGATCATCGCGTTGCGGCGGGAGGAGGCCCGGCTCACCCGGGCACGCCTGGCCGAGTACGCGGCGGCCGGGTGGTTCACGCCGGAAGAGGTCACCATGCTCGCCACCCCGGCCGGACGCAAGGTCGGTCTCGCGTGGGCGGCACAGCTCCGGGGTGACCGTCGACCGCTGATGCGCGAGTTCATCAAGGACGCGACGGCCTTGGCAGCGGTGCGCCAGCGTGCGATCACCGGTCGCGACCCGCTGGCCGCCGAGGACGAGCGTGCCCTGCTGGTCCGCACCAGGGCGGCGCGAGCTGCGCTGCTGGCCTACTGAGCGAAAGACCCGGACAGACTCAGCGCCCGGTGCTGCGGCGATGCCTGCATGTCTCCCGGGCGCTGAGTTGATCTGCCACCAGGGTGCACCCGGCCACGGGGACATGTCAAGAGAGACGGAGACTTCCCAGCGGCGGCGTCCCGGCGAGGTGTTCGCTGTGAGCAGGTGCGGTCGCGTTGACCGCGCGCGCGGAGCTCCGGTTGGATGGAAGCATGACTGATCGCACAAAGCCCGAGTTCGACGCCCCGACCGGCCCTGCCCCCGCAGAGCTGGTCATCCGCGACATCATCGAGGGTGACGGTGCCGAGGCCAAGCCCGGCGACACCGTGACCGTCCACTACGCCGGTGTGGAGTTCGAGTCCGGCGAGGAGTTCGACTCGTCGTGGGGCCGCGGCGAGACCATCCAGTTTCCTCTCCGCGGCCTGATCCAGGGGTGGCAGGACGGCATCCCCGGTATGAAGGTCGGCGGTCGTCGTGAGCTGATCATCCCGCCGCACTTCGCCTACGGGCCCGTCGGGGGAGGGCACTTCCTCTCCGGCAAGACGCTGATCTTCATCATCGATCTCGTCGCCGTCGGCTGACATCGTTGTGAGGAAGCGCCCTTCGCCCCCCGTGGCGAGGGGCGCTTTCCTCTTGCGGCGACATTCCTCCGTCATCGCGGGAATACATGCGAATGAATGTATGTTGTGGGAAGGGTGCCGCGGACGATCGCGGTCCCATCCCTCCGCCGCCGCCGCGGCCGACGTCTCCTGAGGAGCAACCATGAGCACCATCGACATCCCCGGTTACCGCCCCGGCACCTGGGTCCTCGACCCCGCCCACAGCGAGGTGACCTTCAGCGTCCGCCACATGATGATCTCCAAGGTGCGCGGCACCTTCGGAGTGAAGAGCGCCACGCTCGTCGCTCCCGAGAACCCCCTCGAGGCCAAGGTCGAGGCCTCGGTCGACGTGACCTCGGTCGACACCAAGGACGAGGGCCGCGACCAGCACCTCCGCTCTGCCGACTTCTTCGACACCGAGAACTTCCCGACCATGGAGTTCGTCTCCACCGGCGCCCGCGTCGAAGGCGGCGACTTCCTCGTGGACGGCGACCTCACCATCCGCGGCATCACGAAACCGGTGACCTTCGAGCTCGACTTCGGCGGCTTCGGCAGCGACCCGTGGGGCAACTACAAGGCCGGCGCCTCCGCCAAGACCGTCATCAACCGCGAGGACTTCGGCCTCACCTGGAACGCCGCGCTGGAGACCGGCGGCGTGCTCGTGGGCAAGGACGTCACGATCACGCTCGACCTCCAGGGCTCGCTGCAGCAGGACTGACGCGCAGACTCTCTCGAACCCCGGGCCCGTCAGGGCTCGGGGTTCTCTGCGTCGTAGTCGTGGAATCGCGGATGGCGCCGCGCCAGGAGTGCGACGAGGGCGATCACGAGAACACCGCCGAGCAGCGGCGGGAACCACAGCGACGTCAGTGTCGCGAGCGTCCCCGCGTAGAGAGCGCCGACGCGTGGACCTCCGGCCACCACCACGACGAAGAGGCCCTGGAGCCGTCCGCGCATTGCGTCGGGCACGGCCGCCTGCATCATGGTGTTGCGGTAGATCGAGCTGACGTTGTCCGAGGCGCCGGAGAGAGCCAGTGCCACGCAGGCCGCGACGATCAGGCTGACGTGCGGCCGGTCCTCACCGGCGGGATCCGGCGAGAGTGCGCCGACGAGGAGGACGAGGCCGAACAGGAGGATGGACGCGCCGTACGCCTCGACCGCGCGCGCGATGCCGCGACCGTGCCACCGGTATTGCACGACACGACCGGAGAGCAGGCTCGACGCGAACGTGCCGACGGCGACGGCGGCCGTGAGGATGCCGGTGGTCAATGCGCCGCCGCCGAGGATGACCGTGCCGAGGGCGGGGAAGAGCACCAGCGGCTGCCCGAACGTCATCGCGATGATGTCGATGATGTACTGCATCCGGATGTTGCCCGCCCGACGGAGGAAGCGCCAGCCATCGACGAGCGACGCGAGGCCCGGGCGCACGATCTCGCCCTCGGGGCGCAGGGCGGGAAGCGTCCACAAGCCGAGGAACATCGACAGCATGAGCACGACGTCGATGGTGTACGTCCACCCGTAGCCCGTGAGCGCCACCAGGAGCCCGGCCAGGGCGGGGCCGGCCATCACGGTGAGTCCGAAGGCGACGCCGTTGAGGGCGGAGGCGGCGGCGAGCAGGTCGCGGGGGAGAAGCCGCGGCACGATCGCGGTCCGTGTGGCCATACCGACGGAGTTCGCGGCCGAGTTCACGATGCTCAGCGCGTACAACCACCAGATCGTCTCCGTGCCGGTCCAGGTGAGGGCGGCGAGGAGTGCGGTGGAGACGAAGGTCACGCTGGCGGCGATCAGCGCGACGCGCCGGCGGTCGAAGGCGTCCGCGAGCATGCCGCCATAGAGGCCGGCGAGGATCATCGGGAGGAGTCCGGCGACGGCGATCATGGACACCGCGAACGTGCTCCCGGTCAGCACGAAGACGTGCAGCATCACGGTCACGATCGTGAGCTGGCCGCCGATGCCGGCGAGCGTGGAACCGATCCACATGCGAGCGAAAGCCGGGCTCGCCTTCAGCGGGGTGAGGTCGATCAGGTGGCCGTGCCGGGGGCTCACGGGGCGATCTTCTTCTGCACATCCCGAGCCTAGTTGACCAGCGCCGCTCGACTGGGAGGGCGTGTGTCGCGGCGGGCGTTTCGACTGGTAGACTCGTCAGGTTGCCGTTCGATCGGCCGCGGATAAAGAGAGCTCACGCATCAGGCGTCGGGCGCCGCGCAACAAGCAGAGAGGGGATCGAATCTATGGCACTGGAAGCAGACGTCAAGAAGGCGATCATCGAAGAGTACGCGACGCACCCCGGTGACACCGGATCCCCCGAGGTGCAGGCCGCGATGCTGACGCAGCGCATCAAGGACCTCACCGAGCACCTGAAGGAGCACAAGCACGACCACCACTCGCGTCGTGGTCTGTTCCTGCTCGTCGGTCAGCGCCGTCGTCTGCTCGGCTACCTCCAGAGCGTCGACATCGAGCGTTACCGCTCGCTGATCGCGCGCCTTGGTCTTCGCCGATAAGGCACCACGGACCCAGCGTTCAATCGCGCAAAACATTCTTGAGAAGGCCGCCCCACGGTGTGGGGCGGCCTTCGTCATGTCCGGGCTTCGCGGCGCGTGTCACACGGTCGTCTGCACCAGGTCGGGGTGGTGGATGGCCGCCACGTCCGGGTGCGCGCGCAGCCGGGACTTCATGGCGTTCTCGCCGTAGGTCGCGTGGATCGGATTGCTCGGGTCCTCGGTGACTCCGGTCGCCTCCGCGGCGAGGTCGGCGGGGAGCTCGAGCAGCGGGAGCTGCTGATCGAGCGCCGGGTTGAAGAAGAACGGGATCGAGATGCGCTCCTCCGGCGCCCGCGGAGAGATCACCCGGTGGTTCGTGGCCTTGAGGTATCCGCCGGTGGCGTACTCCAGCAGTTCGCCGATGTTCACGACGAAGGCGCCGGGCACCGGGGGAGCGTCGACCCAGGTTCCGTCGCGCTCGACCTGCAACCCGCCCTTGCCGGGCTCGACCCAGAGCAGCGTCAGCACGCCGGAGTCCTTGTGTGCGCCCACGCCCTGCTGGGGTTCCGGCTCGTTCGTGCCCGGGTAGCGCACGATCTTGATCAGGGTAGACGGATCACGGAACGGCTCGTCGAAGTAGGTCTCCTCCGCCCCGAGGGTGAGCGCCCAGGCGCGGAGGAGCTTGCGGGCCACCTCCGTCAGGGTGTCGTGCCACTCCGTGACGACCGCCTTCAGCTCCGGCTGGGCGGCGGGCCAGAGGTTCGGGCCGATGAGCCGATTGAACGCGGGCCCCCCTTCGACCGGCTCGCGCTCGGGACCGATGTCGATCTGCTCTCGCCAGTCGACCTTGCCCTGCGTGCGCTCTCCGCCGATCCGCGTGTAGCCGCGGAAGTGCGGGCTGTTGACGTTCTCGATCGCGAGCTTGTCCTCTTCCGGGAGCGCGAAGAAGTCCCGGGCCGCCTGGTGCAGTCGAGCCTCCAGCTCGGGGGAGATGCCTGTGCCTGTCAGATAGAAGAAGCCGACGTCGTGGGTGGCCGCGCGGAGATCGTCGCGGAAGCGCGCCGCGGCCTCGGGGCCGTCGTCGAGCTGGGACAGGTCGAGGATGGGGAGCGAGAGTTCAGCCATGGACCGAGGCTATGTCCGGATGAGACGGGGGAGATGCTCTGTTGCACTCCATTACTTCCGCCCCTTCCTGTCGGAGCACGGGTGATGGCAGTGCTAGAGTCTCGTTGGTAAGGGATGCCTTACCTCAGTTGCCTTCCAGAGAGTGTCTCCCGTGCTCGCCACCTTCCTCATCGGACTCCGCGAGGGTCTCGAAGCCGCGCTCGTCGTCGGCATCCTCGTCGCCTACCTTCGCCGCCTGGGTCGGCGTGACGCGCTGCCGAAGATGGGGGCGGGCGTCGCGCTCGCGATCGCTCTCGCCCTCGGTATCGGCGCGATCCTGACGTTCGGCGCCTACGAGCTGACCTTCCAGGCGCAGGAGCTGATCGGCGGCGGGCTCTCTCTGCTGGCGGTCGCGATGGTGACGTGGATGATCTTCTGGATGCAGCGTGCCGGCCGCACCATGAAGGCGACTCTGGAGAGCGGAGTCGATCGCGCGCTGACCATCGGCGGCCTCTGGGCGCTCATCGCCATCGGGTTCGTCTCCGTCGCCCGCGAGGGGATCGAGACGACCCTCCTGCTGTGGTCCATGGTCCAGTCCTTCGGGGACGCGCCGACCGCGCTGCTCGGCGCCCTCCTCGGCCTCTCCGTCGCCGTGGTCCTCGGCTGGCTGATCTCCCGCGGGGCGCTGCGTCTCGACCTGCGGCGCTTCTTCGCCTGGACCGGAGGGTTCCTCGTGGTCGTCGCGGCCGGCGTCCTCGCGTACGCCGTGATGGACCTGCAGGAGGCCGGCGTCCTCCCCGGTCCGTTCACGGCGGCGGCACCCCAGGACCCCGTCACGGGGGCGGTCGCCGTCGGCGGAGCGGCATTCCCGTTCGGCTGGGCGTTCGACGTGTCGGACGCTATCGCTCCCGGCGGCGCACTGGCCTCCGTCCTGCAGGCCACGGTCGGCTTCATGCCCGCCATGACCTGGCTGCAGGTGCTCGCTTGGAGCCTCTACATCCTCGTCGTCGGCGGGCTCTACCTCCGGGGCCTCCGCTCGGCACGCCCCTCCACGCGCGGCGCCTCCGCCGCCCCGAGTTCCTCCCTCACACAGCAAGGAGCAGCATGATCACCTCGCACCGGGTCCTCGCCGCGGCAGCCGCCGCAGGCACCGCCGCCCTCCTCCTCAGCGGCTGCGTCGCGAAGAGCGACGCGCAGGCCGCAGCGGCTTTCGACGTCTCGTCCACCGACAGCGACTGCAGTGTCTCGGGCTCGACCGCGAAGAGCGGGACGCTGACTTTCGACGTGACGAACGACACCGACCAGGTGTCCGAGTTCTATCTGCTGGCCGAGGACGGCCTGCGCATCGTCGGCGAGGTGGAGAACATCGCTCCGGCGGCCTCTCGCACGTTGACCGTCGTCGCCCAGCCGGGCGAGTACTTCACGCTCTGCAAGCCGGGCATGGTCGGGGACGGAGTCGGCCGAGCCTCCTTCACCGTGACCGGGGACCGGGTGGCGGTGGACGGTCCCGATGCCGAGCAGAAGCAGAACGCGGTCGAGCTCTACGGAGCCTTCGTGAAGGACCAGGTCGGGCAGCTCGTGCCGGCCGTCGAGGAACTCGTGGCCGCCTACGAGGCCGGCGACGACGAGAGCGCCCGGGCCCTCTTCCCGCAGACCAGGGCGTTCTACGAGCGCATCGAGCCGGTCGCCGAGGCGCTCGGCGACCTGGACCCGCGCATCGACTACCGTGAGGTCGACGCGGTCGCCGAGGGATTGGACTGGACGGGCTTCCACCGCATCGAGAAGGACCTCTGGGTGCCGGCGAAGGACGCGCTGAACGCCGACGGGGAGACGCCGGCGTGGCAGGACTGGGCGCCGTCCACGCCCGCGGAGCGCGCCGACTACGGCGACCTGCTGCTGGCCGACGTGCAGGAGCTGTACGACTACGTGCACTCGGACGACTTCACCGCCGCGCTGGACGACCAGGGCATCGGCGGCATCTCCAACGGGTCGATCGCGCTACTCGACGAGGTGGCGACCGGCAAGATCTCCGGCGAGGAGGACTGGTGGTCCGGCACGGACCTCTACGACTTCGCGGCGAACGTCGAGGGCTCGAAGATGGCCTTCTCCCTCGTGCAGGATTTCGCCGCGGCGCAGGGCGACGACGGTGAGGCCCTCGTCTCCGAGATCGAGACGGGCTACGCGGCTCTCGAGGAATCCCTCGCCACGCATGGCTCGCTCGCCGACGGGTTCGTCGGCTACAGCGAGCTGACCGAGGCCGACAAGCGCGAGTTCACCGACCTCATCAACGCCCTCGCCGAGCCGCTCTCGCAGCTCACCGGCACGGTGCTCGACTGACGCCGCCGCACAGGAGGGTATGGACGTGAATGAATCGGAAGCGGGTGCCCCGGAGGCATCCGCGACGTCGGCAGGCGCCTCCTCCGGGGGCGGTCTCAGCCGGCGCGGGCTGCTGGGACTCGCCGTCGGCGGCGGCGTCGCGGGCCTGGCCGTCGGCATGGGCGCCGGACTGTCCGGCGGGGTCGCGCTCGGTCGGGCGCGGGCTGCGGAGGACGCGGACTCGCGGTACGAGTTCTTCGGCGCGCACCAGGCCGGGATCACGACGCCCGTGCAGGACCACCTGCATTTCGCCAGCTTCGACATGATGCCCCGCACGGACCGGGATGACCTCGTCTCGCTTCTGCAGGACTGGTCGTACGCCGCGGCGCGGATGACGCAGGGACTCGAAGTGAGTGCGAGCGGCGCGGTGAACGGCCCCGCCGAGGCGCCCCCGGACGACACGGGGGAGGCACTGGGCCTCCCCGCGGCCGGCCTCACCCTCACCTTCGGCTTCGGCCCGGGGCTGTTCGAGAACGAGGACGGAGACCGCTACGGCCTCGCGGCGCGACGGCCGACCGGTCTCGACCGTCTGCCCGCCTTCCTCGGCGACGACCTCGACCCCGATGCTTCGCACGGCGACCTGTGCGTCCAGGCCTGTGCCGACGACCCTCAGGTCGCGGTGCACGCGATCAGGAATCTCAGTCGCATCGCGTTCGGACGGGCGCGCCTTCGCTGGTCGCAGCTCGGCTTCGGCAAGACGTCCCGGACGACAGCCGCCCAGGCCACCCCGCGCAACCTCTTCGGGTTCAAGGACGGGACCGCCAACATCCTCGCCGACGACACCGCGGCGCTTGCCGACCACGTCTGGGTGTCGAGCGACGACGAGCCGGCATGGATGGCCGGTGGCTCCTACCTCGTCGCCCGGAAGATCGCCATGCTGATCGAGACCTGGGACCGTGTGCGCCTCGCGGAGCAGGACACGATCATCGGACGGGACAAAGGTGCCGGCGCACCGCTCTCCGGTGGAGACGAGTTCACGGCGCCGGACTTCCAGGGCACGGCGATCGATGCGAACAGCCATCTCCGGCTGGCTCACCCGGAACAGAACGCCGGCATCCGGATCCTGCGTCGCGGCTACAACTACGTCGACGGCAACAACGCCCTGGGGCGACTGGACGCCGGGCTGTTCTTCCTGTCGTATCAGCGCGATCCCGCCCAGTTCATCACGCTGCAGCGTCGCCTGTCGACGGACCGTCTGAACGAGTACATCCGGCACGTCGGGTCGGGGATCTGGGCGATCCCGCGGGGAGCCCGACCCGGGTCGTACGTCGGTGCGGAGCTTTTCGCCTGACCGGCTCTCAGGCCGCTGCCGTGTCCTCCAGCACCCCGACGGCGGCCGCGGCGAAGGCGTCCGCTCCGGCATGGTCGTGCGCGGTGACGGTCACCACCGCGTCGTCCAGGAAGAGCAGGAGCTGGCCGTGGGCGCCGTGCAACCGCCAGGCACGCCCCGGACCATGCCAGCCCGCGAGGGCATAGCGGTCGTAGCCAGGGTGGACGCCCGCGACCACGGGGTCCTCATGCATGGCCGCGATCCACGCCGGGGAGACGAGCCTGCGTCCTTCCCACGAGCCGCGATCGCGGATCAGTCGGCCGATGCGCGCGATCTCCCTCGTCCGGAGGGGCAGCCCACCGCCGGCCTCGATGCGGCCGTTCGGGCACCGGGACCAGGTCACGTCCTCGATGCCGAGAGGGCCGAAGAGACGCGCTGAGAGGTAATCGCCGACGTCGCCGACGCGGGTTCCGAGGGCTGTCATCGCGGTGTAGGTGCTGGCGTTGGAGTACTGGAACACGCGCCCGCGTGACGGTCGTCGCAGGAACTCCCGCGCGAGGTCCGGCCAGTCCGTCATCAGCGTCTCGGACCACGGGAGGTCGATGCCGCTGGACATCGACAGCAGATGACGCAGGGTGACCCGCTCGACGCCTTCGCCGAGCTCGTGGTCGGGGAGAAGCTTCGACACCGTGTCGTCGGGACGGATCAGGCCCTCGTCCACGGCCATGCCGACGGCCAGCACGCACACCCCTTTCGCGATCGAGTGCACGTCCTCGCGCACATCGGGCGTCCAGCGGTGGTCGGCGGTGTCGTCGCCGATGCGCACATGCAGACCGTGGGCCGCGAAGCCCTGGGCGGCCGCGATGCCGACGAGTCGATCCCGAACAGCCGCCGCCGTGCCGGCGGCCCGGTACCGCGGCGTCACCGCGGACGCCGGGAGCCGGTCGGGTCGTTGCGGCGACCCTCACGCGACGCGAGCTCGGGGTCGGCGAAGAGCCACCGCGGTCGCGGCTCCACGAGCGGGCGGAACACACGTCGCACCGGTGCCGTCGCGAGCAGCAGCGCGAGGACGACGGAGAGCGCCGTGACGAGGGGGAGCCAGAACCAGGTGGGCTCCAGGTCGCGCAGCACGCCGCTCTCCCGGAACGGGTACAGCACGAACGAATGCAGGAGATAGACGTACATCGTGTACTGGCCGAACGTCGTCCACCAGTAGGACCCGCGGGGAATCAGCGCGAAGAACGCGGCGCAGAGCAGGACCGCGAGGAGCATCAGCGCGATGCGGATGCCGCCGGCCCACCACTGGTCGCCCACGAGGTCGGAGTAGGAGTCCTCGTAGAAAAGCCAGTGGCGCAGGTCGGTGGCCTGCCAGACCGGCAGCCAGTTCCACGCGGCCCAGCCGGCCGCAGCGAGGACGGCGACGGCGGCGACCCGCGCCCACCACGGGCGGAGGTCGAGGAGGTGGAGCCGGTCCACGACGTCGCGCTCCCGCAACCACCAGCCGAGAGCGAAGAACGGCAGCAGGCCGAGAGTGCGGGAGAGCGAGAAGGTGCTGTCGACGTTCGGGAGGTAGCCGGCGCCGACGGAGATCACGATCGTCCACAGCAGCGGCCAGCGCAGGAGGGCGAGGTAGGGGAGGACGAGCCGGAAGATCCCGAGGGCGAGGAGGAACCAGAGCGTCCAGCTCGGCTGGGTGGGGTTCGGCGTCGCCTCGCCTTCCACGAGCCACTTGGTGAGCGTCCACAGCGTCTCGAAGATGACGTAGGGGAGGATGATGTCGGTGATCACCCGGGCCATCTGCGTGCGTGTCGGTGAGCCGGATTTGGAGAAGTACCCGGAGATGATCGCGAACGCCGGCATGTGGAAGGCGTAGAGGGCCAGGTAGAACGCGAACGCGATGTCCGAGTCATAGATGAGGCGCTGGATCGCATGGCCCAGCACCACGAGAACGATGCAGGCATACCGCGCGTTGTCCCAGAAGGGGACGCGTCGTCGTCTACGGGTGACGGGCCCCGTCGTCCCGACTCCGGTGGTGCTCATTCTCCGAGGCTACCGGCCGGGAATAAAGTTGCCCTGCACGCGTTGACCCAATTACATTCAAATGAATAGAACCGGATGCAGGGCACTCGATTCGGAGAACACGGAGCAATCATGAGCGAGCAGTCAGGCGCGCAGGCGATGCAGTTCGGCATCATGTCGGTCAGCGACATCACCCGCGACCCCACCACGGGAGTCACCCCCAGCGAGCAGGAGCGGATCAAGGCGACGCTGGCCATCGCCACGCACGCGGAGGAGGTCGGACTCGATGTCTTCGCGATCGGCGAGCATCACAACCCGCCGTTCTGGTCCTCCAGCCCCACCACGTTCCTCGCCGCCCTCGCCGCGCAGACGGAGCGCCTCATCGTCTCCACCTCAACGACGCTGATCACGACGAACGACCCCGTCCGCATCGCGGAGGAGTACGCGATGCTCCAGCACGTCTCGGACGGTCGCATGGACCTCATGCTCGGCCGCGGCAACACCGGACCGGTGTACCCGTGGTTCGGGCAGGACATCCGTCAGGGGCTCCCGCTCGCGATCGAGAACTACGCACTCCTGCACAAGCTGTGGCGCGAGGACGTCGTCGACTGGGAGGGCAAGTTCCGCACGCCGCTGCAGGGCTTCACCTCCACCCCGCGTCCGCTCGACGGCATCGCCCCGTTCGTATGGCACGGTTCCATCCGGACCCCGGAGATCGCGGAGCAGGCGGCCTACTACGGCGACGGCTTCTTCGCGAACAACATCTTCTGGCCGAAGGAGCACTACCAGCGGCTCATCGAGCTGTACCGTCAGCGCTTCGAGCACTACGGACACGGCACGCGGGAGCAGGCGATCGTCGGTCTCGGCGGACAGGTCTTCATGGCAGCGAAGTCGCAGGACGCGGTGAACCAGTTCCGTCCGTACTTCGACAACGCCCCGGTCTACGGCCACGGCCCCAGCATGGAGGACTTCACGGAGATGACCCCGCTCACGGTGGGCTCTCCGCAGCAGGTGATCGACCGCTACGCAGCGATGCGCGAGCACTACGGCGACTACCAGCGCCAGCTGTTCCTCATCGACCACGCCGGCCTTCCGCTGAAGACGGTCCTCGAGCAGCTCGACATCCTCGGATCCGAGGTCGTGCCGGTGCTGCGCAAGGAGCTGGCGAAGGACCGCCCCGCGGCGGTGCCGGACGCCCCGACGCACGCCGCGCGGGTGAAGGCGACTTACGGCGACGGACCCACGCGGCAGGCGCGTCCCGGTGCGAACCGGGGCGACAACCTCACCGCGGACTCGCCTTACGAGGACACCCCGGCTCCCGCGGGTGCCGCGTTCGGACTCGGCCGGAAGGGGGCGTGACATGACCACGCGTCGCATCGCGGTCGTCTCCGCGGGACTCTCCAACCCCTCGTCCACCCGGATGCTCGCCGACCGGCTGGCCGCCGAGACCGTGAAGGCTCTCGCCGAGCGGGACATCGACGCCACCGTCGATGTGATCGAGCTGCGCGACCACGCGCACGACATCACGAACAACCTGCTCACGGGATTCGCGCCCCCCGCCCTCGAGACGGCGATCAACACCGTGGTCTCGGCGGACGCCCTCATCGCGGTGACGCCGATCTTCTCGACGAGCTACTCGGGTCTGTTCAAGTCGTTCGTCGACGTGCTCGATCCGGATGCCCTCACCGGCAAGCCGGTGCTCATCGGAGCGAACGCAGGCACCGCGCGGCACTCGCTCGCGATCGACTACGCGATCCGCCCGCTGTTCGCCTACCTGCACGCAGAGGCCGTCTCGACGGGCGTCTTCGCGGCGTCCAGCGACTGGGGCGGCGCCGGAGACGATGTCGCGCCGCTGGCGAAGCGCGTCGAGAAGGGGGCTCGCGAGCTCGCCGAGGCGATCGCGCGGCGAGAGGCCGCCACGGTCGCCGACCCGTACGACCCCGCGACGTACCTCGGCGAGGGGCGCTCCTTCGGTCACATGCTCGGCGGCCTCGCCGGGGAGTGATCTCTCGCCCTGCCTCATCATCGCCGTGCCCTGCGCCCGCCCGGGCGCAGGGCACGAGTGCGTCCGGCGGGGTCAGCCGCGATGCGCGCGTTCCCGCCAGGCATACTCCGTTTCGGGGCGTCCCCGACCGCCGAGACGTCCACGCCGCAGGGCGACGCCCGTGACGACGAGGTGTTCGAGGTATCGACGGACGGAGACGCGGGAGAGCCCCAGACGTTCGGCGGCCTCGCGAGCCGAGAGCGGTCCGCTCTGACGCAGCTCGGCGCGGACGCGCGCGAGGGACGAGGCGGAGAGGCCTTTGGGGAGGGCGATGCTTCCGGTCGCCCGTCCGAGCAGAGCGTCGATCTCCTCCTGCGTGGCAGGGCCGCTGGTCGCCTGTGCCTGAGCGCGGTGGTCCCGGTAGTCTTCGAGACGCTCACGGAAGACGGCGAAGGAGAACGGCTTCACGAGGTACTGGAACACCCCGAGCGCCGCCATCTGTCGCACGACCTCCGCGTCGCGGACTGCCGTGACGGCGATCACGTCCACGGTGGCCGCTCGGGCCCGGAGAGTGCGCAGGACCTCGAGCCCGGAACCGTCCGGCATCGTCACGTCGAGCAGGACCAGATCGAATGCGTCCGCCCGGCCGCTCTCCTGCACGGCGGCGAGTGCCGCCCGCGCGCCCGTGCATTCCCCGGTCACGACGAAGCCGCCGAGACGCTCCAGGAAGGTGCGGTGGAGCTCGAGGGTCAGGGCATCGTCGTCGACGAGCAGGGTGCGGATCATCGCCGCCCCCGTCCGTCACGAGCGGCCGGCAGCAGGACCCGGAAGGTCGTGGGGGAGCCGAGCACCGTCACAGAGCCGCCGGCCTCGGCGACGACGGAGCGCACCAGGGCGAGACCGACGCCGCGTCCCTCCGCGCCGGCCGGCTTGGTGGAGTATCCCGCCGCGAAGATCCTCTCCCGCTGGTCCGCGGGGATCCCGGCGCCGCTGTCCGCCACCTCGAGGAGGATACCGCCGTCCCCGTCCGGCTCCAGGCGCACGGCCACCCACCGCTCCTCGGCGGAGGCGGCGGCGTCGAGGGCGTTGTCGATGAGATTGCCGAGGACAGCCACCGCATCGACGGCCGACAGCGGTGTACGGGGCGTGTCCGGCGCGATGTGCACCCGCCACTCGACACCCCGCTCCTTGGCCTGGGACGCCTTGCCGAGCAGCAGGGCTCCCACTGCCGGATCACCGTGGCGCCGGGCCGTGACCTGGTCGACGAGTGACTGACTCTGCCTCGCGGTGTCGGTGAGGATCCCGATCGCCTCGTCGGTGCGTCCCAGCTCCATCAGCGCGACCGCCGTATGCATCCGGTTGCCGTGTTCGTGCGTCTGGGCGCGGAGCGCCTCCCCGAGGGTCCGGATCGATTCGTAGGACGAGACGGCGTCGCGAACCTCGCCGGGAGGGAGATCGCCGGCGAAACGGCGTGTGACACGCCGGGCGACGAGGGCTCCGCCGATGCCGAGCAGCACGAGGGCACCGGTGAGGGTGAGGGACAGCGGGAGCCGACGGACGAGCGTCTGCGCGATGGTCTCGGTGGTGACCCCCGCCGCCACCCACCCCACAGGGTGGCCGTCGACCCGGATCGGCACGATCGTCCGGACGGATGGCCCGAGCGTTCCCCGGAACTCCTCGGTGAGGGCCCGGGGCGAGGAGGGGATCGTCCCGAGGTAGCGTTCGCCGACTCGGGTCGGGTCAGGGTGCGTCACGCGGGTGCCGTCCGGCGTCATCACCGTGACGAAATCGAGGTCGGCACCCGCCACGACCTCCCGGGCGTAGGGAGCGAGGTCGCGGGCCGCCGCCTCCCGATCCCCCTTCAGCAGGGCGGAGGAGACCGAAGGGGAGTCGGCGATCGCCGCGGCTGTCGCCGCGGTCACGCGCTCCGCCTCGGCCCTCGCCGCCCGCTGCGCCTCCGTCACGAGGAACACGGCGACGAGGATCCCGAGCAGCACGGTCGTCACGAGGAGCAGCAGGAAGACACGGGAGGCGGCACTGTGCCAGCGGGCAGAGGACGGCAAGGTTCTCCTCGATCGTCGACGGTCGGGACCGTGACCAATACGACCACAAATAGGGCGCACGCGCGACGCGGGGAGACGGTGGAGGAGCAGCGGCACCGACGCCCCTGCCGCAGACGACGACGTCGACGATCGAGGAGGACGCATGGCGCTCACGACAGGATTCTCGCTTCCCGGATTCCACTGGAGGCGGGGGAAGCACGCATGGGATCGCCACACCTGGCTGTACGTGTCCGTCATCATCGCGGTGGTGCTCGGTGCCGCAGTGGGCCTGTTGTGGCCCGAGGCGGGACGGGCCTTCGAACCCCTGGGCACGGCGTTCGTGTCGCTGATCAAGATGATGATCGCGCCGATCATCTTCTGCACCATCGTGGTCGGGGTCGGCTCGATCGCGAAGGCGGCGACCGTGGGGAAGATCGGCGGGCTGGCACTGCTGTACTTCCTCACGATGTCGACCTTCGCCCTGGCGATCGGCCTCGTCGTCGGGAACATCATCCACCCGGGCGCCGGCCTCGACATGGCGAACGCGAACTACGAGGCGGAGGCGAGCGAGGCGAAGAGCACGCAGGAGTTCCTGCTCGGGATCATCCCGGCGACCTTCTTCTCGGCGTTCACGGGGGAGAGCGTCCTCCAGGTGCTCTTCATCGCTCTGCTGGTCGGCTTCGCCCTCCAGGGGATGGGTGAGCGCGGGGCGCCGATCATGCAGGCCGTCGTCCAACTCCAGAAGCTCGTCTTCCGGATCCTCGGGATGATCCTCTGGCTGGCGCCCGTCGGTGCGTTCGGCGCCATCGCGGCCGTCGTGGGCAAGACGGGGGCCGCGGCGATCTGGAGCCTCGGGGTCCTGATGGTCGCGTTCTACATCACCTGCATCCTCTTCATCGTCCTCGTGCTCGGCCTCCTGCTCTGGGTGGTCACGCGGGTGAACATCTTCGCCCTCATGAAGTACCTCGCCCGGGAGTACCTGTTGATCGTGGGGACGTCCTCGTCGGAGTCTGCGCTTCCCCGACTCATCGCGAAGCTGGAGCACCTGGGCATCTCGAAGCCCGTCGTGGGCATCACCGTCCCCACCGGTTACTCGTTCAACCTCGACGGGACTGCCATCTACCTCACGATGGCGTCGCTGTTCATCGCGACGGGAATGGGCCAGCCGATGTCTATCGGGGAGCAGATCGGTCTTCTCGTCTTCATGATCATCGCGAGCAAGGGCGCCGCGGGCGTGACCGGTGCGGGGCTGGCGACACTCGCCGGAGGACTGCAGGCGTACCGCCCCGACCTGGTGGACGGCGTCGGGGTCATCGTCGGCATCGACCGGTTCATGTCGGAGGGGCGAGCCCTGACGAACTTCACGGGCAACGCGGTCGCCACCGTCCTCATCGGCACCTGGACGAAGCAGATCGACCGCGACCGCGTCCGCCGTGTCCTCTCCGGGGCGCTTCCGTTCGACGAGTCCGTGCTGGACGGCGTGGACCCCCATGCGGCCCCGGCGACGGATGACGTGGGGGTGCCGGAGCTGCAGGACGCCGCGGTCACGGAGATGGCCGCCAAGGAGGAGCGGGCCCGCCGGCGCGCACTCGATCGCTGAGGTCCGCGCAGAGGATGCGGGAGCCCTGGTCGGACTCCCGCATCCGGGTGGTCAACCGCTCTTGCGTCGGAACTCGCGCCGCGTCTGCGGGGCGTTGGCGGCGTGCACGGCGGAGTCGCCGTCGAGGTGAGCCTCGCCCTGCCGGTGGTGCGCGTTCTTCTTCTCGAGCGCTTCCTTGAACTTGCGCTTCATCTCCTCGGAGGAGGAGCCGGCGCCTTCTTCGGTGCTCATGCTCCCGAGCCTAGAGCACGGGTCGCGACGGGTGGGAGTCATCGTCCGAGACGTCGCGTGAGCCGGTCGAGCCCCAACCCGAGCGCGACGGCCACGGCCACGGACACCGGGACGGCGATGAGGGGACCGCCGGGGAGCACTGCGGCGACGACCGCGCCGACCGCGGCCTGGTACATCGCCCACCCGGTCGCGGCCAGGAACACCAACAGCAGATACCGCGGTGGGTGGATGCGGGAGGCGCCCGCCACGAGGTTCACGGCGAGGCGGGCGAAGGGGACGAACCGGGCGGTGAACAGCACGGTGGCGGTCCCGCGATCCAGGCGGACGCGCGCCCAGCCGAGGGCCTGCTGGACGCGGGGCGCTCTCATCCAGCGCCAGCGTTCGATGCCGATGACGCGGCCGATCAGGTAGCAGCAGGCGTCGCCGAGTGCCGCCGCGGCGGCAGCGCAGATGACCACCGCCCAGAGCGCGGGCGTCCCTGCGGTCACCGCGACCGCGCCGAGTGCGGTCACCGCGATCTCCCCGGGGATCACGACGAAGAAGGCGTCTCCGAGCACGAGAACGCTCATCGCGGCGAGGCTCCAGGGGCCCGCGAGCGATTCGGTGAGCAGATCCGTCGGCACTCCGCCAGCCTGCCCCGACGCGGTGAACGGGAACCAACGTGGGGATAGCCGGTGACCCGCGATCCAGCATCCGGTGAACATCCGGTGCCCGGGCTCGATTCGCCATCGACGCGGACGAGCTGCGCACGATCCTGGGGGAGTGAGAGTCGCGATCGTCACCGAGTCCTTCCTTCCGCACATGAACGGCGTGACCGGATCCGTGATGCAGATCCTCCGTCACCTGGAGCGCCGGGGGCACGAAGCCCACGTGCTCGCGCCCGACGCTGCCGGCATCCCTGAGCGGATGCACGGGGCCCGCATCGCAGCGATCCCGAGTGTTCCGCTTCCCGGATACCGGGATGTCCGGGTCGGCGCGGCCACGACCCGTCGGATCGGTGCCGCGCTGGACCGTTTCGGTCCCGATGTCGTCCACCTGGCCTCGCCGTTCGCCCTGGGGTGGCGAGGGCTGCTCGCCGCCGAACGGAGCGGGGTGGCGACGGTCGCGGCCTATCAGACCGATGTGGCCGCCTACGCGGAGAGGTACCGCGTCGCGGCGACGACCGGCATCGCCCACGCGCACCTCGCGCGGCTGCACCGGCGAGCGACCCTCACCCTCGCGCCGTCGACCGAGTCCGCGCAGCAACTCAGCCGTCTCGGCATCGACCGCCTCCGATCCTGGGGAAGAGGGGTGGACGCGGAGCGTTTCCACCCGTCCCGGCGCAGCGACGCGCTCCGCTCGGAGTGGGGCGCCGAGATCGTCATCGGCTACGTCGGGCGCCTCGCCCCCGAGAAGCAGGTGGAGGACCTCGCCGCGCTGCGCGGCATCCCCGGCACCCGGCTGGTCATCGTCGGGGACGGGCCTCGGCGGCAGCGCCTGCAGGAGCAGCTCCCCGAAGCCCTGTTCCTCGGGCGGCTCGACGGCGACGCGCTCGCCGCGGCGCTCGCGTCGTTCGACGTCTTCGTGCATCCGGGGGAGAGCGAGACCTTCGGCCAGACGCTGCAGGAGGCGCACGCGAGCGGCGTGCCCGTGGTGGCGACCGGCCGCGGAGGACCGCTGGACCTCGTCGACGCGGGCGTGGACGGCTGGCTCTACCCTCCGGGCGACCTCGGGGACCTCCGCCGACGGGTGGCCGATCTCGCGTCCGACGAGCGCACCCGTCGAGCCTTCGGGCAGGCAGGCTGGGAGGGCGTGCAAGGACGCAGCTGGGCACACCTGAGCGACCAGTTGCTCGACCACTTCGAGGAGGCGCGGGAGCTCCATGCCGTCGACCGTCGCCTGCGCGCTCGCCGCCTCGTGCGGCCGGAGCCGACTCCGCCCGCACCATCGCGCCGCTGGCGACGGTTCGTCGCGCTCGGCGACTCCTTGACCGAGGGACTCTGCGACCCCGGGCCCGACGGCACGCTTCGGGGGTGGGCTGATCGGCTCACGCTGCTTCTCGCGGCTCGGGGAGGCCTCCACTACGCGAACCTCGCGATCCGGTCGAAGCGCGTGGCCGACGTCTGCGGTACGCAGCTCGATCGGGCGCTGGAGCTCCGACCCGATCTCGTCACCATCCTGGTGGGTGCGAACGACCTCGTGAAGCATCGCGTCGACGTGCTCGCGCTCGCCGCGAGCCTGGAGACGGCGGTGAGGCGACTGCGAGCATCGGGTGCCGACGTGGTCCTGGTCACGCCCTTCCTGCCGGACCGTCGTGCCGCGGTGCTGTACGTTCGGCGCTTCTCGGCGTTCGCCACGGCCCTCGCGGGGACCGCAGCACGGACCGGCGCGATCCTCATCGACACCGACCTGCACCCCTCGTTGGGCGAGCGGCAGCACTGGGGCGAGGATCTCGTGCATCTCAGCAGTCGAGGGCACCGGTTCCTCGCGTACCGGGTTGCGGAGGTGCTCGGGGTGCCTCATGCGGACGCATTGGGGCTGCTGGACGCGGCGTTGCACGAGAACGAGCTCATCGGACGCGCGGCCTGGTGGCGGCGCCACGCCCTCCCGTGGGTCTGGCGTCGACTGCACGGTCGTGCCGCGGGAGACGGTCGGCGGGCCAAGCACGACGACTACGTCTACGTCGGACGTTCCGCTGTGGAACGGGACGCCAGCGTGGTGTGAGGAGGGGAAGGCGTCAGCGCTTGCCCATTCCGCGGTATGTCCAACCGGCGGCGCGCC
Organism: Microbacterium sp. 1S1; assembly: GCF_008271365.1. NCBI lineage: Bacteria > Bacillati > Actinomycetota > Actinomycetes > Micrococcales > Microbacteriaceae > Microbacterium > Microbacterium sp. 1S1. Next base: position 2,335,209 of record NZ_CP043430.1, read on the forward strand.
ACGCGTCCGCGTCCAGACAGTTCCGCCCGTCCACCACGATCCGGCCTCGCACGAGTCCACCGGCGTGCTGGGGACTCAGCTCCCTGCGGTACTCGTCCCACTCCGTGACGACCACCACCGCATCCGCGTCTCGCAGCGCGTCGTCCCTGGACGAGGCGTACCCGAGTTGCGGATGCAGGGCACGGGCGTTCTCGATCGCCGCGGGATCGGTCACCACGACGTCCGCACCGAGCCCCCGCAGCCGCACGGCCACCTCCAGCGCCGGCGAATCGCGGATGTCGTCGCTGAACGGCTTGAAGGCCGCCCCGAGGACGGCGACCCTCCTCCCGAAGACGAGGCCCCCGAGAGCGTCCACCACGAGGCGCACCGCGCGGTCGCGACGGCGGAGGTTGATGGCGTCCACCTCGTGCAGGAAGCCGACGGCGTCGCCACGCCCGAGCTCCTCGGCGCGTGCCGCGAACGCTCTGATGTCCTTGGGAAGGCAGCCGCCACCGAAGCCGATCCCGGACCCGAGGTAGCGACGGCCGATGCGTGAATCGTGTCCGAGGGCCTCGGCGAGCAGGGTGACGTCGGCCCCCGCAGCTTCCGCGATCTCCGCCATGGCGTTGATGAAGGAGATCTTCGTGGCGAGGAAGGCGTTGGCCGCCCCCTTGACGAGCTCGGCGGTTGCGAGGTCGGTCACGAGGAAGGGGGTGCCCCCGTCGATCGCCGAGGCATAGGCATGGCGGAGCAGATCGACGGCGGCGAGGCCCATCGGGGTGTCGTCGGCACCCACCACCAGGCGGTCAGGCGTGAGGGTGTCATGGACGGCCCAGCCCTCGCGGAGGAACTCGGGGTTCCACACGAGCGTGGCCCCGGTCGCCTCGATCCGGCGGGCGAGGCGCGCGGCGGTACCGACGGGGACGGTCGACTTCCCGGCCACCACCGTCCCCGGCCGCAGGTGGGGGAGCAGTCCGTCGATCGCCGCTTCGATGGCACGGAGGTCGGCTGCCGGACCGGAGGGGGACTGCGGGGTACCGACGGCGAGGAAGTGCACTTCCGCTGCCGCAGCCGCCCCCGGATCCGCGGCGAAGCGCAGTCGTCCGGACCGCAGCCCCTCGTCCAGGAGCTCGGCGAGCCCCGGCTCGAAGAACGGCGGGACACCCGCCGCGAGGGCGGCCACCCTGTGCTCGTCTACGTCGATGCCGACGACGTCGTGGCCGAGCGAGGCCATCGCCGCGGCATGCACAGCTCCCAAGTACCCGCATCCGATCACTGACATCCTCATCTGCCCAGCACAGCCGAGCATCCCCTCGCGCCGGAGGACGCGCAGTGAACGTCCGGTGACGGTCCGGTGTCGGGCGCACCGCGCGCGGAACCCTCGGCTCCGCGCGCGCACGCTGGTAGGGTGGTCGAGGGTGACCCCGGTCATCCGACAAGTTCATATCGACTCATGGAGCGATCGGCGGAGAAGCTGGTCCCCTGTGGTGGGTTCCTCGGCGGACGCCGGGTGGCTTTCTACTGGTGGCCAGCGCAGGCGAGATTCGCGGGAGTGCCCGCGCGCCCGAACCCTTCCGTTCCGCTCCTTTGAACACGCTCGCGCGCCACACGGGCTCGCGAGTCTAAACAAAGAAGGAGAGACCTCTTGGAAGGTCCTGAAATCACCGCCACCGAGGCCGTTCTCGACAACGGCCGCTTCGGCACCCGCACCATCCGCTTCGAGACCGGCCGCCTCGCGCAGCAGGCTCAGGGCGCCGTCGCCGCGTACCTCGACGGCGAGACCATGCTCCTCTCGGCCACGAGCGCAGGCAAGCACCCGCGTGAAGGCTTCGACTTCTTCCCACTGACGGTCGACGTCGAGGAGCGCTCCTACGCCGCAGGCAAGATCCCCGGCTCGTTCTTCCGTCGTGAGGGTCGTCCCTCGACCGAGGCGATCCTCGTCTGCCGCCTGATCGACCGTCCGCTGCGTCCGTCGTTCGTCGACGGCCTCCGCAACGAGGTCCAGATCGTCATCACGGTCCTCTCGATCGCTCCCGGCGAGTTCTACGACGCCCTGGCGATCAACGCCGCCTCGGCGTCGACCCAGATCTCGGGTCTGCCGTTCTCGGGTCCCGTCGCCGGTGTGCGCCTCGCGTTCATCCCCGGTCACGGGCAGCACGAGGACCAGTGGGTCGCCTTCCCGACCGCGGAGCAGGTCTCCGAGGCCGTGTTCGACCTGATCGTCGCCGGTCGTGTCGTCACCAAGGCCGACGGTTCCGAGGACGTCGCGATCATGATGGTCGAGGCCGAGGCGACCGAGGGCAGCTGGAACCTGATCAAGGCCGGCGCCACCAAGCCGAACGAGGACATCGTGGCCCAGGGCCTCGAGGCCTCGAAGCCGTTCATCGCCCAGCTCGTCAAGGCCCAGGCCGAGCTCGCCGCCACCGCATCGAAGGAGCCGGGGGTCTACCCGGTCTTCCCCGCGTACAGCGACGAGGTCTACGACTTCGTGTCCGAGCGCGCGTTCGCCGAACTCAGCGACGTCTACCAGATCGCCGACAAGACCGAGCGTCAGAACGCCGACGACGCGATCAAGGACCGTGTCAAGGCCGAGCTCATCGAAGCCACCGAAGCGGGTTCGCTGCCGGCTGCGGCTCCGCTGGAGTTCTCCGCGGCGTACAAGTCCGTCACCAAGAAGATCGTCCGCGGTCGCATCCTCACCGAGGGCACCCGCATCGACGGCCGCGGCCTGGCGGACATCCGTCCGCTCGACGCCGAGGTGCAGGTCATCCCGCGCGTGCACGGCTCCGCGATCTTCCAGCGCGGCGAGACCCAGATCATGGGTGTCACCACGCTCAACATGCTCAAGATGGAGCAGCAGATCGACTCGCTGTCGCCCACCACGAGCAAGCGGTACATGCACCACTACAACTTCCCGCCCTACTCGACCGGTGAGACCGGCCGCGTGGGTTCGCCGAAGCGTCGCGAGATCGGGCACGGCTTCCTCGCCGAGCGCGCCCTCGTGCCGGTGCTGCCGAGCCGCGAGGAGTTCCCCTACGCGATCCGTCAGGTCTCCGAGGCCCTCGGTTCCAACGGCTCCACGTCGATGGGCTCCGTCTGCGCCTCGACCCTCTCGCTGCTGAACGCGGGTGTGCCGCTGCGCGCCCCCGTCGCCGGCATCGCGATGGGGCTCGTCTCCGACGAGGTGAACGGGGAGACCCGCTACGCCGCGCTGACCGACATCCTGGGTGCGGAGGACGCGCTCGGTGACATGGACTTCAAGGTCGCCGGCACGAGCGAGTTCGTCACCGCCATCCAGCTCGACACGAAGCTCGACGGCATCCCGTCTTCGGTGCTCGCGGGTGCGCTGACCCAGGCGCGCGATGCGCGCCTGACGATCCTCAACGTCCTCAACGCCGCGATCGACGCACCCGACGAGATGGCGCCGACCGCTCCGCGCGTCATCAGCGTCCAGATCCCGGTCGACAAGATCGGCGAGCTGATCGGCCCGAAGGGCAAGACGATCAACGCGATCCAGGACGAGACCGGCGCGCAGATCTCCATCGAGGAGGACGGCACCGTCTACATCGGCGCGACCGACGGCCCTTCGGCCGAGGCTGCTCGGGCCCAGGTGAACGCGATCGCCAACCCCACTAACCCGGAGGTCGGCGAGCAGTTCCTCGGCACCGTCGTGAAGATCGCCACCTTCGGCGCCTTCATCTCGCTGCTGCCCGGCAAGGACGGTCTGCTGCACGTCACCGAGGTGCGCAAGCTCGCCGGAGGCAAGCGGGTAGAGAACGTCGAGGACGTGCTCTCCGTGGGCCAGAAGATCCTCGTGAAGATCACGAAGATCGACGACCGCGGCAAGCTGTCGCTCGAGCCCGTGCTCGATGACGCGCCCGCTGCGGACGAGGCTCCGGCCGAGGACGCCGCCGAGTAACCACGGCTCCGACAGAACCCGGGCCCTCCTTCGGTGGGGCCCGGGTTCTGTCGTCTCCGCCGTGATCGAAACGTTATGGGAAGTTTGCGCGCCGTTCCTCGGAATGGTCGGGACGTTCGCGTGCGTCGCATACCCTCGAAGTACGCACCGGGGGGTGCCAGTGAAGCAGTGATGTCGATCGGTTCCGACCGGTCGTAGCGGGGGTGAGAGTATGCGGTTGTTCGGCGTAGGCGCAGGACCCGACGCTGAACGCGCCGCGCTGGAGCACCAGGATCACCCGTCCGCACCCATCCCGATCGTCGGGCCCGGTGTGGGGGAGTCCATTCGCACCGCTCTCGGTGAGACCGGGTACGAGACGTTCCCGCTGATGCTCGGCGCCGCGGAGTTCGGGTGGAACGTCGATCTCGAGACGAGTCACGGCATCCTCGACAGGTACGTGGAGTTCGGCGGCAACGCCATCCACACTGCCGACGGGTTCTCCGGCGGCAGAAGCGAGCACATCCTCGGTCAGTGGCTGCGGTCGCGGGACCAGCGGGAGCGTGTCGTCCTCAGTGTCCGCATCGGGGCGCATGCCGACAACCCCGGCCTTGGGTCGGTCAACCTCGTCCGGGCCGTCGAGGGTTCGCTCACCCGTCTCGCCGTCGAACGCATCGACGTGCTCTACCTGGACGCCACACTGGACGCGACCACCAACCTCGAGGACACCTTGGCCACGGTCGAGTGGCTCGTCGAGGCCGGGAAGATCGGCGCGGTCGGCGCTTACGGTTTCACTCCGGAGAGGCTCGTCGAGGCGCGCATCCTCGCCTCCGCGGGATACCCGCGGATCACGGTGATCGACACACCGTACAACCTCGTCCGTCGGCAGCCGTTCGAGGGCGATCTGCGACTCGTCGCCGGGGCGCAGAACCTCGCCGTCACGCCGTCTCACGCGCTGGAGCACGGGTTCCTCTCCGGGCGTCATCGCTCGAAGGCCCTCGCCTCGCGGGGCGTCAGGGGTGAGCAGCTCCGTGGACACCTCAACCGCCGCGGGATCAAAGTGCTGCGCGCGCTCGACCAGGTGGCCGCGGAGCTCGCCGTTCCGGTCGCCGCCGTCTCCATCGCCTGGCTGCTCGCGCAGCGCACGGTGGCTGCGCCGATCGTGAACACGTTCGCGACGGACCACGTCGACGAGCTCATGCAGGGGGCCGGTGTGACGCTCTCCCGTGCGCACGTCGCAGAGCTCACCCGCGCGGGCGCCTGACCTTTCGCCACCCGTGACATAGGGTGGAAGGGAAGACCGGCGGATGCTGGCGACGAGGCGAGCGAGCGAGTTGTGACGCACTACATTTATCTGGTCAGACACGGTGAACATCAGGATGCCGAGCATGGCCTCGCCGACGGACCCCTCTCGCCGCGCGGTCAGCGTCAGGCGGAGCTGATCGCGGATCGACTGTCCGGTCTGCCACTGGACGCTGTCTGGCACTCGCCGCTGCTGCGCGCGGCCGAGACGGCGCGGGCCATCGCCGGTCGTCTTCCCTCCGTGGACCCGGAGCCGTCTGCTCTTCTCTTCGACTGCGTCCCGACGGGGATGACCGAGGAGACGCCGGCGGTGTTCGAGCCCTTCTTCGGTTCGGTCACCGAGGCCGAGATCGACGCAGGCCGCGCCCAGATGTCGGACGCCGTCAACGAGTTCCTCGTGCGGAAGACCGGTGACGTGCATGAGGTCCTGATCACCCACAACTTCGTGATCTCGTGGTTCGTCCGCGAGGTGCTCGCCGCCCCCGACTGGCGGTGGATGACACTCAACCAGTCCCACTGCGGTCTGACGGTGATCGCGCAGAAGCAGGGGCGGCCGTGGACCCTGCTCACGCACAACGACACGGGCCATCTGCCCATGGAGCTGCGGACGGGCATCCCGGACGCGCTGCTCGTGTGATCAGCGGCCCCGCGTGCCGCGACCTCCGATCGTGGCCCGGAAATAGACTGGACACATGACCACGAAGGTAGCCCTCGTCGGCGGGACCGGAAAGCTGGGAACGATCATCGGCGCGGTGATCGCAGAGCTCGACGGTTTCGAGGTGAGCCGGGTGCTGACGTCGGCCAGCGACCTTTCCGAGCTCGCCGGTTCCGATCTCGTGATCGACGCCTCCACGCCGCAGATCAGCATCGATGTGGTGCGGGCAGCGGTGGAGCACGGCCTCAACGTCCTCGTCGCAACGTCCGGCTGGTCCGCCGAGCGGATCGCCCTCGTCCGACCGCTGGTCGAGGCAGCCGGCACCGGGGCGGTCTTCATCCCCAACTTCTCGCTCGGTTCCGTGCTCGGCTCTGCCCTCGCCGCCGCGGCCGCGCCCTACTTCGGCTCCGCGGAGATCGTGGAGGCACACCGGGAGACCAAGGTCGACTCGCCGAGCGGGACCGCCGTCCGCACCGCGGAGCTCATCGCTGCCGCCCGTGCCGCCCAGGGTCCGGTCAGCGCGCCGCACGCGGATCAGCGCGCGCGTGGCCAGCAGGTCGGCAGCGTGCCCATCCACTCTCTCCGTCGGCCGGGGGTGATCGCGAAGCAGGAGGTGATCCTGTCCGGGCCGGGCGAGTCCCTCACCTTCACGCACGACACCACGGACCCCGCGCTGGCCTATGCGCCGGGCATCCGCCTGGCCGTGCCGTATGCGGCGACCGCGACCGGCGTCGTCGTCGGCCTGGAGAACATGATCGACATCGGCATCCGATCGTGATGTCCCGGATCGGGGTCGGGCTGATGGCAGCGGCCCTCCTGCTCTACCTCGTGGTCGCGGGCTGGCTCGCGGTCATGTTCCTGGCCGTCGGGACGCCGGTCTCCATCGGGATGGGGGTCACGCTCCTGGTTCTCGCCCCCGTCGGCGGCTGGGCGCTGGTCCGGGAGATGCTCTTCGGCTTCGGTGCCGACCGGCTGGGGCGGCTGCTCGACGCGGAGGGCGGTATGCCGCCGGTCGAGACCGAGCTCACGCCCAGCGGGCGGATCGCCAAGAAGGACGCGGACGCCATCGTCGCGCGCTACACGGCGGAAGCCGAAGCGGCGCCCGCGGACTGGCGTGCGCGCTATCGCCTCGGCGTCGTGCAGGACGCCGCGGGGCGCCGTAAGGACGCCAGGGCGAGCATCCGGCAGGCGATCCGCCTGTCCCGCGCCTGACGTCCTCGGCGTTCAGGCCAGAGTCGCTTCGAGGGTGATCTCGATGCCCGCCAGGGCCTGGGATACGGGGCACCCGGTCTTGGCGCCTTCGGCGACTTCCTGGAACTTCTCCGGGCTCAGCCCGGGCACGGTGGCGTTGACGTTCAGGTGGCTGCCGGTGATGCCGACGCCCGGCTTGAAGGTGACGGAGGCGCTGGTGTCGACACGCTCCGGCGGTGTGCCGTTCTCGGCGAGGGCGTGCGAGAGGGCCATGCTGAAGCAGGAGGCATGGGCAGCCGCGATGAGCTCCTCCGGCGTCGTGGTGGTGTCGCTGCCCTCGCTGCGGGACTTCCAGTCGAGCGGGAACGTCCCCAGCTGCGAGGAGGAGAAGGCGACCGTGCCGGAACCTTCCGTGAGCGATCCGGTCCAGGTGGCGGCGGCTTCACTGGTGACGGGCATGGTTCCTCCGGTTCTGACGCCACCGGGGGAGCGGCGTCGCTTGTCGTCAGCCTACCGAGCGACCGGGCATCCGGGAACCGGCGTCAGGCGGCGCGGCGCGGTCGTCCGGTCAGACCGATGCGCTGCAGCAGGAGGTAGAGCTGGCACCCGAGGCAGAGTCCGAACGCGGCGTTGAGGAAAGCGGCGAGGAACGCCGCGGCGGTCGCGATCGGCAGAGCCCATGGCACTCCCGCGAGGTGGAACAGGAGGCCGAGGCCGACCACGACGAGACCGACGCCCTGGGCGAATCGCGGGGGTCGAGGATCCTCCAGCTCGGCGGGCGCCGCGAGGCGCGGGCGCACGACGTGGCGGTAGAGGACACCCCACGGTGCGGTGCGCGGGGAGATGACACCCCAGAGGAACAGCAGCGCGATGAGCGTGGCGAGGAGGAACCCAGGGTCGAGTGCCCGCTCGGAGAGACCGGATACCGTCACCGCCCACCCTCGTCCTCCGACGAACGCGAATTCCGACGATCGCGTCAGCGCGAACCAGCCTCTGGTGATCCATGCCGTGGAGATTCCGATGAGGGCGAAGTACGTCGCGACGGCGAGCAGGAACGCCGTGATCGCCGCCGCGAAGCGGGGACCGCGCGGATCGATGCCGGGGGGAGGGGTCATCAGGTGCTCCAGACGGGGTCTCAGACGGCGGCGAGGGCACGGGTCAGGTGCTCGTGAGCGGGAATACCCGCGAACCGCGCGCGGACGACCCCAGTCGCGTCGAGCACGAAGGTGGTCGGCGTCTGCAGCACGCGGTAGCGCGCCGAGAGGTCGGGGCGGTGCGTCAGGTCGATCTCGATGTGCGCGAGGTCGGCGTCGGCGGCCGCGTAGGCGCCGAGAAGTCGACGGACCTGGGGGCAGCGTGCGCACGTCTCCGTGCTGAACTGCACGAGGGTCGCGCTGGAACCCAGGGCCGCACCCTTCGCATCCGCGGGATCGAAGCGCAGGGCCCCGCCGTCGCGAAGGCGACCTTCTCGGCGTCGAACCGCGACCCCCGCCAGGACGCCGAGCACGACAAGCGCGGCCACGGCGGCGAGGGCGACTGCGGGGGACATACGTCGAGAGTACGGCCGGGCGGCCAGGGGCGCCGCGATGTTTCCATCCGTGACGAGGGCATCGTGCCGACGGCACCGCCTTCGGGGCGACCGGGGCGGGTATCCTGACAACCATGAGCGCTGCCGTCCCGACACCGTACGAAGACCTGCTCCGCGACGTGCTCGAGACGGGCACACACAAGAGCGATCGGACCGGGACCGGGACCACGAGCGTGTTCGGACGGCAGATCCGCTTCGACCTGGCGCAGGGCTTCCCTCTCATCACCACGAAGCGCGTCCACTTCAAGTCCATCGCGTACGAGCTGCTGTGGTTCCTGCGCGGCGACTCGAACGTGCGATGGCTGCAGGAGAACGGTGTGTCGATCTGGGACGAGTGGGCGGACGAGGACGGCGACCTCGGCCCGGTCTACGGCGTGCAGTGGCGCTCCTGGCCGACCGCCGACGGCCGCAGCATCGACCAGCTGGCCGAGGTCATCGAGCAGATCCGGCGTTCGCCCGACTCCCGGCGCCTCCTCGTGTCCGCCTGGAACCCGGCCGACATCCCCGACATGGCCCTCGCGCCCTGCCACGCGCTCTTCCAGTTCTACGTCGCCGACGGCAAGCTGTCCTGCCAGCTCTATCAGCGCAGCGCGGACATGTTCCTCGGAGTTCCGTTCAACATCGCCTCGTATGCGCTGCTGACGATGATGATCGCGCAGCAGGTCGGTCTGCAGCCCGGGGACTTCGTGTGGACCGGCGGCGACTGCCACGTCTACGACAACCATGTCGAGCAGGTGCGCGAGCAGCTCACCCGCGAGGCATACCCGTACCCGACGCTGCGATTCGCCCGGAAGCCCGACTCGATCTTCGACTACCGATACGAGGACTTCGTCGTCGAGGACTACCAGCACCACGCACCGATCAGGGCGGCGGTGGCGGTATGACCTGGGTGGGGCTCATCTGGGCCGAGGCCGCCGGTGGGGTGATCGGCGCCGAGGGGGGTATGCCCTGGCACGTCCCCGAGGACCTGGCGCACTTCAAGGAGATCACCCGGGGCGCGCCGGTCGTCATGGGGCGAAAGACGTGGGACTCGCTGCCGGAGCGGTTCCGTCCGCTGCCCGATCGCGACAACATCGTGGTCACGCGCCAGCAGGACTGGTCAGCGGAAGGCGCTCGTCGTGCCGCGACGGTGACGGAAGCCGTCCGCGGTCAGGAGAAGGTGTGGATCATCGGCGGCGCCGAGATCTTCCGCCAGGTGATCGCGGGCGCTGACCGCCTGGAGGTCACGGAGATCGACCTCGAGGTCGACGGCGACACCTTCGCTCCCTCGAAGGCCGGCTGGCGCGTGGTGCAGGAGGGGGACTGGCAGACGTCCCGTACCGGTGTCCGCTACCGCTTCCTGAGGTACGAGCGCTGATGCCCACCGCACTGATCACCGGAGCAAGCGCGGGACTGGGCGCCGAGTTCGCGCGTCAGCTCGCTCGTCGGCGCGCCGATCTCGTGCTCGTGGCACGCTCGGAGGAGACGCTGTCGTCGCTTGCGGCGGAGCTGCGCAGCGAATGGGGAGTGGCCGTCGAGGTGCTGGGCGCCGACCTGTCCGAGGAGGACGGCGTCGAGCGCCTCGCGGCTCGGCTCCGCGATCGGGACGACCCGATCGACCTGCTCGTGAACAACGCCGGCTTCGGGTTGCCGCTGCGGTTCGCCGACAACGACATCGAGGACGAGGTGCGGCACCTCCGCGTGCACGTCGAGGCCTCGATGCGCCTCATGCATGCCGCGCTGCAGACCATGCGGGGTCGAGGCGGCCGGATCATCAACGTCGCTTCGGTCGCCGGATTCATCTCGCGTTCGACCTACTCCGCCTGCAAGGGCTGGCTCATCGATTTCAGCCGGTGGGCGAACACCGCGTACGGCCCGGACGGCGTCAGCGTCACGGCGCTCTGTCCCGGATTCACGCACACGTCCTTCCACGAGCGGATGGGTCTCGCCGTCGGCGAGGAGGGCGTGCCGTCGGTCCTCTGGCTCGACGCCGGTGACGTCGTTCGGGAGGGGCTGCGCGACGCTGCGCGCGGCAAAGCCGTGTCCATCCCGTCCGTGCGGTACAAGGCCGTCGTGGCGGTGACGAAGGTCCTGCCGCGATCCCTCACCGCGGCCGTCGCCCGACGGGGCCGGGTCTGACCGCTGTCAGCGGAACCTCCCGAGTCGGATCCCGGCGAGAGCCATCGCGGCGATCGTCTCGCCGTCCGTGATGCGGCCGTCCGCGATCATCCGGAGGACCTCGCCGAACGGCACCCACTCGACCTCGTCAATGCCTTCCTCGGCACGACTGCCTGCCGCGTCTCCGACCCAATGGATCTCGCGAGCGAGGTAGACGTGCTCGGTCGCCTCCGCCACACCGTCGAGGGCGTGGGTGATCCCGAGGTGCTCCCACTGCCTCGCTCGGTAGCCCGTTTCCTCCAGGAGCTCGCGTTCCGCAGCACGGAGGGGGTCCTCGCCGTCCGTCCCGCCGGCGGGGACCTCGATGGACGGGCCGATCGTGTAGCGATCGATGTTCACGAGACAGACCCGGTCGTCGGCGTCCATCGCGACGACGAACACCGCGGGGTTCCTGACCGTCATCACGCCGTAGATGCCTCTTCCGCCCGGGCCGGTGACGTCGTCCTCACGGACGCGGATCCAGGCGTTCTCGTAGGTCGTGCGCGAGGCGTGCGTGATCCATCCCATGCGGCGAGCCTACGGCCCGCGGGGACGGACGACGCGGGCGCGTCCGCGGCAGCGGCATCCGACCCGATACGCTGGACGCATGACGCACTCGGGCAACCCTTTCGGACAGGTTCTCGTCGCGCTCGTCACTCCGATGACGGCCGACGGCGAAGTCGATTGGCCCGCCGTCGAGAAGCACATCGATGATGTGATCACCGCGGGGGCGGACGGCATCGTCGTGACGGGAACGACCGGCGAGACCTCGACCCTGACGGACCCCGAGAAGCTCAAGCTCGTCGAGGTCGGCAAGTCCGTCTCGGCCGGCCGCGCGAAGATCATCACCGGCGGCGGCTCCAACGAGACCGCCCACGCCATCGAGCTCTACAAGGCGAGCGAGAAGGCCGGGGCCGACGGCATCATGATCGTCACCCCGTACTACAACAAGCCGACGCAGGCCGGCATCCTCACGCACTTCCGACTGGTCGCCGACGCGACGGACCTGCCGGTCATCCTCTACGACATCCCGGGTCGGACCGGTGTGCCCATCAAGTACGAGACGATCCTTCGCCTTGCCAAGCACCCCAACATCCTCGCCGTGAAGGACGCCAAGGGCGACTTCTCCGAGGTGAGCCGTGTGCTCAACCAGACCGACCTCATGTACTTCTCCGGTGACGACGCGAACGTGCTGCCGCACCTGTCCATCGGCGCGACCGGCCTCATCGGCGTGACCGCGAACGTGGCCGCCGCTCCGTACCGGACCATCATCGACGCGGTGAACCGGGGCGACCTCGCCACCGCGACCGCGGAGCACAGGCGGCTGGAACCGCTGGTCCGAGCCGTCATGACGCACGTCCCGGGCACTGTGGCCGCGAAGTACATCCTGCATGGGCTGGGTCGCATCTCCAGCCCGCGCGTCCGTCTTCCCCTCGTCGGCCCGGAGGAGTGGGAGGCCGCCCTCATCGAGGACGAACTCGACCTCGTCACGGGCGTGCCAGGGGCGGACTTCTCGAACTTCCGGCCCGACCGCAACGCGGCCGCGGGCGGTGCTCTGCCGAAGGTGCACGGCACGACGCGCTGAGCCGCGTCATCATGAACGAACGGACGCGTGGAGTGTCCGACTGAGGAGACAGCATGTCCATTCCCCTGGCCGAACCGTCCGCCCTCGACGAAGGGACGCTCCGGGTCATCCCGATCGGCGGCCTGGGGGAGATCGGGCGCAACATGACCGTGTTCGAGTACGCGGGCAAGATCCTGATCGTCGACTGCGGCGTGCTGTTCCCGGAGGAGCACCAGCCGGGCGTCGATCTGATCCTCCCCGACTTCGAGCCGATCCGCGACCGCCTCGACGACATCGTCGGCGTCGTGCTGACGCACGGGCATGAGGACCACATCGGCGCGGTGCCCTACCTCCTGCGGCTCAAGAGCGACATCCCGCTGATCGGCTCCGGCCTGACCCTCGCCCTCGTGGAAGCCAAGCTCAAGGAGCATCGGATCAAGGCCTTCACCCTGACCGTGAAGGAGGGCCAGCAGGAGAAGGTCGGCCCGTTCGATCTCGAGTTCGTCGCGGTGAACCACTCCATCCCCGACGCGCTGGCGGTCGCGATCCGCACCCCTGCCGGCATGGCTCTCGCCACGGGCGACTTCAAGATGGACCAGCTGCCGCTCGACGGCCGCATCACCGACCTGCGCGCGTTCTCCCGGCTGGGGGAGGAGGGAGTCGACCTCTTCCTCGTCGACTCCACCAACGCCGACGTGCCGGGGTTCACCCCCACGGAGCGCTCGATCGGCCCGGTCCTCGACCAGGTCATCGGGAAGGCGCCGCGCCGCGTGATCGTCGCGAGCTTCTCCAGCCACGTGCACCGCGTGCAGCAGGTGATCGACGCCGCGCACGCGCACGGGCGCCGGGTCGCGTTCCTCGGCCGCAGCATGGTGCGCAACATGACCATCGCCGAGCAGCTCGGCTACCTCAAGGTCCCGGCCGGGGTCCTGATCGACTTCAAGAAGGCGCGCGATCTTCCGGACGAGCAGATCGTCTACATGTCCACGGGGTCGCAGGGTGAGCCGATGGCCGTGCTGAGCCGGATGGCCAACCTCGACCACGCGATCGAGGTGAGCGAGGGCGACACCGTCATCCTGGCGTCCAGCCTCATTCCCGGCAACGAGAACGCCGTGTACCGGGTGATCGACGGGTTGACGAAGCTCGGTGCGAACGTGGTGCACAAGGCCAACGCGCGGGTGCACGTGTCCGGCCACGCCGCAGCGGGCGAGCTGCTCTACTGCTACAACATCCTGAAGCCGAAGAACGTCCTGCCGGTCCACGGCGAGTACCGTCACCTGATCGCGAACGCGAAGCTGGCTCAGGACACCGGGATCCCGGAGCAGAACACGATCATCGCCTCCAACGGCACCGTGATCGATCTGAAGGACGGTGTGGCCCGGGTCGCCGGCCAGCTCGACCTCGGATTCGTCTACGTCGACGGCTCGACCGTCGGGGAGATCACCGAAGCCGACCTCAAGGACCGTCGGATCCTCGGCGAGGAGGGCTTCATCTCGGTCATCGTCGTCGTGGACGCCGCCACAGGGCGCATCATCTCGGGTCCCGAGATCCACGCGCGCGGTGTCGCCGAGGACGATGCGGTCTTCGACGACGTCGCACCGAAGATCGTCGCTGCGCTCAAGGAGGCCTCGGGCAACGGCGTGCGCGACACGCATGCGCTGTCGCAGGTCGTACGCCGGACGATCGGCCGCTGGGTGAACCAGAAGCTGCGGAGGCGGCCGATGATCGTCCCCCTCGTCATCGAGGCCTGACCCCCGCCTCACGGCGCGCTGTCGCGCGCCGTGATCGTCGAGTTCCGCGTGGTGACGCGGAGATGGCGGTCGCTGGCCGTACCGTGGAGGCATGGCCAGGAGCAGCACCAAGACCGAGCGCGCCTCGACGAGCGCACCGTCGCGCCCCAAGCGGCAGTCGGCTCCCAAGGCACAGCCCGCTCCCAAGAAGTACATCGACGAGGCCGACAAGCCCCCCGTCGCGGCACGAGCGTGGAACGGGCTTGCCCACGGCGTCGGCGGACTCTTCCGGGCCTTCGGGCCGGAGACGCTGCAGAAGGACGATCGCCGAGACGGATTCCCGTTCCTGCTGGTGATCCTGGCGGCCCTCGGCGCCGTCAACGAGTGGTTCTTCATCGGCAACGAGGTCGCGGCGAACATCAGCGCCTACTCGGTGGGACTCTTCGTCGGTCGTGTCGCCTTCATCATGCCGGTGCTGCTGCTCTTCCTGGCGGGCTGGCTGTTCCGGCATCCGTCGTCGGTGCACGACAACGGACGCATCGGGATCGGCTTCGGGATGTTCGTCCTCGCCCTGGCGGGGATCTTCCACGTCGCGGGCCCTCGTCCGCATCCGAACCAGGGCATGCCAGCGCTGAGCGAGTCGGGTGGACTGCTCGGTTGGCTCGTGGGGCAGCCGCTGACGTACCTCACCGACATCCCCGCCTACATCATCCTCGGGCTGCTGGCGGCCCTCAGCATCCTCATCCTCACGAAGACCCCGCCGAACCGCATCGGCTCCCGTCTCGGAGACCTCTACGCATGGATGTTCGACGCCGAACGCCCGGAGAAGCCGGCGAAGGGCACCTCGGACGCGGTCGACGAGGCCGACAAGGTCGACGACCCCGACGTGCTGCCCTGGTGGCGTCGCAACAAGACAGGCCGGGAGGAAGACCCGGACGAGGGCACCCTCGCCTCCGACGACATCACCGCGCTGCTCTCCACGACCGAGGCCACCCCGGCGTACGACCAGGCCGTGACGGTGGCGAACCCCTACGACGCCGCGACCGAGGTGCTCAGCGACGTCCGCTCCGTCACGGACTCCCTCGCCGAGCAGCAGACCACCGCGCTCCTGGACGACGAGTCCGACACCGGCGAGATGCCGGAGCTTCCGGGTCTCGACGGCTTCGGCACCGAAGGCCCGGGCGACCGCGGACCGCAGGCGCCGGTGGCGCCGTACATCCTGCCCTCGCCCGGCGTGCTGTCGGAGGGGCCGCCGTCGGTCGCGCGCTCCGAGGCGAACGACCGGATCGTCGAGCAGATCACCAGCGTCCTCGACCAGTTCAAGGTCGACGCCAAGGTCACCGGTTTCTCTCGCGGACCGACGGTCACGCAGTACGAGGTCGAGGTCGGGCACGGCGTCAAGGTCGAGAAGATCCTGCAGCTGAGCAACAACTTCGCCTACGCCGTCGCCTCCAACGACGTGCGCATCCTCTCGCCGATCCCCGGCAAGAGCGCGATCGGCATCGAGATCCCCAACACCGATCGCGAGACGGTCGCCCTCGGTGACGTGCTGCGTTCCGCGGCCGCACAGAAGAGCACGCACCCGCTGACCATCGGCGTCGGCAAGGACGTCGGCGGCAACTTCGTCGTCGCCAACCTCGCGAAGATGCCGCACCTCCTGGTCGCCGGCTCGACGGGGTCCGGTAAGTCCAGCTTCGTGAACTCGATGATCACGAGCCTCCTGATGCGGGCCCGACCCTCCGAC
Source organism: Microbacterium sp. 1S1 (assembly GCF_008271365.1). NCBI lineage: Bacteria > Bacillati > Actinomycetota > Actinomycetes > Micrococcales > Microbacteriaceae > Microbacterium > Microbacterium sp. 1S1. Next base: position 2,350,993 of record NZ_CP043430.1, read on the forward strand.
GTGCGCATGGTCCTCATCGACCCGAAGCGCGTCGAGCTCACGAGTTACGCCGGTGTGCCGCACCTCATCACGCCGATCATCACGAACCCGAAGAAGGCCGCCGAGGCGCTCCAGTGGGTCGTGAAGGAGATGGACATGCGGTACGACGACCTCGCGTCGTTCGGCTTCCGTCACATCGACGACTTCAACCGTGCCGTCCGGGCCGGAGAGGTCGAGGTGCCCCCGGGCAGTGAGCGGGTGCTCAAGCCGTACCCGTATCTCCTCGTCGTGGTCGATGAGCTCGCCGACCTCATGATGGTCGCGCCGCGTGATGTCGAGGACTCGATCGTCCGCATCACCCAGCTGGCCCGTGCCTCCGGTATCCATCTCGTGCTCGCCACGCAGCGGCCGAGCGTCGACGTGGTCACCGGCCTCATCAAGGCGAACGTGCCGTCTCGTCTCGCGTTCGCCGTCACGAGCGTCACGGACAGCCGCGTGATCCTCGACAGCCCCGGGGCCGACAAGCTCATCGGCCAGGGTGACGCCCTGTTCTCGCCCATGGGCTCGTCGAAGCCGTTCCGTCTTCAGGGCGCGTGGGTCGACGAGAAGGAGATCGACGCGGTCGTCAAGCACGTCACGCGCCAGGCCCGCCCCGAGTACCGGGCGGATGTCCAGGAGGCGATGGAGCCGGCGAAGAAGAAGGAAGTGGACGAGGACATCGGTGACGACCTCGAGCTCCTGCTCGCGGCGGCAGAGCTGATCATCTCCTCGCAGTTCGGATCCACGTCGATGCTGCAGCGCAAGCTGCGGGTCGGTTTCGCCAAAGCCGGGCGCCTGATGGATCTGCTCGAGTCGCGAGAGGTCGTCGGTCCCTCCGAGGGCTCGAAGGCACGCGACGTGCTCGCGACTCCCGAACAGCTTCCGCAGGTCATGGCGAAGCTCCGGGGTGAAGACGTCCCCTCGGCCCCTGCGGCACCGGCTGCGCCCGCCGCAGCGACGCCGCCGGTCGAACGTGATCCGCTGGAGGCCCAGTACGACGGGCTGCCGGTCGTCGAGGCGGAGGGCGACGAAGACGCCTGGGGTCTGACGGGACGCGACTGATGGCGATTCCTCGGCAGCTCCCCAACGCCATCACCGTGGCGCGCATCCCGCTCGCGGTGGTGTTCTTCGTGTTCCTCCTCGTCGGTGGGACGTACGGTCTCTCGGACCTCACGGTGCGCTGGATCGCGGCGGTCCTCTTCATCGTCGCGATCTCGACCGATTGGGTGGACGGCTACCTCGCCCGCCGTTACGACATCGTCAGCGACTTCGGGAAGCTGTGGGACCCGATCGCGGACAAGCTCCTCACCGGCGCCGGGTTCGTGGGGCTGGCGATCCTCGGCGAGGTCTCGTGGTGGATCGTCGCGATCATCCTCGTCCGCGAATGGGGGATCACGATTCACCGGCTGGTGGTCGCGAGCGAGCATGTCGTGGCGGCCGCCTGGATGGGGAAGATCAAGACGGCATTCCAGGGTGTCGCCCTCGGTTGGGCTCTCCTTCCCCTGCACGTGTTCATCGGGCTCGGCCCGTGGACCCTCGTGACGACCGTCCTCATGGTCATCGTCCTCGTGCTGACCGTCGTGAGCGGCATCGACTACATCGTCGCGCAGGTGCGTGGGGCGCGCCGGAGCCGATGAGCGATACGACGGCGGCCGAGGCGTTGGCCGGTCTGCGCACCCGCGGTTGGACGCTCGGCGTGGCGGAGTCGCTCACCGGCGGCTCGGTGTGCGCGGCACTCGTCGCGGTTCCCGGCGCGTCCGCGGTGCTCCTCGGCGGTGTCGTCGCCTACGCGACTCCGGTGAAGCGCACGCTGCTCGCCGTCGATGCCGATCTCCTGGAACGACACGGACCGGTGCACGCAGAGGTCGCGAGGCAGATGGCTGCCGGCGTGCGTGATGCCGTGGCCGTCGGCGGGCACCCCGCGGACGTCGGCGTATCCACGACAGGGATCGCCGGACCGGACTCGCCGGACGGACAGCCCGTCGGCACCGTGCACATCGGCGTCGTCACGCCGACCACGAGCCGCACCGAGCAGTTCCGTTTCCTCGGCGACCGCGACGCGGTGCGTGCGCAGTCGGTCGCGGCTGTTCTTGGTGTGCTGGCCGCCGTGCTGAGGGAATAGCGAGCCCCCGCCGCAGGTTGATACGGATGTGCTCACATTCAAACCACAGAGTGCAAGGGTAGATTCTGTGCAAGCCAGGAGGACTAGACTGGCCGTCTCTTCGAGGGACACCTCGATTCACGAACTGCGGAGGAGGTTCCGATGATTCTTGTACGACAGGAGATCGGCGACGTGCTGAGGGACTTCCGTCTGCAGAAGGGGCGGACGCTCCGCCAGGTGGCGAGCAAGGCTTCCGTCGCTCTCGGGTACCTCAGTGAGGTCGAGCGGGGGCAGAAGGAAGCGTCGAGCGAGATCCTCGCCTCGGTGGCCGAGGCCCTTGACGTGCCCATCTCCACGATCATGCGCGAGGTCGGAGATCGCATCTCCGTTCTCGAGGGCATCCAGGTCTTCCCGGATGTCGTTCCCGAGGACCTGGTCGCCTCCGTGGAGCCCGAGCTCTCGCTCCGCTGAGTCTCGGAGAAGGTCCCTATGCGACGCAGTGAGTTCCTCCGTGCCGTCGATGCCGAGTTCCAGGCCCGGGCCACGTCGCTCGTGAACGATCTGGTGCTGTCCGGCATGGACGGGCGCACGGCGGCCGAGGCGCTCGACGCGGGCGTGCCGCCGCGGAACATCTGGCTGGCACTCTGTGCGGACATGGACGTTCCCGAAGCCCGCCGCCACGGTGTCGGGCGCTTGGAGCCACGTGGCCGGTGACGCGACCGCCGATGTGCGGATGTCCGACACGCCGATGAGGGCGCGGTGTCGAAAATGTGTTCGAAGCGGGCGTAGTCTTCTGCACAAGTGGTGAATCGGATCTGATCCTCACGATCCGCGGCTTCTCGACGGAATGTCGGTGGCCCCTCGTACCGTGAGGACCAGGCTGAAAGCCATACGCCTTGTCGGAGAGTTCCTTCCAGCCGGAAGAGCCGCGACAGCCTACAGGCGGCAGCACACGCGCAGAAGGAGCACACCATGCCATCACCCGCTGACCGCGAGAAGTCCCTCGAGACCGCTCTCGCTCAGATCGACCGCCAGTTCGGAAAGGGCTCGGTCATGCGGCTGGGCAGCGATGAGCGGGCCCCCGTGGCCGTCATCCCCACCGGCTCCATCGCCCTCGACGTCGCTCTCGGCGTGGGTGGCCTGCCGCGTGGCCGCATCGTCGAGATCTACGGGCCGGAATCGTCGGGTAAGACGACGCTGACTCTGCATGCCATCGCCAACGCCCAGCGGGCCGGCGGGATCGCGGCGTTCATCGACGCGGAGCACGCTCTCGATCCCGACTACGCCGCGAAGCTCGGCGTGGACATCGACTCGCTTCTCGTCTCGCAGCCCGACACGGGTGAGCAGGCGCTCGAGATCGCTGACATGCTCGTCCGTTCGGGCGCGATCGACCTCATCGTGGTGGACTCGGTCGCGGCCCTGGTGCCACGCGCCGAGATCGAGGGCGAGATGGGTGATTCCCACGTCGGTCTCCAGGCGCGCCTCATGTCCCAGGCGCTTCGAAAGCTCACGGGTGGTCTCAACCAGACCAACACGACGATGATCTTCATCAACCAGCTGCGCGAGAAGATCGGTGTGTTCTTCGGTTCGCCCGAGACCACCGCGGGCGGTAAGGCGCTGAAGTTCTACGCTTCCGTGCGCATGGACATCCGTCGCATCGAAACCCTCAAGGACGGCACGGACGCGGTGGGTAACCGGACCCGCGTCAAGATCGTCAAGAACAAGATGGCACCGCCCTTCAAGCAGGCCGAGTTCGACATCCTGTACGGCGTCGGCATCTCCCGCGAGGGCAGCCTGATCGACTTTGGCGTGGAGCACGGCATCGTCAAGAAGTCCGGATCGTGGTACACCTACGATGGCGATCAGCTGGGCCAGGGCAAGGAGAACGCACGGACGTTCCTGCTCAACAACGCGGACATCGCGTTGGCCATCGAAAGCCAGATCAAGCAGAAGCTCGGAATCGGCGGCCCGGCTGCGGCCGCGGGCGCTGACGAGCTGGCCGAGCGTCGCCCGGCCTGATGACGGAGCAGCGTGGGGGCGATTCCGAACGGATCGCCCCCATCATCCCTCTCTTCGGCGGCTCAGCACGACACGATGGGTCGTCTGCGGCGCACGCGGACAGAGCCCCCGCACGCGAGCGTGGACGGAGCGTGCGGTCGGATGAGGGTGCGGGAGTATGGCGCTCGACCTGGGACGAGCCCGCGAAGGCACCGTCCCGGGTGGACGATGGGGACGGATCGCCCAGTGCGCGCCATCCTGCTCGCGGAGCGGCCGCCCGGGCTGCTGCCTCGGGTGCAGGCAAGGGCAGGCTGCGCGCCGTTAACGACCCGTCTCGGGTGGCGGGCACGGAGGAGGCCGGAGAGAGCGGTCCCTCGGCGGAGGAGATCCGTTCCGCGGCGGAGGAGTCGTTGGTGCGAAAGCTCCGTACGAGGTCACTGTCCGTCTCCGAAGCCCGCCTGGTGCTGAAAGGACACGGCCTGGACGCGGACGGGATCGAAGACGTGATCGACGACTTCGTCCGGCGAGGCTATCTCGACGACGCTGTGCTCGCAGAGCTTCTCGTCACGTCAGGCGTCGAGCGCAAGGGACAGGGGAGGGTCGCGCTGTCGCGCGCGCTGGCGCAGCGAGGGATTCCGCGCGAGATCATCGACGCCGCTCTTGACGAACTCCCGGACGACGATGCGGAGCGGGCACTGGAGTTCGCGCGAGGCAAAGCACGCTCGATGGGGCGACTCGACCCGGACGCGGCGTTGCGGCGGTTGGTCGGGCAGCTGGCACGCCGTGGGTATGGAGGCGCCGTCGCCATGAACGCCGCGAAGACGGCACTGCGAGAAGCGTCGTTCGGGAGCGGCGCCTCCGGTGTCCGGTTCGTGGATTCCGACTGACGAACCCGGAGGGCAGCTTCCGAGGACGCTCGTACAATGGGAGGATCATGACTATCCCCCGCAGCGAACCGACGATCATCCGCGCGTCGTCAGCGGCCATCGATGACGACGGGCGCCAGCGATCCTACGAAGTGCGCACGTTCGGTTGTCAGATGAACGTCCACGACTCCGAGCGTCTGTCGGGCTCCCTGGAGAGCGCCGGCTACGTCCGTGCGGAGGCCGGAACCGAAGCTGACGTCGTGATCATCAACACCTGCGCTGTTCGGGACAATGCCGCCGGCAAGCTCTACGGCACCCTCGGACACCTGGCTGCCGTCAAGCGCCGTAAGGCGGGCATGCAGATCGCGGTCGGCGGCTGCCTCGCTCAGATGGACAAGCAGGCCGTGCTGGACAAGGCGCCCTGGGTCGACGTGGTCTTCGGCACGCACAACATGGGCTCTCTGCCGGGGCTGCTCGAGCGGGCTCGCCACAACGGGGATGCCGAACTGGAGATCCTCGAATCCCTCGAGGTGTTCCCTTCGACGCTGCCCACCAAGCGCGATTCCGCGCACAGCGGCTGGGTGTCGATCTCCGTCGGCTGCAACAACACGTGCACCTTCTGCATCGTCCCGAGTCTGCGGGGCAAGGAGAAGGACCGCCGTCCGGGAGACATCCTCAATGAGATCCGTCTCCTCGTCGAGGACGGTGCCATCGAGGTGACGCTCCTCGGTCAGAACGTGAACTCCTACGGCGTCGAGTTCGGCGACCGCCAGGCGTTCGGCAAGTTGCTGCGCGCCGCCGGGGAGATCGAGGGTCTGGAGCGTATCCGCTTCACGAGTCCGCACCCCGCCGCCTTCACGGACGATGTGATCGAGGCGATGGCAGAGACTCCGGCGGTCATGCCGCAGCTCCACATGCCGCTGCAGTCCGGCAGCGACCGGATCCTCAAGGCCATGCGACGCTCTTACCGCAGCGAGAGATTCCTCGGCATCCTGGATCGGGTCCGTGAGCGCATCCCGCACGCGGCCATCACGACCGACATCATCGTCGGGTTCCCGGGAGAGACGGAGGAGGACTTCGAGGACACGATGCGCGTCGTCGAGCAGTCGCGATTCTCCGGCGCGTTCACCTTCCAGTACTCGATCCGCGAGGGGACCCCGGCGGCGACCATGCCGGACCAGGTGCCCAAGGAGGTCGTGCAGGCCCGCTACGACCGGCTGCTCGCGCTGCAGGAGCGCATCTCGCTGGAAGAGAACCAGAAGCAGGTCGGTCGCCGGATCGAGGTGCTCGTCTCCACGGGTGAGGGCAAGAAGGACACGGAGACCCGTCGTCTCACCGGCCGCGCCGAGGACAACCGGCTCGTGCATTTCGAGGTGACCCCGGGGTCGGAGCAGCCGCGACCCGGCGATGTCGTCACCGTGACCGTCACGCATGCCGCTCCCTTCCACCTTCTCGCCGATGATCCGACGGGGGCTCCGCTCCGCATCCGTCGGACGCGCGGCGGCGATGCGTGGGATCGCGCACAGGCCGAGTCGTGTGCCGTGCCGGCGCCGAGCGACGGTGCGCCGCGCGCCGTCTCGCTCGGCCTGCCGACCCTCCGCGTCGGGGTGTGACCGCGCCACGGCTCTGGGCCGTCGTCGGCGCGACCGGCACGGGCAAGAGCGAGCTGGCGCTCGACCTCGCGGAAGAGCTTCGTCGCCGCGGTAACCGGGCGGAGATCGTCAACGCCGACGCGATGCAGCTCTATCGCGGCATGGACATCGGCACGGCGAAGGTGCCCGAGTCCGAGCGCCGTGGCATCCCCCACCATCTCCTCGACGTTCGGGAGATCACGGAGGAGGCGGCCGTCGCCTGGTATCAGCCGCTCGCACGCGACGCCGTGCGGCGCATCCACGCGGCGGGCGGCGACGCGATCCTCGTCGGCGGATCCGGGCTGTACGTGTCCAGCGTCGTCTACGAGTTCCATTTTCCGCCCCGGGATCCTGCGATCCGCGCACGGTTGGAGCAGGACCTCGAGCGCGACGGCGTCGGGGCTCTCCTGCACCGACTGCGCGAACGTGACCCGGAGGCCGCCGCTCGGGTCGACCCGCGAAACGGCCGGCGCGTGGTCCGGGCTCTCGAGGTTGTCGAACAGGGAAGCGCCACCCACGGGGCGGCACTCCCCGAGAAGCCGACGCTCTGGTATCCGCACACCCGCGTGATCGGGCTGCACGTGGATCGCTCTGAGCTCGTCGCCCGTCTGGACGCTCGTGTCGGGCGGATGTGGGACGCCGGTCTGGTCGCCGAGGTCGCTGGGCTGCGTGACGAGGGGCTGGAACGGGGGACGACCGCCTCGCGTGCCATCGGGTACGCGCAGGCGCTCGCGCAGCTCGACGGTCGCCTCACCGCCGAGGAGGCGATCACCGAGACCCAGGCGCTCACGCGGCGCTACGCACGCCGGCAGGTGGCGTGGTTCAAGCGGTATCCGGAGCTGGAGTGGCTCGAGTCCCCGGTCAGCGTCGCTCGGCTCCTGGACGCCTGAACCGATGTCGGTGACCCGTGCGACGATGCGCGCATGGCTACTCACTACTTCACCGCGTCCAGCATGGACGGCTTCATCGCCACGACAGATCACTCGCTGGATTGGCTGCTGAGCCAGGACATCGACATGGAGGGGCCGATGGCCTATCCAGCCTTCGAGAAGACCATCGGCGCGCTGGTGATGGGCGCGTCGACGTTCGAGTGGGTCATGCGCCACGAGGATGGCCGCTGGGCGTACACGCAGCCCACGTGGGTGCTTTCGCATCGCGATCTCGCGGTGCCGGCCGGCGCCGACGTGCGGGTGACGAGCGCCGACATTCGGGATGTGCACACCGCGATGCTCGACGCCGCGGGTGGCAAGGATCTCTGGGTGGTCGGCGGGGGAGACGTCGCCGGGCAGTTCGCGGATGCCGGACTGCTCGACGAGGTGTGGGTGCAGTACGCCCCGGTCACGCTGGGGGCGGGGGCTCCGTTGCTTCCGCGCCGTCTCGACCTCGAGCTGATCGAGGTGGCCCGCAACCGCAGTTTCCTCTGCGGTCGCTATCGGGTCACGCGGGGGAGCGGGGGGTCGCCGGCTGCCTAGACTGGTGCCATGGTCGCATTCACCAAGGGGCACGGTACCGGCAACGACTTCATCATCATCGCCGACCCCGACGGCCAGCTGGATCTCACGGGGGAGCAGGTCGCGGTGCTCTGCGACCGTCACTTCGGTATCGGTGCGGATGGTGTGCTGCGGGTGGTGCGATCGTCCGCGATCGCGGAGGGCGCGACGGCCCTCGGGGAAGAGCCGGACGCCGAGTGGTTCATGGACTACCGCAACGCGGACGGCTCGGTCGCCGAGATGTGCGGAAACGGGATCCGCGTCTTCGCCCACTACCTCGTCCGCTCCGGCCTCGCCGTCATCGAGCCCGGAAGCACTCTCCCGATCAGCACCCGTGCAGGCGTCCGCGATGTCACCCGCAGTGTCAGCGGCTATCAGGTCGACCTCGGCGTCTGGAAGCTCTCGGGCACAGACCCGCTGGTGCGCGCGGACGGGCTGACCGTCACCCGTCCGGGGCTGGGCATCGATGTCGGGAATCCGCACGTGGTGGTGGCTTTGGCCTCCGACGCCGAGCTCGGGCTGCTGGAGCTCACACGGACGCCCGAGCTGGAGCCCTCTCCGCCCGCCGGCGCCAACGTCGAGTTCGTCGTTCCCAGTGAGCCGCTCGTGCGCGACGGTATCGGGCACGTGCGGATGCGGGTGTTCGAGCGCGGCGTCGGCGAGACCCTGAGCTGCGGGACGGGCGTCGCCGCCACCGCTCTCGCCGTGCGCTACTGGGCCGGTGCCCAGGCCCCTGACAACTGGCAGGTCGAGGTGCCGGGCGGGACGCTCGGCGTGCGCATGTTCCCCGCCGAGGACGGCGAACACGTCGCGCTGTCCGGACCGGCGCAGCTCGTCTATCAGGGCGACGTCGACCTGGCGTAAGGCCTCACGGCTCGACGCTCTACACGATGGCGATCGGCTCCGTCGGCGGGGTGCCGTGCTTGCGTACCTTGAGGATGCGGTAGCCCTTGCCGGTCGCGGTACGGAAGACGCTGTAGCCCGGCTGGAACGTCCCGGCGATCCACCGCTGGAGGGAGTCGGCGCCGAGGTTGCGCTGCACGACAAGCCACGCGTCGCTGCGCTCGTCGAGGCGCGGGATCCACTTCTCCAGCAGGCCGTGCAGCTCGTTCTTCCCGACCCGGATGGGCGGGTTCGACCGGATCGTCCGGAAAGTCACGTCAGCGGGAACATCTCCGGGCAGTGAGGCGTTGACATTGGTGAGACCGAGGGCAGCCGCGTTGCGGCGCACGAGGTCAAGCGCTCGCTCGTTGACGTCGACCGCCCAGACGGTTGCGTGGGGTGAGGCCAATGCCATCGACAGGGAGATGGGACCCCACCCGCTTCCGAGGTCGAGAAGATGACCTCCGGGAGGAACAGGAGGCATGTTGGCGAGGAGCACTGCGGTGCCGGCGTCGAGTCGATCCGGGCTGAAGACGCCACCGGCTGTGGTCACTTCGAGCTCACGGCCTGCCAGGGATACGCGGATCTTGCGCAGGTTCTCGGGGCTAGCCGGGGCCGCAGTGAAGTAGTGGTCGGACCCCATACGGTGAGCGTACCGGACGGCGCGGGCTAAGGTTAAGGCTCGCGAGGAAACCAGAGACAGGAACGGATGACGGAGACGAAGACACCCTCCACCGACGACCAGACGGTCGACCGCGTGCTGGCGAACGCAGAGAAGCGCTCCGAGGTGCGCGTGTTCGGAGCGGCACAGGCGCTCCAGGACGAGGCCACGGCCGCCCACTCGACGGCGGACGGCGAGCAGTGGGACCTCGAGGATCGGCACGCGCTGCGGCGCGTCGGCGGTCTGTCCACCGAGCTCGAGGACGTCACCGAGGTCGAATACCGACAGTTGCGGCTCGAGAACGTCGTGCTGGTCGGCGTGTACCCGCAGGGGGCCCAGGAGGACGCGGAGAACTCGTTGCGCGAGCTCGCCGCGCTGGCCGAAACGGCCGGCGCTGTCGTCCTCGACGGTGTCCTGCAGCGCCGCCCTCATCCTGATGCCGCCACCTACCTCGGGCGCGGCAAGGCGCAGGAGCTGAAGGACATCGTGGCCGCCGTGGGTGCCGACACCGTCATCGCCGACACCGAACTCGCGCCCAGCCAGCGTCGTGCCCTCGAGGATGTCGTGAAGGTGAAGGTGATCGACCGGACCACTGTGATCCTCGACATCTTCAGCCAGCATGCCAAGAGCCGTGAAGGCAAGGCACAGGTCGAACTCGCGCAGCTCGAGTACCTGCTGCCGCGCCTCCGCGGTTGGGGTGAGTCGATGAGCCGCCAGGCCGGTGGGCAGGTCGGCGCCGGCGGTGCCGGAATGGGCTCCCGCGGGCCCGGTGAGACCAAGATCGAACTCGACCGTCGACGCATCCGCACGAAGATGGCACTGCTGCGCAAGCAGATCCGCGACTTCGCTCCCGCTCGCGAGGCGAAGCGCGCCGAACGCAAGCGGAACACGATCCCGTCGGTCGCCATCGCCGGATACACGAACGCGGGAAAGTCGAGTCTGCTGAACGCCCTGACGAGTGCGGGCGTGCTCGTCGAGAACGCCCTCTTCGCCACCCTCGACGCGACCGTGCGTCGCTCGGAGACCGAGGACGGCCGCGTGTACACGCTGACCGACACCGTCGGGTTTGTGCGCAACCTGCCGCATCAGCTCGTGGAGGCCTTCCGGTCGACGCTGGAGGAGGTCGGGGACGCCGACGTCGTGCTGCACGTCGTCGACGGCTCCCACCCCGACCCGGCCGGCCAGTTGCAGACCGTCCGGGACGTGATGGGCGACGTGGGCGTGCGCGACATGCCGGAGATCGTCGTCTTCAACAAGGCCGATCTCATTCCGGAGGACGACCGCCTGGTGCTGCGTGGCCTGGAGCCGCGCGCGCACTTCGTGTCATCGCGGTCGGGCGAGGGTATCGCGGAACTCCGTGCGGCGATCGAGGAAGCTCTGCCGAAGCCTGCGGTCGAGCTTCACGCCGTGATCCCCTACGAGCGCGGTGATCTCGTCGCCGCGATCCATGAGTCGGGGATGCTGCTGTCGGTCGAGCACGAGGAGGCGGGCACGGCCGTCCACGCGCACGTGTCCGAGCGTCTCGCCGCCGATCTCGCTCCGTTCGTCGTCAGCGAGTGACGGCAGGGCTCATCGGGCGAGGAACCGCGCTTCGACGGTCGCGGTGAGGACGATGTCCTGCGGCTCGTACTCCATGGCCGGCGCGGCGTCGGCGGCGAAGGCGACCGCCCCGCGCGCCTTCGCGAGCGGCGCGCCCGGACCGGGCGCGGCCGACGAGAGCAGGCCGGTGTCGGCGATCTCCACGGGGGTCACGGTGGCCAGTCCCAAGGCCGCGGCATATGCCTCGGCGCGTGTCACCGCGACGCCGACGGCCTGTGCGGCGACCTCCCGCTCCACGCGGACGCGTGTCTCGGGGGTGAGGTGCCAGTCGACCCACCCGATCTCCACGCCGTCCCAGGCGGAGATGTCGGAGATCCAGACGGATAGTTCCGAGGCCTCCGCGAAGGTCGCGGTCACATCGATGCTCGCGTAGTACACCGGTGCGAGACGCTTCCCGTCCGCGTTCCACGGGCGCTCCGCACGCACCGAGAGCCGGGTGCTGCTCCAGTCGAGAGCGGCACCGGTGTCGACCCGCCCCACGATGCTGCTCCGGACCGGCTCTGCCAGGCGCATCACGTGGTCGACGACCGCGGCGCGGTCGGGGCCCTCCGCGCGGACAGTGACCCGGATGGTGGCGCGTTCCGGACCCAGGCGTGCCTCGTGCTCGCCGCGGACGGTGACAGTCACTTCACTCATGGCGCCGACTCTACGCGACGCATACCGCCAGCGTGGAATGGCGAGGGGGCCGGGAACGTTGTAGTCTGTGATGCTCGGGTGCTCGTCATCCCGGACTGATAATTCCACAGTGTGACAGCGGCTCCTTCGCGAGAAGGACCACGGGGCTGATCGGTTTCGACAGCGCCTGTGAATCCACGAGAAGCGGGCCGAGGATGCAGAGTTATCTCGTAAACGCCCTCTGCAAAACAATAGTTGCCGAATCCAAGCGCAACGACTTCGCCCTCGCTGCCTAAGCGAGCCCGATAGTCCGTCAGACCGTATGTGATTCCGATACGGATCCTGGCGTCATCTAGGAATCTTGCTGCGTGATGGCGTCTGGACGTCACGTGGGACTCTTCCCAGGCTGGGCTCGTCGACTCAGGTGTCTGTGACAAAGGTCGGAGCCGAGCAGAACGCTTCCACAGACTGCGCCCGGAGAAGGCGTGGAGACTCAGCGTTGGACGGGGGTTCGATTCCCCCCAGCTCCACCAAGCCGTTGTCACTGAAGAAGCCTCCGTGTTCCCCACTGTCGTCGGGGAGGACGGAGGCTTTTTCGTGGAGCCCGCAGGCGGCGGGGAGCGACTACGTGAGGGTGTCGACTGACGTGCTGGGCGGGCTGGTGTTCGCGGGTTCGGAGACGAGGTACAGACCGGTTGGAGCGTTGGCCGTGTAGGCGAGCGCATCCACCCAGGCTCGGTTGATCGCCGGCGCCCGGCTCCCCGCGTATTTGAACACGAGGGATGAACCCGCGTGCACCCAGACAGTCGTCCGTCCGCCCCCGACGCTGCTGTCTTCCTTCCAGGTGAACGTGAACGGCTCGCCTCGGCGGAGCTTCGCGGTCATCACGAGCTGCAGGTGCGTGAGGGCACGATCCTCGATCTCGGTCTTCGGTCCGCCGTCGTAAATCAGTTTTCCCATTGCGGGATCCTTCTCTCGGCCACAGAAACCTGTCCCAAGAGGCGCAACCGAGCTGATTGCTTTGTGGTGTATCCCCAGGCTCTCACCCACGTCAGCGAAAAGAAAGCCCCACCTTCGTCCGATGGATGAGCTGGACGTCGCTTGTTCGGGGGCGTCAATCCCAGTCCCCACCCCAGAATCCATCGTTCCCGTCGCTCGCGGTACCGGCGTGCGGACTGGGTGTGCCATCCGCCGGGTGATCGACGCTGACAGTGACGCTCGTGTACGGAGTGATGAGGGCGCTGACGGTCTCAAGGCGCGACGCGAACGTCACGAAGCTCGCGGCTGTTTGCGAGGCGGCTTCGATACGGCCCATGAGGTCGCCGACGTCGCAATCCTCCGCCAGGATGTAGGTCTCTCGGTCGATGCTGATTCGCGTGGTGGGGAGCATGGCAATCTGTGCATCGTTCGGGGCGGGCAGATGGATCCACCGCAGGTTCGCGGCCCGGCTCAGACTACGCGGTCGACCCGTCGTCACGCAGGGCATTGCGCATTCCCTCGAGGTATGGGCCGAATCCCTACGACGATGTGCTCAGACGCGCAAGGGGGTCGGTGCAGGGATTCGTTCCGGGGTAGCACGGTGCTTCACGACGAAGGGAGACGCCATGCCGAAGGGCGACGTCGATACGTTCCATCAGGAAGGCGGCTGGTTCAACCGCGTGCAAGGCGAGGTGAAGACGTTCAGCGGCCCGCACGATACGAAGGAGGAGGCCGTCGCCGTCGGCCGCGAGACCGCTCGTGCGCGCCAGGCGGAGCACGTCATTCGGCGCGAGGATGGCACCATCGGGGAGCGGAACAGCTACGGCAACGACCCTCGGGATGTCCGCGGGTGAGGGACGACCGGGCCGACAGTGGTCACACGTCGATGATGGACGAGGGGGCTTCGCGACCGTCGGACGACCACGGTTCGCCGGGCTCGGTCGGTGCGGGACGCAGAACGGCATCGATGCGTCTGCGCACCTCGGCGACCTCCTCGGCGTTGTCAGGTGCGTCCACGGTGCTGTTCGTCGTCTCCACCATGAGGACCGTGCTGGCGTTCAGGAGGAACGAAGCCGTGCCGACGTTGCCGTCCGGGCTGATCGACCGGAAGGAGACGGTGTCGGCGTGGCCCTCGTTCGCGACGACTCGGCTGTACTCGAGGAGCGCGTCCGCGGCATCGTCGCCCATGAGTAGCGACTTCTCACCGTACGTCACGTGTTTCATGAGCCGATGCTAGAGTCCCGCCCGCCGCGTTCCGCGCCCCTTGACAGAAACTTAAAGGAGTGCGCGCTGCCACTGCGGCGACCCGGCGAGTCCGCCCGCACGGAAACGAAGTTCCCCCTGGCGACGGCGTCCTGTCGGGCTTACCATGCGCACATGGGGTTCATCATGTACGACAGCACGAGCCAGCTCTACATCGAGGACCGTGCGCTCGCGCATCTCAAGGTGGTGATCGCCACGAAACTCCGACGGAACGAGAGCTTCACGGTGTCGTGGACCCATGCGGAGGGTGACGCATACGGGCGCTCCACGATCTGGCTCCACCCGTCGATCCCGCTTCGCTTCACGTTCGAAGGGCGTGAGGCTCCCAAGCTCAACCCGCAGTGGATCGACGAACTGATGCAATCCGCGAATGCGACGGGCGGAATTCAGCTCGTCGACGAAGTCGTCCAGGGGGCCGCGCCCGAATGAGAGGAGCCCCGCCCCTCGCGAGACGGGGCTCTCTCTGGGCCGGACTCTAGCGCGAGCCGTCGGGGTCTTCGGCGACGACGTCGTCCTCGTCGTCCGCGCCGTCCGTGGGCGGGACGGTGCGCGGTTCGCCCTTGTTGTCCTCGGCGCCGAGGTTGTCGTTCTCCTCCGGGCCGGGGGAGGGCTCGGTGCTGATGTCGTTGCGGTCGCTGTCGTTACCCATGCGCATTCCTTTCCTCAACGGATGTGTCCAGCATCGTCCCTCGACGCTCTGCGACCCAGCCGCTTGACAACAGCACAGGGGACTCTGTTCGTCGTCACTCCGGTCCTTCGACGAGCAGGAGCCCCTGCTTCGTGTCCGCGACCTTCACCCAGCCGTCGCCGAAGAGGTAGGTCATGCCGTAGCCGTCCTCATCCGTGCTCATCGCGTACTGCGGATCCTCGGTGACGTACACCCCTTCTGGGCCCTTCTCGCTCCGCCAGCCTTCGGCGACGAGGCTCTCCTGCGCACGCTCCGCGTCCGTCGCGGACAGCGGAGACCACCCGTACATCTGACCGTGATCCGAGGGCACGGTGAAGTCGGCCCAGAAGCACAGGAGGCCCTGCGGCAGCTCGACTCCGCCGACGATGAACTCGCGCGGCTCCGCCGTCCAGCCCGCGTCCGTGAGCGCGGCGACGGTACCGTGCGAGACCAACGACTCGCACGTCAGCTCGTCACTGCCCGGCGCGGGAGTGGTGGCCGTGTCTCCCGTCGCCGGCGGGGATTCCCGCGACGTCGACGGCGACGGTCCCGGTGCGCTCTCCGGAGCGCAGGCAGCGAGGAGCGCCCCGATCAGCACGAGACCGGTCAGGGTCGCGAGTCGTCGGAGAGTCATGGAGCCTCAGAGCTGGTCAGTCGTGCAGAAGCCGCAGGAAGTCGTCGTGGAGGATGCCGTTGGTTGCGAGCGTCGAGCGCGCCGAGATCGTCTCCGATCCGTCGAAGGCCGTCATGCGTCCGCCGGCTTCCTGGACGATGGCGACGGCAGCGGCGATGTCGTACTCCTTGACGTCGAACTCGGCAACGGCCTCGAGCCGCCCCTCCGCGAGGAGCATGTACGCGTAGACATCGCCATACGCCCGATCGCGCCAGACGCGCTCGCTCAGGCGAAGCAGGGCGTCGAGCTGTCCGGCGTCGCGCCACTGGGCGATGCTCTGGAAGCTCACGCTCGCGTCGTCCAACGAGGAGACGGCAGAGGTGGCCAGACGTCGCTCCGTCCCGTCGGACGCGGTCCATGCGCCGAGACCGGCGGCGGCCCACCACCGGCGGCGGAGCGCGGGCATGCTGACCACGCCGACCTGCGGAACCCCGTCGATCGCGAGCGCGATCATCGTGCCCCACAGCGGAACGCCGCGCAGGAAATTCGAGGTCCCATCGATGGGGTCGATGATCCACTGACGGACGGTGCTGCCCTGAGCGCCGAACTCCTCGCCGAAGATGCCGTCACCCGGGCGCTCGTCCTCGAGCATGCGGCGGATGGCCCGCTCTGTCGCGAGGTCGGCGTCGGTCACGTGCGAGTTGTCCGCCTTGGTGGAGATCTCCAGGTCCGCGGCGTCGAACCGGGGGAGGGACTGCGCGTCCGCGGCGGCGGCGAGACGGAGGGCGAGCTGGAGATCGGCGCGCAGATCGGCGGCGTCGGGAGTGGCGGTCACGAACTCAGGATAGTCGCGGTCGAGGCCACGCCCGCAGACACCATCGGCCAGGATCGGCGGGGCGGAAGGTCCGAGCCACGCCCGGGCCGCGGTCGATTTCGCCTCGGCGCCAACCGCTGGTAATGTAATTCCTCGGTCGGGGTTATCCCGGGCCACGCACCTCTAGCTCAATCGGCAGAGCAACTGACTCTTAATCAGTGGGTTCAGGGTTCAAGTCCCTGGGGGTGCACGGAACTAGCCTCAGAGATCTCGCCATCTCCGAGGCTTTTTCTCTGTCTCGGCACCATCGGCGGCAGTGGCGGGATCACAACCGCACCCCCCCGGGGCCGAAGGAGGCGCGTCTTCGACCTCGCGCCGGAGTGAGTGGGCCAGCCGGGTGAGGCCGGCTCAGGACCGCACCGCGCGTGAGCGCGCCTCAGGCGCGGCGGACGGAGAGAAGCTGCCAGCCCTCCGGCACCTTCGCCTCGATGCCGGCCATGTCTTCCGCCTCGATCTGCTCGACGCCGTCGATGCGCTGGAAGGTACCGGTCGCCTCCATCTTGGCCTCGCCCTTCAGCATCCGCACCGGGGCGGAGGTCAGCGCGTATCCGGGTTCGCGATGCGCATCGAGCTGGGTGTAGACGTCTTCCAGAGAGGTCCCGGTGACATCGACGGTCCGGGATCCTCGAGGGCGGATGAGAGCGACGAGCATCCGTCCAGTCTATGAGCGAGCCCGGATGGTCAGAGATCCCAGTCGAGCGTCGAGCGGGCGTCGATCGGCGCTTCGGCTCCCGTGTCCTCGCGGATCAGATACACAACGACGCGGGACTGGGCCGTGATGAGCACACTGGTGAGACTGTCGCCGGTTGCCAGATCGATGAACGTGGGTTGCGCGCGGGCGGCCGCTTCGATCCGAGACATGAGGTCCGCGACGTCCGTGCTGCGAGGCAGGAGGAAGTCGTGCCCATCGATCTCGATGTGCGTCGTCGTCATTCCCGTCTTGTTCCCCATGGCCTCCACGGTACGAACCGACACGGGCGTTGGTAAGGGGGGTTGAACAGCCTCGGCGGTCGTGTTACGGCCGCGCGAGTGCGCCGTCGCGATCGTCGTGCTGCTGCTCTGCAGGCTCTGGCACGAGGTACAGGCCGCTGGGAGCATTCGCGGTGAAGGCGAGGGCCTCGACCCAGGCGCGGTTCACGCTCGGCTGTCTGCTTCCGTGGTACTTGTACACCAGCGAGCTGCCGGCGTGGATCCAGACCGTCGTCCGACCTCCGCCCATGCTTGCGTCGTCCTTCCACGTGAAGCCGAAGGGCTCGCCGCGGCGGAGCTTCGCGGTCATCACCAGCTGGATGTGAGTGAGAGCGCGATCTTCGATGTCGACCTTGACGCTGTTCTCGTAGATGAACTTGCCCATTGCAAGAGGCCCTTCTCTCCACGGAAACCTGTGCGAAGAGGCGCGGCCAAGCTGACCGCTGGTGTGGGGTCTGCTCAGCGTTTCACATTTCCGCCTGATTTCCTACCCGGCCGGGGTGTCGCGTGTCCTCGCGTGTCTCCCCGCCTCAGCCCACCGGCTCGAGGAGGGTGGGGTCCGCGGGATCGACGGTGCGCGTGTTGCTCACCTTGCGGTCGACGACGTGACCCCGGAGCGTGGCCGCGACGTCGGCGGACGTGTGATCGAGCATGGCGAGCGTGTCGAGCTTGCTCTGCCCGGTGAGCTTCTCCGGCGTGAGCCAGGCGTCCCAGGTGTCCGGGGTCAGGAAGGCGGGCATCCGGTCGTGCACCTCGCCACCGGCGTCGCGTGCCTCCCTCGTGACGACCACGAAGCACCGCACCTTCTCACCGTCGTGCTCCATCGACCACGTGAGACCGGCGGCCGCGAGCAGTCCGTCTCCGTGCAGGAAGTGCGGGGTCTTGTGTCCTTTCTCACCCGTCCACTCGAAGTACCCGCGCATCGGCACGAGACAGCGGGCCGCGGAGAACGCCGGCGCCCAGAAGCCGGCTGCGAGCTTCTCCATCCGCGCATTGATGAGGGGTGCGCGCTGTGGCCGGTTGGGAGGACTCTGCCAGTCCCACCGCACGAGTTCGAGGATGCGTCCCTCACCGCGGTCTCGCACGATCGGCGCGCTCTCCGTCGGCGCGATCGAGTACGCGCCGTGCCAGGACTTCCACCAGTCCTCCGGTCGGCCGCCCTCGGCCACGAACTCACGGATCAATTCGTCCGTCGCCGCGTCGTTCGCGAATCGTCCGCACATCTCGTCGCCTCCATCTCTCCGGTCGCGCGCCCCGCAGCCCGCATCGCCTCCATCATGCGGCATGGCGCGGACATCACCGTGTCAGACGACCTCGATCACCGTGCCGGCGGTGAGCCTCGACAACTGTGTGAAGGTCAGCGGCATGACAGTGTGCGGATGGCCAGCCGCCGCCCAGATCACGTCGTGCTCCAGGAGGGACCTATCGATGAAGGTCGGCAGGGGCTCAGGATGGCCGGCGGGGGCCACTCCGCCGATGGCCTGCCCGGTGGCGGCACGGACGACGGCAGGGGGTGCCATGACCACCGCCCCCGCCCCGATGCTCCGTGCCAGCACCGCGAGGTCCGCCCGGTGCCCGCCGCTGGTCATCACGAGGACGGGCTGACCGTCGGCGAGGAAGACGAGGCTGTTGGCGATCGCGGCGACCTCGCACCCGATCGCGGTGGCCGCCGCCGCGGCGGTGCGCGCCGAGTCCGGAAGGACCCGGATCTCGGTGCGCACTCCGGCCGCGAGCAGGTGCTCCTGCACCCGTCGGCTGCGCTCGGGGAGGGGAGGGTCGTCGATCATGCCCCCACGCTAGCCGAGCGCCTCAGCCGGCGTCGCCGACGAGGATGGCCGCTGCGTCCTCTGCTGTCGCGTCGGCGGGCTCGTCGTCGATGTGCGCGAGGACCTTCCGGCCGAGCAGGATCGTGAGCGCGGCGAGCAGGACAGCCGCGGCGGCGAACAGGTATGGCACGGTGGCGCTGAACAGGTGCCACAGGAGAGCCGCGATCGGCGGGGCCATCGCGCCGCCGAGGAAGCGCACCGCGGAGTAGGCCGAGGAAGCGACGGAGCGGGGCAGGTCCGTCGCCTCCATGACGGCCTCCGTCAACACCGTGTTCATCACGCCGAGCAGCAGGCCGCCCACGATGATGCACACGACGAGAGCGACCGGCTCGGCGACGACCAGGCCTGCGGCAACGAGATCGAGGGCCAGCAGCGGCAGTACGGTGAGGATCACGCGGGTCCTCGGCATGCGACGCATCAGGACGGGGGCGACCCAGACGCTGGTGATCGCGAGGGCCACGCCCCAGCCGAAGAAGGTGAGACCGATCCCCATCGCGCCGAAACCCAGCGGGAAGGGGGAGAACGCGAGCAGGACGAAGAACCCGATGTTGTAGAACAGGGCGGCAACGGCGAGGATCGCGAGCGCCGGGCGGCGTAGGGCGGTGAACGGAGCGGAGAATTTCACGGGCGTGCGCTTCTCACGCGGCCCCCGTAGCAGCACCAGGACGGCGATGAACGCGATGGCCATGAGAGCGACGACGCCGAAGAATGGTCCGCGCCAGCTCTGCTCGCCGAGGATGCCGCCCAGCAGCGGACCCACGGCGATGCCGAGGCCGAGGGCCGCCTCGTACAGCACGATCGCCGCACTGCTGCCACCGGCCGCGGCGCCCACGATCGTGGCCAGCGCCGTCGAGATGAACAACGCGTTGCCCAGCCCCCAGCCGGCACGGAATCCGATGACCGCGTCGACGCTGCCGCTGATCGCACAGAGGAAGGCGAACACGACGATCAGCCCGAGGCCGACGAGCAGAGTGGCCTTGGCGCCGATCCGGCTGGAGATCCAGCTCGTGACGAGCATCGCGAGGCCGGTGACCAGGAGGTAGCTGGTGAAGAGCAGCTCTGTCTCGACCGGTGTGGCCTCGAGAGACTCCGCGATCGCCGGCAGGATCGGATCGACGAGTCCGATCCCCATGAAGGCGACGACGCAGGCGAAGGCGACGGCCCAGACTTGGGCGGGTTGCCTCCAGACCGAGGAAGCGGGGGAAGCGGGGGCGGTGTTCAACGGAGATCTCCTGTTCGGTCTGCGGAGGTCCTCGCGGCGAGGATCTCTGCCGCGCGGGTGAGGGCGTGCCAGTCGTCGTCATCGAGGTCGGCGAAGCGCGGAGCGATCGTCGCCCGGAACTCGGAGCGCCAGGCGGCCAGGGCCGCCGTCCCGTCCGGGGTCACGGCGACGACGGTGGCACGGGAATCGTCGGGGTCGGAGGACCGGTGCACGAGACCCTCGCGTTCGAGGGTGCCGAGGAGCCGGGTCATTCCGGGTTGCGTCGTGCGGGCGGCCGCGGCGAGTTCGCCGACCCGGTGGGGCCCCGACTGGTCGAGCAGGCTGAGGACCCGCCACTGGGCGGCCGGTGCCTCATTACCCGCATCCTGAGCGGCGATGCGTCCCAGTGCGTAGCTCGACAGGACGAGGGAGGGGATGACCTCGGAACGATTCATACCATTGAGTATATATCGAATGGTATGTGTCGAAGGTCAGCGCCGGGCGTGCGCGATCCTGGCCGAGAGCTGATGCGCGTGGGCGAGGAGTATCCGACCCAGCTCGGCCTGACGCTCGGGTCCGAATCGGAAGGCGACACCGGTGAGGCTCAGTGCCCACTCCGGTCGCCCGGCCCGATCGAACACCGCCGCGCCGAGACCCCAGCTCCCCTCGACGATCAGGCCCGGGTTGACGGCGAAACCCCGCTCCTTCGTCTCGGCGAGGCGCTTCCGCAGCGGGCGCTCGCCATGAGCGCGTCCCCAGGTCTCGATGAGCTCCGGGTGGCGCTCCAGGTACGCATCCACATCGTGGTCGGGGAGGAAGGCGAGGATCGCGAGGCCGGCGCTCGCGACTCCGAGCGGGAATCGCACTCCCTCGCTGAGCACGAACGAGCGGATCGGGAAGGAGCCCTCCTCGCGCAGCAGGCACACCGTCTCGTCCGCGCGCCGGACGGAGAAGAACGCGCTCTCCTCGGTCTTGACGGCGAGCGACCGCACGATGTCCCGGGCCAGACCGGTCACGTCGTACCGGGCGGCGGCGACGGATCCCATGAGGAACAACTCGGGCCCCGGCATCCACCGATTGCTGTCGGGATCGCGGTCGACGAGCCCCTCGACCCGCAGGGCGCTGAGGAGGCGGTGCGCGGTCGGTCGCGAGAGGCCAGCGTTACCGGCGAGGTCGTGCAGGGTCGCACCGTCGGTCCCGGCGGACGTGACCAATCGCAGAAGACGCGCGGCCCTGGCGACGGCCTGGGCGCCGGGGACGGCGTTCGTCGCGGATTCCATATCGTGGACGCTAGTGCGGCGCGAGTCCACATCGCAAGAGCGCGGTGGCCGGATGTCCCGGGTGAGCGGGAAGCTGAAGGAGACACGGAACCGAAGGAGCAGACGTGATCGACAAGCAATGGGAATCCGCGGCAGCTGCGGTCGCCGACATCCCGGACGGTGCCTCGCTCGCGGTCGGAGGCTTCGGGCTCTCGGGAAACCCGATCGCCCTCATCGAGGCACTTCTCGCCCAGGGCACGACCGATCTGAGCGTCGTGAGCAACAACTGCGGCGTGGACGATTGGGGCTTGGGCGTCCTGCTCGCGGCGCAGCGCATCAGGAAGATGACCTCGTCCTATGTCGGCGAGAACAAGGAGTTCGAGCGTCAGTTCCTCTCCGGTGAGCTCGAGCTCGAGCTCACGCCCCAGGGCACGCTCGCCGAGAAGCTGCGCGCCGGCGGTGCGGGCATCGCCGCGTTCTTCACGCAGACGGGCGTCGGCACTCAGGTGGCCGAGGGCGGCCTGCCCCGTCGGTACCACTCCGACGGCTCGATCGCGGTGGCCTCGCCGCCCAAGGACGTGCGCACCTTCGCGGTGCACGGCGAGTCCCGCGAGTTCGTGTTGGAGGAGGCGATCACGACCGACTTCTCCCTCGTCCACGCGGCGCGCGGCGACCGGCACGGCAACCTGATCTTCACCAAGGCGGCGCGGAACTTCAACCCGCTCGCTGCGATGGCCGGACGCGTCTGCATCGCGCAGGTCGAGCGGCTCGTCGAACCGGGCGAGCTCGACCCCGATGCGATCCACCTCCCCGGGGTGTTCGTGCATCGGATCGTCGAGGTCGGCGAGGACATCCCCAAGCGCATCGAGCGGCGTACGGTCGCCGCGGAAGGAGCCTGACATGGCGCTCACGAGAGATCAGATGGCAGCGCGCGCCGCGGCCGAGCTGCCGGACGGGGCGTATGTGAATCTCGGCATCGGCCTCCCCACGCTCGTTCCGAACCACGTTCCGTCGGACGTGACCGTGGTGCTGCAGTCGGAGAACGGCATCCTCGGAGTGGGGCCGTACCCTCGGGAGGACGAGGTCGACCCGGATCTCATCAACGCCGGGAAGGAGACGGTGACCACGCTCCCCGGTGCGGCGTTCTTCGATTCCGCCCTCAGCTTCGGCATGATCCGCGGCGGAAAGATCGATGCCGCCATCCTCGGGGCGATGCAGGTCTCCGCTTCCGGCGACCTCGCGAACTGGATGATCCCCGGCAAGATGGTCAAGGGCCCGGGGGGTGCGATGGATCTCGTGCACGGCGCCGGACGGGTGATCGTGCTGATGGAGCATGTCGCCAAGGACGGCTCGCCGAAGATCGTCGACGAGTGCGCGCTGCCGCTGACCGGACGCGGCGTCGTGGATCGGATCATCACGGACCTCGCGGTGATCGACGTGACCCCGGAGGGCCTCGTTCTGGTCGAGCTCGCCCCGGACATCACGGTGGAGCAGGTACGGCAGGCCACGGAGCCGCCGCTCCGTCTCGCCCCCGAACTGCAGATGGGAAGGACCGACAACCATGAGTGAGAACGATGTCGTCATCGTCGCCGCCGCGCGCACCCCGCAGGGCCGGCTGAAGGGGCAGCTCGCCGCGTTCACGGCGCCGCAGCTCGGGTCGTTCGCGATCCGCGGTGCGCTGGAGCAGGGCGGGGTGGACCCGGGAGACGTCGACGCGGTCATCGTCGGCCAGGTGCTGGCCGCGGGATCCGGGCAGAACGCTGCCCGCCAGGCGGCGATCGGCGCAGGGATCGGCTGGGACGTCCCTGCTCACTCCGTGAACAAGGTGTGCCTCTCCGGACTCACCGCCGTGATCGACGCCGCGCGCATGATCCGGACCGGGGACGCCGAGGTCGTCGTCGCGGCGGGCATGGAGTCCATGACCCGCGCGCCTCACCTCCTCATGGGCTCCCGCGACGGCTGGACCTACGGCACGGTCGAGGTGCTCGACCACATGGCCTACGACGGCTTGACCGACGCGTACGACCGGGAGAGCATGGGCGCGTCCACGGAGCGGCACAACGCGCGCTACGAGCTCACCCGGGAGGCCCAGGACCAGGTCGCGGCGCTCTCGCACCAGCGAGCCGCCGCAGCGCAGGAGAGCGGCGTCCTCGACGCGGAGATCGTCCCCATCGAGGTGCCGCAGCGTCGGGGCGAGCCGGTGCGGGTGACCCGCGACGAGGGGGTCCGCCCTGAGACCACGGTGGAGACCCTCGCGGGGCTCCGAGCGGCCTTCGCGGAAGGCGGCTCGATCACGGCGGGCAACTCCTCACAGATCTCGGACGGTGCCTCCGCCGTGGTCGTCACGATGCGGGGGACCGCCGAGGCCAAGGGGTGGCCGGTGCTCGCGACCGTGGGGGCGAGCGGCCAGACCGCAGGGCCCGACAACTCACTCCAGGCGCAGCCCGCGCGGGCGATCGAGCAGGCGTGTCGCAAGCAGGGGATCACGCCGCAGGATCTCGACCTCGTGGAGATCAACGAGGCGTTCGGAGCCGTGGTGGCCCGTTCGCAGACCGAGCTCGGCCTGGACAGCGAGATCGTCAACGTCCACGGTGGCGGCATCGCGATCGGTCATCCGATCGGCGCGTCCGGCAACCGACTCGTCGTCCATGCCGCGCACGAACTCGCCCGTCGGGGCGGGGGCACAGCCGTAGTCGGTCTGTGCGGCGGTGGCGGTCAGGGGGAGGCGCTGGTCCTCACGCGCTGACGACGTCGACTCGGGGGTACGTCAGGATCGCTTGTCCTGGGCGTGCGCCTGCGCGTCGGCCAGAGCCTTCTGCGACCGGAACTGCAAGCGCTGCGCCTTCTTGGACTTCTTCACCGACTGCGGGGAATCGGCGTCCACGGGTATGCCGCGACGCTCACGACGCATATCCACGACGGCCCCGACGGCGAGTGCCATGGTGATGCCCCAGCTCACCCACGACAGGAGCGAGCGCCAGGTGATGGGTTCGTTGCGGGTGCCGCGCAGCAGCGAGATCCCTGCCGAGATCGCGGCGACGAGTCCGGTGCTGAAGAGGTAGCGCATGCCCCTACGGTACCCGCAGGCGGCCGGCGGCCGGCGGAGCCTTGACAAGGCGGGGGAGCGGCTGGCAGAGCGTCCACCCAGCCACGCCGGATATCATGGAACGGTCGCGGTTCACCCGCGGCCGCACACACCGTGTATCTACCGGCCGTCGGCATCTCCGACGGACAGCGGCGGCACCCGACATCGCGTCGTCGACGCGCGAGAGCCATGACACACGCCAGCACCACGCCCGATCTCGCCGAGCCGAGCCTCTTCCGTCTCGCCGGCCTGCCCTACTTCCTCATCGCGTTCATCGCCCGTCTGCCGTTCGCGATGATGGTCGTCGGCGTCCTCACCGTCGTCGTGTCGGCGCGCGAATCACTGTCCCTCGGCGGGCTCACGTCCGCTGCCGTCGGCCTCGGCACCGCGTGCTTCGGACCGCTCCTGGGCGCCGCGGCCGACCGCTTCGGTCAGCGCACGGTGCTCCTCGCACTCGCGGTCGGCAACGCGGCGATGCTCCTGCTCTTCACCGCCGTGGTGTACGGCCCCGCCGCGGACGGATTCGTGCTCCTCGCGGCAATCGGCATCGGCGCGACCGCCCCGCAGGTGGCGCCTCTCTCTCGCTCACGGCTGGTGACGATCATCGGAGAGCGGATGCCCGCGGAGCGTCGAGCGCGCACGGTCTCCGGCACGATGGCGTACGAGTCCGCCGCCGACGAGACGGTCTTCGTGTTCGGCCCGTTCCTCGTAGGCGTGCTCGCATCGGCCCTCGCGCCGTGGGCACCGCTGGTCGGTGCCGCCGTGCTGACCCTGGTGTTCGTCGGCGCCTTCGCCCTGCACCCGAGCGGACGGCACGTGTCGCAGGATCGCACGGACGACGGCCGAGCTCCGTCCTCCGTGTCCGAGCTGTTCCGGCCGCAGCTCCTCATCGTGGTCCTCGGCATCCTCGGGGTCGGTATCTTCTTCGGCACGATGCTCACCTCGCTCACGTCCTTCATGGCCGACCTCGGCGCGCCGGAGCAGGCGGGTCTGCTGTACGGCGTGATGGGTGTCGGATCGGCCCTGCTGGCCCTCGGCGTCGCGTGGCTCCCCGCCCGGTTCACCCTGCGGGCGCGGTGGCTCGTCTTCTCCGGGATTCTGCTCGCCGGCTCGCTGCTGCTGGGTGCGGTCGATTCGCCGGGGGGGATGATGCTCGCCCTGGCGATCATGGGCATCGGCATCGGCCCCACGCTCGTCACCCAGTACAGCTTCGGCGCCGCGCGGAGTCCGCGCGGGCGGTCGGCGACCGTGATGACGATGCTCGGCTCCGGCGTGGTCGTCGGCCAGTCGCTGGGCGCCGCGGTGGCGGGGGAGATCGCGGAGAACGTCGGCACCTCCGCCGCGCTCGTCCTCCCGATGATCGCCGCAGGGATCGCCTTCGCCGCCGGTGTGGGAAACTGGGCGCTCAGCGGTGTGCACCGCACGACCGCCGCTGTCAAGGCCTGAGCGCCGACCGGCGGGACGCGCGCATCCTCGATAGGTTGGAAGCTCCCGGACCGAGGAGTGCCCCTGTGACCGCTGCTGATTTCGTCGTCGTCGCCAACCGCCTCCCGGTGGACCGGGTCGTGGGCCCCGACGGCGAGGAGACCTGGCGGACGTCGCCCGGCGGCCTCGTCGCCGCGCTCGAACCCATGATGCGCCGCGTCCACGGCGCCTGGGTCGGCTGGCCGGGTCAGCCGGACGTCGAGCTCCAGCCCTTCGAGGGCGACGGCATCCACCTCATCCCGGTGGCGCTGAGCGCCGACGAGGTAGCCGACTACTACGAGGGCTTCGCCAACGACACGATCTGGCCGCTCTACCACGACGTCATCGCCCCGCCCCAGTACCACCGCGAGTGGTGGGACGCGTACGTGCGCGTGAACCGCCGCTTCGCGGAGGCCGCCGCGGCGGCGGTCGCGCAGGACGGCACCGTCTGGGTGCACGACTACCAGCTCCAGCTCGTGCCGCAAATGGTGCGCGAGCTTCGCCCCGACGTCACGATCGGCTACTTCCACCACATCCCGTTCCCCGCCCACGGCCTGTACGCGCAGCTGCCGTGGCGCGACCAGGTGCTCCGCGGGCTGCTCGGCGCGGACGTCATCGGCTTCCAGCGGGCGCAGGATGCCACGTACTTCCTGACCGCGGTCCGCCGTCGGCTGCGCTACGAGGTGAAGGGGTCCAGCATCACGATCCCGGATCAGGATGGAACGCGCACGGCGGTGGCCAAGGCCTTCCCGATCTCGATCGACACCGCGCCGTACCTCGAGCTGGCGGCCAGGGAGGACATCCGAGCGCGCGCCGCCGAGATCCGTGCGAGTCTCGGCAACCCGAAGCGCATCCTCCTCGGCGTCGATCGGCTGGACTACACCAAGGGGATCGGACACCGGATCAAGGCGTACGGCGAGCTCCTGGAGGACGGTCGCCTCGACGTCGACGACGTCACGCTCATCCAGGTGGCCAGCCCGAGCCGGGAGCGCGTGGACGCCTACGCGCACCTCCGGGACGAGATCGAGCTCGCGGTCGCCCGTATCAACGGCGACCACGACACGGTCGGCCACTCCGCCATCCGCTACCTCCACCAGGGCTACCCGAGGGAAGAGATGGTCGCGCTGTATCTCGCTGCCGACGTCATGCTCGTGACGGCGCTGCGCGACGGGATGAACCTCGTCGCGAAGGAGTACATCGCCACACGGACGGACAACCGCGGCGTGCTGGTGCTCAGCGAGTTCACCGGGGCGGCGGACGAGCTCCGTCAAGCCGTGCGCGTGAACCCCCACGACATCGCCGGACTCAAGGACGCCATCATGGAGGCGGTCGAGATGTCACCCGCCGAGCAGGCCCGTCGCATGCGTTCGCTCCGCCGCCGGGTCCTGGACAACGACGTGAATGCCTGGTCGTCGTCCTTCCTCGAGGCCCTCGCGAACGTCCGCGGTCGCTGAGTCCCCTTCCGCACACCCCCCTTCCTCGATCGGAGACACCGTGACGCGCCCCTGGATCCCCGGAACCGCAGACGCCGACCTCACCGCTCTCGCGACGACCCCGCGGCTGGTCGTGGCTCTCGACTTCGACGGCACCGCGTCCCCGCTGGTCGTGGACCCCATGGCTGCCAGGGCCCTGCCCGAGGTCGTCGTGCAGATGAACCGCCTCGCTGCGATGCCCGACACCGTCGTGGCTTATGTCTCGGGGCGGAGCATGCACGACCTCCGTGAGATCACCGAGCACACCGACGACTCCGTGGTCGTCCTCGCCGGCTCCCACGGCGCCCAGTACTGGTTCCCCGGGGAGGGCGCCGCCGACGCGCCGGGCGATGCGACCGAGGCGGGAGCGCGCGAGGAGCTGTGGGCCGCCGCGCGGCCGATCATCGACCGTTACGAGGGTGCCGAGCTGGAGCCCAAGACCTTCGGCATGGGTGTGCACACACGGCGCGCGGACCGCGAGACCGAGGAGAAGGTCTTCGCCGAGATCGACGCCCTCGTCGCGGAGCGCTTCCCGCACTGGCGACGACGGGCCGGCCATCGGGTGCTGGAGTTCTCGTCGCGGAACGAGGGCAAGGACGCCGCCATGATCGCCCTTCGCGAGCGTTTCGACGCGACGGGCATCCTGTTCGCCGGAGATGACGTCACCGACGAGGACGCGATGCGGGTGCTGCAGGAGGGGGACCTCGGGGTACGCGTCGGACCGGGCGAGAGCGCCGCCACGTTGCGTGTGGACTCTCCACAACAGATCGCCGCGCTTCTGGAGACGCTCGCGAACGAGAGGGTCGTCGCGCAGGAATAGACTCTCGTCATGTCCTCGCATGATCCCTCCACCAGCGCGCCCATCGACATCAAGCCCCGCAGCCGCGTCGTCACCGACGGCATCGAGGCGACGACCTCCCGCGGCATGCTCCGCGCGGTCGGCATGGGGGACGCCGACTGGGACAAGCCGCAGATCGGCATCGCGTCGAGCTGGAACGAGATCACGCCCTGCAACCTGAGCCTCGACCGGCTCGCGCAGGGGGCGAAGGAGGGCGTGCACTCCGGCGGCGGTTATCCGCTGCAGTTCGGCACCATCTCCGTCTCCGACGGCATCTCGATGGGCCACGAGGGGATGCACTTCTCGCTCGTGTCGCGCGAGGTGATCGCGGACTCCGTCGAGACGGTCATGATGGCCGAGCGCCTCGACGGCTCGGTGCTGCTGGCCGGTTGCGACAAGTCGATCCCCGGCATGCTCATGGCGAGTGCGCGTCTCGATCTGTCGAGCGTGTTCCTGTACGCGGGATCGATCGCGCCCGGCTGGGTCAAGCTCTCCGACGGCACCGAGAAGGACGTCACCATCATCGACTCGTTCGAGGCGGTCGGCGCCTGCCGCGCCGGCCTCATGAGCGAAGAGGACCTCAAGCGCATCGAGTGCGCGATCGCTCCCGGTGAGGGAGCCTGCGGTGGCATGTACACCGCCAACACGATGGCCTCCGTCGCCGAGGCGCTGGGACTCAGCCTTCCTGGCTCCGCCGCGCCGCCCGCTGCCGACCGCCGTCGCGACTACTTCGCGCACCGCTCGGGCGAGGCCGTCGTCAACCTGCTCCGTCAGGGCATCACGACCCGCGACATCCTGACCAAGGAGGCGTTCGAGAACGCCATCGCGCTGGCGATGGCCCTCGGCGGCTCCACCAACGTCGTCCTCCACCTTCTCGCCATCGCTCGCGAGGCCGAGGTCGAGCTGAGCCTGCACGACTTCAACCGCATCGGCGACAAGGTCCCGCACGTGGCCGACATGAAGCCGTTCGGCAAGTACGTCATGAACGACGTGGACCGGCACGGCGGCATCCCCGTCATCATGAAGGCGATGCTCGACGAGGGGCTCCTGCACGGTGACGCGCTGACGGTCACCGGCAAGACGCTCGCCGAGAACCTCGCCGACCTCGACCCGCAGCCGATCGACGGCGAGGTCATCCACACGTTCGACAACCCCATCCACGCCACCGGAGGGCTCACGATCCTGCACGGCTCGCTCGCGCCGGAGGGCGCCGTGGTCAAGACCGCCGGCTTCGACGCGGCCGTCTTCGAAGGCCCCGCACGGGTCTTCGAACGCGAGCGTGCCGCCATGGACGCCGTCGCTGAGGGGTCTATCGAGCCGGGGACCGTGATCGTCATCCGTTACGAGGGCCCCAAGGGCGGACCGGGTATGCGCGAGATGCTTGCGATCACCGCGGCCATCAAGGGCGCGGGGCTCGGAAAAGATGTACTACTCTTGACGGACGGACGATTCTCAGGCGGCACAACCGGCCTGTGCATCGGCCACATAGCACCCGAAGCGGTGGACGCAGGTCCCATCGCCTTCGTGCGCGATGGTGATCTGATACGGGTCGATATCGCAGCTCGTTCTCTCGACCTACTCGTCGACGAGGCGGAGCTCGCCTCCCGCCGCTCCGGCTGGGAGCCGCTTCCCCCGCGCTACACCCGAGGCGTTCTTGCCAAGTACTCGCGCCTCGTGCGGTCCGCCGCCGAGGGAGCGACGACCGGCTGATCCATCGACCGGCTCTGAATCCGCTCGATCGGAGCGCCGGTGTCCCGCACAGTTCATCAGAAGGAAAGTCATGACTGCTGACTCCGTCTCGGCCGTGCCGAGGCCACCCGCCCGCCCATCCGCCCCGGAGATCACCGGCGCAGAGGCCGTCGTCCGCTCGCTCGAGTTGCTCGGCGTCACGGACGTCTTCGGTCTTCCGGGCGGGGCGATCCTCCCGGTCTACGACCCGCTGATGGACGCGTCGCAGCTGCGCCACATCCTGGTGCGGCACGAGCAGGGCGCGGGACACGCGGCCGAAGGGTACGCCTCCGCCTCCGGCAAGGTGGGCGTCTGCATCGCGACCTCCGGACCGGGGGCGACGAACCTCGTCACCGCGATCGCTGACGCGTACATGGACTCGGTCCCGTTGCTCGCGATCACCGGTCAGGTGTTCTCGACGCTGATGGGGACGGATGCCTTCCAGGAGGCCGACATCGTGGGGATCACGATGCCGATCACGAAGCACTCCTTCCTCGTGAAGGATGCGGCGGACATTCCCGGCGCGATCGCGGCCGCCTATGAGATCGCCGGCACAGGCCGTCCCGGTCCGGTGCTCGTGGACATCACGAAGGACGCGCAGCAGGCCGTGGCCCCGTTCGTATGGCCGCCGAAGATCGACCTCCCCGGCTATCGGCCGGTGACCAAGGCACACGGCAAGCAGATCCAGGCGGCGGCTGCCCTCCTCGCGGAGGCGAAGAAGCCGGTGCTGTACGTCGGCGGCGGTGTCGTCCGCGGCCGCGCGGCGGCCGAGCTGCTCGAGCTCGCCGAGTCGACAGGCGCGCCCGTCGTCACGACCCTGATGGCGCGCGGTGCCTTCCCGGACTCGCATTCCCAGCACCTGGGCATGCCCGGGATGCACGGCACGGTTCCCGCAGTCCTGGCGCTGCAGGAAGCCGACCTCATCGTGTCGCTCGGTGCTCGCTTCGACGACCGCGTGACGGGCAAGGCCGCCTTGTTCGCACCGCACGCCAAGGTCGTGCACGTTGACATCGACCCCGCCGAGATCTCGAAGATCCGCACCGCCGATGTGCCGATCGTAGGCGATGTGCGCGACGTCCTCACCGACCTGGATGCGGCCTTCCGCGGCGTCATCGGCAGCGGCAAGCCGGACATCGAAGAGTGGTGGTCGTACCTCGACGGGCTGCGGAACGAGTTCCCGCTCGGCTACGCGCCGACGACCGACGGCCTGCTGGCTCCGCAGTACGTGATCCAGCGCATCGGCGAGCTCACCGGTCCGGAGGGTATCTTCGCCTCCGGCGTGGGTCAGCACCAGATGTGGGCCGCGCAGTTCATCAAGTACGAGCGTCCGAACGCCTGGCTGAATTCCGGCGGTGCGGGCACGATGGGCTACTCGGTGCCCGCGGCCATGGGCGCCAAGGTCGCCGAGCCGGAGCGCCAGGTCTGGGCGATCGACGGCGACGGCTGCTTCCAGATGACCAATCAGGAGCTCGCGACCTGCGCGATCAACAACATCCCGATCAAGGTCGCGATCATCAACAACTCCTCGCTGGGCATGGTCCGGCAGTGGCAGACGTTGTTCTACGACGGCCGCCACTCGAACACCGACCTGAACACCGGGCACGGCACGATCCGCATCCCCGACTTCGTGAAGCTCGCGGAGGCGTACGGCTGCCTCGCGATCCGCGTGGAGAAGGAAGAGGAGGTCGACGCCGCCATCCGGCTCGCGCTGGAGACGAACGACCGCCCCGTGGTGATCGACTTCGTCGTGAGCGCCGACTCCATGGTGTGGCCGATGGTGCCGCAGGGCGTCAGCAACAGCTATGTCCAGTACGCGCGCGACCACGCGCCCGCGTTCGACGAGGAGGACTGAGCCATGTCGACCCATGTCCTGAGCCTGCTGGTGGAGAACACCCCCGGCCTTCTGACCCGCGTCGCCGGCCTGTTCGCGCGCCGGGGCTTCAACATCGACTCCCTCGCCGTCGGCGTGACCGAGGTTCCGGGGATCTCCCGCATCACGGTCGTCGTCGATGTGGAGGAGCTGCCGCTCGAGCAGGTGACGAAGCAGCTCAACAAGCTGATCAACGTCATCAAGATCGTCGAGCTCGACCCGGCGTCGTCCGTGCAGCGCGAGCACATGCTCGTGAAGGTGCGCACGGACAACGCCAGCCGCTCGAACGTGATCGAGGTCGTCAACCTTTTCCGCGCCTCGGTCGTCGACTACGCCGCCGACGCCCTCGTCATCGAGGTCACCGGAGACAAGGGCAAGGTCGAGGCGCTGCTGCGCGCACTGGAGCCCTTCGGCATCAAGGAGATCGCCCAGTCCGGCCTCCTCGCGATCGGCCGCGGCGGCAAGAGCATCACCGAGCGCGTCCTGCGCGGCTGACCTTCGACAGACTCGGGGACCGCGTGTCCCGCACAACCACAACCAAGGAGAGAAACCAGTGAGCACCGAGATCTTCTACGACGACGACGCCGACCTGTCCCTGATCCAGGGCAAGAAGGTCGCCATCGTCGGCTACGGCTCGCAGGGCCACGCCCACGCCCAGAACCTGCGCGACTCGGGCGTCGAGGTCGCGATCGCCCTCAAGGAGGGCTCGAAGTCGGCCGCGAAGGCCGAGGAGGCCGGCTTCCCCGTGAAGACCGTCGCCGAGGCGACCGAGTGGGCCGACGTCATCATGATCCTCGCGCCGGACCAGCACCAGCGCACGATCTACAGCGAGTCCATCGCCCCGAACCTGACGGCGGGCAAGACCCTGGCCTTCGCGCACGGCTTCAACATCCGCTTCGGCTACATCGACGCGCCCGAAGGCGTCGACGTGATCCTCGTCGCCCCCAAGGCACCGGGCCACACCGTACGTCGCGAGTTCGTCGCCGGCCGCGGCATCCCGGACATCATTGCCGTCGAGCGCGACGCGTCCGGCCACGCCTGGGACCTCGCGCTCTCGTACGCGAAGGCCATCGGTGGCACCCGTGCCGGCGTCATCAAGACGACCTTCACCGAGGAGACCGAGACCGACCTCTTCGGCGAGCAGGCCGTGCTCTGCGGCGGCATGAGCCACCTCGTGCAGGCGGGCTTCGAGACGCTCGTCGAGGCCGGCTACCAGCCGCAGATCGCCTACTTCGAGGTGCTCCACGAGCTCAAGCTCATCGTCGACCTCATGTGGGAGGGCGGCATCGCCAAGCAGCGCTGGTCGATCTCCGACACCGCCGAGTTCGGTGACTACGTCTCGGGTCCGCGCGTGATCGACGAGCGCGTCAAGGAGAGCATGAAGGGTGTCCTGTCCGACATCCAGTCCGGCGCGTTCGCGAAGCGCTTCATCGAGGACCAGGACAACGGGGCCGAGGAGTTCCTCGCTCTCCGCGCCAAGGAGGAGCAGCACCCGATCGAGGCGACCGGCAAGGAGCTGCGTTCGCTCTTCGCCTGGAAGCAGCAGGACGAGGACTACGTCGACGGCAGCGCCGCGCGCTGATTCGACTCGCGAACGAACGGGCGTCCCTCCGGGGCGCCCGTTCGGCGTTCCGCCCGGCATTCGTCAGCACAGACATCCGATGTCTGTGCCAGGATGGACGCATGCGACAGGAATGGTTTGATGACGCCCGCTTCGGCATGTTCGTCCACTTCGGCCTCTACAGCGGGGCCGCGCGGCACGAGTGGGTGCAGAACTACGAACGCCTCACCGACGAGGAGTACCGGCCGTACTTCGACAATTTCGATCCCGATCTCTTCGACGCCAGGGCACTCGCGAAGACCGCCAAGGAGACGGGGATGGGTTACGTCGTGCTCACCACGAAGCACCACGACGGCTTCTGCCTGTGGGACTCGAGGCTGACCGACTTCACCTCCGTCGCGGCGGTCGGGCGCGACCTCGTGCGCGAGTATGTCGATGCCCTCCGTGCCGAGGGCATCCGCGTGGGGCTATACCACTCCGTCATCGACTGGCATCACCCCGACTTCACGGTGGACTGGAACCACCCGCGACGCGACGACGAGAACGCTCGCGCCCTGAACGAGGGGCGCGACATGGCCCGCTACCGCGAGTACCTGCATGGCCAGGTCCGGGAGCTGCTCACCGACTACGGCGACATCGACTACCTCTTCTTCGATTTCACCTACCCCGAGTCCAAGGACGGCTGGGCGGGTAAGGGGCCGCAGGACTGGGACGCCGAGGCGCTCCTCGCGCTGTGCCGGGAGCTGCAGCCGGAGATGCTGGTCAACGATCGACTCGGGATCCCCGCGGACTTCGTGACGCCGGAGCAGTACCAGCCGACAGCGCCGATCGTCCGGGACGGCGTGCCTCTCGTTTGGGAGGCGTGCCAGACGCTCAACGGCTCGTGGGGCTACCACCGGGACAACACCGACCAGAAGTCGCCGGCGCTGCTCGTGCAGATGCTCGTCGACTCGGTGTCGATGGGCGGCAACATGCTCCTGAACATCGGCCCGGACGGGCGTGGGGCGATCGCGCCCCGGGACGCGCAGACCCTCGCGGAGATCGGCGAGTGGATGCGCCTCCACGACCGCGTCGTGATCGGGGCCGGTCACGCGCCGTTCACGCCGCCGCGGGAGGGCGTGTACACGCTCCGCGGCGATCGCCTCTATCTGAGCCTGTTCAGCTGGCCGCTCGGCTTCGTCCATCTGCCCGGCCTCGCGGGCAAGGTCTCATATGCGCGGCTCCTGAACGACGGGTCCTGGCTGCGCACGAGCGTCAGTGATCCGGACCAGCAGGCCGACCTGATGACCCCGGCCGGGGAGGCCGAGGGGACCCTGACGGTGCACCTTCCGGTGCGTCGTCCCGACGTGCTGATGCCGGTGATCGAGCTGCGCCTCACGGGGGAGTGACGACGACGGTGGCGGCGGCTCAGGTCGTCGCCACCGGGATCTCCATGCCCTCGAGGGCGAGGCGGGCGGCGCCGTACAGGATGGCGTCGGCGCCGGTGGTGGCGGCCTCGATCCGCAGCCGCTGGGTCGCGAGCGGGTGGCAGGCCTCGTAGACCCGGCTGCGCACCGCGGCGATGAACGGCTCCGAGGCGCTCATGCTTCCGGTCAGGAACAGGGCGTGCGGGTTGAAGAAGTTCACGACCCCCGACAGTGCCTGACCCAGGTGGGTCCCCGCGGTGCGGACGAGTGTCGTCGCCAGCGGGTCCGCGTCCCGTGCCAGCGTCAGGACGTCTGCCGTGGTGCGCACGCCGGTGGTGCCGCGCTCGCGCATCTGCCGCACGAGGCTGGCGCCGCTGGCCACGGTCTCCAGGCAGCCGGTGTTGCCGCAGGAGCAGGGGATGTCCCCGCTGCCGTCGATCCGCGTGTGCGTGATGTCTCCGGCCGCAGCGGTGGCCCCGCGGTGGATGTGCCCGTCCACGATGATCCCGCTGCCGATCGCGGTGCCCGCCTTGACGGTGATGCTGTGCTGCGTGTGCCCGAGCTGGCGACGGTGCTCGCCGAGCGCGGCGAGGTTGGCGTCGTTGTCCACGACGACCGGGACGCCGTGGCGTGCCGACAGGTGTTCGCCGACACGGAATCCGGGCCACCCCGGCATGCGTGATGGCTGGTCGACGGAGCCGGTCGTGACGTCGACCGGGCCGGGCAGGCTCACCCCGATCGCGTGGACCCGGGTCTCGGCGAGCAGACGCTCGAACACCTCCGACACTCTCTTCAGCGTCGCCTCCGGGCCGTCCGCGACGTCGATCGCGATGGTCTCCGAGTGGAGGAGGCCGCCGCTGAGGTCGTGCCGTCCGATGCGGGCATGGCGGCCGCCGAGGTCGGCGGACAGGACGATGCCGTCACCGGCGATCCTGAGCACGCGTGGTCGTCTGCCGCCGCGGGAGGTGCCGGCGCCCGCCTCCTCCAGGACGCCCGCGTCGAGAAGGGCCTGCACGCGCAGGCCGACCGTCGACGCGGCGACGCCGAGCGCGGAGGCGAGCTCAGAACGGGAGCGAGCCTGCCCCCGCGCGACGAAGTCGAGGATGCGCCGCGTGTGCGGATCGTCGACGGGGGTGTCGGCGGGGTTCGTCATGGAGATCCTTCGTCTCGGAGCATCGTCAGCGTAGCGGGGGTGCCGTCTGTTTCGGGGGAATGACGAATGATCACCGCCTGATAAACATCGGATGTTCAGCTTGCGGCACCCTGCGAACTATGACAGCGTAACTTCATACGAAATCCTAATTGGTTAGTTCGAGGCTCGAAATAACCGTTCCCTTCTCAGGAGGCATTCAATGAAGAAGTTGCGTGTGGGGGCTGTCGCCGCTGTCGCGGGCGTGGCCGTGGCGATGACCGGCTGTGCGAGCAGCGGGGGATCCGGAGGCTCGGCCGACGGCGACACCATCGTCGTGGACATGTGGGCCGGCAGCGAGTCGGACGTTGACGCGCTCGAGGCGCAGATCGAGTTCGCTCAGAAGCAGAACCCGGACATCGAGATCAAGCTGCAGACCTCGCCGTGGAGCGACTTCTTCACGAAGCTGACGACCAACATGGCCAGCGGCAACATGGCCTGCATCACCGGTATGAGCGGAGCACAGCTCGGCGGCTACACGGCCGGCTTCCGCGAGCTCAGCGAGGACGACCTCAAGACCGCCGGAATCGACTGGTCGGAGTTCAACCCGAGTGCGGACGGCATCCTCAGCTTCGAGGGCAAGGTCTACGGTGTTCCCTTCGACGTCGCGACCATGCTCGTCTACTACAACCAGGACATGCTCACCGCTGCGGGTGCTGCCACTCCTGAGATCGGCTGGACGTTCGACGACTTCGCCACGATCGCAGCCGACGCCACGAAGGACGGCAAGTACGGATTCGGCATGGGCATGGGCGGCTACCAGTGGATGTCGATGCCGATCGCCTACTCCGCGACGCAGCCCGCCTCCGAGGACGGCACGCTGCACATCGACGACGAAGCCTTCGTCGACGCGGCCTCCTGGTACGCGGGCCTGGTCACGGACAAGAAGGTCGCGGCACCGGTCGCGTCCGCGTCGGACACCGGCTGGGGCGAGAACCAGTACACGGGCGGGAACGCGGCGATGGCCGTGGACGGCACGTGGAACGCGGTCAGCTACCTCAACAACGAGTCCGGTTTCGCCGCCGGCATGGTGCCGCTGCCCGCGGGCGTGGACGGCAACCCCGGCCCCATCCTCGGCTCCGGTTACGGCATCGCCGAGAACTGCAAGAACCCCGAGGCCGCGCTGAAGGTGCTCGGGTCCCTCGTCGGCGAGGACGCGCAGGACTACATCGCCTCGTCCGGCCGCTCCTACCCGGCTCGCATCTCGTCGCAGCCGCTGTACTTCGAGTCGATCGACGAGCAGTACCGCGAGCAGGTGCAGTCGGTGTTCGAGGCCGCGTTCGGTGACACGGTGCCGCTGTACATGACCAAGAGCTGGCAGAAGCTCGACAGCTACATCCAGCCCAACCTCGTCAGCGTCTACAACGGCCAGATGACGATGGAGGAGCTGCTGTCGAACGCCCAGGCGCAGTTCGGCGAGTGAGCCGGATCCGGCCCGCGCAGCAGTAACACAGAAAGACAACGAGATGACGATCACGACGAGACGTCGGGGATCGCTCGCCAAGGTCGAGGGCCGCCAGGCGCTGGGTTTCGCAAGCCCAGCCCTGGTGGGCCTCGCCCTGTTCACGATCGTGCCCGTGGGGCTCTCGATCGTGATGAGCGTCTTCGACTGGCCGACCTTCGGCGAACGCACCTTCAACGGAGTGGACAACTACGTCACGCTGTTCACCAGCAGCCCGGACTTCTGGCCCGCGCTGCGCAACTCGGCGGTGTACACGCTGCTGTACGTGCCGCTGAGCGTCGCTCTCTCGCTCGTGCTCGCGCTCGGACTCGGTCCCCGCATCCGCGGCCGCGGGGCTCTCCGCGTCCTCTTCTTCATCCCGGTCGTGACCCCGATGGTCGCGAACGTGCTGGTGTGGAAGATGATGCTGCAGCCCCAGGGTCTGTTCAACGGCCTCTCGGTCACCTGGTTCGGGGTCGAGCTGCCGAACTTCCTCGCCGACCCCAACTGGGCGATGATCATGGTCGTCGTCATGAGCGTCTGGCAGGGGCTCGGCTACAACATGCTGATCTTCTCCGCCGCCCTCGAGCAGCTCCCGGAGAGTGTGCTGGAAGCCGCGAGCATCGATGGCGCGCAGGGCTTCCGCCGGGTCTGGAGCATCATCATCCCGATGATCTCTCCGTCGATCTTCTTCGCGACGATCATGACGATGATCACCTCGCTCCAGGTCTTCGTCCAGCCGCAGATGCTCACCGGAGGCGGCCCCGGCAACGCCACCAAGCCGCTCGTGATGTACATCTGGGAGCAGGGCTTCACCTTCGGCGATCTCGGGCTCGCCGCCGCCGCCGCATGGATCCTCTTCGCGATCATCATCGCGATCACCGGCATCCAGTTCGCCGCACAGAAGAAGTGGGTGCACTATGAGCACTGAGACCCTCGTCCGGCCCACCGGCACCGCCCCGCGGCGTGAGCGCGAGCGGGAGCGAGCGCGCGGTGCGGCGACCACGCCGGGCGCCCGTGCGCGGCTGATCCTCGCGCACGTCACCATCTACGTCGCGGCGCTCATCTTCATCGCGCCGCTCGTCTACGCGTTCTTCTCGGCCCTCAAGCCGAACTCGGAGATGTTCTCGATGCCGCCGACCCTGGTGGGCTCCGAGATCCGCTGGAGCAACTTCGTCGACGTCTTCGCGTATGGACCGTTCCTGACCTACATCATGAACTCGTTCATCGTGGCGATCGGGGGCACCCTGGTCGTGCTCGTGGTGTCCACGACGGCCGGATACGCGTTCGGGCGCCTGCGGTGGAAGGGCAGGGACGCGGTCTTCGTCCTCTTCCTCGCCACGCTGATGGTGCCCGCCGAGGTCCTCGTGATCCCCATGTTCCAGGTCATGCAGTGGTTCAACTGGGTCGACACCTACCAGGCGCTGATCCTGCCCTTCGCGTTCGGCGCCTTCGGGACGTTCCTGATGCGGCAGTTCTTCCGCGGCATCCCCTACGAGCTGGAGGAGGCGGCACGTGTCGACGGCGCGGGCCCCATCCGGTCGTTCCTGCAGATCATCCTGCCGCTGTCCAAGTCGGCCGTCGCCGTCCTCGCAGTGTTCACGTTCCTGTCGTTCTGGAACAGCTACCTGTGGCCCCTCATCGTGACCGTCGACTACAACGCGCACGGCACCCTGCCCGTCGGTCTGGCGAGCTTCGCCGGCCTCACCGGAACGCGCTGGGACCTGCAGATGGCGGCTGCCATCATCTCGATGATCCCGACCACGCTGCTCGTCATCGTGCTGCAGAAGCACCTGGTCAAGGGCATCGCGATGGCCGGACTGGGCGGACGATGAGCGCGGTCGGGCAGCAGACGGACCACACTCGACGAAGCCTCACGCACGCCGGGCCCGACCTCGCCCTGGCGGGGGTGGACATCGGGGGCACGAAGATCGCGGCCCTCGTCGTGGACCCCTCCGGAGACATCCTCGCCCGAGGCAGCGTGGCGGCACCGGCGAGCGTCGGAGGCTCGGCGATGGCGGACGCGGCAGCCGGCCTCGTCGCACGGCTGGCAGCTGAGGCCGGTGTGTCGGTCGCCGCGGTGGGGGTGGGCGCCGCGGGCGTCATCGACCACGAGAGCGGCACCATCCGCGCCGCGTCCGCCCTGTTCGCGGACTGGGCGGGCTTCCCGCTCGGCCCGGAGCTGGCGCAGCGCCTCGGCGTGCCGGTGCGGGTGGAGAACGACGTGAACGCCTTCCTCCTCGGTGAAGCCGCCGCGGCGGGTCCGAGCGTTCCCGACGTGCTCGGTGTCATGCTCGGCACGGGTGTCGGCGGCGCGCTCGTCATCGGCGGAGAGCTACACCACGGCCCGCACGGCGCGGCCGGGGAGATCGGACACACGCCCGGCTACAGCGACCTCGTCTGCACCTGCGGGCAGACCGGGCACCTGGAGACCCTGGCCTCCGGGACGTCGATCGCCCGCCGGTACGAAGAGCGCACCGGACGCTCGGTGAGTGATGCGAGGGACGTCGCGGAGGTTGCTCGTGCCGGTGATGCCGACGCGCGCGCGGTGTTCGACGCCGCCGGGCGCGCGCTCGCTCTCGCCTGCGCCAGTGCGGCGACGCTCCTCGACCTGCCGACCGCGATCGTGGGCGGCGGCGTCACGGCGGCCTGGGACCTCCTGGCGCCGTCGATCGAGCGGACCCTCCGCACCGACGCCCCGGTGTCCGGCAT
Source organism: Microbacterium sp. 1S1 (assembly GCF_008271365.1). Taxonomy (NCBI): domain Bacteria; kingdom Bacillati; phylum Actinomycetota; class Actinomycetes; order Micrococcales; family Microbacteriaceae; genus Microbacterium; species Microbacterium sp. 1S1. The sequence goes on from NZ_CP043430.1 coordinate 2,391,270, forward strand.
CGCGCTGCGCATCGTCCCGGCCGTCCTGGGCGCCGACGCCGTCGCGCTCGGCGCCATCGAGAGCGCTCGGCGCGCTCTCGCCCCCGTTTCCTGACCACGACTGCGACCGCAGAGGAGAACAGCACCGTGACCGTACGCCCGGAAGCCCACGAGATCTGGATGGGTCCGCTGCCGCCGCTCGCCGAGGGCGGGCTCGCGCGGCCACGGATCGGCATCGGCGGCATCTCCATCGAGTCGAGCACCTTCTCCCCGCACATCTCGGGGGACGACGCCTTCACGATCCACACAGGCGACGCGTTGCGGGCGTACTACCCATTCCTCGATGCCGGACGTGAGCTCGCCGAGGCCGCGGAGTGGGTCCCGCTCACCCACGGCCGGTCGCTGCCCGGCGGCGCCGTGGACCCGGACACCTATCAGCGGATGAAGGATGCGCTCGTCGAGGGCATCCGCGCGCAGGGGCCGTTCGACGGCTTCTTCTTCGACATCCACGGCGCGATGAGCGTCGTCGGGATGGACGATGCCGAGGGCGATCTGGCCCTCGCGGTGCGCGACGCTCTGGGGCCGGACACCCTCGTGTCCACGTCGATGGACCTGCACGGCAACGTCTCGGAGACGCTGCGCGATGCGGTGGATCTGCTCACCTGCTACCGCATGGCGCCGCACGAGGACTGGCTGAACACGAAGGAGCGGGCGGTGTGGAACCTGCTCGACCGTCTCCGTGGACCGCACGGCGGCGACGTGCAGGCGCGGCGGCCCTTCACCGCCTGGGTGCCCGTTCCGGTGCTCCTGCCGGGGGAGAAGACCAGTACGCGGCTGGAGCCCGCGCAGAGCATCTATGCCGAGCTCCCCGAGATCGAAGCCCTGCCCGGTGTCATCGACGCGTCGGTGTGGATCGGCTACGCGTGGGCGGACGAACCGCGCTGCCAGGCCTACGTCGTGGTCACCGGCGACGACCGGGAGGTCATCGCCCGGGAGGCGGAGCGCGTCGCCCGGATGTTCTGGGAGGCGCGGGAGGACTTCGTCTTCGTCGCGAAGACCGGAAGCCTCGACGACGCTCTGGAGGAGGCGCTGGCCCCCGGTGCCCCGCGTCCATACGTGATCTCGGACTCCGGGGACAACCCGACGGCCGGGGGAGCGGGGGATGTGACCTGGACCCTTGCCCACCTGCTCCTGCGACCCGAGCTCACCGACGGAACGCACACGACGCTGGTCGCCTCGATCTTCGATCCGCGAGCGGTCGCCGAAGCCTTGGCGGCGGGCGTCGGTGCGACGGTCACGCTGTCCGCCGGAGCAGCGGTCGATGCCGGACCTCACGGACCGGTCGAGATCAGCGGCACGGTGTTCTCGATCACCGATGGCGACCCGGACGCCGGCACCCAGGTGGTGATCGCGGTCGGCGGGCTGCACGCCATCGTGACCGCGCGCCGCAAGCCCTTCCACCACCTCTCCGACTTCCGGATGCTGGGCCTCGAGCCGACCACCGCCGACATCGTCGTGGTGAAGATCGGCTATCTGGAGCCGGAGCTGTATGAGCTGGCGGCGGGGTGGACGCTGGCACTCACGCCGGGTGGGGTGGATCAGGACCTGCTCCGGCTCGGGCACCACCGCCTGCGCCCCGGGGTGTTCCCGTTCGACACGACCGGCGACCCCGACCTGACCGCGGTGGTCGTGCGCCGCGGCGCCGACGAGGAGGACACGGCATCATGATGAACTTCGAGAAGCGCACCGGCCCCGACTTCGGTGCGGCGGCCCCGGTCTACCCGGCGAACGGCGTGCCGGACTGGTACCGCGACGCCAAGCTCGGGTTCTTCGTGCACTGGGGCCTGTACTCCGTGCCGGCGTGGGCCGTGCAGCACGGCGAGGGCGTGAACATCCCCACCGAGGACGCCTACGCATGGCACCAGTACGCGGAGTGGTACGGCAACACGGTCCGCATCCCGGGAAGTCCGACGTGGGAGCGCCACCAGCGCACCTACGGTCCCGGGACCTCGTACGAGGACCTCGCCGACCGATGGGACGCCGCCGCTTTCGATGCCGACGCCTTCGTCGGCGAGCTCGTCGCGGCCGGAGCGCGCTACGTCGTGCCCACGACCAAGCACCACGAGGGGTTCTGCCTGTGGGACACCGCGACCACGCGATTCAATGCCGTCGCCCGCGGCCCCCGGCGCGACCTCATCTCCGAGTTCCACGACGCCACGCGCCGCGCCGGAGCCAGGTTCGGCGTGTATTACTCCGGAGCGCTCGACTGGCATGTGAGCGACTTCCCGCCGATCGAGTCCGACACCGACCTCTTCCGCTTCCGTCGCAACGACGCCCACTTCTCCCGGTACGCCGCCGCGCAGTTGGAGGAACTCGTGGAGCGGTTCGCTCCGGACGTCCTCTGGAACGACATCGAGTGGCCGGACGGCGGCAAGGGCACGGAGGAGTACGCCGTGGCCGCCCTGCTGCAGCGCTATTTCGACGCCGTCCCGGACGGGGTCGTGAACGACCGCTGGGGCGTGCCGTACCACGGCTTCCTCACCCGCGAATACACGGACATCCCGGACATCATCCCGGAGCCGTGGGAGTCGACCCGCGGACTCGGCTACTCGTTCGGGTTCAACCAGGCGGAGGACGAGCGGCACTCGCTCTCCGGGACGGCTCTGATCCGGCTCCTCGTCGACGTCGTCGCGAAGAACGGCAACCTGCTCATCAATGTCGGCCCTGCGGCGGACGGCTCGATCCCGGCGCTGCAGCGGACCGCGATGCAGCAGCTCGGCGGCTGGCTGGCCGTGAACGGCTCGGCGATCTACGGCACGCGGCCCTGGACGCGGATGGGGGAGCGGACGGGAACCCCTCGCCGCTACACGACCTCGGCGGACGCGGTCCACGTGCACGCGCTCGACCCGGCGACCGGCGCGCTCGAGCTGCCGCCCGAACTCGAGGCCGCTGCGCTGTCGTGGGCCGACGGCACCCCGGCCCGGGCATCCGCGGACGGCGGCCCGACCCGCGTCGTGATCCCCGCCGGTCTCCGCGACGCTCCGGTCGCCGTGCTCACCGCGCACGGCGCCTGACGCACAGGGACGCCAGATAGGGCCCCGCCGGTGTTCCGGCGGGGCCCTATCCGTGCCGGGGCTCAGGGCGCGTGCGCTCCTCGAGCACCTCGATCACGTGGCGGTACGGGCGGCCGGTGGCCCGGGTCATGCCGATCTCGCACGTGCGGTTCGCTGAGACGAAGGCGTCGAAGCCGCCGCGGGCCGTATCGGCGGCCGCGACCTCGGCCGATTCCTGCTCGGTCGCGCTCGCGGTGAGCTCGGGGTGCAGCATGCCCCGGTCGCCGGCGAACGCGCAGCATCCCCAGCCGTCGGGTACATAAACCTCGTCCGCGACGGCGGCAGCGATTGTCGTCAACGCTCCCGTAGCGCCGAGCGCGGTGGTCGAGCAGGTCGGGTGCACCGCGATCGAGGGGAGCTTGGCGTCGACGGAGAGGCGCGGCAGCACCTCCCGCGCGACGAACGTCGTCGCGTCCTCGATGCGGAGCCCGGTGTACTCGGGATGGGCGGCGACAGCCTGGGCGAGCATCACGTCGAGACCCTCGGTGCAGGAGGCAGCGTCGCAGACGACAGGAAGCTCGCCGTGCCGACTGGCGTCCCAGAGGGAGGCCAGCACCCGGTCGGACATGAGGCGGTAGCCGTCGAGGTGACCCTTCGACTTCCACGGCGTCCCGCAGCAGAGCCCGCCGTTCTCCTCCGGGACCACGACGGGGATCCCGGCACGGTCGAGCAGTGCGCGGAGGGCATCACGGGAGCCGGGGCCCTCGTCCTCCGGGCCGAACATCGTGCCGATGCAGGCTCCGAAGAACACGGCCTGGGCATCCGGCGGGGAGACGGGTCGGGGTGGGGCGGAGCCGCCGCGGGGCAGGCCGCCGTCGTAGAGCGGCACGGTGTCGGCGCCGAGCACCGCCCGTCCGATCCGCGTCGCACCGCGCACGAGCGGAACGGGGAGTGCGTCGGCGACCGTGAGCGCCACGCCGCCGGCGCGAGTGACGGTGCTCCAGTGCTTCGCCGCCGTTCCCCAGGCGGCGCCCTCCACGGCGTTCTCCTGCTCGGCGCGGAGGCGGCGGACGAGGTCGCCCGTGTTGATGTCCACCGGACACGCCACGCCGCACATGCCGTCGACGGCGCAGGTCTGCACGCCGTCGTAGTCGTAGTCCGCGCGGAGGTCGCGCAGCAGCGCCGTATCGCCCTGTTCCTCGGCCCAGGCCATGTCCCGTCGCAGCACGATGCGCTGCCGCGGGGTCAGGGTGATGCTCTTGCTCGGGCACGTGGGCTCGCAGTAGCCGCACTCGACGCAGCGGTCCACCTCCCGCTCGACGCTGGGCACGCGCTTGAGGTCCTGGAGGTAAGAGTCGGGGTCGTCGGACAGCACGACGCCGGGGTTCAGAATCCCGTCCGGGTCGAACAGCCGCTTGATCTCCCACATCATGTCGGTGAGCTCGTCGCCGTACTGCCGCCGCACGAAGGGCGCCATGATCCGGCCGGTGCCATGCTCCGCTTTCAGCGATCCCTCCTGCGCGAGGACGAGTTCGACGAGATCGTCGGTGAAGCGGCGGTACCGCGCCACGCTGTCGGGATCGTCGAAGCGCTCGTTGAGCAGGAAGTGGACGTTGCCGTCCTTCGCGTGCCCGAAGATGACCGAGCCCTCGTAGCCGTGCTCTGCGAACAGTTCGATCAGTCGTTCGCAGGTGGCGAGCAGCCGCGGAACCGGTACGACGATGTCTTCGAGGAGGGCGGTCGTACCGGACGGGCGGGCGCCGGCGACCGCGGTGTAGAGGCCCTTGCGGACGTGCCACAGCGCGGCGCGCTCTCCTGCATCCGTCGTCAGTCGTGGCGCGACGGCGAGCGGGAGGGTGTCGAAGTGCGCCTGCGCTGCCGCACTCTCGCGGGCGAGGGCCTGGTCGTCGGCGGCGTGTACCTCGACGAGCAGCGCAGCATGGCCCTGGACGTCGATCTCGGAGATCGCGGCCGGCACGTCGCTCAGGCCCTGGGCGACGCGCAGCGAGGCGGCGTCCAGGAGCTCGATCGTCGCGAGTCCGAGCTCCGTGAGAGCGGGAAGCGCGGTCATCGCCGCCGACAGCGTCTCGAAGACGAGCAGGCCCGTGGCGATCGCCGGGCGCACCTCGATGGTGCGGAAACGCGCCTCGGCGACGAACCCGAGCGTCCCTTCCGATCCGATGAGGAGGTGTTCGAGGATGCGCACCGGGTCGTCGAAGTCGAGCAGGGCGTTGAGGCCGTAGCCCATCGTGTTCTTCATCGAGAACTGCCGACGCAGGAACGCGACATTCTCGGGGGAGGCGAGCAGGCGCTCCCGCAGGGAGGAGAGCCCAGCGAACAGCGCGGGTTCCGAGGCGCGGAGGACGTCAGCGGCATCCGGGCGTCCGGTGTCGAGGATCGTGCCGCTGGGCAGGACCACCACCATCGACGTGATCGTCTGATACGAGTTCTCCGTGATGCCGCAGGCCATACCACTGGAGTTGTTCGCGACGACGCCACCGATCGTGCACGCGATCTCGCTCGCCGGGTCCGGTCCGAGCTTGCGGCGGTAGCGGGCGAGCCGCGTGTTCACCTGGCGGACGGTCGCTCCGGGGCCCACGCGAATCGCGGCGCCGTCGTCCTCGACGTGGATGTCGCGGAAGCGGCTTCGCGTGTCGACGAGGATGTCGCCGCTGATGCCCTGACCGGAGAGGCTGGTGCCGCCGGAGCGGAACGTGAGCGTGCGCCCGGCCGCCCGGACCGCCGCGAATGCGCGGGCGACGCCCTCGGCGTCGGCGGGCGAGAGGACCGCGTCCGGGACGAGCAGGTAGTGCGAGGCGTCGTGGGCGCGGGCGAAGCGGTCGATGGATCGGGCGTGGACCTGCGTCTCAGCTCCCAGCAGCGCCGGGTCGAGAGGGTGGTCGAGGGTGGTGGGCACGGTGCTCCTCTGCTCCGATTCGAAGATTGTCTGACAAGTGTACTGACGCGTGAACCACTCGCTAGGCTGTTGCGCATGATCTCGACCACGGAGCGCCCGCTGGGGGTGGTCGGCGTGGTCGATGCGGTCACCGGACAGCTGCGCACCCGCATCCTCTCCGGAGAGATCCGCTCAGGGGAGCCGCTCACCGAGGCGGCCGTCTCCCAGGCGTACGGCGTCGCGCGCCCCAGCGCCAAAGCAGCCATCGAGCAGCTCGTGGCGAGCGGCCTCCTCGTGCGGACGGCGCATCGCACGGCGCGGGTGGTCGGTATCGAGCCGGAGACCGTCCGCGACGTCTACCGCACGCGGATCAGACTGGAGAGCGCGGCACTGCGCGAACTCGCGGAGAGCGCCGTCGTTCCACCCGCCGCTGTGGAGGCGAACGCAGAGCTGAAGGCCATGGCCGTGGGTCCCGACCCCGCGACGGTGGATCCCGACCTCCGCTTCCACACGGCGCTCATCGACGCGCTGGGCAGCGAGCGGACCAGCCGCATGTACCGGAGCGTCCTGGACGAGGTGCGGCTGTGCATGGCACAGGTGCAGGGACGGCGCCTCCTCGATGCGGAGCTGATCGCGGCGCAGCATGCGGAGATGCTCGAGGCGGTCGCCACGGGGGACGCGGAGCGTGCGGCCGCGGTGCTCCGCGCACACCTCGCATCGGCCGAGGACCGTCTCGTCGAGGCCCTGAGCGCCTCCTGACGGTCAGTTCGCGTCGGCGGGGGCATCCTCGATCTGGATCGGAGCATCCGTCGGGTTGGCCCAGACGGGCGCGGGGAGAGGCGTGTCGACCTGGCCGGCCTGGATCGCGCGGAGGGCCTCGGTGATCTCGTCGGCATTCTGGGGCACCGCCAGGCCGCACGTGCGCAGCTCGGACGCGAACTGCAGGGTGAGCCGGATCTTCCCCGCCTCGATGGCCTCGGAGGTGGTGCCGGTGCGGATCTCGCTGCCGGTTTGGATCGCGGGCACCTCGTCGCAGACGTGATAGACCTTGCCGCCGTCGACCCACACGACCTCGTCCGCCCCGAGGAGCTGGATCACAGCCGACTGGTCCGCGGTGTACTGCTCGACGGACGGCGGGGCGAAGCTCGTCCCGACGAACGCGGCGAGGACCGCCAGGACGATCCCGACGATGCCCGCGGTCGCCTTCTGTCCTTTGTCCATGTCCTTGTTCAGGAAGATGAGGACCACGAGGGGGAGGAAGGCGACGACCGCGATGATCGCGCCGAGCTGGTTCTGGACGAAGAACCGTGTCCTGTCCGCGCGTCGGGCCGGGTCGAGCGTGTTGGCCTTCTTCCACAGGATCGAGCCGATGATCGACAGCGCGGCGATGATCACCAGGAGGACGAGCAGGGTGACGAAAGCCCACTGCGGGAACTGGGCGGTCGCTCCCTGCTCCTCCAAGAGCCCGGTGTCCGGATCGCGGAGCAGCGTGCCGCCCTCGTCGACGAACTCGCGTTGGCGCAGGAGCCAGAAGATGCCGACGCCCTCGCCGGCGATCGCCAGTGCCCAGAGGACCGCGGCGATGACGCGGAAGCGTGCGGCGGAGGCCTTGGCCTCCGGGCTCGGAGCCCAGCCCGCGGCCGGCTCGCCGGTCGGGGCTCCCGTGTCGACGCGGCGCTGGGCGCCGGAGGACGTGTCCTTGTTCTCCGCCATGGTTGTCCTTTCCCCCGAAAGCCCCCGGCCACTCCGCCGAGGCATCCCCGAGCCTAGTGGCCGCCGTGTCCTACGCTGGAGAGATGACATCCGATTCCGACGACGCCCTGAGCTGGGAGGGCGACGAGAGCGCGGAGCAGCGCGCCCGTGCGGCCGCGCCGCGTTCGGCGCCGGCGCCGGCCCCCGAGCCCGTGAGTGAGGTCGTGACGACCGGTGCCGCAGGGACACCGGCGGAGGACGAGGGGGCTCCGACCGGCCCCAGCAACGCGATGCTGGTCCTCGTCGGCGTCGTCGGTGGCGTCTACCTGCTCTACACGGTCGGCTGGATCGCGGGCGGCCTCCGGCTGCAGCCGCTCGCCTCGTTCCTCGTCGCGGATTTCATGTTCCTGCCCTGGTTCGTGCTGGCCGTCGCGGCGCCCGCGCTGTGGTTCCTCGCGACCTGGGTGCTGACGCGGGGGAGGGCCTCCTGGATCCGTACGGCGGTCCTTTTGGCCGGGGTCGTGCTGCTCGTGCCTTGGCCCTTCGTGACCGTGGGGGTGATCGGCTCGTGAATGCTCCGCAGACACCCTCCGCTGTGGCGACCGGCTCGCCGCGCTGGCTCGTGTGGACCGTGATCGCCCTCGCCGGGCTCTTCTACGCCTACGCGGTGTGGAACGCGGTCGCGCACCTCATCACCATGGCTCAGACCGGTCTCACCGGAACGGGGTGGGCGACCCTTCTGTTCGGCGTGGTCTTCCCGGTGATCGTCTTCGGTTTCGCCTTCGCGATCGGTCGGCGGCGCCGTGTGGGCGAGCTCGCCCTGACGTTCCTCGCCGGGCTGGGCGTCGTCGCGGTGTTCTGGATGAGCCTGCTCGCACTGAGTCTGACGCTGCCGAGCGCCTGAGTCGGATCCGTCGCGCCGTCATACGGCGCAGAGCGGTCTCGGCGCTCCGGTAGAGTTGTCGCGATCGCGCCCCCGACGGTGTGCGGCGCATCGGCCCCTCCCGCCTGTCGCGCTGCCCCGAAGGATCCACTGTGCCGAAGCCTGTCGTGCTCATCGCCGAAGTACTCTCTCCCGCCACGATCGAGGCGCTCGGCCCCGACTTCGACG